>NZ_CP178360.1:9600000-12226413 GCF_047215865.1 Streptomyces sp. Inha503 | reverse complement strand
CACGCCCGCGCCTACGCCAACGAACATGGCCACCTGTGCGCCCCCACCTCCACACGCCAGGACGGCTTCCCCATCGGCAAATGGCTGCACAGCCAGCGAGTACGCGCACGACGCGGCCAACTCGACCTCGCACTCGACCAGGCGCTGACCGACATCGACTCCGGCTGGAACCCGCCCTGGCCCACCGACTGGCAACGCGAACACCACATCGCCCACGCCGCCGTCGCCGCGGGCAGTCTCCTCGATCCCGAAGCCGGATTCCGCAACTTCGACGACCTCACCGGGCAGTGGCTGTATGCCCAGTGCGTCAACTACACCGCCCTCCAGCCCGGCCAACAGCACCTCCTCGCCCGCCTCGGCCTCACCAAACCCCTCGCCGCCACCGCCCAGCCCAACCCGGCCACCCGACACCCGGCCATGGAGACCGGCCTGCGCTACGCCCGCGCCTGGGCAGCCGAACACGGCACCCTCGGCCTCTCCCGCACCACCCACCACGGCGGATTCCCCCTCGGCCGCTGGCTGGTCCGACAACGACACCAGGCCAACCTCCACCGCGAACTCTTCGACACCCCCTGGCCGCACGAAGAGGCCATCGCCCGCATCGACCCGTACTGGAACCCGCCCTGGGGCATGAAATGGCAGCGCCGCTACCAGGCCGCCCGCACACAGCTCACCCCCGGCCAAAGCCTCGCCCCGAACAAGGGCTTCCCCGGCACACCGGACTGGACCGGACAGTGGCTGTACAGCCAGTGCGCCGTCTACGACGAACTCCATCCCCGCCAGCAGCAGCTCCTCGCCGACATCGGCCTCACCGCTCAAGGCGCCCGCACCGCCCGGCCCCGCCGCATCCCCCAAGCCGCAGCCTTCGCGGCCGGTCTCGCCCACGCCCGCTCCTGGGCTGCCCAGCACGGCCACCTCACAGTCGCCGGAGACACCTCCCACGACAGCTACCGCCTCGGCGCCTGGCTGCGCACCCAACGTCGCCGCGCCACCCGAGGAAAACTACCCACCGACCGCATCAAAGCCCTGGAAGCCATCGACCCTCACCGGAACCCGGCAGGAGGACCGCGCTGGCACCAGACCTACCTCACCGCCCGCACCCACACCACCGGCCGCTCCCTGGCCACCACCGCCGACCTCGACGCGCTCCCATCCGCGACAGCGAAATGGCTGTTCACCCAGTGCTCCAGCTACGACAGCCTCCACCCCGAGCAGCAACAGCTGCTCGCCGAGATCGGCCTCACCAGCGAACGCCCCGCGCGCTGGCACCGCCCCCGAAAGCTCCCCAACCAGCCCGCCCGGCCCGCCCGCGGCTGAAGAACCCGCCCTCCGCCTTCGCGGCCGGCCTGCCCTACGCCCAAGCCTGGGCCACCCAGCACGGCCACCTCACCTCAGCCGGCTACCGCACCGAACACGACGGCTTCCCCCTGGGATGGTGGCTGCACAAACAACGCCGAGCCGCTTATACCCACCTGAAACGAACCGGCCAGCCCTGGCCCCACCACAATCAACTCGCCGCGCTCGACCCGTGGTGGAACCCACCCTGGCGCGCCACCTGGAACCACAGCTGGCACCAAGCCCACACCCACCACAGCACCGGCCTGCCCTTCCCCAACCAGACCACCAAATGGATCCGCACCCAGCAACGCACCTGGGAACAGCTCCACCCCACCAACAACACCTCATGACCACCATCGGCATCCACAGCCCCACACCCCTATGCCGCTACAACAGCCGCCCAGCGAACCTGACCGACCAACCAACAGAACTGATCAACACCCACGAAACCACCCCGGAACAGGAAACCCGCAGCTCACAAGCCCGCCCAGTCCGGGCCCGCAAGCAACGCCAAGCACCTCACCAGCACACACCACACCGCCGGACCCAACCAACCAACTGATCAACCCAGCTCAACACCCCGGATGCCGATCAGAACGGACGAACCGCGACAGGTGGAGCTGACCTTGCTGCCCGAGCACCGCCGCGGGCACGGCGCGATGTACGACGGGCTCAACCAAGGCCGGATCGACACCGACAGACTGCGGTCATTGCTGGTCAGCATGCCCCTACCCCAGTTCCCCGACGGGCGCCTGGTGCTGGCCGTCGACGTCTCGCCATGGCTGCGGTCAGATGCGCCGTGCTCGCCGGAACGGCTTTTCTGCCGCGTCTACGGCCGGGCCAAGACAGCCTCGCAGTTCATCCCCGGCTGGCCGTACTCGTTCGTCGCGGTGCTGGAGATGGGCGCCAGGTCCTGGACACAGATCCTGGACGTCGTCCGGCTCGGCCCGGCAGACGACGCCACCGCGGTCACCGCCGCCCAGCTCCGCGATGTCGTCGACCGGCTCATCACCGCGGGCCAGTGGCAGCCCGGCGAGCCGGACATCCTCATCGTGACCGACGCCGGCTATGACGTCACCCGCCTGGCCTGGGTCCTGCGCGGCCTCCCGGTCGAGCTGGTCGGGCGCATCCGCAGCGACCGCGTGATGCGGTTACCGAAGCCGCCGCGGTTGCCCGGGACGAACGGTCGGCCGCCCAAGCACGGGCCGGAGTTCCGCTTCGCCAAGCCGGAGACCTGGCCCGAACCGACGGTCACTACCCGCACCGCCACCGCGAACTACGGCAAGGCTGGTCACCCAGGCGTGGGGCCGGGTCCATCCCCGGCTCACCCACCGGGCCGCCTGGCTCGACCACGAAGGCGGACTCCCCTTGATCGAGGGCACATTGATCCGGTTGGAAGTCGAGCACCTGTCGAAGGACCGGGAGGCACCGGCGGTGTGGTTGTGGTCCTCGAGGACCGGTGCCACCGACGCGGACGCCGACCGGGCCTGGCAGGCGTTCCTGCGGCGCTTCGACCTGGAGCACACGTTCCGGTTGTTCAAGCAGACGCTGGGCTGGACCAAACCCGGGCTGCGGGAGCCGGAAGCAGGCCGACCGATGGACCTGGTTGATCACCGCTGCCTACACCCAGCTCCGGCTCGCCCGCCCACTGGCCCAGGACCTGCGGCACCCATGGGAGAGGCCAGCCGCCCCCGGTCGGCTCACCCCGGCCCGGGTCCGCCGGACGTTTCGGAACCTCCGCCAGCACATGCCCTGTCCCGCCGGAGCACCGAAACCCCATCGGCCTGGCCCGGGACGACCGCCCGGCACCAGGAACAGGCACCGGGCACCCCGCTACGACGTGGGCAGAACCGTCCGCCGCGAGAAGACGCTCATCGCCTTGCAACGGTTGAAAGGTTAAAGAACAAGCTAAGTGACGTGCCATGCGTCACCGGTTTGGTGCGGGTGTGACGTGTGGGGGGCGCGTGGCGCAGTTGGAGTGTGGCGGCTGGTTATCGGCGAGTCGGATCCGCAGGCTCTCCATGTCTGTGGATCTCTTTCTCCGGTACGGGCGGAGAGCCCTGCCCGTACCACAGTCCGCGCCGGTCCCGGACCGCGGTTGTGGTCCCGGTCGCCTCATACAAGAGATCACTGATGAAGGAAGCGTGCTTTATGAGCAACCAAGCCCAGATCGAGACCCGCGAGATATCCGACGCCGACTTGGACGGCGTTGCCGGCGGCGCGGCCGGTCTGGCCCTGCAGGGCGGCCCGGGCCACCTGGAGGGCATCGGCGGCGCGGAGCTGGCCGGCCACAGCGTCACCGTGGACGGTGCGGCGAACCTGCAGAGCGGCCAGGCAGGCCTCAACGTCACCGCCGTCTGATCAGCCGTAACGGCTGAGCATCCTCGATGCCTGAACCCCCTCGGCCGCAGTGTCGCCGAGGGGGTTTCGTCATACGCAGGCGCCTCGCGGCCGTATGCGCGGGGCGAGGTTGGCCAGGCTGCGCTTGAGGTGCGCCCACACGCCCTCGACCGGGTTCAGGTCGGACGAGTAGGCGGGCAGCAGGAACACCGTGAGCCATTCCCGTGCCTCGATCAACTCTCGCACCGTGCGGGAGACATGGGTGTTGAGCCGGTCCCAGACCAACACGACCGGTGCCTTGATGAGCTGGTGGGTGCCGTCGAGCAGGGCGAGGAAGTCGCGCTCGCTCATGCTGCGGCGCTTGCCCTTGCCCGCCGGGGGCGCGATCAGCCGGTGGCACAGCCGGGACCGTGAGCCGGGCCGCAGCGCGATCAGCCCGGCCACCGACAGCCGTCCCGAGCGCCGTCCGCTGACCGTCACGACCGGGGTGTGTCCGCATCGGCCCCAGGTCCGGCCTCGCGGCGGTCTGCGGGTGAAGCCTGCCTCGTCCTCGAAGCAGATGTAGGCCCCGCAGGCCGCCCTGGCCCTTTTACCTCCGCCCAGGTCGCCTCCTTCCGCACCCTCACGGCCTCCTCGTCGCGCTCGGCCACCCGCCGGACGGGCACCCGCGGGGAGAACCCGAGCCGGTGCATCAGCCGGGTGGCGCCCGAGACGCTGTAGGAGACGTGGAACTTCCGGCCGATCAGCGTGGCCACCCGCGCGGCGGTCCACACCTGGTCCTCCACCCAGCCATGCGCGGCCGGCGGTCCCCTGCGGGCTGAATCCGCTCGCCCTCAGCAGCTTGCCGACGGAGCCCGGTGAGCAGTTCGACACCGAGACCTCGCGCGGTTCACCTCCGCCCG
The DNA here is from genome assembly GCF_047215865.1 of Streptomyces sp. Inha503. Taxonomy (NCBI): domain Bacteria; kingdom Bacillati; phylum Actinomycetota; class Actinomycetes; order Kitasatosporales; family Streptomycetaceae; genus Streptomyces; species Streptomyces sp. Inha503. The sequence continues at coordinate 12,221,833 of NZ_CP178360.1, read as the reverse complement.
CGTGGAGAAGAGCAGGGCCTTCTTCAAGCGCTGCGCAGGGTTCACGTGCTGAGGTCTGTCTTGCGCACGACCTGAGGCGTGGACACATGGGCATCGTGAAGGACGGAGGCTTGTACGAGCACGGCGACACCGGCGACCAAAGAACGGCTGGCTCCGTTCTCGGCCAGCCGGCGGGCTGCGGCGACAGTGCCGTAGGTGGACCAGCCGCCGATGAGTACGACGCGTTTGCTCGGGTTGAGGGGATTCGGGGCTGAGACGACGTAGCCGCAGTCGCGTACGACCTCGCCGTCCGTGGCCTTCGATCAGCCATGCAAGGACCCTGCCGACACCTCGACCAGGATCAGAGTCCGGCCAGCACAAGAGGTTGGCGACCGGGCTCGCGCGATGCGTCTCGGCGGGCCAGGCGGCGGTACGCGGTACCCGCTGGAACTGGCGGCGGCCCTGCTGGCGACGTTGCCGGTGGCGGCGCTGTTCGAAACAGCACTGGACCGAACAGCCCGCACCCACGGCCAGCGCGTGCGGAACTTCTCAGACGAACAAAAGTCCGCTTCCTTCGCCGCCGCGGCACTCGTGATCGAGGACCTCTCCCCCAGCCTCGCCCACCGCCTCCTCGGCCCCCTCCGCCTCGCACTCGGCGACACCTACCCCGTCCCCGCATGGGCCGACAACCCGTAACCCGAGACGGCCTCAGGGACACGCGCCCCCGAGCCCGGCGAACATGATCGTCAACAGAGGCGATAGAGGCCAGCATCCCGGCAACCCAGTCCAGTTCAAACAGACAGCCCGTCCAAACGCCGCCGCATACCAACGAACACTGAATCTGAACCCCGCACAACGCAGACGACACAACCTGATCACCCAACAGCTACCTGACAGACCCGCAGGCCAGACCCTCCCTCAAACACAACACCCACAACCACTACAGCTACTCGCACACCGCAATCCCCCCACCCGCAGACACACCACAAACTGATCAACGCAGGCCAGACCACCCACTACAGGCCCGTCTCGGCTGCGCGGGCCGACTGCCCGTCGGCGTGGCCCCGCCCGCGCCGCGCACTCGGTGCCGGGGCGCGGTGCCGGGGCGCGGTGCCGGGCACCGGTATGGCCCGCCGAAAGAATGTGCGCGGGGATGTCGATCCAGGCAGGCTCTGTACGACGCAGGGGTGAGAGAACGACATCAGCACGAGAGGCGAAGGCCATGCCCAAGGTCCGCGTACACAACGTGACGATCTCCCTCGACGGCTTCGCGGCCGGCTCGAACCAGCGACTGGACGCCCCGTTCGGCGACGGTGTCGGCTGGGGTGACGACCTGCACAGCTGGTTCGTCTCCGCGGCGGAGGATTCCGCCGCGGGGAAGACCGGAATCGATGTCGGCTACTTCGCCCGCGGCGAGCAGAACATCGGCGCCACGATCATGGGGCGGAACATGTTCGGCCCGCAGCGCGGGCCGTGGGAGGACGAGTCCTGGAAGGGCTGGTGGGGCGACAACCCGCCCCTACCACCACGGTACGTTTGTTCGTGCACACCCACCATCTGCGCCCGACGCTGGAGATGGCCGGCGGAACGACCATTCCACTTTCACCTGACGAGCCGCTGTAGAGACGGTGCTCCAGCGCGCGTTCGAGACGCCGCGGGCGGCAAAGACGTCCGGATCGGCGGCGGCGCGGCTGTCATCCAGCAGTATTCTGCGCGGCGGGCTGATCGACGAGTTTCCCACCTCGTGATCGCGCCTGCTGCTCATCGGGCGCGGGGCAGCGGACTCGCTCGCGCAATCTGGGTGACGGGATCGACGGCTACCGGGTGTCCCGAGCTGGTCGGCTCGCCGACCGCTCACGCACGCGGTGCTGGTCCGACCGCTGACGCGCGGGGCCGGGGTTCGCCGGGGGTGGTGCTGCTGCCGCGCCCGCCTCGGTGGTTCGTCCGTCGTTGGTCCTGGCCCCTCGTCGCCGCACGGCGGGCCGTCGGCCGGCGTGGCCGTGGCGGGTAGGGGCTTCGGTGGGCTGTGCCGGGGCCGGCCCCGTGCGGAGTGGGGCCGGCTGCTTCACGGCAGCAACTGCGTTCAGATGACTTCGGCGGAAGCAACAAGCCTGAGAGTAAAAAAAAATAAAAACCCCCACAATGTCAGCACGGTGGGCGGGGCTTTGCGGTGTCTTCGGTACACCAGCGCCGACCATCGGGCCGGTCAGCTTGCCGGATCCGGCGCCCAGGTCGGCGCACACATGGGGCCGGGCGCGGCTTCGGGCCCCGGCACACCAGCGCTGGATGCTCGTCGAGCGGCGGCAGGCCGTTGTGCGACACCGCACGCTGACGCCTCCGGACATACCCTTGCTCGGCCGGGCGGGCGGGTATCTCGCGGGGACGCTGCGGACACCGCTTTCCCGAGCCAATACGACCGTGTATCACAAGAGGATGAGGAAACAGGCTCTGAAGCTTTTTGTTCATCGAACGAGGATCTTCCAGGCTTGCCGATGGCCCTTTGAGGGTCTCAGGCGCGTTGGCGGGTCTTGCCCGGACGTCTAGCGGGGTGCTCGATTGTTTTGTTCTTGGTGCCGGGTGGCCGTCCGGGGCCGGCACCTCGGGGTTTGGGAACACGGGTCGGGCAGGCGAGGTGGGCGCGGATGTTTCCTGACCCCCCGGCGGACCCCGGGCCGGGGTGAGTCCGGCCGGAGCTCGTGGGCCTGTCCCCGGGGCCGGCGGACGGTCCGCGGCGAGGGCCCCGGGCGAGCCGGAGCTGGGTGTGCCGGAGCTGGTCTGGGCGGTGATCAGAATCCAGGTCCAGCGGTCTGCCGCCTCGGGCGTACGTAGTTTCGGGGTGGTCCAGCCGAGGGTCTGCTTCGCGAAGCGGAAGGTGTGCTCCAGATCGAAGCGGCGCGGAAATGCCTGCCGGAAGCGGTCCGCGTTCGTCCGGGGTGCGCCGATTGGGGAGGACCATAACCACACTGGCGGGGCCTCCTCGTTTCCGTCGACGGATGCTCGGCCTTCAGTGGCATCAACGTCCCTTCGACCGGCGGAAGTTCACCGTCCGTGGTCGAGTCAGGAGGAGCGGTGGGTGAGCCTTGGGTGGGCCCGGTCCCATGCCTGGGTTTCGGGTCTTGCCGTCGTTGGTGGTGTCCGTGACCGTGGTGATCGCAGGCTCGGGCCAGGTCTCCGGCTTGGTGAACCGGAATTCCGGGCCGTGCTGGGGCGGCCGGCCGTTGACGCCGTGCGTTCTCGGTGGTTTCGGCAGCCGCGTGACACGGTCGGAGCGGACCCGGCCGGCCAGTTCGGCCGGCAGGTCGCGCAGGGCCCAGGCCAGGCGGGTGACGTCGTCGCCAGCATCGCTGACGATCACGATATGCGGGTCCCCGGCCTGCCATTGACCAGCGGCGATGAGCCGCTCGACGACACCCCGGAACTGGGCGGCGGTGATCGCAGTTGCGTCGTCCGCCGGTCCGAGCCGGACCGCGTCCAGGATCGCGGTCCAGGACGCGGCACCCGGCTCCAGCACGGCCACGAAAGAGCGGGGCCGGCCCGGAATGAACCGCGAGGCTGTCTTCGCGCGCCCGCAGAGGTGGCAGAACATGGCGCTCGGCGGAGCATGGCGCGTCCGGGCGAAGCCACGGCGGCACATCGGCCGCCCAGACCAGACGCCCGCCGTCGAACCGCGGCAACCACAGCCCGGCCGGCACCGTCCGCAGCCGATCGACGTCGAGCCGGCCGTGGTTCAAGCCGCCGTACATCGCTCCGTGTGAACGTCGATGCTCGGGCAGCAGCGCCCCAGTCCACCGGCGGCCTCACCGCACCATCCGCACACAGCACCGCGTCCGCCAACGCGGACAACTCCTGACGCCGAGCGGTCAGACACTCGTAGAACTCGCCCCGGAAGCGTGAGGCTTTGGCCAGCGCTTTCCTCCGGAGAGCATCGGGCAGCAGACTCACCCTCACGGCCTTCGCCGTGATCACGTGCACCTCGGCCGGAGCACAGGATCAGACGAAGGCCGCCCCCGCGTCTGGCGGACCCCCAGGTGAGCGGCTCGGTTCGAGACACCGTTCGAGGCCGGGGGAAAGAGAACAAGCTCATCGGGCGAGAGGTTCGGGGAGACCTGTGAGCCGGATGCCGGCGTGGGTCTTGTAGCGCCTGTTGATCCCGATCAGCAGCGCGGTGATCCGCTCGCAGACACCGCTGATGTCCAGCAGGCCGCAGTCGACGGTGCGCAGCCCGGGGATACGGTCGATGAGATCCGCGGCCAGGGCCTTGTCGGCCGTGTGATCGCCGCAGAGCAATACGTCCTCGTCCAGCCGGAGTTCGATGTCCTGCAAGGTGGCGGCGCTGACGGTCTGCAGAGCCGAGACCACGCCTGTGCCGTCCGGCAGCAGGGCCTGGGCCTGTTCGGCGGCGGAACCGGCCCAGGGGACGATGGGGCGCAGGCCGCGGGGGCCAGCGGGCAGAAGGGGCGCGGTCGTGTCGATGACCAGTTGTCCGGGCCGGATGGCTTTCGCGATGGCGCGCATCGTCTCGACGTGTGCGCTGAAGGGCACGGCGACGACCACCGCCGCCGCGCCTTCGATCATGGTGGTGTTGTCCCCGCCGACCGCTCCGGGGAGTTTGTCGGCGCAGTCCTGCGCCGCTTGTGCACGCCGGGATCCGATGCGGACGTTGACGCCGCTGTGGGCCCACCGGGTGGCGAGCCCAAGACCGAGGGCGCCGGTGCCGCCGACGATGGCGACGGTGTTCTCGTGATGTGTTGTGGTGGCGGACAGCGGGTCCGGCTGGGTGACTGTCATGGGTGATCGCCTTCGGTCGGCTGGTTCGGGAGAAGAGAATGCTGGTCATTCGCTGAGGGGGTGGCTGTGTGCGTGGTGTGCGGGGCCGATCCACACGCTCTTGACGTTGGTGAACTGGCGGAGTCCGAAGACACCCAGCTCGCGCCCGTAGCCGCTGCGCTTGATGCCGCCGAACGGCAGCCGCGGATCGGAGGCGACGATCCCGTTGACGAACACCGCGCCGGCCTCGATGCCGGGAATCAGGCGATCGGCGCGCTCGAGGTCGGTTGTCCACAGCGCGGCGCCGAGACCGAATTCGGTGGCGTTGGCGATGTCGACGGCCTGGGCCGGGTCCTTCGCGGAGACGACGGCGGCCACCGGGCCGAACGTCTCCTCCGCTGCGACAGCCATCGTCGGGGTGACCTGGTCGAGGACGGCAGGCACATAGAAATACCCGGGGCCGTCGGGGACCGTGCCGCCGGTGACGACGCGGGCGCCCGCCGCGGTGCTGCGCTCGACCTGGTCCGACGAGGTCGGAGCGAAGACCGGACCGGGCGAGCGGGCCGATCGTTACGTCTCGGCGGAACGGGTCGCCCACGGTCAGGGCAGCGACACCGGCGGTAAACGCGTCGGTGAATTCCTCGACGACCGTTTCCTCGACGATGAACCGCTTGGCGGAGATGCAGCTCTGCCCGGTGTTGTGCATGCGTGCGCTGACCGCCGCCGCGGCGGCGGCCGGGACGTCCGCGTCGGCGAGGACGATGAAGGGGTCCGAGCCGCCGAGTTCGAGGACCTGCGGCTTGAGGTGGTGCGCGGCCATGGCAGCGACGGCAGAGCCCACTTCGGTCGATCCGGTGAGGGTCACGGCGTGGATGCGGGGATCGGCGATGAGGTCCGGCACCGCGTCGGGGCCGACGAGCAGCGTGGTGAACAGACCGGGCGGGCAGCCGGCCCGGTTCCAGATGTCGGCGATGGCCAGGGCACAACGCGGCACGTTCGAGGCGTGTTTGAGCACGGCACCGTTGCCGGCCAGCAGCGCGGGCGGCGCGAAGCGGAACACCTGCCAGAGCGGATAGTTTCCAGGGCATGACCGCCAGGACCAGGCCCAGCGGGTCGAAGGCGACGTGGCTGCGGCGGCCCCGGTTGCCACGCTCTGGTGCCTCAGCAGTTCCGGTCCCTGCGTCGCGTAGTACTCGCAAGCCCAGGCGGACTTGTCGACCTCGGCTTCCGCTTCGGCGACGGGCTTGCCCATCTCCTCGGTGATGAGTGCGGCGAGCTGGTCCCGTTCGGCGCGCAGTAGCGCGGCGGCCCGCTTGAGGTGCTCGGCCCGTGCCGGTACGGGTATCGTCCGCCACCTCCTGGCGGCCAGGGATGCCCGCTCGACTGCCGCGTCGACAGCTGCCGGCGAGTGGGGGGTGAACTGGGCGATGACTTCCTCGGTGGCCGGGTTGACGGAGTTGATCTGGTGAACGGCCATGGTGGCCTGACTCCTTGGGGGTTGAGGTGATGGTCCGCGAAGGGCGGGCATGTCCGCCGGCCGGTGTCCGGGGGCGCTCCCCGCGTGGCCGGATCAGGCGACGGAAGTGCGGCCGACCAGCTCCGGGTCGGGGCCGCTCCACAGCACGTCGTCGCCGGCGACCCGCTCGTGCGCGGCGGGCGAGGCAAGCGCTTGGAGGACTTCACCGGCGACCTGCTCGTACCATCGCGCCACTTCGGCGGGATAGTCGGCGTAGCTGCCGTTCTCCCGCAGCACGGGCCCCTCGACGGTCGGGATGTCCGTGACGCCGTCGTAGGTGACGGTGTAGGGCTTGCCCAGACGGGTCGCTGTGGGCGCGTCGATGGTTGCGTCCAGCTTGATCCACCGGCCGTTGAGGAAGGCTTCGCCGAGCGAGTGCCAGGGCAGTGGCCGTCCGACCGGCCCTCCCCACAGGGTGCGGACCTCCGGTGAGAGGAATTCCATCTTCGGGGCGTGGAGCGCCTGGAACGCGATGCGGGCAGGGATGCGGGCGGCCCTGGACAGGGCGACGAACGAACTCGCCTTGCCCATGCAGAAGGCGACGCCGTGGGCGAGGACGTCGCTGGCCGCCGATTCGCCCTCGGCGAGATAGCGGAAGGAGGCGAGGATGTCGTAGGGCAGGTCGCGGACGTAGTGGTAGATGCGGCCCAGCCGTTCGCTGTCGGTGGTGGCACCGTCCGTCAGCTCTCGAGCGGTGGACACCACGAGCGGGTGGTCGGAATCGATGTAGGCGGTCGGCCTCAGGTACGCCTCGCCGATGGTGGTGAGGTCGTTGTGGGCGGTCGTCTGGGAGGTCACGGATCAGCCCTTCGCTCAGTCGCTGGCGTCGTGGTTGCGCGGCCGGGTCAGGTGGGTTGCGTGTGCCGTGCGGGCTTGATGTGGGGCAGGATCTGTTCCCCGACGACGTCGAGACAGGCCGAGTCCGCGACGTCGGGGATGGTGAACAGGAAGTGGTCGATGCCGGCGTCCTGGTAGGCGCGGATGCGCTCGACACAGGCTTCCGGCGTCCCGGTGATCAGTCCGGTGTCGGGAATCGACCGGAAGCGGGTACGCAGCTCGTCCTGCTGTGCCGGGGAGTCGGTCGGTGCGAGCAGGGTGGTGATCGACAGGCGCAGGGTCGCCGGGTCGCGGCCGATCGCCTCGCACTCACGGTCCAGGAACGCGCGGCGCTCCGCGCACTTCTCGGCGGGCCACCATCGGACGTTGATGCCGTCTGCGTGCCGGGCGGCGATGCGGTGGACCCGCAGTCCCTCGCCGCCCACCCACAGGGGCGGATGCGGCTGCTGGAGCGGGGGCGGATCGCAGACCGCCCCGTCGATGCGGTAGAAGTCGCCGTGGAAGGTCGGGTGCGGGTCGGTCCACACCCGGCGCATCACCTGGAGCGACTCGCCGAGCGCGGTGACCCGGTCCCCGGTCGGGGGGAACGGGATGCCGTAGGCCTCGTACTCCTGCTGGAACCAGCCCGCTCCCATGCCCAGGTCCAGTCGGCCGCCGGAGATGACATCGAAGGTGGCGGCCATCTTGGCGAGCACGGCGGGGTGGCGGTAGGAGTTGCACAGCACACTGGTGCCCAGGCGCACGGTGGTGGTGTCGCGGGACAGGGCCGACAGCGCGGTCCAGCATTCGAGCAGCGGGACCGACGACGAGCGGCTCTGCCGGGCATCGCCGTCGCTCTCGAATCCGGCGGTGATGCCCGCGTCCCGGACGTAGTCGTCGGGGCTGAGGGTCAGGAAGTGGTCGCACAGCCACACGGAGTCGAATCCGCAGGACTCGGCGGCCTGCGCGGCGCGGACCATGTCGGGATAGTTGCCCACGGCGAGGCCGCGGATGGTCAGGGCCAGGATCAGCCCGATGTGCGGCTCGGGCTCGTGGGCGGGACCCGCGCCGGAGGGATCGTCGTCGTTCATGGACGTCGCCTTTCTGTCATGTCGGTCATGCCGACCGGGGCACCGGAGACGGTGCGGGGAAGCGTTACGGTGAATCCGTAACGTTCCGGCCGGTAGTGGAAGATCACGACTTCCAGTGGACGGTCGTCGTGGCCGAGGCTGACCCGCTCCAGGACGAGCACGGGTGCCAACTCCTCGATCTCCAGCGCCGCGGCGACGTCCGGAGAAGCCGCGGCCGCGTGGATCTGGTGCTGGGCCTGCGCGATCCGCACCCCCAGGTGCTGCTCCCACATCGTGTACGTGGTCTCGGTGGCCGGTTCGCCGGAGCGCAGCGGCCCGGCCGCCTCCAGCACCCGCGTCGGCAGGTGGATCGTGACGAGCGCGACCGGCTTCTCCCCGTCCCCGTACCGGCGCCGGATCGTCAGTACCTCGGACTCCCCGAGGACATGGGCGATGTGGGGCGCAGCGGGTTCGACCCCGAAGCCCAGGACGTCGATGTGCGGTGTGACGCCCTGTTCGAGCAGGACCTCGGTGATGGTGCGCACGCCGGAGGACAGCTCCTGGTCCACCGGTTCGGAGACGAAGGTGCCCAGTCCTTGCTTGCGTACCACCCAGCCCTGCGACTCCAGTGCACCCACCGCGGCACGGACCGTGATGCGGCTCAGACCGGTCTCGGCCATCAGCTCCCGTTCCGTGGGCAGCCGCGTTCCCGGCGGCAGCTGCTGCTTGAGGATCAGTGCCTTGATCTGCTCCGCCAGCTGCGTCGTCGCCGATGTCCGGCCCCGTTCGATCCGGAATCCGGCGGCCGACAGGTCGAAGCGGGGCTCGTTACCCATGTCAGATGTCATAAGTCGTATTGAACCCGGCAGCAGGCCCGGACGCGCAACAACCCCTCCGGGTGTCACGGCCGGCGGGGTCACCGAACCCTTGACGCATGTCATGAGACGTTTTATAACGTCTTACATCTGGTGGGCGCAAGTAGCCCCCGCCGGGAATCAAAGGAGCCCCCGTGCCAGACCAGAACCACGTGACCGTGATCGCCCGCTTCACCCCGGCCCCAGACCGCGCTCCGCAGCTGCGGGCCCTCCTCGAAGGAATGATCGACCCGACCCGCTCCGAGCCGGGATGCCGCTCCTACGACCTCTACACCACCGAGTCGGCAGCCCCGGACTTCGTCCTCCTGGAGCGCTACCAGGACTCCGCAGCCCTGAAGGCGCACCGCACGACGGCCCACTACACGGCCTACCGCGCCCAGCTGTCCGACCTCCTCGCCAAACCGGTCGAGGTCTGCGTCCTCAGGCCGGCCAACGTCATCGGCTGACGACGGGCACGCCACGACGTCGCGCGACCGCTCAAAGGAGAGCACCATGTCCGACCTGCAAAACGACGTGTCGCCCCCCAGAACGCTCAGCCCGTCCCCAGCCGTGCGCCACATCGACAAAAGCAGCCGCCGTGCACTGTTCGCGTCCTGGCTGGGATGGACCTTCGACGGGTTCGAAACCTACGCCCTCGTCCTCGTCGGCCCCACAGCCGTCATGGCGGTGGGCACCCAAGCACAGCTGGCAGACCTTCCCACCTACGTCAGCGGCCTGCTCGCCGCCACCCTCGCCGGCTGGGCGCTCGGCGGGATCCTCGCCGGCTTCACGGCCGACCGACTCGGCCGGCGCCGCACCCTCCTCCTCTCCATCCTCTGGTACGCCCTCTTCACCGGTCTGACCGCACTCGCACCCGACTACTGGTGGCTGCTCACCCTGCGCTTCATCACCGGCATGGGACTGGGAGCGGAGTGGGGCAGTGCCACCGCCCTGATCGGCGAACTCTGGCCGGACCGTTCACGAGGACGAGCCGCCGCAGTACTCCAGTCGGGCTTCGGCGTCGGCGCGGTCATCGCCGCACTGGCCTGGTACCTGCTGGAGCCCGTGGGCGACAACGCCTGGCGCTACCTCTTCCTGACCGGCACGCTCCCGGCACTCATCGTCCTCTACGTACGGCGGGCCGTCCGCGACCCGGAGATGTGGACCTCGCTCCGCGACCGGCGGCGCAAGGCCAAAGCCGCCCAGGAAACCGGCAACACCGTCGCAGCCGCGGACAGGGAACTCCTGCGCTCCCCCTTCACCGCCGCCTTCAGCCACGCCCGCCTACGCCGCCGCGGGCTGCGACTGCTCGTACTGACTGTCGTGTCGGTCATCGGCCTGTACGCCGTGTCGGCCTGGATCCCCGCATACACCGCCCAACTCGCCAAGGACACCGGCGAAACGGGCACCCGATGGGGCGCCAACGCCGGCCTGGTGTTCAACGGCGCCTCCGTACCCGGCTACCTCCTGCTCGGCTACCTGGCCGACCGCTGGGGCCGAAAACCCACCATGCTCCTCTACTACTGCGTATCCGCGGCCGTCATCCCGGTCTTCTTCTTCGCCGTCCACACCCCGCAGGCGGCACTGGCCGTGGCAGCCGTGGCCGGGTTCTTCATCCTGGGCCAGTTCGCCTGGATGCCCATCTACATGCCCGAACTGTTCCCCACCCCGGGCCGCGCCACCGCCATCTCCACGGTGTTCAACTCCGCACGCATCGCAGGCGCGCTGGTCACCCTCGCCACCGGAATGCTCATCAGCCTCCTCGGCGGCATCACTACCGCTGCCACCGCCGTCGGAATGACGATGTACATCATCGCCACCGCCACCGTCTGGTCCGTCGGACCCGAGACCAAGGGACAACCCCTCCCCCAGTGACCGGAGACCAAGGGACAACCCCTCCCCCAGTGAACCGCACCCAGCACCCCACCGGCCACAACCACACAACAGCAACCGGTGGGACCACCACAGTGAACACCACCCGCCCGGCCAGACCACCCGACCCCACACCGAGAACGCGATCGGGCGCGCCCCCCGCGGGTGGCTCAGGGAGAGGACCGGTCAGCCGGCACCAGCCCGCCACCGTGACATCGAAGCGCACGAGCTCGAGCGCCCTGTTATGGACCCGTTTCGTCACCACCGCGATCAGCGTATGCGCCATGGCACGGGAGAGGGCGTCGCCGGCCCACTGCGCGCTCGACCGTGACCGCTGGGAGGAAGCCCTCCCTGCGCAAGACCCCTCCCCCCCGGCCGCCCGGGCCGGTCTTGGGCTCACCTCGGCGAAACCCCCTACAGGCCGAACTCCAGGTGCTCGATGTCCGTGAAGCGGACCTCCTCCAGCTGGCCGGCCCGGCGGCCACTGTCCTGGAAGTAGACCTCCTTGAGGGCTTCTGCGGCGATCTCTCTGAGCTGCTGGTCGCCGGCGCCGGCCTCCTGGGCCTCGAAGAGGCGGGCGGCGTAGCGGGGGGGCAGGGCGACGGTCAGGTGCCGGATGCGGTCCTGGTCCGTCGTCCCGATCGGTGCGGTGTAGCCGAGCCGGGCGCGGGTGTCGATGACGATGCCGCCCGTGGTCGCCGCCGTCTGCCGGGCCTTGGCCCGGATCTGCGGCTGCCACCGGGCCTTCACCTCACGCTCCAGGCGCGCGGCGAGATCGGGGCGGGGCCTTTTGATCTGGTCCCTCACGTACCGCTCCACGGTGCGCTGGGAGACCCGCAGCATCTGGGCGACCGCCCTGGTGCCCTTGAGCTGCTTGACCAGGTAGCGCATCTGCGCGGGTGCGCTCTTGGGCGCCGGACGGGTGAACGCCTTCTGCACCGCGGCGTCCAGACCGTCCCCGAACAGGCTCATCGTCGCCCTCTCCTACTCTCCGTTGTCGACATCGGTGACCGTGCCGTCCTTGATGTACCGGGCGAGGTTGAGCTCCGGGGCCTCGAACTGCTCCCTCACGCCCTCGCCCCACAGAACGGTCTGGGTGCCCTCGTGCTTGACCAGGCCCGGGTTGATGCCGAGCTTGAAGCCGCCGGGCAGCGGCCTGCCGTCCCGGTAGGGCAGGAAGTCCAGCGGGCTGGTGCCCTCAGCCGCGTACACCACGCAGTCGGACAGGATCGCGACCGGGTACTGGCCGGTGAACGCCGCATGCTTGACGATCTTGCGATGGAGATTGATCCGGGCGCGGGAGATGACGGCCGCGCGGATGTCCGGCCGCCACGTCGGGCGGGACAGGGCCCGCCACGGCTCGCCCGGCCGCCACCCCTCACCACGCGGGCGTTCGCGCAACTTGCCCAGGCCACCCTTGACCGTCGCCTTGATCGCCGAGACGACGATCGCCAGCTCGGGGTCGCGCGCCCTGTAGCCGTCCATGGCGGCCAGGAAGAGACCGATCTTCTCGAAGCCAGGCCTCCAACTCTGCTAGACCGTCGCCGAACCCTGCTTTGACTCGAACCGTTTCCGTCATTGCCTGCTCCTCTGCTTCCCGCAGGCACCGTCGGTGTGGTCCGGGCAGTCCGTGAACCCGGGTATGGAAGGAATGCAGCACCCCACCTCCCCTAGGGCGCTACCCCCTTGCTCCTGCTACAGCACGCCGAGCAGGGCGTTGTCCTCCCATTGGTCGACGACTTCGAGGTAGCCGGCGAGCACCTTGGAGTGGGGGGCCCAGCCGCCCTGCTTGGCGATGACGATCTGGTCGTGGCCCTTCATGCGGGAGGACGTGGCGAGGCCGCGGCGCGGGCTGTGACCGGTGAAGCGGATCTCGATCCCGGCGCGTTCACCTGCGCGGGTGACGACTTCGCCGATCGCGGCGGGCTGGAGGCCGCCCTCCAGGACGGTGTGCCAGCGGTTGTGCAGGCGGCGCCAGGCGTATCCGTCCGGGTCAGTGAGACCAGCGGCCTCCTTCCACGCCTGCCAGGCTCTCACCGGGCAAATCGAGGGCCGGGAACCGTAGGGGACCGGGACGACGCGGGGGCGGACCTTGGACACACGCAGGTCGGCCTGGATGCCGCCGGGGGTCTCGGCATAGTCGCGCACCCGGTTGAAGGCGAGTTCGTGCTCGCGGCCTGCGACGGCGAAGTGCATGAGCACCATGGCGCGGTCCCGGATGCCCATGAGGGTGTCCGGGCAGGCGGCGCTGATCCGCACCAGGTGCTCGACCAGCAGCGGCGGGGCCCGCCGCGTGTCAGGGATCGGGGTGACACGCGTCGCACGCCGTGATTTCGGGCATCTCCAGCACCTGCCGGGCCTGGTCCCGCGCCAGGGGCCGGCCGCGTATGAAGCAGCTCGCGCGATGGAGATACCCGCGGCAGGTTCCCTCGGGGCTAGGCATGAGCTGAAGCGTCCACCCGTTGGCCCCGTCCGCTTGTCCGTTCTCCAGGTCCGTGATGCGGGCCTGGACGGCACCGAGCTGGATGCGCAGGTAGACCTCCAAGGTCCGCAGCCTCTCCAGGTACCGCGGAAGCGGTTCGCCCATGTGTGCGATTCTAGGATCCGGGTGACCAGCTCCACTGGCCCGGCGCCCAGTGGTAGAACCAGACATGAGTTTCATAACGCCGGGTGTGGCCGCCGCGGGAATCAAGGCCACGGGCACCGTGACCAGCGCCCTGATCGGGCGGTACCGGCCCACGGGCGTCCCCCGGCTGGGCAGCAAGGAAGACCGAGCGGAGGCGTACCGCCGACTGCTGGACGCTTCGACCCGCTCGTTCAACTACGCGTACCAGTTCGCCCACCTGCTGCACGAAGTCGGGCGCGCCGCCCACAAGCTGCTGCTGGGCCAGATCCCCCAGACATGGGAGATCAGCAGCGACCTCATCAGCGCACTCACGGCGTCCGGCTGTGCGGCAGTGTCCACGTCATCGCCGCAGCGGAGACCCTCGTCGAGGCCACCAGCAACCTGGAGCCGAACGAAAAGAGCGCCGACCGATTCCAGCGGCAGGCTGAGGCCGTGGTCACCGCGCAGGAGGCATTCCTCGACGCCTGTCGGAAGGACCTCGCCTACACCACACGCTGGTACCAGATACGGCGCCGCCGCACCGAGCGCCGCTTCCTCCGCGAGCAGGCCGCTCGGTGACCCAGCCGCCCGGCGGTTAGGCACCTAAAGGCCGCTGACCACAGCGACGGGTCGACTCGGATTCTGCTACCACGGTGCATCTCGATTCGGCCCGTGTCCTTGTCGAGCGGCTGGCTACCCTCTAAGTGCCTGTTTCTGAACCCCGTATCGGCAGATCAAAAGCACGGCGCACATGTGCGCCGTGCGACGGATCAGCGCTTGGGGGTCTCACTTGGTGTACATCGGCACGTCCTTGACCGGGTGGCTGTGGGCGGGAGCACGCTAACGGCACATCGGAGTGCGGCTCCACCGCTTTTCGGGCAACGGCGGCTCAGACGAGTGCGGCCACCCGCTCGGAGGGCTTGTTGCGCCGCCAGCCCACGGCGAGGTAGGCGAGCATCTCGATGGCCGGGATGGCGCAGACGGTCCAGCTGATGGCCAGGGACGGGCCCGGCTGGTCGAGGACGGTGACGTTCCGCAGGGTGCCGCGGCCGTGGCCAGCTCGGCCGTCGATGTCGAAGGTGAAGCTCCAGGTGCCGGGCTCCGGCAGGGCCCGGACGTCCAGGCCCCAGACATCCCGTTTGCGGGGGTGCCTGCTCAGCGGGGTCTCCCGGTCCTCGGCGTCGAGGCCGGGCCCGTCGATGGTGAGCCTGCCCGACTTTCCCGCGATGCCGTCGGCCGGCGCGAACGTGAAGTCGAGTGACTGCATGGCCCGCAGGGGCCACTCGGAGAACCCGACGGTGACCGTGTAGGGCCCTGCCTGTACCCGCTCGGTGTGGACGACGCCGACCGGGGCGTACGCCGCGGCCGGTACGGTCGAGACCGCCACCAGCGCGAATGCGGCGGCCGCGGCCAGTAACAGTCGGCGTACGCGGTCTCGCACACGCCCGGATGCGAGGGCGGCCGCGAGGAGGAGTGGTGAACGTGAGGAGTGCATGGGTCATCGGCCCTTCGTGACTGATGGATTCGTGACTGATGCGTTCGTGACCGATGCGGTGGAGTGGTCTCGCAGCAGGACCGCGAGTCGGGCGGCGAGGTAGCCCGCGAGGACGCCCGTCACCAGACCGGTGGCCGTGATCTCCAGCAGTTCGGCCGAGGTCGGGCCGGAACCGCCGAACAGGGCGTTCTGGATGGGGAGGGAGAGGCCGATCACGGCTCCGCCTCCGGCGCCCATGATCTGCGGCGCGATGCGGCCCGACCAGCCCCGCCTCCTGCTCAGCCACATCAGCGCTGTGCCGACCGCTGCCGCGACGAGCATGAACGCAGGTATCGCGGAGGGCAGTCCGGGCGGATCGTCGCCGAGGTTGTCCCGCAGCGGCAGACCGGTCGCGTCGGCGTAGACGCGGGCTGCCCAGGGCGAGAACCACCACAGGACGAGTTGCAGGGCGCCGAGGATCGCGGCGATCGTCAGCGCGGTGGTCGGCCGGCCGATGGTGAGCGTCCCCAGGATCAGCAGGAGGGTGGAGAACAGGATGGTCCCGAGGAGATAGGGGTCCACCGGCAGGGGCAGTGCGCCGAACGCATTCGTCGTGATGGGGCTGAAGACGATGAGCACGGGGATGCTGAGGATCACACCCGCCCTGCCCCACCGGGTGTCGCGCGCCGCGGCGAAGACGATGACGCTCCCCACCATGGAGAAAGAGATCGAGAGGAAGAGCCCGATGTGGGGCGGTGAGTCCAGCACGGCGTCGAAGCCGTACAGCGAGTGCCACCACAGGTCCAGAAGCCCGAAGAGAAGGAACAGGGCGGCCCCCGTACCGGTGATCAGATAGCCCAGCGGGGCCCGGAAGACCCCGCCGAGGACACGTACGGGTTTGCCGCCGGGGAACCGGTCCACGGACTGGCCGGCCCGCTGGTCGGCCGTCGCGATCAGGACCATGGCCAGGCTGGTGAGGCCCGCGATGGCGCTGCCGGAGTACAGCATCAGGTGGGAGAGCGTGAAGAACGTATCCGGGCCGACGTCGACATGCCACTGGATGTCCCAGCTGATGCCGAACAGGGACATCATGGTCCCGGCCAGGACGGTATTGGCGGCGACGGGGCCGGTCCTGTCGTTGCGGGAGACTTTGACGGCGAGGGACGGCTGGGACGCCCTGCTGCCGGTGACGGGTAGCGCTGTGCTCACGGGAATGCCTTTCTCATGACCGTGCGGGAGCGGTTGCTCGCGTTTGTGTGGCCGGTGGTTCAGCCGGAGATCGCCAGCGGAAAGTCCAACTGGTCGCTCCGAGTGCCGTAGTCGACGCTGACGTGGAAGGTCCAGCGTCCCGGCATCATCAAGTGGACGGCTGTGGAGTAGCTGCCCGGGCCGTGAACCCGGGCGTGTGCCGGGGGCGTCGCGTGTCCGTGAGTGGGCATGACGGCCTGAAGGGTGATGGCGGGCGGACGTCCGCTTCGCCCTCCTCGGCGGGGGGTCAGGCGGATATCGACGTCCGTGGCGCCGGTGCGGGGCCGGGCCACGGTCAGGGTCACTTCGTCGGTGGCGCTGCCCGCGGTCAGCGAGACCGCGTCGTCCGTCCAGGACGGAAGGGAACCGATCGCGACCAGGGCGAGGGACACCGTCAGCAGCGCGGCGGCGACTCCATACAGAAACCGGACCATGGGGGTGCGGGAGGCGGTGCGGGCGCTCACTTCGCTCCTCCCGCCGGGGACACGTGCAGGAGGTAGGGGATGGTCAGGATGGCACTGTCGCGCTCGGCCTGTATCCACACGCGGTAGTAGCCGGGGCGGGAGAAGGTGTATACGAAGGAGGCGTCCGGCCCGTAGGCGGCCACGGTCTCGTCCGCGGGACTGTCGCCGTTGAGGGGCATCAGCCCGCTCATCGAACTCGCCTCCGCCCCTCCCCCGTCGGCGTGGGTCCCGTGCCGCATGCCCGCCATGTCATGGGCCGGGGCACCTCCGGGTGCGGAGTGGCCGCTCATGTCGCCGCCCATGGAGTGCCCGTGAGCCCAGACGGGCGCGTCCTGGGCGGCCTGTCCCACACGGGTGGGGCTGGTCGCGTCCGCCCTGTCGAGCGGGCCGACCACGATCATGTGGCCGACCATGCCGAGCCAGGGCTGAAGCGTCGGTGTGTCGCCGACGCGCGCGGTCAGGGTGGTCGCTTCTCCCGCCGTGGGCGAGGGCGCCGACAGGCGCACCGATACACCGTCGATCGTCCGCGTTCCCGGCCCCCGCGGGGCGAGTTCGGGGCGCGGAGCCGGGGCGCCGCCGCGCGCGGGGCCGTCGGCGAGGATCTTGCGGTCGGCCCCTGCGACTGAAGGCCCTCCGCGCGGCCGGCGTAACCGACTGCGCCCACCGCCTGCGGAGCAGGCGGCTGGTTCAGCCTGCCAGCTGCTGTAGCCATTCGCGCAGCAGAGCCGTCTCCGTGTCTCGCAGAGGTACCCCGGTGCCCGCAGCCGGGGGCCCGGTGGTGAGCGCGGTTTCCAGTGCGGCATCGAGGGCGAGTGCGCGCGAGGCCAGGTCCGACCCGGACGAGGCGGGCGAGTCCGTGGTGACCGAGGCGATGACGGTGTCCCGCAGCCGTGCCGAAGTGGTCAGGTCCCGCTCCGAGGACTTTTCGCCGATCAGCGCCAGCGTGGCACCCGTTGTCGCCGCGTGGATGACGCGGGTCGCCTGCTCCACCGGAACCCGAAGGCGCCCGGCCTCGGCCGCCCGGCCCAGCAGTCTCACCAGCAGGGCGTGCGCCTCGTCCGCGGCCGGGGGCCGGCGCCCGGGCCGCGCAGTGCCATACATGAGCACGTAAAACGCGGGGTGCCGCAGTCCGAAGTCGACGTGCAGGTCCCAGCCGCGGTAGAGGTCGGCCACCGGGTCGTCCGGGGTCAGCGCCAGTGCCTCCCGTTTCTCGGCCAGGTACATCTCGAACCCGTAGGCGGCCAGCTCGGCCAGGAGTCCGTCCTTGTCGTCGAACATCCGGTAGAGCGCGGGGGCCGTGATGCCCGCGGCTGCGGCGACCGCGCGCGTGGAGACCGCTTCGCTGCCGCCCTCCTCCAAAAGCTTGGCGGCCACCTGCAGTACCTGGCGTCGCGCGGCGCGTCGTCCCTCGTTCATGGAACAACGATATCCCATATTGCGTATCGCCGCCTTATCGATGCTACTGTTTAAAGCGGAACGACGATCCATGCTGATGGTGGTCGGCGCCGGCCCGCGACACCTGGGCATGCCCCGCACCCCTGCCCGGGACGTCGGTCCCCACTCGTGGAGCAGTGCGGCCGACCGCCGCACCGGGCAGCTCATCGTCTGCCGGCACACCACCGAACACGCCGCATCGCGGCAGGAGAGGAACACTCATGTCCGATATCTCGATCGTCATCGCGTCGCATTCCGGCTACGGCCACACCGCGCAGATTGCCACTGCCGTCGCGGACGGCGCACGCTCCGTCGCCGGGACGCTGGTCCACCGCGTGGACGTCGCCTCTCTCAGCGACGCCGACTGGGAACTGATGGACGCCGCGGACGCCATCATTTTCGGCACTCCCACCTACATGGGCACCGCGTCGGGGGCGTTCCACGCCTTCGCCGAGGCCAGCAGCAAGCGGTGGATGACCCGCGCCTGGAGCGACAAGCTCGCGGCGGGATTCACCAACTCCGGCTCCATGAGCGGCGACAAGCTGCACACCCTGCAGTACCTGGCGCTCCTGGCGGCGCAGCACGGAATGCTCTGGGTGAGCCTGAACCTCCTGCCGGGCTGGAACAACACCACATCCAGCCCCCAGGACGACAACCGCCTCGGCTTTTACCTCGGCGCCGGTGCACAAAGCTTCAATGACACACCCGCCGTCCACGACGCAGACCTGAACACCGCCCGCCACCTCGGCCGGCGCGTCGCCGAGCACACTCGGATCCACCGCGCCGGACTGACCGCCGCGGCGCACTGACACAACGGTTCGCCAGAAATTGCCTTCTAGTTTCTTTCCGAGGAGTGAGTCATGCAGCACCGGACACTCGGAAGGCAGGGCCTTGAGGTCTCGGCGATCGGCTACGGCGCGATGGGCCTGACGATGGCCTACGGACCCACCGACGAGGAGGCCGGCGTCGCCGCCCTCCGCCGCGCACACGACCTGGGCGTCACCTTCTTCGACACCGCCGAGATGTACGGCTGGGGCACCGGATCCAACGAGATCCTGGTCGGCAAGGCGGTCAGAGACTTCCGCGACGACGTGGTTCTGGCCACCAAGTTCGGTGTCGATATGTCCGTGTCTCCGGAGCAGATCGGCGGCGCTCTCAACAGTCGGCCCGACAACATCCGCAAGGTCGCCGACAACAGCCTGCGCTACCTCGGCGTGGACCACATTGACGTCTTCTATCAGCACCGCGTCGACCCCGAGGTGCCCATCGAGGAGGTCGCGGGGACCGTCAAGGAGCTGATTGACGCGGGCAAGGTGAAGTACTTCGGACTCAATGAGGCCGGGCCCGAGACGATCCGCAGGGCGCACGTCGTGCAGCCGGTCTCTGTCCTGCAGACCGAGTACTCCCTGTTCGAACGGGACGTCGAGCAGCTCTTCCCCGTCTTGGACGAACTCGGCATCGGCTTCGTCGCCTACTCGCCCCTCGGCCGCGGGTTCATCACCGGCGCCGCCAAGCCTGCCGACCAGTACGAAGCCACCGACATGCGCAACGTCGACCCGCGCTGGCAGCCGGGCAACTTCGAGAGGAACGTCGAAGCTGTCGGCCGGCTCGACGAGCTCGCGGCGGCCAAGGGGGCCACCGTCTCCCAGCTCGCCCTGGCCTGGCTCCTGACCCGGGGCGAGCACATCGTGCCCATCCCCGGTACCCGCAGTCCGAAGCGCATCCAGGAAAACGTCGGCGCCGCCGACCTCACCCTCACCGACACCGACCTGAAGGCCATCGACGAGATCCTGCCTCAGGGCGGCTTCGGCGCCCGCTATACCGAGGGGCACGTGCCCACCTGGACCTGATGATCCACCCGGGGGTAGACGAATCCAGCAGCCGGCTAACACGACTGAAGACCGGGCTCGCCCAGCACGAACTCACCCGGGAAGCGGCCCTGATCCTCAAGGACGCCGCCCACACCGGGATCGAACAGTTCCTCGGCACTCTCCACCAAGCCACCCAGCTCCCCCACGACCCGCAGGCCGGCCGCGTCACCGAACGGCTGATCAGCACCGGCGAGATGCTGCTGACCCTCCTCGGGTGGGCCCGTCAAAGCGTCGAACAGCTCTTCGCTGACACCGACCACACGCACCACTGCCCCACGCGGTGAAACCAGGGCGCCAGTCGAAACAGCTGGCGCCCGGCGGGGCCTCGCATCACACCGGGCGCAGCCGCTCTTCCACCGGACGGTCGGCCAGCAGCTCCGGCTCCAGCCGCCCGCCGACGCTCTCGGTGCGCCAGTCCGACCTTCGGTCAACGCGATGTCGTGGAACCACGAGACGGTGAAAGACGCTGCCGTCGACCACGCTCATCCGGCCGTAAAACAGCGCTCGGCGTCGGCTGACCACCGCGGTGGCTACCCGACCACAGCGACGACACACCGGGCGTCAGCTCACCACCTCCATCGGGAACCGAACAGGCGTATCATTCCGGGCTATGGTCAGAGCCTACGACTTTCCTCCGGACCTGCTCGCCGCGCAGGAAGAGCTCCACCAGGTCGCCGCCGCCCTCACAGCGCTCCTCGAGGGCCTTCCCGTGGTGCGTTGAGCCGCACCCGGGCTTCAGTGACCCCGACATCTGGCGCCCGCGCCAGCGCCCCGCGACCGATGGCTGGTCTGAGGAGGACCGGAAGGAGGTACATCGGCTGCGGGACCGGCAGAGGGAGCTGACCATCACCGTCGTCACACATCCCTTCTCGGCAAACTTCGAGGGCCCGGATCTCGTCACCGCGCGGATGCAGCTCAAGCACACCCACGCCGCCACCCCCGCCGCGTAGTCGTGGACGCCCAGCCCCGACAGCCCGGACCCGGACGCCCCCGGGCCTCCGGCGTGGGTCGAGCTGGCTGACGGCCAGAGCGTCACAGCCCAGGTCATCGGCCACCTCGGCCGCCGCCGCTCCGGGGGCGGCTGGTGGTACGAGGTCCGTCTGGCCGCATGGGCCGAGGTGCAGCTGCCAGGCGGTGTCACGGTCGAGCCCGACTCGATCGTGATGCGCGTCCCCGCCCGTCTGGCCACCTCCATCGAGGGCACCGACTACTCCCCGTGCCGACCCAGCGGACTCCGTCGGCCCGGGCGCCGCGCTCCTCTCCCGCTGCCCCGGCTGGCCGGTGGAGCGTGCAGCATCTGCCGGCGCCCGCCGGCAGCCCCTGGCGCCGGGTCATTCACCATGAATCGTGCTGGCTACCGACCAGCGACCCCGACCTCACCCTCGACCAGGCACTGCACGAGCTCACCCGGCCGGGCAGCGAACCGTGCACCGCCTGTGAAGCCCGCCATCTCCCGGCGTCCTGAAGGCGGCACGCGATAAGGAGCTGCCACCTCACGGGAGAGTGACGCAGCCCACACTCCCCTAACCCAAGGGCGCCCGTCGCCCCGCACAGATAGTTGGCCACTTAATTGCCAACTAAGTCGCCAACCTGCCCTGACCTGCGGATTAGCGACTTGGGCGCCAGAAAGAGGGTTCCCGATATCGGGAAGCCCTCTGACTCCGAAATGGGCGGCCCCATCGGGACGCCTTTCGAGGCAGGCTCCTTGGCGTACCGTATTCACATTCCCGATGGGCTGGCTGCCGATTGGCAGTCCTGGCACTGAAGGGAGGTGCAAGACGTATGCCCGAACCTGACCCTGACGGGGCCAGGCGGGCGCGGACGAAGCGTCGCCGCTTCGCGCGGATCATCCGCGTGCTGCGGCCCGTGGCCGTAGTCCTGAAGGGCGTCTACTACGCGGTACGCGTAGTGCGCGAACTGATGGACTGACCTGCGGACATGCGCTGAGGGCTCATCCCCTGGTCCGGGATGAGCCCTCCGTCCACGTCCTGCGTGTGGGCCCCGTGCGCGTGATCGAATGGCGTGGGGCCCACACCCCTGTGTGGACTGCTGACCGCTACGGTAGCACAGCAATAATTCCAATTAAGCAATTACAGCGAAGTGCTCAACCGAGACTAACGGCGCCCACCAAACGTCAAATTATCTCGCCAAATACACATCGCACATATCGCCCGGTCGCCACAAAATTACTCCCGCACTATTTCGACGAATGCCCGAAACGCTAAATTATCGCGGGGTTTAAATAATTGTCGAACCGTGAAGAAACAAGCTCATAATTGCCGTTCCTGCATGGTTGCCGGGAGCCTGCTTCGCGATGTTTCCGCAGGTCAGGGCAGGTGTTCGCGAGGTTCCGTACCCATTCCCAGTGCTCCGAATGGTCCCGGGCTGGGGGCGACCTCGGTTCGTGGCAAGGGAGTTGCGACCGGGGCTTGCTGGTGGACTTGACCTTAAGGGGTGTCTGACCTGCGGTTATATGACCGCTCAAGGGGCTCTGAGGCCGCCTGTTGCTGACGGTCAGTCAGTCGATAGTGCTTCGACCAGTCGGCGGCCGGTCGGTCGTGTTGATGATCATCCGGCAGGTGGTCTCCGGGAGCTGGCGTTCCCCGCGTTTGGGCCGGATGCCCTCGGCCTCCCCGGGGGCAGCGGCAATGAGGAGGTGATGATGCTCTGCGCGTCCGTCCTCAGCCTCTGGCCTGTTTTCACGGAAGACTTCCTCGGTGCGGCCTACTGGTCGGGGTGGACCGCCTGGACTCCGGTCCCTTCGTACAGCTCGGGCGTCAAGGTGAGCAGGAAGCGCCCGGCAGGGAAGTCGGCGGAGGGGCGGGCGGCGTGGATGGCGTGGACGGCTGCCCAGGAGTGCCCGGCATGCAGTAACGCGGCGGCGGTGAGCGCGGCCTGCGTGCCGAAGGGCTCGATCGTGATGAACCGCAGCCCGTGGATGTAGGCGAGGAGGCCGGTCTGCTCGGTGTCGCCGGCCGTGAGGGAGAGCACCGGGGCGTAGAGGGTGCCCAGGCCCCCGGATGCCTGGACGTAGAAGGCGGCGACGGCCTCGTTGTGCGGGTCTTTGGGGTTGTGGAGGGCGGCGGTGGTCGTGTGGTCCAGGACGACCGCGATCGGTGCCACTACGCGGCCGCCGAGCCCTGGCCGGCGGCGAGGCGCTCGAGGAGACCGCGGGCCTTCGCCTCGGCCTCCTCGCTGGGCGCGCTGCCCAGGACGGAGGCGAGCTCGGCGCGGGCCTGTGCGGCGCGCTCCGCGTACTCGGCCTGGGTCGGCCGGCCCTCGGCGAGATCCTCGACAAGCTGCCGGATCGTCGTGTTGCCCTCGGCCGCCAGAAGGGCAAGCCGGTCACGCGCGGCCGAGCTCACCTTGATACTCGTCTCATCTGCCATGCCCTCGACTCTACTGCGAGTAGAGGGCTGGGTGCAGCCGACTGGCCAGAAGTCACCGGGCATCCCAGCCGCCCGTGCCGACAGTCAGGCGGGCCGATCCGATGAGCCGAGCACGCCACGCTCGCGCAGTTGGGCGAGGTGCTCTACCCCGCCGGGCCGGTACAGCGGCGCTGCATCGATGTCAGCCTCGACAGCTCTCATCCGACGGACACCACCCGTCTCGAACTGGGCAACAGCAGGAGACTGCGGCCGCGGACCGTGGCCAAGCGGCCGACGCATGATCCTCATAGCAGCTGATCGTATGTCCCCACACGGGCCGACCGCGCCGCCGTTCTTCTCGAGCGGGCGCCGACCGCAGCGGCTGCTCACCAGCGAGGTCAGACGTCGACCGCAGTGTCGGGGCGGCGTGCCCCACCCGTGCCAACGACCACCCGAGGGATCAGGCAGGCGCAGGCGCTGCACAGGTGACGGTGGACGCAACCGCTGACCTGGGGTTTCCTGGATATCAGCTCTGAGGAGCCTGCGCGCGGCGAGGAGGCATGCCGGTGCACGAGACGATCAGGGTGGACCAGATGGCCACCGGACCCGATAGCTGCCGGGTCGCGGTGTCGGGAGAGCTTGACCTTGTCACCGCCGGCGACGTGCGCCAGGCACTCCAGACGGCCGTCGGCGAGAACCGTGTCGTGGTCATCGACCTCGGCGGGCTGACATTCTGCGACTGCACCGGACTGAACGCGCTGCTGGCCGCCGCCCGCACCGCTCGAGCCGGTGACGTCGAGCTGCGGCTATGCGCCGTCCCGCCGTTCCTCTCCCGCATCCTGCAACTGTCCGGTACCCGCGGCGCGTTCACCGTCACCCGGCAAGGATAAGTCCGCGTCGGCATCCCAACCTGGTGCTGTGTCGTCAGGCGCGGATCTGACGGGGCAGTGTGCCCGCCCGGGACTGCTTCAGGTACCAGCTGAACTCGTGGGGGAACTGCTGGGCGAAGGGCAGGAGCCGTGCCAGGACGCCTTCGTACAGCGGGTCCGTGCCCAGGCGGTCGAACGCGGTGAGCCGCCCGGCCCACAGGGCAGCCGCGTCCGCCGGCACGCCGTCGCCGAGCTCGGCGGCAAACTCGATGACACCCTCCACCGCATGAAGCAGTGCTTGGCGCTCTTCGTCGTGCCGGTCCCGGAACGCGGGTTCACGCGCGATCAGCAGGTCAGTGGACGGGATTGACAAGGCATCCCGCAGCTGGCCGAGGGTGGGCTCCTCGCACAGTGCCGTCACCGCAGATGCCGTCAGCGCGGGCCGGCTGCCCACGACGCGGGCCAGGATGCTGGTGCCGAGCACCGCGGCCGCGCTGGCGTAGCGCCAGGTGAGCAGCCCGACGCCGCGCTCGTAGTGGTCGGCCAGACGGCTGAGCTCGTGCAAGGCGTCGGGGTGGTGGGTCAGGGCCCGGCCGTGGGTGTACACCTCCGCGTTCTCCTCCAACCGGTAGGAGCGGTGGGTCACGGCGAGCGCGGATTCGTACTCGTGCCGCAGGTCCTGCAGCGTGACGTGCAGGGCGCGCAGCGCCTCAATCTCGAGCGCGGTCAGCGGCGCGGCCTCGTTGAATGCCGGTCGGCGGCCACCAGTGCTGGCCCCGTGAAGCCCATGTCCCCGTACAGGGCGCAGACGGTGATGACGCCGTCCTCGTTGCCGTTACTGGTGATGGCGGAGGCGACGTCGGTGGCGGCCTTGGAGTCGTCGCAGTGCACGAGGCGGATGACACCGAGGTCGGTACGCCAGTCCAGTGCCGGCCCCCGCACCGTGTCCTTGTATCCGAGCCAGCGCCCCCGGGCCGGGTCCTCGGGCAGCGGGCGCAGCAGGACGGCGCCGCGATGGGCGAACTCCGCCGTCCCCGCCGCCCTCGACAAGCTGCTTGCCTGACTGACCGGCGCCCCGACGCGCTTCCGTCGCCCCGACCACAAGGGAGGCCCTCTCCTGGACCCGCATCGCCGACTGTGGCACAGTAAGTAAGTAGATACATACTTACTGAGGAGTGAGAGTGCATGTCACAGGTGTGGTTGATCACGGGCGCATCCCGTGGCCTCGGCCGTCGGATCGCCGAAGCGGCCTTGGCGGCGGGCCACCGGGTTGCGGCAACGGCACGCGACGCCGATCGACTGGCCGATCTGGCCGACGCGCACGGTGAGCGTGTGCTTACAGCGTCGCTCGACGTTGCCGATCCGGTAACCGTCCAGCAGGTCGTCGCGCGCACCACGGAACACTTCGGCGCCCTCGATGTGGTGGTGAACAACGCGGGTCAGGCGGACTTCGCACCGATCGAGGACACACCAGCGGAGTCGTTCTCCGCACAGATCGCGACCAATTTCTGGGGCGTCGTCCACGTGACCCGAGCCGCGCTCCCCATCCTGCGCGAACAAGGGTCCGGGCACTTCATCCAGGTCTCGTCGCTCGGCGCACGGATGGGCACCCCCGGACTGGCCGCATACCAGAGTGCCAAGGCAGCGGTAAACGTCTTCTCCATGTCGCTCACCAAGGAGGTCGGCCCGCTCGGCATCAAGGTCACCATCGTCGAACCCGGCAATCTGCGCACGGACATCCTCACAGCGCGGTCCATGACGATGCTGCCCATCAGTGAGCCCTACGAACAGACCGTCGGTGCCTTCCGCGGCCAGCTGTCGAGCCAGAACGGCAAGCAGCCCGGCGATCCGGTGCGCGCCGCCGCGGCGATCATCCGGCTCGCCGGGATGCCCGAACCCCCGAAGCGGGTAGTCCTCGGGAGCGACGCGCTGAACTTCGCCCAGGAAGCGGCCCGGGAGTTGGCCGACTCCGATGACAGGTGGAGCCACATCAGCAAGTCGATCGACTTCCCTGACTCCACTCCGGCCGCATGATGAAGCCTGCGTGACGTGCGGGTCGACCTGCCCGTTGCGTTCGAAATTCAGAGCAAGGAAAAGCGCATGAACGTATCTTCAGAGAGCAAGGCCCTGGTGTTGGCATTCTTCGAAGACCTCTCGACTGGAAGGCTGGAGAGTGCCCTGAGCCGTCTGGATGAGGACCTTGAGTATTGCATAGCGGGCAATCCCAAGCGGTTTCCTCTGGCGGGAACTCACTCCAAGCAGGGCTTTGTGGAAGTACTCACCACAATCGGCGCAACGATGCCCGACGGTGTCCGAGTCGACATCTTGAGCGCTGTCGCGGAGGAAAGTCGGGTGGTCATCGAGACCGCTGCGCGCGGCGTGTCCGCGACGGGCAAAACCTATGACAACCGCGTGGCGTTCTCATGCGAGGTGCGTGACGGCAAGATTCGGTCGGTCCGGGAATACCTCGACACGATTCACGCGAACGAGGTGCTGGCAGAACAGCTGAGATGACGATGGCACAGTCCCTTGTACCGCCCGCCGCCGCCCGGCGGCTACCGCGTGAGTGACCCCGCGAGTACCAGCAACGACAAGGTCTCTCTCCTCCTGTCCGCGCCCCTGTCGTGCGTGCTCTCCTGAAGAAGTCCCGGTCGCCACACATGACACGCCCGAGGCTCAGGACGCGAGCGCCCCTGAGTCATGCGTACATGCCATACCCCGATCCGGACCAGCCAGCACATGCCACACGAAAAGGTAGCCATGACCTCTCACGTTTCCGCTCTCTCCGCGATCGGCCCGGCAGAACCGCTTGCTCTCAGGACGATCGAGCGCCGTACCCCCGGCCCGCACGACGTGGTCATCGACATCGCGTACACCGGCATCTGCCACACCGACGTCGCCATGCTGCGCAACCACTGGGCGGAAGGTCTCTTCCCCATGGTGCCGGGACACGAGATCACTGGTGTCGTCAGCGAAGCCGGATCCGCCGTGTCCCGTCACACGGTGGGAGACCGCGTCGGAGTGGGCTGCTATGTCGACTCCTGCCGTACGTGTGAGAACTGCCTCGCCGGGGAGGAACAGCACTGTCTCGAGGGCGAGGTGCTCACCTACGGCGGTGTCGACTACGAAGGACGGCCCACCTACGGTGGCTACAGCCAGCGCATCGTCGTGGACGAGAACTACGTCCTGCGCATTCCCGACGCGCTGAACTTGGAGACCACGGCCCCGCTGCTGTGCGCGGGCATCACCATGTACGCGCCGCTACGGCGCTGGAAGGCCGGGCCCGGCACAAGGGTGGCCATCCTCGGTCCGGGCGGGCTGGGCCACCTGGGAGTGAAGCTCGCGCACGCCATGGGCGCCGAGGTCACCGTCCTGGGCCGTAGTCTGTCCAAGCGTGAAGACACGTTGCGCTTCGGAGCCCGCGAGTACCGCATCACCGAAGACCCGGCCACGTTCCAGGAACTCGCCGGGACCTTCGACCTGATCATCAACACCGTGTCGGCCGGCGTGAACATCGACGCCTGTCTCACCCTGCTCCGCCTGGACGGAGTCCTGGTCAACGCGGGCATCAGCGCGGACGCCAGCTCGTTCCACGTCCCCCTGCTGGGCAACGGGCGACTCGTCATCACCTCCACCAAGAACGGCAGCATCGCCCAGGCCCAGGACATGCTGGACTTCTGCGCACAGCATGGCATTTCCGCCGAGGTCGAGACCGTCGCCGCCCGCCAAGTCAACGACGCGCTGGAGCGCCTGGAGAAGGGAGACGTGCGCTACCGGTTCGTCATCGACAACGCGACGTTTCCCACGGCGACCTGACGAGGTCCGGCACCAAGGCTCCGGCCACCATCCCAGTTGCACGGTCCCGCACCCGGGCGAGTGCGGGACCGGATCGAGAACGGAATCCGAATGACGTACGACAGGACGCGAAAGCCCCGCCGCAGGACGGTGTTGAGCATGTCCCTGGGCGCAGGAGCCGCGACGGCGGTCCTCCCGGCCAGTAGGGCTTCTGCCACCCCTACCGCGGGCAACCCGCCGGTGACCCGGATCCTGGGACGGGAAGTCGACACCAGCAGGGCGACACCTGAGGTCGTGCGGCTCCTCAAGAGGTACTTCGAGGACAAGACCGCGCGAGACGTGGAAGCCACCATGGCGCACTTCTCACGCACCAGCACGACGTACATCGACGCCATCCTGGGCTGGCCGCACTACAGCTGGGAATCGCTGCACAGTCTGTTCGCGGAGCTGATGCCCACCTGGCCCCAGTCCTCCGCCTCCTACCCCACCAGGATCGTCGGAGACGAGGTCAGCGCCCTCGTCTTCTTCACGGACACGCCCGAGTTGTTCGGCCATGAACTCCGCATCATGGGAGCGGTGAACTTCGAAGAAGGCAGGATCGTACGGTGGATCGACTACTGGGACGGCCGGGCCTTCACTCTCGACGACATCGCCGAACAGCGCACGCCAGCGGCCCAGTTCCCCACGGACTTCGCCGAAAGCTACGTGGGGGAACCGGCGGCGCCGATCATCCGGTCCGCCGCGCACCATCTCTCCCGCGCTCTTGCCGCCGGTGATGCCCAGGCCGCGTCATCGCTGCTGAGCGAGGACGTCGTACTGGAGGACCTGGCCCTGCACATCACGCTGACAGGACGACGCTCGATCCGGTCCTTCCTGACCACCATGCTGCCGACACTCCCCTACGGAGCGGGGTCTGCCCTGCGCCATGTCGTCGGCAGCGCCAGGGGTGGCGGCTACGAATGGACGAACCCCGCCTCACCGGCGCCACGCGGCGTCACCGGTCTGGAACTGGGAGAGGACGGCCGGGTCAGCCGCGTGACATCGGTCTGGGACAGCTCACTGTGGCACGACGCTGCCATCGCCCGCGCCCAGGCCGCGACGATCCTTCACTGAAGGCAGACCACCGCATGTGGTTCCGCCGGACCCGCCTGACGGCCACCACGCCGACTGCCCCATCCGGGCCGAGCCTGGGTGTGCGGCACCCAGGTAGACACAGCCTTCCAACGGGTGCAGGAGACAACCAGACTCAGGTTGTTCGCCCGGACGGGGCGGACAGGCTCCCGCTTGAGAGGCAAACGCATGTCCCTCCCCCACGGTTCGAGTGCACGCGACATCGAGAACCTGATCGTCAGGTACTCCCATCTCGTGGACGACGCCAAGTTCGGCGAGTTCGGGGCCCTCTTCGACGACGGCGATTTCGTGTTCGGCGATGTGACGCTCCGTGGCAGCACACAGATCGAGGACCTGATCCGCTCGACGCTCGTCGTCCACGAAGACGGCACTCTTCGGACCCGACACGTCACGACGAACATCCTCATCGATGTGGACGAGGAGAACGACAGCGCCGAAGCCCGGTCGTACTACACGGTGTTCCAGTCAGTGCCCGGCCTCCTTCCGCTGCAGCCCGTGGGCAGTGGCAGGTACCGCGACCGCTTCGCACGCCGCGACGGAACATGGTGCTTCGCGCGCCGCGAGGTCACCATCGACTTCACCGGTGACACCCGCTACCACCTCAAGCCGCCGCCCGTTTCCTGAACACCGAGCGGCAATCCTCTGGAGGCTTCCTCACATCAGCACCGCCTGCTCCATCAAGCTGGATCAGGCGGTGCATCGGCCGGACATGTGAGGGCTCTCAGCTCGCCACCTGGCTTTGTGGCACCTTCTGCGGGTTGTCGTCCGAGGGGAACAGGGCCAGCGTGTCACGCAGCACGTCGGCAACGGTGGTCTGCGCGAGGGAGTCGCTCAGGGCTTTGGTCGCGCGGTCGTAGACCTGGGTGAGGACGGGCTGAATGCCATAGCCGACATAGCATTCCGCATCCGGTTCCGAGGCATGCAGCCCGAAGACGGGCCCGTCCGGGATCGCACGGTAGATGTCCAGCAAAGTGATCGACGCTGCGTCCCGGGCCAGGTCCCACCCCCCGTTCCTGCCGTGACTGACGGTAACCAGGCCGGCCTCCCGGAGCTGGCCGAGGCAGCGCCGGATGACGACCGGGTTGGTGTTGACGCTGGTGGCGATCTGCTGCGACGTCGCGTTCTCCTTCTCCGTACCGCGTCGGTCATAGGCCAGCCAGGTCAGGACGTGCACCGCCAGACTCATACGGCTGTTCGCGCTCATGCCGGCTCCTCCTCCCCGTCGTCCGTGGGGTCGGATACAGCCTCCGCCCCACCAAAGTGTAACTGACTCGGATTCGGTGCAACTATTACAGTTCCACTTGCGGGTCACATCTGACCCACTCCTCCGTCGACGAAGAGTTCGGCGCCGGTGGTGAACGAGCCCTGGTCGGAGGCCAGGAAGACCGCCGCGGCGGCCACTTCCTCCGGGCGCCCCATCCGGCCGATCGGGATCCGACTGCCTACCTGGTCCTTGACCTGGCGCATGGCGGCGTCGTCATTCGCTCCCGCGGATGTGAAGAAGGCCGGCGTCTCGATGGGGCCGGGGCTGAGAGTGTTGACACGGATGCCGCGCTGTGTGAGCTCGGCGGCCCATGAACGCCCGAAGCTGCGCAGGGCCGCCTTGGTGGCGCCGTACAGGCTCATATGCGGGGCATTGCGGGAGGCGCTGGTGGATCCGACCAGGATGATCGAGCCCCCGTTCGTCATGAGCGGCAATGCCTTCTGCACCGTGAACAGCGTTCCTGCGACGTTCACGTTGAAGTGCCGTTCGTAGTCCTCGGCGGTGATCTTCTCGAGAGGGATCACATCGCCGCCACCCGCGTTGGCGAAGACGACGTCGAGGCGTCCGTGCCGCTGCTTGACCGCACCGATGACCCGGTCGATGTCGTCGGGGTCCGCGACGTCTCCCTGAACACCGACAGCTCGCCCGCCCAGGCTGTCGGCGGCCGTTTTGAGCTCCTTGGCTCGCCTGCCGGTGATGTAGACGAAGGCGCCTTCGTCGATGAAACGGCGAGCGGTGGCCAGTCCGATGCCGGAGGTACCTCCGGTGACAAGGGCGACCCTGTCTGTCAGTTGTCCCATGGTGTCTGGTCCTTTCGGATGCGGGCGGGCCGGGGCACGGGCAGGCCGCCGAAGAGGCATGAGCCCCGGAAGCGGGGGTGTCGGCAGGCCGAAGATCAGTCGGAGAGCGAAGGGCGGGCGAGGGCCCGGTGACACGGGCGACCTACAAGCGGAACTGTAACAAAGTTTATTACGCCGTAGTCAAGGTTGTTACACTTACAGCCCAGCAGCAGACACGCGAAGCCTGATCGGCGACTCGAACCTCGCCAGTAGGCCCACTCCCCCGACACACGCCGAGGTGGCCATGTCCGTCCATGACGACACCAGACCCGAGACAGAACCGGTGCCTATCCCACCCCCCGTTATCGCTCCCCGGGTCGAGGTGCCGCCGCGCGCCACACTGGCCGTGGTCGCCGTGCTCGCCGCTCAGTTGATGCTGCAACTCGACGCACAGGTGGTCACGGTCGCCCTCCCGCAGGTGCAGACCGCGCTCGGTTTCTCCGCCGCTGGGCTGTCCTGGGTTCCCAATGCCTACGCCCTGGCCTTCGGCGGCCTGATGCTCCTCGGCGGCCGGCTCGGCGACACCTTCGGCCGGGTGCGGGTCTTCGAGATCGGCACCGCGCTGTTCGCCGCGGCCTCCCTCGCCGCCGGGCTGGCTCCGAACGCGCCCATCATGATCATCGCAAGGGTCGCCCAGGGCCTGGGCGCCGCCATTGCCGCGCCCAGCGTTCTCTCTCTCCTGACGGCCATGGCCAGGGACGAGGCCGCGCGGCGCCGCAGCATGGCCATGTTCACCGCGGCGTCAGCCGTCGGCTCGTCCTTCGGCCTCATCCTGGGCGGTGCGCTGTCCGCGTTCGCCTCCTGGCGGTGGGGACTGCTCATCAATGTTCCTGTCGGCATCGCGGTCGTGGCAGTGGTCCACCGACTGGTGCACGCGAGCGCACCGGTCCGCGGACGCGTTGACGTAGCGGGTGCCGTCACCGCGACCCTGGGCTCGCTGTTCCTGGTATACGGGTTCATCCATGCTGCCGAAGCGGGCTGGGGCACCATGCAGACGGTGCTCGCTTACATCCTCGCCACCGTCTTCCTCGTCGCCTTCGTGCTGATCGAACGGCGTGCCGCACATCCCCTGCTCGACTTGGCGTTGCTTCGGCACACCGGCCGCGCCACGGCTCTCGCGGTCATGGGATTGATCGTCGGCGTCCACTTCGCGATGCTGTTCATACTGGTCCAGTACCTCCAGCACGACCTCGGCATGGGCGCGCTCGCCGCCGGTCTCGCCTTCCTTCCCCTCACCGGCGCGATTCTCACGCTGACCCAGTTCGTTCCCGCGTTCATCCGGCGCGTCGGACCCGCCAAGCCGCTCGTGGCCGGGAGCCTGTTCGTGGCCGTCAGCTTCGTCTGGTTCGCCCAGCTCGACAGCGGAAGCACATACGCCGGTGGCGTGTTGACGCCTCTGCTCATCCACAGCATCGGGGCCGCTCTGGTGTTCACTCCAGCCACGGTCATGATCATGGACGGCGTCCCGCCCGAGCACATCGGATCCATGTCCGGCTTCCTGCAGATGGTCCAGCAGGTCTCCGGCTCCCTGGGCATCGCCGTGATCGTGGCCGTCTACGTCGGCGCGGGCGAGCCCGGGCAGGTGGTCCCGGGCCTCGCCCCGGCGTTCTACCTCGCCGGCGCCATTTCCGCACTGGCCGTAGTCACCGGTCTCGTGGCCCTCGCCCTACGCCGTTCCGCCCGGGTGCCCAGGACCATTTCCTGACCGCCCTCATCCCGTCCCGCCAGCACAAGGAGCATCCCCATGACCCCCACCGACCTTCCCGCCTCGGAAACCCCACTGAGCGAGGGGTACGACGCCGCGACGCGCGACGACCCCGAATTCGGCAGGCACTTCGAGCACCGTTTCACCACCGTCGACAACCTGCAGATGCACTACGTCATGGGTGGCGACGGACCCCGGCCGATCGTGCTACTGCACGGATTCCCCGAGACCTGGTACGCCTACCGCCCGATCATGGCCGACCTGCTGCCCGGGCATACCGTGATCGCCATCGACCTGCCTGGCTTCGGTGACTCCAGCGGGGACGTGGTGTCGCACGACAAGGCGACTCTGGCACGCTACGTCCACCGCCTCCTGGAGAAGCTCGGACACACCAGCGGGGTCCAGCTCGTCGCCCATGACGCGGGCGGCGCCGTCGCGTACGCGCTCGTCGCACAGTGGCGTGAACAGTTCTCCGGTCTTTTCATGATGGACTTTCCCGTGACCGGTGGAGAGCTGACCTACGAACAGGTCAAGCCCCTCTCGTACCACTTCTCGTTCCACTCCCAGGAGCCGCTGTTCGAGCAGCTCGTGGCGGGCCGGGAACGGCTGTACCTCGAGTACTTCTACCGGGCCAACTCACCCGGTGTCGAAGAGCCGGTCCCACCGCATGCCGTCGAGGAGTACACCCGCGCCTACTCCCGCCCCGGTGTCATGCACAACGGGTCCCGTCTCTACCAGGCCTGGCCACAGGATGAAGAGGACAACCGGCGTTTCATGGCCGATCCGCTCACCCTCCCCGTTCACTACATCGCCCAGGCACGGCTGTTCGAGGGACTGTTCTCCGGTATCCGCAGCGCTGCCCCGCATGCGACCGGGGCAGCGATCGAGAGCGGACACTGGATGCTGCACGAGGCTCCCGGACGTGTCCTCCACGAGATCAAGACCTTCTTCAGGTACCACGTCTGATGCCCGCTGCTCCTCGTCGATCGTCGACGCCTCATACGAAGCCGGAAGGCCCATGCTGAACCACGTGGAAATCCAGACCGCAGACGTAACGGCCAGCGCCGCGTTCTACGACGCCGTCCTCGCCCCCCTGGGCGCCGGGCGCCGAATCGAGCACCAAGGCCGCATCGGATACGGCGTTGAACGCCCCGAGTTCTGGATCGGCCCCGTCCCGGGGCCGACGAGCCCCCGCGCCCGCGAGAGCCACCTGGCCTTCACCGCGCCCGACCGGTCCGCGGTCGACGCCTTCCACCAGGCCGCTGTCGCACTGGGCGCGGAGGTTCTGCACGCCCCCAAGGTATGGCCGCAATATCACGACACCTATTACGCCGTCTTCGTTCGGGATCCCGACGGCAACAACGTCGAGGCGGTCTGCGAGCGCCCCGCGTAGCCATTCCGTGCCCACGGTCGGCGACGGGGAACGTGCGCCACGGCTGGCGGCCGGCAGCATTCCCAGCCGTGGCCGCACGTTCCCCGTGCTCCGCACGTTCCCCGTGCTCCGCGTCACGATGTGTTCGCGGCGGCCAGTTCGAAGTAGGCGCGGGCCGACTCAACTCCGTTGATCTGCAGGGAGATCGCGTGCAGCCCGGGATAGTAGCGGCGAGTCGTGATCGGCCGGAACGAGTGCTCCCGCGCCACCTGGATCCGTTCGCCCGGTGCGAGGGTGCGGGTGGTGAGTTTGAAGGTCTTGCCGGTCTGGGTCCCGTTGGCCTTGCGGTGGTGGACGATGTAGTCGATCGTGAGCCGCGCCTGGGCGTCCCCGGTGTTGTGGATCGAGGCGGCGAAACGGATGCTGCCGCCGAAC
Source organism: Streptomyces sp. Inha503 (assembly GCF_047215865.1). NCBI lineage: Bacteria > Bacillati > Actinomycetota > Actinomycetes > Kitasatosporales > Streptomycetaceae > Streptomyces > Streptomyces sp. Inha503. The sequence goes on along the minus strand of NZ_CP178360.1, from coordinate 12,187,085 downwards.
GGCACGGTCTTCAGCTCCAGATGAGGTCCGTCGACCTCCAGGATCGCGGGGGCGAAGCCGAGCAGTTCCAGCGCCCCGGGGTGGCCACGCTTGACGAGGGTGCGCAGCCCGTGGCGCACGAGGCGCTCAGTGGCCGCGTCGGGATCGTCGAGCCAGCGGCGGGCCGTGCCGATGACGACGTCGGGGTGGTCGCGGCTGAGGTCGTTGAGGTGGTTGGCGACCGAGCGGCGCACGTATTCGCTCTCGTCCCGGTAGAGGGCGTCCAGGATGGGCACGGTCACTCCAGGGCAAGCCATGATGTCCGGTACCCGAACCGCCCAGGGAAGGTAGGGGCGGGTGCCTTCGGAAGCGAGCCTGCGCACGTCGACGTCGGCCGATCCGGCCCAGCCGCTGATGACGCTCAGGGCCCGGTCGAGGTCGTGCCGCAACAGTGTCCTGATGGCGAACTCCGAGGAGAGACGCCCAGTGAGGTCCGCGAGCAGAGCCATCGCATCGTCGAAGGAGGCGGTGCTGCCATCCTGGACGGCGCGGGTGGCAAGAGCGCTGGTGACCGGCCAGATCAGCCACCCAGTGAAGTGCGGGGCGTCGTCACGGGCGGAGCGTATGGTCCGGGCCAGTGCGGCGTAGTCGCCGGACAGGTCCGTGAGCAGGGCGTCCCGCAGCAGGTCGGCGCGTTCCCTGAGGGACAGGGAGGCGATCTGCCGTGGCGCGGCGCGCAGTGCGGCGAGGTCGGCCTCCGGAGCGGCGGCCTGAATGGCTCGTGTGAGGCTCTGCACGGTGTGGCGGCCGATGACCTCGTCGGCGAATGGCATGCGGGTCTCTTCCTTCACACGAGGTGGTGCAGCGCGGTGGTGAACTGCCAGTCGACACTGGCGTGGTCGATGGTGGCATGGACGGGAGAGTCTGCCATCTCGCCGGTGATGCCGGCGGCACCAGCGCGCGCGTGTGCCAGGTTGTCGTAGGCGACGATGTCGATGACGCGTCCGTCGTCGGTCTCGACGATGCGCCGCCACAGGAAGCCGGGCGTGCGTTGGAGGTATGCGTCGATGTCGGCGTTCGCCGTGACGAAATCCTGTGCGGTGTATTCGGGGGCAGGGCGCAGGACGGTCACTTCAAGCGTCTCGGTCATGGTGGGTTCCGTTGCGGTCGGGAGGGATCACTGTTCGGCGTCGGCTGTGCTGGTGTTACGGGCCTCGGGGCGGCGGGCCGGGATGTACCGCGGGGTTTCCCGGAGCCCTCGGCCGTCGGACGGCCCTGACTCCGGCTGGGCGCGCCTGGCCGTCCCAGCCGGAGTGGGTGGTGAGTGCGGATCAGCGGACGAAGGCCTCGGAGGTCAAGCCGTTGATGGTGGTGTCGCCCTGCTGGAAGCCGACCATGGAATCGATGAGGTTGTAGGGGTAGTTGAGGCTGGGCGCCGTGAGGCCGTCGAGCTCGGTGATCTGTTCGTCGGAGAGCGTGACCTCGAGGGAGGCGAGATTGGCCACCAGTTGCTCCTGCGTCCGGGCGCCGATGAGCGTGGAGGTCACCTCGGAGCGCTGGCGGACCCAGGCGAGGGCCACCGCGGCCACGGTCGTGCCGAGGCTGTCGGCGATCTTCTTGAGGGCGTCGAGGAGGACGAAGGTCGACTCGGTCAGGTGCGGGGCGGCGTAGGTGGCGCGCCCGGATCCGGCGACCTCGGTGGTGGTGCGCGAATACTTGCCGGACAGGGCGCCGCTGGCCAGCGGGCTCCAGGGTGTGATGCCAAGACCGAATCGGCGGGCGGCACCGAAGATCTCTCCCTCGACGCCTCGGGCGAGCAGGGAGTACTCGACCTGCAGAGCGGAAACGGGCTCCCAGTCCCGCAGCCGTGCGGTGGTGACGGCCTCCGCGACCCACCAGGCCGGCACGTTGGACAGGCCGATTGTGTGGATCTTCCCTGCGCGCACCAGCTCGGTGAGGGTGGACAGGGTCTCCTCGACGGGGGTGTGCCGGTCCCACTGGTGCATCCAGTACAGATCCACGTAGTCGGTGCCCAGCCGACGCAGTGAGGCGTCGAGCTGGGCACGGATCGCCTTGCGGCCCGCGCCACCGGAGTTCGGGTCGGCGGGTGCCATGCTGCCGCCGAACTTGGTGGCCAGGACGACGCGGTCGCGGTGGCCGGGGCGCTGGGCGAAGTAGCGTCCCAGGGTCTCCTCCGAGGCACCGCCGTTGTACATGTTGGCGGTGTCCACGAAGTTACCCCCCGCCTCGAGGTAGTGGTCCAGCATCGCAAACGAGGTCTCGGGCCCGGACCCCCAGCTGCCGTCGTCGAAGTTCATCGCGCCGAAGGCCAGCGGGCTGACGCGCAGACCGGAGCGGCCGAGGGTGCGGTAGGCAGTGAGAGACATGGCATTCCTTCGCATAGTGCGGGTCGGTTGTTCCACCCACCACGATCGCGGCCTCGGCGCCGGCGAAGAAGGCTGTACGAGGGTGGGTGTGCCACACCCAGGAATGCCTGCCGCTGATCGTCCGGTGACGTCGGGCACGCGTGAACCATTCATCACTCGACAGCCACGAGTATCTTGCCGAACTGACCTCCCGAGGCGGCGTGGGCGTGGGCGGCGGCCACTTGGCCGAGGCCGGTGAACTCCTTGTCGATATGAGGTGTGAAAGCGCCCGACCGCAGGCCGGCGGCGATGAGGTTGCGGACCTGGGTCAGTCGGGCGGGGTCCTGGGTCGTGGTGAAGTTGATATGCCCGATGATCTTCATGGGCCACCGCGTGGGCAGGATCGCGGGCTGGTCGTCGAACCAGCCGTAACGGACGACGGTGCCAGCGTCGGACGCGGCCGCGGCGGTCGCGGGGAAGTCACGGCCTCCGGTGGCGTCGAAAACCAGGTCGGCACCACGCCCGCCGGTCATGGACCGCACTGTGTCCGCCAGACCGTCCCGGCCGACGATGACATGCCGTGCTCCCGCGGCCAGGAGCCTGCCGGCCTTCGCCTCCGAGCTGGTCGAGGCGAGGGGCACCGCCCCCAGGTGGTTGGCGACATCGATGGCGGCGAGCCCCACACTGCTCGATGCCGCGGTGATGAGGACATGGTCGCCCGCCTTCAGCCCGCCGCTGGAGGCCATGCCGGAGTAGGCGGTGAGGTAGGGGATCCAGGATGCGACCGTGAGCCTCGCGTCCACGTCGTCGAAGGCGAGGACCGTCTCAACGGCGGGAACGATCGCGAAGTCGCCGTAGACGCCATGGCTGCTCTGGTCAACGATCGGTCCCGCGACGACACGGTCCCCGACGGCGAAGCCCGTCACCTCGGGCCCGACGGATTCGATGACCCCGGCGGCCTCGATACCCAGGCGCGAGCCCGGCAGCGTGGGCTTCACCGGGTAGTGCCCCGCCCGGAACAACAGGTCGGGCCGGTTGACGCCGATGTACTGAACGCGGATGCGGACCTCACCGATGCCCGGCTCGGGCGGCTCCACCTCCCGTACCTCGAGCACGTCAGGCCCACCCACCTGGTCAATCGTCACTATGCGGCCCATCGCTGCTCCTTTTTGTAACCAAGCTTGTTTCACCAAACAATATGAAACTGAAGCAGTTACAGTCAAGCAGCGACCGCCCCATAAGTAGGCGTATACTTACTTCCTCGCCGGGTGGCCGATGTGAGCGGGGAGCAGGACGAACGATGGGGCAGCGGCAGGAGAAAGACCCGACCCGGAGCACCGGACGTGACGCGGAGGCGACTCGGCGGCGCATTCTGGACGCCGCCACCGAGGAGTTTTCCGCGAAGGGCCTTGCCGGCGGACGCATCGCCACCATCGCCGAGCGAGCCCAGTCCAACCAACGCATGATCTACGCCTACTACGGCAACAAGGACGGCCTGTTCGACGCGGTCCTGGAACACCACATCCTGGCGGCACAAAACGCCGTGGCCCTCGACGCCACCGACCTGCCCGGCTATGCCCAGCAGGTCTTCGACGTCTACCGGTCCAACCCGTATTTCGTTCGGCTGATGCTGTGGCAATTCCTCGAACGCCCCGACCTGACGCGCAGCTTGCCGGGCGTCGGCCGGGCAGTCGCGGACAAGGTCGCCGCGATCGAGGCGGCGCAGGCCGCCGGCATGGTCAGCGCACAGCTTCCGGCCGACCGGCTGCTCGACCACATCCTCGCCCTCACCCTCGGCAACATCGCCGGAAACCCCTGCGCGTGGTCCGACGACGAACGCCAGGCCCTCGGCCACAGCGTAGCCCTGCTGACCGACCCCGCCCCATTCCAACGGACGTAACTCACAGCCAGTGCTCCTCGACGCGGGTTCGGGTCACCCGGGTCGAGACGATCCGCCATCCGTCGTGGGTCCGGAGGTACTTCTCGTGGTAGTGCCCCCACCCCTTGAAATGGCAGGTCGGGAACCAGATCTCATCCTTTACGGCCCATACGCCGGTTGCGGTGTCCGGGCCGGTTATGGTGATGTCGGGCAGGAGTACCTGGTGCGCGGTGACCACACCGTCGAGGAGTTCGGCCGCGGCGTTGGCGATGGCATCTATGCCCTGCGCCCAGCCACGCTCGGGAAGGTCCTTGCTGGGCCTCGGCTGCCCCTCGACATCGAGCACGAAATCGTCGACGAACAGCTTCCGCCAATTGTCCCAGTCGTGTGTGTCGCTGTAACGGGTGTAGCGAGCCTTGAGTTGACGAATATCCTCGATGTCCTGCAGACGCTGGATATCGGATGTCATGACCTCTGCCTTATCTGTGTTTTGGATGTTGCCAGTTCCTGCACACCGCTTCGATGCGGGCGGGCGCTGGAGCCGACTTACGGCTGGTCCGGGCTCATGCCCCGGTGCGCAAGCGTCTGCTCGAGGTTGTTCGCGATCTTGTCCATCGTCGCCTCGTAGGCGTCCGGCATGTCGACGCCGAGCTTGTCGGCGAGCACGAATACCCACCACAGGCACTCGGCCAGCTTGTGTCGCAGCTCGGCGTTCACATCCCCCTCGATGTCCCAGGTGCGCTCGGCCGCCAGCACCAGTCGTCCGACGTAGGCAGCGTCGTTGGTAAAGCCGACCGCGAGCTCGGGAACGGTCCAGGTCCGTCCCAACAGGCCTTGCTCGAGCCGCTCGTAGAGGGCTCGCACCTCCACCGCGCGGGCGTCCGCCTGGGAGAGTCCGTAACCCCTGTGGGGCTGGTTTTCCGTCATGTTGACTCCTCTGTTCAATGCGTACTTTTGGCATGCCGACAGCCGGTGAGATTGCCGGGCATGAAGACGAGGATCTGATCCAGGAGCCGCTCGGCGGACATCGCCCGGAACGTCGGCGAGGCACTGCGCCCCGGCCTTGTCGGATCCTGAGACGCCCCCGGTCCCTCTGCTCAGAGGTTGGTGATCGTCGTGTCGCCGATGGCGAGCGCCAGGTCCACGCCGTACGCCGACGCCGGGGTCTGATAGCCGACCGGCGCGTGTCCGCCGAGTACCCGACAGGCGATCTCGATCCCGGCCAGCGGGGTGTAGGTGTACCCGTTCGGTGTCTCGATCATCGAGCGTGCAATCTGCCCGTCGCGGTCGGTCACCTCGGCGAGCACCCGGTAACGGTTCGCGGCACGCTCCCGTGCCGTCGGACCGTCCCCGGCGATCTCGTCGGGGAAGCCCGCATCGGTACCCAGATAGCACTCGATGTCGCCGATCCCGGTCGAGCGCCAGCCGGTGACCAGTTCGCCCATCGCCGCCGGCATGCAGTCCACCGGGCCGTCCCCGAAATCGAACGTCCGCGGCTGCGGGCTGCCCACACTGACGACCTCGCCACCGCGCCGGACAAGGACACCGAGACCGGCGATGATCGACGAGCCGGCGATCGAGCCGCGGGAGAACCCACCCGTGACGCGCAGGCCGATCGCCAACCGCCGCGGTTCCGCCACCCGCCGGGCCGTGTGCATCACCAGGCAGTCGCTGGGGACGCACTGCCAACCGCCTCCCGAGAGCACCATGACACCGGCTCGTCGGGCGGCCTCGTCCATCGACTCAGCCAGCGCGAACGTCGGAAATTCCGCGGTCAGGTCGACGTAGTGCACCCCGGCGGCGAGGCATGCCTGCATCATCGGCCGCGCGGTCACCTGGAACGGGCCCGCGCCGTGCAGCACACAGTCCACGTCCTTCAGCCCCCCGCGCACGGCGTCCGGGTCGTCCAGGGGGAAGGAGCGCGACTCGACGCCGAACTCGTCACCCAGCATCGCGACCTTGTCGCCATCCCGACCGGCGACGACGATGTCGAGGCCCGCCTCCATCGCCCGCTCGACGGCGAGGCGTCCGGTGTAGCCGTTCGCCCCGTAGATCAGCAGTCGTCCACTCATTCCCGGCTCCTCGTCCGAAGGGATATCGCCAGCGATGCTAGGGACGATCCAGGACACCAGCGGTCCGGATATCGGGGCGGGCGCCATGACGTGATGGACAGCAAGAGGGATCACGACGGACCGCGGCATGAACCGGATCGATCCCGACGTTGTCGAAGAAGGGGCGGCAGTACATCTGTGCCTGCTCAGTCGCGGTGCGCCGCGCGTATCGACTATGTTCGAATTACGTTTTCAGCGATGCCGAACATGCGCGCGCGTCCGTACCTGGCCGATGGTCATCGCCTGTCTCCCAGAGCCCACCAGGTGGACCGCCGAAGGAGAGTGACGATGTCGACCGAGGAACCGTGGGCCGGTGAGCCGGTTCAGCGTGGCGTTGGAGCGGGTGCCGGGGCGGGAACTCCGTGAGCGATGTCAGCGCCTCCTCACGTCTTCTGAGGTTGGTCTCGCTCCTGCCGTCGCGCCCTTCGTGGACGGCGAGCGAGCTGGCGGACCGGTTGGCGATCACTGAGCGCACGGTGCGCCGCGATATATCCCGTCTTAGGGAATTGGGCTACACGGTCGAGTCCGACCCAGGTCGGTGGGGTGGTTACCGGCTCGGTGAGGGCGGGCGACAGCTGCCCCTCGTACTCGACGACAAGGAGTCACTCGCAGTGGCCGTCGCGTTGCGGGAGGCGGCGCAGACCGGTGTTCTCGGAGACGATCAGGCGGCACTCTCCGCGTTGCTGAAGCTCCGGCGACTGTTGCCGACGCGGGCCGCGACTCGTCTCGGCGCCTTGGACGGCACGTTCGAGTACACCTCGAGGTCGTGCGGGCCGCTGGTGGCTTCCGGGCTGCTGGCCGAGCTGGCCAACGTGTGCGGTGGCAACGAACGGATCAAGCTCACCTACCGAGACGGAGAAGGTGGCGAGTCCGTGCTCGAGGTGGATCCACATCGCCTGGTCTTCACAGGACTGCGGTGGTACATCGTCGCTCGGGATGTCGCACGCGGCGAATGGGGAACCTTTCGCGCCGACCGAGTGGTGGAGATGCACCGAACCGGGCGCCAGGTCCAGCTGGACGACCCGCCGGACGCGGCGCAGCTTGTCGCCCGGACGGTCACCGACGGCTCCCCGCTGTATGCAACCGTGCGTGTGTCGCTGCCGCTGGAGGACGCGATCCGGGCCGTTCCCGCCGCCGAGGGCGCCCATCGGCCGGACGGGTCGGACGCCACGATCGTTGAGATCCGTGGCGCGGACGCGGAGTCCATCGCCGACCGCCTCCTGCGCCTCGCGGTGCCGCTTCGTGTGCTGTCCCCGGACAGCGTCCGTGCCGCCGTGCGCCGTCGGGCGATGACACTGGCGGAGGACAATGCCGACCCGCTCTGATCGCCGGCCCGCGTGTCGCCCCGCCGCTTGACTGCCATCATGTCAGGCACATAATTATCTGTAACAGCTACGATTACATCGGTAGGGATGCTGCACGGACAACGGACGGTTCCCGTCATCACTGCCCGCCGTTCGCCTGATCCAGTAGGTCGGAAGATGAAGCAGCCACAGAATGAACTCGGCGCCTTTCTACGTGCGAACCGCGCCCGCACCGAACCGACCGACGTGGGTCTGCCCACCGGCGGCGGTAGTCGCAGAGTGAAGGGCCTGCGGCGTGAGGAGGTTGCCGTCTTGGCCGGTGTGAGCGCCGACTATTACGCGCGCTTGGAGCAGGGGCGTGAGCGCCATCCCTCGCCGCAGGTCATCGGCGCGGTCGGGCGGGCGATGCGGCTGACGCCAGACGCGCGGACACACCTCTTCCGGCTGGCCGGCCTGCATCCCGCGCTCACTTCGGCCGGCAGCCGTGAGCTGGTCCACCCCTCCCTGCTGCACCTGCTCGCCGCCTTCCCCACGGCTGCCGCCTACGTACTGAGTCCCGCCTTCGACGTACTCGCGAAGAACGCTGTCGCCACCGCGCTCCTCTCACCCTTCGAGGGCACGTCGAACATGATCCGAGTGCTGTTCCAGCACTCCCGCGCACGAGAGGTCTTCGTCGAGTGGCCCGTGGTGGCTCGCGCCACGGTGCACGCGCTGCGGCTGCACGCAGGCCGTTTCCCCGATGATCCCGGCATCGACAACCTCGTGTCCGAGATGCTGGAGACGTCACCGGACTTCCGGCGCCTGTGGCAGGAGAACGAGGTGCAGAAGATGGTTCGTGCGTACAAGGTCTTCATGCTTCCCGAGATCGGCCGCATCGAACTGACCTACCAGACCTTCGACGTCCATGACGCTCCCGGGCAGCAGCTGCTGGTCGGCACCCCCCAGCCCGGCAGCGCGAGCGCCGAAGCGATCGCATCCCTCCAGGCGGCAGTCGAGCAGGGCGCGGTCACCTCGTGATGCCCATCGGCGCGGCCACGCTGGGACGCTGGGCGTCCCGCATCTTTTCTTTCCGTGATCGCTACCCTCTGCCCGCCCATATGGGGTCGCGTCTGGCAAGTCTCGACACCACCGCCGAACGCGCCCCCTGGGTGCGGTGCACCTAGGAAGTCACACCCTTTCCACGTACGACAACTGCCAGCAGGATCTAAAGCAGAAGCAGACGCTGCTTCCCGCTCGGTGTGCCGCACAACTGGAAGGAACGCGGATGCGTATGCAGGTGCTGGCAGTGCCGCCCAAGGGCCCCGCTCGAACCGGCCGGAACAGTGAGGACTCACGGGAGAACATGCTCGGGGAGTTCCTGCGCGCTTGCCGGTCCCGGCTGGCCCCCTCGGACGTCGGTCTGAGGTCCGAAGGTCGTAACCGCCGGGTCGAAGGACTGCGCCGACAGGAGATCTCCGTCCTGACAGGGATCAGCGTCGATTACTACAGCCGGCTGGAGCAAGGGCGGGAGCGAACCCCCTCGGCCCGGACCCTCGAAGCCATCGGCCGGGCACTGCGCTTGGACTCGGAATCACTGAGTCAGCTGTTCCATCTCGCCGGACTCAACGTGCGACTGTGCCCCGACACCACCGACGAGCATGTCGACCCCGACCTGTTGCGCCTGCTCAAGGACTCCCACCAGGCAGCGGCCTTTGCATTGAGCCCTTGCCTCGACATCCTGGCCGCCAACGCGCACGCGCGGGCACTGCTTTCTCCCTTCGGCGGCGAAGGGAACATGATCCGGATCCTCTTCACGCGTCCGGAGGCAAGGACGTTCTTCGCCGAGTGGCCCCTGGCCATGACTGCCTCGCTGCACATGCTGTGTCTCAACGCCGTCCGGCTGCCACGAGACACCGAGATCTTGGACCTCGTCGCCGAGATGTCCGCCGCGTCGACCGACTTCGCAAGAATGTGGCAGAACGGCGCGGCAGCCGACCCCGACTGCCAGTACGGGACCGTTGTCCACCCCACGGCCGGACGCGTCGCGCTCGCCTACCGCCTGCTCAGTGTGCCGACCGCCCCGGGGCAGCACCTGCTGCTGGCGACGCCCGTTCCGGGCAGCCGCAGCGCCGAGGCATTCACCTATCTCGCGGCCATGGGCGGGCAGCAACCATGATGCCCGCAGGCACGGTCGGCGTTCACAAGACCGGGGTGATCGGGCGGGATCAGGACGGCAGCATGAGCCGGGGGTCGCCGGTGGTCCAGCTGATGCGCAGGGCGCGGCGGGCTATCCGCCAACCACTCGGCGTCCGAACGAGCAGGTCGTCGTAGGTGCCGCCGGTGTGGTAGAAGGCATCGCCCCGGTGGTGGTGCGCGACGATCTGCGTCCGGGCGTGCACTCCGTCGTCGGTGCTCTCGAACACGGTGGCGCCCAACAGGTGCTGCGTCGCGTCGAGCCGCTGGAAGGCCTGGTCGACCCCGGCCGCCAAGGCGGCTCCGCCGGTCGTCACCCCGGCGAATTTCTCTCCCTCCGGGAGGTACTCGTCGAAGACGGACTGGATCTCCGCGTCGTCGGTGAAGACGGCTGCCACGCGGGTGAAGTCCCGTGCGTCGAGGCTGAATGCGTAGTCGACCAGCAGCTTCAGGATCTCGGTCTGATCCTGGGCGCTCAGGGCCGGAGTGTCATGTGACATGGGTTCCTCGATTCCAATGTGAAGTGAACAGGGGTGTTGATATGTGGTCTGCGACGTGAAATCAGCGGTTCGTCGAGCGCGCCGCCGCTTCCTGCGATCGCAGGGCCGACAGACGCGAATGCAGCGCCTTCTCGATCCACTCGTAGGCGTCGCTCCCCAGAACGAGCCGACGCGGGGGCTCGGCGGCCTCGGCGGCCTCGATGATGGCTCGCGCCATCCGGCGCGGGTCACCGATCGCGTCACGCTTGACCGCCGCACGGTCGGAGAGGTAGTCGCGCAGGGCACCCACCGGCCCGTCCCGGTATGCCTCGATCGCCGAGGCGACGTCGAGCCGGGCGAAGAAGTCGGAGTCGATGCTGCCGGGCTCGACCACGGTGAGACCGACCCCGAACGGGGCGAGCTCCTCGTGCAGGGACTCGACGAACCCTTCCACGCCCCACTTGCTCGCGTGGTAGATGCTGGCTCCCGCGATGCCGGTCTGGCCAGCGAGGCTGGAGATCTGTACGTAGTGTCCGCCGCCCTGCCGTCGCAGGTGGGGCACCGCGGCGCGCAGCAGCTGTATCGGGGCGATCAGGTTGACGGCGAGGAGCCGGCCGATGTCGTCGTCCGTGAACTCCTCGGCAGCGCCGTAGAGGCCGTACGCCGCGTTGGACACCACGTGGTCGATGCGCCCGAGTTCGCCGAAGGCATCGTCGACGACCCGGCGCAGCGCCACCGTGTCGGTGACGTCGAGGTCACCGACCCAGAGTCGATCGCCGTACACGTCCTTCAGGTCGTCCAGGCGCGAGCGCCCGCGCACCGTCGCCGCCACCCGGTGCCCGTCACCCAGGAGCGCCTCGATGAGCGCCCGTCCCAGACCGGAAGACGTTCCCGTGACGAACCAGGTGCGTGGTGTCGCCGATTCCATGTGTTCTCCTTCGTGACCAGCCATTGCGGGCCGACCCTGTTAACCAATCGGGTTGCGCGGTTTCGAAATGGCGGCAAGAGGCCCCTCTGGCGACGCCGCGAAGCACCCGCCCTCCAAAAAGTAACACATCCAGTTACAGATCTGTCCAGCCCGGACGGTGCCCCGGGATACTGGTCGCACGGATTGAGCCGTACTCCCGGATCGGACGCCGAAGCGGGGTGGCCGCCGGCGGGACCAGGACGGGCACTCGCAGGATCCCCCAGCCACTTCCGAGGGGGCGACGAGTGCTGTTACACCGGAGGACATGACACGCGAAGACGCTCTCCGGGCCTTCCTCACCTCCCGGCGTGCCGCCATCGGCCCCGAGGGCGTGGGACTGCCCGCCGCGGGCGACACGCGGCGGGTGCCCGGTCTGCGGCGCGAGGAGGTCGCCGCCTTGGCGGGCATCAGCGCCGCGTACTACAAAAAGCTCGAACAAGGCCGCGCGGGGCATGTGTCCGGGCAGGTGATCTCCGCCGTCGCCCGCGCCCTGCGCCTGAACGCACTCGAGAGGGCCCACCTCACCGCGCTGTTGCGGGAGCAGCGCCACTCTCCAGACGTCGGGACGCCTGCAGGCACGGTCAAGGCCCGTCCCTCGGTCGCCTCGATGGTGCACGCGATGGATCCACTGCCGGCGGTGGTCCACGGACCCCGGCTGGAAGTCCTGGCGCTGAACCGTACGGCCGCCCTGCTGATCGACGACTTCGAGTCGATGCCGCTCCGCAGCCGCAATCTCGCCCGCTGGACCTTCCTCAATCCGCGCGCGAAGCAGGTGTACGCGGACTGGCCAACGGTCGCACCGCAGGTCGCGGCGGGGCTTCGGCATATCGCGGCGAACCGGGTCAGGGACCGGATCCTGGAGCGGCTGATCGGTGAAATCACCATCGCCTCACCCGAGTTCGCACAGTTCTGGTCCGAATACGATCTCTACGAGCATGGCCACGGCATCAAGACGTTCCGCAACGACCTCGTCGGAACGCTGACGCTCGAATATGAGACCCTCGCTCTCTCCGACGCCGAGGACCAGAGTCTTATCGTGTACACACCGCAACGTGGCTCGGCCGACGAGGAAAAGCTGCACATCATGGCGAGCTGGGGCCGCTCAAGGCATGGAGCAGGGCATAAGCCACAGCGCGACACCCACTGACCGACCGGCCACCGCTTCCGCCACGTTCCGAACAAGCCGATCATGCGGTCACTCCTTGATCGGGGATTCGGTCATGCCCTGGGGTCGGTGACCTCGCAGGGCGGGGTCCAGTCGCCCTCCAGGCGGAAGGACAGGCCAGTGTCGGGCCTGCTGCGTGTCCGACCTGGATCTCCTGCCGGAGGAAGCCGGCCCTTGGCACGCGGGTCACCAGAGGTCCTGTCTTCGGGCCCCGGCACGAAGACCCGAGACTGTCGTTCTCACCTTCAGGACAAAACCCTAGTAGGACTCCGTTATGTCTGTCTCGATCTTGGTGTTGTGCGTGTTCTGATGGGCAGGGGTTGGTGGCAGGTGGTGCAGATACCGGTCCAGCAGTTCAGCAGGTCCTGAAAGGCGTCGAGGATCTGGTAGAGGGTGAGTCCGGTGTGTCGGCTTTTGGGGCCAGTCGCTGCTCGGTGAGGAAGGCGTGGGCGGCGGTGACCAGGGTGATGTGGTGGTGCCAGCCGTTGAAGGAGCATCCTTCGAAGTGGTCCAGGCCCAGGCCGCGCTTGAGTTCGCGGTAATCGTGCTCGATCCGCCAGCGGATCTTGGCCAGCCGCACCAGGCGGCGCAGGGCAGTACCGGCGGGCAGGCTGGTCAGCCAGTAGTCGGTGGGCTCATCCTGGTGGGGTGGCCACTCGGCGAGGAGGGTCTCGACGGGCAGGGTGCCGTCCCAGGCAGCGCGTCCGCCGGCCTGCTCACGGGCCACTGTGCGGGCCGCGACACCGGCGGGACGCGCTTCCATCACGATGAAGCGGCCGGTCATCGCACCGCGGCTGCCCCGCCGCCAGGTGCACCGCCGCAGCGACCCGCACCCGGCTGCCATAACCAGGTCTTTCACCGGGCGGGCGGGGTCGCGGTAGCGGGGCAGGCGGGGTGCGCCGACCCGGCTGGCCCGTTCCGGCGCGGTGGACACGGCATCGGCGGGGTGCGCGCTGGTGTCCCCGCGCACGGCGGTTCTGATCCTCTCCTCCAGTGCCGACCGTTGGGCGGTCCTTCCTGGGTGAGGGGAAGTGAACCGTCCCGGTGTGCTGGGGCTGGAGCGGGTCCGGCCGGGGCGTGTCCTGGGCCTACCGTCATCGTGGTAATGGCCAGCAGCCCATCCTTACTGACAGAGGCAAGCGATACGTTGTGGCGTGTGGCACGACCACTGCTCCTTGACTCAAGAAAACGCAAAGCCCCTCTAACATCGCAGGTCGCGAAGGGTGCTCTCCGCGCGAGCGGAGGTAAGCCGCAGGCCGCAGCCGCGCAGAAGGAGTACAAGGCGTGCTCTCCGCGCTTGCGGAGGTGAGCCGACGGTCTGGAGGAATCAGGCGCACCAGCTGAGCCTCGGTGGTCATGCGGTCATCGTTCCGGCGGTGTCCCCGTCTAGGGACTGGGCGGCGAGCTCGGACAGCTGGACCGTCCACGGCGCGGGCGCGGCTGTCTCCGTGCAGGCTGCGGTCTGCTTGCGCAGCTGCTCCAGCCGCGTCGCCAAGAGGTACTTGGCGGTGCGCTTTCGGGCGGTGTCGGCGGCCTTCGTCGCGGCGGCCACCGCGTCCGCGCCGTTCGGGTTCGCGCGGAACCAGCGGCGTTTCTGCTCGGTCGCGTACGCCCGGCGCGCCTCGGCTTCGGCTTCCTCAGTCCGGCCCAGCATTGCCAGGGCGCACCGCCGGTACTCCGGCTCCGGCGCGCTCCCAGGCCCGTACGAGCGGGCCGGCCGCGGCGACGAAGGCGTTGTGCGCGGTCCGGGCGAGGTCGCCGCGCCGGTCGCGGTCGGCCCGGTCGGGGGCCTCGTGCAGGGTGAAGGTGACGTCGACGACGCGGGCCGCGAGCGACAGGACTCGCGGGTCGTCGGTCAGCAGCTGGAGTTCGGTCAGGGCCTCGCCGACAACGGTGCGCGCCTCGAGCGCGGCGTGCTTGGCGGCCGTCTGCTCCGCCTCAGGCGCGTCGTCCTCGGGCTGCGGACACCAGCTCGTCACCAAGCTGTACACCGATCGCGCATGCCACTTCGCGCACATGCCGGATCCCGAGCACACCTCCACCTGTGCCCGGAAGGCGGCCGGGTCTCCAGCGCGGACCACCTGTACATCAAGCACGGTCTGCTGAGCTGGCTCGCGGAGCAGGACGTCAACGCCACGGCCACCATCCCGCGCGATGCGGACGGTTCGATCGGAGGGGAAGTGCTCTTCGCCCCGCCGGGCATGCCAGCCTGCGGGTCCTGCTCTCCGAGTCGGCCGACTCACCCGCACCAGCAGAAGGGGACTCTGCCCAGCTGGTACTCGGCCCCGAGATGGCATCCGACCCGAGCGTGCTGCTGCGGCAGGGATACATCAACCGCATCCAGCTCATCCCCGACGGCACCGGCCGCCGGATCCAGGTCGGAACCGAACGCCATGGCGGCACCACCGAGTGGTTCGACCTGCACGATGTGGAGTTCACTGCCTCGGGACTGACCACCCCTGCGGTCGAAGAAGTCCGCCGACTGCGCACCACACGGCGGCCCATCGGCGTGCAAGCACCCAAGGCCGCGCCACCGCGGACCCGGCCGACCATACAGGCCGCCAGCGAGGAGACACACGGCATCCCGTCGCCAGATCGTGCAACCGTCATAGCGGCCCTCGAACAGGCGGTCAACGAGGGACGCAGCCGCATGAGATCCGCCGGTGGCTGAACAGGGCGGAAGAGGTGACGCACGGCGGGGCCACCGCCGAAGAGAACGACCTGATCAAGGCTGCCGCTGACGCGCTGTTGAGGCTGGAACGAGCCGTCGGCCTGCCGACACCACGTGAGCCGACCTTTCAGGAGCGCAAGGCCATACAGAAGGTCGAGCGGATGCTGGGCGATCTCGCGCGGCAGAAGGACCGCGGGATTCGGACTATCGCGCCCCGCCAGCGCCGCCAGCTTGCTCAGGCCGCGAAGCAGGCTTCCGCCTGGCTCACCGTCGACCAGCACGCCCAGGTACACACATGGCAGACAGCTCCGACGGAGTCCGCGCCCGTGCCGCGTGCCCCTCAGCGGCCGTTGCCCGGCCGATCGCCGCGCAACCCTCCTGCCGCCCCCCGCTCTGAGCAGCGCATCGACGCGGCCGGCTTGCTGACGCCGTCCGGGACGTCCTGGAGCACACAGCCCGGTTGGGGAAGACCGTGACACTCGCCGATCTGTGTGCCCAGATCAAGGGCCTGGGGGAACTGACGGAATCTGATCAGGTGCAGGTGCTTCGGCGGGTCAAGCCCACTGCGCGCCCTCGCATTCCGAAGCCTCAGCGTCCAGCTCTGCTCACCGCACTGATCACCACTGAAACAGGGACTATGCACCCGATCTACCGGCGGCTGGCCGACCACGCCGGCCACCAGCCTCAGCAGGCCGACAGCACATGGACCGGCACCGTCAAGATCCTTCACGACCGCTACCGCAACCCGTAGCGGCGCAAGCGGCGCCGTCGCCCGGCAGCGAACTGGTGGCGCCAATCCAGGCCGCAGTGAACTTCGCCCTCACCCCGGCCGAAGAAGACGGCTCCAGCATGCGCCTGGCCGAAGCGTTCACCGGCTGACCCGCCCGTGGCACGGGAGGCCAACGCCGTCACCCTCGGCATCGGCCCCTACAACGAGTTCGGCGACGTCGGGGAAGTCGCAGCGCTGACACGGCTCGCAACGTGGTGGACCACCTGACGGTGCACCACGATGACCAGGCGCTGGTGGAGATGACTCAGGCCAGCCTGGCTGTGAAGTTCGGCTGCTCGCAGTCCAAGATCTCCCGGGCGATCGGGCAGCTGAGCAAGCACAACTTGACCTGGAAGGAGCGGCGAGGTCCCCGGTTTCCACAACCCGGAGATCTTCGAGGTTCTGCCGAACGCGCGCCTGTCACCCACGGCCCGCGACGTTCTCATGGCCAGGCGACTCGCCCGACGCCGCAGCTATCCCGCCGAACGCCGCGACGTCGCCCACGACTACGTGATGCTCGGAGCCGCCTGACCGCCGCCGAGCTGGCACTACGGAGAGCTTTCCCAACTGCCTCCGGAAATAGACCAGTTACTGCTCAAATGAATCAAGCATGCCCACCGACTAGCCGCTGGTCAGGCGGGGCCTTTGTCGAGCCAGTCCGGATGGCTTGGACCTGGGCATCCGCCAGTAACTCCGGCGCCCGACCCGGAGCGCGAGCCGCGGGCAGGCCCAGTGCCGCGAGAATGCCGGTATGCCTTCTACGCCTAGGTCCTCACGGAGCTCGCGGGTACGCCGCAGCACCCGCACTGCCACCACTCGAGCCAGCCGAACACGAACAGCCAGCCGAGGTTCACAAGGCAGAGCTGGAGGCCTGGACCGGGCACGGCAGATCGAACTGGCGTCGGTCCTCCTGACGTCCCTGGCGGCGGTAGCCGGGCTCTGGTACTCCAACGTCCAGACGCAACAGGCTACCGAGCAAGCCCGGCAGGACAGGACCCTGGCGAAGGACGCCCAGGTCACCGACCGATACACCGCAGCAGTGACCAACCTCGGCGACGACAAGATGGACGTACGCCTGGGCGGCGTCTACGCCCTCCAACGCATCATGCAGGACTCCACCCGCGACCACCCCACTATCGCCAACGTCCTCAGCACCTACATACGCACCCACGCCAACAAACCACCAGCAAAACGCCAGGACATTCCCGCTGACGTCCAGGCAGCCTTCACCGTCCTCACCACCCGCAACACCGCACACGACCAAGGCTTCGTCCCCGACCTCAGCAGCGCCTGGCTCCCCGCAGCCGAAGTCGACGGCTCAGCACCCGCCCAGGGCGCGCACCTAGCCCACGCTTACCTGGCAGGCGCTCACCTGAAGGGCGCGCAACTGAAAAGCGCGGACCTGAAAGGCGCGGACCTGACATACGCAGACCTGGAGCTCGTGGACCTCATGCACGCAGACCTGAAGGGCGCACGCCTGTGGAATGTGGATTTGACCTTCGCGCGCCTGATCGCCGCGGACCTGAGCGGCGCGAACCTCAGACACGCGAACCTGACCCACGCGAACCTAGAAGACGCGAACCTCGCCGGCGCGGACCTGAGAGGCACTCGGACCTGAGAGGCGCGAACCTGAAAGGCGTGAAGAACCTTTCAAAGGCACAGCTCAAGCTTGTCATGGCCGATGAGGAGACAAAGTGGCCAGCTGCTCTCCGATAGACCCGTGGGGCGGCACCCCCGAAGGCCCGGTTGGCCAAGCACTCGGTCTTGGTCGGCGAGCAGCGAGGTGGTCCCGGTTGTCCGGTGCTGTCGCATTGCCCACGGGCGTCCGTCACGACGCGGCCCCCGGGCGCAGACCGGCTCCGGCTTCGTGGGGACGCTCCTCGCACCTGAGCCGCGCGCCCTCAGCAGCCGGGACCACGATGACCACCAACCGCGGGGGTTCCGGGCATCCGTCACACGCTCAGAGGACAGGTCTCAAGCGCTGATGCCTACCGGGCGCGTAAGGCCGGGGCGCCGACGGGCGCTGCCCGCGATGGCGGGCGCGCACCTGGTGCTCGCCGACGCCCGACGCCTGCCGCTGCCGGATGCGTCGGTGGACCTGATCGTCACCTCACCGCCGTACTCCGTGGTGCACGCCCACATCGCCTCCAGATACGCCTCCGGCGAGTCCTCGCAGCCGATCTGTCCCGGGAGGTCTTCGCCGTTGCCGCCGTAGGAGCGCTGTGCGAAGTACGGCCGACCGTGATGCTGTGCAGCCGCTTCAGGTCGGCTGTGAGCCGGGCTGGCCCGTGCTTGGTCTGCCGCCGCAGCGCCTCGACCAGGTCCGCGACGTCCTCTGCGGTGCGGGCCGGGCACGTGGCAGGCCGGGAGGAGTGGTCGAGCAGGCCGTTCTCGCCGTGCGCCCGCCAGCGGGCGTGCCACTTGGCCAGGTTCGACCAGCCGCCTGAACCGATCCCGGACATCCCGCAGCAGCTCACGTTCGAGGACTTCGTGTAACCAAGGTCCCGGGAGTGCGACACGAAGTCGCAGTAGAGAAGTAAGGACAGCCAATGAAGCAGAGATAGAACGGCTGGCCTTCGAGCCAGTGTCCAGGCTCGTTCCCGCGCTCACATGCGTCGCTGGCAACGGCGGGGTATGAAGCTGAGCGTTCAAGCCCAAGGGCGACTCGGCCATCGAGGAACCACAGGTGAGGGGAAGGCTGGACGGGCGAACGCAAGTGAACCCTTGACGACGCCCAGTGAGGTTGAGGCTGTGCGATGGCATGCAGACGGCAGTCGCAGGACCTGACGCTGGGAAGCGTAAAGCGACTCCTGGGGATCTCGTTCCAGGAGGCGGATACCGCTGGTCCCGGGGTAGAGAGGGCGCCCACCCCAGCCGCACCTTCCTATTGCGGAACGTGGAAACCCCGTCGGGGACCAGGCTGCGGCCTGGTGAGCCGACCGCAAGGAGAGCCGATCTCCCCGGCGGGACAGGATGATCCAAGAAGCGAAGGCCGGTAGGCCGAAAGGCCAGGGGAAACCGGGAGGCGGGCGCTTCACCCGCCCTCGTATAACCCGCCGGATACGGGCCCCGGTGGCCCGGCCCGAAAGGGTGCCCACGTGGATCAGGTGAGCCTATGAAGCTCCGAAGCGAAGACGTCTGAACCGAAGGGCAAGTTGGATGCCGAAGCCGCAGATGCAGGAGACGGCCTTGGCCGCATCCCACGCGGCCGCGGTGAACGGACCGGAGGACGAAGCACTCGACTGGCACGGCATCGACTGGGGCCAGACCGAGGAAAATGTACGGCGGCTGAGGCGGAGGATCTTCAAGGCGACGCAGGAAGAGGACTGGAAGAAGGTCCGCAGCCCGCAGAAGCTCATGCTGCGAAGCCGAAGCAACACGCTGGTCAGCGTGCGGCGGGTGACGCAGCAGAGCCGTGGTCGCAAGACCGCCGGCATCGACGGGAAGCGAGCCCTCACCCCAGCGGAGAGGGGCAAGCTGGCGACCGAGGTCCACCGGTCGTCCACGCCCTGGAAGGCCAGGCCGGTCAAGCGAGTGTTCATCCCCAAGAGCAACGGGGAAGCAACGACCGCTCGGCATTCCGGTTATCCGTGACCGGGTCCTCCAGGCCCGGGTGAAGAATGCCCTGGAACCCGAGTGGGAAGCGCGGTTCGAACGGAAGTCCTACGGCTTCAGGCCCGGCCGCGGCTGTCATGACGCGATAGCCGCCATCTTCGCCACGGCGAAAGGGAAGGCTGCGAGACGCCTGTGGGCTCTCGACGCAGACCTGGCAGCGGCGTTCGACCGCATCGATCACGAACACCTGATGTCGTCCATCGGGCAGTTCCCCGCCAGGGAACAGGTCCGGGGATGGCTGAAGGCGGGAGTGATGGATCGCGGCCGATTCGCGCCGACCGACGAGGGAACCCCTCAAGGCGGCGTGATCAGCCCCCTGCTGCTGAACATTGCTCTGCATGGGCTGGAGAAGGCTGCCGGATGCCGGTACTCGACCGAAAAGGGGCGCGAGTCCTGGTCGATGCCGGACTCTCCAGTCCTGATCCGTTACGCCGACGACTTCGTCGTGCTCTGCCACGACGAAGATCAAGCGCACCTGGTCAGGACGCGGCTAGACGAATGGCTGGAGCCCAGGGGTCTTCGCTTCAACGACGCGAAAACCCAAGTCGTGCACCTCCGTGAGGGCTTCGACTTCCTGGGCTTCACCGTGCGCCGTTTCGGAGAGAAACTGATCATCAAACCCAGCAAGGCAGCCGTCATGAGGTTCCGGGAGCGGTTACGGACCGAGATGAGGTCCCTGCAAGGGGACAACACCGAGGCCGTACTGCGCAGAGTCGTCCCCCTCGTGCGGGGCTGGGCGGCCTACTACCGGACGGTGGTGTCCACGGAGACCTTCGCGTCTCTCGACCACTACACGTGGCACCTCACGTTTAAGTGGGGAAGGCGACGCCATCCGAGGAAGTCAAGGTCGTGGGTCAAGGCCCGCTACTTCGACAAGTTCAACCCGTCCAGAAACGACGGCTGGGTGTTCGGCGACCGCGACACCGGCGCCTTCCTCCCCAAGCTGGCCTGGACAGGCATCGTCCGACACCGGATGGTCAAAGGAGCGGCATCCCCGGATGGTCCGTCCCTGACCGACTACTGGGACAACCGCCGCCGAACAAAGGCGCCGCCGCCGATGGACAGGACCAGTCTCTATCTGGCGGCACGACAGCGAGGGCTGTGCCCTCTCTGCAAGCAGGCGCTGATCGCCGGGGCCGAATACGAGCCGGACAATCTACGTGAGTGGATGGCCTGGTTCGCGGCCACGAGGAAGATGCTCCACAAGCATCACTTCACCTACCGGCGCGACGGCGGCTCGGAGAGCGAACGAATCTCCGCCTCGTGCACTCCGAATGCCATCGCCAGCACCATGCGAGCGACGGCAAACGGACCACACCCTGCTGACCTGCGAAGCCCATGGGGCTTGCTTGAGCCGAGCTGCGGGGAAAGCCCGCACGGCCGGTTCTGAGGGGGCCGGGGCCCAGCAATGGGCTCCGGCTACCCGTGAAGGGTGTCAATATTCCGATCAGGCTGCTGAGCTGGGCGTTTTCTGCGGATGATGAGGCAACCGGGGCGACGTGGTTGCGGTACTCGTTGAGCAGCCCGCCAAGTACCTGGCGGCGTCTGACCGTGGCAGCGGGAAGAGGAATGACATTCGGGTCGTCGTCGGGGGCACATAGGTCCAGGCTGCGGTGGGCCCGCCCCGCGTTGTAGTGCTCGGCGTACTGGTTGAGGACAGTACGCAGGTGCCGTTCACCGGTGATCAGGAGTCGGTCGGGGCACTCGGTACGGACTGTGCGTATCCATCGTTCGGCGAACGCGTTGGACCGTGGGCTCTGCGGCGGAGTCGGGATGACGGCTGTGCCGTTGCCGGAGAAGACGGCGTCGAAGGCGGCGGTGAACTTGCTGTCCCGGTCCCGGATGAGGAACCGGAAGCATCCGGCCCTGTCGCCGAGGTCCATGAGCAGGTTGCGGGCGAGTTGCGTGACCCACCCGCCGGTCGGGCGGGCGGTGACGCCCAGGACATGGACACGCCGGGTGGCGATCTCCATAACGAAGAAGACGTAAAGACGCTTGAAGAAGACGGTGTCCACGTGCATGAAATCGCAAGCGAGCAGTGCGTGAGCCTGAGAGCGCAGGAAGGAACGCCAGGTCTGCTGGCTTGCTCGCTGCGGTGCGGGCGGCAGACCGGAGCGGCGCAGGACGCGCCGGATCGTAGCGGCGGCCACCCGATGGCCAAGCCGTCGCAGCTCACCTTGGATCCTGACGTATCCCCAGGTCGGGTTCTCTCACGCCAGGCGCTGGATGAGCGCCGCAATCTCTTCTGCCAGCGGTGGCCGACCCGGTCCGACCGCTGTCTGACGCCACTTCCAGCGCACCAGACGGCGGTGCCAGGCCGGCAGCGTCCCCGGGGTGACCAGCCGATAGCGGCGCAAGGCGGATGGCAGGTGCCGTGCGAGAGCGGAGAGCACGGCACGATCAGCCCATGAGAGCCGTGGCCTTACAACGTGCCCGGCGTGCAGCAAGGCGTGATCCGAACGAAACGGCCCAAGGCGCCACTGGTGGATCTCCGTGTGGACACAATACTCAGCCGTGAACGGCGTTGAGGACGGCGGCGAGCTTTCCCGGCGCGCTGATCATTGCCATATGACCAGTGTCGAGATCGATAACCTCCGCCCGGAGCAGCGCGATGGATCGCTGCTGTAGCTCCTCGACGTAACACTGGTCCCGGGTGAGGTGGACGTAGGTCCGTGGGATATCCCTCCGGTAGCCGCTCAGGTCCACGGTCTCGCTCAGCAGCGCGGCCGAATCGTCGGCCAGCCGGTCCAGAGCGGAGGCGGCAGTCGCCTCGTCCATGTCGTTGCACAGCATCGTGGCAGCGCCCTCACGGGTCTGCTGGTAGACCCCGGCGGTGATGGACTGCTCGACCAGATCCCGCACGCCGGGATCAATCTGATCGAGCACCCGGGATCCGTCGGGAGGTACGACTGCCGACACGAGGACGACCTGACGGATCCGTTCGGATATGAGGTCCAGGACGCGCGGTACCGTAACCCCCGCGAAGGAGTGGCCGACCAGCACCAGGTCCCGGAGGTCCCTCGCCTCGACGTCCTCTCGGACCGCATCGGCGCAGTCCGAGAGCGTGACCGTACCCAGTGGGACGTCAGCCCTCATCCCGCGGCCAGGAAGGTCGACTGCCAGCGCTTCCGCGTTCAGGTGTGGGATCAGCTCGTCCCAGCAGTCCGCGCCGAAGCCGGCGCCGTGAATGAGAACGAAAGACATGCGCGACCTCCTAAGCCACGACAGGGAGCTTAACTGAATTCATATCAGCAGCCTATAGTTTCTGATGGCCCTTGCTGTGATGGGCGGATCAGTTCTCGGGCCGGGCAGGTGCGCTTCATCGTGTGGCAAGACGAGGGCACGGACGCACAACGGCAGAAGATCGAGCCGTCCGAACGGCACAGCCGCGGGCTCACCCCGCCTCGATCGCCTCCATGAGGAGCGGGAACGCCCGCCTTGTCGAACTCGCGCGCCCAGTAGGGCCACGTGTGGGAACCGGTGTAGGTCTCGAAGGTCACGTCGAATGCGAGGCTGGATGCCCGCTTGACGAACTCCCGGTTTTGCAGCAGTTGAGAGGCCTCGAATCGGACGGAGACGTCAGAAGGGTCGGCTCCAGGTGGATCCAACGGTCCGATCCGTCCGTTGCCGCAGGACACGAACAACTTCGTGTCACGCAGGTTCTTGACCAGATCCGCCGGGTTGTGCGCTGCCCACACGGCGCGCTGCGCCGTTGGATCGCCGAAGAGGCCGAGCGGGTCATACCCGTTCGGCGCGATATGCGTCCGCAAAAGCCAAGGAGCATACCGGCCGGAGGAGACTGGCTCGACGGTCGGGTGGAGCGTATCGAGCGTGCCGCTGAAGGACGCCGCCGCCCGGAAGAGACCGGGATGGCGAGCGGCGTACGACATCGCGCCGAAGCCCCCATCGACAGGCCGGCAATCGCGCGTCGGTCGGCGGCACGGAGCCCCCGCACAAGGATCTGCGAGAGCTCCACCAGGTGGAACGTCTCCCAGCCCGGCTTGTTTCCCACGCCACGGGCCCACCAGTCCGTGTAGAAACCGAGCTCTCCGCCGTCCGGCATGACGACCAGCACGTCGCGCTCACGCGAGAGGCGCACGATGTCATGGTGCCGCGTCCAGTCCAGATAGTCGCCGCAACCGCCATGGAGGAGGTAGAGGACCGGCCATGAGGCTCGGGGCCTCGACCCGAACCGATGCGGAAGGTTGATGCGTACCGACGCGGTGTGGCCAAGCGCGACCGAGTCGATCGCAACGTCCACCGTGCACGGATCAAGATAGTCCTGCGCGATCACGCTCGCGCCAATTTCGGCCTGGACTCCAACCAGGTTCGGACCTCGCGCATCGCGGCCGCTCGCCAGAGCGACACCCTGCGACGCCGCCGCAGCGACTCCAGCCGACGAAGCAACCCCGAAGAAGCGCCTCCGTTTGAGTGTCGCCATCGCGAGCCTCCCCACATAACGGACCGGATCGTCCCCGCTCGCACACCCGACGCCCAACGGGTGAAGTGACTTCGATTCATAAAGAGGATACAAACGTCGGCTCGCGCGCGTCAAGAATCGGTCCCGGCGCCGGAGCGGCGTCCACGTCGGCCACCCGCCCGTTCATCGTTGCGGTGCAAGCGTGGCCGGGTCGACGGTGGAGATCACCTCGGCGTGTTCGGGGTGCCCGGCCGGACGTAGCACGCGATCAGGCTACTGAGCTGGGCGTTCCCTGTGGATGTTAAGGCAGCCGGGGTGCCATGGCGCGGTACTCGTTGAGCAGTCCACCAAGTAGCCGGCGGCGCCGGACCCCGGCAGCGGGAAGAGGAACGACGTTCGGGTCGTCGTCAGGAGCACGTAGGCCGAGGCTACGGTGGGCCCGTCCCGCGTTGTAGTGCGGATGAGAAACCGGAAGCACTGCCCTGATCACCGCCGGATTCCCCACCTCGCTGTCGCTGCTGGCCTCCGTGCTCACCTGTGTCGTGGGGCCGCTGCCCAGCATCTGGGGCGGGGTGCTCACGGACCGTTACGGCGCCCGGCTGCCGCCACTGGTCGGCCATGTGCTCAGAGCGGTACAGGTTCCCGTACGGGGGCATCGACCGCCACAACGTATGGGACCGCCGGTCTATTGTCGAGGGCGGTGTCGCTCGCGACCTGTTTCCGGGCTGCGAGGGCGGGCCGGGCTCAAGGGTAGTAGCGCCCCGCGGACCAGCGTTCCAGAGCCTGGTCGAGGTGCCGGTCGAAGCGGCCGACAAGATCGACCGTCGGTCGAGGAGCCACTGGATCTCCAGGCCGTCCATGGTGGCGAAAAGAGTGCGGATCTCCGCTTCCGCCTGGGCGTCGGTGAGCGGCGGGATCTGGCCGGTGGCCGCGACGTCGAGCAGTCGCTGGACGAGGGTGCGCACCAGGGTGGCGTACCGCTGCTGGATGAAGGGTCGCGCCGGGTGCTTCTCGTCGGAGGACTCGCCGGTCAGGCGGATGAACAGTTCCAGCAAGCCCCGGTGTTCGACGTGGTAGCGCATCACGGCGCGGAGTTGGTCGATATACGCCAGGCCGCCCTCGGCGTCACCGGTGATGCTCGTGGTCTGCTTCGACCACCACTCCGGGACGGCGGTCAGGAGTTCTTCCTTGCCGTCGAAGTGACGTAGCAGAGCCGCTGGCGAGACGCCGACGTCCGCGGCGATCTGCCGCATCGAGGCGCCGTTGTATCCGTGCTCGGTGAAGCTCTTCACTGAACCTTCCCCAAGGCCAGGTAGTTAAGGGATTTCCGCCGCTGTCAAGGGGGTTGGTGCAAGTCTGAGGCCTGAAGCAACGGGGCTCTCGTTGTACTGCTCGTCGTCTAAGACAGCGGACAGGAGAGTCCCGTTGGCCCCATATTGCGTACCACCTGTGGCAGACGGTGTTCCGGAGGGGCTGATCGCTTCGTCACGCGGGCGATACGCGCCCGCGCACCTGGGCGAGTTGGGTGCGTTGCTGCCGCCGGAGTTGGTCGATGCGGTACTGGAGGAGCACGGAGGCCGGCACTCACGGCTCCGCGATCTTCCCTCGCGCTGTGGGGTGTACTTCGTTCCCGCGATGTGCCTGTTCCCTGAGGTCGGCTACGGCCTTGTGTGGCGCAAGCTCACCGCCGCTCTGGGCTCGTTGTCCATGGTGGGTCCGACGGCGAAGGCCCTGCGCGATCTACGCCGGCGCATCGGCATCGCCCCGATGCGAGCCTTGTACGAGACCGTGGCGGGACCGCTCGCCCAGCCTTCCACCCCGGGAGTACGTCACGGTCGGTACCGCACCGTGTCCTTCGACGGCTGCTCCGCGATCAGGCTCCCCGACAGCGGTGCGAACCGGGCGGCCTTCGAACCGGCACGGCGGCTGGCCGATGCTCCGGCTGATGACCCTGGTCGAGACCGGCACCCGGGCACTGATCGGCTCGTGCTTCGGTCCACCCAGCGAGGGCGAGGCGGCCTACGCCCGCCGCCTGCTGCACCTGTTGACGCCGGACACGCTCCTGCTGTGGGACAAAGGCTTCGATGGCAACGACTTCCTCGCCGAGACCTGCGCCACCGGCGCGAAGGTACTGGGAAGACTCAAGTCCAGCCGGATCACCCCGGTCCAGGCCCGCCTCGACGACAACTCCCACCTCTCCCGGCTCGGCACCGTGACAGTCCGCGTCATCGAGGCTCGGATTACCGTGACCTGCGCAGACAAGACCACCTTCACGGGCTCCTACCGGCTGATCACCACGCTCACCGACCCCCTGGCACCACCCCGCCCGCACCCTCGTCTCCCTCTACCACGAACGCCGGGAACATCAATCCGCGTACTACGCGTTGCGTCACACCCTGATGAACAGCCGCGTCCTGCGCTCGAAGGACCCCGCCGGCGTCGAACAGGAGGTGTGGGCCACCCTCACCCTCTACCAGCTCCTGCGCACCGCCACGGTCGACGCCGTCCAGACCCGTCCGGACATCGATCCTGACCGGGCCGGTTTCACCATCGCCCTCCAGGCAGCTCGCGACCAGCTCATCCTCGCCGCACCCGCCACGGGCGGCCTCGGACGAGCCACCGAGATCGGACGCCGCGTCCCTGGACTCCCTGCTCCCGGCCCGTCGCCCACGCGTCAGCACTCGCAAGGTCAAGTCCACCACCGTCCGCAACGCGGAGCGCCTCAACGACGGTCGCCCCGACCGCTCCACCCCGATCACCCCTCTCACCACGGAAGTCCTGCCCCCTTCAGAACGGAGCCAGTACCCCGAGACCACCACGGACGAGCGCACCCTGCCCAGGGCTTCACCCCAGCGTCGCAGCGAGAAAATCATCGCCTTCCTGCACTCCGAACCCGACCGAACCTGGAGTGCCAAGGAGCTCTCACGCCTCCTCGGTGACATCACCGTCCAGTCCATCTACCGCCAGCTCAGCCGCCTGGCCGACCGCCGTCTCATCACCAAGGTCAGCCCTGCGGCCTACACCCTCCCCCCCTTGACAGCGGCGGAAATCCCTTAACTACCTGGCCTTGGGGAAGGTTCAGGCGGTTCTCCACCCACACCACGCGGCACCTCTGCTTGACCGACCTGGCCCGGATGGGCTGGGAACTGCACGCCATCGCCACGTTCACCGGTCACCGCCACGGCGTGAGCGCGGCGGGGCCGGCCTCCGACAGGCCGATGTGGCGGATCTTGCCTTCGGCCACCAGTTCGGCCAGCGCGCCAACGGTCTCTTCGATGGGCGTGCCGGGGTCCACCCGGTGCTGGTAGTAGAGGTCGATGTAGTCGGCACCCAGGCGCTTCAGCGATCCCTCCACGGCCAGGCGGATGTTGGCCGGGGTGCTGTCCGGAGCCGTGCCACCGATGTGGGAGATCAGTCCGAACTTGGTCGCCAGCACAACCTCGTCTCGGCGCCCCTGCACGGCCCGGCCGACCAGCCCCTCGTTGATGAAGGGGCCGTACCCCTCAGCGGTGTCGATGTGGGTGACCCCGAGGTCCAGAGCGCGGTGGATCGTGCGGATCGACTCGTCGTCGAACTGGCCGGCGCCGATGTAGAACGCCGACATTCCCATGGCTCCGAGACCGATGCGCGAGACCTTGAGGCTGCCGAGCGAAACGGTTTTCACGGCGCGGACTTCCCTTCCCATCAATTAAGTACCGGTCGGTGCAGAACCGCAACCCTAGTACATCAAGACCGACCGGTACTGAACTGCGCTCGCCAACTGGGTAGGGTGAAACTACTGGTCAGCGTAGATCTGTACCGAGAGGTACGCTTGTGGCATAGGTAACTCCCGTAGGGCCGTCATGGGTCGGCCTCGAGAATTCGACATCGACCAGGCGCTGGAACGCGCGATGCGGGTGTTCTGGGCGCGAGGTTACGAAGGTGCAAGCCTCGCTGAACTGACCGGCGCCATGGGGATCACCAAGACGAGCATGTACGCGGCCTTCGGCAACAAGGAGCAGTTCTTCCGCAAGGCCCTCCAACGCCGACCCCTCCCGACGGCCCCTCCGGGTGCCTGACCGTCCAGGGTGCGCTGGCGTCGAGCAACGAGAGCCGGGCCGTCCACGACCTGCTTGTCGACTGGCGCAACGACGCGGGGGTCCGCCTTGAGCAGCGCTTCCGGCGTGCCGTCAACGAGGGTGATCTTCCGCGCAACGCCGACCCTCGGCGTCTTGCCCGGTTCATCATGACGATGGGTTTCGGCATCGCAGTGCAGGCCGCCAACGGCCTCGGTCCTGCTGAGCTCGATGAGATCGTCGACACGGCGTTGCTCGGCCGGCCTGCATAGCGGCTGCACCCCTTCGCTCGCCCCGGTGAGACATTCTCCGCGCATGAGGGCCGTGACGGTGCGGCAAAACTTCGGTACCGTTCGGTGCAGAAGTTTCGAGCTGTGGTTCCTCCCCCTGCCGACGATC
The DNA here is from genome assembly GCF_047215865.1 of Streptomyces sp. Inha503. Classification (NCBI taxonomy): domain Bacteria; kingdom Bacillati; phylum Actinomycetota; class Actinomycetes; order Kitasatosporales; family Streptomycetaceae; genus Streptomyces; species Streptomyces sp. Inha503. Next base: position 12,158,734 of record NZ_CP178360.1, on the reverse strand, counting down.
AGCGCGACGGAACCGTCAAGGGCCGTAGCGAAACACCGAGCATGACCTCCGCTCCGGGGGTCGAAGAAGTGGATCATGTCCGACACCGACCTGCGCGAGTTCTACCTGCGCTACATCGGGGCGCTCAACGCCCACGAGATCTACCGCATGGACGAGTTCGTCAACGACGAGACCACCCTGAATGGCGAGCCGGGCACTCGGGACCAGGTCATCGCTGTGCTGAACGGCGCCATCGACGCGGTCCCGGACTTCCACTGGGAGCCCCGGGAGATCGCGGTCGATGGTGATCGCCTGGCCGCCCGTCTGACCAACACGGGCACGCCCGCCAAGGAGTGGCTCGGCGTGGCTCCCACCGGCGCCTCGTTCGAGATCGACGAGTACGCCATCCATCAGGTTCGTGACGGGCGGTTCGTGCACATGACGGCCCTGCACGACACCGAGACCCTAAGGCGGCAGCTCGATGCCTGACCCCCGTAAGCCGATCGGCGTCGGCATCGTCGGCCTGAGCGCCACAGGAGGCTGGGCGGCCGGGGCTCACCTGCCCGCGCTGAACGCCCTCGACGGGATCGAGCTTCGCGCGCTGGCGACGAGTTCCGAAGCCTCGGCCCAGGCCGCGGGAGCGGCGTATGGCGTACCCGCGTACACGTCGGTCGAGCAGCTCGCCAGCGACGAGAACGTCGACCTCGTTGTTGTCGCCGTCAAAGTGCCTCAGCATCGCGAACTCGTGTTGCCCGTGCTGAAGGCGGGAGTGCCGGTGCTCTCCGAGTGGCCGCTCGCCGTCGACCTGCGCGAGGCCGAGGAGATGGAGCGTGCCGCCGGGACGACGCGCACCTTCGTCGGTCTTCAGGGACGCTCCTCGCCTACCTTCCGCTGGCTGGCCGACCTCGTGTCCGAAGGATTCGTGGGGGAAGTGCTTTCCGCCACCGTCGTGGCGTCTTCGACCGAATGGGGCACTCCGGTGTCTCAGAACATGGTCTACACGCTCGACCGCAAGCTCGGGGCCACGATGCTGACCATCGCGTTCGGACACGCGATCGACCTGGTGTCGATGGTCGTCGGAGAGCTTCAGGAAGTGGTTGCTACGACCGCGACCCGGCGCCGCCAGGTTCCCCTCGGGCGCACCGGGCAGGTCGTTCCGATGACCGCCGAGGACCAGATCGCGATCTCGGGCACCGTGGCGGGCGGGGCGATCCTGTCCGTCCACCACCGTGGAGGCGCGGCATCGGGTGCAGGGTTCTCTCTGATCATCGACGGCACGGAGGGCAGACTAGAGATTACTGCGGCCGAGTTCCCGCACATCGGTCCGGTCACGGTGTGTGGCACACGCAGCGGCGGTCGGCCTACGAAGGTCACGCTGCCCAGCGGCTACGACGACTATCCCGGCCTGGCCGGAACAGTGATCCACACGCTGGTGCACGCCTACGCCGCGATTCGGGACGACCTCATCCACGGAACAGCCGCTGCCCCGGACTTCACCCACGCCGTCAAGCGCCACAGACTCCTTGACGCGATCGTACGGTCCGCCGCCACAGGCCAACGAAAAGCCCTCCACCCTTAGCACGAATGCCTCGGTGGCCTGCACGGCCCGGGCGTGGTCCTGCGTGGGTTCGTCCGCCGGGGGCCAGCACCTCGCCGACCCGAGAGCGGGCGATGATCCACTCCTTCCAATCCAGCTCGGCCTCGATGCGGTCGGCCTCCTCTCGCAGCTCGTCCACGCGACGGCGAGCACCCAGCTCACGCTGTTCCAACAACCCAACCGCCGACGGCTTCCACGACCTCCCGGGCAGCGACAGCACGACAGGTCACTACTCCCACGAGGCCGCCGACCCTACGCCCGACCAGCGGAAACGCAGTCTTCAACTCCGGAAAGACAACAGCTCCTTACCTCGCGAGCGTCCACAGCAGGCAGGCAGAGCCGACTGCTGGCCTCGGCCTTCGCCTTTTGCCAGTCATCAGGAGTGCGGGCGGTCCTGCTGCTGGGCGCGCCGCCAGATACGATGAGCCACACACAATGCATCCGAGTGCAGGGGCCGTGAGGTGGCGAACGTGCCGGAGACCGTGCAGGGGGGTGCGCGGCACCGCGGCACTCAGACTCGCGACCGGCTCTACGAGGCGGCGGCCGCGCTGTTTGTCGAGCGTGGCTATGAGGCCACCACAATGGCTGACATCGCCGAGCGCGCCGGTGCCTCACGCCGCACCGCGTTCAACCATTTCCCCAGCAAGAGCGACATTCCGATGCTGTGGACACGCCGTATGGCCGACATCGCCGTGGTCGAGGCAACAGGCGCCTCCGACGAGGTGCCCGAGCGGATTCGTGCCTACCTGCACCTGATCTGCGAGATGGTGCAGGCCGAGCCTGAGCTCTCGCGGCAGATGATGTTGGGCTGGACCGCGGCGCTCGGGCCGATCCGCTACGAGTCCCAGCTGCTGGCGGACCTCACCCCCCTTCTGAGGGAGGGCCAGGCGCGGGGCCAGGTAGACCGAGGCATCGACGTTGATGTGGCAGCCCGTACCCTCAGCGACATGTTCATGGGCGCGACCCTCCGATGGGTCCGCGAGCGCGACCGCCTGCTCCAGGACACGGTCGACGAAGGCGTCGAACTGGTCCTCGCCGCAGTGCGTCCGCGGTCTTGATGGACACTTGGTTCCGCTGTCGGATCGACCTGCCGAGCTTGCCGAGGGCTACGTGACTGTCGGCGGCCCGCGCAGACGTTCCGCTTCAGCCGCGGGTCGCTCACCCCGAAGGAAAGGGTGGGCGACGACTTGGCCGGGCGACCGCTGTCGTGGCGGCGTGGAATGCACTTCCGGTGACCTGTGCCCGGGCCAGTCCCGCGTGCGCGCGGCTGGACCGCCGACTTCGCGTGCCGTGGCCTCGACCGAGTTCTACGAACGCCTGGCCGGCGTGCGTCGGTCGCCTCACCGAGTTCGCTCGTCCGCGACGTCTTCGTGCGTTCTCAGGTCCCTGTTGCGCGCCGCGTCGTCGTCGTCCTCCAGCGATGCCAACCCGACCTGGCTGCTGAGCGGCAGGTTGCTGACAGGTGGGTGGGTGACGGGCTTGCGGCGCCGTGCATGGGGCGCCAGGTCGGCCTCGCCCGAGCGCACGGCCCGATCACTCACTGCGGCACCAACGAGTCACTCGAGCCAACCCGGCCACGCCCGTGAGAGGACGGGTTACGAAGGCCAGGTGAAGAGTCCTGGCCCTGTCCTGCCGCCTCAGGTGTTCGCAGGTACGGCCAGCCGCAGCCGCTGGGCGGCCTCCTCGACTGAGGCGATCGGCAGGTCGAGGGCTTGTGCGAGGTCGGCGGCGCGGCGGACCAGAGGGGTGTTGCCGGGGCTGAGTTCGCCCTTGCGGAGGAACAACGTATCCTCGAGACCGGCGCGGGCGTTGCCACCCATGGCCAGCCCGATGGCAGTGAGTCGCAGGTTCGCCTTGCCGATTGCGATGATCCGCCACACCGCATTGTCTGGCAGTCGCCCGACGAGCGTGTGCAGGTTCGCCGGGGTCGCCGCGGCGCCGCCGCGTACTCCGAGGACGATGCTGAACTGGGGGTCGCCGGAGATGAGCCCCTCGTCGATGAGCCGCAGGCAGGCGTCGAGGTGGCCGGTGTCGTAGATCTCCATCTCCGGTTTGACGCCGAGCTCCTGCATCCGAGCCGCGAGCCGACGTACGTCGGCCGGAGGATTGCGAAACTCTCCGGCCCCGAAACTCATACTTCACGGATTGAGCGTCGCCATCTGCGGTCGCAGTTCGACCAGGCGGGCGCGGTCCTCAAACTCCACGCCCAAGCCGACCCCGGTCGAGATCTGGATGAGAATCGGGCAGGCATCGCGGATCAGCCTCACCGTGCGCTCCGCGGTGGCCAGGTCGGCGGTTGGGCGGCCCCCGACGTCGCGGAAGTGAAGGTGCGCGACTGCTGCGCCCTCGGCGTACGCCTCGGCGACGGCGGTGGCGATTTCTTCGGGGCTGGTCGGCAGGCTGGGGTTGTCTCGCTTGGTGGCGATGGGGCCGGTCGGTGCCACGGTGATGATCACGGACATGGAGAACCTCCTGCGAGTGCTGGACGGCATCCCGTCGTCGACGGTGGGCACGTGCTCGGGGCCGGACGCACGCGGAGCTGGAGCCCGTGCTTCACCGGGAGTCATCGATTCGCAGGACGATCTTGCCGCGCACCTCGGCGGCGTCGATCGCGCGGTGCGCGGCGGCGACCTCGGACAGCGGCAGCTCGCGAGTGATCCGCGGACGGATGCCGCCGCCGACAAGGTACTCGCTGAGCCGGGCCATACGGGCGGGGGTCGCCTCGAAGAATCGGTACTGAAACTGCTGGCCGCGGGCGCGAAAGTCGTCGGTCTTGGGTGCGTGGACGCACGAGGCCACCCGCCCACCCGGACGAACGATCCTGGACAACTGCGCCTGGGCGTTTCCACCGACCGTGTCGACGGCGGCATCGACGCCGGTAGGAGCCAGGCGCGCGACGGCCGAAGCGACGTCCTCGGTGCGGTAGTCGATCGTGTGGGCGGCACCCAGCTCGCGGACGAAGTCGTGGTTCGATGCCCGGGCCACCGCGATGACCTCCGCGCCCAGTGCGACCGCCACTTGGACGGCGAAGTGCCCCACGCCACCCGCTGCACCCAGGACCACGACCGTGTCCCCGGAGCGTATCTCCAAAAGCTCCTCCACCAGGACCATGGCTGTGCCGCCCGCGCACGCGACCGCCGCGGCGTCGCGCATGGACACCCCGGGCGGCACCGGCGCCAGCTGCGTCGAGCGGGCCGGCGCCAGCTCGGCGTACGTCCCGTCGCCCGCATAGTCGTGTAGGAAGAAACCAAACACCGCCTGACCTGGCTTGAACGGCGAGCCGGACACGCCGATCTCCTCCACGAACCCCGCACCCTCTAGCCCGAGCACGAGCGGGAAGTGGTGCCGCGCCCGAGGCGCGAACTGGCCCTGCCGGATTCGGGAGTCGCCGGGGTTGACCCCTGCGTGGGTCAGCCTGACCAGCACGCTGTTGGGCCCGAGCGGCGGCCGGTCCACCTCACGCTCGTCGAACCGGTCGGGTCCGCCGAAGCCGTCGCACACCACCGCACGCATCACTTGCCTCCTTGAGCCCCTCCGGGACCACGGTGTGGTCTTTCGGGTCGCCCTGCGGTGGCCATGCTGCACTCAAGTGCAGTCTGGTGGCAACCCCGATTGGTCCCAGCCGTCGAGCCGCCCCCACGTGCGAGTCAGGCCGGCGAAGCATGGGCTGCGGAATCCATCGCGACGCGACACTTGACACTGCCTGCACTTGATTGCAGAGTCCACGCGACATGTTGCACTTGGGTGCAACTTCATGTGAGCCGCACTGACCCCGGCGTCGCCAGCACCTGGGCGCGCGGGACCCGTTGTCTGTACCCGAGCGCGCGCCAGCCCACTCTTTTCGCCAGATGGGACGCGATGAACAGCTACTCGAACGGCCCCCACGACCTGGGCGGCGACTGTCATGCCTGGCTGCTGCCCGAGGGGCACTGGGGGGAGAGCAACACAGGACTCATTCGAGGTGACGGTGAGTCGCTACTCGTGGACACCCACCTCGACCTGGCCCACACCGCGCAGATGCTCCAGGCATTCAGCGCGCTCACCGAGGACTGCCCGATCCGGACGGTGGTCAACACTCATTCCGACGGCGACCACTGGTTCGGCAACCAGCTTGTCGCCACGCCGGGTGTCGACATTGTCGCCTCCGCTGCCGCAGCGGAACTGATGACCCCGGCCGGCGCAATGGAGCTGGCGAACCTGTGGCACCGGGAAGATGAGGTCGGCGACTTCGTCCGCGCCGTGGCCTCCAGCTTCGACCCGTCGGGAATCACCGCCACCCCGCCGACGCGCACGTTCTCCGGGTCGCTGGACCTAGATGTCGGTGGTAGGCAGGTACGGCTGACGGAGGTGGGCCCGGCGCACACCCCGGGCGACGTCATCGTCCACGTGCCGGACGCACGGGTGCTGTTCACAGGCGACATCTTGTTCATCGGAGCCGCGCCACTGGTGTGGGAGGGCCCGGTGTCGCGCTGCGCCGCCGCGTGCGACCTCGTCCTGGACCTCGACGTCGTCACCATCGTGCCGGGCCACGGCCCGGTCACCGACAAGGCCGGTGTACAGCGAGTCCGCGACTACCTGACGTACGTCGAGGCGGAGTCCGTTGCGCGTTTCGAGGATGGCCTCAGCCTGGAGGAGGCGATCGCCTCCATCGACCTCAGCCGCTTTGCCGACATGGCTGAGCACGAGCGCATCGCGGCCAACGTGCTGAACGTCTACGAGGAGCTCGACCCCGCGCGCCCGCGCGCCGACCGCCTGGCGCAGTTCACACACATGGCTCACCTGCACAAGGCGGCTGGCACCCGTCCGCACGGCAGTGTCGGAGGAGCAGCATGAAGATCGCCCGGATCCAGCGCGATGAGGGTACCGCCATCGCAATTGTCGATGGGGATCAAGTGCAGCCCCTGGCGCCGACTCAAGATCTTGACGAGTTCTTGACAGCTACTCCGTCCGAGCGCACGCAGATGGTGGAGCGCCAGGCGACGGGGCAGTGGCTTGACCTCTCCTCGGTCAGGCTGCTGTCCCCCGTCCAGCCGAAGACCCTGCGCGACTACGTCACCTTCGAGGAGCACGTCGAGGGCAGTCTCAAAGGGATCGGGATTACCGTTCACCCGGGGTGGTATGAACAGCCGGTCTTCTTCTCCAACACCAACGCCGTGAACGGCCCCGACGACCCGGTGGAGGTGCCCCCGGGATGTCACCGATTGGACTTCGAGCTCGAGCTGGCGGCCGTCATCGGCAAGCGCGGAAAGGACCTCACGCCCGAGCAGGCCGGCGAGCATATCGCGGGTTACACACTGTTCAACGACTGGTCGGCCCGTGACTTGATGGCCGCGGTCCTGCCCATCGGCGCGGGGCCGGTGAAGGGCAAGGACTTCGCCAACACCCTCGGGCCGTGGATCGTGACCGCAGACGAGCTCGAGCCCTATCGCCGCGGCGACCGCCTGGCCCTCGAAATGCACGCCGAGATCAACGGCACCCCGTTGCCGGGCGGGGGTGACAACTCAGCCAGCATGTCGTGGTCGTTCGAAGAGATCGTCGCCCACGCCTCCCGAGGCGCCGAGCTCGTGCCCGGCGACGTCCTGGCGGCGGGCACGTGCGGCGGCGGGTGCCTGCTGGAGTACTGGGCCAGAACCGGCCGAGACGAACCGCCGCCGCTGCGTCCCGGGGACGTCGTGACGCTCGTGGCCGAGGGCATCGGATCGCTGTCCAACCGAGTCGTGCCCGGGGTCGAGCCGGTCGACCTGCCCCCGGCCCGAACGACGAGCCGGCGACCCCGTCCCTGGGACGCGCCCCGGTCCGCGAGAGGTTAGTCAAGCCCGACTCCTCACCCCTGGCCCCGTTGCGCGTGGACGCCACGCGGCCACGCCACGACCGCACTCCATGATGAACGAAAGGCACCACGGCGCGATGAAGAAGACCTTGATCAAAAACGCCATGCTGGCGACGATGGACCCGTCGACCCACGACCTCACAAGCGGCGACATCCTCATCGTTGACGACCGCATCGAGCGCATCGCGCCGGTGATCGAGGCCGACGAGGCCGAGATCGTCGACGCGGCCGGGACGATCGCCAGCCCGGGTTTCGTCGACACCCACCGCCACGTGTGGCAGTCGCTGCTGCGCGGTGTCGCCGTCAACTGGAGCTTGTTCGAATATATGGTCGAGATGCGGACCATGTACCCCGTCTGCTACCAGGTCGAGGACGCCTACCTTGGCAATCACTACGGCGCACTGGAGGCAATCAACGCCGGCGTCACCACTCTGGTGGACCACTCGCACTTGCAGGTCTCCGCGGAGCACTCGGACACCTTGGTCAAGGGGCTCAAGGACTCTGGGATCCGCGGCATCTTCGGCTACGGTGTCTACCGCAACCCGCGCTACACCCCAGGCGAGGCTATCGACCCCTCCTCGATCATCGAGGAGATTGCCGGCCCCATCGAGAAGTTCCACCGGGACAACGCCGCGCGGGTGCGGGAGGAACACTACCCGAGCAATGACGGCCTCCTGCGCTTCGGCATCGCTAGCAGCGAGTTCTTCACCTTCCCGAGCATGGAGCCAGTCCTCGAAGAGCTCGCCTGGAGCCGGACCCTGGAGCCCGCCCGGATCACCTTCCACGCGGCCATCGGCATCAACGACGACGTCAACGTCATCCAGAGCCTGTCGATGTCCGGCGCGTTCCCGGTCCTGGAGCGGGTCGTGAAGTCTGGACGTCTGCCATCCCTCGGCGTCGACATCGTCTCAGCCTTCAGCGGCGATATGTTCACGCAGATGCGCCTGATGTTGCAGGCTATCCGGTTCCGGGACAACGAGCTGACCGCCCCGGGTGGGCTGCCCAGCAGCGCCCGGTTCCCGGCGGCGAAGATGCTGGAATATGCGACGCTCGGCGGAGCAGCCTGCGTGGGCCTCGAGAACGTGATCGGCAGCCTCACCCCGGGCAAGAAGGCCGACGTCGTCCTAATACTCCAGTCGCAGATCTCTATCGTCGCTGGTCAGGAGCGTGTCTGTGAGTGTACTTGCCTGACGTTCTGTCAGGTTGTGTGAGTTCGTGACTTCGGGTGCGACGGGCCGTTGTACTGGTCATGCAAGACGATGTGCAGCTCGATGCCTGGGCGGCTGAACTGGAAGAACTGCTCGTGCGTATCGGCCACCGGTTCGGGCGGGTGGACTTACGGCGGCGGATGCGGGCGTATGTGCACGGCTTGCTAGGGCCGGTGGGCCGGAAGAACAGCTGGCAGTTGGCCGAGCATGCTGGTCACCGCACTCCCGCCGGGTTGCAGCATCTGCTGAGCCGGGCCTGCTGGGACCCCGACGAGATACGTGATGACCTGCAAGAATACGTCGCAGAGAAGCTCGGGGCTCCGACGGGGGTGCTCATTGTCGACGACACAGGGTTCCTCAAGAAAGGCACTGTCTCGGCCGGGGTCCAGCGGCAGTATTCCGGCACCGCCGGACGCACCGAGAACTGCCAGATAGGTGTCTTCGCCGCCTACGCATCACCCAAGGGCCGGGCCCTGGTGGACCGGGAGCTGTACCTGCCGAAGTCCTGGACGTCCGACGCGGGCCGCTGCCGGGCGGCGAAGATCCCCGAGGAGCGGGGGTTCGCCACCAAGGGCGAACTGGCCAAGGCGATGGTCGCCCGAGCCCTGGCCTCTCCGCTGCCGATCACGTGGGTGACCGCGGATTCGGCCTACGGCCAGGAATGGCGCTTCCGCCGCATGCTGGAGGAGGCCGGCGTCGGCTATGTCCTGGCCGTGCCGAAGTCGCAGCAGGTACACGCCCTGGGGCGCATTGACTTCGCCATCGCCCAGGCGCCCGAAGAAGCCTGGGAACGCCACTCCTGCGGCAGCGGCGCGAAGGGGCCACGTGTCTATGACTGGGCAGCGGCCCAACTGCCCGCCATCGAGGAATTCGACGGCGATCAGCCCACCCATCAACGATGGGTACTGGCCCGACGCAGCCTGGCCCGCCCGGAGGAGATCGCCTACTACCTCGCCTACGCAGCCGGCGGCACCGCCGTCGCTGAACTGGTGCGCGTCGCCGGAACTCGCTGGGCGATCGAGGAAGCCTTCCAGGCCGCGAAGAACGAGTGTGGGCTGGACCAGTACGAGGTCCGTCGGTATCCGGGCTGGTACCGGCACATCACCCTGGCCATGCTCACCCACGCCTTCCTCGCCGCCATGGCAGCCGCCGCGGGGCCGGAAAGGGGGGCCGCAGAAACGCTTCCGACTTCCTCGCACCGCTCACCGTGGCAGAAATCCGGCGACTCATGGCAGCTGGTCACTCCTCGTCGGCGCACCTTCAGCACACCGGCCACGCGATGAGCTGGTCCTGGTGGCGACGCCGACACCAGGCCATCGCCCGCCACTGCCACTACCGCCGTCGCACCCGAAGTCACGAACTCACACAACCTGACAGAACGTCAGGCAAGTACACTCACAGACACGCTCCTGACCAGCGACGATAGCGATCTGCGACTGGAGTACTAGTACTGCAACGGTGCTTGCCGTGACTGCTGGCCAGCTCAGTCGTTGGTCTGGTTATGGGTGGGGACCTTGCTGATGTCAGGTTGTGGGCCGGTGAGCTGAGTGCGGTCCACGAGCGGTTCGTGCACCGGTTCAGCCGGGAGGAGCCGCGCCAGTCGGCGCTGGCCTATATGCGGGGACTCATCGCTCCGCTGGAGCGGAAGAACGGCTGGACACTCGCGGAAGAAGCCGGACACGCGGGGCCCGACCGCATCCACCGTTTGCTGAACCGGATCGAGTGGGACGCCGACGGAGTCCTGGACGACGTGCGTGACTACGTCGTCGAGCACCTCGGAGACCGGGATGCCGTTCTGATCGTCGATGACACCGGCTTCCTGAAGAAGGGCATCCGCTCGGCCGGGGTGCAAAGGCAGTACTCCGGCACTGCCGGACGCACCGAGAACAGTCAGATCGGTGTGTTCCTCGCGTACGCCACCGACCGCGGACGCACGCTGATCGACCGCCGCTTGTATCTGCCCACGTCATGGACGGAGGACCGGGAAAGGTGCCGGCGGGCCGGCATCGACGACAGCGTCGCCTTCGCCACGAAGGTGGCCATGGCCAAGGAGATGATCAGACGAGCGATCAGGGACAAGATCCCGTTCGGGTGGGTGACGGCAGATGCCGCCTACGGCTTCAGCAAGGGCTGGCGTTCCGAGCTGGAGCAGGCCGATGTCTTCCATGTCATGGCCACCACCCGGCACGACACCGTCGTCACCCGCTGGGCCATCGACCACCCCGTCCATGACCTGTTCCCCGGCCTCCCACGGCAGAAGTGGAAACGCCGCTCATGCGGTGAAGGAGCTCACGGCCGGCGGATCTATGACTGGGCCCGGGTCGAGGTCCGGCCCTGGCACCGCGAGGACCGCCGGCACTGGGTCATCGCCCGCCGCAGCGTCAGCAGGCCCGAGGAGATCTCCTACTACATCGCTTACTGCCCGGCCGGGACCACCCTGGATGAGCTGATCCGCATCGCGGGCAGCCGATGGGCCGTGGAGGAATGCTTCCAGACCGCGAAGCAGGAATGCGGCCTGGACGACTACCAGGTCCGCCGCTACCCCGGCTGGCACCGCCACATGACCCTGGCCATGGCCGCCCACGCCTGCCTTACCATCCTGCGCGCCCGCGCGCTGGATGCCGGGAAAGCAGAAACGGATCCTCCCAGCTCATCCACCTCAGCCTCGCCGAGATCCGACGCCTGATCGCCCGACTCACAAACCGCCACCCCACCCCGACCACATCCTGCACTGGTCGACATGGGCCGCCGACGCCAGCAGCAGCCCCTGAGCTGGTCAGCAGTCACCGCAAACACCGTTGCAGTATTAGACCGTGTCCTACGTGGTGAGGCGGACGAGTCGCTTGTAGCAGCAGATGGCTGCGGCAAGTCCGAGAAAGGCCAGGTAGTTGCGGGGATTGCGCTCGTAGCGGGGACTGAGCCTGCGGTAGCCGGACAGCCATGACATCGTCCGCTCGATCACCCACCTGCGACGGCCCAGCCGTTCGCTGGACTCGATGCCTTCGCGGGCGATACGGACTCCGATGCGCTTGCCGCGTAACCATTTGCGCAGGTCGGGCCGGTCATAGGCTTTGTCCGCGTGCAGGCGCTGGGGCTTGAAGCAGCGGCCGCGGTCCGGGTCGTGTCTCGATTGGTGACCCGTCACCATGGGCTTCAGCCCTTCGCTGTCGTGGGTGTTGCCGCCCGAGACGCCGACGACCAGGGGCAGTCCGTTCGCGTCCGACAGGATGTGCATCTTGGAACCCGGCTTGCCTCGGTCCACGGGGCTCGGGCCTGTGTGTTCGCCCCCTTTTTCGCCCTGACGTGGGCAGTATCGAGGACGACGCGGGTGACGTCGACGAGGCCGGCGTCGTCGAGCCGGTGCAGGACCGCTTCGTGGAGGCGGCCCCATACTCCGGCTCTGGACCAGATGAGGAACCGGCGGTGGACCGTGGACTTCGAGACGCCGAAGCAGGGCGGCAACGACCGCCACGCACAGCCGCTGACCAGTACGTAGATGATGGCCGCGAACAGCGTCTCATCAGGCGTGTTGGACGTCCCGCCACCCTGCGGCCGTGCCCGTTGCTCCGGGATCAGCGGCTCGGCGATCTCCCACAGCCCGTCCGGCACGATCCAACTCCACGTTCCCCGCCCCATACCGAATCAACGACCGCCTCACCACGTAGGACATGGCCTTAGACGTCACGCGGGTGCTGGCTGCGGCTCCTCCAGGACGCTGGCGACCTTTCGGGCCAGCTCTGCGACGTGGGGCGGCAGGTAGCTGTCCAGAGCCTCGACATCGTCGCACAGCTTGGCCCGCAGCCCATGCAGGCATGCCTCGGTGAACAGCTTTTACGGGTCATCCTCCGGCCGGTGCGCCTTCTCAGCCTGGCGCTCCCCGCGGCCGTACCGCATCCGTACCAGTCCCGGCCGGTCTGCGCCCGCAGGGGGATCTTCGCTCAGCAGGCCCGCCACATGGGCCCGGTCGGCGCCCGTCGGCCCAGCCGCCCGGGTGTGCTGCTGACTGAGCTGAAGGTACGACTCCAATTTGTCCTTCGACATGCCGGCGTGCTGGCAGTACGCCGCGATCAGCATGGACGCCATGTCCATCGTGTCCGCCGCGTCCGTAGCCCGGTACAACGTCATGCGCTGCCAGTCGTATGCCTGGTCGGGCTCTGTGTACCGCAGCACCTCCTGGCACTGCTGGACCGTCTCGGATACGAGCTGGTGAACCGCGCGCCACAGCGGTTCGGGCATCGGAGTGTCTTCCATAGCCGCACGTTAGAGGGCTGACCGTCCCGGACATTGGAGTGCGGCCGACAAACCCAAGCCCATACGCATCCGAATGCAGCAGCCGAACGCCATCCGCCTCGCCACCACCGCCTTGTCCTAGATGTGCTATCTCACGAGGTGTTTACGCCTCTGGTAGGGGTCCCAAGCGCCGGCGCTCATGGCACCGAGCTCACCGGCCACCGCGGTGACGCTTTCGTTCACGGGGTGCTGGGCCCCCGGCGCACAGTGCATGGTCGATCAGGGCACTGGCCGCATTCTCCTGGGCCAGGATGTGCCCTAGGGTGTCGCCGCGTGCCTCGGACATGGAGACCACGGCGCTTCGCCTGCCGTCGTCGGTGACGCCGTTGAGCGTGATGTAGCCCCCGTCCCCGCCCTCGTGGCTCCAGTAGGTTCCTCCGCAGCCCAGAGGGCGTTCGACCAGGCCGAGCCCGTATCGGCCGCCAGGCCACAGCTATTGGACCTCCGCGCTCACGGGGACGGTCTGCTTCATCTCGGCCATCTGCCGAGCCGGTAGCAGGCGGCCCGCGAGCAGCGCGCGGAAGAAGTCGTTCTCGTCCTGCGTGGTCGTGACCCACGAAAGGTTCTCGTAGTCCACCGGTATCTGGTCGGTGACGTCCACCCGTGAACCGGGGCCGAAGAACTGGTAGGCATGGGCGTGGGGCCGGGGCAGGGTGGGTGAGGTGCTCATCCACCGGGTTTGGTCGAGGCCAAGCGGGCGCAGGATGCGGTCTTCGATCTCCTGATGGGCGGGTTGACCGGTGGCCTTCTGGATGATCATGTCGAGCAGGACATAGCCGGTGTTGGAGTACGCCCAGCCCTCGCCGGGTGGGAAGTCCGGCGCGTGGGCCATGGCGCGGGCGACCAGTTGCTCGGAGCCGTAGACGTCGTGGCGCTGCTGGTAGTACTCCTCCGGTGTGGTGTATCCGGGCAGGTCGTCGTGGATGCCGCTGGTGTGCTGGAGCAGTTGGCGGATGGTGATCCGGCTGCCGTCGTTGCCGTTGCCCTGGACTACTCCTGGCAGCCAGTGGTCGACCGTGTCGTCCAGGAACAGCTCCCCCTCGTCCTCCAGTTGGAGGACCACGGTGGCGACCAGCGTCTTGGACGTGCTGGCCATGCGGAAGTGGCCGTCGTAAGGGACCGGGCGACCGGTGTCCAGGTCGGCGGTGCCGCTGGTGGCGACTGACTGCCGATCGTCAGACGCGATCACGCGGGCCTGCACACCGCTGACACCGAGGGCGTGGATCGCCGCGGTGTCCCGGCGTAACTGCTGCACAGGGGAGGAACCGGCGGGCTGGGCGACGGCAGTGGCCGCATCGGCGGTGAGCAGCGTAGCGACACCGAGTGCCACGGCGAGGGGTTTTCGCAGAGTCGAAATCATGGCTGAAAGCTAGTTTCGCCCCCAACGGGGCGCGATCCGGCGCACCCCAAGATCGGAACGGGGGATAACCCCCCAGCGCAGGCGTCGCCAGACTGGTGTCGACCTGCTGGGCAGGGTGTGACGGTCCTCGATCCAGCCGACACCGCCTCGGCGTGCCGGACGACACGCCGAGGCACTCGCGACCAGGAAGGCGCAGTTGGCCGCGACCCTGGACGGGGAGGAGGAGCGGGTCACGGGGCTGGAGCAGTACGCCACCACGGCGGTAAAGGCCGACGCACTGCTCGCCGAGCACGCCCGACTGACGAAACTCGCCGACGGCGGCGACGATGCTCTCCTCGGCCTTGCCGCGCGAGGAGTCGCCGACGACCTCGCACTGGCGGAGATCCAGGACATGAGCGAGGACGCCGCCGGAATCGTCCAGCACTTCCGCACCGTGCTGGAAACTGCCCGCGCCACCGGCCGCAGGGTGCTCCCTGACGAGACATCCCCGAGGCCGCGGTAGGTCCGCAGCAGCTGGCGACGGGTGCGGTACGCGCGGACCCCGCCGCCTCCAGCCGCTCGACGCGCGGGCCGGCCACCCCGGAGAGGGCCGCTGTGCTCCGTCACCCGGCGGCGGCCGTGGAGCGCAAGCGGCTTGCGGTAGTTCGTGATCGCGCTGGGACACGAGCCCCAGAAGCCGCGCTTGCAAATCCTCATCCGGGTCACCGCTCCGGCCCATGGGCCTGGCCTCAATGCGCGGCGGCAGCCGCCGGTCGGCGCGACTGGTGTCGTCTGCCACGAGAACGTCAGTGGTACTGCCAGGAAGTGTCAGTGGATTGCTTCGATCGTGAACGCGCCGTGCGTGTGGGACAGGCGAGGAGTGGCGCCAAGGCCGGATGCTGCACCCCGTCATGGGCGGCTAGGTATTCGCTCCGAATCCCCTGACCTGACGCGACCGGGCGGGCTCAGTGGCCGGCTTCGGCCTCGGCCGTGACGTCGCGGATGCCGCGCGGGCGTCCGGCCTTGCCCCACATCCGGTGCAGGACCGCGGCGATCGCGACCGCGGCGACCAGGGAGGCGATCGGCTCGCCCCGGGAGAGGTTGACCACCAGCACGAAGGCGACGGCGACCGCGCCCACGGGGTTGACCGCCGCGTGTCCGAAGCGGCGTTCGCGCAGCGAGAAGCGGGACATGGCGATCAGTCTGGCCAGGAAGGCCATGAACACCGAAACGGCGTAGAACAGGACCAGCCGCTGGTCGTCACCGCCGGCCGCGATGATCAAGACCGCGGAGACGGCCAGGAAGAGCAGTACGGGGCGTGGTGCAGTTGGTACGTCCCTACACGGCGGGCAGGATTCCGGCATCGGTGCCGCCATGGCCGTGGTGGCAGGCCAGTGCTTTCAGCAGGCCGGGCCCGGCCTGGAAGGACGAGGACGCGGCCGAGAGCAGCAGCAGCGCGGTGAGGAGCTGGAAGATCGCGTACAGGGTGCCGGGGGCGGCGTTGTGGGCCAGGTCCAGGACGGGTGGGCATTCCTGCCGAAGATGCGCAATTCTGGATAATATGTCTGGTCGCGCGCAGCCCGCACACGCGGACGCGATCGGCGACCACACCGGAGGTTCTACGGCCAATGAGCAGCCCCGAGCATGAACCGGCAGGCGCCCGCGACACCACCGAGGGTCACACCTACACGATCACCGGCGGCGACTGGGACGAGATCTTCTCCGCGACGGAGAAGGCGGACGACGAGCGGATCATCGTCAACATGGGTCCGCAGCACCCGTCCACGCACGGTGTGCTGCGGCTGATCCTGGAGATCGACGGCGAGACGGTGAAGGAGGCCCGCTGCGGCATCGGCTACCTGCACACCGGCATCGAGAAGAACATGGAGTTCCGCAACTGGGTCCAGGGCACGACGTTCGTGACCCGCATGGACTACCTGATGCCGCTGTTCAACGAGACGGCCTACTGCCTGGCGGTGGAGAAGCTGCTGGGCATCACCGACCACATCCCGGAGCGGGCGAGCGTCATCCGCGTGATGATGATGGAGCTCAACCGGATCTCCTCCCATCTGGTCGCCGTGGCCGCAGGCGGGATGGAGATCGGCTCCACCACGCTGATGGTCTACGGCTTCCGTGACCGCGAGGTCATCCTCGACATCTTCGAGCTGGTCACCGGCCTGCGCATGAACCACGGCTACGTGCGGCCCGGCGGGCTGGCGCAGGACCTGCCGCCCGGCGCGCTGGACGATATCCGTGAGGGCGTGAGGCTGCTGCGCTCGCGGCTGCCCGAGTACGACAAGCTCGCCACCAACAACCCGGTCTTCAAGGCCCGGCTGATGGACGTCGGCTATCTGAACCTGGCGGGCTGCATGGCGCTGGGCGCGACCGGCCCGATCCTGCGGGCCACCGGCCTGCCGCACGACCTGCGCAAGTCGCAGCCGTACTGTGGCTACGAGGGCTACGACTTCGAGGTCGAGACCGCCGACACCTGCGACTCCTACGGGCGGTTCCTGATCCGGCTGCACGAGATGGAGCAGTCGCTGCGGATCGTCGAGCAGTGCCTGGAACAGCTCACGGGCGGCGGCGGCGAGGTAATGGTCGCGGACAAGAAGATCGCGTGGCCGGCCCAGCTGGCGCTCGGCGCGGACGGGCTCGGCAACTCGCTGGACCACATTCGCAAGATCATGGGCGAGTCCATGGAGGCGCTGATCTACCACTTCAAGCTGGTGACGGAGGGCTTCCGCGTCCCGCCGGGGCAGACCTACACGGCGGTCGAGTCCCCCAGGGGCGAGCTGGGCGTGCACGTAGTCTCCGACGGCGGCACGCGCCCCTACCGGGTGCACTTCCGCGACCCGAGCTTCACCAACCTGCAGACGATGGCCGCGATGTGCGAGGGCGGGCAGGTCGCGGACGTCATCGTCGCCGTGGCCGGCATCGACCCGGTGATGGGAGGCGTGGACCGGTGAGAGCCATCGCGTGACCGTGGTTGACTCGTCCGCCCGTTCCCCGACTCCGGCGACGGCTGCGGCGACCCTTGGGCACCCGACCTGTTCCGTCTCAAATGATCTGGTTCGGCATCGGGCCGCTGACGTGCGGCGACCAGTTCAGTTGAGACGTGGGGATGCCGGGAATCTCGGGTGATGTGGTCCTGGCTGGATGGATGCCGGATGTTGTCTCAGCTGATCTGGTCCGGCTCCGCCGTTTCGAACTGATACCACGCCTGGGTCGTCAGCCACGATTGGTAGCCCCTGAAGATCTTTCCGAGGCCGTCGGGCTGCTCTCGTGCGTCAAAGAACTCGCCGATGAGGCGGTGGAGCGTGGTCACGGCTGCGGTGTCGGCCTGCTGGGTAAGGGGGTGGGTCCATCCCCCGGGCGCGAGGTGGCGGATGAGGATGGGCCAGGTCAGGTCGTGTCCTGCACTGCGGCGGACGACGAGCCATTCCTGGAAGCCTGCGAGCATGTTCCAGTTACTCCCGGCGTCCAGGCCGAGGACGAAGGCGGTGGTCGTGGTGAAGGTGCCGTCGAGGCCGTGCCGGGCGGGCTCGCGGCGGACTGCGGTCAATAGTGCCCGGTACTGCTTGAACACGGCGGCGTGGAAGGTCTGCTGGGTGGCGGCGAGGTAGTTCCCTGCGGTGAGTTCAGTGTGGCTGGTCAACGTGTCCGGGTTCTTGAGCGGGTGGCTGGACATGTAGCGGTGAACCGTTCCGTAGGAAACGGTGGCGTCGTGGTCGTCCAGCAGCTTCTCCCAGACCTCTCTCACGGTGGGGAGCTGGCCGGCGTGCGTGGCGGCGTACTCGTCGAGGATCGCGTCGATGGTGGGGGCGACGCGTTCCTTGGCAGGGCCCACGATGGGGGGTCGTTTCTTTCGGGGCGGCGGCGTTGGCGACTTGAGGGCCTGCCGGACGGTGGCGTGGCTGACGTGGTGACGCCTCGCCAGATGAGAGACCGGCAGTTGTTCGGCTTGAGCGTCCTTGCGGATCGCCGCGAAGAGCGCGGGCTTGTCTTCAGCCCTCGTGACGCGGCGCCTGGGCTTGTCGGGTTTCGCGGGGTTCTGTCTGACCAGGTCGGGTAGAGCTCGTTCCAGCGCGTCTTGCCGTCGTCCGATGACCGCTGCGAGCCGGTCGGCTCGCGGGCGTTTGCCGCGTCCGTAGTCCGGCGGGCCGACGAGGTATCCGCGCAGGTAGCTGGGTTTGAGGTGGTTGGCGCGGGCCAGGCGGCGGACGTAGGAGTCCGTGCTTTCTCCGGGTTTTGGCCGGGGGCGGACCGGTAGCAGGCGGAGTCGGCCGTCGTCGTTCGCGCCGGTGGTCATGAGGCTGGTCGGGCTCTGCGGTTCTGGGCTGCGCGGTCGAGTTTCACGCTCTGCAGGGATTTGCGGGTGATCTTCTCGGTGCCGTCCAGGATGGCGTCGATGGCCGCGCCGCGGATGAGGTGGGACAGGGAGCCGATCATCCTGCCGGTGCGGTCGTGGAGGTAGTGGGCCAGTCCTTCCAGGGTTCCGGATCGGTGGTGGTGCAGCCGCAGGGCCTGTTCGAGGGTGGTGACCAGTCCGGTCCATTCCTCGGTGCGGGGGAAGGGGACGGTCTCGATGACGCCGAACCGTCCGGCGATCTGTCGGCCCCGGGTGCCGTCGAACAGCCCGCCTGCCTCAAGGTCGACGCCGGCGTAGACGAAGGTCGCCGGGATGCGCTCGGAGAAGTACTTCAAGGTGTCCGAGACCTCAGCGCCGTTGCGGGTCGCGAGGGAGAGATTGTGCAGTTCGTCGACACACACGACGCTGACCCTTGCGTCGATGAGGACACCGCAGACGGCTTCGATGACGTCGGTGATGTTGGCTCGGGTGACGGGCAGGCCCAGGAAGCGGGCGAACTCCACGGCTAGCATGCGCGAGGTCGCGGCGGGCGGGACGGTGACGTAGACCACCGGGATCCGGCCGTCGACACCGGGGGGTCGGCGTCGGTCGATGGCCTCGATGGTCTTGCCGAACTGGGTGAGTGCGGTGGTCTTGCCGGTGCCGGCCGGGCCGGACAGGATCAGGCCCCGGCGGGCGCTGATCGCATGCCGGTTGAGCAGGGTCAGGCGTCTGCCGGTGCGGACGACGGTGCGCAGGGTGGAGGTCTCGGCCACGGTCAGCCGGGTGTGGTAGTCGATGCGGCCGTCGTCGTAGTCCAGCCGTTCGTCGGCGTCCAGGCCGTCCAGGACGCGGTCGGGCAGCAGGTCGGGCGGGGCCGGATCCCGGACGGCGAACTCCCTCCAGCCTTCCAGGGTGGTGAGGTAGCGGTGCAGTTCCTCCCGGTCCAGAGCCCGTCGCCAGCCGTGCTGCCGACCCGGGTCAGGCTGCCCGCCGGGGTGGGTCCGGTCGCGGTCACCATCGCTTGTCAGCCTCCTTGAAGGGGTCGAAAACGCCGAGCGGGATGACCTTCGCGACCGGTTCGTCCCGGGCGTCGCCGCCCTCCTCGTCGTGGGGCGGCGGGCCGTCTGTGCCGGCCGGTGCGGTCTCGGGCTGGGGCGGCCGAGGACCGGGGTTCTCGGCGGCGGCGCGAGTCCGGGCGGCGACCCGCCGGTCGCGACGGGAGGGGCGAGCCTTCCCGTCGCCGCTGGGGCCCTGACTGGCTCTGGTCAGGAGTTCCGTGACCGCTTGGGCGATCTGTTCCTCGGTCGGGTCGCTCTCGCCCCGTTGGCGCAGGTCAGCTGCGGCGTGGTCCCAGGCCAGGTCGCCGAAGGGCTGCGAGACGGAGCCGAGGTGTTTCCAGGGAACCGGGATCCAGCCGCCCTCCCGGTGGTTGCGGACCCAGATCCAGTTGGCGTCATAGGGGTCGCGGTGAACCTCCCATAGATCCCGCTTGCGGGTGACGCCGGAGGGCTGGCGCCGCAAAGGTCCCAGCTCCGGGCAGTCGTAGATGCGGTGGTTGATCTTGACACCGTAGGAGTTGACGGCCCGCCAGGTCGCGGGCAGCAGTTCGACGTACTCGTCCCCGGCGAACGCGAGGGGGATGTAGCCGGCGCTTTCGACGAGGCTGGCGTACTTCTCGTTCGGTGTGAAAGTCCGGCCGGGGCTGCCGGGGTCCCTGAGCCCGTCGTGGCGCCTGTTTTGCCACTTCGCGACAAGCCATTCGTCCAGAAATTCCTGGATCTCCTGCATCGACCACAGCGGCTCGTCCTCGATACGCCGGCCGCGGTGTTCGGCCGTGCGGCCCAGATAGCCGGGGAGGAACTGGCAGAACAGCGTGGCCACCGATTCGAGTGAGCGTTCGATGTGGGGTTTCTCTGCGGGCGAGCGGAGGTGGCAGGGCTGGAAGTTGATCTCCAGAGTGCGGCAGGCGGAGCGAAAGTTTTCCGAGATGAACGCCTTGCCCCGGTCACAGACAATGGTCTCGGGGATGATCAGCGGCCGCGCGGCAGCGTGTTCCAGGCGCTCATCCAGGGACAGCAGCCTGCGGTGCGGCAAGACCGACCGGGACATCTTCAGCGCGTCCACCCAGCCGGGCCTCATCGGCTCCGGCGTCAGGGCGCGGGCCAGCAGGAGGGGAGGCGTCCACCGACTTGGTGGTCGGCCGGACCACCACGGCGGTGATGGTCCGGGTGGCGACGTCGACGAGGCCGCAGAGCTCGACCCGGCCGGGCATCCCCTCGTCGAGCCGGACCAGCACGTCCAGTGGCGTGGAGTCGATCTGCATCAGTTCACCCGGCACCGCGACCTGTTCGTAGCGGAACGGCCCCTCGGGCTGGTTGGCGAGGGACCGGCGGGTTCGGGCCGAGCCGGTCACGTGGACACCGCGGGACAGTTTGCCGAAGAGCCGGTAGAACGTGGCCCGCGACGGCATCTCCACCACGTCCTTGCGGTGCTCGGCGGCCAGGATCTGCTCGGTCCGCCAGCGCGCGTACTCGATCGTGCGGGTGGATGCCTCCACGCTCTCGGCGATGGCCTGGCGGATCGCCGCCACGACGTGTGGGTCGGCCTGGCCCAGCAGCGTGGCGTGCGGGGCGAGTCGGTGGTCCACCACCGCCTCGACACCGCCGGCCTCGTAGCGCTGCCGCTTGCGCTTGACGGTCCGCGCGCTGATCTCCTCACCCAGCGCGGCCAATTCTGCTGCCTTGGCCCGCTCGCGCTCAGCCAGCGACCGGCAGCCGGGGTCGTATTCCGGCCGGGGCCGCATCCCCGCCGGAGCATCCGGCGGCAGGCCGGTCAGGATCTCGATCACGTGCTGCTGCCACCACAGTGCCCGCTCCGCGGCCTTCTCGGGCAGGTGATCCAGCAGCGCGGCCGAGCCCAGCACGGCCCGCTCGCCGGTGCCGAGGACAGCGAAGTCCTCGGCCGCCTGAAGATGGACCTGGTCGATGAGCATGCCCGTGCCGTGGATGTCGGCCAGGCGGACCCGCATCCCGGTCAGCGCGACGACCGTGTACGTACGTTCCTCGAACCTGACCCGGTCCCCCAGACACAGCCGCCCCGGACGCGCGGAGCTCACGACCACCCCCTCGCCGCCAGGCTGACGACCGTCCCCCCACCGAGCGGACCCGAGACCAGGTCCGCCGTCAGCTCGTGCCGCCAGAGCAGGTGATAGAGCACCGGCAGCACCGCCATCCGATCTCCGATCCGATCGGCCCCCGCAAACAGCAACTGCGGTTCGACGAACACCTCTCGCAACAGCGCTGCCACCGACGCCCGGTGGCAGCGCGGATGGCGGTAACGCGCCAGCCAGCGCAGATTCGCCCGGAACGGCTGATCCAAGTCCCCGACCAGCCGGAACTTCCACCCCACCGTCGCGCAGATTCGCGCGGTGAACGCGAAGACCTCGGCAGCCTCCTCATCGACGAGGCTCTCAGGCCGGACATCGACCACCACACCGGTGCCGTCGGACAACCTGGCGAAGTAGTCCGGGCTGTGTTCACGATCCCGGTCGCCATCCGCCCAGACCAGATGGAAGGGTTGGGAGGCCAGAGCGATGACGGCGGGATCGAAGTCCAGGGCCATCGCGGCGTCCCGCTCCACCCACGACTCGTAACCCACCAGGTCACGCGAGGTCGCTGCCCAGTAGTCACCAGTGAAGTTCTTCTGCCCCTTGAACGCGATGAACTTCCGGGCCGGGGAGGCACGCTCGAAGGGCTCGTTCCAATAGCGGGCCAGTGAACCGAACTGCTCAACGCCGTCGACCCCAACGAACCCCACGTGGACGGCCGATGCGTATCCCCAGCCAGGTACCGCCTCCGCAGGCTCGCCCACGAACACCTCCCCACCACGCTCGGCCCTGCACTGTGAGAGTGGGGCACCCCGGAGAGCCCCATGACCCGAACGCGGAAGACGTCACCTCAACGAGCGACGCCCGCCGCTCGGCAGGGACGTTTCCAGGCCCTCAAGACACTTGACCTTGCCCAGAGGTGAAGGCCGACAGTGTCTGTGGCGACCAAGCCGACGAACTGAGTGCGTTCGGCTCTGCCCGAACCCGGACGAGGGGAACCCGCATGGACGACGACGCTCTGCTGACAGAGCAGATGGCTTACTACCGGGCCGGCGCGGCCCAATACGACCGGCCCTATGCAGAGTACGAAGCCCTGCAGGAGTTACTGACTGTCGTCGATGACCTCCCGATTGCCGGAGATGTGCTGGAGTTGGCCTGCGGAACGGGCCAGTGGACCCCGAGGCTCGCGGCGCGGGCGCAGTCGGTGATGGCTGTCGATGCGTCAGCCGAGGTGTTGGCCCTGGCTCGTGCGCGCACAGCATCCCCCACCGTCCAATTCCTCCAGGCCGACCTGTTCCAGTGGCAGCCGCCACGACGCTACGACACCGTGTTCTTCGCCTTCTGGCTCTCTCATGTCCCGCCGGCACGGCTCCCCCACTTCTGGAACACTGTCGCCGCCGCGCTCGCGCCGGGCGGCAAAGCGATCTTCATTGACGACGGCCCCGCCGCAGCGGCATACGAGGAAGTCCTCGCGAACCAGCCATCCCCGGCGGCGTTGCGTCGGCTCGATGACGGCAGCCAGTACCGCATCGTGAAGGTATTCCACGATGCCCAGACCCTCACGGACGACCTCACAACGCTGGGGTGGTCGGTCCACATCCGGACCACGGCCGGGAACTTCATCGGCATCGCAGAACCGCCGACCAGCCCCTGACCAAACCACGTAGGCGAACCACATCACCTGAGACCGCAGGCGAATCGGACCAGATCACCTGAGACAGAGGCCAGATCGACAGAGACGGGACACGACCGGCATCACCGGACCTGTGGCCCTCGGCTGTCCTGTCGAAGTGAATCTGTCAGATAGCGGCTCGCTGGCCTGCGGAGGTGTCAGGTCGTTTGAGAACGCCAGCGCTCGGCGTTCTCAACCTACCCGGCTCTCGCGGAAATCGCGCTTGGGTAGACAGTTTCCACGCGGCGGGTCTCCACCGTGCGTGGCCATGCGCTCTTCACAAGGCAGATGACGGCAGTCCCGGTACGAGCGACCGCATACACCACGCCGCTTAGTTTCCCAGGGCGGTGAGGGCGGGACCGGCAGCCGCGACACATCGACACGGCCGGGCCGAGCGGCCCGGCAAGGCAGAACGAGAGCGGACAGGTGCGTACGCCCAGAAGGGTTCGCTCGTGCCGTAGGCGTCCGCCATCGACCGGACCCCTCCCGAGCTCGCCTGGATACGGTTCCGCCAAGGCCGCTCGGGCATCGGAATCCGGGCACGGACGCGTGGGGAGGGCCTGTGGCAGCGACACGGATGTCGCGGTTCACGATGAGCCGGGGGAAGGTCGGCCAGGGACTGCTGGGAGCGGCTGGCGGCCTGGGGCTGGCCGCGCTGTGGATCGGCTCGAGCGCGTTGGCGATTGGCCACTCATCCGGCGCGGAAGGCCCGGCCATCCTGGGCGTCGTGATCTTCATGACGGGCCTCGTCGGCATGATCACCGTGGGGATCCTGGGCCTCCCCTGGCCTTACTCGATCGCGGTGGCGGTGTTGACCGTCCTGATGGTGATGCCGCTCGCGTTCTACGGTGACGCCGTCCTCGACCGGCGGGGGGAGCAGGTGACGGCCGTGGTTTCAGAGCTCCGCGTGTCCGTCTCGCAGCCCAGTGGTACCACCAGCCATGTCTGCGGGGTTCGTCTGCCGGATGGGACCGAGGCGGACGTCGTCGGTTCGAGGTGCGACGAGGACAGCCGGATCGGCGACCGGCTGACCGTCTACCAGGATCCGGAGGGGCGGGTGACTGCCCGGCGCGAGGTGCAGATGACGGCCGGGCAGCTGTCGTGGCTGGTCGGGGCCTGTGTGGCGGGCCTCGTCACGTTGGGGGCCCGGATCGGTGTCCACGTGGGCCGTCACCGTCACCGCACCGTACGTGACGAGCGGTGATGGCCCACTGCGAGCGCGGCCCACCCCCCCCATGGTGACGTGGGTCGCCTTCCTGCCGCTTCTCCCGCCGCCCGAAGTAGCCGAGAGCTTCAGAGAATTGGCCTCGGCTCTGCATGCTTCACGTCGTTCCACGAGCCGGTCACCGGGCGGGACCCGCCCGTACCAACCTGGAATGCGCCTGTGCTCAGGGGGACGTCCCACAGCAGCTCGTCAAGATGTGAGCATCCACGAACGACGTAACGCCGCCTCTCAGAACGCACCGCTGATCTTGCCAGTTTTCAAGGCAACACCGCCTCATCGGAACGAGGCCTGGCCGCCGAACAGGCGCTCCAACGCGCACCATGCGGCATGAGCGGAGGTGGTCCGGCGGTGTCCTACCGAAGCGTGGCCCCTCTCGACACGTTATGTGACACCTACGGCTTGGCCGACGAGGTGATCGGCGATCCGGCCGGGACTGCGGAGTCCGGCACCCCCGCGTAGTCGGGCAGCTCGACGCCGTTGATCGCGCGCCCGACCAGCTGACACCGCCGGGGCGTGCCGGACGACACTGTCGCTGAGCACGGACGGCCTGGGCGACGTCCGGCCCGACCGCTCCGCCGATCAGTCACGGAACGTCGCAGATCACCGGTTCTGACACAGCTTCTGACCTTGTTCCTTAACATCGGCCATTACGCAGAGCGACCAGGCGCTCGACCACGGCCCGCAGCTGGTCGGCGGTGACGGCCGCGGCGTCGTCGGTGGGCCCGAGCCGGACCGCGTCCAGAACCTGGGTCCACGACGTGCGGTCCGGGGTGAGCGCGGCGACGAACGAGTACGGCCAGCCCGGCACCACGTGGTCCGATGAGCGGCCGTTGCGGCCGTGGACCAGGCAGAACAACCGCTCCGGCGAGCAGGCGGCGTCCGACCGCAGCCACGGCGAGACGTCCACCGTGAGCACGATCCGCCCGTCGAACCGCGGAAGCGGCAAGGAAACCAGCAGGTCACGCAGGGCATTCAGGTCAAGCCGACCATGGTTCAGAGCACCGTACAACGAACCGTAGCCGCGCCGGTGCTCGGCGAGCAGGGACAGCTCGACCGGCGTCCGCGTCGGCCCATCTGCGCACAGCAGCGCGTCGGAAAGTTCGAAGAACGCATCCGCTCGCGCGGACAAGCACCCGTAGAAGGCCCTCCGAAAGCGTGACAGTTCCTCAAGCACGTTCCGCTCGCCGGCCGATGCCAGCACACGCATCCTCACGGCCTTCCTGGTGAACTCCGGAATCTCGTCGCAGAGTTCAGGATCACGAGGAAGGCCGCCCTCATACCCTGCGATCACTCCAAAGAGTGACCACACAGCCGGGCCCGATGTTAAGGAACAAGCTCAGAGGTCGTTTTCGTCTATGAAGCGCGCTTTATCCTGAACCTTTGGGTCGGGTGTCATCGTCTCGGCGGGCCTGGTGGAGTGGCTGTGGCGGATGCGCCGCATGGGGTGACGGCTGGGGTGGGATGCGGCTTGCGCCTGTCTCATCCCAAGAGGCCCGTCGCATGGTCCGTGCTTCCACCGCTTGCGGTGCACGCCTGGGCGCACGCCCCTGACCGGCGGTACGTCCAGGTCATGGCCGAACGTCGTCCGTATCCGAGTGATCTGTCCGATGCCCGCTGGGAGTTGATCGAGCCGGTGCTCAGCGCCTGGCGGGCCGAGCGGCGTCGGCATGCGCTGAGCATCGGACGTCCGCCCGAGCACGATCTGCGCGAGATCATGAACGCGATCCTGTACGTAGACCGCACCGGGGTGCAGTGGCGCTACCTGCCGCACGACTTCCCGCCCTGGGAAACCGTGTACGGCTACTTCGCCAAGTGGCAGAAGGACGGCGTGTTCGCCCAGCTCACCGGCGTTTTACGGCGGCAGGAGGGCAAGGAAGCGGAGCCGTCCGCATGCGTGTTCTGTGCTGGTCACGGCCGCGAGCGTGCAGGACTCCGTCGCCGGTGCCCACCTGGTCGACCAGATCGCCGCCGCCCACCCCACCATCCGCAAAGTCTGGGTGGACGGCGGCTACCGCCAGCACCTCGTCGAGCACGCCGCCACCCTCGGCATCGACATGGAAATCGTCCGACGCGCCCACGGGAGCAGGGGATTCACCCGCTGCCCAAGCGCTGGACCGTCGAGCGGACCTACGGGTGGCGGATGTTCCACCGCCGCCTCACACGCGACTACGAGACCTTGCCCGCCCGCTCCGAAGCCATGATCCACCTCGCCATGACCGACCTGATGGCCCGCCGCCTCACCGGCGAAGCCACCATCTCCTGGCGCGACCCGATACAACGGGATCAAACGACAATTCCGGGATGAAACATCGGGAGGAAACGACCTCTCAGCTTGAGTTTTAACCTTCCTGTGGATGGTGGGAGAGGCCAGTGCCCAGCTCTCGTGTGAGTCGGGCGAGGTGGACGTCCAGGGGTTGGACACGTCCAGGCAGGGCTTCCTGGAGGTTCCACCAGCGGATGGCCGCGATCTCCTCGTTGGTTTGGAAGCCGCGGACGGTGATGGCATGACCGGCGAACAGCGCCGCGTACTCAGCTCGCCGATCGGGGGCGAGCACGAACGCTGCGTAGCCGACGAAGCCTAAAGGTCCGTCGGGCTCCTGGCCAGTCTCCTCCAGCAGTTCGCGTGCGGCTGCCTGACGAGGGGATTCGCCTGCCTCGATACGGCCACCGGGTAGCTCCCACGACTGGCGGAAACGATCGAAAACCATGAGGACACGATCGCCGCGCCAGATGGCGACCAACGCCGCTGGCAACGGCGCGTCAGACGGTGGCGAGCCTTCCGGCCCGTGTCCGAAGGAGACCAGGGCGTTACCGTGATCGTCGACTGCCAGCGGTGGGACTCCGGGGTGAGACACCTTGCTAGGATTCCCAGTCCTTCGCCGGGAAAGCCCCATCCGATCAAGGCGAGTGAACCGTCGCAACGCGGGTGAGGGGGTTTCGGAACACAAACTCCTACCACGGGTCTCGTCGCCGATGTGACGAAACCTCCGTGCGCGAAGGACCGAGCATATGAGCGGCACCCAGGGCCTGCTACGCCGAACTCCGCGTAGTTCTCTCGCGCCCGGCAGAGGTTAAAACTCAACCTCAGAGACGGTCAGTACAGCTGGATACGGGTGAGGACGATGTACGGCGGGTCGGCGTCAGCAACGATGACGTACTCGGCGACGCCCAGCACTCCATCCCGGCCGAGCGGCATGCGTCGCGTCTCGTTGATCTGAACGGTCGCCGCGATGATCGCTCCGAAGACCTCACCCGGCAGGGATAAGTCCGCCAGGAGCGCGTCGACCTCTTCGGACAGTTCACAAGGCCAGCCTTCCGGCTCCTGGCCGTGCGACTCACTCAACGGCAGCCCGGCCGCTCGGCGGCGCGCGATGGCCGCCGCGACGCTTTTCGTGGGCAGGGTGCCGTTCAGCGCGGCATCGGTGAACCGCCCACCGGACGGGTCGGTGTCCAGCATCGCCTCGCACCACCAGCGGCGCAGGACCCCCTCGGCGTCCTCCGGCGCGGCCGCCAGGAGCTCGCGGTAGAACTCCATCCGCCGCTCGCCCTCGAGCGCGGCCGCGATGCCCTCGGCGTTCCGCGGCACCCGGTCAGGCTCCGGATGCGAGTGAATCGGCTGTGCACTCATGCTGCCCCTTCCATCTGTCCCGAGTTTGCCGCGCCCCGGACCATCCCGTCGACCGGATCGGCGTCAAGACGCTCTATCGCTCCGAGTCCGACGGAAGCGGCCTGCTACTGGTCGGGGTGGACCGCCTGGACGCCGGTCCCTTCGCACAGTTCGGGCGCCAGGGTGAGCAGGAAGCGCCCGGCGGGGAAGTCGGCGGAGGGGCGGGCGGCGTGGATGGCGTGGACGGCTGCCCAGGAGTGCCCGGCATGCAGCAGTTCGGTGGCGGTGAGCGCGGCCTGTGTGTCGAAGGGCTCGATCGTGATGAACCGCAGTCCGTGGATGTAGGCGAGGAGGCCGGTCTGCTCGGTGTCGCCGACCGTGAGGGAGAGCACCGGGGCGTAGAGGATGCCCAGACCCCCGGATGCCTGGACGCAGAACGCGGCAACGGCCTCGTTGTACGGATCCTTGGGGTGGAGAGAGTCATTGTCAAGATCTGTGGATCGGGCCAGGCTGAGGCGGCTTGGTGGACATCCTGATCTTGATGTCGTTGGCGCCGTGGCGAGTGACTTCGTGCAGGCCCAGTCGCTGGTAGAGGGCCTGGGCCCGCTGGTTGACGACGAGGACGTCCAAGGCGAGGTCTCGGCCCTGCTGGCGGGCCTGGAGCAGGAGGCTGCGGATGAGCTGGCTGCCGATTCCGCGTCCCTGGTGGTCGGGGTGGAGCTCGATCCGCGCCAGGTAGATCTCCGTCGGCCGGTGCTCGACGTGGAGCATGCCCGCATCGGCGCCTTCGGTGGTGATGATCTGCCACTGGCCGGGGCTGAACACGCGGGCGTGGACGTCGCGTTGGACCTGCTCGTCCCAGCCCCAGATGGCCGTGACGTAGGCGCCCATGGCCGCTTTGTGTAGCCGGAAGCAGTACTCGCTGTCCGCGGCGGTGGCCAGCCGCAGGCCGATGGCCGTCATGCCGCCCTCTCCTGGGGCCACTCGATAAAGTGACCGCGTTCGAAGCGTGCTCCGGCGCGGACGAGGGCGACGAGGTGGGGTGCGTTCACGGCCCGCCACCGCTGCTGGGCGGACTCGACGAGTTTGAAGACCATGGCCAGGGCGGCGGTGCGGGAGCCGGCGCCTCGGGTGACCTTGGTCCGCAGCCGGACGGTGGCGAACGTGGACTCGATCGGATTCGTGGTCCGCAGGTGAATCCAGTGCTCGGCCGGGAAGTCGAAGAACGCCAGGAGCTGCTCCTGGTCATCGGTGATCTTCTTGACGGCCTTGGGGAACTTCGCGCTGTAGAGCTTGGCGAACGTCTTGACCGCCGCCTCGGCGTGGTCGTGGTCCTCGGCGTTGTAGATGTCCTGGATGGCCTTCTTCGCGCCCAGCTGCGCGGACTTCGGCATTGAGTCGAGGACATTGGCCGTTTTGTGAACCCAGCACCTCTGCTCGCGGGTAGCGGGGAACACCTCGGCCAGGGCCTTCCAGAAGCCCAGGGCGCCGTCGCCGACCGCCGGGATGGGGGCACGCATGCCCCGGCGGGCGCAGTCGCGCATCAGATCGGCCCACGACTCGGCGGACTCGCGGTATCCGTCCTTGAGCGCGACCAGTTCCTTGGAGCCGTCGGCGCGGACTCCGATGAGCACCAGGACGCAGGCTTTGGCCTCCTCCAGGCGGACGTTGAGGTGGATACCGTCGGCCCACACGTACACGTAGTCGACGCCTGCGAGGTCGCGGTCCATGAACGAGGTGTGGTCGGCCTGCCACTGCTGGGTGAGCCGGGTGACGGTGGCGGGCGAGAGCCCAGCCGTGTTGCCGAGGAACTGCTCCAGGGCCGGGACGAAATCGCCCGAGGACAGGCCGTGCAGGTAGAGCAGCGGCAGCACCTCGCTGATCTTCGGGGATTTGCGGCACCACGGCGGCAGGATCGCGCAGGAGAACCGCTTGCGCTCGCCCGTGGCCTCGTCAACGCGCTTGTCATCACTCGAGGGGCCTTCACCTCGACCGACCCGGCCACTGTGGTGACCTTCCTGGGCTGGTGGTAGCCGTTGCGGACCACGAGCCGCCGGCCGGTCTCGTCCCGCTGGTCGGCCAACTCGGCTATGTACGCGTTGACTCCGGCCTCCAGGGCTGCCGCGAGCATCCGCCTCGCACCCTCCCGGACGATCTCGTCGGTCAAGGAGGAGCCGTTGGCGGTGGTGCCGTCGTCGTTGACTACGCTGAGCACGGGCGTGCCTTCCCGACCGGTGCTGCGAACACCGGCCTACTCGATGACCATCAGTCGATCACTCGGGAAGGTACGCCCTTCGCGTGCTCCCCGAGCTCGATCCACAGGTCTTGAGCATGGCTCGCGCGCCCAGCCGTTCTCCCGCTCCAGCGGAGCAATCAACCCCCGCATATAGGCGAGCGCCGACTGGCGCGGCTCCTCCCGGCTGAACCGGTGCACGAACCGCTCGTGGACCGCACTCAGCTCACCGGCCCACAACCTGACATCAGCAAGGTCCCCACCCATAACCAGACCAACGACTGAGCTGGCCAGCAGTCACGGCAAGCACCGTTGCAGTACTAGTGCTGCGTTCCGCTTTTGCTGGGTATATGTCCTGATGGCGGGGTAGTTGGTGAAGCTCGGGGGCGGGTGTTTGCCGATGGTTTTACGGGCACGGCCGGGGCGTGATGAGGACGAACGAGCCGTCGTTCGCCGGTTGTCGCAGGCACGGAAGGCTCCCAGTGATGCAGTGATGCGGGCCCGGATGATCGAGCTGAGCTGGTTGGGCCTGCGGGTGCCGGCGATCACCGTTGAGCTGAGCTGCAGCCAGAAGACCGTGCGGTGCTGGCTGCACCGCTTCAATCGCTCATGTCTGCAAGGCCTGTCTCTGGTGAAAACCATGCCGCCGGGACGGCTGAGGTGGGAACCGGTCGGAGAGCTGTGGGCCTGCGACGAGCCCGGGCCACCCGAGTAGACCCTGGACTCCCTGACCACGGCAGCACGGGCCCAGGGGATCGAGGTGGGGCGCAGTCAGGTCCGCCGTATCCTGCTCGCCGAACGCGTGCGCTGGCGTCGCACCCGGTCCTGGACGAGGTCGAAGGACCCGGACTTCGTCCCAAAAAGACACGGATCATCGGCCTCTACACCCACCCACCCGACGACGCGACGGTGATCTGTGCCGACCAAGCTGGGGCCGGGGTCCCGCGGACCTTCCCGCCCGCACCTGCCTGGTCACCCGACGGGCACCGGATCAAAGCGGAACTCGACTACACCCGCGGACCGGAGAAGACCTGGGTCCACGGTGGTCTGCGCCCCTTTCGACGGCCAGGCCGTCACCATGACCGCTTCCTCCCGCAACAGCGTCTTCTACCAGGCAGCTCCTCCAACAGCTCGAGGACGCCAACCCGCACGGGCAGATCTGGATCGTCACCGACAACCCGTCCTCCCACAACAGCCTGTCCACCCGGACCCGGCTGGAGGACCACCCCCGCATCCACCACGCCTTCATCCCCGTCGGCGCCTGCTGGCTCAACCTCCAGGAAGGCTGGTGGCGCATCTTCCGCAAAGCCGCCCTCGCCGGCCGGTCATTCGCCAACCGCGACGACATCACGCACGCCACGACCCTGGCCACCGACCAGCTCAACTCCCGCGCCAAACCCTGGATCTGACGCAGACCGCCGCTACCAACTCGCCCACGACGACGCCGATTTGTGTACACCCTTTGAGGAACGCAGCACTAGTAGGACTCCGTTAGGTCTTCCGGTTCGTGCTGTTCCAGGGCATGTTGGATGTGTGGATGCACACGAAGTGAACCGTGTACGGGCCAGGTTGGCGTTATACGTGGCGGATGTGTTCGACTGAGTTCCGCGGAAGGATCAGCGGGCCAAGGGTGACTGCTATCTGCGGGGACTGATGCTGGATGGTCGCCGTAAGTCCATCCAGGCCATGGCGTCTCGGTTGCCGGACGGCAATGAGCAGAACCTGCAGCAGTTCGTGAACCAGTCCACGTGGGATCCGGTGCCGGTGCAGCGGCGGATCTGCGAGCGGGTACTGCCGTTGATCGGGCCGACGGCCTGGGTGATCAATGATGTTTCGGTGCCCAAGGACGGCCGGATGTCGGTTGGGGTGCCCCGCAGTACCGCGGGGCACTGGGGAAACGGGCGAACTGCCAGGTCGCGGTCAGCGTCCGCGCCGCGACCGACACCGCCTCCTGCCCGCTGCAATGGCGCCTGTTCCTGCCCGAAGAGTGGGCCTCGGACACCGGCCGCCGGGCCGCAACCCACATCCCGTCCGACGTCACGCACCGGGAGAAATGGCGCCTGGCAGCAGACATGCTCGACACGCTCGCCGCATGGGGCATGACACCGCCGGCCGTGGTCGCTGATGCCGCCTACGGCACCAACGCACGCCTGCGGGCCGCCCTGGACGACCGCCACATCGCCTACGTACTCGCCATCCGGGCGAATGTGACCGCCCACCCCTTTGACGCCCAGCCCGAGGCGCCGGACCGTAAGGGGGACATCGGCTGCTGGCCCCAGCCCCGCTACCGCCGTCCCGCACCTTCAGTGGCAGCCCTGGCCACCGGTCTCGGACGGGAGGCGTTCACGCCCCTCACCTGGCGGCAAGGCTCACGAGGCGAATTACGCTCCCGCTTCGCCGCCTTGCGCGTGCGGCCCGCCGGCACAGCTGTCGAGCGCCCTGTCCGGGCCGCTGCCTCGGCCGAACAGGGATGGTGGGACGGGATCCTGCCCGACTGCTGGCTACTGATCGAATGGCCCGAAGAGGCCGAGGCACCTACCGATTACTGGCTGTCCAACCTGCCCGCCGACACCCCGATCACCGACCTGGTCCGTCTGGCCAAAGTCCGCTGGCGCATCGAGCACGACTACCGCGAACTCAAACACGGCCTGGGCCTGGACCACTTCGAAGGCCGCCGCCCACGCCTTCCTCACCGAACAACGACTGGCCCCAAAACTCCCCGGACCGGGCTCACTCTCTACCAGATCCTCGACGCCCTCCAGGACACCCTGAGGTGCTGGACCGGCATCTGCACCACCTCCACCAAACCCCTGTCCAGCAGGGCACACACCACACCAAGATCGAGACGAACCTAACGGAGTCCCTCTAATCCTGGCCTCAGGTTGATCGGGGACAATGAGCGGCAAAAGCATCGACTGGAAGGGGGCGGGCCGGCGTGCGAATCATGATCGCGGATGATGAAGCGGCCATCCGTGAGTCGCTGGAGCGGGTGCTCCAGGTCGAGGGTTATGACACCAGCACCGTCGCCAACGGTCTCGCCGTGCTCGACGGGGTCGGTGGGGTCGGCGGTGACACGCTGGATCTGCTGATCCTCGACGTGATGATGCCCCGCCTCGGCGGGTTGGAGACCTGCCGGCGGTTGCGGGCCGCGGGTCGGGATCTGCCGGTGCTGATGCTGACCGCCCGTGACCAGGTCTCCCACCGGGTCACGGGGCTGGACGCGGGCGCCGACGACTACCTGCCCAAGCCGTTCGCCACCGAGGAGTTGCTGGCCCGGGTGCGGGCCCTGCTGCGCCGGCGCACGCCGATCGAAGGGGAGTCGCAGATCCTGTCGTTCGCCGACGTCCGGCTCGATCCCGACAGGTTCGAGGCGTGGCGGGGCGGGCGGCCGCTGCGCCTGACCCGGACCGAGTTCTCCCTCCTACAGGTCCTCGTGCGCAACGCGACCCGGGTCTTGACCCGCGACGCGCTGTTCGAGGCGATCTGGGGCTTCGACATGAGCGCCACCGCCAACAACCTCCAGGTATACGTGAGCTACCTGCGCCGCAAGATGGAGGCCGAGGGTGAGCCGCGATTGATCTACACGCTGCGCGGCCTGGGATACACGTTGCGGGAGACTCCTCCGTGAGCAGGCCCGCCGGCCGGGAACCGCGCCGGCTGACCCGATGGTGGCGCCGGCGGTCCCTGCGGACCAGGCTGACGGTGATCGCGGCGACGGCCATCGCGGTCAGCGTGTTCGTTGCTTTCCAGGTGGCCAGCGAGCTACTGGGCTGGGAGCTGCAGGACACTGCCGAGAATCAGCTACGCGCCGACTCCCGCGTCCTGGCGACGAACGCGCAGCGCGCCGGTCTGGCGCAGGTCCAGCTACCGCCGTATCCCGGATCCGGTCGGCTGGTGCGGGTCATCCTGCCCGACGGCTCGACCCGGACGCCGGCCGGCCAACCCGCGCTGCCCCCCGTCAGCGAGCACGCCGGGCGCGTGGCGCGGGGCGCGTCGGCCGACCTGATGGAGTCGAACGACAGCGACGACGACGGCTACCTCATCTACACGCTGCGGGCGGGCGACGGCGCGGTCCAGGTGGCCCGCGTCGCCGACGACAGCCCGATCAACCAGTTCGGGTTGGGCATGCTGCTGATCGGGCTGCTCTGCGTGGTTGGCGGCGCCCTTGTCGGGCGGACCGTGGCGCGGACCGGGCTGGCACCGATCGACCGGCTGACCGCCGCCGCGGTACGTGTCGCGCACACCCGGGAGCTCGACGCCGACATCCCGGATGAGGGCGGTGGGGAGATCCGGCGGCTGATCCAGTCGATCAACGACATGCTCGCCGCGCTCCGGGACTCCCGGCGGGCCCAGCGGCTGCTCGCCGAGGACGCCGCCCACGAGCTCAAGACCCCGCTCACCAGCCTGCGCCTCAACGTCGAGCTGCTGATCCGGCTCGATCGGCGCGGCACCCTGGACAGCGCACTGCCGGCGGAGAGTCGGACCCGGCTGCTCAACGATCTCGGCGCCCAGGTTGCCGAGTTGAGCACCCTTGCCGCCGAGCTGACCGACCTGGCGCGCGGTGACGTCAGCGACGAGAACACCGAGCTGCTCGACCTCGCCGACGTGGTGGTGGCCGCCGCGACCCGGGCGCGTTCCCGCGTGCCCGACATCGAGGTCGCGCTCGACGTGACCTCCGTGTGGGTGAGCGGGCGTCCCGCTGCGCTCCAGCGGGCGGTGCTCAACCTCATCGACAACGCCGGCAAGTGGTCCCCCGCGGACCAGCCGGTCCAGGTCCGGCTCCGTGCCGAGGGCGCGTCGGCGGTGCTCGAGGTCGACGACGCCGGGCCGGGCATCGACGCCGCCGACGTACCGCGGGTGTTCGACCGGTTCTACCGTGCCGACAGCGCCCGGGCGTTGCCGGGATCCGGTCTGGGGCTGTCGATCGTGCAGCGGGTCGTCGACGCCCACGGCGGCCGGGCCACCGTCGCCCGCTCCGCACGCGGTGGCGCGCTGCTTCGGGTCGACCTTCCGGCCGCGGCCCCGCCCGCCCCGATCGCGCGGCTCGCCGCCGGGGAGGACACCGCGGTGCGCTGACCCGCCCCGGCGGCGCGGCGCAGGACAAGGGACGGCGGCCCTCGGGCATGGCCCCGCGCGGCTCACCGTCGGGGCAGGACACCGCGCCGACCCCAGCCCCGGCGCGTGGCTCAGGGCCAAAGGGCGGCGACCGTCGGGCCCATGAAAAGATCCGGGACGGGCCTGGGTCCCCGTCCCGGATCTCGTCCGTGCCGCTGCGCTCACCGTTGCAGCGCGGGCTCCTCGTCGTCGGCGAGCGACTGTTGACCGTCCGGCAGCTCCGCCGCTGAACGGGACAGCCGGCTCGGCCACCAGATCCGCCGGCCGATCAGCAGAGTGAGGGCGGGCACCAGGACCGACCGCACCAGCAGGGCGTCGAGCAGCACGCCGAAGGCGACCAGGAACCCGACCTCGATCAGCATCACCAGCGGAAGTGAGGCGAGGACCGCGAACGTGGCCGCCAGGACCAGGCCTGCCGAGGTGATGACGCCACCGGTAGCGGAGAGGGCTTTGAGCATGCCCTCTCTGGTGCCGAGGCGCACGGTCTCCTCCCGGGCCCGGCTGGCCAGGAAGATGTTGTAGTCGACGCCGAGCGCCACCAGGAACAGGAAGGCCAGCAGCGGCACCGAATAGTCGACGCCCTTGAACCCGAGGATCGTGTCGAAGACGAACACGCTGCCGCCGAAGGCCGCGGCGAATGAGACGATCACGGTGGCCATCAGGACCAGCGGGGCCACGATCGCGCGCAGCAGCAGCCCGAGGACGATCAGGACGACGGCGAGCACCAGCGGGATCACCAGCTTCTCGTCGCGCTTGGTGGTCACCTCGGTGTCGAGGTTCTCCGCACTCGGCCCGCCGACGATCGCCTCCGCCCCGCTCACCGCGTGCACGGCGGTGCGCACCCGCTTGATCGTGTCGTACTCTGCGACGGTGTCCGGCGCGTCCGTCGGGAACACGGAGATGTTGGCCCAGCCACCGCTGGTCTGCTCCGGGATGGCCAGGGCCACACCGCGAGTGTCCTTGACGATGTCGAGCACCCGCTCCTGGTGCGCCGGCCGCGTGAAGATCGTCATCGGCTGGCCGCCGAGCTCCGGGAAGTGCTGGCGGAGAACGGTGAAGCCGGTGACCGACTCCGGCGCGGACAGGAACTGGTCCTGCTCCCGCAGGGCGCCGGTGTTGCCCGCCAGCCCGATGGCGAGCACGCCGAGGACTCCGAGCGAGCCGAGCGTCGCCACCCACCGGCGGCGGCTGATGGCGGCGCCAAGCCGTCCCCACAGCCCCGGTTTCTCCTCCACGGCCGTGCTGAACCGCGGGATGGCCGGCCAGAAGATCCGCCTGCCGAGCACCATGAGCACCGCCGGGAACAGCGTCAGCATGGCCACCAGCGCGCACAGGATGCCGGCCGCACCGATCGGGCCCAACCCGCTGGTGCTGTTCAGGTCCGCGACGAGCAGGCAGAGCAGGCCGGCGACCACGGTGGCCGCGGACGCGACGATGGCCGGCGCCGCGGAGCGCAGCGCGTGGACCATCGCGACCCGGACGTTCTCGTGGTGATGCAGTGCCTCCCGATATCGAGCGATGAGCAACAGCGCGTAGTCCGTGCCGACGCCGAATACCAGGATCGTCAGCAGCGCCGAGTTCTGGTCGTTGACCACGATGCCGAAGCCCTTGACGAGCAGGTAGACGGTCCCCATCGAGGTCAGTGCGGCCGCGCCAACGGCCACCAGCGGGATGATCCACAACACCGGGCTGCGGTAGGTGAGGATGAGCAGGAGCGTGACGACGACGATGGTGGTGAGGAGGACCTGCACGTCGATGCCGTCGAAGACGGCGTCCATGTCGCCGTCGATCGCGCCCGGGCCGGTCACGTCGAGTTCCAGGCCGGCGGGGCGGTCCTTCGCGGCGTCACGCAACGGGCCGACGATGTCCTCCGGTGCGCCGTAGGTCGTGCTCACCTCGAGGGTGAACATCATCGCCTTGCCGTCGGTGGAGGGGCTCGTCGGTGGGCCCTCATCGTCGCCGGCCGGGGCCGCCACCTTCGGCGGGTACCGCTTGGCAAGGGTGTTGTAGTGGCGCTCGACTGTCGCGCGGTCGGCGTCGGTCATGCCGCCGGCGCGGTGGTACACGAAGACGAACGTGTTGTCGTCACCGTCGGGGAGACTGTCCTCCAGTACCGCGACCTTGGTGGACTCGGCGCTGGCCGGCAGGGTGTCCGCGGCGCTGTCGGTGGTGACCGAACTCAACTTTCCGCTCAGCGGCACCATGAACGCCGCCAGCACCAACCACAAGCCAATCACTAACCACGGCACCCACCGGCCTGCCAACCGACCGGCCGGCGCTTCCCCGGACGGCGCTGCGTTGACTGCCATCACTAGCCTCCTACATACGGGTTACATCGCTTATCTGATGCCTACTTCCTAACGAGCGAACCTGAGACGACCCTTAGGGCGTGCAGATCATTAACATGCTTTCTTGATCTTGCTGTGGTTCAGGAATGCCGCGATGTCGGATGGTGTGCGAAAGCGAGCGGTGGAGGCGCTGATGGGATGGTCGTGTGCTTCCAAGAGGGGGCGGACTTCCTGGCTCGCGCGGCTGATGGTTGGGGTGGTGACGCCGAAGAGCTGGGCGAGGAGGTCCATGGGGGCGATCTTGCGCAGGTGGAGCACGGTGACCAGGACTCGCTCGGCTGGGGTGAGTTTGGCTTTGGCGCCTGTGCCGGGAGCCGCCAAGCGTTCGCGACCGCGGCGTGTGCGAAGCACGTGCTCGCGTTGAAGTTCCATCGCGGGAGTCAGCGTGTCGATGAGGTCGCTGAGTTGCTGGCGGGTCATGCCGGTCAGCTCCGGGTCCTGCTGATCAGCGGTCCGGCGGCGTTGAGCCGCTTGTTGTAGGCGGACTGCTGGGGCAGGTAGCGGAACAAGTGCCCGAGCCGGGCGTGGGCGAAGCGAATCCAGTGCCGTGCGGAAGGGAAGCCCAGCAGGACCTGGGGAACCGCCAGGCACAGCAGTTCGGCGTCCGTCAGTTTTGGAGGTCGCCCGATCCGGCGACGGGGAGCCACATGGCCGTCGATGAACACGTACAGTGCCGCCAGAAGGGCGTCCAGGCAAGGAGTCACAACCAAGCCAACGGGCGCCCTTCGCCATAGCCGCGGCCAGCACAAACATCGGACTCATTCATCTAGACGGCGCTGTCCTGGGCACGGACCGGCTCCGGCCCCGCCTGTCCTGGTGGCTGCCCACCGGGAGCACCCTGCAAGTCCGCCTACCGGATCCGCACCGGCAGTTGGGACTCCGGGCGTATGGAGGGCGACAGCGGCGTGCTGGTCCCCAACCCCGGCCCTGAGCCCGTGCTCACAGCGGCCTTCCGATGCGTGCCCGGATCCGGTTCGTCGCTGTCCTTGCCCGCCGTCGGGCCGTTCATTTCCGTCCGGCGGCGTGCCGGGCGGCCACGGTCGCGTACACCAGTCCCTGACCGATGGTGGCTCCAGCACCGGGATAGACCGTGCCGAAGGCGTTGGCCGCGGTGTTGCCGATGGCGTACAGGCCCTCGATGGGGGCGCCGTCCGGCCGCAGGACACGGGCGTCGCCGTCGGCCCGCAGTCCGCCGCAGGTGCCCAGGTCGCTCAGGACGACACGGACGGCGTACAACTGTCCTTCCAGCGGGCGCAGGTTGGGGTTGGGGGTGACTGTCGGATCGCCGTAGTACCGGTCGTAGGCACTGGTGCCGCGGCCGAAGTCCTCGTCGTTTCCCGCTGCGGCCAGGACGTTGAAGCGGCGCAGCGTCGCGGTGAGGGCGTCCTCGGGCAGTCCGGCACCGCGGGCGAGAGCGGCGACGTCGCCGGCCCGGTGAGCGATGCCCGCCTCGTACCACTCCTTGGGGAGCGCCATCCGCGGGAAGCTGGCACCGGCGAAGACATAGCTGTTGCGGTACCGCTGGTCGAACACCAGCCACAGGGGGCCGGCCGGGTCACCGGCGCGTTCCCGCTCCAGCAGGCGCTGCCCAAAACTCATGTAGTCGGTGGCCTCGTTGATGAAGCGTCGGCCGCTGGCGTCGACGATGAAGGAGCCGGGCAGGGCACGCTCGGCGAGCAGGACCTGCGGGGAACCGCCGGGCAGCGGGGCGACCGCGGGGAACCACCAGGCCTGCTCCAGCAGGTCGGTGGCGGCCCCGATGTCCTGCGCCGCGCGGATGGCATCGCCGGTGTTGCCCGCGCTGCCGAGGCTCCAGCCCGGCTCGAGGTGTTTGGACTGATGCGTGCGGCGCTGCTCGATGTCATGGTCGAACCCGCCGGCGGCCAGTATCACGCCCCGTCGAGCCGTCACTGTCACCTCGTGGCCGTCCTGCTCCAGCACAGCGCCGGTGACATGGCCGCCGTCGATGATCAGGTGACGCAGCGCGGTCCGCGTCCACACCGGGATTCCGGCGCGCAGCACCCCGGCGTACAGGCCAGCGGCCAGGGCCTGTCCACCGGCGGCGTACTCACGGCCGATCAGTTTGCCTCCGAGACCCTGCACCGCGCGCTTCGCGATGCGCGGGACGCCGGAGCGGGGCAGGCGGGCCACCAGGTTCATCCACCTGTAGTCCGCGCCGGTGATCGGCATCGGCACGGGCGCTCCCATGACGGAGGGGCGCAACCGGGTCCGTTCCTTGCCGAGTACGGACAGATTGAAGGGCCGACATTCACAGGTACGGCCGACGGCGGAGCCGCCGGGTAGTTCCGGATGGTAGTCGGCGTAGCCACGGGCCCAGAAGTAGCGCATCGGGGTGGTTCGCCGCAGCATCTGCAGGGTTTCCTCGCCATGCTCGAGGAAGCTGCGCCACCGCTCCTCCGTAGTGCTCACACCGACCACGGCCTGAAGGTAGGTGCGGGCGCGTTCGGCCGTGTCGCCGGCGCCCTCGGCGGTCAGCAGGGAGCTGGCCGGGATCCAGAAAGCGCCGCCGGAGCGGGCCGTGGAACCGCCGACGTACTCGGTCTTCTCCACCATCAGAGTCTTCAAGCCCGCCTCGTGCCCGGCGAGGGCGGCGGCCATGCCTGTGCCCGCTCCGATGACCAACAGGTCGATGGTGGTGCCGTCGACGGCAGGAACGGGGGCGAGTGCGTTGTCGGGCATGACGGTCTCCTCGTGGTGCTCCTGCACGGTGCGGTGAGTGTCGTACGGGACGGCCGGGTCGGAAAGCGCCGGTCCCGGTGTGCGGGACGGGCCTGCCCCCTCCGGGGCGGACTACCGCCTGGCTGCCCGCCTGCCGCTCCACACGGGCGGGACGCCGGTT
Source organism: Streptomyces sp. Inha503 (assembly GCF_047215865.1). Taxonomy (NCBI): domain Bacteria; kingdom Bacillati; phylum Actinomycetota; class Actinomycetes; order Kitasatosporales; family Streptomycetaceae; genus Streptomyces; species Streptomyces sp. Inha503. The sequence continues at coordinate 12,117,974 of NZ_CP178360.1, read as the reverse complement.
TCCTCGCGACGTGCGAACGTCCGAACGTCCGCTCCAGCGAAACGCCCACTGATCGGGAGCCCCGCTGTGCCGACGACGCGCCACCCGCCGCAGTACGGGCGTGAGGGACAGCTCGGTCACTCAAAGACCGGGTGGACAACGGTTCCGCTCGCCTGTCGCGCGCGGCGCACGGCGTCCTTGAGATCGGGCACGCAAAAACCGAGGACGGCCTCGCCGGGCGCAGAATTGGGCCGGTGCGGGTAGTGCAGCCGGACCAGCGAGGGGCTCTGCCCGTCGGTCGAGCGCAGGCTGATCTCGTCAAGTGTGTCGCCCCTCGCCGTGGCCGTAACGGAACTTCTGATTCATCCCCAAGACGGCTTGGCAACCGTGCGGGTGATGCCGCTCCTTCGACAGATACGGGGATGGGGGCGGGCTAACTCGTCCAGGGATGCATCCAGTTCAGACGTCTCGTCCGAGGGCCGCCACCGCCCCACCGCACTGTCCACATCGACGGCAGCAATCGTCTGCCGGCCACTGCGCGTCGACTCGGCGTAGTCGTAGTCGAGAGCGGCCTTGGCGTGCGCGAGCAGCACAGACCGCCTGGTGCCCTCCGACGCGGGCAGTCGCCCGGAGTGCTGCCCAGGCCCGGCCAGCCCCTGGTCTGGGCAGCCGGACATGGCCGGGGCGGTGATGATGAGCGTTGGACCGAGCTCGCTCCCGACGGCGAGGGCGAGTCAGTCCGCGATCGGTACCTCGCGATAGGGGACGAGGCTGACCGGGCCGATGAGGCCGTATTCCTGACGGGGCATCCCGGCCTGCCCGGAGAAGCCGTCGGTTGCCCGCAGCCGGTTGCGGAGCGGGGTCGCGACACGGATGGTGATCGTGTTGGCGCCCTCTCGGAGGCGATCTGTGAGGTCGAGCCTGTGGCTGATCTGGTCCGGCGGAGGCAGGCGGCGGCCATTGACCGTCACCTCGAAGGTGTCCGTGACCCGGCCGAGATCGAGGTAGGCCCCGTCCAACCGGCCCAGGCGGACGGTTGTGATGTAGGTGCCGATGCCGGAGACGTCTTGCAAGCCAGGGATGTCCGACCAGGGTTTGAGCCCGTTCAGGTCGAGCTCGCGCGTGGTGACCGCGCGCTCGCCGTCGGGGCCGCGGCGCCAGTCCTCGACGGTGAGATGCCAGGAGTCCAGCCGCTGTTCTTCGCCCATGGACGGTATGACAACGTGCTGCTTGCGGCCATCGTGAAGGGTGACGGTGTAGCTACCGGAGGCGGTCGCCCGCAGCCGCAGACGTCCGCTCTCGCTCACGGTCACCGTCCCGCCCGTGGTGGCGGTGGCGTGACGGGCATGGTGGCCGTCGAGAGCGATCACCGTGGAGCCTCCGGGGGCAAGGTGGAGGGGCACGGTGATGTGGCTGCGAGTGGTGCGGTAGAGGCCAAGCGGCGTGGCCCTCCCGGACCACGCGTCGAGTTCGTACGGTCGGCCAGTTCCTTCCACCCGGATATCGGCGGTGACGGAGGAGGACGTGGGGTTGTACAGGTAGTACCGCTCCCCCCTCGGGAGAGTACGACGCACGGTCAGCAGCCCTCGAGCGGCACTGACGTCAACGCTGGGCCTGACACCGAGGGCCTTCAGTGCGTCGGCAAGGTCACGCTGGTCGGCGACCCGGCGGACCGAGGGCTCGTCGAGCAACTGGTCCAGCAGGCGGATGAGCCGGGCGGTCTGCTGGTCGGCCAAATGGGCACCGGGGGTTCGCGTCGGTAGGTTCCCGACGATGACCACGGGCAGTCCGGCTCGGGCGTGGGAAAGGAGGAGCCGTGCAGTGGCCACGGGAAGCGTGGGCTGGCGGTCCAGGATCAGCGCTCGGTAGGCGGGCCCGTCCGGGGCGAGGCGGCCGCCACTGACCCGGGTGCCCTCCAGTTGCGCGGGGCCGGTGAAGTCGTAGGTGTACCCGGCCGCACCGTCAGGCACGCGCACATCGGGGCCGTAGCTCTGCCGGTAGACCGCGAGGTCTACCGAGGGGCGCCCCTGTCGCAGAACCCACTGCATGCGTGCGGTCCAGTCCGTGATGATGTTGGTGTCGGCCCAGGTGGGCTGGCGCGGCCCCCACGCTTCGGAGAAGCCGTTACCGTCCTCCATGGTGAACGGTGAGAATCCGGGCCAGCCCGTCACACCCATACCCGTTCCGGTGGCGAACCCGTGGTAGACGATCTGGTTGACGCCGTGCGCGAAGGCGGTGTTGAAGTGCTTCAGCATGTCTGGCCAGGTCTGCGCGTACGCCTCGTTCAGGGTCGCGCAGCCCTCCAGTGAAAAGATCTTTTGGCCCGACAGGTGTACGGAGCCGGAGGAGATCCACCGGGAGGGATCGTCGTTGTAGCCGGCGCTGGTGCCGAGCGACTCGGTTTCGTTCACGTCCAGCGCGGCAGCGACGGTGGGTGTGTCGATGGTCGTCCCGTAGGGCTGGGCACGGAATCGCAGGCCGAGGGTGTGCGCCCAGTTTTTCAGCGGCTCGACGTGGTTGCCGATGTAGAGGTCCGTCAAGGTCTGGCAGTAGTCCTCGCGGACGCGGGCGCCGCTGCCGTCGGTGAACTCGAAGTCCGGTGTGGCATCGAGGGTCACTGACGTGTATTGCCGGTGGATGCCGTCGATGAACAGAACCGGCAGGTTGGGGCGCAGCGAGTAGCCGCGCAGCTTCTCGAATCGCTCCGGCAGGTCCCAGGTCCAGTGCAGAGCGGAGTCCAGTTCCAGGGAGTCCTCGAACAGGTCACCGCCGTTGTCCCGAAGCAGACGTCGGAGCCGGGGAGTGAGTACATGGTCGTCCCAATAGCCCGTTGCGGCACGGACGCCCGCGGAGGCGAAGTGGTCTGGCACGTAGGCCGGTCGAGCAGAGATGGTCTGCCCGGTTACGGCCGCCTGTCCGGTGCCGCGCTGCCAGAAGGCAAGGACCAGCCACTGCCCGTCGGCCGGAGCCGTCCAGGAAAGGACCCCATCGTGCACAGAATTGGTCAGGTCCGCCCGTGAACTCCGCTCCAGCCGAACGGGCTTCGCCTCGGCGGACCCGGTGCAGCGGAACGCCTGTACTGCCACGAGCGTCTGCTTGGTCACGCCCGTGTGCGGTTCGGGAGCGGCCGGTACCGGACCGGAGTACGTGCTGCCGCCCGCGACGACCGATTTGCCGTACGTCAGTTCCTGTGCGGCCTGCCGACTGTCCGGGCCCAGCCCTGGCACTACCAATGGCCAGGCCGGACCGACGGTCAGATCGATGCGCAGCCCATGCCGCCGACCCGTTGCGACAGCCTGCTCGAGCCGCTCGGTCAGAATCGCGCTGCCCCATCCGAACCGGCCCGGGTCGGCAGTGAAGATGCACTGGATCTCGGCGGCAGCGAAGCCCCGGCCGGCAATCTGACGAATCTCTGTCTCGACGGCCTCCGCGGAGATCTCACCGCACGGCCACCAGTACCGGATCTTGGGCCGGACGGATTCGCTGATTGAGGCGAATTCCCGAGCGATCGCCGGGACTGTGGGGTGGTCCGCGGTCACGGCCGAACCGGTCGTACCTGCGGCAGCAGTCCCGGCTGCGGAAAGGAGTACGGGCGGGGCGATCGACAGCGCTGCGACGTCCGCGCACAGGCGCCTGCGGGAAATGGGGGTCATGTCGACTCCTGGTGAAACGATTCATCTTCGGGGAGCGGGGATGAACCTAAAGGGCGCCTGGGTGGCCGTCAATACAAAAACCGAAGAAAATTCGGCTTTGGGCAGGCGTAGCCGCTTGCCCTCTGCGGGAACTGCTCACTGGCCTGAGCAATCCTGCGCTGGTCGCCACCTGCGCGGCCCTCGATGCCGATGACCAGAGCGAGGCTGTCTTCACGATGCGCCTGCCCGCCCGCAGAGTCCGGCACCTGTCTGACGACGTCAAAGAGCTGACCCGGCGCACCGCCAGGGCCGTCTGTCCCTGCCGGCCCCAGTCGTCATCATCGGCGTGCCCTACGACGGCGGCACAAGCTACCGGCCCGGCGCCCGCTTCGGACCACGGGCGATCCGTGCCGAGTCCAGCCTCATCCACGGTACCGGCGTCGAACGTGGCCCCGGCACCTTCGACCTCGTCGACGTAGCCGACGGCGGGGACTTGGGCCTATCGCCCTTCTCGATGAACCTAGCGATGCGTCAGGCCACCGAGGGGCTTGGCGAGGTGATCGCCGCGAACGACGCATTTCTCGTGCTGGGCGGAGACCACTCGCTGACGCTGGCGGCCCTGCGGGCCGTGGCCGCGCGCCACGGGCGCGTAGCAGTCCTCCATCTCGACGCGCACAGTGACACGTTCCCGCCCGTGTACGGCGGCACCTACCACCACGGCACGCCGTTCCGGCACGCTATCGAGGAAGGACTGATCGACCCCGCACGCCTGGTACAGGTCGGAATCCGGGGGCACACTCCGGCCCCCAATTCGCTTGCGTTCGCCCGCGGCCACGGCGTCACCATCGTCACCGCAGACGAGATCGCTGAGCGGGGCACGGCCGACGTCAGGGCCATGGTGCGCGAGCTGGTCAGAGTACGTGCAGTGGTAACTGACCAGGTCCGGCTGCCAATCGGAGGGGTCTTTATCGCTCTTTGCCCGGTTGGAGCGGGCTGAGACGGCGATGAGCTGGGAATGGGCAAGATCGTTCGCGAAAGCCCGGCGGTCCGCGGTCGTCCGCTGCGAGGCGCCGGACCGCCACGCCTCTTTCAGCGGCACGACGTGGTCGATGTCCACCTTGGATGCCGCGTCGAGCACCGCGCCGTCGTACGCCGAGCGCCAGCTGCCGACCGCGGCCCGGCACTGCCCGTCCTGGGCGACCTCATCGCCGTCCCGGGCGAGGGCGATCTCGCGGGTGTCACAGGTGCCGTACTGGGTGGCCCAGTGGGGAACTTCGCCCGGCTGTAGCCGGGGACATCGTCCTCGGGCGCGACGGTCAGCTCGTCCAGCTCTGCCCGAGCCTCCTCGGCCGTCGGAGGCTCCGGGAGCTCCATCGTCGATACGGGCGTCGATACAGGTAGGGCGGCGGAGAACGCCGTACCCGTCGCGCTCGGCACAGCCCAGCTGGAAGTGGCGGAATCCACGAGTCCAGCGGTTGCCAGCATGGCGGCCGCCGCAGCAGCCCGGCGTCGAATCATCATGACTGTCACCGCGGACCGCCCCACCGGGCCGAACGCTCATTTCCCAGGGCTGTCACCCGAAAGGGGCTACGCAGCACCAGTGCTCCGGCTGTCCTCGAGCCCGCAGGCAATATCAACCGGGGACCTCCCGCCTGGAACTCCTGGTACCTTCTGCGGTTGCCTCAGAATTCAAACAAACGATCTAATGCGGGGCATGGGCCAGTGTGACTTCCCCCTCGACCTCGTGGAGGCGCAGACCGCCTGGTACCGCACATACTGGCAGCTCGCCGAATCCGGCCCGACAGCCAGCACCACCACGGACCGTCGACGCCTGCAACAACTGTCGAAACAGATCGCCGGGCACCCGTACTGGTGTGGACCGTCGGGCACACCCGCCGCGCGCATGGAACTCAAGGAGCTCGCCCGGCGCGAGGCCGGACGATAAGACTCGCCGCCCGGACGGAGGCACCCACTCCTCCTCCATCGCCTCCTGTCGCCCAGCCTGTGGGCTGGGCAACCTTTGGGCCGTAACTGACGGCTTCCTCAGTGAGCGGACCGCAACGGGTCCTGTCGGGTGAGACAAACGAAAATGCCCACGAGGACGATGGCTGCCGTGATGAGCGGGGCGACCAGGGAGTTCGCCGGGTACAGGATCCAGGCCCATGGCTCGGGGCGGCCGCCGCTTCGCCAGCCGGCCGCCGCGCAAAGAAGAGGCACGATGGCGACGGTGACAGCCGCGATGCGGTGGCCGAGGAAGGGAAACAGCAGGAGCGCCAGGCCGACATATCCGGCGATGTTGCGCCCCAGCACCAAGGCGATGTTGTCAGCCCCCATGGCGTAGCAGAGGGCTGCCATCCCCGCCCCGGTGGCGGCGACCGCCGAGCCGAGTGCGGCGTCCCACCTCCGAACGGGCCGGCAGGCGATGCTTTCGGTGCGCAGGTCGCCACGTCCCATGCCGTGGAGCAGCATCACCGCCGGCAGCAGTGTGATGAGGTGGCCGACGAGGAGGTGTCCGGACTGGCCGGTCAGCACGGGCACAGGGAGTTCGGCGTCGCCCATGAGGAGTCCCACCGCGTTGGTGGCGACAACGGACACGCTCAGCGCGGGAACGGCGCGGGCCTTCAGCCACCAGTTCATCCATGCCTCCCGTCGATGCCCAGCTGGGGGCGTACGTCGCAGGATCGCATGGCGCGGGTGTTGCGCTCGTACCAGGCGAGTTGGGCCTGTCGGGATTGTTTGAGGACGTGCTGGGCCAAGGCCAGTTCTGGCGGTGCCACCCGGTTGGTGAGGGTCCGGGGCGAGGCGCCGGCGGTCAGGGAGAGCCACGCTCCGACGGGGCCGTAGGCGTCGGCGGCCGGGTAGCGCTCTCCGTTGTCCGCGCAGGCAGGAGACTGCGGAAGGAGCCCTGCTGCTACGCCTGTGGGCACACCGGCGGCACTGATGCCGGGCCCGATGGCGAGCTTGGTCTGGTCAGGGCCTGGCCGGTCGGCCATGGTCGGTGTGGCGGGCACCGCGACGCCGACCCGGCGAAGCCGTGCGACGGCCTTGCGCGACTCTGTGCGGACCGTGCCCGCTTGGTCGTCCATCTCGGGCCACAGGCAGATGCGGGGTCAGCCGTGGTCGCACACCAGGTCGCCGGCCGGACGGGAGGTCACCGGGTCGGCCCCCATGCCATGGGCGGAGGCGGCACCGCCCGCGAACCCTCCGGCGAGCAGCGCGGCCGCGGCGACGACGGCGGGAGCGGCCTTCCGATACTGGATCAGTACGGCGGCGGACAGACAGACCCCCGTACCGAATGCTCCCGCACTGACCAGCGCCCATCCGTCCAGGCTCTGGTCGAGCACACAGCAGTCCTGGAGCCCTCCGCCCACGAGGTGGCGGATCCACACAATGCTCCAGGAGACCGGGTAGGCGTTGGCGACGAAGCTCGCGACCAGCGTGACCGGCACCGCGACGATCGGAGCCCACAGACGGCCCAGGACGAAGCCGACCAGGGTGTTGGCCGTGAGAAGCACTGCTTCGACCGCGAGGATGCCGGGGTTCGGCATGCCGAAGCCGACGTCGGCGGCGGCCGCGGAAACGAGCAGGGCTGCGGTCATGCCGGCCACGCCCATCACGAACACCGGCAGCAGGAGGGGGAAGGCGATGGCCAGCGGTGAGCGGACCGCGTTCTGCTCGGAGATGCGTGCGCGCCTGAGCCGGCTTCCCTCCCAGGCGCCGGCTCCGGCGCACGCGGGGCCCACGAAGGACAGGGCCAGGCTCGCGGTGCCGGTGGCGGAGAGCCAGTAGTGGGGTGTGCCCCACTCGGAGAGGTTGTCGCTGAGGGCGATGACGATGAAGCCGGCCAGAAACGGCAGGAGACGGGTGCCGGAGGAGACGCGGACGATGGTACGGAGCAGCACGGGTCAGATCTCCTCGCCTACGAGTTGGGTGTAGGCGGCTTCCGCGCGCTCGCGGCGGCCGTGAGCGTTGTCGGCGTTGTCGGCCATGGCGTGGAATTCGGCGGTGGTGCCGTGGAAGCGCACCGTGCCGCGGTCCAGGACGATCACGTGCTGGTAGAGGTCGGCGAGGTCTTCGGTCTGGTGGGTGGAGACGACGATGTGCACGTCGTCGGCGAGCTGTTCGAGTAAGGACCGGAAGACCTTGCGCTGGGTGGGGTCCAGGCCTGCGGTCGGCTCGTCCATGAGGATGAGCTCGCTGTGGTGGGTGAGGGCGCCGGCGATGCCCATCCGGCGCAGTTGACCGCCGGAGACCTGGTGGCTGCGGCGGTCGGCGAGCTTGTCCAGGCCGACCCGGCCGAGCGTGGTGGCCGATGCCTTCCAGGCGTCGGTGCGGTTCATGCCTTTGAGCCACCCGGCGTATGCGACTTGCTCCCGTACGGTCAGGCCCGGTACGGGCGTGATGTGCTGCGGCAGCCAGGCCACTGCCTTCCGGTACGCCGTCACGTCCTTGCGGGCCGCGGGGTTGCGGCCCCTCCAGGTGACGGTGCCGTCCAGGGGCCTGAGCTGGGAGGCGGCCAGCGCCATCAGCGTGGACTTCCCCGCCCCGTTCGGGCCGAGCAGCACCGTTGCCGGGCTGCTGACGCGAAGGTCGAAGCTGTCGAGAACGGTCGTCTTCCGGTTGTACCGGAAGGAGACACCGCGGAATTCCAGGGCCATGAGCCGCACAATCCGCCGCCAGGGTGGTCCCGAGGAGGCTGTAGAGGAGCGGAGCAGGGAGGTGCCCGGGCGCAGGCAGAACACGCCTGCGCCCGGGCACCTGTGAAGACGTGCCGTACTGTCTTCGGGTTCTGGTAGGCGATGACCACCTTGTTGGCGCTCATGGTGCCGCCCGTGGTGAAGCTGAAGAGCTCGAAGTAGTACTTACCAGACGACTGGTCACCCCAGGCGGACTTGCCGCAGCTGTTGCTGCGGGTGCCCTTGTCGTCGTCGGGCAGCAGGTCGCGGTTCTTCCACAGCTTCAGGTTGGCCTTCTGGAACCCGTTGGCCCCGTCGGTGTGGCAGCCGCTGAGGGTCACCGAGGTGCTGACACCATCGGTGTTGTTGTCAGTCCAGCGGGAGGACTCGTTGCCGGGGTGCCAGCCGGTGAAGTACGTGGTGCGGCTGCCCTCGGCGTGGGCCGGGACCGCGCCGGCGAATCCCAGCAACACGGCCCCAGCGACGAGACCAACGGCTTTCCGGTGCATGTGCATTCTTTGCTCATGTGTCCTGCGCATGACATCAGTCATGCAGGCATGACGGACGAAGCACCTTTCGCATCCCCCCGGATGCAGCGCTGTCGTGCTCACGATCGCCACACGAACATATATCCACATCACCGATTCACAGCGATGATCACGCTGAATAACGACCAAAAGCGTGCGAGTGTCGCACCACTTTTCGCATCGCTCGAATCCACTCGTAAGCGACCGCCTCGCTCTACCGAAGAGCTGGATGCCGCATCCATCCAGGTCGCACGCGCGAGCGAGTCGCAATCCGAGACCGCCCCGAGACTCATCCGCTCTCCGCAATGCTCACGCGGACCCCTGCAAGCCACAATGACCGAAAACGCACAGTCATCACATAGTTACAATCCAGAACCAGACGGTGCCGCACAAACAAAGCCACCAGCCAGGCGGCAGGCAGTTCGCCAGCCGTAGATCGTGATCTTGCTGGGGTTCTCACGCGATCTGTGGCTGAGCACGTCAGCGGGTCGGAGCGGCGCCTTCGAATGAGGTCAGGCCGGTGTCGATGAGCTTGGCCGCGCGGCGGACATCGGTGGTCACTGCCTCATGAATCTGTGTCGCCGTGCGGGCGCTGTCCAGATGTCTCTCAAGGCTTTGGAACTGGATGAACCACAGTCCAAGAAGGGCAGTCGCTGCGATCTGCGGTTCCGGGTCGTCCGGGCTGCCGCGGGTGCGCTGGGCCAGCGCCTCGGCCGCCGCGGTGACGAGCCGGTCGGTCATGTCCCGGTGGTAGGCCCTCAGTGAGGGCGTGGACCTGGTCAGCGCGCCGAAGCGCCTGATCATGGCGACGGCCTGGTTGGAGTCGTCCTGCGCGGCGATCCAGGAGGTTAGGGCTCGCAACTCATCGGAGAGGATCCGCAGCGCCGCTTCGACCGCGGAGTGGTCCGTGTCGGCCAGGCCGGCACGCAGGGCAGCCATCGTGGACTCGCCTCGGTCCAGGATGAGCGATTCCTTGGTGGGGAAGTAGTTGAAGACCGTCTTCTCCGAGACTCCGCATGCCTGGGCGATCTCCGATACGCGAACAGCGTCGAAGCCGCGCTCCAGGAACATCTCGGTCGCGGTATCGGACAGGCGTTGCCGCAACAGGCGCTTCTTCCGCTCCCGCAGCCCTTCGGCCTCGGGCGCCGCGGCCTGCGGGCGCCATGCCGTCCAGTCCACCGTGCTCATGACGACAGAGTAGTACAGCAGCAGAACATTTACTGCTACTGTAAATTTTCAGTGACTGTATATTCTGTCGGTCACTTGACTACTTCAGGAGCCCCATGAGCGCCATCCACGTCGTCCGCGACTACCCGCACTCCCCCACCAAGGTCTGGCACGCCGTCACCGACCCCCGGCTCATACCGTTATGGACAGCCACCGGGGCCGGGGCACGCCCAGAAGGATTCACCACCACCGTCGGCTCCCAGTTCCAGTTCATCGCCAAACCCAAGCCCGGCTGGAGCGGCATCGTCGACTGCGTCGTACTGGAGGTGGACAAGCCCCGGCTGCTGCGCTACTCGTGGACCGACCATGGCGGCAGCGAGACCACCGAGGTCGCCTACCACATCGAACCTCATGGCACAGGAACGCGCTTCACCTACGACCACACGGGCTTCACCGGTGTAGGCGGGCTCCTGATGACCCAGATCCTGGGTCACGTCCGGCGGAAGATGCTGCGCGTCGGCCTGTCCGCCGTGCTGAACGATCTGGACGAGGACGGCAAACTCCGCCCCGGGAGCACTCTCAAGCCCAAGACCGGAAGCACTCTGAAGCCCAGGACCTGACTCTCTCATTGCGCCCGCCACCAGGTGAGGACGAGGGTCGGATCCTCACCGAGCCCCGACAGGGGCGGCTGAGGGACCACGACGGCCACCGCTGATCATCGGTGTGTGAAGACTGAAGGTCATGCGGTGGCCACAGGTCACAGCGTAGACACCGCTCGCTGGCAGAAGGCATTCGAGGCCCTGATGAGCCGGACAGCGGGCCGGTTCGCACGGGTGAAAACCCCGGCGCCGGGTGAGGGACCTGGCGCGGGGGCTATTGTCGGACCTGCCGCTCAAGAACTGATGGTCGATTGCCGAGTGGGCCGGGGAGGCGAGTCCGGACGGCATGCAGCACTTGCTCGGCCGGGCCAGGGGAGATGCTGACCGGGTGCGTGATGACGTGCGCGAGTACGTGCTGGAGCATCTGCGCGACAAGGATGCGGTGCTGGTGGCCGACGAGACCGGGGACTTGAAGAAGGGCACGCATGCCGTGGTGTCCAGCGACGGTACAACGGCAGCGTCGGGGCTTGCGTGGCCGGCGTCTCGATCGTTTCGCGTAGGTAGCGGCAGACAATGGTGATCCCGACGTCGAACTCTGCCGCGAGCTGGGCGTAGGTGTCACCGCACCGCAGGTGAGCCAGGGCGAGTGGGGCTTGACGTCCCGGATTCAGTCGCTGCCACCGGGTCCCGATCTTCTGACGCCGCGCCGCCAGTTCACGGCTGAGGCAGCGCAGGTGCCGCGGTGGACAGATCGATCCCTGACGGAGGACAAGCCCGCGAAGCTCCTGGTGGGGCATGGTGGATCTTGGTCGTGACGCCTCCTACCCGGAGCTTCATGGCGTCGCTGATCCGACCAACTGGCGGACGCTGCGGTCAGGTTGGAGTGGGCTCACCGTGCTGATCCTGGTGTGCTGGCGGCTTCCGGGACGTGGGTTATGACGGCGTGGGTCATGGTTTGTGCGCTACCGAGGTAGGCGGTGGGGTCGCCCAGCCGACGTATGCGCTGTTCGCCAAGGTCGGCGACGATGTCCGGGTTCTTCAGCAGTTCGTCGACGAGGGGGGTTCCGCTCTCCGCGGCCTGAGCGCAGACCTCGTAGACGAGGCTGTGGGCTCGCTGGCGGCCGAGACGGGGCGCGAGCGCCATCATGACGGCCTCGGCGAGGACGAGCCCGCCGGTCAGGTGGACGTTGGAGCGCATGCGCGCGGTGTCGACCTCCAGGCCGGACACCGCATGGACGGCTTGCGCGAGAGAGGAGGACAGAAGGAGGAATGCTTCCGGGATGACGACCCATTCCATGTGCCAGGGCCCTGTGGCGCGCTCGAAGTCCTGCACTGCCGCGTCCAGCATCGCCGAGGACTTGTCGCGCAGAAGCCTGGCAGCGGCGATGATGAGCTCACTGGAGATGGGGTTGCGTTTCTGCGGCATGGTGGAGCTCGCGCCACGCCCGGTGGTGTAGGGCTCCGCCACTTCTGCGAACTCGCTCGAACACATGAGGGCGATATCGGTGCCGATTTTGGCGATGGTCGCGCCGACGGCGGCCAGGAGTCCGACGATCTCGGTGAGGCCATCACGTGCGACGTGCCAGGTGATCTCCGGATCTCTCAGGCCGAGTTGCGCGGCGAGTTCGGCGCGTACGCGCAGGGCCTCGGGGCCGGGCCCGAGGGATGCCAGAGTGCCGGCGGCGCCGCCGAGCTGCACCATCAGGTCGCGACGTTGAACGTCGGCGAGGCGTCGCGCATGCCGGTCCAGCGCGGACAGCCAGACCGCGACGCGGTATCCGAAGGTGATGGGCACGGCGTGCTGCAGGTGGGTCCGTCCGACGGCGACGGTATCGACATGCGTGGCCGCCAAGCGGCGCAGTCGATCACGGAGTTCGTCGAGTGCGGTGCTGATGAGGGACAGTCCACGCGCGCATTGCAGCATGGTCGTGGTGTCCATGATGTCCTGGGTGGTGGCACCCCAGTGCAGATATCCGCCGGCATCGCCGCACTGCTCGGCGAGCTGAGCGACGAGCGGAAGTATCGGATACCCGACGTTGTCCGCCTCGCGGCGCAACCGCTCACGGTCGAGCCCATGAGGGTCGCAGGCCGCGGCGATGGCATCCGCGGCACCCCGGGGAATGATTCCGACGCGGGCTTGAGCCTGTGCCAGTGCCACCTCGACGCGGGTCGCCGTCTCCAGATACGTCTCATCACTGAAGACGGTCCGCATCCGGGGCGTTCCGAACATGTCACGGAACAGGATGGAGTCGAATGCGGTGCTGCTCATTGACTGCGCTCCGGCCTCGCCCGGTCCTCGCGGGCGCCGCTCGTGTGTGCGGGGGGTGTCATATCGATGGCGATGTATTTCTGTTCCAGGTATTCGTCGATGCCGGTGTTGCCGCCCTCGCGGCCGATGCCGGACTGCTTCATGCCCCCGAATGGGGCGCTGGGATCGGACACGTACCCGCGGTTCAGACCCACCATCCCGGTCTCCAGTTGCTCAGTCATCCGTAGAGCCCGGTTCAGGTCCCGGGTGTAGAGGTAGCTGACGAGGCCGAATTCTGTGTCGTTGGCCGCGTGAAGAGCCTCGTCCTCGGTGGTGAAGGTCTGGATCGCCGCGACCGGGCCGAAGATCTCCTCACGGGTGATCCGCGCGCCGGCGGGGACGTCCGTGAGGACGGTGGGGGGATAGAAGTAACCGGGGCCGTCCGGCAGCACCGCTCCGGTCCGTACGCGGGCGCCGGCGGCGACCGTCTCGTTGACCAGGCTGGCGACGCGTCGGCGCTGGCGTTGGTCGATCAGTGGCCCGAGGTCGCAGGCGGAGTCGGTGCCTGCGCCGAGGGTCAGTGTGTCCATGCGCGCGGCGAGCTTGTCGGTGAATTCGTCGGCGATGTCGGCATGGACGAGGAAGCGGTTGGCTGCGATGCAGGCTTCACCGATGTTGCGCAGCTTGGCGGTCATTGCGCCGTCGACCGCGGCGTCCAGGTCGGCGTCCTCGCATATGACGAACGGCGCGTTGCCGCCCAGCTCCATCGAGGTGCGCAGCACGGTACCGGCAGCCTGCGCGAGCAGCAGGCGCCCGACGGGCGTGGACCCGGTGAAGGACAGTTTGCGCAGCCTGCGGTCCTGGATGAGGGGCTCGGTGACGGCGGCGGCACGGGTGGTGGGGAGGACGTTGAGGACGCCGTCGGGCAGGCCCGCGTCGGTGAGCACACCGGCGAGTGCGGCCGTCGTGAGCGGTGTCTGCGGGGCGGGTTTGACGATCATGGTGCAGCCGGCCGCCACCGCCGGCCCGATCTTGCGGGCGGGCATGGCCAGCGGTGCGTTCCACGGTGTTATCAGCAGGCAGGGGCCCACCGGTTGCCGGGTGACCAGGACCCGGGCCGTGCCGTCTTCGCTGACCTTCCAGGTGCCGTCGATACGGACGGCTTCCTCGCCGAACCAGCGCAGGTAGTCCGCGCCGTACTGGACTTCCGCCCGGGACTCGGCCAGTGACTTGCCCATCTCCAGGGTGATCAGCAGCGCGAACTCCTCCTTGCGCGCCAGCAGGAGGTCGTGAGCCCGGCGCAGTATCTGCCCGCGGCGATGCGGCGGAACGCGAGCCCATGCGGACTGCGCCGCATGGGCGGCATCGAGGGCGGCTGCCGCATCGACCGGTGAGGCGTCAGCCACCTCGCACAGCGTCTGGCCCGTCGCGGGGTCCTCCACCGCGAACTTCGGGTCTCCCGCTGCCGGCCGCCACTGGCCGGCGACGAGCAGCCCCTTCTCCACACGACCGATGACGTCATGCGGTGCGGTTGTCTCCATGGAACGCTTCTTTCTGGAATCGAGAGCGTGATTCCGCCGGTGATGCTTGGAGAATGGGCCCTCGTGGGGGCAAGGGCCCACTCGTGTGTCCGGGCATCTCAGGTGGGGCGAGTGCGGACGGCTGATGCGGAGCTGTGTCAGCGGAGTGCGGCGATCATGTCCTCGGCCATCTTGGCGCTGGAGGCGGGATTCTGGCCGGTGAACAGGTTGCCGTCGGTGACGTTGTGCTGCTGGTAGGCCGTACCACCGGTGTGAATCGCGCCCATCTCCCGCAGGCGGGAGGCGAGCAGCCACGGGGCTCCTTCGGCGGTGCCGAACAGTTGCTCCTCCTCGTCGGTGAACGCCGTCATCCTGCGGCCGGCGAAGAGCCAGTTGCCTTCCGCGTCCTTGGCACTCAGCAGTGCGGCCGGACCGTGGCAGACAGCACCGATGAGCTTGCCGTCCTTGTCCGCCTGGGCCAGCAGCCCGCCCAGGTCGGCGTCCTCGAAGAGGTCGACGACCGGGCCGTGGCCACCGGGCAGAACCACCGCAGCGTAGTCGTCGATGTCGACCTCGTGGAGCTTCAGCAGCGGACCGAATGCCTTCAGTGCCTGCTGGGCGTGCTCCACGTGGCGGCTACAGTCCTCTCCGGCGACCGCCGGGTCCGCGCTGTGCTCGTCCAGCGGTTGCAGCACCCCGCCCGGGGAAGCGAAGTCGACCGTGTAACCGGCTTCCACGAACTTCGCGTGCGGGGCGGCCAGTTCCTCGGCCCAGTAGCCCGTCGGGTACTGCGACCCGTCAGTGCGCTCCCAGACACTGGCAGCCGACATGACGATCAGGACCTTGCGCTTGCTCATACGTGTTTTCCTTCCTCGTCCTCGACCGTTCGTCGGGAGGACCTGCATCAAGACTGGCCCGCCGCAGGCCGTCATTGGCGCGCATATCGCGCCCTGTGGGACCAAGGAACCGGGAGACTAGGACTCGCAGGTCCATGCGGGAAACACCGACGCACGCAAGACTGAGTAGCGTGGCTGACATCAACCGTGAACTGAGAGACTTCTTGCGCCAGGCACGCAGCCAGGTCGATCCGGAGCAGGCCGGTCTCCCTCCCGACAACCGCGTACGCCGCGTGCCGGGTCTGCGCCGGGAGGAAGTCGCCCTGCTGGCCGGCGTGTCGAGCGACTACTACGCCCGGCTCGAACAGGGACGCCCCATCGCTCCCTCCCCCGGCGTCGTCGACGCACTGTGCCGTGCTTTGAATCTCGACTCCGCAGGACGCGCGTATCTGGAACAGCTCACCGGGGTGAGAGCTGCTCCATCACGGCAGCGCAGCCACAGTGTCCAGCGCCTCCGCCCCGGCCTGCGCCAACTCATCGATGCATTCGATGGTGAACCCGCCCTCGTACTGGGCCGCCGCAGCGACGTCCTGGCCGCCAACCGCATGGCCAAGGCACTCTTCGCCGACTTCGACAAGATCCCGCCGCGGCAGCGCAATTACGCCCGCTGGATACTTCTCAGCGAAAAGGCACGCTCGCTGTTCGTCGACTGGGAAGACCAAGCCCGGGCAGCCGTGGAGAGCCTGCGCCTCGAGGTCAGTCGGGACCCGGACGACCAGGCCACGACCGCTCTCATCGCGGAACTGCGCGGGCAGAGCTCGGACTTCGACCACTGGTGGAGTCAGCACCGCGTCCACCAGCGCACCCATGGCTTTAAGCGCCTCCATCATCAGCTGGTCGGCGAACTGACCGTGCAATACGAAACGCTGACCCTGCCGGGAGACCCCGACACAAGCCTGTACGTCTACACCACACAACCGGAATCGCCATCCAAGCGGGCACTCGACCTCCTGGTCAGCTGGACCCTCGCCGGCACCGAGGCACCTCGCCCGCACCCATCCGGCCCCACCCATGAGCCCGACTGACAGGCCAGAACACCGTTGGACACCATGTGTACTAAGTGGCTATACCAGTTCACCGACATCCTGATGATCAGGACCAGGACGAAAGAGACAGATGACTGAGATGCCCAGCTCCCCTCCGCCGGCGCGGCGCTTTCTCATGGTCCACGGAGTGCAGCACCGTCGCCCGCGGCAGCACTGGCTGTGGTGGCTGACCGAGGCCCTGCGTCAGCGGGGCGAGCAGGTGCTCTATCCTCAGTTCCCCACGCCCGAGCAGCCGTCGATGAGCGAATGGATCGATCTGCTGCACGCCGAGCTGGCCCAACTCGGCGACGAAGAACGCGTCGTGGTGTGTCACTCCCTCGGCTGCGCCCTGTGGCTGCGCGCCGCCCAGACCCTGCCGGAGGACCTGCGCGTCACCCGGGTGCTGATGGTGTCCCCGCTCGGTGACCAAGCGTTCACCGTGGCCAACGGCAATGAAGAGTTCAAGCTCGAGCGCATCGACCGTGAGCTCCTCGCCGCCGCGTCGGGCAAGCCGCCGCATGTGGTCGTCTCGGCGACCGATCCCTACGCGCCCGCCGACCCGCACGCGTGGAGCGCCGCGCACGGCCTGGAGTGCGACGTCCTCCCCGCCGCAGGCCACATCACACCGGCAGACGGATACGGCCCATGGCCGGCCGCACTCGCCTGGTGCCTACGCGGACAGACCCCCGTGTCAGCCGTCACCGGCCCATGAGCGCGGAGGAGGCCGCGGCCGGTCATCGTGTGCGGCTCGAACACGGACCTGGCGACGCCCGGCGCGCACGGCCGGGGCAAGGGGTGACCGCCGCGCTCACCGGCACCACCGCCGCGTTCGGCGCGCTGCTGACCGCGACACTGTTCTGGGCCGGGAACTACGTCGTCGGCGGTGCCGCCGTGTCCGCGATACCACCGCTCGATCTCGTGGCACTTCGATGGGCCATCGCCGTGATACCGCTTCTGGCCCTTGCACAACTGGTCGAACGCCCCGACTGGCGGCACGTCGCCCGCTCGTGGCACCGCGTACTCTTCCCGGCCCTGTTCGGGCTCGTCGCATACAACTACCTGCTGTACACGGCATTGCAGTACACCGACGCGGTGAACGCCTCCCTCATCAACGCGTTCAACCCCGCACTCATCGGTGTTGCCGCCGCGATCTTCCTCCGGCAACGCATGACCCCGACGGCTGTCACGGGAGTCATCGTCGCACTCGTCGGTGTGCTGTGGGTCCTGTGCGACGGGCACCCCACCGCGCTGCTGTCCAACGGGTTCGGCCTCGGCGACGTGTTCATGCTCGGCGCAATCGTCGTATGGACCGCCTACACCCTGAGCGGCCGCCGCCGCACCGGCATCCCGCCGGTCACGAGTACCGCCATACAAGCGCTTGTGTCACTGATCGCGCTCACACCTGTCGTCCTCCTCACCGGAGGACCGCACTTGCCGGTGACCTCGAACGCGACCACGGCGCTGCTGTTCATTGGGTTGTGCCCGTCGGTCATCTCCACCGCACTGTGGAACCGAGCCCTGACGACGATCCCGCCCGCGCGCGCTGGGGTGTTCCTGAACTTGATCACGGTCTTCACCGTGCTCATCTCCGTCGCGCTCGGGAAGTCGTTCACCGTCGCGGAAGCGATGGGAGGCGCGGTCGTGCTCGGCGGGGTCGTGATGACCAACGCCCCGGCCTTCCGTGGTGGCAGAGCACGAAGTGATGCCCGCGTATCTCGCTGAACCCGTCCGGTTACCGGCGCTTCAAGCTGGCGAGGGATGGCGCCGGAGCGCAGTTCCCTCAGGTCCGGGATGTGGTTGCGCAGCGTGCCCGGCATGACGCCGAGCAGCTTGGCGATCGACTCGAGTGGAGGGCAGAGCGTCCCTGGCCGATTGCGGGACTCTGTCCGCAGTTCCGTGAAGGTCATGGCTTGCTCTGCCTGACGGATCCACTGCGGCAGCAGGTATCCGCGCTGGTGACGCACCAGATCGGCGAAAGCTCGGGCGAGGTCGCAGGCCCGGGTGATGTCCGGGCAGGCGAGCCGGGTCTGAAGCAGCCGCTCCTCCTGGCTCTCGGTGAGCGTGTCGCGGGGCCGCATGATCCAGGAGGTGATCTTGCGCGGGCTGGGGATGTCGGCCGGACCGGTTCGGCGGTGCCCGCGCGCAGGGCGGCGAGGTGTTTGCGGACGACCTGGCGGCTGCCTCGGTAGCCGCGCTCACGGATCTCCAGGAAGAGGCGGGTGCCGCTGACCTGGCCTGTGCCTCGGTGAAGCGGGCATTGAGGTATGCCTTGAAGGGTTCCAGAACGCCATTCGGGCGACGGTCGCGGGCGGAGGCCAGCAGCTGGTCGAGGTCGGTGTCGCGGAAGCGGCGCACGGTCTTGCGATCCAGGTTCAGCCTCCGGGCGATGGCGCTGATCGTCCAGCCCGTCTCCAGCAGCCGGTGGACGTCCTCGTAGCGGTGGCGGGTGCGTTCGATGATCTGCGTGCGGGGCAGCTCGGCGGGCGGTGACAGCATCGGTTGCGGCTCCGGCACGTCGGTCACCGTCTCCGCCACCTCCTCTTCAGTATGTATGCGCAGGCAGTTGCGGTGCTGGTGGCAGGTCTTCTCCACCGCGGCGGACAGGTTCTGAAGCAAATGCCAGCGGGGCGACTTCGAGGGCGTCCGGGGCGGCCTCCTTGACCGCCGTGGTGTAGGCGGTGGCCCGGTCACGGCAGATGATCTCGGCGCCGGGATGCCCGGCCAGCCAGGCCGCGGGCCAGCCGCAGGCGGTGACACAACCGCGCGGCCGCACGGCGCCAAGTTCGACCGCGATCGCCCGCAGCCAGTCCGTCAGGCCGACGCTCGACCGGCGGTGCCGCTCAGTCAGACCGCCGACCTCCTGGACGAACGTCCTGCGGGAACAGCTCTTACGGTCGCAGAAGTACCGGTGCGCCCGGAGCCTGACCATGACCTGGCGGGATCCCAACGGTCCTTCTGCCAGGGTGCGTTGGTACGAGCTGTGCACGCGTCGCGCCTGCTTCCGGCAGTCCGGGCAGCGGCTCGGGCGCGCGGTGGACACTGCCTCCACCACCAGGCCGCCGGAGGAGTCGCTGACACGCTCCACTCGCACATCGATCCCGGGAAACAGCACATGCTCGACCGTCTTGCTCGCCATGGCAGGAAACACCCTGCTGAAACGATCCCCCGTTCCGGTCCCTGACCTGGGGATTCACGGAACCGCGGGCAGAGCCTTGAAAATCACCAGGGCTGCTCGTCGCCCCACTTGGTCTGGAGTTCAACTGAGTGAGGAGTTTCAACGGCCGCGGCCGCTTCGCCCGAGGGCCCAGGTGCCAGCGCCAACCCGGCTCGTCGTGTCGTCTCCGCTCGTCGCTCGATGCGCCCCTGCCCGGCCTTCCCGTCCGGCGTCTGATTCGGGCCCCATGGGCCTGCGAGGGTCCTTATGGGCCGTTGCGAAGCGGACCGCTCTCACATGACCGAAACCACGCCTCTCAATACGTCATGTGACACCTTGACCCCACAGCGCCATCACGGTTGCATGCTTGTGGGCCTCCGGTGGGGAACTGGAGGAGAGACCGTGTCCTGTATGGGGGGAAGATGAGGGGAAACGCGAACTGGAGCACCACCAGACGTGTGCGGGCCGGCCTGACCGCGGCGGTCGCGGTTTGCGCGGTCACGGCGGTGCCGCACGGAGCGGCCTCAGCCGAGTCCACGGGCATCGCGGGCGACGGCGGTGCCGGTGTCGAGAGGATCAGTGTCGCGGCCGACGGCACCCAGGCCGACGACAACTCCGCGGGCGCCTCGATCACGACCGACGGCCACCGTATCGTCTTCACGTCGTCGGCAAAGAACCTGATACCCGGCGACACGACGGTAGGCGACAGGGTGTTCCTCCGCGACCAGCGGACGAGGCAGACCAAGCAGATGGGGGCCCAGAGCCCACTCCAGCCCCCGGTGATCAGCGGGAACGGGGAATATCTCGCCTATCCGCACGTGTGGTTCAACAACAATCGGATTCGCCAGGTTCAGGTGAGGACGACATCCGAGATATCCGCCAACTGCTGGTACAACTGCAACCAGCCGTCGCTGAGCGCGGACGGCCGCTACATCGCCCTCGTCGAACGCCGCTACAAGCCACAGTCGTC
Organism: Streptomyces sp. Inha503; assembly: GCF_047215865.1. Lineage (NCBI taxonomy): Bacteria > Bacillati > Actinomycetota > Actinomycetes > Kitasatosporales > Streptomycetaceae > Streptomyces > Streptomyces sp. Inha503. The sequence continues at coordinate 12,097,581 of NZ_CP178360.1, read as the reverse complement.
CAGCCAGAGCATCGAGCTTCTGGACTATGACAACTACAACACCAAGGAGACCATCGCCAACTTCGACCACACCCTCCCGTCCTGGCCGTCCATCAGCGGTGACGGCCGCTATCTCGCCTACCAGGACGGCAAGGCTGAGGACGTCTTCATATGGAACCGGACCGACGGCACCACCTCCGACCCGATCGAGGGCCCGTCCAAGGCGGCGACTCTCGTCCAGCTCAGCGAGGACGGCAGCAAGGTCGTCTACCTCTCGGACTCCGACACCTACGTCCACGACGTGAGCTCGGGCACCGACCAACTGGTGCCGAACGTGCGGGGCGTGGCCATTGATCCCACCGGTCGCTATCTGCTGTACGCTCCGCACGACACGAACGGACCGTCACTCACGCTGCGCGACCTGAAGACGGGCACCGACGAGATCGTCTCGAACCAGCCCGCCTCGGCCGGGACCGACGCGGTCAGCGCCGGTGGGCGCGACGTGGTCTTCCAGTCCACGGCCGACGACATCGTGCCCGGAGACACCAACGGCAAGTCGGACGTCTTCGTCCGCCGCTTCTACTGATCGCTCCTGCTGCCGTGCTCTCCGCACCGCTCTCGCGGCCGCGCGGGAGCGGTGCGGGACCCGTAACGGAGCAAGCTGTCAAGGAAGGTCCCGACTCCCGCGACCGTGCGGGAGTCGGGGTATGAGTATTTTCGGCCGCCTCCTTGAGGCCGTGTCGGCGCCCGGCACCACCCGTTGGAACAACTCCCACAGCTCATCCGGCACCAGTCGCCTTGGCCGCGCCGATCACCGTGGCCGACGCACGGTCGAAGAGTGCGTGGTGGTTGAGGGACCTGCCCTGACCAAGCGCGGAGATGATGGCGTCCTGCCCGAGCACGGCGGCCGAGACATCACGTTGCGAGGTGGCGTCTCCGCGACGACGGTGATCCGGTCCGCCAGATCGGCGAGGGCTGCCGGGTTGCGTGCGAGGGCCGTGACCGAGTCGCCGGAGCGCAGCAAGGTCGGCGAGGTGGCGGCCGGTCGGGCCGGTCCCACCGAGGATGAGCAGCTTCATGGCGGGGGTACCTCCGTGGGTGTCCGATGAGTGATCGGGGCCGGCGCCGCCTGCATACGCCGGCCCTGGATCGTTCGTTCTGTACCGGAATGAAGGTCAGAAGGGTTCGGCGAACGCCGGCTGTACGGAAGACCCCTCCGCGTCCGCCTCTGCCTCCCGCAGCGCGACCTCCTTCACGAGTACCGCCGCCACCAGCGCGATCACGGCGACCGTGGGCAGCGGCACCACCGGCTCCGCGGCCCTGGTCTGCCAGTACACGAGCCCGGCGAGCGCGGCCACGCCGACGGCGATGAGCTCCGTGATCCGCGCCGATGTCCAGGCGTACTGCGAACCACCCCACCGAGCGGCAGGTTGATGTAGAACGCCCAGCGCCAGCCCCAGTTGTCGGTGATGGTGCCGCCGACCAGCGGTCCGCCGATCATCGCGACGGCCCGGCGCCCGCTGTGCGCGACCGGACGAGGTGGGTGCCGCCTGGGAGAACGTGCTCGCCGTCGAGGGGCCGGTGCTGCTGGAGTTCATGGTGGACGGGGACACACCGCCGGACTGGGCGGAGTTCCACGGGCCGGAGGGCGCCAGGCCCCCGCCACTCCCGCACATCACCGGTGGCCCGCTGCGGCGAAAGATCACTGCGGCGGTCGGCGGCCCGTCCGACGTCAACAGATCCGGCGAGCACGCCGCATAGCACCTACCGGCGCTCCGACCGGCTCGACCTGCCCGTTCAGGCGTGCCGTACAACGGCTTCCCCCGCGCCCAGGCCGACTGCCAAGCAATCGAAGCCGACATCGGGCTCAAGCGGCTCAACCCTGGCGGACGCCGCTGGCGGCCGTCTGTGGGGACGTGGCGCGATCGGACAGCGGAGAGGGTCACGCCGCGACGATGCCCTCCATGCCACCGGTCTCGGCGGAGAAACGGGGCAGACCGTCGGTGGCCTTGGTGACCAGCGTCAACTTCCCGTTGGCCTCGACCCGGAACCCGTCGATGTTGCCCGTCGTGCCGTTCTGGACGTAGAGGAACGCGCCATCGGCAGAGGCTGCCATGTCAATCGCCCCACGGGAGTCGGCCGACTGCGGCACCGCCTGTTTGGCCACCACCTCAACCTTTCCGGCGGAGTCCACGCGGTAGGCGGACACCGCGGAGTTGCCGGTGCTGGAGCCGTAGAAAAAGCCCCCCGCGGCCTGGATCCAGCACAGCGTGTTCTGTCCGTTCGGCACCGCAGCCGATACGGTGGTCAGCTTGCCGTCGGCCCCGACCTCGTAGCTGCTGACCGTCGACTTCTCCGCCTCGGTGACGACCATCCGGCCCCCCTGGTCGAAGACGAAGCCGAAGGGGACGTTGCCCTCCGACTTGTTCGAGACCGCCTTCCGGGCGAGCGAGCCATCGGACCCGACGGGGAAGACCTCGATCGAGTTGGTCGACTTGACAGTCACCGCCAGGTTCTTGCCGTCGGGCGTGAACGAGACCTGCGCGGGATTGTCGCTGAAAACCGGCACCGCAGGACCCTTGACACTCAGCGACCGCTTCGATCCGGGCATGGGCTTCAGGCCCTTTTCGGTGATGGTGAAGCCCTGCACCGACGCCTCGCCACCGCCATTGAGCACATAGGCGGTATCGCCGTACACCGCGACCGACAACGGGAAGTCACCACCCGAGGAGACCGAGTGGCGGTCGGAGAGCTTTTGGCCGGACACGCTGAACGAGGTGACCGACCCACTGCCCGCGTTGACACCGATGAGCATCTGGTGGCGCGCGTCGTACACCAAGGACCCCTGGGAGGCGAGCGCGTCCGTGGGCGCGCCCGTGGCAACCGCCCCCTTTCCTCCGGTCTTGTACGTGCCGGCGGCGGTCAGTTCGCCGTTATCAGAGCGCTTGAAGGCATGAATGGTGTTCCCGGACACCTCGTTGCCCTGCACGAACACCGCGTGGTCCGCCCCGGCTGCGGCCGGGGCGGTTTCCTCGCTGGCGTTGGCCAGACTGAACGTCGCCACGGCAGCGGCCACCGTGGTCACGGCTGCGGATAGGCCGATCACACGGCTCTTCGTACGGGTCCTGCGGCGCGTGCTCATATCTGTTGCCTCCTCGTAGGGTTACGACAGGGCCCATCCTCCGAAGCCGCCAGGGTGGCCACGGGGGATTCGCAGTCCACGTCACCTCTTCGTAAGAACCTCGAGCACCGCTGAGCGCCTCCCGCCCGCGTCGGCGTCGACCCTCGACGGCGGCACAGCCGGTGCCGACGGGGGCGATGGCCTAGGGCGTGTTTCGAAAGTGCTGGTCACAGCCATTCGTTGATGGCCGCGACCAGCACGGTCGCCTCATAGCGGACGGCGAGCTTGTCGTACCTCGTCGCCACCGCGCGGTGGCGCTTGAGGCGATTGATTCCGCACTCCACCGCGTGGCGCTCTTTGTAGTCGGCAGCGTCGAACTGCGGTGGCCGGCCACCGCCGGAACCGCGCTTCTTGCGGTTGGCGGTCTGGTCGCGCTTCTCCGGGATCGTGCAGCGGATGCCGCGCTTGCGCAGGTAGGCGCGGTTCGCGCGGGAGCCGTACGCCTTGTCGGCGCGAACCTTGTCCGGCCGGGTACGCGGACGGCCCGGCCCGAGCCGAGGCACCCGGATACGGCCCAGGACCACCTGGAACTGCGGGGAGTCACCGCGCTGTCCGACCGTGATCACCAGCGACATCGGCTTCTGGGCCTGCTCGACCGCCAGGTGCAACTTGGTGGTCAGCCCACCCCGGGAGCGTCCGAGACCATGGTCGTCCGGCTCGGTGAACAGACCACCGGGCGGCTCGATCTGCAGATCCCCTTTTTGCGGGCACCGGCCGCATGCTGGTGGGCGCGGGCGATGGTGGAGTCCACCGAGACGTCCCAGGTGATCAGTCCCTCGGCATCGGCCCGGGCCTGCAGTTGCTCGAAGATGCGGTGCCAGGTGCCGTCCCGCTGCCAACGGCGGAACAGTCCGTACGCCGTCCCCCATGGGCCGTACCGCTCGGGCACGTCCCGCCACGGAGCACCGGCGCGGGTGCGCCAGCGTATGCCGTCTGTCAGCTGCCGCTTGGTGTGTACCGGCGGTCGTCCGGACTTCTTCCCAGCAGGGAGCAGGGGCTCCAGCTTCGCCCACTGCGCATTCGTCAGATCGTGCCTCTCCATGAAGTGGATCTTGACACATCAAGATCCACTTCTGAAAACGCCCTAAGCCGCACAACCAGCCGCGTCCGCGGCTTGACAATCGCATAGGGAGGTTCCTGAAACACGAGATCCACCAGAGCTAAAGGGCTCTATGTCTTCTGAGGAGTCAGTTGTCGCACCTCAGTTATGAGTCAATGACCGTCGCGGTCTCTCCTCTTCCGACGGGCAGATGGCTGCCTTCGAAGCTGTAATTGGCCTCACTCAGGGGGTCAGCACCACTACCAAGCGGGGGGTTACCCCCATTACCTGCCGTGCCTCCACCGCGTAGCGTGATCGTCGTTCCCAGTTCTGTTCGATTCGATGGAGGAATAGCGACAGTGAGGTACAGGCTTCGTCGGCGGGGTGGTCAGCAAGGGAAGCGCCTCGTGGCCCTGGCGACGGTCACCGCGGCGATTGTTTCGGGGATGATGGTGGCGGGAAGTGGGCCGGCCGTCGCGCACGCAGTGGTGGAGCCATCCGTTCGCAGTGCCACCGCGTCACTGCGAAGTGACCTCGAGAAATATCTGGACGCTCAGGGCACTAAGGATCATTTCTCAGCGGTCTCCCTTCGGGTGACCTATGCCGATCAGCGACCTGATATCTCGGTCGATGCGGGGACGTCCCGCTACGGCGGTGGTCGACCGGTGAACAACAAGGCGCTGTGGCAGATAGGCAGCAACACCAAGGCGTTCACGTCCGTGCTGCTGCTTCAACTGGAGGCCGAAGGAAAGCTGTCCATACGGGACAAGCTGGGAAAGTGGCTTCCCCAGTATCCGGCGTGGCGCGATGTCACCATCAAGCAACTGCTGTCGATGACCAGCGGCATCCCCAGCTACACCGAGCAGAATGCGTTCCTGAAGGATTTCGACGCCAATCCCTCCACGCGCTTCACGCTGGATCGCCTGATGTCCTATGTGGAGGGCCTGCCACTGGGTCCCGCGAAGTACGAGTACTCGAATACGAACTACCTCCTCGCGCAGATGATTGTCGAACGAGCGTCGCACGATACTTACCATGAGCGGCTCGCCGAGCGCATCATCGAACCTCTCGGAATGAACGACACCTGCCTCCCCCCGGACTGCCCTCCGGACACGGCCTCGCGCATGCCGACGCCGTACTCCACCCATTCCGTCCTGCCGAAGCATCTCAACAAGTCACTTCCTCGGCTCCGCCTGTCCTGGGCGCAGGGGGCGGGTGGCCTGGTGAGTTCACTGAGAGACATGACGGCTTGGGACAGGGCGCTGTACAGCGGTCGACTGCTGCCCTCAGCGCAGCAGCGCGAGCTGGAGTCCCTGGTCTCGGCGAAGACGAGTAAGCCCATCAAGAGCGTCACGGCCGACGATCCCATCGGTTTCGGGCTCGGTGTCGTGAAGTTCGTCCATCCTGTGGCCGGGACGGTCTGGGCCTATGAGGGGGCCACTTTTGGAAACCGGGTGCTGCACATGTACTTCCCGAAGACTGGCATGATCATCGCAATTGCTGTCAACAGCGCCGTTGGCGAAGGGGACACGCTGCCCGACCTCGCCGGTACCGTCTACAAGACGCTTTCGGCGCAGAAGGCACAGGCTCTCCCACGGCACCAGTAGCCTCGGCAGGCCGTGATGCGGCCATTCTTCGCGGTGGCGACGAGGTACGACAAGCTCGCCGTCCGCTATGAGGCGACCGTGCTGGTCGCGGCCATCAACGAATGGCTGTGACCAGCACTTTCGAAACACGCCCTAGCAAGGGATTAGGCGCGGCCGCAGAGGGATTTCTCTAGCAGCTCCGGGTTGAGGTCTCTCCAGCGGTTGGTGCGGCTGAGGGCGCAGATGTCCGCTGCGGCCCGGTCCGCGTTGGTGTCCCACAGCCGGGCCGAACCGTCGTCGCTTGTGGTCACGATGCTGCGTCCGTCCGAGCTGAATCCCACGTACTCCAGCCAGTCTTTGTGGCCGCTGAGGACGGCTGTGGTCCGCCGCGTTGTCACGTCCCACAGGCGGACGGTGTTGTCGTAGCTGGCGCTGGCCAGTTTCCGCCCGTCTGGGCTGAAGGCGATTGAGGGGATGTTGTTGGAGTGGCCTTCCAGGGTGCCGGCCGGTCGGCGGGAGGGCACGTCCCACAGGCGCACCACGAAGCCCGCTCCCGCGGTGGCGAGGGTCTTGCCGTCCGGTGAGAACGCGGCCGTGAACAGGGCGGGAGCACGGCCGGAGAAGGTGGCCACGGGATGCTGCTTGGCAACATCCCACAGGCGCACCGTGCTGCGGGTTCCGTAGTCGCTTCCGTTGTACGTGGCGGCCAACGTCCGGCCGTCGGGCGAGTAGGCGATGGCAGACAGCCCGCCGGTCTTCCCTCTCAGCACCCCCTTCTCCTGGTGGGTCTCGACGTCCCACAGCCGCACCGTACGGTCGTCGGAAAGTGTGGCGAGTGTCTTTCCGTCCGGTGAGAAGGCCGCGGCGTCGAAATCTCTGGTGTGCCCCTTGAACGTGGCCACCGCGTGACCGGTGGCCACGTCCCAAAGCCGCACGGTGCCGTCGTTCTGTACGGAGGCGAGTCTCCGACCGCCCGGGGAGAACACAAGACTATTGGTGCGCTCGGCGGAAGTGGTGAGAGTGCGCAGCGGTCGTGGGTTCCTGGCCGTCCACAGGCGCAGTGAGTGGTCGACGGTGGCCATCACTCGGCCGTCGGAGGAGAGTGCCGCCGATCTCACCGCGTCGCGGCGACCGCCGAGGGTGGCGGCTGTGCGGTGGGAGCGGGTGTTCCACAGCAGTACCCTTCCCTCTTCTTCGCCGTCGGGGATGACCAGGGTGCGGCCGTCCGGGGAGAACGCAAGCAGGCTGGTCCAGCCGAGGCGCGCACTGGTGAGTGCAGTGCTGCGACGGGTCTTGACATCCCAGATCCGTATCTGATCGGCGCCGCCGGTGGCCAAGGTGCGGCCGTCCGGAGAGATCGCCAGCGTCGCAGCACGCGTGCCGGTGAGGACGGCGGATGTGCGGCGAGCTCCGACGTCCCAGATCCGCACGGTGCGGTCGGCGCTCCCGCTGGCGAGAGTGCGTCCGTCAGAGGTGAAGGCAAGGGCGTTGACGGGTCCGTTGTGGCCGCGGAGGACGGCCGTGGTCCGCCGCTCGGCCACGTCCCACAGGCGGACGGTGCTGTCACCGCCGGCGCTGGCCAATGTCCGTCCGTCGCGCGAGAAGGCCACGGCAGCCACGTAGGCGGAGTGGCCGGTCAGGTCGGCCATTACACGCCCGGACTGCGCATCCCACAGACGGACAGCCGAGCCGGTGGCCGCAGCCACGGTATGGCCGTCCGCGGAGACCGCCACCGACATCACCGCGTCCGTGGGGCCCTGAAGGATGGCGGTGGTTCGCTGGGTGCGCAGATTCCACAGCCGCACGGTCCGGTCCTTTCCACCGCTGGCCAGGGTGCGGCCGTCTCGGCTGAAGGCGAGCGCGGAGACTCCCTCAGTGTGTCCGATGAGTGTGCCGCGCAGCCCATGGGTGCGCGCATCCCACAGTTTGATCGTGCGGTCCTCGCTCCCGGTGGCGATGGTCCGGCCGTCGGGCGAGTAGGCCACCGCATCCACGAATCCGGTATGTCCGGTGAGCTGGTTCGCCCTGAAGGCGGCATCGGCGCTGAGCAGGCTGCCCCTGGCCGCAGCGGTGTGAGCCATCTGGTAACCCTTCAGTGCCATGAGTGCGGCTGCCTCGGGCTGCTGGTCTCGCAGCTCCCCCGATTGGGCGGCGTACTGACGGGAGATTGCCACCCGCTGCGCAGTCACCGCTTTGTGCCGCTGCTGCTCACTGGTCCGGTACTGGTCCCAAGCAACCACGCCCGCGGTGAGGGCAAGGACGAGCAGTGTGGCAAGGGTGATCACGGCGCGGCGGGTACGGCGCTCATTACGGCGTCCGGCGGTGACCGAGGCGTCGAGGAAAGCGGCTTCCAGCGGGTTGAGTACCTCGTGCGACCGGCCGGTGAAAGCTTCGTCGGCCTGGACCAGTCGGGCGCCGCGGTAGAGAGCCCCTGCATCGCGGTCGAGCTTGTGCCAGGCGAGGGCGTCGTGGGTGAGCTGGCGGTGAAGGCGGATGCGGTCGCGCTCGTCGTTGATCCAGCCCTGTAGACGGGGCCATGCGGTGATCAGCTTTTCGTGGGCAAGGAAGACCTGCCCGTCGTCGACGGTGAGCAGGCGGGCCCGGACCAGCCGGTCCAGGACGGCCTCGGTGTCGGCCCTGGTGCTGGGGTCGGCGGCGGTGAATTCGGTGCGGGGGGTGGGGCGGTGGGTGTCCTCGGTGCCGTCGCCGGGGGCGATCAGGCGCAGCAGGATGCGTCGGGCGAGGGTGGCCTGGGCGGGGGTGAGTTGGTGGTAGGCGTGCTCGGCGGTGCGGGCGATGGCGCCGCGCAGCCCTCCGGCCGCCTCATAAGCGTCATGGGTGAGGATGTGGCCGCGGCGGCGGCGCCAGGTCTCCAGCAGCGCGTGGGACATCAGCGGCAGCGCGCCGGGCTCGTCTGTGACCTCGTCGATGATGTGGGCGGTCAGGCCGCGTTCCACGTTCAGCCCACGTACCTGTGCCGGGCGCACGATGGCCGTGCGCAGTTGCTCGGTGGTCATCGGGCCGACCAGGAGGGTGGCGTCGTTGAGAGCGGCGGCCAGGGCGTGGTTCTCGGCGCACCGGGCGAAGAAGTCGGCGCGTAGCGCAAGGACTACCCGTAACCGGCTTCCGGGCTCCCGGGCAGCCAGTAAACGCTCCAGGAAGGCATCACGGTCGGCGGGATCGGCACAGAGGGTGAACAATTCTTCGAACTGGTCCACCAGCACCCAGGTATCCCCCGCGCCCTCGGCCGGTGCGAGCAGATCGGCACGGTCCATCGGCTGAGCGCCGGGGGTGAGGACCCGCACTGCGGCAGGCGTGTCGTCCGCGTCCTGACCGGAACGGCGCAGCCGTGGGATGAGGCCGGCACGCAGCAGGGAGGATTTGCCGCTGCCCGACGCGCCCACCACGGCGCTTAACCGATGTCGGCGGGCCATCGCCTCCAGTCGCGCCGTGGTCTCCTCGCGGCCGAAGAACAGTTCCGCATCGCCCGGGTCGAAACGCGCGAGCCCCCGGTAGGGCGACTCATTGTCCTCCTCGGGCGGGCGTGGCACCGCCGTGGACTCCGCGTCCGCATGCTCCCACCGGTGCCGCCACTCCTCGGCGTCTCCGTGGCAGGCCCGCACGTAAGCCAGAGCAACCGGCAGGGTCGGCAGACGCTCACCTGCCGCCGCCTGCGACAGGGGCGCGGCCGAATACCCCGCACGCCGCGCCATGGCCCGGTAGCCCGGAGCACCCGCCTCGTCACGGAGCTTGCGCAACTCGAAGGCGAACCGCGCGATGGGCCCGTCCTGCGGATCGATCGGCTTCTCCGGACGCCCCACTCGTCCCGTCCCTCCCCGGCACAGCCCGCCTGTCCCTTCAACCACCGTAAAGATCGGTTCGCGGCCACGGCAATGCCGCCACCAGTGAAGGGCCAAGAACGGCCGGATTGATTAGAGCAGCTCAGACCGGCTGCCAAACAACTCCGCGGCGGGTGAACTCGATGACGTTCCGGCTGTGGTGCGGCACGACGGGGGGCGTGCCGCACCGCAGCCCGGACATTCAACCTCGTCTCACCTTGAGGAGTTGAAATGACTCGCACAAAGAAGATTTTCACGGTCGCCAAGGTGGCCGCAGGCGCAGGCGCCGCGCTCATGCTCGCGGGGCTCGCCGCACCGACTGCAACCGCAGAAGGACACCCCCCGGCCGCAAGGACGGCCAGCAGCCACAGTCAGCCACACGCAGGGGGCGGCGCGGAGACCATGAAGGGTATCGCCTGGTCCGGCCTGCCCAAGTGCGCGCGCCACGGCAAGCTGTCCACCTCCGGGGTCACCGACCACCTCAAGGTGTGGAACAACTGCGGCTACAAGGTCAAGTACCACGTGAAGTTGGACTACTCCTCGGACTACTGGGAGACCCTGAAGCCCGGCTGGCAGTTCACGGACTCCTGGAAGTACCCGATCGCGCTGGACGAAATCAGCAACAAGTAACGCGGTGCACCACAAGCGCCCCGCACGTTGTGCGGGGCGCCGTTCGCCGACGAGGCCAAGAATCAGGGGCAGCAGCCCTGGTGGCATTTCAACCTGACCCCGTCGGCGGCCAAGATGCTCGACTGGTACGCCCGCCACTTCCCCAGCGACGCGTACTCCGCCATCGGGGAGTTCCAGCGGCAGGCCCACACCACGTGGAACGCGCCCGCCGCAGACACGCTACGCTGCACTGCGCTCAGCACTCTCGCTCGACGGCGAGCTGACCGAGCAGCAGCGGCAGACGTACTTCGCACTGCTCGAATGCATGAGAACACCGACTGACACCGTCCCGTACGCGGAGGTGCCGGAGCCAATGCCAGTGGCTCCGGCACCTCCGCGTGACTGTACCGGCGTGTGAACGCCGCGGCGACGCTGATCGCGGCCCTGTGCCGTTGTCCTCAGGACCCACCTTCGCCCAACTCGCGCCGGATCGGATCCAGGTACTCCGTGCGCACCGTGTCGATCTTGACTCCCGTCAGCTTCCCCAGCCGGCGTTCGGATCCTGGCCGACGAGCTGCGCCGCCGCGACCTAACGGCCCGCCAGGCGATGACCTCGTTCGGCTGGGTCAGGGAGCGGTGTCGGGGTCGATGCCCTGCGCGCGGGCAAGGGCGAGCAGGACGCGCTCGATCGTGTCCAGACGCGGGACGCGAGCAGCCTGCGTCGACCTTTCTCGGCGGCGGCCGCACCGGCTTCGACGACCAGGACATCCAGTCTGCGGCGGGCCGCGGTCTCGGCTATGCCGGAACCCATGAGGCCGCAACCGAGCACGGCGATGCGGGAGATCGTGTTCATAAGGGCGTGTCCAAGGGGGACGAGAGTGGCGGTGGGCGAAGAACTGCCCCGCGTCGCTTACGTGTGCCCTGGGAGTCCCGGGACGACATGTACGACGCTTTCCTCTAACTCGCTCAGTGCATGATCCTCGCCCGCAGACTCCCAGCGTTTTGAAAGCACTCATTAGGGCGGGTGGTTGCGCGGCGCGCTTCCAGACGCATAGCCAAAATGTGCCAATAGCCAAGAAAGGCGTGCCTGAACCGTTTCCCCGCCCGACTCAGATCCAAGGTGGCCATCGGTGCACTGCGCGGTCGCCCCTTGCCCGGCGGGTGACGAATAACCTTCGTCATCGTGCGCTCTCCTTCCGAGAACAGCCCTCGGCACGCAAGACCATGAGGGCCACCACCATGCAAACACTCCCCACCCAGCCCGCAACCCGTGCTACCCGCAGCGCCCTGACCTGGCGGTTGACGGGGTACTCGCCCCCCGCTCCCAGGGCAAGTCCCGGCACCGAGCGGCCCTGGCCCGCCGCAGGGGCCCTGAGCTTGAGTTTCGTGGCTGATCTCCACCCTTGCGGGTGACGGCGCCTTGGTCGTCGGGCCGCTAGGCCGCGGCCGGACGGAGGTCAGGGGTGGCCGATAGGCGGGCGGCGAGCGTTACGCGGACTGCGATCGCCGACCTGTACCTGGTGTGGCTGCCAGGCCGGGCAGCGGCTGTCCGAAGGGGATATCGCACGGTGGGCACCGGTCGTGCTGTTGCGCCGACCGCCGTACTGTTCTGCATCGCGGCAAGACGGCCTGGTGGACAGGTCAACCGCCCGCAGCCCCTTGCCGAGCTTGTCCGATCGGCGAGCTCGGAAGCTTGGACGGGGTGACGGCGACACGCTTGAGCGGGGTGTCATAGCCCTCCAGCGTGAAGAGCCAAGCGGGCACGGACGCCCTGCCTCGGCTCGTCGTGATCGTCGTCGTGCCGAGCTTCGCCCCCGTCACGGTCAGCCGGGCTCCTTTACTGCGATTGCGGGCGGACGACTGATACGCCTTCTTCGCTCCCCACAAGGGCGGGTAAGAGTATTGCCGTTTCCCCAGTCCACCTTCCCGTCCCCGGTGGCAATGGTCGGCGGATTGCCACGCAGGACGAAGTTCTCTGTCTCGAAGGCCCGCTGATCCGCCGTGCTGTGCCACCCGGATTCCGGCTTCTGTATCACGTTGGCCATCGTGTAGTAGCCCCGGTTCCAGGCAGCGGCGGCTGTGGACCCCTTCCAGGCGTCGGCCACCTGACGGGCGCGCTCCTGCTGCTCCCGCGGCGACTGACTCTTCGCATAGTCGTCGTCGGCGCTCGGATCGTTGCCGCAGCCGACGAGGAGGAAGGTGCTCAGGAGAGGTGCCAGCAGCAGGCTGGCGAGGCGCTTCGCGTACGTGTGCATGGAGTCCCCTTTCTTGGGGGCGACGACGGATTCCCTGCTGAATGCATGACGCGGAGATTCTCAACGCCTGGTGCTGACCGAGATCGACACCTTCGACGCGCAGGGGCGCGTCCGGATTCACTCACGGCCTCCCGCGCCGCCTGCTGCATCTGCGTCCATGCCGCAGGCGGCGAGGGATGGTGCGTGACCTAATAGACCTTCAGTCCCTACCAGAGGAGCACCGTGTACAGCGGCTGGTACCAACTGGAGCGATCCTGTTGGGGGGTCCGAATTCCGCAGGGCTCGTCGCTATAGTTGCCGCCTGAATCGATGCCCAGTGCCGTCTCGCCGCTGAAGAGGGGCCCTCCGCTGTCGCCATGCATGCTGTAGTTACTCGCCTCGATCATGTGGCGGAGAGTGGTGCCGTCGTCATAGGTGACCGTCGCGTTCGTCGCGAGCACCATGCCCTCCAGGTCCTGGCTCATGGTCCCTAAGCGCTTCACCTTCTCCCCCTTGAATACAGAGGCGGAGCGCGAGATCTGCCCTGTCGAGCCGTCCTTGTACTGGATGGTCCCGTACGGGGTGACGTTGCTGTTGCTGTACTCCACTACCCCGTAGTCGGACTGGTCCGTGTTGTTGCCGTAGGCCCAGTCGATGGCCCTTCCGATGGGAATGTCACCGCTTCTACGGTGCCAGTTGACCGCGCCGTTCCGCATACAATGCCCGGCTGTGATCATGTACTTCTTACCGCTGTCGTTCTGCACGTTGAACCCGGCACTACAGATGGTGATCCAGCCGGGGGTATATTCCGACGTTATACGCGCCTTCGCAGAGCGGCCGGAGCAGGTGGAAAGCCTGACGCCGGAGTTCAAGCGCGAGTACTCCACCAGCTTGCTGAGACCATCGCGGCCATGGCCAACACCTACGGCGGCTTGATCATGGTCGGCATCGTCGACAAGGCCGAGGCCGACAAGAAGGGCTGCGACCGCGTCGTCGGCGCCGATGCTCAGGAGACGGAGGAACTCCGGATAGTCCACGCCGAAGATGTCCGCGGCCCAGCCTGGACCACCGCAGTCGACGACTTGCAGGCCGCGTTCGCGGATTTTCGTCGAGCGTGAACGGCTGGCTGATCGGGCGCTACATCAACAACGTCGGGTCGCAGCACCAGTTCTGAGTGCCCGCGGCATCCTTAACGACCACGGCCCTAACACCTTCGCCATCGCGGTCTGGGGACTCGACGCCAGCGGCGGTGGCCTGGACTCCGTGTCGCCCGTCGCGGCCGGAGGCCAGGCCAGCGGGGTACCGGTGAGCGTGGTTCCCAGCCCGGATATCCGGCGCGGTTCCGCAGCTCACGGCCTTGGAACTAGTCCTCCACGAGCGACAGGGCGCCGGACGGGCATAGGGTTACTGCCTCCCGTGCCCGGGCGGCGACCTGGTTGTTGGGCTGGTCGGTCAGCAGAACGACGATGCCGTCGTCGTCCTGGTCGAACACGGCCGGCTCGGCCAGCACGCACTGCCCGGACCCGACACAGACTCCGGCATCGGCTTTGATCCGCATCGCATTCTCCTTACCAGGTGACCGGCAACTCGTAAGCGCCGTAGACGGGGGCGTTGGTCTTGAAGGGGATATCATCGGTCGGCGCGGCGAGCCGCAGGCCCGGGATGCGGCGGAACAGCGTGTCGAACACGATTTGCAGCTCGACGCGGGCCAGGTTCTGGCCGAGGCACTGGTGCGGGCCGTAGCCGAAGGCAATGTGGTGGCGGGCTCCGCGCGTGAGGTCCAGTTCGGCGGGGTTCTCGAAAACCGCCGGGTCCCGGTTGGCGGACAGTCCGGAGACGATGACTCCCTCGTCCGCCTTGATGGTGACCCCGCCGATCTCCACGTCCTCGGTCGCGACCCGCGAGATGGCCGTTTCCACAATGGTGAAGTACCGCAACAGTTCCTCGACCGCCAGGGGCGTGTTGCCTGGGTCGGCCTTGATCAGGGCCAGTTGCCCGGGGTGCTCCAGCAGTGCCAGCACGCCGAGGGAGATCATGTTCGCGGTGGTCTCGTGGCCGGCGACGAGCAGCCCGGTGGCCGTGCTCACCAGCCTCTCGTGGTCGGGTGCGCCCTGCTCGCGCTGCTGGGCGATCTGCCGGCTGTAAAGATCGTCGCCGGGTTCGGATTCCTTGCGGGCCAGCAGGTCGGCGAGGTAGGCCTGCAATTCGTCGAAGGCTCGTAGCCGTTCCTCCGGAGGCGCGGTCCGGCGGATCATCGCGGCCGTGCGGCTCTGGAAGTAGTCGTGGTCGCGGTAGGGCACGCCGAGCATTTCGCAGATCACCAGCGACGGTACCGGCAGGGACAGTGTCTGCACCAGGTCGACGGGGCGGGAGTCGGAGGCCAGCATGTCGTCGATGAACCCGTCGACGATCTGCTGGATGCGGGGCCGGAGCGCGGCCAGGCGCTTCGCGGTGAACTCGCTGAGCACCGACCGCCGGACCGCGGCGTGTTCCGCGCCGTCCAGGCTGACCATGGGCGGCGGCTGGTTGCGGAACCGTTCCCGGAACCGGGGGTCGCCGCTGGGGTTTGGGTAGTTGTCCTTTCGGCGGTCCGAGGAGAACCGGCGATCGGCGAGGATGGCCCGGGCTTCGGTGTGCCCGGACACCCACCAGGCCTGTTCGCCGCCGTGCAGACGGACCTTGCTGACCGGTTTCCGCTCGCGCAACCGCGTGTATTCCTCGGGCTCGGCGAACGGGCAGCCGCGGGCGACCGGGAATTCCTGGCCGGGGAGTTCGCTGGAAACAGTTTCCGTCATAAGACCACCTCACAGTACGGTTGGACGAATTCCGTCCACTTAGGATGGGCTGTAGCTAACCGGATACGGAGGAACCAGGCATCTATGCGCGGACGCCCGGTTAGGCGCCCACGGTCCGCGGTCTTGGAGGGCGTGCTCGCTCGTGTTCAGGTCGCCGCATCGAGTCCGGGATTCCCGAGGGTGGCGGCGACTTCCTCGACCAGGCGGATTCGGGGCCACTGGTCGTGACTGGCACCGCGTTACTCTTTCCTCGCTTCGATGGGGTCCGCGAATCGGCTGGGCGCGGGGTGGCCCCGAGATTCGGGGATCGATGCGGCAGCGAGCTGCTGGCCGTTGCGCACCGCGGCGGCCTTGGCCCAGCTGCTGGTGGAGATGACGCCGAGCGCGAGCGTGGCGAGTCCGCAGGCTCCGAGGACGGCCCAGGCGGTGTGGCTTGAGTGGACGAAGCCGGTGCCGGTGCCGGTGCCGGTGCCGGTGCCGGCCACGATGGAGCCGGTGACGGCGACGCCGATGCCGCTGCCGAACTGGCGGGCGCTGGCGGCGAGCGCGCCGGCGACACCGACCTGGTCGGGCGGCAGTCCGGAGACGGCGGTGTGGTTGACCGGTGGGCTGACCATGCCCGCGCCGAGGCCGAAGATGGCGTACGTGGCCAGCAGGTAGACGCTCTCGGTGTGCTCGGTCAGGGGGACGAGGAGGAAGGCGCCGACGGCCAGTAGCGCGCCGCCCAGCGTGAGGGGGAGCCGGTCGCGCCGGGACGCGACGAGCCGTGCGGAGAGATTCGCGGCGACGGCCTGGCCCGCGGCCATCGGGATGATCATCAGTCCGGCGCGCAGGGGGCTGAAGCCGCGGATGTCCTGAAGGTAGAGGGTGTTGAGGAACAGGAACCCACCGAGACCGGCCGTCATCACCACGGAGATCAGGTTCGCGCCGGAGAACGGAGGGCTGCGGAAGTACCGCAGGTCGATCAGTGGCTCGGCGCGCCGGGGCTCGACGACGAGTATCCCGGCCAGCGCCAGGACCGCGAGGACGATCAGCCCGATGATCCACGGGTCTGCCCAGCCGAGGCGGGGGCCCTCGATCGTCGCAGCGATGATCGAGGCGAACAGGGCGACGATCAGCACCTGGCCGGGCAGGTCGAACGCGCGGGCCCGGGCGGCCTTCGATTCGGGGACAAACCTCTGGGTGAGCACAAGAGCAGCGATCCCGATCGGGACGCTGATCCAGAACACCGCCCGCCAGTCGATGCCGCTGACCAGCAGGCCGCCGAGCACGGGCCCGACCGCCATCGTGATCCCGATGACCGAACCCCACACGCCGATCGCCCGTGCCCGTTCGCCGCGGTCGGTGAATACGCTGACGATGATCGACATCGCGACCGGGTTGAGCATCGAGCCGCCCACCGCTTGCACGCTGACGAAGGCGATCAGCCAGCCGGCGCTGGGCGCCAGGCCGGACAGGAGGGAGCCGAGGGCGAACAGCGACAGCCCGAGCTGGAAGATCCGCTTACGGCCGAAGCGGTCAGCCATCGACCCGGACAGCATGAGCAGGCAGGCCATGACCAGTGCGTAGGCGGAGACCGTCCACTGCAGACTGCTGACCGAGGCGTGCAGGTCCTTGCCGATCGATGGGAGCGCCACGTTCACGATGGTGAGGTTGATGCCGGTCACGCCCACGCTGAGACAGCAGATCGCCAGCACCAGCCGGCGGTGAACGGGACATGATGGGCCGGTCGCCCCAGGGGCGTCTGCTGTGCTCATGGCGGATCCTTGACCAGATTCGGTAGAGTCTCCGATAGAAACGGAGAGGGTGCCCACATCACTATACGGGGACCCTCCCCACTTACGCAAGGACACTTGAATGGCTGACAATCCGCCCCCGAAGAGGGCAGACGCGACCCGCAACCGCCAGCGGATCCTCGCAGCGGCACGCGCCGCCTTCGCCGCCACCGGAGCCGAGACGTCAATGGCCGAGATCGCCCGGAGATCCGGGGTCGGCTCGGCAACCCTGTACCGCAACTTCGCGACCCGCCACGAACTCCTGGAGGCACTACTGGTCGACGAGGTCGATGAGGTCTGCGCCGCCGCCGCGACAGTCGAGGGTGGCAGCCCAGCGGACCGGCTCACGACCTGGCTGCAACGGTTCTTTCACTACGTCACCACCAAGCGACCGGTCGTCATCGGGCTCCTCGAGCACACCGACAGAACCGACCCCGTCTTCCAAAGCCGGGGCAGGATGCTCGCAGCCGGCCAGCCGCTGCTCTCCGCCGCCCAGGACGCACACCAGATCGCCAGCGACCTTGACCTCGACCAGATCCTCGACCTCGTCGTAGCCATCGCAAAGATCCCCGGCACCCCGGAATACCGACAGCCGATCCTTGACGCGGCACTCGCCGGACTACACAGGCACGTCACCTGATGTCCGCGCCGCGCGGCGCACGGTACTGTCGCGCAACGGCGTGGACATCGTCGTGGTCGCCGACTTGATGGAACACGCGACGTTGGACACCACTCGCTCGTACACCCGGTCCTCGGAAGCCGACCGCGCCCGTGCATTCGACCAAGCCCTCATCGGTCCCTGACCAGGCGATCAGCCAATCCGCCCGGTTTTCGACGGATGCTACGGCGGCCCCGGGACGGTCCCATGATCGTGGCAGATGACGTGTGTCCTGTCGAAGTGCATGTGTCAGATAGCGAGCCGTTGGCCTGCTGGGATGCCAGGTCGATTGAGAAGACGGCGCCCCGGGGTTCTCAGGCGACCTGGCTTTCGCGGAAGTCGCGATCTCGGTAGAGGCAGAACCTCCGGTAGAGGGGGTCCTGGGTTCCGAGGGTGGTGTAGACCCGCGCGAATCGTCGGCTCAGCTCGGCGGTCGTCGCCAGGTAGAGCTCTTTGGGGCCGAAGGCGGTTGTGGGTGGGTCGAGGATCAGGTGCGTGAGCACCACGATCTCGGGGAACGCCGCGAGGTGGCTGCGGTCCTCAGCCGAGATCTTCTTGCTGACAGCGAGTGCTTCGACCCGGTCAAGGCGATCGGTCCACTCTTTCCCGAGGTTGATTGGCATTCCGGAAGCGGACCAGTCCTCGACGATCTTCCGCGCCAGGTCGAGGGCTCGCCTCGTCTGCCGGTGACGTCGGGCGAGCTGGTCGAGTCGTCGTTGGGCCTCGATGACTTCCGGTAGGACGCCGAGCGGGATGTCATGAGTGGAGCGGATCCAGAGCTGATGTCGCATGCAGAGGTGGACGTGGGCGAGCGAGAGGGTGATGACCACGGAAGCGGTGGGGCTGCGTCGGGCGGTGCAGCAGCGGCAGGGACGGCTGACCAGGAATTCCGTTCGCTGCCTGGGACCATGCGGGTTGCGGACGAGTGTGGATAGCGCTGGTCCACCAGCCGCTGGAGGACGGGCCGTCCTTCTCGAATTGAAGGGTGACGCGGGCCACACAAACCGGACACCGGGCGGGGCCGGTGTGGCGGTTTCTCATGTGGTCAGGTGCGAGAACCCGGAGGCCACCTCTGGATGGCGTCGCCAGGTTGGATGGCTGCACCCCTCGGGCGAGTCGACGGTCCCGGTGGCGTCGGCGGTGCGGAGGCGGAGCCGGGAACCGACTTGCCTGAAGACTTCAGGTAATTGCATGATGGCCTTCGTTGGAGCGGAGGAGCACATCATGGCCCGAGCAGGACTGAACCTGGACAGACTGGCCCAGGTCGGCGCCGAACTGGCCGACGAGATCGGCTTCGGCCAGGTGACCCCGTCGGCCCTCGCCCGGCATGTCGGCGTGAAGGTCCAGAGTCTGTACGCCCATGTGGCGAACGCGCAGGATCTGAAGACCCGCATCTGCCTGCTTACCCTGGAGGAGATGGCCGACCGGGCCGCCGACGCGGTGGCGGGGCGCTCCGGAAGGGACGCCTTGGCCGCACTCACTGCCGTGTACCGCGACTACGCCCGGCAGCACCCAGGCCGGTATCAAGCCTCCCGCTTCCAGCTCGACTCGCAGACCGCGGCCTCCAGCGCCGCGGTGCGGCACTCGCAGATGATGCGGGCCGTCCTGCGCGGCTACGGCCTGCCCGAGCCCGAGCAGACCCATGCGGTCCGCCTGCTCGGGGCCGTCCTCCATGGCTTCACCGACCTGGAGCTCGCCGGATCTTACGCCCACAGCAGCCCCGATCCCGGCGAGTCGTGGACCTGGACCATCGATTCCCTCGACCGCCTTCTCCGTACCTGGACCACCGCCTGACCGCTGCTCCCATCCCCCGCCGGGGGTGGGCAGGGCTCACAGAGCATGAGGGAAGCAACGACAAGAACGAACGTCCGGCGCACGGTTACCACCAGTGCCGTTGTCACCACCGCAGTCGCGGCGACCGTCGCTGTCGCTCGGGGCCTCGGCGGCGCAGACCACGGGCAAGCCCGCCGCCCCGGGTCGTCGCTTCCTGGAGCACCCGGCCCGCGAGCCCTGTACCGGGCCGAGAATCAGGAGCTCTTCGGTCTTCGCCAAGCAGAGCAGTGACGGATGTGATGCACCAGCACAGCCACTCGCCCGCCCTGCTCGCCGTCGTGTCGGGTGAGTGCGCAAGAACAGTACAACGCACATCAGGAGGAAATTGATATGTCCGTAACTTCCCTGCCCTTCCGCTCGTTCGTGGATGACATCCTGGATTCGCTCGGGGCCGCACCCGCACACGAGGCGCTGGTTCACCAAGGCCGACGAATCACCGCCGGGCAACTCCGCGACCTGGTCCACCGGTTGGCACACGCACTGCGCGCCCAGGGCCTTGGGCGCGGGCAGACCGTGACGCTGCTCAGCGGCAATCTCCCCGAGGCCCTGGCCGCCCGCTATGCCGCCAATTTGGTCGGCTGCCAGGTCAACCACCTCTACAACAAGCTCTCCGCCGACGCCCAGGCCGCCATCGTGCGCGACGTGGAGACCCAGGCGCTGATCGTCGATCCCGCTTACGCCGAGCAGGCCGCCGAGGTCATCGCCCAGGCCCCGGTGCCGCACGTCCTGACGCTCGGCGTCAGCAAGCTGGGCACCGACCTGCTGGAGCTGGCTGCCGCCGAGTCCGCTGAGCCGATATCGGGCCTGGCCCGCCCCGGGGACATCTGTTCCATCCGCCACACCGGCGGCACCACCGGCCACCCCAAGGGCATCTGCACCAGCTTCGAGAGGGCCGGCCGGATGCCCCGCACGCCCGGCGGGGAAGAGGCCGCCCTGCCCCGGCAGTTGGTGGCCACCACCCTCGCGCACGGTGCCGGGCTGATCGCTGACCACCTGCTGGCCAAAGGCGGCACCGTGGTCCTGCTGGAGGACTTCGACCCGGGCCAGGTGCTCGCGGCGATCGAACGCGA
This sequence comes from Streptomyces sp. Inha503, assembly GCF_047215865.1. NCBI lineage: Bacteria > Bacillati > Actinomycetota > Actinomycetes > Kitasatosporales > Streptomycetaceae > Streptomyces > Streptomyces sp. Inha503. The sequence continues at coordinate 12,076,983 of NZ_CP178360.1, read as the reverse complement.
GCGCATCACCCACCTCTACTTGCTGCCGCCGCTCCTGTACCGGCTCATGGATCACCCGGACGCGGGCCGTACCGACACCTCAAGCCTGCGTCAGCTGATGTACGGCGGCTGCCAGGCGTCCCCGGCCCGCATCGCCGATGCGATACGCCGCTTCGGCCCCGTCCTCCAGCAGGGCTACGGCCAGACCGAGTCCGGCAGCATCAGCGTCCTCGGGCCCCAGGACCACGACCCGGACCGCCCCGAGCGGCTGCGCTCCGCGGGCAGGGTCCTCGACGGCGTCGAGGTGGCCATCCGCGACCCGGACGGCCACGACCTGCCCCACGGCGAACACGGCGAGATCTGCGTCCGTTCCCAGCACGTCATGCAGGGCTACTGGAAGCAGCCCGAACTCACAGCCGAGGTACTGCGGGACGGCTGGCTGCACACCGGCGACGTCGGATTCCTGGACAACGAGGGCTACTTGACCATCGTCGACCGGATCAAGGACATGATCGTCGTGGTCGGCGGCCACGTCTACACCACCGAACTGGAGGACCTCCTCAACTCCCACCCCCAGGTACTCCAGAGCGCGGTCTTCGGCGTGCCCGACAGCGACCGGACGGAACAGGTGCACGCGGTGGTGGTGCGGGCCCCGGAGGCCGAGGTGGACGCAGGCGAACTGCGGGCCATGGTCCGCAAACAGCGCGGAGCCATGTACGAACCGACGCGCATCACCTTCGCCGACCAACTGCCGCTGACGGACGCAGGCAAGCCGGACAAGAAGCTGCTGCGGACCCGACTGCACAGGTAAAACGAGGTCAGCCCGCTCTCCATCGAGGAACAGGCTTTCGTCCTGGGCCGTCAGTGGCCCCAGCTGGGACTGGCCGAAGTTGGGACTGGCCGAAGTAGGGAGTACGGCCGCTGAGCGGCCTGTGGCACTTGGCAATCAGGCACTTACTCCACCTGCGGCCTGCCCGAATACTCGGTGTCGAAGGCCCCGGCGCCGTGATAGGTGAGCGTGATCGTCGGACTCGCCCCGATGGCGGCACGCAGGGCCGCCGAGCGGATCACCGAGGTGGAACTGGAGCAGGCCCGCTCGCTGGCCAGCGAAATGGCCGACACCGATGACGTCGCCGGCCGGGTATTCCTCCACCGTGCCTTTCACCTTCTCCTGTTCGGCACCGCCCGCTCGTCTCGGACTGCTGTCGATCGTCACCAGCCTGTCCGACGCGGCCACCCCGCAGATCGTCCTGTCCCTCAGGGAAGACGCGTCCAGCAGACCCTGGATCGACGCCGGACAAGCGCATCTGGTCGACAGCTTCGCGAGCGGGGACCCCGAACGTGCGGTGGAGGCCATGCTCGACCATCTCCAACACCACAAACGATCCGCGGTAGGGGAATCGTATAGGGGCAGGGAATCCGATAGGGCGCTGGTCGGTCAGCCGAGGCGGTAGCGCCGGACGCGGTGGTAGAGCGTGCCCCTGGAGATTCCGAGGCGGGCCGCGGCCTCGGACTTGTTGCCGCCGCAATCCGCGAGGGTCTCGTTGATGACCTTGAACTCCGCCTGCTCGAGGGGGCTAAGCGTGGCCAAGGGCGAGATCCCGTGTTGCTCGGCGCAACTGCCCCGCCGGTCGCGCTCGAGGACGAGCACGACTCCGTCGTGGAGGCGTCCCCGGGTGACCGGGTGGAGGCGGGCGCTCCAGCCGTCGTGCAGGGTGACCTCGGTGGCCGACGGACCCGCGGCCACCACGATCGACCACAACCCGGCCCGGTTCAGCCGGAGTTCCGTCGGCGCGTTGTCGACGATCATGGTCCTCTGGCCGACGGTGACCACTGGGCCGGCGGCGCCGCAAAACGAGAGGTGCGTATTGAGCATACGTAGCTGGCGCGCGGTGGCCGCCGCGCGCAGCGTGGCGGTGATCCCGTCAACGAGGGTCCGGGCGGCGACCTGAAGCAGGTGATTGGCGTCCTCGGCATGGCAGGCCACGTTGACCGTGCCGATGACGCGGCGGCTGATCGGCTCCACCACGGGCGAGGCGACGCAGGCCCATTCGTGCCATGGCTCTTTGTAGTGCTCGGCACCGATGACGAGCGAAGTGCGGTTGGTCATCTGTGCCATCCCGATCCCATTGGTCCCGGCCGTCGGCTCGCCCACCCGCGAACCGGGCTCGAACTCGGCCCGTTCCAGGGCCCGCGACAGGGCGCTTTCGGACTCCCACCGCCAGGTCAGGGTTCCGTCGGCGTCCGCGAGCGCCAGTGAGGTCGAGCTCCCGACCAGCAGGTCGGCCATCTTGAGGAGCACCGGCCGCGCGGCCCGTACGAACGGGGACTGCGCGTCGATGTCCGCGCGGGTGAGTTCCAGCCGTTGTGGATCAACGCCGTTACTCCGTGCCCGGCGCCACGACGTGAGGATCTGCGGACGGACGGTCGCGGCCTCCCCTGACTGGAAGCTTTCCCAGGCGTCCCTGGTGCTCTGTGGTCTCATCGCGCTTCCCATGCGTGCCGTCGGCGTGCTGAGCTGCTCCGTGACGTGAGAGCTGTGCAGCTTTTGCACACCACCCTTGTCGGGGTTGAGAGCGATGATGCAGGATATCGAATGCATCCGATAGAGGGAGTTCTGAGGTAAATCCGGTGAACCCGAGATGTGATCCGACCCTCTCGGGCCGGGAGGCCGAACCGCTCCAGCGAACAAGAGGGCGTGACCCTGTGGAATCGACTGCTGCCTGAATTCCCGAGCTCGACCACGCGATTTCCCCCGCGCCGGCCATGTTTGCCGACCGGCCCCGGATGTCCCGATAGCGCAATGTTCACCGATCGATGGAAGGGAAGGTTAGGCATGGACCTTAAGGTTAGCTGGGACGGCGATGTGACCCTGGTCCGCCCGGAACAGGAGGAATTGGCGAAGCAGCACGTCAACGCGCTCTTCGGGGTGAATGGCATCACCACTCCGTCGAAGCATCTCTGCCTGATCGTGACCTCCCTCCGGCCGGGCGAGAAGTCGGCCGCGCACTACCACATCGACCACGAGTCGGCCCTCTACGGGATCAGTGGCAGCGTGCATTTCTTCTGGGGCAAGGACCTGGAATATCAGGCGATCGTGGGCGAGGGCGACTTCCTGTACATCCCGCCGTTCTGCCCGCACGTTTCCTACAACCGCAGTCGGACGGTCACCGCCTCGTTCGCCACCGCGCGAACCGACGCGCTGGAACAGGAACGCGTTTTCCTTCTGCCTGAGCTCGACGACCGGGTTGCGGACCGCGTCTCGTACGTCGACTGAATTCGGTCCCATACGCGTCAGGTGAAATGGAGATCCCCTATGATTAATGTCCCCGTTCTCGTCGTCGGCGGCGGACCGGTCGGAATGAGTCTGGCGCTGCTTCTCGATCGCTTCGGGGTACCGAGCCTGCTGGTCGAGCGGCGTGCGTCGACCACGACACATCCCAAGGCCCGCGGCTGCCACGCCCGTACGATGGAGCAGTTCCGCGTATGGGGCATCGAGGATCGAATCCGTCGGGCCGGTCTCCCTCAGGAATCCGACGTGGCGTGTTGGTGCGAGAGCCTGAACGGGCCGCTGGTGGCCTATACGCAGCCCGCGCCGAGCGTGAACACCCCGGCACCCCGCTCGATCGTGCCGCAGGACGCCGTGGAGGAGGCGCTCGATCACGCGCTGTCCACTCGGCCGGGGGCTCAGGTGCGCCGGTTGACCGAGCTGCTGTCGTTCGTCCAGGACGACGACGGTGTGACGGCGCTCGTCCGATCCCTCGCCGATGGCGACGAGTTCGAGGTACGCGCTCAGTATCTCGTCGGCTGTGACGGGGCGAACAGCAGGGTTCGCGGCCTGCTGGGCGTCGAGATGGACGGTCCGGAGCTCCTGCACCTCATGGCGAACCACTACTACCGCGCGGACGTCAGTCACCTTCCGCACGTGCGCAGCGCCATCGGTTTCCTGGTGCGTCCCAGTGACCGGTCACGGCCGGACGTCAATGTGCTGGCGACCGGCCCGGACGGCGATCGCTGGCTCGCGGTCCAGAAGTTGGAGAACGGCGAGGAACCCATCAGCGAGGAGCGGCTGATCGAGCTCGTTCGCGAATACTGGGAGATTCCCGATCTCCCAGTCGAGCGGATCAACGTCATGAACTGGCGGATGAGCGCCCAAGTGGCGAAATGTTTCCGCAAAGGGCGGGTGCTCCTCGCCGGGGATGCCGCCCACCGCTTTCCCCCGGCGGGCGGCAACGGACTCAACTCCGGAGTTCAGGACGTACACAACCTCGCGTGGAAACTCGTCATGGCGCTGTCGCACCGGGGCCGGGACGCGCTGCTCGACACCTACGAGTCCGAGCGCCGGCCGGTCGCGCGTTCCAACACCGACTTCGCGATACGGAACCAGGAACGCATGGACACCATGGACGAGGCGATCCGCCACCGCCATGAGGATCCCCAAGCCTGGCGTGACCTACTCCTCGACATGGACAACCAGCTGCACAGCGAGGGCCAGTCGATGGGCTACATCTACACCGACGGCGCGATCGTGGATGACGGCTCGTTCCTGCCGCCCTACGACTCGCGCCACTACTGGCCCACCGACCGGCCCGGTGCCCGGTTCCCGCACTTCTGGATGGACGTCGAAAAGACGGAATCGTCCATCGACTGGTTCGACACCTCATTCGTGCTCGTCTGCGGACCCGACGGCAAAGGCTGGCAGCAGGCCGGCGAGGAACTGCGCGCGGACGGCGCGGTGCCGCTGGAGGTCAGAAGGCTGCCCCATCTCCTGGGGCCCGTGTCGATCGGGCGCGATGGCGCGGTACTCGTCCGGCCGGACGGCCATGTCGCCTGGCGGGCCACCCATGCCGGTGACCCCGAGCTGCTGCACGACGCGCTCACCCGTGTCCTGGCGGGCGGCACGCGTGCCCCGTCGGTGACCGGCCTCGCCGCTTGACGCCACCGCGTGGATGCCGTGCGCCCCGGCCGGGCCGCCACGCACCGCTCCTGCGGCTGCCACCTCATTCAGTAAGTCAGAAAGGCGGAACCATGTCTCCCTTGCCGACGTATGAGAACCCGAAGGGTCTCTCAGATCCTCTGAGTGCCTATGCACATGTGGCCCGTACCGGGGATCTGATCTTCGTCGCCGGACAATGTGGGTTTGTCGAGGACAACTCCGTGGCCGGGCCGGATGTGCGCAGCCAGACCCTGCGCGCCTATGCCAACGTGCGCACCGCGCTGGAGTCCCAGGGCGCGTCGCTGCGCGAGGTGGTGCGCTTCGTGACCTACCTGACGTCCTCGGACCATGTGGCCGAGTTCTACGCGGCACGCGAGGAGTACTTCGCCGAGCACTACCCGGGCGGTGAGTACCCGCCGAACACCTTGCTGATCGTCAAGGGACTGGTCCGTCCGGACCTGCTGGTCGAGCTCGACGCCACAGCCTGTCGCCAGTGAGAGACGAGGCGCCATGTCGTCGATCACGGAATCGATAGATCGATGGTCGGGCTGCTGCTGAGCAGCGGCCTTGTCGGTATGGCGCTCGGCTCGGCCCTCGTCGCCCCGCTCTCCGACCGCATCGGCCGGCGACCGCACACGCTGATCTGCCTGGCCGTCTGCGCGGTGGGCATGCTGCTCGCGACGGTGAGCACCGGCTTCTGGTTCCTCGGGGTGTGCCGCCTGCTGACCGGGCTCGGTGTCGGCGGCATGGTCGCCGGTCTCCCCGTGATCATCACTGAGTACTCACCACGGCGCCTCCGGGGCACGATGATCGCCCTGTACGGGAGCGGGTTGCCGGTCGGCGGGATCCTGGGCGGCTCGGTCGCCGTACTGATGACGTCCGAATACGGCTGGCGAGCCACCTTCCTCGTCGGCGCCGTGCTCACCCTCGCCATTCTCGTGGTCGTCTCCCTGGCCCTGCCCGAGTCGCTGGACTACCTGATCAGCCGACGACCGGAAGGCGCGCTGGAGTAGGTCAACAAGCTGCTGGGCCGGATGCGGCTGCCCGCGGTGGAGGCACTGCCGCCCGTCCCGCCCAAGGAGGAGCGCGGTGTGCTGGCGAACGTCCTGCGCGGTCGTGAGGCCGTTCGCACCGTCGCGCTGTGGACCGCGTACTTCTTCATGATGACGAGCTTCTACTTCGCCGAAAGCTGGACGCCTCTGCTTCTCCAGCACAACGGCTCGTCCGCCGCGCGGGGCATGGACGCGGGGCTGCTGCTCAACCTCGGTGGGCTGGCGGGGACGTTGCTGCTCAGCGTTCTGGCCCTGAAGGTGGCGACGCGCACCCTCACCGTCCTGGCGTTCGTGGGCGCGGGGCTGTCGTACCTGGCGATGAGCCTCTTCCTCGGCTCGACCGGCGTCGCGCTGGCCCGGCCGTCGCCATCGGGCTGTTCGTCAACGCCAGCGGCAACGGCCTCAACTCGATCGTGCCCGGCCTCTACCCGGCATCCGTTCGCGCCACCGGCGTGGGGTGGGCCATGGAGGTCGGACGGCTCGGTGCCTTCAGCGCTCCCGCCCTCGCGGGCCTGCTCCTCGACCACGGGTGGTCCGCTCGCTCGCTGTTCGGTCTGCTCGTACTGCCACTGATGATGGTCGCGGCGCTGATCGCCGTGATCGTCGGTTCCATGAGGCGGAGCCGGACCTACGCCGAACCCGCGGAATCGCTCTCGCCGGTCAACTGACTCCCCCCATATCGATCAAGGAGAACTCATGCGAGCTGTGCGGCTGCACGATTACCAGAAGCCGCCGACGGTTGAGGACATACCGGAGCCGACACTCTCCAGCCCAATGGATGTGATCGTGAAGATCGGCGGCGCCGGCGTCTGCCGCACCGATCTGCACATCATCGAGGGGCAGTGGGCCGAGGCGATGGGGCCGCGACTCCCCTACACGCTCGGCCACGAGAACGCCGGCTGGGTACAGGAGGTCGGCGAGGCGGTCACCAACGTCAAGGTCGGCGACACAGTGATCCTGCATCCGCAGCCTTCCTGCGGATTGTGTTTGGCCTGCCGGGCCGGCCGGGACATGCAGTGCTCCGACGCCGTCTTCCCCGGGGTGTCGAACCATGACGGCGGCATGGCTGAATACCTGCGCACCACGGCGCGTGGTTGCGTCAAGCTGAGCCCGGACACCAACCCGGCCGACGTGGCGGCGCTGGCCGATGCGGGGATCACCGCCTATCACGCGGTGCGTCAGGCCGTACCGCTACTCCCCCCGGGCGCGGTCGCGGTCCTACAGGGCGCCGGCGGGCTCGGCCACGTCGGTATCCAGGCCGTGGCCGCGCTCACCGCCGCGAAGATCGTCGTGGTGGACCGCAACCCGGAGGCACTGAAGCTGGCCGAGAAACTCGGTGCGGACGCGACCGTGCTGGCCAGCGGCGACCATGTCGAGGCCGTCAAGGACCTCACCGGGGGCCGGGGCGGCGATGTCGTCTTCGACTTCGTCGCCGAGCAGGGCGCGGAGAACGACGCCTGGGCAATGACCGCCCCGGCCGGATCCCAGTACGTCATCGGCTACGGCGGCGAACTGCGCATTCCCACCCTCGACCTGGTGGCCGGCGGCAAACAAGTTATCGGCAACATCGTCGGCACCTACAACGACCTCGTGGAGCTCATGGCCCTCGTGGAGTCCGGCAGGGTCACCCTGCACACCAAGAAGTACCCATTGGACGCGGCGGCGCAAGCGCTGGACGACCTCGCCCACGACCGGGTCCGGGGCCGCGCGATCCTGGTCCCCTGAACCCCGCCCCCACCACACGCCGGGGCGGGACGGCCCGCCGTACGGTGCCACGACGTGAGAGCGGGTCCCCATGTACTTCAACGATCCCTTCGCGCGGTTGCCCGAGGTCCCGAGCTTCACACTCAGCAGCAAGGACGTCAGCGATGGCGAGCCCCTGCCCCTCCCCCAGCGGTCAGGCATCTTCGGTGTCCCCGGTGGAGGAGATGTGTCCCCGCAGCTGTCCTGGTCCGGTGCACCGGAGGACACGAAGGGCTACGCGGTGACGGTGTACGACCCGGACGCCCCCACCGGTTCCGGCTTCTGGCACTGGGCCGTGGCGAACATCCCCGCTTCCGTGACCGAGCTGGCGAGTGACGCGGGCAACGGCACGGACGAACTCCTCCCGCCGGGTGCCGTGCGACTCCCCGGCGACACGGGAGCGGCCCGATTCATCGGCGCCGCGCCGCCCGCCGGTCATGGCCCGCACCGCTACTTCATCGTGGTGCAGGCCCTCGGCGTGGAGGACATCGGAGTGGAAACGAACACCACACCCGCCATGCCGGGCTTCCACATCTCCGGCCACGTCCTGGGCCGCGCGGTGCTGACCGCGACCGCCGAGACCGCCACCTGATCAACCGCGCTCTCGTACCCAGGAAGAGGGCTTCATGCGCATCGCCAATCTCAACGGCCGCGCCCACCTGTTGAGCGGCCCGGGTGCGATCGACATCGCCTGGGCCGCGACGGGCGGTTCGGTCCCGACCCGATGGATCTCTTCGCCCACTGGGACGCCTTCCGTACCTGGGCCCGCACCGATGGTGTCCGCCCGGCCGGGCGTATCGACGCGAGGACTTGGGCGCGCCGGTTCCCCGTCCGGGCCAGATCTTCGCCGTCGGGCTGAACTACGCCGAACACGCGGCGGAGACCGGTCTGGCGGCAGCCAAGGCGATGCCGTCGGAGGCCCGACCGGACCGGCGCTGGTGTCCCTCGACGAGATCACTCCGGATACCCCGCGCCGGCTGCGATGCTGGGTCAACGACGAGCTCGTCCAGGACGGCAGCACAGAGCAGATGATCATGCCCGTGCCGGTCCTCATCGAACGGATTTCCTCGGTGTGCACGCTCTACCCGGGAGATCTGGTCTTCACCGGTACTCCGGCCGGGGTCGGTATGGGACGGACCCCGGCCCGTTACCTCGCCAGCGGCGATGAGATCCGCACAAGCATTGACGGCATCGGTGAGATGACCCATGTCCTCAGGTGATCGATGCCACCCTGGGCATGATTCGGCGTGGTGTGCGACGCTCCAGATTTCGGCCTTGAGCCTATACCGGATTCTCTCAAGGCGCGAAGCCAGAAGACCGCAGCAAGCGCTGCTGAGCGGGGTGCAGGGCTTGTTCGTCGTGATGCTTGGCGCGGTCTGTGGGTGCGGGCGTCCGGCGACCTCGCCACCTTGTCCTCCTCGACTTCGCGGCATGGGTCGTCATCATCCCGTCGATGACGTCAGGTCAGCACCTCGAGAACGGAGCGGTCGAACGGAACGGTCTCGGCCAGCCTGTCCCGCAGGGCCTTTGTGGCCCAGTCGGGGTTGGACAGCAGAGCGCGGCCCACGGCGACCAGATCGAACTCGTCGCGCTCGAGCCGGTCCAGCAACGGGTCGATGCTCGCCTTGCCGGCGAGTTCGCCGACGGCGCCCTCGGTCAGGAACTCCTGGTCCAGCCCGACTGATCCGACAGTGACGACGGCCTTGCCGGTCAGCTTCTTGAGCCAGCCGGCGAGGTTGAGGTCGCTGCCGTCGAACTCGGGCACCCAGTAACGGCGGGTGGAGGCGTGGAAGCCATCAACGCCCGCGGCGGCGATCGGTGCGAGCAGTTGGTCCAGCTCGGCGGGGTTCTCGGCGAGCTTGGCCTGGTAGTGGCCGAGCTTCCACTGTGACAACCGCAGAAAAATCGGGAAGCCGGGGCTCACGGCTGCCCGTACGGCGGCCACCACTTCGGCCGCGAACCGGGCCCGGGAGGCGGGGGTGCCGCCGTAGGCGTCCACACGCCGGTTGGTGCGGTCCCACAGGAAGGTGTCGATGAGGTAGCCGTGCGCCCCGTTGAGCTCGACCCCGTCGAAGCCGATCCGCTCCGCGTCGGACGCGGCGGTGGCGTAATCGGCGATCACTGCGTCGATGTCCTGCTGGGTCATAGCGCGGCCCAGCGGAGATCCGTCCGGCGCGTGCCCGGACGGCGCGAGCGAGGAGCCGTCGGCGGGCGGCTCAGCGTCGGTGCGGCCGGTCCCCGGGTGCCACAGCTGTGGGATGATACGTCCACCCTCCTCATGCACCCGCCGCACCGCGTGCGCCCAACCAGCCAGGGCCTCGGCACCGTAGAAGTGGGGCACACCGTCGTCCTCACGGGCTCCGTCAGGGCTGAAGCGGACGCCCTCCGTGATGATCAACCCAACCTCGTTGGCGGCCCGCCGCGCGTAGTACTCGGCGATGTCCCTGCCCGGCACCCCGTTCGGGGACGCCATGCGGGTCATCGGCGCCATCACGATCCGGTTGCGCAGCTCCAGGTCGCCGACGGTAAACGGACTGCCGAGCAGTTGGTTGATCCGGGTGGCGTGTCCCGTCGAGCTCATGATCTCTCCTTCTCGATGTAACGAAAGAGGTGTAGTTAATACATCTATGTCGGTGCGCCATCGGGGCGCACTCCCATGAAGAGTCGTCACCGGAGAAGCGATCTGGCTATGTATGTGCAAGATTTGAACATGCAACTCATGTAAACGGTGCCGTACACTGTTATTATGCCAGCCCAGCAAGCGCGGGAACGGATCCTCGCCACCGCACAGCGGCTCTTCGCCGTCCGCGGCATCAAGGCCACCACCATGGAGGAGGTCGCACGGGAGGCGCCGGTCTCGAAACGGACCCTCTACGCGCACTTCCCGACCAAGGACGCCCTCGTCCTCGGGCAGCTTCAGCACGTCCTGGACGCGGGAGAGACCCTCCTCGAGGTCCTGGGCAGCACGGAGCTCTCGCCGCGGGAACGGCTGCTGGGGATGTTCGATCCGCCGCCGGACGTGGGCGGGATCGCACGCGGATGCCCGTTCATTGACGCCGCGGCGGAGTTCCCGGCACCGACGAGCCAGGTGCACGCCTTCGCCCGGCAGCAGAAGGTGCGCATGTTCGAACTGGTGCGTGAGCAGACGGTCCGGCTCGGCGTCGCCGATCCGGATGTGCTCGCCGAGCAGTTGGTCTCCCTCGCCGACGGCGCGTCGAGCCGCGCGATGGTGCTCAACGACTGCCACTATGGGCGGCACGCCCGGTCCGCCGCCGAGACCCTCATCGACCTCGCCCCGCGACGCCGGGATCCGACCGCTTTGGACGAGCCGGCCGACGGCGCCGAACGGGCCGGCGACCGGTACGGTATGCGCTCCGCGCCCGGAGGTCTCGCGTTCGTCCACGACCTGCTGAACACCCGGTCGGTCGAGCGCCGCGAGCACCCGGATCTTCTCGCCGATCTGCCATCGGCCCAGCGGTGGCTGGACCGGGCCCGGTCGGTCGCCGACGTCGCTGCGGTCGTGCTGGAGGAGGAGGACGTGCAGCACCTCCGGCGGTTCCGCGACGATCTGCACGGCCTGATCGGCGGCGACGGGCGCGCAGGCGCCGCTTCCGTACTCCCGGCCGCGCTGAAGCTGGAGCCGAGCGGCGAGGTGCGACTCGTCCCCGACGGCACGGGCTGGCGCCGCATCGCGTTCCTCGTGCTGGCCGCCGCGCGGGAGGCGCAGGTCGCCGGCGTCTGGCGTCGCCTCAAGACCTGCCGTGATCCGCACTGTGGGATCGCCTTCTACGACCGGTCCCGCAACAACAGCCGGGTGTGGCACGACGTCCGTTCCTGCGGGAACGCCGCCAACCTGCGAGCCCACCGCGCGCGCAGGCGCGGACACCCGGTGTCCTGATCGTCGCGATGTTCCGAATCCTGAACACCGCACCGCCGAGCGGGCGACGGGCGCCACACACTTTCCTGAGCAGCCCCGACGGATCCGAGAAAGGCAACCACTGCGATGGACCTGAAGGTCGACTGGGACGGTGACGTCACTCGCGCCCGCCCGCCGCAGGCCCAGCGCGCGAAGCAGGACGTCAACGCCGCGGCCCTCCATGACCACGGCTCCCAAGTCCCGTGGGCGCCACGCCCGCACGATGGAGCACTTCAGGATGTGGAGGATCGAGGAATGCGTGGGCAAGACCGCTTTTGCGCGGGAGTCGGATGTAGCCCGTTGGTGCGAGAGCCTCCACGACCCGATGGTGGCCTACACGCAACCCACGTTGAACCAGCGCACACCGCCGCCGCGGGCGATCGTCGCCCAGGAGGCGGTGGAGGAGGCACTGTCGGACGAGCTCGCCGCGCGTCCGGGCGTGCGGATGCACCGGCGGAGCGAGCTCGTGTCGTGAGAGCAGGACGAGAGGGCGGCGTTCGTGCGGCTGCGTGAGCTCGACTCCGGCGACGTCGTCGAGATGGACGGCGGCACCCTCCGCGTCGCGGGTCCGGCACGGCGGATCACACCGCGGGTGCTGGCCGCCGTGGTGTTGCTCGCGGCGGGTGCGGCTTACCTCGCGCTCAGCTCACACGTGAGTTCTGCCGGACTGGCACTGGCAGGGGTGGTCGCCGTTGGGCCGTGCCTCGGCGGCACCGTGCTCCACGCGCTCGCGCCCACTCTGTACCCCACCTCGACCCGGGCGACCGGGGTCGGGTGGACGGTGGCGACCGCCCGCGTGGGCGCCCTGACCGCGCCGGTGCTCGCCGGGGTGCTGCTGGGGCCCGGCTGGTCGCCGTGGTCGCTGTTGGGGCTCTTGCCGCTGCTGGTGGCGGCGGCGGACGCCGTCGTGGCCTTCACCCCGATATCGCAGCGCCCGGCCGTCGCCGCGGCCGGGTCGACGATACTGGGGCAGCGGTGACCGCGCCCGGCAATCAGATCGCCATGTGGGAGCGCTTTCAGGCCGGGGACCCGGTGCAGGTGCGACCCGAGATCCACGCGTCGTGGCGCCGATCTCGGTTGAACGGCATCGATCCCGAACGGCTCGATCTCGGCCACACCGACATCGATCCCGAGCAGCTGATTGTCCGAGCAGGCGCCCCAATCCTGCTGGGCGTGACCGACCGGTTCGTGGGCACGTCCACCGCACTGGCGCTGGCCGACCCGTCGGGCACGGTGGTGTGGCGGTGGGAGGCCCACGACCAGCTGAGCCGGACCCTCGACGGCATCGACTTCGCCCTCGGCTCCGACGTCGGTGAGACCAGCGCCGGCACCAACGGCATCGGCGTCGCGGCGACGACGGCTCGCACCTCGGTCGTGGTGGGTGCGGAGCACTTCAAGCAGGCGTGGCACGGGTGGGCCTGTGTGGCGACCCCTGTCATCGATCCGGCGACCCGCACGGTCGCCGGCAGTGTGAACATCGCCTGCCCGGCCCCCGACGCGAACCGGCTGCTCGTCGTCGTCGCGCGCGGGCTCGCCGCCGATGTGGGAACGGCGATCGGACGGCGGATGACCGCACGCCAGCACCGGCTCCTCGACTCGCACCTCGCGTTCTGCGCAGCGCGCGCAGGCACGGTGGTCAGCATCGATGCCCGGCACATGATCACCGAGGACGAGGCGGCGCCGCTCGGGCTCGATCGGGCCACGCTCTGGGCGGCTGTGAACGAGGTGGGTCCGGCCGCGAAGGAGATCGTCCTCGGTGACGTCCACGCCCGGATCTATCCCGTTGTCCCGGGCAGCCTCGGCGACGGAGTGGTGCTCGTCCTCGGCCGCGGAACGGTGCCGGGCAGCATCCCGCGATCCACGAAGGCGTCTCTGTCGCGACTGGAGGAGGCCGAGGCGCGGGTGATCCTCGAGGCATTGGCCGAGAGCGACGGCAACAAGTCGAGCGCGGCCGCCCGCCTCGGCATCTCCCGCGGAACGCTCTACCAGCGCCTGCGACGCTACGGGATCCGCTGACAGACCCGCCCCCAGCACGGAGGACCAACCATGTCGCTCGACGGCAAGACAGCTCAACGGGCGCCCCATAGGCGGAGCCACCGTGCGCGTCGCCGGTTGGGCGTCTGTGCCTTCATAGCGCCTCTGTGTGTCAAGTGGCCTGAGCGAGGTGGGTTTGTTGATCTCGTTTCGTGGTCCGGTGGACCACGTTGGACAGCCGCCGCTTCAGGGCCCGACGGGCTTCCGGCGGTGTCCTGCCTTCCGCGATCTTGCGCAGGTGGTACTCCTGTCCACGCCCGCCGTCGCGGATCTGGCAGACGGCGATGATGTGCAACACGGAGTTCAGCGCGCGGTGGCCGCCGGTGTGCGAGGGCGTCGCGCATCTCGGCCTCGTTGTCCTTGACCTGCCGGTCCAGGCGCCGCAGGTCGGCCAGCAGGTCTCGGGCTTCGAGGACGCGGGTGGGTTCGTGGACCAGGTCGTCGTGCCGTTTCGGTCAGCGGCCGCAGGATCGTCGTCTGGTCCTCGGGCTCCACGACCCGCAGATCATGGCGGAACAGGGCGACCTGGGCGACGTGGCGCGCGTCGTTCGCGTCGGTCTTTCGGTCGCCGCCGGTGGCCAGGAGCCGGGCCCGGGCCGCCAGCGTGAAGGGCACGTCCACCACGTACTCGCCCGCGGCGGCCAGCCGCCGCGTGAGGGTGCGGCCCAGGCCGCGGGCGCCGGCGTCTCCGATGTGGATGCCGCTGAGTGTGCGCAGCAGCGGGCTCAGGCGACCGGCTAGCTGGAGCGTGCAGCAATCCCTGTACTCCTCGTCAGGGGGTTCGGCAGCCAGAGTCATATCCGGAAGACACCGGGGCCAACCTCGCGAGACAACGCGCGTACCCGTTGAGCCATGCCGGAGGGCCATACAGTGCCGGATGCCCAGATGGCGCTGATTCCGTATACCTCGCCGGGTTCAATGCCGGTGAGGTCGGCAGCGGTCAAGTCGAGGACAGTCGTGCGGAGTACGGCTTGAAGTGACTGGCCAATTTCGCCCATGCGGGTTGCGGTGTTCTGCCCGGAGCTGTCGCGCACCAACATGGAGGCGCCGGACCAGGGACCCACCTTCCGCAACGCCCGGGAGATGTAAGCGACATCTCGGGTGAGCGCCCCGAGACCACCATCATCGAGAGCATCGCGGTCATGGACGCTGACGAATCTGCCAAGCCGACTGTGCCCTCGGACACGTGCGCACGGTCCCACGTACAGGCGGCGGCTGATGCGGCGCAACTGGCGCGTGACTGTCTTCGCCTGGTCGCGGGCCGCGTCAGTCCGGCTGCCACTGACATACGTCCGGGGGTCCCCCAGGGTGCTGACGAGCTGGTCCAGGTCTGCCGTGGCCGCCGCGAGGTCGCGTACAACCAGCCCGGGGTTGCGACGTGCTAGAACACAGCGCGGCGGATACACGGGAGCGGACATGGCCGAGATGATATTCACGCCGTTCGGGAGGGGTCCCGGCATCCCTCTGAGGTTGTCTTTTTAGCTTGTCCTACCGTTCCGTTTTAGCGTGGGTGCGAGCCGGTCATCCGACTGCGTGGTGATCGACGCGCAAGGTGAACGCCTCTTGTCGAGGCGGGTCCTGAACGACGAGTCCGCACTGATTGAGCTGATCAGCGACGTAGCGGAGCCGCCTTGCTCATCGGCCTGCTGCTCGGCCACGACCAGCCGATGGTCTACCTCACCGGGCTCGCTGTCCACCAGGCATCGGCCGCCTACCGAGGCCAGGGCAAAACAGACTGGGAGCATCATCGTGGTAGCGGTGTTCTCCGGCTGGTCGGACCCAAAGACAGATCGGCTTCGTGCCTTGTTAGCGACGCGTCGGCCAGCCGGAGGACACCGCTTCGCGGTTCCGGTCGGGTGCGCTGTGGCCTGATAGGGGCATGAGGCATCCCATCGCAGTCTTGCCCGCGCTGCTCCGGCCGGCACCGCCTTCCTGCCAGCACGGTGCAAGGAGCGAGGACGGGCAAGGCCGGAGTAGCGGAGGTCGACGAGAAGGTCTTGGTCACGGTGGGCATCGACACGCACGTGGACGTGCATGTCGCCGTCGCGCTGGACCAGTTCGGCCGCAAGCTGGACATGCTCAGCATCCCCACCGCGGGCCCGGGCACCGCCGCCTCCTTGAATGGGTACGCGCGCTGGGCACACCTCACCGTTTCGGGGTCGAGGGCACGGGCGCCTAACTCTGCGACTGGCCCGCCGGTCTGCGATGAAGGCCCGCACCCAGGCCGCCAACCAGTTCCACGCCGTCGTCGTCACCGCCCCGCAGGAACTCCGCGACCGGCTGCGGGGCATGTCCCTGGCGCACCTGGTGGCAACCGCGGCCAGGTTCCGCCCCGGCACCGTCACCTCCCTGGAGGCCGCCGCCAAACTCGCGCTGAAGAGCCTGGCGGTCCGCTACCAGCAACTCGCCCAGGAGACATCCACCCTGGACCAGCAGATCGACCGGCTCGCCCACCAAGCCGCACCGGACCTGATGCAGATCAAGGGGAAGCTTCACTCATCCGCGGCGCCCAGCACCAGGCCATGACGGCGGGCTACACGCTGCTCCTCGGTGACGCCCGCCTGTCCCGGCAAGTCGAAGGACAGGTCATCGAACGGACGCTGACCTCCGTCGACGGGCTGGTCGTCGCGGCAAGCCGACTGCCAACGGCGCAGCTCGCCGACTATGCGCAGATCAAGCCGATCGTACTGGTCAACCGGGAGGCTGAAGGGCTGAGCAGCGTCGTCACCGACCACACCGACGGGCCACGCCAGATCGTCGCGCACCTGTACTCCCTCGGCCATCGGCACCTCGCGTTCCTCAGCGGCCCTCGCGACTCGTGGTCAGCCACGAGTCGATGGTCGGCGATCGACGCCACGGCGCGCGACCTCGGTATCATCACCACCCGGCTCGGCCCGTTCCCCGCAGCCGTCGAAGGCGGCGCCGCGGCCGCGGACGCCGCCCTCAGCACCGAAGCCACCGCGCTGATCGCACACAACGACCTGCTCGCCATAGGCACACTGCGGCGGCTCACCGCCCGTGGCGTGATCGTGCCGTACGACATCAGCGTGACCGGGTTCGACGACATCTTCGGCGCCGACTTCTGCGTCCCGCCGCTCACCACACTGGCCGCGCCCCTCGACGCCACCGGCCGTCAGGCCATCGACCTGCTGACCGCCACCACCCGGCCCGGCCCACCGCAGAAGCTGACCCTGCCCGCGCATGTACAGGTCCGCGCATCCTCCGGCCCCGCACCCCAACACGCCAGTCACCAGCAGACCCCACCACCCATCAGGTGAAGAGGGTGATCGCCCGCATAGCGTTTACGGTGCAGCCTGCGAGCGGCCCGGCGAAGCTGACCGCCCTGATATCTAGCAGGGCAGGGGATTCAGTCCCGTCGCGGCGTCGGGCTTCCAGTCCAGGGCACGAGCGGCGAGCAGGGCCGCGCCCACGGCTGTCACCTCGGGTTCGGCGATGGCCTGGACGGTCCTGCCGGTGACGGCCTGCTTGATGTCGGTCCAGCCCCGGGAACGGGCCCAACCTCCTGCGCTGTAGACCGAGGCGCCCGGTCCGGTGAGGGCAGCGACCGACTCGACGGCCCGGCCGCCGAGTTCGGCCAGTGCGCCGAGCACGGCGCAGGCGCGCGAGTGGGGGTCGGCAGCCGCCCCCGGCGCGTAGGACGGAGGTCGGCCGCCGGCCGCACCGGGCTGGAAGGTCCGCGAGAGGAGATGGTCGTCGGGGGCGGCGTCGCCGGAGATGAGTTGGCCGAGGGCGTGGGCGACAGCGGGGTCTTGGGAAGCCCACTGAACGTTGCGGGCGAGTTCCTCCACGCGCAGCACGGTGGCGCCGGAAGCGTTGTGGATCCCGGGCGATACGTCGACGGACTCAGGGACCGCGTCGGGCGGTGCGGGGGTTTGCGTGACGACCACTTCGGCCGTGCCCATGGAGTCGAGGATCGCGCCGGGGTGCAGCTGATGAACGCCCCAGCCGCCGACGGGGTGATCGTGCCCTCCTGCCACCACGAGGGCACCGGGCGCCAGGACACCGGCCTGGCGCAGGCGTTCGGAGCGCAGTTCGCCGACGGTCGATCCCGTGGGCAGAACCGTGGGCAGCAGGCTCGTGGACCCGAGGGTGGCCTGGACGCGGGGGGAGTGCCAGGTGCGGGAGAGCGGTCGCCATGCGGCGGTCCGTGCGGCGAGGGTGTCGCTGAGGAACGTGGTGGCGGCCCACTGGGAGGCGACGTAGTCCGTCAGGGCGACCCACGCGGTGGCGCGCTCGGCGTGGGGCTGGGTCCGTGCCCAGGCCCAGCCGACGAGGGTGCGGGCCGCGTCGGTGGCCGTACCGACGTCGTCGGCGTCGTCGAGCCGTGGCCGCAGCACCTCGAAGAGGTCGGTGCGGCGGGGGTCGAACCAGGCCAGGGCCCGGGTCAGTGGGGCGAGGCCGGCGTCGACGAGGACGCCGTCCTCCCCGACACCGGCGGCGCAGGCGGCTGCCACGGCATAGCGCTCGCCACACGCTTCGAGCGCCATCTCCTCAATGGTGTCGAAGAGCCGTGCTGCGTCGATCGAGGGATCATCGACGGGCCGCGGGGTGGCACGGCGCACCCGGGCGACAACATGGCCGACAGGGTCGAGCGCCACCACTTTCACGTTCGTGCTGCCGATGTCGATGCCGAGGACGGCATCCGCCCGCTGCGACAAGGTTCCCACGCGTTTGTCATCTCCTTCGATCGACGCGGCTCGTTCCCCTCCTGAGAGGTCAGTCGTCGAAGCTGACGCTGCGGGTGAGATCGGCGATCTCGGTAAGGACCTTTCCTGCGACGTCGGGCTCGCGCTGCCAGATGTTGCGGCCGACGATGACGCCGCGGGCCCCGGCGCGGATGGTCTGGGCGACCGCGTCGACCGTTTCGGCGGGGCCGCCTGCCAGCGGGCCACCGGCGATGACCAGGGGGACCTTCAGTTCCTCCACGAGGCGCTGGGTGCGCTCCTCGCCGGGGAAGGCGATCTTGATGATGTGGGCGCCGAGGTCGTAGGCGATGCGGGCGACCTTCTCCTCTTCGATGATGGTCTCTTCGGTGCGGGGGGCGCCGATGAGGACGGGTTCGAGTACGAGCGGGATGTCCCAGTCGTCGCAGGCGGTGACGACTTCCCCGGCCCGCTTGGCCAGAGCGGCCTGTTCGGCGCGGGAGATGTTCCAGGGGAAGAGCATCTTGACGGCGTCGACGCCCATGCGGACGGCTTCTTCGACGGTGGTGATGAGGCTGTGGGAGCCGCCGCCGTCGAGCCGGGTGTAGTCGTAGTAGGTGTCGATGGTCAGCACGCGCGTCAGGTGCGGGTTGCGGGCGAAGAAGGCTTCGGTCTGCTTGACCTGGCCGGGCGTCATCATGAAGCCGGTGACGTCCTTGTCGCCCCAGGTGGCGAAGGGGGCCGAGGGGGTTTCCAGGCCCTCGATCCGGTTGAAGATCAGGCCGTGGTCGACGGGCATGATGATGGCCACCCGGTCGCTGGGGAGTGTACGGCGCATCCGGTATTCCATGGACATGACTGTCTGATCCCTCTCGGTTGTGGGGCGCGTGATCGCGGGCGGAACGGGTAGTGGTTCCGCACGCCAGGAAATTGTACGTACAGTCTGTACTGTCCGAACAGTAGGGGTTAGCGTGGGGCCGGTCAAGACCCGAGCCGAAGGAGCACGGCGCCATGCACCGGCACATCGTCAATCGCCCCGAGAGCGCAGCCGAGGAAGCCTTGGAAGGGCTGGCTCTCACCCACCCCCAGCTGGTCGCCCACGACCGTGAACTGGGCATCGTCACCCGCGCCGAGCCCGCCCGGGACAAGGTGGGGCTGGTCTCGGGCGGCGGCTCCGGACACGAGCCGCTGCATGCCGGGTTCGTGGGACACGGGATGCTCGACGCCGCTGTCCCCGGGGCGCTGTTCGCCAGCCCCACCGCCCTTCAGGTCCTGAACGGCACTGTCGCGGCCGACTCGGGACGCGGCGTCGTGCAGATCGTGAAGAACTACACCGGCGATGTCCTGAACTTCCAGATCGCCGGTGAACTCGCGGGGGACGACGCGGTCAAGACCGAAGTGATCCTGGTCGACGACGATCTCGCCACCGACGGCGACGGGGACGGACCCGGCCGGCGCGGTACCGCCGCGGTGCTGGCGGTGGAGAAGATCTGCGGTGCGGCCGCCGAGGCGGGTGCCGAGCTCGGCGAGGTGGCCGCACTGGGCCGCCGCCTCGCGAGCCGGGCCCGCACCCTCAGCCTCGCGGTGCGGGCCGGTACGCATCCGGGAGCCGACGAGCCCGCCTTCGTCCTGCCCGAGGGCGAGGTCGAGCTCGGCGTGGGAATTCACGGTGAGCGCGGCACCGGCCGCATCGCCTTCGCCGATGCCGATCAGCTCATCGCCGAGCTGGTCGACCCGCTGGCCGCGGCACTGGAGCTGGGCCGCGGCTCCTCGGTGATCGCCATCGTCAACGGCCTGGGTGGGGCATGCCCGCTGGAACTGTCGGTGTGCGCCCGCACGGTGCACCGGCGCCTGGCCGGGCAGGGGGTCACCATCGCCCGGTCCCTGGCGGGCTCGTATGTGACCTCGCTGGACATGCACGGCGTATCGGTGACGCTGCTGCCAGTCGACGCCGGCCTTCTGCCCCTGTGGGACGCCTCCGTGCGGACTCCCGCCCTCACCTGGTGACCGAAAGCACCCGCCCCGACCTGACGACACCGCCCCGACCTGGTACGAGACAAGGATCTGCGATGACCGGCACCACCATGGACCTCACCCTGGCCGAGGGCTTCGGCCGCCGATGGACCGAGGGGCTCTTCGAAGTCTTCCTGGGCGGCCGGGCCCAGGAACTCGGCAAGCTGGACCAACTGGCCGGTGACGGCGACTTCGGCAACAACATCGCCTCAGCGCTGGGCCGCGCCCAGCGGGCGGTCGCCATCGATCCCCCGGCCGCCTACCGGGGTTGGCTGACCGCCGTTTCGAGGGGATTCCTGGGGACCGGCGGGACCAGCGGCCCGCTGTTCGGCATGTTCTTCCGCGATCTCGCGCGGTGCGCGGGCGACGGTGAGCCCACCCTCGCCGAGCTGGCGCGGGGTCTCGACGCCGCGGTGGCAACCGTGCAGCGCTACGGAAAGGCCGAAGTCGGCCACAAGACCATGATCGACGCGCTCGTGCCCGCCGCGCGAACGCTTCATGACCTGGCACCGCACGCCACCGACGCCGCCCAGGCCCTGAGCCGTGCGGCGGAGGCGGGTGTGGAGGGTGCGCGCAGCACCGCCGCGCTGGTAGCCCGCCGCGGTCGCGCCAGTTACGTCGGAGAAGTGGCGCGCGGAGTGCTCGATCCCGGGGCGGCGGCCGCGGCCATCGTGCTCCAGGCGGCCGTGGCCGCTCAGTCGGGCACGGCCACCGATGTGGACACCGGGTGGATCAACACCTGACACCCGCGCGGCAGGGGTGCGGCCCGCGGGGCCGCACCCCGCTTCGCCCAGCGGTCCAGCCGCACCACGATTCCGTACGGACAGTACGTACGACGGATTACGATGGACATCCGGCGGCCGAAGGCCGCCGCGGCCAGTGGAAGGAGCGCATGGTGACGCTATCGGGGGCCATCGACCGTCAGTCGTCGACGCCTTACTATCAGCAACTCGTCGACACGCTGGACCAGCGGCTCTCCAGCGGACAGATCCCGCAAGGCCACCGCCTGCCCAGCGAGAACGAGCTGTGCAAGGAGTTCGGCCTGTCCAGGGCCACGGTCCGGCAGGCGTTGCAGGTCCTCGAATCGCAGGGGCTGGTGACCCGGATCGCCAACCGCGGAGTCTTCGCCAACCGGACCCCGGCCGCTGACGAGGGATGGACCATCCAGCAGCCGCAGGGCTTCCTGGAAAATGCGCTCAGCCATCAGAACCGTTCGGTGACCACGCAGGTCCTGAGGCACGGGCCGACCGTTCTCCCGGCATTCGCGTGCCAGTTGCTGAAGGTGCCGGAGAAGACGGCGGGCTACGAGTTGGTGCGGCTGCGCACCCTCAACGAGGTGCCGGCCCTGTACAGCATCAACTACAGCCCCTCCGAGCTGGTGCCGGTCATCGCCGCCAGCGACGATGTTCTGGAGGGCCGGGCATCCCTCAGCCAGGCGCTGGCGGAGGCCGGGTACACGCTGGGAGGCGCGCACCGCTCCGTGCGGGCGGTCGCCCCCACACCTGAGATCGCCGCGGCCCTCGACATCCGGCCGACCACTCCCGTGCTCCATATCCGCTCCACTTCGTGGACCCCGAGCGGGCAGCACTACGACGTATACAACACCTGGGTACGCAGCGATGTCGTGCCGCTGGAGGTCAACGTCGACGCCACCGGCTCCTGACCACTGACAGTGGGATCGACCCGGTCCGACGTTTGAGGGCGGCCGCCGTGGGAGCACGGCGGCCGCCCTCGTTTCCCTGGTCGGGGCCTGACGGGTCATGTCACGGCGGGGCCCGTGACGTCCATGAGGGGCTTGTCCTCCTCGACGGCCTGCTGGGACTCCTCGGGGATCGTCAGCCGGCGGACCGCCACCCCGGCCAGCAGATACAGGGCAGCGAAGATCACGGTCACAGCACCCGGACCCAACGCGTCCAGGAACACGGCCACGATGAGGGGGCCGACGAAGGTGGCCGCGCCGGCGCCCAGATTGAGCACCGCGATGGCGTTGCCCTTCTGCCCGGGCGCCATCAGTGACATCAGCACGGAGATCGGGGTGAACCCGGCCAGGGTGACTCCGTACAGGGCCGCACACACCACGGCCACCCAGTACTCCCCGCTGACGTGCGCGGGCAGGAAGTACAGGCACAGGGAACTGATCGCCGAGGCGACACAGCCGAACCAGCGCAGGGTGCGGTGCCAGCCCAGCCGGTCGCTGAGCATCCCGAAGAACAGGTTGGCGAAGATGTTCGCCGCACCGAGCACGAACACCAGCTGTAGCCAGCCGGATGTGCCGAAGTGCAGGTCGTCCGAGAAGACGTCGGGCAGGAAGACCAGGAACCCGAACTGCGGGGCGGTGTTCACGATCCGCACCAGGCAGCCGACCGCGATACGCGGCTGCGCGAAGATGATCGCGACGCTGTTGACGATGGAACGGCCTGCCGACACTCCCGGCGCCGCCAGGCGCTCCCCGCCCTGGGCCTTGCGTATGCCGACGAGGGCGATGAGCCCACCCGCCACCACGAGCGCCAGGGAGAGCCACAGCGTCGCGTACTCGCCGATCAGCGGTTCGCTGCCGCTGGCCAGCAGTGAGCCCAGGGTCGGCAGGCCGCCGGTGAAGGCGAAGTAGAACCAGCCCACCGCCGAGCCGAGCCGGCGTGGAGGGCTACCGGCCAGCACCCATACCAGGAAGCCGTAGGCGAAGAAGGGGTAGCCGAAACCGCGCAGCCCATAAGAGAGCAACAACAGCGGGTAGCTCTCGGTGGGCAGCGCCACGGCGAGGAAGACGACCTCCAGACCGCCCCAGACGGCCAGGCCCAGCCACATGACCCGGCGTGGCCCCCACACGTCCGACAGGGCGCCGGACAGCCAGGATCCGGCGGTGACCACCGCGCCGTAGACGGTGATGATGACAGCGGCCCGCGTGGCCGTGTCCGCACCGTTGTCGCGCAGGTAGGGGGATATGTAGCCGGACTCGACACCGTCACCGATCATGAACAGCAGCAGACCGGCGAACCCCCACAGCAAGGGGCGGGGCAGGCCGAGGCGATCGATCAGGCCGTGTTCACCGGAGGCCGGTGGAACGGATGCGGACATTTGTCTTTCCCATCATGTCGACGCGGACGCGGCATCACTGCTGCGGAAGGATGTGGACCTTGCGGGCGGAGTCGGAACGGGCCGCTTCCAGCGCGGCCGGGTACTCCTCCAGCGCGAAGGTGTGGGTGACCATGCGCTCCGCCAGGCGCGGCAGGTCGAGCACCTCGCGCACCGCGTCCGGAAAGGCGGTGGCCAAGGACTGCGAGCCGACAAGGGACAGCTCGCGGTCGAACAGGTCGTAGGGGAACAGGTCGACCGAGGACTCCGGGCTGACCACGCCCATCTGGAGCAGAGTGCCGCGCTTGGCCAGCCGGTCCAGGGCGTCGGCCACCGCGGAGGGATGTCCGCTCGCCTCGACGGCGAGATCGACGTCATGCCCTGAGGGCCGGAGCCCGGGAGCGTACACGGCGTCGGCCCCGAACTCCACAGCCGCTCCCCGACGCACCGCGCTGGGTTCGATCACATCGACGCTACGGGCTCCCCGCGCACGGGCACAGGCGACCGCGAGCAGCCCGATCGATCCGGCTCCGTAGACCAGAACCCGCTGGTCCTTGACCGGACGGATGCGTGAGGCGGCATGCAGAACGCAGGCCAGCGGCTCCACCAGGGCGCCGGTCGCGAAGTCGAGACCGTCGGGCAGCCGGTAGGCGACTTTCGCCGGTACGCGCACCAGCTCGGCACAGGCCCCGTCGGTCGTCACACCGATCGGCACCAGCTCGGGACACAGGTTCGTCGCCCCGGCGCGGCACTCCTCACAGGCACCGCACGCCACATTCGGATCCACACAGACCCGGTCGCCGGGCGAGAAGTCCTCCACGCCACGGCCGACCGACACCACCGTGCCCGAGAACTCGTGGCCGGGCACCACGGGAAACCGGCCGGTGGGATAGTCCCCGCAGGCCAGATGCAGATCCGTGCCGCAGATGCCGACCGCGGCGGGGGCGATCACCAGATCGCCGGGTCCCGGCTCAGGATCAGGCAGCTCGTGGATCTCCGGTGATCCCCGTCCATCCAGGACAACCGCGCGCATCGTCGCGTCCTCTCGCTGGTTCGTGCTGAGCGAAAAGACTCAGCCGGACTGGCCGCCGATGGTCTCCGCGCACCGGCGAACACCTAGCAAGGTAGGCCGCCCATGCCGTACTGTCCATACACTACGGACTGTACGTACAAGACTCTTCGAAGCAAAAGCACTCCTCGAGCCCCTGTAACGTCGCACGACTGTTGACGTTTCACCGCAGGACTGCTTAATGTCCGGACGGTACGAGCTGTACGGACAATTCGTCGGCGTATTACCTCCCACGTCCCCGGCGGCTCGACCCGCTCCGCGCCGCCCGGGTACCCACCCCGCCCACGGCCTTCACGAGCCTCGGCCGACCATGCCCTTCGACGGCGAAGGAAACACCATGCCCTCCCCCAAGATCCCGAGCCTGGACCGGATCGGGTTGCCCGCTCCCCTGCTGCTCGGCTACCTCGGCGTCCTGCTCTTCATGATCGGCGACGGGGTCGAAAGCAACTACCTCTCCCCGTTCCTCGAAGACGAGGGCTTCACCGCCGGCCACGTCGCCACCACCATCAGCGTCTACGGCGTGTTCGTCGCCATCGGCTCATGGCTCTCCGGCACGCTCTCGGCGGTCCTGGGACCCCGGCGAGTCATGCTCTACGGCGCCGTCTCATGGATCATCCTCGAATTCGCCCTGCTCGCCTGGGCGATCCCCGGCCACTCCGCCGCTCTGGTGACCGTCTTCTACGGTCTGCGCGGCATCGGATACCCCTTCTTCGCCTACGCCTTCCTGGTCTGGGTCACTCAGGCCGCCCCGGAAGAACAGCGGGGCACGTCCGTGGGCTGGTTCTGGTTCGTCTTCGGCGCCGGCCTGCCCACTCTCGGCTCCTTGGTCGCCAGCGCTACCATCCCGATCGTCGGCGAGTTCGGCACGTTCTGGGTGTCCACCGTCCTCGTCGCCCTCGGCGCGCTGACCGCGTTGCTCGGCGTACGCGACCTCAGCCATGCCGGACCGGCCCCACGCGACGAGCCGACCTCCCCGTTGCGTGAACTCCTCCGCGGCATCACGATCCTGCGCGAGCCGCGCGTCGCCGTCGGCGCCTTCGTGCGTCTGGTGAACACCGCCCCGAACTTCGCGCTTTTCGTGGTCGCTCCCTTGTACTTCACGCGCACCATCGGCTTCTCGCAGAGCACCTACCTCCTCCTCGTCACCTGCGTCTACACCGCCAACATCTTCGCCAACCTCGGTTTCGGCATCGTCGGCGACCGGCTGGGCTGGCGGCGCACCGTGACCTGGTTCGGCTGCGTACTGTGTGCGGCGGGTATGTTGCTGCTCTACTACGTGCCGCAGCTCACCGGCCCCAACTTCTGGGTCACCCTGCTGTGCTGGGGCGTATACGGCATCGGCCTCGCCGGTTTCGTGCCCCTCACCGCTCTGATGCCCGGCCTCGTCCGCCCCGCCGACAGCGCCAACGCACTCGCCGTCTACAGCCTCGCCGCCGGACTCTCCGCCTTCGTAGGCCCGGCGCTCGTCGGCCTGCTCGGCGGAACCGCCCATATGATCACCCTCATCTGGACCTTCGTCGGCCTCTACCTCGCCGCTGCGGCTCTCAGCCTGACCCTCGACTCCCGCACCGACCCCGGCCACCACACACCCGCCACAGAACCAGTGCGCTCCCAGGCGTGACCGCAGTCGGCAACGAGACAACGTCAAGGGTCACTCGGACGCCTAGCGCACATCCTGAGCTCTTGGCACCTG
This sequence comes from Streptomyces sp. Inha503, assembly GCF_047215865.1. Classification (NCBI taxonomy): domain Bacteria; kingdom Bacillati; phylum Actinomycetota; class Actinomycetes; order Kitasatosporales; family Streptomycetaceae; genus Streptomyces; species Streptomyces sp. Inha503. Next base: position 12,050,812 of record NZ_CP178360.1, on the reverse strand, counting down.
GCCCGGTGGGCACGACACGGATCTCGCGCGCGCCGTCACTGGCGGCCGGGGTCGGCAGTGGCCCCGGCCGCCGCGTGGTTTGCCGCGGCGGTCGGCGAGGGAGAGCCGTATCAGCCCGTGGTGGCCCATTGGGGCGTGGACGACCCCGCTGGTTCGTACGGCCGCTCCCAAAAGAGCGGGGCCCCCTCGATCGTCACGGGAAACGCGAGCCGCTTCACGGGGCGGCCGTCGCCGCTGACGAAGATGCGGTCCCCGTACGGCCCGTCGAGGGGCAGGCGGATCCCCGGTTCCCCGGGCACGTGGCCCTCGTCGATCAGCATCGCAGCGGTCCGGGCGAGCGAGAGACGGGAGATCGAGCCTTCGCCGGTCGTCACTCGGCGGGTCAGTCTCCGGATGGCGGCCGCTGCGATCTGATATCCGGTCGCGAAGTCGAGTGCCTCGACGGGCAGGTGCCGGGGCCGGTCGGCGTCGACGAGTCGGCCGAGCGCGTTGATCGGTGTCCGGTGCTCCGGGTCGGCGAGTGCCCAGGCCGTCGTGGCATCGGCGAGGCCGCTGCTGAACTGGACGACCGGTGGCGGGACCGACCCGCCACCGGCCGTTTCGCACGTCTTACGCGGCGCTGGGGCCGACGTCCGTCGCGCTGAGCGGGGCCCGCGTGACCGTGGACGACGACCGCTCGTCGGCGCCGACGTCGACGCCGCCGACTCGAGCCTGGCCGTCCATGTCATCGGTCACGAAGGTGTGGTCGCCGGTGCCGGTGTCGATCGCCGGGCTGCCCGCACCGATCCGGTACAGCGATCCGTCGGAGGCGAGCAGCGGGTCGACCGCCCTGACGGAGTCGGAGGGCAGGGACACGCCGACGGTCGCCGATCCGGTCGGCCACGCGATGTTCCCGGCGTAGGTCATGCCCACGGGCTTCTTGACCTCGTTGAGCAGCTTGCCCCGGCTGCCCGTGACGACGTTGTCAGCGATGACCGAGTCGACCGGGGCGAGGTTGTAGTTGGCGCCGATCTCGATGTTCGACACATTGTTCACGAAGGTGTTGTTCACGACGGTCGCCCGGTAGACACGCCAGTGGGCGCTCAGCGCGCCCGAGGTGTCCACGTCCCCGCCGTCGATCTGTAGCGCGGCGTCGTAGCCGGTGCCGGTCAGACCCTCGAAGTAGTTGTTGTAGACCTTGTGGTCCTGGCCGTAGATGCGGATCCCGCCAGTTCCCGCCTTGCCCTGGCCGAGGAAGAAGTTGCCGTAGAACTCGCCGCGGTTCCCGTGCCGTTGGGACAGGACGCCCTGCGAGGCGCGGAAGGTGTTGTAGCGGACGATGTTGTCGTTGCTCTTCACGGAGACGATCTCCGGGTCGCCGTCGCACCTCTCGAAGAGGTTCGACTCGACGACGGTGAATCCGCTCGACTGGGAGATTCCGCTCCAGCCGACCCGGATGGCCTCCATCTCGTTGTCCGCGCGGGGGCCGATGTCGCGGAAGTGGTTGTGGTCGATGCGGTCGTGCTGTGACTGCTGGGAATCGGATCCGTCGATGGTGATGAAGTTCCCTTGTTGGTGCTTCTCCTCGAACAGGTTGTGATCGATCCGGTTGTGGTGGCTGTTCTCACCCTGGATGATCACCCACTTCAGCGAGGACTCCTCGGTCAGCCGGAAGTGGTTGCGGGTCAGCCGCACGTTGTTCGAGCTGGTGATCTTCAGTGTGTTGCTGTTCGTGAACTTCAGCCCTTCGAAGGTGACGTAGGAGGAGCCCGCCACCTCCAGCTGCCCGTCGCCGATCACCGCCTTGCCGCGGTTCTCCGCGACGACGGTGATGGGCTCGGCGGCCGTTCCGTTCTTGCCGGTCATCTTGCCGATCGAGTACGTGCCGTCCGCGAGCACGATGCGGTCGCCGGGCCGCGCGTCCCCGAACGCGCTCTTCAACTGGTCCGAGTTCGCGACCCGGACGGTGCGGACGGGGTCCTGACCTCCGTCGTCGCCCCCGCCTCCATCGTCGCCGCCGTCGGCTCCGTAGATGTCGGTCTCGGTGATGCTGGTCCAGTCGTTGACCGTGTTGCCATGACCGACGATCCGCACATAGCGGGCCGGGGTATCGGCGAAGTCGTACTTCTGCTGCTCACGTGTGCCGCCGCTGCTGGTCTTTCGTTCCAGGACGGTCTTCCACGACGATCCGTCGGCCGACAGCTGGACGTCGAAGGTGTTCATTCTGCTGTCCCCCTGGTGCCAGGCGACCGACACCGACCCGACTGTCCGCGCCGAGCCCAAGTCGTAGCGGATCCACGCCCCGTCGCCCTCCGACGACCAACGGGTGCTCAGATTGTTGTCCAGGGTGTTGGCGGGAACGTTGCCGTCATCGGCACTCGCCGTGACGCTCTTGACCTGGACCGGAGAACCCCCGCCGGGATCGGTGGGATCCTCTTCCGCGGGCTCGACGTCGTACGTCCGGACCCAGTCGACCTCGAACACGGCCGGACGCAGGCCGCTGTCGCCGGTGAAGTTGTCCAGCTGAATGACGAGGTTCCCCAGGGGCATCGCCTGGATGTTCCCCCGGTCGGCGTTCGCGCCGTCCGCCAGCCGGAACCATTCGACACCGTCGACGTAGCCGACCAGCGCCTTGGGCGTCCACTCGAACGCGAAGTTGTGCCACTGCGTCATGTCCAGGGGGCAGAGGTCGCGGCGTTCCTTCTTGTCCGACGGGCTCTTCGGGTAGTGCAGGAACGCCGTGAGGCACTGCGCGTCGGGGTCCGAGTACTCGACCCAGTCGTACTCCCCGTTTTCCAGCCGGTTGTCCTCGGTGGGCCAGATCAGGTGCAGCGGATGGTAGAGCCCGCCCTCCGAGCCGATGTTCCGTGAGCGGGACCGGATTTCCCACCGGCCGTACTGGGTGTCACGGCTCTGCCTGATCCATCCCGTGTCGCCGTTCGCCTCACCGCGCATGGTGAGCATGCCGTCGGCGACGGTGCTGTTCTTGGCGCACCGGCGGCCGTTTTCGTCGTGGCCTTCCCAGCATTGGGCCGTGCCGCCGACGTTGCCCGACGGGACGTCCCACTTCGCGGGGTCGACCGGGCCGGTATAGCCGAACTCGTCGGACACCGGCAGCGGTGTGCCCCAGCCGTACCGCTTGGCGGCCTCGGTCGAGTCCCCGTCACCCCCGCCGTTGCCGCCCTCGTCTCCCCCATCATCGCCGTGCGTGACGTTCAGCCCGTAGATCTTCACCTGGCCGTAGTTGCCGTCGCTACACGGCTCCGAGTTGTCGCAGTTGGCCTGCGTGTACGCGCCCGCCTTGAAGTAGGCGCCGGAGAATTCCTTCGACAGCGTGGTCTGCAACTCGCCGTTGTAGTAGGCCTTGATCTTGCCGTCGCTGACCACGAACTTCGCCTGGAACCTCGTGCCCAGCACGTAGTCGTCCGTCACCAGCTTGTGGTGCTTCTCGTCGCCGTCGGTGATGTAGAGCTTGCTGCCTTCCAGGCGGAAGACGCTGACGTCGTCGGAGGCGTCGTGGATCTGCCCGGCGACGACGTTCGGGGTCTCCTCGGGGAGGTCCGTGATGGCCTGGTCGATCACCATCGTGTGAGTGCCGGACGTGGACGACCAACTCGCCTTGGTCTCCCCCGAGTCCGTCATCTCCCGCAGCTCCGAGCGGGGATACTTGGAGCCGCTGGTGGTGACCCCGTTGACCGGGGCCCGGAACCGGACGGCCGCGCAGTCGTCGGCCGTGGTGAACCACGGGTCGTTCGCGTACGTGGCGAGTTCTGGCTGGTAGACGTTGTTGGGGGACTCCTCCTCGCCCACCGGCAGCCCGATGTACCAGTCCGTCAGGTCCAGCACATCGGCCGGGTACGCGCAGGAGCCGCCACCGCCGTCGTCTCCGCCGCTGTCGGCCCCGTTGATGTCGGTCTCGGTGATGCTGGTCCAGTCGTTGACCGTGTTGCCATGACCGACGATCCGCAGATAGCGGGCCGGGGCATCGGCGAAGTCGTACTTCTGCTGCTCACGTGTGCCGCCACTGCTGGTCTTTCGTTCCAGGACGGTCTTCCACGACGATCCGTCGGCCGACAGCTGGACGTCGAAGGTGTTCTTTCTGCTGTCCCCCTGGTGCCAGGCCACCGACACCGACCCGACGGTCCGCGCCGAGCCCAAGTCGTAGCGGATCCACGCCCCGTCGCCCTCCGACGACCAACGAGTGCTCAGATTGTTGTCCAGGGTGTTGGCGGGAACGTTGCCGTCATCGGCACTCGCCGTGACGCTCTTGACCTCCAGCGGAGAGGTGGCGGCGGCCGACGCGACCGGGTGGAACACACCCGAGACTCCGACGGCGACCGCACCCACTAACAGCGCATGAAACATGCGTCTCATAGGGCCTCGCTTCGATTGACAGCCCCGGGCCACCGAGACGGCTGGTCGGGGCCGGACGGTTGTGATCAAAATCCGGAGACACTGTGTCAGCCCTGTGACGGGACGGGTCCCGCACCTCACCCACACCGCCTGGCTCACTCCCGACGACGCCCTGATTCGGATGACGGGACGCGTCCCGTTCCGCCGGTGGTCGAATCTGCTGACATCAGGAGTGCAGGACCACGGAACGCGGAGAGCGGGATGAGAAGTCCGGTACGTGAAGGTCTCGCGGCCTGGGCGGACAACGGCAAGCTGATCTGGCGGGTGCCCGTGGACATCTATGGCGACCCGGACGGCAAGCTCGGCGGATCCAGTGACGCTCTGGTGGGCTTCCGCGATGACCGGCGCTCGCCGTGGACAAAGTCGGCAAGATCCCAGGTCAGGGCGCATCTCCACTTTCTTGTCCAGGCACTGGACCAACCGCAACCCGGTGGCCGCTGGCGGAATGTGCCCACCAGTAACGGGGTGACCAGCGCGATGCCGAAGGTGGCCAAGGTGCCGAATCGCTTGCGGAACCGGTACCCCGCCACAACGGCTCCCTGCAAGCAGCTCACTGCGGAGGCCCTTGGCCACCGACTTCAAGCCGGATGTCGCACTGACAGCCTCTCCAAGGCGTCTGGTGCCGGTGTCGCGACAGTTTCGCTCTGCCCCCGGACACAGCGTGTGTCATGCCCGGGGGTGTGCCGAGCGCCGTCTGGGGGCGTCGGGTCGCTACCCGCCGAGCCGGGACCAGAAGGCGGTCAGTGCCCGGGCGACCGGGCGCGGGCTCTCGACCGGCCACCAGTGCCCCACGTCTGCGAGTTCGGCGATCTCGGCGCCGCTCGCCTCGGCTGCGGCCCGGTGCTGCGCCGGCGTTCCGCTGGCCTGGCCGATGTCGTTGGAGGCGATGAGCGCAAGACCGGGTCGCTGTCGTGTGTTCGCGAGACGGCGGCCCGCCTCGGCCATGACGGGCTGGGCGGCCGACCGCAGCAGCGTGAGGACCGCTTGCCCCATGCCGTCGTCCATGCTCGCGGCGACGCGCTCCGCCGTCGGCCCGGTCATCCCGAGCCCGGCGACCACGGCGAGGCGCTGCTCGAGTGAACCGCCGAAGATCTCCTTGACGGACTCCTCTCCCGGGCCTTCCTGCTGCCACACCTGGGCGCGCTGGTGCCACACGTAGTCGGGCGCATACAGGCCGAGGGCGTCAGAGGCCCAACTCCGAATCAGGTCGGGCCGCTCCATCGCGACCTGGACGACATGAGCGCCGCCCCAGTCGTGCCCGACGAGATCGACAGGCTCCCGGAACTGTTCAAGGCGTGCGACGAGCCACTCACGATAGCCGTCGACGGTTGCCGCGAATCCGTCCGGCGCAGGCACTCCGAAGCCCGGCGGGGACAGGGCGAACGCGTCGTCCCGGCGCAACTCCGCGAGCAGGGGGCCCCACACGGTGGCGTTCTCCGGATTGCCATGGACGAGGACAAGGGGGACGCGTGCCGACATGTGCTCTCCTTCAGTTATTTACTTGCGTGCATGTACGCAAGTAAATGTAGCCGCAAGTGCCGCCAATACGCCACTCCTCAAGGCTGTTTGTGTGTGGTCTCGCCCAGTGGGGCCGGATGCTTACGGCGTGGTGCCAAACGCCGCGCGTACTGATCGCTTCGCCTCCCGGACCAGGGCGGGAAGGTTCCGGACGGGCGGATTCGCGATGAGTTGCAGCCCGCATCCCCGAACCAGGGCGAGGATCAGCACCGCAGCCGCGGTCGGGTCCACGTCATCCCGGATGGATCCGTCGGTCACGCCCTGGCGCACCACGGTGACGAGGAACTGGCGGAAGTCCGCGTCGCGCTGAGCGAACAGCGGCATCAGGGCGGGATCCGCAGCGATCGCCTCGCCCCACAGCTGAAGGAACGCCCGGGCCGATGGCGTCCGCTGGGCGACGTTGCGCAGGTACGCTTCGACGATCCGCGCAAGGTGTTCAAGGCCGTTGCCCTGATATTCCGGTACGCCGAACCGCTGCGCCTCGTCGAGTACCGCCTCCAGCAACCGCTCCCGGCTCCCGAACTGGTGGTACACAATGCCGCGGCTGTACCCCGCGGCCTCCCCCACCTGCGCGAGTGTGACACCGCGGGACCCAGAGCGCGCGATGAGCTCCATCGCCGCGTCAAGTACCCGGCGTTCAGTCTCGGCGCGCCGCTGTTCCTGCGTTCGTCGGGCCGGAGCGTCGGTCACGGGTCGTTCTCCCCATACTGGCGTGGTCATCGTCCACGAAGTCTGGCACGCGCCCGCCGTGGGCAGTGGACAGCCAGCCGATGGTCGGCGTCCGGCACCGTTCTTCGCCCCGGTCAGCTTCACCTCCTCGGCGACCAGACGGGGCAGGTCGCATCGCTCGGCCGACCGGCCGGACGACCGAGGCAAGCCCGGCCGCCCAGCGCGGCGGTCAGGCAGAGCCGCGGCGTCCAGGCTTACTGGGCACGGCAGGTCCTGAGGTAGCTGAGGAACGATGCCTGGAGCCCAGTCACGTGCGTTTCGTGCATGAGTGCGCTGGTGACGGATCCGCTGCGTGAGGTGAGTCGGTGAAGGAACGTGGCCGTGTTCTTCGTGAGATTCTGGTAGACCGCCAGGTCTCCGAGGATCTCTCGGTCGTTGAAGGTCACGTGAAGCTTGGTAGCGGGCAGGGTGTCACCCATTGCTTGAAGACGAGCGAAGACCTGACTGTCTGCACTGACAATGCCGGGGCTGCCCGCGCCGATGCTCTCGAAGAAGGTGCTATTGGTGAGCCAGGCGTAGAGGCTGAAGAGTCCGCCGTAGGAATAGCCGAAGAGGCCGTGACCGCTCGGGGCTGTGCCGTAGTCGCGTTCGATCCGCGGGTGCAGGTCGTCGGTAAGGAAGTTCAGGAACATATCCCCGCGGCTGTCGCTCAATTCGGCGAGGTGGGCGTCGGCTTGCTCGCGAGTCATCGTGCCCGCTTCGACCCCCATCTCCACCGCATCGATGTACTCCTTCGCGATGGGTTCGCCGGGGGGCACGAGGTCTCGGTTGCGCAACCGGTCCCAGTGCTCTGCTTCCTCGCCTGCGTAACCCACGCTGACTTGCACGTAGGGCTGAATCGACTGCATGGGGTCCAGTTGCGTGACGATGAGTGGGGCGGTCATGCCCACGGCCCAGTTGCCGTCGAGCACGTACACGACAGGCGCTTGCGCCGCGGCAGGGTCGTAGCGCGGTGGCGTGGTGACCCAGACGCCGTAGTCGTGCCCACCCCTGGAGCGCATCTCGAAGTAGTCGGTGTGGGCGAGGCAGCCCTGCCACATGGTGCTCACCTGAGGTCCTTTACGATTTGGCCGGCCTGGATTACGAGGACGGCGTTGGTGGGGTCGGAGAAGAGTTCTGGGTCTTCGAGCGGGTTGCCGTTCCAGAGAACGAGGTCTGCCTGCGCGCCGGGAGTGATGACACCCACCTGGCCGGACAGGCCGAGGATCCCGGCGTTGGTCCGGGTCGCCGCCACGAGCGCTTCCATCGGCGTCTCGAGGGCTGCGCGCAGGCTGAGTTCTCTGCCGCGACGTTCCTGGGCCGGGCCGATGAGATCGGAACCCAGCCCGATCCGTACTCCTGCGTGCTTGGCGACAGCGAGCGCCTTCGTCATCTGCTCGTGTGTGCCCTGGGCTCGGTCGCGGGTCGACTCGGCGAGACCGGCTCCGGCGGTGTCGTGCAGCAGTTGCTCGACGACAGCGAACGTGGGCACGAGGGCAACCTCGCGAGCGGCCATCAGGGTCGCTGTGGATTCGTCGAGGCTGGTGCCGTGCTCGACACAGCGCACCCCGGCCTCGACCGCATTGCGTATGCCCTGATTGTTGTGGGCGTGGACTGTCACGTAGGTGTTCCGTGCCGCAGCTTCTTGAACTGCGACAGCGATCTCTTCGACGGTGAACTGGGTGTCGGTCAGTCGATCATGTGCGCCCACCACTCCGCCGGTCACGCAGAGCTTCAGGAAGGAGGCTCCGCGACGGAAGGCTTCGCGGACGTTGTGCCGCAGCTCGTCCGCGTTGCCCGCCATCATGGACAGGGCGCACAGGCCCGGGATGTGGTGGCTGCTCCACAGCTCGGTGGGCTCCCATTCGGCTCCGTAGTAGCCGTGGCCGCCGATCTGGCACTGAACAGGTCCGCACGACAGGACGCGCGGCCCTCTGACCTTGCCCTTCGCGATCGCGGTGACGACACCGCCGTCGATCCCGCCGGTGTCGCGAACGGTGGTGAAGCCGGCGTCGAGCGTCGCGCCGGCCGTGGCGAAGATGTCCGCCGCGATCTCGGCGGCGCTCATCTGAAACGAGAAGTGCGGCTGGATCGGGCTCGACAGGCCCAGGTGGACGTGAGCGTCGATCAGGCCGGGCGTCATCGTCAATCCCTCGGCATCGAGACGCTCGCCGTGCGCGCTGGAGGCACCGAGTTGGGTGATGCGGCCGTTCTCGATAGTGATGTCGAGGTTGCTGGGATCGCGCCCCGATCCGTCGATGACCGCCGCGCCGACGACATGAGCAGGTCCCATAGTCGATCCTCCGCCGTTGCGAGCTGACTGCGACCATGTGTGAAGCAACACGGAACCGCCATCTTTCTTTTCCAATGGATAAACTGTGGGAGTGATCCTGTCAACCTCGGAACGCAAGGGCAGCGCGCGCGAGCGACTCCTGGCACGGCTTCTCGACGCCTTCGGCGAGGCCCTTCCCCCGCCGGAGATGTCACTCCGTGAGATCGCCGCCCGGATCGAGACCAGCCACGCCCTGTTGCGATACCACTTCGGGTCACTCCCGGGCGTCTTGGCCGCCATGCTCAACGCGCAGCGATCGCGTGACAACGAGGCACTCTTGGAGGCCGCCCAGCAGGGCACCTTCGACGATTTCGTTGTGGCGATCTGGCGTACTTACACCCGGCCGGAGCAGCTGTCGCGTGCCCGCGGCTTCTTCTACGTCGTCGGACTGGCCGCGTACGGCCCCGAGGACTTCCCTGAGTTCGTAGAGTCGATCGGCGACCTGACCGTGATGCTGTCCTCACTCGCGGAACGCGAAGGGCTCGACACGAAGGAAGCGCGGGATGTGGCCACCGTCACCATTGCCGCGATTCGCGGCCTCCTCTTGCAGGAAGTCCTGACTCCCGGAACCGACTCGGAGGACGCGGTCACCTTGATCCTGCGCATGAGGGAGGGCCGATCCGTTCCACGATCACGTCCGGAGCATTAAGCAGACCCTCGACCCTTGCCACCGCCTCACCTGATCCCCCGGACCCTGTCTGCGGACACGCTGACAAGCAGCCTCGACCATTGGTTGCTTCAACTTTCCACGTGCTAACCGAATGTTCGGTTTGCGCGAAGGGAGGGCTGCTCCTCATAGCTACAGGGGGGTCAGTATGTGCGACGAGGACCGTGCTTCGCGAGGGCGGCCTGGCGGTCACCGGCCGTGGTGAGGTGCGTTTGTCGTGCAGGTAGGCGCGAACGCGCTGGTAGCTGCCCTTGTAGCCGAGCGGCACGATCTCCTCCCACGGCTTCCACGCGTTGGTGCAGCCCTTGTTCCAGCGGTCGGTGCGGTAGGTCATCCCGAGCTGCCGCTGGACCGCGCGTCGGCTGTGTCCTGCCTTCAGCAAGGCGTGGATGGCGGCATGCCGGGCCCGGATCCGGTCTGCGAACCGGTGCCCTCGTGGCCAAGGTGATGCGGACGGGTCCGCAGCCGGGGCTGACTCGGGCTCGGGTCGAGGTGCTGCGGGCGTCGGAACGTGCAGGCAGCGGCGGTGCTGGGCGACGCTCCGCTCAGCGGCCTCGCTCAGGTTGTGCCAGAGGTGCCATCGGTCCGCGACCTGGACCGCCTGCGGCGCTCCAGCCGCGGCGCCCTCGGCGAAGAACGGGGCGCGGTCCCGGCAGACGACCTCGACGCCCGGCCGCTGGGCGAGCCAGGCGGTCGGGCTCGATGCCTCCCGATCAGGCAGGAGATCGGTGGGACGGCGGGTTTCGACGTCCACCAGGACAGCGCCGTAGTGGCGGCCCTTGCGGGTGGCGTACTCGTCGACACCGACTACCCGCGGTGCGGGCACCTCCGGCTCGGGCAGCGCGTCGACCAGGCGCCAGACCGTGCGCCGGCTGACGGACACGCCAAGGAGAGCAACCAGCCGGGCGCCAGCCCGGCCGGCCAGAGCGAGGCCGACTGCGGCCAGCGTGGGCCGTGACTGGCGCTGAGGTGGAGCACCACCGGGGAGCGGTCTGACGAGACGTCGATGCCGTGCGCCTGGGCGAGTGGCCAGCAACGCCTGGAGGGCAACGATGTCCCCGACTCAGACGGCCCAGCTCATGGACGGCACCAGCCGGAGTTTCCAGCCGGGATAGAGGTCTGAGGGGCATCCGCGCCCGGCCGTCACGCGGGTCGCTACCCGACCGGCCAGTCCCCGGTACGGGCGAACAGCTCGATGTCGGCCTCGTACGGCGCGGGGTCGAGTCCCCGCGCACGCACCCACTCCGTATTGAGGTGGGTGTTCCGGTACGGATCAGCGACGTCACCGATGATGGTGACGACGCTGCCCCGCATCCCCGCTTGGTGCATCCGTGCCACGAGGTGGCACGTTCCCCAGAAGTTGGTGCCGGTCGCCGGTCCGGCTTCGATACCGGCAGCAGTGCGAAGCCACCGCATGGCCGCAATGGACGCCGCGTCCGGTACCGGGATCATCAAGTCGATCACCGTCGGCAGGAAGCCGGGCTCGGTGCGTGGGCGACCGATGCCAGGTATCCGCGAGGGCATCCCCGTGGTGTAGTCGCCACACCCGCTCGCCCACGCGGGGAAGTAGGCGGAGTTCTCCGGGTCCACCACGGCCAGCCGAGTCGGATGACCGTGCCGCCGCAGGTGGCGTCCGATCGCTGCCGAAGTCGCCCCGGTTCCGACACCCGTGACGATCCACTCCGGGATCGGGTGCGGTTCCCCGCTCATCTGATCGAAGATCTCGTCGGCGATCGTCGGCTCACCACACCCGGCCACCGCTCGCTCCGCGTCGCTGAAGTGGTCCAGGAAGTGGCCGCCGAGCTGCTCGGCCAACGCCCTCGCCTCCTCCTGCACCGCGGCGGGCGGCTGCTCGCCCACCTGCCACCGTCCGCCCTCCCCTTCGATCCTGGCCAGGACGTCCGCAGAGGTCTTCGCCGGTACGACGGCGGTGAACACCAGGCCCAGCAGCCTCGCGAAGTGGGCTCCGGCGACAGCAACCGCTCCGCTCGTAGCCGCGATCACCGGTGTGTCCGACCTGATAGCGCCGCTGGCGATCGCCTCACAGAACATGGCCCGCACCAGGCGATACTTCATGCTGCCTGTGGGATGCGCGGACTCGTCCTTGATGTAGATCTCGACGTCCCGGATCGCGAGTAGCGGAAGCGGACGCAGGGGCGTCGGTGTCAGATGCAGGCCGCCTGTCCGTACCCGCCGGATCGCGTCGGCAGCCCACGAGTTCGGGTGTCCCGTAGTCATGATCGGACCCTACTGGAGCCGAGGCACCAGGCAGGTCGCCATGCTGCCGAGGCGGTAGTTGACGGTGACGACCACGACGTCACCGCGGGTGGCCATGCGGTGGCGCCGTAGGAACTGCCCGCTCCGGTGGTGAAGCCGCCGCCGTGCAGCCACACGATCACCGGGCGGGGGCGGGGCGGTCGTGCGTAGTCGGGTGTGGTGACGTTCAGGACGGCGACGACGTGGGCGTCGACGTCCCAGGTGGTCAGTACCAGCACTTTCGCCCGGCTGCCGCATTCGGCGATCTGCCGGGTGGCCTCGATGCCGTCCAGGCCGGGGGCATGCGACGTCCATCAGCGCCACGTCGGGGGCCACCTCCCGGGTCAGTCGCACCGCTTCCTGGCCGTCGGAGGCCTCACCGGCCACCTCGAGGTCGTCCCTGGCGTCGATGATCATGCGGCAGCTGTGCCGCCACCTCGAACCCGCCTGCGGGGAGCGCGGCGGCGTGGAGGTGGCCGCCTACGAGCCGGGCGCGTTCCTTCATGCCCACCAGGCCGTCCGGCGCCCGCCGTGGCCGGGCTGCGGTGCGCCGGACCGCGCTGTGGTGCGGGGCCGTTGTCGGTGACGGTGATCTTCAGGTGCTGCGCTTGGGCGGTGATGTGCACGCTTACCTCGTCGGCGCCGGTCGCGTGGCGCAGGGTGTTGGTGAGGGCTTCCTGGACGATCCGGTAGGCGGCCAGGGCCACCGCGGGCGGCAGGCTGCCGGTGGTGCCCTCGTGGTGGATGTGGACGGTCATCCCGGTGGCGCGTACGGTGTCGGCCAGTTCCTCCAGGTGCCCGAGTCAGGGTTCCGGTTCCCGCCGCTCCCCTGGCCCGTCCGCCCCTGTCCCGTCCGCCCCCGTAGCGTCCGCCTCCGGCCCCTCCGCCTCTGGCCCGTCGTCCTGCGTGTCGGGACCGAACCCGCGGAGCAGCAGGCGTAGTTCGCCGAGCGCGGAGCGGGCGGCTGCCTCGATGGCGCGCAATGCCTTACGGGCCTGCATGGGGGCCGCCGGCGCCGGCAGACACATCGCCACCAGTGCCCCAACCGAGACCCGGCGCGGCCGGGTGGCCGAGAGCACGCACAAGGTCACCTGCGCCGCGAGCAGGGCCCCGGTCAAGGTCACCGCGGGCAGCAGCACCCACACCACGAGCCCCGTCACCGCGTTCACGGCCAGGACCATGACCGGGACGCGTATCTGCCATCCCAGGGCGCCGGTCTGCACCAGGACCAGAGCCACGGCCACGGCTGCGGGGAACCGTCGGCCGTGTTCGGTGCCGGCAACGAGTACCGAAGTGCCCAGCCCGCCCCGCGGTTGCCCAGCGTGTGTATCGTCGCGGTGTCCGGCAGTGGGATCCACGCCCCGACCCTGTCCAGCAACGCGGACCGGGACCGTTCACCAGACCAACACCCGACCCTCTGACCGGCTGACCGGTCTGCACGATGGCCACCAGTCGTGGTTGCGCGGCTGACGGCCGGCGGTGGGTGCTGGTCGGCTGTACGGCCAGCGGCTGGACGGCCGACGGGCACGGGCCGACAGCAGGCAGCGGGCGGCCGGACCGGCAGCGGGCGGCTGGCGGCGGAGTGAAGCTCACCTCGCGCGCCCAGCTCATCGAAGATCAGACGGTGCAGCTTGGCCCACACCCGGGCCTGGCTCCACTCAGTGTTTCCTCAGACCAGTTGAGGGCATGCTGGGCCTGGCGAGGTACACGTAACAGATGTCGGTTCGCCGCTCCTGCGGCCCAGGCGGTGTGGAGCCACACCGGATGACGAGCCGCTCTTGCGAGGCGACGGTGCGATCACGACGCGGCCGATGGCGGATGACGACCGGAGCGGAGGCCTTCGATGAGCTCAAGGCACCTGGGCGGCAATGACGTGCGCAGGCGCACGATGCTGATCTCCGGGATCACCGGTGCGCTGGCGCTGGGCACGCCGGCCGGGGCGGCAAGGGGCGAGCCGGACCCACCGGTCAACATCCTGTTCGCGATCGCGGACGACTGGGGCTTCCCGGACGCGGGCGCCTACGGTTCCCACGCCGCGCGGACGCCGACGTTCGACCGGCTCGCGGCAGAAGGCGCGCTGTTCACGCGCGCCTTCTGCGCGGCCCCCTCATGCACGCCGTCACGGAACGCGCTCCTCACCGGCCAGGCGCCGCACCGCCTCGGGGCGGGAGCGAACCTGTGGTCCGAGCTCCCGGCCACGTTCGATGTGTACCCGGACCTCCTTGAGCAGGCGGGATACCGTATCGGGCGCATACGCAAGGGCTACGGCCCCGGCGTGTTTCCGCAGTGGCCGCACGACCCGGCGGGCCCGGGCTTCCCGTCGTTCGGCGAGTTTCTCCAACAGCAGCCGGAGCGGACGCCGTTCTGCTTCTGGTTCGGCTCCTCCGATCCACACCGACCGTACGACCCCGAGCTGGGCGAGCACTCCGGCATCGACCCGGCCGCCGTGGATGTCCCGCCGTATCTCCCGGACACGCCGGAGGTCCGCGCCGACGCCGTCAACTACCTGGCCGAGGTGCAACGCTTCGACCGCGAGGTCGGCGATGCCCTGCGACTCCTGGACGAGCGAGGGCTCGCCGAGAACACGATCGTGGTGATGACCGGCGACAACGGCTGGCCCTGGCCGCGGGCCAAGGCCAACACCTACGACGCCGGTACCCACGTGCCGCTTGCGATCCGCTGGCCGGGCCGGGCCGCCCCGGGAACAGTGATCGATCGCCTGACGGTGCTGAGCGATCTCGCTCCCACCTTCCTCCACGCCGCCGGGCTGCCCACGCCGCCGGCGATGACCGGGCAGTCGCTGCTGCCGGCGCTCTCGGGCACAGCCGCCCCGCGCGAGTTCGTCGTCCTCGAGCGCGAGCGACACTCCTTCGCCCGGGAAGGGAATCTCTCGTATCCCATCCGCGCCCTACGGACGCACAGGTGGCTGTATATCCGCAACTTCTTCCCGGAGCGCTGGCCCGCCGGCGACCCGCAGCCCCCCTCGCCCGACCGTGGGGTCTTCGGCGACATCGACGCGGGCCCCACCAAGACACAGCTCCTGGAGAACCGGCACCGGCCGGAATTCGCCATGGCATTCCAGCTGGCCACCGGCAAGCGGCCGAAGGAAGAGCTCTACGACCTCGAATCCGATCCGCACAGCCTGGAAAACCTCACGGACTATCCCGAATATGCCGCGGTGAAGACCCGGCTCCGGGAACAGCTCCAGAACTGGATGCTCCGAACCGACGACCCGCGCGCCGTCGACCCACGGACCGACTTCTGGGACAACGTCGAATACTACGGTTAACACTCCCGTCCACCGGGGCGGGTCGGCGAGGGCGGCACGACCCCGTGGAACAGCTCCCGCAATTCGTCCGACGCCAGTTGCTCCACCATGCCGATGGCCTGAAGCGTAGTGACGATTACGCCCCATGAGACGAGCTCCCCGCGAGCCTGCCGGCACATGGCAAGGTGATCGTTCCCCGTGCTGGTCATCTCGCCGGTCGCGGCCTTCTCCGCGCCGGTTCAAGGCGGTCGACTGAGGTGAAGCGCCATGTCGATCCCGGCGGACACACCCGCGCTGGTCACGATGGGTCCGGCATCGACCCATCGCTGCCCGGTGAGCACATCGACGTCCGGATACCGCGACGCGAGGTCGTCGAGAACGCTCCAGTGAGGATGCCGATAGATTTCTGCCGTGACAGTTTCGATGACATCACAAGGCCCCGTCCGGGAGCATCGCGTCGCCGTGCTCCCGCACTTGACCGAGTACTGCCGATGGAGGTTGGCATGCCGTTCCGCGTCCTCGGTCTGCCAGAGCTGCCTTACGAGGTGATGCTCTGCGGTCGCGTCCCGGGTCCCGGGTCCCGTCGAAACGGAGAACGGATGGCCTTTGGTCGCCACACATGGTCTCGACGCGGTCCGCGCCGCGGGCACCGTGATCGTGCCCACCTTCCGCGGATACCTTGGTGGCGCACCGGATGACGCGGCGGCCGCACTGCGCCAGGCACGCCGCAACGGCGCTCGCATCGCCTCGATCTGACCGGAGCGTTCGCGCTCGCCTCCGCGGGGTTGCTCGACGGGAGGCGCGCGACGACACACTGGCGCTACGCCGACGATCTCGCCCGCCTCCATCCGACGGTCGAAGTCGACCCCGACGTGCTCTGCGTCGACGCTGAGGGCGTCCTCACCTCTGCGGGTGTGGCCAGGGCATCGACCTGTGCCTGCACCTCCCGCGCCGCGACCACGGACCCGCCCTCGCGAACGCGGTGGCACGAGAGATCGTCGCCGCACCGCATCGAGGAAGGCGGACAGGCGCAATTCATCAGGAGGCCGCCGGCACCACCGAAGAGGACGAGCCTCGGCCCGACGCTGGAATGGGCCCTGACCCGCCCCGACAAGCCACTGACGGTCGCCGGTCTGGCCGCACACGCCCGCCAAGCCACCCGGACCTTCGTGCGCAGCTTCGCGGCCGAGACCGGCACCACCCTGATCAAATGGCTCAACACGGCACGTGTCGACCGAGCACGCGAACTCCTCGAAACCACCGACGCCACCATCAGCCACGTCAGCCAGATGTACGGCCTGGGCACCCCGGCGAACTTCCGGCACCATTTCCGCCGCACCACAGGAATCACACCGCGCGAGTACCGCCAGTCCTTCGCCGTGATCTGACCTCTGACCCACCGACGTCATGTCAGGATGCCGGAAGCGGCCGTCCGGCCGGCTGTGGGGTCCGGCGAACATCCGCAACCGACGGCCTCAAAACACGCCCGAAACGCGTAGCCCGACATCGGGCAGGCTTCGCCATGCTGCCGGGTCCGCTCTCTTCGTCCGCACCGGGCACTCGGTATCACGGCGGCAAACCCCGGTGACCGCCCAGCCGGAGCACGGCAGGCCGAGCCCGGAGCACACCTCGCCCGGGGTGGCGACACGATCGCCATACGCTGGGCCACCCGCGGACCACGCCGCACCGGGACACACTCGGGATCCAGCCCTCGCGCGACGAGACGAAAGTGCCGCCCACCCGGGGCGGTAGAAAGTCAACGAAACACCAGCCGATGGCCCAGATCGGCTTGGACGCCGAGGACCCAGCGGCGGGCACGGGACGAAGCGGGGGCCGCGATGCGGTCGTCGTGCCGGGCGGCCCACAGGGCGCCGCCACCACCGGCCACGAGCAGGACCGCGCCGCCGAGCAGCAAGAACCGGCGGCTGGAGGAGCATGACATGGCCGTCCCTTCGGGAACATCCGCCGGCTACCCGTCCGCCCTCGCATCGAGGGCCGTCGCCTCGATGTCCGGGAGGGCGAGCATGGTGGCGGAGCGGTCCGCGATGAGCGGTACGACGGCGTCGGGCAGCCAGTCGGCGGTGTCGTTGGGTGCGTCCTCGACCAGCGTCTCGTCCACCTCGCGGGCAGTGAACCGGGAGGCCGGATCCTTGGCGAGGCAGCGCTCCAGGAAGGCGCGCGTGTCGTCGGGGATGCCGTCGAGGTCGGACTCGTCGTGCACCGTGCGGTACAGGAGAGCGTCCACGGCACCGGTGCCGAAGGGCGGGCGGCCGGTGGCGGCGTAGGAGGGAAGACAGCCAAGGGCGAAGACATCACTGGCGGGTGAGGCGGGCTGTGCCCGGACCTGTTCCGGGGCGAGGAAGCCGGGTGTCCCGATGACCATGTCGGCCGAGGCATGGGCCGTCTCCTCGGTGGCCCGGGCAATGCCGAAGTCGATGAGGCGCGGGCCGTCGACGGGCGAACAGCACATTGCCTGGCTTGACGTCGCGGTGGACGAGCCCGGCGTCGTGTACGGCGGTCAGTGCGCGGGCCAGCATCCGGCCGAGGACGCGGACACCGCGCGGCGGCACCGGACCGCAAGTGGCGACGGCCTCGGTGAGCGAGGGGCCGGGAACGAAGGCGGTGGCGAGCCAGGGCGCGGGCGCGTCCGGGTCGGCGCCGGTGACCGGCACGGCCCAGGGGCTGTCCACGCGCCGCGCGGCGGCCACCTCGCGGCGGAAGCGCGCACGGAACTCGGGCTGGTCGGCGTAGTCGGGCAGGATCACCCTGACGGCGGCCAGTTCCCCGGAGTCGGCCCGGCCGGGGTAGACGACTCCCATGCCGCCGGCGCCCAGCCGGGCGAGCAGACGGTGGCCGCCGATGCGGGCCGGGGCGGTGGGGGCGAGCTTCTCGGTCATCAGCGGTCGCCCTTCGTGCCGCTGGGCTCCGGCGTGTTCCGTCCGATCGCGGCTCTGAGACGGGTGCGCATGCCGATGTGCGGATCCCGCTAGCCGGTCGAAGAGGTCTGCCCGGGACCAGTCCTTGGGGCCCTTTGCGGAGAGGGCGAGGATGAACGAGCCGATACGGGTCTGCTCCCAGATGTACGGGTGGGGCCCACCCGCTTCAGCCCCCGTGTAGCTGCCCAGCTCGGTGAGGGAGTCATCGGCGAGTCGTTCCCGGAGTCGCTGTAGGAGCCCGGGACGTCGTTCAGGCTCGTGGTCACCTCGTCGAACGCAGCTGCTGCGTGTGGCAGCGCATCATCTCCTCCAGGACCTCGGCGTTCTCCCAGTCGGCCTGTTAGGGGGTGCGGTGCACCGTGACGACGGCGCTCAGCCGCAGCGGGCCCTTGGCACCGTTCGCCGGTATCTCGTAGGAGCGGGTCAGCGTGGCGAGGACGTCCCTCGGGAGCGGCTGCTGGTGCCAGGCACAGTCATCGTCGAGGACCGACCAGCGCCGCACGTCGCTCTCGTACGGTCCGGCGGACGGTCCCGGGGCCGAAGTCGGACGGGTCCGCGATGACGTTCCGTATCAGCGCGGCGGCCTGGTCTCTGGTCGTGGGCAGTTCGGCGGGATCGATGTCCACGACGGCGGTCGGCGACGGGTCGGTGGTCCTCGTGGCACCGGCCTTGGCGGTCGATCCGGGCGGTTCGCCTCCGCCGGACGTACATCCGATCAGTACCAAGCCCCACACCGCGACAGCGCGGCCGAGGCGCACCACTCCCCCGTTCACCACCACACCTCAGTCGGCCCCGCTTCCCACCCGGACCAGCCCCAACTCATAAGCCGCGATCACGGCCTGCGCCCGATCCCGCAGCTCCAGCTTCGCGAACAGCCGGTTGATATGGGTCTTCACGGTGTGATCCGTGATCGTGAGCCGGCTCGCTATCTCCGCATTGGACAGCCCCCGAGCGATCAAGGTGAGCACCTCCGCCTCACGCGCCGTGAGCTCGCCCACGGAGTGAACCGGCAGCCGCGGCGTCCGCGCATGCACGAACTCGTCGATCACCCGCTTGGTGATCTCGGGCGAGAGCAGCGCGTTCCCGGCCGCCACCACCCGCACCGCGTGCAGCAGTTCGGGAAAGGTGGCGTCCTTGAGCAGAAAGCCGCCCGCCCCGGCCGCGAGCGCCTCGTACACGTACTCGTCGAGGCCGAAGGTCGTCAGCATCAGGACCTTCGTCGTGCCCTCGGCCCCGGCCAGAATCTCGCGGGCCGCCTCGATGCCGTTCTTGTGCGGCATCCGGATGTCGAGGAGCGCGAGATCGGGCCGGACCTCGGCGGCGATGCGTACCGCCTGCACACCGTCCTCGGCCTCGCCCACGACCTCGATGTCCTCCTGAGTGTTGAGGAGGTTCACAAAGCCGGTGCGGACGACCGCCTGATCGTCGGCGACCAGTGCCCTGATCACACCCAACTCCCTCTCTTCTCCCTGCCGATCACCCGGTCCCCCAGGGAAGCTCCGCCTCCACCAGGAAACCTCCGTCCGGGCCCGCGCCCGCGCTGAGCCGACCGCCGACCAGGGCCGCCCGCTCCCGCATCCCGGCCAGGCCGTGGCCCGCGCCGGAGCCTGGACCGGAACCCGGGCCCGGGCCGTCGTCGTGGATGCGCAGCGTGAGCAGCCGGTCGGCGCCGTAGTCGATCTCCACAACGGTACGGGCGCCGGCCGCGTGCTTGCGCGCGTTGGTCAGCGCCTCCTGAGTGATCCGGTAGGCGGACAGCTCCCACGCGGCGGGCAGCGGCACCCGCTCCCCAGTGACCCTCAGATCGGCCTCGCCGCCCACCGCCCGGTGCTGCTCGACCAGTTCGGTGAGATGGTCGAGGGTCGGCTGCGGAGCGGTGAGGGCCGTGTCTCCCTGGCCCTGGGGGGTGCGCAGGACACCGAGGAGGCGGCGCAGTTCGGCCATCGAGGAGCGGGCGGTGCCGGCGATCTGCTGGAAGCCGTCGCGGGCCTCGGGGGTGAGTCCGGGGGTGGTGTATGTGGCGCTCTCGGCCTGCACGGCGATCATCGACACCGAGTGCGAGACGATGTCGTGCAGCTCACGGGCGATAGCGGCCCGCTCGGCCTCGGCGGCCTGCTGCCGCTCCATGGCGATCAACTGGGCCTGGGCCAGGTTCCGTTCCTCGCGGGTCTCCTCCCGGGAACGTACCGCGTCACCCATCATCACGGCCCCGAAGATGACCACGGTCAGCAGGAACGACTCGGCGAACAGACTGAGCGATCCCTTCTCCCAGAGCGCGGGCACCGGCAGGTCCATCCGCGACCAGGTGTTGATGTGCACCAGGTTCACACACAGGGCCCCGAGCGCGGCGCCCGCGACGGTCACCGCGGGGTGCAGTACCCGGTCGCGGCCCAGGGTGTAGCAGCCGATCAACCCGCTCGCCGTGATCGAGACGTACAGGTTGACGTCCCCGGCGAACCCGATCAGCCCCGCCGCGACCGTGAGCACCGCGACGGGCGGGAACGACCGCCGCCACATCAGCGAGGCGGAGGAGACGAGGACCCCGATCGTGGTGGTCACGGATCCGGGAAAGGCGATCAGCTCCGCCATGGCACCGACGGTCAGGGCACCGCCGGTGACCCAGGGGTAGGCGGGCGCGGCGATCCAGGCGCGGAACCCCTGTTGAAGGGACGTACTCATACATCCATGGTCCGTGCCGGCGCGGGCGCGCGCGTCACCGTACGGGTTGAGCCTGCGGCCGGATGTCGTGCCACGGGTTGAGTCCCAGGTCCGGAGTCTCGGTTGACGCTCTCCGACCTGCGGATTCCTACCGTCGATGGACATGACGAAGAGTCTTGAACGGTACGTGCGACACATCCAGTACGTACGTCACGAGCAGTACGCGTGGGCTGGCTGCGCGGTCGTCGCGCTGGGGCTCGCCCTGGCCTCGGATCTGGGGCCGCACCGGATGTGGGGGGTGGTGGCGGGGGCGGGCTATGCGGTCGCGGCGGTCCTGGCGTGCGGTGCGCGCTCCCGTCCCGCCGCCCGGGTGGTCGCGGTGGCAGGGGCCGTCGTGGTGCCGTTCGTCTCGCTGGTGACGGCAGGGCTCGGGCAGCTGGAGGTCACGGTGGTCGAGCGGTCAGGGCAGCTGCTGTTCACGACCGGCAGCCCATACATCGCCGACCCTACGGCCATCGCCGACTTCAACCCCTACCTGCCCGGGATGGCGCTCTTCGGGGTGCTGCCCGGGGATGCGCGCTGGTGGCTGGGCGGCGCCTTCGCGGCGGCGCTCACTGCGGCCGGCCTGTACCGAGCCTGGCTGCTCGCCTGCCCTCTGGTCGCGCTGCCCCTCGCGGTAGGCGGGATCGACCTCCCGGTCGTCGGCCTGATGTGCCTTGGCGTCGTGCTCGCCGGACAGGGACGGCCGGGCAGGGCAGGGCTGGTGCTCGGCGCCGCCGCCACGCTCAAGTGGACGGCGTGGACCGCGCCGCCCGTGGCGCTGGCGCTGATCGCGGTACGGCGGGGCGTCCGCCCCGCGCTGCGGTATGCGGCCGTGGTCCTGTCCATCGCGACGGTGGCGGTGCTGCCCTTCGCCCTCGCTGACCCCTCCGGCTTCTACCGGAGCGTCATAGCCTTCCCGCTGGGCCTTACCGACACCACCTCGCCGGCCGCGAGCCCGCTGCCCGGCCATCTGCTCGTGACGTACGTCCCCGGCGGCAGGGTGATCGCGCTCGCGCTCCTCGCGGTGAGCGCGCTGCTGACCGCGGTGTCGCTGGTAGTGCGGCCGCCGGGGACGGCACGGGCGGCGGCCGCCCGGCTCGCGCTGGGTCTGGGCCTGGCGATGGCCCTGATGCCCGCGACCCGTTTCGGCTACCTGGTCTATCCGCTGGTACTCGGGGCGCTGGCGTACCGGGGGTCGCAGCGCGGCAGCAGCACTGTCACCGCTGTCGCCCCTGTCGCCCCTTCCAGGGAGAAGGCCCTCGTATGACGAACCACTCCCGCACTCGTACGCTGATCGTCACCAATGACTTCCCGCCAAGGCAGGGCGGCATCGAGACATTCGTCCGTGAACTGGCCGACCGTTTCCCACCCGACGAGGTGGTCGTCTTCACCTCGGCGTCGAACCCGGCCACGGCGGAGCCGGCACCCGACGAGTCCTTTCCGTACCCGGTGATCCGTCACCGGGTACGGACCCTCCTGCCCACACCCCGGGCCACGGCGCACGCCGCATCCGTGGCCCGCAGGTACGGCTGTGACCGGGTGTGGTTCGGCGCGGCGGCGCCGCTCGGCCTGATGGCGGGCCGACTGCGGCGGACGACGGACATCCGTACCGCCGTCGCCACCACGCACGGCCACGAGGTGTGGTGGGCCCGCACCCCCGGGGCCAGGGCCCTGCTGCGCCGCATCGGCACGGAGGTCGACGCCCTCACCTGGCTGGGCGCGAGCACCCGCCGGCCGATCGAGGCGGGCCTCGCTCCCGGGACCCGCACCGCACGTATGGTCCCCGGCGTGGACACCACGGCCTTCCACCCCTTCCTGGACGGCGGCCCGATGCGGGCCCGCTACGGCCTGGGCCGCCGCCCGGTGATCCTGTGCGCGGCCAGGCTGGTCCCGCGTAAAGGCCAGGACACCCTGATCAGGGCGCTGCCCTGGATCCGGAGGGCGGTCCCGGACGCCATGCTCCTCCTGGTCGGCGACGGCCCTTACGCCCGCGAACTACGCCAAATTGCCCTGGCCGAGGGCGTCTTGGACTCGGTTGTCTTCGCAGGCGGCCATCCCCACCACACCCTCCCCTCCTTCTACGCCGCCGCCGACGCCTTCGCCATGCCCTGCCGCACCCGCAGACGCGGCCTCGAGGTGGAGGGCCTGGGCATCGTCTACCTCGAGGCCGCCGCGTCCGGACTCCCCGTCCTGGCAGGCAACTCGGGCGGCGCCCCCGACGCGGTGCGCGACGGCGAGACCGGGCATGTCGTCGACGGCCGCTCGGTGGCGGCGACGGCGGACCGTCTGACCAGACTCCTCCGCAGCCCCGAACTCGCCCACGAGATGGGCGAGAGGGGCCGCCACTGGGTCCGAACGGAATGGACCTGGGACCGCTCCTACGCAACTCTGGCGGGGCTGCTCCATTCGGCGAGAGCGGCGGGGTGAGTGGGCGCAAGCCGTACCCAAGCGACTTGTCCGTACGACGAACGTTGGGCAGCGCCGGAAACCGTTCGACGACCGTCGCGTGGTGACCACCGCGGATGAGCCAGTAGGCCGGCGCCTGCCCCGCGACCCGCGGCCGGCTACAAGAACCCGCAGTGGGCGCTTCGGGATGACCGTCGTCACCGAGGCGCTCGGCTCGCTCGACGGCGTGGGCCTGGAGACCGTCAACACGAGGCGGCCGGCCGCGCCTCGGCGTCGAGCAGCCGTCACTGTACTGCTACTTCCGGACCAAGAAGGACCTCCTCGCGGCCATGGCGGAGGCGGTCATGGCGCCCCATGCCGGCGCACCGCTCCCGTCGCCCGAGGACGACTGGCGCGAGTGGTTCCTTGAGAACTCGCGCAGCTTCCGGCGCACGCTGCTGCCGCGTCGCGATGGCGCACGCCTTCACGCCGGCAGCGCACCGACCGGTGACCTCGACCGGATCCGTCGCAAGATGGCCTTCCTCGTCGCCTCCGGTGTGCCCGAGAGTGATGCGCAGATGGCGATGCTGGCCGCCAGTCGGTTCACGGTCGGCTGCGTGCTTGAGGAGCAGGCGGATACCGGCCCGGGTGACGACGTGGGCCTGCCGGCCGGCGTCCCGGTCATCGATCACGGATCAGCGTTCGAAGCGGGGCTGTCCCTCATCCTCAACGGCCTGGTGCAGCGCGTCGAGGACGCCGACAACGCGGCTGGACAGTCGCCCTGATCCCACACAGAGCCGTGCTGCCGGGCGGCGCGACACGGGTGGCTTCGTTCGCCTCCAAGGACAGCGCTTGTCATCGGTGTCGGAGGCGTCTGAGGGAGACCTCCTTCTTCGGTCAGCCGGGGGCTCATTGGGGTCTGTCCGGCGGATCAGGGTCTGATACGTCCAGTAGGTTGGCAGCATGTCTTCCGTACCGTCCCCAGGTGAGCGGTGCACCGAGCGTGACGAGACAGGGGGCACGTTCTACTGGCAGTCACCCCACGTACGGGAACCGGGGCCACAGCCGCTGCGCCGCTGGCCCCCGTTGTCGCTGGCCGCGGGCCCCGCCCGCTCTCCAGTTCCCCGATCCGCGCCAGCGTCGTTCCCCTCTTCGGGCATACCCACACCGCCGTGTCCGTGCGGACTGTCGCCGTCAGCGGATGCGTGTCCGGGTGTGTCGGGCACTGCGGCCAGACCGCCGATGCGCCTTCGGACCACAGTGCCTCCACCGCCCATTCCTGGACCTGATCTGCCAGGATCGCCAACCGCTCCGCGGCGGTGCCACCAGGTGGTGAAGTCAGGCCCTGGCCCGAACCGTCCGGGGCAAAGAGCATGATCCCGTACGTGTCGTCCACACGTATGCGCGGCTGCACCGCGCACTGCGCCTGGAGGTCCCGCAGGACCGTCTCCAGAGTTTCGGCGAATTCCATGTCGTCCACTGGGGACTCCTGATCACATCGCGGAGGACTGTCCCGCAGTCTCCCCTGTCCCTGTAGCTTGCGGAGGATCTTTTCCGGTCCAGGATCCCGTTTCAGCGGCCGCCTCAATACCTGTGCTGCGGGTCTGGTGTCCGGCACCCGACGCCCAACCACGCGGCCGGGGCTGCGCCTCCTTGGGCGTCGGCCCACCTCGATGCGCGTACCGCACGACGACCTCCTACCGCAACGATCAAGAACCGTCACGAGCCTGGGGACACGGCGAGTTCAACCTGAGTAAGGTTGCTCACGCCGCGAGGGTCTCGGGTCGTTCGACGAGGTGGCCGTGCTCGAACCGGGCTCCGGCGCGGACCAGGGCGACGAGGTGAGGCGGGTTGGCCGCGCGGTCGACTCGACGGGGTTCGCGGTCCGCAGATGGATCAAGTACTCGGCATGTCCTGGATCACGCGCTTGGCCGCAGGCTGGGCGGACTTCGCAAGAGCGCCGAGGACGTTGGCAGTTTTGTGTACCCAGCACCATTGTTCGCGGGTATCGGGGAACACCTCGGCCAGAGCCTTCCAGAAGCCGATCGCGCCGTCGTCGACGGCCAGCACTGGAGCGCGCATACCCCGGCTGGCGCAGCCGCGCAGCGGTCCAGCCCCACGCTTCGGGCGATTCGCGGTGGCCATCGGCCAGGGCGATCAGCTCCTTGTGGTCACCGCCCTCGCCTGGTGGTAACCGTTGCGCACCACCATCCGCCGCCCGGCCTCGTCCAGCTCGCCAGTCAACTCGGCGAGGTAGGCGTTGACTTCGGCTTCCACAGCGGCGGCCAGCATCCGCCGCGCGCCCTCCCGAACGATCTCGTCCAGCAGCGAACTGCCACTTGGCGTGCTGGCGTCCTCGTTGACTCCCGTAAGCGCGGGCGTCCCTTCCCGGCCGACGCGGCAACGTCGGCCTTGCTCGATGACCTACCGATCGACCCATAGGGAAGGTAACGCCTCCCAGCCTCCCTCCGTCAGGCCGATCCACAAGTCCTGACATCGCTTGTCACTCGCACGCCGTTCGCCACCGCTTCATGGCCTCTGGGAGCAGGTCGTCGCGGAGCACCTATCCGCGCGACCTCTTATGTCTGTCTCACGCGGCGGCTCTCTCGCTCCGCCCCCGGCCGGGCGCCACCGCGATCCGTACGACGGCTGGGCAGGTGTCGACACGCCTGTCCGCCCTCACAAACCGCAGACGTCGCCGTACTCCGCATCCCCGACCACGTCCGGCACCAGGTATATCGGGTCGCGTTACTTAACGCCTGACCGTCTGCACGATGGTCACCGGCCGTGGTTGCGCGGCTGACGGCTGGCGAGGGCTGCTGGGTGGCCGGTGGCTTGTGGCTGATGGTCGGCGACTGGCGGCTGGGCCGTGTCTCTTCGCTTGTAGACGGGCGGGCATCGGGGGCGGGAAGGGTGAATCTGCCGGTCCCGCAGTCTGCCCGGCAACACCGGACCGATCCTGACCTACCAGCTCCACGGCTTCCGCAGGACGAGAGGTTTCACCGCACTCGTGCCGGGTCCGGCCGGTGATGCCGGGCAGCGGGCCGTTCCAGCGGCCCGCTGCCGGTCAGCCTTTCGGCGGCGGGGGTGCTCAGGCGGGCAGTGGCCCCCGGGGCGTTCCTGTTGTGGTCAGGGGCGAGTACCGCGGTCCGTCCTGGTGACTCGCCCACACCTACGCGTTCATGTGCCGAAACACTCGCATCGACCGCGCTGAGATCCCTTGAGGTGGGTCCCCCGCATCATTTTCGCCAGAACAGGTGATGCGTCACGCCGTTTGGGCTGGGCACGGCCTCGAGATGGAACCGGTCGAGCAGTTCATCGGGCGACTCCCACAAGCGGAGGCCGGATCCGAGCTTCACCGGCGAGACCGCCACGTGCATGGTGTCGACAAGGTCGGCTTCAAGGAACTGCCGGATGGTGGTGACCCCGCCGCCGAGTCGGACGTCCTTGCCCTGCGCTGCCGCCCGTGCCCGTTCCAGGACCGTGATCGGGTCCCCGTCGACGAAGTGGAAGGTGGTGTCGGAGAGCGTGATCGAGGGACGCTTGTGGTGGGTCATGACGAACACCGGGGTGTGGAACGGGGGCTCCTCGCCCCACCAGCCGCGCCAGTCATGATCGTGCCAGGGTCCGCGCTGGGGGCCGAACTTGTTGCGGCCCATGATCTCGGCGCCGACGTTGCGCGCGAAGTCCCGCGTGAAGTAGTCGTCGAGGCCGCGGCTCCCTCCGGGGTCGGTGCGCATGGGCCAGCTCGCCGTGGCACCGGCCCAGGCGAACAGCCTTTCGGAATTGGCATGGCCGAACGGGCTCTCGAGGCTCTGGTGCTCACCGGCACCGAATCCATCACTTGAGACGTTGAAGTTCATGACTCTCAGCAGCTGATCCATGTGTTTCCTCGTCAAGTCCTGTCGAATCCTCGTGTGGCGCGGTGCCCCACACCAGGGCGTCGAACGGGACATGGCCGGATCGACAGCGGCCCGTAGCTTTTCCCCCCGGCCGCACACGCGGGCGGGTTCCATGCGCAGTGCGGTGAGCCGCGACGGGATGGCGGGCGTGGGCAGTGGGCCAGCGCAGACTGGCGTCCAGAGCCCGGGTCTGTACGGGATGACTTGGATGGTGCCGAGTCGGCCAGCTGGACGGCTGGGGGCGGCCAGGGCCGACGGCGTCCGCGCCCTGCTCTTGGGCGAGTACGCCTCCTGGTCGCCCCGCATGCGCCAGATGATCACCGAAAACGACGGCCCCTACGTCGACCGCCCGATCTTCGCTCTCCCGGTCCCGCATATCTGGGAACACAACCCGACGGTGACCCTGCTCGGTGACGCCGCCCACCTCATCCCCCCGCTCGGCGTCGGCGTCAACCTCGCCATGCTCGACGCCAGCGAACTCGCCCTCGCTCTCGCGAACGCCGCCACCGTCGACGACGCGATCCGCACCTACGAGAAGACCATGCTCCCCCGCTCCACCGAGACGGCCAAGGCCCTCGAAGGCGGCGCCGAACATCTGCTGTCCGCCGATGTGCCCGACTTCGGCAGCGACAACGACGCCCAGCCCGAAGGATTGGGGTCAGAGTGAGGGCTTCAGCCGTCGCCAGCGGATGATGGCCCAGCCGAGGGCGATGAAGGCCTGGTGGATGTCGTCGCGGGCCTCCCACCGGATGCGCAGGCGCCGGAACCAGTGCAGTGGGGCGAAGGCGGCGTAGCGGCGAGTGGGATGCCGTGGGCATCCACGATCACGTGGTGCTTGCTGCCGGTCCTGTCTCGATCCACCGGAGAAGGCCCGGTCCTAGCACCACCACCCTTCACCCGCCCGCAGGTGCGAACCGTCGACCGCGAGCCGGGAGAAGTCAGCAGGTCAGCCGCCGCAACTCGGCGAGTAGCAGCTCGTGCAGGGCCTGCCATACCCCGGCCGCCCGCCGGTCCGCCAGCCGCCTGCGCCCCGGGTAGCGTCGCCGACGCTCGATCACCGGCAGCGGCGGAGCGATCCGCTCCCACAGCCCGTCATCGACCTCCCACGGCCTCCGCTGCTCCATGCCCCACCCCGATCCATCAGATGTAGGCACAACGGCGACTGACGGTCCGTCATTCCAAGGCAACCGCCGCTCATTTCGCCAGGAGTCCTCAGCGGGTGGTTTTCTCCTCCGGCTTGGGCGGCCTCCGCTCAGGGCCCTGACTACCGTGGTCCACAGGTCCCCTTTCACTTTTGGGATCCGAGGACTCAGCCAGGTGCGTACGGGAACTGATGGGGAGCCGCGGCCGACTACCCAACCATGACAAGCAAACTCAAGCGCGCTCGGACAGTCGCCGTGTCCCGGCGCACGGTTCTCGGGACCGGCATGGCCGCTGCGGCCGCGCTGCCGCTCGCCGCCGGTGCAGCGGCAGCGTCCGCGCCGCAATCCGACATCCGCACCGTGAGGTCATCCGGGAAAGAGGAAGCCGCCATGGACATCGTGATCCCGCTCTACAACGACTACGAGCCGCTCGACGTGGTCGGACCCTACGAAGTCCTCGCCTACATGCCCGGCGCCTCCGTACGGTTCGTCGGGGCAGAGAAGGGCCCGGTCAAGGATGCGCTGGGGTCCCTGCCGACGTACGTCCCGGCCGCGTACTCCGAGGTGGAGCACTGTGACGTCCTGCTGATCCCGGGCGGGAGCAGCGTCGAGGCCATGGTGGCCGACGCCGATTTCCTCGCTTGGGTGCGCCGCATCCACGCCCGCACCCAATTCACCACCTCGGTCTGCACCGGGTCCCTGGTGCTGGGCGCCGCAGGCCTGCTGAAGGGCCTGACCGCCACCACCCACTGGAGCGGGGCGGAGACGCTGGCGTCGTACGGCGCTGTCTACACCCCCCAACGTACGGTCCGACAGGGCAAGGTCATCACCTCGGCCGGCGTATCCTCCGGCATCGACATGGCCCTCACTCTGGCCGCCTTGCTGACCGACGAGGTAACCGCCCAGGCGATTCAGCTGTGGATCGAGTACGACCCACAGCCCCCCTTCGACTCCGGCTCGCTGGCCAAGGCATCTGACGCGGTGAAGAAGCGGGTCTTCGAACTGGGGAAGGAGCCGCCCCACAACGGCTGAAGGCACACTGCCGCGGCCGGTATGCACACGCCATCAGGAGTCGTCCTGAACGACGCCCGTTCACCGGGTTGTGTCTGCGGCAGCCCCAAGAAGTCCGTCACTGCGCTCTGGCGGAAACGCACAGCCTGTGCCCCGGATGGCGCTGACGCCCGCTCAGTACTCCAGTCCCAACACCGTTGACTTTGGCCTGGCAGTGACGTGTCAAGGGGGTTGAACGGCGCAACGGAACTCCGGTAGATCAACTTTCGGCCAAGAGAGTTGATCAAGGAGTTCCGTTGCAGGAGCAGTCTGTCATCACCCGCGAGATCGCGGTAGCCAAGGGCGTGTTCGCGCCGGGACACCTTGGGGAGTTGACCCAGGTGGTGGACTTCGCCCTGGTCGATGCGGTGCTGGAGGAGACCGGAACGGTCCAGAAACGGGTCAGGCTGCTGCCCTCGCGGGTGGTGGTGTACTTCGTCCTGGCGCTGGCCCTGTTCGAGCGGTGCAGCTACCGGGCGGTGTGGGGCAAACTCGTCGCGAGCCTCGACGCCCTCGCCTTGGTGCGGCCGTGTACCTCGGCGCTGTGCCGGGCACGTCGCCGGGTGGGAGCCGCACCGTTCCAGGCATTGTTTGAGACGCTGGCCGGGCCGGTGGCCGGACCACGTACTCCCGGCGCGTTCTGGCGGGGCCTGCGGACGGTGGCCATCGACGGCACCAGCCTGCACCTTCCCGACAGCGAACCGATCGCCGCCCGGCACGCCAAACGCAAGCGCAAGGGCGAGGACGTGGAGTTCGGCTACCCGCTGTTGCGACTGCTCGTGCTCATCGAGTGCGGCACCCGGGCGGTGCTCGCCGCCGCCTTCGGCCCGGAGACCACAGGCGAGACCACCTACGCCGAGAGGATGCTCGATCGGTTGACCAGCGGGATGCTTGTACTGCTGGACACCGGCTTCGACGGTTACCCCTTCCTGCTCCAACTCCACTCCACCGGGGCGGAGTTCCTGTGCCGGTCCGGGGCCAGGCGCATCCCGCTGATCATCAAGCGGCTGCCTGACGGCTCCTACCTGTCGACCTTCGGCATGGGGAAGCTGCCGGTGCGGATCGTCGAAGCCTGGATCACCGTGACCTACGCCGACGGCACCGTCCGCCGTGAGCAGTGGCGCCTGGCCACCAGCCTCACGGACCCCGCCCGCTACCCCGCCCGCGAACTCGTCGCTCTCTATCACGAGAGGTGGCAGGCCGAGACCACGTACTTCTCGGTCAAGGCCACGATGCTGGACGGCCGCATCCTGCGCTCGCACCGCCCGCCGGAGGTCGACCAGGAGGTGTACGCCCTGCTGACCGCCTACCAGGCCCTCATACGGATCACCGCCGACGCCGCCGCCAGCCGACCGGCTCTCGACCCGGACCGGATCAGCTTCACCATCGCCCTGGAGACCGCCCGCGACCAGGTCACCACTGCCGCTGGGATCCTTCCCGGCGAGGTCACCCTGGTCGGTGCGATCGGCCACGCCGTCCTGGACAGCCTCCTGCCAGCCCGCCGCCGGCAGCGGGCCAAGGCCCGAACCCGAAAGAACCCGACCAGCAAGTACAGCAAGAACTCCCTCCAGCGCCCCGCCACCGCTCAGCACTACACCCTCGCAACCGAGGTCACGGTGATAGAAGACGGCTTGAAGGCCAGGTCAAAGCGCTAAATCAACGGTGTTGAGACTGGAGTACTCACCTCCTTGGCATGCGGAAAGCGGTAGTCGATTGGCTGGCCCTCTCAGGCGTTTGGATCATGGTGCTGGCCGTACCAGTCGTCGTGCTCGGTGGTTTGGGGGTGCTGGTGTGGTCGGTCCTCGATGACGACGAGGGGCTGCAAGAGCTGTCGGATTTACATCGCCTTTGCGGTAAGAATCACGAGGGATTCGGCGAAACGCCACCCTATGGTGGGGGCGGACCACATCCGCTGGTCCTCTTCGCCGGGGACACGGACTTTCCCGCTCGCGCCACTGACGGCCAGAACGGGGAACCGGCCCCGAAGGACGTGCAGTTGGTCGCGTGTGCCTCGCGTCCTGCCCGCGCGTCGGAAAATGTGAGCGAGTCCTGTACATACGTCGGCGGCGAAACCGACTCTTCCGGCTTTGAGCGGGAGCGTCACCGTCGATCAATACCCGGGCAAGGTGGACGTCACCGTGTACGAGGCGAGAACCGGTCGCCCGGTTGACGAGTTCCGGCTTTCCGGCCCGGACAAGTTGAAGTGCGAAAGTACAGTCCTGGAGGGAACGAAGAGTCACGATGTCATCACCGCATCTTCGACATCGGACTACGTGAAAAGACTGGAAGAGTACGTTACGGAAAACGCGAAACCCTGAATGCCAGGGTCGACGAGGACCCGATGCGTGATGACCGCCGTTGGTCGACCTCGAAGTCCGCACCCCTGCCGACCGCGACCCCGGCCGCGCGTGGGACTGGTGGGGCCCCTGAGTCACGTGCGCACTGAACGCCCTGCCCCAGCTTCGGGAGGGGTCCCGATCCCCGCCACTATTATCCGCCCATGCGATGGTTCCGCAGGAGAGGCAAGAAGAGTCAACTATCCGGCGAATCGCGGGAGATAGCAGCTCCCGAGGAGGGATCGGAACCCGAACCGACGACGGAAGTGGAGTCCGAACCTGAGCCGGCCCCGAAGCAAGCGTCGGGGCGCGGCGGAGCGCCCAGAACCAGGCACAAGCGGAGGAACCCCAGGGTTGACTCGACGGCCACAGAGCAGCGAGAACCGCAGCCGAAGCCCGCCCCACGAGGAACTTCGTCGGGCAAGGTCAGAACGAAGAAGTCCCACCGCATTGAACCGCATCCGAGATGTGTGAGTTGCCGACGATACGTCGATCCTGAGGACTTGCGTCCCGACCCGATAGGGCAGCGGGGCTTGTGGGACATCGCCGCGAACCTCGGTCTGACCCGGGAGGATCTGGCTGGGCCGATAGCCGATGTCAGCGCCCAGCTCTACGCACGGCGGTGTGATCGCTGCAATTCCTGGATGTGCCATGTGTGCGTAGACAAGGTTACCGGGCACGGCCGGCGGCCGGCCAAGCACCAAAGCTGCGGAGGCATCTTCCGACCGAAACAGGTCGGTTGACGGCCCACCAGAATCAGCGCCGTTGCCCACTGTTGAAACGCTCACGGAACGGGCACATTTAACGACTTCGCGGAAGTTACGTCTGACCCACGCCTCTTGGCGTCTGAGCTGGTTAGCCCCTCGCAGCGAGAAGGTGACAGAGAAGGGACGGGGCCATGGCAGGGGATACCGTCGCCTGGATCGTACTAGGCGTCATTTTCGGGATGCTGCTGATATGGGAATTTTGGTCATGGGTATGTCGCGTGCGTGACCCGGATGAGTCCACGGAGAGACCTCGAAGGAAAATCGCGCCAGCGCCGCATCCGGCATATACGCTCTCCTGCGCCTACTGCGGCTATGAGTGGCCATCTCCGGATCCTGCATCCGAAACACTGAAATGTCCTAACCCTGCGTGCGGTCGAACGCATCAGGGAATCCGGTACCCCGACCCTTGGGGCCGACCATACCGCTAGGGGCGGCAACGTCTCACTCGGTAGGCGGATCGAGAAGCTCACCATTGAGACCCGAGCATCGTGAAGTTGCCGGTCACGGGTCTGGCGTGCGGGACGATCGGGATACTCGCGCCGGTCCCCGGCTAGGTGTGTTGTCCGGAGAGGTTGGTAGGCCCATTCGTCCAGCAGGGTGCGGTGGAGCGTTCGACCTTCCCGTTGGTCCGGGGCCGCCAGGGGCGGGTGAAACGGGGGCTGATGCCCAGGTCTCGGCAGGTCTGCCGCCAGGTGTCCTTGCTGTAGGCCCAGGCGTTGTCGGTCAGTACCCGCTCGACGGTCACGCCGCGTGCGGTGAACCAGGCAACGGCCCGTCGTAGGAAGGCCCCGCAGGTAGCGGCCTTCTCGTCGGGCAGGTCTTCGGTGTAGGCCGGGCGGGAGTGGTCATCCAGTGCAGTGTGGAGGAAAGCATAGCCGGTCCCGCTCTTGTTCTTGCGGCCGGCCGCGCGGCCCAGGGCTTTGTGGCCGCCGCCATCGGGGATACGGCCGAGCTTCTTCACATCGATGAGGACCAGCTCGCCTGGCCGGGAGCGTTCGTAGCGCCGGATGGGATCGCCGGTGGCCCGGTCGCAGGCGGTCAGCGGTGGCAGGCCGCGGCGCGGTGGGCGGTGGAGGCGGCGACGGAGGTGCGGGCGGCCAGCCGCAGCGGGCCGATGTGGTGTTCACGGCGCATCCGCAGCACCCGCTCTTCTACGAGGGCGGGTGTCCGGCGTGGTGAGTGGTGGGGGCGGCTGGAGCGGTCGCTCATGCCCGCGACCCCGTGGTGGCGGTAGCGGGAGGCCCAGCGGACGGCGGTGGTGTGGCTGACCTGAGAACCGCTCGGCCGCCCGCCGCAGCGGCCAGCCGTCGTCGACGACACACCGGGCCAGACGCAGCCTGCCAGTCGGGGTCAGCGGGGCGTTACGGTGGATCAACGACGTCCGCCGTAGCCACGAAAGCCGCGGCGCAGCGCAAGGGCGCACCATATGAACGCTGCCGTCAGTGCGGCTGCGGCGGAGGCGGCCAGCACCGGTGGCTCCGGCCGAAAGCCCAGGGAGAGCCGGGTGCCCATGAAGGTGAGTATGGCTACGAGCGCATCCGGGCCGTGGAGCGGAACCCTGGCGGCGACAGCCCGCAGCGCGGCTGCCGCCGTCAGACCGGTCGCGGTCCAGGCCAGCAGATACGGCCGCACCTGCCCCGGAGCGGCGAGCGGCATCCCGAACTCATCGGGGCCGGAACGGAACGACGCGCTGGCCCAGCCCAGGCCGACCCCGAGAATGGTGACGCCCGCCACCCACAAGGCATGGCGCCATAGCGGACCAGGCCGCAGGGACGCTTCGTCGCCATCAGAGCTCGCGCAGTTGTCAGGGCTGGGGAGGCCGGGCGATTCAGTCACGCCCAGAAGAACTCGGCCCGGAGGCCGCAGGTTCCCACCCGAATCGCCGACCGATGCTTTCGCGTCGGCCGAGAAGCACCGCCGAACTCTCGGTGCTGAGCCCGTCGCTCATTTCGTCACCCCACCCCCCGCATTTCGTCGGTTCCCCTTCTACGCCCGGGGGTGCCCCTATGCGTTTGGTCAAGGTCGAAGGCCAGTAGGTTCGTGTGGTCGAGAGTGGGTCCAGCCGTAGGGGTGGGCATGGGGGATGGCCAGGTCACGATCAAGCTCACGAGTGACGAGGCACTGGTGCTGTCGCACTGGCTGGAGAAGCTCCAGATGACGGACCTCAGTCGCGTTGTCGACGATCCAGCGGTCTGGGCACCGATCCCGTCGTAGTAGGCCCGGGATGCCTGGTCGCCCAGGACGGCGAACGCGGAGAGGAAGAACGCCCGTTTGAGCTGCATGTTTCCTCTCCTGGATGGCTGTTCGCCGCGGATCGAGGAACCCGAGCTCCGGGTCGCCGGGGCGAGTCCGGCGTAGGTGGCGAGGTGGCCGGCGGCCCGGCTGCGGCCGTGCGTACGGCCACGGCGGCAGTGCACTCGGGTACCTGACCTTCGCCCTCAACAGCCGCGACGGGCGCGACCAACTCGTCGCCCACACCAACTGGAACTCGTTCGCTGACACTGGGATCGACGAGGACTTCTGGTCTGCCTTCCAGCGAGGTTACTGCGGAACGCCTGGGTAGATCAGGCTGCCTTCGGTGCCAGGTAGTTACGGACTGGCGTCGCGCGGGGTTTCGGCTCCTTGCGGAGGGTGAGCCGTCGCGTCATCAGAGTGATCGCCGCCCACGAGATCAGGGACTCGCTCATCTCAGGCAGGCGTTCGTGGTCGCGACAGTGCCACCGGGCACGCATGTTCAGTGTTCACCTGGTGTTCGAGCAGGGTGACGTCGAGAAATCCCGGCGAGCTCTGGACCGGACCGAAGCCGCCGTCATCGCGATCCTGGAAGGTATGCACGAGATGCGCGCGTCCGCATCGGCGACAGCGGGCATGCAGCCCGGACGGCCGTGTCCTAGAGTCGCCGCATGCGGCGAAGGACGGGACTGGCGATAGCTGGGGTTGCAGCCCTGGCCTGGGGCGAGTGGCTGAACTGGCGTTGGTCTCGAGCTCTCGTGGGGAATAGCGGGGGCGCCTCCACGGCCGTGGTGGTGTGCGGGTACCGGAATCCCCAAGCGACGGCGAACTTGATCAACCGATGGCGAGTCCGTGCTGGAATCCGTTCCATCGCCGCTGACGGTGCGAATGGGACCTGCGTGATCTTCAGCGGCGGTGCGGCTGGCGGCGGTGTTGCGGAGGCCCAGCTGATGGCTGACTACGCGAAGTCGGTGCTCGAGTTCGATGGCACGGTGCTCCTCGAAGACCAAAGCGCGACGACGTGGGAGAACATCACGAACGTAATCCCACTGCTTGAAGACGTGGATCGCATCAAGATCGCCTCCCAGCCAGCTCATGCGCTCAAGGCCCGTGCGTACTTGCGGCGGCAGCGCCCCGATCTTGCAGAGAGGCTGGTGCGCGCGGATGACTACCGCCCTGGCGAGTGGATGGTCGTCAAACCGCTGTTGGCTCTGTACGGACTTTGGACACTCCGCGGCCTCAAGGCCGAGGAGCGGAAGGTCTCGCTGTAGACAGCCGCTGTCGCTTGGCCTCACAGGTGATGGTTCTTGAGCCGACGCCAGCAGATGATGCCGCATCCCTGAGTGAGGAGGTTCGTGGATGTCATCGCGGATCTCCCGGCGGATCCAAAGGCGGTGGAACCAGTGCAGATGGGCGAATGCGCGCTCCACGACCCAGCGTTGGGTACCCAGACCGGAGCCGTGCTCGGTGCTGCGGCGGGCGATCAGCGGTTTCACGCCGAGATCCCAGACGAGGCGGCGGTACTTGTCGTGCTCGTAGCCGCGACGGCAAGTGGGATTCCGGTGGCGTCGGTGATCAGGTGGTGTTTGGTGCCCGTCCTGCCCCGGTCGACGGGGCTTCGTCCGGTCTTGGAGCCCCCTTTAACGCTCGGATATGCGAGCCGTCGACCGCCGCCCGGGAGAAGTCCAGGGCGTTCACGCTGCGGAGCTTGGCCAAGAGCGCCACGTGCAGTCGGCGCCATAGCCCGGCCTCAGTCCACTCGGCCAGACGGCGCCAGCAGGTCATCACCGCCCACAACTTGTCGTCGACTTCCCACGGCTTCGGCCGCGCCACCCCGCACCCCCAGAACACCAGTTCCGGAGTGATCCAACCACCTCAGAGATCATTTCGTTAGGAGTTCCAAGAGGGCGGTATGTGACATGATGCCGCTTCTGTCGTCGCTGAAAGGTATCGGGTCGTGGCATCCGCGCTGACCGTAGGGTCAGGCCGTGCTGGAGTGTCCGCGTGAGTGACCGTCAGTCCTACAAGGGCGACTTATCCGACGAACGCTGGGGCCTGATCGAGCCCGTCATCACCGCATGGAAGACGAAGCACCGCTCGGTCAGCGGCCACGAGGGCAACTACGACATGCGGGAGATCGTCAACGCCTTGCTGTACCAGTCCCGCACGGGCTGCCAGTGGGACTACCTCCCCCACGACCTGCTGCGCTGGCAGACGAGGGAGCGCAGGGGCCGATTAGCCGACCCGAGCCTGGTGGCACTCGACACCCAGAGCCTCCATGCCGCTGCCCGCCGCCCCCTGGACCTACGGTGGAGCCCTGAGCAGATCTGCCAGGCGCTGCGCGCCCAGCTTCCCGACCGGCCGGAGATGCACGTGGTCCACGAACTCAACCATCGTCCGCATAAGACCCATGGCTATCGCACTCCGGCAGAGGTCTACGCTGGCCTCCTGAACAGCGGTGATGCGCTGACCGCTTGAGCTCGCCATCGGTTGACGACACATAGCTGAGCGTCGGCGTGCTCGCCGTAGGCGCGGACGGGTACCGGGCGCTGGTCCCCTACGGCGAGATCGCCCCGGGCTCCGGCAACCGGGGCGCGATCCTGGCCGTCGAGCAGGACGGGGCACCGCCGGCCCGACCCCGGCTGGTCGTGACCGGCGAGGTCACCGGTGGGCGCGACATCAACGACGTCGTCGAGCTTGCCGTCGTGCGCGTCGAGCCCACCGGCTAACCCCGAACGACCTCAGCGGTGTGCGCGGGGGTGTAGCGCTCACCCATCACCTGGTCGCTCAGCGGGGCCAGCGCGGCCAGCGCCTCGGCGTCCAGGGTGAGCTCCAGCGCGGCCGCGTTCTGCTCCAGCCGGGCCGGGCTGCGGGTGCCCGGAATGGTCGCCACCGCCACCCCGAGCCGCTCGGCCTGGGCGTACACCCAGGCCAGCGCCACCTGGGCCGGGGTGGCACCCAGCCGGTCGGCCACCTCGCGCACGGTCTGCGCGATCTTCTCATTGGCCTCGCCCGCCTCGCCGGCGAAGCGGGGGTTGGTCCGCCGGAAGTCCTTCTCGCCCAGCGCGGAGCGGTCCAGGGTGCCGGTCAGGAACCCCCGCCCCAGCGGCGAGTACGGCACCAGCCCGACCCCCAGCTCGGCCATCACCGGGGTGACCGCCTCGACGTCGCGGGTCCACAGCGAGTACTCGCTCTGCACCGCGGTGATCGGGTGCACCGCATGCGCCCGGCGCAGCAGCTCGCCGTCGACCTCGGACAGGCCCAGATGGCGGACCTTGCCCGCCTCGACCAGCTCGGCCATCGCCCCGACGGTCTCCTCGATCTCCACGTCCTGGGGCGGGCGGTGGGCGTAGTACAGGTCGATCACCTCGACGCCCAGCCGCAGCAGAGAGGCGTCGCAGGAGCGCAGCACGTAGTCCCGGGCACCGCGGATGCGGCGTGCCCGGTCGCCGGCGCTGCGGTCGATGCCGAACTTGGTGGCCAGCTGCACCTGGTCCCGGCGGCCATGGATGGCTCGGCCCACCAGCACCTCGTTGTGCCCGGTGCCGTAGGCGTCGGCGGTGTCCAGGAACGTGATGCCCAGCTCCAGGGCCCGGCCGATGGTGGCCAGGCCGCCGTCCCAGTCGGCGGCGCCGTAGCTCTCGCTCATCCCCATGCACCCCAGGCCCATCGCGCTGACGGTGAGACCGGGCGAGCCGAGCGTGGTTCGGGTGATCATGCGCGGATACTCCTCCTGCCCGGCGGACCGGGCGGTACCTCGAGGGCTGACGAACGCCTCCGACACTAGGAATTGGAGCGCGCTCGAAGTCAAGCCGGAGGACCGGCCCCCGCCGGCGGGTCAGGCGCGGCGGGAGCGGGTGAGGGTGAAGCGGCCCACCGGCAAGAGGACCCGGTCGGGGCGGAGTGCCTCGCGCCGCAGTCGTGGGTGACCATGATGACCGCGCCCGGATACTCGCCCACGGCGGCCAGGACCTCGTCGCGGGAGACCGGGTCCAGATTGTTCGTGGGTTCGTCAAGCAGCAGCACGTTCGCGCCGGAGTGGATGAGACACGCCAGCGCCAGCCGGGTCTTCTCGCCGCCGGAGAGCACACCGGTGGGCTTGTCGGCGTCGTCGCCCCGGAACAGGAACGCGCCGAGCACCTGTCGCACCTCGCCGTTGGTCAGCCCCGGGGCCGGGGACGACAGCGACTGGAACGCCGTCGCGGCGGGATCGAGCGCGTCGTGCTCCTGGGCGAAGTACCCCAGGCGCAGGCCGTGTCCCGGCACCGCCCGCCCCCGGTCGGGCCGTTCCTCGCCTGCCAGGACGCGCAGCAGTGTGGTCTTGCCCGCACCGTTGAGCCCCAGCACGACCAGCCGGCTGCCCCGGTCGAAGACCGCGTGCTCCCGTACGACTTGGCCAGGCCGACCGCCGCCAGCGGGATGCGACCGCAGGGCTTCGGGGTGGGCAGGCACCCGGGCCACGCGTTCGGCCCTGCGGGCCGGCTCCGGTTCCCCGCAGCATGGTGTCCGCGCGCCGGACCATGTTCCGCGCGGCCACCGCGGTCGCCACGTGTGATCGCATCTTCTCCGCCTGCGCACGCAGCGCCGCCGCCTTGCGTTCGGCGTTGGCGCGCCCCCCTGACCCTCCTGCGCTCGGCGGCCTCGCGGTCGGCCTGGTAGCGCCGCCAACCGGTGTTGTACACCTCGATCGCGAGCCGTTCGGCGTCGACGTGGAAGACCCGGTTCGCCACGGCCGCGATCAGGCCGGTGCCATGGCTGCTCATCAGCAGGCCCCGGGGAAGCCCGAAAGGAAGGTACGCAGCCAGGCGACGGAGTCGGCGTCGAGGTGGATGGTTGGTTCGTCGAGCAGCAGCGTGTTCTGCTCGACGAAGAGGATTCGCGCCAACTCCACCCGTCTGCGCTGCCCGCCGGACAGTTCGCCGAGCCGCTGTGTCAGTGCCCGGTCGGGCAGTCCGACGCCGGCGGTCACCTGCGCGGCGCCGGCCTCGGCCGCGTATCCCCCAAGGACATCGAACTCATCCTGCGCCCTGGTGTAGGCGCGCATATGGCCCGCTCCCGCTCGGTGTCGGACCGGGCCTCGGCCATGGCGGTCTCCGCGGCGTCGGCCCCGAACAGACCATGACCGGCCTCTACCCGGACAACCGCCGCGTCCGTCCCACCGGCCGCATGATCTTCTACCACCTCGGCGAACTCACCCTGAGGCCCGGCAACGTCACCGACCCGCCCACCGTCCAGATCACACGCGGCGTCCAACTCCACCTCCCCGGTCTCCTCAACACCGACATCGGGCAAACCCGCTGGCCACACACCTGAAACGGTGACCCGCGAAGTACGGGCCTAGTCGAGGGTCCACTTGCCCGTGCGCTCGGGGTCCGGCCCGACCTTTTCCATCAGGTACGTCACGGAC
The DNA here is from genome assembly GCF_047215865.1 of Streptomyces sp. Inha503. Lineage (NCBI taxonomy): Bacteria > Bacillati > Actinomycetota > Actinomycetes > Kitasatosporales > Streptomycetaceae > Streptomyces > Streptomyces sp. Inha503. The sequence goes on along the minus strand of NZ_CP178360.1, from coordinate 12,010,814 downwards.
GTGATCTTCGCGTCCTTCGGCACCTCGAAGACGATCCAGCCGGTGACCCGCTCGCCCGGCTTGATGATCATGTTGGGGCCCAGGGAGTCGCCGGCGGTGGGGGTTCCGGGCTTGCCCTGATATCCCTGCCCGTTCGCGTCGAAGACGTTCGCCTCCGCATATCCGGAGTCTTGGTAGGTGCCGGTGCCGGTCTCGACGATGGTGAACTTGGCGGCCACGAGGCGGTTCCCGGCGGCAGGCTCGAGTACGCCGATCGCCGACTTGGCGTGGTTCTCGAACTTCTCCAGCGTGAAGTCGGCCTCGATCGTACCCGTGCCGTTCAGGCTGCCTTCCATCCCCACCAGCTTCAGGGTGTCCCCGAGCTTGCCGACCGGCGCCTGCGTGCTGCCGGTGGTGGCGCCGGGCGACTGCTCGCCGGCCGGCTGGGCGGTGCTGCTGGAGCCGGCGCCCTTCGTGGGCCCCGTGGGCCCGGCCTTGTCGCTGCCCCCGTCCGAACCCCCGCATGCCACAAGGGTGGCGGTGAGCGTGACGACCGCGGCGGCAGCCGCGATGGAACGGCGCATGGAATCCCCCCGTACATTCCCGATGGACCAGGTGAGTATGACGACTGATCCAGGTCAGTGTGTCGATGCCTGGAATCCTTGTACAGATCGGTAGTGCGGGGAACGGCCGTTCTGTAACCGAACTGCACTAGGGTCCGTCTAGTAGGACTCCGTTATGTCTGTGTGTCGGCCGTCTTCGGTGGCACACGGGGTGTATGGACGCAAATGAAGTCAATCGTGTTCGGGCGTCGTTGGCGTTATTCGTGGCGGATGTGTTCGCCTCGGTACCGCGCAAGGACCAGCGGGCCAAGAGCGGCTGCTAAGCGACTGCTATCTGCGGGGACTGATGCTGGACGGCCGCCGCAAGTCCATCCAGGCCATGGCCGCCCGGCTACCGGACGGCAATGAGCAGAACCTGCGGCAGTTCGTGAACCAGTCGCCGTGGGATCCGGTACCGGTGCGGCGGCGGATCGTGGAGCGGGAATCCGGCGCGGAACCGTGGGCCGGTAGCGGCCCGTCCGCTCTGGCGCCCAGGCGTCCATCGGGTTGTGATGTCCGTGCGCGCGGCCGGTACGACGAGCCAGGTCCAGCGGGAACGGGTTGAGCACCGGCCCGGATCGGCATCACGGTGCAGGTCCTAGAACCTGCGCAGCACCGTCTCACTGTGGGCGACGGTCGACGCGGCATAGCCGGGCCCCGGGGTCGTTTTCCCGGTCACCGGATTCGGGGCGCCGACTGTGCGGACCGACCGCCGCCTGGCTGCGGTCGCTCGTGGCTTGACCGTCAGCTGGATCCAGCAGCTGAAGTCCCGAGCGTCCACGCGCGTCGCTTGGTCCCAAGGCACTTCGACCGCGTGCAGGAACCGCCACCACCGCAGCAGGTCCATGCCGTAGGAGCGGACGGTCACCGCCGTCTTCCCGGCTGCGAGCAGCTCCTGGAAGAACACCGCGACCGGCGCCACGGTCGCACCGTCAGCGTCGACGAGCCGGTAGGGCTCGTACCGGGCGCCGGTCTCCACCAGCCGACCCCACCGAGGAACGGTCAACGGGGACGATCTCGCCGGTGGTCGGGAGCCGGTACTGGATCAGAGCGTGGTGGCTGGTCTCCAGCATCTCCTCGATGCGGGCGCCAGTGTGGGGGAGGAATTTTGCCGCGGCCCAGGCCCAGAAGGCGCGGTGCTCGGCCTGGTCGAAGCGGAGCAGGGTGCCGCGGGCGTCGCGGGCGTTGGCGGTGGTCTGGTTCTTGGTACGGGTGTAGACGACATCGTTGAGGGTGAAGGTGGGCCCCGGCGATACGGTCTCGATGGTGCCGTCGGGGGCGCTCATGCCGCTGGTTCCGGGCGCGGAAGCGTTCCTTCCAGGCACTGGCGGCCCCGGGCGGCAGGTCGAGGGAGTCGATGCCGGGGTGGTGGCGTTCCAGGTCCGACCAGAAGTTCCGGGTCAGGGCGCGGGCCAGGTTGTCCAAGGTGCTGTAGTCGAGCTTCGGTCGACGTTCTTCCAGGTAGTCGATCAGGAGTCGACGGATCGGTGCGCAGGCCACGCCGTGGCGGTCGACGAGTTGCTCGCAGGTGAGCTGGCCGGTGACCCGGTCCAGGAAACGCGGGGTCGCTGGTGCGTCGGACGGCAGATGGCCGAGCTCACGGAGCCACGCATAGAAGAGGGTGCCACCCGAGTTGTCGATCTCCGACTTCCGAAGCTCGATGGAGAACTGGATCGCGTCACCGGCGGTGATGTCCGCCAGGCCTCCACCTTTAAAACGTAGGACAGCTTCTCAGCTTGTCCTTTGACCTCCATCAGCGCCGTGAGTGCCGGGCCGTTGGATCTACCCCATCTGGCTGAACCCGTGGCTGGCGTCCGCTCGCCGAGCGCGGCCGTCGTTTTGCCGGTAACCCGGGGGGACGGACAGGACCATCCCCTGGGGGCGGGCTTCCCAGGGGATGGCACGGACAGTCAGCGGAACAGGCGGAAGAACCCGCGCACCTGCTTGACCAGCGACTCCGGCTGCTCCAGCGCGGCGAAGTGGCCACCATGCGGCAGTTCCTCGAACCAGCGCAGGTCGGTGAACCGCAGCTCGGCCTCCCGCCTCGACGGGCGGGTTATGTCGCGCGGGTAGACCGACAGCCCGGATGGCGCGGTCACCTTGTCCCGGAAGTTGGCGAAGCTCTCCCAGTACAGGCGCGCCGACGACGTGGCCGACGCGGTGAACCAATAGACCGAGATCTCGTCGAGGATCGTCTGCCGCGGCAACGCGTCCTCGGGATGGCCGTCGTTGTCCGTCCACGCCCAGAACTTCTCGGCGATCCAAGCGGCCTGTCCCGCCGGGGAGTCGGTGAGGCCGTAGCCGAGCGTCTGCGGCCGGGTCGCCTGGATCGCCGAGTACCCCCGGCCGGTGCGCTGCATCTCCTTCTCGGCCTCGAGATTCGCCAGCTCCGCGGGCGTCGGGTCGTCGAACGTGCCCGCCGCCACGGATCCCAGGTTCAGGTGCACGCCGGCGACCCGCTCGGGCGCCACCTCGCCCAGCGCCGCGGACACCGCCGAACCCCAGTCACCGCCCTGCGCGCCGTACCGTTCGTAACCCAGCGAGACCATCAACGTGTCCCAGGCGCGCGCGGTGCGAGTGATGCCCCACCCGGTCGTCGACGGCTTGTCACTCCAGCCGTACCCGGGCAACGACGGCGCGACCACGTGGAACGCGTCCGCCGGGTCACCGCCGTGCGCGCGCGGGTCGGTCAGCGGGCCGAGGACCTCCAGGAACTCGAGCACCGAACCCGGCCACCCGTGCGTGAGCACGAGCGGGAACGCGTCCGGCTCCGGCGAGCGGACGTGCAGGAAGTGGATGCCCAGCCCGTCGATCGTGTCGCGGTACTGCGGGAACACGTTCAGCCGCTCGGCGAACCCGAAGTCGTAGTCCTCGGCCCAGCTGCGGCAAAGCTCCTGCGCATACGCCAGCGGCAAACCCTGTGACCAGTCGTCCACCGGCTCGCGCTCGGGCCACCGTGTCCGTCGCAATCGTTCACGCAGGTCCGCGATCTCGGCTTCGGTGATGCCGACCTCGAATGGCTCGGCGGACATGGCAAGGCTCCTTACTGGTCACGGCGTTATCGGATCAGATGCAGGTGGACCGTCATCGCGGGTTCCCACGCGTGGCGTCGGGTTCGGGGCGGCGGTCGGCGGTGGGGCGCCGGGTCAGGCTGAGGACGAGTCCGGCCAGGGGAAGTGCCGCGAGCACGGCGAGGGCCACCGACACCGGCACGATGCCGGACAGACCCGCGACAGCGGCCGGACCGATCCCGCCACCCAGGGCGTTCATGAAGTTGAGCAGGCCCTGTGCGGTGTCGCGGTCGTCCGCGGCGACCAGGTCCGGCGCGAGGCTCACCAGTACGGCTTGGGCGCCGGCGAACCCGCACACGGTCAACGCCGTGCCGACGACAATCGGGATCGGCCCGGTGAAGATCGCGACCACGAGCACGCCGACGACGGTGAGTGCCGCAAGCCCGGCCGACACCTGCCAGCCGGTGAACCGGTCGGTCAAGGTACCGACCAGCCGCCCGGCCAGCACCGAGCAGGCGGCGGCCGGGACCAAGAGCACGCCGGCTTCCAGGGGGCCACCGCCCGTGGCCTGCTCGATCAGGGACGGGGCGCGGAACAGCACCCCGTAGTAGCCGGCGAAGACGGTCCCGCCGATGAGCCCGGCCGCCAGGAAGCCGCGGGATGCGATCACCCGCCGAGGCACGAACCCGTCGGGCGTGCTTCGCATGCGCCACCACAGTCCCACGGCGGCGAGCGCCCCGGCGGCAGCCACGACGAGCGTGACCGGAGCGGGCAGGCCGACCGAGTGTGCCTGAAGCAACGTGATCAAGGAGCCGGCGAATACAGACAGCACGGCCGCGCCGACGATATCGAGTCGCCCGGTCGAGCCGTTTCGCTCGCCGCTACCGCTCCGCGTCAGCGCGCGCCTACTCGGCAATGCGGCCAGCAGGAGGGGCAGCGCGAGGGCCGGGATCGCGAGCACGGCACGCCACCCGAGCCATGCGGTCACCGCCCCGCCCAACAGTGTTCCGCACCCCGACGCCGTCGCGCTGGCGGCCGCGATGATTCCCAGGGCGCGGATCCGTTGCCGCCCGGGAAGGGCGGTGGCCGCGGCAAAGACGGCGATCACGGTCGCGCCCGCCCCGGCACCGCCGATCAGTCGGCCGACGATCACGACGGACAGTGTCGGCCCGGCTCCGGCGAGCACGGAGCCCGCGGCGAGCGCCATGACCCCGGCGACGAGGACCTGGAAGGGGCTCCAGCGGACCAGCAGCCGACCCGCGACCGGCATCGCGAGCGCGGAGGTCAGCGACCACGCGGCGAGAATCCATGCGGTGGCCCCGAACGGCACCGCGAGTGCGCGGCCGATGGCCGGCAGGGCCACCGACGGCGCTCCCAGTGCCACGTACATCGGCAGCACCAGCATCCCCAAAGTCAGCCCCAGCCGACGCCCGTCCGGGGCGTCGGTTCGCTCCGGTGCCGGGGCCCCTCCAGACGGGATCGTCTGCGGCGTCGTCCCCTGCCGAGTATGTTGTGACATGCTAAAGCTCCTTTGGGTGTAACATTATGGGGCAGCAAGGAGACACGTCAAATGCAGGATGCGTATTACAGCCCATTGGTGGTCCAGACAGCCGTCGACCTGGCCAACACCTTGAGGCCGATCAGGGGAGAGGACGCGCTCGAGACCGTGGAGCAGCTCCGGGACTTCCTTGACGACCATCCCGCGGCTGAGCCTCCGAGTTCGGCCGCGAGCCAAGGGACCGGTCCGCGGCATCTCACCCGCGCCGACCTGGCGGAAGTCCGCGCATTGCGCGAGACGGTGCGTGAGGTGCTCGAACGGGCGAACGCGGACGCGGTCGAAGCTGCGGCTCTGATCAACGACGGTCTGCGTCGCAGCCGCGCCACCCCGGTACTGCGCCACGAGGACGACCGCTGGTGGACCGAGGTGACCTCCGACACCGACCGCTGCTCGGCGCACCTTGCCGCGACTACGCTCAGCGCACTGGCCTCCGTGATCGCCACGCTCGGTCCCGCTCGTCTCGGCGTATGTGCCGGGCCGACCTGCCGGGCCACTTTCGTGGACCTCTCGCGCAACGGCTCGAAGCAGTACTGCACCCGAACCTGCGCACACCGGGCCAGCGTCGCGGCCTACCGGAGCCGGCGCAGCCCGCGTTGAGCGCCGGCACCTGACCCTGCCAGGCCGGCGCCGGGGTCCCGTCCGAGCCCGCCTCCGACGAACTCGTCCGGGCCTCCGAGGGCGTTCCTCGCGATGCGATCTACATCGCAGCGAAAGCCGCAATGCGGGCCCGAGACCGCAAGATCTCCGTTCCGATCGTCCAGGACGCAGCGCGAGCCTGGTATCAGTCCGACAAGGCGCGTGCTCTCCGCGCGTATCCCGAGCCGGACCGACTGACGTCTGGGTGATCGACTACGGTGCCTTCGTCGATCTGCTCCACACCAACTACGCTCCCCAAGGTCTCCTGCCCTTCAAAAGCGACGACAGCGAGGAGCAACACATCGGGCTCGACGTTTCGGTCCAAGACCTTCGCGCGATGCGACGGGCAATTCTCGACCTCGACGTCCAAGCAACGGCGGATCTCAAGCAAGGTTGAGCCGAGCCATGGGGGCTGGTACCGGAAGCAGGCCCTGGGCACCCATGCAACACAGCAGGATTTGACACGGATTCCGGGTGGCCCAAGCCTCGGGGCCGGGATGACGCGCACACCGTGGGCCGTGCGGGCAGCGGATGCCCGCACGGCCGCAGTCCCTGCGCAACGGCATGGGCCTTCCAGGGGAGCTCAAGGCGGGCCTCGACCGGGATAGTGGTCGCTCGGGAAGCCGCCCTCCGGGCCCGGTACCGGTGGCCAACGCCTCTTCACCGTCCCGGCTGCCACTCCTCACCCTGTCGGCAAACGATGGCGAGCTCAAGCGGTCAGCGCATCACCGCTGTTCAGGAGGCCAGCGTAGACCTCTGCCGGAGTGCGATAGCCATGGGTCTTACGCGGACGATGGTTGAGTTCGTGGGCGATGGCGTCCAGGTCGGCCTGGCTGAACGTGCGGAGGTCCACGCCCTTGGGAGGTACTGCGGAAGCAGTCGGTTGGTGTTCTCGTTGGTACCGCGCTGCCACGGGCCGCGCGGCTTGCAGAGGTAGATCGGCATCCCGGTTTCGGCGGTGACGGCCTGGTGCCCGGCCATCTCCCGGCCCCGGTTCCAGGTGAGCGTCCGCCGGAGCTGGGGCGGGATGCCGAGGAGACTCCTGGTGAGGTGCGGAGTGACCCGCTCAGCCTTGATGCCGTCGGGCAGCGCAACGATGGCCGTGAAGCGGCTGGTGCGCTCGACGAGCGTGGCGACCGCCGAGGGCCGGGCGCCCATCACGAGGTCGCCCTCCCAGTGGCCCGACCTTGCGGTCCTCGACCTCGGCAGGGCGGGCGGTGATGGACACCATGCCGCTGAAGGAACTGGCCCGCGAAGTCCTGGGCGACGAAGCCCCGTAGCGCCCTGGCCGGTCAACGGCGCGCGGGGGTTAGGAGGTGCGTGGGGCCACCAGGCCGGATTCGTAGGCGAGGACCACGAGTTGGGCGCGGTCGCGGGCCTGGAGCTTGGCCATGGCCCGGTTGATGTGGGTCTTGGCGGTCAACGGACTGATGACCAGGCGGTCGGCGATCTCGTCGTTGGACAGGCCCTGGGCGACCAGGGCGACCGCTTCGCGTTCGCGGCCGGTCAGCTCCGCCAGCCCGGTGCCGGTACGGGTGAGGGGCGGCTGGGTGACGTACCGGTCGATGAGCTTGCGGGTGATCGCGGGCGCGAGCAGGGCGTCGCCGCGGGCGGCGACGCGTACGGCGTGCAGGAAGTCTTCCGGCACGATGTCCTTGACGAGGAAACCAGCGGCGCCGGCGCGCAGCGCGTCGAAGACGTACTCGTCCATGCCGTAGTTGGTCAGCATGACGACGTGTACGCCGGCCAGGGCCGGGTCCGCGGCGATGCGCCGGGTCGCTTCAATGCCGTCCATGACGGGCATCTGGATGTCGATGAGAGCGACGTCGGGCAGCTGCTCCTTGACGAGCGCCAAGCCCTTTTTGCCATCGGCCGCCTCGGCCACCACCTCGATGTCGTCTTCGAGGTCGAGTAGCGCGCGGAAACCGCTGCGGATGAGCGGCTGGTCATCGACCAGCAGGACCCGGATCACGAGGCTCCGTTCGTGGGGAGTTCGGCCTGGACGGTGAAGCCACCTGCGCTGCGCGGCTCGGTGCGCAGTCGCCCGCCCAAGGCCGTAACGCGTTCGCGCATGCCGAGCAGTCCGAGGCCGGGCGTCGGGGCGGGGTGCAAGATGGCCTTTCCGTTGTCGTCGATATGGATACCGAGGGCGTCCGGCCGGTAATCGATGAGCACTGAGGCAGTGGTTGCGGCGGCGTGCCGGGTGACGTTGGTGAGCGACTCCTGAACGATCCGGTAAGCGGTACGGCCCACCGCGGCCGGCACGGCGTGCGGGTTTCCCTCGATCGTCAGCGTCGTCTCCAGGCCGGTCGTTCGGAACCGTTTCACCAGGTTGGGGATGTGGTCGAGTCCGTGCGGCGGGGTGGTGTCGTCGTCACGCAGCGCCTCAAGGGTCGCGCGCAGCTCCCGGCTCGCCTCCCAGCCCGCTTCCTGGATCGCCAGCAGGGCCTCCGGCACCTGCTCGCCCCGCCGCCGGGCCACGTGGACCGCGACCTCGGACTGCACCCTGATAACCGATATCTGATGGGTGAGCGAGTCGTGCAGCTCCCGCGCGATGCGCAGCCGCTCCTCATCCGCCCGGCGCCGGGCGGTCTCCTCGCGGGTGCGCTCGGCTTCGTCCGCCCGCCGTTCGGCCTGCCGCACTGCCTCCCCGGCGGCGAAGGCGGCGATCAGCCAGGCGATCTCAAGGGTGTTCCGGGCCTGCGCCACGACCTCGCGCGCGGGACCGTCATGGAAGACCAGGGCCGTGAGGTGGAGCACGGCCAGCAAGCCCACAGAGGCAGCCAGCGTGACGGCACGGTGCCCGGCGCGTACCGCGCCGTAGACCGCGACCAGGTACGCGACGGAGAGCACCTCAAACCCGGCCCCCAGGTAGCCCACCGCACACAGCCCGGTGATCGTCAGGACCACGAGCGGCGCCCGGCGGTGCGCGGCCAGCGCCAACCCGCCACCCGCCAGTAGCGCGCAGCCGAGCAGCTCGCGGCCCCCGGACGGGTGTGTCCCCGACAGCCCGGTACCCAGCAGCAGCACCGCCACGCCCACCGCGATCGCCCAGTCGGTGACCCCGGCCGGGGCAGCAAGCCGTCCTTTGCCCATGGGGGCCACCGTAGCCGGATGTGGTTGTGGGCGAGTCCAGCTCATGGACGAGCAGTCGGCTACCGCGTGCGCGGTACTACCGAGCCGTCCGCCGCATCCGCGGTATCCGCATCCCGCAGCGGCAGCAGCGGAAAGTGCCTGCACCTGCTGGATGACCGGTGGGGGTCCGGCTCGCATGCTCAAGGCACATCGAACCCCGCAGTCAGCGACGGAGAAGGAGGAGAGCGGCATGAGTGCTTCAGCAGCGCTGTTGGCGGCCGCCGAGGGTGGGATCATCGGCGACGGACGGACCGGGGCCAACCTGGCCCTCGGGGTGGGGCTGCTCGGCCTGGCCATCGGCTGGCTGGCCTTGGCCCGAGCCGGCGGCCGGATCAGCACCGGCAACGCGCGCACCGGCGGGATGTCGGCCAGCGCGGTGGGCATGGCCGGCATGGCCCTTGCGGTGTTGCACCTGGCCACCTCCAGTGGCGGTCCCGGCACCGGCAATGGACTCGTCGGCGCCATCGTGGCCATCCCACTGGGGCTGGGCGCCGTGCTCCTCGGCCGCCGGGCGCTGACCCGATGCCACCGCGCCGACCGGCCCGCCGATCGGATGCCCGTCTGACGGCCACCGGGGCACAGCGTGCATACGGCCACTGCACGCCGGACCCCGTAGGCGGCGGCGCCGAGGGCCAGGACCGCGGCGCCCCAGAACACCGAGGACGCCGGGAGAGCGAAAGCCAGGGCGAGGCAGCCGGCCAGCCCAACGGCCGGGATGACCCGCGCCGGGCGGCCCTCGTCCACGGTGAGAATCCAGGCAGAGGCGTTGGCGACGGCGTAGTACGCGAGCACACCGAAGGAGGAGAACCCGATCGCCCCGCGCGCATCGGCCGTCGCTGCGACCACCGCCACCACGGCACCGACGACGAGCTCGGCTCGGTGCGGCACCTTGAACTTCGGGTGCACCGCGGCCAGGGCGTGCGGCAGGTGCCGGTCGCGAGCAATGGCCAGCGTGGTGCGGGAAACACCGAGGATGCGCCAGCAGCGAGCCGAGCGCGGCCACCGCCGCACCGACACGCACGACCGGTACGAGCCAGTCGGCTCCCGCCGCCCGGGTCGTGTCCGACAGCGGCGCGGCGGCATCCGCCGGCCCCTTCGGGCTGAGAACCGTCAGGACGGCGACGGCGACGGCGACGACGGCGGCGGCGGCGTAGACGACCAGAGTGATGCCGAGTGCGATCGGGATGGCCCGGGGGATGGTGCGGGCGGTGTCGCGGACCTCCTCACCCAGGGTGGCGATGCGCGCGTACCCGGCGAACGCGAAGAAAAGGCGGACATCCGCCGCTGGGCGAAGAAGAACAAGGTCGAGCTGTGCTTCACCCCGACCTACGCTTCCTGGGCCAATCCGATCGAGGCCCACTTCGGCCCGCTGCGGCAGTTCACCCTGGCCAACTCCCACCACCGCAGCGGCCCCGCGCAAACCCAGGCACTGCACCGCGACCTGCGCCGGCGCAATACCAACACCCGCCACCCCGACGTACTCACCGCCCAACGCAAGGAACGCGCCCGCGTCCGCAGCGAGAAGGGCGTCCGCTGGGGCGGACGCCCCTCAACACCGCAGCCTGACCAAACTCAGGAGGCGGACGGTTCGATCTCCCCCGCAAAGACGATGACCTGGTCGATGAGGCTCCGCCGCAGATGGACGACGTCCGTTCCCGCCAGGCGGGGACCTCCATCCGGCGTGGTAAAGACCCACTGGTACCGGGCCCACTCGCCAGGCATGTCCACCGCCGAGCAGCGCACCATCGTGCCGGTCCCCGCCGGGTGGCGCCGGATGTCCAGCACGAACCGCTCGACCGCCGCGATTCCTTCGCTGCGACCCAACGGCCCCCAGAAGACCACGTCTGAGGTCAGAGCCTGGGAGAGCAGGGCAGTCACATAGCTGTTGTCCGAGGCGTTGAACGCGGAGATGAACGTGTCAATCGCGGAGCGTGCAATCTCTTCCTGCATGCCCCAGTAATACCAGCCGTTCGCGTGCGCTCGTCCCGCGAGCCGCCTTCCGATCACGGTGAACCATCACGGTCACAGCACTAGACGGTCCGGGCGCGTCGGTAAGCCGGTTCGACCGATGTGGATGACCACGACGGTGACGGTGGCTTCTGTGATCTCGTACAGGACCCGGTAGCGGCCGACGTGCATGCGGCGCAGGTCCGGGGAGCCGTACTCCGCGGTGCCCGCCGGTCGGGGGGTGTCGGCGAGCAGGTCGACAGCGTCCATCAGCTACCGCAAGCCGTCAGGGTCGTCCTTGAGGAACCGGGCGGCCGCGTTTACCGCGCCCTCGTCCCAGATGATCGCGTAGGTCAGGAAACGTGCCCCAGCCCGAGCTGGGCACGCACCTGCTCATGCGGCACGCCGGTGGTCTCGCCGGACGCCTGCCGCGCCCGGTACTGCGCCAGGGTCGAAGCACAGACAGCGACCGGGATGGTGTCGTTCCGTGCTCTCGGCGCGAGCAGCGGCGCCGCCAGCAGCAGCTGGACCAGCCCGCCGACCAGGTCCCGCCTGCCACCGGACCGCAATCGGCCTGAAGCGATGCGTCTGCCGTCGGCGGCGGCCGCCATAGCCCTTTGCGGGTATTCTCCCGTGCCAGGTCGACGCGTGACCGATGCACGCCTCCGCTCGGCGACGCGCAGTGCGCGCCGGGTGCTTTGCCGCAGTCAGGGCAGGTGACCTCGTAGACCCGCCAGGGGCAGGGGGCCTGCCGGGCTTTGATCTTGCGTTCTTCCACGATCGGCAGCAGTCGCTCATCGTGAGGGACGGGGCGCACTTCGCCGGTGCCGGTCCCGTCGTCGATGCCCTTGTTGGCCGGCGTCGGGGGCTGTGCCGCTGGGGTGGGCGTGGCCGGCTTGTTGAAGCCCCCCGCGCTCCTACCAGAGCTTGGTCTGCGTTGCCTGGCGGGCGTTGACATGGTTGCCCGCCTCGGCCGCCGCTTGGACGAGCGCTTCCACACGATGGCGCAGTGCGGTCGGCGACAGAGGGCGGCGGCTGCGGCTCAGCTCTGTGAGGAGGTGAGTCAGATTCTTTGCCACCGCCTTGGCCTGGGCCTCGAGGTGGTCGGCGGCCGCATGGGCGATCCGGTCTTCGTCCTCGGTGCGATCGTGGTCGGCGGTGGCGTTGGCAAGGGTCAGGCACTCGCGGACCTGCTCGGTGCGCCGGCCAGCCACCGCTTCCTTCCTTCATATCGTGTAGAAGCTCGGCGCCCGTATATCCCTGTCCGGGGACGATGTTGCCCAGCTCTTCCAGCCATGCAGCCAGCGAGGTCAGCGAGCGCACTCCGCAGCCCACCAGGAAACTCTTGAGCATCTGCGCGGTCAGCGGTCGAACACCCCGCAGCATGGCGGTGCAGCTGGTGTGGGAGAGCCCGGTGCCTGACGGGCTACCGCTCGCAAGCTCAGTCCCTGGAAGTCCAGCAGGGCTCGGACCAGCGTGCGCATCGCGTCGCAGTCGGCGATGCCCGCGGGCGGTATGAGCTTTCCCTTTTCAGCCCAGTAGCGCATCACCTCGTGCACCGGGTCTGGTGCCGCAGCGGATTCCAGCCGTAATTGCTGCCACCGCGCACGCCACTCAGCGGGATCACCGCCACAGGCCAGGACGTAGCCGTGGACCGGCTCCCAGGACGGCCGTTCTTGCCCGACCGCTGAAGTCAGCATCGAGATGCGGGACAACGGCCGCCGGGTAAAGCTCCACATCGTGAGGCTCGGCGCGCGGACCCACGAATGTTCAGGGGGTGAGGACCAGCTTGCCCGGTGCGTGCCCCGCGAGGCCGGCCCGGTGGGCTTGTGCGGCCTCGGCGAGCGGGTAGACGGCGGCCACGACGACCCGCAGCTCCCCGGAGCCGGCGCGCTCGACGAGGTCGCGGCGGGCGGCTGCCCGGACTTCGGTGCCGGCGTCCTGTCCCGGCCCGTAGCCGAGCAGCTTGATGCCGGATTCCTCGCGTCGCGGGGAACCGGTGATGGAGGCGATCCGCTGCCTGTCGGCCACCAGCTCCAGCGAGACGTCGAGTGACTCTTCGGTGCCGGCGAAGTCGACCGCGGCACTGATGCCCCGCGGTGCGGCGGCGCGCACCCGGTCGGCGAGCCCGGCACCGTATACGACGGGAGTGGCGCCGAGATCGCGCAGCAGCGGATGATTGCGCTCCGCGGCGGTGGCGATCACCGTGGCTCCCCGAGCGGCGGCGAGTTGCACCCCCATCAACCCCACCCCACCGGACCCGCCGTGGACGAGGACCGTGTCGCCGGTGCCCACCCCCGCCGCCTCCAGCGCGTGAACCGCAGTGGTGCCGGTCAGCATCAGCGACCCCGCTTCCGCCCAGCCGAGGCCGGCGGGCTTGCGGAAGACCGACGTGGCCGGGGCGGTCACATAATCGGCGTAGGCGGCCGTCACCGGATACACGATGACCTCGTCGCCGATGCCCACCCCGGCGACCTCCGCGCCGACTTCAGTAACGACGCCGGCGCACTCCAGACCGATCGAGGGCATCGAGGCGGCGATTCCGGCGGCGTCCTTGTGGTCGTCGTCCACGGCGTGGAACGCGCCGCTGTACAGCTTCCAGTCGATGGGGTTCACCCCAGCGGCCCGGACCCGGACGACGACGCCGTCGGCGGCGGCTAGCGGGACCGCCACGCTGGAGACGGCGAGCACCTCGGGCGTGCCGTAGGCGGTCGGGCGCACGATCCTGGGCATGGTTCTCCAACTCCGGTCCTGATTGAGGCCGGCCCGCACCCGCAGGGAGGGCGGCGCGACCGATGGCTTGCGGAGAGACGTTTCCCCCTCCGAGGACCAGCTTCCGTCACCCTTGGCATAATTCCTAATGCATTCTCGTAAGAGAATAATTGCGCCAAACGCACGGAGAGGATGCCTGTGGCGGAGGACCTGGATCTCAACCTCCTGCGCGTCTTCGACGCGTTGATGGACACCGGCAGCGTCGCGGAGGCCGCGGTACGGCTGCACCTGTCCGCGCCGGCAACCAGCAGGGCACTCGGCCGACTGCGACGCGCGATGAACGACCCAATCCTCGTCCGGGCCGGTCAGGGTCTCGTCCCCACGCCGTTCGCGCAGCGCTCGGCGTCCCGCGTCAAAGCCCTGCTCGATGCTGCCGCCGAACTGCGGGCCGACACCGCCGAACGTGACCCCCGATCCTGGCAGCGCGCCTTTTCCATCCGCCTCAACGACGCCCTCGTGCCGATCCTTGTGCCCCGGCTGCTCCGCCGTGTCACCGCGGACGCGCCCGGAGTACAGCTCCGCTTTCTGGCCCAGAACTCCAAGGAGCCCGATCTCCTACGCGACGGTTCCATCGACCTCGACGTCGGTGCGATGGGTCCTCCGCCCGTGGACATCCACACCGCAAAGCTGTTTACCGCCCGCTTCGTGGCCGTCGTCGCGGCCGACTCCGACCTGGGACGCGCGGCAAAGCTCACCATCAACGACCTGTGCGCTCATCCCCACATCTCTGCCTCACGACGCGGCCTCGCCGCAGGTCCACTCGACGACGTCCTTGAGCAAATCGGCCGCTCGCGCCACGTCGCGGCAGTCGTCCCCTCCTACGCCGCCGGAGCCCTCGCGGCCCTCGAAGGCGGCGCCATCTGCCTCATCCCCCACCTCACCGCCGCGCACCTGATCGAACGAGGCGTCCCCCTGCGCCGCCACGAAGTCCCTCTCGCACTGCCTACCACCGACGTGGAACTCCGCTGGCACCGGCGGGTCGACGAAGACCCCGCATCGCAATGGCTGCGCGATCACCTCAAGCGCGCCGTCCAGTCGCTCGGCCGTGTTCCATCCGGCGGAAGACGGTCGGAGCCATAAGCAGATCGCTGCGGCGCTTGTAGATGCCGCTGTCGAAGCTGGTCGCCCGCCCGAGGGAATCAAATCCTGCAAGACCGCCTGGTATTCGACGGACCGTCCCAGTGGCGTCGTGCCTTTTCGATTTCGCCTGGCCTCCCGGAGCCCTGCTCGCTGCCGTGGCGTCAGCGGCGTGCATCGCCGGGCGCAAGGAGGCTGGTCAGCTCCGAGATCGCCCCGGGGGACGGCTTGAAGTGGCGGCGGACGTTCTCCGGTCTCTTGTGCCGGGACTTCGCCATCAGCATCAGCAGGGAGGCGCCCTGTTCTCCGAGGCGGGTGAGGGCGGAATGGCGGTACTCGTGCATATCCCACCCGGTGCCCGGCCCGCGCACCGAGGTGTGCTCCAAGCGCTGCCCCAGGCCATGGCTGGCCGCGGCTGTGCTGTCCTCATGCGGCATCCCCCGGCCACGTACCTCACGGTTGAAACGAACCTGCTCACGGCCCAGACACAACCCGTCCGGCGACCCGTCGGACGTCCTTCCCGCAGCCCGCGCAGATCGGACCATCGGCCACGGGCGCAGGTGTCGGACGGGTCATTGCGCAACCGGGCGAGCTGGGTGGTCAGCCGGTGCTCCGCGGTCCGCCTGCCACGCTACGTTCGAGGGATGCAGCAGTCTCCGCAACAGGTCCCCACGCTCCTTGACGGGCCCGGCGTCAACGTCTCCGATGCCCGTGAACTCCTCCTCGGTTACCTGGCGTGGTATCGCGAAGCATTGATGCGGAAGCTCTCCGGGCTGTCCGACGCCCAGCTCCGGACGCCGGTGCAGCCGCTGGGCTGGTCACCACTCGGCTTGGTCCAGCACCTCAGCTGGGTCGAACGCCGTTGGATGCGCTGGGGATTCGCCGCCGAGAACGTCCTCGCGTACCCACCCGGCGGCGATGAGGCCGAATGGGCGATCCCCGTCGGCACACCTACCGCGGAGATCATGGCCGCCTATTGGGATGAAGTGACCACGACGACCTCGCTGGTCGCGACTGCTGACCTGGCCGACAAGGCCAGCGTCGGCGGTCGCTTCCGAACACCCGGCCAGGCTCCCTCCCTCGGACGGATCCTCTTCCATCTGCTCCAGGAGTACGCCCGCCACGTCGGCCAACTCGATGTTGCCCGAGAGCTCATCGACGGGGCGACAGGCGAGTAGTACGCCAGGCCCATCCCTCCGATTGAGGGGGCGGCCCTTAGGGCCAACTGGCACAACGTCGAACGTCTTCCTTTTTCGATGTTCAAGCGCGGGATGAGGACCTGGGTCACCCACGCGGATGAGTCACGGCCATCACCGGAACGGGCGGTATCGGCAAGACCCGCTTGGTGACCGAGCTGCCGCGCCGCCTCACCCAGCCCAGCCCGGGCCAAGCCACGGCTCGGGGATGGACCGGCGGCTTCCTCGCAGAAACCCCTCTCCAGCAGCCGCCCCACTACGGCATGCTCGCCACCAGCAAGTACCCGCTGCCACTCGCCATCGACTACGCGGAGACCCGCCGCAGCCAAGTCGATGAGATCCTTGACATCCTGGCCGCGCGCCGCGGTGGCCAAAGCGTAAGGATCCTGCTCCTGGCCCGCGGCCGAGACAACTGGTGGCCGTCCCCGCGCCGTCCCCGCCAAGGCACAGCCGTGATGAGTACGGGAACCAGCGTCGACATCAGCCCAGCCGACGCTCTGGACGGCACCAGCACCGAGCGCGCTCTTGCGGACGCCAAGCACGCTTTCACCGACCGCATCCACGAACTGCGGCATGCCGGCCTGGGCGATGAATGGGCCACCTTCCCTCTTTCGCCCGATACCAGCACAGCGAGACCGCTCCCGCTTGATACCGAGCCGACGGGCGATGCGATCATCTCCCTGGACATGGCCGCCCTCTCCGACGTCCTCGCCAGCTTCAACGACGACTTCGCCCGCCACGACAACCCCGTGGATGTGCTACTCGCACACGAGATGAGCTACTGGCGCCGGATCGTCGAAGCCCGCGGCCAGTTCTTCGACGAACAACTGATGCGGACCATGGTCGCCGTCCAAGCCGTCACCGGCGCCGAAGAGCAGCGCAACGCCAAGAACGCGGTCGCCGCCGGCTTCGACTTCCATCACCACGGCTTTCCAGACACCGCACCTCACGATGCTCGGCTGCTTGCCGCGTACGAGCACATTCTCACCACCGCCTACCCATCCGGTAACGGATCCCACTGGGGCGCGATGGACCCGGACCTTCTCACCGCAGCCCTGCTCGCCGAAGTCGAAGACACCAGCGACCAGCAGTTCGTCGAACAACTCCTGCCCCATCCCCACCTCGATCAGGAGCAGCAGCACCACGGACTCACCGTCCTCGCCCGCTCCGCTCCCACCCAGCCCACGCTCGCCACCAGCGCCGCACGCGCCGTAGCCGCCGCCCCGGAAAAGCTCCTCCCCCCTCGCAGCCAAGACCGTCACCGCCGAACTCGATCCCGAAGTCGCCCGCTCGTGGCTGCGCGGCCTGCAAGACGCAATCACCGAGCAGGCACAACAGCCGGACGCCGAAGCGGGCGCCTGCGCCTGGGCCGCCGATATGGTCAGCACCTCCCTCACCTGCCTTGAGACCGGGCTCGACGACTACTTCGCCACTCCAGTGACGAGCCCACCGCTGAGACAGCCGGACACATATCCGCCTGACACGGACGACGATCTGGAAGAGGGGCCCGACGACCCGGGCGAAGATGAGCCGGACAACGCGGCGAATGACGAAACCGCCATAGCCCTGCCGCCTTTGGTACTCCTGTCCACGGTGGCCTTCGGGATGGCCGACAGCGACATGCACGACATCGACATCAATCCCCTCGCCATGGCAACGGCATGGGCCAGCATCTTCACCCCGGGACTGCTTGCCCTCACCTACACCTTCCACGCGTGGCTCGGCCAAATCAGACACACCACCGAAGGACATCGCCCCCGTGGGTGAACAGACCATTTCCGCCCGCTCTACCCTTCGGCGGTGACCGCACCGACACGCCTAGCGGGTGCCGCCTGGCGGCCGACTCGGGCCCGGCCCCTGGTGGTCGCGCTTCGACATGCCTGGCAGCGTAGCCATGTGCCTGAGCGAGCGGCAGAGCGCAGGGTGGCCGACCCGGGGATCCGGCGATCGCTCAACCTGGCCCCAGGCCAGTGGCTGCCAGACGACCACGGGGACGACCGTGACCAATGACTGCGAGATCAGGTGACGCCCTGCTCGTACCGGCCGAGCACCGGCCACTTCTCCGTGAGCACCGTCATGCCGCTCAAGCCATCTCCCAAGTCCGTGGTTGCACCGGAGAGACATGATCGCCCCGGCAGATTCCACGTAACTTTTACGATGCTCAAGCGTCAGATGTTCGGCCGCGCCGGATTTCAACTGCTCCGCAAGCGGGTTCTCCTCACCCCATAATCCGGTCAGTACCAGGCTCGGCACGGACATACGATCGGGGCGTGACGATCAAGTACGAATGGCGGGGCGACTTCGACAACGCCTCCCTCAACGCGCTGCACGCCGACGGCTTCGGTCACCCAGTCGCTCAGACCGACTGGCGAGAACGACTTGAGCGCCACAGCCTCGGCTGGGTCTGCGCAGGGGAAGGCGGCTCTCTGATCGGCTTCGTCAACGTTGTCTGGGACGGCGGAGCTCATGCCTTCATCCTGGACACGGTGGTCGCGCAGCATTGCCGGTCGAGAGGAGTCGGAGCCGCGCTCGTCGCAACTGCCGCCAAAGAAGCCCGTGCCGCGAAGTGCGAGTGGCTTCACGTCGACTTCGAGGAGCACCTGCGTTCCTTCTATTTCAATGCCTGTGGCTTCAAGGAGACGGCAGCCGGACTGATCGCCCTATAACGCGGTGGGCCAAGCTCTTGGCCTGTTATACGGAATCTCAGTCGTCACGCACAGTGGTGTCACCACACAAGTTGAGCCAGAGCCTTTCAGAGGGACACCCGCGCTGTTCTGCCAGCGGCAGAACAGCGGCCGGACCGGGCTTGACGATCACTACAGTCCAGTCTCATGACAACGATTACGACGCGTACGGTCGAATACCCGGCCGACGGTTTGACGATGATCGGGCACCTCGCGCTCCCGGCCGGTGTCGACCGCCGGCCCGCGGTGCTGGTCGGGCCAGAGGGCATGGGGCTCAGCGACGTCGAGCGCCGCCGGGCCGATGCTCTCGCCGAGCTGGGATATGTAGCGCTGGCCTTCGACCTTCACGGCGGGCGCTATTTGGGTGACCCCGAGGAGATGCTGGCCCGTTGCATGCCACTGCTCGCTGATCCCGACCGGATGCGGGGCATCGGCCATGCGGCGCTCGACGTGTTGCGCACCGAACCGCGGACCGACCCCGACCGGATCGCCGCCGTCGGTTACGGCACCGGGGGCGCCATCGGGCTGGAACTCGGGCGTGATGGCGTCAGCCTGCGCGCGATCGGGACAGTCAACGCACTGACCACGGGCCGACCGGGCGAGGCGGCGCGCATCCGCTGCCCGGTGTGGGCCGGGGTCGGGTCGGAAGACCCGATCATGCCGCCCGCGCAACGGGACGCGTTCGCCGCTGAGATGCAGGCCGCGGGCGTCGACTGGCGCCTCGCGGTCTACGGCGGCGCCTTGCACGCCTTCCACCACCCGCCGGTCGACCACCCCGCAGTCCCCGGCGTCGGCTACCACCCACGGCACGCACAGCGCGCCTGGCGCGACGTCGTCGACCTGCTCGCCGAGTGCTTGTCCGTGACGGAGGACCTGGGGGCATGACCCGGGTAAGCATGCTGGCGCCGGGCCTGGTCGGCGTCGGACACTGACCGTCCCCTCCCCTCAAGTGCGCACAGCAGAACCGCATTCGGGCGGATGCTCGATCGCGGAGGCGCGTTCGCAACGGCCCCGCACAGGATGATGCCGCTGCCATCGGCCCCCACCAGCCATCAGACGAACATGCTGAAGACCAGCGGTGACCGCCTGACCCGGGTTTGCGGCCGGTGCGGACACGCCCGCAGCTCCCACTAGGCCCGTCATCCGCAGGTCACCCGATCGTGAAGATCAATCGCATACGCTCAACCGGCGTCAAACAGAGCCGCGCGCCCGGGCCTCGCATGCTGACCGGGTTTCGATCAGCCCCAGTCAGACAGGGTTGTCGATCATGGCTTTGGCCGTCACGAACGAGTGACCCGCGAAGTACGGGTCCGTCTTCAAAAGGATCTTGCCCAGAGCAGGCATGAGACCAGGCAGACCGCTGCTTCGTAGCTGGTGGCGGTCTTGTCGTACCGGGTAGCGATGCCACGGAAGCCTTTGAGCAGGTTGAAGCACCGCTCGACGGTATTGCGGCGACAGTAGATCTCCTGGTCGAAGCCCGGCGGGCGACCGCCGACGCTGCCACGGCGCCGACGATGGCCTTTCTGATCGGAGCGTTCGGGGATGGTATGAGCGATCCCGCGTCGGCGCAGGTAGGCTCGGAAACCGCGGGAGCTGTAGGCCCTGTCCGCGATCAGGTGATCCGGGCGGCAGCGTGGGCGGCCGTATCCGGTTCACGATACGCGGATGCGTTCCAGCAAAGGGCGAGCGCACGGGCTGTCATTGCGCTGACCGGGGCTGAGCAGCACGGCCAGGGGGCGGCCGCGGCCGTCGCAGGCTGGATGGATTTTCGTGGTCAGTCCTCCGCGAGACCGACCGAGGGCGTGATGGTCCCGTTCTTCGTGCTGTGGCTGAGTGGCTGTTCGGCCCGTGGCGGCGGCGTGCTGGTGAGCGCGGACAATGGTGGAGTCGATCTGTACCAGCCAGTCGAAGTTCCCCGACCGCATCCGCCCGGGTCCGGAGCTGCTGTAGGACGCGGGTGAACACGCCTCGTAGGGCGTACCGCCGGAAGCGTGTGCAGACCGTCTTCCAAGGACCGTAGCGTTCGGGCAGATCCCGCCAGGTGATCCCGGTACGGATTTTGAACACCATGCCGCTGAGGATTCACCGGTCGTCTACTCGGGGGCGGCCGGTTCCAGCCCGGGGTATCAGCGGAGTGAGTAATTCCCACTCCTGGTCGGTGAGTTCATGTCGATGCACGGCCCATGATCCAATAGGGGCGACCTAGTACTCCAGTCGCAGATCGCTATCGTCGCTGGTCAGGAGCGTGTCTGTGAGTGTACTTGCCTGACGTTCTGTCAGGTTGTGTGAGTTCGTGACTTCGGGTGCGACGGCGGTAGTGGCAGTGGCGGGCGATGGCCTGGTGTCGGCGTCGCCACCAGGACCAGCTCATCGCGTGGCCGGTGTGCTGAAGGTGTGCCGACGAGGAGTGACCAGCTGCCATGAGTCGCCGGATTTCTGCCACGGTGAGCGGTGCGAGGAAGTCGGAAGCGTTTCTGCGGCCCCCCTTTCCGGCCCCGCGGCGGCTGCCATGGCGGCGAGGAAGGCGTGGGTGAGCATGGCCAGGGTGATGTGCCGGTACCAGCCCGGATACCGACGGACCTCGTACTGGTCCAGCCCACACTCGTTCTTCGCGGCCTGGAAGGCTTCCTCGATCGCCCAGCGAGTTCCGGCGACGCGCACCAGTTCAGCGACGGCGGTGCCGCCGGCTGCGTAGGCGAGGTAGTAGGCGATCTCCTCCGGGCGGGCCAGGCTGCGTCGGGCCAGTACCCATCGTTGATGGGTGGGCTGATCGCCGTCGAATTCCTCGATGGCGGGCAGTTGGGCCGCTGCCCAGTCATAGACACGTGGCCCCTTCGCGCCGCTGCCGCAGGAGTGGCGTTCCCAGGCTTCTTCGGGCGCCTGGGCGATGGCGAAGTCAATGCGCCCCAGGGCGTGTACCTGCTGCGACTTCGGCACGGCCAGGACATAGCCGACGCCGGCCTCCTCCAGCATGCGGCGGAAGCGCCATTCCTGGCCGTAGGCCGAATCCGCGGTCACCCACGTGATCGGCAGCGGAGAGGCCAGGGCTCGGGCGACCATCGCCTTGGCCAGTTCGCCCTTGGTGGCGAACCCCCGCTCCTCGGGGATCTTCGCCGCCCGGCAGCGGCCCGCGTCGGACGTCCAGGACTTCGGCAGGTACAGCTCCCGGTCCACCAGGGCCCGGCCCTTGGGTGATGCGTAGGCGGCGAAGACACCTATCTGGCAGTTCTCGGTGCGTCCGGCGGTGCCGGAATACTGCCGCTGGACCCCGGCCGAGACAGTGCCTTTCTTGAGGAACCCTGTGTCGTCGACAATGAGCACCCCCGTCGGAGCCCCGAGCTTCTCTGCGACGTATTCTTGCAGGTCATCACGTATCTCGTCGGGGTCCCAGCAGGCCCGGCTCAGCAGATGCTGCAACCCGGCGGGAGTGCGGTGACCAGCATGCTCGGCCAACTGCCAGCTGTTCTTCCGGCCCACCGGCCCTAGCAAGCCGTGCACATACGCCCGCATCCGCCGCCGTAAGTCCACCCGCCCGAACCGGTGGCCGATACGCACGAGCAGTTCTTCCAGTTCAGCCGCCCAGGCATCGAGCTGCACATCGTCTTGCATGACCAGTACAACGGCCCGTCGCACCCGAAGTCACGAACTCACACAACCTGACAGAACGTCAGGCAAGTACACTCACAGACACGCTCCTGACCAGCGACGATAGCGATCTGCGACTGGAGTACTAGTACTCCAGTGTGACTTCGCAATCTTGTAGGGACCTCGGTCGGGAACGGGTACGGCCACCGCGTGATCACCGGGGGGTGTGGACTCCTTTCGCCCGAACAGGCCAGCAAGGCGATCACAGGACGAGCACGAGCTTGCCGCCGGGCCGGCGGGACAGGCTGAGCTCCGCCGCCTCCTGGATCTGGTCGAGTGTGTAGGTGCGGGCGACCGATGTGACCAGGACGCCTTCGCCGGCCAGCCGGGCAAACTCATCCATCAGGTCGTAGCGCATGTCGATTTGGGTGATCCGGGTGCCCAGTTCGGCTGCGGCGGCGAAGTCCGAGACGGTGAGGACGCGGTCGGGGTCCCCGGTCAGGTCGATCAGGGTCGGCAGCGAGCCGCCGGCCGGGCTGGCCTGGTCGGCGCGGTCGATCCGGCCGCCGGTCGGGGCCGCGTCCAGGGCGCGGTCGACGCGGCCTCCGGCCAGTGCGGCAACGCGTTCGGCCATGCCGTCGCCGTAGCCGGTCACCTGGGCGCCGATCTCTTCCAGGGCGGCGGCCCGGGTCGACCCGGCGGTGGCGATCACCCGGACACCCCGGTGCAGCGCAAGGCGCACCGCCGCCTCACCCACGGTGGTGCCCGCACCGTGGACGAGCAGCAGTTCACCCGGCTGGACACCGAGGTCGTCGAGTGCATGCCACGCCGTCTCGGCCGCCATTGGCAGCGCGGCGGCCTGCTCGGCGGTGACGCTCTCGGGAATGCGTGCCCAGGCCGGCATCAGCGCATACTCGGCGGCCCCGGCCGTCGGGCCATCGAAGGTCGCCGGGCCGAACACACGGTCGCCGATCTCGACGCCGACGGCGCCCTCACCGAGCGCGTCGACGGTGCCCGCGACCTCGAAGCCGAGCCCACGCGGCAGCGGCGGCAGCTGATCGGCCAAGAGGCCGTCGACCACCGCCCAGCCGGACGGGGTCAGGCCGCACGCCCGCACGGCGATCCGGATCTGGCCGGGGCCCGGCTCCGGCTTCGGGACATCGCGGAGCACGATCACGTCCGGGGATCCGAATCGGTCGAACTGAAGAGCCTTCATGATGATCTCCTGCATGATGACAGCATCTGCTGTCATTGACCCTAGCACCGTGACGACAGCGTCTGCTGTCATATCCTGGTGGGCATGCCACGATGGGAATCCGACGCGCAAGGCCGGCTCGAGCGCGCGGCGCTCGAGCTGTTCGAGACCCAGGGGTTCGAGCGCACCTCGGTCGCGCAGATCGCGCGCACCGCCGGTCTGACTGAGCGCTCCTTCTACCGCTACTTCCCCGACAAGCGGGAAGTCCTCTTCGCCGGCAACGAGCTAGAGGCTCACCTCGTCGCCCAGGTCGAGGCGGCCGACCGAAGTCTCAGGCCGATCGAGGCGCTGCTGACCGCGCTAGGGACCGCAGACGAGATCTTTCGCCCGCGCGAGTTTCTGCTGCGCCGCATCAAGGTGATCGCCGCCAACCCGGCACTGGCCGAGCGCGATCTGATCAAGCTCGCCGACATCGCCGACGCGCTGGCGCGGGCGCTCGAGCGCCGCGGCGTCGAGCCCGGCAAGGCACGCTTCATCATCGACGTGGCGATTGCGATTTCCCGGCGCGCCACGTCCCGCTGGCTGGCCGAGCCGGACGCGACGCTTTCCGAGCTCGTCGCCCAGGCCGTCGCTGAGCTGTGCGAGGCGGTCGAGCCGCCAGCTCCGACGGTCCGCTGAGTCTGCCGCTAAGAGGAGCAGCGCCCACCTAGTACTCCAGTCTGACCTCGCGATCTTGGAGGGAACCCGGCTGGAAACGGGTAAGGCCCACCGCGTGATCATCGGGGGTTGTGTGGACTCCTGAAGATCTTGCGGTGGCCGCAGGCCAGAGCGTAGACCCTGCCCGCTGGGGGGCCATGTCCGACCAGGCCATGGCCCGGACCGCAGGCAGGTTCGGGCGAGTTGAGCCCGGGCCACTGCCCGCGCTTACGTGCTTGGGCTGTTGCCGGATGTCCAACGGGAGACTGCTGGCAGTTGGCCGAGCAGGCGGGCCTTGCGCGGCACGGGCCCATGCGGCGCCTGCTGCGCTACGCCAGTTGGAACGCCGATGCGGTCCGCGACGACTTACGTGCGTATGCCGCCGAACACCTTGACGCCGATGACGGCGTTCTCGTTGTCGACGAGACCGGCTTTTCCGAAGAAGGGCCGCTCCTGGGCAGGAGTACAGCGGCAGTACACCGGCACCGCAGGACGCATCGAGAACGCACAGGCCGGCGTGTTCCTCGCCCTGGCCACCGACCGGGGACGTGCCCTGATCGACCGACGGCTCCACCTTCCGGAGCAGTCCTGGTGTACTGATCCCGAACGCCGCAACACGGCCGGGATACCCGAGACGGTGCGCTTCGCCACAGAGCCCCGTCCGGCCGGGGAGATGATCAAGGCCACGCTGGACGCCAGGCTCACCGCCTCCTGGGTGACCGGCGGGGAAGCCTACAGCCAGGACCCCCAGCTCCGCGCCGCCCTCGAGGCACACGGCACCGGTTACGTTCTGGCCGTTGCCCGTCCGATGCGGGGGCGGATCAACCACGGCCGCACCTTGGTCCGCGCGGATATCGTCGCCGGCCGCCTGCCCGCTGCGGCCTGGCACCGTCAGAGCGCCGGAAACGGCGCGAAAGGGCCGCGGTACTACGACCGGGCCTGGATCCACATCGGCGCCGGCAGCCACCGGCACCTGCCCGTCCGACGCAACCGGTCCAACGGCGAACTCGCCTTCTACCTGTGCTGGTCACCCACCGAGATGCCCCTGTCCGATTGGTCCGCGTCGCCGGCAACTGCTCCGATGCCGACACCCGGCCATCCAATCACCTCAACACCTCCGATATCACCGGCGTGTACACATCTCCCGCACGCACAGTCATCACGCGGTACGGGCCTCTCGAGGCGCGGCCGCAGCCGCGAAGCCACCTCGCTCAGCACGGACCCTCCGCAGCGCGCGAACACGGCTGAGGGCACGCTCCGGCCTGCTGGCCTGGTGGGCGGCCAGCGCCTGCTGGTAGCCGGGCGACACGGTTTCCCGCGTACGGACCGGCACCTCGGGCGCAGCCGACCGCAGGTCCGGGTCGGCGGCCGCCGAGGCGGAGCCAGCGTCGCTAGATGCGGGCGGCAGAACATGCAGGCTGCGCACGTTCGCACCCGGCACCTCCGTGTTGGCGGCCGCGATCAGCTTCGGTGCGCTCCAGCGCAGCTTGGTTCCGTACACAGGGGCGTCGGGGACGACGTCCAGGCGGGCGGCGTCCATATCGAACTTCACCGCCTGGGCGTGGCCGGTGAGTTCGGGCGCGGCCGCAGCGAGGATGTCGTCCCACTGCGCGAGGACGCCGCCACCGGCGGCCGGGGCGACCATGCCGCGCTCGGTCATCATCGAGGTGATCGCGGTGCCGAGTCCGAGCGGCTCGCGGCCGCCCCGCCGTACGACCTGGCCGGTACGCCGCTTCAGCTTCCTCTTGCGGGTGGACCCGTTCTTCTTCGCCTGTTCGCGGGCGGCGACCAGGGCCTGCACGCGTGGAAGGTGGCTCACCTGCCGCCGGACACCAGGCCACTGCCCTCGGTGACGCCCCCATGACCAGGTGCTCCGATGCCGTCGCGCCAACGGCGGTGATACCGCGAGAAGACGTGGGTGGCCCCGGCCTCGGCGAGGGAGTCGAGCTGTGCGTCGAGCCCGTCCTCTTGGAAGTGGGCCCCGGGGCGTGGCTGGTCCACGCCCCGGCAAGTTGCCCGAGTACCACTCTGAATGTCGCGTGCGTGGCGATACTGGAATCCGGGCACGGAGCCTCGAGGGCGCCGTGCATCGGAAGGGGGAGCGCATGGAGACTTCTGAACTGGCGGCCATGGCCGTCGCGGTCATGGCGGCGACGGCGACCGGAGCGGCGGGCGCGGTCGGCCAGAGCGCCGGGACCGCGGTCGCCGATGCCTTACGCACCCGGCTGGCCTCAACGGAGCGGGGACGGGCGGCCCTGGACACGCTGGATCACGCCCCGGAGGACCCGGCCGCACAGGGCTCGGCCCGGTCCGTGGTCCAGGCGGAGATCGAGGCGGACCCGGAACTGCGGCGTCAGCTGCATTTGCAGCTGACTGCACCGGGAAGCAACGCCACGGGCAGTCTGCTGATCACCGGCAGCCAGGTGTCGCGCAGCTCCATCGCCCTCGGCCCGCTGACCGTCAACAACACCCGGGGCGGGCGATCCGTCATCGCCTTGGTGGCCGCTCTGTTGCTGGCCCTGGTCGTGCTGGCCGTGTACGGGGGCATAAACCTGATCGTGGTCGATGACTCCCCCGAGTCTTCGCAGGACGACAGCGCCCGCCATGCCGTGAAAGCCCTGAACGTCAGTGAGGTCAAGCGGGTCGTACCGGACCTGACGAGCATGCCGTCCGGCTGGCAGAGATCCGGGTCCGTCACGGCCGGCAAGGACAGGGACAACGGGTGCTCAGCGGCCGAGGCGCGCTTCGCCACGAACAACTGGAACGACGGCAGCACGAGGACAGTCTGGGCCGAATTCACTGTGGGGTCCTGCCCCACCGCGGCGCTGACCGCGAAGTTTTTCGAGGAACTCCGGTCGAACGTCGCGGACAACAACAAGGCGACGGAGATCTCCTTCCCGGAGCTCGGCGACCAGCGCGCCGCGATCACCCACTACGACGTCGACCTCGACGAGACGACAGCCGACGCGCAGCTCCGTGTCGGCACCGTCCTCGCACACGTGGAATACCACCCAGTGCCGGATGACCCGGGATGGAACACGGAGTTCGAGCAGTTGGCCTCGCTGATCGCCGCCCGCGCCCAACAGGTCCAGAACACTTGACCCGTCGAGCATTCGCAGCGCCCCTATCAGCGCCGGATTCACTCGTTCAGTCCAACGAGGCAGGACGGCGTCGGCGCGCCCTATGCGGCGGGCCGCCCGGGCCCGCGCCGTGCCGCCGCCTGCCGCAGCCCTCTGATGCCGTTTGGTGACAGGAAAGACACCTCACGCCCATACAAGCCCTCAGAATTCCTGTGTCGCCACACCCGCCAGACTCACTGGCAACTACGGGGGAATTCCATGCACCGCTCCATCGCGTCCGCCGCCGCAGCCGTCGTGCTCGCCGCCACCCTTGTGGCGTGCGGTGGTTCGGACGGGGACAGCGGCAAGGCCGCGGCCACGAAGAGCGCCGGTTCCAGCGGCGCCGCCACGTCCGGCGGTCAGCAGACGCCGGACACCGCGCCCAGCAGCACAACGCCGAGTGGCGCCAAGGTCGGTGTGCAGCCCAGCACTGCGCCGCCGCCGGTGCCGGAAGGTCAGTCCGTCGACCTGCTCAGCAAATCTCGCCTGCGAGCAGGCACTTTCGCGGCAGCGGAACCGCCGGACCTGTAACTCGATCACGATCGGACGCCCGGTGACCGCGGTGTCGGCAAGTCGGCGTACGTACCGGCTGTGCACCCGAGCCGAGACGGTTCCGCAGGCAGGACACGCAGCCCGGTGTGATGACCCTCCATGGCTCACTGAAAGGATGCTGTTGGTGATCTTCGCTCGTTGGGGTGAAGCTGTGCGGTCTTCCGTTCTCGCTTGGTTCGGGTGTGCCGCTCTTGTCTGAGCGGGGCGGATCGAGCGCTCGGAGGGCCGCGATGGCGATGGGCTCGGGTGCGGGGCGGGTGGTTCCGCCGTTGACGGTGCGGATGGCTCGGGCGAGCAATCCGGGAGGCACGCCCGCGATGTGGGTGCGGGACCGGCTGGATGAACTGTTCGCCGATGAGGACTTCACGGGCTGGTATCCGGCTGACGGGAGAAAGGGGCTGTCACCAGGCCGGCTCGCGTTGGTGTCCGTGCTTGCAGTGCGCCGAGAACCTGACCGACCGGCAGGCCGCTGAGGCCGTGCGGTGCCGTCTCGATGGGAAGTACTGCCTGGGCCTGGAGCTGGACGATCCGGGGTTCGACTTCTCAGTACTCAGCGAGTTCAGGGACCGGATGGCCCAGGGCGACCGGGCCGACCGGCTGCTGGCCGTTATGGTCGACCCTCTTGTGGCGGCCGGGCCGGTCAAACGCCGCGGCCGTGTACGGACGGACTCCACCCATGTGCTCGCCGCGGTCCGTCGCCTGAACCGGGGAGAGCTGGTCGCCGAGACCCTACGGACCGCGCTGGAGGAGTTCTCGGAGCACGGTGAGGAATGGCTGGCCCGGCTCGTCACCCGGGACTGGGCAGACTGCTATGGCCGGCCGGTGCGTTATGACCGGCTGCCTCGCGGCGGGGACGCGCTGATCGCCTACGTCCTGAAGGTCGGCGAGGACGGCATGCACATCCTGCGGGCCGCCTACCAGGACGACGCGCCGCCCGGAGTGCGGGACCTGCCCGCCGTGCGGGTATTGCGGCAGGTCTGGGTTCAGCAATACTGGTACGACGGCGATGGCCAACTGCGCTGGCGCGGACCGAAGTCCACTCGCGACCGGGCCAGCCGACGGGCAACCGAGAAGAGGAACACCGGCAAGACCAAGGCAGACGGTCGGCCTGATCCCGCCTCGGCACGAGTGCCATGGTCCAGTATGGAGATCGTTACCCCGCATGATCCCGAGGCTCATTACAGCCAGAAGGTCACAGCAGCCGGACAGCGCGACTGGATCGGCTACCGCGACCACCAGAGTGAAACCTGCGACCGCCCGCACCCTGACCTGTCCGCGCGGTGTGACCAGCCCGCCGTGGAAATCCGCTCTCGTCGAGTGCGAGGACAGGCTTCAGTGCACCGGCAACGTCAACGGCAAAGGACGCCACATCTTCCTTCTGCCAGAGCCCCAGCAGAAGATCCAGACGACGACGGTCCGGAAGGAGCAGAAGACCGATCAGTGGCGTCGGCGCTTTGCCATCCGTGCGGGCTGCGAGGCCACTGTCTCAGAGACCGTCCATGCTCATGGACTCCGCCGCTGCCGCTACGGAGGGTTGGCCAAGACTCATGTCCAGCACGTGCTGACGGCCGCCGGAGCCAACATCATCCGCCTCAGCGAGTGCTTCCCACCCAGCACGGCCCCGTCCCGCGAGCCTCGACCGACGAGCCACTTCCTGCGAATCTGCCAAAGACTCACGACATAGAGATCACCAACAGCATCCGGAAGCCGAGCCAGAACCACTTGAAGTGAACGAAGCCATGGGTCCGAGCCGCGGTCAGACCGCGCACGGCTGGGGGTAGCGCGCCCAAGGCCCGGATAAGACGGCCGACTGCATCCGCGAGGACCTGCGCGCTCATACCGTGGTGCTTCTTCTCTCCCAAGTAGCAGGGCTGGCCGGCGGTGATGCGGTCGATCGGCGACCTGTTCCAGCGCGGGCGCCCGAGCGGCCAGAAGGTCGACAGCCTCGCGTATACACCGGCAGACCGCCGTGACCCCGACACCGAACCCTGCCGCAAGGCAGGCGTAGGCGTCGCCGCAGCGAAGAGGGGCCAGCACGAGTAAAACCTGCCGACCACAGATCAGGCCACACCACCGGCAGCCGATATGACGGCGGCGACCCGCGAGGAGACCGGAGAGGTGCGGCAGGGCTCGGCTGGGCAGGTCGACACCGAACGAGCAGACAAGCACGCGAAAACTCCTGGCAGACGCGTGGTCTCGGCCCTGAACCCACCTACCAGAGCCTTCCTTCATGCCCAGCGCCGGGGTCACCCGCCCACCCCCTCAAGCTGGAAACGACTCAGCACTCAGGCACAAGCAGTCGAGGTCAGAAGACCTATGCCGCACCAATTCTGTTGGTTCAGGTGATCGAGTACGGCCGTCTCCGCCGGACTCGGATGGCGTCGTACCCCGGCAATGACAGGTTCGGCCAGTGCAGGCAGAAGCGGGCGGGCCAGTTTCTCGAAGCCCTCGGGGAGGGCCGAAGCCGGGGCGACAGTAACCCCCAGGCCCTGCGCCGCCAGTCGTACCGCGGTGGAAATCTGTGAGGCCCGGGCCACTGTGCGAGGGCTCAGGTCCGCGTCGGCGAGCTTGCGAGCCAGGTACTCATCGAGGAGGCTGGCGCGCCGGAACCTGACCCAACCCTCTGCCGCCAGATCCTCCAAGCGCAGGGGCGAGCCGTCTTCCAGAAGGGGGTGTCCTTCCGGCAGGACGGCTACGTAGGCCTCCTCGCCCAGAACGCGGATGTCGAATGAGCAGCCGTCGGGAATGCGGTGCACCAGAACCATGTCGAGGGCACCCTGGCGGGCCAGGCGTTCCATGTCTGCGGGGTCGGGCTCCTCGTGGAGAGTCACCTGTAGCTTGGGGTGTCGGTGGCGTAGCTGCCCCAGCGCTTGCGGCAACTGACGTGCGCCCAGGCCCATGTGGACAGCGATGACGAGCTCGCCTGCCAACTCGCCGTCGGCGGCGCGGGCGGCTGCGAAGGCCCGCCGGGACGCTGTCGTCGCGATCTCCGCTTCCGCGAGGAAGGCTCGCCCGGCCATCGTCACCGTGACCCCGCTCGGGGTACGGGTAAACAGTCTTACCCCCAGGTGCTTTTCCAGGGCGCCGATCTGCTGCGACAAAGACGGCTGTGTGACCCGCAGGCGCTCCGCTGCCGCGGTCATGGAGCCCTCCTCGGCAACGGCGAGAGCGTATTCGTACTGTCGCAGATTCATACACATCGACCTTCGATGGACATAGAGAATATCAATGCAGTATATGCAGGCTCACTATTTTTCTCTATAGCCGATCCGTCCTACCGTAATGCGCACGCACCGACGGCGACCAGGAGCGGGCGGGCGCGAGCCGGCAGTCTCATCACACCGGCCTGCACAGTCCTGTGACGCTCGGTGCGGATCCAGGAAGCCGCGGAGCCCACATCCGGCTCCAGCCGTTCCGACCCAAGGAGAAGGACATGCGTCTCGCGAACAAAGTAGCCCTCGTCACAGGCGCGAGCACGGGCCTCGGTCTGGCGATCGCCGAAAGATTCGCCGCTGAGGGCGCCCACGTCTACATCACGGGCCGACGCAAGGATGCACTCGAGACGGCGAAAGCATCTATCGAAGGACGCGTCACCGCCGTCGCTGCCGACGCCACTTCGTCGGATGATCTCGATGATCTGGCCGAAACCATCCGCCGAGAGAGCGGACACCTCGACGTGGTGGTCGCAAATGCGGGAAACATCGAGCGGATGAACTTCGGGGAGGTGACCGAGGATCACTTCGACCGCACCTTCGACCTCAACGCCCGCGGCACACTCTTCACCGTCCAGAAGGCGCTACCGCTGCTGCGCACGGGCGGCTCAATCGTTCTGTTGGGCTCGATCATCGCCTTCAAGGGAGACCCCGGAGCAGGAACATACAGCGCGGCCAAGGCCGCCGTACGCTCCTACGCCCGCACATGGGCGGCAGAGTTCGCCGACCGCGGCCTTCGAGTCAACGTCCTGAGCCCGGGGCCGATCGACACGCCCATCATCGACGGACAAGCCGACTACTTCGGACAGGACCCGGCAGCCCTCCGAACCACGATGAGCACCCTCGTCCCGATGCGTCGTCTGGGACGCCCCGAAGAGATCGCCAACGGCGCATTGTTCCTCGCCTCAGACGAGAGCAGCTTCATGACCGGCACAGAACTCTGCATCGACGGCGGAATGGCTCAGGTCTAGCCGCCGGACCCCCGAGACGAGACGGCACCGCCGGACTGACGAGCCGACGGGTGACGGGAGACCAGACATGTTCGGCCCAGCCGCTGCCTGCCGTCAGCAGCTGATCGTGCGGCCGGAGTTGAGGCAAGCCACGGCCCGGCACATGCCGGGCCGGCGGCCACGGCGGTGAGCCCACCCCCTCCCCCGCCCCCCGGCGCACCACAGCCACAACCTCCTCCGGCCGGGACTCAAGCCGACAGTCGTTCAGTGACAGGAAAGCCCCCGCGCAGTGCCAGAGGCCTGATACCGCTTTAGGTGACAGGTCCGGTCACACGGCCAGGAGAGCCAGCATAACCATGATGGTCTCGAATTCGACGAGGGTCAGCCGGCCGAGACAGGCTTGTCCGCAGCCCCGGTGGCAGGCCCGCTCAATCCAGATCACGATCACGAACCGGAGCTCCGCGAGCGCGCAGGACGCCAAGTCGTCCCGACGGCCGGCGCGATCGACGCCCAGAGCGCCAAGACCGCCACCAGCGTGCCCACCAGCACGCAAGGCACCGACGCCGAGAAGAAGATCGTGGGCCGCAAACGCAGCATCGCCGTCGATACCCTTGGCCTGCTGCTGGCTGTGATGGTCACCGCCGCCAACGTCTCGGACAACGACGCAGGCAAGCACCTCCTGGACCACGTTCCGGACAGACCTGTTGGCGGCGCTTGGACCGCCGGCAGCGGGCTGGAGCCTTCGAGCAACCGCACCGCATCCTGCTCTCCGAGCTCAACGCGGGCGGCGAACTGAACTCGTCACGCGCGTGCGTGGACGGCTCCCACATCCGCGCGAAAAGAGGAGGCCGCGACCGGTCCGTTGGGCTACCGACGCACGCGGTCACCGCACGTCCGGAGGTCGGGGCCGGTCCGCGAGGTGCTCCTGGAGCTCGCGGTGCCGGAACTGGTACGCGTCGCCGGACATGCGGAGAAGGCCCAGTGCCGTGCACTCCTCAAGGAACGGCCCCAACTGGCTCAGGCTGGGGGTGAGCGCCAGGAACACGCCGTAGCGCAGCCGTACGGCGTTGAGCATGGACGCCAGCGCCACGGCGACCAGCACCACGGCGAGCCTCGCGAAGGGAGCGATGAAGGCGGCGAAGCTTTCGGGGGTCTCTGCCGCGAAGCCGTTCAACGCCCAGCAGCAGAGCGCCAGGACTGGGATCCCGCTGACGCACAGAGCGAGCATGGTGTTGGCCGCATCGTCGAGCAGCGGACGCGGAGCAGGGCGCACCGGCACCGGTCTGCCCAACTCCTCCAACCACTCCCGCTGAGCTTCCCGCGCTTCGCGCTCTCCGGCGTACTCGGCCCTCTCACGGGCCAATTCCCCCCGCGCCCGGACAGCCGCGCACACACCTCCGGCCGACAGGCCCAGAAGGAGAGGCCGTTCCAAGCCGAGGATCCCGTGGGCCACGAGTGCCGCGGTGACGGCCGCGGGAGCTCCGTACACGGCTCCGGTGCAGAATGCATCGCGGAGTGGAGGGCGCGCGTGGGTGGGCCGGAGTCGCGTCCAGCCCGCGGCGAATATGACCCCACCATGCCCATGAACAACCCCGTGGCGCCGGTGAGGAGCCAACCGTCGCTGCCCAGCCGGGTGATGTGCCAGATCGCGAAGACCGGCATCCACACGATCCCGTGCGCGACCGCTGTCGCCAGGAGCCAGAAGACGGGAGGCTCCTCCAGGACCTCGGTCCTTGTGGCGAACCCCGCGCCGATGCCCACCCCGAGACCTGCCGAGGCACTGAGGATGCACAGGAACAGCGTCCACATCCCTACGCCGCCCGTCAGCGGTATGACCAGCGCTACCAGAGGAACCAGCAGGCCTGCGAACCAGCGGAGCCCGGTCAGCAGGCCGCGCACTCCAGGGCGGGGCAGGGAGGCTGTGTCCAGGACCGCCACTGCCCTGGCCTCCAGCCCGGCCACCACCCCCAGCCCGAGCGAGAATACCGCTGCGGTGCCAGCTGCCGCAGCCGGTCCATCCGCCGCCGAGACCCCGACACCCACGACGATCAGGGCCGTCAGGCCGACCGCTGCACCCTTCAGCAGCGCCGTCGGCCACGGTTGCCACAGCGGTGTGCGCACCGTGCGGATCCGCGTCAACGCGGTGCGCTCGACCCAGCTGACGGCACCGGACACGACGGCACCGGCCGCCGCGGCGGCGGCACCCTTCAGCGTCCCCGCGCCGAACGCGACCGCCACCGCCCCGGTCATCGTTCCGAACGCGATGCCGTCGCGGGCGGCACCAGCCGGACGGGAGCGGTTCGCCAGACGCCGGAGGGCCGGGGCGAAGTACCACACCGCCACGGTCACGGCGCCGGCCAGCGTGGTGGCCAGGGCGACATGGTTGACCAGGCCCAGCACCGTTGACCACAGCGCCAGGCACAGAGCGGCCAGGACGGCCTCGGCCCTCCGCACCCGGCGGACTCCGGCCAGCGGCCACAGCTCGGTCGGGACCATGTCGGTACCGCTCAGGCGCGTCCCCGAGACGATCTGCGGGGCCTGGGTGTTGTCCTGGAGGTAGCGCGCGAGGACGGCGAGCTTCTCCCAGGTGCTACCCGCGTGCAGGCGCAAGCGACGCGACAGATCGGGCTCATCGCCCGACGCGCCCCGGTACGGGAGCCGCACCGCCGCCGCGACGTAGCGGTCGAGGAGATACTCGTGCAGCTCGCCATCGGCCGCGAGGTGCAGCAGCTCGTCCGGGCTGCGGACGTACTCACCTGCCCTGTTGCGCTCGTCGAAGACGATGGCGGACAGCGTCAGATGCCAGGGGCTGTCCAGTTCGGCGGCCAGCGCGGCGGCCTCCCGTGGCCCGTCGGGCGTGTCCGCGTCCTTCAGCGTGTCCAGGACGCGGCGCCAACGGTCCAGCCCCACGCGGCTCGTGGCAACCCGTTCGAGGAGGAACGCGCGCGCACGTTCCGCGTCGACGCGCGCGATACGGAGATGCGTGACGTTCGGGGGCTGGTGGTCCGTGTCGAGAAGGTCCTCGTACTCGGCCCGCCTGCACGTGAGCACCACGGGGCACGCCCGCCCTCCGCGCTTGTACCGGCCGATGGCTGCCATGAGGGACCGAGGTTCGGAGATTTCGTCCAGACCGTCGATCACGGGGAGGACCAAGTCGTGGTCGACGACCGCCGATGCCTCGCGCGGCTTGAGCCGGTAGACCGAGGCGAGGTGCCTGCGCAGCCACCCCCTGATCTCGTCGTGGTTCCACGACGCCGCGGACAACCGCACCGGAACCGGATCCTCCGGACCGCGGCGTTCCAGAAGCCCGAGAACGAGGCGGAGTTGGAAGACCGTCTTCCCCGCCCCGGCATCGACGCGGCCCGCCGCGGCGGGGGTTCCGGTGATCACCAAGCAGTCGGGCCGCTGCTCCCGGTACCACGCGGCGACCTCGCCCATCGATCCGCTGACGGGCGGTTCCCGGAGGCGGGTGACCGCGGTGAACGGCAGATCGATGAATCCCGCCGGGGCCTGTCTACCTGCACCCAGCAGCAGGTCATGCTGCCGGCCCTCGCGCTCCTTGACCGCTCGCGCGAGGCGTGCGGCGGTCCTGACCGGCCTGGGGGGCTCCATGCTCGCGTAGATGACGCCGGTGTTCGCCACACCGCCCTTTGAAGCCACCGCGTCCCCGGTCCGACTCACATACACGGGCCCGTCCGGGCCCGGGCCATGGACCAGATGGCCGGAGACCGCGGTACCGCCGTCGACGGCCGAGGCGTCGCCGGTCCCGGTGACGCTGACCTCCGCCCCCTCAGACGCCGATGCAGCCCCCCGCCCCGCGCCCCGGAATGGTGTGCTGTCACCATCGTGGTCGCTGTCGCGCTTGCGCCAAGGGTGCACCGTGCTCGTCCTTTCCCCCATGTGAGTCCGCGTATGGGAGGGCGGTCTCGGAGCAGTCAGCGGCGCTCCACCCCGGTGTTCGCCTGGCTACCCGGGCCGTCCGCCGTGGCGTCTCCGGTGCGCTCGGCCCGCAGCCGCCGACCTCCTGCCTCGCGCGGGCCCCGGACGCCCGTGGAGGCGTGCCCTCCCCCGGTGGCCCTGGCAGCTCCGGTGTCGGCCGCCACGTCGTCCGCATCCGCCGCGGGCCCCGTCCTGGTGGGGGAGGCCACCAGGGCCCATATCAGGGAGGCCACTCCGGTGGCGCCCTGAATCGAACCGCCGACCATCTGACCGGTGTCCGGGCCGTTCATCCACCAGACGAAGGGGGTGGAGGCGGCCAGAACGGCGCCGACCGCGATGAGCGTGACCTTCCAGTTGTGCGCCATGTCCTCCGTTGCCCTCCTCCTCGGAGCCGGCCCCGTGGAAGGCCGGGAGTCTCACCGGTGAACGCGCTCTCTTCCCGAACTCAGACGCTCATCGCAGAACTCCGGTTCCGGAGACGGGTTTGGGCACCGTAGTACAGCCGGTCCGCCGCAGTCGGGAGCCACTTCACATACGCTTGCGGACAACCTGAGTGTGTCACCTTTTAGTTCGGGACGGCGCTCCCAGCGCACGGCCAGGCCCTCGAACTGGTGGAGCAGGGCAAAGGTCTGCTCGACGAGGTAGCGGAGCTCGGCCCGCTGACGGCCGGGGTGCGACATCAGGTTGAGCGGCCCGAACTCGTCCATGCACAGGACCACTTCAGGCTCGCCGTCCTCGGGTATGACCTCGCCGTCAGCGATTGCGTAGAGGTGCTCGACCCGGGCCTTCTTGGCCCCACCCCCTCGGCAACGAGGAAGTCAGCCAGCTTGGTCAGGCTCCAGGTGGAGAACGGCAGGTCGTGCTCGGTCGGCTTCGACTTCGCGATCTTCTTGATCTCGCGCCACTCGGACAGTGTGAAGGTCTTCGGCCAGCCGCCCTTGTATTTCGGGTACAGCGAGTCGAAGCCGTCCGTGTTGAAGTTGTGGATCACATCCCTCACCCGGTCCGCGCTGGTGAACGACACCTCCGCGATCTTCGCCACCGGCATGCCCTGCGCGGACAGCAGCACTATCTGGGCCCGCCGCCATGTCACCACTGACCCGGTGCCTCTGCGGATGATCCGCAGCAGGCGCTGCCCCTCGTAATCGTCGATCTGTCGAACCTGAAGTCTGTCGGCAATGCCGACCAGTTTCAGTGAACGCGCCGCTCGGGATCCGGTTCCCGATCGGCGCGTCGTGGGCCGCGGTATCAGCCGAGGTGCCGGGCGAAGAACCTCAGCGTGCTATCCAGCTCGAATGCCGGGATCTCCCCGTGCCTGCCGGGGTTGGCGTGCAACGTTTTCTCGGCCGAGGCCAAGGCGTCGAACAGCGCCAAGCTCTGAACCCGCGGCACCCGCTCATCGTCCCACTGCACCAAGAACTCCACTGGGACGGTGATCCGCGCGGCGGCCTCGGCCGACGCCAGCACCCCGCCCAAGCCCAGTACCGCCGCGCGGACCCGTGGTTCGGCAGCGACGAACGGAACACCGAGTCCGCATCCCAGCGAGACCCCCCAGTAGCCCACCGGGCCGGCGCCAACGTGCTCAAGCTGCTGAACAGCGTCCAGGACCGCCCGCCATTCCGGCACAGTCTGGCGGGCCACGAGCGCCTGGAAGGCGGCGATCAGCGGGGCCAACTCTTCACCAGCTTCCACGCGAGCCTGGTTCTCAGTCGCGATCCGGTCGTACTCCTCAACCTTCGGCCGGTCGCCATGGGCGGGAACGTCGACCGCCACGACCGCGAAACCGCAGTCGGTCACGAAGCGGCGTGCACGAGCCAGGACGTCAGGGACCTTCTTGTGCTGACCGCCACCGTGTCCCATCAAGACGAGCGGACGAGTGGCGACGGCACCTTCCGGCGTCCACAACACGCCAGGAATCTCGCCGAGAGTGAAGAGCTGTTCGCGGACGCCGTCGGACGACGTCTCAGAGATGAAGCGCATAGCGATTCATGCCTTTCGGGATGCCTCTGCGGGCACTCCCTAGGCCATGCGAGGGAGGAAGGCCCGACCTGCCAAAGCGTTGATCGGTCTCACCTCCTCAGTTCGCAGCAGTGCACAGCGGCAGGAATATATCACGAAGGACTCCACCCTGGCCCGGGCAAGGATGCCGACAGGGCGAACGTTGTCTGATGCGGCACTAGGGCACGTTTCGAATGTGCTGGTCGTCAGCACGACACGGCCTAAAATCGCATGCGATCTTCGCCCGGTCATGCTGGGATCAATCGCTATGAATGATCATTTTCTTGATGAAGCCGACTTGACCGACAGGATGGAACAGAACCTGGCGGAACATGCCTGTCACCTGCACCGGAGTATGACTGGTGCGGCCGTCACGGAGGCTGGTGACCTGCTTGTCGCGGACAGTGGCCTGGACGACGACACTTTCAACATCGTTGCCGCGGCCCGCTTCACCGCCGCCGACGCTACAGCACGTATTACCGAGACCGCTGAGTCGCTGGCCCGCACCGGCCGGCGTTTCTCCTGGTGGGTGGGACCCGCCTCGACACCGCTTGACCTCACCACCCTCCTGACGGCGGCAGGTCTGCCGGCGTCCGAACGCGAGACGGCGATGTGGGCCGAGCTGGACGACACCCTGCCACCACCCACCGTCCAAGGACTAGACATCCAGACGGTGGCCACGCCCGAACAACTTGCCGACTACGCCTTGGTTCTTGCCGCTAACTGGGACCCGCCCGCAGACACCGTCCGACGCTTCTTCGCTCAGGCCACCCCGCAGGCACTGGCCGCGCACTGCCCGGCCCGGTACCTGGTGGGCTACGTGGAGAACCGTCCGGTCTGCTCCGCTGAAGTGTTTCACCACTCGGGAGTCGCCGGCATCTACAACATCTCCACACTGACCGCCCACCGCCGACGCGGCTACGGCGGTGCCATCACGCTCGCGGCCCTCCGCACAGCCCGCGGCCGAGACCACCACATCGCAGTCTTGCAGGCATCAGCTGACGGCGAGCCTGTCTACCGCCGCCTGGGGTTCCGCTCCTGCGGCCAGTTCGCCGAACACGCCATCACCCCCCTGAACCACCAGGACTCCACGGGCTGCCCGTCCGCCATCCCTGACTGTGCTGGTCACAGCCACTCATTGATGGCCGCTACGAGGACAGTGGCCTCGTAGCGGCCCGCGAGCTTGTCGTATCTCGTGGCCACAGCTCAGGCCTTTTGAGGCGGTTAATGCCGCACTCGACGGCATGCCGAGCTTTGTAGTCCTCGGCGTCGAACTTGGGTGGCCGGCCACCGCGGGAGCTTCGCTTCTGGCGATTGCGCGCCTGGTCGGCCTTGTCCGGGATGGTGCAGCGGATGCCGCAGCGGCGCAGGTAGGCGCGGTTCTTGCGGGAGGCGTACGCCTTGTCAGCGCGCACGCGACCGGGGCGGACGCGCGGCCGGCCTGGCCCGAGGCAGGGCACGCGGAACCTTCTTCAGCACCGTTTCGAACTGCGGCGAGTCGCCACGCTACCCTGCCGTCACCACGATCGACATGGGCTTTTGGCCCTGTTCGACCGCCAGGTGCAGCTTGGTGGTGAACCCGCCCCGCGAGCGTCCCAGCCCGTGATCACCTGGCTCGGGGAACACGCCGCCCGATGGTTCTTTCGGCAGTTCACCCTGTCGACGAGCCCCGGCCGCATGCTGGTGGGCGCGGCACACTGTGGAGTCCACGCTCAGGTCCCACGTGATCGCGCCCTTCGCGTCGGCCAGGGACTGAAGCCGGGTGAGGATCTGATGCCAGGTGCCGTTCCGCTGCCATCGGCGGAACAGGTCGTAGATCCGACCCCATGGTCCATACTCGACCGGGACGTCCCGCCACGGAACACCGGTGCGCACCCGGAACCGTATGCCGTCGATCAGCCGCCGCCGAGGCCAGACGGGTGGCCGCCCTGCCTTGGCACCCTGCGGCAATAGCGGCTCCAGCACTGCCCACTGCTCGTCCGTGAGATCTCCCCGACCCATGAAACGTGATCATTCACAGCCCAAGATCCACTTTCGATACACGGCCTAGCAGCCAGGGCCTCCTGCTCCCGGCCAGGGCCGTACTCCTCGTACCGGCCGACGCCCAACACGCCGAGACCTCGATGCTCGCCCTGTACCTGCTCCAGTCCAGCCTCGTCCACGTCAACACCTTGCTGCTCCAGCAGGTCCTGGCCGAGCCGAAATGGGCGAAGAAGCTCACCGACGAGGACCGGCGCAGGCAGCAGACGGTGCGGCACAGGCCGCGCGATTCCACCCCGTGAGCGTCAGAGGCGTCCGCCCACGGTCCGACGACCCCAGTTCGTGCTGGGCTCGTGGAAGCGGCAGATCGCGCCATTCGCTCCTGGAGTCGTGGCTCCTCTGGCGGAGCAGTCGTGGCGTGTCCGAACATGGCGACAATGTCACGACCGAGATGACACACGGGGGTGTCGAGTGAACCAGAACGACCTGGCGGCAATGGCTACACAGGCTCTGATCTCCGTCCTGGGGGGCGCAGCCAGCACGGCAACATCCCAGCTCATACAAGACAGGTTGAACCACTCCGCTCGCGGTCGTACCGCTCTGGACGGCTTGAGCGCCTCACCCAGCGATCCCACTGCCCAACAGGATGTTCAAGCCGCCCTTGCTGACGAAATCAGCGGCGACGCCGAGTTCGCTGATCGGCTGGACTTACTTCTTCACACATCCACCCAGCAGACCACCGGAAGTGTGGTCATCACGGGCAGCCGACTGAAACACAACCAGATAGCGCTGGGCCCTCTGACGATCAACAACACGCCTGCCGGACGAATGCTGCTCGCAGCGGCAATCGCCTTGGCCCTCATCCTGCTGGCACTCGCCGCGTACGGCGGCGTGAGACTGATCAACACCGATGACACGCCGAACAGCCAGACGACCACCCAGCACGGCGCGAGCGATTCCAACCCCAGCGTCACGGCGTCGGCCGCGGGCACTGACACGATCCGCAAGATGCTCCCCGAACGAAGCGACGTGGATGCGAAGCTGTTCCCCAAAGCCGAAGCGCCTGAATTCGCGCCTGCCACTCGCGTTCCCGCCTGCAAAGCGGTGCCGGAATGCCACAAAGCCACAGCCGCCGGTAGCGTCACTTACGACGGTGCTGAAGGCACCGGCAACTCCACTGAGTTCGTCCTGTACGCCTTCCCGGATGCTGACTCGGCCCATCTCGCGTATGTGGGTTTTATTGGCAGCCGTAGCCCAAATCACCCAAAGGTGCAGTTGACCAAGAGAGGCGAAGAAAGCCAGTTCTTCGAGTACCGGGAGCAGACCTACTTCAACAGCGATGGCAGCCCCGACACCGATATACCGCCGGAGCTGATGGGCCGCTACGTCTGGTTCCGGCAAGGTCCCTTCGTCGCGGTAGTACAGCAGTTCGGCGGAGACGCTGTGCTTCAAGGTTCAGCTCGTCTCCTGGACATGTCCGCGATGTTCGCTGACCGGGTCGTGAGGTTCCAGGGTCGTTGAGGGCGAGTGGCCCACGCACCATCGCGGGAGACTTTGCATGTCATCGTCCACTACGCCCCGATCCGGGTACTCCCTGGCTGGGCCACACACCAAGTTCTCCTTACTTGTCCCCTGCCGTCTGGGATAGGACGCCGGGGCCGGAGCGGGCAGAGCCGCGAACGCGCGGCTGAGGTCGCCTCCGACGCGGTCCGGCAGGCGCTGCCGTGTGAGGGTTGCGGGCAGGGCTGTGCGGCCGGGCTGTGTAGGCGTGCGGCTACCGGCGCCGGATCGAGGCCCCTGATGGTGGAGGCCGACCTGGTCCGCCGACCTGGACGACCCGGACGATGTCGCCACCGCCCAGCGCGCGTTCGTGGAGCTGGTGGAGCCGGGCGAGCCGGACACGGAGTCGGCCGCGCTCGCCTTCGCCGCGCTCCAGGCGGTGCAGCAGGCGGCACCGGAGTACCGGCGGTGCGCCCTGGCGATGCTGGGCCTTCCCCGCCTGAGCCCCTCCGGGCGCAAGCATCTTCAGCTCTGTTTTCCGATTGGAGGAATCTGAGGCTCGCGTCACCGCTTGCGGGCCCAGCCGATCATGCCGCGCTTGGTGATGGTCAACGGAGGCCTGAGTCGCTCCGCGGCCTGGGGCGCATCATGCTCCGAAAGCCCGCGGCCACGGAGAAAGAGCGTGACAGCGGCATGGTCGGCGAGGTGGACCACGGGCCGGTCCCAGCGCTGGACATCGACGACATCGAAGACACGGCCAAGCTGTTCGGGTCCGTTCTCCGCGTCGAAGCTCAGCGGCTTCCCCCAGTCCGGGAGAAACGGCGCCAGCTCGGGGTCATTGTGCCGACTGACCGTGCTGACGGCGAGAAGTCCTCCCACCCCCAGCACCCGGTGCGCCTCCTTAAGGGCGAGCACCGGGTCGGCCAGGTGATAGAGCATCCACAGGGCGGCAGCGCCGTCAAACGCCTCGCCCCGGAAAGGTAGCCGCAGGGCGTCCCCGAGGACGGCGGGACGGCGAGCGTGACCCACGTGGCCCGCTCGGTCGACGACCACGGTTCCCACGTCTTCGCGGGCGAGTTGGCCGGCGGGGAGGCCGTTGCCGCCCCCGATGTCGACGACGGACCGAGCATCCTCGGCGGTCAGGCGACGGGCGACTATGGGATGGACGTCGCCTTTCCCGCTCGTCGTCGAGAGCCCATGGGCCGAGTCCGGCCCCGGATGAACGCCTAATGCACGTCGTTAAGGCAACCACCCGGCTGGATCAAAAAA
This sequence comes from Streptomyces sp. Inha503, assembly GCF_047215865.1. NCBI lineage: Bacteria > Bacillati > Actinomycetota > Actinomycetes > Kitasatosporales > Streptomycetaceae > Streptomyces > Streptomyces sp. Inha503. Next base: position 11,968,222 of record NZ_CP178360.1, on the reverse strand, counting down.
CAGGCACTTACTGCGTCGTGGTCGCGTAGAAGCTACGTGCCGATGCGGGCTTCGATCCCGTCGAGCACGATTTCCAGACCGAGTTGGAATGAGCCGTCAAAGTCATCGTTGCCGAGGTCGGCGTGCCTGGCCAGCGTGGGGTGGAGTTCTTCTCGGCGATCGAGGTACTGCTGGGCCTGGCGGCGCAGTTCGGTCTCTGCGGCGGGGTCGCGATGGCTGCTGCGCCATAGGTTCTCCGTAGCGGTGTACCCCTGGACGTAACAGGTCAGCGATGAAACGGCCGCAGTGAGCCGGGCCCCGTCGAGTCCGGCCCTGTTGAGCACGGAATAGACCAGCTCAGATCGTGCGAGGGCGTGAGGGCCGAACAGTGGGCGGGTGGACATCAGAGCGGGCAGCCAGGGGTGACGCCGCATAACGTGTCTGCTGCGGGTCAGCTGGCGGGTGAGGGCTTCTCGCCAGGGCGCATCGTCGACGCCATCCACTTCGATCTCGGCGATGGCCTCGTCCACGGCGAGGTCCAGCAGGTTCTCCCTGTTGCCGACGTATTCGTACAGCGACATGGTGCCGGCCTCCAGGCGGGCCGCGAGACGCCGCATGGACAGGCCCTCCAATCCCTCGGCGTCCAGCAACGCCACCGCGGCGCGGGTGATCCGTTGTCTGGAGAGGCGAGGCTTGCGGTCGGGCTCGTCGGTGAACCAGATCGCCGGGGGACGTGGCTGAGGCACTCTTCGCACTCCTTCCGTACGCCGTACGGAGAATCGTACAGCTAGCTTCGTGCCGGAACTCGGCTTCAGGGACAGGGAGGAAACAATGTCGGTAACGTCACGGAAGTGGCTGCGCGATTATGCGCTGTTGGCGCTGCGAGTCAACCGGCAGATGGCTGGGAGCGCCACAGGGACGGTGCTCATCTACCGCGGGCCGCGGAAATGGCGTGCACAGGCGGAGAGCGAAGATCTGCCCTCGGCCGGACGGCTGGCCGACGACGCTGATGCGCTGCTGGAGCAGGTGCCCTTCCCTCCCCCTCGCGCCGCGTATCTGGCCGCCCATGTCCGGGCACTGCGGGCAGTCGCTCGGCGGCTGTCCGGCGAGAAATTGCCGCTGCCGGAGTACGCCCACGAATGCTTGGGGGTTTCAGCGCAATGGCTGCCAGAAACGCTGTTCGAGGAGGCTCATGCCCATCTGCACGCCGCGCTGCCACGGGGCGCCGGCTCCCTGGCGGACCGGCTGCACGCCTGGCAGGCGGCCCACACACTGCCGACGGAGCGGATGGACCGACTGCCCGACCTCGTCGCCAGAGCCGTCACCGAGACACGACGGCGCACCAGTGCCATCGTGCCTTTACCGGCGGACGAGGTGGTGCAGTGCCGACTGGTATCCGGTGCGCACTTCCGGGCGGCCGGGGAGTACGAGGGCGGGGTGCGGTCAACCCTGCACATCAACAGCGATCTACCGTTCAACCTCGCCGACCTTCTGTATGTCGTCGCGCACGAGGGTCACCCCGGGCACATCGCCGAGTCCCTGTGCAAGGAACGTCTGCTCGTCGAGGAACAGGGCCGCCTCGATCAACAGATTCGGTTCATGCTCGGACCCAGCTTCGTGATCAGTGAAGGGCTCGGACTGCATGCCCAGGACATTGTCTTCCCCGGGGACGAGGCCCAGGCATGGCTGACCGACAACGTACTCGCCGCATACGGCATCGCCCCCGACGGCAGCGACTTCGCCGCCATCCACCACGTTCAGAACATCCTGTTCGGCGTCTGGGCCAACACCGCGCTCCTGGCAGCCGAAGGCCGTCCGGACACCGAACTGGCCGCCTACCTGTCCCGCTGGGCTCTGCTCTCCGGCGCCGAGACCAGCGCAGCACTTGCCTCACTACGGGCCACGGGTATGGCTCTGTACGTCCTCAGCTACTTTCACGGCTGGCAGCTCCTGGACTCATGGCTCACCGCTCCCGACCGCCAGGCCAGGGTCCGCCGCCTGCTCACCGAGCAACTCCTCCCGGCCGACCTGCAACCCGCGAACTGACCCCGGCCGAAAACGGCCGGGCGCCAACGACCCGCTGCCTTGCGCCGACACCTCCTCCTCCCCCCGATGCTGTACTGGCCCTCACATCGGGCTGAGGCCAGTGCTCACCACACCACGCCTCCGTCTGCGCCCGCTCTCCGAAGCCGACGCCGACGGGTGGGAACGTCTCCACACCGATGACCAGGTGAACCAGTTCGTCGGCCCTTACACCCAGGCGCTAGGCGAGACCGAGATCGGGTGGACCTTCGCCCGAGCGCACTGGGGCAACGGCTACGCCACGGAAGCAGCACGTGCCGTCCTCGCATGGGGCTTCGGCGCGCTCGGGGTCGGGCAGATCACGGCCATGCTCCACCACGGCAACACCGCCTCCGCCACCGTGGCCCGCCGCCAGCGTGCAGGCACACCACTTCAGCAAGATGGGCATGCCGGGCACGACCCGGCATCTCGCCGCTCTGGTCTGCATTCCACTCCCCCACCTGACACGCGCCCGGCCCCGCCTCCCTCTCGGCAACGCCTCCTCTCGGCAACGTTGCCCACGGCACCGGGGCGGTCCCGCGCTGGAAGCGGCTGGAAGATGGGGCCGGATCGCCGCTCTGCTGGAGGTGTCTGGAGAAGCAGGCGTACGCCCCGAGCCGGAAGCCCACGAAGAGTGGCCCGAGGCGCCTTCCGGTATCTCGCCGGCCAGGGCGGTGGACGTGCCGATGTTCACCACGGCGCCGGTCGCGGGTGACCAGCGCGGAATTTCCCAGGAGGTGCCGGGGTTCGATGTGCCGCCGGAGAACTGTGTCGATCGGCCGTCAGTGAAAGCGGTGCGATCGGCTCACTGCCAGAAGCACTCTTCGATCACGAGCTGAGGGTCGGTGGTTCTCCTGGTGAATTGGTACCGCAGCCAGCCACGTCCGTGGTCGAAATAGAGGATGTGCTGACCACCGGGGCGGGTGGACTGGGCCGGTTCCACGCTCATCCCGGCTGGAAGGTCCCGGTCGGTGTCGATGCCCCGAAAGTAGGGGTCGGCGGCCGTGACGAGTTCGGCGCGGGCGGCGTATACCAGGGTGCGGGCCGCTTCTGGGAGGGCGTCGCGGTCTTCCTCGGCCTTCTTGGTCCAGTCCGCTTGCCAGGGCGGCCCCATGAAACCGTCGGTCACTGGCCGGGTTCCGCTTTCGCCGCCTGACGGCGAAGATCCCCGGCTTCCTCAATGAGGGCTTTGGCGCGGCTGTAGTCGGGCTCCCGGTCGGCCTCGTCCTCCAGGGCGTGCACTTTCGCCTCCAGGCGCGGGTCGCGGGAGACCGCGTATTCGCCCCACCAGCGGGCCATGAAGGCGGGGACCGGCGCGAGGTCGTAGGCATCGGCGATATCGCGACGCCAATGCCGGTCGAAGTCGACAAGGAGCTGCGGCGCGTGCTGGGCGATGGCAGCGCGGAGCGCTTTGGGCGTCCTGTCCGGCATGGGGGGCACGGCCCCTGAGCCGAGCGGCGCGGCGGTCATGAGCGGCATTCCTTCGGTGGTGGCGGTCAGGCTACGGACAGTGTGGAGCGCATGGCGCCCGTGGGGTCACCGGGGGTGCTGGTGAAAGCGACGGCATCGCGCTGGCCGGTGGTGACCATGCGAGCGTAGGTGTGGACCTCGCCTCGGGCATAGGCGTCCAGCAGGATCTCGACGAGGGCGGACATGGACCGGACCGCGTCCTTGGTGCGGCGCTCGTTGGCCGCGTGCCATACGGCATCAGGGGTGAAGATGGTGCGGCCTCGCCGGTTGCGTGCCTCAGGGTTCGGAGAGGTACGCGGCAGCGCGAGAGTCCCGGCGGCGTAGTCGGTGAGGGCTCGGGAGGCCACCCAGATGAGGGGTAGACCTTCGTCCTTGGCACGGCGGCCTGCGGCATCCCATACGTCCTTGGCGATGTTCGGGGCGCGCTCCGTCTCGCCTGCTGCCGGCATGCGACGGCCCTCCTGTCGTGACACCCTCGGATGTACCTATTGAAATGGTACTACGGATCGAACCGGTAAGTCAGCGGTGCGCTGATCAAAGCGACGAAGCCGAAGGATCAGGGACACCATCCAAGGTGGATCGCGGCGATCCAGGTCGGCGGGCGGCATCCCGACTGTTGCGGCCTGCTGAGCCTCTGCTGCGGCAAGGGCTTGGCCCCGTGCCGCTTGTGCGTTGCCTCTGCTGGTCACCCAGCTTGCAGCTGTTTTGGGATCGGCTGCCCGGCGTGGGGTGCTGTCGGGCAGCATGGGCCGGTGGACTTCGAACAATCGCTGCCTCGCGAGGTGAAGGTCATCGATTCGGCCTTGCTGTTCAGGCTGGAGGAGCGGGCGGGGGCCTCGGCCTGAGCCAGCGGTTGGACCCGGCGTGGGTGCAAGCGAATGCGGCGCCTGACGGCACCCACTACCTGTGGCCGGCCCTGTGGCACAGCCTGTACCACCGACCGGACGTTCCACGTCATCTGCGGTGCGAACTGCTGATCGCTCTGCGCGCGGGAGACCGCGTGCTGAGCCTGCTGGATGTGATTCCTGACGACTTCACCCCGCTGCCGAAGGTGACCTCACAAGAAGAGGGGATGCAGGTCAGGCGGCTCCTTGACCGTGCTCCTTCGGTCAGGGAACGGCTACTGGGGGAGGGCGAGGGCACGGGCCTGCTGTGACAGGCGTCGCCAGCGGATGAGCGCGCGTCCCAGGGTGAGGACGGCTTCGTGGATGTCGTCGCGTATCTCCCAGAGGATGCGCAGGCGGCGGAACCAGTGCAGCTGGGCGAAGGCACGCTCGACCACCCAGCGCCTGGTGCCGAGTCCGGAGCCGTGTGCGGTGCCGCGTCGTGCGATCAGCGGCTTCACCCCCAGCGCGCGGACGAGTCGGTGGTGCTTGTCGTGGTCATAGCCGCGGTCACCGAGCACGACGTCGGGGCGGCGCCGGGTCGGCCACGCTTGCCCCGCACTGGACGCCGCGAGCGTCGCAGGCGGCCCAGGTGGCCCAGGCAGCGCAGGCGGCGGAGCGCTTCAGCCCCTGCTTGCCGCGGTCGACCGGCGAGCGGTCGGCCTTCTCGCCGCCGGACGGGGCCTGGGTGATGCGGCCGTCCACCGGGATCTCGCCAAGGTCGAGGCCGATCATCCGATCGCAGGTGCCCAGGGCGAGAGCGTGCAGCGCACCTCATCGCGCCGATCGGGCTGCGGTCACAGTTGCCCGAGGACATCGCGGTCGGGGCCATCCCCACCGATCTCACCAACCGGAGCATCGGCGGCCAGTACAACTTCGGCGGCGACGAATCCGTCCTCACCACCCCGATGACCAGCAAGGACCGTCAGATCCAGCTGCTCGCGTGCATCAAGCCGACGAAGGGCACCGGGCCACCGATCGGCAAGGTTGAGTGCTATTTCGAGGACCTCCGCGGCGGGGCCGTGAACCACAACCTGACGTTCTCGCTGTACCGGGCCGACTACGAAGTGACCGTCCGCGAGGCGCTGTGCTGCTGCGCGCGCTGTCCCGGAACCGGCTCATCAAGGCACTGCGCCCGCTGGCCCGGCCTCATGCCCCACGCAAGAATCTCCAGCCAGACCGCCAAACGGAAAGGACGGGGCCATGCAGCCCACACTCAGCCTCTGGCGCGAGCAGCTTGGAGAAGTGCCCGAGTCGGTCTGGCAGCACACCGAGCTCCAAGTGCTGATCCTGGCAGACAACGGCCTCACCACCCTCTCGCCGAAGATCGGACAACTGGGAAGTCTGACCACTTTGGACCTCGGCCACAACGAACTCACCTCGCTTCCCGACTCACTGGGCGACCTGGTCGAACTCACCGGTTGCCTCTACCTGCACGACAACAAGCTGTCCCAGCTCCCGGACACGCTGGGCAACCTGACGCGGCTGCGCTACCTCAACGTCGGCGAAAACCCTCTCACCGCCTTGCCCGAAACCGTCGGCCGGATGACGGAACTGATCGAACTCCGAGCCCAGCACAGCCGGCTGACCAGACTGCCCGACACCATCGGCCGCCTCCACAAGCTGCGCGAACTCTGGCTGCGAGGGAACGCACTCAAAGACTTGCCGCCGACGGTGACTGGTCTGCGCGAACTACGACACCTGGACCTGCGTGAGAACGCATTCACCGAACTGCCCGACTCGCTGGCCGACCTTCCCCGGCTTCGGCAACTCGACCTCCGCAGCAACCACATCGTCCGGATTCCGAACTGGGTCGCACGGATGCCCGCCCTGGAGAAGCTGGATCTTCGTTGGAACACCTGCACGCCCTCCTACCGCTTGCTCACCAAGCTGGAGGAACGCGCATGCGTCGTCCTGCTGTGAATCGCCAGCAGAACACTCTGACACGACACCGCCGTCATCTCTCGGGGTCTGACTCAGCGAAGAGCGCTGGCGCTTCGGGCTCTTCGCCCCGAAGGAGGCCGGCCAGCATGGCGAGGGAGGCGCTCTCGGCCCCGGCGATCAGTGCTTCCAGCCCTGCCTGGATGAGCCGGTCGGACCCGACCTGCCTGTCGAACGCCCTCTCGCGCCCGATGTGGCGCGGCGGCTTACCTGATCACGGGCAACGAATGGGCACGGTTCGACGCACTGATTGCTCGCACCTGCCGCCGGGTGGACTCATCGAGTCCACAAGGCGTTGAGGTGTCTAACTCGACCGGCATGCTGGCGCTGTCGTCGATCTACGGCTAGGTGTGCTGTCCGCGGGACACGAAGGACTACTGCGGCGCTGACGGGCCGTGCCCTGGTGGCCGCGCCAGGGGCGGTGCGAGCCCGTGGCTCACCGGCGAACAAGGTGGTGCCTCGGTACCGGCGCAGGCGACCGGCGTGCTCAGCGTCGAAGCGGCTCGCCACCCTTACCCGCTCCCGTCGGGAGGGGTCCCGGGGCACCTGGCGCAGGATGTGCCGGGCGCGCCGGTGCCGCGCGGGGCGGCGGGGAAGCTCCGCTCGGACATGCGCGCCGCACGGTGACCTCCCGCTGTCCGCGTCGCAACCGTGTCGCAGCGGGGTCGAAGGCGAGTGGCTTGGAGTGATCGTTGAACGGAACGACGGACGTCTTCGCGATCCCGTTGGAGGACGGGGCGCAGCTGGTGTACGCACCGCTGCACGGTGTGGCCTTCGCCGCCACGAAGGGCCTGGTGGCGGCGCTCTCCGACGTCCTGGCCGGTGAGGGCCGGGACGACAGCGTGGTGGCGCTCGCCCGTGAGACGGGGCTTCTGCGAGAGCCTCCCTCACCTGTCACCCGCCGTAGCGGCGCCCCCTCTCCGACCGAGGTCACGCTCTTCCTGACGACGGCGTGCAATCTGCGCTGCACCTACTGCTATGCCTCGGCGGGCGACACCCCGGCCACGTACATGACGATGGACGTCGCCAAGCGGGGCATCGACTTCGTCATCGACAACGCCCGGCGCGAGGGCGCGCCGTTCGCCGGGGTGAACTATCACGGGGGCGGCGAGCCCAGCGTCCACTGGCGTCTGATGACCGAGTCGCTGGGTTACGCCCGTGAGCGGGCCGGTGACCTCGAGGTCATCGCGGCGTCGGCGGGGAACGGCGTATTCACCGACCGTCAGATCGACTGGATGATCGCCCACCTCAACGGCGGTATGAGCCTGTCCTTCGACGGGTTGCCCGAGGCGCACGACAAGCACCGGCCGACCGTCCGGGGCACCGGGTCGAGCGCTCGCGTCATGCATACGATGCGCCGCTTCACCGAGGCGGGTTACCCCTACGCCGTGCGGCTGACCGTCACCGCCGAGCAGATACCGCTGCTGCCCGACTCGATCGAGTTCGTCCTGTCGAACTTCACACCGAAACGCGTGCAGGTGGAGCCCGCCTATCAGCTGGGGCGACATGCGGGGAAGGCGGACGCCGAGACGGAGGAGTTCATCGCCGCCTACCGGGAGGCCCAGGGCAGGGCCGCTCGCTTCGGCCATGAGCTGATCTACAGCGCGGCCCGGGTCGGAACGCTCACCAACCATTTCTGCGGGGTCACCCAGGACAACTTCTGCCTGAGCCCCGCGGGGAACGTATCGGCCTGTTTCGAGGCGTTCTCCGAGGACAACGAGTTCGCCGATGTGTTCTTCTACGGTTCGTCCGGGCCGGACGGCTACACCTTCGACATGGACCGGCTCGACCGGCTGCGCGGCCTGGGCGTCGAACACCGGTCCTTCTGCGACGGGTGCTTCGCCAAGTGGAACTGCGCGGGCGACTGCTACCACAAGTCGCTGTCGGCGAACGGGCGGGGCGAGTTCACCGGGTCCCAGCGCTGCCACATCACCCGGGAGCTGGTGAAGGACCAGCTGCTCACCCGGATCGCGGGAGCGGGCGGTCTCCTGTGGCGCGACACCCGTGACGGCGAGCCCTGTGGCGTGCACGGAGGCGAGCATGAATGAGGTCATGCTGCCGTGGCCGCGGCCCAGGCGCTCCGGGAAGGACCAGCCCGGCCCCGAGCGGACCTCCGGTGCTCCGCGGTACGAGATCCAGCACATGGACCACGAGGACCCCACGAGCCCGGTGGAGGTCCTACCCGTCACCAGGCCCCCCTGGACGGCGACGCCGGGGCGGCGTGGCCTCCTGGGAGCGGGTATCGCGTCGTCGGTCGCGGCGGCCCTGTTGCTCGGCGGATGCGACGACGGGGGCTCGGAGCCCGCCTCGTCCCCCTCTCCCGCCGGGTCCCATCCCCCATCGAAACCGCCGACCCACACCCCGCCGTCTTCTTCGACCCCCAGCCCCTCGACGTCGTCCCCTGACCTGCCGACTCCGACGTACGAACCACCGACCTATGATCCCCCGACGTACGAACCACCGACCCCGACGTACGAACCGCCCTCCTCCACCTACGGTGGTGGCGGAGGTGTGATCTGTACCTGCAACAAGGTCTGCACCTGCATCCCGGTCTGCCAGGCACACCACTTGCTGCACCCCGATCCGGCCATCCGGCGGCTGGCGGAGATCGTCGTGCTCGCGATGGGCGCACGCGAACTGCCGTATCTGCGGTGGGCGGCGGACGAGGCACCGGCTCCCTTGAGCACACGCATCGAGGAGCTTGTGAAGGAGGTGCGCGGCGGTCGCCGCCTCGGTCCCGGCGATCTGGACGATGTCGACTGCGAGTCCTACCTCACCTCCGGCGATCCGGTCATCGCGATGATGGCCGCGCAGGTTCTCTCCCTGCGCGCGCTGTCCCTGGGGACGGGACTGAGCGGCGTGACAGCGGAGCACGCGGCTCGGGCGCTGACCGCCGGACGCGCGCTTCACCTCGAACGGGCTCCCGCGTGGAGTCGGTGAGTTCCCAGCCCTCGGTGCCGTGGCGCGGGTGGTCCGGGCACGAGTCGCTCATGCGTCGCTCCCTGTCCGCGGCCAGTGGGCGAAGGTGAAGGTCCAGGTCTCACCTGGGTCACCGCTGTCCTGCCTCACCGAAGGTTGAGCACGGTGGGGGCGGCCTTGGTGATGTTCATGGAAGCTTCGCCAACTTCGAACATGCAGCCAGAAGGCCATGGCGTGGCACTCGCCCGGGATGCCAGGGCCTTCTACCTGCGCAGAACGGCGGTTGAAGATCGTGAGACCGCTCGGCGGCAACAGCCATGGAGCGTCACGGAGCCCACGTAAGTTTTGAAGCTCGATCACCGGTTACCGGAAGTCGTATTCGGTGCGGTACGGCCGGCGTCCTGCCAGCGGTAGAGGTCGCGCAGCAGGGAAATCTCGGCGCCGTGATGGATCAGCTCCCTGTTGACGTGCAGGACGATGCCCTCCATGGGACGCCGCTCGGGGCCCACCATGGGCGGATTCTCCAGATCAGCGTCCGAGAGCTCGCGGACCCCCGCGTTCCATCTCCCATACATCTCATCGAGCTGTTTTAGCGCCTCGTCAGCGGTCCCCGCGTAGGCGAACGTCTGGGAGTCGACGTCCTGGCCGCCGAAGTGCCATCCGACCCGATAGCCCAGGCACGAGACGATGATGTGCGCCAGCCGCCAGGCAATCGTGGTCACCGGCGCCGGCACCGGGTCAGGAGACGCGGAGTCCATCGTCCACTCCCCCGAACCCGCCGACATCGGTGCGGCCGACGTGCCACGTGGGCGGATGCTCCAGCAGCCGCGCACCGGCTCCCAGAAGTACTCCTCGTCGGTAAGACCCTCCAGCCGTGGCCGCAGGTTCTTGCGCCAGTACCAGTCCAACTGCTCCGCGAGCCCTTCGCTTCTCGTCATTGCCGCACACTACAGACCCGTCGAGCAGGGCGTGCCGCCCTGGTGGCCGCAGGACGACTCCGGCTATGCCGTCCGGCAGCGCGACCTGGATTTTCTGGGCATAACGCCACTTCGGCCCAGTAAGAACTCCTCACGAAATGATCTCCGAGCTGGTTGGATCGCTCCAGGACTGGTGATCCGGAGGTGCGGACTTCCCGCGGCCGAAGCCGCGGGAGCCCCGAACGGTGGGACAAGCTCAGATGCGGACCACGATCTTTCCCCGCGTGTGTCCGCGCTCGGCGTATGCGTGCGCTTCCGCGATGCGTTCGAGCGGGTAGGTCCGCTCAATGCGCGGTGTGTAGCGGCCTTGCCGGCCGAGTTCGCCCGCTTCGGCGAGGAGCGTGGAGTCGTTCTCCGCGTTGGCCAGACGCACACCCAGGCGATGCGCGTTGGCGTGGTCGGCGATCGTCGACACGCGGGCAGGGTCGCCCACGATCGCGATGAGATCGGCCAGGGACCCGGAGGCCGCGGTGTCGAGCGCGATGTCGACACCGTCCGGAGCCAGGGTGGCGAGGCGTTCCGCGAGGCCGGTGCCGTAGGTGGTGGGAACGGCTCCGAGGGAGGTGAGGAACTCGTGGTTGCGCTCGCTGGCCGTCCCGATCACGGTGGCGCCCTGAGCCACCGCGATCTCGACCGCGGCACTGCCCACGCCTCCGGCGGCGCCCTCGATGAGAAGAGTGCGCCCCCGCAGGGGACCGAGTGCCTTCAGCCCGCCCATCGCGGTCACGGATGCCAGACCGGCGCCGGCGGCCTCCTCGTCGGTCCACGTGGTGGGCGCGTGGGTCCAGGCCGAGAGGACGGCCAGCTCCGCTGTGGCACCGGTGACGCCGCCCAGCCCGAAGACACGGTCGCCGATGCTCACGCCCCGCACGCCCTCACCGGTCTCGTCGACCACGCCGACGGCATCACGCCCAGGAATCGCGGGCAGGTCCACGGGGAGCACCTCGCGCACCGCACCGGAACGTACCTTCCAGTCGACGGGATTGACGCCGGCCGCCGCGACGCGGACGCGGATCTCGCCGGGTCCGGGATGTGGGTCCGGCGCCTGCTCGACCATGAGGGTCTCCACACCGCCGTACTCGTGATAGCGGACTGCGCGCATGACGTTCTGCCTTTCCACGCGGCCTGAAAGGGCCGTTCGGGAGATCAGTGGGGTGAATGTTCGGCGGGTGCCGACGCCCACGACGCTAAAACCTCACGTTGGCGTCAGGTGCAAGTCGGACGGGCCGCCCGGACAGAGGAGGACCGGTGCGCATCGGTGAGGTCGTCGAGAAGGCGGGAGCGAGCGTCCGGGCGCTGCGCTATGACGAGGAACAGGGTCGGCTCCAGGCGGGCCGCAGCCCCGGCGGCCAGCGGCATTACCCCGATACCGCCGTCGGCCGAGTCCGGCTGATCCAACAGCTGTACGCCGCGGGCCTCCCGAGCAGGGTGGTCCGCGAGGTGCTGCCGTGCATGGACTCGGACGAAGAAAGAGCGCCCCGAGCACTCCTGGATCAGATGGCGGCCGAGCGTGTCCGCATCGACCAGCGGATCACCGATCTGCTCGCTGTGCGCGATCGGCTCGACGACGTGATCGCCATCGCGCGGGACCCTGACTCCGACTGCTCTCACATGCAGTGAAGACTACTGCCGCAATGACTTCAGACGTCGCCAGCGGATGAGTGCGCATCCCAGGGTGAGGAAGGCTTCGTGGATGTCGTCGCGTATCTCCCAGCGGATGCGCAGGCGGCGGAACCAGGGCAGGTGGGCGAACGCGCGCTCAACGACCCAGCGCCTGGTGCCGAGCCCGGAGCCGTGCTCGGTGCCGCGGCGGGCGATCAGCGGCTTCACGCCGAGGTCCCGGACCAGGCGGCGGCACTGGTCGTGGTCGTAGCCGCGGTCGCCCAGCACCACTTCCGGGCGGCGTCGGGGCCGACCGCGCTTGCCCCGCACCGGCGGCACGGCTTGAAGGAGTGGGATCAGCTGGGTGACGTCGTTGCGGTTACCGCCGGTCGGGGTGGCGACGAGCGGGATGCCGGTGGCGTCGGTGATCAGATGGTGCTTGCTGCCGGTTCTGCCCCGGTCGGCGGGGCTCCCAGGCCATCCCGGTATGCAGCACGAACAGGATGCCCTGGAACACCAGCCGGTCCGGATGCCGATTCCGTCCCGGATCCGTTCGCATTCATCGTGTCGCGGAGCCATGTCGGCGAGCTGCGCACTGACAACTGTCTTGAGACAAGACGGGCGAGCGATCCGGCTGGGATCAATGGGCTTGGACGTCACGGGGTTGATATCTCAATGGTCTCGTCAGCTCCGGTGAGCGCCGACCAGGCAAGTGACGGAACCACAGAGACCCCACGCGGTGGATTCTCATCGATCTTGTCAGCTTTCCGAGCCAACACCGCCTCATCGGAGCGTGGCCTGGCCGCCGAACGGGCGCTCCAACACGCATCGTGGGGCATGAGCGGAGGTCATCCGGCGGCGTCCTACCGAAGGATGGTCCCTCTCGACACGTCATGTGACACCTACGGCTTGGCCGACGAGCGGATCGGGGATCCTGCCGGGGCTGCGGAGTCCGGCACCCCCGCGTAGTCGGGCAGCTCGACGCCGTTGATCGCGCGCCCGACCAGCTCCGTGAACCATTCACTGGCGAAATCGGGGCGCGGCTCGGCGTCTGGCCCGGGGACGTCGCGGCTGCGGGCGTTCAACCGGCCGATCTCCTGGTTGGCCTCGACGAACGAGCGCATCCGCGCCTCGTAGCGGGCGAACCCGGCGTCGGGGTCCCATCCGGCAGCGGCCAGCTCTCCGGCCAGCAGGTAGGCACCGACCAATGCCAGCCCGGTGCCCTGCCCGGACATCGGCGACGAGCTGAACGCCGCGTCCCCGAGCAACCCCACCCGTCCACTCGACCAGCGGTCCATCACCACCTGGGCGACCTGGTCGAGGTAGAAGTCCGGAGTGTCGTCCAGGTGCGCGAGGATGTCCGGGGTCAACCAGCCCAGGCCCGCCACCCGCTCCCGCACCAGGACCTTCTGGACCGCGACGTCACGGTGGTCCACGCCGAAGTCAGCCGAGGCGAAGTAGAACATGGCCATCGCCCGGGTAGCGTCCTGGATGGGCCGCAGGAGGGCGGAGCGCCCGGACTCCTGATCCTGGTACTCCAGCAGCCAGCGGTCCAACCCGAACTCGTTGGGCACACTGTAGAAGGCCAGCGCGTGCCCGAGGTGGCGGAGGAACCGGTCATGCGGCCCGAAGACCATCGCTCGCAGCTCCGAGTGCAGCCCGTCTGCCCCGACCACCAAGTCGAAGCGCCGCCGGTTGCCGCCCGCGAAGACCACGTCGACCCCGTCCGCGTCCTGGGCGAGCTCGGCGATTCGGTCGCCGAAGACGTACTCGACGCCGTCGCGGGTGTCGTCGTAGAGCACCTGGGACAGGTCCCCGCGCAGGATCTCGATGTCCGCGATGAACCCATCGCCACCGTCGTCGTCGGCACGGAAGGTCTCCAGCACCTGCCCGTCCGCGTCCACGGTGTGCGCGCCGGCGGTGTCGGTGCACGCCGCGCGCACCGCCGGGTCCAACCCCATGCGCCCGATGACCTCCCTGGCGACCCCGCGCGCGTCCACCGCCTGCCCGCCGGGACGCAGCTCGGGAGCCCGCTCCACCACGGTCACCTCGGCCCCCCGTCGGCGCAGCCAGTGGGCCAGCGCGGGTCCCGCGATGCTCGCCCCCGCCACCAACACCCTGGGACCGCTCACCCCCGTCCCCTGCCCGCCCGTCCCGATCGCGTGCCCCTGGTCGGAGTCGTCGACGCTCATCACAGCCTCCATGTGCTTCCTCCCGCGCTGGAACGTCCCCAGCACAGGCCCACCGCTGTCGGTGTATCCAGTCGTATCGACCACGGATCCGCACAAAACTCATCGGTCACGGCAGACATCGCTGGGGCCACGCAGTGTGGTCCGGCGGGCGGTAGTGGGTATCGCCCGGATTCGAGGTGATCGGCTCAGCGTCCGCCCAGCGGCTGCCTCCGGGGCTGCTGGACGGGCTGGCCAACGCCGAGGCCGAGCAGGCCTTGTGGCGGCACCGGCACATGAGGGAGGCCGACGCTGGTTCGCCGCGCAGTATCCAACCCCAGGTGCTGAGCGAGATCCGGTAGATGCGTGCGGAGGACTTCTCGATGACCGCGCCGGTGAGGTACCGCTCGACCGCCGCGGCGTACGACGGGGGTGGCGCGGACAGCGGCACGCCGCGGGCGCGCGGCACCCGCAACGCCCCCCTTCTCCGGGTTCGATTCCCACCCGTCCGCCCCCTCCGGCTCTGCCGCGGTAAATCCGGTATTCACTGCGGCAGGTGCATCGCTTCTGTCCGGGACACAGTCCGGACAAGGTCCTGACCAGCCCGGACAGTCGGCGCCTGTCCGGGACAGCGGGTTGCCGTTGCTTCAGCCTGCCGACAGCCAGCAGCCTGTGCCGTGCCTAGCCGGCCGAACCGTCGCACTGCTGCGGAGATCCATCGCGGCCGCGAAGCGTGCACCATTTCCACGACATCTGGAGGTATGAACCAGCATGAGACGAATAGTCAGCCTGCTCACCGCCGGAGCCGCCCTGGCATTGGCAGTACAAGTGGCACCTGCGGCAGTTGCTGCGGAAGCCACCGCCTGTGGCGTTAGCGCACCCGACAGAGACACGCGCCCTTACGGGCAGTACTTCACGCAGAACGTCTACCTTCGCAACGGTCCGGCCTGGGAATGCGACATCACCGGCCAGGCCACCACTGCCAACAACGTCGACTACCACTGCACGACCGGCGGGTTTACGTACCTGCGTACAGCGTCGACGAGGTACGGCTGGGTTTACAACGGGTACCTCGTAAACGGCGGTACCAACGTTCAGTGCTGATCAATCAGCAAGTGAGGTGAGCGTGCGCCGGCGGGCCGCCAGTACGGACACTGAGTCCTGGCTTGGTGTCCTGCTGTTCGCCGTAAAGAGCACCCTTGACCTGCTGACCACTCGGGCCGCCGTCGGGCCGCGGGCTCTTGCGACACCAGCGGACACGAAAGACCCCCGTCGGGATCGGCGGGGGTACTGTCGGACGAACAGCCAGTCGTCCCCGTGCGGCGATGTCGAGCCGCGGAATCGGTAGGCGCAACCTGCCGTAGTTCGGCACTCGGCGTCGCACGCCTGCTCTCGCTGGCGTGGTGGAGTTCTCCCTGCCTCATCACGCCGGACTCCGGCGGCGGCTGGCCCCTGCGGCCAGCCAGTCCACCGACGGCCGCAGCAGATCGGCGCTGATCAGCGTCATCAGGGCCAGGCCAGCCGCCGGCATGCGCCAGGCCGCCTTCAAGCCGTGCTCGTGCGGCCACTGCTGGATCACCGGCTGCCAGGCGGCACCGGTCTGTTCGATGCCGCTGGCCTGCCACCGCTCCTGCCACGTCTGTCCCGGCTGATCTTCCAGCCAGTCCAGCACCATGACGATGCCGTGCCCGCGGCCGGTGTGGGAGAGCCGGTACTCGTCGACAAGGTGAGGGTCACCGGGCACCGGCCCCGAACAGCACATCGAGACTTTCCAGCCGGTAGTCGGCTGCCGGAGGCGGGCGGCGCGGGCAGCCGCCCGTCGTGTCTGCTCTGCTTGGTGGGCCAGCAGTCGCCGGATCACCACTTCCTGGCGAGGCGTGAGGTATAGCTGTGTCGTGGTCAAATGAGCGTGGTCAAAGACGAATTGGACATCGATAAGAGGGAGACTGGGGTCCTCGGCCATACGAAAGGCGGCGGTGTGCCGCAACGCGTGCAGCTTCGCGGAAGTCCCCGCGTTGGCGTTCGCCCGCTCGAACATGCGGTGAACCACCTGGTAGGTCAGCGGCTCGACGCCGAGCGCGATGTCCCACAGCCACAGCGGGAGACGTCGCCCACGCGGGATCTCATCGTCCACCTCCAGCTGGTAGATGCCGCAGCCAGACGAACGCGTCGGTGCAGATCGTCGATCCAGGTACGCAGCGGCAACGCGCCACTGGTGCCGTACTGCTCCAGCGCGCCCCGCACCTTCCCGGTATACGGGTCGACGAAGACGGCCAGTTTGTGCTCGGGGTCGACCCCCTTGACGCCGGAGAGCAGCACGCGCGTCGTGGCGCCCGCCTCCGGTGAGGGGCGGATCGCGCCGATCTCACCCTCGGGGTGGGCCTTGCGGGCGGCGGCGATCTGCTGGGAGAGCGGCAGCTCGCTCTTGCCGACCGGGACCCGCAGCTCATGGTCGTAGACGATCTTCTCGGCCTGGACGGAGCCCGCGTAGAGAAGTCCGGTCACGGCGGCCACCAGCAGGAACGGCGCGACGAGGACGCCCGCGTAGAAATGCAGTCGCAGGACCAACGGACGCAGGGCCGACCAGCTGCCCGGGCGGCCGTCGCCGGGGGCGAGGGAGGCTCCGGCCTCCGGCGTGTCCGACGATCGTGTTCCATCATCGGGACCGGCGGCGACGGGTTCGACGGACATAGGAACTCTCCTGGGTCGGGGGCCGTACCGGTCGGCCGGAGCCATACCAGACCAGTAGTCGGACCTTCGGAGGAGGAAGTTCCGGAGACATGAAGTGGCGTGCGCCACAGAGTAGGGGCGCCCTAACGGGACCATGCCAGGCACTGTCGCGTACCGCACCCGGCCGTCCGTTGCCTCACCTTGGGCACACAGGCGGCGCTGCACACCGTCTTCTCATTCGGCCAGGCTCTGGACGGCGGCAGCGGGTCCCGGCCGTCGCTGTCCCGGCGGGTTGGCCGACGCCTTGCTGAGCGGGCAGCTCCACCGCGACGCCGCCTCCGCCATGGCCGAGCACGGGCACCTCGGCGGCCGGATGGCGACCGACCATATGGCCGGAATGTCGCCCTCGATGGCGCACGACGGTATGCACGGAACCCTGACCGGCATGCTCGCCGCGCACCTTCTGGTCGGCATTCTGAGCGCGTGGTGGCTGCGGGGCGGCGAGCAGGCGGCCTTCCGTCTGTCGGACTTGCCGCTCTCCGCCGGGCCGAGGCAGAAATCCCTCACAGCTCAGATGTCGGCTGACACGCCCCGGCAGTTCCCGGCCGGGGCGGTTTTCTCCTCGTTTGACAGAGCCTCCGTACGGTGAGCGGCCGACCGCCCCCGGACCGTAAAGGGGAGTGAACCCCGGCCGTTTCCGCCAAGCCTGCACAGGGGAGTGCCGAAGATGCCGCTGACCGACACCACCTCGCCGCCGCGACCGGCGCCCGACGGAGCGGAGCCACGCGGCGCCCGGCTCCGTCGCGCGCTGCCGCCACCCGCTCTCACCGGGTTTCTCGTCCTCCTGGCGGTGTTGATGGCCGCCTCCTACGCGGTGGGGCGGGCAGCCGGTCCGGTGGCTCCCGGTATCCATCGGAGTGTGCCGCAGGACGGCGGATCCGGAGGCATGGATACCCACGGCATGGGCCCACAGGGCCCCAGCGCCTGGAAGGCGGCACGATGAGCGAGCGGCCGGACACAGCGTCCCATCGGACCACCCCGTCCGGCGGGTCCGCGCACACCACCGACCTGCTGATCGGCGGGATGACGTGTGCAGCGTGCGTGAACCGGGTGGAGAAGAAACTTACCCGCGTCGAGGGCGTGTCCGCCACCGTGAACCTGGCCACCGGCACCGCACGGGTCTCCCACCCGGCCACCGTAGACGTGGACGAGCTGATCGCCACCGTCGAACGGGCCGGTTACACCGCCGAGCTTCCCGCCCCTCCCGCCGCCACCGGAGAAGACGACAGCCGATCGCCTCGGGACGGGGCAGATGACGGGCCCGGCCGCGATGAGACCGTCGACATCGAACGGCTCGTTGTCACGGCGGTACTGGCGCTGCCCGTGATCGTCATCTCGATGGTCCCCGCCTGGCAGTTCGACCGATGGCAGCTTGCCTGCTTTTCCCTCGCCACGCCGGTAGCAACCTGGGGTGCCTGGCCCTTCCACCGGCGGGCGTTGCGCGGTCTGCGGCATGCCACGGCCACCATGGACACCCTGGTATCCCTCGGCGTTCTCGCGTCGTTCGCCTGGTCGGCGTACGCCCTGCTCTGGGGCGGCGCGGGCGTCACGGGGATGCGCATGCCGTTCAGCCTGCTGCCCTCGGCCGACGACGGAGTCCCCCATATCTACCTGGAGGCGGCGGTCGCCGTACCGCTGTTCGTCCTCCTCGGGCGCCACCTGGAGGCGCGTGCCCGGCACCGGAGCGGCTCGGCGTTGCGGGCACTGGTCGAACTCGGCGCCAAAGACGTGGAGTTGCGGGAACGAGACGGCAGCCGCCGTGTCCCGGTGGCCGAACTCACCACGGGACAGGAGTTCGTGGTCCGCCCCGGCGAGAAGGTCGCCACGGACGGTGTGATCGTCGAGGGCGGTTCGGCGCTCGACCTGTCTCTCGTCACCGGCGAGAGCGTGCCGGTCGAGGTATCCCCCGGCACCGCCGTCGTCGGCGGCGCCGTCAACTCCGGCGGGCTGCTCGTCGTGCGCGCCACGGCCGTCGGTGCCGACACCCAACTCGCCCGCATCACCCGGCTGGTGACCGAGGCGCAGGCGGGCAAGGCCAGGATCCAGCGGCTGGCCGACGCGGTGGCGGGGGTGTTCGTGCCGATGATCGTGGCGATCGCCGGCACGGTGCTCAGCTTCTGGCTCGGTGCGGGCGCGGCGGGTGAGACGGCCGTCACCGCGGCCGTGGCCGTGCTCGTGGTGGCCTGCCCGTGTGCGCTGGGGCTCGCCACGCCGACCGCCTTCCTGGTGGCCAGCGGACGCGGGGCGCAGCTCGGCGTCCTCGTCCGCGGCCCGGAGGCGCTGGAGCGGCTGCGCCGCGTGGACACCGTGGTCTTCGACAAGACCGGCACCCTCACCACAGGGCACATGACGCTGGCCGACACGACCGTGGCGAAGGGCGGTCCGGAGGCCAGGGAGGTGCTCCGGCTGGCCGCGGCCGTGGAACAGGGCTCCGAACACCCCATCGGCCGGGCGGTGGTCGCGGCCGCCCGCCGCGAGGAGGACGGCGTCGCGCGGCTGCCGGAGGTGACGGGCTTCCGGGCTGTTGCAGGTGAGGGCGTGTCCGGGCGTGTGGAGGGCCGTGAGGTGCGGGTACGCCGCCCCCGGCCGTCGGAGCCTTTGCCGGAGCCGTTGCGCCGGGCGCGCGAGGCCGCCGAACGCGCCGCGCACACCGCCGTGATCGTGGAGATCGACGACCGCCCCACGGGGCTCCTCGCCGTCGGGGACAGCCTGCGGCCCACCAGTCGCGAAGCGGTACGAGAAGTGCGCGCACTGGGCATCGAGCCGGTGCTGGTGACCGGCGACGGCGCCGCCCCCGCCCATGCGATGGCAGAACGGGTCGGCATCGACACCGTCCACGCCGGAGTGACCCCGGAGGAGAAGGAACGGATCGTCACCACACTGCGCGAACAGGGCCGCTGCGTCGCGGTGATCGGCGACGGGGTCAACGACGCCGCCGCGCTGGCCTCCGCCGACCTGGGCATGGCCATGGGCGGTGGCACCGACGCCGCGATCGGCGCGGCCGACATCACCCTCGTACGCGACGACATACTGGCCGTCGTCGACGCCATCCGGCTCACCCGGCGCACGCTGAGCACCATCCGCGCCAACCTCGTCTGGGCCTTCGGCTACAACGTGGCCACCGTTCCGCTGGCCGCGACCGGCTGGCTCAACCCCATGGTCGCGGCCGCGGCCATGTCCGCGAGTTCGGTCCTGGTCGTCACCAACAGCCTACGGCTGCGGTACTACACCCCCGGCGAGTGGCGGACCGGCACCCCGCCCTCTCCCCTCGCCGCCTACGGCCCCGCGGCCACCGAGCACAGCGACCCGGGAAGGAAGTCCGATGTCCTCAGCGACCGAAGCGACCGATGACCGCACCACGCCGCGACGCCGCCTGAGGGAGACGATGACACGGGGAATACGGGCGGCGCTGGTGCCGGTGGGCGGCTGCGCCCTGACGCTGGCCCTGCTCACGGGCTACACGGCGACCGGGGCGGCGGGAGAGCCCACACCGAGGATCCGGGTCAGTGGCGGCCGTATCGTCCAGTCCACCGGGCAGACAGCCGCCGCCTACTTCGAGATCCGCAACGTCGGGGACACGAACGACACCCTGATCTTCGCCGACTCCCCGGAACTGGGAGTTTCCATGCTGCGCGCGCCCGACCGGAAACGGCCGGGTACCATCCGGCGGCCGAAGGCAGTGACCGTACGCGCGCACAGCACACTGCGAATGTCCCGGCAAGGCATCCACGTCGCCCTCCTCGACCCCCCGACGCTGCGGCCGGGACAGAGGGTCTCCTTCAACCTGTGGTTCTCCGTACGCGGCCGGGTCGGGACCGAGGCGATGCGATCGCATCTCACCGATCGTTGAGAGCGCGGCGAGCGCGGCCCGCCCGCCATCGACGAGCGCCCCTCCAAGGGGTCGGCGGTTGTCCCCAGCTGTTCGTCGACCCCGGCGCGGAGCCGGAGCGGCGCATACGGCACACGGATCATGCATGGTCGTCACGAACGCCGAACCGCTGGGCGAGTGATACCCAAACATCAGCTCAGAGCGTGCGAGGGCGTGAGGGCCGAACAGTGGGCGGAGGACATCAGAGCGGGCAGCCAGGGGGACGCCGCATGGACAGGCTCTCCGATCCCTCGGCGTCCAGCAACGCCACCGCGGCGCGGCTGATCCGTTGTCTGGAGAGGCGAGGCTTGCGGTCGGACCGCTGGTCTGGCATGCCGACCCGAGCACGCAGCCCACCAGGCGCCCGCACCTCAACGCCGGTTACCTGGTGCGCGGGGTGGACGAGACGCTCGAGCATGTCGCGGCCGGCCGGGGCATCTCGTTCCTGGCCCGTTCGGCGACCGTGTTCTACTCACATCCGGACGTCATCTATGTGCCCATCCCGGACCTGGCGCCCGACCAGGTGTGCCTCGCGGTGGCGGCATCACGCATCTCGCCAGTGGTGGATGACTTCTTCACCGCGGCTCAGGCGACGGCCGAGATCACGGCAGAATGCGGGAACTATGAAATGTGGCAGTTTGCAAGCGATGCCGTTTCAAAGCACGGTTGAGCATTCCGACTGACAACAGCAGCGCCAACAGGGGGCTCGCGGCCACAGCAGTGGTGAAGGCCCGGAGGTCGGGCCTGGGCGAGGGCACGGTCACAGTGCGCTGGGTGGGGGTGAGTTCTCGGGAGAATCGGCCGCATAACGCCGCACCCCTCTGAAAGACGCTGAAAGCTCATCGGCGCAGGTCAACCGCAGAGGCAGCGTGCCATACCGGATCGCGGTGACTTCGTGTCAGCGTTTCGCCAGGCTATCCGAATGGCTGTTCTCGCAATCCACGGTTGACTTCCCTCCCCTGCCCGGTGAGCCAGTCGGCGATGTGGGTGGCGGTGGCGGAGGCGTGCTGGTTGATGAGGGTGAAGTGGTCGCCCGAAGTGGTGAGGGTGGTGGCGACGTGTGGAAGGACGGTCTGCCAGTCGGGTGGCACCGGGTCCGCCCCGTCCGGCACCGGAAAGGGGTCCGAGGCACGCAGGAGCAGGGTCGGGAAGGGGGTCGGCACGGGGGTCCAGGTGTGCAGGAGCCGTTCCATCCAGGCGTAGGCGGACAGATCGGTGGCGGTGTAGCCGTCGGTGAGGTGCTCGCGTTCGTACAGCCCGTGCCACAGGTGGGGTTGGAGCGCTCGGGCGGCGGGGGATTCCAGGATGTAGGTGTCCACGAGGACGACCGCCCGTACGGGGGTGCCGCGCTCCGCGAGATGGCGGGCGGTCTCGTGGGCGAGGATGCCGCCGGACGAGGTGCCCAGGAGGATCACCGGCTCGGTGGTGTCGCCGTCGGTGTTCGCGACCACGGCTCGGGCCAGCCCTTCGACGAGTGTTTCCCGGGTGGCGGGCAGTTCCTCGTCGGTGCGGAAGCCGGTAGGTGTCAGGCAGGAGACGGACCAGTCGCCGGGGAGCGCCTGGGCGAGCGTGTAGTAGGTGTGGGGTCCGGTCAGGGGCACGATGGGGGCCACGCAGACCACATGGGTGCCCGAGCTGCCGGTGGTGAGCCGGTCCACGGCGGGCGGGAGGGGCCCGCTGCCCTTGGGCCGGAGGGCGGCGAGGTCGAGGAGCAGGGTTTGGGCCTCGTTCAGCCGGCCCGTCCGCACGGCGTCGCGGTGGAGCCGGGTGACCAGGTCGGCCGCCGGGTCGACGTCGGTGGCGCCGGCCTCCGTCGGCGGCGCGGCGAGTTGGTCGAGGAGATGGTCGGCCAGGTCGGCCGGGGTGGGGTGGGTGAGGACGACGGTGCTGGGCAGTGGCCTGCCCATCGCCGCGACGAGCCGGTTGCGCAGGTCGATCGCCGCGAGCGAGTCCATGCCGTGGTCGCGGAACGCCGAGTGCTCGCCGATCGCCTCGCCGGACGAGTGGCCGAGTGCCACGGCGGTCTCGCTCCGCACCAGGTCGAGGAGGTCCTTCCGCCGTTCCCCGGCCGACAGGCTCCGCAGCCGCTCCGCGAACCCGCCGTCACCGCTCAGGGCCGTGGGCCCGGCGAGGGACCGTGCCTCCGGCAGCTCGTCGAAGAACGGGCGGGAGCCGGCCGCGGTGACGACGGAGAGATAGCGCTCCCAGTCGATGTCGGCGACCGTCAGCGCGGTCCGCTGCTCGTGCAGCGCCTGGGCGAGCCCGGCCAGCGCCACATCGCCGTCGAGGAAGGCCATCCCGCTGCGGATGAGATGCTCGCCGTCCTGCCGGGTCATCAGGGGGCGCGCATCCTGCCAGGGGCTGAAGGAGATCGCCGTCGCACGGGCGCCGCGGGCACCGCGCTGTGCCGCCAGCGCCTCCAGATACGCGTCGGCGGCCGCGAGTGCCCCGTGGTCGGCGATGCCCCAGACACCGGCCAGCGACGAGAAGAGTACGAAGGCGTCCAGGGGGGTGTCGCCGAGTAGTTCGTCGAGGTGCGCGGCGCCCGCCACCTTCGCGCGCACCGCGTCGGCGACATGGGCGAGGTCCGATGTGCCGAGTGGCCCGAGGGCGCGGGTACCCGCCGTGTGCACCACCGCGCGCACCGGAGTGCCGTCCGCCGAGAGCCGGTCGAGCACCGCGGCCACGGCGCTCCGGTCGGTCACATCGCACCGCACCACCTCGACGTTCGTCCCCTGGGCGGTCAGCTCCGCCGCCAGCTCGGCCGCGCCCGGTGCCGCGGGGCCGCTCCGGCTCATCAGCACCAGGTGCCCGGCTCCCTGCCGGGCCAGCCAGCGGGCGACCCGGCCGCCCAGCGTCCCGGTGCCGCCCGTCACCAGGGTGGTGCCGCCGGGCGTCCAGGTGCCGGGCGTGTCGGCCGGTGCCGCCGCCCGCTCCAGCCGCCGGACGAGGACGCCCGAGGATCGCACCGCCGCCCGTTCGTCTTCCGGGCCCATCGAGAGCAGCGCGGCGAACCGCCCGGCCGCCTCGGGGTCGAGCCGCTCGGGGAGGTCGGCCAGCCCGCCGCGCAGCGATGGCGCCTCCACGGCCGCGGTCTGTCCGAGCCCGAGGACCATCGCCTGCCGCGGGTTGCGCACCGGGTCGGCCGGGCCGGTCGAGACCGCGCCGCGGGTCACCGCCCACAGCGGCAGCTCGGCGCCGGCCCCCATCAGCGCCTGGATCAGCGACACGGTCAGCGCCAGTCCGGCGGGCAGTACGGGCTCGCCGCGGTCCGCCTCCTCGGCCGCCGCGAGCAGCGACAGTGCTCCGGCCGTGCCGTCGAGGTCACCGAGCCGGGCCGCGAGCACCTCGGGATCGGCGCAGGTCCCGTCGAGGACCAGTCGGCGCACCTGGGCGCCGTGTGCGGTCAGCGCGGCCACCACATCGGAGTCGTCGATGCCATCGGTGGTGAGTACCAGCCAGGTTCCGGTCAGCGCGGGGGCGGCGGGGACCCGCAGGGGTGTCCACACCGTCCGGTAGCGCCGCGCGCTGGTGAGGGTGTGCTCGTCCTGCCGCCTGCGCCATGCCGACAGCGCCGGGAGCACCGCGTCGAGCGCCTCCTTGTACTCGGGGGGCTCGGCTTCGAGGCCGAGCAGTGTGGCGACCGCGGCGGCGTCCCCCTGGCCCACGGCGTCCCACAGCGGCTCGTCGGCGGAGTCGGCCAGTGCTGGCGTGGCGGCGGGCGGCGCGGTCCAGTACGTCTCGTGCTGGAAGGCGTAGGTGGGCAGGTCCACCGTGCGGCCGCCGGACAGCGCCGCGGTCCAGTCGACGGGCACACCGTGGGCATGGACCTCCCCGAGCGCGCGAAGGACACGGTCCCATCCGCCGTCGTCACGGCGCAGGGTGCCCAGGGTGACCGCCGGGCTGCCCGCGTGCTCGATGATCTCGCTGGTGCCGACCGCGAGCACCGGATGCGGGCCGACCTCGATCATGGCCCCGTAGCCCTCGCGTACGAGAGCCGCCATCGTCTCGGCGAAGGACACGGTCTGCCGCAGGTTCCGGCACCAGTACCGGGCATCCAGCTCCTCGGTGTCCAGCCGGTCGCCGGTCACCGTGGAGTAGAACGGCACTTCCGACGGGCGGGGCCGCACCGGCGCCAGCAGCTCGAGCAGTTCTGTCTCGATCTCGTCGATATGCGCCGAGTGGGCGGCGAAGTCCACCCCGGCCAGCCGCCAGCGCATGATCCTGGCGGCGGACAGACGGCGTTCGACCTCGTCGAGCGCCGCCGGATCGCCGGAGAGCGTCACCGTCTTCGGTCCGTTGACCGCCGCGATCGACACCGCGCCGGACGCCACGTCCAGCAACTCCCTTACTCGCTCCGGCGATGCCATCACCGACATCATCGCGCCGCGCCCGGACAGGCGCTCGTGGATGAGCCGGCTGCGCAGTGCCACCACGCGGGCACCGTCGTCCAGCGACAGACCGCCGCTGACGCAGGCGGCGGCGACCTCGCCCTGGGAGTGGCCGATCACGGCGGCCGGTTCGACGCCGAACGAGCGCCAGAGGGCGGCGAGCGAGACCATGACCGTCCACAGCACGGGCTGGAGCACATCGGGCCGCCCGTCCATCGGCGGAGTGCCGGACTCGCCGCGCAGCACACCGGTTGGCGACCAGTCGAGGTACGGGGCCAGGGCCGCCTCGCACGCGGCGACGCGGTCGGCGAAGACCGGGGAGACATCGAGCAGTTCGGCCGCCATCCCCGCCCATGCCGCGTCCTGCCCGGGGAATACGAAGACCACCGCACGGCGCTCGGACGCCGTGCCCCGCACCACCGCGGGCGACGAGGTGCCCTCGGCCAGCGCCGCCAGGCCACCGCGCAGCGCAGCCCGGTCGTCGCCCACCAGCACCGCCCGGTGCTCGAACGCGGCACGGGTCGTGGCCAGTGAGTGCCCGATGTCCACGAGGTGCGGCGCGGGGTGGTCGTCCAGGTGTGCGAGCAGCTTCGCGGCCTGGGCGCGCAGCGCCGCGGCCGACTTGCCGGACAGCGGCCATGCCACCGGCCCGTCCGACACGGGATCCGCGAGCGGGGGTCGCCCGGCGGGCCGCGGCGGCTGCTCCAGGATGGCGTGGGCATTGGTCCCGCTCATTCCGAACGCCGACACCGCGCACCGCCGCGGCCGACCGAGGTCGGGCCAGGGCGCGGCCTCGGTCAGCAGCCTGAGCTCGCCCGAGTCCCAGTCGACGCGGGAGGAGGGTTCGGTGACGTGCAGCGTCTTCGGCAGCTCGCCGTGGTGCATCGCCATCACCATCTTGATGACACCCGCGACACCGGCCGCCACCTGGGTGTGTCCGATGTTGGACTTGACCGAGCCGACCAGCAGCGGCGGATTGCCGCCCCGGTCCCGGCCGTAGGTGGCCAGCAGGGCATGGGCTTCGATCGGATCGCCCAGCGCGGTGCCGGTTCCGTGGGCCTCGACCGCGTCGACATCGGATGCCGACAGCCCGCTGTTGGCCAGGGCCTGCCGGATGACTCGCTGCTGGGCCGGACCGCTCGGCGCGGTCAGCCCGTTGGAGGCGCCGTCGGAGTTCACCGCCGATCCGCGGACGACGGCCAGCACCCGGTGGCCGTGCCGGACCGCGTCCGACAGCCGCTCCAGCACCAGCAGACCGGCGCCTTCGGCGATGCCCATGCCGTCCGCCGACTCGGCGAACGCCTTGCACCGCCCGTCGGGCGCCATGACCCGGTGCCTGCTCAGCGAGACGAGGGTGTCGGGGCCGGTCAGCACGGTGGCGCCGCCGGCGAGGGCGAGGGTGCTCTCCCCCGAGCGCAGCGACTGGCACGCCATGTGCAGCGCGACCAGGGACGCCGAGCAGGCCGTGTCCACCGTCACGGCCGGTCCGCCCAGGTCGAACAGGTAGGCGAGGCGGCCCGACAGCACGCTGGGGATGGTGCCGGTGAGCTGATATCCGTCGGAGTCCGCGGACACGCCCGCGCCGTAACTCTGGGCGGTCGCCGAGACGAAGGTGCCGGTCATGCTCGACCGCAGGGACGCGGGGTCGATCCCGACGCGTTCGAACGCCTCCCAGGCGAGCTCCAGCAGTATCCGCTGCTGCGGGTCCATCGCGGCGGCCTCGCGCGGGGAGATGCCGAAGAACGCCGCGTCGAACTCGGCCGCGCCGTCGAGGAAGCCGCCCGCCGCCGAGTAGGTCGTGCCCGTGCGGTCCGGGTCGGGGTGGTACACACCCGGATCCCAGCCGCGGTCGGCGGGCAGCGGGGACGTGGCGTCCACGCCCTCGGCCAGCAGCTGCCACAGCTGCTCGGGCGAGCGCACCCGGCCGGGAAACCGGCAGCTCATTCCGATGATCGCGATCGGCTCCGGAGCGGGCGCCCCGGCCGTCGGGCCCGCCGCCGCGGCCGATGGCTGCCCGGCGCTCTCCCACCGCTCGCCGTCGCCGCCGTACAGCTCGGTCCACAGGTGACCGGCCAGGGCGTCCGGGCTCGGGTAGTCGTAGACCAGGGTCGACGACAGGCTCAGGCCGGTCCGTTTCCGCAGTCCGTTCCGCAACTGGCCGGCGGTCAGGGAGTCGAAGCCCAGGTCCTTGAACGTCCGCCCGCTTGTGACCGCCGCGGGCGCCACGTGCCCGAGCACGGAAGCCACCTGCTCACGCACCAGCTGGAGCAGGGTGGCACGGGCCTGGTCGGCCGTCAGTCCGGCCGACAGGCGCGAGCCGCTCTCGGTGGCGGCGGCCCGGCGAGTGGTTCCGGCGGAGCCGCGGAAGAGTTCGGGCAGGGTGTCCCGCGCAGGCAGGGCGGCCCGGTCGACGTATGCGGCGACAACGGCGGCCTCGTCCACCGCGCACGCGGCGTCGAACCAGGCCAGCCCCTGATCGACGCAGAACGCCGGCAGCCCGGCTGCGGTGATCCGTCGCGACTGCGCGTCGCTCGGCGCGGCGGACATCCCGCTGTCCTGGACCCATGGCCCCCAGCCGATGGACAGGCCCGCGAGCCCTTCGGCGGTCCGCCGCCGCGCCAGCGCGTCCAGGAAGGCGTTCGCCGCGGTGTAACCGGCCTGCCCCGCGTTGCCGAGGACGCCGAACGCAGAAGAGAACACCACGAAGGCGCTCAGGCCCAGGTCACGGGTCAGCTCATGCAGATGCCACGCGCCGTCCAGCTTCGGGCGGAACACCATGTCCAGCCGGTCCGGAGTCAGCGCCGTGACCGCTTCGTCGTCGTCGAGCACACCGGCGGCGTGCACCACACCGGTCAGCGGGTGCTCGTCCGGAACCGCATTCAACAGGGCGGCCACGGCCGCGCGGTCGGAGACATCGCAGGCGACGGCGGTCACCTGTGCGCCCCGCCCGCTCAGTTCGGCCAGCAGTTCCCCGGCGCCCTCGGTGTCGGTGCCCCGGCGGTCGGCCAGCACCAGGTGGCGCACCCCGTGCGCGGTGACCAGGTGCCGGGCGATCAGCGCGCCGAGATGGCCGAGGCCGCCGGTGATCAGCACGGTGCCGTCGCCGCTCCACATCGTGTCCGGCGCCGCCAGGTCCCGCGCCGCCGGGTCCGGTGCGTCGGCGGAGGCCAGCCGGGGGATCAACAACTCGCCGCCGCGCAGCGCCAGTTCGGGCTCATCGCGGTCCGACGCCGCGCGGAGCGCGG
The DNA here is from genome assembly GCF_047215865.1 of Streptomyces sp. Inha503. NCBI lineage: Bacteria > Bacillati > Actinomycetota > Actinomycetes > Kitasatosporales > Streptomycetaceae > Streptomyces > Streptomyces sp. Inha503. Next base: position 11,939,987 of record NZ_CP178360.1, on the reverse strand, counting down.
CCGCGGCGGCCGACACCGGATCATCGCCGCCCGCGGGGTCCAGGTCGAGCAGTACGAATCGGCCGGGGATCTCCTGACGGGCCGATCGCACCAGCCCCCACACAGCGGCCGCCACCACGTCCGGGGCCGCGCCGGGTGCCGTGGCCACCGCTCCGCGGGTCACGAACACCACCCGGGAGGGCCCGCCGTCACCGGCCTGGCCCGCGTCGTCGCCGTCGTGCCTGCGGTCGCCGCTGTCCCTTCCGTCCCCGTCGTCCCCGTCGTCGCCGTTGTCGCCGTCATCGAGGTATCGCCGCAGCGTGTCCAGCACGGACGCGGTGACGGTACGGACCGCCTCCGGCACCGGCACGCCGGCCGGCGCGGTGACCGGGATCAGCACCGCCTCCCCGGCCGCCACCGGATCGTGCCCCCCGGTGTCCGGTGCCGGGGCGGGCAGCCAATCCAGGCGCAGCAGCGACCGCGCCGCCGTGGTCACCGCGGAGTGGACGTCCGGCGCACGCAGCGTCAGCGTGCGCACGGTCGCCACCGGATCGCCCGCGGTGTCGGCCGCGGTCAGCGTGACCGTGTCGTCGCCCGTCCTGCTCATCCGTACCCGCAGCACCGACGCGCCGACGGCGTGCAGGGACACCCCGGACCAGGCAGCCGGCAGCCGCTGGCCGTCCGGGCCGTCGAGCACGGTCGGCGCGGCGAGGTGCAGCGCCGCGTCCAGCAGTGCGGGATGGAGGCGGAAGGCGTCGGCCTCGTCGGCGAGTGACTCGGGAAGCGCGACCTCGGCCAGTACCTCGTCGCCGGACCTCCAGGCCGCCCGGACGGCCCGCAACGCCGGCGCGTGGGCGAGCCCGGCAGCACGCCGCCGCTCGTGGAAATCGTCGAGATCGACGGGTACGGCGTCCGCGGGCGGCCACTCCCGCCCGTCATCGGCGGCGGCCGCGAGGGCGCCCGGCGCGAGTGTGCCGGTGGCGTACCGCGTCCACGGCGCGTCCGGCGCGTGGACGGGCCGCGAGTGGATGCTCAGGGTGCGTCGGCCGTCGTCGCCGGGGCCACCGAGCGCGACCTGGATCCGTGCCCCGCCGTCGTCCCGATCGGACAGCACCAGCGGCGCGTCCAGGATGAGCTCCTCGACGAGGGCGCAGCCGGCCTCGTCGCCCGCCCGTATCGCCAGCTCGACGAATCCGGCGGCGGGGAAGGTCACCTGCCCGGCCACCGCATGGTCGGCCGGCCACGGCAGCGCCGCCGCCGACAGCAGGCCGGTGCACAGCAGGCCGCCGTTCTCGGGCAGTTCCACGACCGCGCCGAGCAGCGGATGTTCCATACCTCGGAGCCCCGCCGGGGCGGCACCGGTCGCCGATGCGCCGACGGCGGGCGCGGTCCAGTACCGCTCCCGCTGGAACGCGTAGGTCGGCAGCGCCACCCGGCACGCGCCGGTGCCGGCGAACAGTTCGGGCCACCGGATCGGTACGCCCCGCACATACAGCCGGGCGGCGGCCGTGACCACCGTGGACTCCTCGCCGCGGTCCTTGCCCAGCGGGGACACGGCTTCCACGTCCGCCACATCGGGCAGGGCGTCCTGCGTCAGCACCGACAGCGTGGCGTCCGGGCCCAGTTCGAGGAAGGTGCGCGCACCGGCCCGTGCCGCGGCGCCGACCGCGTCGGCGAACCGCACCGTCAGCCTGACGTGCTGAACCCAGTAGTCGGCGGTGCGGATCCGCTCCGCGCCGATCCGCTCACCCGTGACCGTCGAGACGATCGGGGTCCGCGGCTCGCCGAATGCCAGGCCCTCGACGACCGCGCGGAAGTCCTCCAGCATCGGCGCCATCAGCGGGGAGTGGAACGCGTGGCTGACCCGCAGCCGGGTCACCTTGCGGCCGTCGGCGGCGAACCGGTCCGCGATCGCCTCCACCGCGTCGGCCGCCCCGGACACCACCACCGCCTCCGGGCCGTTGACGGCGGCGAGTGCCACCCGGTCCGCGGAGCCGGTGAGCAGCGGCGCCACCTCGTCCTCGGTGGCCCGCAAGGCGACCATGGCCCCGCCTTCCGGCAGCGCCTGCATCAGCCGGCCGCGGGCGGCGACGAGGGTGCACGCGTCGGGCAGGGACAGCACCCCGGCCACATGGGCCGCCGCGATCTCCCCGACCGAATGTCCAATCAGCAGATCCGGCGCCACCCCCCACGACTGAAGCAGCCGGAACAGAGCCACCTCGAGGGCGAACAGCGCGGGCTGGGCGTATGCCGTGCGGTTCAGCGGTTCCGCGTCATCGCCGAACACCACCTCGCTCAGCGGCAGTTCCAGCTCGCCGTCCAGCAGCGCGCAGACCTCCCTCCACGCCGCGGCGAACACCGGGTACCGGTCGTGCAATTCGCGCCCCATGCCCAGCCGCTGGGCGCCCTGACCGGCGAACAGCAGCGCCATCGGGCCGGGGTCGCCCGCCATGCCCTCGGCCACCTTCAGGGGTGGTGTGCCACCGTCCCCCGCGGTGTCCGTCGTGGCCAGGAGGACGGCGCGATGCTCCAGCTCGGAGCGTGTCGTGGCCAGGGAGAGACCGATGTCCGGTGCCGCCGCGCCGGTATCGGCCACAAAAGCGGCCAGCCGGTCCAGCTGCGCGTCCAGCGCGGCCTCGGTACGCGCCGAGACCGGCCATGGCGCCACGCCGGGCCGGACCTTCGCCGGCGACCCGGCCGGTGGGCGCGCGGCGGGCCGATCAGGCCGGTCCCCCGGTGGCTGTTCGACGATCACATGCGCGTTGGTGCCACTGATCCCGAACGACGACACGCCCGCGCGGCGGGGCCGCCCGGCCGCCGGCCACGGGGTGGCCCCGGTGAGCAGTTCCACCGCCCCGGCCGACCAGTCCACCTGCGACGACGGCGCGTCCACATGCAGCGTCCGGGGCAATACGCCGTGCCGCATCGCCAGGATCATCTTGATGACGCCCGCGACACCGGCGGCGGCCTGGGTGTGCCCGATGTTGGACTTGAGCGACCCCAGTAGCAGCGGACGGTCCGGGTCCCGGTCCTGTCCATAGGTCGCGAGCAGCGCCTGGGCCTCGATCGGGTCACCCAGCCGGGTACCGGTGCCGTGCCCCTCCACCGCGTCCACGTCCGACGGGGCCAGACCGGCACCGGACAGGGCCTGGCCGATCACCTGCCGCTGCGCGATGCCGCTGGGAGCGGTCAGGCCGTTCGACGCCCCGTCGGAGTTGACCGCGGAACCGCGCAGCACCGCCAGCACCTGGTGGCCGCCCCGGATCGCGTCCGACAGCCTCTCCAGCACCAGGACGCCCACTCCCTCGGACCAGCCGGTGCCGTCCGCGGCCTCCGCGTACGCCTTGCAGCGGCCGTCGGATGACAGGCCGCCCTGCCGGGCGAACTCCATGAAGATCCCGGGCTCCGACATCACGGTGACACCGCCGGCCAGTGCCAGGGAACACTCGCCGCCGCGCAGCGCCTGCGCCGCCAGGTGCAGCGCCACCAGTGACGACGAGCACGCCGTGTCCACGGTCAGCGCGGGCCCCCGCAGCCCCAGTGCGTAGGCGACGCGGCCGGACAGGACGCTCGGCGACGTGCCGGTCAGCAGATATCCCTCCGCGGCACCGGAGCCGTCCTGGAGCCGCGGACCGTAGTCCTGGGCCATCGCCCCGAGGAACACCCCGGTCCCGCTGCCGTGCAGTGACGACGGAGCGATCCCGGCCCGTTCCACCGCCTCCCAGCTCATCTCCAGGGCCAGCCGCTGCTGCGGGTCCATGGCTTCCGCCTCGCGCGGGGATATCCCGAACAGCGCCGCGTCGAAGCGGTCCGCGTCGTACAGGAACCCGCCCGACCAGCCGGCCGTCATCTCAGGCGCCCATCCCCGGTTGACGGGCAGGTCGGAAATGGCATCCGCCTCGCCCGACACCAGTTCCCACAGCTCGTCCGGCGAGGTCACCCCGCCCGGGTAGCGGCAGGCCATGCCCACGATCACCACCGGGTCGTCCTCCGGAACGGCGCGGGGCGCCGGCGAGGTGTCACCGGTCACCGGGCCGGTGAGCCGTGTGGCCAGATGGGCCGCGCACGCGTCCGGCGTCGGATGGTCGAACAGCACGGTGTTGGGCACCCGCAGTCCGGTGGCGGCCCGCAGCCGGGTCGCCAGCTCCACCGTCATCGCCGAGTCGAAGCCCAGCTCCTTGAAGGACCGCGCCGGGTTCACCCGCTCCGCGGCGGCGAAGCCCAGGACCACCGCCGTCTCCGCACGCACCAGCCGTGCCAAGTCGGCGCGCGTCCACGGGGTGCCGGATTCCGTACCCTCCGGCTCCGCGCGCTCCGGTTCGGCATCGGTGGCGTGGCCGGTCACCGCCGCCGGGGCGGCCGGAACGGCTTCCCGCACCGCGACATCGCCGGCCGGTCCCTGGAGCCAGTACCGCTCCCGCTGGAACGCGTACGTCGGCAGGGCCACCCGCCGGGCACCGGTCCCGGTGAACAGCCGCGGCCAGTCCACCGGCACCCCGCGGACGTACAGCTCCGCCAGACAGGTCAGGAACCGGTCGGCCCCGCCCAGTTCCCGGCGCAGCGTGCCGACGGCGACCGCCGTGACGTCGGTCGTGTCGATGATCTCCTGCACCGCGGCGGTCAGCACCGGGTGGGAGCTGACCTCGACGAAGGCCCGATGGCCCTGGCCGAGCAGCGTCCTGACGGCCGGTTCGAAACCGACGGTACGCCGCAGATTGCGGTACCAGTACCCGGCGTCCATACCGGTGGTGTCCAGCCAGTCGCCGGTCACCGTGGAGAAGAACGGCACCTCGGCCCGGCGGGGGCGGATGCCCTCCAGCGCGGCCGTCAGCTCGTCGCGCACCCGCTCCACCTGGGCCGAGTGCGAGGCGTAGTCCACCGCGATCCGCCGCACCCGCACATCCGCGCCCGACAGCTCCTCGAACAGCTCGCCCAGCGCCTCCAGCTCACCGGACACCACCACCGAACCCGGCCCGTTGACCGCCGCGATCGACACCCGGCCGTCCCAGCGGCGCAGCCGCACCTCTGCCCCGGCCCGCGGCAGCGCCACCGACAGCATGCCGCCCCGCCCCGCCAGGCGGCGTGCGATGGCCTGGCTGCGCAGCGCCACCACCCGGGCCGCGTCCTCCAGGGAGAGCGCACCGGACACGCACGCCGCCGCGATCTCTCCCTGGGAATGGCCCACCACCGCGTCCGGGACCACCTCGTGCGCCTGCCACACCGCCGCGAGGGAGACCATCACCGCCCAGGAGGCGGGCTGGACGACGTCCACCCGCTCCAGTGACGGCGCCCCCTCGGACTGCCGCAGCACCTCCGGCAACGACCAGTCCACATGAGGCGCGAGCGCGGCGGCACACTCGGTCAGCCGCCGCGCGAACACCGGGGACTCCGCCATCAGCCGGACGCCCATGCCCGCCCACTGCGACCCCTGCCCGGGGAAGATGAACACCGTGCCGCCCTCGACATCGGCGGCTCCGCGCACCACGCCCGGCGCGGACTCGCCGCCGGCCAGCGCCGTCAGCGCGCCCGGGGCCGCCGACCGGCCCGGCCCCAGGACGACGGCCCGGTGGTCGAACGTGGTGCGGGTGGTCGCCAGGGAGAAGCCCACGTCCACCGGGTCGAGCCGGCCGTTCTCCGCGAGATGGGACGCGAGGCGGACGGCCTGCGCGCGCAGCGCCTCGGGGGTCCGGCCCGACAGCGGCCACGGCACGGTGCCACCCGCCATGAGGGCGCCATCCGCCGTGCCGGGGTCGGGGTCCGTCGCCGCGGACGTGTTTCCGGGCGTCGGCTCGGTGGCGGACACCACCAGGTGGCAGTTGGTGCCGCCCACGCCGAACGACGACACCCCGGCCAGGGCACGGCCGTCGCGGTAGGGCCAGGGACGAGTCGAGGTCACCACGTCCAGGTTCCACTCGCCGAACCGGATCCGCGGATTGGGGTGTTCGAAGTTCAGGCTCGCCGGCAGTTCACCGTTCCGCAGCGACAGCGCGACCTTCAACAGGCCGACGATGCCCGCGGCGCCCTCCAGGTGTCCCACGTTCGTCTTCGCCGAACCGACCAGCAGGGGGCGGTCCGTGGCACGGCCCGCCCCGTACACCGCGCCGAGCGCCGCGGCCTCCACCGGATCGCCCACCCGGGTCCCGGTCCCGTGCAGTTCGACGTACTGGACCTCGGCCGGATCGACGCCCGCACGCCCGCAGGCCGCCTGGAGCACCGCCCGCTGCCCATCGGGGTCGGGGGTGGTCAGACCGTCGCCGGGGCCGTCGTTGCCGACCGCGCTCCCCTCGATGACACAGTAGATCTCATCCCCGTCCGCCAACGCGCTTGCCAGGGGCTTGAGCAGGACCATCCCCGCACCCTCGCCACGCACATACCCATTGGCACGCTCATCGAAGGTGAAGCAGCGGCCGTCCGGGGACAGGGCGCCGAGCCGGGCCGCGGCCTCCGCGCCGTCCGGGATCAGATTGAGCTGCACACCGCCGGCGAGCGCCGTGGCCGACTCCCCGCGCCGCAGGCTCTCGCACGCCAGGTGCACCGCCACCAGCGACGACGACTGCCCGGTGTCCACCACCAGGCTCGGCCCCCGAAGTCCCAGGACGTAGGACAGCCGGTTCGCGGCCATGCTGCGGTTCAGGCCGGTCAGGGTGTGATGACCGATCGACGCCGGTCCCCTGAGCCGGTCCAGTGCGCCGTAGTCATCCGCGGTCATCCCGATGAACACCCCGGTGTCGCTGCCGCGTAGCGCGGCGGGCGGCAGGCCCGCGTCCTCCAGGACCTCCCAGCCCAACTCCAGTGCGAGGCGCTGCTGCGGGTCCATGGCCCGTGCCTCACGCGGAGAGACCCCGAAGAACTCCGCGTCGAAGCCGTCGACTTCGTCCAGGAAGGCGCCCCAGCCGGTCTCGCCGGAGGTCGCGGCGTCGCTGTTCCAGCGGCCCGGCGGCACCTGCGACACCGCGCTCGACCCGCCGGTCAGCAGCCGCCAGAACCGTGCGGGATCCGCCGCGGACGGCAGCCGGCAGGACAGCCCCACCACCGCGACGGCGGTGTCCCGCTCCTGGAGTCGCTCAGCGGACGCGGATATGGACTCGTTCCGGCTCACGACCCGATCCCCCAACTCATCGTCTTCGCGGGTAATTCCCTGCCTCCATGGGCCACAGGGTCATTCTCTCTGTGTTTTGGGATTTTTTACTCTCCGATTTTCCCTACAGATCCCTCCTGTCGCGAACGACGCACACCATTCCGTTACCGCCACTCAGCACAACGGGGAATATTAGGGATTCCCCTAGACCTCCGGCGTTTGAAAGCCCTTACGATCACTTATTGTTGGACCTCGGTCGGCGGAATAGAGCCACAACGCCGAGCCACCCGTCCATGAGACGCCGATGCGACAACATAATTCACGAAGGTGAGAAAATGCGGCCCAGGATCGATCCGCAGGACGCGGACGACTTCGCCGTCACACCCGCCGGCCAGGTCTACGCCCGGGAGATCGGACAGTCACTGAACGGGCTCCTCGCGGACCGGCCGCCGCCGAACGTCCACCGGACCATCGCCAACCACCCGACGCTGCTGCCCGCGCTGCAACCCATGCTGACGCATGTGGCGGGCGACATCCTGCCGCCCCGCGAACGCGAGCTCGTCATCCTGCGCACCGCATGGCGTTCACAGACCCCGTACGTCTGGGCGCACCACCACGCCGCGGGACTGTTCGTCGGGATGAACGAGACGGAGATCGCCCGGGTGGCCTCGGAGGACACCGCCGGCTGGACTCCGTTCGAAGCCACCATTCTCCAGGCGGTCGATGAGCTCCACACCAAGTCGGCGGTGTCGGACGGCACATGGAAGCAGTTGGCCGAGCGCTACAGCGAGGAGCAGATCCTCGAACTGCTGGCCCTCGCCGGAACGTACAAGACCCTGGCGTTCATCCTGAACTCCTGTCTCGTCCCGATCGACCCCTGGATGGAACGTCCCGCGCTGCTGCCGGCGGACCCGGGACAGCTGACGTCCGGCAGACACGCACGCCCGCGGGAGACGCCTCCGGGGGCGGGCTCCGAGACCTGGAACCAGCGCATCGTGTTGCAGAACGACACCGGGCTCTCCCAGCTCACCCCGACGTCTGCCAGCCCCGAACCGCCGCTTCATGAGATCCTCGGCCGCTATCCGGACCTGCTGTCCACGGCGAACGCGTCCGGCTCCAACTCCTCGCTCCTGCTGATCCGCAGGAACCCCACGGATGTCATGCCGGACACGGACGGCTACTCCTTCAGCGCCACCCATCTCTTCGCCGATTCCTCGGGTGTCCCGATACTCGTGGAAGTGGTGGAACCACACGACACCTGGAACGCGCAAAGCGCACTCGCCAAAATTCTCGACTACGCGGGCAGCGGGGCGCGGCACTGGCCGATCCACATACTCCAGCGATCGCTCGAGTACACCGCCCAATTGCAGGGCAGTACTGGAGAGCAGTTGCTGGCGGAGATGGGGTATCCCATCGACGAGGGTTCGTTCCTGCGCGCGATCGAGGCGAATCTGGCCCTGGGCAGGCTCCGTATGGCCATTGTGGCCAGCCGATTTCCGCCCGAATTCAACCGGGTGATCGCATTTCTCGGTCAGCAGCTGCACCCCGCCGAGGTGTACGGCGTCGAACTGCGACGCTTCTCCGACGGATCCCATGCGGCGTTCATCCCGAGGGTGGTCACCTGAGCGACCCCGCGGACGGCGGAGGCGGGGAACCCGACCGGGAGACCGGACCCGGTTCCCCATCGGCCGCTCTCTACGCGGTCGGCTGCTTCTTGCGGATCAGTGTGATCCCGTCCGCCATGGGCACCAGGGACATCTCCACCCGCGGATCGTCATGGACCAGCTTGTTGAAGGCGCGGATCCCGGCGGTGTCGGGATCCTGCGCGTCGGGGTCCACGACCTTGCCGAAGAACAGGGTGTTGTCGACCACGATCAGGCCGCGGTCGTCAAGGAGCGTCAGCGCCATCTCGTAGTAGTCCGGGTAGCCCTGCTTGTCGGCGTCGATGAACACGAAGTCGAAGGTGCCGGGGCCCTCCTCCGTGAGGATGGCCTTGAGGGTGTCGGCCGCGGCACCGACACGAAGGTCGATCCGCGCCTCGACGCCCGCCTTGGCCCAGTAGTCGGCGCCGATCCGCGGCCAGCGGTCGGTGATGTCACAGGTGATCAGCCGTCCGCCGGGGGCGAGCGCACGGGCCAGGCACAGGGTGCTGTATCCGGTGAACGTGCCGATCTCCAGGATCCTGCGGGCCGGGGTGAGACCGGCCAGGAGCGTCAGCAGCTGCCCCTCCTCGGGCATGACCTGCATCGCGCTGCCCGCGGGCAGCTCCGCCGTGGTCTCCCGCAGCTGCCGCAGGATCTCGTCCTCACGCAGGGAGGACACCCGGATGTACTCCGAGAGCGCGGCCGGGAGTCCTACCTGGTTCGCCATGTGTCGTCCACCTTCTCCGGATCTTCTCTCGTCCGTTCTCGTCCGATGCTCGGCTTTTCGCCCGTTTCCGGTCCGGGCCGTCGGGAGGCAGAGCGCCCCGACGGCCCGGGGAGGGCTCAGTCGCCCTGGAGGCTGACGGCGTTGAGCTTCACCGTCGGCGACGGGGCCTGTGGTTCCGGAATCAGATGCAGCCGCTGGATGTCCTCGTGTGCGGGTGCGGGCAGCCCGGCCCGGCAGTCGCACGCCTCGTCGGTGAAACCGGCGAAGCGGTAGGCGATGTCCATCATCCGGTTGCGTTCGGTGCGCCGGAAGTCCGCCACCAGGTGGACACCCGCGCGGGAGGCTTCGTCGACGAGCCAGTTGAGGATCACCGAGCCGGCGCCGAAGGACACCACACGGCAGGAGGTGGCCAGCAGCTTCAGATTCCAGACCCGCGGATGCTTCTCCAGCAGTTGCAGACCGACCGCGCCATGCGGTCCGAACCGGTCGGTGAGCACGGTCACCAGCACCTCATGGCGAGGGTCGGCCAGCAGCGTCCGCAGATCCGCGAGGGAGTAATGTACGCCGGTGGCGTTCATCTGGCTGGTGCGCAAGGTCAGCTCCTCGACGCGGGAGAGCTGTTCCTCGGTGGCGCGGCTGATGTCCATCACCAGTGCGAGGGAGCGCAGGAAGTCCTCGCTCGGCCCGGTGAACTCCGCCTCGGCCGCCTTCCGCTGGAATCCGGCCTGATACATCTGGCGACGGCGCCGCGCGTCCACCGTCACCGTCGGGGGGCTGAACTCCGGCAGAGCGGCGAGGCCGGGGAGTTCCTCAGCCGGGTAGCAGCGGACCTCGGGCAGATGGAACTGGACTTCCGCGCGTTCGGCCGGCTGGTCGTCGACGAAGGCGATCGTGGCGAGCGCGAAGTTGAGTTCGGCGGCGATCTCGCGCACCGCATCGGACTTCGGGCCCCATCCGATGCGCGGCAGGACGAAGTACTCGGCCACGCCCAGCGCTTGGAGCTGTTTCCATGCCTGGTCGTGGTCGTTCTTGCTGGCGACCGACTGTAGGATGCCACGGCTGTCCAGTTCGGCGATCAGCTCCCTGACCGGACCGGGAAGCGTGACCCGGCCGTCTTCCAGCAGCGTGCCCTGCCACAGGGTGTTGTCCAGATCCCACACCAGGCACTTCACGATCGGGGACTGTTGGGCCACAGTGCTTCCTCGGGTCATGACGCGGACGTCGACATCGACACGGCGTGGTCGGCGAGAATCAACTGGCAGATCTCCGTACTGCCCTCGATGAGCTCCATGAGCTTCGCATCGCGGTACGCGCGCTCGACCACATGGCCCTCGCGCGCGGCGGCCGAGCCCAGGACCTGCACCGCCGTGGCGGCGCCCCGCGCGGCCTGGACCGCGCTCACCTGCTTGGCCAGGACGGTCGCGACGACCATGTCCGGGGAGCCGCTGTCCCAACACCGGCTGGCGTGCTCACACACCCGGGTGGCGATCTGCTCGGAGGTCAGCAGATCCGCCAGGTGACGGCCGACCAGCTGGTGTTGGGCGAGCGGCTTGCCGAACTGCCGCCGGATACGGGCGTGGCCACCGGCGGCGTCCAGACAGGCCCGCAGGATCCCCACACAGCCCCAGGCGACCGAGATCCGCCCGTACGCCAGCGCCGTCGTCACCAGCAGCATCAAGGGCTGCCCACCGCCGAGCACCGCACTGGTGGGCAGGCGCACCTCGTCGAGGTGCACATCCGCGTGTCCGGCCGCCCGGCAGCCGGACGGCCGCGGCACCCGGCGCACCGTGACGCCCGGAGCCGACGCGGGTACCACCACAGCGGCTGCCCCGGAGCCATAGCGGCCGACGACGACGATCAGATCGGCGTAGTGGGCGGCGGTCGTCCAGACCTTCTGCCCGCGGACGACGACGGTCTCACCCTCCGGTTCGATGCTCGTGGTCATCGCCGACAGATCACTGCCCGCCTCCGGCTCGCTGAACGCGATGGCGGCGAGCCGGCCACCGGCCAGCTTCGGCAGATACTCCGCGTGCTGCCGCGGGCCGCCCAGGCGCTGGATCGTCCACGCGGCCATGCCCTGCGACGTCATCACACTCCGCAGCGAACTGCACCGGCTGCCGACATACGCCGTGAACTCGCCATTCGCGGCGCTGCTCGCCCCAAGTCCGCCGAAGGTCTCCGGCACCCCCGCGCACAACAGGCCGCGGGCGGCCAGCGTCCGCAGCACGACGTCGGGGATCAGACCAGCCCGGTCCCACTCCGCGGCCCGGTCGCCGACGAGGTCGTCCACGAGCTCACGCGCACCGGCGAGCGGCTCAGGCATCGGCGGATTGCCCCGCGCCGAGCAGACGCCCCACCAGAGCGGTCATGGCCCCGATGGAGCGGAAGTTGTCCCGCTTGAGGTCGTCCCCCAGAATCTGCACCGAGAACTCCTGCTCCAGATGGACCACGAGCTCCATCGCGAACATCGACGACACCAGCCCCGAATCGAAGAGATCCTGACCGACGGGAACCTCCGCCTTCACTCGCTCCGAGACAAAGGCCGTAATCGCCCGTTCGATCCCCTCAGCGGCGATCGGCTGGTCCATATTCACGAAAGTACCTTTCCGTAGTCGTAGAAACCCCGCCCCGTCTTGCGCCCCAGATCTCCGCGCCGCACCTTCTCCATGAGCAGTTCACAGGGCTCGAAGGTGGAATTTCCGGTCCGCTCGGCAAGCAGCCGGAGAGCGTCCGCGAGATTGTCCAGCCCGATCAGATCGGCGGTGCGCAGCGGCCCGGTGGGGTGACCGAGACATCCATGCATCAGCCGGTCCACGGACTCGACGCTCGCGGTACCCTCGGCCACGACCCTCGCCGCTTCATTGATCATGGGATGCAGCAGCCTGCTGGTGACGAACCCCGGTGCGTCGCGCACGACGACCGTCTTCTTCCCCAGCCGCTCCAGGGAGGACTGGATCGCGGCCATGGCGTCGTCGCCGGTCTGCGGACCGCGGATGACCTCGACCATCTCGATGAGATAGGCCGGATTCATAAAGTGCACCCCGGCCAGATCCTCGGGGCGCCGCACCGACTTCGCCAGTTCGGCGATGGGGATGCCCGAGGTGTTGGTGATCACCGGGACCCCGGCGGGGAGCATGCCGGAGATCTCCGCCATGATCCGCGCCTTGAGCGAGGCGTCCTCGGTGATCGCCTCGATCACGAGACCGGCGTCCGCCGCGTCCGTGCCGGACAGCGTCGTGGTCAGTGTTCCGGCCGCCTGGCCATCGGGAAAGGCGGCCATGAACTGCCCGTGCCGCAACTGCTGGGCGATTTCCGCGCGGGCCTGCTGGAGCACGTCTTCCGATACGTCGACGAGGACGACATGCACCCCACGGCCCAGTGCGAGTGCGGTGATGCTGCGCCCCATAACCCCCGCACCGAATACGGCAATCGTGTCCGATCGGGAATTCACCCTCACCCACTCCAAATCATCGTTCAATCGAGCACGCCCCGCATGGAGCACCTAACGGGCAAATGATTTACACCATGAAAAGAGCTTGGCAATATCTACTTCAGCAGAAAAATTACGCCGATCGTCCGGAGGACGTCAAAGGCTGAGGCGGCGTCCTAGGGAGATCCACAGTGTTCTTCGCGAGGTCGGTGCCCGAGGTGAACCTCCGCACGGGGGAATGCGTCCGCACTGGGTTCGGCCCGGCCTGAGCCCCGGAAGAAGCTGCCGCCCCGGGCGACCGATCTGGATCCGTACAAGCCGGTGATCGACGGCACCCCCGTGCTGATCTGTGCCTGGCTGCCGGCGATACCCAGCCCCACTGTCCCGACCCCATACTGACCTCGAATGGCCGAGGGCTCCGCGCTCCGTCACCGCCTCTCCGGCGTTCAAGACCCGGTCGATGTCACCCGACCCGCTGTGCCCCGCCCATCGTGGCCAGGTGCAGGGCCTCTCGGTGGTGACCGAGACTTTGCCCAGCCCCCTCAGGCCGACTGTCCCCAGTATCGGCTGGTTGGTACGCGCGATATCGAGGTGCCAGGCCGACCTCATCCGTGTGAAAGCGTCCCTCATCGGAACTGGTGTTGGCGTGGGACCAGGAGGTCCAGCTCCTTGGCGAGGGCGTACTTCTGCTCGCTGACCTTCCGGGCCACGCCGAGCAGGTCGTTGACGGCGACGCCGAGAGAGACCCGGCCATCGGTACGCGCCGCGCGGATGCGGCGCAGGTCACGGAAGCGGTCCTCGGGCGACGCGAAGGTCGGGTCCGGGGTCGGGGCGCCGGTGCGCCAACCGGAAGCTCCGGTCTCTACTGGCTGGGGCTGTTGGTGCACAGCATCTTCGTCGCTGACCACGTCATGGCCTACTCCGCCCTGTTGATGAACCTTCACGGATTGCTCAGGGCCACGGGCCTCCTCATGCCGACACTGCTCTCGATACGCACCGGACTCTCCCGTGTCCCGACGGCATGGCGGCTCTGGCGGCTCTGGCCGCTCTGGCCGCTCTGGCGCGAGCTGGTGGCTGTCGTCCCCGAGGTCACCCTCACAACTCCCCGTGGGGGGTGCACGGAGCTGCTCTTCCCCCCTGTCCCCCACGACGTGTCGGCCTACCGCAAGGTGATCGAGATCCGGGACGCCCTTCTCGAACCCGGCCACTACATACCGCCGTACGCATCCGAAACGTCGGGGGTCGAAACAGGCCGGACCGCGGTCTCCGGATCCGCTGCCGACATCGGGCGCCTCTCAGCCCTGGTCAGTGCCTGGCGGTGGTCCGGCCGCCTGTCCCTCGCCCACCCTGCCGACGGGGCCCGGCGGCAGGATCACCGCCCAGACGGCATCGGATATCTCCCCACTCCTCACGACCGATGTCAGTCCGTTAGGTGCTCCAGGCAGGCGCCGTCAGCGGGGTCGGGAAGGCTCGCAAGGTAGGACTGCTCGTCGATTTCCCGGTAGCCCAGTTTCCGGTACGCAGTGGTGTCGCGCAGGTTGTACACGACCTGGACGCCCTCGCCCTCCTGGGTAAAGTAACGTGGCTGTGGGCCGGTGGCCGGGAGCGGGGCCTGGCGGGTGTCGTCACTCATGTCGCCTTCTAGTCAGAGATCTTGTGCCACGAGATGCGGGGCGCCCGCAGCCGGATGCTCTGCACCGTGCTCTCGGGGGCCACGCGACCGTTGGCGCGCCCCACTACGCGGACGTTGGCCCGGTCGCCCACGACCACGTGTGCCGTGATGGAACCCTGGCCGGCGTGGCACGCCTGGTACCCGTTGCCGGCAGGCGGGAAACCGTACTGATGCTGGACCAGGCCCGAACCGAACAGGACGTCGGAACCATCGCGCTGGAGACCGAATGTGATCCACACGTTGGTGCTGTACCTGGCGGTGGCGCAGATCTGGCCCACTGCCATGGCAGTCACCATATACACACCGGCTTCCGGCAGCGTCGCCACGCAATCGGTGGGCGTCCACTCGCCGTTGAGCGGCAGAGTTCGGTCCAGACCGGAGGCACGCCCGTACACGGGTGTGAGCCGGGCACCGATGGTCCAGGTGTCCGGACAGTCCTCCCCGCCGTTGTCGATGACGTCGATGTCCACGGAGCGGGCGGGGCCGATGTTCGCGCCCCCATCGATCCCCGCGAGCTCCGTCCGCGGGACGCGAAGCCCGTTCCCCGTACAGGTGAGCGCGTTGCACACGTCCTGTTCGATGACCGGTTCCAGCCGGTAGGGAGTGGCGGGGTCGCCCGTTCCGGTGACCTCGATACAGTCGCTGCTGACGATTGTCGTTCGCTGAGGAGGAGGCATGGCGCGTCCTTGAATGGTGTTGGAGGTGGCGGCGCGGGTGCGTCGTCCTGGGCACCGCCTTGTATCTCGAAATTAGGATTTGCGCAGTAATTCGACAATGGCGCTCAAAGCCATTCATGGAATTACTGGTCGTGAATCGATACTTATCATTATTGTATGAATGCGCGGTTACACTTCCCCTCACCACCATCGCCCTGGCCAGCACACTGATCTGACACCATGATCGGCGAGACGTCCCTAACAGCGGCTAACCGGGACCGGCTGGAGCCGTTGCTGACGCGGCTCTCGCGACGGTTCAGGCATCCGGGGCGAAAGTCGTTGCCGGACCGGGAGGTGCTGTCCGGGATCTTGTACGTGCTGCGCACCGGGATCCAGTGGGAGCACCTGCCGCAGGAGTTCGGATTCGGTTCGGGCATGGTCGCCCTCACGGGTGACGATGAGCATGGTGACCCACTCCACGAGTGCGTGGGGCAGGCCGAATGCGGCAGGATGGATGACCAACGAGGCCCCCGAGCAGCGTGATTGAGACGTCAGACATCTCGATCAACAGCCCGGCGGCCTCGCGCGTTGCGGCTTGCGGGCCGTCACCTGATCGGTGACCCACTCCGAAGCTCAGTGAGTGGGGCGGGGTAGTACGGCAAGGGCTGTCCGGGCTATGCCGGTCAGTGTCTCCTCACTTGCTCCGGCCTTGCCCAGGGCTTCGATGCCGCGCAGTATGGCGAGCACCAGTGCGGCCAGCTTTCCCGGATCGGCGTCCGCGGTGATATCGCCATTGCGCTGGCAGGCTGCGATGTCGCCCTCCAGGAGCGCGTGCAGCGCCTCGATGGTCGCGCGCGCACGCTTGGCCACCGTCTCGTCGTGTTCGGCCAGTTCGGCGGCGCCCTTGGCCAACAGGCATCCGCGGTGGGCGGTGTCCGCGGCGGTCGCCGCCGCCACCGCGTACACATGGGCGGACAGCCGCGCGTAGGCGTCCGCGTCGTCGCCGTGCAGCTGTCGGCTCACGGCATCGACGACGGAGCCGCAGTAATCGTCGAACACGCGGTGGAACAGTTCCTGCTTTCCGCCGAACGCGCCGTACAGGCTGCCTTTGCCGAGCCCCGTCGCCTCGGCGATGTCTTCCATGCGCGTGGCGGCGTACCCACCCGACCAGAACCGCTCCCGGGCGGTGTCCAGTACCTGCTGCTCGTCGAACTTCCTGGGTCGTGCCATGGGGGCAGCCTACCCATTCTTGACTGGGTCGTCCATAACGGATAGCGTTATGGACGACCCAGTCAAGAATTGAGGAGCGGACACGTCATGACGGAAGTACTCGCAGGCAAGGTGGCGGTGGTCACCGGAGCCAACAGCGGCATTGGGCTTGCCATCGCCAAGCGGTTCGCCGCGGAGGGGGCACGGGTGTTCCTGGCCGGTCGCCGTCAGGAGCCGCTCGACGCGGCCGTCGCTGAGATCGGGCCGGCGGCCACCGGTGTGCGGACCGACGTTTCGGTACAGACAGACCTCGATGACCTCTACTCGGCCGTGCGCGAGGAGGCGGGCCGCATCGACGTGCTCGTCGCCAACGCCGGCGGCGCTGTCCCTCAGCGTCTCGGTGAAATCACAGAGGAAGCCATCGACGCCACCTTCGGTACGAACGTGAAGGGCACGATCTTCACCGTACAGAAGGCGCTCCCGCTGTTGTCGGACGGCGCCTCGATCGTAGTGACAGGATCGACCACCAACCTCCGCCCCGGACCGGGCCTGGAAATCTACGGCGCGTCGAAGGCAGCGGTCCGCAACCTGGTACGCAGCTGGGCGCTCAGCGCGCGGGAACGGAAATTCCGGGTGAACGTGCTGAGCCCCGGCCCGACCGAGACCCCGGGCCTGGCCGGCGCCGTAGGCCCGGACCTCCACCAGCTCGCCTCGGAGGTGCCGCTCGGCAGGATCGGCCGCCCGGATGAGATCGCCGCCGTGGCGACGTTCCTGGCCTCGGACGCTTCCAGCTTCGTCAACGGCGTCGAATGGTTCGTCGACGGAGGCCAGGCCCAGGTCTGACCACAACCCCCACCAGCGCGAGAGCGCACCACACGCCACATACCAGGAGGAAGAGTGAACGCCAACAGCGATATCCAGAAGCGTCGCGAAGAAATTGCTATCAACTACTTCCGCATGGTGGACGCCGGCAACTCTGCGGTAATCGACATCTTCACCGAAGATGCCCATATGTTCTACCCGAAGTTCGGCATCGCGCGTGGGAAGGCGCAAATCGGAGCGTTCGCTCAGGGTCTTGGACGGGGAATCGCGTCACTCGAGCACGAGATTGAGAGCTTCACGGTGTTGTCATCCGGGAACTACGTAATCGTCGAGGGCGCGGAAAGGGGAAAAACGACATCAGGCGTGGACTTCCCTGACGGCGTCTCCTCCTTCGGGCTGTTCTGCAACGTGTTCGAGTTCGAGGGTGAACTCATCAAGAGGGTCCACATCTACGTGGACCCGGACTTCGCCAGCACGCACGTCGAGGGTGTGGCTTGGGGCAAGTCGGTGCAGGACAGCATCGCCGGCCTGTAGTCAACAGCCTGCACCGTGGTGTCGCCACTGGGACGGGGGCCGCGTGGGCGACGAGGTCACAGTCCTCAATCCTGTCACCTCGGCGCCCGCCTCGGGTCCTGGCCGATCCTCCGTCACGCCCGCCGCAGCCCGAACCGCACGCGTCAATCGCCAAAGCCGTACTCACCCTGGGGTAGCACCACTGAAGCCCGCCCGGCTGCCCGGAGGCAACGCTGCCGCATACCGACCGAACCGTATGGACGAGCTGCGCCGGGTGGTGTTCCACCCTCTGAGGGACGACCGCTGGAAGCACGGTGTCGAGACCGCAGCCGAAGCCACGCTCATCGGCCATTTCGACGACATCGGAGGGATGGTCGTGGGCGCGTTTGACGCTGCCCTGGTAGTCGGCGAGGACATCGATGATCCCGTCGGTGATCCGAAAGCGGCTGCGCTCCGGCTTCTCCGTGGAACCGGTCTGCTCAGCCTGGGCGAGCCAGCGCCACACCGAACGCTCGCTCACATCCAGCGAATCGGCAACCAGCAGCTCGGTGATCATGTACAGCCTCCAAGAGCGCGGCCGCCGCCACCGGCGACCGCGAGCGGGTCGCCCGCACCGTCGGCAAGGCCGCCCTCGCCGCTCAGCACAACCCCAGCCGCGCCCCGGTCTTCATCGTGGACGACGTCGCCTCCATCCGCCCCGAGCACGGACATGCCATCGCCGGCGCCCTATCCGGGCACGGAGATCTGGCACACCGAGTCCAGGCGGCTCACCACGCGCGACTACCGGCTGTTCGACATTCAGCACGCGGTGGTCCCGACCACATTGCCGCTGGAGGTCTTCTACACGGAACTCGTCCGGACCCAGGCCGCCATCAACCGCAAGCATCGGGGGTTGTCCACGGCGCTCGGTGCGCTGCGCGTCCTCGGCGGCGACCTCCCGCGGGGGCAGACCAACTTCGCCCGCGTGTTGTGGCATTTCAACCAGGTGCACAACGCCCAGCAGCAGCTCGCCGACCATCACCGACCCGTCCGCTATGAGCTCCCACTGCCCAAGCGGCTGGACGTCGGCGACCGCCGCCAGCTCTACGACTCGCCCTTCAGCGCTGCGAAGAGAGACGAAAGTGCCGGTCGCTGAACCGGATCTTCAGCCGACCGAGCACGGTGGCGCACGCGGCAGCCGGGGCCTCCGTCGTGCTCGGCGTGGTGAGCGGACCATTGCCGGTGGCCGTCGGCGGACCACTCGCCCGGCAGCGCCACGTGCACCCGCCGCACGCCGAGCCCGAGCCGCGATCAGCGGCCGCGGCATCCTGGGACACGGCCGGTGCCCCGTTCGGCGGGTCGGGAGGGTAGAAAGGGCGTATGCCGCGTCGCTCTTCCCCAGCTTCCGCGTCCGATGCCGAGGCGATGGTCTCCGCTCTGCTGACCGCGTCCCGTCTGCTGGTCGCCGTCTCTGCCCGCTCGCTGGCCGCGGTGGAGGAATCCCTGACCCTGCCGCAGTTCCGGATGCTCGTCGTCCTCGACGGACGGGGGCCGCTGAGCCTGTCCGGACTGGCGGCGGAGTTGGAGGTGCAGCCGTCGACGGCGATGCGCATGATCGACCGCCTGGTCGCGGCGGGGACGGTCGCGCGCGGCGTCTCCGCGGAGGACCGGCGCACCAGTGTGATCTCGCTCACCAAGGAAGGCCGGCGGATCGTGCGCGAGGCCACGGATCGACGTCGGCAGGAGATCGCGCGCATTGTCGAGGCCATGCCGCCCGGTCAGCATCGCCATCTGATCGATGCGCTCCAGGCGTTCACGGAAGCGGGCGGCGAGCCCGCGGTGGTCAACGGCCCCCAGGCACACGCCAACTGGTGACATCCGGCGGCGGCTCCGGCGATACGGACGAAGCGCTCCACGCTCGTCCTTCCTCCTGACCCGGCCATACCGTCTGTACGCTCCACGTATTATTTTGCATAATGCAAAGATGGGCGATGAAACGATCGGTCTCCGACGAACCCCTTCTCCCGCGTCAGCGGGCACCCGACTCCTCAGCGGCATGCGGTCGGGGCAGGGGGGTGTGATCGGGCTCGCCTTGGTGGTGGGGTGTGGTGCCGGGCTGGGGGCGATCGCCTTCCGTTGGCTGATCCAGTCCTTCACCCGGCTCCTGTCGGGGCACGCCGACTACTCCGCCGCCGGGCACGCCGCCCATCCGGGAGTGCCGTGGCTGGGGCCGTGGTTCGTGGTGCTGGCGCCGGTGGTCGGCGGGCTGCTGTACGGGCCGCTGGTGCAGCGCTTCGCCAGGGAGGCGCGCGGGCATGGCGTACCGGAGGTGATGTACGCGGTCGCCCATCGCGGTGGCCGGATCGCTCCGCAGGTCGCGGTGGTCAAGGCACTGGCGTCGGCGCTGTGCATGGGGTCGGGCGGTTCGGTCGGACGAGAGGGGCCGATCGTGCAGATCGGCTCGGCGCTGGGATCCACCGTCGGGGGCGTGCTGCGGGTGGCGGAGGACCGCAGGCGGCTGCTGGTCGCCTGTGGCGCGGCGGGCGGCATCGCGGCCACCTTCAACGCCCCGCTGGCCGGGGTGTTCTTCGCCATGGAGCTGATCCTGCGGGACTTCGCCGTGGAGTCCTTCGGCGCCGTCGTCCTTTCCAGCGTCACGGCGAGCGTCATCGGCCGGGCGGTGCTGGGCGACGAGGCGTTCCTGACCCTGCCCGCGTTCCATGTCGGCCATCCCGCGCAGTACGTGCTGTTCGCGCTGCTCGGCATCGTCGCGGGCGCGGTCGGAGTGGCCTTCACCCGGGTGCTGTACCTGATCGAGGACGCCTGTGACTGGGCCTGGCGCGGCCCGGAGTGGCTGCGCCCGGCGGCCGGCGGCCTGCTGCTGGGCGGCCTGCTGCTCGTACTGCCCCAGATGTACGGGGTGGGCTATCCCGTGCTGGAGAACGCCATCGACGGCGCGTACACCGTCGGTCTGTTGCTGCTCCTACTGGTCGGCAAGATCGTCGCGACCAGCCTGACCATCGGCATCGGTGGCTCGGGCGGGGTGTTCGCACCCAGCCTCTTCCTCGGCGCCATGGCCGGAACCGCGTTCGGTGCCACCGCTCACCAGCTCCTGCCCGGCACGGCGGGAGCGGTGGGCGCCTACGGACTGGTCGGCATGGGCGCGGCCTTCGCGGGCGCGGCCCGCGCCCCCATCACCGCCGTGATCGTGCTCTTCGAGCTGACCGGGCAGTACTCCATCATCCTGCCGATGATGCTCGCCATCGTCCTGGCCACGCTCACCAGCCGGCTACTGTCACGCGACACCATCTACACCCTCAAGCTGCGCCGCCGCGGCATCGACCTGGACACCGCGCGCCTTGGGTCCCCGCTGGCCGGAGCGACCGTACGGGAGGTGATGGAGGAACTGCCCGCCGCGCTGTCCGGCACCCTGCTGCTCAAGGACGCCGCCGATCTCCTGGCGCGCTCGGGGCACGGGAGCCTGCCCGTCACCGGACGGGACGGGGGCTACGCGGGTGTGGTCACCGCACGCGCCGTCGCCGAAGCGCTCACCGAGCCCGATCCCGCCCTCGACGCGCGCGCCACCCCACGTCTCGTCGCCGACCTCGCCGAACACCCCCCGGCGGTGACCACCGGCACGCCACTCAGCGGGGCCCTGCACACCCTGGTCACCGCCGACGGCACCGGGCTCCCCGTACTGGACGCGGAGCACCACGGCGATCCGGTCGGCTGGCTCGCCCACCAGACCGTCCTGAACGCCCTCCGCACGCCCACCTCACTGCCTCGGCCGACTCCCGAGGCCGCCCAGCGACGCTCGGGATAGTCCCGGCCACAGCCCACACCCCCTCGGCCCCGTGTCGCCTTCTCATCCATTGCCTGACGGCTCATCGGGGAGGACTCGGACGAAGGGGATGTGGTCCCGCCCGATGCGGTGGTAGCCCTCCGCACTGCCGCCGGTCTTCAGACCGCACATCCGCATCAGCCCACGGGCCAGACGCGGACGCCTCAGGGCGTATGCGGCCATCAGACGGCCGGACTCCTCCGGGCCCAGCGGCCGCGCCACCGCAGCCATCCGGCGCCGCCCGACCTGGATGGTGACCCGCGGAGTGTGCTGGATGTTGCGGTACCACTGCGCGCCCGGACCGAAACCGGAGGCGAGGTGATACGCGCCGGTCCGCGAATCCCGGCCCGTCACCTCCAAGACGGCCTGTCGCGGCAAGCCACTCATGCGGCCGGTATGGGTGAGCAGCAGCATCCGACCGCCCAGCAACCACCCCAGATGCCACCGATAGAGCAGAATCGGCGCCCGAAACACCGCCCTGCGCAGCCCGGAAGCCGAGCGCACCCGCATGCGTCGGGCTCTCATCGGTCGATCTCCTCCCCGTTCCGGAGCGGACGATTTTGGCCCCGCCTCATCCCTCCGTGCGTCCCCCGATAAGAGACCCGATTGGCGGTTCACGACCAACAACTATTTTGACCATGCAAACGTTGCATGAGCTCAAGGTACTCGTCGTGCGCCCTCTCGGGGAAGGAGATACATGAGGGTGCTCAGGCCGAACCCCGCACAGCGCAAGACCCTGCTCGGCGCCACGCTTGCCGCGATGGCCGCCGGGCTCAACACACCTGCTCTGATTGACATCTCACGGTCCAGGCACCATGAATTCAAGATCAACCAGCCGGAATACCTGGCTCGCTTCGGTCACTGGTACGTGGCCGACGTGCCGGAGAGGTTCCAGCCAGAAGATCGCCACTCCGAAGGACCTGTTCTGCTCCGGACGCACTCAGCTGCCCGACGGACGACTCCCGCGCTCGCGCTCCTTCACCCCCCGCCGCCCCCACCGTGAGCCGCGACTACCACACCGAAGCGCCGCTCCTGTCCGGCGGACGGGTCACCATCTTCGGCTCCGACCCTCTGTTCGGCGACAAGGACAACACCCGTCCGAGGACCTTCGAGCAGCACGTCGAGGTCTACACTCCGCCTTCGCCGTACCAGACATCGCGACCACGCCTCCACGGCGGCGCCCGGCAGGTCCACCGCGGCCACACCGCCACTTGCACCACCGCTCAGGCCGCCCGTAACAGGACCGCCCGGCTGATCCACCCCGGCTCCGCCACCCATGTCACCGATGTCGACCAGCGCTCCGTCGCCCTGGACATCCGACGCGGGCGAAAGCCGGTGACCGTCACCGTCCCAAGGACCCCACCCTGGTGCCCTCCCGCTGGTACATGCTCTTCGTCACCAACCGGCACGGCACACCGTCCAAAGCCGCCTGGATCCACATACGGTGACGCGGCCACGGTGCGCCGGGGGGCGGGACTGTAGCGAATCCGAGAGGCCCCTGCCATCGATTCCGCACCCTTAATCAAAGTGCAAATTTTGCAGTGTCTAAAAGCCTAGCGTTCTGCGTGCCCATGACGCATGTGTCCGCCCCCGCAGGCGCACACACCCCGATCCAGGAGGCACCATGACCGCGCACGCCCGATCGGTACCCGGCCGCTCACGCAACCTCACCATCGCGGGCGTCCTGCTCCTCGCCCTGGCCATCGTGGCCGGAGCGATCGTGTGGGCCACCCGGGGAGATGCGAGCGCCTCGGAGAACTCCTCGTCGAACTTCCCCAGCGCGAAACCGGCCGCGCCGGGTGATGTGGTCACCACGGCCGGCCCGGTGAGCAAGCTGGACATGGAGTTCCTGGCGAAGGTCCGGCAGGCCAACCTGTGGGAGGCCCCGGCCGGCCGGCTCGCCCAGACCCACGCCACCAGCGAGGCCGTCAAACGGGCCGGGATGCATGTCATGGACGGACACTCCAAGCTCGATGAGTTCGTCCGCAACACCGCGGAGGCACTGAACGTCTCCCTGCCGGACGAGGCCAGCGCAGAGCAGCAGGGCTTCGTCCGCACCCTGGAGGACGCCCAGGGCGCCGACTTCGACAAGAAGTTCGCCAACATCCTCCGCGGCACCCACGGCAAGATCTTCGTCACCATCGCCCAGGTCCGCGCCAGCACCAAGAACTCCCTGATGCGCCGCTTCGCCTCCGAGGTCAACCTCACCGTCCTCGACCACCAGAACGTCCTCGACGACTCCGGCCTGGTCGATGCCGCCACCTACGACGACATCGCCTCCTCATTCTGACCTCCGCACCCATGGCAGGGCGGACGACGGGGCGCGCCGGGCGGGCGGAGAGGGCTCATCCGCTCGCCCCGCCCCGATCCGTGGTCAGCCGTCGCGGTGGCGGAGCAGCAGCATCGCGGCGTCGTCCTGCAACGGTCCCTCCACATGCTCCATCAGGTCCTGCCGCACGGCGGTCAGCGCCGCCTCCGGGTCCGGGTCCGCGAGCCGGCCCACCCGCTGCTCCAGCGGATAGAAGTCCCCCGAGGAGTCGCGGGCTTCGGTCACCCCGTCGGTGTAGAAGAGCGCCTGGTCACCCGGCGCGAAGGGCACCTGATACGGCTTCGGCCCCGGTGCCCCGTGAGCGCCCAGCCCCAGGGGCAGCGCTCGCTCCGGCGGCGCCAGATACCGGACCTCCCCATCCGCTCGCACCATCAGCGGCGCCGGATGACCGAAGTTGAGCAGGGTGCAATCGATGCCGTCCCCCACCTCGGCCAACACGGCCGTGACGAACTTCTCCCGGGTCAGATGCCGCTCCAGGGCCCGCTCCAGCCGTTCACCGACGGCTTTGAGGTCCGGCTCGTCGTATGCCGCCTCCCGGAAGGCGCCCACGACCACGGCCGCGGTCTCCACCGCCTCCAACCCCTTGCCCTGCACATCTCCCACGATCACCCGCACTCCCTGCGGCGAGGTCACCACTTCGTACAGGTCCCCTCCGATGCGGGCCTCGGCCACGGCCGAGGTGTACGAGACCGCCACCCGCAACCGCCCCGCGCCCCGCGGCACCGGCCGCAGCAGCACCCGCTGCGCCACCTCCGCGATCGACCGGACGCTGGCCAGTTCCGCCTCCCGCTGCTGTCGCCGCGCCGCCGCCGCGATCCCCGCGGCGGTGACGCCTGCCACCGACAGCAGCGCGGTGAAACCACGGCGCGTACCGAACAGGCCGTCGAACGCGCTGAGTCCGAGGCACAGGGCGACTGCGGCCACGCCGATGGCGGCCGTGCGATGCCATCCTCCGGTGAGCCCCGCAAAGGCCGGCCCCAGCGACACCAGGGGCAGCAGCCCCACCTCGGGCCCCGAGCTGAGGTCCAGCACGGCCACCAACGCCATCACGCCGAAGGGCAGAATGGACAGGAGCAGGGAGTCCTTCGGATGATTCTCCTCAGCCAATGAACACTCCCGAGAGCGTCGTGTGGCGGCCGTGCCGCTGTCATCAGAGCGCGGCACGGGCCAGGACAGGTCACTTGAGCCTAAGCAATGGGAGAGGAGCCACGGGTCACATCCCGGACACGACGTGATCAACCTGCCTGGGGCGCTTCAGTGGGAGCCTCACCGATCCGCTCCCATCGATCCGTAGGCCCGGTGGGCTACGCGGTCCTGTGACCCTAGGACGTAGTCGGGGTGCGGCGGCGAGGTCGCGTTGCCGGTCCTCGGGTTCGGCGGTGTCCAGCGTGATCACCGCCAGGCGCCCGGTGCGGACGCCTCGGCGACGGTACGGCCCTCCAGCCGCGGATGTCCGGCGACGTGCAGCGCGGCAATCCCCTGTCGCAAACGGTCAGTGCCCCGGCACGGCATTCCATGCCGATATAACCCGACCAGGGCGCAGAATCCTGATCCTGCGCCCTTCGCACGATGGACAGCGCGCATGGGCCAACGGTGAGTCGACCCGCCGCCCTTGGACGTAGTACGCGGTGTGCCGCAGACCGTGAACATCGACCGGGTGCCGAATTTCGTACTCCCCTTCCCAGCCGTGCCCACACTGGAGACAGACGAACGCATAGGCTTCATACGTCGAGTCGCGCGCTTCTCTCCCGTTCATGGTCACCGTCCTTACCGGTCCGCGCCAAACGGACCAGACTTCTCCTCCTTCTAATTATTGCACTGTGCAAAGATGATGTCGAGGGTCGGCCGCTCACGCTGGGCACCATCCCCGGACGGCCTACGGGCCGCCGTGATGCTGAACGCCAGCGCTCCTGCTCTGCCGCGATGAGCCGCTCGCCCAGCGTGACGGCGAATTCCTCCGCTCGCCGGGCGGCAGCTCCGCGCCGGAGTCGAGGCCGTCGGTGGCCTCCAGGAAGATCGCGCATCTGGTCCAGGGTGAAGCCGAGCGGTTTCATACGGCGGATTACCATCAGTCGGGCGACATCGGATCATCGGCCATGGGAACCTCCGGCGGGCGAGCGGTTTGTCCTTGTCCGGATCTTCGGCATGGAGGATCGGACAGGAAGCGGGTCAGCCGTCGCCGAGGATCTGCGGCAACTCATCCATCCAGTCCAGGACGGCTTGTTCGTAGCGCAGGCCGAAGTTGAGGGTGGCCTGTTGGGCGCGAGGGTGAGGAGCAGCGGGTAACGGATCTGTTCAGTGCCTGGCGGCTGGGTGAGCCATGCGGCGAACGCGGCACGGCCCTGGTCGACCTTGTGAACCACATGACGTACTTCGCTGGGCGCAGCGAGTACCAGGTCTACCGGCAGTCCGCGCCGGGCGCCGCGCGTCGGCTGATCGGCCGTCATGCGGTGGCATGGCCCAGGTACATGCACAGCTTCGGCATCACGGGGCACTATGCCGTCCTGGCCGAGTTCCCTCTCGTGGTGAACCCGCTGAGGCTGTTGCTGGGCGGCCGCCCGTTCATTGAGAACTACCGCTGGGAGCCTGAGCGCGGCACCCGCGCCATCGTCTTCGACCTGCGCGACGGTGGTGTGCGCGGAGTGTACGAGACGGCGGCGTGCTTCGCGTTCCACCACGTCAACGCGTGGGAGGACAGCGAGCACAGCGGCGACCTGGTACTCGACATGTGCGCGTACGACGACGCCTCGGTGATCGGGGCACTCTACCTGGACAGGCTGCGCGCGGGGCAGCGCGTCCCACTCGCGCGGCCCACCCGCTACCGAATCGATCTGCGCAGCGGCCGGGTCGCTGTCGAGCGGCTCACGGACGAGGCCCTGGAACTGCCGCGCATCGCCTACGACCGGTGCAATGGGCGCGGCTACCGCTTCGCCTACGGAGTGGGTGCCGTCGACGGACGCGACGACGACTTCGCCAACAAACTCGTCAAGCTCGACACGACGACGGGCGAAACACTCACCTGGTCCCAGGCCGACTGCTACCCCGGCGAGCCGGTCTTCGTCCCGGACCCGCACGGTGCGGCCGAGGACGACGGCGTCGTACTGTCCGTCGTCCTCGACTCCACGGCACAGTCCTCGCTCCTGCTGGCGCTGGACGCCCGAACCTTCGGCGTACTGGCGCGTGTTCAGGCCCCGCACATCATCCCGTTCGGCTTCCACGGCCTGTTTACCACCCACACCTGACCGGCTGCGGGAATGCCCCTCCGCGAGCGGATCGCTTCCCCCCGGCCTGGGTACTGAAGGACGTGCCGCGCCCAGTCGCCGCTGTTGGCCGAACTGCTGGAGAAGATGGTCAGCGTCGCTTTGGAGGGAATGTCCTCCAGCGGCTCGAACTCGGGGACGGTCCAGCGGTCGGCAATCTCGAACGCGTCGGCGTCCACCTGTCACCGGCACCCACCCGGCAGCTCCGGAACCCGACCGCTCTCCAGGGCTTCCTCGACTGACAGCACATCCCACGACCCCGGTCCTGGTGCCTTGTCGCTGCGGTCGTGAAGCTGCTGACGGGCGGTTGTGGCTATTTGAGGGCGGCGGTGACGAGGCGCAGTTCGCGAAAGGCCTGGTCGATCTGGTCGTGAAGGGGGACGGACGCGTCCTCCATCCACCGGTGAGTGGCCACGGCGAAGGTGTCCATCCCGACCTGGGCGCACAGCGGCGCGGTCCGGCCGTCGACGCCGCGGGCTTGCAGGGCTTCGGTCAGTGCGTTGACCAGCAGGGCCCGCTTGGCAAGGGAACGTTCCTGAAGGGCCGGGGTCTCGGCGATCAGGTGAACGCCGCGCTCGGTGAGCGGGCGATTGCGCTCGAACAGGGGCACCGACTCGTGGAAGGCCGCACGCAGGGTCGGCAGCGGTTTCATACCGTGCGGGGTCGCGGCAACAGCCCCCACCAGCAGGTCGCGCAGTTCGGTCTCGCCGTCGAAGAACATCTCCCGCTTGTCCGCGAAGTGGCGGTAGAACGTGCGCTCGGTGACCCCTGCGCGTGCGGCGATGGCCTCGACCGGGGTCTGGTCGAAGCCGTGCTCGATGAACAGTTCGAGGGCGGCCCGCAGGAGTCGCTGCCGCGACGCTTCTCCACTTCGTGGCATGGGCCAACGGTACCACGTTGCGTCAGAGACTGACAGAATGTAGCGTCAGCCACTGACATTCGTAGCGTCATAGTCTGACATTTTTAGAGTCAGGGTATGACACAAAAAGTGGAGGCGACCATCACGAACCAGCGATTCAACGGAAAGACAGTGGTTGTCACCGGGGCGAGTTCCGGAATCGGGGTGGGCATCGCTCGCCGGTTCGCCGAGGAAGGGGCCAACGTCGTGCTGGCGGCACGCCGCGAGGACCGGCTGGAAGCACTCGCGGCCGACCTCGGGGCGGACCGGACGCTCGCGGTGGCCACCGACGTCACCAGCCAGGACGACGTGCAGGAGATGGTCGACGCCACGGCGGCCCGGTTCGGCAGCCTCGACGTGCTGGTGTCCAACGCCGGGACGGGCCTGGGCAAGGAGTTCCAGGACACCACCCTCGACGACTGGCGGCTCATGATGAACACCAACGTGGACAGCTGCTTCTTCGGGGCGCAGGCGGCGCTGCCGTACCTCAAGCGGAGCCGTGGCAGCATCGTGCAGATCGCCTCGGCGTCCGGGCTGGGCGGCGACCGTATGCTCACCGCCTACAACGCGGCCAAGGGCGCGGTCGTGAACTTCACCCGTGGCCTCGCCTTCGACCTCGGCCGGTTCGGTATCCGCGTCAACGCTGTCGCCCCCTCCCTGACGATCGGGGCGGAACACGCCGATCACCCCGACGCCGCGGGCCTGATCGAACGGTTCAATCAGCGCCGGGCGCTCACCGGTTACAGCACCCCGGCCGACATCGCCGGCGCGGTCGCGTTTCTCGCCTCCGACGACGCCCGCTTCATCACCGGGACCATCCTGCCCGTCGACGGCGGCATCACCGCCGGCAGCGGCCAGCCTCCCCTGTTCTGATCCCGGAAAGGAAACCGACGATGAACTACGACATCGACCCCGAACTCGCAGCCGCACTGGACGCCATGCCCAAGGGTCCGAACGGTGCTCTGCTGGACTTCTCCGACATCCCCGCCTTCCGCTCGCGGATGGAGGCGGCCGGCGCCCACCTCCCCGTCCCCGATCCGGACCCACGCGTCAGGATCGAGACGCTGAACATTCCGCGCGACGACGGGACCCTACTCGACGTGGTGATGTTCCACCCGAGCGGTACAGACCGCGCCCGCCCGTCCCTGCTCTACTTCCACGCCGGCGCGCAGGTCCTCGGCAGCGCCCACGACCGCGGCGCCTACCCGTACGCCGCGACCATGGCCCTGCGACTCGACATCGTCCTGGCCGTGGTCGACTACCGGCTCGCCCCGGAAACCCCGGCCCCGGGCGCGGCCGAGGACGGCTACCTGGCCTACACCCACCTCCTCAAGCACGCCGCCGAGAACGGCATTGATCCCGACCGGATCGGGCTCGCGGGCGCGAGCGGCGGCGGAGCACCGGCCACCGCCGCCACCCTCATGATCCGCGACCGCGGCGACCGCCGCCCGCGGCTGCTGTCGCTGAACTACCCGATGCTCGACGACCGCAACAACACCCGGTCCAGCCGCGAGATCGTCGACCTCGGCGTCTACGACCGCCGGGAGAACGAATACGCCTGGGAAGCCGTCCTGGGTGACCGCCTGGGCACCCAGGACGTACACCCCTACTGCGCGCCCGGCCGCGCCACCGACCTGGCCGGGATGCCGGACACCTTCATCGCCGCCGCCCAGTACGACGTCTTCCGCGACGAGAACATCGACTTC
The DNA here is from genome assembly GCF_047215865.1 of Streptomyces sp. Inha503. Taxonomy (NCBI): domain Bacteria; kingdom Bacillati; phylum Actinomycetota; class Actinomycetes; order Kitasatosporales; family Streptomycetaceae; genus Streptomyces; species Streptomyces sp. Inha503. The sequence continues at coordinate 11,910,245 of NZ_CP178360.1, read as the reverse complement.
GCACAGCGGTTGATCGCCGCCGGCGTCCCTGTCGACCTGCACCTCTACGCCCACGCGTACCACGCATGGGACGTGTTCGCGCCGGAGTCGGCCCTCGCCAAGACCTTCGAAAAGACCTGGCACGACTACCTGCGCCGCCACCTCCACGGGTAAAGAACCCGCTCCGCAACGCCCCTGCTGTGGCCGCCTTCGAACACGCTGCCGACCGCGTGACCTGCGCACGTGGTCCGCAAAGAACCGCCGAAATCACCCTTCTCATTGTGGTGGATGCCCGATGGAGCGGATGGCCCGGTCCGGTGGTCGGGCGGCACCACCCGCTCCGGGCCGGCTACGCCTGCTCCAGGGCACGCGTCGCCGTGGCCATCGCCTGGCCGGCGGCGGGGTAGCCGATAGGGGACGGTGTGCAGTACGGCCTCCAGGATCTCCTCCGCACTGAGCCCGTTGGCCCGGCCGGCCAGGACACGGTTGCGGATCTCGGTCTGGTGACCCTGGGCCATGAGGACGCCGAGGGTGATCAGGCTGCGGTCGCGCCGGGCCAGGCCCGGGCGCGTCCAGATGTCGCCGAAGACATGCTCCAGGGCCAGTTGTCCCATGGCGACCACGGGCCCTTCGCCCTCGGACATGGCGCCCATGTTCGCGGCGAAGCACTCCTCGCCCAGCATCTCTTGTACGACTCGCTCGCCGGCCGCCCGGCGGGCGTCGGCCGTGTCCCGCGCGTCGGCGGCCCGGCCAGTCCCGGACTCGCTCATGGCTGCTCTCCGTCGTCGGGCGCGGTCAGGCGGGACAGCATGCCCAGGCCGGTGGCCGCGGTGGTGCCGGCGTCCACGGGGAGCACCGTGCCGGTGATCCAGCGTGACTCCGGGCAGGCCATGAACAACGCGGCCCATGCCAGGTCCCAGGCGTTGCCTTCGCGGCCGAGCAGATTGGTCTGGCGCAGGATGTCCCGGGCGCGCCGGTGCCGCGCGGGGCGGCGGGGAAGCTCCGCTCGGACATGTGCGCCGCACGGTGAGCTCCCGCTGTCCGCGTCGCAACCGTGTCGCAGCGGGGTCGAAGGCGAGTGGCTTGGAGTGATCGTTGAACGGAACGACGGACGTCTTCGCGATCCCGTTGGAGGACGGGGCGCAGCTGGCGTACGCGCCGCTGCACGGTGTGGCCTTCGCCGCCACGAAGGGCCTGGTGGCGGCACTCTCCGACGTCCTGGCCGGTGAGGGTGGGGACGACGGCATGGTGGCCTTGGTGACGGCTGGCGCACGCGCTGTTTGCTTGCCCCCCGAGCGACCTCGGCGTTGGTGAGAAAAGGGTCATCTCCGATCTCGGCCAACACGTGGTCGCCGTCGCGCAGGAAGCAGACGGACTCCCGCCCCGGTCGGGACTCATCAACGCGGCCGGCGCGGGCTCGGCCGATACGCCAGGGCGTGACCGACTACTTCACCGGCCGAGAGCTCCCCGCCCGGCGGCCACAAGACCAAGCCGCTGACGTGCTCAGTTGGGCAGGCCAGGGCCCCCATCGAGCATGCCCAGCCAGCTGTCCGCCTCCTGATCGCAAGCCGTAGACCGCAACCATGATCCGCTGCACGAGCGCGACCGCCTCCCCCGGCCCATCCCCATGGCACCCGCCAGGTCCCTCCCCCCTGTTGAGGTCACCCCAACGAGCCCGCATCCCGGCCAGGCGGAGCAGCATGGGCCACACCGTCCCGCGGCAACCGGACTTCCGCACATGGAGAGTGGGAGGCTCCTGGCGGGCGTGAGGGAATCGCTGTCGGCCCTTCGAACTGCTCCTCCGGTGACGCGGGAGAGCAGATCCGGGGCCGCGTCAGTGGAGTCCGTAGGCCCGGGCGAGTACGCCCACCGTGGCGGCCATGGCCCGGCGCAGTCCGGCCGGTGCCAGGACCTCGACGTCAGTACCCAGGCGCAGCAGCTCGCCGCAGGCGTGGTCAGCGCTCTCGGTCGGGACGACGGCCTCGACCCATCCGTCGTCGCCGACGGGAACCGCGGTGGACTCCACCGCCCGCACCACCTCCGGAGGGACGTTGTCCGGCAGGCGCCGCCGTCCCTGCGGAGACAGGCGGATGGTGGCGGTGCCGGTGTAACGGCGGGCGTGGAAATCCTCAAGATAGGAGGCCCAGTACGCGCCCAGGTCGAACCCTTCCGGCCGGTCGAACCGCTCCTCGCTCAGCACCGCCTCAAGGACCTGGGCGACCCGGTAGGTGGCGATCCGGCTCTCCCCGACGGCCACGAGGTACCAGACACCGGATTTGAGCGCCAGACCGTACGGGCGCAGACGGCGGCTGACCTCCTGCGGCGCGCGCCAGCGGCGGTAACGCACCTCCACCACACGTCCGGTGAGGAGCGCATCGACGAACACGGGGAGGAGCGGGGTCGGTTCCGGTTCCCGGTACCAGGCGGGGGCATCCAGGTGGAAGACCGCCGCGGTCCGCGCCGCTTCCTCGCGCAGCCCGGCCGGCAGCGCGGCCAGGAGCTTCAGCCGCGCGGCACTCACCTCCGCCGTCAGGCCCAGATCGGCGGCGGGGCCGGGCAGCCCGGCGAGGAACAGTGCCCTCGCCTCACCCTCGCTCATCCCGGTCAGGCGGGTGCGATAACCCTCGAGCAGCTGATAACCGCCTCCGCGGCCCGGCTCGGCGTAAACCGGGACCCCGGCCGCCTGTAGACGCGCCAGATCACGGTAAGCCGTCCGCACCGACACCCCCAGCTCACTGGCGACAGCGCGTGCGGACAGACGACCACGGGACTGGAGCAACAACAACAGCGACAACAACCGGCCGGCGGACATGGACGCCATTCTCCCCGGAAACCCTGACAGCACCTGGCACACCACTCCCCTAGCGTCAACACACCTCGGGCACCGACCAAACTGGCCGCCCGGACCCGGCACACCACCCTGGAAAAGACCACCCGCACAGGAGCTTCACCGTGTCCCACACCCACACCGGCGCGGACGCCGATACCGACGCCGACACCGATACCGGCGCGGACTGCCGGCCTGCCGTGATCGAACTCCGCCAGTACACGCTGCGCCCCGGCCGGCGTGAGGAACTCATCGAACTCTTCGACCGGGAATTCATCGAAACCCAGGAAGAGACCGGAATGGTCATACTCGGCCAGTTCCGCGACCTCGACGACCCGGACCGCTTCGTCTGGCTGCGCGGATTCCAGAACATGACGGTACGACACCATGCACTGAACGCCTTCTACAACGGCCCAGTCTGGGCCGAACACGGCCCCCGAGCCAACGCCACCATCACCGACTCCGACAACGTCCTGCTACTTCGGCCCCTCACCACCACCAGCGGCTTCACCATCCGCCCCTCCCACCGCCCCCAACCCGGAACACCCACACCCACACCGGCACCGGAGCGGTTCCTCTCCGCCACCATATGGTCCTTCCCACCCGGACAACATGAAGGCATCACCCTCATCCGCGACCACCTCCTGCCCATCCTCCGCGAAACTTCACCCGCACCACTGGCCGTCCTGACCACCGAAACCGCCCACAACACCTTCACCAGACTGCCAGTCCGCACCCCGGAAAACACCGCCGTCGTCTTCACCCCGTACCCCGACACACACGCACGCCATCAGCACCTCACCGAAATACAGGCCCACCCCGACGCCCGGGAAATCCTCACAAACATCGGCAGAGAACAGATAACACCCCCTCAAACCCTGAGGCTGGCACCCACACACCGCTCGCTCATCCCCTGACCACCAAATCAAGCAACCAACCCCGCCCCCTGCCCGCAGGCCACGCGGGGGCAGGGTCCACATCGTCGGCCAGCAGCCCGGCCAAATCCTGGGAACAGCCGCCGTAGCGGAAGCCCGGTGATCACCAGCACCCTTGCCACGGGCCAGCGAGGGTGTCGGGGCAGGAGCGGGCAACGGCATGCAGCCCGTCAACGTCGGCACCGACCGCCTGTCCGCGGCCACGCCACTCACCGGCCCGAAGGAGCGTGACAGCCACGCTCTCCAGGGCGGCGCAGACTGCCACGCCTCACAGGCACCGCATCCCGCGATGGCCTCCTGCATGGCCTGGATGATGCTCTGCCGGGCCCCACCCCAGTACTCCAGTCTCAACACCGTTGATTTAGCGCTTTGACCTGGCCTTCAAGCCGTCTTCTATCACCGTGACCTCGGTTGCGAGGGTGTAGTGCTGAGCGGTGGCGGGGCGCTGGAGGGAGTTCTTGCTGTACTTGCTGGTCGGGTTCTTTCGGGTTCGGGCCTTGGCCCGCTGCCGGCGGCGGGCTGGCAGGAGGCTGTCCAGGACGGCGTGGCCGATCGCACCGACCAGGGTGACCTCGCCGGGAAGGATCCCAGCGGCAGTGGTGACCTGGTCGCGGGCGGTCTCCAGGGCGATGGTGAAGCTGATCCGGTCCGGGTCGAGAGCCGGTCGGCTGGCGGCGGCGTCGGCGGTGATCCGTATGAGGGCCTGGTAGGCGGTCAGCAGGGCGTACACCTCCTGGTCGACCTCCGGCGGGCGGTGCGAGCGCAGGATGCGGCCGTCCAGCATCGTGGCCTTGACCGAGAAGTACGTGGTCTCGGCCTGCCACCTCTCGTGATAGAGAGCGACGAGTTCGCGGGCGGGGTAGCGGGCGGGGTCCGTGAGGCTGGTGGCCAGGCGCCACTGCTCACGGCGGACGGTGCCGTCGGCGTAGGTCACGGTGATCCAGGCTTCGACGATCCGCACCGGCAGCTTCCCCATGCCGAAGGTCGACAGGTAGGAGCCGTCAGGCAGCCGCTTGATGATCAGCGGGATGCGCCTGGCCCCGGACCGGCACAGGAACTCCGCCCCGGTGGAGTGGAGTTGGAGCAGGAAGGGGTAACCGTCGAAGCCGGTGTCCAGCAGTACAAGCATCCCGCTGGTCAACCGATCGAGCATCCTCTCGGCGTAGGTGGTCTCGCCTGTGGTCTCCGGGCCGAAGGCGGCGGCGAGCACCGCCCGGGTGCCGCACTCGATGAGCACGAGCAGTCGCAACAGCGGGTAGCCGAACTCCACGTCCTCGCCCTTGCGCTTGCGTTTGGCGTGCCGGGCGGCGATCGGTTCGCTGTCGGGAAGGTGCAGGCTGGTGCCGTCGATGGCCACCGTCCGCAGGCCCCGCCAGAACGCGCCGGGAGTACGTGGTCCGGCCACCGGCCCGGCCAGCGTCTCAAACAATGCCTGGAACGGTGCGGCTCCCACCCGGCGACGTGCCCGGCACAGCGCCGAGGTACACGGCCGCACCAAGGCGAGGGCGTCGAGGCTCGCGACGAGTTTGCCCCACACCGCCCGGTAGCTGCACCGCTCGAACAGGGCCAGCGCCAGGACGAAGTACACCACCACCCGCGAGGGCAGCAGCCTGACCCGTTTCTGGACCGTTCCGGTCTCCTCCAGCACCGCATCGACCAGGGCGAAGTCCACCACCTGGGTCAACTCCCCAAGGTGTCCCGGCGCGAACACGCCCTTGGCTACCGCGATCTCGCGGGTGATGACAGACTGCTCCTGCAACGGAACTCCTTGATCAACTCTCTTGGCCGAAAGTTGATCTACCGGAGTTCCGTTGCGCCGTTCAACCCCCTTGACACGTCACTGCCAGGCCAAAGTCAACGGTGTTGACTCCAGTCTGACTTCGCGATCTCCGTCGTCGGGGGTCGGTGACCCGCGAAGTACGGGCCTAGGAGTCCTGTCGCCGCCACTCCTGCGGAGACTGACGAGCCAAATCCTCGTCGTCTCCCACGAAGTCCGCCAGGTCCGTCCGCCCGGTGTTGTGGAACGCCAGGATCCTTCCGTCCCGCACGATCTTCGTCTGGATCGCATGCCACTCTCCCGCTCGCGGTCCTCCGGGAACCCGCAGGACCGAGACGGTGTGTACGAGCAGGATGCCGTCCGCGAGCTGGCGGCTGTCGAGGCACCGGATCGCCAGCCGGCTGCCCTGGTAGACGGTGTCGAAGATTTTCTGATGCTCCGTGGCGATCACGTCCCGGCCGCGCTGGACGCGCCCCACCACGTCGACGAAGTCCGCGTCCTCCGCGAAGTGCGCGGCCCAGGCGGCCCCGTCACCCGCGTTCCAGGCGCGCGTCATCCCGGCGAGCAGTTCGTCGACAGACATGGAAATGGTCATGACGTCTTCACTCCTGCTAACTTAGATCCTCGATCTACTATTTAGAACAACGTTCTAGCTGGAGCATACATGCCACCCGACCTGCCCGGTATCGTCCGGCTGCGCGACAGGCGTGAGGCGCTGACGCTCCGCGCGATCCTCGACGCGGCACGCGGCCTGTTCGCCGAGCGCGGCTACGCCCGTACGCCGATCCGCCTCATCGCCCAAGAGGCGGGCGTCGCGCCACAGACCATCTACGCCCACTTCGGCTCAAAGGCCGGTGTGCTCACCGGACTCGTCGACCTGCTGGACGACGAAGCCGGCATCCCCGATCTGATGACAGCCTCGGAGGGAATGACGGACCCGGGTGAACTGCTCGGCATGCTGGCCAAGGCCAGCCGCCAAGTCAGGGAACGCTGCGGCGACATCGTCACCATCCTCGGTTCAGGCGCCGCAGTCGACCCCGACATCGCGGCCACACAGAACGAAGCCGGGCGCCGCCACCGGCTCGGCGTCGAAATGATCATCGACCGCATCCGCACCTCGGGCCACACCATTGACCCGCGTGCCGCCGACATCGCGGTCGCGCTGCTGAGCGGCGGTGTCCACGACAGCCTTGTCGCGGACGCTGGCTGGTCCTACGACGACTATGAGACCTGGCTCAAACACACCCTCGCCACGGCCGTACTGGGCCAGTAGCCCGGTGCGGCTTCGCGATTCACGTGTTGAGTGCCTCGGTGAGTCGGCAACGCCGGGCTCTGGCCTGATGGTGTCTGCGCCAGTTGGACCAGTACAGGAGTCCGGTTGCGGACGTGGCCGGTGCGGTGAATACGGCGGCGAGAAGGTGGCGGATCTCCGGGACGGTGAGCGAGATGGGGGGTGTTGCTTTTCGGCCGGGGTGAAGCGGTTCGGTGGGCCGGTCCGGGCTATGCGCGCTGGCCTGCCCGCCCGCGCGTCGGCGGTGGTGCGGACCAGACTCATCGACGACTTGTGCATTGGAGCCCTGGACGACGTGCGCGGCAGGCGGTCCTGCTGAGAGGGGGATACGACAGCCGCGCGTTCCGCCTTCCCGAGGCCCAAGCCGTATCCGTCCTGGAAGTCGATCACCGGCGACCCAGGCCATCAAGCGCGAACTCGTCGCCCGGCATGTCCCCGCCGACCAGCAGGGCCAAGCCCATCTCATGACATTGGTTCCTCGCCGGTCAGGCTTGGCGGGCGTAGGACGCGAGGCGATCGGCGAGCGCGGTGACGAGGTCGCGCAGTTCATCGGGGCGCTCGATGACGAACGGCCGGTCGAGTGCGGCGAGTACCGGAGGCAGCCAATCGAGCCGCTCCGCCCGCAGCTCGACGCGCAGCCAGCGCTCGGTCGCCTGGTGCTCGCCCGCCACGGGCGCGTACTCCTCCAGGCTCGCGACGCTGGCGGGAAGGTGGGCGCGGATCTGCCCAACCGTCCCGTGGACCCGCAAGGTCACCTCGTGCCGGTACTCGGCCGTGGCGAACGCTGACAACAGGCGATGTGCCGGATCGGGACCCTCGGGCGCTTCGAATGAGCCGGGCAGAGTTCGTGTGTCTGCGATGCGATCGAGCCGGAAGGTTCGGTCCTCGCCGATCCGGGCGTCCTGGCCCATGACGTACCACCGGCCCGCGTGGGCGACGACCCCATACGCGTGCAGCGTGCGTTCGCTGCGCCGACCGTCGCGGTCGGTGTAGCGGATCGAGACCGGTCGGCGGTGGCGCACCGCATCGGCGATGGTGAGCAGGACCTCAGCGTTCGGGGTGTCGAAATCACCGGGCTGATCCGTGAAGGCGACGGCCTCCAGGAGTGTGTCGAGCCTGCGGGCGATGTGCTTGGGCAGCACCCGCCGGATCTTCGCCGATGCCGTCTCACTCGCCGTGCGTTCCGCCGTCGTCAGCCCCGCTCGGCGACCGGCGACCAGGCCGAGCATCACGGCCAGCGCCTCGTCGTCGCTGAGCATGAGCGGAGGCAGGCGGTACCCGGGGGCGAGCCGGTACCCGCCGTAGCGCCCGCGCACCGACTCCACCGGCACGTCCAGGTCGATCAGCTGGTCCACATACCGCCGTACGGTGCGCCCTTCGACGCCGAGCCGGTCGGCGAGTTCGGCCACCGTCCGGGTGCCGCCCGACTGTAGCAACTCCAGGAGTGTCAGCACGCGGCCGGTGGGTCGAGGCATGTGCACAGGCTAACGCGAATACAGGACCGATTCTGTCCACTATTTCTCCTAGTCTGCGACGTGCAGTGATTCCCGCACAGCCAAGGAGATCCCCATGGACTTCGTCTCGATCCGCATCATCACCAGCGACGTGGCGCGCCTCGTCGAGTTCTACGAGCGAGCCACAGGGACGCAGGCGACGTGGGCCACCGAGGACTTCGCCGAACTCAGGACCGCGGGCGCCACCCTCGCGATCGCCGGCACCCGCACTGTCCCGGTGTTCGCCCCGGGCTCTGCCCGACCGGCGGACAACCACAGCGTGATCACCGAGTTCCTCGTCGACGACGTGGACCGTGTTCACCAGAACCTGACCGGCTTCGTCACCGACTTCGTCACCGAGCCCACCACGATGCCCTGGGGTAACCGGTCACTGCTGTTCCGTGACCCCGACGGCAACCTTGTCAACTTCTTCACCCCCGTCACCCCAGCGGCCATCGAAAAGTTCGCACGCTGACGCCAAGCACAACCGTTCAAGCGGGAGCCCTGAGACCCCGGGGCTCCCGATGAACGCGGCCGCCCAGTCCGGGAGCACCACCAGCAGGGCACACCGGAACACACCGCTGCCCCCGAAGGACGCCTGCGCTTGTGTCTGCGGATCGACGCCGGACGTCCGATCGCGCATGTGGCTGCGGAAGCCGGGGGCTCCCACCGCTGCCTGACCCAGTGGCACGCCCACCGGCGCGTGCCACCGGTCTACGACCCGCTCGCCACCCCGACCGGTACGAAACACGACACGAGCGGCCGCACGCCGCACTCGGCGGCCGACCGCGCCGTTGGGATTGCTGGAGCGCCACAAGCCCTCGGTGAGGCAGACCCCGCGGCTCTACAAGTCGGCCGGGTCCCTGCGCAGCGTCACCTCGCGCCCCGACGCGGTACGCACCGTGACCGCACGCACGCCCGGCCGGCCGGGCACGACCACCAGCGGCAGCCGCTCGAAGGTCTCGGCACCGATGTGCTCCCGCAGTTCCCCGGCGTCAGCGCCGATCTCCAGCCGGGTCACGGCCACCCCGCGATCACCGCGCTCGGTCGCCCCGCGATCCGGGTTGGTGGCCGGGTCCTCCCGGTAGAACCAGTTCGGCAGCCCCCGGCGCCAGCAGGTGTCGAGCGCGCGGCCGGGGCCGGGCGCGGTGGTGATGATGCGCTGGGTGCCGTCGGGCTGGACGCGTCCCGGAAGCCGCGCCACTTCGCCGCCGAGCCGCTGCGCGACCGTGGCCATCTCCTCAAGCGTGTCGGCGCGCAGGCTCCAGAACATCCACCGGTCGCCGTCCGCGATGGCCCGGTCGAACCAGGCGGTCCCCGCATCCCGCACGGCTGCGGGGGCCGTCACCGCCTCGACCTCCAGGTAGACGTCCTCGCCGAGCGGGAAGATCGTGTTCGCGATGGCATCGGCGAAGACGCCACCGTCGTAGTGGGCGAGTCCTGTCTCCTCCCGTACCCGGCGGACGCCGTCGCCCAACTCACGGACGCCCAGGCAGAGATGATCAAGATGAAACATATCGATCCTTTCCGGGTTCACCACGTCACGGGGAGTCCGTGCACCCCGCAGACGACCATGTCGTGCTTGAACTTGATCTCGTTCAGCGGAACCGCGAGCCGCAGTGTCGGGATTCGCCGGTAGAGCGTGCGGTAGCCCGCCTACAACTCGACCCGCGCGAGCGCCTGGTCGAGACGCTGGTGCACGCCGTAGCCGAACGCGATGTGGTGGCGCGCCTTGCGGGTCACATCGAGCCGGTCCGGTTCGAGGAACCGCGGCGGATCGCGGACTGCACCGGATACCCGTCCCGGGTCGAGTCGGAGCTGACGCGCGGATCGGCCAGCGGCGCGCGGGCATCCTCGTACCGCGTGAACAGCCGCGGCTCGCCGCCGTCCCAGATCCGCACCTTGGACACCGGCTCCTCCCACAGCCTGCGATGGAGTTCGGGCGGCGGGTCGAACGGGCAACGGCCCGCGCCATCGGGTACCGGGGCACGTCGGACGCGACTTTTGACATCGCAGTCCTCCAACAGAAAGTTACCAAACGATTGTTCAGAGACTTACTGAACAGATGTTAGGAATCTTGAGGGCACTCGTCCACCCTCCTGATCAAGATCGGCCACCGCAGCGAGGAGCAGCTGGGATGAAGTGGAAGAAAACGCCGTGTTTCAGGCAAAAACGAGCGACACGAACTCGTCGACGAACGACATCACGGAGTCCGCATCGGTGTGCTTGGCGGAGTTCTGGAAGAGGGCGACACGACCGTGCGCACCGACGAACGCGATCACGGCAGCTCGCTCCGCGGGCACCCGGAGTGCGACCCCCGCCGCGGCGCAGCGCGCGAAGCCGGCGACGAGCAGGTCGATCACGTCGGCCAGTGGCCCGGCCTGACGGACGCCGGGCGCGGTCCGGGGAGCCCCGTTGGCCGTCATCAGCCGGTAGTGCCCGGGGTTGTCCATCGCGAACCGGCAGGAGGCGTGGAGCATCGCCCGCACGCGACCCACCACGTCGCCGGAGTCCACGCGATCCTCGGCAGCCTCCATCGCGGTGTGCAGCCGGGCGAACTCGTGGTCGGTGAGGCCCGCCACGAGCGCGGCACGATCGGTGAAGTGCTGGTAGATGCTGGCCGGCGCGATACCGGCGGTGCGGGCGACGCCGCGGATGGTCAGTCCGTCCTCCCCATCGAGCTCGGACAGCAAACGGCTGGCCGCTGCGAGGATCTCCCCGCGCAGCCGCTCGCCCTCCCCCCAACGGTTGCGTGTGCGCGGAGCGCTGACCTGGGACTCTTTCGACACGTACCTATTCTTACCACCCAGCCGCCCGGCCGCGGCCCGGCCCGGGCTTCTGCCCTTGGAGTATGGAAGCCTGACGGGTGTTGTTGGCCTGCACATGATGAGGGGTGAGTGACCGTCGTGGATCACGCCTAATGAGCTGTGGCCGGATTGAGCCGCCTCTGCTGGTTGTGCCTCACCGCACGAATCACCGGGGGCGAGATGGAAGCCAGCTCGGCCGAACACCGCAGAGGTGGCCGGTGCTTGGCCAGCACGAGCAGGCAGTACCAGTGATCAGTCGTGCGGCGATTCGCCGGCAGCCGAGCGACGGCCTCCGATGGAGGCGACCAATGCGTCTGCCACGATCGCCGCATCTGCCTCTGCGACATCTGCTGGGTATTCCGGCAGCAGATCGTCCCAGACGGGCATCCATGACCCGCGCAGCTGGGTCTGTCCCTCGGGCCGGGCGAAGAACCAGATGTGCAGGTGTGCGCCTCCATCTCCGATGCGGTAGACGTGGGCTCGCGAAATGTGTGGCAGGGCTTGCACGTGGCGGACGATGTGAGTGGACAGGACCCCCAGCTCGGCTGCCAGCTCATCGGGCAGGTCAGCCATGTCATAGTGCTCGCGCGGATACAGCATGAGCACCAGCGGCACACCAACTCCCGTGATCCGGGTGAGCCGCCAACTGTCGTTGAGCCAGATCCCATCGTCTCCGTCACGGTGCGCCTCGCAGTTCGACGGGTCCTCGCCGCGTCGCGGAGGCTCGGGCAGCACCGGGGGGGCGCAGCCATCCGCAGCGGCAAGCGCGTGGTCGTAGAACTCGTCAGGCCGTAAGCCAGGGCAATCAGAGGAGTCTTTGGGCTCCTTGTCGGTCAGCGCGGGGCGCCGGGGTGCGTCCCGACATCGACCAGGACGCTGCCGTAGCAGCGGCCCTTGCGCGTGGCGTACGCATCAACACCGACCGCCCGCCGGGCCGGGCCGGGACATCCGGCTCGGGCAACGCGTCGACCAACCGCAACCGCTCAGTCCACCGGCCGTGCCGCCGGGTCTTCGGGCAACTTCTTGGAGGCTCGCCCGGGTGTTAGTCGTCGTTCACCGTCTGCGCTTCAGGGAAGTTGAGCCAGAACCCGAGAATGGACAGTACTGAATCCTGGCCCCGCGTTCGCCGCAGTACGGGCTCCCGGTAGCGTCACCGGGACACCCGCGTCGAAGGAGAGCAGCTACTCGTGGGCCTGGGCATCATCGGGCAGGCAGCCGGCCTGTTCACCGTCACCAACATCGACGACATCCTGATCCTGGCGCTGTTCTTCGCACAGGGCGCCGGCCATCCCGGATGCACTCGCCGCATCGTGCTGGGCCAGTACCTGGGCTTCGCCGCGATCCTCGCCGTGGCGGTGGCCGCCGCGTTCGGCGCCACGTTCCTGCCCGAGTCCGCCATCCCGTACCTCGGCCTGCTGCCGCTCGCCCTGGGTCTCAAGGCTGCCTGGCAGGCATGGAAGGACCACCGCGCCGGGGCCGGGGACGAGGACGAGGAACAGGCCAGGGAGGGCGGGCCGAGCCCGCTGGAGGTTGCCGCGGTCACCTTCGCCAACGGCGGCGACAACATCGGCGTCTACGTGCCCGTCTTCGCCACCGCCGGTGTCGGTGGGATGAGTGTGTACGCCGCGGTGTTCCTGGTGCTGGTGGCCGTGTGGTGTTTCGCGGGCAGGTTCTTCGCCACCCGGCCCGTCATCGCCAAGGCGCTGGCCCGCTGGGGCCACATCCTGCTGCCCCTGGTCCTGATCGCCATCGGCCTGCTGATCCTCATCGAGGGCGGTGCCTTCGGCCTGTGACACCGGGCGGCGATATCACCGGATCAGTCCGAATTCCTCACGGCACCAGGCGTCTCCAGACCGGTGAACAAGTGCTGTCCCTTCTCGGTTTCTGGCCAGCTTCCGTGCTCGATAACGCTTCGTGGCCTGTAGTCGTCGGCGGAGAGACCGCCCTGCTGTATGCGCGGCATGATGCGATGATGAGGAGTCAGCCTGTACTCGTTTTTGGTGGAGATTGCAGCTTTGCTCTACCTCGGTGAGGTTCGCTGAGCGACGCCTACAGCCTCGCTGCGAGCCCACTCCTTAAGAGGACAGGGCCCATCCAACTCGTGACCCCAGCCACCGATAACCGGCCTGCGTGGCACACGGTCGCCGGGGAGCCGGGCTGTGTGGACCGGTCGCCCTGTGGCGCCGACACCTCATCGCGTATGGCGCTACCGCACGCCACCAGCAAGCTGCCGCCCGACGAGCCGTTCGTGCACGAGTCCATTCTCGGCACCCGGATCGAGGGGCGCCTGGCCGACACAACGACCGTTGCTCCGCGCCCGGCCGTCATCACTACGATCACTGGTCGTGCGTGGTTGACCGGAACCACGCGGTTCTTCCTCGATCCGGAGGATCCGTTCCCGGAGGGCTGCTACCTGTGATTCCTGTTCTGGAAGGCGCCCCGCCCATGGCGGCCGCCATCGATGTCCTGCGCGAGAGCTTGCTCGACGGGCTGGACCCGGAGGCGGGGCCGCCGCGCTCTGTCGTCCCGGTGCCACACGGCCAGCTCCTGCTCATGCCCGCGCACTGGGGAAACTACGCCGGGGTGAAGATGGTGACCGCGGCGCCGGGCAACGCGGCCCGTGGCCTTCCCCGCATTCAGGGCAACTACCTGCTCCTGGACGGCGAGACCCTCACACCGCTGGCCCTGCTGGACGGGATCGCCCTCACGTCCGTACGCACCGCCGCCGTGTCGGCGGTGGCCGCCGACGCGCTGGCCGCGCCGGACGCGAGCCGACTTGTCCTGTTCGGAACGGGACCACAGGCCCGGTCCCACCTGGAGGCCCTCAGCTGCATCCGCCCGATCCGGGACGTCGTGGTCGTCGGCCGGAACGCCGACCGCGCCCGCGCTTTCGCGGCCGAGGTCGGGGCGCGGGCCGGCACCGTGGACGACATCGTGCACGCGGATATCGTCGCGTGCTGCACGACGGCACGCACCCCGTTGTTCGACGGCGCCCTGCTGTCGGCATCGGCGACCATCGTGGCCGTCGGCTCGCACGAGCCCGACGCCCGGGAGGTGGACGAAACGGCGGTCGCCCGGTCCACAGTGATCGTCGAAGCGGTCTCGGCCGCGCTACGCGAAGCCGGCGACGTGGTCCAGGCGGTCCAGGCGGGCGCCATCGACCCCGGTGATCTGGTGGGCCTGGCCGATGTCGTGTCGGGCCGGCACGAGATCCCCCCGGACCGGCCGCGCTTCTTCAAAAGCGTAGGGATGGCCTGGGAAGACCTGGTACTCGCCGCAGCCCACTTCGAGGCAGCCAGAACATGAACCAGCCCCCTGGCCGGGCAATCTCATACCGGTGGGGCAGCCGAAATCAGCCTCGGGCTCCATCAGCTGCTTCCGCGGACTCGTCGAAGGCCATCTAACGAGTTTGCGCCTGCCGCGGAGATATGCTGCGGAATATGCGATCGGGTGCGCATTGCTGGCGTCATCTGTAGTGTGCGCGGCTCTGGCTATCTGCCCCCCTCGATCGTGTGCAGCCGCCACTGATAGTGGCAGCAGTTCGAGGATGCAGCGGATGTTGCCAGCTGATCGCATTGAGGTCCCGTGCCTGCCGCCGCCGCTGACCAATACGTAGATGATGGCCGCGAACAGCGTCTCATCAGGCACGTCTTATGTCCCGCCGTCCTTCGGCCGCACCTTCGACGGCGGGCTCAGCGGTTTTGCGACTCCGCTGATCTGGGGTTTTTGCGGTGGTTGGCATTGAAGCGCGCCTTCTTCTGGCGATTCCCGCACGTGTTCATGTCGCACCATTTGCGAGTGCGGCTTTGGCTGGTGTCGAAGAAGGCGGCTCGGCAGGTTGGCGATGCGCACAAGGCCAATTTTCCGTCTCGTTCACCTGCGATGATGCTGATCGCGTCGGCGGCGATCACGCCGAGGGCATCTTCCACGCAGGAAGCCGAGCTGAGTCGCCATTCCCGCTTACCCTCGGGGGTCAGGATCGCCGCGGCTCGTCCCTGAGCGCTGCGGTCATTGATGACCTGGACAGCGGACGCGGGGAGAGCGTCCTGGATCGCGGCCGCTGTCGCGGCGGCGTGAATCGACTCCCTCAGTTCCCGAGCGAGGTCGAGCTGGGCAGTGGTACAGGAGTCCACGGCGAGACCGTTCACCGCCAGCCAGTCGATGAGTCGGTGCGGCGTGGGAATGCGCTCGACAGCGTTGCCGTGACGCTCCGACAGAGTCCCCGTGAAGCTGGTCGCCAGCACGCTACCGAGGCGGAAGTCAGGGAACCCAGCAGGCATGGAACCACCTTAGCAGGTTGCTGTCTGGCCCGGAGAGCTGCTAGAACCGTCTTAGCCGGTTCGCGATGGATCGTAGCCGACGCCACGATGGCCAGGAGGTCTCATGCCCCGTCCGACCAGCGACGTGCAAGCATTTGAAGCCCACGCGGCTGACGCCGACCTCGACGATCTGCGCGCACGACTGGCCGCGGCGCGGCTTCCGGAGGCCGAGACGGTCTATCGCGCCGCGCCCGACCCTCGCCGATGGGACCAGGGCGTTCCTCTCGCCGACCTCGTCGATGTCGTGAACTACTGGCGCACCGGGTACAACTGGCGGTCGTTCGAAGAGCGCCTCAACCGAATCGGCCAGTTCCGCACGACCATCGATGATCTGGGAATCCACTTCCTGCACCGGCGATCCGCGCGCGCAGATGCCACTCCTCTGATCTTGACGCACGGGTGGCCAGACAGCATTACTCGGTTCATCGATGTAGTGGACGAGCTGGCGGATCCGAAAGACGCGGACGCGCCGGCGTTCCACGTCGTGGTCCCGTCGCTGCCAGGCTTTGGTTACAGCGACAAGCCGACCACCACCGGGTGGGGAACCGAAAAGATCGCTGCCGCATGGGTGGAGCTGATGGGAAGGCTCGGCTACGGCAAGTTCGCAGCCCACGGCGGCGACTGGGGAGGTAATATCACCACGGTTCTCGGCGGCAGGTTCCCGGCGCACGTTCTCGGCATCCACACGACGTTCGCGGAGGGGCCGCCCGGGTTGACGACGGACGGGCTGACGGCGGTCGAGCGCAAATGGACCGAGGAAACCCGCGATTTCTGGCGCCACCACGCGGCGTACGCGAAGCAGCAGGCGACCCGACCGCAGACCATCGGCTACTCGCTCGTCGACTCACCGGTCGGGCTTCTTGCCTGGATCCTTGACAAGTTCGCCGAGTGGACGGATACCGAAGACAGCCCGTTCGAGACGATTTCCAGAGACAGCATTCTTGACGACGTCACCCTGTATTGGCTGACGCGGACCGGCGCATCGTCGGCCCGCATCTACTACGAAAGCCACAATTCGCTGGACCCCGAACTCCGGGTCGACGTCCCGTCAGCGATCACTATGTATCCCCGCGACGTCGAGAAGTGTCCGCGCCCCTGGGCACAGGAGCGGTACCGACAAATCGTCCGATGGAGGTCGGCCGAAATCGGGGGACATTTCCCGTCGCTGGAGGTTCCCGAGTATTTTGTCAAGGATCTCCAAGAGGGGCTGGCGGCAGTGCTGGCCGCCAACCGGTGATCGCGGTTCGGCGACCCGGCACTCGATGACCGGTCCTGGAGGTTTGCCCAGGCGTACGGGTAGGTGTGGTTTCGGTTACTGACGGGCCTCAGGGTTGACCAGAGCCCGGTGGACGCGGTCCATGGCAGTGGCGGCATCCACGGTGGCGGCTATCCGCACCGGAGGCCGTTGATCTGGGATGCCCCCGTGGTCGGTGCTGAACTTCCGTTCGTCGATCAGTGTGGCGCCACGCGCATGTCCCGCGAGTTCGACCATGACCTGGCGCTCCTGGTATGTCGCCAAGGACTCATCAACCATGATGGCCGCAGCCAACGGGTCGTGCAGGACGCAGCCGACGGTGCCGTGAGCGTCGCTGTAGAGGGCGACGTAGGTCTCGAGCACCGATGACGCGAAGCGGGCAGCCGGGGCGGCCGCATCCGCGATCCGTTTCAGCCAGGACGCGTCAGCCCAGGCGTGTTCGGTCATGTCCAGCGGAACCACGATCAGGTCGAACCCCGCGCGCAGCACCTCCTCCGCTGCCTCCGGATCATGCGCGGAGTTCGCCTCGGCCCAGGCGGTGACATTGCCCGGGACGTGGAACGCGCCTCCCATGAACACCACACGGCGCAGCAGCCGAGGGAGGTTCGGCTCCATCCGAAGGGCGAGGACGATGTTGGTCAGCGGTGCCAGGGCGAGCAACGTCAGTTCTCCCGGCCGTTGCCTGGCAAGGCGCACCAGCTGCTCCGCCGCTGATTCCGCGCTGACCCGTCGCGGTGTCGGAGGCCCCGCCTTGCCACCCAGGCCATCGGCGCCGTGGACGAACTCCGCTGTCTGCAAAGGCTGTTGAAGAGGAACCGGATGCCCCACGGCAACCGGTACCTGGTCCAGGCCGACGACATCGAGCACACGTAAGGCGTTGGCGGCCGCCACGGCAGTGGGCACGTTGCCGTGCGCGGCTCCAACGGCGACGATCTCGACGTCCGGCTGGGCGGCCAGGAACAAGATCGCCCAGGTGTCATCCACCCCGGGGTCCGTATCGATGACAACGGACAGACGGGTGGAGGAGGCAGATGACATGCAGGTCTCCTCTTGTTCCTCTTCGTCCTGCGGACCTGGCGGTTACCGAGTCTTCGTGCCCGCCACTGTTTCGGCATTCGGGCAACAGCGGAACGCCTTTACCGGTCAGCGGGCTGCTGAACTCTTGTGGGGCGGGCTTGCGTGGTCCCAGCGCGGCGGGATGCAAGGAGTCCGTACAGCAGCGGGATCCGCGGCTCCGGCAGCCGCCACCAGCCGGATGAGCCACGAACCATATGGGGCCAGCGTGGCCAGGGCAGTTCAGGGCTCTCGCGCAGCAGTCGGATGTCCAGACCGGCTCCGATCAGGGCATTGACGACCTCGCCCAGCCCGTGCATCCACTCGTAGCTGTCAGTGGCGCCCTCGACGGCCGGGCCGTCGGTGTAGGTGTGTGTCGCGTCGCGGTGTACGGGGCCGCCGCCACCCACGTAGTCGTGCCTCAGCAGGAGTTCGGGACCTTCTTCGGGGGCGGGCTTGGGGCCCAGCGAGTTGAGGAGCGGGTGGAACTCCACGACGTACAAGCGGCCGCCGGGACGCAGCAGTTCGGCGACGACACTGGCCCAGCGGTCCAGGTCGGGGAGGTAGCACAGGGCGCCCTTGCCGGTGTAGACGACGTCGAACCGCCGCCCGCCGAGGGCCTCCACGGCGTCGTACACATTGGCTTGTACGTAGCTCACGTCGACGCCGGCACGCGCCGCGATGCTGGTCGCCGCCGTCACGGATGCCGCGGAGAAGTCGAGGCCGACGGTCCGCGCACCGCGCTGCGCGAAAGCGATCGTCTCCGTGCCGAGGTGGCATTGCAGGTGCAGCACGTCGCGGTCGGCCAGCTCGCCGAGGTCGTCCCACTCCCACGGGGCGAACCAGCGGGACGGGTCGGGCTCCCCGTCGATCCCGTAGAACCGGCTGGCGAGGTGGACGGGGGTCCGGGCGTCCCAGTTCGACTGGTTGGCCCGCATCATCCGCTCATACGCGTCGGTCATGGGCTCACTATGGCAGGCGCTGCCGTAGCCGCCCAGGCGGCAGCCGCGCTCTCCAAGACGCAACCGGCACAGCCCCGCGCGGCGGCCGTTGTCGTGACGAAATGCCCCTGCGACGCTGGACCACCCGTGTGGCCGAGAGAGGGGGGGAAGCCCCTGAGCGGTACCTGTCACACCAGCAGGTGCACGATGCGCTGGACGCACCGCACGTACCGCCGGGGAGCCGGGCACACGGAGGAGAGGACAGGAAGGAGCTCACGGTGTTCGAGACGGTGTTCAGGAGTGCGGATCTGCCCCCGGCGGAGCGGTTCGAGGCGTGGCGTCAGCTGGCCTTCGCCAGCAATGGGCCCACCGAGGTGCGTACCGATTATGCGTCGGACTTCGACGTGACCCTGCGCATGCTGGAACTGGGACCGGTACAGGTGTCCATGTTCACCTGTCCGCCGCTGCACTCCGACCGCACGCCGAAGCTGATCCGGCAGTCCGACCCCGAGCTGTACCACCTCGCCCTCGCCCAGCGGGGGTCCGTCACCATCGACCAGGCCGGCCGGCAGGCGGCCGCAGATGCGGGGGGCCTGACGCTCTCCACCACCTCACGGCCCTATCTGGGGCAGCTCATCGCCGACCAGGACCGGGACAGGGGCGAGGTCACGTCGGTGCAAGCCCTCATCCCCCGGGCGCTGCTCCCGCTCCCGGCAGACGCCGTCGACCGGCTGGTGGCGGTGGGCCTACCCACCCGGGAAGGGCTCGGGGCCCTGTTCGCCCAGTTCATCGCCCGCCTGGCCACCGACACCACCCACTACGCGCCCGCGGACGCCACACGGCTGGGTGGCGTGGCGCGCGACTTGGCCGCCTCGCTGATCGCCCACCACCTCGGTGGCGACCGCGTGCTCCCGCCCGAGACCCACCAGCAGACCCTGGGCATACGCGTCCATGCGTTCATCCACCGGCACCTGGGCGACCCCCGCCTCGGCCCGGACCTGATCGCCGCGGCCCACCACATCTCACCCCGTTCCCTGCACCGCCTCTTCCAGAGCCAGGGCACCACCGTCACCGCCTTCATCCGCCACCACCGGCTCGAACGCGCCCGCAGCGACCTGGCCGATCCCAGGCTGGCCACCCGGCCCATCCACGCCATCGCAGCTCGCTGGGGCTTTGGCAGGCCTGCCGACTTCACCCGCGCCTTCCGCACCGCCTACGGCCTGCCTCCGAGTGAATACCGCCACCTGGCCCTGCCCGACGGGCCTGGCACACCACGCTAAGCAACTGACGCCCACCGCTAACGACGCCTCCACCGTGCCGGGCTAGTTTGTGGCCTTGACCAAGTCACCAGCGGCGTGGGCGACGGAGTCGCCGAAGCACCGCTGCGCTGTACCGCACTCTCAGACGATCCGCAGAAATCGGGAGGATCGACTCGATGAACGTGACTCGCAAGTTCGCACTCCCAGCGCTGGGCATCGCCTTGGCCCTCGGCGGGACGACCGCCGCGCCGGCCGCCGCACGGCCCGCCCAACCGGCCGGCGCCCACAGTTCCGGTGCACTGGCCGGGGCTCTGCAACAGCCCGCCGCAAAGGCGCGGTGCAGCGTGTGGAAGGACCATGCGGGACCCGCCGGCGCAGGCCGCGCGCACGCCAAATGCCCGGGTTGGTACGTCCGGGTCAAGGCCTACTGCGACGACGGGAGCATCAGCACCAGCGCATGGCTCAAGGGCTACGCCAAGGCCGAGTGCCCCCGCGCGGTCGACGTTGACATGATCAGGCACTGGACACAGAAGGGACTTTGAACCGGTTGAAACAGCGGCGCGGCATTGCCACCCACTACGGGGAGAACGCCGAGACCTACTGGGCAGCCGTCACCCTCACATCACCGCTGATGTGGGGGTGACACTTTGACGACACAGGCCGGCGGTCCGACTCATTCGTCACAGCGAACGCCCGATGCAGCGTGCGCACCGAAACGTTGAGCTCGCGAGCGAGCATCGAGGGGCTGAGTTCGAAATGGTCCAGGTGGCGGTTCACCATGTCCTTGGCTGCCTGCACCAGCGGCGAGGCCAACTGCGGCTCAGTCCCGTCGACCTTCTGCCGGAGTACCCCCATCACCAGTTCAACCAGGGTGTCGCGGGCGCTCAGCAGCCCGGCCGGGGACAATTCGTTCAGCACGGCGTCCACCGTGCGTACGTGTGCCAGGAGTAGCCGCATCTCGGCGGAGTCCACCGATCCGAGCACTGGCCGATTGCGGACGAGAGGTCCCAGGGGGTGAGCGGCAGAATCAACTTCTGGGTCGTGTGAGACCGCACCGCGAACCGCCATGACGGGTTGTTGTACCGCACCATGAATTGCCCGGCCGACACGGCGACTTTGTCGCGGCCCCGCGCCCGGGCGAACTGCCATGTACCGCGCCGTACCACGTCCATGACTACCAGATCGGAGAAGTATTGGGCATCCACCCAAGTACTGCCAGCCATAGTCGAGTCATAACGAATGTTCGCGAACAATGCGTCGTGCACTCTGTAGCCGCGGATACTGGCCCGGCAATCACCGGTACTGGCCAGTTCGGCAGCGACCTTCCCGCGAGGTGCGCTGGGCCCCGATTCGGTGTCTGTTAAACCACTCATTCCTATCGCTCCCGCTCACCGCCCGCGGCGACTGTGGCCGGTAGGCGTTTCTCGGCCCTTGGCCGGGCGCGGGGCGCTCAGCCGGTGATGATCTGGGTGAGGGCCGCGTGGTTGTGGTAGTCGCGGGACTCGACGATCCGGCCGTCGCGGACGCGCATCACGATCACGTTGGCCGTGGTGAACCGCTCGTCGGTGCCGGGCACGAGCGTCTCGTAGTCCCATTCGGCCACGATGACCTCGGGGTCGGCCGTCTCGTGGACGACCACGTTCTTCGCGGTCATCTGGAACCACTCCCGCAGTCCGTCAACAAGCTGCCGCAGGCCCTCCTGACCGCGGGTCACGGTCGGCTCCGGCACCGCGAACGGATGCTCCAGCACGATGTCCGGCGCGTAGAGCCGCCGGAGATTGTCGAAGTCGCGGTTGACCATACCGGCCAGCAGCTTCTCGAACACCGCGCGCGGGCTGTCGCTCAATGGTCCTACCCCTCGGAAAAGTAATCGGAGCATCCCTCCGGTTCACTTATACGGAGCGACGTTCCGATTGTCAATGAGGGCGTTGTGGGGACACTGCCTGCTCCGTCCACATGCACTTGCCCGCCGCCGTGAAACGCATACCCCATCGATCGGACAGCGCCGCGACCAGTTGCAGCCCCCGCCCGCCCTCGTCGGTCTCGGCGGCGCGGCGGATCCGCGGGGTGGTGAGGCTGCCGTCCGACACTTCGCAGATCAGTGTCCAGCCGTACAGCAGACGCAGCCGCGGAGGGCCCTTCGCATGCCGGACGACATTGCCGACCAGCTCGCTGACCAGGAGCTCGGTGGTCATCGACAGCTCGTCGAGATCCCACGCGGACAGCTGTTCGGTGGCCCGATGGCGGGCCTCGGTCGCGGCGATGGGGCCGTCCGGGAGCGTCCAGGACACCACCCGGTCCGGAGCCATCGACCGCGTCCGGGCGATCAGCAGCGCGGCGTCGTCGTGGGTCTCGGCCTGCTCCGGCACCAGCGCGCTGATGACGGCGTCGCACAGCCGGCCGGGGCCATGGAGCGTGGTGTGAGCGCACACGTCCGCGGACAGGTCCGCCGGAGGCACGGCGGCCCTGGTGAGGGCGTGGGCGAGGCGGACCATGCCCTCGTCGATGTCAACGGCGGACGACTCGACCAAGCCATCGGTGTACAGCACCAGATGGCTGCCATCGGGCACCTCGATCTCATGCGTCTCGAAGGGCGGGCTGGCGGCGCCAAGCGGTGGATCGGCGTCGGCAGGGGGGAAGTAGGTCGTCCCGTCGGGCCGGACGATGGCGAGCGGTGGGTGCCCGGCGCTCGCGAAACAGCAGAGGTTGGTGGCGGGGTCATAGACCGTGTACAGACAGGTGGCGTAGAAGTCATCGCCGAGGTCGCCGACCAGATCGTTGAGGTGGGCGAGGAGTTCATCGGGCGGAAGCTCGAGATCGGCGAGGGTGTGCACGGCCGTGCGCAGCCGCCCCATCGTCGCGGCCTCGGACAGCCCGTGGCCCATGACATCGCCGATGACGAGGGCGACCCGCTCCCCGGACAGCGGGATGAGGTCGTACCAGTCGCCGCCGACCTGCACGCCCTCTGCGGCGGGCAGATAGCGCGCGTCGGCCGTGACGGCCGGGACGGCGGGCAGGGTACGGGGCAGCAGCCCGCGCTGGAGCTCCTGGGCGCGGGTGTGCTCGGCGTCGTACAGCCGGGCCCGCTCCAGCGCCTGGGCGACCAGTCCGCTCAGCGCGATGAGCAGGGAGCGGTCCTCCTCGGAGAAGTGGCGCGGCCGGCCGAACCCCACCACGCAGTATCCGATCTGCTGATCCGAGGCGATCAGGGGGAGGAAGGCCCATGCCTTCATCCCGCTTCGGTAGAGATAGCCGGCCGCGTCCGGGTGGTGTTCGGCGTATTCCTGCGGTGTGGACAGGAAGGTCGGGGTGCGGGAGGTGAGGACCTCCACGATGGCGGACATCTCCATGACCGAGATGCTCCGAACGGTCTCGAGGAACTCCTCCGGATACCCGGCCGAACCGACCATGCGCCACTGCCCGTTCTCGATCAGCTGGCAGATCAGGCCGGTGGCGCCGAACGGCGGAAGCATCCGGTCGGCGACCGCCTTCACCACATCCTGGACCGTCAGCGCCTCGGCGAGCGCCGAGGTCAGCTCGCCCATACGCATGACCCGCTCGGCCGCGGTGCGCTGGGCCGCGGACTGCTCGGCCTCCTCCCTCCGGCGTTCGGTGATGTCCGCGATGTGGATGACCAGTCCGTCGGGGACGGGGTCGAGGCGCGCGTGGTACCAGCCCGCCCTGCCGGGCCACCGGGTGTCGCAGCCGACCGGTGCGCGAGTGGCCACGGCCCGACCGTGGCAGGCGGCCATCCCGGTGTCCCGGACCACCGGGTGGTCCCACAGCACGGTTCCCAGCACCTCCCGGGCCGAAGCCCCCAGCAGCTTCAGGGCCGCGGGGTTGGCGAAGGTCAGCCGCGCCTGACCGTCGAGGGCGAGGAGGCCGTCGTTCATCCGCCATACGGCACTGCCGACGGCGTCGCCGCCGAGCGGTTGCCTCTCGTGCTCGCCGTCCGTGGCGGCGGGCCGGGCGGGCCGCAGATACTCGGCGACCCAATCGGCCACCATCCGCAGGAATTCACCTTGCGCGTCGTCGAGCTCGCCCGGCGCCTCCACCAGGACGGACAGCGCGCCCACCGGCCGCCCATCGGCCGTGATCACGGGCACCGACGCCACCCCGCTCCCGGGCGGCAGCGTGCCGGCGCCGGGAGAGAAGTCCCCGGAGGGAGAGCGGCCGGACAACGGGGAATGCGTCCGGCGCAGCACATCGGGCGGTGGTGGCGTCCAGACCTGGGTGCGGTAGCGGACACAGGACACGGGGGCCGCGCTGTCCTCGTCCGTGAGGTTCTCCCATCCCGCGATCAGGTAATCCGGGAGCCCCACTCCGGCGACCACGCGCATGCCTCCGTGGCGTGGATCACGCACATGGATCATGCCGCCCAGGGCGCCGAGTTCGGCGACCGCCTGCCCAAGGGCGAGTCTCACCGGCCCGGTGCCACTCAGCTGGCCACCCGCGGAATCCATCAGCCGAAGCCGTGTCCGCGCCGATCGAGTGATCCGGGTGCCCGCATCGTTTGGGCGCCGGTCGTCCACACCCATAACGTCACCTGTTATCTCCTCGGTGACCCGATGTCGTACGGATCGCAGACCGCGAGCGTCCCATATAGCCCGAATATAACCCTCTCCCCGAGGAGAGTCCCCGGCCGATGGACATGGTCATGGTCATCGGTATGCGAGCCGGACGCCGCCGGGGCGCGAATGTCAGCCGATGCCCTGCCCGGCCTTGATCAGCTCCGCGGCCCGTTCTCCGATGATGACGCAGGGTGCCATGGTGTTTCCACTGGTGATGGTGGGCATGACCGAGCCGTCCGCGACGCGCAGGCCTTCGACCCCGTGGACGCGCAGGGAGGCATCGACCACGGACATCTCATCGCGCCCCATCTTCGCGGTGCAGGTCTCGTGGAAGTACGAACCGGCCGCGTCCCGGATGAAGTCCCTGAGCTCGGCACGGCCCAGCGGACCGGGCATGACCTCGCGTTTGACGAACGGCTCGACCTCCGCCGAGTTGCCGATCTCCCGGCAGAGCTCCACGCAGTGTTCGAGCGCTCTCATGTCCTCCTCGGCCCGGAGGTAACCGGCGTCGATCAGCGGGGGTGCCAAGGGGTCCGGACCGGCCAGCCGTACGGAGCCGCGGCTGACCGGGCGGGCGAGGCCGGGCGCCAGCGTCCAGGCGGAATCGGCCCCCACGGGAACGTCGTACCGGAGGATCGTCGCCTCGCTGGCGAGCGGGAGCTCGTCCAGCACCGGCATCAGATCGGGGCCGGGCAGCGACGGGTCGCTCCTGGCGAAGATGGCGAACTCGGCGGCGTTGTTCCGGGGTGCCTCGGGGATCCGGTACTCCCAGATACAGCCGGAGAGCAGGATGTGGTCCTGGAGGTTCTTCCCCACACCTGGCAGATGTACGACGCCGGGGATGCCGAGCGCCGCGAGTTCCGCCTGGTCGCCCAGGCCGGAGAGCATCAGCAGCTTCGGGGTGTTGATGGCACCGAGGGAGACGATCACCTCCTCGTCCGCCGCGACGGTGTGTGCGCGGCCCCGGCTGACGAACTCCACCCCGGTCACCCGGTTCCCCGACAGCCTCAGCCGGGTCACCTCGGCGTGCAGCACGATGTCGAGATTGGGGCGGCCCATGACCGGATGGAGATAGCCGGCGGCGACCGAGACCCGGGCGTGTCCCGGGCCGACCAGGAGATTGGGAAAGCCGCAGCCACAGCCGGACTCCATGGGGTCCGCGTTGAGATCGTCGACAGCCGGAATCCCGGTCGCGGACGTCGCCCGGGCCAAGGCCGCCGCGACCGGGACCGGGTCCTCGGGGAGAGCGATCCGCAGCGGGCCACCGGTGCCGCGGCGGGGGTCGGCGGGGCCGGTCCAGCCCTCCACCCGGCGGTAGACATCGCGGACGGAGGCGTACGACCAGCCCGGATCGCCGGTCTCCTCGGCCCAGGAGTCGAAGTCGACGCGGTGGCCCCGTGCCCAGACGGAGGCGTTGACGCTGGAGCCACCGCCCAGCACCTTGCCCATCGGCAGCGCGGGGGCACGGCCGCGCAGCGAGCGGGACGGCTGGGCTGAAAACCCCCAGTCGCGTTCGCTGCCGATGTTGGACATCCACCGGGTGGCGTCGGTGACCGACTCCACCCGGTCGCTGCCACCGGCCTCCAGCAGCAGAACACTCGCCTCGGGCACGTCCGCCAGCCGCCGGGCGACGACGGACCCCGAGGTCCCTCCGCCGCAGACGATGAAGTCGTAGGCGGGGCGAGGGACGTCGGTGACGAGCTCACGATCCTCGGTGATGTGACTGGTGCGTGCCATGGGTGACGGCCGTCCTCCCGCCGGACGCGGCGTTCGGTGACACCGCCTGGCGGGCTCGCTGAAGTCCAGCGTAGCCGGGGCGTGGAACCACTCGCCAAAGGAGTGACGGCCGCCGATGAACGTCGAGGGCCTGCGCCGCGGGGGCGCCGCGGGCGGGTCCGCCGGTGGCGGCCGGCCACCGCCGTGAACGTCTTGGACACCGATCTCCCCGGATGCGGGTGGCGAGCTGGTTCCGGCGGATCCTCAGCCCCAGAGGCCGAGGGTGAACTCGGCGATCAGCGTGGACAGGAGGAACGACGCGGTGATCGCGACCAGGCCGACCGGGACGATCTTCCAGCCGATACGCCGCAGCAGGGGGACGTCCTTGCCGAGCGACAGACCTGCCAGCGTCAGCATGATCGTGGCGATGGAGAGGAAGTCCACCGAGTTCACCAGCGAGTTGATCGCTTCCGCGCCGGAGAACCACGGACTCGAGACGTACGCGCCCACGGTAGTGATCCACACGATGGGTGAGATCTTCCGGGTTGCCCTGGCCAGGACGAGACCGAGCGATACGAGGGCCAGGAGGATCGCGTAGCCGCCGATGATTTGCCAGCTGAGGGCCCTGGCCGCCACCGAGGCGGCGCCGATGCCCAGCACGGTCAGCACTCCGAGGGACAGCCAGAGCGGTAGCTTCACCTCGGCCGAGGCCGCCGCCACCTGCTCCCGGAACGCGCGGTTCACCGCGGCGTCGTCCGCCTCCTGGGGGCGGGCGGGAGCCGTAGCGGCGGACGCCCCGGTGCCCGCGCCCGGCTCCGCCGTGGCGACCACGGCCGCGCCGTCGTCCTGGCCGCGGGTGAGGAAGCGGTAGACCCGGTCGGCCAGCGGGAGCGCGATGTAGATCCCGATGTAGACGCCCAGGACGGTGGTGATGAGGTTGGACACCGCGGCCGTGCCGAGGATGGCCTCCTGGTCGGCGGGGTGCGCGGCCACGATGCTCGCCGAGGAGGCCGCCATCATGGACCCGGATCCGACGCCCGCTCCCATGGCCATCGCCAGTGGATCGAAGATGCGCCAGTTCGCCACGACGGATGTCAGGAGCGTGATGAACACGGCGCCGAAGAGCGTGCCGAACACGTACATCGCCAGCACGCCGCGGTACTGGTCCGAGTCCGGCCCGTACTTCTCCGAGACCATCGCGAAGGAGGGCTCGCGGTCCAGCGAGAAGGTGGCGCCCACCGTGGCCTTGCCCATGCGCAGCAGCACGGCCAGCGGCAGGGCCAGGGCGATCGTCCCCAGGAGGTGCCCGACCTCCTGGAGGAGCAGGGCGGGTCCCGCCTTGACCAGGGTGGGCAGGCTGGGACCGATGTTGAAGGCCAGCCGGGCCACGAGGAGCATCACGGCCACGCCGACGAGAGCCGCGGCCGCCTTCTGGAGGTCCAGGCCCAGGGGCCTGACCTTCTGGACGGACACCAGCAGGCCCAGGAGCAGACCCCACACCATCGGGAAGATGATGACGGATCCGACGCCCAGATCGATGTCGAGTTGCCCGATCAACTGGACGACCAGCGCGATGACCAGTGCCAGGGCGGCGATCGGCAGCGTTTGCAGGGGTGACTTCGGTCCGGCCTTGGCCGGGGCGGTGTGGGTGGTCATGTCGCTGCTGTCTCCTGCGTGGGGTTCCGGCGGTAGGACGTCGTGGCGAAACGTTTCCTCTGTGGGGGGTCGGTGGCCGTGTCGGCGACGGTCCAGGCCGGCGCGAGGGCTGCCTCGCACATCACCCGGTACGCCTCGGGGGTGTCGGCCAGAGCAGTGAAGCCGTGCGCGTGGATCGGGGCGTCGGCTCCCGTGGCCAGGGCCGCGCCCTTGAAACAGCGGCGGACCCGGGCCGGCGGCGCTTCGTACTCGGGCAGGGTGAAGGCGCGGCACTCGAAGTCGACGACGGCGCGCTCGGGGATGAGGTTGTGTCCGCAGGCGTGGCCCACCTCCGGCAGCGCGTCGTACTCGACGCACAGCGCGACCGTCGGCTCACCGCTTCCCGCCGTGGCGGTGGAGGCGGTGGGCAGACCGCCCGTGCCGCGTTCGACGTCGAACCCTCCCCGCTCGAGCAGCTCCGTGATCGCGGCTGAGGAGGCCGTCTCCCCGAAGGCCACCTCGGGATGGGCGTGGAGGGAGCGCGAGAGCGCGAGCACCCGTTCCCTCCGGCGCTCGACGCCGACCGCGAGGTCCGTCTTCGGCCGGCCGGAACCGGCGGCGAGGTCCGTCAGTGTCATCCGTGCCCGCCTAGTAGCTCAGCGAGGGGAACGGCGCGCCGGCGGCCCGGGTGGGCACCCAGACGGCCTTGGTCTGCGTGTACTCGTCCAGCACACCGGGGCCGGAGGACCGGCCGTGGCCGGAGTCGCCGAAGCCGCCGAAGGGGACCGCCACGTGGATGGTCTTGTAGGCGTTGATCCAGAAGGTGCCGGCCTTCACGGAGCGCGCCACATGGTGGGCGCGGGAGACATCGCCGGTCCAGACCGCTCCGGCCAGGCCGAAGTTCGTGCCGTTGGCCCGTTCGATCGCCTCCGCCTCGGTGTCGAAGACATCGGCGCCGACCACCGGTCCGAAGACCTCGGTGGTCTCCAGCCGGTTGGCGGGGGTGACCCCGTCCAGCAGGGTCGGCATGACCCAGTGGCCGCCGGCCAGCGCGGAGCCGGTCAGCTCGGAGGGCAGCCGCGCGTCGGTGATCCGGCGGCCGCCGTCCGCTATGCCCGCCTCGATCAGCGAGGTCACGGTGGTGAACTGCGGTGCCGTGATGATCGGGCCGACCTCGGTGGTGGGGTCGAGCGGGTCGCCGAGGCGCAGCCGCGCCGCCCGCTCCGCCACGCGCTCCACGAACGCGGCGTGGACACCGCGCTCGACCAGCAGGCGCGAACCGGCCACACAGGACTGTCCCGCGCCGGAGAAGACGGCGGCGATGGCGCCGTCCGCCGCCCTGTCCAGGTCGGCGTCGGCGAAGACGATGTTGGCACTCTTGCCGCCGAGCTCCAGCACGGTGGGGATACCGGCCCCCGCCGTCGCGACCGCCACCCGGCGGCCGGTGGCCACCGAGCCGATGAAGGAGACCTTCCCGACACGTGGATCGCTGGTCAGTGCGGCGCCCACGGTGGAGCCGAGCCCGGTGGCGACGTTGAACACGCCCTCCGGCAGTCCGGCCTGGTGCGCCAGCTGGGCCAGCCGGAGCGTGGACACCGGGGTGAACTCGCTGGGCTTGACGACGACCGCGTTGCCCGCCGCCAGAGGGGCGGCCGAGTTCCAGCCCGCGGTGAACAGGGGGGCGTTCCACGGGGTGATGGCCACCACCACCCCCCAGGGCACGCGCTCGGTGTACGTGTGCCAGTCGCCGGGGACGGGGATGGTCTGGCCCGTCAGCTTGTCCGCCCAGCCGGCGTAGTAGCCGAACATCTCGGCGACCTTGGCCGCCTCGACCCGGGTGTCCCGCAGGGGCTTTCCCGTGGTGACGGACTCCAGCACGGCCAGTTCCTCGGCGTGCTCGGCAACTGTGCGGGAGACCTCGCGCAGAATCGCCGCCCGTTCGAAGGCGCCCGTCGCGCCCCACACCGCCGCCCCGCGGCCGGCACTGGTCAGGATGGCCTCGGCCCCCTCCCGGCCGGGGTCGCGGAACGTGGCGTACTCCTCGCCGGTGGCGGCGGCGGTGAGCGGGATGATCTCACCGCGGCCGGGGACGACACGGCCATCGAGGAAGGTGCCCAACCCCTGGGGGAAGGCGGTGTCCACGGCCGCGCGGGCGGCGGTGGCGGAGGACGGGGTGGTGGTTGCGGTGGTCATGCTGCGGGGTCTCCTTCGCGGGTGAGACAGGGGGCGACGGTGCGGGCGATCTCGGTGAAGTCGGCGCCGGAGCCGAGTGCGGCCAGGGCGGCTTGCCAGCGCTGGTTCGCCGCGGCCAGCAGCTTCGGCCGTTCGCCCCGATGGGCGGCGATCTCGATGGCCAGGGCGGCGTCACGGGCCATGAGGCCCATGGAGAAGCCGGAGTCGTGGGCACCGGTCAGCACCCACTTCGGGTACATGGCGGCGGAGACCTGGCTGCCGCCGGATGCGCCGCTGATGCCGGCTGCGGCCACCGCGGGATCCACACCGTAGGCCTTCGCGATGGCGAGGGCCTCCCCGACCGAGACCAGGTTGGCCGCGGCCAGGGCGTTGTTGAGCAGCTTGACCACATTGCCGGAGCCGGGGCCGCCGAGATGCTGGTACTGGCCGCCGGTCAGGGCCTCGAGTACGGGCCTAGCCGCGTCGAAGGCCTGCTCCGTGGCACCGACGAATGCGGTCAGCCGGCCTTCCGCGGCTCCGTCGCGGCCGCCCGAGACGGGCGCGTCCACGAAGGCCGCGCCCTGGTCCGCGGCGAGGGAGGAGAGCGAGGCGCTCGTGGCCGGCTCCGATGTCGTGGTGTCGACGACGGCGAGAGTGCCGGGGCGGGACAGCAGCACCGGAACGGTCGTCTCGACCACGTGCGCCGAAGGCAGCGAGAGGACGGCGTAGGGCGTTCCGGCCAGGTGTCCGACGTCGTCCACGGTGCGGATGCCCGCCGCTTCGGCGGCGGAGCGCGCGGCGGGAGAGGGATCGAAGCCGGAGACCTGCCAGCCCGCCCGGTGCAGGGTGACGGCCATGGCGCCGCCCATCGAGCCCAGGCCGACGACGGCGACGTGGTGGTTCATGAGAGCTCCTGTCGAAGGGGCGTGGGTACGAGGGAGGAGGAGGGGACGAGGGCCTGCTGGCGGCCCGAGAAGATGTCTCGTGGCGCGGCGGGCGGTGGCCGGGGGCGATGATCTCGGCGCCGGAGGGGTGGGGCGTCGAGGAGGGGGCGGCGTCGCGGTCGCGTGGCAGGGCGCCCTTCGCCCCTTCGCAGGCACGGTCGTCGTGCCTGCGGGACAGTGCCGGGCGAGGCTCGTGTCGGGCGAGGCTCGTGTCGGGCAGGGTCTGGCCCGGGATTCCCTCTGTTGGAGGCCCGGGGCTCGCGGGGTTTCGGCTGGGATTCGGGTGCGGTCTGGTGTCCGGCACCTCTACTCCAGGTAGATGTCCAGGTCCTTCCACAGCTGTTGGGTGCGGCGGATGGCCGCCCTGCTGCGCTCCGGCTGGGCCGCCTGCATTCCGGCCAGCAGACCGTAGACCACCGAGGTGGCCGCGGTGACGGACTGGAAGAAGGAGATGCCTTCCGACGGCACGATGAGCAGATGCTCGGCCACGGTGGTGGCCAGACGGCCTCGGCGCATGTCCGTGATCGCCACCACCGCGGCGCCGGCCTCACGGGCGGCCTCGGCGGCCACGATGATCTGCTTCATGGACCGCCACATGTTGACGACCACGAGGGCGTCCCCGGGACCGAGGCTGTTGACGGCGCTGGCCAAGTGCACTCCGCCGCGAATTTCCAGAGAAATCGGATAGCCCATCGTGGAGCCGAGATGGGCCATGACACTCGCCGGGCCGGCGAAGGAGCCGGCTCCGACGACGAGGACCGACTTGGCCGCGGCCAGGGTCGCGATGGCGGCCTCCGCCTCCGCGGCGGTGTTGCTGTCCAGGGTCTGGCGCAGATTGGCGATGTCGTGTGTGAGGGCGTCGTGCAGCGGACTGCGGTGTTCGCCGGACTGGGTGAGCTTGTCCTCGGTGGAGATCAGCACCAGGTAGCGGGCGCGCAGCTCACGCTGAAGGTCCGGCCAGCCCCGGTACCCCAGTGCCTGGGCGGCTCGGACCACTGTGGAGCTGTTGACGTCGGCCCGCTGAGCGATATCGGCGAGGTCCGCGTACGAGGCCAGCTGCGGGTTGCGGACGATCACATCGACCACGCGTGACTGCGCCTTGGACAGCCGCACCCGGGGCAGTGCGTCACCCAGCCACTGGGCGTCGGCATGGTCGAGGATCTCGTTGTTCTGTGCTGTGGACACGCCTTTGCTCCCAGGTATGAGACGGAGCATCCTGCAAGGAATATTGCAGCACTCTATATTGCAATCCTCGTTGCGGGAAGGAGGCGGCGGGTCTCAGCGAAGGACCGCCATCATGTCGATCTCCAGCAAGACGTTCGCCAGATCGGCGCCCTCCAGTCCATGCGCGTTCAGCACCGCGGCCAGGTTGCGCATCGTCTGCTCGGTCTGCTCCTTGATCGTTCGGCCTGCGACGCGGCCGGTGACGGGATCGTGCGGCCCCAGGCCGGACGTGTGCAGAAAGCCGCCCGCCACGATGGCCTGCGAGTAGGCGCCGACCGGCTGAGGTGCGGCTTGAGTACTGATGACCTGGCGTCTGTCCACGTGGGTGGCTTCCTTCGCTGGGTGCTGCGAGGTCGGTTCGGGGCTTCTACGGCTTGGGCGGCCGGAGCCGTTGGGCGCGGCGACACCGCCGGGGTGCCCGGCGGGGCCGTGGGTCTCGAGGCGGGCACCACCGTCGGCAACGCCCGCCCTGCCTGCCCTGGCACCGAGCGCGCGTGAGACTTCGCGGGCGGCTTCACGGACGAGGGCGCCCAGCGACGAGACCGAAACGCTCTGGTCATCACCCGCCATCGCACCGGACAGACCGATGGCCGCGACGGCGGCGTGGTCATGGTTGGAGATGGGGGCGTCCACGCTGAGCATGCCCGATCCGGCGGCTCCGTCCTCGACGGCGAAACCGTGGCGTCTTGCCGCGTTGACCGCCGCGCGCAGTTCCCTGGCCGCCACGTCGCTCGCCGGATCGCTCGCCGCCGCCAGCCGCGCCGCCTTTTCGGCCCGTGCCACCTCGGCGTCGTCGAGCGGGGCCAGCAGCGCCCACCCGGCCGTGCCGGTGTGCAGGGGATGACGCGCGCCCAGCCGGGGTCGTACGGGCATGGGGCCGCTGCCCTCCACCGCATCGACCAGGACGGTCTCGTCGGCTTCGCGGATGCTCAACCGCGCCGTATGGCCGGTTTGCCCGGCCAGGTTGGCCAGCGCGCCCCGAGCGACTTCCCGCAGGTCCAGCCGTTCCAGGTAGGCGCCCCCGAGATAGGCGGCGTGGGAACCGAGCCGATAGCGGGCTCGCTCCGCGTCGCGCAGCACCAGGCCATTGTCGGTGAGCGGGGCCAGCAGCCGCAGCAAGGTGCTCTTGTGCAGACCCAGACCCCGCGCGATGGCCGAGCTGGTCGCCATCCCCAGCGTCAACCCTCGTGAGCAGGCCGTCGCGGCGGAGACTCCGCTCGCGGGATTCGTCGCGGACTACTGTCGCCGCCTGGGCATGACCGCCCGACTGGACGAGGTCGCCGACGGCCGCCGCAACGTCGTCGCCACCATGCCGGGACGCCGCACCGACGAATGGCTCCTGCTGGAGACACATCTGGATACCGTCGAGACCGAAGGAATGGCCCTCGATCCCTTCACCGCACACGTCCGCGACGGCCGCCTGTACGGGCGCGCGCCTGCGACGCGAAGGGGCCGCTGGCCGTCTTCCTCTCGGCGCTCGCCCGTATCACCGCCTCCGGGCGCCCGCCCGAGCGCACGGTCGTGCTGGCAGGTGTCATCGACGAGGAGCACCGCTACCGAGGCGTGACACACCTCCTCGGTCCGGAGGGAGGGACGGACACCACGGGCGACGGCAGCGGTCGATTCGCCGCACGCTGCGCCGGTGCCGTCGTCGGCGAACCGACCAGCCTCGCCCTTGTCGTGGCACACAAGGGCGTCATGCGCTGCCGCATCGTCGCCACCGGACCCGGCGGGCACAGCTCCCTCCCGGAAGGGCGGGTCAACCCGGTCGAAACGGTCGCCGAGGTGGTCCGCTATCTACGCGACGAGGTCGCCACCCGGCTGGCCCGGCGGCAGCGGCCGCTGGTCGGCGCACCCACCCTGGTCACCACACAGATATCCGGCGGCTCCGGACCCAACGTCCTGCCTGAGCGCTGCGAGATCACCATCGACCGTCGCACCGTGGGCGGCGAGGAGCCCACGCAGGTGTGGCGGGAGCTGAAGGACGAGCTCGAGAGCCGCTTCCCCGGCCTCGTGGAGGTGGCACCGCCACACGTCGTCGACTACGCCCTCCCCGCGCAGGACGACGGTGCCGGCGCCGCCTTCTCCGCGGAGGTCGGCCGTGCCCTGGCCGCCCATGGCCTCGACCCTGCGGGCATCGGCGTGGGACACGGCACCGACGCCAGCAAGATCTGCCGGGCCGGCATACCCTCCGTCGTCTTCGGCCCCGGCTCCATGACCGAAGCCCACACCCCCCGGGAGTTCATCGAACTCAGCCAGCTGGCCAGGGCGACCGACGTACTGGTCACGCTGCTCACCACCGGCTCCGTCCGCGCCCCGGGCGGCGACGGTGACTGACGCACCCCGCGGCGCCACCCGGGCCGGCCCGCACAGTGAAAACCTCGCCGAAGGCCACGTCGGCTGGCGGTTCAAGGCACTCCCCCCGCAAGCGGCGCGGTACCACAGCGCGCAGATCCCATCCCAGCGCTACCGCCTCTTCGAGGACGGCTTCGAATGGCCCGTCATGGTGCTCAAGGAAAACGCGCTGGACGCGAACCTCAAAGCGCTCGCGGCCTTCTGCGACGAGCATGGCGCGCTGTTCGCCCCGCACGGCAAGACGACGCTCTCCCCCGCCCTGTACGCACGCCAGGAAGCCCTCGGCGCATGGGCCGTCACCGTTGGCCACCCCTCACCAGGCCCGTGTCCACCGAGCCGGAGGCGCCCGCCGTATCCATTACGCCAATCCACTGGTGCACACCGGATTCGCCCGCTGGATACAGCGTGAGATGGCCGCCGATCCGGAGTTCGGGTTCTCCGCGTACGTCGACGGCATCGAGGGCGTCCGCCTCCTCGGCGCGGCCCTGGACCGGCACGGCCCACCGCTCCCCGTACTCGTGGAGGTCGGGCACGCGGGCGGCCGTACAGGCTGCCGCACCCGTGCGCAGGTGCTGGCCGTCGCCCGAGCGGCGGCCGCCGAGCCCGCCCTCGCGGTTGTCGGTGTCGCCGCCTACGAGGGCAGCGTCAGCCACGCCCGCACCCCCGAGGCTCTCGCCGAGGTCTCCGGGTTCCTGCGCACCGTCCGGGCCGCCATGTCCCGTATCGCCGACGAGGGTCTGCTGGACACCCGTGCCGGTACCGGTGAGTGGCTGGTGAGCTGCGGCGGAAGCATCTACTACGACATCGTCGCCCGTGAACTCGCCCACGGCTGGGGTGGGAACGGCGCGGTGCCGGGCCTGACCCCGGACACCCCGAACGGCCGTCCCGTACGGCTACTGCTACGCAGTGGCGCCTACTCCTCCCACGACGACGGGCTCTACGCGCGGCTGGCCGGGAAGCGCCCGGCACACCGCGGCTGGCGCCCGCCATCGAGGTGTGGACCCAGGTGATCTCCACCCCCGAGGAGGGTCTGGCGCTGCTGGACGCCGGCCGCCGTGACCTCCCCTTCGACGAGGGACTCCCCGTGCCCCTCGCCCACCGGCCACGGCACGCCGGGGCGCGGGACGCCTGGGCGCGGACCACCACGCGTGATGCCGAATCCCTCAGACACTGGCGGATCACCGCTCTCAACGACCAGCACGCCTTCCTGCGCTTCCCCCCGGCAGCGGCCCCCGTGTCGGCGATCTGCTCGCGCTCGGCATCTCGCATCCCTGCACGGCGCACGACAAGTGGCAGCTCGTGCCCGTCGTCGACGACGACTACCGCGTCGTGGACACCGCCCGCTGCTTCTTCTGAGCGACTCGTCCTCCTCGCCCGCCCCCCGATCCGGAGTCCCCCCGCTCCGGCCTCACCGTCCCCAGGAAGGACCACCAACCGTGTCCCGCTCCCCCTCCCCCACCCTGTCCAAGGGCGCCGGCGACCGACCACCCACACTGCGTACCCGCTGGGCCGTACTCGCCGCCAACTTCATGGTGCTGGCCCTCAATTACGCGGACCGGGCAGCCATCGGCGTCGCCGCGCCGTACATCATCGAGGAATACGGCTTCTCCGAGACCGCGTTCGGCTGGATCCTCAGCATCTTCGCCGTTTCCTACGCGCCCTTCGGGCTCATCGGCGGCTGGGCCGCCGACCGTTTCGGCCCCCGCAAGGCCATGGGCTGGGCGGCTCTCGCCTGGTCCGCCTTCACCGCCGCCACGGCGGCGGGTGCCGGATTCATCAGCTTCCTGATCATCCGGATCCTCTTCGGCGCCGCCGAAGGCCCCCAGGCAACCGTCACCGCCAAGCTGATGAACACCTGGTTCCCGAGGCGGGAGCTCGGCACGGCCATCGGTGTCGCCAATGCCGCCACGCCCCTCGGCGGAGCCGTCGGAACCCCCATCGTGGTCGCCATCATCGAGGCGACGAACGGCAACTGGCGTGCGCCCTTCATCATCTTCGGCATCGTCGGCGTGCTCTTCGCAGTCGGCTGGTTCGCCGTCGTACGGACACCCCTGAGCGGCACTCCTGGATGAAACCCGGGGAACTGCGCGAGATCCGCGGCCCGGAGGGCGAAGCGGTGACAACGGGCAAGACCCCCGACACCGAAGACCACATCCAGGAAGACGAAGACACGGCCGGAGAGGGCACGGCAGGAGACAAGGCGGGCGGCACCGAGCCGTCGGCGCTGCCGGGCGTATGGCACTACGTCGCCCGGCCGGTCATCTGGGCCACGGCCCTGGCCTACTTCGGCTACGCCTGGATCCTCAACGTCTTCCTGACCTGGTTTCCCACTTATATGGTCAGCGAGCGCGGCATCGACCTGGACCACTTGGCCGTCGCCGGTGCCATCCCATGGATCGGCGGCTGCATCGGCATGATCGCGGGCGGCATCGCCACGGACTGGCTCGTACGCCGCCTCGGCGCCGCCGCCACCGTACGCCGCTGGACGATCGTGATCTGCCTGATCCTCTCGGCGGCGCTGTTCGGCGGCATCGCGTTCGTCGGAAGCGCCGTCGAAGCCGTGGCGCTCATGACGGTCATCATCTTCCTGCTCTACTTCACGGGTGCGCAGTACTGGACGGTGGCCGCCGAGGAGGTCCCCGGGCCGCGCTACGGCACCGTCGCCGGCGTCGTGCAGTTCATCGCCGGGTGCGCCGGCTTCCTCGCCCCGCTCATCACCGGAGCCGTAGTCGACCACGCACACTCATGGACGACAGCGTTCACGACCGCGGTCGTCATCGCCATCACCGGAGCACTGCTGCTGGCCATGGCCGGACGCGGCAGGACGGCGCGTGGCCGGACGGCACGCGGCCGGACGGCACGCGGCTCCGCGGGGGCAGGGAGGTCATGATCCGACGGCTGGTTGGGGCTCCTCTGTCGCGCGACAACCAGCGGACGCTTGACGAGCGCGGGTGACCGGAAGCGATGCCGCAGGCGCGCAGCCGCGCCCGAGGACCCCGGCCGCAACGCGCTACCGGCGAACCGGTACGACGCCCGTGGGGCGCACTCAGTGGCTGCTCAGCGGCTTGCCGTATTTCTGGGCCGTGGACAGGTTCGGGAGACCGAGCGTGCGGGGCGAGAGGGCCGTCGAGCCGTCGGCCGAGCCGCCGCGGAAGAGCCATGCGGCGCCCAGGGAGGCGTTCTCGCCGGGGGATCCGACCGTGACATCCGGTACCCCGTCGGCGTCGCAGTCACCCGAGGCGACCGCCGCGCCGAAGGTGTCGCCCGCCTCGGCGACGCCCGGGACACCGGGCGTGTCCTGGTTCCAGGAGACGGATGTGGCAGCGCCACCCGCGTCGAGCAGGCCCTGAGCGCCGCCGGAGAGCAGCCAGGCGGCGCCCGCCCCCGCTTTGCTTCCGATGGCCTCACCAGGAGCGCCCGCGATCAGGTCGTCGCGGCCGTCGCGGTTGACGTCGGCGACCGCGAGGGCGGCGCCGAAGCGGTCGCCGTCCTCGGCCACGCCCGGGACACCCGCCGTGTCCTGGTTGAGAGTCTGGGCGCGGCTGCCGAACGGCCCGCCCGCGGGGCTTCCGTAGTGGAGGTGGATGCCGCCGCCCTTGGCGAGTTCTTCGGGGCCGCACGGGTCGTCGATGTTCTCGTCGGCGATCTCACGGCACTCGCCGAGGGCCAGGTCGTCGTGGCCGTCACCGTCGAAGTCGCCGGCGGCCAGGGCGGTCACGCCGGCGTTGTCCGTGTTCCAGAAGTTGGCCATCTCGGACCGGTCGGCGTCCCACTTCCACAGGCGCACGTGAGACTGCGTGTTGGGGTTGCCCGCGGTCCAGTACGCCACGGCCAGGTCCGCCGTGCCGTCGCTGTCGAAGTCGCCGGTGGTCAGGACGGGGGCGCGGCCGCCCATCGGGGCGGCGACGACGGTGGTGATCATGCTGTCCTCACCCTGGATGACGCGGGCGACGACCTTGTCCGTGCCGCCGATCACGATCTCCTTTTCGTCGTCGCCGGTCAGCTCGGCCGCCGCGACCGATGTGCCGTACGCAGCCGACGGCGACGGCCCGGTCAGGACCGTCGTCCCCGGTCCCGGCCCGTCCGGCGAGCCGCCTATGGCGCTGACCATGCCCGCGTCCGTACCGCGGTCGGTGACGTCCTCGCCGGGGACACCGGCGAGCAGTTCCGCGATGCCGTCGCCGTTGAGGTCCACCAGGGCCACGGACGCGCCGAAGCGGTCGCCCGCCTCCGGGGTGCCGGGAACCTCGGGAGTGGCCTGGGTGACACGGATGCTTCCGTGGGCGCCGACGCCCTTCGGACCGCCCCAGACGACGTTCACATACCCGGCCTTGGCCTGGCCGCCGACGGTCCCGTCCGGGACGCCGACGGCGAGGTCCGCGTAGCCGTCGCCGTTGAAGTCGCTCGTGGCGCTGCGGGGTGCGGCAGCGGTGGCGCCGGACGGGAACACGAACCCGGCGGTGGCCACGGCGCCGGCTGCGATGGCGTACGTCAGGATGCGGCTGCTGTGTGGCACGGAGGCTCCCACTCGGTCGACGGGTGCGGGTCATCTGGTGTGACCGTCGGCGGGCGGAGCTGGTTGTACGGAGTTCACCGGTGGTTGGCGCCGGGTTAACGGTGGGCGGGCTCGATCCGAGCGGACATGGGCGGCGTAGCCGATGGTGTCCGGGTCATCAGACGTGAGAACTCAACCGGCTTCAGCACGGTGTCCGCTCATCACTGCCAGGCTTTCGTCCCGGATGGGGTGTGAGGTGTCGCGGTCGGGGCGGTAAGGAGCCAGGGTGGGTTCGGGCAGGGAAGTGGTGAGTTCCGCGGCGGCGAGGGCGGCGAGGAGCGGGGCGAGGGTGACGCCGCTGTGGGTGGTGATGGTGTAGAGGCCGGGAGCCTGGAGATGCGGGCCGACCAGGGGGAGGCCGTCTTCGGGAACGGGGCGGACACCGATCCGGGTACCCCCCAGGGAGCGGAAGGCGGGCAGGATCGCGGCGCACCGGCTGAGGAGGTCCGCTTCGGGCGGCACATCAGTTGACGCGGTCGGGGCGAGGAGGGCGTCGACCGGCCAGGAGATGGCGCAGACCCGGTTGCCCGGGGCGGGGCGCAGATCGACGCCGGGGGTCGCGACGATGGCGCGCAGCGGCTCGGCGAGCGGGACGGACTCGCCCACCAGACCGGGGATCTGGCGCAACGGCAGCCGTACCCCGGCCAGTTCGGCGACGCGTCCGGCGTCGGGACCCGCACAGTTGACGATGTGGTCGGCCTCGAAGCGCCGGCCCCGGGCCTCGGCGCCGCGTACCCGCTCACCGTCCAGCAGCAAGGCGGTGACGGGACTGTCGTAGCGGACGTCGGCGCCCAGGGCCGCGGCCCGGTCGAGGAGGGTGCGCGCCAGGAGGGGGGCGTCGTACCAGGCGGCGTCGTCGTGCACGACGAGTTCGGTGGCGCGGCAGGAGGCGGGGTCGACGGCAGGTGCGAGAGTACGCAGCTCGCCGGGGTCGGCGGTGCGGCAGGGGTGCCCCCAGCCCGCGAGGCGCTCGGCACGCGCGCGGAGGACGCGCTGTTCCTCCTCGGTGTGGCCCCACTGGACGAGCGGCGCGGGATGGCGCCAGCCGACGGCTCCTGTGTCCGCGTGGATCTCGTGCTCCAGTTCCCGGTGGAGCGCGGCGCTGCGCCGGTTGAGCAGGAAGTAGGAGTGGGGGGTCTTCAGATGGGTGACGTCGATGGAGAAGGTGGCGCTGGAGGTGCCCGGCGTGCGGCCGCCGGCGTCGAGCACGGTGACGCTGACACCTGCCTCGGCCAGGCGGTGGGCGGTGGCGGCGCCTATCACTCCGGCACCGATGACGAGGGCACGGGTCATGGAGACTCCTTCGGTGGCGGTCGGGTGTGGGGCGGTCGGAGAGCGCGCCCGAGGCCGGATGACCTTGCCGGAAACCTTGCCGGGGAGGGTCGGGGAATCCGGCGGGGTGGTCAGAGAACCTTGCTGAGGAAGGCGCGGGTGCGTTCGTGGCGCGGGTCGCTCAGCACGTCCGCCGGCGGGCCGGTCTCGACGACGGCTCCGTCGTCCATGAACACCAGCGAGTCGCCGACCTCGCGGGCGAAGCCCATCTCGTGGGTGACGACGACCATGGTCATGCCGTCGTCGGCGAGCGCTCGCATCACCTCCAGCACCTCCCCGACGAGTTCGGGGTCGAGCGCGGAGGTGGGCTCGTCGAAGAGCATCAGTTCGGGCTTCATCGCCAGGGCGCGGGCGATGGCCACCCGCTGCTGCTGGCCGCCGGAGAGCTGGGCGGGGTAGCTGCCCGCCCGGTCGGCGAGGCCGACGCGGTCGAGCAGTTCCGCGCCGCGTTCGTATGCCTGTTTCTTCGGCACCTTCCTGACCTGGACGGGGGCCTCGATGACGTTTTCCAGCGCGGTCATGTGCGGAAAGAGGTTGAAGCGCTGGAAGACCATGCCGATGCCCTGGCGGCGTCGTGAGACGGCCTTCTCGCTCAGCTCGTGGAGCTTGCCGTCCCGCTCTTCGTAGCCGACGAGTTCGTCACGGACGTACAGGCGTCCCCGGTCGATGGTCTCCAGATGGTTGACGCAGCGCAGGAAGGTGGACTTGCCCGATCCGGAGGGGCCCACCAGACACATCACCTCCCCGGGGGCGACGGTCAGGTCGATGCCCTTGAGCACATGGCTGCGGCCGAAGCTCTTGTGCACGCTCTCGGCTCTGATCACGGGTGGTGTCAACGTGCGCTCTCCTTACGGTGGTTCCGGGCCGCGGCGCGCAACCGCTGGAGCGGGGTGGGCGGCAGGTCGCGGCTGTTTCCGCGGCCGAAGCGCCGTTCCAGGTAGTACTGGCCGACGCCCAGCACGGAGGTCGCCACGAGGTACCAGAAGCAGGCGACGACCAGCAGCGGAACCTGCTGGAAGTTGCGTGAGTAGATGCCCTGGATGGAGGTCAGCAGCTCGGGCACGGCGATGGCGAAGACCAGCGAGGTGGTCTTCAGCATGGAGATCACCTGATTGCCGGTGGGCGGGATGATGATGCGCAGTGCCTGCGGTAGCACGATGCGGCGCAGGGTCTGCCCGCGGGACATGCCCAGCGCCTGGGCGGCCTCGTTCTGGCCGTCGTCGACGGAGGTGATGCCCGCGCGGACGATCTCGGCCATGTACGCCGCCTCGTGCAGCCCGAGGCCGAGGACGGCGGCGGTGAGCTGGGTGATGAGGTCGTTCGTATCGGCCCGCACGAATGTCGGCCCCCAGGGGATGCCGAGGCCGATGGTGGGGACGACCGCGGAGAGGAAATACCAGAAGAGGAGCTGGACCAGCAGCGGGGTGCCGCGGAAGAGCCAGATGTAGCACCAGCTGAGCCGGGAGAGTATCGGGTTGGCGGACATCCGCAGGACGGCGAGGACGACACCGCCGACGATGCCGAGTGCCATGGCGAGGAAGGTCAGCAGCAGCGTGGTCCGCAGCCCCTCCATGATCACCGGCGAGAAGAGGAACTCACCGACGGTCCCCCACTGCATACGGGGATTGGTGATCCAGCCCTCCAGGAGGAAGACCAGCAGGAAGGCCACGACGACCGCGGCGGCGCGCTGCCCCGGACGGCGCGGCGGGACGGGGCGCAGGGACTCGGCGGCGTCGCCGGAGTCCGCCCGGATGAGGGTCTCGGTCATGCCGCACCCCCGTTCACGGTGGCGCGCTTCAGGGCTCCGGACCCGATGTTCCACTGTTTGAGGATCTTCGCGTAGGTGCCGTTGTCGATGAGTTTCTGAAGGGCACCGCGGACAGCCCGTACCAAGGTCGGCTCCTCCTTGTTGATCAGGATTCCGTAGGGCAGGAAGCGGTACGGCTCACCGGCCGTGCGGAACCTGCCGTGCGACATCTCCGCCTGGTAGACGACGGTGGGGGTGCCGCCGACGAACGCGTCGGCGCGGCCCGTGGACAGCGCCTGGAAGCAGCCGACGGAGTCGGGGAAGACCAGTTTCTCCAGCTCCGGCTCGCCGTTCGCCGCACACTTCTCGGCCTGCGCCGCCACGTCGTCCACCTGCGAGGTGCCCTGCTCGACGGCCACCTGGCTGCCGCACAGGCTGGTGAGGGAGCGGATGTTCCCGGCGGCCTTCCTGGAGGCGAGGATCGAGCTGCTGGTCTTCATGTAATCGACGAACGTGACCTGCGACTGGCGTTCCTTCTTGTCGAGCATGGCCTGGATCGCCACGTCGTAGCGTTGGGAACGGACACCGCCGATGATGCTGTCGAAGTTCGCCTGCACCAGGTGCACGCGGACGCCGAGGATTTGGCCGACCGCGTGAATGAGGTCGGGTTCGGCGCCGATGACGGTCTTGTTGTCGATGTCCAGGAGGGACAGCGGCGGGTAGTCGTTGCCGACGGCCGAAGTGATGGATCCTTTGTCGCGAATGTCCCGAGGGAGCAGGGCGCGGAGTGCGGGGTCGACGCGCTGCTCGGGCACCTTGGACTGATTGACGGTCGCGGTGCCGCCACAGGCCGTCACGGTCAACGTGAGCAGCGTCGCGAGCGCGAGGGGAAGTGCGGTGGCGCGGGCTCGCGCATCCCTTCCGAGCACGGTGCCTCCCTTCTGGGCCGCTGGTCAGAGGACCGGCGCGGGGCTGGTGAACGCCCAATCTGCGGGATGGCGGCGGCCTGGGCAAGAACAGGGAGAATGAACGTTTCCATGCGGAGTGTTAAGTTCATTTGATGCTGACTCCGCCGCAGCTTCAGGCGATATGCGAGGTGGTCGCCGCGGGCTCGTTCCGTACGGCCGCCCAGCGCCTCGGCTACACCCCCTCCGCCGTCTCCCAGCAGATCTCCACCGTCGAGCGCGCCCTGGGCGTCCCGCTCTTCGAGCGCTCACCGCGCAGCGTGCGCCCCACCGCCGCCGGGCTCCAGCTCGCCCTGCGCGCGGGACGGCTGCTGGCCGACCTGTCGGCGACGGAGAACGAGATGCGCGCCTACGCCGCGGCCGAACGAGGGCGACTGCGGCTGGGCAGCTTCTGGTCCGCGGGGTTCCGGCTGGTGCCGACGGTGCTGACGGGGTTCCTCCGCGACCGGCCCGAGGTCGACGTCCGCTACGAGGAAGGCGACCCGCACATCACCGTGCCCGCGGTGCTGGAGGGGCGGCTGGATCTCGCCGTGATCTTCGAGTACGGCGTGGTACCGCACAGCTGGCCCGAGGGCCTGGAACACACGCTGGTACGGGAAGAGCCGCTCTACCTCCTCCTCCCCGCGGCACACCCCCTCGCCGGACGGCCGCGCATCCGCCTCGCCGACCTGCGGGACGAGCGCTGGATCAGCTACCACGAGGACACCGACGCCGCTCGCTGCCTGCGCCACATCTGCGCGGCCGGCGGCTTCCTGCCCGAGGTGCTCTTCCGTACGAACGACTACAACCTGCCCTACGAACTGGTCCGACAGGGCCTGGGGGTGGCGATCGCACCGGAACTCGCCGTCGTGGACACCTCCGCCTCACCCGACGCGTCCGGCACTCGCCTCGTCCGGCTCACCGACCCCGCCCACACCCGTCGGGTCTATGCCACCCGGCGCACCACCGACCCCAACCCCTTCCTGCCCCAGGCCATCGCCCTCCTGCACACCGCCGCGGCCGCGCTGCCCGAGCGGGGCGAAGACGAGTGCCCCGTGGTCACCGGCTGAACAGCGGTGCGCCGGCGGCGATACGTTGGTGTCGGCTGGTGACCTGGGCTGTCGCCGGATCTGGCGCGCGGACTGGGCACCTTCCGAGTCGGCAAGCCGCAGGTCTGCCGGCTGTACGGTTGCCAGGTGGTCGCGGGCTGCCGGAGGGCAGCCCGCGTGGATAAGCCTCCAGGTTGTGTGACGCGCTCGATCGCGCTGTGCGGCTGATGAGATTCCCAGGCCCTGGCCGGACGGTCGGGTCAGCGCAGTCCGGCGAAGAGATCGTTCTCGGGTACGGCCGCGCCGGTGGCGTCCTGGACACGCACGAAGGTCTCCATGCCCATCAACTCGCCGAACCTCTCCTTGCCCATCTTGAGAAAGAAGATGTTCTCGCCCTGACTGGCGTGCGCGGCCAGCGCGTCGAACTTCTGACCGCTGAACGCGGTGGTGTCCACCCACGTGGTGATCTCATCGTCGGGGAGGCCGATCTCGGCCATCGCGGCGGCCTCGGCGGGATCCGGCTCCGGCATGTCCTCATGGAACTCGCGCATGATCTCGCCGAACCGCTGCATCCCCGAGCGGGGCATCGTCGTCCAGTACACCTTCGGGGTCAGCGCGGTCATCTCCAGCGCCGCCATCGTGATGCGATGGGCCTGGATGTGGTCGGGGTGGCCGTAGAAGCCGTTCTCG
This sequence comes from Streptomyces sp. Inha503, assembly GCF_047215865.1. Lineage (NCBI taxonomy): Bacteria > Bacillati > Actinomycetota > Actinomycetes > Kitasatosporales > Streptomycetaceae > Streptomyces > Streptomyces sp. Inha503. Next base: position 11,865,375 of record NZ_CP178360.1, on the reverse strand, counting down.
TCATAGGTGACGACCACATCGGGTTGGTAGTGCCGCATGAGTTCCGCGAGTCGGGCGGCGCCCTCCTCCACGGGGGTCCGCCAGAAGGATCCGGGGGCGTCGTTGCTCGGCCAGCCCGTCATCCCGGAGTCGGCATAGTCCAGCATCTCCAGATCGCTGATCTTCAGGACGCCACAACTCGCCTCGAGTTCTCGACGGCGCATCAAGGCGACGGCCGCCGGATCGTGCCCGGGATCGCCAGGCTTGACACCCCCCGGGCCATCACCGCAACCGCCGTCGGTACACGTCACGAGAACCGTGCGGATGCCCTCCGCCGCGTACCGCGCGAGGATCCCTCCGGTCCCGGTGGCCTCGTCATCGGGATGGGCGTGCACAGCCATGAGCGTCAAGGGCCGGTCAGTCATGAAACAGTCCTCCTGCAAGAAAAACGTCTTGATCCAAGTGCGCGGCGAGCGTTCCGCGGTCCTGGGGCCCGGTTCTGTCGAGGCGGATGGCCTTGGTTCCCACCCGTCCGACGCCGGTCCCCCGGTCGATGCAACGCTGCCGACCGGACCGGCTGTTCCCGGCGTGGCCGCTTGGCCCTTCCCAAGGCGTCGCGGGCAAGGAGCTCGGCCCCGACCTGTATGCGCGAAGAACGAGCGCAACTCGGTGGCGCCTGGAGTGGAAATCAGGGAGGCTCAAGCGCATGGTCTCGGTATTGCAGAACGTGGCGATTGACTGTGCGGATGCCTACGAGCTGGCCCAGTTCTGGAGCAGGGTGACCGGCCGCCCGTTGCATCCGGAGGACAAGCCGGGCGATCCGGAGGCTCAGGTGCTGCTGGCGGAGGGCCCAGTGCTGCACTTCAACCAGGTGCCCGAGGCCAAGACGATCAAGAACCGGATCCATCTGTGTTTGCGCCCGGAGACCTCGCGTGAACAGGAGGTGGAACGGCTGCTGGGCCTCGGCGCCACCTTTGTCACCGATCACCGCAATCCCGATGGCTCTGGCTGGGCGGTCCTGGCCGATCCTGAAGGCAACGAGTTCTGCGTTCTGCGCAGCGAGTCCGACCGAGCCGCCATGACTTCCTGACGCTCCTGCGGCCAGCCTGGCCGGTTTCGGATGAGCAAGGCAGGGACCGCCCCGTCCCTGTGGCCGGCGGCCAAGCCGCTGTCGCCTCGTGCTCACCGAGGTGAAGGGAAGCGGACCGAATACAGAGGCGGTGGCGATTCGGATGTGTCACCTGTTGTGGAACTGGCCGACACGTGTCAACTGCCCTCACGGCGTGCGTAGCAGGCGCAGGCCGAGGAGGCTTTGGAACGCCATCGCGGCGGCGGCCGTGGCGGCGGCCGCGAAGCCACCACGTGCCCCGAATGAGTCGATGGCCCAGCCAGCGACTGCCGCCGCGGCGGCCGAGCCCGCCGCATTGGCGGAGCCGAGCCAGGAGAACGCCTGGGTCAGGACGGCGTGGTGGACGGTCGACTCGGTGAGCACTGAGAAGAGCACCAGAAGGGGCTGGATCGTGGCACCGGTCACGACCACTGCCAGCCCGAGCCCGAACGGTGAGCCGACGGTGAGCAACAGCGACGTGGCGAGCATCAGCGCACTGGTCGCCGTCAGCAGTTGCACCGGGGGTGCGGCACGCCACCGGCGCAGCCCGTACAACCATCCGGCCAGCAGTCCACTGCAACTGGAGACGGCGAAGATCGGGACCGCCGCACCCGGTGCACCGTGCTCGACCACGAAGGCGGTGACCGACACCTGCATGGCGCCGAAGAAGACTCCGAGAGCGAGGTTGAGGCTTATCAGCACGAAGACCGCGCTGCACAGCAAAGACCGGTCCTTGCGGGCGTGCGCGGCGCTGTCGATCGCCGGTGGGGGCGCGCTGCCGCGCTGTGCCGCCAAGACCAGACCGCCGACCACTGACAAGGAGGCGGCCAGCACCGTCCCGGCCACGGGATGTCCGGCCGCGGCGAGCGCGCTGACCAACGCCGGGCCCACGAGGAAGGCCACCGCGTTGCTGATCGACTCCAGCGCGAAAGCGGTCGGTAGTTCCGCTGCTCGGCCAGGGCGCAGTAGCGTCGCCCAGCGCGCCGCGGACATCGCGCTGAGCTGGGGAAGGCTGGCTCCCGCCAGCGCGCCGCCCAGAACCAGGAGGGGGGCGGGGGCGTGTGCGGCAACCAGAGACATGAGGACGGCCACCGCAACGGCGTGGGCGAGCAGTGAGGGCGGCAGGACGCGGGTCTGCCCGAACCGGTCCACGAGCCGGGCCAGTTGTGGCGCCACGAGCGCGTCGGTCACCGCGAACCCTCCGCTGACCAGGCCGGCTGCGGTGAAGGAGCCAGTCTGGTCGTGCACGAGCCAGACGATGCTGAGGCCGGTCATCGCAAGACCGACCCGTCCGAGCGACGCCGGCAAGAAGAAGGCCGCGGCGCCCGGTGTGCGCAGCAGGGAACGATAGTTCGCCGATGGCACGGCGAGTCCATTTCGCTGCCCGGCGGGACGGCACGCCCAGATCGTCGGTGCCCGAATGTACCGACCTGTTGTTGCCGCCTGGAACCGTCCAGTGTTGGCGCGGAGAAGGGCACGCGCCCCGCACCGACTCCATCACCGGGCAGAATTCTCGATGTGTTGCTGATGACTGTGAATCGCGTAAATTCTCAGCCATCGGGCCCGCGATGTCCATCGCGCTGGAGCTCTGGACCTTCCGGCTCGGCCCCCTGCTCGCGTCCGGACGTGTAGCACTGAGTGACGCTCAGGACCTTCGGAGGCCACGAGTCGGCCCGCAAGCGCGGCAAGACCATCGGCGGCGCGGGCGGCACCGACGGCAACGACGAGTCCATGCTGTCCATGGCCCTACGACGAGCATGCCGTCATGGCGGCGAGCACATGATCACCCCGCTACTTCGCGGCTGGCGTCCGGGCACCGCGCGTCCCGGTGACGAGGAAGTCGACGGCACCGCAGTCCTTGGCGCTCTGCCGGTGGCCCGGCGTCCACCAAGGTCGATCCCGCGCTCGGACTTGCGCTCGCCACAGGCCGAGCGCAAGAAGAAGAACCCCCTCCGCCGTCAGTATCCACCGCGTGGCCTCGCCGAACACACCAAACGCTAGACGCACCCGGGCGCTGCCGGAATCGGCCCCTCAGCCGGCGGCCGTCTGCGGACACGTCCGAAACGTTCAAGCCGAACACCTGCGACGGTGCCAGGGTGAGGGCATGAATGTAGATCTCTCCGCGGCCGCCTCGTTCATGGCCACGCATGCCCGAGTGCTCGATCGTCGACGGTTCGAGCTGCTCTTCGGCGAAACCGACGCCGGCTCCGTCCTCGCCGCGCTCGACGGCTACCGCAATCCGGACGGCGGATACGGCTGGGGACTTGAGCCGGACCTGCGTGCTCCCGAAAGCCAGCCCGCGGGTGCACTGCATGCCTTCGAGGTATTCGAAGACATCGCCCCCGCCACCACACCCCACGCCGCGCGCCTGTGCGACTGGTTGGCCTCGGTCTCCCTGCCCGACGGAGGCCTGCCCTTTGCACTGCCCGTCACGGACACCAGTGGCTGCGCACCGTTCTGGGCACAGGCCGACCCAACGGTCTCCACCCTGCACAGCACCGCGTTCGCAGTCTGCGGCGCCCTGCGCGTGGCCGCATACGACCCCGCCGTCGCCGCGCATCCCTGGCTCGACCGGGCGACGCGATACTGCCTGACCGCCATCGAAGCGATCGGCGACAGGCCCCACGCGATCGCGCTGTCCTTCGCGATCCGGTTCCTCGACGCCGCGTCCGAGACCCGCCCCGAAGCGGACGCCCTGCTCGGCCACCTCCGGCGGTTCATCCCTGACGATGGCCTGCTACCCGTCGAAGGTGGCGCCGCGGACGAGATGATCCGCCCACTCGACGTCGCACCCGTTCCCGGCCGTCCCGCACGCACGCTGTACGACCGGGGCGTCGTCGATACCGAGTTGAACCGATTGGCTGCCGGGCAGCAGGACGACGGCGGCTGGCTGGTCGATTTCACGAGCTACTCGCCGGCCGCCGCCCTTGAATGGCGCGGGTACCGGACCGTGTCCGGCGTGTCGATCCTGAGGCAGAACTCCGTACTCGGACAAGGCCACCATTCGACATCCGCGGAATGATCAGCACTCATTCCCCAACCCATCGACAAATGACGTCACTCTTGCTCGATAAAGCCAGCCATGCCTCCTCGTCCTGGCCCACATCGTCACCGCACCTCACGAGCCAGCCGGTGCCTCGCCCAACGACGGGCCCCGGCTCGCGGTGCTCCCGCGCTGCTCGGTCACCACCTTGTACGGGTCGGGGGCAAAGCAGCGCGTGACACCGCCGGATCGCAACAGCAACGGCAGCCCCTCCCCTCGATTCGTCAAGGGCACAGACATTCCCACAACTCGAACGCCTTCCGCAGCTCTTGCTGGAGGACAGCGAGAATGAATCTGAGCGACCCTGAATCCCGGACCCGGACCTGCTTTGTGCGAGCGGTTGTGTTCTTCCTTCCGAGCGGGACGCTCGGTCTGGCCCCGCTCGCGGCAGTGCGGATTGGCCTGGGCCGACAGTCACGTTGTCCATCGAGCCGTTGGCGGCGTCAATAGCGCGGTTCGAAGTCCCAGTAACTGAGTCGCTGCGCTTCTACGCCGGCATGGTGTCCGGGGAAGCCGGGCCAGTGACGCGGAGCACGAGCTTGGTTCCGCCGGTGAGGCCCCTTGAGGACCGGTCGAAGGCGCCGGGGCCCTCATCGAGGGGAAGCACCTCCGTGGGCAGGTCGAGTACGCCGTCGCGGAGCCGGCCGGCGAGGGCAGTGAGCGCCTCCGCGTCCGGACGGACGTAGAGATCGGTCGAAGTGAGTTCAGCGCTCGTGGCCGGGGCGTCCGAGGTGATGGAGCACAGCCGACCGCCCGGGCGGACGAGTTCCCCGGCGGTGGCGGCCGTTCCGGGGGCTGCGGCGAGCGCCGCGTCGAAGACGCGGCCGACCTCGCGTGGCCAAGCGGGGCGGCGGTAGTCGATGACGTCCGTCGCACCCAGGCGGCGCAGCCGGTCAAAGGAGCGGGGGGACGCCGTCGCCGTCACATGGACTCCGGCCGCGACCGCGAGTTGCAGGACGAGGGCTCCGGTCACTCCCGCTCCGTTCGTCACCAGCAGATGCATGCCGCTGGACAGCTCCAACCAGTCCAAAGCCTGACAGGCGGTCAGGCCGTTGACGGGGAGGGCCGCCGCCCGAGCCGGGTCCAGACCTTCGGGCAGAGGTGCCGCGTCCTCGGCTCGCAGCAGAGCCTGCTCGGCCCACAAGCCGCTGTGACCGGGCAGCGGAGCGCTGTGGACCAGCACCAGGTCACCCACGGCAGGGGCCGTGACATCCGGCCCCACGGCGACGACACGACCCGCGCCCTCCACCCCGAGGGCCGCCGGAAGGCGCAGGCCCACGTCCCATTCGCCGGAGGCGAGCAGCTGGTCCCAGGCGCCGACCCCGGCGGCCAGGACGTCGAGCAGGATCTCGCCCGGCCCGGGTGACGGGGGCCTGGGCAGCCGTAGCGACTGGACCTGACCGGACTTATCGGCGACCCCGCAGGCTCGCATCCGCGCATCAACTGACTCCGACCGCGGCATGACGCCTCCCGGGAGAAGGAACACTCCACCCGAGTATGCGCAGCCGTGCTGACGCGGCGTCGGTCGCCACGCGCGCCAGCGGTGAAGCGTCTCCCCCAAACGCCCGAGTCGGCATCGCCCATCGGTTACGGGACAGCGCTTACGACCGGGTCGCGATTGAGGTCGCCAGCCATGGATGCTGGGGATGGGGAGCGGTACGCGATCAGACATGACAGTGCCTGCACCGACCACGTCGGCGCGCGCCACGGGCTGGGTGCTGCGTTCCGCGGTGGCAGCGGACATCGAGGTGATCGCGGAGTTGCGGGCCACGGTCATGCGTACGGACTTGGAACGCCTTGGGCGCTACGTTACGGGGCCCGTGCGGCCTTATCTCACCCTGCCTTCCGCGGCGTCTCCCGTGCGCATCTCGGCGATCTGATCGACGCCGTGGTGATGGCGACTCCGGCCCGGGCCAGTGCATGGACTTGTACTCAGTACCTCAAGGTGAAGAGGGTCGAACCACGGTGGTGGGCAAGCTCGTTGAGCTGCGTCGCCGGACAGCTCAACAGGGTCAACCGAGTCGGTAGCGGGTGCCCTTAGCGATGCACCGGCGGGCGGGACTCATCCAAGTTCCCGCCGCTCGCAGAACGCACATTCCGACAACGCGGAGGAAATTCCCGGTGTCGTAGACCTGAACGCGAAATGGGAATTCGAAAGATCGGTGAACAGGGCATGGGAGTGGCACAACCCCGCGCGGATCTTCCACGTCGAAACGGGTGATCGGAAATCAGATCCACTCCCCACGGAGGTATTTCGTGTCCACCCTTGGCCCGCGCTCCCGCCGCGTCCGCCCGGTCGGCGTCGCCGCCTTACTGGCCGTCGCGGCCAGCACCGGACTCTTCGCCTGGAACGCCCAGGCCGCCACCTCGCCCGCGTCGTCGTCGCCGACACCGTCGCCGATGTCGTCGGCCGTCTCGCCGGCCACCGTGACCGTCACCGACGGGGTGATGTCCTACATGGCGGCCGACGGCCAGACCAACAAGCTCACCATCAAACGGGTCGGCGCGACCGACACCACGCTGACCTTCGGTGTCGACGACGTTGTCGAGATCACCGCCGGCACCGACTGCACGCACCCCACCGCCACCGAGCTGACGTATGTGACCTGCACCGTGCCCGTTCCCGATCCGGACCACGGCGGCGACCAGGGCAACGTCGAACTCGGCGACGGCAATGACGGCGCCAAGATCTCCGGCGGCGATGTGAACGTCTACGGCGGGGACGGCGACGACACCATCACCGGCGCATCCATCGTGGTGGGCGGCGACGGCGACGACACCATCAGCCACGCCACGAACGCGAACGGCAACGCCGGCAACGACACCATCACCGACTCGTTCGCAGCGTGGGCCGGGGACGGCGACGACATCGTCATCGGCGATGACGTGGCCAACGAGATCTACGGCGGCCCCGGCGACGACTACCTCGACGGCGCCGGCAACGATGACTCGATCGACGGCGAAGAAGGCAACGACACCATCAAGGGCGGACCGGGCAACGACTACCTCTTCGGCGGCCCCGGCCAGGACGACATCGACGGCGGCCCCGGCGACAACGTCATCGACCAGGACGGATCCGCCCCCGAGGGGTTCTGAGGGAAACCTCAAGGGACCGCGGGTGACCTCAGGAACCTGAACAACAAGACGGCCCGGGTCGTCGCCCCGGGCCGTTGCGCCTAGGGTCCTGACCATGTCCAGCCAACAGCAGCCAGCCCGCTCGGAAGAGTAGACGCTCCCTTGGCGATCGGTGCGGGTCGGGCGCCGGGCCGATCTGCCGATGTCGCGACCGGGCCATGTACCTTCGCCGGCAGCGCGATCCGGGCGAGCCCATCTCGTCACCATGTTCACCTGTGACGCGGCGAGACCGTCCGGCTACGACTGCCTCACGTGCTGGTCGAAAATGCCCCACCGTCGGGGCCTGGTCAGCGTCCCCGGCCCTGAGGGAACTGCCCGAGGTGAACCGCACGATGGACGACCACCGCCAGTCCCCGGATGTCCTCGGTGAAGGCATCGACGCGGATCCGGCGTCCGCTGTGCAGCCGGATCTCGCACGTGGAGCCCATGCCCCGGGCGTCGGCGAGCGGCCGGCCGTCACCGCCGGCGGTGCTCACCTGCGCGACGTCCTCCCAAGGGATCACGGTCGCGGCACCCGCCACCCGGTGGGTGAACCCCCGCTCATGAATGTCGAAGCACTGCTCGCGGGTACGGAACGCCTGCACCAGACGCCAGATGCCCAGACCCCACCCCACCAGCCCGACCCCGAGCAGTAGCCCCGCCAGCCCCGGGGCCCCCTCGGTGGTGCCCACCGACGCGATCGCCACCGGCACCCCGAAGGCCGTGCCCACGGCCCCGACCAGCAGCCAGATACCAGCCTGCCGCAGGCGTCGCGCGCCGTCGGTACGGTGCTCCCGTACAAACCTACCCAACTGCTTGGCCGCTTCCGTACGCCTCATCGGGCCCCCTCCCAGGTCGTGGACATCTCAAACTATGCCCCCGCCGCCGAGTGATGCACTCTTACCGCGGGCCCGGACCTTGCGTCTGCGCAGGCCCTTGTCGACACCATCCCGGTAGTCGGTACGGTGGGTGGCTTCAATCCAGATGGGGGAGTTGACGTGTGGGGAATCAATGGTCGTCGGGGGAAGGCCCTGCGGGGCGGTGGTCTCGTACTGCTTCTGGCAGCCGTTCTCACAGGTTGTGGGGGCGGCGATGGGCAGTCCGAGGGTCTGGCCGGATCAGCGTCGGGCGCGCCGAAAGGGTCGGCGTCCGGCTCGTCGGCGGACTCCAGGACCGGGCTGCTCTACCGGGACAAGGAAGTCTCGCTGAGTAATGTCCAGGCGATCAAGAACGGTTGCCCGTCCGACTTCTCCTTCTACGTGGAGTTCGCTGACAGCGGGCCGCGCGTCCTCGGACCCAATGCGTCGAACCCGCGCCTGAACGACGACGGGGACCAGACGGACGAGGGCAGGCCGCCTGTCCTGTCCTGGGAACCTCCCTGCTCCTGGGACAACGAGGTGTTGGACTTCGACGACGTGCCCGTCGCCAAGGTTGCCGCGGACGCCGGGGACCTCGACCAGGCGGACTGCCAGGGTGCCGCACGGGCAGCGGTCGGCAACGGCACGCAGGTCGACCGCTACAAGACCCAGGCCCTGGCGGCTGGGGACCGGTTCTGCGAGGACTTCGCCGCGGGCGGCCGTGTGGTCCTCCTGCGCGTGGTCAAGGTGAGCGGATCCCCCGTCGGAGAGCTGACATTGTCGGCGACCGTGTGGGCCGGTCCGGCGAAGACCGAGGGCGCGCTGCCGAAGCCCGGTGACAAGGTCTACGAGAACCAGCCCGCCACGGTGTCCGACGAGGTGGCCAAGGCGCGCGGCTGCGTCCTCGGCAGCCTTGGGCTCGGTTCGGACATGCCGGTCGTTACGTACAGGAACAGCCTGAACGGCGGCGGAGGAGACATCGAGTACCGGGCGAGCTGTCTTTCCGGAAGCCCGAAGATGTGGTTCCGCGGATACGTGGCCCGGGTGGAGGGCAGCGCCGACCCGGACCTCACCGCTTGCCAGGACGCCGCGGCGCGCGGCGAGAGCAACGAACTCGAGGTGCAGGTCTCCGAACTTCGGACCGGGGACCGGTTCTGCCGGTTCGACACTCTCGACAAGGACGTCGCTCTGCTGAAGGTGACCGCCGTGACCGCCAAGGCCCCCGCCTCGGTGACCTTCTCGGTCACCCGCTGGAAAGCTCCCGAACCGTCGTAGCAGCGGCCCAGGGCGGCCTGCCACCGGCAGGCCGCCCCTCGCTCAGCCTCCACAGACGCGTTACTCCGGCAGTGGATCGTGCATTGAGGCAGGGTCAGTTCATGGGTGGGTTCTGAGAGAAGCGGCGCTTCGACCGGGCGCTTGCCACCGCCCGCCCGGCACACGCGCGGGCGGTCCGTCGCACGCTGTTCGATGAGCGCACATCCGAGTCGTACTGCGTGGCTATCGTCAGCACCCTCACCACGCCGATGATGCTGACGGCCCCTGGAGCCGCAGGTCGGTGATGCCCTGGTCGAGGGCGGTGTTCTGCCTGCTTGAGCTCGTCGATGTCGTCGGAGGCGCCGAGCGGTTATGGACCTGCCGCAGCGGCAGGCGCGTCCGGGACAGGCGCTGCCATGGCCCCGGGCAGCCCAGGACGAGGAGACCGGCGGCCCGTCTGCGCGAGGTCAGCCGTTTCTGCCCTGAGGACGGCCAGGGCAAGGGTGTCCCTGGCGGCGGTGTGGTGCCTGGGCGGGTGCGCGGCCGGGCAGGCCTGAGCGGCGTCAGTCGCCGTCGGCGATGAAGTCGGCTATCGCGGCAGCGACGGCTTCGGGCTGCTCATCGGGGATGAAGTGCCCGGCGCCGGGCACGATGACTCCGGTGGTGTTGTCGGCCCATGGGCTGATGGAGGCCGCCATGTCCGGGATGGAGCCGTGGCTGCTGGATATTCCGAGGATGGGCACGGTCAGGTGCCGCCGGTTGAGCGCCTGGTGGTTCTTGCGCGCCGACTCGGCGGCGTCCCGGTAGTAGGCGAGGGAGGCGCGGAGGCCGCCGTCGGCGGCGAGGGCCGCTGCGTAGTGGTCGAGGTCGGCGTCGTCGAATGTGCCGGGATCGAGGGCCTTCACCTTCAGGAACCAGTCGACGTACTCCCGTTCGCGGCCGGCGAGCAGGGTCTCGGGCAGGTCGGGCACGAGGTGGAAGGCGAAATGCCAGGTCTTCCACGCCCGGGCCGGGTCGGTGGGAATCGTTTCCGGGAGGGTGATGCCGGGGATTCCGGCGTCGAGCAGGGCGACCCCGCGCAGTTGGCTCTCGTAGTTGAGGGCGAGGGAGAAGGCCACCCAGGCGCCGATGTCGTGGGCGGCCAGCCAGTAGGCCGGCACTCCGAGTGCCTTTACGGTGGCGTGGACGTGGGCGGCGACCGTGTGGGTGTCGTAGCTGCGCTCCGGGCGCTCGGAGTGGCCCTGGCCCGGCAGGTCTATCGCGATGACGCGGAACCGGTCGGCGAGGCCGGGCATGACCTTTCGCCATGCCCGCCAGGTTTGCGGGAACCCCGCGAGCAGGACGACAGCCGGGCCGGTCGGCCGGCCGCCTTCGACGGCATGAAGGCGGATGCCGTCTGCGTCGACCCAGCGGTGGGTGAATCCGGCCAGGTCGTGCAGGGGCAGGTCGCGGACGGGGTTACTTTCGGAGACGGTCATGGGATCCTCCATCGGTGTTGGGGTGTGCTGGTCCGGCGGTTCGCCCGAGGGCCAGGCCCGCGAGGGCGATGCAGATGACGAGGGCGGTCGGCGTGGTGCTCGAAATCCGGGTCCCGGGGGCCTGATCGATAAGGCCCAGCAGCAGGACGGGGACGGCGTGCCCGGAATAGATGAACAGGGTTCCGACGCCTGCGCCGATGACGGCCAGGTCCAGGTTCGATATGCCCAGCTCGTCGCGTAGGAAAGCGGGGGCTGAGCAGGCCCGCGGCGATGACACCGAGGGGCCGCAAGACCGCATCCGTGCCGGCCACCGCCGCCAACGTCGGCGGCCTGAGCTTCGAGTTCGTCCCGGCACCGACCCGCACCGTGTTCTGGTGCTACCTGGCCGTATGTGCCGCAGCCGGCATTGCCTGGCTGAAAGTCCCGAGACTTCAGGCCGGAGGGCCCGCTGGCAGCCCCGGATTCGCCCCTCGGCACTTCCTCCCGGCGCGGGCCGGGCCCGCTCGTTTCTCGCCAGCGGCGTGCTCGTCGCCGCTGCCTCCGGCGTGAACGGCTTCTTCTCGTCTCCAGCCCGATCATGCCCAAAAGCTAACACATCTTGAACCGATCAGTTCAAGATAGACTGAGCATCCGGAACACCGACACACCGGCAAGGAAGTGCCACGTGGCAGGCAAGAAGCAGTTCGACATGGACACGGCGCTCGACGCCGCGATGATCCAGTTCTGGCGCGCCGGCTACGCCGACACCTCAGTCGACGACTTGTCCCGGGCAACCGGCCTGAACCGCAGCTCGATCTACTCCTCGCTCGGCGACAAGGACACGCTGTTCCTGCGCTGCCTGGATCGCTACGCCGCGCGCTACGGCGACAAGTACGACGCCGCCCTATCGTGTGCGGCCTCCGAGCCCCTTGCGGCTGTCCGCGCGTTCTTCGACGTCACCCTCGAGCGCATCGCCGATCCCGAACTGCCCGATGGATGCCTGATTGCCCAGTCGGCCATGGCGATTCCAGTGCTGAGCCCGGCCGTCGCGGCGCACGCCAGGCAGGCGCTCGGCATCCAGCGCCTGCGTCTGCGCGCCGCGCTGAAGGCCGGCCGAATGACCGACCAGGACGCCGAGGCCTTCGCTGTGCACGCGGCGGCCGTGAACCAGTCTCTCGCTGTCATGAGCAGAGCCGGGGCGAGCCCGGCACAGCTCCTGGCCGTAGTGGACGTGACCGTTGACGCGCTCTCGCAGGCGTTGCGCGCGCACAACTAGGCCCAAGGCCGTGAAGTTAAGGATCGAGCGTGGCCGTCAAGGTGTTTGATGGAGTCAGGGTGTCGATACCGACGGTGGCTTTGTAGCTGGTGCGGTCGATGTTCGGGCCTCGGGCTTGGTGTTTGGAGATCGCGCGTTTGACGATGCGGGGACAGAGCCGCAGTCGTCGAGCGGGTAACAGCGCGGTCAGGACATGGCGGCCAATCGTGCCGACCAGGTCGATGACCGTCTCGGCGATGACGCCTGCGGCCTGGATGATCTGGTCGCGGGCGCTGTGCCAGGCGATGGAGAAGCTGGCCCGGTCCGGATCGAGATCGGGTCGGGTCGGGTCGGAGTTCGCCAGCTGGATAGTCGCGCGGGTCGAGCAGGGTGGTGGCCAGTCGGTAGACGCCGGTGCGGCGCCCGGCGCTGGTGGCGATGGTGATCTCGCACTCGATCACGCGCACCCGCAGGCCGCCCAGCATCGAGAGGTAGGAGCCGTCGGGGTAGCGGGCCAGGACCGGCATCGTGCGGCCGTTTTTCAGGCGCACCAGCAGATCCGCTCCAGTCGCGGCGATCTGGGCCAGCAGCCTGGCGGCGCCGAAGTTGCGGTCAGCCAGCAGGATCATTCCGGCGTGCAGGCTGCGTAGCAGGCAGGGGGTGTAGGTGGTTTCGCCGGTGGTGGTGGGGCCGAACACCGCGTCGAGCACGGTGCGGGTGCCGCAGGCCAGCAGGACAAGCAGCCGGATCTGGGGATAGCCGGTGCCGCCGTGGTTGCCGCGCTGTTTGGTGAACCGGGCCAGAATCCTGGGGTTGTCGGGCACGGTCAGAGTGGTGCCGTCGATGGCGCAGACCAGCAGTCCTCGCCACCGGGTTCCGTGTTGTCCGACAGTGGCTGCGGGGCTGCGGAGCAGGTCGAACAGCCAGCGTAGTGGGGCGGTGCCGATGCGGCGGCGTGCTTGTGCCAGTGCGCTGGCGGTCGGTGTCGGGGTGGGCAGACCGTCCAGGGCGGCGATGAGCTTGCGCCATACGCCCGAGTATCCGGTTTCGGGGAACAGGCACGCGGCCAGCAGGAGGTAGACCACGACGCGGGAGGGCAGGTCCCGTAGACGGGTCTGGGTGGTGCGGGTCGCCCCTCAGGGCTTCATCGACCATCTCGAACGGGATGTGCTGGGTGAGTTCGCCGAGGTGGCGGGGGGCGTACCGGCCCCCGGCCACGATGCTGGTGCGGGTGATGGAAGACTGCGTATCCGACGGAGTTTTTGCTAGCTGGTGATCTTGGTCGACACCGTTCCAGCAGGAACTCCGTTGCCTGTTTCAGCAGGCTTGACAACCGCGCCCAATGCCAAGCTTCACGGCCTTGCATCTAGCCGCGGGCGGGTTCTTCGGCATGTTCGCCTGCCTCGCCGCGTTCAGCGCGGCCGGCGCGCTGTGCGTGGCCCGGGTGCCCGACATCGGCCAAGAAGGTCAGGCCCGTTTCGCGGCGATCACCAGGACAACCCCCTGACGGTCACCGCCAGGCCGACCACGGTGGCCCGCTCGCGAGGTGGGCTGAAGGGCAGATGAGAGGAAGGTGCCCTTCAGCCCACGTGACCGGCTGGATGACTTACCGGGCAGCTGCTAGCTGCGGTCGACGACTACGTCCTCTTCGCAGATGATCCGGCCGAAAGTCGACAAGTCGATGAAGTTTTCGTGGTCCGGGTCGACGATCTTCAGGAAGTTGTCGCTGAAGAACAGGCCTTCGAGATCGGCCATGCTGTCGAACCAGGCCTCGACCACCGAGTCGTATTCCGGTTCGGGGTACCGGGGTGCCGTCACCGGGTAGGACACGACGAACCGGCGGATGTAGCGCTCCGATTCCGGGATCGACATCAGCAGCGGCCGGTGGATCTTCTGCTGGTAATGGGTGAACTCCTCGTGGGTCATGCCGTTGCGGCGCTTCAGGGTGATGACCATCTTGATCATGAATGGGTTTCTTTCTTCCGTTGTTGATTCGGTACCGGGGCAAAGGGGACGCCGGATCGGCTCGGCCTGGTGCGAAGCCGACGTGCGAGCATCCAGAACAGGGCGGTGGTGAGCACCTGTAGACCGAGCGCGACCGCGAAGGCGCGCTGCCAGCCGAGCGAGGGGGCGAGGGTGCCGAAGAGCCCGCCGAGGGTGGCGATGCCCAGTGCCAGCGCGGCCTGTTGCGCGGTCGTGAACAAGCCGCCGGCCAGGCCCGCGACGCGCGCGGGCACCGCGGCCAGCACCGTCCCGACCAGGGGGCCGTACTGACTCGCCTGCGCCGCGCCGAGGAGCACGCCGAGCACTTCGAAGCAGCCGATCCAGACCGCCGTGCCCGTCCCCTGGGTGACCCACGAAACCAGGCCGAGCAGGACGAGACTGGCGGCCAGCAGGCCCGCGGCCAGTTCCATCGTGCGATCACCGAACCGCGCGGTGATGTGCGGCATGCGCAGTCCCGCGACGACGAAAGTGCCCGCGAACGCCGCCAGCGCGAGCCCCGACTGGACCGGCGTCAACCCAAGGCCGGTCTGGGTGAGCATCGAGTACTCGTAGCTGAACGCGCCGTAGCCGGCGAAGAGCAGGAGCGCCATCAGCAGGCCGAGCCGCAGTGCGGGTTGGCGCAGGATGGAGGGCGCGACGAGGACCGGACGTCCGGCCCGCTCACGCCGTGCCTGATTGACCAGGAAACCGGACAGGCCCAGCACCCCCAGCACCGCCAGGCCCCACGTCCACCAGGTCCAGCCCGCGGTCGGGCCGAGTGAGAGACCGGCGATCAGGGCCAGGAGCGGGATCCCCACGCGGAACGCGCCGCCGAGGTCGGGCCGTTCGGTGCCGGCCGGTGGGTGTGCCTGGAGCCGGTACGCGCCCAGCAGTGCCACCACGCTGGGGATCGCGGAGGTCAGCACCGCGCCGCGCCAACCGTCGAAGGGCAGGCTCAGCCCCATCACGAGGCCGCCGGCGATCTGGCCCGCCACGGTGCCGACGCCGGAACTCGCGGTGAACGCGGCGATCCCGCGCGCCTGGACGGGCTCGCCGCCCGAAGTCTGGATGATCGCCAGCGTCTGGGGCATCACGATCGCCGAGGCCGCACCCTGCGCGACCCGGGCGGCGACCAGCCACCAGAGCCCGGGAGCCGCCGCGGCCAGCGCCGACGTCGTGACGAGCGCGATGAGCCCGATGATCAGCAGCCGCCGGCGGCCGTACCGGTCGCCGAGCCGGCCCGCGAGGATCAACCCCGCGGCGAACGACACGGCGAACGCGGCCAGGACGAGTGCTACCTCGCCTGGACTGGCGCCCAGGTCCGGCCCGAGGCGCGGGGCGGTCACGTTGCCGATGCTGAACGTGTACGTCGCCCCGAACGCCGCGACGAAAACCGGCCAGGTCTTGTTCATGGCACCCACTCTGCGCGATCCGCGACGCCCTACCCAGAGCGTCGTGACGGTGGTGCTCGGACCACCACCTTCGGCCGGCCTGGTCATGCGATGATCAAGGTCATGGCGGACGTGCGTTCTCGTGAGCTCGGTGCCTACCTGCGTGCGCGGCGGGACCGGCTGTCCCCGGCCGAGGTCGGCCTGCCCGGCGGCGGCCGGCGCCGGGTCAGGGGCCTGCGCCGGGAGGAAGTCGCGGTCCTGGCGAACGTCGGGTCGACCTGGTACACGTGGCTTGAGCAGGGACGCGACGTGCAGCCGAGCGTCGAAGTGCTGGCGGCGATCGCCGACGCGTTGCGGCTCTCGAGCGACGAGCGCCGGTACCTGTTTCTCCTCGGCGGACACCCCGACGCGGGCGCCCCCTCGAGCTGGGAACGGGCCGGTGCCCGCCTGCAAGGGCTGCTGGACAACCTTTCCCCGCACCCGGCGGTGGTGATGAATCCCTGGTTCGAGCCCCTGGCCTACAACGCGTCCTTCCGGTTCATGATCGACGACCTGGAGGCCCTTCCGGCGGCCGACCGCAACTGTGCCTACCTGCATTTCACCCATCCCGACTGGATCGCCGGGCACTCGGATCACGAGCAGGAGTGCGCGGCCGTCGTGGCCAAACTCCGCGCGTACTACGGCGAGTCCGTCACCGACCCGGCGTGGGAGCCGTTGCTCGGCCGGCTTCGCGCGGAGTCTCCGCTGTTCGTGCGGTTGTGGGACCAGGCGGACGTGTCCACCGACCCCGGACGGCTGAAGCGCATCCGGTCGCTGCACGTCGGCAACCTGTCCGTGCGCAACACGACGATGCTGCTCGAGGAAAACCTCCGCGCACGGGTCGTGGTGTATCAACCGGCGGACCGCACCACCGAGGAACGGCTCCAGGAGCTGGCCAATCGCATCGCCCGCGGCGCGATCGACGGCCCGGCGAAGGTGCGGCGCCTGCGCCCGGCGACCTGAGGGGGCCGAGGTCCGGCGTCATCGCCGCCCTGGCCGGCAACCCGGCTGTCCTCAGCCGGCCGATCCGCCGGCTGCCGACTCGCGAAAGTCGACGACGGCTCCGCTGTTCGCCCGTGCCCACTCGGTCAGCATCACGATCGGCTCTCGGAGCGTCTGACCGAGCGCGGTCAGGCCGTACTCGACCCGCGGCGGCGCTTCGGCGTACACGCGCCGGTCGACCAGACCGTTGCCCTGCAAGCGGCGAAGCGTCTGGGTCAGCACCTTGCGCGAAATTCCACCGGACAGCGCGACGAGTTCGACAGGCCGCTTGGGTCCTCCGACGAGGGCGTACAAGACGAGGACGGACCACTTGCTGGCGATGATCTCGATCGTGAGCCGGGTAGGGCAGTCAGCGAGGAACGCCGTGCCCGCTTTCAGGCCCCCTGCCGTGCCGTCCGCGGTCGTGCTCACGAATCCGAAGGTTACCATTCGGTACCCATCGGGCCCCTAACGTCGGCGTCATGGAACCGCACTCCGGCACGGGTCCCGCGGCCACGCTCGGCCGCCGGCTCATCGCCGTCAAGCCCATCACCGTTCCCACCACCGGCCGTGGCATCGACCTGTAGGTCAAGGTCACCGCACCCGCCGACGGGCGGAACCTGCCCGTCATCGTCTTCTCCCACGGCAACGCCTGGTCGATGGACGGCTACGAGCCTCTCGCCGACCGCTGGGCGGCTGCCGGGTTCGTCGTGGTCCAGCCCACCCACCTGGATTCCCGCCGCCATCGCATCGGCTTCGACGATCCCCGGTTCGCCACCATCTGGCGCGTGCGCATCGCCGATCTCCACGCCGTCCTGGGCCTCGACGACGTACTCGGCGCGCTGGGCGGCCCGATCACCCGCGTCGACCGCGATCGCGTCGCCGTCGCCGGGCATTCCTGGGGCGCACAGACGGCCGGAGCCCTCCCGGGTGCCCGCGTCCTCGACAGCGAAGGCAATCCCGGCGAAGACTTCTCCCATCCCGCCGTCAAGGCCGGCGCGCTCATCGCGGCGACCGGTACCGGCGACACGCTGACGCCCTTCGCGCTCGAGTACCTGCCGTTCGCCCGGCCGGACTTCTCCACCATGACGACCCCCGCCCTGGTCGTCGCCGGCGGAAAGGACCAGTCGGCCATGTCCACCCACGGGCCGGACTGGTTCACCGATGTCTACCACCTCAGTCCGGCCCCGAAGCGGGCTGCTCACCATCGCCGAGGCCGAGCACCTCTTCGGCGGGATCTCCGGTGAGGCCGTCGCGGACACCACCGACGAGGATCCCGCCCGCGTCGTCCTCGTCGCCGACGCCGTCTCCGCCTACCTGCACGACGCCCTCGGCACCGACGCGAGCAGCTGGCAGAACCTGCGGGATCGGATCGGCCGCAGTGCCGGCGCCGTCAGCACCGAGAGCAAGTAGGAGCCGCGCGGCGGACTTCGTCACGGAGCAGTCCTGAGGGCTGTCGACCTCCAGGCGTTTGGCGACGCTTGGGAGGATGCGAAGTGCGTTGGTGCCGGCGACGCGAGCACCGAGGTCGACGCCGAGCAGGCGCGTCAAGTCGTGCTCGCCGGGCTCCACGGGGTCGAACAACCCGTCGGCGTAGATCCAATCGGTCCCGAAGAGCATCCTGTCCGTGCCGACCGCGTAGACCATCGTGTTGATCTGGACCGGGGAGTCGGCTACCGCCACGTCGTAATGCACCGCGCGCAGGTACTCCGAAATCGGACGCCGCACCAGCTTCCGGTACGCGGCCACGACCCGGGGCGCCGCGGCCATCCGGTGCCCGGGGTAGGGGACCGCGCCGCCGCCGTGCACACGCCCGGGCGTGTCGGCACGAGAGCTTGGGCGAAGGGGCGCACGGAAGGGCGGTAGCGCGCCTTTATTCGCGGCAGATGTGCTCACCGAAGCAAATCCCTGCGGTGGTCTTCCGCTCGCCGCGAACGAGTGAGCGCGGTGGGATCGGCGTGCCGTGTTCGGCGGTGGCGGGCCCAGCGCCAGCCCCGGGGTCGGCGCTGGGCCGCGCTCCTAGGCCGGCTGTGGGGCCATGCCGCCGTAGGTCTTGAGGTGCTGGAACTCGCTCATGGCGGTCGGCCCGCACAGCGTGCCGTAGCCGCTCTGCTTCATGCCGCCCTGCTCGAAGTGTTCGGACATCGTGCCCCAGGTGTTGAACCAGATGCCACCGAAGCGCAGGTCGCGTCCGACGCGGCGGGCCCGCAAGTCATTGCGGGTGAATACGGAGGCGGCCAAGCCGAACTCGGTGGCGTTCGCGCGCTGGATCGCGTCGGTCTCGTCGTCGAAGACCTCGAAGGTCTGGACCGGGCCGAACACTTCCTGCTGGACGAGGGGGACGTCGACCTGGTCGACTTCGATCAGGGCGGGCCGGAAGAACGCGCCACCGGCCAGGTCGGGGTCGGTGACCGGGCCGCCCCGGACGATGATCTTGGCGTAGTCGGCGGCATCCTCGACGATGCGGTCGACCCTGGCCACGCTGGCCTTGTCGATCAGCGGGCCCATCTGACTGGTGGGGTCGAGTGCGGGACCGACCTTGACCCCTTCCAAGGCTGCCGCGAGCCGGGTGCGTAGTTCGTCGGCGATGCCGCGCTGGGCGAGGACCCGGGAGCCGGTGCAGCAGAACTCGCCGTTCATCAGGATGCTGCTCATCACGAGCGTGGGGACCACGGTGTCCAGTTCGGCGTCGTCGAAGACGATCAGCGGGGTCTTGCCGCCCAGTTCGAGTCCGAGCCGCTTGAGCGTGGGGGCGGCCGCGGCCGCGATGGCGCGCCCGACGTGCGTGCTGCCGGTGTAGCTGATCACGTCGATGTCGGGTGAGGCGACCAGCATTGGCGACACCTCGTTACCGGTCTCGGTGAGGATGCTGACGACACCGGCGGGAAGCGACGTCGTGGCGGCGACGGTTTCGGCGAACAACGCGTTGGTCAGCGCGGTCTGGCCGGGCATCTTGGCCACGGTGGTGCAGCCGGCTCCGATGGCCGGGCCCAGAGCGCGGACCAGCAGGATCACCGGGGAGTTCCACGGGGCGATGATGCCCGCGACGCCTGCCGCCTCGGGGACCGAGTGGTAGTAGGCCCCCGGAGTGGGTTCGGCGGCGCGCCCGGCGATGTGGACGAGCGCGGAGGCGGCGCTGTAGCGCAGCCATTCGACCGAGGTCATCAGCTCCCAGGTCGTCTGGGCGAGAAGCTTGCCGTTCTCCCGAGCCAGCATCCGGGCGATGGCGGGCACCCGTTCGGCAAGCCGGTCGGCCAGTTCGTGCAGTGCCCGCGATCGCAGGGACGGATCGCGCGACCAGCCGGTGGTGTCGAAGGTGGAGCGAGCGGCGGCGATCGCGGCCTGCGCCTCGGCGCGGCCCGCGGAAACGTAGGTTCCGACGACCTCACCGGTGGAAGGGTCAATCGACTCGTGGATCGAGCCGGTGTCGCTCCACTCGCCGTTGATGAGATTGCGGGCGGTGCTGGTGGTCGACATTGTTGTCCTCTCGATTCTGCTCAGACGGGGGTGTCGGTCAGTCGGTACGTGCCGCGGTCGTGCGGCCACGGGTCTTGGCCGGGTAGTGCTTGCGCAGGTCGGAGGTCGTCATCCGGTCGAGCATCCGGTTGGACACGAAGCGGGAGACACCGATGAGGAAGGTGGCCGTGGCGCCGATGGTGTACCGGGGGCGGGGCCTGCGGTCGGTCACCGCCTTGGCGATCGTCTTCGCCGCGACGTCCGCGGTCACACCGGCCTTGGTGAACGCGGCGATGTGGGAGGGCAGCGCCTCCATCAGGTCGCCGTAGCGCCCGTTCTGCTCCGGCGTCATCCGGGAACCGAGCTCCCTCAAGCCGGCGGTTCCGTGGCCGGCCATCTCGGTCTTGACGCCGCCCGGCTCGACCACCACCACCCGCACGCCGTGCGGGGCCAGCTCGTTGCGCAGCGCGTCACTCATTGCTTCTATCGCGAACTTGCTGCTGGCGTACGGTCCGTAGCCGGCCATGGAGAGCCTGCCGAGCATCGAGGTGATGTTGACGACGCGGCCCTTGCCGCGTACCAGTGCGGGAAGCAGGGCCTGGGTGACGGCGACGTGGCCGAAGACATTCACCTCGAAGATGCGCCGCCATTCGTTGAGCGGCGTCACTTCGACCGGGCCGGCGCCGGGGATGCCGGCGTTGTTGACCACCGCCCGCAGCGGCCGCTCGTCCTGCTCGACGCGTGCGGCGAGCGCGGCGACGTGGTCGGGGTTGGTGATGTCGACGATCACCGGCTCGACGCCCGCGGCGCGCAGGGTCTCGCTGTCGCTGTCGCGCCGCACGCCGGCGAGGACGTGGAAGCCGCGGCGGGCCAGTTCCCGCGCGGTGGCCGCGCCCATGCCAGTTGACGCTCCGGTCACGACCACGAGCCCTTGAATTTCAGATGACGTTGTCATCTTTCAAATGTGGAGCTTTCAGATGACACTGTCAACTGGCTCAAGTGACTTAGTCATCACAAGGACGCTAGGATCGTCCGCATGACCAGCCGCGCCGAATCAGCCGCCGCCACGCGCCGCGCCCTGCTCGACGCGGCCGCTGACCTGCTCGATTCCGGTGGCCTCGACGCCGTGACGTTGCGCGCGGTGGGAGCACGCGCCGGAGTGACTCGCGGGGCGCCCTACCGGCACTTCCCCGACAAGGAGAGCCTGCTGATCGCCGTCGGGATCCAGGCCTGGGACACACTGGGAGACCGCATGCACGCCCTTCGCGCGGATCCGGGCCTGTCGCCCGCCGAGAAAATGCGCAATGGCCTCATCACACTCATAGACGTTGGCCGCTTTCAGCCACACCTCTACAAGCTCATGTTCAGCAACCCACCCGGCGACCCCACGGCACTCGCCCGTGCCGCCCAGCGCAGCCAGACCGAGTTCCTGGCCGTCGTCGCCGACCTGGTCGGCGAGCAGCACGCCCGCCGATACGCGGCCCTGCTCATCAGCAGCGCGAGCGGGATCGCCGGCTTGGAGGCCAGCGGCCAGCTTGCCGACCCCAAGTGGGGCGGCGTCTCCGCCGAAGACCTCACCGACACCCTCGTTGACATGATCACCGGCAAGAGCCGGCACGCATGACCTGCGACCAGTGGACTCGGCGGCTACGGCCAGAAAAGCGCGAGATCAGCCCGGACATCATCGGCTTGCCATCGCCCAGTTCATCCTCCGACGACCAACGACCTGCTGCACGGCACGCCCTGACCAAGCAGCGGCATCCACACCCCACGGCCCCTCCGGGCCGAGCTACAGGAAATCTCGACCACCTGGCAGGAGCAGATCTTCCCGGATATCGCGACCGAGATCGCCGCCGTCCAGTGCACGCTCATCGGCTACAAAAGAGGATGCGAGGATCGACGCCTGGCGCGGCTGGATGATCCTTCATCGCCACCTCTCGCGCGAGTTCGATCGGCCGGCATCGAGCAGGAGGTATATGCCCTGCTGGTGACCTACCAGCTGCTGCGCAACGCGATGGCCGACGCGATGATCACCCGACCCGATCTCGATCCGGACCGGGCCAGCTTCTCCATCGCCTGGCACAGCGCCCGCGACCAGATCATCCAGGCCGCAGGCGTCATCGCCGAGACGGTCATCGACCTGGTCGGCACGATTGGCCGCCATGTCCTGACCGCGCTGTTACCCGCTCGACGACTGCGGCTCTGTCCCCGCATCGTCAAACGCGCGATCTCCAAACACCAAGCCCGAGGCCCGAACATCGACCGCACCAGCTACAAAGCCACCGTCGGTATCGACATCCTGACTCCATCAAACACCTTGACGGCCACGCTCGATCCTTAACTTCACGGCCTTGCAACTAGGCCGCTTTTAAAGGGGTGCCTGCGGGGCCTGTGGGAGGCGCCTGCCGGCCGTCGTTCCACGCCCTGGTGGACGCTGCCGGACATGTGACCTGGGACGTCTCGGTCGGCTCGGGCACCGTGCGGGCGCACCAGCACGCCGCTGGTGCCCGGAAGGACGGCGCGGCACAGAAGGAGCCGCCCGGCGGGGACGGCGCCCCCCCGGCTCCCCAGCCCGCCGATCACGCCCTGGGCCGGTCCAGAGGCGGCCTGACCTGCAAGTTCCACCTGGCGTACGAGCAGGGCCAGAAGCCGCTGGCGATCACCGTCACTGCGGGCCAGCGCGGTGAGACAGCCCGCAGCTCACCGTCGTCCTGGACGCGATCCGGGTCGCCCGGCCGGGCGGCGGCAGGCCCAGGACCAGGCCGGACAGGGTCCTGGCCGACAAAGGCTACGGCTCCCGGGCCAACCGCGTCTGGCTCCGCCGCCGCAAAATCCGCTGCACCATCCCGCCTGATGGCGATTCCCGACAACGGCCGGGGTCGCTTCTCACCTCACCTGGTTGGCCCTTGGTCGTGAGCTATTGGTCGTGAGTCAGTCGAGGAGTCTGGCGATGAGTTCCTCGCGTGCGTTCCTTGGGGGTCAGGCCGTGCCAGAGCGCCATCGCCGGCAGTAGTTCGGTGCCGGCGGCTGGTTGGATCGTCACGGCCACGGCGCCGTTTTCCTCGCCGGTCATGGGCTGGGCGCACAAGAGGATCCAGCCGCGCCGGGTGGGAACGCGGGTGAGCGCTGGCGTATCCGGGCGGCGCGCGGCCTGGGTGAGGTTCCAGGTGGTGCTCTCCATCGGCATACGCGGCGCAGCGAGTGCGTGGGCGGGCAAGGTCTCCAGCTCGCCGATCCACTCGCGCGCCGATGGTGTGGCCGCCACGACCGTCTCATCGGCTCCGACGATGAGCACGCCCGGCGGCTGGTCGAGCCTGCTGGGCTCCGGCGGTGCGCCCGTCGCGTAGCGTCTCATCGCGGCGATGGCGTCCCGACCGAGCCGCTGGGCGCCGGCCGCCTCGGCCGCTGAGAACGGCCGGGCTCCCTGGGAGCGAAGCAGGGCCAGACCGCCCCACGCTCTTCCCGCCTCGACCAGCGCGATACGCAGCTCGCTACCGACACCTTGGTCGGCCATCACCGTGCGCATCGCGGCGTTGCGGCGTGGGCCGGGAGCGCCGGTGTTGAGGACACCCACCCGGCACGGACCCTCGACCAACCGCTCGAAGGCAAAGGGGTGATCGCCGTCCAGGTGGTCGCCCAGGGTCAGTCGGCGGGCGGCCGCTGGGCTGTAGCCGTGCTGTCTTGCCAGGAAGCAGCCAGCGCCGGTGACCGGGTCCACCGCGGCGAGCATGTATCCCTGGTGCGGTATCACACGCCCGATCCACCGCGAGATCACCGTGCCCAGCTCGGTGGTGGAGCCGATCTCCGCCGCAGCCCCGATCGCCGCGGCGCGGGAAGCGCTCTGTGCAGTGCTCACCCGACCAAATATCAGCTACGCAACGCAGTCCGGCGGAAACATACTGCCATCGCTCACTGCCATGCCTCAGACTTCGCACCCGCGAGACCCCCAAGGCCGGCCCTCCAGTTGGCCGGTTGGGGCGAGAACAGCCCGGAAGAAAAGGCGCTGGCCCGCCGAGCTTGCGCATCACCTCGTCCAGGGACTGGACCAGGTGCGGGCAGTCCTCGGACTCCGATGGCACCGCCCGCCACCGGCCCGAGTGCGCGAGCTCCCCGACCAGAAGATGGGCATGCTCGCCCACTCCCCACCCCTCCGGGGCATCCGGCAGCTCCAGCCATTCGAACTGGATCTCCTCGCCCGGCGGGTGCGCGATCACCGCGATGTTGCGGCCGGTGGAAGCGTGGCAGGGCTCGCAGTGAGGCCGGACCTGATAACGGCGAAGCGCCCGCGTGAACGTCGAATACACACCCGATAGCCGAGCGCGGTCACCTCGTCGAAGGCCGGAAGTGTGGCAACGCTGTATGCCCGACCCTCGTCCGTCCCGAAACAACGTGGCACGCACGGGTGAATGATCTCCTGAGGTGACTCGGCCCAAGGGATCCCGCGAGTCGCGATGAGTCCTGCGGCCTCCGGCGGTCGTACTGTCGAACCCCTTGCCGAGGAGGACTTCTGATGCGCAGCGTGACGTACTCGATGAACATCTCACTCGACGGCTACATCGTCGGGCCGGACGGCGGCTTCGACTGGACGGCGCCCGACGAGGAGGTCTTTCGCTCCTGGATCGACGAGATTCGAGAGGTCGGCGTCCATCTGTTGGGACGACGGTTGTACGAGACGATGCTGTACTGGGAGACCGCCGACCAGGATCCGTCGCTCGACGACTCAAGGCTCGAGTGGGCCGCGATCTGGAAGCCGCTCCCAAAGGTGGTGTTCTCCACCACGCTGTCGGCGGTGCAGGGTCATGCCCGCCTGGCCTCCGGCGGCCTGGCGGAGGAGATCGAGCGGTTGCGGGCCGAGCAGGCGGAAGGCGACATCGCGATCGGCGGCGCGGCTCTCGCCGCCGAGGCGGCCGCGTTGGATCTGATCGACGAGTACCGGGCCAGGGTCTACCCGGTGCTGGTCGGCGGTGGTATTCCGTTCTTCCCCCAGCACGAGCGCCGGGTGGATCTCGAACTCGTCGAGACCCGCACCTTCAGGTCGAAAGTCGTCTACCTCCGCTACCGCGTGGCGCGCTAGTCGGCTCGTCCTGGGCCGAAGCCGCCCCCGAGGAGTGGCCCGACACCTACAACGTCAACGTGGTCTCAGGCGTCCGCATGATCCAGCGCCTGGTTCCCGCGATGCGCGAACGCGGCTGGGGCCGTGTCGTCACCATCGGCGGCGGACTCGCCTCCCAGCCGATGCACACCCACCCCCAGTACAACGCCACCCTGGCCGCCCGGCACAACCTCGCCGTCTCCCTCGCCGCGACCTCAAAGGCACCGGTGTCACATCCAACATCGTCTCCCCCGGAGCGATCCTCGTCGAAGCCACCAAGGACCTCGTCATCAGCATCGGGCCCGCCCGAGGCTGGGGCCGGAGCTGGGACGAGATCCAGCCCAACGCCGTCCAGGCCCTCATCCCCAACGACCAGGAACGCTTCGGCGAACCCGATGAGATCGCCGCAGCCGTCGCCTACCTCTGTAGCGACTACGCCCAGTACGTCAGCGGAGCCACCATCCGCGTCGACGGCGGACTCATCCGCTCCGCCTTCTGAGCACACACATGGACATCCTGCTCGGTCAGAAGATACGGCGTCATCGCGATCAACTGTCGGACGCAGGGCGATCGAAAAGGGCTTGCGGGCGGGGGCGGCGCTCGGCTAGACGTTACGGCGGAACCCCCACCACGAGAGTGAGGGGCCACGACAGCGAGAGGAGGGGTAAGCCCATGATTCCCATGATCACCGCGCTTGTCTCCTCCCGGGGCGCGGACCACATCTGACCCCGGAGCGGATGATGGGCGCCTTCACCGGAGCGTGCCTTGACCGTGAAACAGAACGACCTGACCATGCGTCCGATCACCGGACGCGAAGAACTCGTCCTCTTCTCCCAACTGCCCTACACCCTCAACGAGGAACTGGCGGACGACCTTGCCGCCGGCCGCCGGCGTCCGGAATGGATGTGGGTCGCCCTTCGCGGTGAGCGCCTGCTGGCCAGGGTCGCATGGTGGGGGCGGGCCGGAGACGACACACCATTCCTTTTGGATATTTTCGATATCGACGACAGCAGCACGGATCGCGATCGCGTGGACATCGGCGTGCGGCTGCTGCGGGCCGCCACGGCCGCGGTGGTCCCAGTCGACGCCCGTCCACCCGAGTACAACCGAGCCGTCCCACCCGATTGGCGCGAGGGCGGAGCGACGACCGGGCGCATCGTCGAGGACCGCGTACTCGCCCTGGAACGGACCGGTGCCCGCCAGTTCGTCGAACGGCTGCTTCTGGAGTGGCGTCCCGGGACGCCACTCCCCGAGCCGAGGGGACGCCTGGCGTTCCGGCCGGTCCGCGACACCGAGGAGATCCTCGCCCTGATGACTCGGGTCCTGGACGGAACGCTGGACGCGCACAGCCGGGACGACCTGACCCTGATGTCCCCACGCGAAGCGGCGGCCAGACACTATGAGGAGGAGCTCGCGCACTACCGGAGCCCGCAGGACTGGTGGCGGATCGCGACACTGCCGGACGGCGAGCCGGTGGGGTTCGTCACCCCGGCCCACAACGACTACAACGCCGTCATCGGCTACCTCGCCGTACTCCCCCAGCATCGGGGCAACGGCTACATCGACGAGATCCTTGCCGAAGGCACCCGGATCCTCAGCGCGCAGGATGTCCCCCGCATCCGGGCAGCCACGGATCTCGGCAACACCCCCATGGCGGACGCTTTCCAGCGCATCGGATACGTCAACTTCGCACGCCGGATCTGCATGGTCTGGAGCTGACCGAGGGCGCGGAGCAAGCGCGGGTCCATGCGCCACGGGTGACCCTGCGAGCGCGGCGGGGATTCCGCGTCGCGCTGTGGGGTCTCCCCCGCAGTGCCGAGTCCCCGGAGTCGCCGGAGTCCCCGGAGTCGCCGACGGCGGTGTCCGGGAAAATCGGTTGACCGACTGC
This sequence comes from Streptomyces sp. Inha503, assembly GCF_047215865.1. Taxonomy (NCBI): domain Bacteria; kingdom Bacillati; phylum Actinomycetota; class Actinomycetes; order Kitasatosporales; family Streptomycetaceae; genus Streptomyces; species Streptomyces sp. Inha503. The sequence continues at coordinate 11,838,478 of NZ_CP178360.1, read as the reverse complement.
TGGCGGGTCCGGTGAGAATGGCCTGGTGATAGCCGCATCGCCACAAGGACCGGTCCAGCTTCCACGGATCGTCACCGAGTTCGCGGCGGGGCGACCGGTGCGGGCCGTGTGGAAGAACGAGCTCGGCGGCCTGACGTTTCGGATCGGTCTGGGAGACGCGCAACAGTTTGTGAAGTGGACGCCACCAGGCAGTGGTATCGACCTTTCGGCCGAGGTGGTGCGCTTGCGCTGGGCAGCGGCGTTCACTGTTGTGCCGCCCGTACTCGACGAGGGCGCGGACGAAATAGGGTCCTGGATCGTCACAGCCGGTCTGCCCGGACGCATGGCGGTGGACGACCACTGGAAGCGCGACCCTCGGACCGCAGTACGCGCTATCGGCACTGGTCTGCGCGCCCTGCATGAGGAACTGCCCGTCGCGGACTGCCCGTTCGACTGGTCGGCCGAACTGCGGCTGGAGACGGTTCGGTCGCGAGCGGCGGCGGGCCGGATCAATCCGGCGGACTGGCATCAAGACCTCCAGCACATCGGGACCGTTGAGCGTGCGCTCGACCTGCTCGCCGACATCCCGCCGGTCGATGAGATCGTTGTCTGCCATGGCGATGCCTGCGCTCCGAACACCCTCATCGGCGACGACGGCACGTGCAGCGGCCATGTCGACCTCGGTGCGCTCGGTGTCGCCGACCGCTGGGCCGACCTCGCCATCGCCACATGGAGTACGCAGTGGAACTACGGTCCCGGTTGGGAGGAGTCGCTACTCGAAGCCTACGGGGTGGCACCGGACCCGGAGCGGATCATGTATTACCGGCTGCTGTGGGAGCTGTCGGACTGAAGCGATCCGGGTACCCCGGTCGGGCCTGGGACGGGCGCGAGCCGGTCGAGACGAGGAAGACCGCTGCCAGACCGTGGGAGATCGACGACGGACTGTGGGCGCGCATCGAGCCGTGGTTGCCGGTCGTCCCGCGTAATCCACGGCGTCCAGGCCGTATGCGTCTGGATAGCCGCAGGGTGCTGTGCGAGCTGCTGCTCTCCGAGTTGCGGCCGCAGACCTGCTGGAATCACCTGATCGTCGAGGCGCACGGCATCCCGCTCGCGGCAATCACCACCGGCGGCAACCGCAACGACGTCACCCAGCTGATCCCTCTGATCCAGGCCATTCCGCCGATCCGTGGCAAGCGCGGCCAGCCGCTGCGCCGCCCCGAGCACCTGTATGCCGACCGCGGCTATGACCACGAGGTCTACCGGGACAAGGTCCGCCGGTTCCAGATCACCCCGCACCTCGCCCGGCGCGGCACCGGGCACGGCTCCGGCCCGGGCGTGTACCGCTGGGTCGTGGAAGGAACGATCGCGCTGCCGCACTGGTTCCGCCGCTTGCGCATTCGCTGGGAGATCCGTTGTTGAGAGTAAGGGCGGGCGATCGCCCCAGGGGACGGCCTGCTCGATGCGTCGGAACGCATACGTGGCAGTCGGGCCCGCGCAGCCTCACATCCGGGCTCTCAGCACGTCGACCTCACAGCCCGGCGCGAAGGGGTCGAAGCCGTGCTCGACCAGCCAGCGAACCCCCAGCAGGCTTCGCAACGACCACCATGCGCGGATCACGTCGAGGTCGACGACGGTGCCGTAACCGGCGATGACGTCGTCAAGGTGCTCCTGGTGTCCGAGCGTGAAGGTGGCGAGGTCGTACAGGGCATCGCCCTGGCCCGCCTCGGACCAGTCGATGATGCCGGTGACCTCGTCGCCGTCGACGAAGACGTGATCGATCTGGAGGTCGCCGTGCGCGAACGCCGGAGTCCACGGCCGCAGCGCGGCCTCGGCGACCTGGCGGTTGCGGGTGACCAGGTCGGCGGGGAGGATGCCGTTCGTCACGAGCAACTCGCACTCGCCGTCGAGTTCCGTCACCAACTCGTCGGGACCCCGGCGGCGCCGGCCGACCCAGGGCGGCAACGGCGCCTCGTGCAACTGCCGGATGGCGGCACCCGCCGCGGCCCACGCCGCCGGCGACGCGGTCGACGGCTCACCGAGATGGCCTAGCGCCGTCCCCGGGACGGCGGCGATCGCTAGCACGGAAGGCTTGCGCCACAGGACCTCCGGAGTCGGGACTGGCGCCAGGGCCATCGCCTCGACCTCGACGTCGATGCGCGCCTGATCGGCGTCCACCTTCAAGAACACGTCACCGACGCGCAGAGTCGCGCGCTCGGAATGGGCGACGACGACTTTGACCTCATCCATGGGCGACCAGTATCCCGGGGATGACCGCCGACATCGCCAGGTTTATCGCGTGCGATTACGCGGCCGACCGCGTGCCGCCGGCCCACCTTCGCAGACACGGAATCAAGGCGACGATTCCAGTGCCCTCGGACCGTGCCCGCAATCGCCACGAGCTCGGCTCCCGGGGCGGTCCGGCCACCGAAGTTTGTGAGTGGGTTCGCGGTCTGCCTCAGCTCGTTGGCGCGGACCCGTTCGCAGGCGTCGGCGACGATGGCCTGAGTATCCCAGTAGAACGGACGGACCTCGGTGATCTGCCCGTCCTTGTTGCCGAGGGCGGCTCCCGGGCTGGCGCAACCGTTTCATTCCAGTGCCAGCGCCGCCAGCACCGTGGCGGCCAGCGCCGCGCGTGTGACCATGCCCGACACCGAGGTGTTCTCCGAGCGGGCGTGTGCGCCCGAGCCCACCGCGCCGATACCGTCCAGGACCGGCGTGCCCTGGGCCACGACGAAGTTGCCGTCGCTGGCTCCGCCGACCGACGCCTCGGGCAGGTCGTGTCCGAGCAGCGCGGCGCATCGGCGTGCCAGGTCGGCGAGTGCGGCAACGCTTTCCGTCCGTTCGAACACAGGGCGGTTCCAGCCCCCGGTGACCTCCACGCGGGTCCGCGGGTCGACGGGGCGCAGAGCGGCGAGGGCCGCTCGGATGCGTTGTTGTTCGGCGGCGGTGGCTACGCGGACGTCGATGCGGCCGACGGCGTGTCCCGCCGTGACGTTGCTGCGGGTGCCTCCCGCCACCACGCCCACGTTCAGCGAGGTGCCCGCGTCCGGGGAGCGCAGGTCCGCCAGGCGCAGGATCTGGTGGGCGAGTTCGTCCACGGCGCTGGCTCCGGCGGTCGGGTCGAGTCCGGCGTGGGCCTCGCTGCCGGTGACCGTGACGGTGAAGAGTCCGACGCCCTTGCGGGCGGTCTTGATCGCGCCGTCGGCGGCGGCCTCGAAGACCATGGCGAGCCTGCTGTCGCGGGCCTCCTCCACGATGGCGTCGCGGGAGGCGAGGCTGCCGGTCTCCTCGTCGCCGTTCAGCATCACGGTGCAGGCCGGGCGGGGCAGGTCGAGGGCGTCGAGGGCGCGGAGTGCCCAGACCGCCTGGACGAGGCCGGCCTTCATGTCGAAGACGCCGGGTCCGCTGATGCGGTCGCCGTCCCGCTGGAAGGGCCAGGTGTCGAGGGTGCCGGTCGGCCATACGGTGTCGTAGTGCCCGAGGAGGAGCACCGGGCGGTTGTCCTGGGTGGTGGTGTCCCGGGCGGAGTAGCGGCGGACGAGGATGTCCCCGGCCTCCTCGCGTGCGAGGGTCTCCTCGGCGTCCGGTTCGCCGAGGCGTCGGTCGAGCCAGCCGCGCAGCCAGCCGAGGCAGGTGCCCAGGGCGTCGAGGTCGTCGCTGGCGCTGCCCTGGGAGGTGTAGGCGGCGAGGTCGGCGACCATGTCCTCGCGGTGGGCGTCGAGCCATCGCCGTACCGCTTCGGCCTGTGCGGAGTCGAGGGGAAGCGCGGAGGCGGGGGCCTTGGCCAGGCGGTCCAGTTCGTCCAGCCGTGACTCCGACATGTCGTGCGCGGCGCCCTCCAGTTGACGGAGGCCGTTCACGACCGTGCGCAACAGGGTCGTGGGCAGGCCTTCGCGCGCCGCGTGGTGGAAGACGTCGGTGTAGTGGGTGGGGGCTTCGACGGGCCGGTGGCGTACGGCGAGGTCGCGCCAGATACCGCTGCGGTCCTTCGTCTGGGTGCGCAGCCATGCGGTGAGGCGGTCGAAGGCGGCGTTCCGGGCAGCGGGGTCCGCTCCCGGTCGGAAGGCGTGCGGCTCGAAGGCGTCGAACGCCTCCAGGGTGACGCCGAGGCGGTCGGATACGGCGAAGACCTCAGCCGTCAGGGCGGCCATGGCGGGGCGGTGCCGGTCGATGAGGTCGGCCATCGGAGCGTCCGCGAGGGCGGTGGCGGCGAGCATGGCGCCGAACCCGGCCTTGGCCCATAGGTATCCCTCTACGTTGTCACTGGCCACGGCCGGGCCCCAGCTCCGCAGGTCGGCCACCAGGTCCCGGACCCTCGGGCTGACCGGTGCGCCGTCCGGCTCGCCGATGACGAGGGCTCCGGCGCCGCCGTCCTGGATGACACCCGGTTCGATGACGTCGGCGAAGATGTTCACGAAGGCCGCGACGGTGCGGGAGGCGCCCACACGCTGGGCGATCAAAGACTCGTTGAAGCCGTTCTGGAGAGAGACGACATAGCCGTCCGGAGCCAGGCGGGGCGCGATCCAGTCGAGCGCGGCACCGGTGGCCTGTGCCTTCACGGCCAGCAGTACGCGTCCGAGGGGGCCGGCGAACTCGTCCGGGGTGGTGGCGGTGACCGGCACGCTCTCGCGGGTGCCGCCGCGGGCGACGACGAGTCCGTGGGTGCGGATGGCGTCCACGTGGGTGGGGTCGGTGTCGACGACGGTGACCGGGTGGCCGGCGCGGGCGAGGGCGAGGGCGAGGGTGCCGCCGATCGCTCCCGCGCCGACGACGGTGTATCCAGGCTTCTTCGGGTGGGTTTCGCTTTTCGGACGGGTTTCGCTTTTCGGGCGGAGGTCGTTCATCGGGTGGGTGCCGTCTATCGGGTGGATGTCGTTCATTGGGTGGGTGTCGTTCATCGGGTGCGTCCTTCCGCGGTCGCGGCCGCAGACGCCGGTACGGGGCCGGACAAGGTGGCGCGGGTGTCGTCGGGCTGCCAGATCCGGGGCAGGTGAAGGGCGCCCGTGCTGGATCCGCCGTCCACCCTCAGGACCTCGCCGGTGATCCAGGAGGCGTCGGGGCCGGCGAGCCAGCGCACCGCCCGCGCGATGTCCTGCGGCGTTCCCGGGCGGCCCAGTGGGTTGGTGCCGATGGCCGCGGCGTACTGGGCGGAGACGGGGTTGCAGTCGCTGGCCACCGGGACGAATCCGGGGCTGACCGCGTTGACGCGGATGCCGTGCGCGCCGAGTTCCAGGGCGGCGGCGCGGGTGGCCATCTCCAGGGCGGCTTTCGAGCTGGCGTAAGGGCCTCCGCCGGGGCGGGCGCGCTGCGCGGCACCCGAGGAGATGTTGATGACCGAACCGGGCCGTCCATGCCCGCCGGCGAGCCGGGCGAAGGCGGCGGTCGCCAGGACGGGGGCGCGCAGGTTGACGGCGAACAGCCGGTCCCAGGCCGGGGCGTCCACATCGGTCATGTCGAGGGAGGGGTACACGCCCGCCGCGTTGACGAGGATGTCCACCGGGCCGTGCTCCGCCCAGGCCGCCTCGACGACGGCGGTGGGCGCGTCGGGGTCGGTCAGGTCCGCGGTCCGTGTCGCCGTACGGGTTCCCAGACGTGCCCCGGTCCGCTGGAGCGCGGCGGGGTCGCGGTCGACGAGCGTGAGGAACACGCCCTGGGCATCCGACTCCCCGGCGAACCCCTCGGCGAACTCTTCAGCGAACTCCTCGGCGATCGCCCCGCCGATGCCGCCCGCGGCGCCGGTGATGAGGACGTGGGTCATCAGCTGAACTCCTTGTCCTTGGTCTCCGGCATCGTGAGGTAGACCACGAGGGAGATCAGTGAGGCCGCCGATACGTAGACCCACAGCAGGTCGCCATGGCCGCTCTCGTGCAGCCAGGTCGTCAGGTAGGGCGCCGTGCCGCCGAAGATCGCGACTGCCAGGGCGTACGGCAGGGCGATGCCGGTGGCGCGTACCTCCGGCGGGAACTGCTCGGCCATGATGACGGCGCAGTTGGCGGAGTAGCCGAGGATCAGCAGCATGCCGATGAGCTGGACCAGGAAGAGGCTGAAGAAGCTGTTGCCGAGCAGGTGCAGCAGGGGCCAGGCCAGGACGGTGAAGCCGCCGGCGAACGCCGCCATGGTCGGCTTGCGTCCCACGCGGTCCGAGACCACGCCTATGAGGGGCAACGCGATGACGAAGACGACCAGGCAGAGGGTCTGTGACAGCAGTGCGGTCTTCAGCGGGATGCCGGTGGTCAGATTCGCGTACGTGGGAAGGTAGTTGACCCAGATGTAGTAGGTGAGGGTGCCCGCCACGGTGATCCCGGCGACACGCAGGGCGGCCGCGGGATGCTCCGCGAACATGGCCTTGACGGGATTGGTGCGGGTGCGGCCGGCGCCCTGGAGCTGGGCGAAGGAGTCGGTGTCCGCCACGGAGATCCGCAGCCACAGGCCGACCAGTCCGAGCAGGCCGCCGAGGATGAACGCGACGCGCCAGCCCCAGGAGTGCAGGGCGTCGTCGCTCAGTGCGGAGGTGGCGAGCGTACCCAGCAGGGAGGCGACGAGCACGCCACCGGCGACCGACACCTGCTGCCAGGACCCGGCGAACGCGCGCCTGCCGCGAGCCGCCGACTCCACGAGGAACGCCGAGGAGGAGCCGAACTCGCCGCCGGCGGAGAAACCCTGCACGAGCCGGGAGACCAGCAGGATCAGCGGCGAGACGATGCCGATGCTCTCGTAGGACGGGGTGACCGCTATGACGAAGCCGGCGCCCGCCATCAGGCCGACCGTGAGGGTCATGCCCTTCTTGCGGCCGTGGCGGTCGGCGTAGGCGCCGAGCACGGCGGCGCCGACCGGACGCATCACGAACCCGACGGCGAAGACGGCGAGCGTGGACAGCAGGGCCACCGCGCCGTCGCTCTTGGAGAAGAACTCATCTGCGATGATCTTGGCGAAGATGGAGTACAGCGCCCAGTCGACCCATTCGACGGTGTTGCCTATGGTGCCGGCGACGATGGCCTTGCGCTGGGCGCGGCTCAGCCGGAGCGTGGCGGGGGCGGCGCCGTCCTCGCGCAGGGGGCCGGTGGGCGTGGCGGATCCGGTGTTCATGGTGTGTGCTCCGGGGTGTCGGCGGCGGAACCTGCCGCGGTCCGGCCGTGCGGCACGCCGCGGGCCAGGTCGGCGAGCTGGGCGTGCGTCGCGTACCAGACGCCGGGGTGAGCGGCGATGTGGTCGAGGAGTTCCCGCAGTGCCACCAGGCGCGAGCGGTGACCGATGACGTGCGGGTGCAGGGTGAGCTGGAAGACGCCGCCGTCCCGGTACGCGGCGTCGAACTCGTCGGTCCAGATCTCCCGTACGTCGCGCGGGCGGCTGTGCGGGCGGACGGACCCGTAGCGGTCCATCGTGAAGTACGGGGCGTCGTCCCGGATCCAGTCGACGGGGATCTCCACCAGCCCGGTGGGCCGGCCCTCGGCGACGATCTCGTAGGGCTCGTCGTCGCCCATGAGCGAGGAGTCGTAGGCGAAGCCCAGCTCGAGCATGATGTCGAGGGTCGAGTCCGAGAAGTCCCAGGACGGGGTGCGGATGCCGACGGGGCGCCGGCCGGTCAGCGCGGTGAGGGTGTCGATGGCGCGCGCCGTGAGTTCCTTCTCGTCCTCGCGGCCCAGCAGCGTGTTGCGCTCGTGGATCCATCCGTGGACGGCCAGTTCGTGCCCGTCTCGGGTGTAGGCGCGGGCCTCCTCGGGGTGGACGAGGGCGGAGACGGCCGGCATGAAGAAGGTCGCCGGGACGCCGTAGCGGGCCAGGAGGTCCAGGATCCGTGGAGCGCCGGCGCGGGCGCCGTACTCGCCCTGGGCGAGCCGACCGGGGCTGGTCTCGCCGTCGCGCAGCGGGATCGTCTCGTGGTCGGAGTCGAAGGAGAGGGCGACCGCGACCCGGGCACCGCCGGGCCAGCGGTCGGGGACCAGCCGCCGTCCGGCGCGCACCGCGTCGATATGGCCGCGCCAGGTGTGCTCGGGCCAGCGCCAGCTCTCCGAGGGCAGGCCGAGGTCGTCTGTGGGCATGGTGGTCTCCACAAGGATCGGGGGACGGGAAGAGGGCGGTTGACGGTACGGCGGGGCCGCCAACCGGGCGGTGTGCGCGATAACCGGCTGGTGTGCCCGACGGCCGGCCGGGGCTCAGACGGCGCGGACCATCCGGTGCCAGGAGTACTTCAGGGTGGCCAGGTGCAGCGTGACGTCGGAGGCGATCAGCCCGGGCAGTGCCCCGATGATGTCGCTGGTGTAGCGCAACAGATCGGTGCGGCGGGGCAGCACCATGTGTCCGACGAGGTTGAAGCGCCCGGTCGCCGCGCCCAGGAACTTGGTTCCCGGATGCCGCGCGAGCTGCCGCCCCGCGGCGTCGAGCCGGTCGGGCTCGATCGACAGCCACACCATGAACTCCGCGTCGTACCCGAGCAGGGTCGGTTCGACGAGAGTCCGGAACTGGAGGATGCCGCGGGAGATGAGCCGGTCCATGGCCCGTGCGACACCGGACTCGGTGTGGCCCAGACTCCGGGCCAGGGTGCTGACCTGGGCGCGGCCGTCCTCCTTGAGGGCCGCGGCGACCTCCTGCTCCAGACCGGTCAGCGCTTTTGGCGCCTCGTCCCAGTCGGCGCGGTCGCACGACGACGCGAGGGAGGCGGGCCGCAGGTCCGCGGCCGCCTCAACGGACAGCAGCCCGGTGTCCCACATCGACGCGGAGGTGAACGCACGGATGACGGCGACAGCCTCGGTGCTGGTGATCAGGTCGGCCCCGGGCAGGTCGGTGAAGAGCATCCGCATCATCTCCTCGTTGTCGCGGGCAACGAAGTCGACGATGAGATCTGCGGCACCGGTGACGACGGCCAGGAAGCGCACGTCCGGGCTCACCGCCAGCTGATCCGCGAGGTCCAGCCCGCGGCCGGGCCTGGCCTGCACCCGGACCAGCATGGAAGAGCCCTCCCGGGTGCGGTCCAGCTCCAGCGTGCCGACGACCCGCAGCACTCCCCGCTCGCGCAGGGCCTTGTAGCGCCGCTGGGCGGTCGTCTCGCTCGTACCCACCCAACGAGCCACCGCGCTCCACGGGGCGCGACCGTTGAGCTGGAGCGCCGCGATGACGCGGCGGTCCAGGTCGTCGATGGTGTCCACGGGAGCTCGGTGGGTCATGGGGCGGACGCTAATCAGCGCTTTTCCGCTCGTCAATGATGGAATCCTGCATCACCCCAGGTCACAGCCGGGTGATCCAGCACCGTCCGGGGTCACGAAGGAGTAACGGCCGCAGTTCCGGTACGCATGCACGGATGGCGTCGAGCGTGACGGATTACGTCACCCGAGCATCCGAAAAAGTTCACCCGCGCGGTTCCGGCCAACGCGTTGGGGTGCTCCGACGGTGTGGTGATCGGCGCCCGCGCCCAGGTGCGCGACCTCGCGGAGTTCCTTCGCCAGGTCTCCGGCGATGCAAAGGCGCGATGTAAAGGACACTTGACACTGGCCGATGTAAAGCCTACTTTCCATATATGCGGAACGAGGTACGTCAGCTGCGTATCGTCATGGGGCTCTCCCAGCAGGAGTTGGGGCGGGCGCTGGGTGTTTCCCGGCAGACGATCAATGCCATCGAACAGTCTCGCTATGACCCATCGCTGCCTCTGGCAATCCGTATGGCCCGGTACTTCGGTAAGACGGTGGAGGAGATCTTTCATGTCGACTGACCACGAACCAGAGACCACCCGCGGCCAGCGCTGGGCCGTCCCAGCCGTGGGGCTGGCCATGGGCGCGGTCTTCATCGCGGTCTTCCTGGCCCGGAACGACCCCGGAATGGCCGCCGGCGGCTTCGTCACCATGGCCGCCTATGTGCTGGTCCTCGTCATGGCATCGCGCCGGTCGGAGTCCGCCGCGCTGCTGCGCGGCCAGACCACGGACGAGCGCCGTCGAGCCATCAACCAGCGCGCGTCCGCGTTTACGCTGCACGTTCTCGTACTGGTGCTCCTGGCCGGCTTCGTGACCGAATTGGTCCGCGGGCACAGCGGCCACCCCTGGGATGTGCTGTGCGGGGCAGGCGGCGTGACCTACATCCTCGCCACCATCTACTTCTCGCGTCGCGGCTGACCGGCCTGCGGACGGCCACCACCACGCGGCTGACGAATGTCGGGCAGCTCTCGCAGTTGCCTGCGTGAGGTGAGCCCGAGCTTGCGGAAGATGTTGCGCAGATGCGCGTCGACCGTCCGCGGGCTGAGGAACAGCTTCGCCGCCACCTCCTTGGAGGTGGCACCGTCGGCGACCAGGCGTGCGATGTGCACCTCCTGCATCGTCAGCTGGTCCGATGCCTTCGACGTGCGGCTGCGGGCCTTCGCGCCCGTGGCACGCAACTCACCGGCGGCGCGCTCGGCGAACGCCTCCACACCGAGGTCGGACAGCGACTCGTGGGCCGACCGCAGGGCGGACCGGGCGTCACGCCGTCGGCCCTGGCGGCGCAGCCACTCCCCGTACAGCAGATATGCCCGGGCTCGGTAGACGACCAGTGCGCTGTCGTCGAGCAGTCCGATCGCCTCCTGGTAGGCGGACTCGTCCGCGGTCACCAGGGCCCGCGCATAGGCCTCGACGCCAAGACCCCATGCCTGCCGACCCGCCCGCGTGCGCTCCCGGAGGGACGCGAGGGCCGCGGCGGCGACCTCGGTCTCGCCGCACCGCACGGCCGCCTCGACCAGCTCGGGCAGGGCAAGGCCCGCCGTGCCGACGGCGCCGTACTGGACCGCCTGCTTCGCCGCCTTCAGCGCGGCCGGGTAGTCGGCCAGGCCGTTGCCGAGCACGGCCATCGCCCACTGCATGCTGAGGCTCATCCCGTGATCCACCGACGAGAACAGTTCGAGGGCTTCGTCGCGCCGCCCGCGCATCGCGGCCAGGTGGAGACGCGGATAGACCAGCGGTGCCGCGCCGGTGGCGTCGGCGATCGCCTCCTGCTCGGAGATCAGCTCCATCGCGGCACCGAAGTCGCCGGTGTGCACGGTCGCGGTGGCCCGCATGGCCAGTCCGATGGGCAGCGCGTGGAAGGAGCCCGACTCTCGGCCGGCCGTGACGGCACGGGTGGCGATGGAGTGCATGGCGTCGAAGTTCCACAGCTCGGTGGCCAGCATGAAGCCCAGTGATGGCCGCCTGGCCCACACCTCGTCGCCGACGTCGCCGACGACAGGCCCGAGGATCTCCCCCGCCGCCTGGTGCCCGTCGCTCACCAGGTTGATCAGGCCGGTCAGGACCGCCGCCGCGCCGGCTGCCGGCCCGCCCGACGGCGGGGACTTCCCGACTGCCTCCACCACGTGGTCGAGCCCGCCGAGCAGAAGGGCCATCTCGAAGGCGTCCAGGTAGCACTCCCGTGACCAGGCGGGGTCGGTGGCCGCCAGCCGGGCGGCGGCGCGCAGGAGGTGCGCCGTGGGGCCTTCGTCCCCCCGGCGGCGGACGAACGACAGCCTGCCGCGGAGCAGGTCGGCCCTGGCTGCCTGGCTCGGATCGTCGGTCGCCACGGTGGTGAGCAGATCGGCCGCCGCTTCGAAGTCGCCCACCGAGAGCTTGGCCTGGACCGCGGCGAGGGCACGCTCGGCGCGTTGGACCGGACTGATCGTGAGCGCGGCCGAGCGTTCGAGGAAGGCCGCGGCCGCCGCGACACCGCCACGCTCCTGGGCGCGAGTGGCTGAGGCTTCGAGCTCGGCGGCGACCTGCTCGTCCGGACCGGCGCCGGCCTGGGCACGGTGCCAGGCCCGCCGGTCGGGGTCGGCGACCGGGTCGGTCACGGCGGCCAGCGCCTCGTGCGCCCTGCGCCGCTCCTCCGGCCCTGCGGCGCGGTAGGCGGCCGAACGGGCGAGGGGGTGGCCGAACCGGATCCGGGTGCCGAACTCGACCAGCGGGATGGACTCCGCGGCGGCGGCCGCGTCGATGCCCAGGAGCTCGGCCGCACGCCACAGCAGGCCGGGGTCGCCGATCGGGTCGGCGGCGGCGACGGTCACCAGCAGCCGGGCCGCGGGCGGCAGGAGTTCCAGCCGGGACCGGAAGCTCCGCTCGATCACACCGGGTACCGAGTCGGGCTGGGCGAATCCGCCCGCCATCCCCGCGAGTCCGGCGGTCCTGGGAAGCTCCACCAGCGCGAGGGGGTTGCCGCGCGCCTCGGCCAGGATGCGGTCACACACCCGCTCGTCCAACGGGGCGCGGATCGCCGCGGCCAGCAGCGCGCGGGCATCCGATTCGCCAAGGCCCCGAAGCGCATGGCCGGGCAGCCCGTCCAGCTCGTGCCGGTGGCTCGGCTCGCGCGCCGCGAACACCAGGGCGATCGACTCGGCCGAGACCCGGCGGGCCACGAAGGCCAGCGCCTTGGCCGACGCCTGGTCCAGCCACTGTGCGTCGTCGACGACGCACAGGAGCGGGCGTTCGCGCACGGTCTCCACCAGGAGGCCCAGCGACGCGACGCCGACCAGGAACGGATCGGGTGTGCCGGTGTCGAGGCCGAAAGCGATCTCCAGCGCCTTGCGGTGCGGCGCGGGCAACGCCGTCAGCCGGCCGGTGACGGGCGAGAGCAACTGGTGCAGCGCGGCGAACGGCAGCTCCATCTCGAACTCCGCGCCCGACGCCCGCATGACGCGGAATCCGGTCGCGGCCTCGTCCAGATGCCGCAGCAGCGCGCTCTTGCCGATGCCCGGCTCACCGCGCAGGACCAGGACGCCGCCCCGGCCCTCCCCCGCCGCTCGGAGCAGGGCGTCGAGCCGGCGTATCTCGTCCTGACGGCCGATCAGGACATCCGTATATGTCTCGGGCACGTCCGAAACCTATGCGGTCGTGCGCCGCGGGGGAATCAGGGAAGACCCCAGTCACCCGAGGTCTCCCGTGGGGAGTCGGATAGGCGATGACTACCGACGCGAGCGGCGGACGCCCACTGCGAGTGTCGAGCCCATGACCCGCACCGCAACGCAACGGACCACCACCGGCTGGATACCGCTGGCGGTTTTGGCCACGGCCCAGTTCCTGGTCGTGCTGAGCACATCGATCGTGAACGTCGCACTGCCCCAGATCCGGGCCGGGCTCGATCTGTCGGATACGGGCCAGGCGTGGACGGTCAACGCCTACGTACTGGTCTTCGGCGCGCTGCTGCTGCCGGGCGGGCGCGCGGGCGACGTATACGGCCTTCGCCGCGTGTTTCTGCTCGGCATCGGCCTGTTCGCCCTCGCCTCCGTGGGCGCGGCTCTGGCGCCCACCGCGATCGTGCTGATCGTATGCAGGGCGGTGCAGGGAACCGGCGCCGCGCTGCTGGCGCCCACGGCGCTGGCCCTCGTGCTGACGCTCTATCCCGACAAGGAGCGGCGTGGCACCGCGCTCGGAGTGTGGGGCGCGGTCTCCGGTGCCGGCGGCGCGGCGGGCGTGCTGCTGAGCGGGCTGCTCACCAGCCTGTACGGCTGGCGTGCGGTGTTCGTCGTGATGGTGCCCCTCGCCCTGGCCGTCCTGGTGGCCACCCGGCTGCTGGTCGGGGCGGACCGGCCACGCGGCGGAAGCCTGGACGCGCCGGGCGCGGTGACGGTGACGGCTGGGCTGGCCGCGCTCACCTACGGCCTGTCAGGCCGTTGGCCGCTCGCCGTGCTGGGTCTGGCGCTGCTCGGCCTGTTCGTGGTGCTCCAGCGCCGCGCCACCGACCCGCTGCTGCCGGGGCGCATGAGCGTGGTGGCGGCGCCCAATGTGCTGATGGCCCTGCTGGGCGCGGTCTGGCTCGGCCTCTTCTACTTCCTGCCGCTCTACCAGCAGCGCACCCTCGGCTACTCGCCCTTGGAAGCCGGGCTGGCCCAGCTTCCCCTCGCCCTCATGATCACCCTCTCGTCGTGGGCCACCGGCAAGGTCTTTGGCCGCCATGTGCTCCCCGTGGGCCTGCTGGTCCTCGCGGCCGGACTGGCCTGGCTGTCCCGAACCCCGGCCGACGGCACCTTCCCCGTGGACCTGCTCGGCCCGACGCTCCTCATCGGCATCGGGCTGGGGGTGGCCTTCGTCCGGCTCACCGCGATGTCCTCCACGGGCGTCCCGGCCGCCGACAACGGTCTGGCCGGCGGGCTGGTCAACGCAACCCGGCAGATCGGCGGAGCCATCGGCCTGTCCTTCCTGACCCTGCTCCCCTCCTTTGGCGTGGCCTTCCTGGCCTGCGCCGCCCTGACCCTGCTCATCTCGACTCTCTCGGCTCTCTCGACGCGAAAGGCATGACCGTGCCCCTGGACAAGCCGTACATCAGCGGCCACTTCACCCCCGTCACCGATGAGATCACCGGCCGCGAACTGAAGGTGCGCGGCACCCTCCCACCCGAGTTGAACGGCCGCTACTTCCGCAACGGTCACAACCCCAAGCCGGGCATCACCCCCACCCACTGGTTCCGCGGCGAGGGCATGATCCACGGCGTCCGCCTCACGGGCGGCCGGGCCGAGTGGTACCGCAACCGCTGGGTGCGCACCCCCTTCCTGGCCGGCGTGCCGTTCACCGGAACCGAGCTCGAAGTCAGCGCCGCCGCTACCAACATCATCTTCCACGGGGGCCGCTACCTGGCCCTTCAGGAGGCCAACCTGCCCTGGGAGGTCAGCGCCGAACTCGACACGATCGGCGTCCACGACTTCGGTGGCAAGCTCACCAGCGCGATGACCGCCCACCCCAAAGAGGACCCGGCGACCGGCGAGCTGCACTTCTTCAGCTACGGCCCCTTCCCTCCGTATCTGACCTACTACGTGGCCGACGCCTCCGGCGACATCGTCACGTCGGAGGTCATCGACGGCTCCGGCCCGTCGCTCATGCACGACTTCGCCATCACCCGCGAGCACGTCGTCTTCATCGACTCGCCGGTGGTCTTCGACCACGCCGAGCACTCCGGCATCCCCTACCGCTGGCACGACGACGTCCCGCTGCGCATCGGTGTGATGCCGCGCGCCGGGGGCAGGACCAGCTGGTTCGAGGTGGCCGACCAGGCGGCGCTGTTGCACGTCGCGGGCGCCTACACCGACGCGCAGGGCCGGATCGTCCTCGAAGCACCGCGCTTCGACCGTTCCGCCTGGGAGAACTCGTGGAAGTGGTGGGTCGGCGCTCCCGGCTACGGCACCAGCCCCGACGCCGGCTCGACCTTCCACCGGTGGATCATCGACCCGGCCACGGGCAAGGTCACCACGGAGTCCCTCAACGACCTGGCCACCGAGTTCCCGTCGATCAACGACGCCCACACCGGTTCGGCCTACCGCTACAGCTACGCCATCGCCTTCCCCGGCGCGGGCCTGTCGGGCTACCACACCGTCAAGTTCGACACCCGGACCGGCCGGGAGAAGCTCCTCGCGCACGGCGCGGGCCGGATGCCCGGCGAGGCCGTCTTCGCGCCCGCCGAGGACGGGACCGCCGAGGACGACGGCTACCTGCTCACCATCGTCAGCGACCTCACGGCCGACGCCTCGGAGCTCCTCGTCCTGGACGCGAGCGATCTGAGCACCGTGGCCGCCGTCGAACTCCCCCGCAGGGTGCCCGCCGGTATCCACGGCCACTGGATCCCCGACTCCGGGATACCCGCC
This sequence comes from Streptomyces sp. Inha503, assembly GCF_047215865.1. Taxonomy (NCBI): domain Bacteria; kingdom Bacillati; phylum Actinomycetota; class Actinomycetes; order Kitasatosporales; family Streptomycetaceae; genus Streptomyces; species Streptomyces sp. Inha503. The sequence goes on along the minus strand of NZ_CP178360.1, from coordinate 11,822,946 downwards.
TGACCCGCCCCCGCCGCCCGGTCCGCCGCTGAACTCCCCCGCGGCGGCCCGGGCCTGTCAACGGCGACGGCTCATGAGGTGGGCGAGGCCGTCCAGGATCCGTTGCAGTCCGAAGGCGAAGGCGTGTTCGGGGTTGTACATGCCCTGGTGTGCCGCTCCCGCGGCGCTTCCGACGCGCGCCGCGAGGGGGAATCGGGCGGGGTCGAAGACCTTGGTCAGGAGCGGTTCGTTGGCGGCCCACCACTGCTGGTCGGACATCACGCTGTCGCGGGCGGCGGCCTGGCTGTCAAGGGTCGCGCGGGCGACGGAGTGGACGAAGTCCAGAAGGAGGGTGCGGGCCGCATCCATCTCCACGTCGTCGAGGCCCAGGCCGTCGAACGCGGCCAGTTCGTGTTCGTACTTGGTCATGAGGCCGGGGCCCAGCGGCGGGCGTGCTGTGGACATCGTCGCCACCCAGGGGTGGCGGTCGTACAGATCACGGTTCTCGTGCGCGACGGCCTCCACCCTTGTGCGCCACGGGGCCGTCGACAGGTCGCCGCGCGGCATCTCCAGGTACACGCGGTCCATCATGAGGTCGAGCAGTTCCGCCTTGCCGGGGACGTAGGTGTAGAGCGTCATCGGCGTCACCCCCAACTGCCGGGCGATGCCGCGCATGGTCAGGGCCTCCAGGCCGTCGGAGTCTGCGAGCTCGACGGCGACCCGGACGACGGCGTCGACCGTCAGCCCCTGCTTGGGGCCGCGGCGGGCATCTCCGTGTCCGGGCTCTCGCCACAGCAGTTCCAGAATGCGGGCCGGGTCGCTCGTGCCCCCGTGTTCCTTGGCCATGGGCTCCATTGTTCCCGCTCTGGTCCTCGGTCCCTTCCCCTCCTTTCTCTATACGCAGTACAGTGTACTGTGTATAGAGATATCCTCTCACCCCAGGACGGATCATGAACATCACCTCCACCGCCATCTCCTTGACCGTTGACGACGTCCCCGCGTCCACCGCGTTCCTGGTCGAGCACTTCGGCTTTCAGGAAGCCGTGGCCGCCGACGGCTTCGCCTCGCTGGTCCGCGAGGACGCCGCCAACGTGATCTTCTTGCGGCGCGGTATCGAGGTCCTGCCCGAAGGCTTCCGGGACCGGCACGCCGCAGGCGTGATCATCGCGTTCACCGTGAACGATCTGGACGCCGAGTACGAGCGGCTGCGGAGCGAGGGAGCCCCCATCACCATGCCGCTGCGCGAAGAGCCCTGGGGCGAGCGCCTCTTCCAGGTCACCGACCCCAACGGCGTCATCCTCCAGCTCGTCGCCTGGGCCGTCCCCGCGCACGATTGACGGCTGCGGGGCCGGCCGCGGCGTCGGCCCTCGGTGAACATCTCGTAGTCGATTGCGAACCGGTACGTCTCGGTTCGATTCATGTAGCCTCGGAACCATGCCGTCCGCACCCGAGCCGATCCGACCCGGCCGCAAGCGCAGTGAGAGCAGTCGCAGCGCGATCCTCACCGCCGCCTGGGAGCTCACCGTCGAACTCGGCTATCCGGGCCTGACGGTGGAGGGAATCGCCGCGCGGGCGGGCACCGGCAAGCAGACCGTCTATCGCTGGTGGCCGTCCAAGGCCGATGTGCTGCTCGACGCGCTGGTGCTCAAGGCCGACGTCCAGATCGGGCTCGACGACCACGGCAGCTACGCGGCAGACCTGCGCCAGTTCCTCGATCGGTCGTTCGCGCTGGGCCTGGACCCCTCGGTGATGCGCGTGATGCGCACGCTGATGGCCCAGGCCCAGATCGACCCGGAGTTCGGCGCCTGCTTTCGTGAACAGTTCCTCGCCCGTCGCCGCGTCGCCTTCGAGGTCCTGGCGGGCCGCGCCGTCGAGCGGGGGGATTTCCCGGCGGGCCGTTCACCGGCGCTCGACGCGCGGATCGTCTTCGGCCTGCTCTGGTACGAGGTGCTCGCCGCACCTCCACCGTTCGATTCCGGCTCCGCCGACGCGGCCCCCCATGCCCTCGTCGACGCCCTCCTCGGCCTCCTCACCCGCAGTCTCGCTCCGGAGGAACTGGCATGACCACCACGGCCACCACGACCATCGCGATCACCGGGGCCACCGACGGCCTCGGCCGCGCCCTCGCCGTGCGCCTCGCGGCCGACCGCGACGTCCGGCTCGTCCTGCACGGCCGCGACCCCGCCAAACTCGAGCGGGTCGTCGCCGAGATCGAAGGCGCCGGCGCCGCCGCACCCGTCACCGCGACCGCCGACCTGTCCGACCTCGCCCAAGTGGCCCGGCTGGCCGACACGATCGCGGACAGCGTCGACAATCTCGACGTACTCGTGAACAACGCGGGCATCGGCTCCGGCGAACCCGACGGACGCCACCGCCGCACCAGCCGCGACGGCCATGAGCTGCGCTTCGCGGTGAACTACCTCGCGGCGTTCGTCCTCACCGAGAACCTGCTCCCGCTCCTGCGTGCCTCCGCGACCACGGAGCACGCCGCCCGCGTCGTCCACGTCTCGTCCCTGGGCCAGCATCCACTCGACTTCGACGACCTCATGCTCGAACACGGATACTCGGGCACACGCGCCTACGGCCAGAGCAAACTCGCGCAGATCATGCACTGCTTCGACCTCGCCGAACGGTTCGCGCCCACCGAACTGACCGCCACCTGTCTGCACCCCGGCACCTATATGCCGACCAAGATCGTCCTGTCCGAGATCGGTGTCACCGCCGACACCCTGGAGTCCGGGGTCGAGGCCACCCGCCGACTCGCCGTCGACCCTGCTCTGGAAGGCACCACCGGCCAATTCTTCGACCGCCTCCGGCCCGCCCGCGCCACCGACCAGGCTTACGACGAACAAGCCAGAGCGGCCCTGCGTGCCCGCAGCCTCGCGCTCGTGAACGGCCACCTCACGACGGCGCACTGACCCCGAATCCGCTCAGCGGACCCACGGCAGGGACACCGGGACCCGACCGCCCCTCGGCCCGGCAGCCGACGGCGCTCAGTCGGGCCGGACCGCACCGCCGACCGTGTGCATGTGCCGGAGCCCTTGCCGGTACGAGTCGAGCAGCCCGGTCTCGGCGTACAAGAGCCCGAGGTCGCGGCAGTGTTCCCGGACCAGAGGCTGTACGAGCCTGAGGTGGGGCCTGGGCATGTTCGGGAAGAGGTGGTGTTCTATCTGGTAGTTCAGCCCGCCGAGGAGCCAGTCCGTGACCGGCCCGCCCCGGACGTTCCGCGAGGTCAGGACCTGGCGGCGCAGATGGCCCCAGCGCTCGCCCGCCGGGTCGGGCATGTCCATGCCCTTGTGATTGGGCGCGAAGGCCATGCCCAAGTGGAGCCCGAAGAGCGCCTGGTGGAGCAGCGCGAACGCGATGGCCTTGCCCACCGGCAGACAGGTGAGCAGCAGGGCGCCGTAACCGACCGTGTGCAGTGCCAGCAGCGCGCCCTCGACGGCCCGCTCGCGCACCGGCTGCCGCCGCAGGTCCTGGACGCTGCTCACCTTCAGGGCGATTCCTTCGAGCAGCAGCATCGGGAAGAACAGCCAGGCCTGGTGGCGGGTGACCCACCGGGCGAATCCGCGGCGCACGGCGGCCTGCTCCGCGGTCCACACGAGTGCGCCGGCGCCGACGTCCGGGTCCTTCTCGATGTGGTTGGGGTTGGCGTGGTGCCGGTTGTGCTTGTCGTTCCACCAGGCGTAGCTCATGCCCAGGAGCAGATTGCCGTGGAGTAGCCCGATGGCGCGGTTCGCCCGGCGGCCGACGGCGATCTGGGCGTGTCCGGCGTCGTGGCCGACGTAGGCGGTGCGGGCGGACAGGACGGCGAGCGGCACGGCGAGCAGCAGCGTCCACCAGGTGTCCCCGGCGAGGACCAAACCCGCCACCACGGCGGCCAGGGCGAGGAGGTTCACGGTGATCATCCGCGCGTACCAGCCCTTGCGACGCTCCAGCAGCCCCCGCCCCCTGACCTTCCGCAGCAGGGGGGTGAACTCACTCCCCTGCTGCGCGGGGGCGCCGACGGGTGCGGTGCATGCGGACGGCGCGGTGGTCTGAGACATGGAGGGCTCCGGTCCTGAATCGGTCAGCAAGGTTCTGACCTGCCTAAACGTACGGACCGGGGACGGTGCGACGCCATGGCGTCAACACCCCGGCCACACGGGGGCCAGCCCCAGGACCCCGGAGGGGGCTAGCGACACCCCCAACCCGGCCTTCCTCCTCGGCAGGGGCTATCGCGCACCCGGCGAAGCGTGCCCTCGGGCAACGGTGATCAGCTCGGTGAGCAGAGCGCCGCGTCGGCGGGACAGGGCGTCGAGGACGCGCTCGTGCCGTTCGCCAGCGAGCGGTAGGCCTCGAGGACGAGTCCGTGGAAGTGGTGGACACCGTGCTCGGAGAGCCCCGGTGCCCGCTCGGGGTCGTAGACGATCCGGCCCTGGCCGAAGGCGGGCGTGCCCATGCCGCGTTGTACGCTCTCGACCAGGTCGATGTCCTGCACTTGCAGCACCTCGTCGATGTACCGCACCGACTGCTCCTCCGCCTTGTTGAGCTCCGGGCCCTCCAGGAAGAAGTCCCAGGTCTCCACGGTTCGGTCGGGCCCGGCCGGCAGCACCTGGAAGATCATGAAGTTGCCCCGCCCGGGGTAGCGCAGCAGGCATGTGTTGGGCCACAGCCACCACACCGCATGCTCCTTGACGGTCGCGCCGGACACGTCGTACGCGATGTTCTCGGACGTGCCCGCGTCCGCGAAGTGGCTCGACCAGATGCCGTGGGTCTTCACGTCGTAGGTGTCCATGTCCACCAGCGACACGAACTCCTTGTGCGCGATGTGGCAGTGGTAGCACTCCAGGAAGTTGTCGATGACGTTCTTCCAGTTGGTCTTGACGTCGTAGTTCAGACGCCTCGCGTGGGTGAGCCCGGCGATGTCCGGTGCCCGCTGGGTGATCTCGGCGGCGAGGTCGGGAGCCTGCTCCGCCAGGGGCCGGGCGGCCGGGTCGAGGTTGACGTAGACGAAACCGCAGAACTCCTCGGCCTGGATCCGGTCGAGGTAGATCCCGGACCTGTCGAAGGTGTCCATCCTGGCCGTCTGCCGTGCCCCCACCAAGGCGCCGCCCAGGTCGTACGTCCACGCGTGGTACGGGCACACGATGGTGCGCGTCGTCCCCTCGCCCGACAGGAGTTCATGCGCCCGGTGCTTGCAGACGTTGTAGAAGGCGCGCAGCCGCTTCGACCGGTCGCGGATCACGACCACCGGCATCCCGGCGACGGTCGTGGTCACGTAGCTGCCCGGCCGCGTCAGCTTCTCCACATGACAGACCCACTGCCACGTGCGGCCGAGAATGGCCTCGAGGTCCACGGCGTGCCACTTCGGGTCGGTGTAGGCCTCAGACCGGAGGGACATGGACTTCGCGGGGTCCTGGTCATAGCCGAAGGCGATCGTCTCGGCCTCTTCCGCGGTGAGAGTAGCCATGTCCCGGAAGATAGGCCGGATTGGACGATCGTTCAATGCCTCGCGACGATCGGCCCCGCCGGTGCGTGGACACGAGGTCGACGTGGGGTGGCCCACGCGTGGTGTGGTCCAGTAGCGGCTAGTCTCGTGCGGGTGGGTGACACGACTGCGGAGCATGCGAAGAAGCTCGACCGGGAGGAGCAGATCCTCGACGCCGTTCTCACCCTCCTGTCGCGGCAGGGAATCTCGGGTGTCAGCATGCGCGCGGTGTCGCGGCAAGCCGGTGTCTCACTGGGACTGGTCAACTACTACTACGGCGACAAGGACACTCTCATCTGCGCGGCCCTGCGCCGCATCGAGAGAGAGGACATGGCCATGGTCGCCCCGGACCCGGCCAAAAGCCCGGAGGACAACCTCCGGGCGGTGCTCCGCCGTGTTGCCAGGTCCGAATTCCTGACGACGGAATACCTCTCCCTGCGCCTGCAACTGTGGTCGCTCGCCCAGGTTCACCCGGTCTTCGGTGAGATCAACACAGCCGCGCAGAAGCGCTACCGAAAGGCCCTGGCGACGCTGATCCGTACCGCCCGGCCGGAGCTGTCGAGGACCGAGGCGAACAAGCGGGCCGCGGACATCGACATCGTTCAAAACGGCATGTGGCTCACGGCGCTGCTCGGCCTCGACCGCGCTTCGATCCGCCGAAGCGTCGCCCGCTGCGAAGAGATCGCCTTCCGATGACTCGAATGGGCCCGTTGACCCTGGCTTGGGTGAGTCGGCACCTTGAGGTCGGCGAACGGATCGTCAGGACCGAGGCCCTGCACGGCGGCATCACCGCCGACATGCGGCTGCTGACCATCGGCACGCGGGGAGGCACCCGCGACCTGGTGCTGCGGTCCTTCGTCAACGTGGAACACGCCGAGGACTGGCTGAACAGGGAGGCCGACGCCCTGACCCTGCTCGCGGGGACCGGCGTACCGGCTCCTGGACTGGTCGCGGTTGATCCGACCGCCGCGCATTGCGAGTATCCATCGCTCCTCATGACACATCTGGCGGGCCGGGTGGTCCTCGACGATGAGGGATGGGAGACGCGCGTTCCTCTGCTGGCCCGTCAACTCGTGGCGATCCACGCGGTGCGGCCCGCCGTGCGGCCCCGGGAGTACGTGGCGTGGACGACCGCCGACACCGTCGTCGTTCCGAAGGGCGCCGACGCGGCGGTATGGGCCGCGGCGATCGAGGTGATCCGCAAGCCCGCGCCGCCCTATGAAGAGCGGTTCCTGCACCGGGACTTCCAACCCGGCAATGTGCTGTTCGACGTGGAGCCCCCGAGCTCGGCAGGTCCTCGGATCACCGGCGTCGTCGACTGGGCAGCGGCCTCGTGGGGCCCGGCGGATCTCGATGTGGCGCATTGCTCCACCAATCTCGCGCTGCTGCACGGCCCGGCGTGGGGTCTGCGGTTCGCTGAGGCGTATGAGGAGGCCGGCGGGGTGCTGGCCGCGGACGCGAGCGAGCGGCTGTACTGGCGGGTGCGGGACGGGCTGGCGTGCTCGGAAGAAGTGCGGCAGGTGGGACAGCCATGGCGGGAGGCGGGGAGGACGGAGCTGACAACGCGAGCCGTGGAGGAGCGGCTGGATGCCTACGTCACCGCCCTGATGGGCGAGCTGGGCTGAGAGCCTGTGTCATATCCCCGGCCGGGCGTGCGACGCCTGGCACGCACGCTGATCCGACCGGGGATATGACACAGGCTCTCAGCCGAGGCGGTCCGGGGCGCGGGCAGGGCGGTGAATCGCCGTTGCCCGTCCCCCACCTCGATTCGGACAGCGGCATCGTTGGCCGTGACCACGCCCCCGTGGTCCGTGGCAGGACCCGAGACCCGGGAACATCGGTGCCAAGCGGCCGATGCCGTCGAGGAGCGCCGGAAGCACGGGCTATCCCTCCAGCGCGGCCAGCGCCTCCTCGTCGAGGATGACGTCGCCGGCAGCGAGGTTCTCCTCGAGGTGGTCGATGCTGCGGGTGCCGGGGATGAGAAGCGTCCGCGGCCCCCGGGCGAGCAGCCATGCCAGCCCGACCTGGGACGGGGTCGCGCCCAGTCGGGTCGCCACCTCGCGTACGGCGGGCCGGTCGGCGACCTTCGGCAGCTCCGGGAACCCCGACCCGAGCGGGAAGTACGGCACCCAGGCGATGCCGTGCTCGCGGCAGAGGTCGAGCAGGGGCTCGGACGAACGGTCGACGAGGCTGTAGGCGTTCTGCACGCAGACGACGCCGGCCGGCAGGGCGTGCCGCAACTGGTCGGCGTCGACGTGGCTGAGGCCGATTCCGCCGAGCAGCCCGGCGTCGCGCAGGGCGATCAGCTCGGCGAGCTGGTCGTCGAAGTCGACCCGCTGGTCGGCGGGGATTCCTTGCGTCCGGTACATCGGGTAGATGTTGACCACGTCGAGGCGCTCGGCGCCCAGCGTGCGCAGGTTCGCCTCCAGCTCGGAGCGGAGTTCGGCGGGCTTTTGCGCCGGACGCAGCCCGTACTGGCCGTTCGGGTCGCTGGTGGCACCGACCTTGCCGGCCAGCACCAGGTGCTCGGGGTAGGGACGCAGTGCGGCTCGGATGCGCGCGTTGACGCGGCCCGGTCCGTAGAACTCGGCGGTGTCTATGTGGTCGACGCCCAGCTCGACGGCCCGGCGCAGCACGGCGTGCGCGCGTTCGTCGTCGCCGTGCTCGAGCTGCATCGCGCCGTAGCCGATGCGGGCGACGGGGCGTCCGGCGAGAGACGTGCGCCCGCTGGGGTGTGGGCGTGCGCCCGAAGTGGTGCGGGTGGTGGTCATGGTGGGACTCCCGTGGAACGGTAGGCTCACGGTTAAGCGGAGGGACCTCCGCAACGTACCACAATCGGAGGTGCCTCCGCTTCATGGCCGCTGTCGACCGTGAACCACGCCTGCGGGCCGACGCCCAGCGCAACCGGGACCGCCTCCTCGAGGTGGCCCGCGCCGCCTTCACCGCCGGACAGACGCCGACCCTGGAGGCCGTCGCCCGCGAGGCCGGTGTCGGGATCGGCACGCTCTACCGGCACTTCCCGACCCGCGAGGCGCTGATCGAGGCGGTCTACCGCGCCGAGCGCGCGCAACTGTGCTCCCGCGTGGAGCCGCTGCTCGCCGAGCACGAGCCCGTCACCGCGCTGCGCACGTGGATGGACGACTACGCCGACTTCATCGCCACCAAGCGCGGTATGGCCGAGACACTCAAGGCGATCACCGCCGAGGGCACGGTCGCCTCCGCCCGCGCGCGGGCGAACATCAACGGCGCCGTCGGCGCGCTGATCGCCGCCGGAGCGCGGAAGGGCACGCTCCGGGCAGACGTGCGCCCCGACGACGTCGTCAGCACCCTGGTCGGGATCTTCCTCGCGACCGAAGACCGCGAGCAGGCCGGGCGGATGCTCGACCTGCTCGTCGACGGCTTGCGCGCCGGGACGTCGGCGAAGCGCGGCTGACGGGGTACGGGCGCTTCTCCCGAAGCCATGTCATCGTGCGGCCGATGCGACGGCCGCCCCTTCCGTGCCGCGGCGGTCGCCTCCGACCCCGCCGGTCCCCCGAGCGAGCTACTGATGTGTCCGCTCGGGGGTGAAGCCCGGCACCGGAGGTCTCTTGTTGACTCCCTGACTGTCAGCGCAGCGGTCGGACCGGCGGTCCGGCCAGGTCGAACACCAGGAGGGCGACACCAATGAGAACGATGCGCGATTCCGGAGGGTCCGGGTTCCCCGGGAGCCGCCGGTTCGCCGTGGCTCTGCTGGTTTCCACGCTGGCCGGCACCGGGCTGGCGGCATGTGACCGGGACGCCGGGGACACGGCACAGACGAGGGCGGGGAAGCAGACCGGGACGGCTGCCACGCAGACTGCGGACCACGTCAGGATCGCCTGGGGCAAGTGCCCTCGGCCGGCCAAACGATCGCCCCGGAATGCCCAGTTGACCTGCGGAACGTTGAAGGTCCCGCTGAACTACCGCGACCCGGACGGCACGCAGATCGACGTGGCGGTCTCCCGGCTGGCCACCGCCACGCCCGGCAAACGGCATGGCGTCCTGCTGCTCAACCCCGGCGGACCGGCCCTGGGCGGTCTCGACACACCCGGAACCATGGCGCCCACACTGCCGAAGTCCGTAACCGACCGCTACGATCTGATCGGTTTCGACCCTCGCGGTGTCGAGCACAGCACCCCGCAGAGCTGCGGTCTGAAGGACCCCGGCGTCTTCGCACTCTTCCCGTATCCCGCCGCGGACGGCTCGATCACCAAGAACGTGGCTCTCGCCAAAACCAACGCCAAGAGGTGCGCCGACACGGTGGGCGAGAACCTGAAGTACTTCAACACCGCCAACACCGCCCGCGACATGGACCGCATCCGCCAGGCGCTGGGCGAGAAGAAGATCTCCTATTGGGGCCAGTCCTACGGCACCTACCTCGGCGCCGTCTACCGGTCCCTGTTCCAGGACCGGACCGGTCGGATGATCCTTGAGGGCAACGTCAACGCCACCAAGGCGTGGGCCGATGAGGTGGCGGACACGTGGGGCAAGGGCATGGCCGACCGGTTTCCGGACGCGGCCGCCGTCGCCGCGGCCCAGGACGGCACCCTCGGGCTGGGCAACGGCGTCAAGGAGGTGACCGGGACCTACCTCGCCCTCGCCGACCGGCTCGACCGCAAGCCCGTACCGGTTCCCGGCACTTCGCTGTCGCTGGACGGGCCGCGGCTGCGGAACATCACCTACAGCATGCTCCTGCACGACGACACCCTCGCGCCCCTGACCCGGTTCTGGAAGGCGGCCTCCGATCTGGCCGGTGGTCACACCACGGACGCCGACAAGGCGGTGCTCCAGCAGATCTTCACCGAGACCTCGGGGCCTCCGGGCGTGCCCGCGGACAACCAGGCGACCATGTTCCTGGCTCTCACCTGCGGCGACGCGGAGTGGCCCCACGACCTCGACGGCTACGCCACCCGCACCGCCGCCAACCGGAAGGCATACCCGCTCACCGCGGGAATGCCGGCCAACGTCTGGACGTGCGCCTTCTGGAAGAAGCCGGCGGAAAAGCCGGTCGCCGTAACCGACGAGGGCCCGCGCAACACCCTGATCCTCCAGAACCGCCGGGACAACGCCACCGCATGGGAAGGCGGCGTCGGGCTGCACCGTGCCCTGGGCGACCGCTCCGCCTTCGTCGGCGTCGACAACGGCGGGCATTACGTCTACGACGCGGGTTCCGCCTGCGCCGACAAGGCCACCGTTGGCTTCCTGACCACCGGCCACCTGCCGGGCAAGGATGTCTACTGCACCGACGCTACGCAGAGGTGACCCGCGACGCGTGGTCAGACGTGCGTCGAGTTCTTCCCGTACGGCGACTCGGTTACGAGCTCCGGCACAGCGGAGCGGGCTTGCCGCGAGCAGCGGGACCGCGAGTACGGGCGGCGCGGTGAGCGCGGGCCGCCGTATGACGGTGCCGGCCAGCCGTCCCCACATGGGCGCCCGGGTGCCGGAGCGTCCACGGTTCGCCTCAGCCCAGGGCAGCCGCCCGCTGCGACGCTGTGAAGGGCTCACCGCGGGGTCCTATCGCGGGGTCCCGGTCCGGGCGAGTGCGATGGCGGTGGGGCTGCCGGGTTCCGCCGTGTACATCACCAGCTGCAAGTTGCTGCCGGGCAGCACCAGGGTGTGGCGCTCCACCTCCAGTTCACCCAGGTCCGGGTGGTGCAGGTACTTGCGCAGCGTCGGTACGGGGCGTACGTCGTGGTCGCGCCAGCCGGCGGCGAAGTCCGGGCTGTGCGCGGCGAACTCGTTGACCAGCTCGCCGAGGACGCGGTCGGCCGGATAGCGGGCACTGGCCGTGCGCAGTTCGGCGGCGGACTGCCGGGTGAACTCGCCCTCCGCGCCGGGCGGTGCCGAACAGAGGGAGTCGCCCAGCCGGAGGGCCAGCCGCACGGTGTTGCGCTCTTCGGCGGACAGCATCCCGAAGTCGGTGATCAACTCGGCTGCCGCTCTGTTCCAGGCCACGATGTCCTGCCGCTCGTCGACGAGGTAGGCGGGAATCGGGCCGAGCCGGTGCAGTAGCCGGTGGGCGTCGGCGGGCACCGGCCTCCGATCGGCGTTGGTGCCGGGCGGGATCTGGCCGGCCAGCCGCGCCAGGTGTTCGCGTTCGGCGCCGGTGAGCCGCAGTGCCGTCCCCAGCGCGGCCAGCACCTGCGGGGACGGGCGTGGCGCGCGGGCCTGCTCCAGCCGCTCGTAGTAGTTGACCGACACCCCGGCCAGTGCGGCCACCTCTTCGCGACGCAATCCGGGAGTGCGCCGGGCGCGGCGGCCCGGCGGGTGGATGGCCGTGGCCGGCACCTGGTCAGGGGGCAGTGCCTCCCGCCGGCGGCGCAGGAAGTCGGCCAGTTCGCTTCTGCTCACCCCATTCATGGTGGCAGGAGGTGCCCGGCATAGCCACGGACTGGTGGTCCCGGGCTCAGCTGTCAGTTCCCCGGCGGCAGGTCCGCGTCCAGTCTGGGCTTCACACCCAGTCCGGACTTGATACCGAGTCCGGACTTGACACCCCGTTGGATATTGGAGGACACCATGCCGCGCGCTCCCGAGGAAACGATGCGCCGACTGCTGGATCTGATGCTGGCCAAGGACATGGACGCCGTCGCCGACTTGTGGGCGGAAGACGGCACCGCCGAGTTCCCGTTCGCCGCCGGGGCCTCGCCGCGGCGGCTGGTCGGGCGGGAAGCGGTCCGTGGCTACCTGGCCGGCTTCCCCGAGGTGTATGACGTGCGAGAGGTCTCCGCGATCACCGTGCACCATACGGAACGGCCGGACACCGTTGTGGTGGAGTACCACGCGACCGGGCGCTCGGTGCGTACCGGAGACCCCTATCGGATGGACTACATCGTGGTGATCACCGTCCAGGACGGTCTGATCACCCGCTTCCGGGACTACTGGAACCCGCTGGCCAATGCCACAGCGGCCGGGGCACTGCCCGAACTGCTCAATTCGCTGCGCTCGGGGGCGGTCCGATGACCGGCGTGCTGGTGACCGGCGGCACCGGGAAGACCGGGAGCGCACTGGTGGAACTGCTGCGCGGCAACGGTGTGCCGGTCCGGGTGGCCAGCCGCCACCCGTCTGCCGGTGATCCTGACGCGGTCCGGTTCGACTGGGCGGACCCGGCCACCCACCCGGCCGCGTTGCGCGGGGTGGACCGGGTCTTCCTGGTGCCTCCGGTGAACACGGTGGACCCGATGCCGCTGGTCGGCCCGTTCCTCGCCGAGGCGCAGCGCCTCGGCGTGCGCCGGGTAGTGCTCCTCGGCTCCGCCGTCGTATTGCCGAACGCTCCCAGCGCGCTGGAGCTGGCCGCGCGGGTGCGGGCCCGGCCAGGGTGGGTGGTGCTGCGCGCGTCCGGGTTCATGCAGAACTTCCTGAGCCCGCACCCGGTGGGCGAGCGGATCCGGCGGTACGGCGAGATCCGCACCGCGGCCGGTGACGGCCGAGTGGGCTGGATCGACGCGCGGGACATCGCGGCGGCCGCCTCCGCCCTGCTGGCCGACCCCGGCGTCGAGCCGGGCGACCGGCGTGACCACCTGCTCACCGGGCCGAAGGCCATGAGCCTCCAGGAGGTGGCGGCGATCATCACCAGCCACACCGGACGGCCGGTCCGAGTGGTGGCGATCGGGACCGACGAGCAGGCGGCCAACTACCGCGCCGCGGGCATGTCCGCCGAGTTCGCCGCCGCCATCGCCGCCGTGGAAGACGGCATCAGGGCTGGTCGGGAGGACCAGGTCAGTACCGCGGTGCTGGATCTGACCGGCCGTCCACCCCGTACCTTCGCCGAATTCGTCCAGGAGCACGCGACCCAGTGGGCGGGCAAGGGGGTGCCCGAGCACTGACCGCCGGTGGTCGGCACGACGGCCAAGGCCGCCCGGCCGCGGTGCCGACCCCGCGTCCCGGCATCACGGTCGGCATCACGGTCGGCATCGCTGTCTCCTTGCGTTTGTGAGGATGCTGTGGGTGACGGGAAATAGGGCTTCCGGCTTCCGGAGCCCCTCCCTACCTTCGGTGTTCATGGCAACGGACAACGCGCAGCAGTCCCAGGGGCACAACGGACACAGCCGCAGACGCTTCCTGACGGCGACCGGGGGAGCCGTCGCCGGAGTCGTCGGCGGGGGAACGGCCGGCGCCTTGGGGCCCACCGGCAGCGCGGCCGCGGCCTCCTCCGGCAAGCGCGTCGCCGTCCTCGGCGGCGGAGTCTCCGGCCTCAGCGCCGCCCATGAACTCGCCGAACGCGGCTACGAGGTCACGGTCTACGAGTACTACGACGCCCTCGGCGGCAAGGCCCGCTCAATGAACGTCCCCGGGACCGGAACCGGCGGCCGCAAGCCGCTTCCCGGCGAGCACGGCTTCCGGTTCTTCCCCGGCTTCTACCGGAATCTGCCGGACACCATGCGCCGTATCCCCTTCCCCGGCAACGCGAGCGGCGTCCACGGCAACCTCCGCAGCGGTACGGAGGCGTTGTTCGCGCACGGTTCGGGCCGACCGGACCTGCACTTCCCACTCCGCCGGGCCACCACCCCGCCCGCCCCCGGTGACCTCACCCCGTCCTGGATCCGCGACCAGATCCTGTCGGTGCTGGACCTCGCCACTCACCTGCCCGCCGACGAGGCCGCCTACTTCGCCGACCGCCTCCTGGTCCACCTCACCAGTTGCGACGCCCGCCGCGAGGACCAGTGGGAGAAGACCGCGTGGTGGGACTTCATCCGGGCGGGCGAGATGAGCCGCGAGTACCAGGTGCTCCTCGGCATCGGCCAGACCCGCAACCTCGTCGCCACCCGCGCCGAGATCGCCTCCACCCGCACCGTCGGCCGCGTCATCATCGAGGCCCTCCTCCTGTGGGGTCTGCTCGGCCGCGGCATGGACGGTGACGCGGACATCGACCGGGTGCTGAACGCCCCGACCAGCGAGGCGTGGATCGACCCCTGGGAGAGGTATCTGCGCTCCCTGGGCGTCGAGTTCGTGCTCGACACCGAGGTCCGGGAGGTGGTGTACGACGGCGGCCGGGTGACCGGCGTACGGGTGGCGCCGCGCGGCGGCAGCCGGCAGCGCACCATCACCGCCGACCACTACGTCTCCGCCCTCCCGGTCGAGCACGCGCGCGTCACCTGGGGCCCGGCCCTGCGCGCCGCCGACCCGCAGCTCGGGCGGTGCGACGCGCTGAAGACGGACTGGATGACCGGCGTGATGTTCTACCTGCGCACGCCCACCCCCGTCGTGCACGGCCACATCAACTGCCTCGACTCCCCGTGGGCGGTCACCGGAATCGGCCAGACGCAGTTCTGGGACGTACGGGACTTTTCGCGCGACTACGGAGACGGGCAGGCCCATGAGTGTCTGTCCGCGATCATCTCCGAATGGGACAAGCCCGGCATCCTGTACGGCAAGACGGCCCGTGAGTGCACCAAGGACGAGATCGTCGCCGAACTGTGGGCCCAGCTGAAGGACGGGCTGAACGACTCCGGCAAGACGACGCTCCGGGACGAGGACCGTCTCGGATGGTTCATGGACCCGGCGGTCACGGGCCTCGGCGGCCCCGACCCACAGAACCGCGAACAGCTCCTCATCCACCCCACCGGCACCCTCCACCACCGCCCGTCGGCCAGGACAGCGGTGCCGAACTTCTTCCTCGCGGGCGACTACGTCCGTACGGATGTGGACCTGGCCACCATGGAGGGCGCCAACGAGTCCGCCCGACGCGCCGTCAACGCACTCCTGGACGCAGAGAATTCGGCCGCCGGGCGGTGCCACATCTGGGAGTTGTTCCGGCCGCCGGAGATGGAGCCCCTGAAGCGGATCGACGAGGTGCGCTATCGGCTGGGGCTGCCCAACACCTTCGACCTGGGTTGACATCCTCTCCCCCTGAAGGGGGAGATTCCCGCCTACCGCATCGTTGAACGCTGCGGTGTCGAGTGGGTTCCTGCTTCGCTGCGCGGTGCCGGGAGGAGTCCCGGTCTTACTCGCGCTCCACAGGCTGTCTCGGCCAGTCCGGCCGCCTTGGCGACGTTGACCGCCGCGTTGATGTCCCGGTCCAGAACCGCCCCGCATGCCCCACAGGTCCATACGCGCACGTGCAGGGGCTTGGGCCCGTCCTCCACTCCGCACCGCGAGCACACCTGCGACGTGGGCTCGAACCGGCCAATCCGGATGAAGGTGCGCCCGTACCGGGCGGCCTTGTACTCCAGCATGCTCACGAACGCCGACCATCCCGCGTCGCGAACGGACTTGGCCAGGCGCGTGCGGGCGAGTCCCTTCACCGCCAGATCCTCCACGGCGACCGCTTGGTTCTCGCGGATCAGCCTCGTGGAAAGCTGGTGGTGGAACTCGCGGCGCGCGTCCGCGACACGGGCGTGTGCCCGAGCGACGCGGACCCTGGCCTTGTCCCTGTTCCTGCTGCCCTGCTCCCTGCGGGAGAGCGCGCGCTGCGCCTTCTTCAGGCGCTTCCCGGCCCTGCGCAGGAAGCGCGGGCTGTCGACCTTCCGGCCGTCGGAGAGGACCGCGAAGTGCCCGAGGCCGAGGTCCATGCCCAGCTCGGGCGTCGTCTCCAGCAGCACCTCTTCCGGACCGGTCTCCACGACGAAGGACGCGAAGTACCGGCCCGCCGAGTCCTTGACCACCGTCACCGTGGACGGCGTCGACGGCAACGGCCGGGACCACTTCACCTTCAGGTCGCCAATCTTCGGCAGGCGCAGCTTCCCGCCCGTGGTGATCGACCAGCGGGCGTTCGCGGTGAACCGGACGGCCTGCCGGGTGTCCTTGCGCGACTTGTACCGGGGCGCGCCCATGCGCGGGCGCTTGCCCTTCAGACCGTCGAAGAAGTTCCGGTACGCGGTGTCCAGGTCCCTCAGGGACTGCTGGAGGACGACCGCCGAAACCTCGCCGAGCCAGGACCGCTCCAGTGTCTGCTTGGCCCCGGTGATCAGCCGCTTGGACAGGTCCCCGGTCTTCGGAAACGGCATGCCTTCGCTACGGGCGGTCTCCCGAGCGCGGAGCGCGTCGTTGTAGACCACCCGCGCGCATCCGAACGCCCTCGCCAGCGCTGTGCGCTGACCGGCGCTCGGGTACAGGCGGAAGCTGTACCGAAGCTGCACGCGGATCACGATACACAGTTGGTTTATGGGTATCGATGAGAACGTTCGTACAGGCCGTCAGTGCATCTTCCACATGCATGTTCACTTGGTTTTCGTGACGAAGTACCGGCACTCCGTCTTCGCCGACCGGCACCTGACGCGCTGCGAGGTGATCACGCGGGCCGTGTGCGAGGACTTCGAGACCGAGCTGGTCGAGTTCAACGGCGAGAGCAACCACGTCCACCCACTGGTGAACTTCCCACCGAAGGCCATCACCGAGTTGAGCCGGAAGGGCTGCTTCCCCGAGCGGCTGCGGCCCGTCAACCGAAACGGCGTGGTGCTGCTGGAGCATCCGCACGGCGCCGTATGGCGGGTCGTACAACGGCGGCCAGCCTCCGTCTACAGAGCCCCCTTCGCAACCTGCACGGTTAGAAGAGATTTGCATCGCCAACGCCCAGGACCGCGGCTGAGATGGCGAGATCGAAGGCCACCAGCGAATCACTGACCGCACCACCAGCCGCCACGCTGACGAAGAGTCCGAGCTGCCCAAGTTGATCCGCCGCTACGTCACGCCCGATCGGCGGTACCTGAAACTCGGTGGCAGCCTTCTCGGCATGAGCGGGTGCGAACGCGGCAAGTTCACGCGAAAGCTGGGCGAGGCCGCCAGTCAGATCAGCCCCCGTGAACTGGGCATTCTGCTCAATGGAGGGTGGCGCGAGCGCAAGACGGCGGCCTGGCGCATCGCCGTTGCCGGCAGAACCGAGTTCCGCGGACGCCTCGGCGAACTCCTGCTCGTCGGCGAAGGGCCCTATGCCGGGCAGGCATACTGCATCGCTCTCGCCACCTTCGGCACCCCTGCCGACGCCGACGCCCCCGACAGCTACCGCGAGTTCATCGGCCGGCTCTGCGATCTCGCGGATGAGAGCGCCAGACACTGCACGGCAAGGAGACGGTGACACTGCGCTCGGCAGGGTGACACCTGGTCGAAGGAGGCCGCCGCAGAACCCATAAGCGGTGGACGAGATGCTGTGGTCGCGGAGGTCAAGTCAGCACGATCGGGTTGGCGAGCGCGGCCATATGGCCGTGTGGATGACGTACCTCGATCCGGACGAACACCGAGTCTTCCCACGTCGTGTGCCACTCGGCGGTACCCACGACTGAGTCAGGCAGCGTTTCGCGGTGGACTTTGCCCCGGTCGGTGTGAAAGCTGACCGTCCCCGATGGGACACCGCGTATGTGCGCGCGCACCACGACGGGTTCCCCATGGGTTGCCAGGCGTTCGCCGATCCCCGCGTTGTGGCCGGCGGCGACGGCCGTGAGTGACAGATCGACGGCAGCCGATTCGGCGATCCAGCTGCGGCCCACGCGGATTCCCTCGAGGATGGCCGACGTGCTCAAATTCTCGGCGAACACCACGGTGTGCGGGATGCCGATCTGACCTTCAAGGTGGGTGTCGCTGTTGCCCATGGCCGGTTGCCAGCGCCCCGCGTGAATTCCCTCCGCCAGTCCTCGGCCCCACTCGGCGAGGGCGGCCTCGTTGTCGGCGTTCCATGGCCGGTCCGACGCCCACAGCCCGTTCCATACCTCGACCACATCGAGGTCCTGGTAGGGGTACATGAAGCTGCCTGAGGGATAGGGCGCGTGCGGATGGGCGGCCACGCACAGTCCACCGGATTCGCGGACCTGGTCCAGGCATGGGCCGATGAGTTTGTCTCCCACGCGATAGTCCCAGTCGATCACCTGTCCTGGGGCGATGCCGAGAGCGAGCCAGTGCCCGGTCTTGGTGGTCACCTCCTCCCCCAGGAGGATCAAGAAATCATCTGCGGCATGGCGTCCCCAGGCACCATGCGCGCTCGAGGAGTTGTGCTCCGTCGTGGCGATGAAGTCGAGTCCCGCTGCGCGAGCGTCGACTGCCAGTTGCTCAGGGGTGAGGTCGCCGTCCGAGTACACGGAGTGGATGTGGCAGTCTCCGCGATACCAGCCGACTCCTCGCCCACGTGCTCGCAGAGGTGGGAATCCCGAGTCCGGCATCGCTCTCCTTCTCGTAGCACCGCCCAACGCTCACGGTTCGGTGGGGCATTCGTCGCGCCGTCTTGTTCCCAGGCCCCTGCCTCGTCGGCACCGCGCTCGTCAGGCTACAAGCGCCGCAGCAGCCGGTGCATCGCCTCCGCGGACTCGGTCATGGCGGCCAGTGAGCAGGATTCGTCGGTGACATGGGCCTGATCCGGGTCGCCCGGTCCGTACACCACCACCGCCGGATCGCCGAGTCGGCCGGTCAGCACCGAGGCGTCGGTGAAGTAGGTCGCGTACTCGGCCGGGTGGGCCGAGGAGCCGGGGGCCAGGAGTTCCCGCGCGGTGGCGGCTGCCGACGGGGTGGTGGCGACGCCGGGCAGGTCCAGGAGCGGTTCGAGGGCGATGCCGTCGCCGCACAGCCGGGTGATCTCCGCGATCGCCTCGTCCCGTCCGAAGCCGGGAACGGTGCGCACGTCCAGCCGCATCTCGGCGTGGTCCGGCACCAGGTTGGGCTGTTCGCCCGCGTGGAACGTGCCGATGTTGACCGTGGCCGGGCCGTGGGTCGGGCTCACCGGCCAGGCACGGTGGCCGTGGATCCTGCTCGCCGCGGCGGCGAGCGCGGCGATCGCGTTGCGGCCCAGCTCGGGGCGGGAGCCGTGCGCGGAGACGCCACGGGCCGTCGCGGCGAGCCACAGCACGCCCTTGTGGCCGAGGACGGTCCGGTTGCCGGTCGGTTCGGCCACGATGAGCAGGTCGGTGGGGGTGAGCGACGCCGCGTCGATCCGCTCGGCCCCATGGCAGCCGGTCTCCTCGCCGAAGGTGAAGATCAGCTGTACGGCGGTGTCCCGCGGGCTTTCCCGGGCGGCCCGTATCGCCGCCTCGACCTGGCAGGCCACGCCCGCCTTCATATCGCTGCTGCCGCGGCCGAGCAGCCGGCCGTCGCGCAGTTCTCCGCTCATCGGGTCGAACGACCAGCCGGACGGGTCGGCGGGCACGGTGTCCAGGTGTCCGGTGAAGGTGACCGGCACCCGTGGCGCCGCGGGACCGAACCGGGCGACGACGTTGGCCCGGCCGGGTATCGGCTCCTCGATCCGGACGTCGAACCCGGCGCCGTCCAGCCGGTCCGCCACCAGTGCGGCGGCCGGTGCCTCCCGGCCGCCCCGGGTGTCGATCCGCACCAGCCGCCGCGCGAGGTCCGTCGCACCGCGCCAGATGTCCGCGTCGTCCATCGGGGTCCTCCTGGGGTTGTGGTGAGTCGCCGTCATATGCGGTCCGGGGGCGTTTGCGCGGCCCGGGTGCTGTCGCGCACCACCAGGGTCGGCACGAGTGAGATACGCGCGTGCGGACCGCGCTCGGCGTCCTTGGCCAGGCTCGCCGCGGCCAGCAGCCGTACCGCCTCAGCGGCGATCCGGTCGCGGGGCTGGTGGACCGTGGTCAGGGCCGGTTCGGCCAGCCGGGAGAACTCGATGTCGTCGTAGCCGGTCACCTGCACCTGCCGGGGCACCGCGAAACCGTGGGCCCGGCAGGCCCGGGTGGCCCCTAGCGCAATCAGGTCATCGGCGCATACCAGCGCGTCCGGAAGGCCGCCCTCCGCGACCAGCCGGGCAACGGCTGCCTCGCCCCACTCCACGCTGTAGTCCCCGAGCAGCACCTGGTCCGGTTTCACCTCGATGTTCAGCTCCTCGGCGCGCCGCCGGAACCCGGCGAACCGCTGCTCCGTGGAGGAGTGGGTCATCAGCGAGCCGATGAAGGCCGCCGACCGCGCCCCGCCGTCGTGGAGGTGGTCCATGACCTGCCGCATCGCGGCGACGTCGTCGACGCCCACCCAGTCGGTGGTGGTGCCGTCGACGAACCGGTCGAGCTGGACGAGCGGCAGCCGGTCCGCGGTCTGCTGCACGGCGGGCCGGCTGTCGACGCCGTGGCTCGGGCTGACGATGATGCCGTCGACGTTGCGCGCGGCGAGCGAGGCCAGCCGGCGCGCCTCGATCCGCGGGTCGGAGCGCGCGTCGCACAGGAAGAGCTCCTTGCCCTCCTTGCCGAGGGCGTGTTCCACGCTCTCCACCAGGGAGGTGAAGAACGGGTTGGTGATGCTGGGCACGACCATCCCCACGGTGTCGGTACGACTGTTGCGCAGTGCCCTGGCGATGACGTTGACCTGGTAGCCCAGGTCGTCGGCGGCGCGGCGGACCTTGCGTTCGACCGCGGCCGAGACCTTGCCCCGGCGGGAGAGCACTCGCGACACGGTGGCGGTGGAGACACCGGCCCGCTCGGCGACCTGAGCGATCGTGACCCGTTGCAATCGATTACCTTCCTGCCGGGAAACATGGCGGTCACCCGGCTCCAACACCGATGTGACCTGACGCGTTGAATCAGCATAGAGCCTTGACACGGCAGCTGACCCCTGCCTACGGTCCTCCGCAACTCAGCTGTAATCGATTGCATTGAGGTGGCGCGATGACGACGACCGGGAGCACGAGCGGCCTTGGGGTGTTCCCACCCCGGCCGAACGCGATCAAGGAGCTGTTCTCCACCCCGAAGGTCGTCATCGGCGTGGTGCACCTGCCGCCGCTGCCCGGCAGCCCGCATTACGAGGGCACCCCGCTGGACGAGATCTGCGCCTTCGCGGTCGAGGAGGCGCGGGCCTATCTGGAGGGCGGCTGCCACGGGCTGATCGTGGAGAACCACTGGGACATCCCGTTCCTCAAACCGGGCGAACACGGTTATGAGACATCGGCGGCGATGGCCGTGGTGACCGACCGGGTGCGGCACGCCGTGCTGGAGGGGGCCGGCGGCAGGCTCGGGGTCAGCGTGCTGTCCAACGCCGCCGAGTGCTCCATCGCCTCCGCCTGGTCCGGCGGTGGCGGATTCGTACGGGTCAACCAGTGGGCCAATGCCTATGTCGCCAACGAGGGCATCATCGAGGGCCAGTCGGCACACGCCAGCCGCTATCGCAGCCGGATCGGCGCCGGTCCGGTCAAGGTCTTCGCCGATGTGCACGTCAAGCACGGTTCGCACGCCATCGTCGCCGACCGCACACTGGCCGAGCAGACCGAGGACGCCGAGTTCTTCGGCGCCGATGTGCTGATCGCCACCGGCTCCCGGACCGGGGACGCCGCCTCGCTGGAGGAGGTCGAGGGCATCTCCGCCCACACCACCCTGCCGGTGGTGATCGGCTCGGGCATCACCGCGGGCAACATCGGCGGCCTGCTGCCCGCCTGCGACGGGGTGATCGTCGCGTCCTCGGTGAAGGACAACGGCCGCTGGTGGGGCCGGGTCGACCGGGCCAAGGTCCGCGAGCTGACCAGCGCGGCGGCCAAGGCCGGAGTGGTGCTCCCGTGATCGTCTTCTGCGGGTACGCCAACATCGACCTGACCGTCGGTGTGCCGGCGCTGCCCGCTCCCGGTGACCGCGTACAGGCGACCGCCATCCGCCACGGCCACGGCGGGATGGCCGCCAACGCCTCCGCGGCCGCGGCCCGGACGGGGGCCGACGCGTGGTTCGCCGGTGTGGTCGGACCGGAGCCGCGGAGCACCGCGTTCCTCGCCGCACTCGCCGCCGACGGGGTCCGCACCGACTGGACCGCCCGCACCGGCACCCTCACCACCGCCGTCGTACTGCTCACCCCGGACGGCGAACGTGCCGTCATCAGCCAGGACGACGCACTGGACGCCCGGCACATCACCCGTACGGCACGGGCCGCGCGCGAGGCCGGGGCGGACTGGCTCTATCTCGACGGCTACCGCTTCCCCGAGGCCGCCGCCGCGCTCGCCGAGGCCGCCGCCGACGCCCCGCCGGGGGTGCCCGGACCGGGCCTGGTGGTGGACCTCGACGGCTGCGACCGGGCGGAGGCGATGCGCGCCGCGCTGGCCGCGGCCGATCACGCCGTCGTCGGCCGGCCGCTGGCCGCCGCGCTGCTGGGCGGAGAACCGGCCCTGGCCCGAGCCGCCGCCGACATGGACGTCCATCTGGTCGTGACCGACGGTTCGCGCGGCTGGACCCTGCTGACCCCGGCCGGTGAACGCCACGACGGTCCGGCGATCGAGGTGGACACGGTCGACGCCACCGGGGCCGGAGACTGCTTCACCGGCGCGTACTGCGCCGAACTGGACCGGGGCCGGTCCCCGCTGGAGGCGGCGCGCTTCGCCGCCGTCGCCGCCGGTCTGTCCTGTACCCGGACCGGCGCCCGGGACGGGCTGCCCGACCGGCGGGCCATCGACTCCTGGCTCGCGGCCCACCCCACTCCCGGAACTCCCGGAACCCCCGGAACCCCGGAGCCGACCCGCACCAGGTAGGACAAGGAGAGCAGATGCGCCAGAAAGTGACGGCCGTGGTCGCGCTGGGCCTGCTGCTGACGACCGTCGGCTGCGACACCCAGGCCCGCCGCGAGATGGCGGCCGAGAAGAAGTCCACCGAGCAGGGCCCGCCGCCGCCCGCGGAGGTCGCCCGCTCCTGTACCGTCCGCGGCCACGCTCCGAAGATCGGTATCGTGCCCATCAACCTCCAGGCGCTGTTCTTCAACCAGATCAACACCGGCGCCCGGACCGTGGCCCACAAGGCCGGGGTCAAGACCCAGATCGTCAACGGCAACGACGACTCCGCCACCCAGGCCAACGCCATCGACGACCTGGTGGCCAACCACTACGACGCCATCATCGTGGACGCGGTCGACACCGAGGGCATCAAGCCCGCCATCCGCCGGGCCAAGGCGGCGGGCGTACCGGTCGTCGCCGTGGACGCCACCGTCGACGACCCCGCTGTCTCCGCCCAGGTCGGCGTCGGCAACGCGGAAGGCGGCCGGCGGATCGGCGAGGCCCTGCTGAAGACGGCCGGCGGCCGCGGTGGGATCGGCGTCGTCGGCGCGCTCAACAGCACCATCCAGAACGAGCGGCAGAAAGGATTCACCGACACCGTCACCGCCAAGGGCATGAAGATCGAGAACGTGGTCGACGGCCGCAACATCCAGGAGAACGCCCAGACCGCCGCCGAGAACCTGCTCACCCGCGACCCCGGCCTGAAGTACGCCTACGCCACCGGCGAGCCCGCCCTGATCGGCCTGGCCGCCGCCGTGGTCAGCCAGCACCGCACCAAGGACCTCAAGGTCGTCGGATGGGACCTGTCCAGCCAGGCCGTCGACGGGCTGCGGGCCAGCTGGATCACCGGTGTGCTCCAGCAGAACACCTTCCGGTTCGGCTACGAGGCCATGAATTCCGCGATCGACCTGGCCTGTGGCCGCACCACCCGCCGGCAAGTGCCCGTTCCCACCCAGCTGGTGACCCCGGACAACGTCAAGGACTACCTCTACTACCTGGAGAAGTGATGGGCGAGAGCGCACTGGTCTCCCTGCGAGGAATCACCAAATCGTTCGGCGCCGTCCGCTCGCTGCGCGGCGTCGACCTGACCCTGGCCCCGGGCGAGGTGCTCGGCCTGGTCGGCGACAACGGCGCCGGGAAGTCGACCCTGATGAAGGTCCTGGCCGGTGCGGTCCAGCACGACAGCGGGCAGATCTCCATCGACGGCCGCGACGTCCGCTTCACCAGCCCCGCCGACGCCCGCCGCGAGCGAGTCGGCATCGTCTACCAGGATCTCGCCCTGTGCGACACCCTCGATGTGGCCAGCAATCTGTTCCTCGGCCGTGAACCGCGCAGAGGACCCTTCATCGACCGTGCCACGATGCATGCCCAAGCGGCCGAAACCCTCTCCGAACTGCACGTCCGGGTGAAGTCCACCTACCAGGAGATCGGCGAGCTGTCCGGAGGACAGCGGCAGGCCGTGGCGATCGCCCGTGCGGTGTCGTTCCGCCCGCGCGTACTGATCCTGGACGAACCCACCGCCGCCCTCGCCGTCGCCGAGGTCCGGCAGGTGCTGAAGATGATCCGCGACGTCGCCGCCCAGGGCGTCGGCGTCATCCTGATCACCCACCGGCTTCAGGACCTGTTCGAGGTCTGCGACCGGATCACCGTGATGTACGAGGGACGCAGCGTCGAGGACGCCCCGATCTCCGATCTCGACATCGAACGGCTCGTCGCCATGATCACCCGATCCGGCGCCACCAATGGCGGGCCCGGCACCGAGGAGGTGGCCTGATGATGAGCGCCGACACCGCGATGCGCACCACCGCCGTACTGGGCCGGCCCCCGGGCCGCTGGCAGCGCGCCAACAAGGCCACCCTGGCCATGCTCGGCGTGGGCGTCGCGCTCTTCCTCGGCTTCGGTATCGCCGCGCCCAACTTCCTGACCTTCAACAACCTGGCCAACCTGGCCACCCAGGTGGCGATCACCCTGATCGTGGCGGTCGCCATGACCTTCGTGATCAGCACCGGTCAGATCGACCTGTCCGTGGGGTCGATCCTCGCGTTCACCGCGACCTGCACGGCCGAGATGCTCCAGGCCGGCTGGGACTCCTCCGTGGTGATCGTCGTGGCACTGCTCGGCGGGCTCTTCTGGGGCGCGGTCAACGGATGGCTGTCGGCGTATCAGAAGATTCCCCCATTCATCGTCACCCTCGCCACCATGTCGGTCGTCCGCGGTCTGGCACAGTTGTGGACCAAGGGGTTCTCCGTACCCATCGACGCCCGGCTCTTCGTGGCCAAGCTCGGCGACGCCTCCTTCCTCGGGCTGTCCGCGCTGGCCTGGATCGCCCTGGCCACGGTCGCCGTCGGAGCGGTCCTGCTGTCGAAGCTGCCGTTCGGCTCCTACGTCAACGGCATCGGCTCCCAGGAGGAGTCCGTGCGGCGAGCGGGGGTGAACACCGCCCGGATCAAGATGATCACCCTGATGCTGACCGGGGTGGCCGCCGGTATCGCCGGGCTGCTCACCGCGGCCAGGCTGGGGTCCGGCTCCGCCAACTCCGGACAGGGCTTCGAACTCACCGTGATCGCCGCGGTCGTGCTCGGTGGGACCAATCTGTTCGGCGGCCGGGGCACCGTGCTCGGCACCGTCATCGGCGCCCTCATCACCGGAGTCATCGCCAACGGCCTCAACCTGCTGGGCGTGAGCCCGTTCCTCACCCCCATCGTCACCGGACTGGTGCTGCTCGCCGCGATCTGGCTCAACCTGCGCGGCCGGGCGATGGCCGATCTGTTCGCCCATCTGACGGGCCGCCCATGAGCGGCCCCTCCCCCACCACCGTGACCACGGTGACCGGGCCCTTGCCCAGCACCGGGCTCGGTCTCACCCTCACCCATGAGCATCTGCGCAACGACGTCCGCAAGGCCGTCACCACCCCGGCCGACCCCCGGCTCGGTCAGCTGCGCGACGCCCGCACCACACCCGGACTGGCCTGGCTGCTGCGCGAGCAGCCCTACGCCTGCCTCGACCACTGTGTGCTCGACGACACCGAAGGGATGCTGGCCGACCTGCGCGCGTTCGCCACCGCCGGGGGCGGCACGATCGTCGACGTCACCCCGGGCGGACTGGGCCGCGACCCGGCGGCGCTGCGCGCGCTCTCCGAGGACAGCGGCGTACGTGTGGTCATGGGCAGCGGCTGGTACCTGGAGCCCTACCACCCCCGGCCGCTGTCGCCGGCGGACGAACGCTGCCTCGCCGTCTCATTGCTGGCCGAGTTCACCGAAGGGGCCGACGGCACCGGGATCCGGCCGGGCGTCATCGGCGAGATCGGGGTCTCCGCGCGGTTCACCGAGGGTGAGCACACCGCGCTGCGCGCCGCCGCGCGCACCCAGCGCGAGACCGGTGTCCCGCTCTACGTCCATCTGCCCGGCTGGCAGCGCCGCGCCCACGAGGTCCTCGACCTGGTACTGGGCGAGTACGGAGTTGCACCGGCCGCCGTGGTGCTGTGCCATATGGACCCCTCGCACGCCGACCCGGACTATCAACGGTCGGTGGCCGACCGCGGCGTCTGGCTCGAATTCGACATGATCGGCATGCCGTTCCGCTACCCCGGCGAGGGGCAGTCCCCGGCACCCCACGAAACCGCGCGCGCGATCGCCGGGCTCATCGCCCGCGGACACGGCGACCGGCTGCTGCTCAGCCACGACGTGTTCCTCAAGAGCATGCTCACCGCCTACGGCGGCAACGGCTTCCGCTATGTGCCGGAGCTGTTCCTCTCCCGGCTCGTCGAGCACGGCGTGGCCGAGCGGACCGCCGCGGGCCTGCTGCACACCAACCCGGCCCGGCTGTTCGAGCACGCCGCCGCGTCCTGACGCTCTGACCGCCGTCCCGGCGTTCCGCCCCAACCCCGTTATTACCAAGGAGCACCCTGTGAGCCGCGTCCTGATAGCCGGTGAGAGCTGGATCTCCCAGTCCACACACATCAAGGGGGTCGACTCGTTCACCACCAGTACCTATGTGACCGGAGTCGAGCCGTTGCGCCGGGCGCTGGAGGGCCGCGGGCACGAGGTCACGCACCTGCCCGCGCATCTGGTGCCCGGTCAGTTCCCGGGCGATGCCGAGGCGCTCGGCCGCTACGACGTCGTCATCCTCTCCGACATCGGGGCGAACTCCCTCCAGCTCTCCCCCGAGGTGTTCGAGCGGGGCACGCCGGGGGCCGACCGGATCGACGCACTGCGCGGATGGGTCGACGACGGCGGCGGGCTGCTGATGGTTGGCGGCTATCTCTCCTTCACCGGTTTCGAGGGCAAGGCCGCCTACCGCAACACCGCGCTGCACGAGGTGTTGCCGGTCGAGCTGCTGCCCGAGGACGACCGCGTCGAACTCCCCGCGGGTGGCCGCCCGTCGGCCGTCGGTACCGGCCATCCCGCCCTCGGCGGGGTGACCGGCGAATGGCCGCCGCTGCTCGGCTACAACCGCGTCCGGCCACGTCCGGGCGCGGACGTCCTGGCCACCCTGGGCGGCGACCCCCTGGTGGCGGTGGCCGAATACGGCGCGGGACGCTCGGCCGTCTTCACCTCCGACTGCTCCCCGCACTGGGCGCCCGCAGCGTTCTGCGAGCAGTGGGACGGCTACGCCCGGGTCTTCGGCGGCCTCGTCGAATGGCTCTCCCGTTGAGCCGGTCCGAGCGGCTGCTGAAGGCCGCCGCCCCGGTCATGGAACAGGCGCTGTGCATGCGCTTCGTCACCGAGGTCACGGCCGGCACGATCAGCGACGCCGACTACGCCGACTACCTGGAGATCGAGGCCGCGTTCGTGGAGACGGCCACCCGGCTGCACGGACTGGCCGTATGGGGCGCCCCGGACCGGACGGCGCTGGAGCGCAACGCGCGTGCGGTCCACGCGCTGACCACCACCCAGGCCGACTACTTCCGCGAAGCCCGCGCCGCCTGGCCCGTCCCCGCCCGGCCGGACGCCGCCCGGCGCGCCGAGGTGCTGTCGCGGTACGCGCTCGACGTGGCGCGGGAAGGCGGCTACCCGGCGGTGATGACCATGCTGTTCGCCGCGGAGACCCTCTACCTCACCTGGTGCACCCGGGCACACGAGCGCGGCGCCGTCCCCGACGGCGCGATCAGCGCCTGGGTGGCGCTCCACGCCGACCGGGCGTTCCGGGACGGGGTACGGGCTCTGGCGGCGGAGGTCGACGCCCTGCCGGACGACATCCCCCAGGAGCGGCTGACCCGCTGGTTCACCGGCATGCTGGAGGCGGAAATCGCGTTCCACGACGCGGTATTCGGGTGACCGGGCCCCGGCGGGCCGACTCCCCGGACAAGGCCGATCAGCCGTCCGTGGCCTCCTCGTGCACAGCCGCTGGGTGAGGTCGTCGGCCCAGTCCCGAGCCCAGTCCCACAAGGTGGGAGGATGTCGGCCTCGCACTGCTCACCGCTGGCGGGGTCCGTGACCACGAGGCGGCCGGAGAGCGGGTCCACGCCCACCTCTCCGGCCTGCCGGCCGCGCTCGGCCAGCCCGGGACGGCGTACGCAGGGCGATCAGGTCATCGTGCTGCCCTTCGGCGAGCACCGTGCGGTACATGCTCATCCTCGATCGTGGTCGGTCCAGGTCGAACCGCCTCAGTCCCGACCACGCCACATGCAGCGGCAGCTGGACGGATCCGTGGGCCGGCCCGGACCTCACACCCGACGAGGACGCCGATCGGTTCTGTTTCCGCCCGGGAGGGCCTTGTCCGCCCCCTTGCCGGGCCTTGGCCTGGCAAGGGAAGCCATGAGGCGGCCCCGTCCGCTTCACACGGGCAGGAAGTCCCTCGCTATGCGCGCCGCCACCCGCTCCAGCAGGGGCCCCGCCTGGGCGAGGCAGCGGGGGACGTCGGGCTCCAGTTCGGTCAGGGCGTAGGCCCGATGGATGCCGATGGCCTTCAAGGCGGCCGTATCCAGGGACAACCGGCCGCAGACGGCGATCACGGGCAGGCCGCGGGCGCGGGCCCGGGAGGCGACACCCGCCGGTGCCTTGCCGTGGAGGGTCTGGTGGTCCAGGGAGCCCTCACCGGTGATCACCAGATCCGCTCCGGCCAGGGCCTCGCCGAAACCGAGCAGGTCCAGCATCACCTCCACTCCGGGGCTAAACCGCGCCCGCAGTGCGGTGAGGGCGCCGAAGCCCAGGCCGCCGGCCGCCCCGGCCCCGGGTTCCTCGGCCGTGCCGAGCGCTCCGCACGTTCGCGCGTAGTAGCGCAGGGCGTCCTCGAGGATGTCCACCTCCTTTGGGGAGGCGCCCTTTTGGGGCCCGTAGACCGCGGCCGCGCCCTTCGGTCCGAGCAGTGGGTTGTCGACGTCGCTCGCCAGCACGAGGTCCACCTCCGCGAGCCGGGGGTCAAGACCGGACAGGTCGGCCTTCGCGAGCCGGGCCAGCGCCGCCCCGCCAGGGCCGACCGGGGCGCCGGAGGCGTCCAGGAACCGCGCGCCGAGCGCCGCCAGCATCCCCGTGCCGCCGTCCGTCGTCGCGCTGCCGCCGACCCCCAGGGCGATCGAACGGGCACCGGCGTCCAGCGCGGCGCGCAGCACTTCGCCGGTGCCGTACGACGTGGCGGTGAGCGGCGCGAAGCCGCACGCCGGGAGGTGTCGCAGCCCGGACGCCTCGGCCATTTCGACGACCGCGGCGCCGTTCCGCAGGGCGTAGGCGGCGGTCACCGGCTTGCCCACGGGTCCGGTCACACGTATCTCGCGCCGGCCGAACCCGGCCACGACCGCGGCGTCCACCGTCCCGTCACCGCCGTCGGCGACCGGTACGGACGCGACCGACGCGCGGGGAGCCGCCCGCCGGAGCCCGGTAGTGAGCCGTTCGGCTACCTGAGCCGCGGTCAGCGACCCCTTGAACTTGTCCGCCGCGATCAGTACGCGCACTCGTTTCCCTCTCCTTCCGGGCCGGGCGGCGATCCACCCGGCATGGTCCGCCGGCGCGGTCAGGGGGCGGTCGCCACCAGGTCGCGTACCCGGGCGGCCACGCGCGGCTCGCACCCCTCCAGCGCCGGCGGGTTTCCCATCCGTCGCCCATCACCCGGGGCAGCCCCGGGGACAGCACGTGTTTGGGCGGGGATTGACATCCTCACCCACCTAAAGGAGGGCGATTCCCGCCTGCCGCGCGGTTGTCGGGCGCGACTTCGGGTGGGTTCCTGCTTCAACGCGCTGTGCCGGTACGGGTACCGGTCTTACTTGCGCTCCGCGGGCTGACACGGCCAGTCCGGCCGCCTTGGAGACGTTGACCGCCGCGTTGATGTCTCGGTCCAGGACGTTCCCGCACTCCTGGCACGTCCATACGCGGACGTGCAGGGGCTTGGGGCCGTCCTTGATGCCGCAGGCCGAGCAAACCTGAGAGGTCGGCTCGAACCGGCCGATGCGCACGAAAGCTCAGTCATCCATGCCCGCTCCGGGGTCTTCTTCGACGCTGTGAGCCGCTTCGACAGCTCACCGGCAGTGACGAACGGCAGCCCGACGGCGCGGGCGTCCTCACGGACGCGCAACGCGTCGTTGAAGACCACCCGCGCACACCCGAACGCCCTTGCCAGCGCGGCACGCTGACCGGCGTTCGGGTACAGACGGTACCCATACCTGAGCTGCATAGCGATCACCATACGTACTTGGTTCATGTCACGGGCCGCGACGACACCGCCGCCGAGGGCGCGGGCGACGAGGTCGGGATGCTGGGTGACGTCGCTCATGCTCTGTCTCCTGTTGCCGAGGGTCAGCCGTGGGCCACGCGGAGCGCCGTCGGGGCGTGGTGGGGGCCGGTGGCCAGTTCCTCGAACTCCGCGACGTTGTCGAGTTCGGTTCCCATGGACACGTTGGTGACGCGTTCGAGGATGACCTCGACGACCACCGGTACCCGGTACTCGGCCATGAGCTTCTTGGCCTCTTCGAGGGCGGGCGCGATGCGGTCGGGCTCGAGCACGCGGATGGCCTTGCAGCCCAGCCCCTCGGCGACCTTGACGTGGTCGACGCCGTAGCCGCCCACCTCCGGGGCGTTGACGTTGTCGAAGGACAGCTGGACGCAGTAGTCCATGTCGAAGCCGCGCTGCGCCTGGCGGATCAGGCCGAGGTAGGCGTTGTTGACGACGACATGGAGGTAGGGGATCTGGAACTGGGCGCCGACGGCGAGTTCCTCGACCATGAATTGGAAGTCGTAGTCGCCGGAGAGGGCGACGACGGTGGCGCCCGGATCGGCGGTCGCCACGCCCAGGGCGGCGGGCACGGTCCAGCCCAGCGGCCCGGCCTGGCCGGCGTTGATCCAGTGCCGGGGGCGGTAGACGTGGAGCATCTGCGCGGCCTGGATCTGGGACAGGCCGATCGTGGAGACGTAGCGCGTATCGGGCCCGAACGCCTTGTTCATCTCCTCGTAGACCCGCTGCGGCTTGACCGGCACCTGGTCGAAGTGGGTCCTGCGGAGCAGGGTGGCCTTGCGCTGCCGGCAGCTGTCGGCCCAGTCGCCGCGGTCCCTGAGGGCTCCGGCGGCCTTCAGCTCCCTCGCCGCCTCGACGAAGAGCTCGAGCGCGGGCCCGGCGTCGGAGACGATGCCGTAGTCGGGGGGAAAGACCCGGCCGATCTGGGTGGGTTCGATGTCGACGTGGACGAAGGTACGGCCCCGGGTGTACGTGTCGAGGCCGCCGGTGTGGCGGTTCGCCCAGCGGTTGCCGATGCCGAGGACGAAGTCGGACTCCAGCAGGGTGGCGTTGCCGTAGCGGTGGGAGGTCTGGAGACCGACCATGCCCGCCATGAGCGGATGGTCGTCGGGGATGGCGCCCCAGCCCATCAGCGTGGGCACCACCGGCACCCCGGTCAGCTCGGCGAACTCCACCAGCGACTCGCTCGCGTCGGCGTTGATGATGCCGCCCCCGGCGACGATCAGTGGCCGCTCGGCGGCCTGGAGCAGTTGGACGGCCTTGCCGATCTGCGCCCGGGTGGCGGCCGGCCGGTGGGCCGGAAGCGGCTCGTACGTCTCCGGGTCGAACTCGATCTCCGCCATCTGGACGTCGATCGGCAGATCGATCAGCACCGGACCGGGTCGGCCGGAACGCATCAGGTGGAACGCCTGCTGGAACGCGCCGGGCACCTGCGCGGGCTCCAGCACGGTCATCGCCATCTTGGTCAGCGGCCCCGCGATGGAGGCGATGTCGACGGCCTGGAAGTCCTCCTTGTGCAGCTTGGCCACCGGCGCCTGGCCGGTGATGCACAGGATCGGGATCGAGTCCGCCGCGGCCGAGTACAGACCGGTGATCATGTCGGTGCCGGCGGGGCCGCTGGTGCCCACGCAGACCCCGATGTTCCCGGCTTTCGCACGGGTGTAGCCCTCGGCCATGTGCGAGGCCCCCTCCACATGCCGGGCGAGGACATGCGTCAGGCCGCCGTTGGTGCGCATCGCGGAGTAGAAGGGATTGATCGCCGCACCGGGCAGACCGAAGACATGGGTGGTTCCCTCACGCTTGAGGATCTCCACCGCCGCCTGGGCCGCGGTCATTCGAGCCATGAGGATGCTCCTGTCGATTGGTACATCGGGTGGTACATCGGGGTGGGTTTCAGTGGGTGGCGCGGCCGGCCAGCCGCTCGACGCCGCGCAGCAGGGCGGAGTGGTCGAGCCCGCCGTCGCCGCGGGCGCGGGCCGAGGCGACCAGTTGGGCGACGAGAGCGCCGACCGGCAGGGGCGCCCCCACGGCCCGTGCGGCGTCGGTGACGATGCCCATGTCCTTGTGATGCAGGTCGATGCGGAAGCCGGGCTTGAAATCGCGGTCGAGCACCGCCTGCCGCTTGCGGGCCAGGACCGTGGAGCCGGCCAGGCCCCCGCCCAGCACCTCCAGTGCCGCCTCCAGGTCCACACCGGCGTTCTCCAGGAACACCACGGCCTCGGCCAGGGACTGGAGATGGATGGCCACCATCAGCTGGTTGGCGGCCTTGACCGTCTGCCCGGCCCCGTGCGGGCCGACGTGCACGATGGTGGTGCCCAGTGCCTCGAACACCGGCCTGGCATCGGCGAAGTCGTCCGGGTCGCCGCCGACCATGATGGACAGCGTCCCCTCGATGGCGCCCGCCTCGCCGCCGGACACCGGGGCGTCGAGCGTGCGCAGGCCCTTGTCCCGCGCGGCGGCGTCCACCTCCAGCGAGGTCTGCGGGGTGACGCTGCTCATGTCGATCAGCAAGGTGCCCGGCCCGGCGTGTTCCAGGACGCCGCCCTCGCCGAGGACGACCTCCTTCACCTGCGGGTCGGCCGGGACCATGGTGATCACGACTTCGGCTTCGCGCACCGCGTCGGCGATGCTGTCGGCGCCCAGGCCACCGGCCGCGACCAGGGTGTCCACGGCCGCGCGGCCGCGGTTGTGGCCAGTGACGGTGTGTCCGGCCTTCACCAGGTTGGCGGCCATCGGGCCGCCCATGATGCCCAGGCCGATGAAGGCGATCTTCCGGGAAGTGGCGCTCATCGTGGGGTTCCTTCGTGTCGTCCGTGCCGTCGTGTCGTCCGTGTCGTCATGTCGTCGTGTCGTATGTGTTGTTACGTGTCGTCGTGGTGGTCCGGAACGGCGGGTCAGGGACCGGGTCAGGCGTGGTGGTCGCTGCCGCGCCGCTCGTACGGGAGCCAGTCGAAGCTGTCCGCGCTCGGGCCCTCGGGCTTGTACTCCAGGCCCACCCAGCCGGCGTAGCCCGCGGCCTGGAGGCGCGGCAGCAGCCCGTCGAGGTCCAGCCGTCCCGTACCGGGCGCGCCCCGCCCGGGTGCATCGGCGATCTGGACATGGCCGATGCGGTCGGCGTGGGTGGCGATCGCCCCGGCCACGTCGTCGCCATTGACGGAGAGGTGGTAGAGGTCGGCCAGCAGACGGAGGTTGCGGCTGCCGGACTCGACCGCCACCCGGTCGATGACGGCGATCGCGTCCGCCGCGGTGAGCAGCGGGTACGCCGGGGCGCCGCTGACCGGCTCCAGCAGGACCGTGCCGCCGACGCGCTCGGCGGCCTTGGCCGCCAGCGCCAGGTTCTCCACCGCCAGGTCGTCCTGCTCCGCCGGGGCGGCGCCGTCGACCCGGTTGCCGTACAGCGCGTTGAACGAACGGCATCCCAGTTGCTCGCCGATCGCCACGGTGACGTCGATGTTGTCGCGGAACTCCGCGGCCCGGCCGGGCCAGGACACCAGGCCCCGGTCGCCCCCGGGCATGTCCCCGGCGAAGAAGTTCAGGCCGGTCAGGCGGACACCGGCGGCACGCACCGCCCGCACGAAGGCATCGGCCTCCGCGTCCGTCGGGACGGCCGTCGCGTAGGGCCACCAGAACTCGACCGCGTCGAACCCCGCGGCCTTCGCGGCGGCCGGGCGCTCGAGCAGCGGCAGCTCGGTGAACAGGATCGACAGATTGACCGTGTAGGGAAGTCGGCTCTTCATCAGTGCTCCCGGCCGAGGCTCTTCAGGTACGGACGCCAGCCGCCGAAGTCGGTGATCTCCTTGTGGACGCCCCTCTCCAGCTCGCCGCGGCGAAGGACCATCGAGAAGGACGAGGAACCGTCCTGGAGCCGGATGATGCCGAACTCCAGCTCCGGCGGCTCGGCGGGCAGCAGCTGGTCGCGCAGCACCTCGTCGGCGACGTCGTAGACCTCGCCTTCCACCGCGGTGCCGACACCGGGGTCGGGCAGCAGCCCGGGGCAGGTGTCCCGGATCGAGAAGAAGCGGTAGCCGGGGGCGGTGCGGGTCCGGGCCACGAGGGGGGCTCCGCGCAGGTGGTGATGGAAGGGGCCGCCCTCCATCGCCTGGCCGTTGAGGAACATGCGTGCCATGGGATCTCCCTTGAACGTCGGGGATCTTCTGCGATGCGGATAGTATTTTCTGCAATGCGGAATAACAACCCCCCGCTCACCACTCGCCCCGGACACCCTCTCCGCACGCCCCGCACTTCGGTGGCAGACTCATCGACACGGCGGCGACGTCCGGACGGATGGGCGCACCGGGGACGCGAAAAGCCTTGACAGGCCCCTGTGGCGGACCTATACATCTGCCAATCGAAAAATAAATTCCGCATGGTGAAAGCATTTCGACCCGTCTCATCTGCCGCCGAGGCCTTGGCCGGCGGCCCCGGTCGGCGGCCGTGTCGGCGGCCCTGGTCAGCGGCCTTGGTCAGCGGCAGGCGATCCGCTGAGGCGCCGCCTCTCCCACGCCATGCGCGGCGCCCCAACGGCCCCGTCCCGACCGCTCCGCGCGAGACGTGCCACCCGCCCCAGACAGCCTCGTGTGTTGGCCCGGTCCAGGAGGTTCTCGACGTGAAACCCATCCACCTGCTCGGCGCGATCCCGTTCCTCGGGATCCTCGGGGGAATCTTCTTCGCGAACCGGGTGACGCCCTATGTCCTCGGTATGCCGTTCAACCTCTTCTGGCTGGTCATGTGGGTCGTGCTGATCTCGGCGACCATGGCCGCCATCTACCGCCTGGACCCGGCGAACCGGGAGGAGCAGAGCTCATGATCGCCCTCGCCGTCATCTTCGCCTTCCTGCTCGCGGCCCTGGGCCTGGGACTGCGCGCCCGCCGCGGCAGGGACATGGATCTCGAACAGTGGTCGGTGGGTGGCCGCGGCTTCGGAACGGTCTTCGTCTTCCTGCTGCTGGCCGGCGAGATCTACACGACCTTCACCTTCCTGGGCGCCTCGGGATGGGCCTACGGCAAGGGCGCGCCCGCGTACTACATCCTCTGTTACGCCTCACTGGCCTACGTCCTGTCGTACTGGCTGCTCCCGGCCGTGTGGCGCTACGCCAAGCAGCACCGGCTGATCTCGCAGTCCGACTTCTTCGTCGCCAAGTTCAACAGCCCGCTGCTGGGCGCGCTGGTGGCCCTCGTCGGAGTCGTCGCGATGGTGCCCTATCTCGTCCTACAGCTCAAAGGGCTGGGGATCATCGTGTCCGTCTCCTCCGACGGCCGCATCTCCTCCCACTGGGCCATCGTGATCGGCACGGTGGCACTGACCCTCTATGTGACGATCTCGGGCATCCACGGCTCGGCCTGGACCTCGGTGCTCAAGGACGTCGCCATCCTCGCGGTCGTCCTCATCCTCGGCATCTACCTGCCGGTGCACTACTACGGCGGCGTCGGGGAGATGTTCCACGCGGTGGACAAGGCCCACCCCCAGCTCCTCACCCTCCCCTCCAGCGGCATGAGCACCTCGTGGTTCGCCTCCACCGTGCTGCTCTCGGCGGTGGGCTTCTACATGTGGCCGCACACCTTCAGCGCCTCCTACAGCGCCCAGAACGAACGCGTCTTCCGCCGCAACGCCATCTTCATGCCGCTCTACCAGCTCATCCTGCTCTTCGTCTTCTTCGCCGGCTTCACCGCCATCCTGGTCGTGCCCGGCCTCAAGGGCGCCGACGCGGATCTGTCCCTGCTGCGCATCACCACTGCCACCTTCCCCTCCTGGTTCGTCGGCATCGTCGGTGGCGCCGGGCTGCTCACCGCGCTGGTCCCCGGCTCCCTGCTGCTCATGACCTCCGCGACCTGCCTGGCGAAGAACGTCTACCGCCTGGCCCGTCCGCACACCAGCGAGAAGCACATCGGCCGCCTCGCACAGCTGCTCGTCCCCGCCCTCGCCCTGGTCTCTCTCTACTTCACCTTCAACGGCGGCAGTTCGATCGTCTCGCTGCTGCTCATGGGCTACGCGCTGGTCACCCAGCTCTTCCCCGCACTGCTGGCGAGCCTCGCGCCACGGCAGTTCATCACCAAGGAGGGAGCGGCGGCGGGCATCGTCGTCGGAGTCACCACGGTCACCGTCGTCACGCTCTCCGGAGTCACGGTGGGCAGCCTCCTGCCGGGACTCCCCCAGGCGGTGAAGGACCTGAACGTCGGCGTCATCGCCCTCGTCCTCAACACCGTGGTCATGGTGGCCACTTCGGCCATCACCCGCACCGTGAGCCCCACCCCCGTAACCAGCGCCGCCCTGCGCCCCGAACCCGAAGCCACGGCCGGCACCGGCTGACCCACTCCCCCGGGCCGGGACCTCATACGAGCGCTCCCGGCCCGGGGCTCCGGCCGCTCCTTCGCGGCAGGGACAACGCTGAGCCCTCCTATGCCGGGTTGTCGGCGGGCAGCCCCATACGGCGGGTCATTGCCCACAGGAGCAGGGCGGCGAGGCTGAACGACGTGCCGAGGAGTGTCATGGCCGACCAGCCCGCCGTCGCGTAGGCGAGGGAGGAGCCGAGGGCGCCGAGGCTGCTGCCCGCCGAGTAAAAGACCATGTAGCCGCCGATGATCCTGCTGCCCGCGTCGGGCCGTACGGCGTGGATCAGGGTCTGATTGGTGACGTGGACGGCCTGTACGGCGAAGTCCAGCAGGACGGCGCCGATCGCCAGCGCCCACAGCGATTGCCCGGTCAGCGCGATCGGGAGCCAGGAGAGCGCCAGCAGGGCGAGGCCGACACCGGTCGTGCGCTGGGCGAGTCCCCGGTCGTTCCAGCGCCCGGCCACTCCGGCGGCGACGGCCCCGGCCGCCCCGGCGAGCCCGAACGCTCCGATCGCGGTGTGCGACAGCGACCACGGCGGACCGCTCAGCGGCTGTGCCACACCGCTCCACAGCGCGCTGAAGGCCGCGAACACCAGCAGGGCGAGCGCGCCCCGGATCCGTAGCAGCGGATGGCGGACGAACAGGGTGACGGTCGAGGCCACCAGTCGTCCGTACGACGCTTCGCGCACCCCGGCGGACGGCGCGCCCGGGGGCAGGACACGACGCAGCGACAGGGCGAGCACGGCGGTGACACCCGCGGACGCCAGGTAGACCGCCCGCCAGCCGGCGAGGTCGGCGAGGACGCCTGCGGCGGCGCGGGCCAGCAGGATTCCGGTGACGATGCCGCCGGTGACCGTCCCGACGGCACGGCCGCGCCGGGCGGGCGGGGTCAGGGCGGCAGCCGTCGCGACCATCGTCTGGGCGACGACGGCGAGCAGCCCGACCACGGCGAGCGCGCCGAGCAGCGCCGCCACGCCCGGCGCCAGCCCGGCGGCCAGCAGCGCCAGTGCCAGCAGTCCGAGCTGACCGGTGACCAGCCGTCGGCGGTCGAGCAGATCGCCGAGCGGCACCAGCGTCAACAGGCCTGCCGCATAGCCGAGTTGAGTCACGGTGACGATCACGCCGAGCAGCCCCGGGCCGAGCGCGAACCGCTCGCCGAGGGTCACCAGCAGGGGCTGGGCGAAGTAGACGGTGGCGACGGAGCTGCCGCAGGCGAGGGCGAGCAGGGGCACGAGCCCGGCGGGCGGCGACGCGCCCGGCGCCGATGCCGTGGCAGGCGCCTGGTGGCCGCCGGTCCCGCCGCACCCGCCGACCGCACCGGAGCACTCGATCGCCATACCGACACGCCTTCCACTCGGTTGCATCTTGCTACCGGCGCGCCACAGTAGCCGCGCGAGGTAGCATGTTGCAACCATCCCTGGAAGGGGCCCAGGGAACTGGAGGAGAGGAGCCACGGATGGTCGCCCGCACCCGTTTCGACGCCGACCCCTGTCCCGTCGCCCGGACGGTGAACGCCATCGGCGACTGGTGGTCGCTGCTGATCGTGCGGGACGCTTTCGACGGCAGCCGCCGCTTCGGCGAGTTCCAACGCGGTCTCGGCATCGCCAAGAACATCCTGTCGGCGCGGCTGCGCGCGCTGGAGAAGGCCGGGGTGCTGCGCGGCGAGCCCGCGCCGGACGGCGGGTCCCACCGCGAGTACCTCCTCACGGACAAGGGCCGCGCCTTGTTCCCGGTGATCGTCGCGCTGCGCCAGTGGGGCGAGGAGCAGTGCTTCACTCCCGGAGAGGACCACTCCCGCCTGCTGGACCGCCGGACCGGCCGTCCGTTGCGCCCTTTGCGGATTCAGGCGGCTGACGGACGGCCGGTGGAGCCCGAGGACACGGTCGTGGAGAAGGTGCCGGAGATGGAGGGCGGGAGGCGAGGATGATCTGCGGCGGGTGACAGGGTTGTTGCCGCATCCGGATCCCGCACGCACACCGGCGGCCATACGATGCGATCACACGACCCCGCCTCTCCGTCAGGTGGCCTTCATGAACAGCGTGTACTCGCCCATCCTGGAGCTCAATCTCCTCCGGGAGTTCGACGATCAGTTCGGGACGCACACCTACGCGGATGGCTTCGAGCTGCTCGACTACGACGACAAGGATGAGCTCAAGGGCTGGCTGGAAGATCCGGAGAACCCCAGCCGCGCCGAGTTCTTCGACCAGCTGATCCCCTTCGCACGCGCCACCGGCAGCGGTTCGGGCTATGCGCTGTGGCGGTTCGACGACCGGGCCGACCTCGCGGACCTTCCCGTCGTGTTCCTCGGCGACGAGGGCGACGTGTGGGTCCATGCCCGCAACCTGCGAGAGCTGCTCCGGCTGCTTCCCGTCGAACGCGACGTCGCCTACGAGGACGAGGACCTCGACGAGCTCTTCCCGGCGCGTCAGGAGTACCTGATGTGGCTGGAACGGAACTTCGGTCTCGCCCCGCCCGACGAGGACGAGGAAGCGGCCATCGGCAAGGCGGCCATGTGCGCGTTCGGGCCGCGGTTCGCGACCTGGCTGGCACGGTTCACGAACGAAGGCGTGATCGATGACATGGTCAAGCTGCTGGACTGAGGTCCCCGGCGGCCGTTCAGGCGGTCTCGGCGCGGTTGCCGCGTGCCTCGTGGAGGAGTTCGCCCCACCACAGCAGCTCGTCGAGCATCGCCTTCGCGGCGCCGTTCGGGCCCTCAGCGTCCCGTAGCTCGCCCTCCGGGCCGAAGACCTCGTAATAGCGGGGGAACGTCACGACGTTGCGCACCGTGTGGGCCTGGAGTTCGGCGAAGACCTGGCGGAGCTGCTCGATGGCGAGCAGGCCGCCGCTGGCTCCGCTGTAGCCGACGAAGCCGATCGGTTTGGCCTCCCACTCCGTGTAGTGCCAGTCGATCGCGGCCTTCAGGGAGGCGGGGAAGCTGCGGTTGTAGTCGGGCGTCACCACGACCACCGCGTCGGCCCGCTCAAGCCGCCGGGTGAGGTCCGCCATCCCGGCGGGGCGGGCCATACGGGGTTCGAGGGCGGGCGGCACCGCCGGGAGGGCGAGTGGCAGGGCGGTGTCGGCGAGATCGACGAGGTTCACCGTGAAGTGGCCGTAACTCTCGGCCCGTTCCGCGAACCATTTCGCGACCACCGGGCCGAAGCGGCCCTCCCGGACGCTGCCGATGATCACCGCGAGGTTGAGGGGTCCGGCGGGGCGGGGCTCCATGGGCATGGTTTTTCAGCACCTTTCCTTGGGCTGGTGTCCGTTGGATCGCCTTCGAATCTGCCGGGTCCGCCGAGTGCCAGGAAGGCCGGGCCGAGACTGGTAGTGGCACGGCCACGATCCGCACCCGCGCGGCTGCTACGTTCACCATGTGAGCGACAACGAGCTGGGTCTCTTCCTCCGCAGCCGTCGCGAGGCCGTGGCCCCCGCCGACGTGGGGCTGCCCACCGGGGCGCGCCGCCGGACGCCAGGGCTGCGCCGGGCCGAGCTGGCCACGCTCGCCGGGGTCAGCGTGGAGTATGTGACCCGGCTGGAACAGGGGCGCGACCGCAGACCGTCCGCGCCCGTGCTCTCCGCGCTCGCCGACGCGCTGCGGCTGACCGCGAGCGAGCGGGTCCATCTGCACCGGCTGTCCAAGGGCGCCGAGGGCGGGTTCACCTGCCGGGGCGGGGCGGTGCCCGGCCGTACGGTGCGGCCCACGGTGCGGGCGCTGCTGGACCGCCTCGAGCCCGCCCCGGCCGTTCTGTGCAACGGGCTGGGCGAGCTCCTGGCCTGGACGGAGGCGTACGAACGGCTCACCCGGCCGCTGGGGCTCCTCGATGCCCACGGCGCGGACGGCGGCCCGCCCAGCCTCGTCCGCTACGTCTTCACCGACGCGCGGGCACGCACCGCCTACCCCGACTGGGA
The DNA here is from genome assembly GCF_047215865.1 of Streptomyces sp. Inha503. Taxonomy (NCBI): domain Bacteria; kingdom Bacillati; phylum Actinomycetota; class Actinomycetes; order Kitasatosporales; family Streptomycetaceae; genus Streptomyces; species Streptomyces sp. Inha503. The sequence continues at coordinate 11,782,202 of NZ_CP178360.1, read as the reverse complement.
CCGGGTCGCCGACGACCAGGTGGCCGCGCTCAAGCAAGGGCCGTTCCGTGCGGACCCCCACGTCGCGGCCGTCGCCGACGAGCTGACCGTGACCGCCGGTCCGGACTTCGCCGAGCGCGTGACGACCGTGCCCGGGCTGCCGAGGGCGAACGGCGTCCTGCGTCTGGTCCATCCCGAGGAGGGGGAACTCCGCCTGGCCTACGAGACGCTGGAGCTGCCCGCCGACGACGATCAGCGTCTGGTGGTGCACATCCCCGCCGACGACGCCTCCGCCGCCGCGCTGGACCGGCTGACGGGCCGCCGGTCCGGGGCGCTGCGCGCGGTGTCCGGCTGAAGACCGCTGGGGACCCTCGGCCGTCTCACACCTCGTGGGCTGTTCAGCGCGGAATCACCCAGCCCGGCGCCCAGGTCCCGGCGGCGTCGTGGCCGGCCGCCGCGGTGGCGAGGTGCGCGCGGAGGGTGGCCAGCGCCGGGTGGGGGTTGTCGCGGTGCCAGAGGAGCGAGTGCGGGTAGACGGGCGCCGGGTCGGTCACCGGGATGCGGCGCAGGCCGTGGCCGACGGGCCAGATGAGGCGGGTCTGCTCACCCATGAAGGTGGCCAGGGCCGGAGTGTCGGCGACGGTGTCCAGGAGCGCGTCGGAGCCGAAGTTGGGGCCGGTCGCCTCGATGGTGAGGCCGAACTCGGCGACGAGGTCGTCGTAGTAGGCGGCCCATTCGGTACCGGGGACGATACCTGGCATCCAGATCCGGTGCCCGGCGAGCTGGGCGACGGTCACCGACCGTGCGCCCGCCAGCGCGTGAGCGGGGCCGGTGAGGAGCTGGAGCGGCTCGTCGAGCACCCGGACGGACTCGATGTCCTCGGGAAGGGGCCGACCGGGCATGGCGACGGCTCGGAAGGAGGCGTCGATCGTACCGGCCCGGATGGCGGCGACGGCCGCCTCGATGTCGAACAGCATCACCACGTCGAGGTCGATCTCGGGATACGCACGGTGGAAGCCGCGCATCAGGCTCGACTGCGCGCTGCGCGAGGCGATCACGTCGACGCGCAGCGGACGGCGGCCGGTGCGCACGGACGAGACCGCGCGCTCGGCGACGCGCAGCAACTCGCGCGCGTGCGGCAGGAACGCCTGCCCGTCGATGGTGAGCTCCGCGCCGCGCGGAGTGCGGGTGAAGAGCCGCACGCCGAGGCCGCGCTCCAGCGCGGCGATGCGCTTGGAGACGGCCTGCTGGGTGACCGCGAGCTCGGCGGCGGCCTCCTGGAACTGCCCCGCGTCGGCGGCGACGACGAAGGTCCGGACGGTGTCGAGGTCCATGCCGAAACCCTAGAGCCACAACCGTTGGTTGTGGCGGGCGGCCCCGGGGTTGTTTGATCCCTCAGTCCGGGGCTGGCTTTGATGCTTCCGATCGCGGATCGGTTGTGCGAATGAGTGGCGAGGGGGCGTCGGGTATGTCGGGGTTGAGGAGCGGGCACCGACTGGGCCATCTGCTCGGGCATCGGCTGGGGCGGCGGTTCGGGTGGCTCTGGGCGGCGTACGGGACCAGCGCGCTCGGCACATGGCTCGCCTTCGGCGCGTTCCCGCTGATCGCCATCCAGATGCTGCACGCCGGACCGGCCGAGGTCGCCGCGCTCTCCTCCGTCGGGGCCGCGGTGGGCGCGGCCGTGGCGGTGCCGCTCGGCCCGTGGGTGGAGTTCCGCCGCAAGCGGCCGGTGCTGATCACGATGGATCTGGTGCGGTGCGCGGCACTGCTGACGGTCCCCGCCGCATACGCGCTCGGCGCGCTCACCTTCCTCCAGCTCCTGCTGGTCTCGGTCGTCGTCGCGGCGGCCGACATCAGCTTCCGCGCCGCCTCCGGCGCGTATCTGAAGACGCTGCTGCCGGCCGATGACCTGCTCGTCGCCAACGCCCGGTTCGAGTCCACGGCCTGGACGACCACCATCGTCGGACCGCCGCTGGGCGGCGCGGCGATCGGGCTCCTCGGTCCGGTGGCGACGGTGGTGGCCGACGCGATCAGCTACCTGCTCTCGGCCCTGGGCATCCGCGCGATGGGCGGGCACGAGCCGCGCCCGGAACGCCGGGAGGCCGCGCGCATGCGGACCAGGGACCTGCTCGACGGCTGGCGGTACATCCTCGCCGACGCGGCGCTGCGGCCGCTGTTCTTCAACACCGCCTTGTTCAACGGCCTGGTGATGGCCGCCCAGCCACTGCTCGCCGTCCTGATGCTGGGCCGACTCGGGTTCGCGCCGTGGCAGTACGGCCTCGCCTTCGCCGCGCCCTCGATCGGCGGGCTGCTCGGCTCATGGCTGGCCCGACCGCTGGTCACCCGGTTCGGGCAGCACCAGGTCCTGGTCGCGATGGGGGCGCTGCGCGCGATCTGGCCCGTCGGCCTGGCCTTCCTGGGGCCGGGGACCGGCGGTCTGCTGCTGGTGATGGGCGTCGAGCTCGGGCTGATCTTCTGCTGCGGGGTCTTCAACCCCGTCTACGCCACCTACCGCCTTGAGCGCACCGCACCCGATCGGGTCGCCCGCACGCTGTCCGCCTGGGCGGTGACGACCAAGGCCTCGACCGCGCTCCTGACGGCCGTCTGGGGCGTGCTGGGCGGCCTGCTCGGCACGCGTACGGCCATTGCCCTGGCCGGTGTGCTCCTGCTGGCGACCCCACTGCTACTCCCCCGCCGCGCGGCAGCGCGTCTCCCGGAGCCGGAGCCGGAGCCGGAGCCGGAGTCGGAGCCGGAGTCGGAGCCGGAACCGGCACCCCGCCGCGCCTGACGGGCCGCCGCGGGCGTTACCGCGATCGCTTCGGGCCCCTGCTCCGAGAGGCGGAACGCTGATCATCTGGCGCCGTGAGCGCACGCCCTCGCCGGGAGCCGATACGCATCCGCCGATATCCACGCACGTGCGTGCGTGCAGCGGTAGCCGACGGCCACCCGTCGGAGGGAGATACCTGACGGGCTTCAGCTCGGGCGCCGAGTCCCGCCAGGTTGATCATCGTCCCGCACTCACATCGGTGCGCCGCCGGGCCGCTCCGCGCGGCGCGTGGAGAAGAGCACCGAATCGTGCCACTCCCCGGTGCTGGGCGCCTTCCTCGACCGCGAACACCACCTCGAGCACCGCGGCCGGGTCACTCCTCGGCGGGCGGCTCCTGCCCGGGGCGCAGCCACACGGGGCACGTCCACACCTTCCCGAGGAGCCGGACGAACCGTGCCTCCGGATGTCGGTGCACAGACCTTCCCGGCCCACAGGTATGCGGCGCAGGGGCTGTAGGATCTCGGCGGACAAGGGTGCGAGCCACGGATCACCGAGGTCGAGCGCTCTAGGACCAGCTGCCTGGTCAAGCGGCCGCCGCCGGGGACCTGGCCGCGGCCGACAGGAGTGGGTCGCCGAAGTGACAGACAGAGCCATGCATCGTGCCTACAACACCGAACCTTGTGTACCGTCCACGTCCGGCGACGCTGGCAAGTGGATGACACCGAGCACGGCCCCGCTTGCCATCGCACTGCCAGGAACCTTCTGTGCCCCGGCGATATTCGACGGACTCGGACACGCGCTGGCGGGGCACTGCCGACTGCGGGCTCTGTCATGGATGACGGATGCCGACGCATACCGCATCGGCTCGCTCGCCGAGTGGGTCGCCGGCCGTATCAGGGCGGGCAGCGACGAGCCGGTGGTCCTGATCGGGCATTCCACCGGCGGGGCGATCGGCCTGCAAACCGCCGCACGCCACCCCGAGCTGCTGCGAGGTCTAGTGCTGATCAACACCGGCCCCCACATGCGGGGGCACGGAGACGTGGACACCCTGATCGACGCCATCACAACGGATGGAGTCGAGGCCATGACGCGACGTGTGCTGCGGCGCTCGTTCAAGGTCCCTCCGCCGGCGGCCGAGCTGGAGCGCTTCCTCGCCTACGGTAGCGCCGTCCCCACCCGGGCAGCAGTGGAAGCGCTGACGAGCCAGCGCGACACCGACCTGACAGCGGCCCTTCCCACCATCCACGTGCCGGTCGCGGTCGTCCACGGACGGCACGACCCGGTCCGCACAACCGCCGACGCCGCAGCAATGACCCAGACGTTCCCGAACGCCACCTTGCACACGGTGGACGCGGGGCACAGCCCGATGTACGAGTGCCCCGACGCGGTGCGCACCGTAGTCGTGGAGCTCTTGACCCGCACGGCCCGTTGACGGCCCGGACTCCACCTGCGGATCTTCCTCCGTGAGCGAGACGGTCCACGGGTTCTTCTGGACAGCGCCGACGCCTTGCCCCCCAGTGGGTCGAGCCTGTGCGGCATGCTCCGACCCGTTCTCCCAGGTCACGCTGACGCACAATCAGCCGAGTAAAGGAGTCCACCGTTTTCGGCCTGCGTCCCGAGGTGCCTGGAAGCCGGCATCGTGACCGGACGTCGCATGTCTACAGCATACGCTCGAAGTCACACCCAGCACAGACTCAAACGCCCCACCGCACGCGCCGCAGCTCACAGACAGAAACTGCCTCTCACCAGGCTGGACGCGATTTTCGGCATCCGCAGAGCGAGACGCCAGGACCAGCAGGCCCGTGGCTGAGTTGCCGGCCCTCCAGGCTGATGAAGACGGCCCAGAATGCAGGTGGACGCCATGGGATTCCGGCCAGGTCGGTACCGGGCACAGCGATCAACTGTCTGCGCAGGTGTCTTGGCCGACGAGTTGTGCCACGCGCTCCATGCAGCGCATCCGGGCAGGAGAGAAGTCGTAGGGCATCTTGGTGATCGCCTCCAAGGCGCTCATCCGCGTGTCCTCCTCCTCTGCCAGGTCGGCGTCGTAGGTCTCGAAGAGCTCGTCATCGGCCGTGTCCAGCCCGGCTGCCGTGATGGCCTGCATGAGGGCCATGTGGTGGGTGTATCGCTGTACGGCGATCTCCTCGACGCGCGGGTCATCGGGGTCGACGCCGTCGTCGAGGGCGGCCTCGGCCTCGTCGAGACGGTCCTCCTCGGCCCGTAGGTCGGGATGGGTGGCCAGCACGATGTACACGCCGGCCTGTATCGCGGAGCCGAGCGGACCGAAGATCCGTTCCGTGACCAGCAGGGCCTCCATGTCGGAGGCGCGCAATGCGCCAGGGGGCAGGTGGCTGAGCCGATCCGTCACCAGCTCGGAGAGCAGGCCCTGCGGGCTGCCCACAGCCCGCAGGCGCCCGACGGCCGCGCGCCGACGTTTGATGTCGGCCTCCTGGACAGCCAGGGATTCCTCCAGCCGGCCCAGGGTCTCCTCGATGTCCCCGGATTCGTCGAAGGCGGCTCGCATGTCGTCCAGACTGATGCCGACCTCCGCCATTCTGCGGATCCACAACAGGCGGATCATGTCGTCGTAGCCGTAGCGGCGGCGGCCGTCTCCACCGCGCTCGGGTTCCGGCAGCAGACCGATCTGGTGGTAGTGGCGGATAGCGCGTGGGGTGGTCCCGGCGAAGGCGGCAGCAGCGCCGATCTTGACCTGGCGGGGCGGTGTGACGAAGGGGTACATCGCAGACGGAGCCTTTCGTGCTGTGGTGCCTCGACGACACCACATGCCGCTACGGCAGGTGCAACAACACTGCGGGTACCGGTACATCATCCACACAGGCGCGAGCCTGATCAGAGATCTTCGACTCTGACCGACGCTCGCCCCGGCGACTTCACCGCACGAGGCTCCGACGCCATCATGATGTGCCGTGCTGCTGCGTCTGGCCTGCCTCGCCGCGACCAACGCCCTGGCGTTCCTGCGCCTCCTGCCGATGAGTGACAGAGCGAAGGACGTAGAAATCCTCGTGCTTCGGCACCAACTGCTGGTCGTGCAGCGCCAGGTCGGCAAGCCGACCTTCACCGACACTGACCGCGCCATCCTCGCCTGCCTGCTCCACCACCTCCCCAAGGACAAACCGCGCCACCTACTGCTGCTGGTGCGCCCGGGCCAGGGATCATGAGTGCGGCGCGTGGTACCGCACCCCCTGGGTGGCGCTCATCCGGCCATTCTCCTGCATCCGATGAGGGCTTCCGCGATTGCGACGAAGGCTAGGAAGTGCTCGGGGGTGCGTTCGCTTCCGCGTAGGTAGTCGTGGTCGCATCCCTTGTCGCCGTGGAGTTTGCCTGAGCCACATCGGCGGGAACCGCGACGCGAGCGGACCGGCAAAAGGAAGCAGCCCAGCAGGCGGCAGAAGTCAGGGCAGAGGGGGCGGCGACCGGGGCGGGCGGCAGGGTGACGCCGGTGATCAGTGAGCCTGGCGTCAGGGCGATCTCGCGGTGCGGGGTGTCGCCGACGGGCAGGTAGAACTCGGTAAGTGGCGCTCGCCCGGCCCGTCGGCGGGCCGCGCGGTTGGCAGCTGCTCGGGCCCGGTCGCGGTTGCGTTCCGCGACGGGCACCTTGTCCTCCCTCTGCTTGCTGGACGGGGTCCGGCCGGCCCGATGGTTACGGCGTGGAGGACAAACCGGGCCCCGGAGGCGCGGGGCCGTCGGCGCTGACGCCGTTCGTGACCCGCAGGAACTCCAGCTTTTCCGCATCGGCGGAACCCGCGGCCACCGTGTAGACGACGAGGCGGACGTCACAGCCTGGGACGGTGAGCACATCGCAGTCGCACGTCACCTCGCCGACCTGGGGGTGCACGATGGTCTTGCGGGCCGAGACGTGCGGACCGACCGCGCCCTCGTCCCACAGCCGGGCGAACTCCGCACTGGTGGAGCGCAGTTCGGCGACAAGGTCGATCAGTCCACGGTCGCGGGGGTAGTTGACGAGAGCCGTGCGCAGATCGGCGACGAGGGCAAGGTTGAGGGCGTCGCCCTCCTGGAGCACGGGCCAGGCCGCCAGCCCCGAGGGCCCTGCGGCGAAGACCGCCCGCACCAGGTTCCGCTCGACGGGTGTCCGTGCGCTGGGATCGCCCAGCAGCACTGCCCACGCCGGAGTCCAGGACAGCAAGGTCCAGTCGGCACTGAACACGCCCACGGGGAACTCACCGAGGCGAGCCAGCATCCGCTGGACCCCTGCCGGAACATGCGTAGAGATCGTCCCCTCCTGCGGCGGGAGGAGGCCAGCCAGCCGGTAGGCGTGATCGCGCTCCAGGGGTTGCAGCTGTAGTGCCCTGGCCAGGCTCGCGACGACCTGCGCCGAAGGGCTCGTGGCACGACCCTGCTCCAGCCGCACCACATAGTCGACCGACAGCCCCGCGAGCTCGGCCAGCTCCTCGCGCCGCAACCCCACCGCACGCCGTCCGGGCCGCGAGGTCCGCCCGACGTCGATGGGAGAAAGCCGGTCGCGCCAGCGGCGCAATGCCGTGCCAAGGGTCTCGTCCACACAACCATTGTGTCCGTCGTGCAGCCGTTGTGCCTGGTACTGGCTGTCCTACCGTCGCAGAGGGCACTGGTTGTCCTCTCGTCACGGGCCGAGAGTGAACGTATGACGACAACATTCATCACAGGAGCCAACAAGTCCCTCGGGTATGAGACCGCCCGCCGATTGATCGAGGCCGGCCACACCGTCCTCGTCGGTGCACGCGACCCAGGGCGCGGCCAGGCGGCCGCCGACGCACTCGGTGCCCGTTTCGTCCAGATCGATGTGACGGATGACGCGTCGGTGGCCGCGGCCGCCGCCGACGTCGGGGCTCGCGAGGGCGGCATCGACGTCCTGATCAACAACGCCGGCGTCTTCGGGACGCACAGCCCCGCCGACCAGATCACGGCCGCTGACGCAGGCGAGGTGTTCGAGGTCAATGTCGTGGGGATCGTCCGGGTGACGCACGCGTTCCTGCCTCTGCTGCGCACGTCCGCGAACCCGGTGATCGTCAATGTGTCGAGCGGCATGGGGTCCTTCGCGGCCACCCACGACGCCGAGCGCGTCGAGGGCCGGGCCGTCGCGCCGCTGTACACGGCGTCGAAGGCTGCCGTGACCATGCTGACCACGCAGTACGCGAAGTCTTGGCCGGACGTGAAGGTGAACGCGGCCGACCCGGGATACACCGCGACCGACTTCACCGGGCACAGCGGCCCGCAGACAGTGACCGAGGGGACCGACGCGATCGTCGAACTCGCCACCATCGGGACGGACGGACCGACCGGAACCTTCCGTGACCGTCATGGTGAGATGGCCTGGTGATCCACTTCTGAATTTATCTCGCCGGGCATCGTGCACAAGGTCGCCTTGGTGTGGTGGGGCTGGATCACGGCGCGTGCTGCAAGACTCCGCGGCCTTCGATGTCGGGACTCAGATGCGAAGCCAGATGAGCAGAACTCCGGTAGTCACCTTCCAGCGGAAGACGTAGCCGCGCTTGTCGTAACGAGTGACCAGCGCCCGGGACTGCTTCAGGCTGTTGATTGCGCCTTCAACGGTGTTGCCATTCTTGTACCGCCCTTCGTCGAAACCAGGCGGCTATCCGCCGCGCGAACCTTTGCACAGGCGGGCAGCCCGGCTTTCCGCCTTCTCTGGGATCGCGTGCCGAATGCCCCGGCCCCGTGTCGGCCGCGATGCTGTCGAGCTTCGTGCAGGGCGGGGCCCAGAGGCCGATGATGCCGCCACGCCTTCCGCCGCGACGTTGGGGAACCTGCGTTGCTGGGGCGGAGCTACTCGACGGTGCCCCGTATGGTGTCCGTGCGGGTGTAGTCGAACGGCTGGCGCCGGGTGCGGTATCCAGCCTCGTGCAGCCGGCTCTCCACATCACGCACGGAGTACTCGTAGCCCGGCAGCCCGGCAGCCCGGCAGCCCGGTTGCCGCCGTGCCGGGCGGCGATCACGTCCAGTGCCTTCAGATGCTGCTTGACCGGTCCGGCCGCCACGTGCTCGGCGGCCGACGTGCGCCGGGCGGGCGCGCCGTACGCCTCCCCGGTGAGCCCGGCCGAGGCCGCGGCGACCACCGTCACCGCCCCCAGCATCCGCCTGCGCAAGACCACTCGCGTCCCGGGCGTACGGCACCGGCGAAGCCACCGTGACCTGCTGCGCCCCGGCAGCACGGGACAAAGGACTGTCTGCGGGATGAAGCACCGGGACAACACGATCTCTTATCCCGGTGTAAGCGGGAGCCTGCTTGAATCTCCCGCATGAAGACCTCGTCCATCCCCCGCACCCTTGCCCGAACCACCGCCACGAGGCGGCTTTGGCGGCAACTGGCCACGGCCGCGGCAGCACTCATCGCCGCGACAGCCGGAACAGCCGTCCCGGCCCACGCGATCAACGGCGGTGAAGAAGCCAAAAAGCCCTACTCGTTCATGTCCTCCCTACAAGGCCGCGCAGACGGCAAACACTTCTGCGGCGGCACGCTCATCGCCCGGCAGTGGATCCTCACCGCCTATCACTGCCTGGAGGACCACAAGGCCGAGGACCCGGACAAGCTCATCGACCCCGACACCATGCAGGTCCGCATCGGCAGCAACGACAAGACCCGGGGCGGCGAGCTGCGCCGGGTCCAGCGTTTCGTTCTGCCGCCCGGCGACGATCCGGACTCCAACGACATCGCACTGCTCAAGCTCGACCGGCCGGTCGGCAGTGCCCCGGCCGCCTTGCCGCGCACCGCCCCGCGGCCGGGGGACAAGGTACGGATCCTGGGCTGGGGCGACCACCTGATGCCCGACAAGCCCGGCGACCCCTGGCCGGACAATCCGCAACCTCGGATGCTGCGCCAGCTCGACACCCGCCTCATCGAACGCCGCCACTGCCCTGAGATAGGCGGCGAGCTGCCGCCCAACAGCTCCTCCCAGCTGTGCGTCTCGTCCCTGCCCGGCGCCCCCTGGCCACAGACCAGCCGCGCGGGCGACTCCGGCGGCCCCGTGCTGGCCCGCACCGGCGGAACCTGGACCGTACAGGGCGCCGCCTCCCGGGGCTCCGCCAGCGAACAGCAGCACGGCATCTACACCTCCGTGCACGCCTACGCCGCGTGGATCCACGGCGTCCTGAAGCAAGACCGCATCAGGGAACTCGCCGGCAAATAGCCCGTCGCTTCCCGGATCAGAGGGCGCTGGTGGCATCACACCATCGTCGCTGCGGGGCCACATCGCGGAACGGCACTCAGGATTCGCGGCACAGAACACCGGTGCTCTGACCGCACGCGGACGGTCCAGGCCCCACGCCTACGGCCCGTTCGCATTGCGGGCCCATAGGCAGTACGGCCCGTTCGATTACCACCTGACCGTATGACGGCTCACCCCACTAATACTGCCCGTTACGGCCGTTCCGGTACCGCCTCGGGGCACTCCATGCGGAAGCCGAGGCCGCGGACGGTGTCGATGGTGCAGCAGCAGCCCGCTACCGAGGCAAGCCGGGCGCGTAGCCGTTTGACGTGCGCGGTGAGGGCGTTGGTGTCGGTCACTTCGGTGCCCCACAGCTCCTGTAGGATGCCAGAGCTCAGATTGCTGCGGGGCGTTCTGGGGGAGCATGCGGGTCGTGGTGATACGGCTGATCTACCCGCTCGCCTGCCAGACGTTCCGATGCTTGCCCTTCTGGCCCGCTCGAGTACGGCGAAAGATGTCGAGATCTTGATGCTTCGGCATCAGCTCCTCATCGCGCAGCGCAACCGGCCCCAGCCTCGGTTCTCCTGGTGCGACAGGTCCGTCATGGCAGCACTGCTCCGGATCGTCAGCAAGCAGCGTCGTCCGCAACTGGCCCTGCTGGTCACTCCGCGGTTGGTCCTGCGCTGGCACACACGGCTCATCGCCTGGAAGTGGACTTACCCCTCCCGAAGGCCAGGGCGACCGTCAAAGCCCGAAGCCCTACGGCAACTGGTCCTGCGTATCGCGCGGGAGAACCCCGGATGGGGATACCGACGGATCCACGGCGAACTGCTGGGGCTGGGACATAAAATCGCGCCTCGACCGTCTGGGAGATCCTCAAGAAGGCCGGGATCACTTCATCACCGCAACGAGCAGACCGCTCCTGGGGCTCCTTCCTCAAGGCCCAGGCCTCCGCGATCGTGGCCACCGACCGCTTCCACATCGACACCATCCTCCTCCGCCGCTGGTTCGTCCTGTTCTTCATCGACCACGGCACCCGGCGGTGCACATCGCCGGCATCACCACACCCGACCGGCCCCTGGATCACCCAGCAGGCGCGCAACTATCTCATGGACATCGGCAACGGGGTGGAGTCGATCAGGTTCCTCATCCGGGACCGCGGCCGCGTACTTCACCGAAAGCTTCGACGCCGCCTTCCAAGCCATCGGCGCGCGTGTCGTCCCCACACTGCCCCAGGTACCCCGGATGAACGCCATCGCCGAACACTGGATCGGATCATGCCGCCGCGAAGCCACCGACCGCTTCCTGATCACCGGACGGAACCACCTCCGCCTCATCGTCAACGAGTACGCGGACCACTACAACAGATACCGGCCACACAGAACTCTCGAACAACGGCCACCAGACCCGCTGATCACCCCTGAACCATGGCCAGCCAGCGACCCCACATCGGTCTCCCGGCACGATCGGCTCGGTGGCCTCATCCACGAATACAACCTGGTCGCATAGGGTGACAGTGTTTCCGGCACCCACAGGGTGGCTACTCACCAAAACACGCAATTCGCCGATGAGTTCGCCGGTCTCCCCCAACGACAGCCTCAGCTCGAAGTACTGCTCGACCGCGGCCGGCCGACGCTCCTCCAGGCCGGCCGAGGCGGCATCTTCCGCTGTCGCGGTGTGGCCCTCGGCCGCTTCCAGCGGGGCCCCACCGAGATGGAAGCAGCCTTCCATCTCCTGTTCGACACTCGAGCGTTCCCAAGATACTGAACCGAACCGGCACACAGTCCCCGGCGCTCATGAGAACTCCCAAAATCCTTTTGCATACGTACACGCGGTTCAAAGCGACCCGAACGGCACGGCGATGTTCACCCCCTGCCACGGTCGGAAGGAGGAAACGATTCAACCGATCACCATCAGTCGGTCGGCGAAGACCGATGGCGCGACCGCCACGCATGCGATGTCCCGCAGGTCGCCTTCCCAACCACCGAACCGGAGGGAGCAGCAGCGCGGCCCGGCGCGCGACACGCCGCGGGCGGCGGGCCGGGTTACCCTCTCAAGGACCACGGTCACCGCGACCGGTGACCCGCCCGGTGTCAGCGACGGCGGACCTCGAAGCGCTCCACCGCGAGCGTGCCTCCGTCGACGCGGACCCCGAAGCCGTAGCGGTACTGTCCACGGACCTCCGGATCGTCGAGCCGGGCGTAGCGGCCGACGTCAGCGGTGAACAGGTACTGCCAGTCGCCGTCGGCCCCCCGAGCGTAGGCGGTGAGTTCGTCGCGGTGCAGCGCACACGCCAGCCGGGCGTTCGGCCCCGGGTAGCTGATCTTCCCGTCAAGCTGGACGATGCCTTCGGCAGCCGGGTCACCGTTGATCCTCACGTCCCAGCCGGTGCGCTTCTTCCGGTGGTTGTACCAGACCATGAGATAGTTCTGGGCGTCCTTGACCAACCCCGCGAACAGGGTGTCCTGGTTCGGCGCGGCGGCCCCGGCGTACGAGCGCTGGCTGACGACGATCGCGGCCGGCGACTCGTTGGCGACGACAGCCGAGCGCAGCAGCGCGAAGGCGGGTGCCCCATCGGCCGCCACCGTGAGCGCGCCATCGCTGGCGCGCACCATCCCGGGGCGTCCCTCCGGATCCGGTGCCAGCACGGTGAATCCGGGGAGCCCACGGTGGAACTCCTGCTTCAGCAACAGATTCGGGTAGTTCTCCGTTGTGGGTTCCGGCGGCAGGAGGTCGACGTCACGTAGGTGCCGGTCCAGGGCGGTTTGCAGTTGTCGCGTCTGGTCGGGCAGCCGGGTGGCGAGGTTCTCGGCTTCGCCGGGATCAGCCACGAGGTCGTACACCTCGGTCCGCCCGTCGTGCAGGTGCCGCAACAGCTTGTACCGGCCGCTGCGGACCGAGGCGGTGGGCGCGCCAGGGTCATGCCAGTGCGGATATACCCAGAACAGGTCGGTGCGTCGCGGCGCCGCACCGCCGGCCAGGAGGCCGGCGAAACTGGTGCCGTCGAGGTGTTGTCCCGGCGGTCGGGTGACAGCGGCGATATCGAGCAGTGTGGGCATGAAATCGATGGTGCTGAAGGGGGTGTCGACGACGCGCCCGCCGGGTCCTGCCGGGTGGTAGGCGATCATCGGCACGCGGACACCGCCCTCGTACAGAGTCGCCTTATTGCCCCGCAGCGGGGCGCTTGTCGCCACGGCGCGGTCGCCACCGTTGTCCGACAGCAGCAGGATGACGGTGTTCTCGGCGATGCCCAGCTCTCGCAGCGTGTCCCGGATCGCGCCGACACCGTCGTCGATGACTTCCAGCATCGCGGCGAGTACCGGGTTCCTGCCCGGCTCCCCGGCGCCCGCCTTCGAGGCGTACTTGTCGATCAACGGCTGCGGTGCCGCCAGTTTCGTGTGGGTGGCGTAGTGCGACAGATACAGGAAGAACGGCTTCCCCTCGTCCTTGGCGCGGGCGATGAAATCGACAGCTTCCAGGTTGAGCCGGTCGGTGAGGTACTCGTTCTCCTCACGAGCGGGCAGATCCGGCAGCATGAAATAGGGGTGGAAGTAGTCACCGTCGGCGATGTACTTCTGCTCCGAGGCGACGACGTCGGTGAACCCGTGGGACCACGGGTTGCCGGGCCGGTCGCGCACCGGGCCGGTGTAGGACTCGCTCAGGTGCCACTTGCCGATCAGGCCGGTGCGGTAGCCGGCGTCGCGTAACGTCTCCGGCAGGGTCTGGTAACTGGTCGGCAGAAAGTCATCACCGGTGGCACCGAGGAATTCCGTGATACCCACGCGCGCCGGGTACTGCCCGGTCATGATGCTGGCCCGCGTCGGCGAGCAGACCGGTGCTGCGGCGTAGCCGGCCTCGAACCTGATCCCGTCCGCGGCGAGGCGATCCATGTGCGGGGTCTCGTTGAACGTGTTGCCGTAACAGCCCAGCTCTCGCCGGGCGAGGTCGTCGATGAGAACCACGATGATGTTGGGTTTCGCCCCGGCCTCAGCGACGTCGGCACTCGCCGCCGTGCTGACCGCGCCACCGAGGCCGGCGGCGGCCAACCCCCGCAGCACTGTGCGTCGATCCGGCATCGATACTGTCATAGCGAGGACCTCCGGTCTGGTCGCCAGCTGCGTCGGCCATGTGGTGGCCAGCATCTGAGGATGATGTCGAGTGGGTGCGCCGCCTGGCGCCACGCGTCCGGGCCGCAGGGTCGTAACGCGGTCCGGCTCGTCGTTTCGAGCGGAAGGTACCCGGAGCGGGCACCCGAGCAGCAATCTGGCCGAGCCAACGTGACGTCATGGTTGGCTCGGTGTGTTCCCGTGCCGACCGCAGCCCTGACCCTGCCACATATCACGCCGCCGATTCACCGGATCCCCGACCCGGTACGGAGAGATATCACAGCTGACCGGACACGCGTCAAGCACGTCGGCAACATGACCTACGTTCCACCGAACGAGCCCGGGTCGGCGAATCCGGTGTGAACCGTTGGTCAGATCCAGCCGTCGTGGGCAGGTGACAGAACCAGTTCCGAGAAGTGGGAGGAGGGGGGAGCTGACGAAGGTGGCACAGAGCAGGTCATGCCGGGGCAGACGAGAGCCCCACACCTGCGCGGCAGGCGAAACGTCAGCTCGTCGCGTGACGAGCCCGAGCGAGCACCGCCCGGTGGATCGTTGCCCGGGGCTGCCTCCGCCGAGCTCGGTTGTGAGGGGCTGGACCGGCGGAACGCGGTCGCGCGACACGTTCGGGGGCGTCGGCGACTTCCCTGGGGTCGGTGCCCGCCAGGAGGGTGGCGCCGTTGTCCTCGTTGATGACGCGCAGAGCGGCCGAGGCCGCCGCAGCGTGCAGGCGCACCTGAAGGCCGTCGCCCGGGAGTCGCAGTCGCCCCGCGAAGATCCCGGCCATTTCGCGCTCCACCTGGTCGCAGGCCATCAGCCACGCAGTGCGACTGGCCGGTTCCTTGTCGGCCAGCAGGATCATTTTCACTGCGAGCATCTCGTCGGCCCGCTCGATATCGCTTGCTTCCCGACCGAAACTGGTGGCCTCCGCGGAGACATGCTCTTCTGGCGAGAGATCCCGCTTGAGCCGCTCCGGCCTCGGGCGTGGGCGGTCGGGGTGCTGCCGAGGCGACCGGGAAAGCTGGAGACGCCGAACGCATCCGGGACAGCCGCGGACAGTTGCTCCCTGTCTTTGGCAACGCCGACGCCGTCGCCGTCGCGCTCAACTTCCGGGGCTCCCCACACATTCGCTCCGACACGTTCTGCACAGCCGTCCCGACTGGGATGTCCTCGCTCTGTAAGAGTTCGATTGTTCCAACATCGCCATGTGCCGAGTCGGATGAAGGGCATGAAACTGCGTGTCCGTCTTCCGGTGTTCAAGGCCAGTACGATGCCCGCACGGCGGCGTCGATCGGCCGGTAGCTGGGGGTGGCGTTCGCCGTGTGCTTCGCCACCGGGTTGGTCAGTCACTTCATGCAGCATCCGCCAGGCTGGCTGGCCAACAACATCCCGAGCCGTCCTACGTGGGGCTATCGGCTCACTCAGGGACTTCATGCCGCCTCTGGCATCGCGGCAGTTCCGTTGCCGCTGGCGAAATTATGGGCAGTGTATCCGCGGTTGTTCGAGTGGCCACCGTTGCGGTCGGTCAAGCACACCTGGAACGACTATCGGTCGCGGGTGCTGGTGGCCGGAGCCCTCGACATTCGCCCAAGTGTCTTCACCTGCGCAGGGCCCGGCGGCATCATGGTCTGTGGTGCTGCTGCGCCTGGCCTACCTCGCCGCGACCAACGCCCTGGCGTTCCTATGCCTCCTGCCGATGAGCGACAGACAGAAGGACGTCGAGATCCTCGTACTCCGGCACCAACTGCTGGTCCTACAGCGTCAGGTCGGAAAGCCGACCCTTGCTACGCGGAGGAGGGCGCGGCGAACCGGCATCGCGACCTGCTCAAGCGGCGCCATGCCGCGACCGGCGTACCCAGGCGACGCGAACGCCCACGCACCATCCCATCGATACGCACCCTGGTCCTACGCCTGGCCAGGGAGAACACCTCATGGGGATACCGACGGATCCACGGCGAACTCACAGCGCTGGGAATCAAGATCGCCGCTTCCACGGTCTGGGAGTCTCAATGGCCGTTGAGTGCTGGAATCGTACGATGGGACGGTGGGGAGCCGGCTACCGAGCGACTGCCGTGCGATCGGTCCGCGTTCACACCAGGAGCGAAGGGAGCCCCGTCGGGGCAGGGTGACCAAATGGGTTCTCTGCCCCGACGGAGCTCGGCCGGCCGGGCGGCGGGTTACCGGTGCCCGGCAGAGACCGATGCCGTGTGCGGCGCTCCCCTGCTCAGCCGAAGTTCACGTCGCTGCACCACATGTAGGCCTGGTCGAGGTGCGAGGCCTGCCAGATCACGAACAGGATGTGGTGTCCGGTGTAGCCGGAGGTGCTGACGTTGAACGTGTAGTCCGTCGCCGGGCCGAAGCGGCCGGTCTGCGTGATGAAGTCGAGGTTGCCCCAGCCCAGGGTCTGGGTCTTGGGGTCGAAGCCCTGCTTGCTCACGTAGGCCATGAAGTAGTCGGCACCGTGGGACGCCTGGTCGTGCACGTGGACCGAGAAGTTGTTGCCGACGGTGGTCGTCTTCCACTGCCCGGGCTTGTTCAGACTGGCGTTCCTCGAGAGGTTGTTGCTGCAGAGCGTCCCATTGGGGGTCTGCGACTGGAACTGGCCACCGAGGCCGTCGCGGAGCGCGCTCATCCAGTTCCACATGGTGTCGGGGTTGGCCTGGAAGGCCTGCCAACACATGGGGTCTTCGGTCTGCATGGCCGGGTTCATGTGGTCGTTACCCCACCTTTCCCAGCAGTGGTACGCGCGGGAGGCGGGGCCGACGACGGAGCCGTGAGCCTGGGCGGGGGCCGACCAGGTCAGTGCGCCGACAACCACGGCGAACAGCATGGCGAGCGCCTGGAGAGGCCGGCGGAGGGCCGACCGGGAACGCCCGGTTAACGGGCTCTGTTTGCGCATGTGGGGGGAACTCCTTCCAGTTGAAAGGCACCATGGGAGCGCTCCCAACGTACGACTTCCGAGTGAAATGTCAATGAAACAAACGGAGTTGATTACAGGGGTGGGCGGCGATCAGGGAATCTGCCGTGAGCCGGGAGTCACGGGAGGCTTCGGCGACTTCGGTGGCACGACAGTCAGAACCCTTCCCGAAACCGGAAAGCGAGGGTACGGCCTGCCTGCGTTCCGCGTAATTCGGAGCTCAGAGAGCCACGACACTGCGGGTGCCGATGAATCATCCACGCAGGTTGGGAGCCTGATCACGGATCTTCGGTGCTCCTCGACATTCGCCCCGGGGTCTTCACCTGCGCAGGGCCCCGGCGGCATCATGATCTGTCGTGCTGCTGCGTCTGGCCTACCTCGCCGCGACCAACGCCGTAGCATTCCTACGCCTCCTGCCGATGAGCGACAGACAGAAGGACGTCGAGATCCTCGTACTCCGGCACCAACTGCTGCTCCTACAGCGTCAGGTCGGCAAGCCGACCCTCACCGACAGCGACCGTGCCACAGCGAACTCACAGCGCTGGGGATCAAAGTCGCCGCCTCCACGGTCGGGGAAATCCTCCGCGAGCAAGGCATCCCACCCTCACCCGAACGGCAGAGCACCACCTGGCCGACTTTCTTCGCCGTCATCGAGCACACCACCAGGCGCATCCGGATCCTCGGCGCCACCCCACACCCCAGACCGCACCACTCCGCCCACTCCCCCGCCCGATCGACGCGCCAGGGGAGAGCAGACACCTGGACGTCCGCCGACGAGACCGACTCGGCGGAACCCTCCATGAGTACCAACATGCCGCCTGACCAGCCTGGACGATTTATCGGCACCCGCAGGTGTTCAGCGGCACGGTGGGTGTGTGGATGCACATGAAGTGAACCGTGTTCGGGCGACGTTGGCGTTATTCGGGCTACGTCACCCAGAACGTAGCGGCGCTTGCGGAGCCGTCGTCCCAGCCAAGCCCAACCCGGACCCGCCAACCCCCGAGGAAGCCGCGCTGGTCCTCAACACCGCGTGGCAGCGCGACCTGGACTGGGGCAAGTTCCTGTTCATGACGATGGCGACCGGATCCCGCCGCGGCGAGATGCGTGCCCTGCGCTGGTCAAACATCGGTGACCGTCCGGCCCGTGGAATCGACGAGAGCGGCGGCGTCCCGCTTGAACCCCGCGGTGTACCGCTTCGTGTACTTGCTTCCCACCTGGTGCTACTTTCCCTGGAATCCCATATCCCAGTCCGCAGGTGTCCGCGATCAAGGGGTAGCGTCAGCCTGGAGGCTCACCCTGGATCGGCAACAGCTCTCGAGGCGATGACTGCGGCTCGGTCGCTTTGCGCTGCTCAGGGCTGGCTACAGCTCGGCGGGAAGCACGATCGGCTTCCCACGGTAGGGCGGCAGTTCGAACGTGGGCGCCGCGAAGGCCGGGGGATTGGAATTCTTAACAGGTTGCTTCAGGACGTCTTGGGCGAGAGTGTCCAGCTGGTGCATCTGGCCGATCGCGGCGTCCACCTGTGGGAGGTGTCCGGAGAAGCCGATGTTCAGGTTGTCCAGAATCTTTCCGTAGAACCGATTGAATGTGTCTGCTGCCTTCCAGGCAGAGGGGTCCTTGTCGTATTTGCACATCATCGGATCGTCCAGAATCCGAACCACATCACTGTTCGATGGCAGTGACAAGTCACCTCCAGTAGGGGTGCATTCGGCGTCGCCGTATTTGTAAAGTCTGCGTTTGCGTAGCTGGTCGAACGAGTAATAATGGGACAAGTTGCGGTTTTCGTCCCACATTCGGTCCTTGCTCCCTTCACCTTCCTCGATGATGTCCAGGAGCAGGGCTTTGGCGTCATCGGCCCCGTCTTCGCCGGCGCGGACGGAGATGTTGTCCTGTCCGCCGAAGTAACGGTACTGAAGGCCCAATCGGCCCTCGGGGAAGACTGTTCCCGCCCCCTTCTGTTGGACGAGGTAATCGATACCGTCGATGACAGCCTTGTAGAAGTCTCCGATGGACATGTACGCCTCGGGGACCAAGCGCGGAAGTTCCCGCACCAACGCGCTGATGTCGGTGGAGGTGCCGGTGAGGGTCCCCGTTTCCGGGTGATACTCGCCGGTGGTGAACGGAGGGCAGGTGGGTGGGTCAGGCTGCTCGATGGCGAGTCCTTGGTTCCAGTAGGCGTCGCCGAAGGGCAGCAGCCGAACCAATTTGATGGTGTCGATCATCGGGAGCTGGTGTGGATAGGTGAGGGCTGCGGCCTTGATGTCTGGGGTGCCGTCGACAGCGATCAGGGTGTTGGCGACGACTGCCAGGTGGCGCATCTCCGTCACGGTGATGCTCCGGAGGATGTGCAGGACGTCTCCGTAGTTTTGACGGTTGCGAATGGTGAACCAGCCCGACAGGTAAGCCGGGATGGTGGCGAGTTCGACGGCGAGTGCCTTCTGTAGATGATCCTTCAGCTCTTGAATTGTTGTGATCGGAGTGTCCTTGTTCTGCATGGTGTTTCCATCCTGCCGGTGCGGGCGTGGGGCGCTGTCGGCAGGCCGGCGGGCAGTCCGGTGATCATCCCGGCGGGCCGCCCGCGGTGGCCCGCCAGAATTACGAGCACGTCTCGGGGGGCTGCGTCTTGGGCCAGTTGTTGTTCACCAGCCACTGATAGGCTTTCAGCACATTGCGTTTGCCTCGGGACAGTTCCCTCGTGACAGGCATGTACACCGTGGAGGACCGGAGCTTCGGGTTGCACAGCTGCACGATCTGATCGATGTTCTTCTCCACGGCCGTACTGTCGCCGAGGTCCAGTTGGGCGTAGTACTTCATGGCCGGGTACAGCAGGTCGTACACGCGCAGGACGTTCTCGTAAAGCCACTCCCAGGCAGCGTCTTTCGAGAAATTGCTGTCGGCGTAGGCCGCGCCGAACTGCTGAGGAAGATCGTCGTCGAAGGGGAGCACGCGTACGCAGCCGAAGGAAGCGGACGCGGTGGTGAGCCTGATGCCGGGCTCGGGGGGAGGCGGAACAAGAGGTGCGAGATCCGGAACGGGATAGACGAACGGAGGAATGTCCTCGGATTCAATGAAGAAAGCGAGGACAGCGTTGCCCGGAAGGTTCGCCGTAAAGGTGATGTCGACTTTTCCGACTCCAGCCTTGACGGTGACGGCCTGCTCTTTCAACTGGACGATCCCGTCATCTTCGTCTGCCAGTTGCCATTGTTGTCCCCCAAGGGGCGGCGCCGGGCTCGCCAGGTACTGCCTCACCTGAACGGTGATGTCCCGAGTGGGTGCTAGCCCATGCTCTCGCACCTGGAGGCTCATCCTCCCGGTGTCGCCCCGATCGAGGTAGACGCTGCGGTCGTCAGTCTCCGCGATGACCGGGCGCTCGGCCAGTGCACTTCTCACCGGGGTGCTGGGATTTGCGACGACGTCCAACAAGCCCGATCTGATGCTATCGAGGAGATTGGGGACGTCCGGCAACGGGAGATCGACGATGCCCGCGCGGCTCTCGTAAGCGGCCTTGTCGTAATCGGAGGTGGAGATTGAACCCACCGTATTCGCAAACCAGCCCAGTCCGAAGCGCGTAAGAGCCCGCACTTCGAGTCGGCCGGCGTTGTACTTTTCGCGGGTACTGGAGACCTCGGGAATGGCGTTGCCCAGGTCCAGACTGAGATGGGTGGGTTTGGAGGATCCCGACGGCTGGAGCTCAGCGAAGATCGGCCCGAGCCATGCCTTTTTCTCAGGGTCCTTCCTAGTGGGGCAGGGTTTACTACAGAACAGCACCCGCCCGCCTGGTGAGGACCTCAATTCGTCTTCGTACCACAAACCGAGGGTCCCCACCACGGTGGCCACGGAGGGATTGGCGGAAGGGACTCGGTTCTCGGCCAACTCCTTTTCCCATAGGGCCGCCAGGGCGGCGTACCGCTTGTTCGTGTCGGTGATGGGGATGTCTTTGAAGACATCGGCGGTGAAGGCGCCGGACAGATAGGCCGAGAGGCGGACCATCAGGCCGCGCACATGTGGTTGTTTCAGCCCGTCCTGTAGCGCTCTCAGCAGCGCGGACGGCGTGTCAGGGTCCCATTCCAGGTTCTCTGTCGGCAGGCAGGTCTGGAGGACGACGCCTCCGACACCGTCGCCGACGACCGGTTTCTCCTTGTCCAGATCGAGATTGCGGTTCATGGTGAGCCAGCGGGAGGTCATGCACGGGGCGTCCTCCTCGAGCGTTCCGGTGAGGAAGCGCTCGGGAGCCGCTCGGGTACCAAGGTTGAATCGCCGCAGCAGGAAGTTGGTGCACCAGTAAGAGGCGGGGTCGTTGTCGACCATCCGTGGGGGTGTGTTGAAGGTACTGCCGGGGAACGGGTCGCCGACCACGTCCAGGACCGCACCGACGACGGGGTCATCAGTTACCACCTCGCCACCGAGACTGGTCTGGCCGCCGGTGATGACCGTCTGCTGATCCGTGCTGTGCAGCCACCACTCCATGCCGCCGTAATAGTTCCACTCGGCCGGGCACACTCTCAACTCACGCTCGCCGCCAACGTCCGGGTCGGGCGGCACCAGATGCAGCGAGCGGGCATACTCCGGGAACTTACTCTTGGCGTTTGCCTTGTCGATTTTGTAGTTTTGAAGGTGCGTCCAGTTCAGGTCGGTTTGACTGAAGTCGTAGATGGGCCAGTAATCGTTGTTGTTGGCGGTGCCGGGGTTCCATGTGGCGGCCCCCTTGAAGTAGAGCCGGGGGACGGACAACGTACTCACGGATTCTCCTGTGCCTGTCGTGCTGAGGTGGGTGGGAATTCCGGTCCCTGACTATCCGGTTCTGTCGTCAATGGCGCTGAGCATGAAGGTGCCGACCTCGCTTCCGTCGACGGTGATGACCAGCTTTGCCGAGTCGGTGTTGCGAACACGCCATTGGTCGAGCAGGGACACCCACTCGGGCGCGGTCAGCTCAAGGGTGATCCGGTCGAGCGAAACCGCCTGCGTCGGTTCGCCACCCTCGGGGTGTGCCCGCTGGAAGCGGCGGGCGATGGACTGAAGGTCTCCGACCACTACTGTCACCTTTCGTTCCTCCGGCCCTCCGGGATCGGGAAAGGCGTTACCCCGATCGATTGGCCTGTCAGCGGGGCTTCGTCGATGCCGGGGAGAGTTACCAGCAAAGGGGGAAGACCCAAACGCGTCGGTGCGCGTGCCCAACCGCAATGCACCCGCTGGGGGCACATCGTTGGTCCGGTCGATGGCAGGGCGGGAACCGGGCGCCGGTGCGGGGCGGGTCCATCCCCCTCTGCCGCTGACCGTTCGCGGCCGCGGGTCAGCGCCGAACGCGGTCGGCCGTCCGGCTTGGCAGCCGCGCGGGCACACCGGCGAGTTCCAGCAGCAGACCCGCGACGTCGGTCGCGGAGTATCGGGTTGACAGGGGCACACGGTCGGTGGCGGAGTGCAGCAGTATGGGCCCGTCGGCCGGATCCTGGGGCAGGCGGCCGTGGCTGCCCCGGACGTGCCGGCCGTCCAGCGGCACCACCGGCAAGGTGGTGCGCAGGCCCAGGCGGCTACGCAGCAGGGCGACGGCGATTCTCAGGCGGACCCAGCGGTCGTCGGGATCGAGGAACAGTTCGGCGGGGTCATAGCCTGGCTTGCGGTGGATGTCCACGCAGCGCGCGAAGTCGGGGGCCCGCCGGTCGTCGTGCCAGTAGTAGTAGCTGAACCACGCGTCGGGCTCCGCCACGGCGACAAGGTCCCCTGCCCTGTCGTGGTCCAGGCTCTGCGCCGTCTTGCCCTCGCGGTCGAGCACCTCCGCCACCCCGGGGGCCGCCTCCAGCACGGCGCGCACCCGCGGAAGGTCCCTGGGGTCGCGTACGTAGACGTGGGCGATCTGGTGGTCGACGACGGCGAACGCGGGGGAGGTCCACGGGTCGAGGTATTCCATGCCGGACTGGGTGTACACGCGCAGCAGCCCGGTCCGGCGCAGCAGGCGGTTGAGATGGACTGGACGGTTCACGGGTGTGATGCCGTACTCGGAGAGAGCGACGATGGTCACGCCCCGTGCTCTAGCTGTGTCCAGCAGAGGAGAGAGGGCCCGGTCGAGCTCCCTGGCCGCGCGGACGGACTGCGGTGCGTGCGGGCCGAAGCGCTGGAGGTCGTAGTCGAGGTGCGGCACGTACACCAATGTGAGGTGGGGTCGGTGGGTGTGGAGGATGTGCCCGGCCGCCCCGATGATCCACCGGCTGGAGGCCATGCCGGCGCGTGGCCCCCAGTAGTCGAACAGCGGGAACCTGCCGAATCGTGAGGTGAGTTCGCCGTGCAGCTCGGGCGGGGTGGTGTAGCAGTCCGGCGTCTTGCGGCCGTCCGCGTGGTAGACAGGGCGAGGGGTCACCGTCAGATCGGTGTCCGCGCCCATGGCGTACCACCAGCAGATGTTGGCGACGCGGTAGCGCGGGAAGTGCCGACGGGCGGTGTCCCAGACCTTCTCGCCCCGTACAAGCCGGTTGTGCTGGCGCCACAGCAGGATCTCGCCGAGGCCGCGGAAGTACCAGCCGTTGCCGACGATTCCGTGGTCCCGCGGCAGGAGGCCGGTGAGCATGCTGGCCTGCATGGTGCAGGTGACGGCGGGCAGGACCGGGACCAGTTCGGCGACGCGGGGGGCGGTGCCCGGGCCCGGCTGTGCGACGGACCGCAGTGCGGGCATGTGGGACAGCAGTCGGGGGGTGAGAGCCGCGATGTTCAGAACGAGCAGGGGTGCGGGGCCACCGGGGAAGGCCGCTTCGGTCACGGCGCCTCCTCGCCTACGGCGCGGCGAGCGGCGTCCGGGTCCGTCAGGGGTGTGGTGCGTGTTGCCGGCGGATGCTCGAGCAGTCCCGCACGCAGCAGTTCGGTGCGTGCCCAGGCCAGCTCTCCCGCGATGGCGGTGGCCAGAGCGTGGTCGCTGGCAGGCCGGACGGAAGGGGGCAGGACGGACCAGGTGTAGGTCTCGACCTCCAGATGGTCAGTGGCCGGCCGCGGGCCTCCGGCAAGGGCATGGACGGCCTCGGTGAGCACCCGCCGGGTGGCGGTCAGCGGTGGCTGAGGGTCGGCGTGCAGGGGAACGTGATAGTGCACCCGCCAGGGACCCGGGGGATCAGGGTCTCGTCCGGTGGGGTGGCGCAAGGCGTCCCCCAAATCGTCCCAGCGGCGCCGCCGAGTAGGGTCGAGGTGGCCTGCGCGGGTCTGGTGGAGGAAACGCGGCTCGTCGAAGAGCTCCAGCGCCCGGCGGGTCTCGGCGTCGAGGGGGTCGTCGGCCTGGAGGGCCGCGGAGAGCTGCGCCTTGACCACGGGCACGCCTGCGGCCGACAGCTCTCGCAAGGCCAGGGCGGGGGGTTCGAAGTCGACGGCCAGGTGGCAGGTGTCGACGCACACCCCCAGCCACGCGCTGTCGAGGGCGTCCAACAGCCCGGGGGCGTCCCCGATGGTGGAGAGCACGCAGCCCGGCTCGGGCTCCAGCCCGACACGGATGACGCGGCCTTCGGAGGCGGCGAGGCGAGCCAGTTCCTCGGCGAGCCGGCTCAGGTGACGGCGGGCGGTGTGGTGGCGCTCCGGTGTCCATCCGGTGCGCCAGCCGAGCGGGAGGGTGGAGACGCTGCCGTGTGCGGCGTCGTCGGGGAGGAGCGCGGACAGCACACGGGCCGTGTCCAGGGTGTAGGCGGCGCGCGACGGGTCGGCCCAGTCGGGGGTGTAGACGGCGTGCTTGACCACGGGCTGCTGGAAGCCCCGGTACGGGAATGCGTTGAGGGTGACCACTTCGAGCCCCCGGGCCTCCAGTTCCTGGCGCAGCCGCGTCAGGGCACAGCGGTCGTTCACCAGCGCATGCGCGATGTCGCGGGCGAGCCACAACCCCAGGCCGAGCAGCGGGACCTCCAGGCGCTGACGGACGGGTTCGCCGATCACGTCCAGCTGGCGGACGATGCCGTCCAGGTCTTCGGCGGGCAGCACGTTGGTGCAGTACGCGAGGTGGATGGTGGTGCCGTCGCGGTGGTAGAGGCGCATGGGGTCCGGCGGGGCCGGCCTCCTTCCACGAGATGCGGGTGCTGTGTGGTGCCAGGTGGTCCGGTGTCCGCGGGTCAGCCGCCGCGCCGGACCGAGTTGCCCGCGTGCTCGCCGCGGGCGAAGTGCTCGGTGCCGACGAGGTCCAGTCGGCCGCTCTGGCCGTAGAAGTCGACCGGGTTGTGCCAGAGGACCTGGTCGACCTGGCCGGCGGTGAACCCGGCGGCCAGCATGGCCTCGGCGGTACGGCAGGTGGCCAGCGGGTCGCTGCACCCCCAGTCGGCGGCCGAGTTGACCAGCATCCGTTCGGTGCCGTACTCGGCCAGGATCTGCACCATGCGGCGGCAGTCGAGCTTGGTGTCCGGGTAGATGGAGAATCCCATCCAGCAGCCGGTGCCGACCACGTCCACCACAGTGAGTTCATTGAGATGGTCCATCAGCACCATGTCGGGTGGGATCCCGCATTCGCGTACGACATCCAGTGAGCGCCGTGTTCCGGTCTGCTTGTCCCGGTGTGGGGTGTGCACAAGCGCGGGCAGTTGCTGTTCGATGGCCATGGTCAGCTGCGTCGCCAGCGCCTCGTCCTCGCGGGGCGTCATCGAGTCGTACCCGACTTCCCCCACCGCCACCACCTGTTCTTTCGCCAGGTAGCGTGGCAGCACGTCGAGCACCTCGGCGCACCGGGGGTCGCCCGCCTCCTTGGGGTTCAGTGCGAGCGCGCAGTGGTGGCTGACGTCGAACTGGGCAGCGCGGTACGGCTCCCAGCTCGTCAGGGAGTCGAAGTAGTCGGTGAAGCTGCTGACGCCGGTGCGCGGCTGCCCGAGCCAGAACGCGGGCTCCACCACGGCACGGATGCCGGCGGCGCGCATCGCGATGTAGTCGTCCGTCGTCCGCGACGTCATGTGGATGTGCGGGTCGAAGATGCGCATCAGTGTGTGGGAACCTCCCGTGCGGTGGGGATCAGGTCGCCTTGGGTCAGGCTGTGCAGGTCGCCGGGGACGCTGCGCCCGGCGCTGCGCAGTTCGCGCGCATAGGACCGGGCCATGCGGATCAGTTCCGCGTCGGTACGCTCCTCCAGTCTGCCGACGGCGCGCAGCGGAACGCGGTAGTGCAGACACTTCAGCACTCCATGCCGCCAGGTGTGCGCGTCCAGGTGGCGGGCACCGTAGGGGCCGAGGGCGGCAGCGACCAGCCTGAGATCGTTGGCGGACAGTGCCTGCGCGCACAGACCGACCGCCTGTGGCCCCGAGGCCACGGTGCCGAGGGCCCTCAGCACGCTGCGCCGTTCCGCCGCGTCACCATTGCCGTACAGCCAGGCCGCAAGCCGTCCCGCGCCCTCGGCCGCTGCTCCGGCGGCGAACAGGATGGTGCGGGCGGCATCGTCGACCGTCCAGTACAGGGCTTGGGTCACGGCCCGCTGCCCGGCACCGCCGCCGGAGCACGGCGTGCCCAGCGGCGCGCGGCCGCAGCGCAGTCCGGCTTGCGGGAACAGCACTCCGAGCGCGCCCGGGTCCGCCGCGGCCTTCCGGGACGCCGCCTCCAGCCATGCCGCCGCCCGCCCCGTCAGGCGGTCGGTAAGCAAGGCACGGATTCGCGCCTCGCCGACCTCCTGCGCGTTACCAAGGCTCATCGCGGCGCTCCCTCCGCTGGCCCCTCGGCCTCCGCCGGCGCCATCGCTGCCTCCGACGCCGCTTGGCGCAGGAACGCCAGCGACCGGGCGGCGACGTCCGGCGCGGCGTGACTGTGCCGCGGCAGCTCCACGCTGACCAGGCCCGTGTATCCCGCCAGCGACAGGGCCCGCAGCACCGGTGGAAAGTCGATCTCCCCCTCGCCGAACTCCAGATGCTCGTGTACGCCCCGCCGCATGTCCTCGATCTGCACGTTGACCAGACGCGGACCGGCCCGCAGCACGCACGCCGGGACGCTGTGCTCCTCCAGGCACCGGCAGTGGCCGATGTCCAAGGTGAGCCGGAGCTGCGGCGGATCACCGAGCGCACGGCGGAGCCGGTCGTAGGCGTCCAGGGTGTCGACGAGCATGCCGGGCTCCGGTTCGAGTCCCAACGGCACCCCCAGGCGCTCGGCCTCCGGCAGCAGCGGCTCGCAGCGGCGGATGAGGCGCTCCCAGGCTTTCCTCGGTGCCAGCACGGGGGGTCGCACGCCGCTCCACAGCGACACTGCGGGGGCGCCAAGGTCGGCGGCGACCCGCAGAGCCCGGCGCAGATAGTCCAACCGCGGTGCGCAGTCCTCGTCCAGGAGCGTCGGAGCGTGCTTGCGCCGGGGGTCGAGCAGGTAGCGTGCCCCGGTCTCCACCATCACGTCCAGGCCGAGCCGATCCAGTAGCCGGGCGGTCTGCGCGGTACGGCGGGGCAGATCCGGCTCGAACGGGTCCAGATGGCAGTGGTCCAAGGTCAGGGCGACGCCGTCGTAGCCCAGGTCGGCCAGCACGCGGAGCGCGTCCGGCAGCCGATGGCCGGCGAATCCGTTGGTGCCGTAGCCGAAGCGCGGGCGCGGCGCGGAGGGCCCGCTCACGTCGGACATACCAGCCGGAACAGGCGGCGGGCCACGGGCATCCCGGCGAGCAGGCCCGTGGCCACCGGCGACGATCCCGCCCGGGCCGCGCACAATGCTTGGAGCGGCAGCATTCCGGTGATGCCCGCCGCGACCGCTTGCCGCACGCTGTGCGGTCGCCCACGGTCGGCCGCCGCCCGGGCCTGTGCTCCCGCGAAGTACGCCAGGTACATGGCCAGCGCAGCGGTCGCCGGCTTCTGTGCTCCTGGTGCGCCTGAGCGTGCGGCGAGCGCCGCGACGGCCGCGGTGGCCGCCACTGTCGCCCCCAGCCTCCCCCGGCTCGCGCCTGCCACCTCGGCACGGCTCAGGGCGCTGACGACCGCGGTGTGCACCCCCAGGACAACCGCCGCCGGTGCCGCCGCACGCAGCCGCCCGACGCCGGCCCCCAGAAGTACATCGAGCGCGCGGGCGGCGGCCATGGCCGCCGGCCCGCCCACCGGATGGGCCTTGGCCCGCAGGTCGTAGACCCACACCACCCCGGCCAGCGGCACCGCGACGCCCAGCGTCCGCCATCCGCCCGCAGCACCCGCCAGCGCCAGGCCCGCGCCGGTGAGTCCACCGGCCACGGTGAGCGCCTGCGCCGGCGTGACTCTCCCCGAGGGAATCGGCCGCTGCGGACGCTCCCGTGTGTCCACGTTCCGGTCGGCGAAGTCGTTGAGTGCCATGCCGGCCCAGTACAGGCACACAGAAGCGCTCGCCAGGACGGCCCCTCGCCCCCACGACGGGTGGCCGGCCGCCACGGCACCGGCCAGACTGTCGCCCGGCACCGTCAGCGCCGCCGGCGCACGTACCAGTTCCGCCCACTTACGCACTCCCGGAGCCACCGCACCGGACGATTTCCCCTTTCGCGGCCCTCGCCGCGGCGACGAACAGCTCACGACCAGCCTCCCCGCCCGGCCGCCAGCCCGGCCGCGAACGCGCACAGTTGCTCGTACTGCGCCGCGAGACCACAGGGCCCCTGCGCGACGGGATCCTTGAAGAAGAAGCCCAGCGCGGCCAGGGGACCGGCCAAGCCGTCCGCCAAGGCCGCCGCCGCCAGCCGTGCCAGGTCCAGCACCAGCGGCGCGGCGAGGGCCGAGTCGCAGCCCTGCCACGTGAACTGCATCGTCATCGGCACGCCGAGGAATCCCTCGAACAGGATGTGGTCCCATGCGGTCTTCCACTCGCCGAGTGACGGAAGGTGGTCGATGTGCACCGCGCCTTCGGCCTGGTGTCCCAGCAGCGCGGGCAGGGCACGCCGCTTGGAATTCGTCTTGCTCAGGGCTGCGGCCGGATCGGCCAGGGTCCGGCCGTCGCCGCCCCCGAGAAGGTTCGTGCCCGACCACGCACGCACGTGCAGCGCCCGATCGGCGAACATCGGCGCCAGCACCGACTGCACCAGCGTCTCCCCCGTCTTGGCATCGCTGCCCGCATAGGGCAGGCCACGCTCGCACGCCAGATCGTGCAGCGCAGGCAGCCTTGCACCGACGGACGGCGTGAAATCGACATACGCGCACCCCGCCAGAAACGCGGCGCAGGCGTACAGGGAACTCGCTGGCAGCACCGGCGAGCCGCCACGCAGCGCCTGTCGCAGGGCCGGCCAGGACTCGTACTCCTCCTGCCAGGTCGGCTGCGGTTCGGTGGAGGCCACGTTGACGACCACCACCTGATCCAGTCGGCGGCGCTCACGAAATTCCGCGATGTCGTCGGCCAGTGTCAGCACCGTCTGCTCCTGCGGACCTCCGAACCGCTCTCCTGGTTCCCCGAAGGAGTGAGGGGCCGCGGTGCCGCGGGCGGCGCAGGACAGACCGCAGGCCACCCCCGTACGGATCTCCCGGTCCGTGTCCGCCAGAGCGTCCTCAACAGCCGCGACCATCCGCCCCGGCAGTACCCTCGCCTCCACCAGGCTCTCGGCGCGCTTGGTCAACGGGGTGTCGACCACGTCGTGTCCCCCGAACACCAGCGAGTCCAGCCCTGGAAGCACCGTGCGCGGGAAACCCGGGCGCTCGGTTACGCACCCCACCGGCTCGGCAAGCCCGGCCCGCAGCGCAGCGGCACCGAACACCGCCGTCGTCGCCACCGACCCTCGCCCGCCCACAAGCCACACACCGGTCCGCCTCGTCGGCCGCTCCGGCGTCCCGGCCGTCACCGTCGACTCTCCCGGCACACCCTCTTCACCTTCCCTGCTCCTCTCCGCGGGTACGCCGACCTGCGACGAAGCCTGCATAGTGGTGGGGCGCTCGGACCGCGGCTGGTCAGCCAGGCACTCGTGGCAAGCCTGGCGGTTGTGGACGGGAAACCGAAGGCCCCCAGCCTTGACGAAGGCATATCACCAGGAAGCGCCCACTCGGTGCGGAGGTCACTCCGACATGCGCAGTTTTTCGCTGACCGGGTGAACATCGTCTGCGGACAGGACGGATGCGTCGCCACCCATCGTGAGGAGGGACCCATCTGCCGCAACTGCTACCGCGGGGGCCCCGAGCGCCAGGAGTGCGCCACCTGCGGCAACCGTTACCTCTACCGCGGGAACCACCCGGAGCCATGCCGACGATGCGGTGGGACCCGTATCCTGCTGGGCCGCACCGCCCAAGCGCGGACACATGCGGTCCGGAACCCGCGGCGACGATGAGCTCCTCGACTCGCGGCAAACCTGGTTGGCATTGGCCTCGGCGACGTCGTCGGCCGGGCCCAGGCACACGGCGTCCAGGAGTTGGCACCGGGAGGTCCGACCCATCTCCGGGACGGCGACGAAGGAGTACGGCCACGGGAGCGAACTGGTCCGAGGACCGGCTGCTGCGGCCGTAGACGCGGCAGAACAGACGGTCGGCGCGCCCGCGCGGAGCCAGAGGCTGACGTCATCGTCACCGCCCTCGACGTACACACCCGGCCAGATCGTGGTCGAAGACATCACCACGGGCATCGTTGCGGAGTGGCACGGACGGCACGGCCGACAATGTCCAGGGCGCCTTGTACAGAGAGACACGGACACGCGACCGGTATGGGCGTGAGCGGCAATTACGAGTTTGTGATCGGTACGGGCGCGAGACCGAATGCCTACAGGCCGAGATCGGACAGCAAGTCGGTCAAGACCGTTTCTTCCTCGATACCTACGCCGACTGTGGCTCAGGGCTGCCACGAGATGCGGCGAAGCAGGCTTGTCGCGATGTGCAGACCGCCCCAGTCGAAGTCGCCGTGGTACAGCAGGCATGCTCCGTGGTGGCGTAGCCGACACAGCAGGGTGATGACAGCGGCCGAAGACTGGCTCTGGAGGCAGACCATCTACTTCGCCAAGCACGGTGCGCTCTTTCACCCACCAATGCCGGGGGGCGCAAGGTGGGCGCCGCGGCGCACCTGGTAAGGCACCGGTGGTTCACCGTGACAACGGCAGTTCCTCACGCCCCTTCAATACGCCATAACGACCCTTGCACCGGGCGAATACCGCCATCACCGTTGCCGACAAGGGATCAACAATCCCCGCCCGCGGGCGCAATGGGTATCCCGGCCGCGACGCGGGCCTCCTCTCATCCCGCACCTGGAGGAACATCGTGAGGATCAAGCACGCACCCCGCAGACGCAGCCCGGCCAGCCGCGCCGACAGCGCGGTCGTCGGACGGCTTCGGACACTGGCATTGA
The DNA here is from genome assembly GCF_047215865.1 of Streptomyces sp. Inha503. Lineage (NCBI taxonomy): Bacteria > Bacillati > Actinomycetota > Actinomycetes > Kitasatosporales > Streptomycetaceae > Streptomyces > Streptomyces sp. Inha503. The sequence goes on along the minus strand of NZ_CP178360.1, from coordinate 11,751,080 downwards.
TATCGGGGCTGGCCGCCGCGATCGCGCTGACCGCCCCCGGAACCGCCGCCGCGGACCAGGACCGGCCCCCCAGCGCCGCGGACCTCAAAGCGGCAAGCGACGCCGTCCTCGCCGCGGACGTCGGCGGCACAGCGTGGACCCTCGACACCAAGAGCGCATCCGTCGTCGTCCAGGCTGACAGCACCGTCTCCAACACCCAGCTCACCAAGATCAAAAGGGTGGCGGGTCGGAACGCCGGCGCGCTGCGCTTCGAGCGCACACCGGGCAAGCTCACCAGACTGCTCTCCGGCGGAGATCCCATCTACGCATCCGCGGGCTGGCGCTGCTCGGCCGGCTTCAACGTACACATCGGCACCGCGTACTACATCCTGACCGCCGGGCACTGCACCGAGGGCTACCCGACCTGGCGCACCGGCCTCGGCCTGTCCATCGGCCCGACGGCCTACTCCAGCTTCCCGGTCAACGACTACGGCTACATCTCCTACACGAACCCGTTGTTGCCGCACCCCAGCAACGTGAATCTGTACAACGGCACCTACCGCACCATCACCGGTGCCGCCAATGCCAGTATCGGCATGCTCGTCCAGCGCAGCGGCAGCACCACCGGATTGCACAGCGGCACCGTCACCGGACTCAACTACACCGTCAACTACGGCAACGGTGACATCGTCTACCAGATGATCCGGACCAATGTGTGCGCCGAGCCCGGCGACAGCGGCGGTCCGCTCTTCTCGGGCAACACCGCCATCGGCCTCACCTCCGGCGGCTCCGGCGACTGCGACTTCGGCGGCGTCACCTACTTCCAGCCGGTCACCGAGGCCCTCAACAACCACGGAGCAAGCCTTCCGTGACACTCATCCGCGCCGCAGACGGCTCCGCACCCCGCGGTACAGAACGCGGAGCCCCCCTCAGTGATATCCCACCCCGCACAGCCGTCGGCCGCTGCCAAGCCCAACCCGTACGCGAGGCAATCGCCCCCACCGGGCAGCAGACTCAGACCAGCCGCCGAAAAGACGGGCCGGGGCGACCTCGTGAACATGGATGAGGCGTCGGACCAGCCCGCGGGCCGCCGGCCGCGCCGGTGACTTCGGTGCGGGCGGCGGTCGAGCCCGAGGAGGCGGGCCCGGCGGTCCATGACGCGCAGGACGTGGTCGATCACGGTGAGGTCGCCGTCGCGGACGGCCTGCTTGTAGGCGACGAAGAACAGGCGGTCGAGGCGCGCGGGGTCGCAGCCCATGGCGTACCGGTCCGCCCCGTAGCCCTGCGGGTACGCGGCGGGTCGGAGTTGACGGCCGGGTCGGCGGCGTGCCTGCGTCCGATCGTCAGCCAGTCAACCCCCGGAAGGCGCAGATCGCGTCGGCGCGGCGCCTCGCGATGGCAGCACGCTGCGCCTTGGTGGGGCCGGGCCACGTCGTCCTCCGTCGGGTCACCTGGGGCCCCGTTCATGATCCCACCAGGCAGGTGCCTGAGGGTGCATCTCAGGAGGGGGGCTGCCCCGTGGCATGTTCAGCGTCCCGACGCTCCTCGGCGACTCATGGCAGGCGCTGCTCCTGTCCTTGGGAGGGGAGCGCGTCCTCGAGGTCTGCCGCCACAAAGGGCCTCGTATCCATGGCGGCCGCAAGACCGACCTGCTCGACGCCCTCCGCACGGCCGTGAAAACCCTCTCCACCGAGCATCTGATCCAGCCTCGCGCTCGGCGGAAGCGTGCGCGGACGCTGTTCTTGTGGGCCGAGGCCGCTGCGGCGAAGGGATCCGACTGGCGCAACGTAGCCTGGCTCAGCCAGGAGATGGCGATGGAGCCGATGCAGGTGCCGGGAAGAGTGACTGACCTGGCTTCCGGAAGGCAGTGATACGCCCATCCCCCGCGGCCTGGAAAGAGCCGAGCCCTCTACGGAGGGGTTTCGGTCCGGGATGGGCTGCCATGCCGTCTACACCGTGCCCACAACCAGTGCCTGGCCGACAAGAACGCACCACAACGATTCACCCGTGCAGAGCACGCTCCCGGCGCTGAGTTCCGTTCCGCGATCCGTGACTCGGCGCCCCTCCCGGGTTCTACCCCAGCTGGGAGCCGCCCGTCCAAGCAGCCCGGCTGTTCGGCGGGTTCCGCCCAACCGAGGCAGGAACATCGGTTGCGGAAGTCTGGACGGCCCCCCTCACCAAGGCGGCTTTGCGAAGCAACCGGTGACATTCGCAGCCAGAACGCTAGGCCAAAAGGGTGGTTTTCCGCACCCAGTGTGGTGAATCATCCCGAGCAGTGGCTGTACTGGTCCTACCGACTGTGGGGTGCCCATCTCCCTGTCGGGGTCAGGACGGAGACATTTTCGCGTTCACCGTTCCGTTCACATGGGCACCCCGGCAGCGAGTAGCAGCCCCACCACACTGACTCGAAGGGGCTGCATCATGCCAGTCGCTATCACTCCCCCCACCCCCGTGGCGTGTACCACGTTCACGGCCCAGGTCACCTCCACCCCTGGTGGCGTCAGCGCCGGAAACACCGCCACCTTCACCTACGACGGCCAGACCCAGTCCGCGACCGTCGCCGCTGACGGAACCACCCCTCCGGTCACCTTCACCGCCGTGGGAACCGGGCCCCAGACGATCACCGTGGTGTACACAAGCGGCGCCACCATCACCGGTACCGAGGTCGTCCCGATCAACGTCACTCCGGCACCCTCCGGGACAATGACGACCACCTTGACCACCGTGGGCACGACCACACAGGCCAGCACCACCCTCACCTGCGGCGGTGACACCACCTCGATCAACGGCACGATCCAGTACACCCTGCCGGGCGGGGGGACGGTATCGACGCCCGTGGTCAACGGCGTCGTGACCCCGGTCGACCTCGGGGTGCTGCTGACCTCGGGGCAGTCGGTGACGGCCACCTTCGTGGCGGCTGCCGGAACCTGCCCCGCGTGCACCTTCGCACCGGTGACCACGAGCCTGTGCACGGTGCTGCTTCTGCCTCCGACGGGTGTGGTCACGGCGGGTCAGCCGACGACTCTTCAGGCGTTGGTGCTGTGCAACGGCCTCCCGGTCAGCGGCGCCACGGTCTCCTTCGCCACCCCGAGCGGCACTCTGGGCACCGGGACGACCAACGCCTCCGGCCTGGCGTCGGCGACGGTCACCTTCCCCACCGCCGGAGCCACCACAGCCACCGCCACCGTCACCGCCACCCCCGCCACCACCCCCTGCAACTGCACCGGAACAAGCTCCACACCCCTTCCCATCGTCGTGCTCCCACCGGGAGTCTGCACGGTGCTGCTTCTGCCTCCGCCCGGAACCATCACCGCCGGCCAACCCACCACCCTCCAGGCACTCGTCCTGTGCAACGGCGTGCCCGTCAGCGGCGCCACGGTCAGCTTCGCCAGCCCAAGCGGCACCCTCGGAACCGCCACCACCAACGCCTCCGGCCTAGCCTCAGCAACAGTCACCTTCCCCACCGCCGGAGCCACCACAGCCACCGCCACCGTCACCGCCACCCCCGCCACCACCCCCTGCAACTGCACCGGAACAACCTCCACACCCCTCCCCATCGTCGTACTCCCACCGGGAATCTGCACAGTGCTGCTTCTCCCTCCGACGGGTGTGGTCACCGCCGGTCAGCCGACGACTCTTCAGGCGTTGGTGCTGTGCAACGGCCTCCCGGTCAGCGGCGCCACGGTCTCCTTCGCCACCCCGAGCGGCACTCTGGGCACCGGGACGACCAACGCCTCCGGCCTAGCCTCAGCAACAGTCACCTTCCCCACCGCCGGAGCCACCACAGCCACCGCCACCGTCACCGCCACCCCCGCCACCACCCCCTGCAACTGCACCGGAACAACCTCCACACCCCTCCCCATCGTCGTACTCCCACCGGGAATCTGCACAGTGCTGCTTCTCCCTCCGACGGGTGTGGTCACCGCCGGTCAGCCGACGACTCTTCAGGCGTTGGTGCTGTGCAACGGCCTCCCGGTCAGCGGCGCCACGGTCTCCTTCGCCACCCCGAGCGGCACTCTGGGCACCGGGACGACCAACGCCTCCGGCCTAGCCTCAGCAACAGTCACCTTCCCCACCGCCGGAGCCACCACAGCCACCGCCACCGTCACCGCCACCCCCGCCAGCACCCCCTGCAACTGCACCGGAACGACCTCTGTTCCCCTCCCCATCGTCGTGCTCCCACCGGGAATCTGCACAGTGCTGCTTCTCCCTCCGACGGGTGTGGTCACGGCGGGTCAGCCGACGACTCTTCAGGCGTTGGTGCTGTGCAACGGCCTCCCGGTCAGCGGCGCCACGGTCTCCTTCGCCACCCCGAGCGGCACTCTGGGCACCGGGACGACCAACGCCTCCGGCCTAGCCTCAGCAACAGTCACCTTCCCCACCGCCGGAGCCACCACAGCCACCGCCACCGTCACCGCCACCCCCGCCAGCACCCCCTGCAACTGCACCGGAACAACCTCTGTTCCCCTCCCCATCGTCGTACAACCCGGATCGACGACGCCGCCGGGGCCGCTCCAGGCTCTCCCCGCCTGCTGGCGGATCAACCTGTCCAACCCGACCCTCTTCCCGACCACTCTGACTGCCACAGTGACGCCGCCGACCGCAGGCATCCCTGTGCAGTTCCTCGTGGGCGGCGTGCCCGTGGGGACGGCGACGACGGATGCGACCGGCACCGCCACCCTCTCGGTGAACCTCACCCCGTTGCAGATCGTCAACACCACCTACCAGGCGACCGCGGTCGTTGGGGGCACCCGTGTCACCTCGACGGCCTCCCTGCTGCCGTGCATCCCGCCGGTGTGACCCTGGCCCACGGGTGAACGTGTGCGAAGAGAAAGGGCTGTCCCCCGTAGTGCAAGTACGGGGGACAGCCCGGCATTCGGCATCCACCGTAATACTTCTGTGTCCGTAGGACGGCTTCCATGAGCCTTTGCGGAGCTTCTGCTCGCTCTCAGCGTCACCTGCTGTATCACCAGGTTCATCACCCAAGGACAGCTGGCCGTGGGCTTCCGGGCCCGGGCCGCCGCCGTGACCGGCAGCGACCTCGCTCTGGCGGCCCGCTCTGCCCCCGCGCCCCGGCGCCCGCCGTAGGTGGAGTCGGCCGCGGCGGGCGACGCGCTTCTCGCCGTGGCCGCCACCGACGGCCACGATTCGACGACGTGCGCTTACAGCGGGTCGTCGAGACCTCAACCACCACGTGGAAGCACTCCGCGAAGGCCCATGCGTCATCTTCCTCAACCATGCCCGCGACCCGCTCCCTGCCCGCCCCGGCCACGACGCCCGCCAGGACAGCGAGTACATCCGCCGCGGCACGTGTTCGATCTTCGCGTGGGTCGAACCCCTGCGCGGGTGGCGCCGCGTTCAGGCATTGAGCTTTTTCCAACCTCAGGTTGAGGCGTGACGAAGGGCAGGGATGGTCTTCACGATGGCGGTGACTCGGTTGGTGCTACAGCGGAGTTTCCGCGGGGGGGGCGCCAGCCCTTCAGAGCGGCCATGGCGTGCTCGCCGAGGCAGCGGATTCCGGCGTGGGCGCTGTTGTGCCGACGTTGCCGCAGCTTGAGACGCCAGCCGCGGACGGGCGCCTGGGTGGTGCCGTCGGCGCCTTGATGTGCCTTGTCCGCCCGGCACTTTACCTCCGCGTCGCGGGGGCGTAGCCACCGGCAGCGCCCATGTCGTGGCGAGCGCCCGGAATGGTGGGTGAGGCCGCCGGCAGCCGACCTGCCGCGTCGGCGATGGCCTGCCACGCCGAGCCGGGCTCGTCGGACATGGCGGCGCCGACACGGCTGAGAGCTACCGCGGAGCTGCGCGAACCCACGGCATCCTGGCCCATGAATTCCTCACCGACTCAGCCCGCCACACCTCTAATCCGATCGGGCTGCGCCTGGTGCATACCGACACACTTCTGTGCGAAGTCACCGACGACAGCCAAGTGGCGCCCTCACTCCCGCAACCCGCGAGTACGGACGCATCCGAGCAGGCCGTCACGCTTATCCACAAGCTCGCGACGCGACGCGACGCGATGGGGTTGCACCCCCATACCCGCGGGAAGGACCGTCTGGTTCGAACACAGCCTGCCCACGCACGCTGCCCGAGAGAATGCCAGTTGGAGCCCGCTCTGACCGGACCATGCCTGACGGTCATTCGTGTGCGGGCGCCCATCCGCCTCGGAGATCGCCGCGAACGAGGCCGAGACCCGGCGAAGGTCACCGTGTCGGTGTAGGTGGGTGGGATTGCCGCCGTTCAGCACGACGGCTTCTCCCCCGATATCCGGGCCGGCCGTGGGGCCGAAGATGGTGACCGTGTTGCCGCCTGAAGCGGGTCCCGGGGCCACGCACGACCCGCCACAGCGCATGGCCCGGCCACCAGCAAAGTTCTACGCACCCGAGTCCTCGGCGGCCTCATCAACGAGTACAGGTACACGGCATGACGTGCAGCGACGAATTTTCGAGCGGCACAGGTCAGGGAGCGACGATCTTTAGCGCCGCGGTGTGCACGCCTGGGGCTGCGGCGATGTAGTCCCTGCTGGTCAGTTCCCATGGTTTGCCGTCGAGGTCGGTGACGACGCCGCCGGCTTCCTGGACCAGCAGTACGCCGGCGACGTGGGAACGCACGTGGTCGAATTGCCAGTGCAGGTCCATCCGGCCGGCCGCGACCTGCGCCAGCTGATGCGTCACGGGCACGGAGATCCGCACGTAGATGGCGGCCTTCATCATCGCGGCGAACGAGGCCCCCATCCGGTCGGCGATTTCGGCGTCCTGGCCGGGCTTTGCCTGACCGGTGCCGGCCAGGACGCCGTCGAGCGACGTCTTGTCCGAGACCCGCAGCCGAACGCCGTCGCGGAACGCCCCGCCGCCCTTGACGGCTGTGAACATCTCGTCCACCAGCGGGAAGTAGACCACGGCCAGTACCGGCCGCCCGTCCCGGACCAGGCTCACGCCGATGTTCCAGTCGGTCATGCCGTGGACGGCGTTGATATTGCCGCCGACCGGATCGATGAGCCACCACTCGCCCGTGGTCAGCGGGCCCCAGCCGTGTTCGTCGTTGAGCCAGTCCGCACTGGGCAGGATGTCGGCCAGCGCCGGCCGCAACACCTCGACCACGGCTTCGTCGTTGGCGCGGACGTCCGCGAGGAGTTCGGTGAGCCCGAGCTGACGCGCATCGGCGGAGTAGCGGTGCAGCATCAGGGCGCCGGCGCGGCGGACGGCGTCAGTGGTCGCGGTGAGAAGTTCGTGCGTCATGGGAAGCTCCCGTCGTTAACCCTGTGGCATGAATGTGCGCGTAAGATTTACTGGCATGCAAGTAGATCTGAACCTGCTCACGGTGCTCGACGCCCTGCTGGAAGAGGGCAGCGTGATGGGCGCGGCCGACCGGCTGCACCTGTCCTCGCCCGCGGTCAGCCGCACCCTCGGCCGGCTCCGCGCCGTGACCGGCGACGACATCCTGGTGCGTACGGGTCACTCGATGACCCCCACGCCATACGCTCTGGCGGTTCGGGAGGACGTGCACCGGCTGGTGCGGCAAGCGCACGAAGTGCTGTCGCCGACCCATGAGTTGAACCTGGCCGAGCTGAACCGCGCGTTCACGATCCAGTGCCACGACGCGCTCGCCACGGCGCTGGGACCCGTGTTGGTCGGCCGGATCCAGGAGCAGGCGCCCGGGGTGCAGTTGCGTGTGCTGGCCGAGCACTCCGCCGACACCGATGACCTCCGCCAGGGCCGCGTCGACCTGGAACTCGGCGGGGACCGGCCGGGCCTGCCCGAGTTCCGATCCGAGACTCTCGGACACGACCCGCTCGTCGTGGCGATGCGTCCGACTCATCCGTGCGCGGACGGCTTGGATCTGCACTCCTATGCGGCGCAGCCGCACGTGCTGGTCTCCCGACGAGGCCGTCTCACCGCACCGATCGATGACGTGCTGGCGGCCGAAGGACTGCGCCGGCGAGTGGTCGCGGCGGTGGCGACGCTCGCCATGGCCCTGCAACTAGCCGGCCGCAGCGACGTGCTGGTCACCAGTACCGAGATCCTCAGCCGCCCGCTCATCGAGGCGTTCGGGCTGATCACTCGGCCACTACCGGTGGAGTCGCCGCCCGCTGTGATCAACTGTAACTGGCACCAGCGTTATGACTCCGACCCCGCCCATGCCTGGCTCCGTGACCAGGTACGGGCATCTCTCTCGGAGATCGTCGCCGACTAGCGGTCCAGCGGCAGGGCAACCGTGCCGGGGAAGCGGGGTGTCTCGGCCTCGTCGAGCATGGCCGCGGCGACGGTCTCGCGGCTGACCTTCGCGCTGAGGTCGAACGGGGGCGCGGCCTCCAGACCGACCGTGCGCCGGGTGCGGCTCTCCGGCCCCATGTCGAGTACGCCGGCGTGGAAAACCGTGCCCCCGGCGGCCAGGACAGTGTTGTCGGCCTCGACCTTGTCCGCGAGCCGGTCGCCCAGCAGTTTCCCGAGCACAGCCGCTCCCTCGCCGGCGGCGTCGGCCGACTTGCCCGTGCCGTAGGCGCCGAGCCAGATGATGCGCCGCGGTCCGGCGGCGACAATCGCCGTGGCACCGGCGAGGAGAGTTCCCGCCTGCTCCGTGCCGAGTCCGGACAGGAGAACGGAGTTCGCGTCGACGACCGCGGCGATGCTGGCCGGATCGCTCACGTCGCCCGCGACCTTGCGCAGCTTCGGGGAGTCGGGAAGGGCGATGCGCTCGGGGTTCCGCGCGATCGCCGTGACGGTGTGGCCACGCTGCAACGCTTGTCGAGTAATCGCGAGTCCGGTTCGGCCGGACGCGGCGAGGACGATGAGGTTCATGTCAGGAACGCTAGGGAACAGATCGATTAACATCAAGTTCATGTTCGTCAATCAATGATTTACCCACATGCAATTGGGTGCCACGACGAGTGGCGGTCCGCGGATCACGGTTGAGGGGTGCCGATGGTGAAGCGTCGCCCCCCTCGACCGGTCAGCCCGCGGCACCCTGCGCGACGGCCGGCACCGCGAACAGGAACTCGGCAGTTGCGGCCGTCGATCGAAACACGTCCGTGCGTGCCCAGCGGCGGACTACGGCCTTCCAGTCAGCCGGCGGAGCGTCCACCCGCCAGTCGTTGACCTTGATGTTGATCGGCACCGCGCCCAGGAACGACAACAGCAGGAACAGCACCACCGCGGCCAGCCTCGCCCACCGCGGCGCCAGACCGGGCCTGGTGGCGGTGATCAGCCCAACCACGGCGAACGCGGTCCGCGGCCGAGGCGTTGGCCGCGGACCGGGCACGACAGCGACGATCCCCTGTGCCAGATGGCGGCTACGGCCCTACGCGGGCTCTGGCGCGTCCAGTTCAGCGCGCTGCGCCGGGGCCTCGACGGTGAAAGCACGCCCGAACAGGTCCGCGACGCAGTTACCGCCGACGTGCGCGGCGCGGCCCGGCTGCTCGACGCCGGCCTGGCCGGGTTCGACAACACGACGATGCCGTGACGTTCGCGGCCCCACCGTTCGTTCGCGGCAACGCAGCGGCGCTGGATCACCCGTCGCCGTCGGCCGCGGCAATGATGTGGCGGGTGCGCTCGCGCAGCAATTGGTGGGTGCGGTCGCGGTGGTTGCGGGGATGCCACGCCATGCCGATCGCCGTGTGCGGCAGGGTCAGGGGGATCGGGAAGGTGCGCAGCCCGAGGGTGTCCAGCATCGACCGGCCCAGCCGGGCCGGGGCGATGCAGACGACGTCGGTTTCGCGGGCCAGGTACAGCGCGCTCGCGAAACTGGGGACCACGGCGATCACGCGCCGACTCAGGCCCAGGTCGGCGAGCTGCTCGTCGATCGGGCCGTGCGCCCGGCCCCGCCGGGACACGACGATGTGATCGGCCGCGGCGAACCGCTTCGGCGTGACGGTCTTCACCCTCGCGAGTGGATGGTCCGGTCGCACCGCGCCGATCAGTGTCTCCGTGACCAGCGTTTCGGAGAGGATCTCCGGGTCGCCCGGGCGTATGACACCGATCTCCAGGTCCACGAGTCCTTCCCGCAGGGCCGGGGTGTCCTCGAGGTTCTCCGGTCGCAGCCGCAACGAGATGCCGGGGGCTTGGACCCGCAGGTCGTCGATCAGGGACGGGATGAACGTCGTCGACAGCATGTCGGCGACTTGCAGGTCGAACATGCGCACCGCAGTGCGCGGATCGGCGGCGTGCGACGGTGTGAACAACGCTCGTGCTCGGGCGGCGACAGCGTGCACCTCACCGCGTAGCTCCAGCGCGCGGGGGGTGGGCACGAGATCGCGTCCGGCCCGCACGAGGAGTGGGTCGTCGAACGCGCGCCGCAAGCGGGCCAGGGCGCGGCTCATCGCCGGTGCCGAGGTGTGCAGCCGGGCCGCGGCTTTGGTCACGCTGCCTTCGGTGAGCAACGCGTCCAACGCCTCGATGAGGTTCAGGTCGTAGTCCACCTTATCGATTATCAGCAACGAAATAAGTTCGTATCAAGGTTGCACTGGAGTGAATCGGACTGCGTCCCCATCGTCGAACGCACAGGACGGCATGAAGGAGTACACGATGGACATCCGTCGTGCCCAGCACGCCGTCACGGCGCTGGCGGCCGTGGTGCGAGCCTGGCCGGGGGGTGGGCTCTGATGCGGTCTGTGGTGATCGGGGCTGGGATCATGGGCCTGACCAGCGGGTTAGCGCATGTCTCTTTGGTGGGTTGGTCAGTTGATCGGATGTGTCTGTCCGATAGGCCCTGGACCGGGCCGCCCACCTTCCAACGGGGGGAGCGAAACCGGGTCCTGGCCGAGCTGATCGCCGCGACACCCGAGGAGATGATGCTGCACAACCAGATCACGCTCGTGCCGCCGCACTGGGTCTCGGCGCGTGTCGTGCTGGCCGGGGACGCGGCCCACGCGATGTCGCCGCACATCATCGCGGGTGCGACGCTGGGCATCGAGGACGCCGCTCTGCTCGGCTGGCCGCCCACCCACACCAGTGACATGTCCGCGGCGCTGACCGCCTACGAGGCCGACCGAATCCCGCGCTGCGCCGCGTTGCGGGGCTGTCGTCGGCGGTGGAGCATGCACCCACGCCGCAGGAGTTCGTGCGGCGCTACGCCGCGTTCAGCCACTGGATGCTCACCTCGGCGACGTCCGGCGAGCGGCAGGGGTGGGCGTGACCTTCACGGTGGAGGTGGACGTGGCGGTGCCGATGCGCGACGGTGTCGCGCTCGCCGCCAACGTGTGGGACGACGTCGGCCTGTACGGCAACCCGAAGCTCCCGGACATGTTCGCTCTCGTCAACGCTGGTTATGCAGTGGTGGCCCAGGATGTCCGCGGCACCCCCGCTCCCCCGGCACGTTCGTGCCGCACACTCACGAGGGCGCGGACGGCCTCGACACCCTCGCATGGCTGGCCGAGCAGCCCGGGTGTGACGGCGCGGTCGCCATGTGGGGCGGGTCCTACATGGGATTCACGCAGTGGCAAGCGCCCCCGCACTCCCGCCGACACTGCGTGCGATCGTACCCGTGACGAGTTCCGCCACCCCGTACGCGGCACCGTGGCGCTCCTCGGGCGGCGCGTTGTCGCAGGACGCCGACCGCGGCACGGTGACCCGTTACCTGCCTTGGCTCGGCCAGGTGCTTGAGTATCCCGAGCGGGACGAGTTCTGGCAGGAGATCTCGGCGAGGCGAGAATCCTCGCCTCCTTCTCCGGCGTGATCCCGTGTTCTGCCCACCGCGGATGGTCCACGGGACGCCCGTCGGCGGCCCACCACTGCCACGTATCGCGCACTGTTTCGGCGATCGATCGACAACGCGACCCAGCTTCCACGGCGCGCTGAGAATCCACCGACCAGACTCCGGCGCGCGTCCGCCACAGTGGCAGCTCGGTCCATGCTTCACACCGTGTTTGGCCAGCACAGCGGCCCCACTGCCTCCGCCAGCCTCGCCAGGCTCCGGATGGGCGGTATTCTCTGCGATCGGTTCCGGCCCGCCGCATTCGGGCGGCGGTGCGGCTGAAGCGTGAGGGTCGGCCTCCTGACCGACGCCGGAGGGACAGCGGGGCACATGCAGTCACCGGGGGGTGCGTTACGCAACCGCGTCAGCCCTTCACCAGGGTTCCGGCTTGCCAGACCGCGGTGATTTTGGACGGGTCGGCGAGAAGGGAGATGTCGCTCAGTGGGTCGCCGTCGACAACGAGGATGTCCGCGTCGAAGCCCTCGTGCAGGAGGCCGGAGCGAGGTGTCTGGCGACCTAGGGTGGCTGGGCCGTTGGCTGTGGCGGCTTCGATCACGTCCAGCGGGTTCATACCGATGTCGTTGAGCAACACCGCTTCGCGCCCATGGCGCCCCCAGGCGGCGGGGGCATCGCCACTGCTCTGGATGTCCGTGCCCATGGCGATCCGAACGCCGGCCTGGTGGGCGCGGGCGATGTTGTCCCGGTGCACCCGGGCGATGTCGGCGAGCTTGCGGGCCGCGTATGGCGGAAGTTCTCCGCCGTCGAGTAGCTCCCGGATGATGGTGAGTGTTGGTACGAGGATCGCACCGACTTCGCTCATGGCCGTGCATGCCTCGTCGTCGAGGTAGCTGCCGTGCTCGATGGTGAGCACGCCGGCCTCCAGGGCCGCCATGATCCCTGGCTTGCCGTGGCAGTGGGCTGCGACACTGCGTTCCGCGAGCCCGGCAACTTCCACGATGGTACGCAGTTCGCGGACGGTGAATTCCTGGTGGAGCGGATCGTCGATGACGCTGAGTACGCCGCCGGACGCGCACACCTTGATGATCCGGGCATTGCGCCGAAGCTGCTCGCGGACCGCCTTGGCGCATTCGGCCTCGCCGTCGGCCAGCTGGAATTCGGTGCCCAGCCGGGCACAGTCGTGGACCCACGCCGCGGGCAGGCTGTGGATGTCGCCGTGGCCGCCGGTGGTGGACAGAATGGCGCCCGCGGCGTAGATGGCCGGGCCGGGAAGGTAACCCTCGGCGACCACCGGGGCGAGCTGTAGCCCCATTCCGCCGACCTCACGGATGCTGGTGACGCCGGCGTCGAGAGCGCGGCGCAGACCTTGTACGCCCCGCGCTGCCCGTGTCGCCGGATGTTCCCGCACCAGCCGGACGTCGTCGAAGGTGCCCGGGCGACCGCCTTTGACGTGCGTGTGGCAGTCCCACATGCCGGGCATGACGGTTCGCGCGTGCACCGGCTCGACCGCCGAGTCGTGGATCGGAGCACTGGCGCGCGGACCCGCGTACGCGATGACGGGGCCGTCGATGACGACGACACCGTCGTGGACCGGGGCGCCGCGTCCGGGGATCAGCAGGTCGGCCTCGATGCGCTGAGGCGTACTCATCGGGGCCTCGCGATCACCGGGAGCGTCAGCCGGCTGGGGTGGGCCGGTCCGTGAAAGATCCGATTGAGGGCCACCCTCGTACCGGGCGCGGACATGTCGGGATCACCGCTGTTGGTATTCCGGTCGTACCGCGGGAAGTTGCTGCTCGACACCTCCAGCCGGATGCGGTGTCCGGGGCCGAAGACATTCGACGTCACGCCCATGTCGATGGTGGCCTCGACGATCTGGCCGGGTTCCAGGGGCTGTGGCCGGCTCAGGGAGGCGCGGTACCGCATCCGGCACACGCCCTCGCACAGGATGATGGCGCGGCCGTCGGGGAAGACGTCGACGAGTTTGCCGGTGACGTCCGTGTCGACCGCTGTCGAGGACATGTGCACGGTGAGGGTGATGTGACCGGTGGCCTCCAGCGGTTCCTGGAGGTATTCACCGGTGTAGCAGAGGACGTCGTCGCGGCGTTCCACGTCGGTCTGATCGGCTGGGCCGGCGAATCCGCCGAATCCCAGTGTCGCTCCGCCCACGGTCGGGACCGGATCGAGCGGATCGTATGAGTACGAGTCGCTGCGGTTGTCGGCGGCGGCGCGGCGGCGCAACTGTCCGTCACCCTCGGCACTGTTGGCCCGTCCGGCGCTGCGCAGGAAGTAATCCTCGTACCGGGTGTCGGGCAGCGGCCAGTCGTCCTCTTCGCGCCACCGGTCCAGGCCCATGACGAAGATGCGTACTCGCGCACCCTGGTCGGCTTCGACGCCACCCTTCAGCCACCGGTCGAAGAACCGCAGATGGGCCTGTGTGATCCCTGCCGCCTTGACGGACCCCGCGAGCCCGAACGAGCGGTCGGGGAAGACTCCCAAGTCCGCGCCGTCACCGTGGCCCCACGGGCCGATGATGAGCCGTTGGCCTTCCCTGGCCGACACGCTGCCACCGTTACGGCTCATGGTGGTGTACGAGCGGATGACCTCTCGCGCGAACACGTCGTACCAGCCGGTCACGTTCAACGCCGGAACGGTGATCGTTGAGCTGTGATCCAATGCGGCCAGGCGCTTCCAGTACGCGTCGTAGTCGGGGTGGGCGAGCATCTCACCGAGCCAGGGCAGGCCCCGCAGGAGAGCGCCCTGGTGGTCGATCGGCAGCGAGTACAGCGCGTCGACGTCCTCGAGCGCGGCTCGGACCGACGCCGCATCCCGCGGATCCGGCGGGCCGTCGCTGCGCGGGCGCGACAGATTGGCCACAGCCATGCGGGCCGACCAGTTGAACAACGCGCCCTGCGACACCGCACCTTGCGTCGAGTACCAGGCCCGGTAGATGTCCGCCGAAGTCATCGCGGGGGCGATCGCGCGCAGCACCGGCGGCGCCAGGGCGGCCGCCTGCCACTGTGGGAAGCCCATGTACGACGCGCCCCACATCCCCACGCTGCCGTTGCACCAAGCCTGGTCGGCGATCCACGCCAGCGTGTCGACGGTGTCGCTCTGATCGAAGCGATACGGTTCCATCAACCCTGGCGACTCCCCTGTGCCCCGTACGTCCTGGACGACCACCAGGTAGCCGCTGTCGACCAGGGCGCGGACGTCCGGCAGTTTCGGATTGCCCAGGTGGGTGGTGGACGTTCGGCCGTACGGAGTGCGACCGAGCAGGACTGGCCACGGGCCGGTCCCGGCCGGTCGCCACAGATCGGTCGCCAGCATGACGCCGTCACGCATCGGCACGGCGACATTGGTGTCGATGTACAAGCTCATCCGGTTCTCCATGTCCGTCGATACCGCTACCGGTTGAGCATCCAGTGACTGAAGGCCGCGTAGTTGGCGGCGAACTCCTCCGGAGTCGCGGAGTCCTCCACCGACTTGGCCAACTCGCCGACCTTCCGATAATGCGGAATCCGGTCCTCTTCGTAGGCAGCCAGCGCGGTGGCCACGCTGTCGGATGAGGTGAGCAGCCGGGCCAGCAACAGCGCGTCCTCGACGCCCAGTGACGCACCTGCGGTGATGTGCGGGGAAAGCGCGTGAGCGGAATCGCCGACGAGAACCACCCGCTGCGACACCCACCGCGACAACGGCGGCACCAGCATGATCTGGTTGTGCAGCACCTGGTCGTCCGGCGTCGATGCGATCAGGGCGAGCAGTGCCGGATTCCAGCCCGTCGTGTCGAGGAACGCGGCACGTTCCGCGGCCTGCTCTTTTGGCGTGCCCCGCAGCGGATCGGCACCGAACTGGTTGACCAACCAGTACACGGTGCCGTCGACGGTGGGTACATATCCGCCGCGGGTGCGCTCTTCGCCGAGCACGATGACGCTACGGTCGATGGTGACGCCCGCCGGCGGCTGGACGACCGCGCGCCACGCGTGATGGCCCTTGTGCTCCACGGCTTCACTGCCCGGAAGCAACAGGGAACGAACGACCGAGTACGCGCCGTCGGCGCCGACGAGCACGTCTGCATGGGCCGTAGCGCCGTCACCGAAACATGCCGTCACGCCAGCATCGGTCTCGTCGTAGCCGACCAGTCGCGAGTCCAGGCGGATGTTGTCCCGGCCCACCGCATCGGCGAGCAAGTCATTCAACTTGGCCCGGTGCACCAGCAGATACCGGTGGTTGTCGTCGGAGTACCCGGAAGGATGGATCACCTCGCCCGCGTGGTCCCGAAAATACATATCCGCAGGCCGGCCGATGGCTCGCACCTGCTCGCCCAGTCCCAGTTCGTCGAAGACCGCCAGCGCGTTCGCCCACAACCCGAGCCCCGCACCAGCTGCCCGTATCGCGGGCGCCTGCTCGTGGATCACCGCCTCGATGCCTCGCCTGCGCAACGAGATCGCACTGGTGAGTCCGACAATCCCGCCGCCGACCACAAGTGCACGCACTTGTCATACCTCCTGAATGAGCTGCGAATTCTCTACACTTCCGCGCCGGGCACGGAGCCGACCGTCAGTAGAGTCGGGAGTGCGCGGTGGGCACCAGACGCAAGGTCACCGCCTCGCCGGCCATGAGTTCTTCGAGTCGAGGCTTGATCGTGGACTCGAACAGCGGATTCTGGTGCACCCGCTCCACAATTTCCTCACGTTCCTCATCGCTGCCGAACTTGCGAATCCAGACGAAAGAGTCTTCGTCACCGGCATCGGTGAACGCTCCTGCAACGATCATCCCGCTCGCCTCGTGCAACGGAATCACCTGCTCGTCCATCCATCGGGCCAGTTCCCTCCCGCGGCCCTGCACTGCCCTCTCACGGCGAATCTCGTAAAACAACCTAAGCTCCTTCGCGAGCGATGCGGTACAGGTCAGGATTTCCTTCCCACGGCGCGGTCCGCACGATCGTCCACCGCCGGATCACCCATTTCCCGTTCGTGCTGACGAGGCCCAGGTCCCAATAGCCGCGCATGGTGAGATAGTCGACGCCCGGAGTCGGGACGTGGTGATAGGCAACCATGTGCGCCCGGCACCGCGCGGTCGCACCGGAGACCTCTATGAGCAGATTGGAACTGGCATGGTGCGTGCAGGCAAACCCATCAATGATGGTTCGTGCCTTCGCGGTCATCTCGTCTGCTGTCAGCTCCTCGACAGGCTCGCCGGACCGCCCGGTCAGATCCAGTGTCATCCGATCGGCAAACAGATCCCGAAAGCGTTCCCACTCCTTGGTGTCCTGGGCATGCGCCAGATTGGCGACCACGTCGGCAATCCGCATATGGTCGAGAAGTGTCGCGTCCATTTCGTGTCCACGCTCCTCATCATCTGATCAGTTTCGTACTGTCCGGAAATTCACGGAGGAGGCCTCTGCATCACTTAAGGCCGGGTATCAGGTAAGCGCTCGGATGAGGAGCACCGTGCCGATCGTCGTGCCGAAGGTGACGATGAGCGCCTTCAGGAGGCGGCCGGGCAGACGCCGGGCCAGAATCGCCCCCGCGTAACCGCCGACGACCGTCGCGCGGGACCCAGAATCAGGACGGCGAACCAGTTGACCGGGCCGAAAAGCGCAAACATATAGCAGCGAAGCGCAGCCAGTGGCCGAACCGGCGACGCAGACGGGCAGCACGGCCCGGATACGGCGCCACTGCCCGGTCAGGTCAGCTCGGCTGCGACCACACCGGCGTCAAGCGTCAGTAGGCGAATTTCAGTCGATGGTCGCGTCCGCCGGGGCCGCACTCCTGCGGTGGCGGACGTGGCGTACGGCTTCGATGACACCGGTCACCACGAAGGCCAGCCCGACGCCGACGGCGATGGCCAGCAGAGTGTTCTCCTGGAACACGACGCCGCCCAGGTAGCCGGTGAGTGCGGTGTAGGTGCTCCATGTCGCCGTCGCGAACCCGACGAAGAGAGCGTACTTGGCCATCGGAAAGCCCACGAGACCGGTGGAGAGGGTGGCCAGGTAACGCCCCACCGGGATGAACCGTGTGGTCACCAGGATGAAGCCACCCCGGGAATCGAGTTCGCGGGCGAACCAGTCGTGCGCCGTCCGGCGTTTGGAACCGGGCGGCAGACGCTTGAGAATGCTTTCACTCAACAGCCGTCCTGCCACGTAGGGAACGCAATCGCCGAGAAACGCGCCGAGTGTCGTGGCGGCGATGACGAGCACGATGTCGGTGTCCCCGGAGGCGGCGTAGACGCCTGCGACGATCACGACGGGCTCGCTCGGGATCAGCGGAAGGAACGAGTCGAGGAAGGACACCGCGATCAGGACCGCGTATAACCACGGTGAGGAGATGACTGATTCAGCCAGTTCCAGCCAGTCGATCATAGGTCACCAACCTTGATTGTCAGGCGCGAATGGACGGTCATGGGGCATTCCCTCCAGGGATGGTCGGCGACCATGTTGTTCGGCTTGCTCGTCCGGTTCAGAGGTCGACGGTGAGGATGGATGACAACGCCCGTGAGACGCAGCAGTACATGCGGCCGGGTGGGGCACCGATGTCGTCGCGGTGTTCCGGCTCCCCGTCGACGAGGGCGATCTCACAACTGCCGCAGACGCCCTCACGGCACCCGGACGGTATGCAGAATCCTGCGTGGTTCAACGCGTCCAGCATGGAGTCCTCCGCGCCGACCTGGACGGTCCGTGCCGATCGGGCGCAGTGCACCTCGAAGGGCGCGTTGGGCGCGAACTCCCTGACGGCCGGCCGGAAACGCTCAAGGTACAACCGCTCCGCGGGGAACACTGCCCCGGCCGCGTCGAGCATCGCCGTGGGACCGCAGCAGTACACGAGCGCCTCGGGACCCAGTGCCGCCGCTTCCGCGGCGAGGTCGGGCGTGCCGTGCGTGTCGCTGGTATGGACGCGCACCCGACTCCCGTGCACGGCTCGCAACTCGTCGACGAACGGCATGGTGGCCAGGGATCTGCCCGCGTACAACAGCCCTGCCGAGGCGCCGGCCTCCACCGCCGCCTTCAGCATTGGCAGGAGGGGGGTGATGCCGATCCCGCCGGCGAGGAACAGGTATTCCGGAGCCGGCAGCAGGGGAAAGTTGTTGCGGGGCACCGAGACGTCGAGAGTGCGGCCCTTGTTGAGGAACAGGTGGATGTATTCCGAGCCGCCCCTGCTGAGCCGGTCCTGACGGACGGCGACCCGGTAGGTGTCGCGGTCGGCCGGGTCGCCGCACAGCGAGTACTGCCGGGTCAGCCAGTTGGGCAGGGCCAGATCGATGTGGGCGCCCGGTTCCCAGGGGGACAGCGGACCGTCGGCTCCGCGCAGGAGGAGCGAGACGACGCCCTCGGCGACCGGCTCCACGTTCTCGAGAATGGTTCGTTGCATGGTGGTGCCGCCCTCAGTACAGGTGCCGGTAGTCGTCTTCGAGCATTCCGTCCAGCACGGACGGATCGGCGTCGACGCCCATCTGGTCGCGGGCGATCTCACCCATCGACGGCAGCTCGTCCGCCAGTGCCTGGGCGGCCGGGTCCCACAGCCGGGAGCGGATCAGCGCGCGGCCGCAGTGGAAGAAGACCTCTTCCACGTCCACGATGATCGCCAGCGTGGCGTCCTTCCCCTCGGTCCGCATCCGGGCGAGCACGTCCGGTTCGTCGGTGGGGTAGGCGCGACCGTTGACACGCAGGACCTCCCGCATCCCGGGCACGACGAACATCAGCCCGATCCCGTCGTTCTCGGCGAGATTGCGGAACGAGTCGGCGAGGTTGTTGCCCGGCCGGTCGGGAATGGCGAGCATGCGCTCGTCGAGGACCTTCACGAACCCTGGATAATCACCGCGCGGTGAGCTGTCGGGGAGCCCTGTCGCGTTCGATGTCGCCATCGTCAGGAAAGGCGAATGGGCGATGAAACGGCGACAATGCCGGTCGAGGCTGTCGTGGATTTTGCGTTTGATCAGGTCTTCGGGTTCTCCGATCCGGGCGCGCACCTCCGCGTAGGAGATCTGGCGCGGACGGGCCCCGGGGGCCGCATGTCCGCTGGCCACATGGTCCTTATGAGTGATCATTCGGGTTGGCTCCTGCCCGGCCTTTCTATGTACGGCTCTATGTACGGCAGTCACGACTCGGGTCCGTCGGCGACGTCGAGTCGGCGCGTCAACGTGCTGCCCTTCACCCCGCCGAGCGTCCACCTCCAGGAGTCAGCCCTGATGGACTCGAAGCGGACCTTGAGGGGCATGCCCGGCTCCGCACCCGGGACCTCGATCGGTCCGGTGAGGCGGTGTCCGGTGTGGCCCTCGAACATTCTCGGCCGCTGGTGACCCGGCCTTTTCATCGGCTCCAGATACTCGGCGGCGTCCAGCGAGCCGGCCACCACCGAGTCGCCGCTGCCAACGGTGACCGGTGAGGTGCCGCGGTCGAAGACATTCACCACGGTGTCTCGTGTCGCCGGTAGTTCGTGTTGCTTCACTGGAAGCCTTCCTTCACATGGTCGATCGGTCGTGTCGTGCGATGTACCGTCAGTCGGCTTCAGCCGGGCGTGACGGGATGACCGGATGGGCGGGGACGTGAATAGGGTCAACGGAGCCCCGACCAGGAAGTGGGTTTCAGGCGGACCGTGGACGCCGTGCCGTCCGTCAGCGCCGACACGGCCTATGGACACACACCGGGGATCTCGGTGGGCGGCATCCAAGACACGTTGCCGGTCCGCGACGTCCTCGAAGCGGCGCATCCAGACGAAGCTGTGCTCATCATCGGCCACGGTGAACGCTCCGAGTACCTGTATCCCCATTTCCTGGTGCGGTGGGCTGACTGTCACCAACGCCGAGATCGTCGAAGACCGCCAGCGCGTTCGCCCAGAGCCCCAGCGAGGCGCCGACGGCGCGGATCTCCGGTGCACGCTCACAGATCACCACCTCGTATCCGGCAGGCGCAGCGCGAACCCAGTCGTCAGCCCCACGCTGCCGCCACCGATCACGACCGCGCGCATCACGGTCCACCCCTGGTCGCGCCGGTACACCGGGCACCGGCGTCATGGTGCTCGCGGTGGCGACGTGGGGGTGGGCAGACGCGGATGTCCACGGCGTCCTCCTGGGGGGATCGAGTGCTTCAGACATTAGAGAACTGGAGCCGATTCACACCAATGCAATGTTGATACAGACTCATTTCGCATCTGATAATCCAGGGATAGGCCACGTCGATCTGAACCCGATCAAGGCGTTGGATGCGCTGCTCGCCGAGAACAGCGTGACGGGGGCCGCGGCCCTCCTGCACACCTCGCCACCGGCGATGAGCCGAGCGCTGGCCCGGCTGCGCCGAATCTTCGACGAGCCGCTCCTCGTGCGCGCCGGGCACGACCTCGTGCCCACACCCCGCGCCCTCGAACCGCGCGAAGAGGTGCACGCGGTTGCCACCCGGACGCGAGCGCTGTTCGCACCGTCCGCGTCCACCAATCCCGACACCGCGGTGCGCACGTTCGACCTACAGGTCAACGACATGCTGTCCGGGGTCTGCGCCGGCGCGTGCTGCCGGTGTTTCGGTCCAGGCCTCGATCGCGCGGTCGGTGACAGGGAACCGGTCCGTCAGCGTCTCGGGAGCGGGGATGGCAGCCGCGTCCGCCGCCGCTGTCTGCGTTGCCGCGCGGGCGCGGTGCCGGTCGTCGGTAAGAGCATCGTCGGCCACGTCGTTCAGTTCCGCGTAGACCTCCTCGATCACGGAGGTCATGTCTTCGGGCACGGCGATGGTGCGTGTGGTGGCGATGCTCAGGCCGGACGTCGTGCCGACGGCGGTTCGGGCAGGCCGCTGCTCGTCCTGCCTGGCTGGAGCCTGATCTGGAGCACCTCTTTGCGCAGGTGCGGAGGGTCGGGCGGCGGAGGAACCGCGCCACGATCACGGCAGTTGGGGCCGGGGACGGCGCAGCCGGTCCGGCCCCGGCTCACAGGCGCTGGGCGATGCTCCACGTCCGTGCGCGGTCTTCCGTATCGAAGAGGTCGGTGTGGGTGAGCATGACCTCGGTGGCCCCGGCGTCGAGATAGCGGCGCAACCCGGCGGTGACGGTGTCCTCGTCGCCGGCGATCAGCAGGTCCGCCGCGTGTGACAACCCCTCGGTGGCGATGACGTTCCGGTAGGACGGGATGCTGTCGTAGAAACCGAGAGCGGCCGAGACCCGGTCGCGGGCCGCTGCGGCATCGTCGGTGACCACCGCGGGCACCCCGGCCACGATCTGCGGGGCCGGCCGCCCTGCCGCGGCGGCGGCCTCGGTGATGGCCGGCACGATCCGTTCGGCGAGCGTGCGCGGCCCGGCGAGGAACGGAATCGTTCCGTCGGCCAACTCGCCCGCGGCCGCGAGGGCGCGCGGCCCCATCGCCGCCACCAGGACCGGGATCGCCGGACAGGCCCCGGCCACGGCCGTCGGGCCGACCGGGCGGGACGCCAGCGTCTGCCCTTCGAAGACGGTGTCGTCGCCGTCCAGCAGCGGGCGCAGCGCGGTGAGGTACTCGCGCAGGTGCTGGATCTGCGGCGGATACGCCAGGCCGAACTGCGGCTCGAGCACGGTGCGTGCGCCGAGCCCGACACCGAGCCGGAAGCGCCCTGCGGTGGACGCCTGTGCCGTCTTCGCCGCCGCCGCGAGCAGCAGGGGGTGGCGTGGGTACATCGGCACGACCGACGTGCCGACGACCACCCTGGGCTCCGCCCGGCCCACCAGCGCCGCGAGTTGGGGCGCGTCGTAATCCGACGCCTGCCCGAACCACAGGGTGCGCACCCCGGCGTCGGCCACCCCGTGCGCGAGTTCCACAGCCCGGTCCACGAGGTTGGTCATGCCGGGTTCCTGCGCGAACGTGCCTCCCAGGAACACTCCCACCCGCTGTCCGGCAGCCTCCATCACGAACTCCTCCGTCTGTTTCCGGTCCACCAGGAGCGTCGTCCGCTCGGCCGCGGCCCTGTCCCGAGGCACCAGAGTGATTACAGGTTCTGCAATCAACGGTACACGTTGATTGCAGAACCTGTAATCACTACTCTGCGTGCCATGGGACGATGGCCGGGTGGCACACAGGAACGGCTCCAGGAAGCCGCGATCGAGTTGTTCACCGAACGCGGCTACGAACGCACGACAGTCGCCGAGATCGCGACGCGGGCCGGACTGACCGAGCGCACCTTCTACAACCACTTCGCCGACAAACGCGAGGTGCTCTTCCCCGCCCAGGACCGGTTCACCGCCGAGATCCGCGAAGCGGTGACCGCCGCACCCCCGGAACAATCCCCCCTCGACGCGGTCCTCGCGGCCTTCACCGCCGGCAGTGACTGGTTCGACCAGCGCCGGGAGGCGGCACGGCGCCGCAGGCACCTCCTCGACGCACATGCCGACCTGCGGGAACGCGAACAGGCGAAAGCGGCAGCCCTCGGAGAGGCGATCACCGACGCACTGCGCGCGCGGGGCCTCCCCGACCCGGCGGCCACGCTGACCGCCGCCGTCTCCGTCGCCGCACACCAACTCGCCGCGGCCCAGTGGCTGGCCGACCCGCAGCGCGGCACGCTCGGGCACCACCTGCACGCGAGCTTCGAGGACCTGCACCACACCGCAGGCACCTGGTAGCACCGGCCACTCCTGCCTTCACCCGCCCGGACGGCCAGCCGGACGAGGACCGAAGACCAGCACCGGGTGCGGGGCGGCGGCCCGCCACCGTCCCGTGGTCCGTCGGCACCGGTTCTCTTGTAGGCCGCCACCGCGCCGGGCAGCGAGACGATGTACTCGCGGGCGACATGCGGGACTGCACCCACTTGCCCGCCTGGGCAAGGACCATCGTCCGTCAAGCGGACCCCGGAGGATGGGCTGTGGAGGGCGTCCGCCACTCGATGGCTATCGAGCCGCTCAGCACACGCCCAACTCCACGGTGAAGAAGTCACCCGGCAGGTTAACGCCGCTCGACGTCATCATGAGGCCCCCTCCGGCCTTGTCCGTGATCCGGAGACCGGATCCGGCATGGCGGACAGCGTCGAGGTCGCGTTCGAGGCGGACCGGGTCAGAAGCCCACGTCGGCGGGGCGGTATGTCGGTGCTCTGCGGATCCGGCCGGTCTGCTCGAAGGCGTAGGCCAGGCGGAGCAGGGTCGGCTCGCTCCACGCCGTGCCCATGAACGTAAGGCCGACCGGCAGGCCGGAAGCGAAGCCTGCCGGGACGCTGATCGCGGGGTATCCGGCGAGTGCGGCGGGGGTGGACGCGCCGCCGCCGTAGCTGTCGCCACGGATCAGGTCGATCTTGGCCGGCGGTCCGGTGGTCGGCATCACCAACGCGTCGAGGCGGTGGCGCCGCAGCACCGCGTCGATGCCTTCGGCACGCGACAGCCGGTGGTTGGTGGCCAGCGCCTCGCGGTACTCGCTCTCGGTGAAGTCCAGCCGGTGTACGGCCTCCAGACCGTCCTGCCGCACATAGCGGAGCTCGCGGTCGGCGTGTGCGCGATTGAACGCGATCAGCTCCGCCAGGCCGCGCGGTTGGTCGCCGGGGGCGCCGGCCAGATAGGCGTTCAGCGCCCGCTTGATCTCGTACACCTGAACGACCTTCGAGCTGGGGAGGTCCTCGAGCCGCTCGGCCGTCGGGATGTCGGCCGGGTCGATCACGGTCGCGCCGGCGGCGCGCAGCGTGGCGATCGCCCGTTCCGCGATCTCGTCGGCGTGGTCGCTGTAGCCGAAGTACACGGTTCGCGGTACGCCGATCCGCGCACCCCGCAGTCCGTCGGCATCCAGGAACCGGGTGTAGTCACGGTGGAAGTGGCCACGGCCGGCCTCGGTCGCCGGGTCGCGGTCGTCGATGCCGACGAGGACGCCCAGCAGGATCGCGGCGTCGCGGACCGTGCGCGCGATCGGGCCGACACTGTCCTGGCTGGGCACGCCGGGGATCACTCCGCCGCGCCCGACCAGTCCAACGGTCGGCTTCACCCCGACGACGCAGTTCGCCGAGGCGGGGTCGATGATCGAACCGTTGGTCTCGGTACCGATCCCGGCGACACACAGATTGGCCGCGGTGGCGACCGCCGTACCGGAGCTGGACTCGTTCGGAGACCGATCCAGCTTGTAGGGGTTCCGGGTCTGCCCACCGCGGGCGCTCCAGCCGGCGTGGTGGGTGAGCGACATCCCACCGGCCCACTCGCTCAGGTTGGTCTTGCCGAGGATGACGGCACCGGCCGCGCGCAACCTGGCCGCGACCGTGGCGTCCCTTGCCGGCCGCAGGCCCTCCAGGGCGAGTGATCCGGCCGTTGTGTGCATGCGGTCCGCGGTTTCCACCAGGTCCTTCAGCAGTACGGGCATGCCGTGGAGGGGCCCACGGGGATGTTGCCCGGCGTCCAGCCGCCGGGCCTCTCGCAGCGCGTCAGGATTGACCTCGATCACCGCGTGCAGGAGCGGATCGATGCGTTCGATCCGGTCCAGGTAGTAGCGGGTCAGCCGTTCCGCGTCGAGCCGCCCCTCGTCCATCCGCGCGCGGAGCTCGGTCATGCCCAGTTCGTCCAGGCCTCCGGTGGCAGGGCGGGCTCGGGCGGGGGCCGCGCCGAGCCAGGGCGTGGCCGCCGCGGCGGTGCCGAGCGCGAGCATGCTCCGGCGCGTGGCGTTGGTCCGGTCGATTCGGTACGGCGTGCTCATAGGTCGGCACGCTAGAGGTGGCACCGAACGTACCGCGCTCCGACTGTCCCCCGGCTCTTCACTGGTGATATCCCCCTGCCGCACCGGGGGAGCGCCGGAGGCCGGGATCGGTCCGGGCGAGCTCAGGCGCTTTCATGGACCGGCGGGCGCGGCCGCTTCCACTGCATGGACCGGCGGGCGCGGCCAGTTCCACGTCGCTGCGCGGGGTCCGCTCCTCCGCGTCGGCCGGCCAGAAGAAGACCGGCGGCAGGCCGAGCTCGATCACCGCCAGTGCGATCTGGAACCACCGCGGCCAGCCGTGCATGTCCTTCGGCATATAGCCGCCCCAGTTCGAGACGGTGAGCCGCTGCTTGCGTGCCGCCGTCGCGGCCATGGACACGTGCCTGAACCTCAGTGCGCCTGACACGCCGCTCCCCCTTGCCGTCGAGATCAGCCGACTGACCGTGGGTCGTGCCCGGTTCACCGAAAGGCTCACGGGCAGGAGCCCGTACCAGCTCGGCCCCGCTCACCGGATGGGGAAGCTGCGGTGCAATTCCTCGACCTGGCGGCCGTGCGCGGGGCCGCAGAGGAATAGCAGGTGGGTATAGGGGTTTTCGGCCGCCTTCGACAGATGCAGGGCGTCGGGCCGGTAGCCGGCGCTCCAGGCCGCGTCGTACGGAATCCCGCGGCGGTCCAGGCAGGCTCGGACCCGGCGCAGTGCGAGCGCGTCACCCGCGGTGACCTCACCGTCCACGAAACCGCCACCACGGCCAAGGGCGCCAGGGCGCCGCGCCGTCACCCCATACGGGCGTAATGTGTGTATATGGGTGATGTTCGGTGTCAATGGTGTGATGCGTTGCTACCGGATCAAGGCGGCCACAATCGGCGGTATTGCAGCCCGGCTCACCGACAGGCGGCCTGGCGGGCGCGGCGCCGATGGCCGGCGGCGGCCCGGACGCGGCAGACGATGGCGCTCGCGGGCGCGGACCTGCTGGCCCGGGTTGAGGCGGTGGCCCGGCAGACGGGTGAGCTGTCCCCGGCGCGGGAGGCCGCGGTGGGCTGTCACTGTGCCGCGGTGGCGGAGATTCCCGGGCTGGCCGAGCGGTTGGTGCGGTATGCGGTGCTTGCCGATCGGCAGGCCGGTGCCAGCTGGGCGCGGATCGGCGCCGCGTTGGGGACCAGCGGCGAGGCGGCCAGGCGCCGCTTCGGGCGGGTGCGGGACCTCCCGGGAGAGGGGCGGGGGCCGCGGGACGACACCACGCCCGCTGTCGGCTCCGGTACGGAGCCGCTGGATGCGCTCTTGTGCGAGGCGGTTCGGGAAACAGGCGCGTCAGCGGGTCTGGTGTACCTGCTGCCGCCGGGCGGGCAGGTGCTGCGGCTGGCCATGACGACCGGGGTGCCGCCGAAGATCACCGCGCTCTGGGAACGGTTGCTGCTTCCGGCCTCGGGTCCGGTGGCGGACGCGGTCCGTGAGCGGCGCCTGGTGTGGCTCCCCAGCCAGGCAGAGCTCGCGCGCCGCTACCCGAGGGCGGCGCTGGTATGGCCCTACCCCGTGGCGCTGGCGGCCGCACCGCTCACCTCCGGTACCACGGCCTGGGGCGGACTGGTGCTGCTGTGGCCCGAACCGCGCCCTTCGCACCTGAGCGCGCATGAGCGCGCCGTGATCAGCTCCGCCTGCGACCGTGCGGGCGCGCTCCTGCGGCACGCCGCCGCGGACGGGCACCCGATATCACCCGAGGAGCCGCATATGGCGGCCCCGCCGCGGGCCCGGGCAACCGCGCGGGCCGCGGTGGACTTCGCCGACCGCCTTACGGAGGGCTGTTGCGCGCTGGACGCGGAGGGCCGGATCACCTTCATCAGCACCACCGCCGCCGACCTGGTCGGTGGCAGCGTCCCGGATCTGCTGGGTGCGCTTCTGTGGGAGGCACTGCCGTGGCTGGACGACCCGGTCTTCGTGGACCGCTACCGGGCCGCGGTCCTCGGCCGCCGACCCACGTCCTTCACCGCCCTGCGCCCGCCGGACCGGTGGCTGTCCTTCCAGCTCTGTCCGGACGTCTCCGGCGTCAGCGTGCGCGTCTCCCCCACCGACCACGCCACCCCCGTGGACCACCCGGATCCGGGGCGCGCGTCGAACGTCGCCACACCGGCACGGGCCGGCACGCTGTACGACCTGATGCACCTGGCCGGCGCGCTCACCAAGGCCGTCAGCGTGCGGGATGTGGTCGAGCTGACCGCCGACCTGGTCCTGCCGGCCTTCGGCGCCCAGGGCTTCGTGCTGTCCGTCGCCGAGGGCGACCGATTGCGTGTCGTCGGCCACCGAGGCTACCCGGCCAAGGTCATCAACCGCCTCGACATCCCTCCCTTCCGGGACGGGTCGGCCCCTACCGTGCGCGCCGTGACCACGGGAATACCCCTCTTCTTCGCCTCCCCCGGCGAGATGGAACAGCTCGCCCCCGACATCCCACGGCTGACCAAGAGGGCGGCCTGGGCCTTCCTGCCGCTGCTGGCCTCCGGCCGCCCGGTCGGCTGCTGCGTGGTCTCCTACGACCGGCCCCACGACTTCACTCCCGACGAACGCGCCGTACTGGCCTCCCTCGCCGGACTGATCGCCCAGGCCCTCGACCGCGCCCGTCTCTACGACGCCGAACACCAGCTCGCCCACAGTCTCCAGAGCGGCCTGCTCCCCGCCACCCTGCCCACCGTGCCCGGACTTGAGGTAGCGGCCCGCTATCTGCCCACGGCTCGCGGCATGGACATCGGCGGCGACTTCTACGACCTCATCCGCTGCGACACCACCACCGTCGCCGCGGCCATCGGCGACGTCCAAGGCCACAACGTGAACGCCGCCGTCCTCATGGGACAGGTCCGCACCGCCGTCCACGCCACCGCCGGCGCGCATCCCGGCGAAGTCCTGGCCCGCACCAACCGCCTGCTCACCGACCTCGACCCCGGCCTGTTCACCAGCTGCCTCTACGCCCATATCGACCTGGCGCACCATCTCGTCCACCTGGCCAGCGCCGGCCACCCGCCCCCTCTCCTGCGCCACCCCGACGGCCACACCGAGATCCTCCACCTGCCGCCCGGCCTCCTGCTGGGCATCGACCCCGACGCCGACTACCCGGCCACCGAAATCCCCCTGCCGCCCGGCGCCGTACTGGCCCTCTACACCGACGGCCTCGTCGAAAGTCCCGACGTCGACCTCGACGACGCGACCACCAGCCTCGCCGATCAGCTCGCACAAGCCCCGGACCAGCCCATGACCACCCTGGCCGACACCCTCATCCGCCACGACCCGCACACCGACCCCCGCAGCGATGACATCGCCCTCCTCCTGCTCCGCCTACGACCGGACGGCGGATGACACACCCTTCGCCCGCGGCGTGCCGGGAAGCCGAATGGTGACAAGGAGGCCGCCGGCGGGGCGGGGGGTGAGGTCGAGTGTGCCGTCGTGTGCTCGGACGATACTGTGCACGATCGCCAGCCCCAGGCCGGCGCCGGCGTGCTCGTCGGTGCGTATGCGTTCTGTTACGCGCCGGAAGGGTTCGGTGAGGGTCGGTACCAGTTCCGATGGGAGCGGAGGGCCCGTGTTCTCGACCCGCAGCACGCTCGCGTCGTGCCGCCGTTCGGTGTGGACCGTTACGGTGCCGCCCGCGGGGAGGTTGTGGACGATGGCGTTCTGGACGAGGTTCATCACCATCCGCAGTATGAGCGCCGCGGAGCCGGCCGTCTGTGTTGTCTCGCCGGTGACGTCGAGCGTGATCTGACGCCTTTCGGCGAGCGGAAGCAGCGTTTCGACGGCTTCTTCGGCCATGAGGGAGAGGTCCACGGGCTCGCGGGTGAAGCTCCTGCGGTCGGCGCGGCTGAGCAGCAGGAGGGCCTCGGTCAGGTTGATCGCCCGGGTGTTGACGGTGTGGAGGCGTTCGATGAGTTCGTCCTGGTCCCGTGTGGGGTCGTCGCGGGCGGCGTCGAGGAGTGTCCGGGAGATCGCCAGCGGGGTGCGCAGTTCATGGGAGGCGCTCGCGGCGAACCTCTGCTGCTCGGCGACTTGGGACTCGAGTTGTTCCAGCATGGTGTCGAACACGTCGGCGAGTTCGCGGAATTCGTCCTGGCGGCCCTTCATGGCGATCCGGTGGGACAGCGACCCGTTCGCGGCCGTCCGTGCCGCGTAGGCGATCCGGGTGAGTGGTGCGAGCATCCGGCCGGCCAGGATCCATCCGCCCAGGAGGCCGAACCCGAGGAGGAAGGCCAGTGCCGTGGCCGCGGCGGGGGCGAAGCCGCGCAGGAGGTCGGAGCGGTTGGGGCCGGTGATGATCACGGCGCCGAACGTCCGCTGGATGGATCTGGGGTCGTCGGTCGGCAGCCAGCGCAGCACGAACACCCACACCACGGCCAGCAGGAGAGCGCCGGCGAGAAGGAGGAATCCGGCGTAGCTGATGGTGAGTTTCAGTCGGGCGCTGAGCCCTGGGCGTCTATTCATGAGCGCTGCCTGGGTGGGTGGTGTCCATGCCGGTGTCGATGCGGTAGCCGACGCCGGGCACCGTGGCGATGAGCCATGGTTCGCCGAGCCGTTTGCGCAGGGCGGAGACGGTGATGCGGACGGCGTTGGTGAAGGAGTCGGCGTTGTTGTCCCAGGCCCGCTCCAGTAGCTCTTCGGCGCTGACGACACCGCCCTCGGCGGCGACGAGGACTTCGAGCACGGCGAACTGCTTGCGGGTGAGCGCCACGTAGCGCCCGTCGCGGAAGACCTCCCGGCGGAAGGGGTCCAGCCGCAGCCCCGCGATCTCGCGGACCGGGGGCCGGGCGTACGCGCGTCTGCGGTCGAGCGCCCGCAGCCGCAGGACGAGCTCCCGAAGCTCGAACGGTTTGGTGAGGTAGTCGTCGGCGCCGAGCTCGAACCCGGAAGCCTTGTCGTCGATCCGGTCGGCGGCGGTGAGCATGAGGATCGGGATACCGCTGCCGGACGCCACGATGCGCCGGGCGATCTCGTCGCCGGAGGGGCCGGGAATGTCGCGGTCGAGGACCGCGAGGTCGTAGGAGTGGATACTGAGCAGTTCCAGGGCGGAGTCGCCGTCTCCGGCGATGTCGGCGGCGATCGCCTCCAGCCGCAGACCGTCACGGACGGCTTCGGCCAGGTAGGGCTCGTCCTCCACGATCAGCACGCGCATGTCGGAAGCCTAAGCGGCACAACATATCGCCTACGTATGCAAAGACGTGCGCATACCGGAACACGCGACTCAGCCTGCCGGTGCTGGGGCGGGGCGAGACTGGTCGGACGGCGCTTCCGGCGCGGTGCGCCACCAGCGGCGCGACGCCAGCGCGGCCAGTACGGCGCCGGCGGCGTTGACCAGTACGTCGTCCACGGAGGTCACCCGGTCCAGCCGCAGGACGTACTGTGCGGTTTCGACCAGGACCGAGCAGCCCGCCCCGAGCGCCAGGATCCGCGGCACGGACGCCGGGGCCGCGAACCGCATCGGGGCGAAGAACCCCAGCGGCGCGAAGACCAGCAGGTTGCCGACGATCCCGAGCGGCCCCATCGTGACCAGGTCCCGCAGCGGCACCAGACTCACCCGCGGCGGGGCGGTGCCGACCCCGGCGCCCGGCATCAGGGTCAGCCACAGGAACGGCACCGTCCCGTGGACCATGCCCACCTCGGCCAGCGACATCCGCCACGCCGACGCGACACCGGCGGCACGCCGCCGACGCGCCAGAGCCCACACCACCAGCGCGGCCAACGGCAGCGTGACCAACGTCATGAGCACCACACCGTTGAACGTGTCCAAGCAGCCGTGCCACCGCCCGGCCACACACCTCGGAGCGGACATCATGAGCGGCCGCCGCACGACGAACACGGCGCCCGCCAGGCCGAGGACCGCCAGTCCGAGGAGCACGATTCCGCGTGTGCGGCGGGGCCGCGCGGACAGGGATGCGTTCTGGTTCATGCCCCCATTGGAGACGGACGTGCCGTTGCGGTGGCGTATGCGATTTTCGATACACCCGCGATACACGGAATCCCCGGCGTCAAGGACTCATCTCACTTGGCCGGCTCGATGGGCTGCCGGTGCAGCTCCAGATCCCAGCGCAGCCGTCCACGGCATGGCAGAGTCATGCGCATGCAGACCTTTACGCCAGGGGCGTGCAGACACTTCGTCGCGACCGCCCTCTTCCTGGGTGCTGCCGTGTCTCTGACCGCCTGCGGGGAGCAGCGCGGCACGGACGTGGCGGTCGGCTCCTCGACCACAACTCCGAGCTCCAGCCCCAGCTCCCCCGGCGCCTCTCCTTACGTGGAGCCCGGGACCATCGACGGTGCCCCGCACAACGGCGACAACAATGCCTACCGTCGCTCCGGCGAGATGTCCCCCGCCAGTGCCAGGGACGCCCAGAAGGAAGCCGACCGCATCGAGCCCGTGCTCAAGCGACTCTGGGGGCAGAAGAAGTGGGACCCGAAGAGCGTACGCGCGGCGCTACTTGAACTGGGGTACGAAGAGGAGCGGACCGGGCCAAAGGGAGAGCGTCTCGGCGGGACGCTCACCGTACGGAAGATGTATCCACGCTTCGAGGTCGACCACAACGTCACACCCGAAGGAGCCCTGATAGGCATTCGCGTCCATGACGATGCCTGCGTCACGGCGTTCGTGCAGAAGACGAACTTCGAGGTCAAGACCAACGGGCCATTCATGGAGACCGGCTGTTTCGAGCCGCCCTACGGCCACTGAGGGGCGGTGCGGGACACGTTCGGCGAGGCTCCCTGGACGGGCTCAAACCGTCCGCGGGACCGGGCACCAGCTGTCCGGCACACACGAGTTTCAGGGCGATTCCGTCCTTCGAGTGAACGAAGAGGAATACCCACCGTATGAGCAAGCCGTCGGCCAAATAGTGGGCAAGGCGGCCGGACACGAACTTCCGGTCGCGCCCGGACACGGCGGTTGTTCCTGTCTTCCGCCCAACCGTCCTGACCAGCCCACGGATCGAAGAAGGGTGACAACATTCATGCGCACGGAGGCCACCAAGCGGGTCGCACACGTCTTCTCCCTCTTCGACGCCAACGGCAACGGCGTCCTCGAAGCCGATGACTTCGACCTCATGGCGAACAACGTCATCGAGGCCGCGCCCGACGCGGACGAGGCGGCGAAGGACGCGATGCGCGCGGCGTTCCGCCAGTACTGGACGACACTGGCCACGGAGCTGGACGCCAATGGCGACGGCAAGATCAGTTACGAAGAGTACGTGGCCTGCGTGCTCTCGCCCGAGCGCTTCGACGCGACGATCGGTGTGTTCGCCGAGGCGCTCGCCGCCCTCGGCGACCCGGACGGCGATGGGCTCATCGAACGCCCCGCGTTCGTCGCGCTGATGCGGGCGATCGGCTTCAAGCGCGCCAACATCGACGCACTCTTCGACGCCTTCGGCCCCTCAGGCCCGGACCGGATCCAGGTGGCCACCTGGATCGCCGGGATCAAGGACTACTACGCCCCGGACAAGGCGGGCATCCCGGGCGACCTCCTGGTCTCGGGCACGGGGGTCTGATCGCGGGAACCGACAATGAACGGCCGAACGGGCGGTTGGGGCACCGGGTGGGCCCGTGGCACCACGGCTGATGCCAGCCTTCCGTTCGGCCGCTCCGGCGAAATCAGCTGGCGGGCTTGCCGAACCAGCGGGAGAGATGGTCGTCCAGGTCCCGCTGATCGTCGCCGATCCAGGCGACGTGGCCGTCGGGGCGTAGCAGGGCGCAGGGAACATCCAGTGCCGCGGTGGGGTCCGCGAGGTGATCGACCCGGTCCGACCAGCCGCCGGCCGTCAGGCGTTCGGTGCGGTCCAGCAACAGGCCGCGGCCGCGATGCAGCAGACCGTAGAGGTGGCCGTGTTTCACCTCGATGTCGGGCAGGCGGCGGCCGAGCAGGTCGGGGCCTTCGCCGAAGTCGTAGCGGATGCCGATCGCGGTGATCTTCTCGATCAGATAGCGGTTCACCTCGTCGAAGTCCATCAGCTCGGTGAGCAGCCTGCGCACGGCCCGCGGGCCCGGTTCGGTGGAGTGCAGTTCCATCTGGGCGCGGGTGTTGTCCAGCACGTCCTCGGCGACCGGATGGCGTTCGGCCTGGTAGGTGTCCAGCAGTGTCTCCGGCGCCCAGCCGCGGATCTGTGCGGCCAGTTTCCAGCCGAGGTTGAACGCGTCCTGGACGCCCAGGTTGAGGCCCTGTCCGCCGGTGGGCGGATGGATGTGTGCCGCATCGCCGGCCAGCAGCACCCGCCCGACCCGATAGCGTTCGGCCAGCCGGGTGGCATCCCCGAAGCGGGACAACCAGCGCGGGGAGTGCACGCCGAAATCGGTTCCGGCGATCGTACGCAGCTGTTGTTTGAAATCCTCGAGGGTGGGTGGTTCCGCGCGATCGCTGACCTGCGCGGCGGGGACCACGACGCTGTATGCCCCTCCGCCGAAGGGCCTGAGCCAGAATCGCTTATTGGTCTGGCTGATCTCGGTCACCTTGGCGGCGATCTCCTCCTGCGGCACACCCACTTCCATCTCGCCCATCAGCGTCTCGGTCCGGGAGGGCTCACCGGGGAAGCCGACGCCGAGCAGTTTACGCACCGTACTGCGCCCACCGTCACAGCCGACGAGATAGCGCGCACGCAGCCGTTCGCCATCGGCCAGCTCGACGGTCACACCCTCGTCGTCCTGCTCGAAACCGGCCACCGCACAACCGCGCCGGACCTGCGCGCCCAGTTGGGTCGCATGCTCTTCGAGCAGGTCAACGATGACCGGCTGCGGGATGCCCAGCAGATAGGCGTGCGCGGAATCCAGACCTTTGGGCGCGGGTTTGTTGATGGCGGCGAAGAATCCGCCGGCCGGACGCCGCCTTCCGTGTTCGAGCATGCGATCCAGCAGTCCGCGCATTGCCATCAGCTCGATACTGCGAATGTGCAGACCGACGACGCGGATGAACGACACCGGCTCGGTTTCCTTCTCCAGAACGAGTACCCGCACATCGTGCAGCCGCAGCTCGGCGGCCAGCATCGCGCCGGTCGGCCCGCACCCGGAAATGATCACGTCGAACGTGTGCATAGGTGTTGCCTTTCGGGAGTGCCTTTGTCGAGGCGCTCCCGGCGACACCTACGTCAATCGCCCGACCGTGACGGGAAGGGGGAGCACCCACATCGATACAGCGTTCATGGGTCTCACCTCCTCGGGCGGTGTCGCGGTCCAGCTGCAAGGTACAAGCCGAGCGTCGTCCGGTCCAATCCTTTTTCCAGCGGGGCTAGACTTCCGTCGTGGTGGAAGGGGCTTGGTGAGCTGTGCGCGGACGGCTGTCTGAGGCGGGTGCGGACTCCGCGACGCGCGGTTCCGCGACCTTGCGCGACGTGGCCGCCCTCGCCGGTGTCTCGGTGAGCACGGTGTCGAACGTGGCCCGCGGCCGCGGGAACGTCCGGGAGGAGACCCGGCAGCGGGTGCAGGACGTGATCGACGAGCTCGGGTACCGCCCCAATCTGGCCGCGCGGCGGCTGCGTTCGGGACGCTCCCATGTGCTGGGGCTCGCCCTGCCGAGTGTCACCGTCCCGTACTTCCGCGAATTCGCCGACTCCGTGCTGCGCGAGGCCCGGGGGCACGGAATGTCCGTACGCATCACGCAGACGCACGGCGATGTGCGGCGCGAGCGCGGCGTCTGTGACGACCCGTACCTGCGGCACGTGGACGGAATCCTGCTCGTTCCCGTCGCGCTCGGCCAGGAGGACATGCGGGCGCTGACGGTGACGAAGCCGCTGATCGTGGCCACGGCCTCGTTCACCGCGGGCCGCGTCGACTCCTTCGACACGGACCGGTTCGAGGCGGCGCGCGCGGTGGTGGCCCATCTCGTCGCGGGCGGGCGGCGCCGCATCGCCGCCCTGGCCCCCGGTGAGGCGCTGCCGGCCGAGAGCGACGAGCGCTATCTCGGATACGTCGCGGGTCTGCGCGACGCCGGGCTGCCGGTGAGCCGCCGACGGGTGGTGAGCACGGAGACCGTCACGTTCGCGGCGGGCGCCGACGCGGTGCGGACGCTCGTCGAGCGGGCGCCCGAGACGGACGCCGTGTTCGCACTCGGCGACGCGCTCGCCCTGGGCGCGCTCCGCGGTCTGCGGGACGCCGGGAGAACCGTGCCGGGGGACGTCGCCGTGGCCGGGTTCGGCAACGTCGCGCAGGCCGCGTACTGCGCTCCCACCCTCACCACCGTCGACCCGGGGCGGGAGGAGATGGCGCACCGCGCCGTCTCGCTCCTGGCGGAACGCGCACAGGCGCGGACGACCGGCGCGGTGCTCCCCGAACCGGGACACCACACGGTCGGGTTCCGCCTCGTCGAACGGGAGTCGAGCGCCGTTGCCAGTGAATGAGCCGGAGTCGTCCGGTGGCCGGCCGACGGTGGTGCGCATGCGCGACGTGGCCGCCGCCGTCGGTGTGTCCGTCAAGACCGTGTCCAACGTGGTCAATGCCACCGGGCAGGTGAACGAGGCGACCGTCCGAGCCGTGCGCGCCGCGGTCGAGGAGCTCGGCTACCGCCCCAATCCCCTGGCCCGCGGCCTCAATTCGAGGGCGACGGACACGGTGACGCTCGCCCTGCCGGGCCTCGGGTACGGCTACTGCGCGCCCCTCGCCGCCGCGGTCTTCGATCTCGCGGAGGCCGAGGGCGTCAGCGTCGTGATGGAGCCGACCGGGGGCGACCGCGAGCGGGAACTGGAGGTGCTGCGCAATCGAGGGGGCCTCTCGGACGGCGTGCTGCTGATGCCGACCGCGATCACCACGCGGGACCTGAGGGACCTGCCGTCCCCCGGCCCCGCGGTGCTGATCGGATCGCGCCGGGTGGCGGGCCCCTTCGACAGCGTCACGTCGCGGGACACCGTCGCGGCCGAGGCAGCCGTGCGGCTGCTGCTCGACCGTGGCGCCTCGCGCGTCGCGCTGCTGGGCGGTGAGCGGAAGGCGGGCGGCGACAGCGCGGCGGCCCTGCGCACCGACGGATACCGGCGCGCGCTGACGGCGGCGGGGCGGAGGGCCGACCCGTCTCTCGTCGTGGAGACGTCACAGGCCTCCCGGCACGAGGGGCATGTGGCGATCGCTCGACTTCTGACTCGGCTTCCGGGCGGGGAAACGCCGTTCGACGCGGTGCTCGCGCTCGAAGAGCCGCTCGCGCACGGGGCGTTGCACGCACTGCGCAGGGCGGGCCGGGACGTACCGGGGCAGGTCCAGGTCGTCGCGTTCGGCAACGACGAGGACGCGGAGTACTCCTCCCCCAGCCTGACGACCGTCCAGGCGGATGTCCGCACGATGGCCCGGCGCGCGCTCGACCTGCTCACGGCGCGGGTCCGGGAGGGCGCACGCCCGCGGAGCCACGTCGAGGCGCCACTCACCATAACCGAACGCGAGTCAACATTTTCCTAACGCCCGGTCATTGACGGCGAACGCCGCGCGGTCCTAACGTCCACAGGCAATGCAACGGTTACCGTAACCGTTGGAATCCTCAGTGGAGCCGCTGTATGCCAAGGCCAGACCCGCCTCGGATCGCCCCCGCCGCGCGTCGTACCGTACTCGCCGGCTTCCTCGGCTCGACCTTCGAGTGGTTCGACTTCGGGCTCTATGGAACCACCGCGGCACTCGTCTTCGGCCACGTCTTCTTCCCGGCGCACAGCAGCGCGATCGGCTCCCTGCTGGCCCTCACGACGACCGCCGTCGGGTTCTTCGCCCGGCCCATCGGCGGCCTCGTCTTCGGGCACTTCGGCGACCGGGTCGGCCGCAAGAAGCTCCTGATTCTCACGATGCTGCTCATGGGCATCCCGACGTTCATGATCGGCCTGCTGCCCGGTTACGCCACGATCGGCGCGGCCGCCCCCGTGATCCTGCTGTTCCTGCGCGTACTTCAGGGCATCGGCCTCGGCGGCGAGTACGCCGGTGCCGCGCTCGCCACGATCGAGTCGGTGCCGGAGGAGCGGCGCGGCTTCTTCGGCTCCATCCCGCAGCTCGGCAACCCCGTGGGCGGCATCTTCAGCAGCGGGCTCGTGCTGCTGTGCACCTGGCTCTCCTCGGGCACGCAGTACGAGGACTGGGTGTGGCGGGTCCCGTTCCTGCTCAGCGGCATCCTGCTCGTCTACACCCTCGTGGTGCGCACGCGCCTCGCCGAGAGCGGGGACTTCATACGCCTCCAGAAGAGGCGCGGGGTGGAGAAGGCGCCGCTGATCACGCTCCTGCGCGACCACTGGGCGCCGCTGCTCCTCGCGCTGGGCGCGCGTTCGGCCGATGCCATCACCGGCAATGTCGTCGGGCCCGTGGTGACGGCGTACATCGTCACCTATCTGCACCGGAGCGACAGCATCGGGATCATCGGAACGATGATCCCGAGCATCATCTGCCTGCCGCTGATGCTCTACCTCGGCAGGCTCGGTGACCGGTTCGGGGTGCGCCGCACATTCGTGTGGAGTGTGCTGTCGATGGCCGTGACCACCTTCCCCCTGTTCGCCCTGCTGGAGACCGGGACGCTCTTCTGGATGGTGCTCGGGATCACGATCTTCCGGCTGTGCAACTCGGCCCAGTTCGCCGTCCAGAGCACGTTCCTGGCCGAGCTGTTCCCCACCGAGGTGCGCTACACGGCGGTGTCGTTCGTCTACCAGGTCGGCTCAATCCTCGGCGGTCTCACCCCGCCGGTCGCGTACGCCATGCTCGTGGCGTCCGACGGCTCGCCGTGGTGGCTGGCCCTCGCCGTGGTCGTCTCGGTCCTGTTCAGTACCGCCTGCGCGGCCGTCATCGGCCTGCGGTTCTCCCACGCCGGCCTCCGTACCACCGACGGCCCGTCGACCGACGGCGCCGCCCTCACCGAAAGGACCACCCGAGCGTGACCGCGCGCCACCGGCCCGACATCGTCCTCGTCCTGACCGACCAGCACCGTGCCGACGTCAGCGCCCGTGAGGGATTCCCGCTGGACACCACGCCGTTCCTCGACGAACTGGGACGCTCCGGGGCCTGGTTCGACCGCGCGTACACCACCTCACCGCTGTGCTGCCCCGCGCGCACCAGCCTGATGACCGGACGGTTTCCCAGCGCGCACCGCGTCACCCAGAATCCGGCGCATCCGCTCGCGGTACGCGGCGCCGATCTCTTCAGCGAGGCCCGCGCCGCCGGTTACACCACGGCGATGATCGGCAAGAACCACACCTATCTCGACGCCTCGTCCGTGGATCACTGGGTCGAGTTCATGCACGACGGCCAAGTGACCACTCCGTCAAAGGCGTTGCACAAGGAGTTCGACAAGTGGCTGGCGGCGCTGCGGCACCGCACCCATGAGAAGCCCACGCCGTTCCCGGTCGAGGCCCAGAACCCGCACCGCATCGTCGACGAGGCACTGGCCTGGGTCGCCGGCGTCCCGGAGGACCGGCCGTTCCTGCTGACGGTGTCCATCCCCGAGCCGCACAATCCGTATCAGGTGCCCGAGCCCTACTTCTCGCTCTTCCCCGAGGAGTCGCTGCCGCCGACCCGCACCGGGGCCGGCGCACTGGAGGGGAAGTCCTTCCCCTGGCAGTACCTGCGCAGCCTGGGCGAGCGCGCGGTGGCCGACTACGAGGGAGCCATCGCCCCGTCGCGTTCCAACTACTTCGGCATGCTGCGGCTCATCGACGACGAACTGCGGCGTCTGCTCACGGGGCTGGAGAGCCGGCACCGCGTACGCGAACGCGTCGTCGTCGCCACCGCGGACCACGGCGACTTCGTCGGCGAGTACGGACTGGTGCGCAAGGGCGCGGAGATCCCGGACATCCTGGCCAGGGTCCCCCTGGTCGTCAACGGGGACGCGGTGCGGCCCACCGGTGGGCCGCGTCCGGAGCACGTCTCGCTCGCGGACCTCATGCCCACACTCTGCGAGGCGATGGGGCGGGAGCTGCCCGACGGCATACAGGGGCGCAGCCTGTGGCCGTCGCTGACCGGACGGCCCTGTCCGGCGGAGGAGTTCGACAGCTCCTATGTGGAGCAGGGCATGGGAGGACTCCCCTACGGGCCCGAGGACGTGGCCGACCAGATGCCCGGACTCATCTTCGACGGCCCGGACGGCGCGCCCCGCTGGGACGAGCTCAACGCGGCCACGCAGAGCGGACGCCGCCGCAAGGTCCGCAGTGGGGACTGGACCCTGTACGCCGACATCGTCGGGGACTTCCGCCTGTACAACCTGCGCGAGGACCCGCTGGAACTGGTGGACCGCTGGTCGGACCCGGCGGCCGCCGACGAACGGGTCAGGCTGCTGTCCCTGCTGGCCGTGTGGCAGATGCGGGCCGAGGACCCGCTGCCGACGGTCCCCGGCGGCTACCGGCTCAAGCGGGACCCCCGCAACCACCTCGCTCCCTACCGGCACTCCGAGGGAAAGGGACAATCCGCATGAGACAGCGACGGCACCCGCGTGCCGAAGGAACCGGGAGGAGCAGGTGGACGTGGTTGTTCTCGCAACTCGATCAGCTCGCATTCGAAGTCGGCGCAGACGGCCCGGCGTGATCTCCTCCATGCGCGTCAGGTGGGTGTCCTTGAAGACCTCACGAAGACCAAGTGCCTGTGGAGGGCGAAGATGCAGTGCCGACCAGTACAGATGTTCTGATTCTCGGCCATAACCCAACTGTCTTAGGGTGATCGGCATGCAACTGAGGTACAGCTTCCGTCTGTACCCGAATGGGCCTCAGCGCGCGGCGCTGGCACGGGCGTTCGGGTGTGCGCGGGTGGTCTACAACGATGCGCTTCGCGCCCGTGAAACCGCCCGCACCGCAGGCGAGGCGTTCCCGAAGACCGGGGACCTGTCCAAGCTGCTGATCACCCAGGCCAAGCTCACCGAAGAGCGCGCGTGGCTCGGCGAGGTGTCCGCTGTTGTGCTCCAGCAGTCCCTGCGGGACCTGGACGCCGCGTACCGGAACTTCTTCGACGGGCTGAAGGGCAAGCGCCCACGCATGGGCGCACCCCGGTTCAAGTCCCGCAAGGACAACCGGCAGGCCGTACGGTTCACCGCGAACGCCCGATGGAAGATCACCGCCGGCGGCGACCTGTCCCTGCCGAAGATCGGGGACGTGCGGGTGAAATGGTCCCGCAGCCTTCCCTCGGTCCCGTCCACGGTCACCGTGATCAAGGACGCGGCCGGAAGGTACTTCGCGAGCTTCGTTGTGGCCACCGAGCCCGTCACCTCGGCCGAGAGCGACAGGGCCGTCGGCGTCGACCTGGGGCTGGGGCATTTCGCCGTCTTGTCCGACGGCACAAAGATCGACGCTCCTCGCTTCCTGAGCCGGGCCGAGAAGAAGCTCAAGCGCGCACAGCAGGCCCTCAGCCGCAAGACGAAGGGCTCGAACAACCGGAACAAGGCCAGGATCAAGGTCGCCCGCGCCCACGCGCAGGTCACCGACGCGCGACGCGAGTTCCACCACCAACTCTCCACCCGGCTGATCCGCGATAACCAAGCGGTCGCGGTGGAAGACCTGGCGGTGAAGGGACTCGCCCGTACGCGCCTGGCCAAGTCCGTACACGACGCTGGATGGTCCGCGTTCGTGACAATGCTGGAGTACAAGGCCGCGAAGTTCGGCCGCGGCTTCCACCGCATCGGACGGTTCGAGCCGACCTCCCAGGTCTGCTCGCAGTGCGGCGTCAAGGACGGCCCCAAGCCCCTGCACATCCGAGTGTGGGAATGCGGGGCCTGCGGAGCCGTCCTCGACCGGGACATCAACGCGGCGGTCAACGTCGCCAAGGCCGCCGGACTGGCGGTGTCAGCCTGTCGAGCGCAGGTAAGACCGGTACTCGTACCGGCCCAGCGCGGTGAAGCAGGAACCCACCGAGACGGTCAGCCGACCGTGGCAGGAATCCACGGCCTTCAGGCCGTGGAGCGGAAGTCAATACGTGGGTGTGTCGTCCGCGCCGGATCGTCCTCGGCAAGCAGAACGGTGCCTGGAGGGAGTTGGCGGGGACGGACATTCCCGGTGGCCTGTCCCCCGGGACGTGGTACCACCTGACGGTGAAGGCGGTGGGCTGCACCCTCACGGTGAACGGCAGGCCCTCGGCCTCCACCGCCACGCCGGTCGGCTTCACCCACAGGGATCCGGACTGTTCCTTCACCAGGGGCGCGATCGGGGTACGTGATCAGGCCGGGACGGCGAGTTGGCGGCATGTGACCGTCACCAGGAGCGGGAGCGGCTGAGCGCTTGCGCGCCGAGGGGCCGTCAGACGAGGGACGGTCCCTCGGTCCGGATCAGGGAAAGAGCTGTTGGCGCCCGCCGTTCGTGGACTCCCGGGCATGCAGCCAGTGCGGAGCCGTGTGCACCTCGAACGGCAGGGGCACGACCGAGCGGATGCGGGCCGCCAGGCACTTCACGGCCAGCGAGGCGATCGCCGCCTTGTCGGGGACCACGGACGTCAGTGACGGCGTGCTGTAGAGCGCCTCGTCGGAGCCGTCGATGCTCGCCACCGCGACGTCGTCCGGGATGTGCGCCCCCGCTTCGAACAGCGCCCGCTGGGCCCCGGCCGCCAGCAGGTCGCTGAAGCAGAAGACCGCGTCCGGCCGCACGCCGGCCGGCAGGGCGGCGAGGGCGCGCATCGCCAGCAGGCCGTTGCGCCGGTCGAACTCCTTGACGCAGGGAGCGAGCCGGGGGTCGTATGTCACCCCGGCTTCGTGCAGGGCGAGCTGGAAGCCTTCCAGGCGCTGACGACTGGTCGCCGACGCCTGCCGGTCCACGCCGATGGCGGCGATCCGCGTACGGCCGAGGGCGGCCAGGTGCGCGGTGGCCTCGCGCGCCGCCGCGACGTTGTCGATCAGGACGTGGTCGGCCCCCACCTGGTCGCGCGCGTAGCTGCGCTCGCCGAGCAGGACCAGCGGGAACTCGTTGGCCACGGCGGCGAGTTCGTCGGGCGAGACACCCAGGGGCGAGAGGATGACGCCGTCCAGCAGTGACGCCCCGACCCCGGTCGCCAGACGCAGTTCCTCCGTCGCGTCGCCCGACGTCTCCTCGATCAGGACGGTCAGGCCCAGCTGCGCGGCCTCGGCCCGTACGTGCTGGGCGAGTTCGGCGAAGTACGGCGTGGCCAGATCCGGGACGGCGAGGCCGATCAGGCCGCTGTGCCCGGTGCGCAGGCGGCGGGCCGACGGGTTCGGCCGGTAGCCGAGCTCGTGCACGGCCTTCAGTACGCGCTTCCGCGTGGCCTCGGACACGCGGGGAGCATCGCGTACAACGTTGGACACGGTCTTGATCGAGACCCCTGCCCGCTCCGCCACGTCCTTGAGTGTCACCGCGGCCACTGACCGAACCCCCTCACCTGTGTTTCTCCGCATTATGCACCGGTTCCGGCGGGCTGTCAGTGCCGGATCGGTCCGGAATCCCGTTCCCGACGAGGGGTTGACCGTGGCGAGATTTCGCGGTTACAACGTTGGAACCGATCAATAGCAAGCGATTGCTACCAAGGGCGTCACACGGACAACCCCGACCCGGTGTCTGACGCCCTCCACAACTCCCCCGCGCAGCGCGAACTCCCCCTCTCCCCCTGGAAGGCCCCCATGCCCGAGCCTCCGAACAGCCGGCTCCACCAGCCGAGCCGCCGGGCCGTCCTCGCCGCGGCCGCCGCCGGCCTCAGTACGGCCCTGACCTCCACGCTCTCCGGCTGCTCCGCCGCGAGCGGCAGTGCCTCAGGCGGCGTCACCCTCACGTTCTCCTGGTGGGGGAACGACGACCGCGCCGCGCGTACCGAGAAGGCGGTGCGTCTCTTCGAGAAGGAGCACCCGGGCGTCACCGTCCGCACATCCAATGGTGAATTCGGCGCCTATCTGCAAAAGCTGGCCACACAGGCAGCGGGCGGCGGAGTACCCGATGTGGTCCAGCTCGACTACCGGCAGATCTCCCAGTACGCGGGCGGCGAAGCGATCATGCCGCTGGACGACGTCATCAGGGCCAGGACGATCCGTACGTCCGAGATGGACAAGGGCCTGCTGCGCACCGGCACCTACGAGGGCGGGCAGTACGCCCTGCCCATGGGCCGCGGCATCACCGGATACGCCTACGACTCCGCCGTCTACGAGAAGGCCGGGATCCCCACGCCCCGGCCGAGCTGGACCTGGCAGGACTGGGGGGAGGCCAACAAGAAGATCGCCGCCCTGGGGCTGAAGTCCCCCGACGGGCGCCCCTACACGGGCTCCAACGACGGCGGCGACAACGAGGACGTCTTCGAGACCTGGCTGCGCGGCCGGGGCGGGAAGCTCTACGCCAGTCAGGCCGAACTCGGCTTCTCCGAGGACGACTTGACGGCCTTCTGGTCGTTCCGCGACCGGCTCCGCAGGGACGGCGCCATCGCCCAGGCCCCGGACACCGTCCAGGCCAAGAGCACCGAGACCAGCCCCATCGGCCGCCACCTCGCGGCCGCCGACTTCACCTGGGACGCGCCGTTCCCCGGGTACACGAGCCTGCTCGGCGAGGACATCCACTTCGCGCCCGTGCCCACGCACGGCGGCCACCAGGGCGCGTACTTCAAGCCGACCATGCTCATCGGCATCGGTGCGAACAGCGAGCACCCCAGGGAGGCGGCCCA
Organism: Streptomyces sp. Inha503; assembly: GCF_047215865.1. NCBI lineage: Bacteria > Bacillati > Actinomycetota > Actinomycetes > Kitasatosporales > Streptomycetaceae > Streptomyces > Streptomyces sp. Inha503. The sequence continues at coordinate 11,707,339 of NZ_CP178360.1, read as the reverse complement.
GTTGATCGACTTCCTCCTCAATGACCCACGGGCGGGCGACATCCTCGGCTTCTCCCGCTCCGCCCCGCCCAACCGAAAGATCGCCGCACGGGTCGCCAAGACGCTCAAGGGACCGGAGCGGGAGATCTACGACTACGCGCAGACGATGGAGGAGTACGGCCTGGACGACCCCCCGACCGCACCGCCGCCCGGTGACCTCGCGATCCAGACGGCGTTCAAACGGAGCTACCAACGCGTGATGTACGGCATGGCCACCCCGCGGCAGGCGGCGCGCGAACTCATCGACGAGGCGAACCGGGAGCTGAGGTCATGAGCACGGTGTCGACGACGAGGGCGCCCGCGCGCGTCGGCCGCGCGACGGATCCGCGCCCGGACAAGGGCAAGCGGCGCCAGGTCCGTGAACGGCGGTGGCCCGCCTATGTGTTCCTCTCCCCGTGGATGATCGGCGCGGTCGTGCTGACCCTGGTGCCGATGGCCGTGTCGCTGTACCTGTCGTTCACGGACTACAACCTGTTCGACCCGCCGCACTGGGTGGGCCTGCGCAACTACCAGGAGATGCTCTTCGAGGATCCGCGCTACTGGCGGTCGGTCGGCACCACCATGCTGTACGTCGCCGTGGCCGTCCCGCTGAAGCTGGGCCTCGCCCTCGGCGTGGCGATGCTTCTGAAGAACCTCGGCCAGGGCCGGGGCTTCTACCGCTCCGCGTTCTACGCGCCGTCGCTGCTCGGGGCGAGCATGTCCATCGCCCTGGTGTGGAAGGCGCTGTTCAACGACGGCGGCACGGTCTCCGACGTCCTGGACGCGGTCGGCATCAACACCGGCGGCTGGGTCGGCGACCCCGCCCTCGCGGTGTACGCGGTCGTCCTGCTGACGGTCTGGCAGTTCGGCGCACCCATGGTGATCTTCCTGGCGGGCCTCCAGCAGATCTCGCCCGACCTCTACGAGGCCGCGGCGCTCGACGGCGCTGGCCGCTGGCGGCAGTTCGTGTCCATCACCGTGCCAATGCTGTCCCCGGTCGTCTTCTTCAACCTGGTCCTCGAGGTCATCAACTCCTTCCAGGTCTTCACCCCGGCCTTCGCCATCAGCGGCGGCGACGGCGGACCCGCCGACTCCACGATGTTCTACACGCTCTATCTCTACGAGCGCGGCTTCACGGCCTCGCATATGGGCTACGCCGCGGCGATGGCCTGGCTGCTGTTGATCGCCATCGGCGCGATCACCCTGATCCTGTTCCGGACCTCCCGGTCCTGGGTCTTCTACGCGGACGAGGAGGGTCGATGAACATCGCCACGAAGCGGTGGCTGCCGCACACCGTCGCGGCCGTGTGCCTGCTGGTCCTGCTGTACCCCCTCGCCTGGTTGCTCGCCACCTCGCTCAAACCGGCCGACGAGGTGGTGACGAGCCTCGATCTGTGGCCCAGCCACCTGGAGTGGTCGAACTACACGACCGCCCTGGACGGGGTCTCGGGCATCACCGTCAACCGCCTGCTCGGCAACACCCTGCTGATCGCGGTGGGTGCCGTGGTCGGCAACGTCCTGTCCTGCTCGCTGGCCGCCTACGCCTTCGCCCGGCTGCGCTTCCGCATGAGCAAGGTGATGTTCGCCTTCATGGTGGCGACGCTGATGCTGCCGCACCACGTCGTGCTGATTCCGCAGTACATCATCTTCAACCGCCTGGGCCTGGTGGACAGTTACTGGCCGCTGATCCTGCCGAAGTTCCTGGCCACCGAGGCGTTCTTCGTCTTCCTCATCGTCCAGTTCATGCGCGGGCTGCCGCGCGAGCTGGAGGAGGCCGCCCGGATCGACGGTTGCGGGCCGTTCCGCACGTACTGGTCGATCACACTGCCGCTGACCCGTCCCGCGCTGATCACCACGGCCATCTTCACGTTCATCTGGACGTGGAACGACTTCTTCACGCAGATGATCTACCTCTTCGCGCCGGAGAAGTTCACCATCACGCTCGCCCTGCGCAGCTTCGTCGATCAGTCCAGCACGTCCGCGTACGGCCCCATGTTCGCCATGTCGGTGATCTCGGTGCTGCCGATCGTGCTGTTCTTCTTCGTCTTCCAGCGCTATCTCGTGCAGGGCATGGCCACGTCCGGACTGAAGGGGTGAGGCACACCATGGCCCACGTATCGGCCACGCCCCGGCGCGAGCGCCGGGAGGCCGGAGAGGTCTTCGGCTCCGGCTTCAGCCTCTTCGCCGACATGCTGCTCGTCGGCCTGCTCACCAGTCTCGCCTGTCTGCCGGTCGTCACGGCCCCGGCCGCGTTCGCCGCCGCGTCCGCGACGCTCCGGCAGGCCGCGGGCAACGGCGTCCAGGTCAGGGCCGGTACGTACGGCGCTCACTTCCGTGCCCACCTGTCCGCGCGCTCGGCGGCCCTCGGTCTGGTGCCGCCGGTGCTCGCGGCGGTCGTCCTGATCGATGCCGCGCTGATGCGCACCGCGCTGCCCGGAGCGGCCGTCATGGCGCCCGCCCTCGCGCTGCTCGTCCTGGGCGCCGCGGTCGTGGCGCTGCGGGCGGCCGCGCTCGAGACACCGCACCCGCTGTCCGCGCGCGAGGCGCTGCTCCGCTCGGCCGCGGACCCGCGCGGCACTCTTCTCCTGGCCGGTGCGGTGATCCTCGGCGGGCTCCTGGCCTGGTCGATTCCGCTGCTGATCCCGCTGCTGCCGGGCCCGCTGGCGTTCGCCGCCACGGTCGTGGACCTCCGCTCCCCAATGGACCCCCGTTCCCCGGCCGACGCCCTGGAGAACTGAACCGCGGGCGCGCCACCTCCCCCGTCCATCGCCTACGCACCTCCCCACCCCTCACCTACGCACCACCTCACCGGAGTTCACGCATGCCCTACCCGCACCTGGACGCCGCAGGCCATCCGAGGCCGCAGCTGATCCGCGATCCCGACTGGCGCGACATCGGCGGTCCCTGGCGGTTCGCCCATGACGACGAGGACCGCGGCCGCGCCGACCGGTGGATGGACCCGGCCACCTCCGCACCGTTCACCGGCGCCGTCACCGTGCCCTATCCGCCCGAGTCCGCGGCCTCGGGCGTGGCGGACACCGGTTTCCACCCCGTGCTCTGGTACCGGCGCGTGATCGACGTGCCCCGGCCGGCCGCCGGGCGGCGGCTCCTGCTGCACTTCGGTGCGGTCGACCACCGGGCCGAGGTCTGGCTGAACGGCCGCCCGGTGGGACGTCACGAGGGCGGGCACACCGGCTTCACCTGCGATCTGACCGACGCCGTCGACCGGGACGGCGAGCAGACCGTCGTCGTCCGCGCCGAGGACCAGCCGCTCGACGCCGCGCAGCCACGCGGCAAGCAGGACTGGCGCCGGGATCCGCATGTCATCTGGTACCACCGCACCTCCGGGATCTGGCAGCCGGTGTGGCTGGAGGAGGTCCCGGCCGAGCACATCATGCTTCTGCACTGGACCCCCGAGGTCGCCCACGCCCGCGTCCGCTGCCGGCTGCGTCTGGGCCACTGGCCGCGGCGTCCGCTCACCGTGACGGTCCGCCTCACGCGGGGCGAGCGGGTACTCGCCGAGCAGCGGACGCTGATCGAGGGCCAGGAGGCGGAGTTCGACGTCGCGGTGCCCGCCCTGCGCCACGGGCAGGACCTCGACGACCTGCTCTGGAGTCCGGAGCGGCCGCAACTCATCGACGCGGTGGTGGAGTTGCGCGACGCGGCGGATGGCACACCGGTCGACCGCGTCACGTCCTACCTCGGTCTGCGCGACATCGGCTGGGACGACGGCGTCTTCCTCCTCAACCACAAGCCGTACTTCCTCCGGTTCGCGCTCCAGCAGGGCTACTGGCCCGCTTCGCATCTGTCGGCCTCGGCCGGCGAATTGCGCCGCGATGTCGAACTGGCGAAGGAGATCGGCCTCAACGGGCTGCGCGTCCACCAGAAGATCGAGGACCCGCGCTTCCTGTACTGGGCCGACCGGCTCGGGCTGCTGCTGTGGGAGGAGATGCCGTCGGCGTACGCGTTCGGCGCGCGGACCGTCGAGCGCGTGGTCGCCGAGTGGACCGAGGCCGTCTCCCGCGACCTCAGCCACCCCTCGATCGTCGCCTGGATCCCGATCAACGAATCCTGGTCCGTGCCGAACCCGGCGCTCGTCCCCGCACAGCGCCACTTCATGGACGCCCTCTACCACCTGACCAAGGCCCTGGACCCCTCGCGCCCGGCCGTCTCCAACGACGGCTGGGAGATCTCCGCCGCCGACATCTGGGGCGTCCACGACTACACCCAGCACGGGAACGTACTGCGCGAGCGCTACGGCCACGCCTCGCTGCGGCAAGGCGAGATCGCCGAGCGGTGGCCCGGCGCCAAACGCCTGACCCTGGACGGCGTCCGCCACCAAGGGCAGCCCGTCGTCCTCAGCGAGTTCGGCGGCGCGACCTTCGAACCGGCGGAGGGCGCCGAGTGGTTCGGCTACGACACCGTCGCCACGAAGGAGGACTTCGCCGAACGCCTCGCCGACCTGGTGGCCGCCGCGGTGGACTCCGGGCTCGCGGGCTTCTGCTACACCCAGTTCACCGACACGGAACAAGAGACCAACGGCCTGCTCACACCGGACCGCCAGCCGAAGATCCCCCTGGCCGAACTGCGCGAAATTCTCACCCGAACCCGTGCATGAGGAGACATCGCCATGGCGCGATCCGCGTACGAGTACGGCCGTCGCCGAGTGCTCCAGGCATCCGCTCTCGCCTTCGCCGCGGTACTGAGCCCATGGAGCACGGCGGCCGGCTTCGCCGCATCGGCATCCATCCCCGATGAGGACGGCTACGGCCTCGCGGCTGTCCGCGTTCGCGATCACGGATCCGGCCGCCCCGGCACCGTCCATGGTGGCCCTGAGGGCGGCGGCGGATCCGGTGTGGTGGACGGGCCGGGCCAACCCGGTCACGGTGCTGGTACGCAACACCGGCGCCGAGGACCGCGACGTCACCGCCCGGCTGGTCACCCCCGACGGCTGGTCCGGCACCGAGCGGACCGTGACCGTCGCCGCCGGAGCCGAGCGAGAGCTGACGGTCACCGCGACCCCGGTGGCCACTCCGGGATTCGCCACCGTCGAGATCCGGCTCACCAGCGGCGACGAGGAGGTCGAGCGCGGCCGGTCGGTCTCTGTGGTCACCGCGCCGCACCCCGATGACGCGGCCACGGCCTTCGACGCCGGCCCACCGTCCAGCCCGCTGCTGACCGGTCTCTCTGGATCGACGGCTGGCCGACCGTGCGCGCGGGCGCCTGGACCAGCGAGGACCGGCAGACCGCACCGACGGGCGCCTGGGACGCGGGCAGCACCTTCGACGACGGTCCCGGCCGCTTCGACATCCTCGGACCCGGCTCCTGGGCCATGGGTTCGGACAGCGACTCGGGACGCTATGCCCACGGCCGGTCCCGGACCGCGGTCCCGCAGCTGTTGCTGCCGCGGCGGGCCCCCGAGGGCGATGTGAGGATCGAGGCCGATGTGCGGCTGCGCGACGACGAGGGCCGGGTCGGCCTCGTCCTGGCCTCCGGGGGACGGTCCAGCCACGCCGTGGCCTGGTTCGATGCCACCGGGACACTCTCCGTCGAGGTCACCCGGGACCGGAAGGTGGTGCGGAAGCGGACCGCTCGTCTGCACTCGAACACCGATCCGCGGACCTGGCACTCGCTCACGGCCGAGATCCGCGACGGGGCGGCGCACATACAGGTCAGCCCGGCCATGCTCGACATGCCGCTGGCCGAGCTGACGGTGGACGTGCCAAAGGACTGGCGCCGCGGCGGTGTCGCCTCGACCCGCGGCGCCGGCGAGGCGGACAACGTCGGCGTGACCCGGCTCTACACGCCGGTGACCGTCGAACAGCCGGACCCCCGGATCGGAGCCCGGCTGCCGGAGTACGACGAGGACTTCGACGACGACCAGCTGGACGGCTGGAAGTGGTTCGGCCCCGCCGACGGGAAGGTCGCCGACGGCCAGTACGTGTGGCCGACGCAGGACGCCGACTTCTCCGGCAAGGGGACGATGGCATCGGCGCTGCTGCGTGACGCTCCGACCGGCACCTACACGGTCGAGATCAAGCTGCGCTTCCCGATCAGCGACGCCCTCGACGGACGCGGCCAAGCCGGGATGATCGCCTTCCGGAGCCCGGCGGACTCGATCCATCTGGCTCCGACACGGACCGGCCCCTCACGGCAGGCGTTCCTGTGGATCGGCCGGGACCGTGACAGCTGGCCGGAGATGCAGCTGGGGCCGTCTGCCGACACCATGTGGCTGCGGCTGCGCCATACCGTCGATCCGAAGACGGGCGAGCACAGGTTCCAGCCGGCCACGAGTCGGGACGGTGAGCACTACATCTGGGGTGGGGTCTGGCATCTGCCCGCCGGTTCCGACCCGTCCATCGGCCTCGTCTCCCTGGCCGGTGAGGGAGTGACCGCACGCTTCGACTATGTGCGCTTCTACTCCTGACGCCGTTCCCGCCGCCGCCTCCCCACGCATCGAAGTCCAAGGTCGATTGTCAGTGGTGGGTGAGAAGGTAGGAACATCGAGAAGGAAAAAGAGGGGGCGCGGCATGTCCGGAGACCAGAACTACATCAATCACGTTGCTCTTGTGCTGGACGCCAGTTCGTCCATGTCACACCTGCGCGGAAAGGTCGTCGAAGTCGCCGACCAGCAGATTGCGTATCTGGCCCGCCGATCGAAGGAACTGGACCAGGAAACCCGCGTCACGGTGTACGTCTTCGCCGACAAGGTGGAGTGCGTCATCTACGACAAGGACGTGCTGCGGATGCCGTCCCTGAAGCAGCTCTACCGGGTCGGTGGAATGACGGCTCTGCTGGCGGCCACACTGAAGTCGCAGCGGGAGCTGGCTCAGACGGCTCAACTGTACGGCGACCACAGCTTCCTGACGTTCGTGCTGACGGACGGCCAGGAGAACGCAAGCCATCGCTGCCTGGATGCCCCCACCAAGAATCCGCGTGAACTCGTGCAGGCCGTGGCCAAGTTGATGGCGACGCAGGAGGACAACTGGACACTGGCCGTCCTCGTGCCGGACCAGATGGGCAAGCGCGAGGCCATGCAGTGCGGTTTCCCGAAGGACAACATCGCCATCTGGGACGCCACGAGCACACAGGGACTGGAGGAGGCGGGGCAGGTCATCCAGCAGGCCACCGAGAACTTCATGGTGGGCCGGGCACAAGGCATCCGGGGATCGCGGGCGGTATTCTCCACGGGCGCCGAGGCGGTCAACAAGGACACCATCAAGGCAGCCGGCCTCACCCCGGTGGACCCATCGAAATACCAGCTGATTCCGGTGGCTCGCGAAGCGGCGATCCGGGAATGGGTCGTCGAATGCGGGCACACCTTCCGTACCGGCTGTGCGTTCTATCAGCTGAGCAAGTCGGAGAAAATCCAGGCGCGGAAGCAGATTGCGGTGCTGGAGAAGAAGACGGACCGGGTTTACACGGGGCCGGAGGCCCGATCCCTGCTCGGCCTGCCGGATACGGAAGTTCGCGTCAATCCGGACCGCAACGACGACTTCACGATATTCGTGCAGAGCACCAGCGTGAACCGGAAGCTGGTACCGCACACGCGGCTGCTGCTCATGATCTGAGGCGATGCGAGCTGGGCCCCCGGGCCCGGACGGTCGAAGTGAGCGAGGTGCCGCGACCCCGTTGTCCGGGGGCGCGGCACCTCCGGCGCGCGTCCATGAAATCCACGAGGAGCAACACCCCTCAGCCATGGCTCATCCATGCCAGGAGTCAGCCGGGCCCATCGCTGGCGGCCGCGAGGAGTGGCACCACCAGATCGCTGATCGGCGTCGGGATGCCGTGGGCCCGTCCGCGGCGCAGCACGACGCCGTTGCGGGTGTCCCATTCGAGCGGCCGGTCGGCTTCGCGGTCGGCGAGGATGGAGGTGCCCATATCGGCCGGGTAGGCCTGGAAGCTGTCAATGATCTCCCGCGGCACCTCGTCGCCCAGTACCGCGCCCTCGGCTCGGGCAACCTCGAGGCACTCCCGCAGATAGGCCATCGACAGCTCGACGATATCGGCCCTGGCGAACATGCCGGTGCGGCGGCCGGTGAGGACCATCAAGCCGGCGGCCGCGTTCTGCAACAGCTTGCGCCACGCCACAGACGTGAAGTCCGTGGCCAGGTCGGCCGAACACCGAGTGCCGCGCAGAGCCTCGGTCACCACACGAGACGCCGGCGTGTCCGGCAGGGTGAGGCGCGCTTCGCCGCGCAACCACACCGAACCGTCGGGCCGCGCTTGGGCGGGGAACCATACGACCGAGGGGATGGCCCGGGCGCCGGAGAGGTGAGGCGCGACAATCGATTCCTGCTCGACGCCGTTCTGGAGAACACAGACGACGGTGTCCGGACCGCACATCGCCGTCAGCCATGGCGCCGCCGCCTCGACCTGCGTCGACTTGACGGCAAGGAAAACAAGGTCGACCGCTCCATCAGCCCGTGCCGGGTCGATCCGCACAGGCCCCGGCACGACGACGCGACCTTCGCCCATGTGCAGTTCGAGGCGATCACGCGCCGTGCGGCCACAAATCCTCGGTGTACGGCCGACCTCATGCAGCGCCGCCGCCACGGTCGTGCCGATCGCCCCCGGCCCCACGACTGCGACGGTTGGATCCATCGACATCATCATCTCCCTTGAGTAACTCCCCGGGACGACTACCGCTGTGCGGCAGCCCGGCGCGCGTGGTGACTCACATCGCCGATCAGGTTGATGCGGACCCGTCGCTCCGCGAAGCGCCACTGCCCATCGCGGCGCTCGAAGCGGTCATGGTAACGACCGGCGGCGATGGGTTGCAGCGGCAGGTCGGGCAGTGCCTGGAACACGGTGACGTACGAGCGCGATACCGCCGTGCTCGCCTGTTCATCGACCTCGATGGCCACATTGGTGGTGACATGGTGGGTTCGCGGCGTGCCGTCGGCGTAGACGATCAACGTATCCTTGAACATCTTCTCGATCGCCTCGCGCCCGCTGGCCGGCTCGCCGGTGCCCGTGAAGGTGGCTTCGGCGAGAAGCGTGCCGAGTCCCGCGAAATCGCCGTCGTCCACGAGTTCGGCGTAACGTGCGATCAAGTTCTCGATGGCTCGGTGGCTCGACGTCGGATCGGCGGGCGTGCCGATGGATGTGGACATGGTCTCCTCCAAGCGAAGCGGGAGATCTTCAGCGTGCCGCGCCCGGCGACAGCAAGACTGCGGATCGCCCGGTTGCGACACGTCAGCTTGGCACGTTCTGACACCTGGATGAACGCCGCTGCTCATCTCGTACGGACTCCGGGCCGGGCTCATACCGGCGCACTGGCACCTGCGTGGAGGATGCCACGGGACGGACACCGGCACGGGTGGCGCCGACGCTGGCCACGACCACGAGAACCAGGCCAACTGTCGCAACCACCCCGGGGCGCTGGCCGAGGACGAGCAGACCGACGATGAGGGCGATGGCGGGCTCAAGGCTCATCAGGGTGCCGAACGCGGACGTGGTCAGATGGCGCAGGGCGAGAAACTCGAGAGCGAAGGGGATGACGGGGCTGAGCACCGCCAGAGCCAGCATGGTCCACAGCGGTGACCACGTGACGCGTTCGGCGAGGTCCGGGGCGGCGATACCCAGCCCCACCACCGCGGCGATCGGCATGGAGACAGCCAGCCCTTTCAGGCCGGTGACGCGATCACCGACCCGTTGGGTCAGCAGAATGTACGCGGCCCAGCACCCCGCGGCGAGGAGCGCGCTCCCCACTCCCACGGGGTCGGCGCCGCCGTGCCAGGGCTCGGTCAGCAGCACGACGCCCGTCGCCGCCGCGGCCGCCCAGATCAGGCGCCCCTTCCTCGGTCCGAAGAGGGAGACGGTGAGCGGTCCCAAGAATTCCAGTGCGCTTGCGGTCCCCAGCGGGAGACGGGCGATCGCCTGCATGAAGAAGACCATCATTCCGGCGGTCACCAGACCGAGCACCACGCAGGCAAGAAGATCCCGGGAGCTGAAATCACGAGGCCGGGGGCGGATGGCGACCAGCAGAATCAGCCCCGCCCAGCCCAGGCGCAGCCCTGCGGTTCCCAGCGCGCCGAGCTGTCCGAACAGCGGAACCGTCAGGGCCGATCCGAGTTGCACGGTACACATCGCGGTGGCGGCCATGAGGAAACCGGCCCCGGCGCCGGCATGGCGCGAGCGACGGGAAGGACGAGCCTGAGGCGGTACGGGAGCGTTCATGGGCTCCAGTAGAGATCCTCGACACCGTTCACGTCCACGTGCCGATCCCGAATGATTCGTTCGGGATTCATGGACAATGGAGGGATGGAAACACGCCGCCTCCAGATGCTGGCCGAGTTGGCCCGGAGAGGCTCGATGCGCGCGGTGGCCGAGGCCACCGGCACGACCACATCTACGGTCTCTCAGCAGGTCGCCGCCTTGGCCCAGGACATGGGCACGGCACTGATCGAGCCGCATGGGCGCAGGGTCAGGCTCACCCCGGCGGGCCGCCGGCTGGCGGAACACGCCGTGACGATCCTTGCGGCGGTCGAGGCCGCACAGCGGGACCTGAGTCCCGACGCCCCGCCGACCGGCACGGTGCGCGTGGCGGGCTTCGCCATGGCGATCCGGGCCCAACTGCTGCCCATCATCAGCGACTTGTCGACAAGCCACCCTGAGCTCAGCATCCTGGTCCGTGAGCACGAACCCGCCGAGGCCCTCCATCTGCTGGCGAACGACGACGCCGACCTCGCGCTCACCTACGACTACAACCTGGCACCGGCCGAGCCGGACCCCACGGTCGTGATCACCCCACTGTGGACCGCTCCCTGGGGCCTGGGCATTCCCGACCACGCCGCCCGTCCCTCAGCACCGGGCGCCCCGGAGGTCTTCCGCTGGTTCCGCACGGCGGATTGGATCGGCAACTCGCGCAACACCGGCGACGAGACCGTCATCCGGACACTCGCCTCCATGGCCGGCTTCACTCCCCACCTCACTCACCAGGCGGACAACCTCGACCTCGTCCAGGGCATGATCGCGGCAGGGATGGGGGTCGGACTGCTGCCGATGGGCATCTCCACGTTGCCCGGTGTCCATCTGGTGCCGCTCACCGCGCCGGACGTCGTCCTGCGCGCCTTCGCCGTCGCCCGCCGGGGTCACGACGGCTGGCCTCCGCTGGCCCTGCTGACCGACCTGATCATTCGGCAATCGGCGCAGAGCGCCTAGTCTCGAACGCCGCACCGGCTACCGGCTACCGGCGTGTCCGGTGCGCCGGGGGCGCGGAACGTCATGGCAGTGCCCCGTCCGGACTCCGCGCGCCCTGCCCATGCGCCACAGCACGCGGCAATGATGAGCGGACCGCGCGTGATCCACACGACTCCGCATACCTGCCCGCTGGGCAGATGGCATGCGGTGGAAGGAATCCACGTTGTTGCTTCTCATCTCCCCGGACGGCGTCGAGGAGGCCCTCGACTGCGCGAAGGCGGCGGATCACCTCGACATCGTCGATGTCAAGAAGCCCGACGAGGGCTCGCTCGGCGCGAACTTCCCCTGGGTCATCCGGCAGATCCGCGACGCGGTCCCGGCGGACAAGCCGGTCTCCGCCACCGTGGGAGACGTCCCCTACAAGCCCGGCACAGTGGCCCAGGCGGCACTGGGCGCAACGGTCTCCGGCGCCACCTACATCAAGGTCGGCCTCTACGGGTGCACGACGCCCGAACAGGCCATGGATGTCATGCGCGGGGTCGTCCGGGCGGTGAAGGACCATCGGCCGGACGCGTTCGTCGTCGCCTCCGGCTACGCCGACGCCCATCGGATCGGCTGCGTCAACCCGCTGGCGCTGCCCGACATCGCCCGCCGCTCCGGCTGTGACGCGGCCATGCTCGACACCGCGGTCAAGGACGGGACACGGCTGTTCGACCACGTTCCGCCCGACCTCTGCGCGGAGTTTGTCCGGCAGGCCCACGAGGCCGGTCTGCGCGCCGCCCTCGCGGGCAGTGTCAAAGCCGACGACCTCGGCGCGCTCACCCGCATCGGCACCGACATCGTGGGGGTGCGCGGCGCGGTCTGCGAGGGAGGCGACCGCACCGCCGGAAGGATCCAGCCGCGGCTGGTGGCCGCCTTCCGGGCGGAGATGGACCGGCACGCCCGGGAACACGCGGCCGCGGTCGCCACCGCGGGCTGACCGCCGATGACCATCGCCACCGCCCGCGAACCGCTCGGCGCCCGCCTCGCCTCCCATCCGGGGTCCGCCACATGACCTGCACCGGCCCGGCTCCCACCGGGCGGTCCGTCGCCTGGGCCGTGGGGGCTGTACGGCGACCTCAGCCCGTTCGTCGTGCACCGTCCGGTTGAGGTGCGACGGATGAGGTTCACCGCGGCGGTACTGCGCTCGTACGAGAGCCGGTTCGGCCTCGAGGAGGTGATGCTGCACTCGGGGCCGGGCGACGGCGAGATCCTGGTGCGGATCGCGGGCTGCGGGATGTGCCGGACCGATCTCGCGGTCCGGCACTCGGCAGGCCGCTCACCACTGCCCGCGGTGCTCGGCCACGAAGGAGCCGGAGTCGTGGTGGAGACGGGCGGCCCGGACACCGGCCTGAGCACCGGCGACCACGTCGTTCTGAGTTTCGACTCCTGTGGACACTGCCGGAACTGCATGGGCGCGGCCCCCGCCTACTGCGACTCCTTCCCCGCGCTCAACCTCTTCGGCGGGCGCAAGGAGCACACGGCGCGGTTCACCGACGCGGACGGAGGCGCGTTGGCGCCCCGGTGGTTCGGCCAGTCCTCCTTCGCCGAATACGCCCTGGTCCCGGCCCGCAACGCCGTCCGGGTCGATCCGTCACTGCCCATCGAACTCCTCGGACCGCTCGGCTGCGGCTTCCTCACCGGTGCCGGAGCGGTCTTCCACTCCTTCGGCATCGGCCCCGACGACACCATCGCGGTCTACGGCGCCGGGGCGGTCGGCCTGGCCGCGGTGATGGCGGCCACCGCCGCCGGAGCGGTGACCGTGGCCGTCGACCGGCACCCCGAGCGGCTGGCCCTCGCCGAGCGGCTCCACGCGATCCCGCTGCACGCCGCATCGGCCCGCCCGTCCGGCCTGCCTGCCCTGGCCGACCGCATCCAGCAACTGACGGACGGCGGCACACAGTACGCCCTGGACACCACAGGCTCCCCCCAGCTGATCAACAACGCCCTACGGGCCCTGCGCCCGACCGGTCACCTCGGCCTGGTCGCACGCCTCAACACCCCATTGCCACTCGAACCGGGGACCTTGGACCGGGGCCGGAGGATCTCCCACATCTGCGAAGGGGACGCGGTGCCGGGACTGCTGATCCCCCGGCTGACCAGGCTCTGGCAGGCCGGGCGGTTCCCCTTCGACCAGCTGATCCGCACCTACCCCCTCACCGACATCAACCAGGCCGAACGCGACTGCGACGCGGGCCGCGTGGTCAAACCCGTCCTGATTCCCGCGAGGCCGAGAGAGGACACATGACCGACACAGCGCATCACAACACCGGTGTGGAAGGCGTGGAAGGGGGTGTCGGCCTGACCGCTCTCATGGTCGCCGCGGCCCGGGCGATCGAGACCCACCGCCACGACAGCCTGGCCCAGGACATCTACGCGGAGCACTTCGTCCACGCCGCACCGGCCTGCGCGGAATGGCCGGTGCACCGGCCTGCGCGGAATGGCCGGTACGCATACACCAGGTCGCGGACGGAGACGCGAACCCGCTGTGGGGACGCTTCGCCCGCTACTTCGGTCTGCGAACGAGGGTCCTCGACGACTTCCTCCTCCGGTCGGTGCGCGCGGCGGGAGCCCGCCAAGTGGTCCTGCTCGGGGCGGGGTTGGATACGCGAGCGTTCCGACTCGACTGGCCTCCCGGCTGTGTGGTCTTCGAGATCGACAGGGAAGGCGTGCTGGAGTTCAAGCACAAGGTCCTCGGCGGACTGCCGACCACCCCGAAAGCGGCCCGCGTACCGATCCCGGTCGACCTGCGCGCCGACTGGGCCGCAGCGCTGACCGACGCGGGCTTCGACACCGCCGCACCAAGCGCCTGGCTGGCCGAAGGGCTGCTGTTCTACCTGCCCAACACCTCCGAGACGAACCTCATCCACACGGTGGACCGGCTGAGCGCGGGAGGAAGCACGCTGGCGTTCGAGGTCAAGCTCGACAAAGACCTCCTCGAATACCGCGACAGCCCCCTCTACACCGCGACGAAACACCAGATCGGCATCGACCTGCTCAACCTCTTCAGCCGAGAACCACGCCCCGACTCCGCGGGCGACCTCGCGGGCAGGGGCTGGACCACAACCGTCCGGACCCCCTTCGACTACACCCGCCAACACGGCCGCGGCCCACGTCCCGAACAGAACGACGCACTGGCAGGCAACCGATGGGTGTTCGCCCATAAACCCCGCCGCGGAGGTACGGGCTGCTAACCCTCGGCACGCTTCAGGCCGCGCACGGCCGGGATTGCCAGCAGCAGGGCGCAGGCGACGAGCGCCGTCGACGCGGACACGCCCAGCAGCGGCACCGTCCCCACGACGACCGCGAGCGGCCCCGCCAGGGCCTGCCCGACCGGCTTCATCACCAGCGAGCCGGCCGCGTCGTACGCGTGCACCCTGCCGAGGACGTCCTGCGGGATGTGCGTCTGTACGCTCGTGTGGAACATGACGATCCAGAACGCCATGCCCACACCGCTCACCCCGTAGCACCCGGCGATGAGCGGCGCGGGAAGGCCGAGAGCGACGCCCAACGGCATGAGCGCCCAAAGGATCATGGAGAGGGCGCCGGCCCGGAGCGGATACCGCGGGCGGAATCTGATCGCGACGATCCCGCCCAGCACACTTCCCACCCCGAGGGACGACATGACCAAGCCGAACGTCGATGTTCCGTAGTCGGTGACGAGCGTGCTGTTGCCGAGGGTCATGGTGGGGCCCGCACCGGCCAGTTGCCAGAGCATGAAGACGACGATGACGCTCCACAGCCAGGTCCTGGCCCGGAACTCCCGCCATCCCTCGACGAGATCGGCCCGGAACGACGGTTCGCCGTCCCGCGCGGCCGGGCCCATCGGGACCGTGCGGAGCAGCAGCAGGCAGGCGCCGCTGACCCCGTAGGTCAAGGCGTCGAGGGCGACCACCGTCGCCGGTGAGGAGACCGCCAGCAGCAGGCCGGCCAGCGACGGGCCGATCACGGCGGTGACGGACTCCGAGATGCGGAGGGTGGCGTTGGCCTTCTGTACGTCCTGGGCTATGCGCGGGGTGATGCTGGCGACTCCCGGCTGGAAGATCGCGCTGCCCGCCCCGATCAGGGCCAGCAGCGCCAGGATCTGCCACAGCCGCACCGTACCCAGCAGGAACAGCAGCGCGAGCACCGCCTGAGAGCACAGCCGAGCCGTGTCCGAGACAACCATCAGCCGTCGGGCGCCGAAGCGGTCGGACAGCACCCCGCCAAAGATGATCAGTGCCGCGAACGGCGCTACGAGCGCGGCGAGCGCATAGCCCACCCCACTCGCCCCATAGCCCGCCCGGATCACCGCGGCCGTGATCGCGACGGGGAGCATCGCGTCGCCCAGCAGAGAGGTGGTACGGGCCGTGAAGAACAGCCGGAAGTCCGCGCTCCACAGCGACGGATCGGACGTGGTCTCCTTGACTTGCAGGTCACGGGCCATGTCCGAGCCAGCCACCGCACACCGCCCCATGTATGCCGTTGATCCCGACCAGTGCGACAGTGTTGTGCCTGGGCCGTCCCTCAGTCAACGGAATATGCTCGCAAGCTCCCTCAGCACGTAAGCGCGTTGGGAGGGACCGCCCGGTACCCGATCCGGGTGGCGGTGGCGTCAGGGAGTGCGGAAGCCGCGAAAGGTCACGTGCTTCCGGCTCGCGAAACCGAGCCGTTCATAGAGCGCGATCGCGCCACCGTTCGTCTCGGCCACGTGCAGGAAGGGGCGTTCGTTCCGAGCCAGGATGCGGGCGGCGAGGGCGCTGATCAGACGGGCGGCGTGGCCTCGTCCGCGGGCCTCGGGGGCCGTGCAGACGGCGCTGATCTCGGTCCACCCCGGGGGCCGGAGCCGTTCGCCCGCCATGGCCACCAGTCTGCCGCCCTCGCGGATGCCGAGGTAGGTGCCGAGTTCGTGGGTGCGCGGCCAGAACGGTCCCGGTCGGGTCTGTGCGACCAGGTCGAGCATCTGGGGCACATCGGCCGCGCCCAGTTCGGCCACGTCGGTGCCGGTCGCGGCAAGAGCCTGGCCGGGACGGCCGTCGCCGGACCAGACCATCTGCCGCCCTTCGAGGACGAAGACCTGCTCCCAGTCCGGAGGAGGGGACGCCTGGCAGCTGAACATGTCGGCGAACGCGTCCCGTCCGAGGAGCCGCGCGAGACCGGTCCAGTCCGCCGCGTCCGCGTCGGCGGGTACCGCCGAGAAGGTCGCGACTCCCGGCAGGTAGGTGGCAGCCCGGCCGAGCCGGCGCCCAAGGCCCACATGGCGGCCGCGCAGCGACTCGCCCACCGGGTCGTCGAGTGCCGCGGTGTCACCGCTCGTCATCGTGATGTGCCTCTCCCACTGGGCGCGGTCGGCCGAGCGGCGCGATACCGCCCGGCGCGCTTCCCCCGTCCGGATTCCTGCCGACGCGTCCCGCAGTGGCGCCGGGGTGATGGAACCATAGCCGCCCCGGCCCGTCGCTTCGCGAGGGGGTCCGGCTCCCTCCCGGCCTCCTCTACGGCCCGGATCGCCCGACCGGACAGGCTGCGCCTTCCCTCGCCGGTCAACGCTTTGAACTGGGGTGATCGGACGGAAGAGCCGCGGTGTCGGTCACACATCGGTGGCTGTCGGTCCGTTGTCGGTGGCCGGTCGGTGGGGCCTGGAACCTTCCACACAGATCCTGCCGGGCGCCCATCCGGCAGGCGTGCGACAGCAAGGGACCATCATGACCACTGACGTCACCATCATCGGTGCCGGACTCGGCGGCCTCACGCTCGCCCGCGTCCTGCACGTCCACGGCATCCCGGCCACCGTCTACGAGGCGGAGGCCTCCGCGACGGCGCGCACGCAGGGCGGGATGCTCGACATCCACGAGGACAGCGGACAGCCGGCGCTCGAGGCGGCCGGTCTGATGGACGAGTTCCGCGGCCTCGTTCTGGAGGGCCGCCAGGCGATACGGGTCCCCGACCGGCACGGGGCCGTCCTGTTCGAGAAGGCCGACGACGGTACGGGTGGCAGCCCCGAGGTGCTGCGCGGCGAACTGCGGCAGATGCTCCTCGACTCGCTCCCGGCCAACACCGTCCGGTGGGGCCACAAGGTCAGCGGGACCCGTGCCCTCGGCGGCGGCCGCCACCAGGTGACGTTCGCCGACGGCAGCACCGTCACCACCGGCCTGTTGGTCGGCGCGGACGGCGCGTGGTCCCGAGTCCGGCCACTGCTGTCCGACGCCACCCCCGAGTACATCGGCATGTCGGCCGTCGAGACCTACCTGTTCGACGCCGACACCCGCCACCCGGCCAGCGCGAAAGCGGTCGGCGACGGGTCGCTGTTCGCGCTCGCGCCGGGCAAGGGATTCCTGGCCCACCGGGAGAAGGGCGGCACCCTGCACACCTATGTGATGCTCGCCCGGCCGCGGGACTGGTTCGCGGACATCGACTTCACCGATTCCGCCGCGGCCACCGCACGGATCGCGCGGGAGTTCACCGGCTGGGCACCGGAGCTCACCGCGCTGATCGCCGACGGTGACACCGCCCCGGTGCCGCGGCCCCTCTACGCCCTGCCCGTCGAGCACCGGTGGGAGCGGGTGCCGGGGGTGACCCTGCTCGGCGACGCCGCCCACCTCTCGCTCCCGAACGGCGAGGGCGCCAACCTGGCCATGTACGACGCCGCCGAGCTCGGCAAGGCCCTCGCCGCACACCCCGACGACGTCGAGACCGCGCTCACCGAGTACGAGCGGGCCATGTTCCCCCGGAGCGCCGCGGCCGCCACCGAAGGCACCTACGTCCACGAGTTGTTCTACGGAGCCGACGCGCCCCACGGCCTGATCAACATGTTCACCGGAGGCGAGTAGACCCAGCACATCAGACGGAGGTGTGATGGCAGGCTACTCCCATGGATCACGCGGAAGTACTGCTCATCGGAGGGCGGGCCGGAGTCGGCAAGACGACGGTGGGGTGGGAGGTATCGGCCGTACTGCGGGCCGCAGCCGTCTCGCACGCGGTCATAGACGGCGACTTCATGGGGCAGGTCCATCCGGCCCCGGTGGGGGATCCCCACTGCTCGGAAATCACCGAAAGCAACCTCACGGCCGTGTGGGCGAACTTCGCCCGCCGCGGCTACCGCCGGCTGATCTACACCAACACCGTGAGTGTGCTGCCTGAGTCCACGGGAATGTTCGAGCGCGCCATGGGAACGGGGACACGGATCATACGGGTGCTGCTCACCGCCTCCGATGCCACCGCCCGAGAGCGGCTGGTGCGCCGGGAACTCGGCTCGGAGCTGGAGCAGGAGCTGGAGAGCAGTGCTCGCAAGGCACGGCTGCTGGACCAGCGGGCCACCGCGGAGACCGTACGGGTGGTGACGGACGGGCGTGCCGTCGTGGATATCGCGCGCGAGGTGGTGACGGCCACCGGGTGGGCCGAGCACCACTCCGCAAGCAGCCCCTGACAGTTCCTCGCCGCGAGCGGAGGTGTCGATACGGTCGGCATCCCCGCCCGGCTGGTCAGCGGCTGCTGGTCGCCGTGACGAGCCCTGATTCGTAGGCGCTGATGACCAGTTGCGCACGATCGCGCGCCTCCAGCTTGCTCAGCAGCCGGCCGATGTGTGTCTTGACGGTGCCGTGGCTGAGGTGGAGGTATTCGGCGATGTCGGTGTTGGAGAGGCCGCGGGCCACCAGCAGCAGAACCTCTCGCTCGCGGTCCGTGAGGTTCTCCAGCGAAGAGCCGGGCGCCGGGCACGCGTGGGGAAGGCGGGCGAACGCGGCGATCAGGCGCCGGGTCACCGAGGGAGCCAGAAGGGACTCTCCGGCGGCGACGGTGCGGATACCGGCCAGCAGGACGTCGGGCGAGGTGTCCTTCAGCAGGAACCCCGCCGCCCCGGCCCGCAGCGCGCCGTACACGTACTCGTCGAGGTCGAAGGTGGTGAGGATGAGGACTCGTGTCCGTGCTGTCTCGGGCGACCGGGCTATGTGCCGCGTTGCCTCGATCCCGTCCATGCCGGGCATCCGGATGTCCATGAGCGCCACGTCCGGGCGCAGCCGCCGGGTGCTCTCGACGGCTTCGGTGCCGGTTCCGGCTTCGCCCACCGTGGTCAGTCCGGGCGCGGTGTCGATGAGCACGCGGAAGCTGCCCCGGAGCAGGGACTGGTCGTCGGCGACCAGGACCCGGATCGGTTCGGTCACGCGGTCGGCTCCCTTCGGTCCGGTACGGTCCCGTGCGCTGGTTCGGCCGGGAGGCGGGCCGAGACGGCGAACCCGCCGCCGGGCCGCGGCCCGGCCTGAAGTGTCCCCCCGTACATCATCACCCGTTCCCGCATCCCCACCAGTCCGTGACCGCCCCTGAGGTCCGCCCGGCCGGACACGGGCGCCCTCCCCGCCCCGTCGTCGACCACCTCGATGTGCACCTGGCCGCGCGTGTCCGCGGTGACGGTGACCTCGCAGTGCGTTCCGTCGCCGGCGTGCTTGACGACGTTGGTCAGCGCCTCCTGGACGATGCGGTAGACGGTCAGCGCCGTCCCCGCGGGCAGGTCGGCCGCCGGCCGGGTGCGGAGCCTGGTGCGGATGCCGGCCTGCTCGGCGCGCCGGACCAGGGCGGGCAGGTCGTCCAGTCCGGGAGGCGGTGCCATCTGCGCCGAGTCGGCGCCTGGTGTGTGGAATCCGGCGTCGGCCCCCGGAGTGTGCGGTGTGGCGCCGGCACCCGGAGCGTGCGGTGTGGCGGGGTCGCCGCGCAGCATGCCCAGGGCGCGCCGCATCTCGGTCAGCGCCTCCCGGCCGGTCCGCTCGATCGCGCCGATGGCGTCCCGTGTCTCCTCGGGACGTTCCTTGGCCACGTGGTTGGCGACGGACGCCTTGACGACGATCACGCTGAGGCTGTGCGAGACGATGTCGTGCAACTCCCGGGCGATACGCAGGCGTTCCTCGGCCAGCGCCTCCTCGGCCAGGCGCCGCTCGCGCCGCGCCGCCCGAGCCCGCCGCTGACGTACGGCACGGCCCGCTCCCCATGCGCCACCGGCCACCAGCCACACCAGCGCCGCGGTTCCGACCGCTTCCGGCCACGGGCCGGACGGGGTGAGCACCGCCTCTCCCGTGATGACCGCGGCCGCCGAGACGGCCAGGGTCAGTGCCAGCGCCGCCACGGCCCGGCGGGGCGGTGCCAGGAGCGCCACCGCGTAGAGGGCGAGGGCGGTGGCGAGGTAGGGGTCGCGGGTGATGTCGAGGAGCGTCGCCGCCGCCGTGGCACCCAGCACCACCGCGAGGGCGGGCAGGGGCCACCGGCGCCGGACGGCCAGCGGCACTCCCACACCCGCCGCCACCAGCCAGCCCAACCACATCGGGCCGGAGAACCGGGGCAGGCCGTCGGACCCGCCCTGCCCGGCCAGTGCCCCATACGCGGCCGTCGCCACGCCCGCCACGCAGGCGTCGACTGCCAGCAGATGTGGCCCGGTCCTCGGGCGCCACCGCACAATGCGCACCGCACGACCATACCGAGCGCTCATCCCGCCTGCCCGAAGCAGAACATCGCGGTGCCCACCGCGCCCACCAGCACAAGCCTCCCGATGACCGTGGCCATCCGCGGAGTCGGCCCTGTACGCCATGCGGCCACGCCCAGCGGTACGAGCGCGACGCACAGCCCCGTGGCGGCCGCGACCGACCACGCGGTCGTCCCCTTCAGCACCCCCAGTGGCATCGCCGACACCAGGGCCAGGGCCACCGCACGCAGGGGCCCGAGCACCCGTGCGCGGTAGGCGCCGACGGCCAGCAGGACCCAGCCGCCCATGATGGCGGCGTTCAGCGCGCTGAAGACGTGGAAGGCGCCATAGGTCTCGCTCACGGTCCGGGCCGCCGACGCCGCGCCCTGGGCCGTCACCAGTTGGAAGTCCGCATGATCCACACCTGCGTGAAACGCCCGGGCGAACAGGCCGAGGACGGTGAGAACACCACCCCACACAGCCATCTCCCGGTACCGCGCACCGATCCGGGCGGCCAGGAGCGCCACTCCCGGCCAGAGCAGTACCCACCCCGCCGCGACAAGGCTGTACGAGGCGGTCATGAGGTGCGGATGGCGCTCGTAGGCGCTCAGCTGCGCGGGAAAGAAGAAGCCGAAGCGCATGCGGAGCAGCACACCGGCAAGCACCAGCAAGGGCCCGACGACGAGGGATGCCGCGCCCACCCAGCGTCCCGGAAAGAGAGTCCGCGGCGCGGCGATTGACGGAGAAGTGACGGTCATGAGGCAAACGATGTCGCCACCGCACCCGCCACGTCGTCGGAGCACGGACCACACTTCCGGATCGGACCGTGGTCGTACCTCCCCTGCCGCGCCTCTGCCCCTGGTCCGACCTGACCATCGCGGAGTCGCGGCCCGGGACCGACACCGTGATTCACCCCGCCATCGGCCAACCGCCCGCTCGGGAGAGCTGTTGGCGCACCCATGCGGGGTCGGGGTTGGTGTGTGGCCGGCCTGCCACGACGACGGTCGGTACGGTCTCGTTGCCGTCGTTGGCCGCCCTCACCGCTGCCGCACCATCCGGGTCACGCCAGATGTTGACCCAGTGCACCTGGCGGGCGCCGCGGCCCAGGCGGATGCGCAGGCGGAGGCAGAACGCGCAGCCCGGTCGCCAGAAGACGACGGGGCGGCCGTCTGCCGCGCTGCGTCGTTGTGCCTCGGATGCGCTGATCGACCTCGGGAAGATCAGGGGCGAGTTCACGACTGCGAGAGCTACGAACACCAGCAGGGGCGCTACGGCCGTGCCGGGGTTTCCGCTGGAGGCCAGGCCAGTGGCGAGGGCTGCGCCACAGAGCACGAGGACTATCGGCAGGATCCAAGCGCGCGTCATAGCGGCCAAGGCTATCGGTGTGCCGGCTCCGGCTTCGCGGACTACGGGCTCACGGAGCCATATCGGGTCAGCCGAGGTCCCCGGTCTCTCGACCGTCGACGTACGTCGCCACCACTTCGATGTCCCCGATACGCGACGTATCGACGCGCCCGGGGTCGTCGCCGAGCACGACCAGGTCGGCGAGCTTGCCCGGGGTGAGGCTTCCCAGGCTGTCCTCCCAGCGGCAGGCGAACGCGCCTGCGAGTGTGTAGGCCCGCAGGGCCTCGTCGAGGGTGATCCCCTCGTCCGGGCCGATCACCTGACCCGACTCGGAGGTCCGCTCGACCATGAACTGGATGGCCCTCAGCGGAGATCCGTCCGTGACGGGGCGGTCGGAGCTGCCGACGAGGGGGATGCCGTGGTCCAGGAACGCCTTGCCGCGGTAGAGCCACGGGGCCCGTTCCTCGCCCATGATCGACGCGTAGTCGTCGCCGAAGTAGCGCAGGAAGTTGGGCTGGACGACCGCGCTGACGCCGAGTCGCGCGAGGCGCGGAAGCTGGTCGGGGCGGATCAGGCCGGCGTGCTCGATGCGGTGCCGGGCGCCGGGGCGTGGCCGGAGGCGCTGGGCCCGTTCCAGGGCGTCCAGGGCCACGTCGGCGGCGCGGTCGCCGATCGCGTGGACCGCGAGCTGCCACCCGGCCAGGTGGCCGTCCACGATCGTGTCCGCGAGCACCTCCGGGTCGTCCTGGAGCTCACCCATGTGATCCAGGCCCTGGTACGGGCTGCTGAGCGCGGCGGTCCTGGCCATCATGCCGCCGTCTGTGTAGATCTTCAGCGCGCCCACGGAGAGCCGGTCGTCGCCGAACCCGGTGCGCAGTCCGAGGTCGAGGGCCCGGGGAATGCCGTCGGCTTCGTGCGCGGCGACCGGGTGCAACCGGTCGGCGGACACCATGACTTGTACGCGCAGCGGCAACAGGCCCGATTCGTGGGCGAGTTGGTAGGCGCCCAGCTCGACCGGGCTGTGGCCGAAGAGGGCGCCGCCGATACCCGCCTCGGCGCAGGCGGTGACGCCCTCGGTCAGGCAGGTGCGGGCGGCGCGCGCGATCGCCTCGGCCAGTTCCCGCTGGGAGTACGGGAGGCGCAGGGCGCGGGCGGCGCCCATGGCGCCCTCGGCGAGGAAGCCGTTCTCGTGCGGGATGTCGGCGGGGAGCAGGTCGAGCGCGGCGGAGTTGACGAGGCAGCCGTGCCCGGAATCGTGCGTCACCATCAGCTTGCGCCCGTGGCTGACCTTGTCCAGTTCGGCGGCGGTCAGATGGCGTCCCAGGGCTCGCTGGTCGTAGCCGACGATGCTCACCCAGGCTCCGGGCGCGCTGTTCCGGGTGACGGCCTCCTCCACGGTGGCGAGCACGTCGTCGATCCGAGTGCGTCCCGCGATGCTCGGAGTCGTCTGCTTGAACCCGGTCCAGGCCAGGTGCACATGGGGGTCGATGAACCCGGGGAGCACGGTGGCGCCCTGGAGGTCGATCACCTCGCGGGCGGGCAGGGAGGTCACGGCCTCGTCCAGGCCCACGATCCGGCCCCGCCAGATGCCCAGGTCGTGGGCGACGGGGTGGTCCGGGTCCATGGTGCGGAAGCGGGCGTTCGTCAGTCTGGTGCGGAGCATCTGCCGGGGCTCTCCTCGGTGCCTGGGCGACGTGCGACGACGAGGGGTCGGGTGTCGGCCCGAGTCAGTCCTCCACGGTCTCCGCCAGGGATCGGGGGCGCAGGTCGGTCCAGTTGGCCTCGATGAACTCCAGGCATGCCTCGCGGGTGTCCTCGTCGAAGACGATCGTCCATCCTCCGGGCACCTCGGCGAACGCGGGCCAGAGTGAGTGCTGGCCCTCGTCGTTCACCAGAACCAGGAAACGGCCTTCGGTGTCGTCGAAAGGGTTTGTGCTCATGCCCAGCGCCTCCTACGAAGAGCCGACTTAGGTTAGGCTCGCCTAATTGACGGGAGTTTAGCTCCGTCCCTTCCCTCTCACAAGGAGACGTTCATGCGCCTGGGCGCGGCCGATGGGGAGAACGCCTTCGTCGGGTTCGGGCTGCCCGGCGCACCCGGCACCGACGAGTTCTGGGCGGCGGCGAGGTCACCCGCGTCGGTGCCCGCCGACGGCGGTGGCTGGGTGACCCTGTTCCTGTGGCGCGGCTCCGCTGCCGGCATCGGCTTCGAGAGCTGGTCCGAGCCGGTCCCCCTGCGCAGGTGGGGTGATACGGACTGCTGGTACGCCGAGGTGCGCATGCCCGAGCGGTTGCGGGTGACCTATCAATTCCTCGTGGGTGACGCCGCGCACGCCGACCCGTTCAACCCGGTCGGCGCCGGTGGTGACCGATCCATCGCCGCGACCCCGGACGCCCCGGCCCAGCCGCACTGGCCCGTCATCGGCGCCGGTACCGACGCCGTACTGCCGCTCCCGCGCACCCGGATCCGCTGGAGCAGCGAACGGCTCGGCGGGCGGCGGACCGTGCGGGTCCACCCGGCGGGCGGTGGCGGACCCGTGGTACTGCTGCTCGATGGGGACGACTGGCTGTACCTGCACCCGGCCATGACCGCGTTCGACTCGGCCGTCGCCAGTGGCGAGATGCCCGCCGTCACGATCGTCTTCCTGCCGAGCAAGGACAGGGAGACCGAGTTCGGCTGCCGACCCGCTCTGTGGGAGGCGATCCGGGACGAGCTGCTGCCGCTGGTGGCGGAATCCGGCGTGCCCGCCGATGTGGACCAACTGGTGGTCGCCGGGCAGAGCATGGGCGGACTGAGCGCGGTGTACGCGGCACTGGAGTTCCCGGACCTGGTGTCCCGCGTCGCCTGCCAGTCGGGGTCCTTCTGGTGGACACCCGACGCCATGGACCTGCCGGACCCCTTGGGCGGCCCGGTCGGCGGCACCCTCGCCACGCGCCTGCGCGAGCGTCCCGACCTGTCCGGTCTGCGAGTCGCGTTCGACGTGGGGGAGCACGAGACCCGGATGCTCCCCCACTGCGAGCTGACCGAGACCCTGGCGACACGAACCGGCGCGACCGTACGGGTCTCGCGGTCGGCGTCGGGCCACGACCGGGCGGGCTGGCGGCACGCCCTGCTCAGGGATGTCGCCTGGGCACTCGGCTGACCGTCCGGCTCACCTCGCCACCGCCGCGCAGTAGTCCTCGTCCGTGGCGAGGAGGTTGCGATGGGTGTCCTCGGCGGTGATGACGCCGTCGTCCAGCGCGAGGACACGGTCGGCGGCGTCCAGGAGGGCCGGGCTGCTGGTGATCACGATGGTGGTCCGGCCCCGGCGCAGCTTCGCGACATTGCGCGCGATGAGCTGCTCGGTGACCGCGTCGACGGCCGTCGTAGGGTTGTGCAGGACGAGGACATCGGTGTCGGCGGCGAGGGCGCGGGCCAGGGACAGCCGCTGCCGCTGGCCCCCGGAGAGGTTCGCACCGCGGTCGCGGACACCGTAGTCGAGTCCTTCACGGTGGAGGGCGACCACGTCGGTCAGCATGGACGCCTCGATGGCCTCGGGGACCATACGGCTGGTGCCCAACGGGTCGATGTTCGTACGGAGGGTGCCCGCGAAGATCTCCCCGTCGTACGGGTTCACCAGCATGTGCGCGCGGACCGCCTCGACCGACAGGTCCCTGAGCTCGTGCCCGCTCACCCGCACCGCTCCCTCGTACGCGTCGGGCGGGACGGTGACGGCCAGGACCGACGCCAGGTCGGCCGCCGCGCGCGGCTGGTAGGCGGCGATCGCCACGAACTCGCCGGCGCTCACCCGGAACTTCAGCTCGCGCAGGGAGCCGTAGCGGAGGCAGTCGATGTCGAGGTCTCCGCCCGCGGCCGGGTGCTCCGCCCCCGAAGCCGTCACCGGCGGCGCGGCCAGCACCAGCGCCATCCGCTCGGCCGAGGCGCGCGCCATCATCACGTACTTCGGCATCTCCGAGAACAGCTTGAGCGGTTCCATGATGAACTGCGCCAGCCCCACCGCCATGACGAGTTCGCCGATGTTGATCCGGCCGCTCCACGCCAGCGAGCCCGCGGTGAGGGTCACGGCGGCGGCGAGGACCGCGTTGAGCGCCAGCGCGGTGCCCGCGTAGACGCCGTTGACCTTGGCGACCGTGATGGCCTGGTGCTTCGCCTCCGCGCTGACCTCACGGTAGGACCGGAACGCCGCGTGGTTGCCGCCGAAGCCGTGCAGCGGGCGCAGCCCGGTGATCAGGTCGGCGACCTTCGCGCCCGCCCGCGCCACCCGGGCCTGCTGTTCGCGGGTGCTGGAGCCGATCCGCTTGGACAGCACGCTCAGGATCGACAGGATCGCGACGGTTCCCACGATCACCAGCAGGCCGAGCCGCACATCGGCCAGGCCGAGGGCGACCGCCGCGACCAGCACCGCGACCAGCGAGCTGATCAGCAGCGGCACCACCTCGATGATGTCGGCGGTCTGGTCGGCGTCCTCGGTGGCGATGGTCAGCACCTCGCCGGACTTGAGGTCCACGTCCCTGGCCACCGGCTGAAGGCCACAGGCCGCGACCTTCACCCGCCAGCGGTGTGCCTCCGTCGTGTTGGCCTTCTGGAGGACGCGCATCCCGAACCGCCACGACAGCGACACCGTCGTGATGATCACCGCCAACGCGGCGATCGACAGGCCCAGCGCGCCGAGGCTCCGGTGGCGCATCGTGTGCTCGACGATCAGGCCGAGCGCGATGGGGAAGGTCGTCTCACCCGCCTGGTACAGGCCCATGAGGACGGTGCCGCAGGCCATGGCACCGATGTTGCGGCGCAGTGCGGTCCGGAGGATGTCGGACCCCGGCCGGGGCCGCCGCGTGTCAGGAGTTGTCATCGAGGACTCGGGCATCGTTGTGACGGGCATCGAGGTGGCGGGCCATCGCTTCCGGGGTGCGCAGGGTGAACAGGTCTCGGATGGTGATCACCGGACCGTACTCGCGGCGGAGCAGCCCGATCAGCCGCACCGCCAGCATGGAGTGGCCTCCCAGGGACACGAAGTCGCTCACCGCGCTCACCTCGTCGTCGTCCAGGTCCAGTGCCTCGGCGAAGAACTCGCACACCACGGTCTCGGTCGCCGTCGCGGGCCCCCGCTCCCCCGCCGTGGTCAGCGCGCCCAGCGGCTTGGCCTCCGGCAGCGCCTTGGTGTCGGCCTTCCCGTTCACCGTCAGCGGGACGCTGTCGACCTGGGCATAGTGCGTCGGGCGCAGGAAGTCCGGCAGCCCGGCGCCCACTTCGGTGGCCACCGTCGCCAGCTCCGCGCCCTCCAGCACCAGATAGGCGGCCAGCCGGTAGGCGCCGTCGACCTGCGGATCGGGCTGGGCGACCGCGGCGACGAACCGGACCGCGGGGTGTGCCGCGAACACGGCCTCGACCTCGCCCAGTTCGACCCGGTGTCCCCGGATCTTGACCTGCTGGTCGGTGCGGCCCAGGTACATCAGGTTGCCGTCGGGTCGACGGGCCACCAGGTCCCCGGTGCGGTACATGCGCTCGCCGGGTGCGCCGAAGGGGCACGCCACGAAGCGGTGCGCGGTCTGGGCGGGCTGCCCGAGATAGCCGCGCGCGATGCCGATGCCCGAGACGTACAGCTCGCCGGGGACTCCGTCCGGCAGTGGCCGCAGCCATGGATCCAGTACGTACACATCGGTGTTGTCGATCGCCACGCCCACCACCGGATCCTGGCATTCGAAGGTGCCGACGCCGAGGGTGTTGATGGTGTACTCGGTGGGTCCGTAGAGGTTGTAGCCGACCGTCCCCTCGGTCTCGGCCAGCCGCCGCCACAGCGCCGGGGTGACGGCCTCGCCGCCCAGCAGCACCAGCGCCGGCCGCCGTTCCGGGTTGTCGAGCAGGCCCTCGGCCACCAACTGCTGCGCGTAGGTCGGGGTCACGTTGATGACGTCGATGCCGTGCTCGAGGCAGTACTCGACCAGCCGGGGCGCGTCCCGGCGCAGCTCCTCGTCGCAGATGTGCACCTCATGGCCGTCGGCGAGCCACAGCAGCTCCTCCCACGACATGTCGAAGGCGAATGACACGGTGTGCGCGATCCGGAAGACCCGGTGGCCGTGGTCGGCCAGCACCGGTTCGAAGATCCGGCGCTGATGGTTGATCAGCATGTTGGTGAGCCCCGCGTACTCGGTCACCACGCCCTTGGGCTTCCCGGTCGACCCGGAGGTGTAGATGGTGTACGCGGGGTGCCGCAGCCGGTCCGGATCGTCCGGCGCGAAGGTCACGAACGGCTCGGCCTCGGGGAGTGGCCGGTCCAGCTCGATCAGGTCGCCGGTGAGCCGGGGCGACACCGCGCTCACGGTGAGGATCACATCCGGGCGGGCGTCCGCGACGATCGCGGCGATCCGCTCGTCCGGGTGGTCCAGCTCCAGCGGAACGTACGCGGCGCCGACGCGCAGCACGGCGAACAGCGCCACGATCGAGTCGAGCGAGCGCGGGACCGCGAGGCCCACGGTCGTCTCGGGGCCGATGCCGCGCCCGGCGAGCACACCGGCCACCGCGCGGCTGCGGTCCCGCAGCTCGGCGAACGTCATCGTCGCGCCATGGGCGACGAGCGCCACCCGCCGCGGGTCACGGTCCGCCGCCCGGTCGAACCGGTCGACCACGGTGTCCGTGCCGATGTCCGTCCGCTCCCCCCGCACGGGCTCCGGTCCCAACCCCCGCAGCGCGCCGACCGGCCCGGTCGACCGGACCAGGTCTTCGAGCACACGCAGGTAGTCGTCGAGGAGACGGCGGGCGTTGTCGGTGTCCTCGTCGCGGTACTCCAGCTTGACCGTGAGCCGGTCGCCGGGCGTGACGACCCAGGTGAAGGGGTAGTGGGTGGAGTCATCGGCTGCCACCGAGGTGATGCCGTGCCGGGCGTTCATCTCGGCGAACGCGTCCATGTCCAGGAAGTTCTGGAGCACGAACAGGTTGTCGAAGAGGGTGTCGTGCCCACTGGCCCGCTGGATCTCGCCGAGTCCCAGGTGCTCGTGGACCATCGCCTCGACCCTGGCCGCCTGTACGGCCGACAGATACGCGCCGACCGTGGCGTCCGGCCGGGCCCGCGTCCACATGGGCACGGTGTTGAGCAGTACGCCGACGATGCCGTTCAGGCCCTCGCCCTCCCGGCCGGAGACGGTCACGCCGAACACGGCGTCGCCGCGGCCCGTATGGGCGCCCAGCAGCAGGCCGAACGCGCCGGTCAGCACCGAGTTCAGCGTGACGCCGTGCACTTTGGCCGCCTCCCTCAGCGACTCCGACCGCTCGGCGGACAGCGTGTGCACGAGCGCGCGCGGCAGGCCGTCCGAGAGGGAGGGCGCCGGTCCGGCGAGCAGCGTCGGGCCGGGGAGCCCGGCCAGGTGCTCCGCCCAGAAGCGCTCCGATGCGGCGGAGTCCCTGGCGTCGAGCGCCCGGGCGTGGTCCTCGAAGCTGGGCGTGGCGGGGACCGCGGCGGGCAGCTCGCCCGCGAGGACGGCCTGGTAGGCGTCGAACAGGTCCCGCAGCACGATCTCACGGGACCAGCCGTCCCACAGCAGCAGGTGGTAGCTGAGCAGCAGCCCGTCGCGGTCGTCGGGCAGCCGCACCACGGTCAGCCGGATCAGCGGCGGCTCCCCCGGGTCGAATCCGGTGTCGCGGTCCCGGGTGCGCAGGGCTTCGACTTCCTCGTCCGTGGCGAGTACGACCGTGCGGACATCGACCCGTCGGCCCGCCCTCAGGACCTGGACCGGGTTTCCGTCGTCGTCGGTGGCGAATCCGGCGCCCACGACCGGATATCGGGCGATCACATACGCCATCGCCTCGGCCAGCGCGTCGGTGTCCAGGCGGCGGTCGAAGGTGAACCAGCTCTGCGCGACATAGTGTCCGGCCGGGCCCGCCATCTGGGCCTGGAAGAACAGGCCCCGCTGGAGCGGGGTGACCGGTGCCGTGCGCTCGGCCGTGGCGGAGGCGTCCGCGATGTGTTCCAGCGCGCGCCGCCAGTGTTCGGTGATCTCGTCCGGGATGCCCTCGGCGAGGGTGAAGTCCGCGTGCAGACTTCCGGTGGCCGCGTCGGTCCAGGCGTTGACCTCCACGGCGTACGGGCTGCTCTGATCGCCGCCGGTGAGGCGCGGTGCCTGGGACTCGCCGCCCCGGCCGAGGTAGTTGAACAGCACCTGGGGGCGTGCGGTGAACAGCGGGGCCGTCTGCGGGGTGAGGTACCTGAGCTGGCCGTAGGCGACGTGTGCCCGCTCGTCCGGCTGGCGCGCGGCCACCTCGTACGCCGCCGCGACGGGGTCGATGTGCGCCGTGAGCCGTACGGGCGCGATGGAGGTGAACCAGCCGACCGTGCGTGAGTAGTCGTGGTGGTCCAGCGCCGGGACCCGGCCGTGCCGCTCCAGCTCGATCGCGAGATCGGTGGGCGATGGCTGGACGCGGGTCAGCGCGGTGCGCAGCGCGCCGCACAGCAGCTCGGTGAGACCGACGCCGAGTGCCGAGGGCGCGGTGCGCGTCACACGGTCGCTCACGTCGGGGGCGAGCACGACGGTGGTCTCGCGCGAGCCCCCGACTGTCGGGAGCAGTTCGGGCGCCTGGAGGGTGGTGACCCAGTGCCCGAGGTCGCCGATGGCATGGGTGGCTTGGAGGGTCAGCGCTTCGGCGTACTCGGCGTACGACGTGGTCGGCGGCGGCAGGGTCTCCCCGCGCAGGGCGGTGGCCAGGTCGTCCAGCAGGACCAGCCAGGAAACCGAGTCGACGGCGAGGTGGTGCACGGTGACCACCAGGGTCCGGCTCGCCTCCAGCCACGAGAACGCGGCCACGTCCCCGGACTCGGGATCGAGCCGTCCGGCGGCCTCGTTCGCCACGGCCGTCGCGTCGGCCGTGTTCGCCCGTACCACCGTCGCCCGACGGGCGGGCTCGGTGCGCAGGGCCCACACGCCCTGCTCGACGCGCAGCCGCAGCCGGAGGACCGGGTGCGCGGCCACGACGGCGTTCGCGGCGCGCTCGACCTCGGCGAATCCGGTACCCTCCGGGGCCACCAGCGTTCTGGCCTGGGCGAACCGGGCGAGTGAGCCGCCCAGTTCCCGCTGGCGCAGGATGATCGGCGTCGGCGTCAGCGGGCCGTCCTCGCGGCGGGCGGGCGCGGGGGCGGCCCGCGGTGTGCGCGTTTCCAGGTGCTCGGCGAGCGCACGCGGGGTCCTGAACAGGAACACGTCCCGTGGCACGATCGCGAGGCCGAGCGCCCTGGCCCGGTTGATCACGGTGATGGCGACGATGCTGTCGCCTCCGGCGCGGAAGAAGTCGGTGTCGGCGTCGGCGGCGGCGCCTGGCAGTGTCTCGGCGAAGATACGGACCAGCGCGTCGAGCGCGGCGTCTTCGGCCGCGGGTGCGCCCCTCAGGGGCGCGGGGAACCGCGCGCCCGGCCACGACGCACGGTCAGACGGAGAAGGCCCTGTCCCGGCGCTCCCTGTCAACGCTCTCCGGTCGAGCTTGCCGTTGACGGTCAACGGCAATGCCTCGACCGGCAGAATCCGCCCCGGCACCATGTGCCCGGGCAGCTTCGTGGACAGCGACTCGACGAAGTCACCCGGCACCTGGCCCACGATGTGCGCGACCAGGTGGTCCCCGCTCTCGGCCACCGTGACGGCCACGTCGACCACGCCGTCGAGCTCCCTGACCGCGCCTTCCACCTCGCCCAACTCGATGCGGAATCCCTTGAGTTGGATCTGATCGTCGGAGCGTCCGGTGAACTCCAGCCCACCGTCGAGGGTGCGGATGGCGAGGTCGCCCGTGTGGTACATGCGGGAGCCGTCGCCCGCGAACGGGTTCGCCACGAAACGGCCCGCGGTCAGCCCCGGCCTGCCCAGGTAGCCGAGCGACACCTGGTCGCCGGCGACGTAGATGGCGCCCACCCGGCCCGGCGGCACCGGCCGGAGGTGGTCGTCCAGCAGATGGATGGCCAGGCCGGGAATCGGGCCGCCGATCGGGCTCACGTCGTCACCGTCGCCGAAGTCCTCGTCGGTCAGTACCCGGTGGGTGACATGGACGGTGGTCTCGGTGATTCCGTACATGTTGACCAGCTCGGGTGAGCCGGTGCCGTGCCGCTCGATCCAGCCGCGCAGCCGACCGAGGTCCAGCGCCTCGCCGCCGAAGATGATCCGGCGCAGCGCGGGCAGCGGCTCGCCGGCCTGCCGGTCGGCCTCGATGAACTGGTAGAACGCCGACGGGGTCTGGTTGAGCACGGTCACCCCGCGCTCGCGGACCAGCCGGTGGAAGTCGACCGGCGAGCGGGTCAGCCCGTACTCCGGCACCAGCAGCTCACCACCGTGCGCCAGCGCGCCCCACAGCTCCCAGACCGCGAAGTCGAAGGAGAAGGAGTGGAACTGGACCCATACGTCGTGGGGTCCGAAGTCCATGTCCGGCCGGGTGTTCGCGAGCAGCGTCACCACGCTGGAGTGCGGGACGACGACACCCTTGGGCCGGCCGGTCGACCCGGACGTGTAGATGACATACGCGGGGTCGTGCCAACTCACCTCGGGCTCGGCGGCGTCCCCCACCGGCGGCTCGTCCCCCCGCACGAGCACACTGGCCGATACGCCCGCCCGAGCCAGCAGTTCCGTGAAGCGGTCCCGCTGCTCACGGTCCACGAGTACGACCTGCGGGGCGGCGTCGGCGAGGATGTACTCCAGTCGTTCGTCCGGGTACGCCGGGTCCAGCGGTACGTACGCCCCACCCGCGGTGACGGTCGCGACCAGGGCGACCACCTGCTCGACGGAGCGTGGGACGGCGATGGCGACCCGCTTGCCGGGCCGGACACCGGCGGCACGCAGGACCAGGGCCAACTCGTCCTTCGCATCGGCCAGTTCGCCGTAGGTCAGTGACCGGGTGCCGCCGTCGAGGGCGCACTGGGTCACGGCGGTGGCGGCCGGGTCGCGGTGCGCGGCGGCGTCGAACAGTGCTCCCAGGGTCGTGGGGGTGATCCGCTCGGGACGCCGGTCGCCCTCGGACGCCAGGTCGTCGACGAGGGTGTCCGGCCGGGTGAGCAGGCGGGTGAACGTGTGGGCGAACGTGCGCAGGATCGCCTGGGCGATCGACTCCCGCAGCAGTTCGCCGTCGTAGATCAGGTTGAAGCGCGGACGGCCGTCCAGTGCGCGCTCCACCACCAGCGTCAGCGGGTAGTGCGGGGCGCCCTCGTTGACGATGTCGGTGATGACCAGTGTGTCGCCGGGCCGCCGCAGGGCGTCCACGTCGGTCGCCACGTCGAACACCACCAGGGTGTCGAACAGGGAGCCCACACCGGCCTGGCGGCCGATCCCGGCCAGCGAGACATGCTGGTGCGGCAGCACCGCGCTCTGGTGTTCCCGTACCGAGGCGAGCAGATCACGCGCGGTGGTGGTACGGGACCAACGGGCCCGCACGGGGATCGTGTTGATGAACAGTCCCACCATGTCCTCGATGCCGGGCAACTCGGCGTCACGCCCGGACACCGTGGAGCCGAACACCACGTCCCTGCCGTGCAGGATGGAGCCCAGGGTCACCGCCCAGGCGCCGTGCACGGCCACGCTCAGCGGCACACCGGCCGCCCGGACGGCCGCGTCGATGTCGTCCGCCGGCTCCACGGCGGTGTCGGCGAACCGGTCGGACGGGGTGTGGCCCTCGGCGACCAGCGAAGGGCCGGGCAGCCCGGCGAGCTGTTCGCGCCATACGCGGTCGCTCTCCTCGTCGTCACGGCCGGCGAGCCGGCGCACATATTCGGAGAAGCCGGGGCTCGGGTACACGGTGCCCGGCGCGTGGTACTCGGCCAGCAGCGCCCGGAGCATGGGCGGCACCGACCAGCCGTCGGCGACGATGTGGTGCACGGTCTGCACCAGGACGTTACGACCGGGGCCCCCGCGGATGAGCGTGTACCGCATCAGCGGACCGTCGGCCAGGTCGAACCCGGCTCGCCGGTCCCGCTCGGCCAGGTCGCGGACCTCCTCGTCGGTGACGCCGAGGCGGTCCACCGTACTGAAGGGCGCTTCCACACCGCTCTCCAGGATGGAGACCACACGGCCGTCGGCGAGGGCCACGAACCGTGCGGCCAGGTTCGGGTACACGCTGAGCACCCGGGTGGCCGCCGCCGCGAGCCGGTCGGCGTCCACCTCGCCGTCCAGGGTCAGCAGCTGCTGTTCGACGTAGGCGCCGGCCGAGTCGTCGTCGAAGACGGAGTGGAAGTACAGGCCCTCCTGCAACGGGGTCAGCGGCAGGATGTCGCGCAGGGCCGGGCCGTCCAGGGCGTCGACGTCGGCCTGCGCAAGGGGCACGAGTGGGAAGTCACTGGGAGAGTGGCCGCCCCGGTCGAGCGAGGCCAGCCCGGCCAGGGCCGTCCGGAAGTACCCGCCGAGGGTCGCGATGTCCTCGTCGGTGAACATGCCGTCGGGCCAGGAGATGGTGGTGACCAGTTCGTACTCGCCGGTGGCGGCGGGTTCGGCGATCGCGTTGAACTCCAGGGGGCGCGGTAGCCGCATCCTCGGATCGCGTTTCTCGCCCAACTGGGCTGTAGTGACCGCGAGTTGCCAGTCGTCGGTGGCTCCCGCGGCGAAGCGGCCCAGGTAGTTGAAGAGCACCTGTGGTGCGGGGGTGTCGAACTCGACGTGGGCCAGGTACCGCAGGGCGCCGTACGAGACGCCGTTGTCCGGTACCCGGGCGAGGTCTTCCTTGACCGCCTTCAGCGCGGCGGTCAGGTACTCGGGGGCGGTGAAGTCGGCCGCCGCGCCGGGATCCACGGTCACCGGGAACAGGGTGGTGAACCAGCCCACGGTCCGGGACAGTTCCGGTTCGAATCCGGCGGCGTCCGCCACGAAGCGTCCTTCGCGGCCGTGGCCCTCCAGTTCGATGTGCGCGAACGTCTGCTCCTGCCCCAGGTCGCGGCGCCACCGGGCGAGGGCGACGGCGAGTCCGGTCAGCAGTACGTCGTTGACACCCGCGTGGAACTTCGCGGGTGTCCCGCCCAGCAGCGCGGCCGTGACCTCGGGGCCGACCGAGATGGTCTTCAGCCGCTCCGTCGCCACGGTGTCGGCCGTGGCGAGCGGACGCCTGCCCAGCGGCTGGTCCTCCCCCGGCAGCGGACGCCGGTAGGAGGAGCCGTCCGCGTCGAACGCCGCGCGCTCCAGCAACTGCGTCCAGCGCCTGAACGACGTGCCCACCGGGGGCAACTCGATCGGCGCGCCCGAGGCGAGCTGCCGCCATGCGGTGGCCAGGTCGTCCATCAGGATCCGCCAGGACACTCCGTCGATCACCACGTGATGGGCGCTGAGGACCAGCTGCCGCGCCTCGCGGCGCCAGACCGCACGCAGCATCACACCGTCCGCCGGGTCCAGCCCTTCGGTGGCGAGCGCCACGCACTCGTCGAGCGGCCGGTCGCTCTCCTGCCACCCCGGGGCGGTCCGGTCCGCCTCCGGGATGTCGAAGCTCCAGCGGTCGCCGCGCACCAGCTTGGCGCGCAGCATGTCGTGCCGCTGGAGCAGGGCGGTGAGGATCTCGTCGAGCGCGTCGGCGGTCAGGTCCGCCGGGGTGTTCAGCACCACCGACTGTGCGAAGCCATGGATCGCGTCCGTGGTGTCGCCGAGCCACCGCACGATGGGCGATCCCACGACGAAGCCGGTCGCGATATCGCGGTGGTCCACGGTGGAGAGGTCTTCGCGGCTCGCCACCGCTGCCAGGGCCCCGACACCGCTGTGGGTGAAGATCTGCCCTGCCGTGACATGGAGCCCCGCGTCGCGCAGTGCGCTCAGCAGGGAGATCGCCAGGATGCTGTCTCCGCCGAGTTGGAAGAAGTCCTGGTCGACACCGACCTCGTCGAGCCGCAGCACCGCCGCGACGGCCGCGCACACCGCGTGCT
This sequence comes from Streptomyces sp. Inha503, assembly GCF_047215865.1. Lineage (NCBI taxonomy): Bacteria > Bacillati > Actinomycetota > Actinomycetes > Kitasatosporales > Streptomycetaceae > Streptomyces > Streptomyces sp. Inha503. Next base: position 11,671,520 of record NZ_CP178360.1, on the reverse strand, counting down.
CGTCCTCGGTGGTGGGCTGTAGGAGCGAGCCCGTCGGGACCGCGGGCTCGGGCAACGCGCCCCGGTCGAGCTTGCCGTTCGCGGTGAGCGGGAACTCCGTCATCACGACGACATGGGTGGGCACCATGTACTCCACCATGTGCTCGGTGGCCCACGCCTTGACCTCGTCCGCCCGCAGCTCCTCGCTGCCGGTGGCCGGGATCACGTACCCCACCAGGTAGGTGCCGCCGGTCGCGTTCTTCTTCGCGACGACGCAGGTGTGCCGTACTCCGGGGTGCTCCGCGAGACCGGCCTCGACGTCCTCGATCTCCAGCCGCATACCACGGATCTTGATCTGGTTGTCGGCCCGGCCGAGGAAGTCCAGGGATCCGTCCGGGGTGTACCGCGCGAGGTCACCGGTCCGGTACAGCCGGGACCCGTCCGCGGCGAAGGGGTTCGCCACGAACCGGGACGCCGTCAGGCCGGGCGCGCCCACGTATCCGCGTCCCAGCAGGAACCCGCCCACGTAGAGTTCGCCGCCGACCCCGACCGGGACCGGGCGCAGTTCGTCGTCCAGCACGTACAGCTGGGTGTTGGGGTTGGCCTTGCCGATCGACGTCGACAGCCGTTCCGCCGCCCCTCGGTAGATGACGTGCGAGACACCGATCGTCGTCTCGGCCGGGCCGTAGCCGTGGTACATGGGGATATCGAGCTTGGTGCGGAACCTCTCGTACAGCTCCGGGGTCAGCACCTCGCCGCCGCACCACACATGCCGCAGGCTGTCCAGCCTCCCGGAGTCGCCCGCGATCTCCAGCAGCACGTCCAGCATGGACGACACCAGGTATGTGAAGGTGACGCGCTGTTCGGCGATCACGCTCAGCAGGTGGTGGGGATCGCGTTCGCCGCCGGGCCGCAGGATCACCAGCCTGGCGCCGGACACCAGTGGCAGGAAGATCTCGTTGATGGAGATGTCGAAGGACAACGGCGCCTTGAACAGCGATGCGTCGTCGTGGCCGAAGCCCAGGATCTCGTTACGCTGCCACAGCAGGCGTTCGCTGATCGCCGCGTGCCGGATCATCGCGCCCTTGGGCCGTCCGGTCGAACCGGACGTGAAGATCACGTATGCCAGGGCGTCGCCGGGGACGGTGACCACGGTGCCCTCGGTGGGGTGGGAACCGAAGCGCCAGTCGCCGAGGTCGACGGCCACGGCGTCCGGTTCGGCCGGATCGCGTTCGCCCGAGTCGTTGAGTTGCACCACGACCTTGGCGTCATCGATGACGACGGCCCGGCGCGCGGCCGGCCACTTCGGATCGAGGGGCACGAACGCGCACCCCGCCTGGAGTACGGCGAGCAGCCCGATCACCATGTCGGCCGAGCGAGGCAGTGAGATGCCGACGACCTGTTCGGGGCCCAGTCCTCGGGCGATGAGGTGGTGGGCCAGCTGGCCGGCCAGCCCGGACGCCTCACGGTAGGTCAGCGACCGGCGCTCGTCGACGATGGCGACGGCGTCCGGCCTGGTCCGCGCCTGCTCATGGAACATCTCCACGATGGTCGGGCGGATCCGGTCGGCCTCGGTGTCGTTCCACCGGGCCAGGGCCTCGAGCCTCGCCGCCACGTCGGCCGGGCCGATGGTGCCGATGGGCCGGTCCGGGAAGTCGGCCAGGTCGTCCAGCGCGAGCTGCGCATCGGCCGGCCCGACGCCTTCCGGGAGGACGATGCTCCGCTCGTCCGCGCCGATTTCCCAACCGCCGGGCGCCGTACCGCCGTTGTCGACCCATCCGAGGATGTCGGCGAACAGTGTGCCGGGGGTGAGGTCGATACCGTCGGGGCTCCGGCCCGTCGCCCAGTACGACAGCCCGATGGCGCACGCTTCGGCGATGGTCCGGTCGGAGAAGTCACCGATCCGCCGGCGTACGTCGGCGACACGTGTGGGAGAAAGCAGTACGCGACGAGCGCTCGGTTCCACCATCGAAGACTCAGCATCCCTTCCGCGTCATGAAAAGCTCATCTGAACCAGAGGTGGCTAACTGCCTTCCCGCCAGGCCCGCCACAGTCGCGCGTACCGGCCGCCCAGGGCCACCAGCTCCTCGTGGGTTCCCTGCTCCACCACGCGTCCGGTATCCAGTACGGCGATCCGGTCCGCCGCCATCGCCTGGGTCAGCCGGTGCGCCACGAACAACGTGGTCCGGCCCGAGCACGCGGCCAGCACGGCCCGTTCCAGCTCGGCGGCGCCCTCGCTGCCCGCCTCCGCGGTCGACTCGTCGAGCACCACCACCGGCGACCGGGCCAGCACCAGCCGGGCCAGGGCGATCTGGGCGACCTTGGTGACGTCCAGCCGCTCTCCGCCCTCGCCGACCATGGTGTTCAGCCCGTCGGGCAACGCGTCGACCCACCCGTCGGCGCCGACCGTGCGCAACGCGTCCATCAGCTCGGCGTCGGTCGCCTCCGGCGCGGCCAGCCGCAGGTCGTCGGCGAGCGGGCCGGAGAACACATGCGTGTCCTGCGTCAGGATGCTCACCATGGCCCGCGCCCCGGCCTCGTCCAGACCGGCGAGGTCAGTCGGCCCGATGCGCACCGACCCGGCCTGCGGGGTCCCGATGCCCGCGATCAGCGCGGCGAGGGTCGTCTTGCCCGCGCCCGTCGCCCCCACCAGCGCGAGCGAGCCGCCCGCCGGGATCGTCAGGCTGACGTCCCGGAGGACCGGCTCCTCGGCGTCGGGGTAGCGGAACGTCAGCCCCTTCACCGTCACCGGGTACGGAACGGCGTCCACCGGTGCGACGGCCGCGTCGCCCACCAGCCGCTCCTGCCCGGCCTCCCCGACCACCCCGACCAGCCGGGTCAGGCTCGCGCCCGACTTCTGTGCCTCGTCGAAGGTGAACATGATGGAGCCCAGCGGGGTGAACAGCCGGTGGAACATCAGCGGGGCCGACGACACCTCGCCCAGGCTGGCGGCATCGGCCTCCAGCAGGGCGTACCCCACCACGATGATCAGGATCAGCCCGATGAACTCGGCGCGGTTCTCCCTGCCGACGAACCGGCCGAAGAACCGGAACACCTCGATACCGAGATTCCGCACTCGCCATGACTCGCTGGTGACCTGCTCGCGGAAGGCGCCCTCGAGGCGGTACGCCCGGACCGTGTCGATCCCGTTGAGGCCGCTGATCAGCGCCTGTGCGCGGTCGGCCTGGGCCGCCCGCTGCTTCTGGTAGAGCGGGGCGGACCGGGGCAGGTACCAGCGCAGGGCCAGCGCGTACGCGGGCAGCGCGCCGGCGCCCGCCAGGCCGAGCCGCCAGTCCAGTCCGAACATGCCGGCCGTCGCGATGAGGACCAGCACTCCCGCCGAGAACACGGTGGGGACGGCGGTGCGGATGCCCTTGGACAGCACGGCCACATCGTCACCGACCCGGGACAGCACGTCGCCCCGGCCGACCTGCTCGATCCGCGCGCTCGGCATCCCCAGCACCGCACGGACGGCGCCTTCCCGCAGTGTCGCGAGCAGATCCGCGCCGAGCCGCCCGATGAGATAGGTCGACACCGCGGTGGCCGCCGCGCCGAGCAGCGCGGCGGCTCCCATCAGCACCCCGATGGTGACCAGGGCCGAGCGCGGTTCACCCTCGGCCACCCCGTCGACCACCCTGCCGAGCAGCAGCACCGGGAGCACCTGGAGCGCCGCCCCGGCCACCGTGGTGAGCACGGTGGCGGCCGTCAGCCAGGGAACCTGGCGGCAGTGTGCCGTGACCCATCGGGTGGCCACGCGTCCGGTGGCCGTGCGCAGGGTTGTCGGGGCCGGGGTGACACGCGCGTCGGTGGCGCTCACCCCCGGCCGGCCGACTTGACGAGTTCGTCGATCGCGTACGGCAGGGACAGCAGGGTGCCCTGGGAGATGGCCGCGCCGACGGCCGGGCCCTCGCTGTCCAGCAGATACGACACCTTGCCCTTCTTCACGGCGTCCAGGTTGGTGAACAGCTGGAATTTCTTCAGCGCCCGTTGGTCCGCCTTGTCGTTGACGACGAAGACGCGGTCGACGTCGACCAGGTCGACGCGCTCGGGGGAAAGGACGGTGAAGAACTTCCCGCCCGCGGCCTTGTCGATCTTGGTCTGGTAGCTGAAGCCGATGCCCGTCACCAGCCGTCCGCGCACATCGGTGGAGGTGAACGGCGCCACCGAGTTCTTGTACCAGGACAGCACGACGGCGGTCTGGTCCGCGAACTCCGGATGCGCCTTCTTGGCCGCGTCGAGCTTGTCCTGGATGCCCTCCACCAGCTTGGCGCCCTCGTCCTCCTTGCCCAGCGCCTTGGCGATCTGCACGGCGTTGTCCTGCCAGGGGGCGCTGAACGGCTCCTTCTCGCCCTTGGTGCGGCCGACGGTCGGGGCGATCTGGGAGAGCTTGTCGTAGGCGGCCTTGTCGATCTCGGAGTAGACCGCGACGATCAGGTCCGGCCGCAGGGCGGCGATCTTCTCGTAGTTGGGGCCGGAGTCGCCGTTCTTCATGACGACCTCGGGCCGGGTGTCGCCCCACTTGTCCTTCACCCAGGGCCACTGGGTGTTGATGTCCGGCTCCTTGCCCGCCGGGTTCGGGTACTGGTCGACCATGCCGACCGGTCTGACACCAAGCGCCAGCATGGCCTGGTCGTCCGTGTAACCGACGGAGACGACCCGCCGGGGGGCCTTGGTGATCTTCGTGGATCCGAACGCGTGCTCCACGGTGACCGGGAACGCGCCGGAGGCGGCGGCCGGGGCGTCGTCACTCGCTTCGTCCGCCGAGTCGGAACCACATCCCGCGAGGAGGCCGACGCCGAGGGCCGCCGCGGACAGCGCCGCCGCCAACCGCCGCCATGGCGCCATACGCGTCGTTCGATGGAGAAGCATCCGGAATCCCTTGCTATCGCGCCGTCCGTTGGACCCATGACTAAGGGCAGGCAAACCTTATCCCGCGCAAGTGAGGCTAGCCTAGCCTTACTTGAGACTCTCTTCCCGGAACCTGGTCGAGCCGGGCATGGGTACGGCCGATCGGCACGATGAGCGGCCGGTCGCCCACCGGGTCGTCAATGACCGTGGCACGCAGCCCGAATGCCGCGTCCAGCAACTCGGCGGTGATCACCTCACGCGGGTGCCCCTGTGCCAGGATCGAACCCGCCCCCATCACGATGAGGTTGTCGCTGTACCGCGTGGCCAGATTGAGGTCGTGCAGCACCATGACCACGGTGCGGCCCGACTCGTGCAGGTCGTCCACCAGATCGAGCACGTCGATCGCGTGCGCCAGGTCCAGATAGGTGGTCGGCTCGTCGAGGAGCAGCAGATCGGTGCCCTGGGCCAGGGTCATCGAGATCCAGACCCGCTGGCGCTGCCCGCCGGAGAGCGAGTCGACGGGGCGGTCGGCCAGTTCCGACACTCCGGTCATGGCCAGCGCGCGCTCCACCACACCGGCGTCGTCCGACGACCACTGCCGCAGCCAGCTCTGATGCGGATGACGCCCCTTGGCGACCAAGTCGGCCACCGTCAGCCCCTCCGGCGCGACCGGCGCCTGCGGCAGCAGGCCCAGCTTCTTCGCCACATCCCTGGTCCTGAGCCCCGCGATGTCCTCACCGTCCAGCACCACGGCCCCCTTGGCCGGTTTGAGCAGCCGCGTCAGGGTGCGCAACAGGGTGGACTTGCCACAGCCATTGGGACCGATGATCGTGGTGATCACGCCGGGCGGGATCGTCACGTCCAGGTTGTCGATGACGGTCCGGCCGCCGTACCCGACCGTGACGCCTCTGGCCGCGAGCCGCGCACCGCCCTGGGCCGCGGACTCGATGTCGGTGCTGCGCTCGGCTCTCACAAGCCCCCCTGTTTCAAGGTTTCGCCTGACGTCATTGCCATCTATCTGAGGTTCGCCCGCACCAGCAGATAGACGAGGAAGGGGCCGCCGATCGCGGCGGTGACCACGCCGACCGGGAGAGTGATCGGCAGCGCCGTGCGCGCGACCAGGTCAGAACCGATCAGCAGCAACGCTCCCACCATGCCGGAGGCCACCAACGGCGGCGTCGGGCACCTCGCCAGACGCATCGCCACCTGCGGCGCCACCAGCGCGACGAACGGGACCGGGCCCGCGGCGCTGACCGCCACGGCGGCCAGCAGGACCGCGCACAACAACAGGACCGCCCGCACCATCGAGTACCGGACGCCCAGGCCGGCGGCCACCTCATCGCCCAAGTGCATCGGCTTGAACTGGAACGCGACACAGGACACGACGGCCAGGAGGACGAGCGTGCACCACAGCGCCACCCGGACCTCGCCCCACGAGCGGCCCTCCAGCGAGCCGACCAGCCACGCCTGGGCCCGTGCCACGTCCTTGATGTCGGCCGTGGCCAGCAGCCATGTGGTGATCGCCTCCATCACGGCGCTCACCGAGATGCCGATGAGGATGAGCCGGAAGCCGTCGATACCGCGCCGCCACGCCAGGAAGTACACCAGCAGTCCGGTTCCGAGGCCGCCCGCGAGCGCCGCCGCGGACAGGCCCACGGCGCTGACGACCGCCGCGGCGGTCCCGCCCGACACCGTCACCAGGAACACCGCGACCGCGCCGGCGCCCCCGGTGATCCCCAGAATGTCCGGGCTGGCCAGCGGATTGCGGGCGATGGACTGAGTCAGCGCCCCGGACACCCCCAGCGCGACCCCCACGATGAGCCCGGCCAGGGCACGCGGCATCCGCAAGTCCATGATCACGAACTGGTCGACCCGCTCGCCCCCGCCGAGGATCGTCGCGATCACCCGGGACAGGCCGATGGGAAAGTCCCCTACGCCGATGGACAGGCAGAACACCAGGAAGGTGGCCGCGGCCAACAGCAGCGTGACGCCCACGAGCCAGGGCCGCCACACGAACGACACCTGACCGAGCCGCACGCCCGGTGCCACCGATGGCTTCATATCCGTCCCGCTCATGTGCTCTTGAACTTTCCGAGCCACACCAGGGCCGCGAAGAAGGGGGCACCCAGGAGGGCCACGACAACACCCGCGTCCAACTCACCCGGCCGCACCACCAAACGCCCCACGATGTCGCACACCAGGAGGACGACGGCCCCGAGCAGACCCGCGTACGGCACCAGCCAGCGGTAGTCGGGCCCGGTCAGATACCGGGCCACATGGGCCACCATGAGCCCGAGGAACGCGATGGGGCCGCACGCCGCCGTCGCCGCGCCGGCCAGCAGGGTGATGGCGACGATGCCTACGGTCCGGCTCAGCGCGATGTTCACGCCCAGCCCCCGCGCCACGTCGTCACCCAGGTTGAGCAGGTTGAGGGCGGGCAGCGTGGTCAGCGCCAGCACCAGCCCGACGGCGATGAACAGGGTCACCGGCCGGATGACATCGAATCCGACACCGGCCACGGAGCCCGCGTTCCAGAACCGCAGCGCGTTCAGCGACGCCTGGTCCGACAGGGCGACCGCCGTGGTCATCGCCGCCAGGAACACCGTGATCCCCTGTCCGGCCAGTGCGAGCGTCAACGGGTTGCCGGCCCCCCGGCCGATGCTCGCCAGCCCGAACACCACCACACCGGCGACCGCCGCCCCAAGGAACGCGAACCAGACGTACTGGATGGGGTCGGTGAACCCGAACAGGGCGATCACCGACACCACGGCGAACGAGGCGCCGGCGTTCACCCCCAGCAGTCCCGTGTCGGCGATCGGATTGCGCGTGTACCCCTGGATCAACGCCCCGCCGACGCCCAGGGCGATGCCCGCCACGATCGCGAGCACCGTCCGGGGCACCCGCACGGTCCGCACGATGAGCCTGATCTCGGTGAGCCGCTGGTCGGAGTCCGGCGCCGCGAACAACCCGTGCCACACCTCGCCGGGGCTCAACGCGCGCGCACCGACGGCCAGCGACACCGCCCCCGCGAACACGAGGAGCGCCACGAGCGTGCCGATCCCCACGACCCGCCGCCGTCGGGCCTCCGTCGTGCCCCTGGCCAAGGGGCGTTCAATCGCACTCGTGCCCATGTCTCAGTACGTCATCCCTACCGGGTGGTGCAGCCGACGCCGTCGGCGGTCGGCCGGGCCTCCCCGGACGCGGATGTGACGCCCCTGTCGAGCAGCGAGTCCAGGATCTCGCCGACCCTGATCGCGGTGTTGGACAGCAGGGACGACGTGATGCCGTGCGTGTGCTCCGTGCCGCCTTGCAGATAGATGCCGCAGCGCAGCCCGGGGTCCGTCACCATGCGGTAGTCACGCTCGACGCGGAAGCGGCCCTCGTCGTCCCTGAGGCAGCGGTCGGCGACCTCGCCGAGGAGGCCCAGGGGGTCGGCCGGGCGGTAGCCGGTGGCGAAGACCACGACGTCCGCGTCCAGAAGCGTCTCCTCGCCGGTGACGAGGGACTTCACGGTGGCACGGACCTGCGTCGGCGTCTCCTTGACGTCGGCGAGCCGGGAGACGTTGAGGAAGCGCAGCCGCTCGACGCCGAGGACCTTCTCCTGGTACATCTGCCGGTAGAGGTCGTCGATCAGGTCGATGTCCACCACGGAGTAGTTGGTGTTGCCGTGGTAGTCCATCAGCCGGCGCTTCACCTTCTCGGGCGCGGCGAAGTAGTCGTCGACCGCCCCGGGGTCGAAGATCCGGTTGGCGAAACCGCTGTCGTCGGCGGGGCTGTAGCCGTATCGGGAGAAGACCGCGCAGACCTCGGCCCCGGGGAAACGGCGGTGCAGGTAGGCGACGTTCTCGGCGGCACTCTGTCCGGCGCCCACGACGATGAACCGGGAGGGCGAGGTGCCCTCCAACTCGTCGGCCCTCGCCAGCAGTTCGGAGGTGTGCCAGACGCGGTCGCCGCGTTCCACGCCCTCGGGCATGAGGGGACGCAGCCCGGTACCGATGACGAGGTTGCGGGCCCGGTGGACCGCGAGCCCCTCCCCCGACCGGACCGTCACGTCCAGGTACTCCACGGCTCCGTCGCGGACGACGGGCACGATGCCGACGACCTCGTGGCCGTAGGAGACCATGTCCCCGACCTGGGCCGCGGCCCACTCGAAGTAGTCGTGGAACTCCACCCGCAGCGGGAAGAGGTTCTTGTGGTTGATGAAGTCGATCAGCCGCCCCTTGCTCTTCAGATAGCAGAGGAAGCTGAACTCACTGGCCGGGTTCCGCAGCGTCACCAGGTCCTTGAGGAAGGACACCTGCATGGTGGCGTCGTCGATCAGCATGCCTCGGTGCCAGCCGAAGCGCGGCTGCTGCTCGAAGAATTGAGCGGTGATCGCCTCTCGCCCACCGACGCGTGCGTTGTGCTCGCTGAGTGCGATCGCCATGGCCACATTGGACGGTCCGAAGCCGATGCCAATGAGGTCGTGGACCGGTAGAGCGTCACCAGGAAGAACCTGTGACATGTCACTCCCATCGTGCGGGGCAATCGCCTGTCAGGCATGGGGAAGTCGCGGTGGCCACGCCGACGGGCGACATGGCGGCAACTTAGGCGAGCCTAAGCTAAACCCGCGAGACTGTCGATAGCGCCGCTCAAGCGTCCGCACTCACCAACTAAGAGATCAGATGGGACCGTTGCGGACTAAGGTAAGCCTTGCTTTACTTACTGCTCGGCCATCCCCTGCTTCGAGGAGGAACCCCATGCGGGTCGTCATGTTCGGCTACCAGACCTGGGGGCACCGCACCCTGCAAGCCCTCCTGGACTCCGAACACGACGTGGTACTGGTCGTGACACACCCCAAGAGCGAGCACGCGTACGAGAAGATCTGGAGTGACTCCGTCGCCGAACTCGCCGAAGAGCACGGCGTCCCGGTACTGCTCCGCAACCGCCCCGACGACGACGAGCTGTTCGAGCGCCTCAAGGAGGTCGACCCGGACATCATCGTGGCGAACAACTGGCGGACCTGGATCCCTCCGCGCATCTTCGGCCTGCCGCGCCACGGCACGTTGAACGTCCACGACGCGCTGCTGCCGAAGTACGCCGGCTTCTCCCCGCTGATCTGGGCCCTGATCAACGGCGAGCGCGAAGTGGGCGTCACCGCGCACATGATGAACGACGAACTCGACGCCGGCGACATCGTCCGGCAGGAGGCGGTGCCGGTCGGACCGACGGACACCGCCACCGACCTCTTCCACAAGACCGTCGACCTCATCGCGCCGGTCACCATCGGCGCGCTCGGTCTCATCGCCGCCGGGCAGACGGAGTTCACCAAGCAGGACCGGTCCCAGGCGAGCTTCTTCCACAAGCGGTCCATCGAGGACAGCCGCATCGACTGGACCTGGCCGGCGGAGGACCTCGAACGCCTGGTCCGAGCCCAGTCCGAGCCCTACCCCAGCACCTACACCTTCCACAAGGGCAAGCGCCTCGAGATCCTGACCGCGGTCGTCTCCCGGGGCCGGTACGGCGGCACCCCCGGCCGCATCTTCTACCGCGAGGGCGACGGCGTGGCGATCGTCGCCGGAGCCGACGCCCGCACCGGCCGCAATCACGGTCTGGCCATCACGCGCGTACGGACCGAGGACGGCCGCGAGATGGGCGCCACGGAGTACTTCACCTCCATGGGCGGCTATCTGACCAGCCACCCCTGAAGGAGTCGAGGCAGCCGGACGCCGTGGGCGAAGGACGGGGACGGGATCAGCGACCGTGGTGGTGCATGACGTGCTTGGTGCGCGAGTAGTCGTCCAGCGCGTAGGGCGACAGGTCCCGGCCGTAGCCGGATCCCTTGAATCCGCCCCAGGGGACTTCGGCGGCCAGCACCAGATGCGAGTTGACCCAGACGGTTCCGAAGTCCAGGCGCGCGGCGACGTCGTGGCCGCGGCGGGCGTTCTCGGTCCATACGGAGGCCGACAGGCCGAGCGGGACGTCGTTGGCCCGCCGTACCGCTTCCTCCTCGTCGGCGAAGGTCTCGACCGTGACCACGGGGCCGAAGACCTCCTCGCGGGCGACTTCGGCTCCTTCGGGGTGGGCACTCGGGGAAGGGCCCGTCGACGAAGTGCCGGGCCGGAGGGAGGTCGGCCCCGGTGATCAGGGGCGGTGCGTCTGCCGCGCGTCGAACGGTGGCCGTCGTGGGACCGGCGGTGCACGCAGCGCGCCTCGACCTCCTGCTCGGCGGCGTCCTGCCGGTAGCGGACGATTACCGACGCCTTCTTCTGGACGATCTCGTCGACGCTCGCGTTCAGTCGCACCCGGTCCGACAGCGCCGCGGCAATGCTCTCGGTGAGGGTGGACGCCCCGCCGAGGATGCTCTGGGAAAGACCGGCCCCGATGTTCCACACCAGGCTGAATTGACATCCTCTCCCCTTGTAGGTGGGAGATTCCCGCCTACCGCGTCCTTGAACGCTGCGGTGTCGAGTGGGTTCCTGCTTCGCTGCGCGGTGCCGGGAGGAGTCCCGGTCTTACTCGCGCTCCACAGGCTGTCACGGCCAGTCCGGCCGCCTTGGCGACGTTGACCGCCGCGTTGATGTCCCGGTCCAGAACCGCCCCGCATGCCCCACAGGTCCACACGCGCACGTGCAGGGGCTTGGGCCCGTCCTTCACTCCGCACCGCGAGCACACCTGCGACGTGGGCTCGAACCGGCCAATCCGGATGAAGGTGCGCCCGTACCGGGCGGCCTTGTACTCCAGCATGCTCACGAACGCCGACCATCCCGCGTCGCGAACGGACTTGGCCAGGCGCGTGCGGGCGAGTCCCTTCACCGCCAGATCCTCCACGGCGACCGCTTGGTTCTCGCGGATCAGCCTCGTGGAAAGCTGGTGGTGGAACTCGCGGCGCGCGTCCGCGACACGGGCGTGTGCCCGAGCGACGCGGACCCTGGCCTTGTCCCTGTTCCTGCTGCCCTGCTCCCTGCGGGAGAGCGCGCGCTGCGCCTTCTTCAGGCGCTTCCCGGCCCGGCGCAGGAAGCGCGGGCTGTCGACCTTCCGGCCGTCGGAGAGGACCGCGAAGTGCCCGAGGCCGAGGTCGATGCCCAGCTCGGGCGTCGTCTCCGGCAGCACCTCTTCCGGACCGGTCTCCACGACGAAGGACGCGAAGTACCGGCCCGCCGAGTCCTTGACCACCGTCACCGTGGACGGCGTCGACGGCAACGCGCGGGACCACTTCACCTTCAGGTCGCCAATCTTCGGCAGGCGCAGCTTTCCGCCCGTGGTGATCGACCAGCGGGCGTTCGCGGTGAACCGGACGGCCTGCCGGGTGTCCTTGCGCGACTTGTACCGGGGCGCGCCCATGCGCGGGCGCTTGCCCTTCAGACCGTCGAAGAAGTTCCGGTACGCGGTGTCCAGGTCCCTCAGGGACTGCTGGAGGACGACCGCCGAAACCTCGCCGAGCCAGGACCGCTCCAGTGTCTGCTTGGCCCCGGTGATGAGCCGCTTGGACAGGTCGCCGGTCTTCGGAAACGGCATGCCTTCGCTACGGGCGGTCTCCCGAGCGCGGAGCGCGTCGTTGTAGACCACCCGCGCGCATCCGAACGCCCTCGCCAGCGCTGTGCGCTGACCGCTTCGGCGCGCCCCTTGTTCACCAGCCAGCGCGGGGACTCGGGCATGCCCAGCCGCAGCAGCACGATGAAGGTGGCGGGCAGCGTGGCGCTGGCGAGCATCCACCGCCAGCCGTCGCCACCGGCCGACAGGAGAGGTCCGGGCCGCCGCCCGGGACGACGATCATGTGCGCATCCGCGAAGTCGACTTGCGGTTCCAGGACGCGCTCGCGCGCACCGCGGACCTCCCGCAGGCCGCTCAGACCTTCGAACGCCTCACGGCCCGGCTGCGCATGTTCGTCACGGTTCTGCGCATGGACTACAGCCAGGCGTGCGACGCCATCACCAACGAGGACACCGCCGTCTTCGACGCGTTGCGCAACGCCGACGGCAACGAGGCGGCCCGCCTGTGGCGGGTCAAGATCGAACGCTGTGTCCGTTTCATGATCGCCCAACTCCCCGAGGACGATGTCGCCCCGCACCTGTGGACCACGCTGGCGGGCAGGCCCCGGCTGCACCGGGAGGATGCGCGGGGCGCCACGCACTGAGTGCGGCCGGACGCCGCGGACGCCCGGCCCCCGTCTCAGATGGCGGCGCGAATCGCCCGTTCGAAGCCCTCGACATGGCTGTGGGCGAGCTGTGCCGCCTTGTCGGGGTCACCGGCGACGACCGCCTCGATCAACGGCCCGTGCTCTCCGACGTGACCGGCCATGTCGGACAGGCGGTCGATGAACAGACACCAGATGCGGGTCGCCAGATTGTCGTGGCGGACGAGCGTGTCCTCCAGGTACGGGTTGTGCGTGGCGGCGTAGATCGCGCGGTGGACCTGGAGGTCCAGGCGCATCAGCTCGGCGGCGTCGCGCTGAGGTGACTCCGCGCCCTCCAGCTCCCGCAGGGCGGCCGTCAGGGTCGCGCGGTCCGCGGCCGTGGCGCGCCGCGCGGCCAGGGCGGCGGCCAGGGGCTCCAACTCCTGGCGCACCTCGGAGATATAGGCCAGGTCGGTGATGTTGACCTCGGTGGCGAAGGTGCCGCGCCGGGGGTAGGTCGTGATCAGGCGCTCGTACTGGAGCCGCTTGAGCGCCTCGCGCACCGGAGTGCGTCCGACGCCGAGGGACTGCGCCAGCTGGTCCTCGTTGATCGGCGCGCCCGGGCGGATCTCGAGCATGACGAGCCGGTCGCGGATGGCGCGATAGGCGCGCTCGGCGAGGGAGAGCTCCTCGCCCGCGGATTCGGTCGCCACCTGCTGCATGAAATGCCCCCTTGACCTGTCTCGCGAGCTCTCATACCTTACCGCAGAGGCTGATATATCAGTTGCCCATTAGTTGGCTCTCAGGATGGTGCACAGATGGCAATCACTCCGTCGACCAGCACATTCGCCTCCCCGCTCACCCTCCCGCTCAGCGAACTCGACCCGGACGTCGCCGCCGCGGTGGAGGCCGAGCTGCGCCGCCAGCAGTCCACCCTGGAGATGATCGCCTCGGAGAACTTCGCTCCGTCGGCGGTCATGGAGGCCCAGGGCTCGGTCCTGACCAACAAGTACGCCGAGGGCTACCCCGGCCGCCGCTACTACGGCGGCTGTGAGCACGTCGACGTGGTCGAGCGGATCGCCATCGACCGGGTCAAGGAGCTCTTCGGCGCCGAGGCCGCCAACGTCCAGCCGCACTCGGGCGCCCAGGCCAACGCGGCCGCGATGTTCGCCCTGCTCTCCCCCGGCGACACCATCCTCGGCCTCGACCTCGCGCACGGCGGCCATCTGACCCACGGCATGAAGATCAACTTCTCCGGCAAGCTCTACAACGTGGTGCCCTACCACGTGGGCGAGTCCGATCTGCGCATCGACATGGACGAGGTCGAGCGGCTCGCGCTCGCACACCGGCCCAAGATGATCGTCGCGGGCTGGTCGGCCTACCCCCGCCGGCTGGACTTCGCCGCCTTCCGCCGGATCGCCGACGAGGTCGGCGCGTACCTGATGGTCGACATGGCGCACTTCGCCGGGCTGGTGGCCGCGGGCCTCCACCCGAACCCGGTGCCGTACGCCGACGTCGTGACGACCACCACGCACAAGACCCTCGGCGGCCCGCGCGGCGGGGTCATCCTCAGCCGCGCCGATCTGGCCAAGAAGATCAACTCCGCGGTCTTCCCGGGCCAGCAGGGCGGCCCGCTGGAGCATGTCATCGCGGCGAAGGCGGTGGCCTTCAAGGTGGCGGCGGGCGAGGAGTTCAAGGAGCGCCAGCGGCGCACCCTGGACGGCGCCCGCATCCTCGCCGGGCGGCTGCTGGCCGACGATGTGGCCGAGGCCGGGATCACGGTGCTGACCGGTGGCACCGAGGTCCATCTGGTCCTGGTCGACCTGCGGAACTCCACGCTCGACGGGCAGCAGGCCGAGGACCGGCTGCACCGCGTCGGCATCACGGTCAACCGCAACGCGGTGCCGTTCGACCCCCGTCCGCCGATGGTCTCCTCGGGGCTGCGGATCGGCACTCCGGCCCTGGCCACCCGCGGCTTCGGCGAGGCCGAGTTCCGGGAGGTCGCCGACATCATCGCCCAGGCCCTGAAGGACGAGCGGCTCGACGACGAGCGCGTGGGGCCGCTGCGCGACCGGGTCGACAAGCTCGCCTCCGCCTTCCCCCTCTACCCCCGTCTGAACGGAGCCGCGGCATGACCGCCCAGCCGCTGCCGGAGCACCCGGACTTCCTCTGGCGCAACCCCGAGCCGCGCTCCTCGTACGACGTCGTCATCGTCGGCGCGGGCGGCCACGGCCTGGCCACCGCCCACTACCTGGCCCGTAACCACGGCATCACCAACGTCGCCGTCCTGGAGAAGGGCTGGCTGGCGGGCGGCAACATGGCGCGCAACACCACGATCATCCGCTCCAACTACCTGTGGGACGAGAGCGCGGCGATCTACGAGCACGCGCTCAAGCTGTGGGAGGGGCTGCCGGAGGAGCTGGACTACGACTTCCTGTTCAGCCAGCGCGGCGTCCTCAACCTCGCACACACCCTTCAGGACGTCCGCGAGGGCGTGCGCCGGGTGGGCGCCAACCGCCTCAACGGCGTGGACGCCCAGTGGCTGGCACCGGACGAGGTCGCCGAGGTCTGCCCCATCCTCAACGTCTCGCCCCGCACCCGCTATCCGGTCCTCGGCGCCACCTTCCAGCCGCGGGCCGGTATCGCCAAGCACGACCACGTCGCCTGGGCGCTGGCCCGCCGGGCCGACGCCATGGGGGTGGACCTGATCCAGGGGTGCGAGGTCACCGGCTTCCTCAAGGACGGCGACCGGGTGGTGGGCGTCGAGACCAGCCGTGGCCGCATCCACGCCGGCCGGGTCGGGCTCGCGGCCGCCGGGCACAGCAGTGTGCTGGCCGAACTGGCCGGTTTCCGGCTGCCGGTGCAGTCCCATCCGCTCCAGGCGCTGGTCTCAGAACTGCACGAGCCGGTCCACCCGACCGTGGTCATGTCGAACCATGTGCATGTCTACGTCTCCCAGGCGCACAAGGGCGAACTCGTGCTGGGCGCGGGCGTCGACTCGTACAACGGCTACGGGCAGCGCGGCTCCTTCCACGTCATCGAGCAGCAGATGGCCGCCGCCGTCGAGCTGTTCCCCGTCTTCGCCCGCGCGCATGTGCTGCGGACCTGGGGCGGCATCGTCGACGTCACCCCGGACGCCTCCCCCATCATCGGCACCACCCCCGTCGAGAACCTCTATGTCAACTGCGGCTGGGGCACCGGCGGGTTCAAGGCCACCCCGGCCGCCGGCTGGACCTTCGCGCACACCATCGCCACGGGCGGGCCGCATCCGCTGAACGCCCCCTTCGCGCTCGAACGCTTCGCGACGGGCGCGTTGATCGACGAACACGGCGCCGCGGCCGTGGCCCACTGACAACCGGCCGAGCACCCACCGAGCACCCACCGAGCGCCCGCCGAGAACCCGCTGAGAGAAGGACACCGTGCTGCTGATCACCTGCCCATGGTGCGGTCCTCGCGACGAGGCCGAGTACCACTACGGGGGACAGGCCCATGTCCCCTACCCCGAGCGCCCCGCCGACCTCGACGACGAGCAGTGGGCCGCGTACGTCTTCTACCGGGACAACCCCAAGGGCCCCTTCGCCGAGCGGTGGACGCACAGCACCGGCTGCCGCCGCTGGTTCAACGTCCTGCGCGACACCGTCAGCTACGAGGTGCTGGCCTCCTACCGGCTCGACGCGCCCCGCCCCGAACTGCCACAGGCCGGAGGAAACCGATGACCGACCAGCCCCGCCGGCCCGACCAGCCCTGTCGGCTCCGGCAGGGGGGCCGTATCGAGCGCGGCACCGTACTGCGGTTCACCGTCGACGGACGGGAGCTGACCGGGCATCCCGGGGACACCGTGGCCTCGGCGATGCTGGCGAACGGGGTCGCCGAGGTCGCCCCGTCGATCTACCGCGGCCGCCCGCGCTCCATCGTCGCCGCGGGCGTCGAGGAGCCCAACGCCCTGGTGCAGCTCGCCGGTTCCTGCTCGGAGGGCATGCTTCCGGCGACGGCCGTTGAGCTGTACGACGGGCTGTCCGCCACGACGCTTTCGGGGATGGGGCGGCTCGACCCCACTCCCGACCCCGCCGTGTACGACAAGAAGTACGTCCACACCGACGTCCTGGTCATCGGCGCCGGACCGGCCGGGCTCGCGGCCGCCGCCGCTGCCGCCGGCTCCGGCGCCCGGGTGATCCTCCTCGACGACCAGCCCGAGCCCGGTGGTTCGCTGCTGTCCGGGCGCGCCGAGAGGGTCGGCGCGCAGACCGCCCTCGAGTGGGTCGCCGAGGTCCGCGCGGCGCTCGACGCCGCCCCGGAGGCCGTCGTCCTGCGCCGCACCACGGCGTTCGGCGCCTACGACGACAACTATGTGCTGGCCGTGCAGCGGCGCACCGATCACCTCGGCGCCGACGCGCCCGACCCCTCCGAGGGCGTCTCGCGCCAGCGGCTGTGGCACATCCGGGCCCGCCAGGTGGTCCTGGCGACCGGCGCCCACGAACGTCCGCTGGTCTTCGCCGGGAACGACCGGCCCGGGGTGATGCTCGCCGCGGCCGTGCGCTCGTACGTCAACCGCTACGCCGTGGCTCCCGGCTCGCGGGCCGTGGTGAGCACGACCAACGACAGCGCCTATGACACGGTCGCCGATCTCCACGCCGCCGGGATCGGCATCGCCGCCGTCGTGGACGCCCGTCCCGAGCTGTCCCGCCGGGCCGCCGAGGTCGCGACGGCGACCGGGGTACGGGTGCTGACGGGCAGTGCGGTGGTCGGCACCGCGGGCGGCGGCCGGCTCACCGGTGTCACCGTCCAGGCCCTCGACGAGGAGGGTCGACTCACCGGCGAGCCGGAGTCGTTCGACTGCGACCTGCTCGCCGTGTCGGGCGGGTGGAGCCCGGTGGTGCATCTGCACAGCCAGCGCCAGGGCAGGCTGCGCTGGGACGCGGACCTGGTCGCGTTCGTGCCCGACGGCACCGTACGGGACCAGCGGGTCGTCGGCGCGGCCCGGGGGCGTTACGACCTCGACGGCTGTCTGGCCGAGGGGGCGCGGGCCGGTGCGCTGGCCGCGACGGACGCCGGGTTCCCGGTCCCCCTGCCGTCGCCGGACGAGGCCCGGCCCGGAAGCGCCGGCCCGATCCGCGCACTGTGGCTGGTGCCCGACCCCGAGGGCGAGCCCGGCGGCTGGGACACCCACTTCGTCGACCTTCAGCGCGATGCCACCGTCGCCGACATCCGGCGGTCCACCGGCTCGGGCATGCGCGGTGTCGAGCACGTCAAGCGCTACACCTCGCTCGGCACGGCGAACGACCAGGGCAAGACCTCCGGTGTCAACGCGATCGGTGTCATCGCCGAAGTCCTCGGCGCGGGCGCGTCACCCGGAGAGATCGGCACAACGGCCTACCGGGCGCCGTACACGCCGGTCGCCTTCGCCGCCCTCGCCGGGCGGGAGCGCGGTGAGCTGTTCGACCCGGAGCGCATGACCTCCATTCACCACTGGCATGTCGCCCAGGGGGCGGTGTTCGAGGACGTCGGGCAGTGGAAGCGCCCCTGGTACTACCCCCGGCCCGGTGAGGACATGGACTCGGCCGTGGCCCGCGAGTGCCGCGCCGCCCGTGAGGGGGTGGCCTTCATGGACGCCTCCACCCTCGGCAAGATCGAGATCTGGGGCCGGGACGCCGGGGAGTTCCTGGGCCGCGTCTACACCAACGGTTTCAAGAAGCTGAGGCCCGGCATGGCCCGCTACGGCGTGATGTGCAAGCCGGACGGCATGATCTTCGACGACGGCGTCACGCTGCGCCTCGAGGAGAACCGCTACTTCATGACCACCACGACCGGCGGCGCCGCCGGAGTCCTGGACTGGCTGGAGGAGTGGCTCCAGACCGAGTGGCCCGAGCTCGACGTCCACTGCACCTCGGTGACCGAGCAGTGGGCGACGATCGCCGTCGTCGGCCCGCAGTCACGCGAGGTGGTCGCCCATCTCGCCCCCGACGTCGACTTGTCGAACGAGGCGTTCCCCTTCATGGCCCTCCGCGAGACCACCCTGGCCTCCGGTATCCCGGCCCGCATCTGCCGGATCTCCTTCTCCGGCGAACTGGCCTACGAGATCAATGTCTCGGCGTGGTACGGCCTGGCGGTGTGGGAGGAGGTGTACGCGGTGGGCCGACCGTACGACATCACCCCGTACGGCACCGAGACCATGCACGTCCTGCGGGCCGAGAAGGGCTACATCATCGTCGGCCAGGACACCGACGGCACCGTCACCCCTCAGGACGCGGGCATGTCCTGGGTGGTCTCCAAGCAGAAGGACTTCATCGGCAAGCGCTCGTACTCCCGCCCCGACACCTCCCGGCCCGACCGCAAGCACCTGGTCGGCCTGCTGCCGACCGATCGCGGCACCCGGCTGCCCGAGGGCACCCAGCTCATCGCGCCGAACGTGCCCGTCACCCCCGAGGCCGGGCCGGTGCCGATGCTCGGCCATGTCACCTCCAGCTACCACAGCCAGGCGCTGGGCCGTCCGTTCGCCCTCGCCCTGGTCGCCGCCGGGCGGGACCGCGTCGGGGACACGCTCCTCGCCCCCGTCGGCGACGACCTCGTCCCCGTCCAGGTCACCGAACCCGTGCTCTACGACCCCGAAGGGACCAAACGAGATGGCTGAGCCGACCGACGCGAGCCCGGTGGCGCTGCGCACCAGCCCCCTGGCACATCTGGCGGACCGGATGCGCGCGGCCGCCGTCACCGGCGCCCGCGGCGTCACGCTGGCCGAGCGGCCGTTCATCTCCATGGTGAACCTGCGCCTCGACCCCGCGTCCGAAGCGGCCGGCCGCATGGAGAAGACCCTGGGGGCACCACTCCCGCGAGCGTGCGGCCACACCACCGGGTCCGGCCCCCTCACGGTCGCCTGGCTCGGCCCCGACGAGTGGCTCGTGCTGTCCGAAGAGCCCATCGACACCGCCGAGTTGCGGCAGGCGCTCGCGGGAGACCCCGGCTCGGTCGTGGACGTCTCGGCCAACCGCACCACGCTGGAGCTGAGCGGCCCGGCCGCCCGCCAGGTGCTGGAGAAGGGCTGCCGGCTGGACCTGCACCCCCGGGCCTTCGGCCCCGGCCGGGCGGTGTCGACCACGGTGGGCCCCGTCCCGGTGCTGCTCCGGCAGCTCGACGACGCGCCGACGTACCGGCTCCTCCCGCGGTCCTCGTTCGCCGACCATCTGGCGCGCTGGCTCATCGACGCGATGAGCGAGTACCGCGGGCCTGAGGTGCCCTGACAGGGGCCCGGCGCGGCCGTGTCCACCGGACGTCCAGTCCTCGTCCAAACGCACGACGCAATCTGGAGGCACACACGCACCGAACCCGGCCAAAGGGGAGGAACTCCAATGGAGATCAAGCTGGCGTATGTGGAGCCGGACAGCGGTCACGAGAGGACTTCCCCCAGGCAGGGGTAGTCGGTGTAGCCGCGGTGGTCCCCGCGGTAGAACGTGGTCTCGTCGGCCTCGGCGAGCGGCGCGCCGAGGCGGAGGCGGTGCACGAGGTCGGGGTTGGAGATGAACAGCGTCCCGAACGAGAGGATGTCCGCCAGCCCGTCGTCGACCAGGCGCAGTTGCCGGGGGCCGGCGGGCCAGTCGTGGTGAGTCTCGTGCGGATTGAGCATGAACACTCCTTCCCAGTGCTCCCGCAGTTTCACCGTGAGGTCGCGGTGGCCCGGAAACTCGAATACGTGCAGGTAGGCCAGGTCGCGTGGCAGACCGTCGACCAGGGTCAGGTAGAGCTCGTGCAGGTCCGGCTCGTCGAGGCCGAACGCGGTGCAGCCGGGGGAGATCCGCAGGGCGAGCCGCTCGGATCCGATGCGCGCGGCGACGGCGTCAACGAGGTCGAGCGGGAACCGGACGCGCCCGGCGACGCTGCCGCCGTAACGGTCGGTGCGGCGGTTGGCGTTGCCGGAGAGGAACTGCTGAATGAGGTAACCGTAGGCTCCATGCAGTTCGACACCGTCGAACCCGGCGTCGATCGCGTTCGCGGCCGCATCGGCGAAGTCGGCGATGGTATCCGCGACGCCCCGCATGGTCAGGACTTGCGGTATCGGGTACGGCTTGCGCACGGCCGGTTCGCCGCCGTGGACGCGCACGACGCCTTCGGCGGCACACGCGGACGGCGCGAGCGGGTGCAGCCCGCCGCCGAGGAGTTCGGGGTGGCTGTTACGGCCGGCGTGCATGAGCTGTGTGTAGATCCGGCCGCCCGCGTCGTGCACGGCGTCGGTGGCCGGGCGCCAGGACAGGACCTGCGCCGGGTCGTGCAGGCCGGGGGTGTCGGTGTAGCCCTGGCCGACATGACTGGGTTGGGCGGCTTCGGCGACGATCAGCCCGGCGGTCGCGCGCTGCCGGTAGTACTCGGCCATGAGCGGGGTCGCTGACAGGCCGTCGCCGTAGGCGCGGCGGCGGGTCAGCGGGGCCATGGCGACGCGGTTGGGCAGGGTAAGCGGTCCGATGGAGATCGGGTCGAATGCGTTCGGCATCGGGAGTTCTTTCTCGGAGCGATGTGTTTTCGTGCCCCGCCACAATCCCCTCGCGCTGAGCCCCGCGGCAGAAACACCGCCCCAGTGGGCGCTATCCGACACGGAGGGCCTCGTACGCGGCGCTATCCGACGATCGGAGACGCCCCCTTGACCACCCGCATACTCGGCGCGGTCTCCACCGACAGCAGCCCGGGCAATGCCGCCACCGGGCCCGTCAGGTATTCGTACAGCGCCGCGCCAGTGGGGCACTGCACGCTCGCGTACAGGTTGGACACGCCGGTGGTGGCAGCCGCGAAGCTCACCTGCGGATGCTCCGCCAGCGCCTCACCCGCAGCCGCCAGCTCACCCGGCGCGACCGTCAGCCACAACCCCGCCGAC
The DNA here is from genome assembly GCF_047215865.1 of Streptomyces sp. Inha503. Classification (NCBI taxonomy): domain Bacteria; kingdom Bacillati; phylum Actinomycetota; class Actinomycetes; order Kitasatosporales; family Streptomycetaceae; genus Streptomyces; species Streptomyces sp. Inha503. The sequence goes on along the minus strand of NZ_CP178360.1, from coordinate 11,649,741 downwards.
GTCCACGACCCCAGCAACGCCGGGTCGACGTCCACGTCGAAGTACACCACCCCGCCCGAGCGCAGCTCCGCCAGCCGCCGCCGCACAGTCGTCTGCGACCAGCCCGTCGCCGTGGCCAGCGACCGGAACCCGGCCCGCCCGTCCAGCGCGAGCGCCTCCAGCAACGCGTTGTCCTCCGTTGACAGTTCCACCGGCCCGGACACGCGTTTCGCCGCCGGCGGCGACAGCCGCGCGCACTGCTCCGCCGTGAGTGGCCCGTTCTTCGTCAGCGGACTCTCACTTCCACCGAAGAACGGGTGCAGCACGCGGTGCGCACTCACTCCGGTGACCCGGGGCGTGCGGGGCAGGCGAGACAGCACGGTCGACTCCGCGGCCGGCGGGTCCGTCACCGTCTGAACCATGCACAGGACCTCCGCGCCGCCCGAGGCGATCTGCACCCACGACGTCTCCGCCTGCTTCGCCAGCGCTCGCGCGAGCCCCGCCACCGCCTCCGGTACGCACCGCACCCGCACCAGCCACAGCTGCCGCCCCACCGCCTCCGGCCACACCGCACCGATCACCCGAACGCCCGCCTCGTTCCGCAGCCGCGCGTACCGGCGCGCCACTGTCTGGTCCGAAACCCCCAGCACCGCACCGACCAGCGAGAACGCGACCCGCCCATCGATCTGGAGCGCTTGCAGCAGCCCGCGTTCGACCGCGTCCAACATGTGTCCCGTCCTACCGATCCGACTCATCCGGCGCGACCCGTGTGCTACCCGTACCCCACGCCCGATGGGCTCCGCCAACTACGTATCAGGGTTCCAGTCTCCGCCCATCGCATCGCCGTCACCTCCGACCGGGCGCACCGACGGGTTGCGTCGGTGCGCCCGGTGCTCGTGCCGTCGGTCAGAACCAACGTCTTGGCGGGCCTTAGTTGCCGATGTCGGGCTGCGGTCCGGCGCCGTCCTTGAGGATGGTGGGGACGTCTTCGGCGTCGTCGAGGGTGTAGTCGTAGAACTTGCGCGGGTCGAAGCCGCCACCGCCCGTTTGCTGTTTGCCCTTGCTGTCGACCACGACGCTGTCACGGACGACGAGTTGGGCGTCGGCATCCTTGTAATACGGGTCGGTGACGCCCCTGAAGTAGCTGTTCTCGATCACGGTGTTGGACTTGCCCCGCGACCAGTTTCCGCTGCCGGTGTTCTGTAGATAGTTGTTGTACAGGTGGGCGTTGGCCACGTTGTCGATGCTCGGGTTGCGGGACTGGGTGCCACTGAACCAGTTGTGATGGATCGTCATCTGGGAGGTGACGTTGTCCGTCCAGCCGATTCCGAAGGTCTTGTGGTTCTCGTTGATGATGTTCCAGGACACCGTCAGGTTCGTGGTGTCCTTGCGGCTGTCGATCAGGCCGTCGTTCATCCGCTCCAGGCGGTTGTGGTCGATCCAGATGTGGTCGGCGGTGTCGATCTGGATGGCGTCGTAGTCGTAGCTGTCGTCGTCCGGGTCGTCGTCCGGCATCCGGGTGTCGCGGATGGTGAGGTTACGGATGATGACGTTGCTGACGCCCTTCTTGAGGAAGAAGCCTCCGCCGACGATCTCTCCCTTGGTTCCGGCACCGATGACCGTCTTGTTCGAGGCCACGCGCACCTCGTTGCCCATCGTCGGGTACTTGATCGTCCCGCCGACCTTGATGACGTAGGGGTCTTGGGCGGTGGCGTACTTCTCCAGTTCGGCGAAGGAGGTGACGGTGACGGTCTTGCCCGCGGCCCCGCCGGTGGTGCCGCCGCCCAGGGAAGCGAACCCGTCGGCCTCGTCCGGCCACGCCTTGACGGCCGGGGCGGCGGTGGCGTCTTCGGAGAGTGCTTGCGGACCCAGCAGGGAGCCGCCCAGGACGACCGCCCCGGCCAGCACGGTGTACGGCCGGCGGCGGTTTCTGCGATGGCTCGCGGTAGGTGAAGTCATGCTTTCTCCAGCATCGTGGGGGAAAAGGGCTGGTCGAAGCCACAGCCGGCGTGGGCCACACAGACGTCGAAGCCACACCCGGCTCACTGAAATTTTCGCGATTTCGCAGTGAAGCGCAGTGACTGTAGAAAGGGCTTTCTCGACTGTCAAGGCCATGGGACAGAAGGAATTTCGCGGCCACCCGGGTCTTCGAAAAGTTCGCTCTTGGATCTAGGCTTCCTGGCATGTCCTCTACAAATCAGAGGCTTGCTCGCGATGGCCTGGCCGCTGGGCCGCTGACCACCGCGGAGATAGCGGCGCACGCCGGGGTCTCCGTCGCCACGGTCTCCAAGGTGATCAACGGGCGGACGGACGTCGCGTCCGACACCCGCGCTCGGATCGAAGAGATCATTCGCAGCCACGGGCACCGCAGGCAGAAGCGGGCCGCCCGCCCCGCCCCCGTACTGGAACTCGTCTTCCGCCAGATCCGGGACGCGTACCACGTCGAGATCATCAAGGGCGTGCAGCAGGTGGCGCGCGAGCACCGGCTCGCAGTGGTGATCTCCGAGCTGCAAGGCCGGTTGACCCCCGGACGCGGCTGGGTCGAGGACGTTCTGTTCCGGCGCCCGGCAGGCATCATCGAGGTCTACTCCGTCCTCGCCGATACCCAGAGCGGCCAACTGCGCAGCCGGGGCATTCCGTTCGTCCTCGTCGACCCCAATGGCGAACCCGCCCACGCGTCCCCCTCTGTGGGTGCGACCAACTGGAACGGCGGCCTCTCGGCCACCCGCCATCTTCTACGGCTCGGGCACCGACGCATCGCCGTCATCACCGGACCCGAAAACGCCCTCGCCAGCCGCGCCCGGGTGGACGGCTACCGGACCGCCATGGAGACCGCAGGCGCGCTCGTCGACCCCGACCTCGTCCGCATCGGCGACTACCGTGCGGAGGACGGCCTCAGGCACGCACGCGAGCTGCTGCGCCTGCCCAGTCCACCGACTGCCGTGTTCACCTGCAACGACGCACTGGCACTCGGTGTGTACCGGGCCGCCGCCGAGGCCGGACTGTCCATCCCCGACGACCTCAGCGTCGTGGGGTTCGACGACCTGCGCCCGGCACAGTGGACCGTGCCACCACTGACCACCGTGCACCAACCGCTCACCGAGATGGCCGTCACCGCAGCGGCGATGGTGGTCAAGCTTGCACAGGGGCAACCGCTGGCACAGACCCGGGTGGAGCTCGCCACCGAACTCGTCGTCCGCGACAGCACCGCGCCACCGCGCTCGTGAAATCCGGGACAGGGACGGGTCGGTGTGAAAATGTGCTCCGATTTGGGACCATTGATGCGTCCCAGTCATTTATTTATCCGCTCGCTGGGCAGAGGAATGGCTTCACGGTAGATACGCCGGAGCCTACGGTGTGGGCGCACTGCGTTTTCCGGAAATGTACTCGCATGCCTCACCGGAGGTAAATCAATGCGCTCATCTCATTGTCCGGCCGGCGCGACGTGGCCGTTAGGGACCAGACCCCGCGCCGTAATGGTGCTGATCGCACTGGCCACCGCCATTGCCCTGGCCCTGCTGAGCGTCTCTGCCCCGCCGACGGCCGCTGCCGTGCCGTTGTCCCAGGACAAGACCGCGGCCGCCGCCGAGCTGCTGTCGCAGGGTAGACCCGCGACCGCCTCGTCCACCGAGAACACGTCCACCCCCGCGTCCGCGGCGGTGGACGGCAACACCGGGACCCGCTGGTCAAGCGTGTTCAGCGACCCCCAGTGGCTACGCGTCGACCTGGGCGCCACCGCCACCATCAGCCGAATCGTCCTGCGCTGGGAGGCCGGATACGCCCGAGCGTTCCAGATCCAGACCTCGGACAACGGCACCGCCTGGACCACCATTCACTCGACCGTCACCGGCACCGGTGGCATGCAGACCCTCGACGTCACCGGAAGTGGCCGGTACGTCCGCGTCTATGGCATGCAGCGCGGCACCCCCTATGGCTACTCGCTGTGGGAGTTCCAGGTGTACGGGTCCAGTGGTGGCACCTCCCCCGGGGACGGGATCCCGGACCCGACGACCGCTTCGCTGGAGGCCGCAAGCGGGCCGCTGGCCACTGCCGCCTACACCGTTCCCAGCCCGAGCGGATATGGATCCGGCACCGTCACCTACCCGACAGCCACCGGGTCATACCCGGGCGTCGTGCTGATGCCGGGCTATCAGGGCACCCAGCAGAACCTGCAATGGCTCGCACCCCGCCTCGCCTCCTGGGGCTTCGTCGTGATCAACGTCGGCACCAACACGCTCACCGACGATCCCGAATCGCGCGGGCGCCAGATCAGCGCCGCCGGCACCCAGTTGCTCGCGCTCGGCAACACCACCGGCAACCCGGTCTCCGGCAAGCTCAACGGCACACTCGGCGCGGCCGGTCACTCGATGGGGGGCGGCGGTGTCATGGCGGCCCTCCGCGACGACTCCCGCTTCAAGGCGGGCGTGCCCACGGCCCCGTTCCATATGAGCCCGAACTTCTCCGGAGTAACCGAGCCCACCTTCTTCCTCACCTGTCAAAGCGATGTCGCCGCCCCCGGCAACAGGTACGCGCTGCCCTGGTACAACTCCATGGCCCAGGCCGAGAAGCTCTACATCGAGGTTCCCGGCGACCACCTCTGCCCGATGACCGGATCCGGCAACAAGGCCAAGCAGGGCAAGTGGATCGTGTCGTTCCTCAGCCGCTGGCTGCGCGCTGACACCCGTTTCAGCCCGTTCCTGTGCGATGCCGTGCGTGACTCCGACAAGAACAACACGTCCCTGGTCACGCGCTGGATGGACACCTGCCCGTTCTGAACCGGGCCACTCGGAGCGCTCCGCGGCCAGCCGCTGGAGCGCTCCGGAGCGGATGCGCGCCATAGCCTCGCCGTTCGCTCCTTCACCCGGCGGAGTCTCTGCCGACTGCCGACTCCGAGCGCGCGCCGACTCCGGCGTCACGCGCAACCCTGTCGTGTGGCCCCGTATGGATACGGGCGCAGGGTCCGTGTCAGGGCCGTGCCCTGTGCCGGGTCGTCGTTGACGTACTTGGTCGCGGTGATCTCAGTCGGCGCGATGCCCTGTTCGACCCAGCGTACGACCGGCCCGAGTGTGTCGAACACGTTCGGCCCCGGGCCTCCGCCGCAGTGGGTCATGCCCGGCACCGTGAACAGCCGGGCGAACCGCTGTGTCTGCCGGACCGCGTCGGCGCTCCCGGCCGGGCCGGTGGAGGTGGCCCGGATCACCTGTCGGTAGTAGTTGATGGTGTCGTAGGCCGAGACGACCGGGTCGGCCCAGCCCGCGTACATCAGCAGTTTTCCGCCGCCGCGCCGGAAGGGGCGCAGATCGGGGTCTGTCGCGTCGATGATCGAGCCGAGCTTGACCTTCGCGAACCGCATGTCGCGGTGGTAATCGAAGCTCCACCAGTTCCAGTTCCGGTCGCCGAACACCCAGTACCGCCAGAAGTTGGCCCGCGCGGGTTCGGTGGTGCCCCAGTATTTGCTCCAACCCGACAGCACACCACCCGAGGCGTCCACCACCGGCGCCTCGCTACCCACCGGCCAGCCCGGGTAGACCTGCGTTCCGGTACGCGGGTCACGCGCCCCGGCGTACATCTTCCGCACCGCACGCACCTGCTGATCGGTCAGGCAGGAGGGCCTGTCGTCCGTGGCACAGCGCAGGCGCCCCGGATCGAACGAGCACCGCCGCGGATCGGTGAGGAAGCCGTCGGTGGCACTCCCGCCGTCCTGGCCGCGGCACTGCCGCACCGCGGCGTCGGTGAGCGGGCGGAGCTTCGAGGCGGGGATGACGGGACGGCTGTCATCGCCCGCCTCATGGTTGTTCAGGTACTGCCAGAGGAACCCGGCATTGAGGCTGATCCGGTTGTTGCCGGGGGCTCCGGCCACGATGCCGTCGAAGTCGTCCGGATAACGTTGTGCCTCCATCAGCGCCTGCTGACCGCCCGTGGAACAGCCGACGAAATAGGAGTGGCCCGGTTTCGCACCGGTGAACGCCTTCACCACGCGCTTCGCGTTCACGATGGACTCGTGCACCGCCCGGTGCCCCCAGTCCACGATGATCTCCGGGTTGGCCGCGCCCTGGACGAAGACCTCCGGGTCATCGCCGGTATGGCCGGTGTCCGTGCCGACGGTGACATATCCGGCGGACAGCAGACGCCCCATGGAACCGAAGTCGATGGCCGAGCTGTATCCGCCGTTGCCGAACATGACCAGCCGGTCGTTCCCGCCCCGCTGGGGCAGCCAGACCTCGAACCCGATGGCCGAATCCGGTACTGGCTTCGCGACTCCCCGCACCCGGCAGAACGCCGGTACGGGCATCGTCCGGCCGTCGGGCGCGGTGTACTGCCCGGCGGGCACCGGCTCAGCGACGCTCACCGTCGCGTCCGGCAGCCGGAGGCCGGTCAGATCGGCGCATCCGCTCCGGGAACCGTCAGCCCTGGCTACGGTCGGCACGATCAGGAGCAGCACCACCGAGGTCGAGGCCAAGGTGGCCAGAACGCGCCGAAACCATGCGAACGAGCTCACCATCAGCCCTCCATCAGGGAGAAACAAGGCATGGACAGCGCGGTCAGGGGCGCTACGCGAGAGTTTCCGGGCAACACCGAATCGACGTCCAGCATCAAACCGACATCTCTCCATGCCATGTGCACATAAATCTCGCCTGCCGAGATCGCCGCGCGCTGCTCGGTTCAAAGAGCACCGGGCACCACCGGACCCGCTGGTCTGCTACCACCCGACACTCATGAACTACCCGCGCGGCGGCGCACGGCCCCGACCTCGCGTCCGGACAGCGCGCGCCCCTGGACGGCCACCTGGGCGCCGTGGTGGCCGTCCGATGAGCGGGTCGCGCACCACTGCGGTCACTTCGTAACCCTGCCGCGGAGCCTCCCGAACGACCAGGCGTCCGACGTTGCCAAACTCCCGCCCAGGCCGCCCGCCGCATCCTCGACCTCGTCTTCGCCGACAGCGCCGACCCCGCCCAATACGGCCAGCTCATCCAGTGGGGCAAGGTCCTCCCCTGGCACAGCGGCACCGGAACGCCCCACGTGCCCGTCAGTCCGTGCGGATCGGAATCCGCAGGCTCACCTCATAACCGCCGTCGGAGGTGGGCCTGGACGTGAGGGTGCCGCCCAGGAGTTCGGCACGCTCCCTGAGGCCGATCAGGCCCTGGTGGGATCCTGGCAGGGGGAGGGAGGGGTACGTGGGCGGGGTGTTTGTCACTGTCACGCCGAAGGCTTCGGCGTTGCGCGAGAGGCAAACGGTAGCGGCGGCACCGGGAGCGTGTTTACGGACGTTGGTGAGGGCTTCCTGCACAGTGCGGTAGATGGCTCGTTGCGCCGTGGTGGCGATGTTCGGCGGGAGTTCACCGGTCAGCTCGGTATCGATGCCACTGGTGGTGACGAGTTTCTGGAGGTCGGCGAGGGTCGGTTGCGGGGTGAGTTCGGTGTCCCGTCCACCGGAGGCACGCAGCAGGGTGACCATGTGGCGCAGTTCATCAAGGGTGTCGACGCTGAGCGTGCGGATGGTGCGGGCGCGCTCCTTGGAATCGGCGTCCCTGGAGGCGACTTGGAGGGCACCGGCCTGTACTGCGATCAGGCTGACCTGGTGGGAGACGACGTCGTGCATCTCACGGGCGAGCTGGGCTCGTTCGTGAGCGAGTACGGCCTGGGAGTGCAGCAGTTGCTCGTGTTCGCGTGCTTCCTCGATCTCGACGAGCTTACGGGCCAGATCACGCCGTGCCTGGACGAGTTGGCCCAGCAGCACGGGTGCCGCGGCGGTGGCGAGTGTGTAGATGAAGTAGACCAGAACCCAGGTGCGCTCGTGCGGGCTGGCGTTGTTCAGGGGCCAGGGGCAGCGGAGGCGAGGGCGAACAGTACGGCGCACGCGCCGAGCAGGCGGCGATTGCGAGACCGCTCCGCCAGGGTGAAGAGGGCCGCGAACGGCGCGAACACGATGTACAGCACGAGGCTGGCTGGGAGCGTGCACATGAAAACCGCGAGGGGGAAGCGCCGCCGGAGTGCGAGTGCGGCACAGCCCGTGGCCGCGATCGCTGTCTGCGAGGAGGTAGCGTCCCACAGGTTGAGCCAGACGTCCGCTGCCGCGATCGCGACGACGACGGCGTCGACGATGGGGGCGGGGATTTGGGCCCACCTTCCCCTGGGCGCGGTCATCGCCCCGGCTCCGACCGGCCGTGCCCGTCCAGCAGGCCGGCCCGCTGGGCGAGCAGCGCCGCCTGGACGCGGCTGCCCACCCGTAGTTTGGTGAGGATCGCGCTGACGTGGTCCTTGATGGTGCCCGCGCTGAGATGGATGCGGGTGCCGATGTCGGTGTTGGAGAGTCCCTCCGCGACCAGCACGAGCACCTCACGCTCGCGCTCGGTGAGTCGTTGAACGCGGTCGGCCTGGGCGTCGATGGCCGCGGTGGCCCCGGGGTGGCTTTGCCAGATGGCGCGGGACGCCTTCGGTGACAGCACGACGCCGCCCGCGGCCAGCGAGCGGACCAGCTGGGCGAGTTGATCGGGTTCGGTGTCCTTGAGGAGAAAGCCCGCCGCGCCGGAGCGCAGTGCGGTGAGGATGTACTCGTCGGCGTCGAATGTGGTCAGCATGGCCACAATGGGAGGCCGTGGCAGCGCTCGTAGCTGCCCGAGTACGGTCAGTCCGTCCACGTCGGGCATGCGGATGTCCAGCAGGACGACGTCCGGGCTCACCCGCCGTACGGTGTCGACGGCCTCGGCGCCGACCGTGGTCGCGACGACCTCGATGTCGGCGGCGGCGCTGAGGATCAGCTGGAATCCTGACCGCAGCAGGGCCTCGTCGTCCACAACTATGACCCGGATCACGCACGCTCCGCCTCGTCGTCCTGGTGCGCATGGTTCAGCCCGCACATCGATGTCGATTCCCACGCTCCGACCGTAGAACGAGGGACGCCTCATGGGGTGGCCAGGCGGAACTCTCCCGCCAGTCGGGGGGTGGGCTCCAGCCGTCAGGGGGGCTTGGCCAGGTGCCGCCGGACCCCATCACGGGGCAGGGCGAGTGGGCGCGCCAGGCCGGCCCCACCCGGCAGAGGCCGCACCCGCCGGGTGACGGGGTCGGACCGGACACCTTACGGATACTCCCCGCCCGGCCGGCTCTCCAGCCTGGAAGCATGACCCAGAACACGGACGACCCGGCGCTCACGTCGCCGACCAGCACCCGGGCCGGCGCCACCGACACCGCGGCGGCCGCGGATCCCCCGGGTGGACGGGCCCCGACGGGCCGCCTTATCGGTGTCGACCTGGCCCGCGGCCTCGCGGTTTACGGGATGTTCGCGGCCCATGTCGGCCCCAACCCCTCCGAGGGAGGTGCCACGGGATTCCTCATGGAGTTGGCGCACGGCCGGGCGTCCGCGCTCTTCGCCTTTCTGGCAGGTTTCTCGATCATGTTGATCATGGGCCGCCGTTCCCCGAAGACGGGCCGGGCGGGCCGTCAGGCGGTCGCCAAGGTGGTGATCCGGGCGCTCGTCCTGCTGGTGTTGGGCACCGCACTCACCATGACCGGCACCTCGGTCGAGGTGATCCTCGCCTTCTACGGTCTGTACTTCCTGCTCGTCCTGCCGCTGTACCAGCTCAGCGCCCGCTCACTGGCCATCACCGCCGGAGCCGGTGCGCTGGTCCTGCCGCAGGTCCTTTACGGCATCAAGCGCGTGCTCCCCGCTGACGGCGCCGACGGCGTCTGGGCTTGGCCCTCGAACGCCGACGGCATCGTCTCGCTGCTGTTCACCGGCGGTTACCCCGCCCTTGCCTGGATTCCCTTCGTCATCGCCGGTATGGCCGTGGCCCGCCTCGACCTGCCCGCCTCCGCCGTCCGCATACGCCTGGCGGTCACCGGCGTCTGCCTGACCGTCCTCGGCTACGGCGGCTCCTGGCTCGCCCTGCACCTGTTTCCCAAGGCCATACCTGCCATCAGCGCCTCCCGCTGGAGCAACGGCGGATCAGCCACGTCGGCCTGGTGGTCCAACGCCTGGGGCTACCCGGACGGCCACACCCCGGCCGAACTGCTGGTGGCCTCCCCGCACAGCGAGACGACCCTTTCGATCATCGCCAACACCGGTGTGGCCATCACAGTCCTGGCACTCTGTCTCACCGCCGTCGACGCCTTCCCACGCTTCCACCGCCTGGTCCGCCCGGTCATCGCGGTCGGCACGATGTCCCTGACCGCGTACGTCCTCCACATTGCTGGCATCCGCCTCCTTGGGATCGATGAACTCCCCAGTTCCACGTTGCGCATGCTGCTCGGCTTCATCGTGGCAGTGACGCTCTTCGCCGCACTCTGGTCCCGCGGCTTCAGGCGCGGCCCCCTGGAGTGGGTGCTGGGCAAGGCCACCGAGCCGGCGGAGCTCGTCCGCTGAACGAACCGGTTTCACCGGGCCCCGCGTCAAACCGCACCGCGCCCTGTTTCACGCTGGATCGGCGCGGCGGCTTGTCGGCGAGCCGCCATCACGCCGATGGTCCCGATCAGCAGTAGTGCGACAACGGTGCCGAGGGTGAATACCTCGAAGGAGAGGCGCGATACACCCCAGGCGTCCTGAAAGGCGTAGTCGATACCGAAGAGCCTTTCCAGGACTCCGGGGAAGAGAGCCGACCAGGAGCCGAGCAGGATCCAGGCGTAAACCAGCGCCGCGCAGGTCATGAAGCCACGGTTGCCGAAGGGAACACGGTAGGGCCGTACGACGTCGGGGCGGCGCAGCCGGAGCACGACGAGGGCCGGGATGACTACTAGATAGGACAGCAGCAGGGTGGTGACCGCCACGGTGAGCACCACTGTGAAGACCGCGCCCGCGTCGCCGTCCGCGAGTTGCATCGCGGCCAGCATGAACACCGTGGCCACCGCGCCAGAGAGCAGATTCGTGCGCACCGGCGTACCGAGTCCGGGGTGGAAGGCGCCGAGCGACCGACTGAAGAAGCCGCCGTCGGCGGCCGCCATGGCCTGCATGCGGTCGCTGACGATCATCCAGGCACTGCCCTGCGTGAGGAGGGCGAAGACGAACATGACGGCGGTGAGTGTCAGCAGGGGGCCGGACGCGCCGCCGTATACGCTGAAGACCAGGCGGGCACCTTCCATGAAACCACCGATGCCGGTGACCTTGCCGGCGGGTACGACGGCCAGGAGCGCGAGGACCGGCAACAGGTAGCAGCACACCGCGACAGCAACGGAGCGTCCGAGGGCGGCGGGAACGTCGCGCTGAGGATCGTGCATCTCCTCGCCGGCCGCGTTGGGCGCTTCGAAACCGACGTAGGCGAACAGAAGGACCGGTACGAGGCCGAGAAAGCCCGCCGTGGTCGGGGTGAAGCGGGTGTCGGCCAGCCCCTGGAAGCCGTGTTGCGCTCCGTAGAGCACGGCAGTGAGGGTGAACAGAGCGAGGGAGAGTACCTTCACCGCTGCGCCGGCTGTGGTGATCCATTTGCCTCGGCGCAGGGAGACGACGGCCGTGAGGATGGCGACCCACACGAACAGCAGCTTGAAGGCGTAGTCGGCGACGGTGCCCGAGCCCAGGTGGAAGACGAAACCGTCCCAGGTCGTGGCGGCGAGGAAGACCAGTGAACCCCCGAGCCAGATGGGGTTGGTGACCCAGTAGAACAGCGTCGTGACAGCGGCTGCCGAACGGCCGAGGGCGAGTTTGACCCATACGTACGGGCCGCCCTCCTGGGGGAAGGCCGCGCCGGTCTCGGCGAACAGCAGGGCGTAGGGGACGAGGAAGAAGAGAGCGATGACCGCCGTCCAGGTGGCGGCCTCGCCGCCGCCGGTGGCGATCTGTCCGACTGTGTCGAAGGAGATGACGGCGGCGACGGCCATGGCGGTGATGTCGAACCGCTTCAGACTGCGCTGCAAGGTGGCCGTCGTGGCTTGCGGACCACTCGACTGTGTGGGCGAGACTTTGGAGGACACGGGTGTTTCCTCGATGCGGAGAGGGGCCTGCGAGTAAGCGCGTGCGAGCGCGGTGACGGCGTGGGGTCCGTGTCGGGACGTGCGATGCGGGGAGGCCCGGTGGGGCACCGGACCTCCGGCGAGTGTCAGGCGGCGCGGATCTCACCGGTCGGTGCGGTGCGTTCCAGGACGCTGCGCAGGGCGGAGGCCGCTTCCTTGGCCTCTGCCTCGCTCATGACCAGCGGCGGGGAGAGCACCAGGCTGTGGGCGGAGTCGCGGACGATCACGCCGGTCTCGCGGCGGATCACATCGTGCGGCATCCGATCCGGATGCAGGGGCAGCGGTTCGCGGGTGTCGCGGTCCTTGACCAGCTCCACGGCGAGCATCATGCCGACGGAGCGGATCTCCCCGAGGATCGGCAACTCGCCGAGCTGGCCCTCCAGCTCACTGTGGAGGAAGGCGCCCAGGCTCGTCGCGCGGGCGAGCATGCCCTCCTCCTCAATGATTCGGAGGTTGGCGGCGGCGACCGCGGTGGCGACGGGGTGGCCGTTGTAGGTGTAGCCCATGGGAAAGCCGTGTTCGAGCAGCAGCGCTTCGGCGACGTGATCGCCCACCAGGAGGGCGCCGAGCGGGACGTATCCGGAGGTGATGCCCTTGGCGGTGACGATGATGTCCGGAGTGACGCCGAAATACTGGGCGGCGAACCACTCCCCCACGCGGCCGTAGGCAGTGACCACTTCGTCGAAGATCAGCAGGATGCCGTGCCGGTCGAGGACCTCGCGCACCCGCGGCCAGTAGTCGGCGGGCGGGACGAGCATCCCCCCGACGCCCATGATCGGCTCTCCGATCATCGCGGCGATGTTCTGCGGGCCGATCTCCGCGATGCGGTCCTCCAGTTCGCGGATGAGGAAGTCGGTCGGGTCCTGGCCGTCGTACAGCTCGGTGCGGTACGGCCACGGCGGAGTGAGGTGGGAGACGTGCGGCATCATCGGAGCGAAGCCCTCGTGGTAGAGGGGGAAGCCGGTGGCCGAGCCGCCGCCGTAGCCGATGCCGTGGTAGGCCTTGCTGCGCGCCAGGATCCAGGTCCGGCTGCTCTCCCCGCGGCGGTGGTGGTAGTAGCGGGCCATCTTGATGGCCGCCTCGTTGCCCTCGGAGCCACCGGAGGTGAAGTAGACGTGGTTGAGGGGCTCGGGGGCGATTTCGGCCAGTCGGGCGGCAAGTTCGATGGCGCGGTCGTTGGAGAACTCCCAGAAGCTGGTGAAGTACTCCAGCTTCCTCATCTGTTCGTGGGCGACATCGGCCAGTTCGGTGCGCCCGTGGCCGACCTGAGCCAGCCACAGGCCGCCGGTGGCGTCGAGATAGCTGCGGCCCTCGGAGTCGGTGAGGCGACACCCCGAGCCCTCGGTCATGACGACGCGCTCAGTGGCGCTGCCCGGCAGATAGGGGTGGATGATGTGCGCCCGATCCAGGCGGGCGAGGTCTGCGGCGTCGGTGGTCATGTGTGGCGTTTCCTTTGCTCGGTGCGGGAGCGGGTGCTGTGCCGGCGAGGTGGTCGGGCGCCGGCACGGTCAGCCGTAGGCGATCCAGGTCGTCTTCAGGCCGGTGTACTTGTCGAAGGAGTGCAGGGAGAGGTCACGGCCGTAGCCGGACTGTTTGAAACCGCCGAACGGGACGAGCGGGCTGAGCGCGTCCACGGTGTTGACCGAGACGGTCCCCGACTGGAGGGCGTCGGCGACGCGGTGGGCGCGGGCCAGGTCCCGCGTCCACACGGAGGCGGCCAGGCCATAGGCGGAGGCGTTGGCCAGCCGGATCGCCTCGGCCTCGTCGCGGAAGGGCAGCGCCGTCAGCACAGGGCCGAACAGTTCCTCCCGGACGAGCGGGTCGTCGGGTGCCAGGCCGGTGACGATGGTGGGGTCGAGATAGGCGCCGTCCCGGTCGGGTCGCGTACCGCCGCACACCAGCGTGCCGCCGGACGTCCGGAGCGCGCCGAGGACGCGTTCCACCTGAGCCTCGTCGACCAGCGGTCCGAGGCGAGTGGTGGGGTCCAGCGGATCGCCTGGCAGCCAGGTGCGGGCATATTCGGCGACCCGGGCGGTGAACTCCTCCGCGACGGACGCCTCGACCAGCAGTCGGGTGTTGGCGGAGCACACCTGCCCGGAGTTGTAGGCGAAGCCCCAGGCTGCGCGTTCCGCGGCGGCCTCCAGATCGGCGTCGGCGAAGACGAGATTGGGGCTCTTGCCGCCGGCCTCCGGCCAGACCTGCTTCATGTTGGATTCGGCCGAGTAGGCGAGGAACCGCTTGGCCACGGCAGTGGAGCCGGTGAAGACCAGGGTGTCCACGCCCGGGTGGAGGCCGAGAGCGCGTCCGGTCACCTCGCCGGGCCCGGGGACGACGTTCAGCACGCCATCGGGAAGGCCCGCCTCCGCAGCGAGCTCGGCCAGCAGCAGTGCCGACAGCGGTGACTGCTCGGCCGGCTTCAGCACGACGCTGTTGCCCGCCGCCAGAGCGGGCGCCAGCTTCCAGCTCGCGATGTCGAGCGGGAAGTTCCAGGGCACGACCGCGCCGACGACGCCCAGTGGTGCGCGGCGTATCACGGCGAGGTTGCCGGGCGGGGCCGGTGCGACCTCGTCGTAGAGCTTGTCGACGGCCTCCGCGTACCAGGCGAAGACACCGGCCGCGCCGGGCACGTCGGTGCCGTGGGACTCCGCGATGGGCTTGCCCATGTCGAGGGTGTCGCAGAGCGCGAGATCCTCGCCGTGGGCCTCGATGAGACGGGCCAGCTCCAGCAGGACCCGCTTGCGTTCCGCGGGTGCGGTGCGCGACCAGCGGCCGTCCTCGAAGGAAGTCCGGGCCGCGGTCACGGCCCGGTCGACGTCGGCGGCCGAGCCGGACGCCACATGGGCTGTGGTCTTGCCGGTCGCGGGGTTCACCGTGGGGAACCACTGGTCGTCGACGGGGTCGGTCCACGCTCCGTCGATGAAGAGGCGTGTGCGTGGCGCGAGATCGGCGGCACGCTGCCGCCAGTGCGAGTACGTCGTCATGCTGTGGCCTTCGATTGCGTCGTGGGGACGTGGGCGAACCGATGCCCGTTCGGACCTCGTGTGGCCTGGGTCATATGGGAAGTGCTGGCCGAGCCAGCGGGCACGGCAGAGGCGAGACAGCTCCTCAGAGGATGCCTGCGCCGCTTTCTTTGAGCCGAGATTCAAACAATTGATGAACCAGACGTCAATGCTCTCGACAGGAACTTCTTGCGGAACCTGGTCCAGGTGGCAGAGAATTAACGGCCATGGGAAGAGTCGGAAGACCGCGCAATCAGACGGCCCGCAGGGAGGCCCTCGTCTCTGCCGCGGGCCGGGCCATCGCCCAGCGCGGGCTCGAGGGCCTGCGTCTCAAAGACATCGCGGACGCGGCGGGCGTCTCTCAGGGGTCGGTGCTGTACTACTACCCCGAGCTCGACGATCTGGTGCTGGAAGTGCACCGGGGAGCGGTTGAGGGCTTCCTGGCCTCCCGGCAGCAGGCGTACGACGGGGCCCCTGCCGGGGACGCTGCCGGACGCCTGCGCGCGCTCATCGAAAGCGGTCTGCCCGGCATCACGGAGGACCCTGTCCACGGGCTGCTCTACGAGCTCCATCGGCGCGCCGGCCGCAGTCCCGGCCACGCCGAGCTGATGACCTCCCTCTTCGCCAGGGAAGTCGCTCTCTACGCGACCGCGCTCGAGGTCGGGGCCGCGACCGGCGCGTTCACTCTCGCCGCGAGCGCCCACGACCTGGCACACGGACTGGTCGCCCTCGAAGACGGCTACGGCCTGCACATCGTCAGCCACAACGCGGCTCTGCGCCCCGACAGAGCCCGTCAACTGATCCTGGCCCACGCGCGGGCGGTGACAGGCTGTGTCGAATTGTAGGGCGCGAAGGGGCGGCGGGCCGTCTTCGCCGGTGGAGTAACCGGGCTCAGCGGGAGCCCAGAACTTCGTCACGGAACCGGCTCGGTCGTCGATCACGGCCGGCTCCTACCAGGGGTTCGGCATCGGCGACCAAGCCCAGGACTTCATCGATGCCACGCCGGTCACCAGAGCCATGCGCATCCTGGTGCCGCGCACAACCCGTTGGTGTGTCAGGGGTTTCGTCAGATCTGTGCGGGCGTCCAGTCAGGCGCGTCGACGAGAGTGACCTGCTTGAGCAGATCAGCCGCCCGGCCCACCCCTTCCACCGAGTTGACCAGCGCGTCCTCATGCTCGATGTTGAGCGTGCCGTCGTATCCGACCGAGCGCAGCATGTAGACGAAGTCGGCCCAGAAGGTCGCCCCGCCGGGGTGTCCGAGACCGAGCGTGACGTAATTCCAGGCGCGGTCACCGGGGTTGGTGATCGCGACGGTGTCGAGCAGTCCGTCGCGCGCGGCCTCCGGCTTGTTCACCCGAATGTCCTTGGCGTGCACGTGGAAGATGGAGCTGCCGAGCGTACGGATCACGGTGGGGATGTCCGCGCCCATCCACATCAGGTGCGAAGGGTCCAGGTTCGCCCCGACGGTCTCGGGGGCCCCGACGCTATCGATGAGCCGGAGCATGGTTGATGCGCTGTGCACCAGTTGCGCGCCGCAAGCCTCGATGGCCAGGCGCACACCCTTGTCGCGGGCGAAGGCGGCGAGCTCCTTCCAGTAGGGGATGGCCACTTCGTCCCACTGGTAGGCGAGGACATCCAGGTTCTCCGGGGGCCAGGAGGTAGTGATCCAGTTCGGGGAGGAGTCACCCCGCGCTCCTGGCAGGCCGGACATCATGACGACGGTGGGAACGCCGAGGGCGCCGGCCACCTCGATCGTGTCACGGACGACCTTGTTGTGTTCCGGGCCTGAGACCGGGTGGAGCTGGTTGCCGTTTGCGTTCAGGGCGCTGAGGCTCAGGCCGCGATCGGCGATCTTCCCCGCGAATCCGGCGCGGGCCTCGGCCGAGGATACGAGCGCGGGCAAGTCGGCGTGCGGGCTTTCCGACCAGTTGCCGGTGGCCACCTCGACCGAGCTCAGGCCGTGCTCCTTGGCAAGGTCCAAGGCCCGCTCGAAGGGCAGGTGGCCGACGGAATCGGTGATCAGGCCGATCTTCATGGTGAGTCCTTTAGGCGTTTCAAGAGCAGGACTGACGTGACGCCCGGTCCTGGGCGAAAGCCAGAGGAGGAGACAGCGGTTCGGGCCTGCCACGTGCGGCAGGGGTTGTCAGAGCCGGACCGGTCGGCGCGGACGGCGGCCGCCGCTCTGGCGGGGGTCTCCCGCCGCTCGATCGGCTGCCTTGTTCGTACAACTAGTACGTACAAGCCCACCATGAGGAGATGAGGTAAGAATGTCAATACATTTGCATGGGCGGGAGGCATGCATGCGGAACACGGAGCGCCTCAGCGAGCCGGGCGTCCAAGCGAGGGGCAACCGGCCCACCATGAGGAGCTCGGCTATCACCCCGACACCGCAGCGCAGCTCCTGCGGCACGACACCGAGTCCAGCCCGGAGCGACTGGCCGCGGTCGCAAGCAGGTTGTCACCCGCCGCGACCGCCCGGAACGTGGACACGCTGGCGGACCTGGTGGACAAGTACAACGACGCGGTACTGCCGCTGACTCTCGACGTCACGAACGCAGGGGAGGTCGTAGCTGCGCGCAGGGCGGCGGCCACATCGTGCAGATCTCGACCATCGGCGGCATCGGCGCCTTCCCGTCGCTCGGTGGGTACCACGCTTCGAAGTGGGCGCTGGAGGGCTTCTCCGAGTCCCTGGCCCAGGAGGTCGCGGCGCAGGGGATCAAGGTGACCCTGGTCGAGCCGGGCGGTTTCGCCACCGACTGGGCGGGGTCGTCGGCGGTCCACCGAGAACCCACCGCTGCGGGTGCTGTTCGGTTCCCAGCCCGTCGAGCTCGTCGAGCACCTGTACTCGCGGCGGCTGCGTACCTGGGCCGAGTGGGAGCAGGTCGCTCACGCCGCGCAGGGTTGAGCCCGTGCCGCGGCGAACTTTCCCAGCCCGGAGACACCATGCTCACATGGACCCGCGCCTGCTCTGTCCCCTCCCCCGCCCCCGATGCCTATCGCCGGTCGTTCTTAAACCAGCAGCAGATCGTCCATCGCCGCAAGGAAGCGGGCATGGGACTCCGTGCCGGTCAGCAACGTGCTGACGCCGGTCGGTTCGCTGAGGACGGCGATGAGCTCGTCGAGTGCGTCTCGGAAGACGTGGCGTTGGTCGCTGCTCACCGCGAACAGCACGACCAAGCGCACGGCTGCCGCACCCCACGGGACAGGTCGGTCCGTGACGAGCACGCTGACACCGGTGCGATACGCGTTCATGTAGAGCGAGTGGGGCACGGCGAACTGCTCGCCGAACGCTGTCGTCGAACGCCGCTCGCGGTCGAGGACGTCTTCCAGGAAGTCCGGCTCGACATAGCCTTCGGCGGCCATTGTCGAGCACATCAGTGCGAGGGCCTCCTCACGCGAGGCCACTGCTTCACGGTGGTGGAACAACCGAGGGTCGATGAGCGACAGCAGGTTGGACCTCAACGTCTGCCTGGTCAGCCGCGTGCGCTCCGCGCGCACGATGTCCAGCACGAGGTCCAGGTCGCTTCGCGTGAGGAACGGGCTCACATGAGCCACCGGCGCCGATATCCTCGCCGGCAGCTCTACGGAGGAGACGATGAGGTCGCTCGCCACGTTCTCCCAGTCGTGCTCAAGACTGGTGATGACGTTCTCCACGACAGCCTGCCCGCGTAGTGCCGTCATCAGCTGCTCGACAGTCGCCTGATGGGTGTCGTGGTACCGAGGCATGACGAACGTGACCGTCAGCAGTGGCCCCTGTTCAAGCTGTCGCCGGAAGTGGGTCCCCAGATGGAACGCCAGGAAGTCGATCTCACCGGTCTCGAGATGGATGTCGGCGCGGGCCTCGATGTCGCTTGCGAAGAGGAGAGCAAGCTCATGAACAAACGGGTGCATCCTTTTGAAGGACGCACCGAGTGGGGTGCTCAGGCTCTGACCAGCGCGCGCCCGGGCAATCAGTGTCTGGACGTGCAGGGCCAGGCTCGCGATCGTGGACTCGTCACCGAGCTCGAGCACGTACTGCGACGATACGGTCCGAAGCGTGTCTCGGACCATCGCGACCACGTCGTGGTCGACCACCGTGCCGCGCAGGCCTGCCGGTCTGCGCGGGTTGCTGCGCACCGCGATCACGTCCCGCAGGATGCGGCGCTCCTCGGGTGGCAGGGTGACGCCCAGCGTCTCATCGACGGCAGCAGCGACCGCGGCGGCGGCGTCGGTCTGTGGCACTGCCGCAGGGGTGACCGGGTCCTCGACACCGCCGGCGCTCTGGCCGCCAATGGTGTGCCCCTGCCGCACGCGGTCGGCGGTGATCGCCAGATGGATCAGCAGGTCGCTGAGCACGTACTCATTGACCTCGCGCTCCTGCGCTTCCAGCGCCTTACTCACGCGCTGACGCAACAGGCGAAGATCGAAATCGCGGTAGTCATCGGCGCAGGCACGCAGCGTCGCGGGCGTGATGCCGTCTCCTGAGTCGAGCAGGAGCTGACGGACGAGCTGTCGTTTGGTTCGTTCGCTCCCCTCGACCCGCAACAGGTCGCGGTCGCGCCGCAGCCGCAAGCCGTGCGCACGAAAGAGCTCACGCGTCCGGGACAGGTCTCCATCGATCGTGTCGGAGCTTACCGAGAGTAGCTCGGTAAGCCCTGACAGTCGCCCACCGGACTGGTGTGTGACCAGATAGCGCGCGATGAAGTACAGCCGCTCCTGCGGGGTCTCGTATCTGCGGTGCGCGTGCTGACCGCGGGAGTTCAGGCGTTGGAATGCGGACAGGTTGAGTTGGTATCCGTGATGACCCGCTCGTATCACTGGCTCGCCCGCTCCGGCGTTGATGGCTCGCACGTACTGCCGGACGCTGCGCGTCGAGACGTGAAGCTCCGCGCCGAGCGCCGCACCCGAGACCGGGCCTGTCGCGCGGCGGAGGATTCGCAGGAGCTCCTCGCGACGGTCGAGTGTCACGTCCTCCGCCCTTCCGCGATGGCACTGTTCCAAGGATGAATAGCACCTGGTAGCGGACGCAGGCAAAGCCGGTTGGTTCCGCGATGGAGGAACGCCGACGCACCGATCCGGGTTCCGGCATGGGGGAAGAGCCTTGTCTGGTGCGTCCCACCGCGGCAAAGGGAGTCTGTCCTCTCAGCCGGGCTCGGCGACGCCTCGTCGTCGAGCTGTCACGGTGAGCCAGGCGGGGCACGGGCGTCCCGCTCAAGGGAAGGGACAGACATGTCGAAGTTGCGTGTTCTGTTGGTCTGCGGCTCTGGAGCGAGCAGCGGCTTCATGGCAAACAACATCCGCAAGGCAGTCACAGCACGGGGGGTGGACATGAGCGTCATGGCTCGCAGCGAGAGCGAGATCGAGAATTTCATCGACGAGATCGACGTGCTTATGGTCGGGCCCCACCTCGCGTACATCATCGACGAGATCGATGACTATGTCGGCGAATATCCGGTGAAGGTGGTTCTGATGCGACCGGACTATTATTCGACACTCGATGGCGAAAAGGCTGTGGATCACCTGCTGGAGGCCATCGGACAAAGCGGTGCACGGCCATGAGCGCGGTGACGGAATGGCTGGAACATTCCTTCGCGCCGCGGATGTCGAAAGTCAACAACAACGTCTGGGTGCTAACGCTCAAAGACTCGATCATGCAGATCTTGCCGTTCATTTTCCTCGGCTCGGTCTTTGTCCTGCTCTCCGTGGCTCGGGACTACGCCACCTGGCTCCCTGATTTCCAGGTTCCGTTCGGCTGGACGATGGGCCTTGTCTCGTTGTTCGTGGCCTTCTTGATCCCGTTCAACCTCATGGAAAAGAAGCGGCTACGCAAACAGCGCCTGATCGCGGGGCTCAGCAGCGTGTCGCTCTTCTTGATCATCATCACCCCGGAGGTCGTCGCCGACGGAAAACCCGGCTTCGGGAACAGCGCGCTCGGGGCAGGCGGCATGTTCGTCGCGATCACCGCGGCACTTTTCACCGGTTGGGTGATGAGCATGTTCGGGCGCTTCTCCTTCTTCAAGGAAGGCTCGGCGCTGCCCGATTTCGTCCGGGCATGGTTCGACGCCATGCTGCCCATCGCCGTTGTGGTGCTGACCGGCTGGGCCGTGGTCGACCTGCTGACATTCGATCTGTACAACACGATCGTTACGGCGTTGATGCCGCTGCAAAAGGTGATGCAGACCCCCTGGGGCTTCGCCTTCTGGATGTTCCTGCACTGTGCCCTGTACTCGATGGGCATCTCGGGCTGGGTCCTGGAGCCGATTCAGAAACCCATTTTCCTGGCGGCCGTCACTGCGAACATGGCAGGCACCGCGACGAACGTCGTGACCGCGGAGACGATCTACTCCGCCTACCTGTGGATCGGAGGCGTGGGCGCCACCCTCCCGCTCGTCCTGATGCTCGCTCGGTCGCGCTCGACACGGTTGCGTGCGCTGGGCCGAGCATCGTTGGTGCCCGCCGCATTCAACATCAATGAGCCGGTGGTCTTCGGTGCGGTCGTGTGGAACCCGATGCTCATGATCCCCATGTGGTTGCAGGGGTTGATTCTGCCGATCGTCGTCTGGTTGTTCACCAAGGTGATCCCGCTCGCTCCTGTGCCGACGCGGCTGTTCGACCTCTGGTACGTGCCATACCCGATCAGCACGTGGCTCACCACATCGTCGGCTCGCGCCATCGTCCTTGCTGTCGTGGTCTTCGTGGTCGCCGCATCCCTCTGGTACCCGTTCTTCCGCGCCTATGAGAAGCAGACCGTGGCCGCAGAAAAGGCGGAGACGACAGAAACCGCAGCGTCCTAGCCAGTATCCGGTGCCTCGGGGCTTTCCGCGGCACGCTGTCAACGCCGCGGCCGATGTCGCGCCACACCATAAGGGGATGCCTAGATGGAACAAGACGCGGCCGCAAGCGCGGCCATGCAGATCCTGATGGGTGCGGGCGAGGCCCGCAAGCTCGTTTCCGAGGCCATCAGCGCGATCGCCGACTGGGACTATGGCCGGGCCACCGATTACCTCGCCCAGGCGCAAGAAGCGCTCCGTGAGGCACACGTAGTCCACACCGACATCATCCAGGCGGAGGCCGGAGGCGCCGCAGCCGTTGGCTTCCCGGTCCTGTTCAGCCACGCCCAGGACACGATGATGACAACCGACAGCGAGATTCGTCTGGTTCGCAAGCTATTGGTGGTGTTTCGGGCCGTGGGCGAAAGGCTCGACGCGGTCGCCCCCCATACAGACGCCACCGACGGGACAAGGGAGAACTGCTGATGACCACAACCACACCGTTCCCCGACGGATTTTTCTGGGGTGGAGCCATCGCGGCCAACCAAGCCGAAGGCGCGTGGCGCGAGGACGGGAAAGGCTGGTCGATCGCCGACATCAACCGGTTCCGCGGCGACCTGCCGCTGACGAAGCGGTCGAACAAGGAGGTCACGACTGAGCAGGTCCGAGCGGCAATGGAAGACCACGAAGGACGCTACCCCAAACGGGACGGAATCGACTTTTACCGCACATACGACGCCGACCTCAAGCTCCTGTCCGGCGCCGGCCTGAATGCCTTCCGGACGTCGATCAGCTGGGCGCGGATTTTCCCCCAGGGCGACGACGCGGAGCCGAACGAAGCCGGGCTGCTGTTCTATGACCGTCTCATCGACTCGATCATTGCGAACGGCATGGAACCGGTCATTACGGTGTCGCACTACGAAATGCCGTTGAACCTCACTCTCACCTATGACGGGTGGTATTCGCGTGAGGTCGTCGACATGTTCGTCCGCTACTGCGAGGTCCTGTTTCGTCGGTACGCCGGAAAGGTGCGCTGGTGGATCCTGGCCAACCAGATCAATCTCATCACGCATGAGTCGTTCAACCACCTGGGGGTCGCGGCGGACCGGGTCAGCGACCTATGGACCGCCAAGTATCAGGCGATCCACCATGAGTTGGTCGCTTGTGCACGCGCCACGCGTCTGGCACGCGCCATAGACCCCGAGACGCACGTCGGCGTCATGCTGGCTCACGGGAACTGCGACGCGGCGTCCCCGCGCCCTGAAGACGTCCTGGCGGCCCTCAAGCAGAACCAGATGGAGTACTTCTTCTCGGATGTCGCGCTGCGCGGCGCCTACCCGGGTTTCGCCTGGCGCTACTTCGCGGACAACGACATCACGGTCACTTTCGCCGATGGCGACGCCGAGGTTCTGTCGGCAGGCAAGGCCGACTACTTCGCCTTCTCCTACTACTACACGCGGGTGGTGGACGCAGCGGGTATGGCGTACCGACACCGCGAGAGTAAGGACAACCCGTACCTCGAGCGGAGCGCCTGGGGATGGGCCGTGAACCCCAGCGGCCTGCGGGTCGCGCTCAACCAGTACTACGACCGCTACCAAGTGCCGATCATGATCGCGGAGAACGGTCTGGGGGCGAAGGACGAGGTCGAGCCGGACGGTTCGGTCCATGACGACTACCGAATCGACTACCTGCGCGAGCACGTACGAGCGGTCGGAGAGGCCCTGCGGGACGGCGTCGAGGTAATCGGGTACTTCCCCTGGGGACCGATCGACATCGTCAGCTGCTCGTCGAGCGAGATGAGCAAGCGCTACGGCTTCATATACGTCGACCGCGACGACACGGGCGCTGGGTCAGGTGAACGGATCCTCAAGGACAGCTATCGCTGGTACCGCCAGGTCACAGCGTCCAACGGCGCGCAACTCGACTGACGTCGGCAACTGCCGCCGCCTCCCCGCCAGCCCACTGATCGTCCTGAAGTCTGCCAGCCCAGTGCGACGGGGACCTGACACGCTGTGAGCCCATGGGCGCGACCGGCGCGCATGAAGGCCCTCAGCACGTTCTGGCGATGCCGTGCGAGGTCGGCCCATGTTGCCGCTGAAGCGCCGGAGACGCCTTCGACCCGTTGTGGTCAAAGCCTCCCTCCAACGCAGGGAAGTGCTCCAGCGTCCGGGACCGCGAATAACCCAAGCCACACCAGGCATCCCCGGGTCTCCCAATGTTACGAGTGACCGAAACCAACCCGCCTTCGACGTAAGGAAACACCTTGCCACAGCGCACCGTCATCGTCGCCTCTCAGGTCGGTCTGCATGCGCGCCCCGCGTCCGCTTTCACCCAGGCCGCCCTCAAGAGCGGCCTCCCCGTCTCGATCGCACGCGCCGGCGACCGGCCTGTCGACGCTGCGAGCATTCTGCAAGTGATGAGCATGGCAGTGAAGCACGGTGAGCAGGTCGTCGTATCTGCCGAGGGGCCCGACGCCGAACGAGTGCTTGACGACCTCGTCGCGGTCCTCTCCACAGACTTCGACACCGAGCAGTGACTGCCGTGGACACGGTGCCCGCAGAGTCGCACCCGCCGCCGGTCTCGGGAGTCGGCATAGGCGGCGGGGCCGATGGTGGTCCCGAGCGCGACGGCCCGGGCGCACGCCAACTCACGCCACCCGGCGGGGTATCGCCCCCCGGGTCGGCAGGGACACCACCGCCTCCCGCCGGATACTCGGTGACCCGCACGCTCTCCAACATGGAAGGCACGAAACAGGCCCGTCACCTGGGGAGGCGCGACCCCGCCGAGTGGCCCGCACGGCCGCGAGGAGCCCAAACGCACGCAGCGTCAGGTGCAAGCAATGGACGCCGATATGCGGCAGCGGCTCGCGGCCAAGCCGAAACTCGCGCAGACGAGCCGAGCGGCCAGTCCCATCCACGTCAAGGTGGCTGTGCACACCATCAAGAAGCACAAGAAGGACAACGCGGTCGGACCCAAACGGATCCGCAAGATGATCGACATTGTCAACGGCGCATACGGTGGTGCCCAAAGCAAAACGGCGACCAATACACGATTCCGGTTCAAACTCAAGAGCATGGACTGGACGGTCAACAAGAACTGGTACAAGGCCGAGCCCGACACCAAGGCCGAACGGGACATGAAGCGCGCCCTGCACCAGGGCAACGCCGCCACACTCAACATCTACCTCCTCGAGCCGGCCAACTACATGTGGGCCACCGGGCCCACGGACGCCCGCGAAAGCCTGAAGATGGACGGCGTCGTAATCATGCAGAGCTCTCTGTGGGGCGGTTCGCTCGAGGGCTCCGACCTCTGCGCCACCGGGTTCACCCGCGGACAGAACGATCGGATGGTCCTGTACTGGCTGGCCTACCGTCGATGAGTGACCAACCCGACTCCCCAGGGCAGCGGGCAGGAGGCACGGGCGCCTCCACCAGGCCGTGGTGGGGCTGACGTTCTTGTTCGGCTTCGAGTTGGGAGATCACATAGCGCCTGAGAGGGTAGCTCTCCCGGAGTGTCCCGTGGACCACACTGCGGTGATGGTCGAGCGGGAAGGCGTCAACGTCGACCGACGGCATGTCCTGACCCCGGACACGAGACCTACAGATTGTGGGGCTTTCCTTCACTTCCGTGGTTCGGCTTTGCGCAGTCCGGCCAGGCGGGACAGGGCGGCGAAGCCGTCCTCGGTACCGGGCCAGTGAACGCGTACAGCCTCGATCCCGGCCCGCCGGACGACGGACCGCAGGACGAAGGCGACGATGATGGCATCGTCGGCGTAGCCGATGACGGGCAGGAAATCGGGGATCAGGTCGATCGGCAGGGCCAGGTAGACCATCAGGAGGCCGAGCCGTACCCGCACACTGCGGGGCAGAGTACGGTCGGCGGCCAGGCGGCGTAGGAGCCGTACCAGGTCTGGCAGCAGCCGGATGGCCTCGGTGAGCAGGGTCCCCTTGGGGCGGATCAGCGCCAGCATGATCAGCAGGGCCAGCCACGCGGCGAGCAGGCCGGCGTCGTCGGCGATGTCCACCGTCAGCCGGCGCGCGGTGCCGCCATCGGCGCGGACGGAGGCGAGCAGGCGCGTGACCTGGCGGCGCACACCATCCCGGTCGGGCAGCAGACATACCGACTGCTGGAGGTGGAGCGCCCCCAGCGAGCGCAGCTTGCGCCACACCCGCACTCGCGTTGCCGATGGAGCGTCCGCGGTGCTCACCGACACCAGCAGAGGCTGGCGCGGACAGCTATCGTTCGCCGCCTTCATGGTCTTCGTCTTCGTCCTCGTGGTTGTCTTCGCGTTCCTCGTCATCGTCGCCCCGGGAGGGGCCGGTCGTGCTGGGACTGACTGACGGCGGTGGCGCGGTTGAGGCTTGCGGCGGGATGGGGTCGCCGGCGGGGTCCGTGGGCGCGGTGATGGAGGCTTCTCCTCCCGCGGGTTGCGTGCCGCCGGTTGAGAAGGACACGGTGTCGGTGACCATCGACATGGCGAGGAGCGAACCGGCGAGGACTACGGCGGCGACGGCTGCGGTGATGGCCGTGGCCTTGCGGTCGCCCAGGCGGTTCCAGAGAGACTCGCCCCTTGGCTCCCGGCCGTCGAGCTTGGCTCGTGGCTCTGTGGAGGTGCTGGTGGGCCATGCATCAGCGATGCCGAGAGGGGTCTCGTCGGGGGCGGCTCGCGCTTCATCGGAATGGCTGGCCGGTGATGCGGTTTCACCGCTTGTCACGCTGATGATGGCCGTGTCGTCCAGGTCATCGGGGACAGAAGACCGGCCTCGGGCTTCAGGATCGGGGGACACGTCTCCTCCTGGAGGTCAGTAGGACGAGGGCTGTGCGACAGGCTTGTGGAAGCGGGGAGAGGCGGCTGGGGAGAGGGCCGCTGGCTTCTGATGGTTTCGCCGGAGTCCCCGTGTGCCTGTGGTGGGTGCGGGGTGAGGAGGGTGCTGGGCTCGCTGACGGGTGGGGCGGTGTGGTGTTGCTCGGCGGGTCGGGCTCGGCGGGCCCGTGCCGTGATCAGCGCGGACATGGCGACGGCGGACAGTGCGGAGACGGCGCCGCCGAGGATGAGGCTGTAGCGGGCGCCGAGGGTGTCGGAGACGACGCCGACCAGGGGTGCTCCCAGGGGGGTGCCGCCGAGGAGGACGAGGAGGTAGACGGACAGGATGCGGCCCCGGAGGGCGGGGTCGGCGTGGAGTTGGGTCATGGCGTTGGCGGTGGTCGTCACGGTCACCGAGGCGAGGCCCGTGGGGATGAGGAGGGCCATGAAGGTGGCGTAGTCCGGCATGAGTCCGACGGCTGCTTCCAGGAGGCCGAAGACGACGGTGGACATCACCAGGCGGTGGGCGGTGGGTGGTTTGCGTCTGCCCGCACCACGGACCGCGCCGATCAGGCTGCCCACGGCGTAGGCCGCGGACAGGTAACCGTAGGCGGCGGCGCCGGAGTTGAAGACGGTGATGGCGACCAGGGAGATGGTGACCTGGAAGTTCAGTCCGAAGGTACCGACGAAGGCGACGACGGTGATCGGCAGTAGCAGGTCCGGAGTTGCTCTGATGGCGCGGAAGGCGTCGGCCAGGCGGGCGTTGCCGCGTTTGGACTGGCGGGGAGCGTGCAGTTCGTCGGGGCGGATGGTGATCGGCCCGTAGAGCACGGCGAGGTAGGAGGCGGTGTTGGTCAGGAACACCGGTCCGGTTCCGGCGGCGGCGACGGCCAGGCCCGCCACGGCGGGGCCGAGGATGCGGGCGACGTTGAACTGGGCGGAGTTCAGGCTGACCGCGTTGGGGAGGCGTTCTCTGCTGACCAGTTCGGAGACGAAGGCGTTGCGGGCCGGGGAGTCCAGGGCGGTCGCCGTGCCCAGGATGAAGGCCAGGACGTACACGCTCCCCACGTTCACCGCTCCGGTGACCGTCAGGACGCCCAGGAGCAGGGATTGCAGGCCCATGGCGGTCTGTGTGATCAGCAGGAGGCGGCGCTTGGCGAAACGGTCGGCGATGACGCCGCCCGAGAGCCCGAAGAGGGTCTGGGGCAGGAACTGGAGCGCGGTCAGGATGCCCACCGCGCCGCCGCTGTTTCCGGTGAGTTGGAGGACCAGAAGGTCCTGGGCCGCACGCTGCATCCAGGTGCCGACGTTGGAGACAAGCTGTCCGGCCAGATAGCGGCGGAAATTGCGGGCCCCGAGCGTGGCGATGGCCTCGCTCGGGGCCCGCCGCTTGCCGCCCTTGCGGACGCGCCGGTGCTTGCCACCCCTGTCGGGCGTGGCAAGGGCCTCGCGCAGGGTGCGTACCCTGTCGCTGCCGCGGAGTTGGCGGTGCTCGGTCATGGTCTTCTACGGGTGGGAGGCGGCGGGTACGGGCGCGTGGTCCAGGTGGTGGAAGGCCGGGGCAGGGTGCATGAGGAACTGTTGGTGGGAGATGTTCCAGGCGTAGGCGCCGGCCATGGCGAACGCGACCCGGTCACCGGTGCGCAGACGTCCCACCGGGACGCGGCGTGCCAGGACGTCCTTGGGGGTGCACAGCTGCCCGACCAGGGTGACGGGCTCGTCGTGGGCCTCCGGCCGGTCCCAGGCCCGGCTCCACGCATCGGCGGGGAGGATCCGGAACGGCTGGTTGTGCTGCTTGGTGGCCGGGGTGCGCAGGTGGTGGGTGCCGCCGCGCAGGACGGCGAACGCCTGGCCGTGGCTGCGCTTGAGGTCGAGGACTTCGGTGACGTACCAGCCGCAGTAGACGGTGACCGAGCGACCGGGTTCGATCCGCAGGGTCAGGCCGGGGTGGCGGGCCAGGAGCCGGCCGAGCCCGGCGCCGAAGGCCGCCCAGTCGAACTTCTGGTCGGGGTGGGCGTAGTCGACGCCCATGCCGCCGCCGATGTTGATTTCGGCCAGTTCGATGCGGTGGGCGTGTGCCCAGTCGCGGGCCCAGGCCAGGACGTCGCCGGCCAGGGAGAGGTGGGCGGTGGCGTCCAGGCCGCTGGCGAGGTGGACGTGGATGCCGCGCAGCCGGATCCGGTGGTCGGCGGCGATGATCGCCAGGCACCGGTCGAGGTCGGCAGGGTCCAGGCCGAAGGGGCTGGGCTGTCCTCCCATGGCGAGTGCCACCGGGCCGAGGGCGATGGGCAGGTTGACCCGCAGCAGGATGTCCACGGTGCGCCCGCCCAGCAGGGTGGTGAGCAGGCGCAGCTCCTGCTCGCTCTCGATGTGCAGCCGTTCCACACCCGTGTCCAGAGCCTGGGTGAGTTCACGGGGGGTCTTGCCGGGGCCGCCGAACGCGATCGGTGTGCCGGGGAAGAGCCCGCGGATGTGGCGCAGTTCTCCACCCGAGGCGACTTCGAAGCCGTCGACGTGTTCGCTGAGCGCGCTCAGCAGCTCGGGGTCGGAGTTGGCCTTGGCCGCGTACAGCACTTCCACGCGTTCGGGCAGGGCGGCGCGGATGGCGCGGGCGTGTTCGCGTAAGGCGTGCAGGTCGTAGACGTAGGCGGGCAGGTCCTCGCCGGCCAGGCCGTCGATGTGGCGCACGATTCCGTCCCTCATCGGGTCACCTCCGGGACTGCATCGCGGGTCACCTTGCGGGGGAAGTCGGCGCCGAGCGGGCTGGGCAGGGGAACGTATCCGGCGTTCCGGTCGGCCTGACGGGACCAGCGCAGCAGAAGGTTGGCCTTGGCCGGCAGCGGTACGCCCGAGAGCAGGGCGCGCAGCCGGGGCGGGTCGCCCGCGGAGCGTGCGTAGGTTTCGAGGTGGTCGTGGACCAGTCCCCACAGGGCGGGCTCAAGGGTGGGGTCGGTGTCGGCGAGGGCGGCGAGCACTTCGGCGGTGTGGTTGACCAGAAGGCAGTAGGCGACGCGGTTCCAGCCGCGTTCTGCGTCGTAGGTGAGCGGGCCGCGGACGTCCTCGGGCAGGTCCGCGAGCGCCTGGCGGTGGTGGTCGGGGAGGAGCTTGGTGCCTTCCAGGTCGCGGAAGAGCATCTGGGCCGGGGTGCCGTCGTCGCGGACTCCGACGACGACATTCTGTAGATGCGGTTCCAGGACCACGCCGTGGGTGAAGTAGGCGGTCAGCACGGGTGGGAGCAGCAGGCCGAGGTAGGCGTCCCACCAGGCGAGGGCGTCGCCGTCGCCGCGAGCGAGCAGGTGGGAGACATGGGCGGCGCTGGTGGGGTGTTCGTCCGCGACCGCGGCGGCGAGCAGTGGGGTCACGCCGGGCCGGAGGTGGCCGCGCAGGCCGGTTCGTACGATGACGCCGAAGCCCTCCAGCAGGGCGGTGTCGTCGCCGAGGGCGATGGTGCGGAAGCCGGGCTCGGCGAGCAGCGCACACCCCGGATGGTCGTCGCCGATCCGGCTGAAGAGCGGCCCCAGCAGCTGGTTGAGGGCGACGGCGCCGGACAGCTCGTAGCTGGCGTTCTTGCGGACGCAGTTGGTCAGGCGCACGTTCAGGCTGAACTTCAGGAACGTGTCGGCCTCCGGCTGGTACAGGGTGCGCACGGATGCGGTGGGCGCGAAGTGGGGGCCGGTGATACCGGTGTCGACGATGTCCCCGGCGGCGATCGCCGCGCGCAGCCCGGGGTGGCCGCCCAGCATCCGGTACTGCCAGGGGTGCACGGGAAGGGTGGCGAAGCCGGGGCGGTCCGACGGCTGGTGCAGCGCGTCCAGCTGCCGCAGATCGCCTTCTTCGCGTACGAGGTGGCGGCGGACGGCCAGGTAGCGCAGCGGGAAGCGGGTTCCGGTCTCCGGACCGTATTCCAGCCAGTCCTCCGGCTCGCCGGTGCGGGCCTTGGGCGTGGGGTGGAAGCGATGGCCGAAGACCAGGGACTGTTCCGACTCCAGGTACGGGTCCGTCGGCGGGGTCCGGTCGGCGCGCTGTTCCAGCACGGCGCGGATGGTCTCGCGGCTGTCGGTGACCTGGTCCAGGAACTCCTCGTTGGCGATGCCGGTGCGCAGCTCCAGCTCGTCCTGGAGGTATCCGGCCAGTTCCCGCCAGCTCACGGTGGTCCAGGTGGTGCCGTCGTACCGCTGGACCGGGCCGGTGAACCGGTGCGCTCCGATCAGCGAGACGCGGCGCAGCGGGACGCGCAGCAGGATGTCGCGGCGGGGTAACCGCAGCAGCAGGGTGTCCTGGTCGACGGTGACCTGGCGTTCCGGTGCCGACACCTCGCGGATGAGGCAGTTGAGCAGGGTGTGCGCGGTGACGTCGTCCGCGGTCGGGGCATGACTGCCGGTCGGCGCGGCGGACGTGGTGGTACTGGGGGCGGGCATGCGGTGCGGCTCCAGTGCGTGCGTCGGGGCGAGGGGGTGTTGGGGAATCACGGGCGTCAGCGGTGGCGGGCCATGGGGTTGGGGACGGGGATCCACCGCGCCGTACCGGGGTTGTCGGCCAGCCGCATGGCGATGGTCGCCTTCAACGGCAGCGTGTCGGCGAAGAAGGCCGCGGCGTCGCCGGTGGTGGTGGTGGGCAGCTCGCCGTAGACGTGTCGGCCCACTTTCGCCACCGCCGCCCACAGGTCCTCGGGATCGGCGCCGCGGGTACGGGACAGGACGTCGACCAGTTCGCTGAAGACCCCGCTGAGCAGGCCCCCGAACAGCTTCGTGCGCAGGGCGTTCTCGTCGTCCCCGGCCCGGCTGCCGGCCAGCGGCGGCAGGGTGAAACCGTGGGCCGCCAGCCTGCCGGGGTGGATCCGAACCCCGTCAAGATCGCGGTAGAGCACCCGTACTGGCCGCCCCTCCCGCAGGGCGACGAGGGTGTTCTGGCCATGGGCCTCCAGCGCCACGCCCATGGACAGCAGCGTGAGGGCCGGGGGAAGGACGAGCCCGGCGAAGTCCGACAGCCAGCGCACCGGATCTCCTGCCACGACGGTGGCCCCGGTGGCGTGCACGGCGGTGAGCGGTACGGCGATCTCGCCGGGCTCGAGGTGGCGTTCGCTGGACTCACGGACCATCGCCGCCAGGCTCGACGACGGTTCACCGTTCACGCGTACGGTGCCGCCGCCGAGTTCGCGCAGCACCCGCAGGCTCTCGCCGTACCCGGCCTTGTCCACGACCGCCGAGACCAGCTCGGACAGCGGCGGCCCGTCGGCGACCTCGACCGGGGAGATGGTGCGCCGGTAGTTGGTGACCTGCACATCCAGGGCGGTCTTGATGTGACAGCCCGGCAAGGCATTCTGCGGCGCGAGCGTGCGCATGGACAGCAGTGGCCGGGCCGAGATCGTACGGCCCTCCATCACCATGAGGTCGGTGTGATGGACCGCGACGTGGTCGCGCTGCCAGGGGTGGAGCGGCATCAGGAACGTGTCGCCATCGCGCAGCTCGGACGGCCAGTCCCCCGTGCCCTGCCAGCGGCTCGCGGGAACCGCGAGCAGGGCCAGCTCGACCATCGGATGGTGTTCGGGCGCGTAGGCGAGCACCTCGGCCACGGACAGGCCGGTGCGGGTGCGGCAGCACGGGTGCTGCGGATGGCCGTCGGTCACAGCCTGCTCGGCGTCGGCCGAGTCCTCCATGGCGCGCGTGGTGGTGTCGGCGTGCGCGGCGCGGGCGAGGGCGAGGTTGGCCACGCTGTTGTCGAGTTCGGCGGCCAGCCGCTCCACGGATGCGGTGCGCCGCCCCAGGGCATCCAGGAGACGGGCCGGGTCGGTGACCGGCCCATCGGGGCCGGTCACGGTGAAGTCCTCCGGGATGATGGCGAAGCGGTCGGCTACGGATGACGGGGCGGTGAGCCGGGTTCCGTCCTCCAGGGTGATGACCAAGGTGTCCGCCTCGTGCCGCCGGCCCGTGATACCCGGAATGGGCTCGCGGGATAAGGCTCCCCATAGCCGGCCGAGCACCGTCGCCCGGGCACCCGGGAGGTGAACGGTGAACGGCTCGACCAGGTCAGGGCGGATCCGGCGTAGTTCATCGATCGTCGCTTGTGGCATGGGCACCGTCCGGTTGAGCAGAGGAGAAAGGAGAAGGCCGGAAAACCGTTGTGGTCGGTGACGCCATGCGGCGGCAATAACCGGGGAATTCTCACGATGGGCCGTTCACCATCAAGAGCGGCGCATACGAATTCCGCAGGTTTCCCGTGCTGTCATCGACGTTACGGGAGGCGGAGTAAACACCGTTCCAGCGCACACACAGCGTCGAAGTAAGAACCATCAAGCGTTTCAGTCGATCTGCCGTCCGCGGCGGAAAGCAGGGGGCACCGCCGATGGGCTGTATCAGGGCTGCTGGCGCCCATGGGAGCCGTTCGCCATCCGTCGGGTGAGTAAATGGACCGGCGGTAGGCGTTGAAGATTCTTATCAGAGTCCTAACTCCACGCTGTCACAACGCTGGGTATCCGCTGTAGCGCCCGGTTCTAAGGTTTTTGCATCGACAGACACCGAACCGCGGCGGTCAGCTCGCCCACTGGAAATGACCGCATGCCTTTCCTGGAGGACTTTATGAATGCCAAGATCCGCGCGCTTGCCGTCATCCCGGCCGTCGCCCTGATGTTCTCGCTCGCCGCCTGCGGCGGTTCGGACTCCAAGGATGACGCGAAGGACACAGCGGCCACTGCCTCCGCCCCGGCCGATGCCGGGGCGGCCGAAGGCGGCGAGGCCGGTGACGAAGCCGGTGACGAGGCCGGTGACGAGGCCGGTGAGAAGAAGGAGCCGCCGCTGACCGGCGCGCTCAAGGAGAAGGCCGAGAAGGCGGCCCTGGCCGCACACCCCGGCACCGTCCTGAAGTCGGAGGAGGACCAGGAGAACCCCGGCCTCTACGCGGTCGAGGTGCAGAAGTCCGACGGTACGGCCATAGAGGTCTACCTCGACAAGAGCTTCAAGGTCGTCAAGACCAAGGAGGAAGGCACCGAGGAGAACGAGGGCTGACACAGCTCGGCAAGCCTCGCGGGCCGTCGGCCGGCAGCTATGGCTGAACCGATCGACGGCCCCGCGCCGCCGTGTCCAACAGATCCCGTATCGCCGACATCGACTCGTGAGAGGTTCCGGTGATTTCGCCACCCGGCAGACCTGAAGTCTGTGAACCTGTCGACATGCGTGTCTTGCTCATTGAGGATGACGACCGAGTGGCCGGACCGGTGATGGAAGGGCTGAACCGCTTCGGGTTCACCGTGGACCATGCCCGTACCGGCGCCGACGGACTGGCCGCCGACCCGTCAGAGATGGTGCTGCTGGACCTGGGGCTGCCCGACATGGACGGCATCGACGTCTGCCGGGCCCTCAGACTCCGCTCGCATGTGCCCATCATCATGATCACTGCCAGGAGCGACGAAGTCGACCGGGTACTCGGCCTCGAACTCGGCGCGGATGACTACCTCTCGAAGCCCTTCGGAGTACGGGAATTGGTCGCGCGTATCCGTGCCGTCACCCGACGCGCCCGGCCCACCGCCCCGGAGGCCGACCAGGAGGCATCAAGTGCTGCGAACGGGCTGGCCAGCGGGGTCCAACACCTGGGCCCGCTGATCATCGACCGTCGCGCCCGCCAGGTGACCCTGCATCAGGCGCCGGTGGCCCTGGCCCCCAAGGAGTTCGACCTGCTGGCCTATCTCGCCCAAGACCCCGGTGCTGTCTGCTCCCGTCAGCAGATCCTCGACACCGTCTGGGAGCCCAACTACTTCGGCCCCACCAAAACCCTCGACGTCCACGTCGCCGCACTGCGCCGCAAACTGGGCGACTCCTCCTGGATCGACAACATCCGCAGCATCGGCTACCGCCTCACCCCGCCCCCCGAAGCATCCGACCCCAGCTCTCCCGAGCACAGCGGAAACGCCCTATGACACGCCGCCTCCTCCTGAGCTACCTCAGCCTGATACTGCTGGTACTGCTCTGCCTCGAGGTGCCATTCGGCTACGTGTACGCCCGCGGAGAGACGTCGAGGTTCGGCAACAGCGGCCAGCAGGGCGCGGTGATGCTCGCCGAGGTCCTGGAGGAGAAGGTCGAGGAGGAGGCGGCTTCCGACGTGCCGCAAGTGGCGGCCGGTTTCGCCCGCCGCACCGGCAGCCACGTGATCGTCGTCGACAGCATGGGAAAGGTGCTGACGGACTCCCGCAACACCGTCGCCACCGGCACGGACCTCTCCGGCGAGCCCGACATCGCCACCGCACTGGGCAACAGATCCACCACCGGCACCCGGCAGGACCCGGTCCTGGGCGGTGAAGCGTTCGTCGCCACCATGCCGGGAAGCTCCGGCACCACAGTCCGCTGTGTCGTACGCGTCACCTACCCTCTCGGAGGGCTGACCGAGAAGATCCGTGACGCCTGGCTGGTGCTGGCCGCCGTCGGGGTCGGCGTCCTGGCCGCCGTCGCCCTGATCGCCTTCGCCCTCGCCCGCTGGATCACCCGCCCCGTCCGGGCCCTCGAACGTGCCACCACTCAGCTGGCCAATGGCGACATCAAAGATCCCCCCGCCACCAACCTCGGCCCACCCGAGCTCCGACAGCTCGCTTCCTCCTTCACCGACACCGCCTCCCGTCTGCAACATCTGCTGCGCGCCCAGGAGGCGTTCGCCTCCGAAGCGTCCCACCAGCTGAAGACGCCACTGACCTCACTGCGTCTGCGTCTTGAGAACTTCGAGCCCTACCTCGACCCCCGCGCCCAGGGCAGCCTCGACGAGGCCGTGGGCGAAGTGGAACGGCTCGGCCGCATGGTGCAAGGTCTGCTCGCCCTGGCCCGGCTGGAGAGCTCGGCCACCACCCCCGAACCCACCGACCTGGACACCGTCGTCGCCGACCGGGCGGCCATGTGGACCGCCTTCGCCGCCGAACACCTCGTCGACATCGCGGTCACCGGCCCGAGCGTCGGTCAGGTATGGGCGGTGCCAGGCGCTCTGGAACAGATCATCGACAACCTGCTCTCCAACGCACTGCGGATCTCACCCCCCGGATCCGTCATCACCCTCGCGAAAACCCCGGTGGGCGAGGATCCCCGCGCCCCGGCGCAGGTCACGCTGCACGTGATCGACCAGGGCCCCGGCATGAACGAGAGCGAACGGCAGCGCGCGTTCGACCGCTTCTGGCGCGCCGCCGACGCCTACCACGACGGCACCGGACTGGGCCTGCCCATAGTCCAGCAGCTCACCCGCGCCGGCGGCGGCGACGTCACCCTGGACGCCGCACCCGGCGGCGGCCTGGACGCCCTTGTCCGCCTCAAACCGGCCGACGCCCACCGCCCACCGTCCACTCGCCGCCCACGTGCCGCCACCCGCGCCCGACACGAGGCCACACCGCCCGCACGGACGGGCTGAAGTCTTCGGGACCACGGGCTCAGGCGCGCGTCACGCGTCCTTGCACGGACCGGTGCGCGGCCGCTTTCCGTTCCAGCGGTGCTGTTACGCAAGTGGGCCGGCAAGGGAGCCGAACTGTTGGTGCTCCGCCACGAGAACACGGTGCTACGCAGGCAGCTTGCCGTACGAGTGGGCGGAGGGGTTGTGCTTCGCGGCGCTGTCCTCGCTGATGGCTCGGCCGCGCTGAGGACAGGTCGGCGCTCCGGCCGGCGCGAGGGAACCCGCGCCGCAGCGGGCCGACATGACATGAGCTCCGGGGTCTTCGCCGGCACGGTGATCGTCCGCACGACGGAACGCCGGCCCACCCCTCACGGACCTGCTCGTCGGGACAGGCCCGTCAGGCGCTGGCGCGGGTGACCAGGCGGGTGGGCAGGATCAGCGGGGTGGGATCCTGTCCGCTGATGAGTGCGACGAGCATGCGCGCCATCTCCCGGCCGAGAGCCGCTATGGGCTGATGGACGGTGGTGAGGGGCGGATCGGCGATCTGGGCGACGGCCAGGTCGTCGAAGCCGACCACTGCGACGTCGACGGGGACCACCCGGCCTGCCTCGCGCAACGCGCGCAGCGCTCCCGCGCCCATGTTGTCGTTGGCGGCGAACACCCCGTCCACGTCGGGGTGGTTCGCCAGCAGTGCGGCCATGGCGGCGGCTCCGCTGGGCTCGGTGAAGTCCCCCTCCTGCGGCGGGAGCGGATCGAGGCCGGCCGCCAGCATGGCATCCCGGTATCCGCGGTACCGGGCGCGTCCGACCTCGGTGTCCAGACGCCCGCAGATCGCGGCTACGCGAGTCCGGCCGCGCGAGACCAGGTACTCGGTCGCCTCGCGCGCTCCACCGACGTTGTCGACGTCCACGTACCACCGGGGAGTTGTACCGACCGGGCGTCCGCCGAACACGACGGGCATCTCCGCCTCCTCGGCCATACGGGCCAGCGGATCGTGCTCACGCAGCGCCATCAGCATGGCGCCGTCGGCGCCCTTGGACCGGAGGAGCTCCCCCACCCGCTCGCGGCTCCGGTCGGAAGCGGCCAGGCACAGCATCAGATGCAGATCGGCCTCCTCCAGAGCGGCCGACGCTCCCACGATCACCTGGGCGAAGAACGGATCCGCGAAGATCGACGGGTCCTCCCCGGAGACGACCAGGGCGGCCGCTCCTGTCTGGCGGGTGGCCAGAGCGCGGGCGGTCGGATTGGGTACGTAACCGAGTTGCCGGACGGCCCGCTCGACCGCCTCGCGTTTGGCACGGCTGACGTGCGGTGCGTTGTTGATCGCGCGGGACGCCACGGAGCGGGAGACGCCGGCGAGTTCGGTCACCTCGTCGAGCGTCGGCTGCCGACGGGGCGCGTCTTCCGCCATGAGTCATGAGCCCTTCCCTCTCGATCGGACGGGATGCGTCTCCCCCGGCTCATGCCGCTGCCACCCGCCGGTGGGCGACGGAGGACGGGTACGGAGCCCTCAGGGACCGGAGGACTGGGAGCGCCCTGGGAGCGCCCTGGGAGCGCTTCCAATTATGGGACTGTAGAGCCTTGTCCTCGCCCTGTGAAGGGCGAGTTGTACGTCGACCCTTGACAGCTTGACCAGCCAGCAACACCATACCGACCACACCCCAGGTGCTCTCGGTGCTGTTGGGAGCGCTTCCACTGGGAGCGCTCCCAATACTCACTACCGAACTTTGGCCCTGTCGTCCCTGCCGGAGAGTCGTCGGCACAAGGGGGCGTTGTACCACCGCACTTCCTCAGCGCGTCGCTCGCTCATGACCAAGAGCGTCCGGCACATCCCTGTCAGGAAACCGAGGTACAGTCATGCGCCACAGACTCCGCGCCCTGATGACAGCGCTCTTCGCTCTGCCGCTGGCGCTCGCCATCGCACCGTCCGCCCACGCGGCCGACCCGACCACCATGACCAACGGGTTCTATGTGGACCCCGACTCCAGCGCGAAGAGGTGGGTCGCCGCCAACCCCGGCGACGGCCGGGCGCCCGCGATCAACGCCTCCATCGCCAGTACCCCGATGGCCCGCTGGTTCGGCTCCTGGAGCGGCACCATCGGCACCGCCACCGGCGCGTACGTGGGCGCCGCGGACCATGGGGACAAACTGCCCATCCTCGTCGCCTACAACATATACAACCGCGACTACTGCGGCGGGCACTCCGCGGGCGGGGCCGCTTCGCCGTCCGCCTACGCGACCTGGATCGCCCAGTTCGCCGGCGGGATCGCCAACCGCCCGGCTGTCGTCATCCTCGAACCGGACTCCCTCGGGGACTACGGTTGCATGACCCAGGCTCAGATCGACGAACGCGAGGGCATGCTCACCGGCGCCCTCACCCAGTTCAGCCGCCAGGCCCCCAACACCTGGGTCTACCTCGACGCCGGCAACCCGGGCTGGGCGGACCCGGCGACCATGGCCCGGCGCCTCCACGAAGCCGGCCTTCGACAGGCCCACGGCTTCTCCCTCAACGTCTCCAACTACTTCACCACGAGCGAGAACACCGCCTACGGCAACGCCGTCAACAGTGAACTCAACGCCCGCTACGGCTACACCAAGCCATTCGTCGTCGACACCAGCCGTAACGGCAACGGCTCCAACGGCCAGTGGTGCAACCCCTCAGGCCGCCGCATCGGCACCCCCACCCAGCTGGGCGGAGGCGCCGAGATGCTCTTGTGGATCAAGGCCCCGGGCGAGTCCGACGGCAACTGCGGTGTCGGAGCCGGCTCCTCGGCCGGACAGTTTCTCCCCGAGGTCGCCTACAAGATGGTCTACGGCTACTGATCCAGTACTCCCGTGGCCTGGCTCCTCCCCGCCCCGCGACCGGGCCACGGGCACCGTCCGCCACGCCCCGGCCACGAAGTCCTACGCGGACCCTGTCCCGCTCGGAAATACGATTCTGGGTCTGGCCCGCAGCTTCCCCATTCCGGTGCTGCCCGCGAATCTCGCGAAAGGTATTGACGCCGCTCACCGGTCCCCTACCATCCAGATTGCTCGACACTTCGACCCTTGTTCGATATCACGAACACAGCACAGCTGCTCCACTCGCACAGCAGGACACTTCCGGGCCACGCCGCCGGAACGACCGAGCCGCAAGGAGCACGCCACACATGCGCATGTCATGGTCGCGTCAGCCCTTCCCTCGTCGCGCGCCAGCCGCCGCCACCGGCCGCGTCCGGGGACCCACCTCCACTGCCACGGTCCAGCTCGACCACCCCGCGACGCGGGACGGCGAACGGGCCGGACTCTCGCTACCGCACAACCCTCCGCGTGGATCGGTGTCAAGCGCGAGGGCGGAACGAGCCGGGTGGTGGAGGTCAGCAGGTTGACCATGGACAGCAACCGGCATCGTCCCGCGCGAGCCCCGGTCTCGATCGGACCTCGAACGGCTCGCGGATGAGGGTCACCGTGCGGCGAGCTTCCACCACGACGAACCCGTCCGGAAACCTCCGACGGGGCCAGCCGGAACCACTTACTCAAGAATCAAGAGGTCCTCATGCGCGAAGGAACTTTCAACCGCAAACGTCTATCTGTGATGCTCGGCGCCTCGGTTGCGGCCCTGGCCTCGTTGGCGGCGACGCTCGTCGCCAACCCGGCTCAGGCGGCCACCAGCGCGTGTTCTCTTCCATCGACGTACCGGTGGACGTCGACGGGCGTGTTGGCGCAGCCTGCCAACGGGTGGGTCTCACTGAAGGACTTCACCAACGTGGTGTACAACGGCAAACACCTGGTCTACGGGTCGAACGTGTCGGGATCGTCTTACGGCTCGATGAGGTTCAGTCCCTTCACGAACTGGTCGGACATGGCGTCGGCCGGCCAGACCGGGATGAGCCAGGCCGCGGTGGCGCCCACGCTGTTCTACTTCGCGCCCAAGAACATCTGGGTGCTGGCGTACCAGTGGGGTGCGTGGCCCTTCATCTACCGCACGTCGAGCGACCCCACCAACCCCAACGGCTGGTCCTCGCCGCAGCCGCTGTTCACCGGTAGCATCTCCGGCTCCGGCACCGGCCCGATCGACCAGACCCTGATCGGTGACGGCCAGAACATGTACCTGTTCTTCGCCGGTGACAACGGCAAGATCTACCGAGCGAGCATGCCGATCGGGAATTTCCCGGGCAGCTTCGGCTCGTCGTACACGACGGTCATGAGCGACTCGACGAACAACCTGTTCGAGGGTGTGCAGGTCTACAAGCTCCAGGACCAGAACCAGTACCTCATGATCGTTGAGGCGATCGGTGCGAGGGGGCGTTACTTCCGCTCGTTCACGGCCTCCAGCCTGAACGGTTCGTGGACCCCGCAGGCCAGCAGCGAAAGCAACCCCTTCGCGGGCAAGGCCAACAGCGGTGCCACCTGGACCAACGACATCAGCCACGGTGACCTGGTCCGCAACAACCCCGACCAGACCATGACCGTCGACCCCTGTAACCTGCAATTCCTCTACCAGGGCAAGTCCCCCTCCGCCGGCGGTCCCTACGACCAACTGCCCTGGCGGCCGGGCGTCCTTACCTTGCAGCGCTGACCTCGCGCTTTCCTCGGGTGGGCCACCCGCCTGTGGGCACCCCGCCGCCCGCGCGGGTGCGCCTCGGGCGGTGGTCCGACCCGCGGCAGGCCAGATGGGCGAAACGGCCCCCGGGGAATCCGGCGGGCCGTCACATTCAATCGAGCCCGGCGTCTCGTCCTCCACGGTGCCGGGTTATCCAGCGGCTGGGGCCGCTGCTCGCGCTGGCGCCCGTTTCCCGCCCGGCCGATGCCCCGAGCGGATGTGGATCGTGGACGGCACCTCAAGGAGGACGACAAGGCCGAGCACCGCAGGGTCCGTACCCGCGTGGAACACGTCATCGGCCGGATGAAGAACTACAAGATCCTCCGCGACTGCCGCCGGCGCGGCGACACCCTCCACCACGCGGCCCAGGCCGTCGCCCACATGCACAGCCACCGCTCCAGCCGGCGCAGGGCACCGACACGCTGTTCTGATCTCCGTGGGGCTGCTGTTCGCGCCGAACGCGGTGACGCCAGCAGGCGTCCGGAACCTGACTGGCCTGGCTGTCGAGGATGAATCGGGTGGCTGTCTCGGTCAGGAGGGGCGCCCGCCTACGGGTGGTTCCAGGGGCCCGGAACGCCACGGCGGGCTGACCAGCGCAAAAGAAACATGGGATGGATCGGCTTCCGATTGAGGCAGACATGCCTATTGACAGTGTGAACGACCGGTGGAATCACTATGGGACATGGGATGTCTGAGGGTGCGGACACGGCACTCTCTGTCCCCTTCCTCACATATTCAAGGAGCAGAATGCAGCTTTCATCTGTTTCGCTCCGGAGCCCTGCGGCTCGTCAACCACGCTTACCGACGGTCGCCTCAGTATGCGTGATGGCACTACTGACCATGTTGCCGGCGGCCGGGCCGACATGGTCGGCATCGGCGCCGGCAGTGACAGCTCCCCTGGTGAGCTCGGCGTCGGGGCGGTGTCTGGATGTCAAGGGCAACGCCGACACGCTGGGAACGGCGTTGGACATCTGGGACTGCAACCACCAGGCGAATCAGCTGTTCGAGTTCACGTCGGCGGGTGAGCTGAGGACGATGAGCGGCACCCGGTGCGTGGACACCCGCGACAGCCAGACGGCTCCGGGAACCCCGGTGATCATTTGGTCGTGCGACGGGCGGTCGACCCAGATGTGGCGGCAGAACTCCGACGGGTCCATCACCGGCGTCCAGTCCGGCTTATGCCTGGACGTCAACGGGGCGGGCACCAGCAACGGCACCGCGGTCATCCTGTGGGCCTGCAATGGCCAAAGCAACCAGAAGTGGAGCACACCGACACTTCCGCCCGGGTCCGACGGGTCCGGACCGTGCGACATCTACTCCGGGGGCGGTACGCCGTGCGTGGCCGCGCACAGCACGGTGCGGGCGCTCTACGGTTCGTACAGCGGCAGCCTCTACCAGGTCAGGCGCTCCTCGGACAACGCGACCAGGGACATCGGCGTGCTGGCGCCCGGTGGCTTCGCCAACGCGGCGGCGCAGGACTCGTTCTGCGCGGGTACCTCGTGCGTGATCACGGCGGTCTACGACCAGTCCGGACACGGCAACGACCTGTGGTACCAGGGATCGGCCCAGGTCCCGGGATCGAGTCAGAGCAGCCCCGCGAAGGCGACCTCCGAGTCGCTGACCGCCGGGGGCACCAAGGCGTACTCGCTGTATATCAACCCCGGGAACAGCTACTGGCGGGACGGTCATCTGACGGGCGTGCCGACCGGTGCCGCGCCCGAAGGGGCGTACATGGTGACCAGCGGCACCCATGTCAACAGCGGCTGCTGCTTCGACTACGGCAATAGTGAGACGGACAGGAAGGCCGACGCCGCCGGGGCGATGGACGCGATCAACTTCGGTACCGAGTGCTGGTTCGGCGGCTGCTCGGGAAGCGGACCCTGGGTGCAGGCCGATCTCGAATGGGGCCTGTACTCCGGAGGCAGCCAGTCCTGGAACCCCAACCAGCGGGCCTTCCCCAGCAAGTTCGTCACCGCGATGCTCAAGAACGACGGGACGTCGAGATTCGCCCTCAAGGGCGGCAACGCACAATCCGGTGGCCTGACCACCTTGTGGAACGGTGGGCTTCCCAGTGGTTACAGCCCCATGAAGAAACAAGGAGCCATCGTCCTGGGAAGCGGCGGCGACTGCTGCAAGCCCGGCGGCGGGGCCAACCTGAGCGCCGGCACCTTCTACGAAGGAGCCATTGTCGCCGGCTACCCCTCCGATGCGACCGACAACGCGGTACAGGCCAACGTCACGGCGGCCGGCTACCGCTGAGCTCCTTTCACACCCGCGGGAGGTGGCAGCCCCCGTCCAGCACGCGCGCCGCAACGCAGCGGCGCCCCACCGCAGGAGGAACGGATGAGGACGAGAGCGAGACCCGGCCGTCTGGCAGCCGCCCTACCACGCGCGGTACCAGGTGCTCGTCAGCGACATCTACGGCGCGAACGGCGGCCGGCCGTCGAACACGAGGTACCCGTGCGACAACGGCGACTGCTCCAACTGGGTCGGCTTCACGCGTTCACCCCGGACCGCAACGACCGCGACCCTTCATCCTCCGCTGACCGCGGCTGAACGGACGCCCGTCCGCGAGCGGTCTCCGGCAACCGTGGAGCCACGGCCACCACGAGCAGCACGAGTCGCACGAGTCGCACGAGTCGCACGAGCACAGCACAGCACAGTCACCGCGCCCCATGGCCGGACCGGCGGCCACGGGACGCCTCCGACCTGCGAAAGGAACCGACCGTGTCAGCATTCAGACGGCTG
Organism: Streptomyces sp. Inha503; assembly: GCF_047215865.1. NCBI lineage: Bacteria > Bacillati > Actinomycetota > Actinomycetes > Kitasatosporales > Streptomycetaceae > Streptomyces > Streptomyces sp. Inha503. The sequence continues at coordinate 11,606,589 of NZ_CP178360.1, read as the reverse complement.
TTCCGGCGTCTGCGCGCCTCGACGGCCGTGCTCACCGGCCTCGTCCTGGCCGCCGGCGGCCTCGTCGGCACGGCTGCCGTGCCGGCCCAGGCGGCCACCTCCATCACGATCAACGGCGCGTCCGGCGGCCGCACCTTCGACGGCGTCGGCGCGATCAGCGGCGGGGGCGGCAACAGCAGACTCCTGATCGACTATCCCGAGCCCGAGCGCGGCCAGGTCCTCGACTACCTGTTCCGGCCCGGCTACGGTGCCTCCCTCCAGATCCTCAAAGCGGAGATCGGCGGCGACACCAACTCCACCTCGGGGGCCGAGCCGAGCCACCAGCACACCCGGTCCGACCTGAACTGCGACCGGGGCTACGAATGGTGGCTGATGGAACAAGCCAAAGCGCGCAACCCGGACATCAAGCTGTACGGACTCGCCTGGGGCGCGCCCGGCTGGATCGGCGGCGGGAACTTCTGGTCCACCGACATGATCAACTACCTGCTCTCGTGGCTGGGCTGCGCCAAGCAGCACGGGCTGACCATCGACTACCTCGGCGGGTGGAACGAGCGAGGCTACAACGTCTCCTGGTACGAGCAGTTGCGCAGCGCGCTCAACAGCAACGGCTACGGCAGCACCAAGGTCGTCGCGGCGGACTCCGACTGGGCCGTGGCGAACGACGTCAACTCCAACCCCGCGTTCGCCGCCGCGGTGGACATCATCGGCACGCACTACCCCTGCGGCTACCGGTCGTCCCAGTCCAACTGCTCGGTGCCATCGGCCGCCACATCGTCCGGCAAGCAGCTGTGGGCCAGCGAGAACGGCTCGGACGACTACAATGCGGGAGCCCCGGCCGTGGCCCGCGGCATCAATCGCGGATACATCGACGGCCGGATGACCGCGTATCTCAACTGGCCGGTGGTCGCCGCGCTCACACCCAACCTGCCGTACCCCACCATGGGGCTCGCCCTGGCCGCGCAGCCGTGGTCCGGGCACTACAGGATCGGCAAGAACGCCTGGGTAATGGCGCAGACCAGCCAGTTCACCAGCCCGGGGTGGAAGTACCTCGACGCCTCCAGCGGCTACATCGGCGGCAACCGGAACAACGGCAGCTACGTCTCACTGAAGTCCAAGAACAACTCCGACTACTCCACGGTCATCGAGACGATGGACGCCGGCGGCGCCCAGACGCTGAACTTCACCGTCGCCGGGGGGCTGTCCACCGGAACCGTCCACGTCTGGTCGACCGACGTCAACTCCAACAACCCGGCCGACTACCTCGTGCACGCCACAGACATCACGCCGTCCGGCAACGGTTTCAGCCTGACCGTGCGGCCCGGTCGCGTCTACACCCTGACCACCACGACCGGTCAGGGCAAGGGCACCGCCACCGGCCCTGCCCAGGACACGATGGATCTGCCGTACACCGACTCCTTCGACAGCTACGCCACCGGCACCGAGGCCAAGTACCTCATGGACTGGCAGGGCGCCTTCGAAGAGGTGGGCTGCGGCGGCGGTCGCGGCGGCAAGTGCGTGCGCCAGATGAGCCCGCAGAAACCGATCACCTGGGACGCGCTGTCCGATCCGCACGCCTTGCTCGGTGACGTGGGCTGGAGCAATTACACCGTCTCGTCCGACGTGATGCTCGAACAGCCCGGATACGCCGAGCTGATCGGCCGTGCAGGCGCACAGGACTACAACAGCACAGGCGGGCTCAACGCCTACCACCTGCGAGTGAGCGACACCGGGGCCTGGTCGATCCTGAACTCCAACACCGGCGGCAACGTCTCCGTCCTGGCCCGCGGCACGACCGCGGCACTGGGCACCAACCGGTGGCACACCCTGGCCCTCACCTTCTCCGGCACCACCATCACCGCCGTCATCGACGGTTCCACGGTCGGTTCCGTCAACGACCGCACCTGGGCCGGCGGGCAGATCGGCTATGCGACCAGCCAGGGCGAGACGGCACAGTTCGACAACCTGTCCATCACCCCCGGCAGCGGCGGCAACGGCGGCACGACCGGCGCGATCGTCGGGGTCGGTTCCGGGCGCTGCGTGGACGTACCGAACCAATCGCAGACGGACGGCACCCAGGTGGAGCTGTGGGACTGCAACGGCGGCAGCAACCAGCAGTGGACGAACACCTCGGACGGTGAGCTGCGGGTGTACGGCAGCTACTGTCTGGACGCCGCGGGCCAGGGCACCACCCCCGGTACCAAGGTGGACATCTGGGACTGCGACGGCGGCGGCAACCAGAAGTGGACGCTCCACGCCGACGGCACGATCACCGGTGTCCAGTCCGGCCTGTGCCTGGATGCCACCGGCGCGGGAACGGCCAACGGCACCTTGCTCCAGCTCTGGACTTGCAACGGCAGCAACAACCAGAAGTGGACGCGCGACTGATCCGGTGACCGGCCGACGATCAACGACCACCGCACCTGCTCCGTCAATTCCCCGAGAGGCCCCCATGTCTTCCTCTTCCCTGCCGCTCAGTCGGCGCCGACTGCTGGCGGCGGCCGGCGCCGCCACGGCCTTCGGCCTGCTGCGGTTCGCCCCCGAGGCCGCCGCGACCGACGGTCCCGGAAGCTACACCGCGAGCTGGTCCTCGGTGGACCAGCACCCGCCGGCCCCGGCCTGGTTCCAGGACGCCAAGTTCGGCATCTACTACCACTGGGGCGTCTTCAGCGTTCCCGCGTTCGGGAACGAGTGGTATCCGCGCAACATGTACATCGGCGGCTCGGCCGAGAACAGACACCACATCGCCACCTACGGCGACCCCTCGGTCTGGCCGTACAACAACTTCATCGACGGCGCCCGCGACAAGACCGGCAACTACGTGCAGTTCGCCCCCAAACCGGTCTCCCAGGGCGGCAAGTGGGACCCGGACGCCTGGGCGAAGCTGTTCAAGGCCGCCGGCGCCAGGTTCGCCGGGCCGGTCGCCGAGCACCACGACGGCTTCTCCATGTGGAACAGCCGCTCCAACCCGTGGAACTCGGTCCGGCACGGTCCAAGGCTCGACCTGGTGGGTCTCCAGGCGCAGGCCATCCGCGGGCAGGGGCTGAAGTTCATGGCTTCGCTGCACCACGCCTACCACTTCAACGGCTACTACGACCACGTGCCGTCACAGTCGGACCCGGCACTCCGCGTCCTCTTTGCCCAGCAGGGCTCGGCCGCGGAGAACAAGCTCTGGTACGACAAGCTGATCGAGATCATCGACGGCTACCAGCCGGATCTGGTCTGGCAGGACTTCGACCTGAACCTGGTGCAGGAGTCCTACCGGCTCGAGTTCCTCGCGCACTACTACAACCAGGCGGTCTCGTGGAACACGGACGTGGTCGCGACGTACAAGGACGGCCTCAACAACAAGGGTGAGGTCTTCGACTTCGAGCGCGGCGGCCCGGCAGGGCTGCTCACCCCCTACTGGCTGACCGACGACAGCGTCTCCTCCTCCAGCTGGTGCTACACGGAGGGCATCGGCTACTACTCGACACAGGCACTGCTGCACTCGCTGATCGACCGGGTCAGCAAGGGCGGCAGCATGCTGCTGAACATCGCCCCGATGTCCGACGGCACCATCCCCTCCGGGCAGCGGTCCATCCTGCTCGCCATGGGCGACTGGCTCGGCCGCTTCGGAGAGGCGGTCTACTCCACCCGCTCCTGGGCCAGTTACGGCGAGGGCCCCACCAAGATGGGCGGCGGCTCGTTCAGCGGACCGGTGGCCGGCAAACCGCAGGACGTCCGGTTCACCCGCAGCCGGGACAACAAGGTTCTCTACGCCACCGCGCTGGGCTGGCAGGGCGGCACCATGACCATCACGACACTGAACTCGAACCAGATCAACCTCAGCAGCCTGACCGGCGCCAAACTGCTGAACAACACCGCCGGCGCCTACATCGACCTGCCCGCACCGGTCCAGGACGCCTCCGGCCTGCACCTCACCATGCCCTCGTCCAACCCACCGTTCAGCGCCCTGGCGTACACGGTCAAGCTCACCTTCTCCGGTGAGATCCCCGTCCTGGGCGCGCCGGGCGGCTCGACGACCTGGGTGAAGATCGCCAACGTGACCAGCGGACTGGCACTCGACAGCGGGGGCGACGTCGCCTCCGGGTCCAACCTCAAGCAGTGGAACTACGACGGGAGCACCAACCTGCACTGGCAGCTGATCGACCTCGGCAACGGCTACTACCGCATCATGAACCGCACCAACGGCATGGCCGCCGACAGCTGGGGTGACTCCGCCAACGGCGCTCCCGCCCGCCAGGAGGTCTGGAACGGCGGCAACAACCAGCAGTGGTCGCTGGGCAGCCTCGGTGGCAACCGCTACCAGATCATCAATCGGGGCACCGGTACCGCCCTCGACGGCGGTGGCAGCACCACGGTCGGCTCGACCACGGTGATGTGGACTCCGAACTCCAGCACCAACAACGAATGGACCATCACCGGCGTGTGACCCACCCCAATCGAACCTCCCGCGCGTACGGCGCGAGGTGGCCGAGCCCGCGAGCTTGGCGTCCTGCGCCCCGTACGTACACGGCTTCAGCCTGCCGACGCCGGGTGTGACGGTAAGGCGGTCGACGAGGGTGGTGGACGAACCGCCGGTCACCGTCCCCTTGTTGACGCCACCCCAGTCCGGTCCTTGGCGAGCCGGACCGCCCCCGAGCCGCAGGCAGGGGTTTTGGCTCGCCTCGGCAGGTTGTAGACGGGCTGTGCCCCACCGGCTGCCCTTCGTGGCCGGAGGAATCGCCTACCTGACCGCTCCACTCGATCTCCCGCACCCAGGCGTGCACACGGTCCCCGAAGACCTTCTTCGGGACGCCCGCGAAGGCGATGTGGCCCTCGCCGGCGGACCCCCGAAGAGCGGACCCCCGAAGAGCAGCCGGGCCTGCCGCTTGTTCTCATCCAGCGTGGCGACGCCCTGCATGGTGCAGTTCTCCATCCGGCCGGGGCCGGAGGTGTGGCAGTTGAAGGCGTACTCGTTGATGTTGACCGGGAGCCGGGTGCCCTCCTTGCCGGTGTCCTGCGTTCGTGCCAGGTGAGCGGCTCGGCCATCCCGACGCGGCACCCCGGCGCCATCTCCTCGCGCCGCCGATTTGGTGCTGGCGTACTGATCGCACAGCGCGGTGTCCGCGTGTGCGGGTAACGCTGAGGTCAGCGGGGTGCACAGGGACGACAGTGCGGTCAGCGGTGCCAGCGTTCCGTTCCTCGTCGCCGAGGCCGCCGGTATCCCCGTCGGCGTACACCTTCAACCGCGCCATGTTGCCGTGCCCTACCCCTTGACGTACGACCGACGACAGTTGTGCAATCGATTCCGTCATCGATTGCACAAGGAGTGTGCCATGAGTCCAATGGATCTGCGGGGCCTCGTCCCCGCCCCCGTCACCGCATTCACCGCCGACGGCGAGGTGGACCACGCGGCCAACGCCGATCTCGCGCGTTGGCTAGTCTCCGTGCAGGGCGTGAAGGGGCTGGTGTGTCTGGGGCATGCCGGCGAAGGTACGTACCTGACGCCGGAGGAGCAGGTCACGCTCATCCGCACGCTCGTCGACGCAGTCGATGGTCGGGTGCCGATCATCGCGGGAATTACCACCGAGGGCACGAAGACCGCGGCCCTGGAGGCGAAGCGAGCGGCGGACGCCGGGGCGATCGGCGCGCTGGTATACCCCTCGCACGGCTGGCTGCGTTTCGGTTTCCAGAAGGGTGCGCCACAGGAGCGCTACCGAGCCATCCACGAGGAGTCCGGCCTACAGAACATCCTCTTCCAGTACCCGGACGCCACCAAGGCCAGTTACGACCTGGAGACCCAACTGGAGATCGCCGCCCAGCCCGGCACCGTCGCCACCAAGAACGGCGTGCGCAACATGCGCCGCTGGGACACGGAGATCCCGGTCCTGCGCGAGCAGTTCCCCGACTTGCAGATCCTCACCTGCCACGACGAATACCTGCTGCACACCATGTTCGACGTCGACGGCGCCCTGGTCGGCTACGGCGGCCTCGCCCCCGAGCCGCTGGTCGAGCTCATCGCCGCGGGCAAGGCCAAGGACTATGCCAAGGCTCGGGAGATCCACAACCGGCTACTGCCGGTGACCAAGGCCGTCTACCACCGCGGATCCCACATGGAGGGCACCGTCGCGCTCAAGATCGGACTGAAGGCCCGCGGGGTCCTGAGGGACGTCACCGTGCGCCAGCCGCTCCAGCCGCTCGGCGAGCGGGCCGCCGCCGAGATCGAGTTCGCACTGAAGCAGGCCCAGCTCATCTGACCGGCGCTCCACCCCCTGCCCGGCCGAGTCCGCTCCCCATCGCTCGGTCGCAGGGGCCCATGGCCCCCGCCCGGCCGGAGCCTCTCCGTCGGGCCTGGCAGGATCGGCAGCAGGAGCTGCCGATCCTGTGTCCCCATCCGCCGGCCCGCACCGCCCTCCGCGGCCGGCATCCCCTCACCGGCGAGGAACGACAGACATGACAACCTTTGTCGCCGACGGAGGAGCAGCGAAGGCCGCGAACGCCGCGCTGGTAGCCCGCCTCGAACGACTTCCCGTCACACGCCGCCTGACCCTGATCCGAGTCATCGTCGGCAGCGCCACCTTCTTCGACGCCTACACCGTCCTTGCCATTGCGTTCGCCATGCCACAACTGGTGGACGAGTGGAACCTCAGTTCCTCCCAGGTCGGCTTGATCCTCTCGGCCGGATACCTGGGCCAGCTCGTCGGCGCACTCGTCTTCGGAGCACTGGCGGAGAAGATCGGCCGCCTGCACACCCTGCTCATCACCATCGTGCTGTTCGTCTCGATGGACATCGCGTGCCTCTTCGCCTGGAGCGGCACATCCATGATGATCTTCCGATTCGTGCAGGGCGTCGGCACCGGAGGCGAGGTACCGGTGGCCAGCGCCTATATCAACGAATTCATCGGGGCCCGCAAGCGCGGCCGCTTCTTCCTCATGTACGAGGTCATCTTCCCCGCCGGCCTGATGTTCGCCGGGATCGCCGCCTACTTCCTGGCCCCGGTGTTCGGCTGGAGGGCCCTGTTCGTCGTCGGTCTCATCCCCTCCATCCTGGCCATCCCGCTGCGCTGGCTGATGCCCGAGTCCCCCCGCTGGCTCGCTGCCAAGGGACGCCACGAGGAAGCCGAGACCGTCGTACGGAAACTGGAGGCCGACGCCACCAAACAGGGCCTGCCGCTGCCCGAGCCGGTCGTCCGCCCGGTGGACACGTTGTCCGCGGCCCGGTCGGACTGGCGCGAGCTCTTCAAAGGCATCTACCTCAAGCGGACCCTCATGATCTGGGTCCTGTGGGTGTGTGTCTACATGATCAACAACGGCCTGGTGACCTGGCTGCCCACCCTCTACAAGCAGGTCTTCCACCTCCCTCTGGAGACCAGCCTCGCCTATGGCTGGATCACCTCGGGCGTGGGTGTCGTCGCCTCCGTCATCTGCGCGCTGCTGATCGACAAGGTCGGCCGCAAGCGGTGGTACGCCGTCGCCTTCTTCGTCACCACCGTGCCGCTCCTCGTCCTCACGGCCCTGGGCGCCACCGCCGCGACCCAGGTCGTCGTCCTCGCCCCCATCGCCTACGCGATCTTGCAGACCATCGCCTTCTCCCTGTACCTCTACTCCGCCGAGCTGTACCCCACCCGACTGCGCGCGATCGGCACCGGCTTCGGCAGTGCGTGGCTGCGGGCGGGGTCGTCCATCGGTCCGCTGATGGTGGGCTGGATCGTCGCGGACTTCGGCATCCGCTATGTGTTCACCGCCTTCGCCGCCGTGGCACTCATCGGCGGCCTGGTCACAACGGTCTTCGCCATCGAAACCAAGGGCAGGGTCCTGGAGGAACTGTCACCCTGAGCAATCGCCACGCCGCCCTGTGCCGCCCACGGGGCGGCACAGGAGCATCCGCCGAAAGTCGCGCACACCCTTTTGTGCAATCGTTTTCTCTCCGGGTTGCGCTGTAGATAGGCTTGTCGTGTCGAGGAGCCGACGGAGGGGACACCAGGACGATGGACAGGCCCGAGACCGGGGACTCCGCGCCCGCGGCCAACGGGGGCAAACCGCCGACCATCGCCGACGTGGCACGGACCGCAGGCGTCAGCCCCTCCACGGTGTCACGCGCCCTCAACCGCGAGCACCGCTTCTACCGCAGCCCGTCCGCCGCGCGGATCCGTGAGGTCGCCGACGCCATCGGCTACGCGCCCAACCCGGTGGCGTCCAACCTCCGCCGTCAACAGACCAATACCATCGGCGTGCTGGTACCCCGGCTCACCGACACCGTGATGGCCATGCTCTACGAGGAGATCGCCACCGCCGGCCTCAAACGCGGGTATCACACCCTCGTCGCCACCACACACGATGACCCTGCCCGCGAACACGAGAGCGGCGACGTCCTGCTCCAGCGCCGCGTCGACGGCCTGATCCTCACCACCGCCCGTACCGACGGCGGCTTCTGCCAGGAACTGGCGGACAAGGGCGTGGCGCACGTCCTGGCGCTGCGGGCCCACGGCGGCAGCCCGGCCGCGGTGGGCGACGACCGCCTGGGCGGCTATCTCGCCACCCGCCACCTCATCGACCTCGGCCACCGGCACATCGCCCTGGTCGCGGGCCCTGCCTATGCCTCGAGCGCGCTGGGCCGCCGCGCCGGCTACGAGGACGCGCTGCGGGAAGCCGGTCTCCCTGCCGACGAACAGTTGATCCTGCCCTCCAGTTTCAGCATGGAAAGCGGCGAGACCGCGGGCCGCCAGCTGCTCGACCTCACACCGAGGCCGACAGCGGTCTTCGCGGTCAACGACAACACGGCCATCGGTGTCCTCTCGGCTGTCCAGCGCGCGGGCCTGCGCGTCCCCGACGACCTCTCGGTGGTGGGCTACAACGACATCCCTCTGGCCGCCCGTCTGCCCGTACCGCTGACGACGGTCCGCGTCCCCTTCGATGCCATCGCCACGGCAGCCGTCGACCAACTCATCGGCCTCGTCACCGGAGCACCCGCCGAAACCCGAACCTTCGCCCCCACCCTCATCCCCCGCCGTACCACCGGGCGCGCAGCCTGACCGCCCGCAACGGCCGAATGGGCATCTCGACCGCCGCGCACCGCTGAACTCCGGCTCATGGTCCCGCGCCACGGCCCGGTGGGCTAGGAAGAGGTGGGCCAGGCCGGCAACGCATGCCCGCCCGACAGCGACTGCCCCACAGCGGGCTGACGGTCTCGGGAAGGACTCGAACTCAGCAGGTCAGGCGAACTGCCGAGGTCGCGCAACAGGATCAGAGACCGAAGAACTGCACGGCTGCGGCGGCCATGCCACCCATCGGCAGTTGGTGCCCCGCCCCGGAGACGCTGATGGCTTCCAGCCGCACGGCGCCGTCGGCCCCGGCGAAGCGCTGCCGCGTCCAGCTCGGCTGCGGCTGGTCCGTCGAGGTCGGTGTCTGGCTCAGCCCGAAGACGTCCGTCCACTGCTTGGTCTCTTCCTGCATGAGCTGGAAAGGCACGAGTGTGTCGTTGGTGCCGTGCCACAGCTGCACGCGAGGACGGGGGCCGGAGTAGCCCGGGTACGCCTGCCGGACCAGGTCTCCCCATTCCTGTGCCGTCTTGTGCATGTTCCCACCCACACACTTGCTCGTCCACGGCGGGAAGTCGGCCTCGTTCGCGAAGCAACCGAAGGGGACTCCCATGAACGCCGAGCCGGCCTTGAAGACCTCCGGGTAGTCGGCCAGCAGCGCGCTGGTCTCCATGCCGCCGGACGAGCTGCCGGTGACGAAGACCCGCTGCGGGTCTCCGTCGTAGTGCTGTTCCACATACGACACCATCGAGACGACCGAGACCGGGTCGCTGCCGCCGTTGTGGTGTTTGGAGGCATCGGACCACACGTCGAAGCAATTACTCATCGCTGTCTGCTTCGTGGCGGTCGGGTAGATGACGACGAAGCCGCGCTGATCGGCCAGCGACGCGAACTCGCTGCTCTGGTAGAACCCCGGCCCCGAGCCGCCACAGCCGTGCATGGCGACCACGATCGCCGGCTTGGCCGGACGGGAGTCCGGCACGTACACGTGCATGCGCAGGTTGCCCGGATTGCTGCCGAAGTTGGTCACCTCCGTGAGCGAAGCGGCCGTCGCCTGCGGCGCGAGAACGAGACCGGAGACGAGGAGTGCCAAGGCGCTGGCGACAGCCGCCAGCACGGTTCTGATTGCGGTCATGGTGCAACCACCTCCTAGTGGTCACGAGATTCACTCACAAGGTTAGGCATGTTCATGACGGCCGACCATATTGTGCCCAATGTTGGCTCAAGGCGGGTGCGCGGTGGATCGGCCCATCCGATCCACAGGCCGGGGCTCCCCTGCTGCGCAAGGAGTTCTCCCTGGACAAGGAGGTGGCCGGCGCGCGGGCGTATGTGGCCGGTCTCGGCTTCCACGAGCTGCGCCTCAACGGCGCGAAGGTCGGTGACCGCGTCCTCGCACCTGCGAACACGCCCTACGACCGGCGGGTGCTGTACGACACGTACGACGTGACGAAGGCGCTGCGCAAGGGTGGCAACACCGTGGGACTGTGGCTGGGTCATGGCTACGGGGAGAACTTCAGCCGGTACGGCTTCCGTTGGAATGGCCGACGGCAGGCGATCGCACTGCTGGACGTCACCTTCACCGACGGTACCCGGCGTCGCCTCACCACCGACCCGTCCTGGAAGTGGTCCCTCGGCCCGATCACCGCGGACGATCTGTACGACGGTGAGTCCTACGACGCACGGAAGGAACAGGACGGCTGGGACGAGTCCGGCTTCGACGACCGTTCCTGGGAAAGCGTGTCGGTGGTCGAGGAGCTCAACGCCGACGGCACGCTGGACGCCCCCACCAATCGCGATGCGGCGGCGACCGACACCTTCACCCTGGCGGGAACGGGCCGTCGCGAGACCTATGAGCCGCGCTTCACCTACCACGGCTTCCGCTACCTGGAAGTCACCGGCTTCCCCGGGACGGCGGGCCTCGGGGACGTGCGCGCACGCGTCGTCCACGCGGATGTGCCGTCGACCGGCACCTTCAGCTCCTCCAGCGAGGTTCTCAACCGCATTTGGCACAACAACCGCTGGAGCGTCCTCAACAACTCCATGAGCACGCCCACCGATACCCCGGTGCGCGACGAGCGCACCCCTCCGGCCATGGACGTCCAGGCCTACCGGGACGCCGCGACGCGCGAATTCGGCATGGGGAGCTGCTACGCGAAGTATCTGCGGGACCTGCCGCCGGGCACGGCGCTGCCATCCGACGACGTCAAGGCACAGTAGCCCGATATGGCCGGCGGTCGCAGGCCAACGACGGCATGGGCAGCCCCACCGCCGGGGGCTGCACCAGCGAGGTCTCCCTGGTCAACACCGCCCTCTCCTACCAGCAGGCCCGGGCCGCCGCGAAGGCCGCGGGAGTCCTCGGGGACCGGCAGGACGCGCGCCACTTCGCGTCCCTGGCAGGCCGCATCAAGAACGCGTTCAACGCACGCTTCCATCCCGGCCAACAGCCGCGCGGTGGTACGGGTACCTCTGACTGACAAGGACCACCGCGTCCAAGCCCCCACCGAAGCGAGGAAGACACAGGTCACCGGCCAAGCGGCCGCGTACCGAGTCGGCTCCGGAACCTGGGTGTTCACTGTCCGAGCCCATGGACGGTGAACGGGTCGGCCCTCAGTGGGCCGGCCGTACTGAGGTTTTCCCGGGCCTGCTGGAGCGGTCCGACTCTCACTAGGTGAGGGCCGCTTGCCAGGAGGTGCCGTTGCTGGTGGCGTCGCTTCGCAGGCGGTCGCGGGCGGCGGTGTCGCCGTACAGGCTCCAGCGGAACCAGTCCAGGAAGGTGTTCTTGGTCTGGGCGTAGTACCGGTAGTCCGGGGTCAGGTACTGACCGTGGTCCGCCCCGACGTGAGTGAGGAACGCCTTGGGCGAGGGAAGCTCCGCGTACGCGGCGCGCGCCGAATTGTAGTCGCAGGTCGGGTCGTGATCACCGTGGATGAACAGCACATTGGCGTGGAGGCCGGCGGGGTTGCCCATGTCCACGCAGGCGACCGGGACGGCGGCGACAATGCGGTTGTCCGGCCAGGAGGTGAGAAGGCCGTGGGTGGTCATCCCGCCCATCGAGTGGCCTGACACACCGACACCGGCGCGGGTGTCGATGTGCCCGGCGAACGGGTCGCCCGAGGTGTTGTTGAGAGCCAGTGTCCGGGTGAGGACCTCGGAGACGTCCTTCGACCAGTTGCCGTTGTAGACGCTGCCGATGTTGGTGTTGTCGGAGAACGAGGGGGCGGGGCAGATGAAGCCCGCGGCGGCCAGATCGTGGGTCTGGGAGGAGTAGCAGTCGGAGTTGCACCCCATGCCGTGGCTCCATTCGGCGATGGGGAAGACGCCGTTGGCGATGGGCGCGTTCGGGATGGGATTGCCGCCCGCGTTTCCGGAGGCCGGGTAGAAGATCTTCGTGTTCAGCTGGCGGCTGCCACGCGACCAGTAGAACTGGCGCACGCCGATGGCGAACTGCGCGGTGGGTGCCTGCCGCGGTGAGGCCATCCGCGGTGACAGGGTGCCGGCGGCCGCGCTGCTGCCGAGCAGGGACGTGCCCATGCCCGTGGCCGCGGCCGCGCCGAGGCCCAGTAAGGTACGCCGTCGCATCGACATGGGTGACTCCTTCTTGTTGTAGGGGTGAGCGGGGCACACGGGCGCGGTGCGCCAGCGTGAAAGGGAATCCCGCAGAGGTTGCTCAGGGGGCGGATACGGGCGTCAGTCCGGCGGTGGAACGGCCGCCACCGCCGGAGGCGCGAGCCCAGCGGTAGGGCGAAGTGGCCGCCGTCCAGGGTGGTGATGGCCGTCGCGGTGCGGTGGGCCCGGCATTGTCGCGCCCGAGACGGTGAGGAAGACGCGCCTGTCGATCGTCATGACATGACCTTCCGGCGGCATGTGCGGAAGCGGGGAGCGCGGGCACGGGAGGGGCAGCAGGTGCTCCGATACATCCCATGTCCCTCTAGAGGTCCCATGGGATCTTTGGGGCTGTCAAGAGACTTGACGTCGAACAATACGGGCACCTGCTGCGGAACTCGAGCCGACGGCCCTGTGGCATGGGCGGCGGGAGAGGCCAAACATCACATGTCGCCGACGATTCCGCCCCGCAGGACCACCGCCGGACTGCGGTTTCATCGCGATCTCCACACCCGTTCGGTGTGCGGTCTTGACAGCCTTCGGGGCTCCCCTATCATCCATCTCTGTCCGGTGTTTCGACAGCAGTTCGAGATATCAAACGACCGCTTCTTGTGCCCTACGCCACCAGCTGACCCGCGCCGCGCAGATATGTCATGTTCCTGATCAGACACCCTCCAGGAGGAGACGGTGCAGTCTTCATTGGTTTCCGTGCCGGGCGGTGTGTCCCGTAGCCGGCGCTCGCCCGCCACCTTGGCCACAGGCTCGGCGCTGATGTTGATTGCGTTACTTGTGGCGGTGTTCGGCCGGCCGGCGCCGGCGTCCGCAGCCGCCACCGGCCCCTGTGACATCTACGCGTCGGGCGGCACGCCGTGTGTGGCCGCGCACAGCACGGTGCGGGCGCTCTATGGCTCGTACACCGGCAAGCTTTACCAAGTCAGGCGCTCGTCCGACAACGCGACCCGGGACATCGGCGCCCTGGCGGCAGGCGGCGTCGCCGACGCCGCCGCCCAGGACTCGTTCTGCGCGGGCACCTCATGCGTCATCACCTGGGTCTACGACCAGTCCGGGCACGGCAATAACCTGGGCTACCAGGGGCCGGGCGGAGTCGGTGGCTCCGACACCGCCGCGAACGCGGCGAGTGAATCGCTGACGGTCGGCGGCAACAAGGCCTACTCGCTGTACATCAATCCCAGGAACAGCTACTGGCGTGACGGCCACACGACGGGCGTCCCCACCGGCAGCACGCCTGAGGGCATGTACATGGTGACGAGTGGCACGCACGTCAACGGCGGCTGCTGCTTCGACTACGGCAACAGCGAGACCACCCGCAAGGCCGACGGCCCCGGAGCCATGGACGCGATCAACTTCAGCACGCAGTGCTGGTTCGGCGGATGTTCCGGGAACGGCCCATGGGTCCAGGCAGACCTCGAATGGGGCCTGTACTCCGGGGGCAGTCAGTCCTGGAACCCGAACCAGCGGGCCTTCACCAGCAAGTTCGTCACCGCCACATTGAAGAACAACGGGACGACCCGGTTCGCGATCAAGGGCAGCAACGCGCAGTCCGGAAGCCTGAACACGCTGTACGCCGGCTCCCTCCCCGGTGGCTACAACCCCATGAAGAAGCAGGGGGCCATCATCCTGGGCAGCGGCGGTGACTGCTGCAACGGCAACACCAACCTCAGCGCCGGCACGTTCTACGAGGGAGCCATGGTCTCCGGCTACCCCTCCGACCAGACGGAGAACGCCGTACAGGCCAATATCACCGCGGCCGGGTACCGCTGAACCGCGGCTGTTCCCCGGTCCCGACGACCGCCGCCCTCCTCCGCGACCATCCGGGCCGACAGTCTGCCCGGCATCCGCCTGCCGCCGCATCGCGCGCACCGCGGGCGATCGCTCGCCGCATCCTTCCAGGAAGGAACCATCTCGTGTCGAAACCACGCGGACGATTACTCCGCTTCCTCACGGCCGCCGCGCTGATCGGCACCGTCTTCACCACGGCCTCGGGCCACTCGACCGCCCAGGCGGCCCCGGGCAGTCCGGCGCTCACCCCGCCGCTGGGCTGGAACAGCTGGAACAGCTTCGGGTGCGGCGTCACCGAGGCACAGGTCCGGCAGGCCGCCGATGCGATGGTCTCCTCGGGCATGCGGGACGCCGGTTACCGATACGTGGTGGTCGACGACTGCTGGTTCGACCCGCAACGCGACACCGCGGGCAACTTGCGGGCCAACCCGACAAAATTCCCGAGCGGGATGAAGGCGCTCGGGGACTACATCCACGGGAAAGGCTTGAAGTTCGGCATCTACCAGGTGCCCAACGAGCGCACGTGTGCGCAGGGCGGGGGCAGTTACCCGGGATCCACCGGCAGCAAGGGGCATGAGGCCCAGGACGCCCGCACGTTCGCCTCGTGGGGTGTGGACTACCTCAAGTACGACTGGTGTTCCTCCGCCGGCACCCGGGACGAGCAAGTCGCGCGGTTCACGCTCATGCGCGACGCGCTGCGCGGGGCCGGGCGCCCGATCGTCTACAGCATCAACCCGAACAGCTACCACGCCATCACCGGCGACACATACAACTGGGGCGAGGTCGCCGACCTGTGGCGGACGACCGAGGACCTGCTCGACATCTGGCAGAACGGCAACACCAACAGCTATCCGATGGGCGTGGGCAACGTCGTGGACGTCACCGCGCCGCTGGCCGCGCAGTCGGGTCCCGGCCACTGGAACGACCCCGATATGCTCGTCGTCGGCCGCCCCGGGCTGTCGCTGACCGAGTCCCGCTCCCACTTCGCCCTGTGGGCACTGATGGCCGCGCCGCTCATGGCGGGCAACGACATCCGCACCATGTCGGCCGATGTGAGCGCGGTCCTGCGCAACCCGCGCCTGCTGGCGGTGAACCAGGACCCGCTGGGCGCGGGCGGGCGCAGGGTGCGCGACGACGGAGACACCGAGGTGTTCGCCAAGCCCCTGTCCGACGGCTCGGTCGCCGTGGGCCTGTTCAACCGGGGGAACAGCACGGCGACCGTCACCGCCACGGCGGCACAGGTCGGCCTGTCCGGCGGGTCGTTCACCCTCACCGACCTGTGGACCGGCAGCACATCGAGCACGACCGGACAGGTCTCGGCGAGTGTGCCCGCACACGGCGTCGCCGCGTTCCGGGTGACCGGCGGCACTCCGCTGGCCGCCACCACCTCCCGGCTGCGCGGTGACGGGTCCGGCCGTTGCCTGGACGTGGAGAACGCCTCGACCGCGGCCGGGGCGAGGGTGCTGATCCAGGACTGCCACACGGCCGCCGGCCAGTTGTGGACCACCTGGGCCGGCGGCGAGATACGCGTCTTCGGCGACAAGTGCCTGGACGCTTACGACCAGGGCACCGCCAACGGCACACGCATCATCACCTGGCCCTGCAACGGACAGGACAACCAGAAATGGACACTCGAGGCGAACGGTTCGATCCGCAACGTCCACGCCGGCCTGTGCCTGGACGTCGATCAAGCCGGCACCACCAACGGATCCCCGCTGATCCTGTGGACCTGCAACGGTCAGGGCAACCAGAGGTGGACCCGCACATGAGAAGACGACCACAGCCCACTCGTACGAGACTCACGCGAGCGGTCGCCTGGGCGGCTGGTCTCCTGCTGGCCATGGTCCTCGCGCCCGCAGGGGTGTATCCCACGGAGGCCAGGGCGGACAACCCGATCGTGCAGCACGTCTACACGGCCGACCCCGCGCCTTTGGTCCATGACGGCCGCGTCTACCTCTACACCGGGCACGACGAGGACAACTCGACCAACTACACCATGAAAGAGTGGCGGGTGTGGTCCTCCGCCGACATGGTCAACTGGACCGACCACGGCTCTCCGCTCAGCGTGGCCTCCTTCAGTTGGGCGTCCGCCAACGCGTGGGCGGGCCAGGTCGTCAACCGCAACGGAAAGTTCTACTGGTACGTGCCGACAACGGAGCGCGCGACCGGCCGCATGGCCATCGGCGTGGCGGTGTCGGACAGCCCCACCGGACCCTTCCGCGACGCCCTCGGCCACCCGCTGGTCGGAAACGGCGAGATCGACCCGACCGTCTTCATCGACGATGACGGACAGGCGTATCTGTATTGGGGCAACCCGAACCTGTGGTACGTCAGGCTGAACGCCGACATGATTTCCTACTCCGGCAACCCGGCCAAGATCCCGCTCACCACGGCGGGCTTCGGCACCCGCACCGGTGATCCCAACCGGCCCACGCTGTTCGAGGAAGGGCCCTGGGTCTACAAACGAGGCGGCCTGTACTACATCGTGTATGCCGCCAAGTGCTGCTCGGAGTTCATCGCCTACTCCACCGCCCCCGGCCCGACCGGACCATGGACCTACCGCGGAACGATCATGCCCACGCAGGGCGCCAGCTTCACCAACCACCCGGGCATCGTCGATTTCAAAGGTAATTCGTATTTCTTCTACCACAACGGCGCGCTTCCGGGCGGAAGCGGCTACACCCGCTCGGTCGGCGTGGAGAGGTTCTCCTACAACCCCGACGGCACCATCCCGACGATCAACATGACCAGTACGGGGGCGCCCCAAGTCGGCACGCTCGACCCATACACCCGTCAGGAGGCCGAAACGATCGCCTGGGAATCCGGGATCGAGACGGAGCCGTCCAGCGAGGGAGGCAGGAACGTCGGGTACACCGAGAACGGCGACTACATCAAGGTCAAAGGTGTCGCTTTCGGCGCGGGCCCGTCCTCCTTCACCGCACGTGTGGCCTCGGCGACCGGCGGCAGCGCCATCGAACTGCGTCTGGGCGGACCCAACGGAACCGTCGTGGGCCGGTGCGGCGTGCCCAACACCGGCGGCTGGCAGACCTGGACGACGGTGTCCTGCCCGGTCAGCGGCGCCACCGGCACGCAGGACCTGTATCTGCGGTTTGCGGGCGGCAGCGGCTACCTGGCCAACGCGGACTGGTGGCGGTTCACCGCCGGCGCCACCACTGCCCCGCCGGGACGGGCGGGCGGGTGATGGCTGACGCGCGGCCGGGCCCCGCCACCGCGACGGCCTCGTCGTGGTGGCGGTGGGCGCGCCGTACGGCGCCACTCCGCTACGACGCCTCGTCGCCCGCCGGACCCGGCCGGCCGGCGGGCTCGTCGTGGTCCAGGTGCTGACGCAGCCACTGCTCCGTCGTGCTCACATGCATCAGCGCCGCAGCCTCGGCCAGTGCGGAGTCCCGGCGCAGCAGGGCGGCGTAGATCGCCTCGTGCTCGGCGATGGTCCGGTCACCGGCGTGGTCGTCGACCATGCCGCGCCAGACCCGGCCGCGCACGGTGCGGCTGGAGATGCCCTCCAGCAGCGTAGCCAGCGTGCTGTTCCCGGCAGCTGCGACCACCGCCCTGTGGAAGGCGGCGTCGTGCTCGTTGAGCAACTCGACATCGTCGCGGGCGGTCCTCATCGCGTCCAGGTGGTGCCTGACCACGACGAGGTCGTCGTCGGAGATCCGGGTGGCGGCCAAGCCGGTGGCAACGGGCTCGAAGAGCCTGCGCACTTCGGTCAGTTCCAGCAGGGTGTCACCGTGGAGCAATTCCACCGCCGCGCCCAGCCCCTCGAGCAGCAGCGCGGGCTCCAGGCTCGTCACATAGGTCCCGTCGCCCCGCCTGACATCCAGGACCCGCGCGACAACAAGCGCCCTGACCGCCTCACGCATCAGGTTCCTGGACAGACCAAGCTCCGTGGCCAGTTGTTGCTCGGGGGGCAGTTTGGCGCCCGGCGGTAGTTCGCCGGACTGGATGAGCTCCCTGATGCGGGCGATTGCCTTGTCGGTCAGTGACATAGGCGGACTCCACACTCCCTGCTCACGCCATGCCACGCTAACAGGACCTCCCATGTTCCAAAAGGGACGGGATCAGGGTGCGCCGGCGGAGCCGAAGATGGCCGTGCCGCCGCCGGCGAAGAAGCTCATGAGGCTGTCCTCGCCGTAGGTCGCCCCATGGTGCGCCGCGGCGAGTCCGCAGCGCACATGGTCCCTGACGTGCCCCGGTCCGGTGGCCCGGACCGGCTACCGCCTCGGTCCCGCGACCGCGTAGGCCGTGGTGCCGGCGAACGTGAGGACCAGGGCTGTCCAGGTGCCCGCCGCCGTGCCGGGTGGCAGCATCATCCAGGACGCCACCTGCGTCGGCACGCTCGTCGGAGGCGGGGCGAAGAACGAGAACGAGAGCCAGGCGAACGGCAGCGTCCACGCGTACTGTCCCCCGCACACCGCCGCCCCGGCGGCGAGCCCGATCAGGCCCGCGCTGTCCCGCACGACGAACTCGGCGGTGGCCAGGTCCTTCCCCGTCGCCTGCACCGCCAGCAGCACCACGGCGACGACCGCGCCGGCGGCCAGCACGTGCACCGCCCTGCGGGGTGCCCAGCGGATCGCGGCCGTCCGGTCCAGCGCGAGGTCCTGCCCGCTGAGCCCGGTCGAGAACGCCATCGCTCCCGCGGCGAGGACGAGCGCGGGCATCCGCGGATCACCCGGCCCCCCGCTGCCATCCCGGGCGAGTGTCCACACCGTCACCGTGGTGATCACCACCGCGGCGAGTGACGCGGGTACCTGACGCGAGCGCGCGTACAGCGTCAGCCATCTCACCAGTACGCACCGCCGGTCAGCGCGTCGAGTGCGTCTCCCTTGCAGGAGAGCGCGTTGGCGCGCATGGCGTTGATCCGCTGGAGCTGCTCGGCCCGCGGCAGCACTTTGAGGTCCTTCCACACCGCGCGGGCCTGGGTGCCGACCTCGCGTCGCATGTTCGGCGCCCCGTGGCCGGGCATCGAATTGAGGTCGCCGAGAACCCAGCCCACGGCGACGGTCCGCGCGATGTCCTCTCCCCCCGTGCCGCTCCAGCCAACGGGAGAGCACCCTGGCACCATGCCTTTGGCGATCAGGGCCCGGGACAGCTCCTCACCCTTCGCGGCGGCGATGATGTCGTCGTCGAAGTCGATGAGCACGGTCTTGCTCGACCACCGCGGCGTGGAACCCTCCGGCTGTACGGCGGTGTTCTCCCGGACCGAGACCGGCGCCCGGCTTCCCAGGGCACCGTGCAGCAGGCGCAGCGCCTTCTTGCCGTGACTCGCGAGGTCGGCGAGTCGTGCCTGGTGCATCCTGGTCACGCATACCGGGCCATCGCACACCAACTCCGCGGCGGCCTTGTCGAGGACATACATCCGGCGCGGGTCGGAGGGCAGGACGAGCAGGGCGACGGCCGCGCCCGCCAGTACGGGCGTCAGGGCGAGCAGCCGGGTGCGCGGGGTCACGGCGACCAGCAGCGCGAAGCCTGTCGCGGCCAGGCCGAGCAGCCAGATCGTCTGCCCGACGTGCACGGAGGCGGAGAGCGTGACGAGCGCGTCGCGCACGTCGTCCACCGCCGGTGACAGCAGCGAGAGACGGTTCGGCTCGGTGCTCGGGACTCCCGTCGCCGTGTCCGTCTCCGTCCGGCCCAGCGACATGTGCATGAGGGCCGTGAACGCGAAGGCGCCCATGGCCAGCAGCGGCGGGGTGAGCGCGGACGGCAGGGCGCGCCCGGCTCCCATGCCCAGCACGGCTCCCGCGACGAGCGAGAGCGCCCCCACCAGCGAGATCGGCAGCCATCCGAGGTGGGTGTACTCGGTGTTGGCGAGCACCTGGACCGCGCCCACGAGGACGAGCAGCGCGAAGGCCGAGGCCAGGCTGATCGCCATCGTGCCCGCCAGCGTGGCGGCGCGGTGCCAGGCGGGGCGCGATGTGGTCGTCAGCAGCTCGGACATCTTCGAGCGGTGGTCACGCAGGCCCTGCAACGCCCCGAGCCCCACGGCCAGCGGCCACAGGTAGAACAGCAGGGCGCGGGTCCACAGGGCCAGGGACGTCCACTGGGCCGTCCACGCCGTAGTGCCCCTCCACCATTCGGCGTTCACCAGGTACAGGAACGCCAGCGCGCTCGTCAGGGTCACGGCGCCGGCCCAGGGGGCGACGGAGCGCTTCAGCTCGGTTCGCAGGACATGCGTATTCACCAGGCGCCCCTTCCCTGGCCGGGGCCCAGCAGCAGTGCCGAGTAGCCGCGCTCCAGCGGGCTGTCGCCCACGTGCTCGGGACCGCCCGCCGCGGCCAGGTCGTCCGGGGTGCCCTGGAAGACCAGTCGGCCCTCGGCGAAGAGCACCACGTCGGTGCAGGCGGCGGCCACGTCCTCCACGAGGTGGGTCGAGACGACCACGCAGGTGTCCTTGCCCAGTTCCTGTAGCAGTTCGCGAAAGCGCAGCCGTTGCGCCGGGTCCAGGCCGACCGTGGGCTCGTCCAGCAGCAGGATCGACGGGTCATTGACGATGGCCTGGGCGATGCCCACCCGCCGCACCATGCCGCCGGACAGGGTCTTCATCCGCTTGTCGGCACGGTCGGCCAGGCCCACCCGCTCCACGGCGTGCTGCACCGCCGCGGGGATGTCCGCCTTGGGCACCTCCTTCAGCCACGCCATGTACTCGACGAACTCGCGGACCGTGAAGCGCTTGTAGTAGCCGAACTCCTGCGGCAGGTAGCCGATCCGGCGGCGCAGCGCACGGTACTCACCCCTGCCGCCCGCGGACTCGCCGAGCAGTTCCAGGGTGCCCTCGGCGGGGCGCAGTACGGTGGCCAGGGCCCGGATGAGGGTGCTCTTGCCCGCCCCGTTGGGGCCGAGGAGGCCGTGTACGCCGGTGCCCAGCGACAGGTCGACCCCGTCGACGGCCATCTGCTTTCTGCCGACCCTGACCTTCAGCCCGGTGGCCCGGATCTCCCAGGCGTAGGGCGTCGGTGCGATGTCGGCCGCGCTCACCGCGGTCATCATGTGGTGTTCCCTTCTCATGGTCAACGATGGGCTCCCAGCACGGAGTACGCGCCCCTGCGGGCGATCACGACACCGATGCCGAGCGCGAGGATCAGCCCCCACACGGGCAGGCCGTCCGTCGCCAGAGCGAAGGTCGTACGGCCGGCGGCCAGGGTCGGTGCCACGACCACAGCGGCCCATCCGGCCACCACCCAGGCGGCGGCGCGGGTCACACCGACGACACCGCCGAGCGCCAGAGTCGTCGAGGTGAAGGCCAGACAGGGCAGCAGCCATTGCGCGGCCGTCACTCCCGTCACCCATCCGCCCAGCAGCAACGCGGGGACGACCACGGCGAGTACGGACGCGGTGCGCCGCAGCACCAGGTACAGTCCCGCCCTCGGCGCGGAGGCCGTCAGCTCGTACGCCGGGTCCAGACCGCGCGACCACGACGCCGCGACGCCGAGGACGGGCAGGACCGGGGAGAGCAGCAGCACCAGCGACACCTCGCCGGAGCCGGTGTCGGCCAGGTCGAGCAGCAACGCGAGCAGCGTCACGCCCACGACCATGGTCAGCCAGGGCACCATCACGGGCGTCATCCACCTCGACAGCCGCGCCGACCAGCGGCGTCGACGCGGTGCCCGGGCGGTGCCGGCGAGCTGGGGTTCGAGGTCCGACCACACCGTGCCGATCAGCGTCGCAACGGCGGGCGCCTGCGCCGTGACGGAGGCGGACAGCCGGTCACGGCATACCCGGCACGTTTCCAGATGGGCCTCCAGGGCCCACACCTCGTCGGCGGCGAGGTCCGTCTCGCCGCGCGCGTAGGCGTCGATGATCCGAATCGACGCGTGTTCCACACTCATGCCAGTGCCTTCCGCATCTCGATCCGGGCCCGGCGGGCACGGGTCTTGACCGTGCCCTCGGGCAATCCCAGCAAGACGGAGGTCTCCCGGACGGACAGCCCGTCGAGCACCATGGCTTGCAGTACCTCTCTGAGCTCCGGCGCGAGGCGCCGCAGCGCGTCTCCGACCTCACCGCCGACGGTCGCCGCGAGCGCCTCCTCCTCGGCGGCGGGCGCCAGGGACCGCGGGACAGCCGCGGGCGGCGGCTCCGCGTGGTGGGCCCTGCGCCGGAACGCGTCGACGAGCCGACGCGCCGCGATCGTCCACAGCCAGCCGACGGCGGTTCCCCCGGCCGGGGCCCCGATGAACGCACCCGCCGCGCGCCATACCGCCAGATACGTCTCCTGCATGACCTCGGCGACGATCTGCTCGTCCGCACATCTGCGGCGCAACCGCACCGCCATCCACGGCGACGTACGCCGGTACAGCTCCTCGAACGCGGCACGGTCGCCTCTGGCCACCAGCCGGACGAGACGCTCCTCGTCCAGTTCGCCCACTGTCTTCCTGACTGATCTCACACCCGCAAGACGTCAGGCAGGAACGCCAGGTTTTCCTCCGGGCGTGACCCCCGTCACATACGGGGGCTCGGAAGCCCCGCCCCGACGGCAGAGGCAGTGCGGCCGGTCACCAGTCCGCGGCAGAATGAGCCGCCGACAGCGCTGCGCCGAAGCCTCCGGCCCGCAAGATGTACATGGACGACGCATACGTTGCCCGGCACAGGCAACACAGACACAGAGCAGGAGATGGTGATGACGCGGTTGCGCTAGCCGCCCGGAGAGCCCGGGACCCCGGGCGGCTGGTTCCGGAGGAACGAGATGTCCCGCACGGACAAGACGAAACCATCGTGGGTACGCCACCGAGAGCACGGTGGCCTGCCTCTGCACGACCACCGGCACGGCCCCTGCGACCTTCCGCCGCACCCGCCCCGGCAGGACACCGGCACCCGCTGCCGATGGGCCACCGTCACCGGAATGGCCTCCCCATGGACATGCTGCGCACGCACCCAGGAACGCTCAGCGTATAAGGAATGGCAGGGGTGGGTGAGGGCTGCCAACCGCAAGGTCCGCTACGCCGATCGCCGCGCCGCACGCCAGTGGCAGATGGGCATGGATTGATCGGGACCTCCCGCGCACACTGCGGTGCCGTGGCCAACATCGCCGCGGCATCCGCGGCGCTGCGTCCCGCGGACGAGCGCGTCAACGCCGCCCTGGCCCGGGATCTCAACCCGGGCGGTCAGCGGGTCGATGGCCTCGAGAGTTCGGTCGCGGGTTCTGGCCGCGCGCCGGCCGCTGGGGACTTGGCCAACCGCTCGCCTTCTATGTCGACGTTGGGCAGGACACGGTCGATCCGGGCGGGCAGGGACCACGCCCGGCGGCCGAGGAGTGTCAGGACCGCCGGCACGATGGTCATACGGACGATGAAGGCGTCGAGGGCGACAGCGACCGCGAGGCCGAGTCCGAGGGCCGCGATGACGGAGTCGGTGGAGCTCATGAAGCCCGCGAACACGCAGATCATGATGAGGGCCGCGGCTGTGACGACCTTGGCGCTGTACTCGAAGCCCGTGACGACGGCCTGACGCGGATCGGCGCCGTGGACATATGCCTCGCGGATGCGGGTGACCAGGAAGACCTGGTAGTCCATGGCCAGGCCGAAGACGATGCCGACGGTGAGGATGGGCATCAGGCTCATGATCGGCCCGGGCTGTTCGACGCCGAACGGGTCCTTCAGCCACCCCCACTGGAAGACGGCGACCACGGCGCCGAGCGAGGCCAGGACGGACAGCAGGAAGCCCAGTGCTGCCTTCAAGGGCACCAGCAGGGAGCGGAAGACGAGGATCAGGACCAGGAAGGCCAGTCCGACGACGACCAGGAGGTAGGGCACCAGGGCGGCGCTGAACTTGTCGGAGACGTCGATGTTCAGCGCGGTGGTGCCGGTGACCATGGACTGGGCACCGACGGAGTGCTCCGTCGCTGTCGCCAGGGAACGGATGTTGGTGACGAGGGCCTTGGTCGCGTCGTCGGACGGCGCGCTGTCGGGGATGACGGTGATGATGGCCGTGTCACCGGAGGTGTTGAACACGGCGGCGGTCGCCACGGTCACGTCGTCCAGTTCGCGGATCTTCGAGCCCATGGTGACGGCGGCTTTTTTGGCGGTGGCCGCGGCTTGGTCGGTGACGACCACGGTCAGGGGGCCGTTGAAGCCCTTTCCGAAGGACTGCGCGAGCATGTCGTATGCCTTGCGCTGGGTGGTGGACGGCGGCTTGGAGCCGTCGTCGGGCAGTCCGAGCTCCAGCCCGGTAACCGGGAGCGCCACCACGATCAGTGCTGCCACAGCGGGGACGAGGGCCCGCACCGGTCGGCGCACCACCGCGGTGACCCACCGTCGGCCGAACCGCGCCTTGGCCTCACGGCTGTCACGCCCCTCCGCTCGGTCGCGGGAGCGTCCGCGGACGCGTTCGGGGGCGAAGCCGAGCAGGGCCGGGATCAGCGTGATGGCGACGAGGACGGCGACGGCGACGGCTCCGGCCGCGGTGATGCCCATGGCCGTCAGCACCGGGAGGTTGACCACGGCCAGGCCGACGAGGGCGATCATGACGGTGATGCCGGCGAAGACGACGGCCGACCCCGCGGTGCCGTTCGCCCGGCCCGCTGCCTCGCGGGCGCCGTGGCCCGCGGCACGTTCGGAGCGGTAGCGGGAGACGATGAACAGCGCGTAGTCGATCCCGACCGCGATACCCAGCATCGAGGCGAGTGCCGAGGTGCTGCTGTTCAGATCGAAGACCGAGCTCAGCGCTGTGATCGCGGAGAGGCTGATGCCCACTCCGACCACGGCCGTCAGCAGCGGAAGACCTGCGGCGATCAATGAGCCGAGGGTGAGGAAGAGGATGACCGCCGCCAGAGCGAAGCCGATGGCCTCGGCCGAGGCCCCTTCCTCCTCCGTGGCGACCGCGTTGCCGGACGCTTCGACCGTCAGCCCCGTCTTCCTGCCCTCGCTCAGAGCGTCGTCGAATCGCTCACGGTCACGATCGGTGAGCTCCGCGGCCGTGATCCGGTACGTGACCGTGGTGTAGGCGGTCGCGCCGTCCTTGCTGACCGTTCCGCTGGTGAAGGGGTCACTGACGGTACTGATCCGGGAAGAGGAGGCCGCCAGGTCCTTCAGGGTCGTGGCCACCGAGGCATGGTTGCCCTTACTCGTGATCTTTTCCCCGTGCGGGGCCCGCAGCACCACGCGGGCGGTGGCGCCGCTCGCGTTGGCCGCGGGGAATTTGTCGCCCAGCAGGTCGTTGGCGCGCTGTGACTCGGTGCCGGGCAGGGTGATGGCGGACGTCGAACCACTGGTGGTCTGCGCGGCGGCGCCGCCCACAGCGGCAACGACGATGCCCCAGAAGACAAGCACCAGCCAGCGCCGCTTGAAAGCGGTCCGACCGATCCAGTGCAAGAAGGTGGCCATGAGGGTGCGGAAAACTTTCTACTAATGCGATGTTGGGACGGGAGGTTGGGACAGGGAAGTGCCGCACACGCCGCCTCCTGGGACGGCGCGCTGGTCACAGGCCGACCCTTGGTGAATGTCGTCGACCGCCCGCGATCACCATCGTCGGCCCGGGGCACGGGGCGGCACGTCAGCCGTACGTACCGGGTGGGCGCGCGGCTGTCGGTCGTTCGGCCGACAGCCGCGCGCCCACCCGCCCTCCTACGCTGAGGAGCGTGGATCGACATCTTCCGCGTACTCCGCGCGTCAGACGGCTGATCACCGTCAGCGGCCTGTTCGTGTTCGCTCTCACCTGGCTGGCGGACATCGCCGTGGTCAGGAGCGATTCCATAGCGTTCGGAACCGTCTGGCTGCCCGTCGTGGCTACCGGCCCCCTGATCGCCCTGGCTGTCACCGAGACCCCCTGGTCACCGTCGCTGGGTAAGTGCGTCGCCGCCGTGGTGTCACTGTCCTTGGCACTGACCGCTTGGAGCCTGATCGCACCGAGCACCATGGCGTGGTGGGGAGCACTGGAGACATTGGGCCTGCTGTGCATGCTCCTGCGCACCGCGGCCCAACCCGGCCGGGCGGCCGCCGCGGTGGCGGAAACCGTCCTGATCAGCGCGACCGTACTTCTGCTGCCCCTGCGTACCGGGTCGTGGCAGGCGTTCACCGGCGGCGGCTATGTGCTGACCGTCGCGCTCGCCATCTTCATCACGCTCGGCTATACCATCCGAGCCCTGGAAGCGCGGAGAGAGCGCACGGCCCGCGAGGTCCGATACGGGGAGCGCCTCGCCCTGGCCCGCGATCTGCACGATCTCATCGCCCATCACATGACCGGCATCATCGTGCAGGCCAACGCCGCCTTGTCCATCCAGGCCGCCGCACCAGACAAGGTCGGGCCCATCCTGCGCAACATCGCCCAGGCCGGTGCCGAGACCCTGGAATCCACACGCCGTCTGGTCCACGTCCTGCGAGAGGAGAACAACACGCCGTTGCTGCCCGGCGACTTGCTCACCGATCTCGGTGAACTCGTGTCCGCCCACTGCGCCGCCGCGTCGCCCGGCTCCGGGCCCACCGAAGCCGATACCGCACGCCTCGAAGCCACAGCGGCAGCGCGGGCGGCCCGACTGCGGCCCGAAGTGGAGACCTCCACCCACCGCGTGGTCCAAGAAGCCCTGGCCAACGTACGCCGCCACGCACCGGACGCGCACACCATCGTCCGCCTGGACGCCGACACCGAGCGACTGCGCGTGACCGTCACCAACACTCCACCGCACCGCAGGGCGCTCAAACCGGCCGGGGGCCGGGGCGGTTTCGGCCTGCTCGGGCTCCAAGAGCGCATCGAGGCCCTCGACGGCACCCTGCGCGCCGGGCCGCTGCCCGGCGGCGGATGGGAAGTCTCCGCCGCCCTCCCGCTCGCAGCGTCATGCCCCCGGGCCGAGCCCCGACCGAGCCAGGCCCTGACAAAGCGGCCCGGGCCATCTCGACGCAGCCCTGCCCCGTGATGATAGGAACGGTCGGTGCCCGAACCCCGGATTGACGTGGTCATCGCCGACGACCAGGAACTGGTGCGGATGGGATTCAGCCTGATCCTCGGTGTGCGGCCAGGGATCACCGTGGTCGGTGAGGCGGCAGACGGTGTGGAGTGCGTCGAACTCGCGCGTCGTCTGCGTCCCCGGGTCGTGCTGGCCGACATTCGCATGCCGCGGCTGGACGGGCTGGAAGTCGTGCGACAGCTGGCCGGTCCCGGCGTGGCCGATCCGATGAACGTCGTCGTGATCACCACATTCGACCAGGACGACTACGTAAGAACCGCACTGCGCAACGGCGCATGCGGTTTCCTGCTCAAGGACGCCTCTCCCGACCTTCTGGTGGAGGCGGTCCAGGCGGCAGCACGGGGCGACGCCCTGATCTCCCCAGCGGTCACCGTGCGGCTCCTGCGGCGGCTGGAAGCGACGGAACGCGGGACGGCACAGGCACCCGAGGGGTCCGATGACGCAGGTCTCAGCGAACGGGAGCGGGACATCGTCCGGCTGGTGGCCGTAGGGCGCACGAACCAGGAGATCGGCGATGAGTTGTTCCTGTCGCTGTCGACGGTGAAAACGTACCTGGCACGCATCCAGGCCAAGCTCAACGCCCGCAACCGGGTCGAGGTCGCGGCCTGGGCCTGGGAACATGGAGCAGTCCGCGGGAGCGGATGAGACGGCCGCCGGCACCTCACGTTCCAGCTTGGTGAGGGACTTCTTGAACTCCTCGGGGAGAATTGAGGTCGCTCGGGCCCAGCCGCACACAGCATTTCCCGGGCTCGGGAGCCAGCACGGCCCGGACCCCGTTGACCTCGAGGCCGTTGACGTAACCGGCGAGGAAGGCGTGGTTCATGCCGCACACCAAGTCGGGGGCCTTCGCGGTCAGCGGGTGGAACGGGCAGTTGCGCAGCCGGAGCTCGGTGGGGGCTTCCCGGACGGGTTCGTAGCCGTACTCGTCCAGCAGGCGCTCACAGACGGTCAGCCCGCGCTCGGGGCCCAGGCGGCCGGGGCGGGTCTCGTCCCGCGCGGCCTCGCCCATCCGCCGGCCGCGCCGCTCGGCGGCCCGCACCGCCGCCTGCGCGGCGTTTTCGTCGGCCTCCTCGGTGAGGACGGCATCCAGGAGGAGGTCCGCCAGGAGTTCATGGCGCCGCTCGGGGATGCTGACCGTGATCTGAGCGTCGGTGGGTTCGTACACCTTCGGCCGTCTGCCGACCTTCCGGATCCCGCCGGGCGTTTCATAGCGGGCGCGCAGCAGGCCGGCGTCGACGAGCTTGTCGAGGTGGAAGGCGGCCAGCTTGCGGGAGATGCCGACGCTCGCGGCGGCCTCGTCGCGGGTGACCGGACGTCCGGCACGCCGGATGAAGACGAACATGCGCCGCCGCGAGTCCTCGCTCAGGACGCTGACGGAGTCGATGGCGGTGTTGACCGCGTCGGCCGGCGGAGTCGAGTCAGAAGCCACCCGAGCACGATAACCCCCACTCACATGGGCACATGCACCCTTTTGGCTCTCTGCACTGCGTGGCTTGACGTACCACCGCAATAAGACCAAGATTTATTGGCGAAACTCGTTTGGGAGCCAGGAGTGTCCGGCTGCCTTCGCCATGCTCATCTCGGGAGTTCTCCATGGACAACGTCCTCGTCCTGCCCACGGCTCCGGGCATCGGTGGCAGCTGACATGACCGAGCTCGCACCCCGCGCCACCGCCCGGATACGCCCGCATGACCAGGAGGAGTCGGCGCCCGCGGGCCCCGCTCTGCGGGTGGTCCATGAGTCCGGCGATATCGACCTGGCCGCCGCGGAAGCCGCGGCCGGCCAGTTCCTCAACGCCCTGGGAATCCCCACCTCGTCGGAGAGCCTGCGCGGCACACCGGGCCGGATGGCCCGCGCGTATGCCGAGCTGTTCAGCCCGCGCCCCTTCGACCTGACCACCTTCCCCAACGACGAGGGCTACGACGAGCTCGTCCTCGCCCGGCGTATCCCCGTCCGGTCGGTGTGCGAACACCATCTGCTGCCGTTCGTCGGCACCGCCCACGTCGGCTACCTGCCCGGCGGCCGCATCCTGGGGCTGTCGAAGCTGGCCCGTGTCGTCGAGCACTTCGCCTGCCGCCCGCAGGTCCAGGAGCGCCTGACCAAGCAGGTCGCCGACTGGCTCCAGACCCATCTGGAGCCCAAGGGCGTCGGTGTGGTGATCGAGGCCGAGCACTCCTGTATGACCCTGCGCGGGGTCCAGGCCACCGGATCGAGCACCATGACCTCCACCCTGCTCGGACTGCTGCGTTCCGACGCCCGCTCGCGCGCCGAATTCCTCGCCCTGACCGGCGCGACCTCGTAATCGCTACGGTACGGACGACACCGCGGCGACCGGTGACGGTTCGCGTCCGAGTGAGGCATGACGCCATGCCGGCCGGTGCGGCGATCGCACCCGATGACGACGTGGCGCGCCGTCAAGAGTTGGCGAGAGCGAGTGATGGCACCCGAGCCATGCCTCCAACTCTGAAGTGGGGAGATCGATACTCCCGCGGCGATGCGGTCAAGCCAAAGGCTTTAGTTCAACTAGTGAATTCAGCATGACCCTTGACCGGCAAGGGCAAGGTCCAAGACAGTCGTTCCGTGTGAGCGCTCTCTCGGCCCCATCGGCGCTCGCTCTGCCCACTGTGCCCGAGTTCCCGTAGCCCGATCTCCCATCACCCCACGCCAGGAGCGGGCTACGGGGGCTCGCACACCCCATCAACGCTGTTCCTACGAACGAAAGCAGCCCCCCACATGTTCAGGATCACTTCCTCAGGCACGACGGCGGAGGCCAAACCCCGCCGCCGCCGACGACGCGTTCTGGCCTTCGTGGCCGCCTTGTCGCTTCCGGTGACCGGACTGCTGGCTCTCACGGTGTCCTCCAACACCGCCGCCGCGGGTGAGCCCGCGGCCAAGGCCGAGTGGACCACCGTCTTCCAGGACGACTTCGACGGCGCGGCGGGCACCGGCCTGAACAAGAACGACTGGCTGTACGACATCGGCACCGGCTACCCGGGCGGCGCCGCGAACTGGGGCACCGGCGAGATCGAGTCGGTCACGGACTCGACCGACAACGTCTACCACGACGGTGACGGTCACATGGTGATCAAGCCGATCCGCGACGGCTCCGGGAAGTGGACCTCCGGCCGCGTGGAGACCCAGCGCACCGACTTCGAGGCGCCCGCCGGTGGGCAGTTGGAGATCAGCGCTTCCCTCAAGCAGCCCAACCCCGAGAAGGGCCTCGGCATTTGGCCCGCCTTCTGGGCCATGGGCGCCGACGCCCGCCCGGTCGGGGCCACCAACTGGCCGAGCATCGGCGAGCTGGACATCATGGAGGACGTCAACGGGCTCAGCAAGCACTCGAACACCTTCCACTGCGGTGAGTGGGCCGGCGAGTGCCACGACCCGGACGGGATCACCAGCGATCTGCTGCCGTGTGACGGCTGTCAGACCGACTACCACACGTACTCCGTGATCGTGGATCGCACCGACACCTCCGCCGAACAGCTGCGCTTCTACCGCGACGGCAAGGAAACCTTCACGGTGAAGCAGAACCAGGTGTCCGCCGAGACCTGGAAGAAGGCCGTGGACCACGGGTTCTTCGCCATCTTCAACGTCGCGGTCGGCGGCTCATATCCCAACAAGGTCTGCGGCTGCACCTCACCGGCGGCGGACACCACCTCCGGTGCGGGGATGAGCGTGGACTGGTTCTCGGTCAAGGTGAGCAAGTGAGCAAGTAGTACCGCGCAGCACATTCGTCCTGGTAGCAGAGCGCCCGGTCCCACCAGCGCGGCGGGGCCGGGCGCATCGGCGTGTAGCTCGTGAACAGCACATGGCTGCCGGCCCGGCGGGCCCGGTTCAGCAGGGCCCTGGAACGGGCTTCGAACTCCGCTTTCGGCAGGCCGTTGGCCCACTCCCCGCGGGTGACCGGTGCACCGGCGCTCTCCAGCGCGTTCATCAGCGTCCAGGTGCCGGGCTTTCCGAACCGTCCCTCGCGGTAGGGGACCACCGGGTCGTCGATGGAGTGGTCGGTCCACATCGGGATGTGCGTGATCCCGTCCATGGTGGACGGGGCGCCCCAGCCGGCGGTGGCCAGGGCCGCGGCGAAGGTGTGGGGACGCCTCGGGAGCAGGTTGAAGATGCCTCGCGCGCCCGATGACAGACCGACGAGATAGAGCCGATCCGCGTCGACGGGGCGCCGCGTCGTGAAGGCGTCGATGAGTTCGACCAGCGCCGCGCGGACCTTGGGGTCGGTCCAGTCCGTACCGTCGGGTCCGTCCATTGGGCGGGGCAGTGGGATCTGAGGGGCGAGCACGAACGCCGGGTGCCGACGCTGACGTTCCGGCTTGGCGAAGGTGACGGCGATGCGATTGGCGGTGAGCTGGGTCATGTTGTTGTCCGCGACCTCGCCACCGCCGTGCAGGGTGACGACGAGCGGATACCGCGCGGCCGCCCCCGGGCTCCGTACGAACCCTTCCGGCTGGTACAGCCGGAAGGCCAGCCCGAATCCCGTGGAGTCGGTGAACGATCCCGCGGTGAAGTCGTCGACCACCGGGGTGATGACGTCGTCGTTCCGGATCGCCAACGGACCAGCCGCGAGCACCAGGTCACCGCCGTGGGTCCGCACATCCGCCACCTGCCTGACGGTGTAGGCGCGATGAAGCGGAAGAGGGTCGGTGCCGGAGGCCCGTGCGTTGGCGTCGTCCGGGTCGAGCTCGATGACGAGATATCTGCCCGGCCGTCCGGCGTTGGGGCGGTCGTCCGTCCTGGCCACGGTGTTCGGGTAGGCCCGGGTGACCGTCCGGGCCGCGCTCTGTCCGCCGAGGTCGGCGGTGACCTGGAACGCGGAGGGTGGGATGACACCGCCGCGTATGTCGATGGGATCCGCGTAGCGGATGGCGACGGCGGTCACCCGCCAGTTGTCCCTGGGCGTCACCTGTGTGACGAGGGCGGTCCGCAGAACGGGATTGGCTCCGGACGCCACCGGCCGTCCCGGCGCCGGAGCGTCGGCCACCGCAGTGGCCGTGTTGCTCAGCAATGAGCCGGTGACGGTACCCCCCGCCATGGCGAACGCCGTACGTCTGGTCATCTTTCTCATGGGTCCTCCGTAAGCTGTCGGGCGGCCCGAGAGGGCCGGACGTGGAGCCGGTCGCCTGGTGCGGGGAACCGAGGATGAGCGGTACGGCGGGGTGAGCGCCGATGCGTGGCCGGGTGCGCCGTTCAGAGGGCGAGGCAGGCGGAAGCGCATTTGTGTGGTCAGGGCCTGGCCCTGTCCCGTCGGAATCGGGCGAGCGGAGGTGAGTCGGCTCCGTCACGCGGGGACAGTGCCGGTGCTCGCCGCGCGGGCCCATACGATGAAGGCTGTTGACGCGGTAGCTGAAGTGCTGGACTTCGCTCGGGCGCGTACCGGGCTCTCCAACGTGACGGTGTCACTGTGCCTCGGATGCCCGTGGCCGCGGCACTCCGCCCTGAGGTGACCGCCGACAGCCATTGACCGAACGGGGGCTTCGACGTCGTGTTCTCCTCATCCACCGCACCACCCGGGCCGGCCGCACCGCACATGGTCGTCTGTGGTGATGACGCGCTCGCCCACCGCCTGGCCGCGGAGCTCCACGTCGTCTACCGGGCACGGGTGACGCTCATCATCCCGGGCGGTGTCTCCCTGGCGGAACCCACGGGGCGGAGGATGGCGGGAGGCCGTGCCGCCGCGCTCTTCGGCCGGCTGACCACGGCCGTGGGACGGGTCCCGCCGCCGAGGTCCCCGGACGACGCCGCCCCGGACCGGGGAGTGGAGGTCATGGAGGCCCCGGCGCTGGACGACGAGGTGCTGGCCGAGGCGGGCATCGAGCATGCGACAGCGCTCGCCCTGGTCCATGACGACGACGAGGCCAACATCCACGCCGCGCTGCGGGCTCGCCGCCTCAACCCCCGGCTGCGCCTGGTCATCCGGCTCTACAACCGCAAACTCGGCCAGCACCTGGAGGAACTCCTCGACCAGGCGGCGTGGGTCGCCGCCCCCGGTATGGACCCGGCCGAACTGGACGCGTCCACCGCCGTGCTGTCGGATGCCGACACCGTGGCCCCCGCACTGGCGGCCACCGCCGTCGCGGGCACCAGCAAGGTGGTACAGGCAGACGGGCTGCTGCTGCGCGCGGCCGAGCGCATTCCGCCCGGCTCCGACGAGGTCGCCGATCCGGGGCTGTGCACCCTCGCCCTGCTCTCGTCCACCACCAGCGATCCGGGCGGCAGCGAGGGCTCCGAGGGCAGCGGGGACGAAGGGCCCAGACTGCTGCCGGGAGACGACGAGGTCGCCGCCGCCACCGGGCGCGGCACGGTGGTGCTGGAAGCCGTCTCCGCCACCGGCACACCGCTGCCGCCGCGGCGGCTCGGCAGCCGCAGACTGCCGCTCGCCTCACTGTTCTCCCGCCGGCTGCGCTGGTCCGTCGCCGGCATGGCGACCGCCGTGCTCGCGCTCGCCGTCGCCTCCTGGTACTTCACCGGGGCCGGTCTCCTCCACGGGGCCTACCTCACGGTGCTGGACGTCCTGGCGATCGACGACCCCGCGCTCGACGAGCCGACCGGACGCAAGATCCTCCAGCTGCTGTCCGGGCTGACCGGACTGCTCCTGCTGCCCGTGCTGGTGGCCGCCGCGCTGGAAGCGATGGGCACCTTCCGCACCGCGTCCGCGCTGCGCCGCCCGCCGCGCGGCCTGTCCGGCCACGTCGTGCTGCTCGGACTCGGCAAGGTCGGCACCCGGGTCCTGGCCAGACTCCGGGAGATGGACATCCCCCTGGTGTGCGTGGAAGAGGATCCCCAGGCGCGCGGCATCCCGCTGGCCCGCAGGCTGGGGGTGCCGACCGTCATCGGCGACGTCACCCAGGAGGGCGTCCTGGAGGCCGCCAAAATCCAACGCGCACACGCCCTGCTCGCCCTGACCAGCGTCGACACCACCAACCTGGAGGCGACACTGTACGCCCGCTCGGTCAAACCCCGGCTGCGGGTGGCCCTGCGCCTGTACGACGACCACTTCGCCACCGCCGTCTACCGCACCCTGCGCGCCGCCCACCCACAGGCGCTGACCCGCAGCCGCAGCGTCTCCAGTCTGGCCGCGCCCGCCTTCGCCGGGGCGATGATGGGCCGCCAGATCCTGGGTGCCATACCGGTCGAGCGCCGGGTACTGATCTTCGCCGCGCTGCACGTCGCCGGACATCCGCGGCTGGAGGGGCGTACCGTCGCCGAGGCGTTCGCACCGGGTGCCTGGCGGGTGATCGCACTGGACACCGCCGAACCCGAGGACCGGCAACGCGACCTCGCGGCGGCACCCCGCTACGGCGAGGCCACCCGGCAACCCGCCCTGGTGTGGGAGCCGCGCCCCGATTACGTCCTGCGGTCACAGGACCGCGTGGTGCTGGCCGTCACCCGCCAGGGCCTGGGTGAACTCCTCGGCGGTCACCCGCCCGCCGGTATTCACGGACCGCGGAGAGCGGACCGCTGAGACGGCGACCAGCAGACGGGACGCGGTCGGCAAGGCGGAGACCATCGCCTCGGCATCGGCTTCCCCCGCCCCCACTCGACCAGGCTCACTCAGCCCTCGCCGGGTCGCACGACGACGGCGTTGGCCTCGACACGTCCGCTGTGTTCGAAACGGAGGGTGAAGGGCACCAGGTCTCCGGCCCGCCAGCGGGCCGTGGCCGGGACGGTCACATCACTGGTGAACGGTGACATGTCGAGCGTGCCGCCCGCCGGAACCGGCAGGGACTCCGCGGCCTGGGGGTAGGCCGATCCCCGCCCGGTCATCCGGTGACGACTGAGCGAGATCCCCCCGGTGACCGCGGAGGACGTCACCCCGATCAACCGGTCCCGCGCCCCGCCGGTGTTGGTGATCCGGAAGAACGCGGCGGTCCGGGACGCTCCCGGGGCGGGAAGGAAGAGCCGCGCGTCGGTGACGTCGATGCGCGGGGGCCTGCCCGCGTTGCCCGAGGCGGTCCATACGGCGAGACCGCCCAGTGCCAGGACACAGGCGCAGGCCGGAGCGGCCGCGACCCGCAGGGAGTCCGTGAGGCGACGGTGGCTGGGCGTCCAGGAGGGGTTTGTCATCGGGCGGATCTCCACCTCGGTATCGGGCCGCGGTCGCGGGCAGGCAGTCAGTCCGCGAGCGGCGAACAGGGGCATCACAGTGGTGTCCGGGCGGCGGGCCGGGCAGGGCGGCCGCCGGTCGGTGACGGCTGCCAGACACGCAGTCGCAGGCTGTTGCCGACCACGAGCAGCGAGCTGGCCGACATCGCGACCGCGGCCAGCATGGGGTTGAGCAGGCCGACCATGGCCAGCGGCACGGTCACGACGTTGTAGCCGAACGCCCAGAGCAGATTGGCCCGGATCGTGCCCAGCGCGCTGCGGGCGAGACCGACCGCATCCGCCAGGGTCTCGATGTCACCGCGTACCAGGGTCACGTCGGCCGCCCCGATCGCCACGTCCGTGCCGGTGCCCATGGCGATGCCGAGGTCGGCTCCGGCCAGGGCGGCCGCGTCGTTGACACCGTCGCCGACGACGGCGACCCGGTTGCCCCGCTCCCGCAGCTCGCGGACGAGGGCCGCCTTGCCCTCCGGGGTGCAGCGGGCGTGCACCTCCTCGATGCGCAGGTCGGCGGCGACGGCGCGGGCGGGTGCCTCCCGGTCGCCGGTGGCGAGCACCGGTCGCACCCCCAGGCGGCGGAGCCGGTCCACCGCCCGGTAACTCCCCGGCCGCAGGACGTCCCCGATCTCGATCAGCGCCTCGGTCTCGCCGTCGACGCGGACCACGACCGGGGTGCGGGCGGCGGTCGCGCCGACCGGCAGCGCCCGGGCCAGGGCGGGAGGCAACGCGTCGTCCGGGGCCAGGACCTCGACCAGCCGGCCCGCCACCCGCCCGCGGACGCCCCTCCCCGGCAGCGCGAGGAAGTCGGCCACGGCCGGAAGCGGCTCCCAGGGAACGGTTCGCCGGGCATACGCGGTGATGGCACGCCCCAGCGGATGTTCCGATCCCTGTTCGACCGCGCCCGCCAGCCGGACCACTCGCTCCTCGCCGAGTCCGCCCGGCACGGCCGTGACCCGGGCGACGCTCATGTGCCCGGAGGTGAGAGTGCCGGTCTTGTCGAGCACCACCGCATCGAGGTGCCGCAGTCCCTCAAGCGCCCGCGCCCCGCTGACCAGGACGCCGAGTTGGGCTCCCCGGCCGGTGGCCGCCATCAGCGCGGTGGGGGTCGCCAGCCCCAGCGCACAGGGGCACGCCACGACCAGGACGGCCACGCACGCGGTGATCGCCGCCTGCGGCTCGGCGCCGGCCCCGAGCCAGAATCCCAGCACCGTGACGGCCAGGGCGAGCACGACGGGGACGAAGACCCCCGCGACCTTGTCGGCGAGCCGCTGCACCCGTGCCTTGCCCGCCTGGGCCTCGGTCACCAGCCGGGTGATACGGGACAGTTGTGTGTCGGCTCCGACCGCGGTGGCCCGTACGAGGATCAGCCCTCCGGCGTTGACGGCACCGCCGATCACCGGCGCGCCGGGGCCGACCTCCACCGGCTCGCTCTCCCCGGTCACCAGGGAGAGATCGACGGCCGAGCCGCCCTCCACGACCGTGCCGTCGGTGGCCAGGCGCTCCCCGGGCCGGACGACGAAGACCTGACCGACCCGCAGTTGCCCGATCGGGATCAGGCGCTCGGCGTCGCCGTCGCGTACCGAGACCTCCTTGGCGGCCAGCCGGGCCAGTGAGCGCAGTGCCGCGCCGGTTCCCCGCCGGGCCCGTGCTTCCAGGTGGCGGCCCGCCAGGACGAACAGCGGTACGCCGACGGCGGCCTCCAGATAGATATGGGCGACGCCGTCCGGGGCGGTGGGCACCAGGCTGAACGGCATCCGCATGCCGGGGGCGCCGGCGCCGCCGAGGAACAGCGCGTAGGAGGACCAGGCGAAGGAGGCCACGACTCCCAGCGACACCAGGGTGTCCATGGTCGCCGCCGAGTGTCGCAGTCCGCGCGCCGCCCGCAGGTGGAAGGGCCAGGCTCCCCAGACGACGACGGGCGCGGCGAGTACGAAGCACAGCCACTGCCAGTCGCGGAACTGGAGACCGGGCACCATCGACAGGACCAGCACCGGCACCGCGAGCAGGGTCGTGATCACCAGCCGGTCGCGCTCCCGCCGGGCGTCCTCCGCCTCGTCCCCTTCGTCCCCGTCCTCGCGCCGTCGCTCGCCGGGCGGTTCGGGGAGCGCGGCGGAATAGCCGGCCTGCTGGACGGCCGCGATCAGCTGGTCCTGGCCGACTCCGGGCGGGTGGTTCACCCGGGCCCGGCCGGTGGCGAGGTTCACGTTCGCCGTGACCCCGTCCAGCCCGGCCAGCTTCTTCTCGACGCGCCGCACACAGGCCGCGCAGGTCATTCCGCCGACGGAGAGGTCGGTCACACGGCCGTCCGGGACGTCGATCCGGTGGCCATCAGCGCCCGCTTCCGTGGTCCGTGCCCATGCCGTCCCTGCCCATGCCGTCCCTGCCCATGCCGTCCATGTCCATGCCGCCACCGTCGTGGCCGCCTCCTGAGCCGTCCTGTGTCGTGCCGGTGCCGTGCATGCCGGGGGCGACGGGCCCGGCGCTCGTGCCGACGGCGTGGGAGGCGGCGAACACCACCACGAGCAGCAGGAGGAAGCCGCACAGCGCGGGCGGGGGCAATGCTCGGGTCAGCGACGTGGCCGCCCGGCGGCGGGCAGGTCGGTGGTTCTGCTCCATATGAGGAA
Organism: Streptomyces sp. Inha503; assembly: GCF_047215865.1. Classification (NCBI taxonomy): domain Bacteria; kingdom Bacillati; phylum Actinomycetota; class Actinomycetes; order Kitasatosporales; family Streptomycetaceae; genus Streptomyces; species Streptomyces sp. Inha503. Next base: position 11,568,520 of record NZ_CP178360.1, on the reverse strand, counting down.
ACTCCGATCGCTCTCAGCTCTGTTCGTAATGGCTCGGTCTGCCGTGGCGGTGGACGAGGCGGCCGAGCTGTTCCGCACTGGTCCGGGGCATGAGGGTCCATGTGCCGTCGGTGCGGTGCAGGGCGGCGGAGTGCCAGGGGGTGGTCCAGACGTCGTGGGCGTCGAGCAGGCGGATGCCGAACTTCGGGGCGCCGACGGGCTGGGGGTGAATGGACAACCGGACGGCGCGAGGGTGGTGTTCGGCGATCAGTCCGCCCCAGGCGCGGCTGCGCTGGATGACGCCGTACGCGCGTCTGCGGCATTCGCGTTGGAGGGCGGAGCGGGTGCCGGTGAAGTCCGCGGTGTCGTCGACGAGGAATCGGGTGATGCCCCGGTACAGGGCCAGGGTGTGGCCCTCGGAGCGGACCTCCGCCCGCAGCGCCTCCAGGGTGGGGGCGTAACCCTGGTGCACCCGGGCGCGCTTGGCGCCGTACGGCAGGTCTCCCAGCACATCGCGCAGGTCGAAGACGGACAGGCGGTGCAGGTCCGCCTCCCGTATGAGGTGTCCGAGCGCGTCCGCGTAGGCGTCTATGCGGTCGTCCGGGACGCGGATGAGGTCGCCGAAGACATGGCCGTCGGAGCAGATGATCACGCGGGCGCCCGGCGGGTGGATCCGCTCGATCTCCTCGCACAGGGTGTTCAGGAAGCCCAGTGACAGGCGTTCGCCCTGGTCGGGGAGGTGGCCGAGGACCTTGGCGAGGTTGGGGGACTTGCACGGGAAGCCGGGCAGGGTGAAGATCACGGGTTCTCCGGCGCGTACGAAGCCGGCGATCTGGCGCAGTTGGTGCGGGAACGCCACCACTCCCCCGGGCGCGGCGGCGCTCGTGCGGTGGTGCGGCAGGAGCAGGTTGAGGATGGCGGCGCTGATGCCGCTCGTGGAGCGGATGTCCGGCGTGGTCGTCGGCGGCATGGATGGGGTCCTCCGTGAGGGGGTGCGACGCGGGCAAGCGGGCATGGCCGTATGGCGCCTCGGCGTGCCGGGTCATACGCGCCGGTCGTAGCCGACGAGCAGGTGGTTGGTGCCCCGTCCGAGGACCGCCGGGATCCACTCGATGTCCTCGTCGTCGATGGCCAGGCGCAGTCCGGGCAGGCGGGCCAGGAGGGTGTCCAGGGCGATCCGGAGCTCGGTCCGGGCCAGGGCGGCTCCGGGGCAGAAGTGGATGCCGTGGCCGAAGGCCAGGTGGGGGTTGGGCGAGCGGTCGAGGTCGAGTGCGTCGGGGTCGGGGAAGCGGCGCGGGTCACGGTTGGCGGCGCACAGCGAGATGATCACCGAGTCACCGGCCGGGATCCTCGTACCGTGCAGGTCGCCGTCCTGGTCGAGGAAGCGCCATGTGGTCAGCTCGAAGGCGCTGTCGTGGCGGAGGAGTTCGTCGACCGCGCGGGGCGTCAGGCCGGGGTCGTCGCGCAGCCGGGCGAGCTCGGCGGGATGGCGGAAGAGGGCGATCAGGGCGGTGGTGATCTGGTTGGTGACCGGTTCCTGTCCGGCCACGAGGAGCTGGAAGATCATCGAGTCCAGCTCCTCCGGCGACAGCTCTCGGCGTTCGCGGGCCATGACGAGGCTGCTGAGCAGGTCGTCCTGCCGGTGTTCGCGCTTGTGGGCGACGACGTCGGCGATGTAGCCCTGGAGTCCGTGCAGGCGGGCCTCGTACAGCGGGCGTCCGGGGTCGGTGGGGCCTACCGGCTGGACGACCTTGCCCCAGTCGCGGTCGAAACGGGCGGCCAACTCGGCCGGCAGGCCGATCACTTCGGCGAGGACCCGGAACGGGAAGTGGGCGGCGAAGCCGGAGACGAGGTCCGTGGGACCGGTTTCCGGGAGGGCGTCGACGAGGGCGTCGGCCAGTTCCTGGAAACGGGGCCGCAGCCGCTCGATACGGCGCGGGGTGAAGGCGTCGGTGACCAAGCGCCGCATGCGGGTGTGGTGGGGCGGGTCCTGGTGCAGGAGGTGCGCCTGGAGCTGGGAGTGTTGTGGCTCGGGCATGATCGAGGCACGGGCGCGCCAGTGGTCGTTGCCCCGGTCGTGGTCCTTGCCCAGGCGGTCGTCGTTCAGCGCGGCGTGGGCGGCCTCGTAACCGGTGACGAGCCAGGCATGCACACCGCTGGGGAACAGGACGCGATGGACCGGACCGCTCTCACGCATCCGCTCGTACAGCGGATAGGGATCGGCCTTGTATGGGCGGCCCATGAGCGGGACCGGGTCGGGCAGGGGTTCGCGTGGGCGGTCCGCGGCCCTGGTGGGCAGAGGCTCCTGGGGGGTCATGGAGGGCGCTCCTCAGAGGGCGAGGTCGGGCTGGTGGTGGTCGAGCCAGAGGGCGAGGTCGACGACGCGTTCGAGGCGGAGCCGGTGGCCCCACCGGAGTTGATCGGGCGCGGTGTCGAGGCAGGGTTTGATGCGGGTCTCGTCGGCGAGGGAGCGGACCCGGTCATCGGTGAGTGCGTCGCGGGCCATGTCCTGTAGGCCGCGGTTGTAGTCGGGGTGGTGGGTGGCCGGGTAGTGGTTCTTGGGCCGGTGCAGCACCGACTCGGGCGCCAGCCCCGTGCCCGCCGCGCGCAGCAGGCTCTTCTCCCGGCCGTCGAAGCTCTTCAGCGCCCATGGGGAGGTGAAGGCGTACTCGACGAGCCGGTGGTCGCAGTAGGGGACGCGCACTTCCAGGCCCTGTGCCATGCTCAGCCGGTCCTTGCGGTGCAGGAGCTGGCGCAGCCAGCGGGTGAGCGACAGGTGCTGCGTCTCACGTTGCCGGTGCTCGGTCTGCGACTCGCCCTCGATATGCGGTACGGCGGCCAGGGCCCCGCGGTAGGTGTCGTCGCGGAACTCCCCGATGCGCAGGTCGAGTTCGGGGTTGAGCGGCATGGCGGCCTCGTCGCCGGTCACCAGCAGCCAGGGGAAGGTGGGCGCGGCGAGCGCCTTGGGGTCGTGGAACCAGGGGTAGCCGCCGAAAACCTCGTCGGCTGCCTCACCGGACACGGCGACGGTGGAGTGTTTCCGGATCTCCCCGAAGAGGAGGTAGAGGGAGGTGTCCATGTCGCCGACACCGATCGGCGAGTCGCGGGCCGCCACCACGGCCTTGCGGTGCTCGGGGTCGAGCAGAGCGCGCGGGTCCAGCACGACCGTGCTGTGATCGGTGCCGATGAACGCGCCCGCTTCCGTGGCGTACGGGGTGTCGTGGCCGGTGCGCAGGACATCGCCGGTGAAGCTCTCGGCCTGGTCGCTGTAGTCGACGGCGTAGGAGCGGATACGGGCGTCCGGGCCCTCGCGCAGGCGCAGTTCGTCGGCGAGCAGGGCGGTCAGGACGGTGGAGTCGATACCGCCGGACATCAGGGAGCACAGGGGGACGTCGGCCTCCAGCTGGGCGCGGGCGGCGGTGCTCACCAGGTCGTGGACGCGGGCGACGGTGGTGTCCCGGTCGTCCTGGTGGACACCGGCCTCCAGCCGCCAGTAGCGGCGTTCGCGGATGCCGTGCCGGTTCAGGAGGAGCAGGCCGCCGGGCTCGACCTCCCGTACGCCCGACCACACTGTCGGACCGGTGTTGAACAGCAGGCTGTACGCCTCGCGCAGCCCGTCCGCGTCCACCCGTGGCCGTATCTCCGGGTGGGCGAAGAGCGCCTTGGGCTCGGAGGCGAAGGCCAGACCGCCGTCGACGGCCGCCCAGAACAGGGGTTTGACACCCAGCCGGTCGCGGACCAGGAGCAGCCGCCCCTTCCGCTCGTCCCACACCGCGAACGCGAACATGCCGTCCAGGTGGTCGGCCACCGACTCGCCCCACTCGGCGTAGGCGCGCAGCACCACCTCGGTGTCACCGCGGGTCCGGAACTCATGGCCCAGGTTCCTCAGTTGGGCGCGAAGCTCATGGTGGTTGTAGATCTCACCGCTGTAGGTGAGGACGCTCGTCGGGTGATCCGGCCGGTCGGTCATCGGCTGTACGCCGCCTTCGATGTCGATGACGGCCAGGCGCCGGTGGCCGATCGCGGCGTGCTCGCCGAGCCAGACCCCGCCCGCGTCGGGCCCGCGCGGGGTGAGAGTGGCGGTCATGGCCTCGATGACCGGGGCCCGGGTGCGGGCGTCCTGGTGGAAGGACACCCAGCCGGTGATTCCGCACATGGGTACGACTCCTCGGTGGGGGCTTACGGATCGATGCTCAGCGGGGTGCGGCGGGTGCCGTGTCGGTGGCCTTCTCGGGGAGGTTCGCCGGACCCCGGGCGGGCAGGGCGAGCAGGGGTACGGCGAGGCAGGCGGCGGTGGCGGCGAGCGCCAGGGCCGTCCGTGCGCCGCCGTCCGGACCCGTCAGCCGCCAGGCCGCCGTGGCGAGGGCCGGGCCGAGCGTGAAGCCGAGGCTGCGGGCGAGCTGCACCGTGGAGCCGACCGTGGCGGTGCGGCCCGGCGGAGCGGCGCCCATGACCAGGGCCTGGGTGGGCCCACCGGTCAGCCCCATGCCGAGGCCGGCCAGGACCAGCCGCCAGGCCACCTCGGGCGGGGACCAGCCGTCGCCCGGCAGGACGAGCAGCAGCAGCCCGGTGGCGGTGAGGGCGGCACCGGCGACCGCGACGGGCCTGGCACCGCAGCGGTCGGCGAGCCGTCCGCCGAGGGGGCCCGCCAGCCCCATGCCGAGGGGGAAGGCGAGCACGGTCAGGCCCGTGGTGGTCGCGCCGACGCCCTCGTCGTGCTGGAGGTGCAGGGCGACCACGTAGTGCATGGCGGCGAAGCCCACCGCCAGCGCCAGCACCGCGCCGTGCACCCGCAGCAGCCCCGCGGCCCGCAGCACATCGGTCACCGGACGGCCGCCCGGGCCCCGCAGCCACCACCACAGCGGTGGTACGGCGACGAGGGCGAGAGTGAGCCAGGCGGGCGCGTCGGAGCCCAGGGTCAGGGCCAACAGCAGGATCGTTACTCCCGTGGCCACCAGGGCCGTATCGGCAACGGAGCGCCGGTCAGGGCCGCGCGGGCGCCCGCCCCGGGGCATCGCCCGCCGCACCACCGCCAGCGTCACCAGGCAGAGCGGGATCTTGACCAGGAAGATCCAGCGCCAGCCCAGATGGTCGAGGACCAGCCCGCCGACCGCCGGTCCGACGACGGCGCCCAGGGGGCCGAGGGTCGCCGGCACGCTCATCGCACGCCCGCGCAGTTCCGGCCGTACGGAGCGGACCGCCAGCACCGGCATCAGCACGAACAGCACGGCGCCGCACGCACCCTGTCCGATCCGGGCGGCGATCAGCCAGGACGCCCAGGGGGACGCGGCGGCAAGCGCGCTGCACAGCCCGAAGCCGGCGGTCGCGGCCAGCAGCGCGGGGCGGACATCCATGTCGTCGAGCCAGCGGCCGACGGGCAACAGCAGGGCGACGACGGGGAGTTGATAGCCCAGGGTCACCCACTGCGCCACCGTGGCGGACACCCCCAGGCCCGCGGAGATGTCCGCGAGGGCCACGTTCACGATATTCATGTCGAGCATCGCCACGAACGACAGCACGCCCGCCACGGACACCAGGAGCCAGCGGTCGTGGACTTCGGCTACGTCCCCGGGCCGCTCCGCACCGGACGTGTCGTCCGTCATGCGCCCTCCCTCTGGTGAACCACCACGTCTTCCCGGTGGTCGAGGGCGATCAGCGGGTCCCCGGTCAGCGGGTGCTCGATCACGGCCGCGCGCACGCCGAACACCTCGGCCAGCAGGGCCGGTCGCAGCACCTCGCGGGGTGCGCCGGAGGCGACCACGCGGCCGCCGTGCAGGACGTGGAGCCGGTCGCACACGGAAGCGGCGGCGTTGAGGTCATGCAGCGAGACCAGGGTCGTACGACGGTGGCCGCGCAGCAGGGCGAGCAGTTCGACCTGGTGGCGGAGGTCGAGGTGGTTCGTCGGCTCGTCCAGGACCAGGACGTCCGTCGCTTGGGCGAACGCGCGGGCCAGCAGCACGCGTTGGCGTTCGCCGCCGGACAGCTCGTTGAAACGGCGGGCCGAGTGGTCCGCCATGCCGACATCGGCGAGGGCACGGGCGACCATGTCCCGGTCGGCGGCGTCTTCCCCGGCGAACGCCCGCTTGTAGGGGGTGCGGCCCATGGCGACGACCTCTCGCACGGTCAGCTCGAAGTCCTCACCGCGCTCCTGCGGAAGGGCCGCGATGTGCCTGGCCGACCGGGCGGGGCTCAGCTCGCGGATGTCGGTGCCCTGGAGCAGCACGCGCCCGGCGGCGGGCTTCAGGTGCCGGTACACGGTCCGCAGAAGCGTGGACTTGCCGCTGCCGTTGGGCCCGACCAGGCCGGTGATCTCGCCCGCGGCCGCGATGAGGTGGGCCCCGGCCACGACCGTGCGTCCGGCGTACGCCACGTCAAGGCCCTCGATGTCGATCCTCAACTCCCGCTCCCCAACCGCCGGTCCAGCAGATACAGCAGCGCCGGAGCGCCGATCAGCGACGTGACGACCCCGACCGGGAGCTCCTGCGTGTCCATGGCCGTGCGGCACACGAGGTCGACCACCACCAGCAGCAGCGCGCCGAAGAGCGCCGACACGGGCAGCAGGCGACGGTGGTCACCGCCGACGACCAGACGGCACACGTGGGGGACCATGAGCGCGACGAAGGCGATGGCCCCGGAGACCGCGACGAGGACGCCGGTGAGCAGGCTGGTGACCGCGAACAGCTCACGGCGCAGCCGTACGACGTCGATGCCGAGCCCGGCGGCCGTCTCATCGCCCATCAGCAGCGCGTTGAGCCCCCGGGCCCGGCCCTGGAGCAGCAGCAGGACCGCAGGAACCGCCACCGCGGGGGCGGCCAGCAGGGGCCAGCTCGCGCCGCTGAGACTGCCCATGAGCCAGAACAGCACACTGTGCGTCTGCTGCTCGTCCCCGGCCTGGAGGACGAGGTAGCTGGTGAAGCCGGACAGGAACTGCCCGATGGCCACCCCGGCGAGCACCAGTCTGAGCGGCGCGAATCCCCCGCCGCGCCGGGCCACCGCCCAGACGAGGGCGAAGGTGGCCAGGGCTCCCGCGAACGCGGCGCCGGACAGGCCGAGGCCCAGGGCGCCCCCGGTGCCGAGGCCGAGGACGATGGCGGCGACGGCGCCGAGGGAGGCGCCGTTGGAGACGCCCAGGAAGTAGGGGTCGGCCAGCGGATTGCGGACGAGGGCCTGCATCGCCGTACCGACCAGACCGAGCCCGGCGCCCACCAGCGCGGCCAACAGGGCGCGGGGCAGGCGCAGTTGCCAGACGATCAGGTCGTTCGTTCCGGGCCTGGGGGCATGGCCGGTCAGTCTGCGCCAGACCACGCTCCACACCTCGCCCGGCGGGATCGACGTGGAGCCCCAGGCGACCGCCGCCGTGAGGGCCGCGAGCAGCGCCACCGCGAGGAGCAGCGCCAGCGGCCCGGCGGGGACGGAACGCCGCGTGCGCGCGGGGGCGTCGGTGGCGCCATCGGTGGCGCCCTTCCGGCTCACCGTGACATCGAGCACGGTCAGCCGACCTTGCCCGGGTAGAGGGTCTTGGCGATCTTCTGGACGGTGTCGGCGTTCTCGACGCCGCCGATGGTGGTCTGCTCGGAGCCGATGCGCAGGAAGTGGCCTGCCCTGACGGCCTTCAGGCCCTTGGTGGCGGAGTTCGACTCAAGCCACTTCCGCGCCTCGTCGAACGCCTTCTCGTTCGCCGCCCGGCTGCCCCGGTTACGGACGCCGAGCTGGATCCAGTCCGGGTTCCTGGAAATGACCTCCTCCCAGCCGACCTGCTTGTAGTCGCCGTCGCAGTCGGCGAAGACATTGCGGGCACCGGCCAGAGTGATCACCGCGTTGGCGACCTGCCTCTCGCAGACCGCGGTGGGCTGCTTGGTACCGGCGTCGTAGTCGAAGAAGAAGTACGTCGGCCGCTCATCCTCCGCCGTCTTGCCGACCGCTTTCTGGACGGCGGCCACCTTCTCCTTCATGCCGTCGACGAGTTCCTTCGCCTTCGCGCCCGTGCCGGTGACCGCGCCCAGGGAGGTGATGTCGGCCTCCACCGCGGACAGGTCGGTCAGCGCGCGCTTGTTCCGTGCCGCGCAGGCGGTGGACTTGAGGTAGATGTGCTTGATCCCGGCCGCCCGGTACTCCTCCTCCGTCGGAGCGTCGCCCATACCGCCGCCCATGTTCATCGAGGCGAAGGTGTCGATGTACACATCCGCGCCGGAGCCGAGGAGCTTCTCCTTCGGGATCACGGATTGGGCGAGCACCTTCACCTTCCGCGCCCGCGCGTCGAGTTCACCCGGCAGCGTGCCCTCGCCGGGCGGGAAGCCGGTGCCGAGCACCTTGTCACCGGCGCCCAGGCGGAGCAGCAGCTCCAGGCCGGAGGCGTTACTGGTGACGATCCTCTCGGGGGCCTTCGAGAACGTGGTCTCGGCGCCCGCGCAGTCGGTGACGGTGACCGGGTGGTCGCCGGTGGCGGGCTTCTCGGCGCCGGCCCTCGCCTTGTCGCCGTCCCCGCCGCCGCCTCCGTCGCCGCAGCCCGCCACGAGGAGGCCGCCCAGCACGACAGCCGTCGTACCCCACCACACACGAGAACGCATCGAAACACTCCTGGATCCACTTGCCACACGGGGCGGGAACATCGCCCGGTGCAGTAGTCGTGGCGGATCCGGAGTCGGTTCCCGCGCGTTGGCGGGCATGCGAATGCCGTCCCGCGGCGGCGTCGCGCGTTCAGCCCTCCGAGGGGGTGCCCCAGCCCGGTACCGGGTCACCGACATCGTGCGCGGCGAAGAAATCCGCGACTTCGGCGGCTTCTTCCGCGTCCGGCTGATCGTTGGTGCATTCGGGGCCGGCCCAGGCGCCGGACATCACCTTGGAGCAGACGCTGCCCGGTCCAAGGTCGCTGAGCGACAGAATGTGCCCCAGTTCATGCACGGCGATGCGGGACGGCTTGTACTTCTGAGCATCCCCGGTTTCGAGGTAGACCCAGCCCCTGCCCAAGCCGTTGACGAAGGAGTGGGAACCGGTGCCGTTCGCGGTCGTGTATTCCTTGACCCGTAAAGCCGCCGGGGTGTTCTGCTCGACGAACGTGATTCCGGGGACGGCTTTGTTCCAGATGTCCATCGCATCCCGGACCGGATCCGCATAGGATCCGGCCAGAAGGAGATCGATCGGAATGACTTCCGGCTCGGGCTCCACGGCATTCGCCGGAGCACCGGCACTCACCACGACGGCACCGGCGCATACTGCGGCCGCCATCAGATTCATCACTCGTCTCGGCACTGCCACCATCTCCATCGCTCCTATGGGTTTCCGTTGACGTCTCGCACGGAAAGCAGGGAACAAGTCGCGGATTTCCGCGCCCCTTCCCGTGCCCGCACCGCAGCAGGAATCCACTGGAGGGATTCCGCGGCAGCTACCATGACAAAATATCCGCAATCTGAAACCACGTCCGAAAGGCACCCCATGAGCCAGCCTTCCGCCGGTCCGATCGTCGAGCGGATGGATGCCCGGCATCGATACGAGATCCTGGTCGACGGTGAGCGCGCCGGCCTGACCGCGTACCGCGACCGCGGTGAGCAGCGCGTCTTCCATCACACTGAGGTCGACGACGCGTTCGCCGGGCAGGGCCTGGCCGCGCTGCTGGTCCAGCGGGCACTCGCCGACGTACGCGGCTCCGGGAAGCGGATCGTGCCCGTCTGCTCGTACGTGGCCAAGTTCGTCGAGAAGCACGGTGAGTTCGCCGACATCACCGACCCCGTGACCCCCGATGTCCTGCGGTGGCTGGAAGCGGAGCTGGACTGACCGCTGAGGAGGGCGCACCAGCGGCCGAAGGGCGCACCATCCGCCGGGTGCGGGGCCCTGGCGCCGCTCCGCGTCTGCGCCCGAAGGTTGAATCACCTCGGATGCGGCCGGACCCGTTTCCGGGTCCGGCACCCGAACATCCAGCGACCCCCGTACGGCTGCGTGGCCTGGCGGTTCGCCCTGCCCGGCAGCCAGCCGGTGGTCAGCTGCCGGTGGACCGGACGGTGCTCATGATCTTCTTGAGCTGGGCGTCCGTCAGCGCCTTCGGAACTCCTTGGTCCGCGTAGATCACCCAGCCGTGCATCGTCCCGTCGGGGAGCTTCTGCGCGATACTGTGCACGACGGCCTTCGGCGGAACGCAGGAGCTCGGCCGGTTGGTGACGGTGACCTGGGCGGTCGCGGTGTAGCCCTCAATACCCCCCTGCTTCCACGGCTTGGCCTGGCTGACCTTGATCTTGGGCTTGTGGTCCGCACCGCCGTACGCGGCGAAGCCCCAGTTGCCCGCCCAGTTGCGGGCGTTCTCCTGGAGCGTGCCGTCCTTGCCACCGCCCGTGGTGCCGACGGTGGCGAGCTGCCCCTTCCCCGCCTCACCGAAGGCCTTGGGATTGGGGCTCGACGCGCAGCCGCCCTCACGGTAGTTGCCGGCCGCGGTCATGACGACGATCGGCTGGCCGTTCTTGTCCGTGTAGGAGAGGGCCGTCTCCTCGTCGAGGATCTTCCACTTCTCGGCCTTGGCGGGCACGTCGTAACGGAAGTGGTGCTTCTGCGAGGTCTGCGTCTGCCACCCCGTGAACAACGGCTGATCGCCCGAGGGGCTGGCCGGGGCGGAGGACTGGGACGAGCCCTTGGAGGGCGCCTTCGACTCCGCGGCGCCGGTGTCCTTGTCCGTGCCGCTGCTGGTGTCCTCGTTGCATCCGCTCAACGCGACGGCCATGCCGATGCCAACGGCCGCGATCAGGGTCTTCTTCATTCGCCGGGACGGCGCCCACGTGGACCGCGGGTGGTGAGCAAGGTTCTTGAAGATCTTTGTTTGGGACATGACCGGCACTCTAGGCGAGCCGCGTCGCCACACATCCCCAGGTGGGCGCCCCACCGCAAGACGGATACCCACTCGTGACACATCAGATCAAGCTGATACCCGCAGCTGGGGCCTCGTAGGGGACGCCGACCTTGGCGGCCAGGCCGGAGATCATCAGCTCCAGCCCGTACTGGAACTCCGCGTCGTGATCGCTGTCGGCCAGATAGGGCGCCGTCGCGGTCAGAATCGGGTCGCCGGAGGCCGCGATGGCTTCGGTGCGCTGCTGGACCTGGTCGCTGTCCATGGCGCCCAGATAGATGGCATAACCCAGTTCACGCATGATCGAGCCGACCATGAAGGCGGTGTAGCCGCGCAGGACATGGACCATCTCCTTGGGGGCGAGTCGGAGTTCGTCGAGGCAGGACAGCGTGGAGCGCATGGCCTCCAGGGCGGCGGGCGACTGCGTGGGCCGGGTCAGCACCAGCGGGAACGCCTTCGGGTGCCGCTTGGCGGCGGCGCGGAAGGCGGCGGCGTGCGCCCTGATCCGCTTCTGCCATGATCCGCCCTCCTCCTCGGGAAAGGCGATACCGGCCAGGAGCGCTTCGGCGACGCCGTCGAGAAGGGCCCCCTTGTTCGGTACGTGGTTGTAGAGCGACATGTTCTCGATGTCGAGCTCCGTGGCCAGTTTGCGCAGGGAGAAGGCGTCGGGGCCATCGCGGTCGATCATCGCCACCGCCGCCGCGATCACCTTTTCACGGGTCAGGCCGACCCGCCTGCCACGGCCGGTTCCTCGCGCCGCCATGCGTCACCTTCCCTTGACATCACTTACGGCGCAAGTCTAGCGTTCCGCCCCACAAGACTTGCGGTGCAAGTGTCACTGCGGGCGGTCACACGGGGTTCACGAGCCGACCAGGGAAGAAGGACTCGATCGATGGAACTCGCCTGGCAGGACACCGATGCCCGCGACATGCCCACGCTCGGCACCCCGATCACCACCCTCGACGGCCTCGCGGACATACCCGGCGGCTACGGCGCACAGCTCGTGTGGGCCCGCGCGCGGGCGGAGGCGCTGCGTACCGAGTTCGCGGCGACCGGTACCCCGGACACCGTCACCACCTGCGACCTGGTGACCCTGCCCTATCCGACGAGATTCGGCCTCTTCCGCGCCTCCCGGGCCATCGCCCCGTTCCTCGCCATCACCAACCGCATGCTCGTCATCCGCTGGACCGAGAGCGACGGGCGGCGACGGGTGCTCCTGTTCGAGCCGAGCGATGTCCAACTCGGCCGTAACACCCCGTACTTCGCCGCACTGGCCCGCCGCACACCCGGCCCGGTGCGATCCCTGATGGTCACCGAACACGGCACCGTCCTCGGGCACCTGGCCCGGCTCGGCATCGCGCCCGAGGACGTCGACTATCTCCTCTTCGACCATCTGCACACCCAGGACCTGCGCCGGTGGATCGGCACCAGCACCCCCCAGCCGGACTTCGGCGACCGTCCGGTCGAGCCCGCGTTCCCCCGCGCCAAGGTGATCGTGCAGCGGCATGAACTGCTGGCCATGTCCGAGCTCCACCCGCTCCAGCGCCCCTGGTACCAGCCCGAGGCCTATCGGGACGTGCGGCCCGAGGCCTTGTGCGCCATCGACGGCTCACTGCTCCTCGGCCCCGGTGTCGCGGTCATCTCCACCCCAGGCCATGTGCTGGGCAATCAGACCCTGCTGCTGAACACCTCCAGCGGCATCTGGGCGTCCAGCGAGAACGCCATCGCCGCCGAGTGCCTGACCCCCGAGCACTCCCGCATGCCCGGCATCGCCCGCTGGGCTCGCGCGTGGCAGCAGGAGGTCGTGCTGAACGCCAACACCATCGAGACGACCGCCGAGCAGTACAACTCGCTCATCATCGAGAAGACGCTCGTCGACCGCGCCCAGGCCGATCCCCGCTTCCCGCAGTTCTTCCCCTCCAGCGAACTGACCGCCGCCTGGACCAACCCCGGCACCGGCCCCACCTTCACCCACAAGGCAGTGACCCACCGTTGACTTCCTCCCTCTCGTAAACGAACGAGGGGGATTCCTACGGCTCGCGCCGTGGGGCTTCCTGCTTCATCACCGACTGCCCCGTCCGGGAGGACTCCCGTTGAGGTCTTACACCAGCTCCACAGGCCGACACCGCCAGTCCGGCGGCCAGAAGGTTCTTCGCCGCGTTCACGTCCCGGTCATGGGTCGCACCGCAGGCGCACGTCCAGGTACGGACACTGAGCGGCGTCCTCTTTTGCAGGGTGCCGCATACGGAGCACAGCCTGGAGGAGGGGAACCAGCGGTCGACCGCGATCACCTCACGGCCGTACCAGGCGGCCTTGTACTCCAGCATGCTCCGGAACTGCGACCATGCCGCGTCGGAGATCGCCCGGGACAGCTTGCCGTTGCTGAGCATGTTCCGGACGGTGAGGTCCTCGATCACGAGCGTTTGGTTCTCACGCACGAGTCGAGTGGTGAGCTTGTGCAGATGGTCACGGCGACGGTCGGTGATGCGGGCGTAGACCCTGGCGACGTCGCGCCGCACCTTGGCCCGGTTGGCGATCTTCTCGCCCGTGGAGAGGGTGAGCAGGTGGCCGAGCCCGGCGTCGATACCGACCGCCGAGCCGGTGGCGGGAAGCGGCTGGACGGCGGGGTCCTCGACCAGGAGGGAGACGAACCGCTGGAGGGGGACCGAGGACAGCACGCATCCGAACGTGCGCGACAACTCCGCCGCCTGCGCATCGGTCGGATAGAAGCGGTACCGATACGCCCGCTTCACGTGAGTGGCCATGACTCACAAACCAGCACATCAGCTCGTGACCATATGACGGGTTGTCAGTGGCGGACACCGCATCGCCCCGACGGCGATTCGGCTCTCCCTGTCCTGCTCCGCAGGAGTCCGGTCCCTCCCCCGACCGAAGGCGGAGCCTTCCTCGGAGGTTCCCGATGACCACCGTGATCAGCGACGAAATCCTCGCGTCCCGCCAGAAGCTGGTCCTGGACCACTTCCATGACGAGGTCCGCCAGGAGTGGGACGACGTTCTGGCCACCTTCCCGCATCCGCGCTACGAACTGATCCCCACGATGACGGTCCACGACGGCGACACCGCCGTGCGCGGCTACTACCGCGACAGCCGCCGCGCCTTCCCCGACCAGGACCACGAGATCATCGCCCTGCGCCACAGCGGCGACGCCGTGATCGTCGAATTCTGGCTGCTGGGCACGCACCTCGGCCCGCTCGGCGCGATCCCGGCCACCGGAAGCCGCTTCCGTGTCCGCATGACCGCGTACTTCATCTTCGGCGACGACGGGGACGGGGCCGAGAACCTCGTCTGCGAGCGGATCTACTTCGACAGCCTCACACTGCTGAAACAGCTGATCGGCGGTCTGAACCTGCGCGATCCGCGCAACTGGCTCCTGGCCGTCCGCTGCCTGCGCGGGCTCCTCAAGGAGGCCGGTGGCACCCCACACCCCGCCCTCGTCAACACGCCGAAGGCGGACCTGTCGTGAAGGTCCACCACCTCAACTGCGGCACCATGCGCCTGCGCGGCGGACCGCGGCTGGTCTGCCACGTCCTCCTCCTCGAGACGGACGCACAGGGGCTGGTGCTCGTCGACTCCGGCTTCGGTCTCATGGACATCGCCACCCAAGGCCGCCGAGTGGGCCCGGCCCGCCACTACATCAAACCGGCCCTGGACCCCGAAGAGACCGCCGCCCGCCAGGTCGAACGGCTCGGCTTCCGCCGCGACGACGTCCGCCATATCGTCCTCACCCACTTCGACGCCGACCACATCGGTGGCCTCGCCGACTTTCCGCACGCCACCGTCCACGTCACCGCGGCCGAGGCACACGGCGCGATCCACGCCCCCTCCTGGCGCGAACGCCTCCGCTTCCGCCCCGCCCAGTGGGCCCACGGCCCGAGCATCGTCGAGCACGGCCCGGACGGCGAGGCGTGGCGCGGGTTCGCCGCCGCCAAGGAGCTCGACTCCGTGGCGCCCGGCATCGTCCTGGTCTCCCTCCCCGGCCACACCCGCGGCCACGCCTGCGTCGCGGTCGACACCGGCACCCGCTGGATCCTGCACGCCGGGGACGCCTTCTACCACCCCGGCACCCTCGACGGCCGCACCCCCGTGCCCGTTGCCCTCCGCGCCATGGAAGCGGCCGTCGCGTACGACCTGAAACAGGTCCGCGCCAACCACGCCCGCCTCGGCGAGCTGCACCGGCGCGCGGAACCCGACCTGACGATCATCTGCGCCCACGACCCGGTCCTGTACGAGAGGATGCGGGCCGGTTGAGGGAAGAAGCCCGGGTACCGCCGCACCCGGGTGCGGCGGCTACTACCTGGGCTACCAGGGCACGAGCTGGTCCTGGTGGTTGAGGAATTTCAGGCCCGGTTCGCCGCCGTGGCGGTCGATCGTGTCCACCACGCCCGGGATGGACTGGTCGATGGTCAGCGGTGCGTCCGGGCCGCCGAGTTCGGTGCGGACGTGGCCGGGGCACATGAGCAGCAGCGTGTGCGCGGCTTCGGCGTACCGGGCGGCGTAGCTGCGCATCAGCTGGTTCAGGGCGGACTTGCTGGCGCGGTAGACGTCCTGGCCGCCCTTGGTGTTCAGGCCGAGGCTGCCCTGGCGTGAGGACATGACGCCGATGGTCCCGGTCGGGGCGACCAGCGAGCGGAGGGACTCGACCACGCGCATCGGGCTGAGTGCGTTGGTGACCATGACCTCGGTGAACATCTCCGTCGGCACGTCGCCGATCGGGATGTTGCCCCTGGTGATGGCGGCGTTGACGAACAGCAGGTCCAGCGTGCGCCCCGCCAGGCGCTCGCGCAGCGCGGCGACCTCGTCCGGTTTCGTCATGTCCATCGACTCGACCATGACCCGGCCCCCGGATGCCTCGGCCAGGTCGTGGAGGCCGGTGCGCCGCTCGCCCCGGACCGTACCGATGACGTTCCAGCCGCGGTGCGCGTACTCGGTGGCGAGACCGAGTCCGAGGGTGCGGGACGCGCCGACGATGAGCGCGGTCTTGGGGGCGTTCACGCCTGGACCGCCGGCTTGAGGACCTCTTCGCACCACTGGCGGAAGGTCGTCGGACTGGCGGTCTCGGGGGTGCGCCGCACGCCCTCGTCGATACCGTCGTCCTTGGAGCGCATCATGTCGACGTAGCCCTGCACGATGGCGTCGCCGACGCCGCGCCCCGTGAATGCGGCGCGGAGGTCTTCCAGTGACTGCCGCTGGTAGCGGATCGGACGGCCGAGCACCTCGGACATGATGCGCGCCATGTCGTTGGCCGAAAGGTCCTCGGGGCCCAGCACCGGGACCTCGCCCGTCCCCGTCCACGAGCGGTCGAGCAGCAGACCGGCGGCGGCCGCGGCGATGTCTCCGGTGGTGGCCGTCGGTGCGGTGCGATCGGCGGCTGCGGTGTCGGTGAACACGCCGTCGTCGCGGATCGAGGCCACCTGGCGCAGCAGGTTGTCCATGAAGCTGGGGCAGGCGAGCGCCCGGTAGGCCACGCCCGTGCCCGCGATGAGGTCGTCCATGGCCAGCGAGGCCGTCACATGCCCGGCGCGGTCGGCGGCGGGGGTGCCGCGGCCGAGCGCGGAGACGCCGACGACGTGTCCGACCCCGTGAACCGTGAACGCCTTCGCGGCGGGGCGGGTGAACCCGGAGTAGACGGCGTCCAGACTCGGTGCCCGCGGGTGTGGCGGGGCCAGCCAGAAGACGGCGTCCGCGCCGGCGAAGGCCCGGTCGACGACCTCGGCGTCGCCGTGCGAGCCGGTGACGACGTCGACTCGGGCGCGGACGGCTTCGGGGAGCTTCCCCGGGTCGCGCACGATGACCCTCAGCTCTTCGCCCCGCTCGGGGGCCTCGTTGAGCAGGATTCCCATGACCCGGCTGCCGATCTGGCCGGTGGGAGCGGTAATAACGATCATGTTTATGAGTCTCGGGGCGGGCGCCCTGTAGCGTCCAATACCTTCTCCGGCAATTGATACCTTAAGGGCATGGATCTCGATCTGCGCAAGCTCCGCTATTTCGCCGCGGTGGCCGAGCACCGGCACTTCGGCCGGGCCGCGGAGCAGCTCTTCATCGCCCAGCCGGTCCTCAGCCGCCAAATCAAGGCGTTCGAGCAGGAGTTGGAGTGCGCCCTGCTCGTACGGACCACTCGCAGCGTGGAGCTGACTCCCGCTGGGAAACAGCTCCACGAGGAGGCGCAGCGGATCCTCGGGACGGTCGCCGCGGCGGTGCGGCGCGTACACGACGCCGAACGGGGTGCCCAGCGCCTCGTTGTCGCCTTCTCCCCCGGGCTGCGTGTGTCGGCCGCGATCCGGGCCTTCACATCGCGCCACCCGGACGTCGAGACCGACGTCGTCCCGGCCCACTGGTGGCAGCCGGACGCGCCGCTCCGGGACGGCCGGGCCCAGGTCGCCTATCTGCGCCAGCCCTTCGACGACTCGGGGTTGCGCACCATCCCCATCGGGCACGAGCCCAGGGTCGCCTGTATGCCCGCGACGCATCCGCTGGCGCACCGCGAGAAGCTCACCACCGCCGACCTCGACGGCGAGAAGATGATCACCGCGACGACCCGGCCGATGTCCTCGATCGAGGAGAAGTTCGAGCTCATCGCCGCCGGGCACGGTATCGCGCTCATCTCCATGAGCGCCGCGCGCTCCTACTCCCGCCCCGACCTCGTCCACCTCCCCGTCACGGACGCGCCAGGGGCCGAGACCTGCCTGGCCGTCGCCGCTGACCGGCACGAGAAGCAACCGCTGCGCGACTTCCTGGAGATCGCCACCGCGACGCTGCGGCGCGCCTGAGCGGCCGGCGGAGCCCGAACCGGTCACCGACCGGCAGGGCAGGGTGGGTCCCAGGCTTCCGGCGACCCGGACGGCGGTGAGCACCGACGGCCACAGCCGCGGGTCGAATATCTTGTGCGTGCCGATGACGGAATCGCGCGCCGAGCCGACCGCACAACCTCACAGAGCCGTACGCGCGGGTCGTTGAGGAGCACCGGCACCAGCGGCGCAAGCCGCGGTCGTATGAGCACGCTGGCCAGGTGGGAGGCGAGCTCGGCACGGGCCTGCGCGGCGCACTGCGCGCTCGGGGCCTGGGTCAGTCGGCCTTCGGCGAGCTCTTCGACAAGCCGCCGGATCGTCGTGCTTGTCCTCGGCCGCCAGCGCGGCAAGCCGGTCACGCGTGGCCGGGCTCACCTACAGTCAGGCAGGCCGATCCAGCGATCCAAGGGACCTTTTTGCTATCAGGGCATCAGATCACCCACGTGCGCTGAATACTCAGGGTTAACGGCGCGGGTCGCGACGGCGGAGAGTAGACGCGCTAACGCACACATTGCGAGGACCGAACCGGAGTGATTCACTCGAAGTGAGGTACCGAAGTATCTCCATCCCAGTTGAAAGAGTCCAATGTGCTGGGGCCAGCCACCACCGCTGAAAACTCTCGCGGTGTGGGCGTTGCAATGCGCGTCATGCCAGGCCGCGTATGCATGAGCGGGAGTGGCTCACGATATCGTCCGCCGCTGTAGTCGCGCATGTCCATCTTCTCTTTGCGTTACCCAGAAGTGGAAACCGGCACGAAGCTAGGGAGCTCTCCATGGCCATCGCGTATGAGTCCGGCCTCCTGCCCACTCCCGAGCGGGAGATGGAGCCAGCCATCGAGATCGACTTCAGTGAAGATCTCACGTCGGAGCAGCGCAAAGTCGCCAGGCGCTCGGTTGAGCATATGGCGGCCAGCGGTATCGAAGCGCGAGAGCAGCAACGCGCGGTGGAAGCGGGGTATCAGGAGCTCTCCGATCAGATCAATGCTCCTCTCCGCAAGGCAGTCGAAGCGGATGAGGCGGCAATCAAGAAATTCCACCACCTGCGCGACCACACACCGCTGAGATTCGATGAGCCATCGATTCTGGAGATGGGCGCTGACCACCCCGTCGGGATCGAAGAAGCCACCCTGCGTATTCACGACGTTCGTGCGACGCAAGTCTTCACCGCGCCGTATCACTTCGACTGGCGGTGGCACAACACAGGTGGAAGTGCCCCGTACACGTCATCCACCAACCGCCCCTTGGGGCAGGTGTCCCTGCAAGGCCGGTGCGGACCGTGGATTCCGGGAGCCGGCGGCAAGTTCGTCGAAGCACATGCGGGATTCGGCCTGCTCTTCCGGCCGACTGTCAACGGGTTGCTCAGTGGGGACTCGCTGAGAGTACTGGGCTGGTTCTGGGTCGTGGGGGCGTTCGGTATCGGAAGCAACGCCACCGTCGAGGGCGGTACGGAGTGCACGATCCTTGAAGACGGCAAGCTCAAAGCGAATCAGTCCCACAAGCTGTGGCGAAAGCGTGTCAGCGTCGACGAGTGGGCGGACCAGGCCCAAACCAGCCCCGTAACGGATACTCCGATGAGGACCCAGTTCCCGATGCGGGCGGGCCACGAGTACACGTTCAACGTGGGCTTTTGGATATACGCCGACAATACCGCGGGAGTCGGTACCTCTGGGGCGATCTCAGGCCTTGGCGGGCGTGTTCCCAGCATGACGATCACACAGCCGTAGCATCGGGGTTGGCCGGTGGCGGTGCCGGTTACCCACGGCTGGCTGACGGCTCCCCGCCCGGCCACACCGGCACCGGCACCGGCACCGGCCGACGGCTATGACATGACGACCGCTGCCGTCCTCGACCACGGCGGCGCCGACCTGCCCGTGCTGATCCCCGAGACCGTCAGCAAAGCCTGCCTCCAGGCCGGGCCGGCGTGTCCCTGCGGGTGGGCACCGGCGGCAGGCGGCGAGTCCTTACCCCGACAGGCGCAACGGAACGTAATCATTTCGATGCGGCGCGTTCGTACAGTGGCCCCTATGTGGCGCCCCCCGCGACGTGGCACTCTCGCCGTCCTCACCATCCAGTCCACCGTGCTGATGGTTGCCCTCGGCCTCTTGCTGGCCGGGACTCTCCTCACAGCAGGCGGTCTGACCACGCTGACGGTGAAACCGGTGCGAACGGTCACCCCGAAACCCCGGCACTCTCACAGCCCGACATCCACCCCGCCGACGCCTCCCACGACACCCACGACCCCGGCCCCGCAGACCACCTCCGGAGCACCACCAACCTCCCCGCCACCCTCCGCCCCCGGCTCGTCGCAAGCGCCTCCGCCGCCCGGAGCCTCCGGCCCACCCGGGGACACCGCGGAAATGGCCCAGCAGCCGGAGGCCAACCAGCCGGCCCTGCTGACGACGTGGCTGGGGTTCTTCGGCCAGGTCATCGGACTACTGACCGCGCTGATCGGACTGATCGCAGCCCCCAGAGAACCGGCCCCCGCTCCCGCCACGGCAGAACACCAACGGCCCGGCCGCACGCCCCGGAACAGAGGGAGCGACCAGCCCCCACGAGGCAGACGACCTCCTCGCCAGTAGCGCCCCCGCGGAAAACCCGAGCCTCCGGTGCCGAACGGGCCTCCAAGCACCTCCCCGCGTGCCGCACAGTGATCTATGCCATAGGCGCACCGCAAGGGTTTCATCGCCGGGACAGCTGAAGTGTCCGGGTGACGCGGATCGTGATCACGGAACTCGCAAGTTGACGATGCACTTCATCGCCATGCTCGGCTTCGGAGTCGACGGGACCCCGGTTCGCTACAACGTCCCGCTCACGCTCCTGAGCCTGCTGGTGGCCATGACGGTGGTCGGGGCAGGCGTCTTCATCATCGGCTACGGGCGATCACGCTGGCGCTCGCTCCTGATGGGTGGTCTGGGCACCGGCCTCGGCGTCGGTGCCATGCACTACCTCGGAATGGCGGCACTCCGATTGCACGGCAGCGTCGGCTACAAGCTGCCGTTCGTCGTCCTCTCGATGGTCATCGCCGTCGCCGCGGCGACCGCCGCGCTGTGGGCCGCCATTGTGGTGCGCGGCCCCGCGGGAGCGACGCTCGCCTCGCTCGTCATGGGGCTCGCCGTGTCCAGCATGCACTACACCGGAATGGCCGCCGTGCGGATCGAACTCGCCCCGCAGGGGGGCGTACTGGACGGGGCCACGGCCACGCAGTTCATCTTCCCCCTCGCGGTGTTCCTCGGTTCGTTCCTCTTCCTCTCCTCGGCCTTCGTGGCTCTGTCGCCCACGGAGCGCGAGGCAGCCGAAAGCACCGACGCCACCGCGGCCGCACCGCCCGACGACGCCGCGGCACCGGCCGCCTGAGTCCAGCTGCCGCATTGCCCCGCCGCCCTGCCGTCCCCCGCCTCCCCCAATCTCACCGAAGACCCTCACCCCTGACAGCTCGAGGAACGGTCGGGCTCGGGGAGCAGGCCCTTGTCGTGATAGACGCGAATGGTCTTGATCGACACTCCGACGTACCTGGCCAGCTGCCCGATGGTGATCACCCTGCCATCGTCCCACTTGACCTTTCCCCAGGGGCAGGCTCGCACCATGGCGTCATGGCGAATACCAACATCAACCGGGAGACCTTGCGCGAGCTGGCCGATGAGGGAAACGAGACCGCTTTGGACCGGCTGGCCGACCTCGCCGACGCAGTCGGCGACCTGGGGGAGCTGAGCGAGCTGTTGGACGAGGGGTGCATGCGCGCCGGGTTCCTGCTCACTCGACGCGCGGTCGCGACCGGCGACCTACGTGAGCTGCAACGGATCTCCGACGCTGGTTACGAAGAGGCCGGGAACGAGCTGAACCGATTGCTGGACACACCGGCCGAAGGACATGGGGATTGAGGATCCGACCGGTCGCAGCGGCCGTCGAGCTCGGCCCGCGCACGGCGTGCTCGGGCCACGGAGTTGGGCACGGCCGAACCGGTGCGCGTGCGTGAGACAGACGATGCGGAAGGTCGGCGCCTGCTGCGGAATGTGGGGATGCGAAGGCACTCCCACTCGGCGGGCCGGGCGGGAGTGCCAGGGCGTGAAGGCGGACGAGTCGACCGGTACGCCGGTTCAGCTCCCGGGCGTGAGCTCGAGCGTGTCGAGCACTCCGTACACCCCGAGGAAGGCGATCGCCACACTGCTCATGACGAGGGCGGCGGTCAGCCAGGGATTGGCGCGGAAGCGGGGCGGGACACCGGTGTAGCGCAGGCGCCAGACCGCGACCACGACCGCGAGCAGGAAGATGCCACCGCCGATGCCGCCGATCTGCACCATCAGGACCGGGGACTGGACCCACAGGAAGATACACATCCACACCGGGGGCAGACAGCAGGTGAGGATGCGGATGGTGCGCGTGCGCGAGCGCATGTCGTGCCAGTCGACCACCCCGAGCAGCCCGAGGGTGTTGGTCCACAGGCGGGGAACGCTGGCCGACGAGGCGACGGTGACCGAGAAGAGGACGGCGATCGCGCCGCCCAGGAACAGGTACTCCGCCCAGGGGCCGAGCGTGTCGGTGTAGATGTGCGACAGCGTGGTGATCATGTCGTTGCCCTCGGGCACCAGGCCCTGCGGATGGAGCACCGAGGCACCGATCACGTAGAAGGACAGGGTGCAGATGGTGCACACGACCCAGGAGACGCCCACGTCGAGCCGCATGACCTTGAGCCAGCCCTCGGCCCGCCGGGCGCGCTGCTCGCTGCCGTCGTCGGGCCCGGTCCAGCGGGCGTAGCCCTTCTCCAGGCACCAGTAGGTGTACGTCGTCATCTCGTCGGCGCCGACACCGGTGATGCCGAACATGGCGAGCGCGATGCCGACCGTGCCGGCGGGGATCTGGAAGCTCAGCCCGTCGGCGAACTGCTCGGGGCCGTATCCGAAGGCGGTGAACGGCAGGGCGAGGGCCAGGCCGAAGGTGATGATCGTCTTGAGGGTGATGCCGATGATCTCGACCCGCTCGACGACGGGGTACTTGCCCGTCTGGAGGATGAGGATGGCGGCACCGGTCACGATGAGGGCCCAGATCGTCAGCGACGATGTGCTCAGCGACCCGCCGTGGATCGGCAGCAGGATCGAGCAGGCGGCCGCGGTGCCGCCGATGATGCCGCCGCGCTGGAACATCTTGGCGAAGTCCATGCCGATCCAGAGCCAGTTGATCCAGCTCAGCCGGCCGATCCGGGGGCCCACGTCGCGGAACCCGTCGAGCGCGGGCCGGCCGTTGAGGATGGTCCAGCGGGCCAGCTCCATCTGCACCCACACCTTGACCGCGGTCGAGACGATCACCAGCCACAGCAGGGCGAACCCGGCCTTCGCACCGAGCGAGGTGGTGGTGATCAGCTCACCGGAGCCGACGACGGCGGCGGACAGCACGAGCCCGGGGCCGAGGTGGCGCAGTCGGCCGCTGAAGGTCTCGGGGGCCGGGCGGGCGTCTTCGGCGCGCAGCGCGTACGGGTCGGTCTGCGCGGGTGGCGGCGCCGCCGTGGCGCCGTCGGTCGTGGTGGACATAGCGGGTCCTTAGAGGATCTTCCGGCGCCGTCGCCGGTATCCGGAATGGGGACAGGGGTCGGGTGGGGGGCGTGTCGTGGTGCGGTGTGCCGCCGCGTGCCGTGGTGCCGGTGCCACCGCATGTCGTGGGGCCGTGTGCCGCCGCGTGTCGCGGTGCGGTGTGCCCCGGCGTGTCGTGGGGCCGTGTGCGGTCCGCGTCTCAGCGCGCCGGGTGGTGCGGCTCCTCACCCGCCAGTACGCGGACGACGTCCTCGGCCACCATCGCGCCCATGGCCTGGTTGGCCTCGGGTGTGCAGGCAGCCATGTGCGAGGTGAGGACGGTGCGCGGGGCCTCGCGCAGCGGATGGCCGGCGGGCAGCGGCTCGGCGCTGAACGCGTCGAGGGCCGCGGCTCCGAGGTGCCCGGAGCCGAGCAGGTCGGCGAGCGCGCGTTCGTCGATGAGGCCGCCGCGCGCGGCGTTGACCAGGATCGCGCCCGGCTTCATCGCCGCCAGGCGGGAGCGGTCGAGCAGCGGGGTGCCGGACGGATCGGGCGGAGTGTGCAGGCTGACGGCGTCGGCGCGCGCCAGCAGGGCGTCGAGCGCGGTCGGTTCGGCGCCGTGCGCGCGGACGTCGGCCTCGGAGACGTACGGGTCGTGGGCGAGCAGGTCCATCCCGAAGGCTCGGGCGTAGCCCGCCAGCAGGCGGCCGATGCGGCCGAAGCCGACGATGCCCAGCGTCTTGCCGTGCAGTTCGGGGCCGAACAGCTTCGGCCAGCCGCCCGCCGCCACGGCGGTGTGCGAGGCGGTCAGGGAGCGGGCCGCGGACAGCAGCAGACCGAAGGTGTACTCCGCCACCGCACGCGAGTTGCTGCCCGGCGCGCACACCACCGGGATCGCGCGCGCGTGGGCGGCGGCCACGTCGATGGTGTCGACGCCGACACCGTGCTTGGCGATCACCTTGAGGCGGGGTGCGGCGTCCATCACCTCGGCGGTGATGGGGTCCATGCCGACGATCAGCGCATCGGCCTCGGCCGCGTGCGACAGGAGTTCGGCGGTGGGCAGCGCCGCGTCCTCGCGGGGGCGCAGGGGACCTGCTCCGCCCTCCTCCAGGATCTGCCAGGGGCGCGCCGAATGCCGGGCGAAGGTGGGTGTGGTGATGAGCGTGGTCGGCATCAGCGGGCCTCGCCGCGCGCCGCCCGGAGGTGGGACGTCGCGATCTGCTGGAGGTGCACGACGTCGGCCGCGACCGTCGCGAACGTGAAGCCCTCGGCGAGCCGGCGGGCGGCGCTCTCGCCGTCGGCGTTGTGGATGCCGGCCGCGATGCCCACCGCCTCGGCCGCCTTGCGGACGCGGGCGAGGGCCTGCTCGAACTCGTCCTGTACGGCGGGGTCGGTGGACGTCGCGCCGCCGATGGCCAGGCGCAGATCGGACGGGCCGACGTAGACGCCGTCCAGGCCGGGGGTCGCGCAGATCTCCTCGAGGTTGGCCAGGCCGTCGGCCGTCTCGATCATCGCGAGGACGGCGGTCTGGTCGTGGGTGTCGGCCGGGTTCGGGCCGATCCGGAGCTGGGCGCGCATCGGGCCGTACGAGCGGCGGCCCAGCGGCGGGTAGCGGACGGCGGCCACGGCGTCGGCGGCGTCCCGGGCGTTGTCGATCATCGGGACGATCACGGCGCTCGCGCCCGCGTCGAGCGCCTTGCCGATGTAGGTGAGGTCATTGGCCTCGACGCGCACCATGCCGACGGCGGTGCTGCCCTTGGTGTCGGTGGCGAGGAGGTTGTTCAGCATGCCCTGGTAGCCGAAGAGGCCGTGCTGGGCGTCGAAGGCCAGGTAGTCGTAGCCGACGCGGGCGAGGCGCTCGGCGGCGACGGGCGAATCGAGCAGGGACCAGTAGCCGATGAGCTGCTCACGATCGCGCAGTGCGGCGATGAACTGGGCGGAGGTGCGGCCGGTGGCCATGTGTGTCTCCCTTGCGGCGTTGCGAGGTGGGCGGCGGATCAGCGGTTGTAGGCGGGCATCGGGCCGCGCAGCCGGGCGCCGACCTCGTCGCAGGCGGTCAGGACGTCCGCGGGCAGCGGACCCGCGGACGCGGCCTCGATGTTGGCCTTCAGGTGCTCGACCTTGGAACCGCCGAGCAGCAGCGCGTCGGTGGAGGGCCGGGACAGCAGCCAGCGCAGGGCCAGGTCGGTCAGCGGCAGGCCCGCGTCGGAGGCGATGCGGGTGAGGTCGGCGACGGCCTGGAAGACCTCCTCGTTCCAGTACCGCTCGCGGTACATCGCGGCCACCTTGGAGTCGCCGAAGCGCCCGCCCTCCGGGACCTGGTCGAAGCGGTGGCGGCCGGTGAGCAGACCGCCGCCGAGCGGGTTGTAGACCACCGTGCGCAGTCCGGTAGTGGCGGCGAATTCGACGTACTCCTCCTCGACGCGGCGCGCGAGGAGGTTGTGGAGCTGCTGGGCGACGACGGGGCGGGGGGCGCCGACCTCGTCGGCCACGCGGTTCAGCTCGGCGATCTGCCAGGCGGCGAAGTTGGAGACGCCGAGGGCGAGGACCTTGCCCGCCCGTACGAACTCGGCGACGGTCGCCAGGGTCGCGCTGAGCGGTGTCGCGCGGTCCGGCTGGTGCAGATAGAAGAGGTCGACGTGGTCGGTGCCCAGGCGCCTGAGGCTCCCGTCGAGCGCGGCGCGCAGGCCCTCGGGCGAGAGCGGCGCGTGCTCGCCCTGGTCGGGGTGCGGGATGCCGGCCTTGGTGGCGAGGACCACCCGGTCACGGCGGCCCGGCAACAGCTCGGCGAGGATGCGCTCGCTCTCACCGCCCGCGTAGCCGTTGGCGGTGTCCACGCCGGTGATGCCCGCGTCGAGCGCGGCGTCCACCATCGCGGCGGCCGTCGCGCGGTCGGCGGTGTCGCCGAAGGTCATCGTCCCGAGGACGAGCGGGGACAACGGGACGGGCACATGCGGGAGTGCGAGACCGACGGTCACGGGCGGGTTCCTTCCGAGGCGGGTGCTGCGGGTGGTGCGGGTGAGACGGGTGGTGCGGTCGTACTCGTAGGCGATCACATGCGTGATGTGCGCATCGCACATTGGGCCGTGGGTGGCTCTGTGGTCCGTGGTCCCGGCCGGTCACGGCGGCGACACGGTCCATGGGTGACGGCCGTCGGCGCCATGGGAACGCTCGCACGGTTGCGTAAATCACGCAAGATGTATCGCGCAGTTCACGCAGCTTATGCCATGATCCTGACTGGGCCCGGCCCGTGTCGTCCACCGACGGTGCCGGGTACTCGCCGCCGCGCCGCGGCCCCGTCCGGCTGCCACCACGGCGGCCGCCCGAACCTCACCGTCCACCTCCTGCCGCCCGCCCCGCCTCCCGCCTCCCGCCTAGGAGTTGTTCACATGCCCACCCCCCTCCCCCTCATCGCCGTCACCATGGGCGACGGTGCCGGTATCGGCCCCGAGGTCGTCGTCGCGGCCCTGCTCGACGACGCCGTCCTGACCCGCTGCCGCCCCGTCGTCATCGGTGACGCGCGTCGGCTGCGCGAGGCCGCCCGCATCCTCGGCCTGGACTGCGAGATCGCCGCCGTCGACCATCCGCGCGACGCGGAGTTCACACCCGGCCGCGTCAACGTGGTCGACCTCGGGCTGCTCCCCGCCGATCTGTCCTGGGGGAAGCTGTCGCGGTTCGCGGGGGACGCCGCGTACGCGTACATCAGGCGCGCCGCCGAACTCGCCGTGGCGGGCGAGGTGCACGCCATCTGCACCGCACCGCTCAACAAGGAGGCCCTGCACGCCGCGGGCCACCTCTACCCCGGCCACACCGAACTCCTCGCCCATCTGACCGGGACCGAGGAGGTCTCGATGATGCTCTCCACCGAGAAGGTGAAGGTCATCCACGTCACCACGCACATCGGTCTGATCGACGCCGTCCACCGCATCGAGCCCGGCCTCGTCGAGCGCACCGTGCGCCGCGGCCACGAGGCGATGGTCCGCGCCGGCACCCCGAACCCGGTCATCGGCGTCTGCGGCATCAACCCGCACGCGGGCGAGAACGGCCTGTTCGGCTACGGCGAGGAGGACGAGAAGATCGTTCCGGCCCTGGAGAAGCTGCGCGCCGACGGCGTCGACGCCCGGGGTCCGCTCCCCGCCGACACCGCCTTCTTCCTCGCGTCGCGCGGCGACTACGACCTGATCGTGGCGATGTACCACGATCAGGGCCACGGTCCGGTCAAGGTCCTGGGCATCGAGGCGGGTGTCAACCTCACCGTGGGCCTGCCCGTCATCCGTACCTCCGTCGACCACGGCACCGCCTTCGACATCGCCGGAACGGGCACGGCGGAAGCGGGCAGCATGGTCGAGGCGCTGCGCCAGGCGGCCGGGATGGCCACGGTGCCGGTCACCCCGGCGGGCTGAACCGCCGCCTCCGGCAGGGGGACGGGTCGGACGTGGTCGTCTCCCCCGGTTGTCAGGCCTGCACGGTGGGCCGGACGACCACCTCGCTGATGTCGATGCCGGCGGGCTGCTCGATCGCGGACGCGATGGCGGAGGGCGGGATGGCGATCTCGTCGCGCTGCCGGGTCGCCGCCGCCGCTGCCTCGGGACTCGCCCCCTTGCCCACGCCCTCGGTGTTGGTGAATCCGGGTGAGACCAGAGTGCCGCGCAGATCGGGTCCCGACTCCTGCCGCAGCCCCTCGGTCAGCACCTTCACCGCCGTCTTGGTGGCCGCGTAGACGGCCTGCGGGGATTTCACGACGTAGGCCGCGGTGGAGGCGATGTTGACGAACTGGCCGGAGCGCTGCCGCCGGAACACGGGAAGTGCCGCCCCGATACCGTTCAGCAGGCCGGTGATATGCGTCGCGACCATCGCGTCCCAGTCGTCCTGGCGCAGTTCGTCGAACGGTGACACCACCATCGTGCCGGCGTTGGAGACCAGGACATCGAGTCGGCCGAACCGGTCGACCGCCACATCCGTCAGCCGCTTGAGGTCCTCGCGGCGCGTCACGTCGATGACGGCCCCGACGGCCGAGCCGCCCCGCGCCGTGATCCGGTCCACCACCGCGTACAACCGGTCTTCCCGCCGGGCCCCGAGCACGAGCCGGGCGCCCTCTCGGCGAGGTAGGTGGCCGTCGCCGCTCCGATGCCGCTCCTGGCACCTGTGATCGCTACGACCTTGCCTTCGACACCTGACATGGCCAATGTCCTTCCAAGGGGATATACGCAGGTCAGACCAGGACCTACAGGGGAACTGGGGACGCCCCCGGTTACCTGGACTACGTCACCGCGAAATTCGGCATGGCCGACGCCCTGCGTGCCATCGCCGCCGCGGGAAACAACCCCTACGGCCACAGCCGGGACATGATCCAGGCCGCCATCACCGCCCTGATGGACGCGTGTGCGGCCGCCGGGACGATTCGC
Source organism: Streptomyces sp. Inha503 (assembly GCF_047215865.1). NCBI lineage: Bacteria > Bacillati > Actinomycetota > Actinomycetes > Kitasatosporales > Streptomycetaceae > Streptomyces > Streptomyces sp. Inha503. Next base: position 11,540,002 of record NZ_CP178360.1, on the reverse strand, counting down.
ACCGACATCAGCCCCACCGACATGGGCGCCGCCCTCGAAGGCATCGCCCTCACTTCACCCGGACCCGAACACCGGGAACGGGCCGAACGCCTCCTCGACCTCACCCTGGACGGTCTGAAGGCTCCCTGCGCGACGCGGTGAGCGGGCCGGGCGACCGGGGCTGGTGGAAGGGCGGGCGCTTCCGGTCCGGAAGCGCCCGTGGTGCGGTCATGTCAGCACGTGTTGTCGGCACGCCAGGTGACCTTGTGCACGGTCGTCGGGTTGTAGAAGAACTGCCTGCTCGCCTTGTCTCTCGTGACGCACACCGTGCCGTCCACCGGGACGGTCCCGTCGTTCATATAGGTGGTGTACTCCACGTCGACGGCGCGGGACCCCGTGTTCTGGAACACGAGCCCGTCGGCGTCTCCGGACCAGTCGCCACTGGTCACCAGGACCGGGGTTTCGACGGGTGTGGGGTAGGACGCGAAGGTGGGCCACAGGCAGAAGTTGCCGTCCGGGCAGGCACTGCGGCCGACGGCCGACGCGCTGGGCGCGGTGGCGGCGATGCCCGCGAAGGCGGCGGATAAGACCACGAGAGTGAGGGAGCGCTTGCGCATGACGCTGTCCTTTCGTCGGTGTGTCACGGGGGACGGGCCCGCCGCTCTCGATGAACGACCGGGCGAGTGGCAAGTGGCCGGCGCGGCGGGCGCCGTGGGGAAGGACATGAGTTCGGAAACGACGGTGACCCTATCGAGGGGCTGCGTCGGAAGTCGACACCGCGTTCTTCCCCGAGGAGGGGTGCCGCCGACCGGACCGCGGCGGCCGCGACACCTTTCGATGCGGGTGCAGTTCGATGGTGAGTGAGGCGGCGGTGAAGACGGAGGAGTAGGTGCCGACCGCCAGTCCGATGAGCAGGGCGAGGGCGAAGTCGGCGAGGGTGTCGTCGGCGAGGACGGCGAGGGCGGTGAGGATGAATGCCGCACCCATGCCGGTGTTGACGGTACGGGGCAGGGTCTGCAAGATCGCCCGGTTGGTCAGGCGGGGAAGCGGTGTGGCGCGGTCGCGGCCGAGCAGTTCGCGGACGCGGTCGAAGAGGACGACGGAGTCGTTGACCGAGTAGCCGATGACGGTCAGCAGGGCGGCCAGGAAAACCCCGTCGATGGGCTTGCCCAGCCAGGCGAAGGCGCCGATGAGGATCACCACGTCGTGGGCGAGCGCGGCGACGGCCGCCGTCCCGAAGAACCAGCGGAAGCGGACCGCGAGATAGAGCAGTTGGGCGCCCAGTGCGAGGGAGAGCGCGATGAGGGCGTTGCGGCGCAGTTCGTCGCCCATGCTGGGGCCGATCAACTCGTCACGGACCTTCTTCGTCTCACCGCCGAGGGTGCTGACGGTTTCGGTGACGGTGGCCTCGTCGGTGTTGGTCAGGTTCTCCGCGCGCACCGTGAGCCCGGTGTCGCCGGAGGACTGCACGACCGCGCGGGGGAATCCGGCGTCGGTGAGGGCGGTGCGGGCCCGGTCGGGGTCGACGGGCGTGCTGGTGGCGTACTCGATCAGCCGGCCGCCGGTGAACTCGATGCCGAAGTCCAGGCCGCGCACGAGGATGCCGGACGCGGCCAGGACGGCGAGTGCGGCGGAGGCGGCCAGCCAGCGGCGGGGACGGCGCAGCAGGAACGGGTCGCGGCGCAGCAGCCGATCGCGGACCCAGCCGGTGCTCGCGATGCCGGTGACGCGGGGCCGGCGGAAGACCGCGGGGCGGCCCACCGCGTACTCGGCGAGCACCCGGCTGATCACGAGGGCGCTGACCATCGAGGCGAGGACGCCGATGGCGAGGGTGATGCCGAAGCCGCGTACCGGGCCGGAGGCGAAGGCGAACATGAGGCCCGCGGCGATCAGTGTCGTGACGTTGGAGTCGGCGATCGCGCTGAGGGCGCCGCGGAACCCGGCCGTCAGCGCCGAGCGGGGGCTGGGGCGGCTGCGGGCCGCGTACTCTTCGCGGGCCCGCTCGAAGACCAGGACGTTGGCGTCCACGGCCATGCCGATCGCCAGGACGAACCCGGCGAGGCCCGGCAGGGTCAACGTGGCGCCGAGCGCGGCCAGGGCGGCGTAGGAGATGAGGCCGTAGCAGGCCAGCGCCACGGTCGCGAGCAGGCCCAGGAGCCGGTAGACGGCGATGACGAACAGTGCGGTCAGTGCGGTGCCGATGACGGCGGCCCGGGCCGCGGCCTCGATCGCCGCATCGCCGAGCGTGGCGCCGACGGTGCGCTGTTCGACGGTCTCGACCGGTACGGGCAGTGCGCCGCCGGAGATGAGCAGGGCCAGCTCGCGGGCTTCGGAGTCGTCGAAGGAGCCGGTGATCTGGGTGGTGCCGCCCAGGATGCCGGTCCCGCACGATACGGAGGGGTCGACCTGCGGCGCGGAGATGATCTTGTTGTCGAGGACGATGGCGACCCGGCGCTGTGGGTCGCCGGCCGGGTGACAGGCGGCCCGTGCGGTGACCTGCCGCCATCGGTCCTGGCCAGTCTCGGAGAAGTCGACCGCGACATGCCAGCCGGCGCCGCCCTGCTGGTCGAAGCGGGCGTCGGCGCCTTCGACGTCCCGTCCGGTCAGATCGGCGGCACGCAGTCGCAGCGGCTGTCCGGACTCGTCCGGCAGAACGCGCTCCTTGGCCGGATCGGCCGGCGGGGAGGCGGCGCGGTCAGCGGTCCCGGCCGGGCCGAGAACCGCGTGAACGGTGAGCTGCGCGGTGCGGCCCAGCACATCGGCGGCCTTCTTCGGGTCGGACACACCGGGCAGCTCGACGAGGATACGGTGGTCGCCGGAGCGGACGAGGGTCGGTTCGGCGACGCCGAGCGCGTCGATGCGGCCGCGCAGCACCTCCACCGTGCGGTCGGTGGCCGCCCCGTCGGCGTCGGCGGTGGGGGTGGAGCGGGTTTCCAGCGTGATCTGGGTACCGCCGCGCAAGTCGAGGCCGAGGCGGACCGGCGTGGTGAGGGCGATGGCCAGCGATCCGGCGATCACGGCGAGGGCGAGCAGCGCACGCATGCGCAGGGACTTTTGACGTTTGTTCCGCTTGTTCCACATGTTGCGGCGCATCAACACGAGCCTCCGGCAGGCACGTCGCGGCAGCGGCACGCGCGGCCGCGACGGAAGAAAGGGTGATGGGTGGCGTCAGTTACCCGCGGCCGCCGGAGGGGCCCGGCCGCGGTCGTGGGCCGATCGGCCGGGAGAGACGGGTACGCATACCGAAGGCGCCGAAGTACGTGGCGCGACAGCCGGATCGGCATCCGTATCGCGGGGGTCGGTGGCGTGGTGATCCGGTGGGCACGGGCGCTCACCGAGGTGGTCGTGGCGGACCCTGGCCTGGGCCGCGCATCCGGCGGCGCACGGGTCATCCGCGCGGGGACCGGTGTCCGGGCGCTCGGCGCCCGTGGCCGCCGGGGCCGGATGGGCCACCGCGGCCGGTTGGGGCACCGGGCCGGAAACGGCCCGCGGGGTATCGGCGGGAATCAGCGCCAGCAGGACGGCGAGGAGCGCGATGAGCGTTCCCGCGAGCCGGTGACCGGCGGCCGGGATGGTGCGGGGTGCTGGGCGCATGCACCGTCCCTTCCTGCTGAGTGCTCGATGTCCCGCCGGGTGCTCGACGCGGGGTGGGCGTCAGGGTTCGATGAGACCGGCGCGGATGGCGTAGCGGGTCAGCTCCAGCCGGTCGTGCAGACCGAGTTTGTGCAGGAGGTTGGCCCGGTGGCGGTGCACGGTCTTGACGCTGATGAACAGGATCTCGGCGATCTCCTTGGAGGAGTGCCCCTCGGCGACGAGTTTGAGGACCTCCTCCTCGCGGGGGGTGAGGAGCTGGTCGGGGTCTTCCTCGCCGTGGCGGACGCGGTCCAGATAGTTGCGGATCAGGGCGGTGACCGCGCCGGGGTAGAGGAACGGCTCGTTGCGCATCGCGGCGCGGCAGGCGGCGACCAGATCGCGGTCGGCGACCGACTTCAGCACATAGCCGCAGGCCCCGGCCTTGAGCGCCTGGAACAGGTATTGCTCGTTGTCGTGCATCGTCAGCATCAGGATGCGCAGGCCCGGCTTGAGCGCCACCAGCTCGCGGGTGGCCTGGAGGCCGGTCAGGCGCGGCATGGCGATGTCGAGCACGGCCAGGTCGATCTCCTGGCTCCGGGCCGCCTCGATGGCCTCGGCGCCGTCCCCGGCCTCGGCGACGACCTCCAGGTCCGGTTCCCTGTCGAGGATCAGGCGTACGCCACGGCGTACGAGAGCGTGGTCGTCGGCGAGCAGGATGCGGGTCGGCGTCGCGGTCGTGGGAGAGGTCGTGGGAGAGGTCGTGGGAGACGGTGCCGAGTCCGTGCTGGGTCCGGGCGGGGTCGGATCGGACATGGTCAGAGCTGCTTCCTGGGTGCGGGTGTGATGAGGCGGATCCGGGTGCCGGTACCGGGCGTCGAGGTGATGTCCAAGGTGGCCCCGGCGAGCAGGGCCCGTTCGCGCATGCCGCGGATCCCGGCGCCTTCGCAGGCGGCCTCGATACCGCGGCCGTCGTCGGCGATCTCCAGCGCCACCGCCTCGCCGACGCGGTGCAGGCTCACCTCGACCTGCCGTGCGTCCGCATGGCGGGCCGCGTTGGTCAGGCTCTCCTGAGCCACCCGGTACAGCACGAGCTCGCTCTCCTGGTCGAGGGTGGGCAGGTCGGCGTCGAGGCGGCGCACGACACGCAGCCCGGTGTGGGTGGCGAAGTCCTGCGTGAGCGAGGTCAGCGCGCTGACCAGGCCCAGGTCGTCCAGGACACCGGGCCGCAGGCGGCGCACCAGTCGGCGCACCTCGTCCAGGCTCTCCCGGGTGATCTCCTGGGCCTGCGAGAGATCCTCGCGCAGCGGCTCGGGGGCGTCGTCCGCGGCGCGCTTGAGCACCAGCAGGATCGCGGTCATGCTCTGCCCGACCTCGTCGTGCAGTTCCTGGGCGATGCGGCGGCGCTCCGCCTCCTGGGCGAGCAGTACGCGGGCGCTGGACGTGGCGCGTTCGTGCTCCAGCCGGTCGAGCATGGCGTTGAAGGTGCGGATCAGCTCGGACACCTCGCTGCCGCCGCCGGCACCGGGCACGGGCAGCCGCTGGCCCGGGCGCAGCAGGTCGACGGTGGTCATCAGCCTGGTCAGCCGGTCCAGCGGGGCCAGGCCCCAGCGCAGCAGGGTGCCGTTGGCGACCAGCATGACGGCGAGACCGCCGACCAGGATGATCGCCTCGGTCAGCAGCACCGGCACGGATACGGTCACCGGCGCCCACAGCAGCAGCGCCGTGGCGGTGCCCAGCACCAGGGCGTTGAGCCCGAAGATCCGCCAGAACAGCGACACCTGGGACACTCCTCCTTCCGCGCTCCGGGTGTGATCATCTCTACTGTCGCTCATCGCCCCGGGCGGAGTCGCGGCGACTGATCACGACCGAGCCTGACACAGCCTGCCTCCCGCGCCGCGCACGGTCGATGGGGTCCGTTCCCCATATCCGAGGTCATCGGGTACCCATGCGCCGTCCCCCGCCACCGCCCCGTGGTCACCGCTGTCCCGGGCAAATGGGGTCCGCGCCCGATGGGCTTCCGACGCCGAGTCGAGCAGAGTCGAAGAAGATCGAGCCGTCCGGTACGGCCGGTGCTCGCGGTCGTGGAGACCGCGGCCGGTGCGACCGGGCGGCCGCTGCCGCGCGTAGCGCGCCTTTCGAGAAAGGACCTCACCGTGCCGCTCGACACCGCCCAGACCGGTCCCCGCCCCGGGCGACTGACCTCTCATGAGGCCCGCCAGCGCCTGGAACACGCCCGCAACAGCCGCCTGGCCCAGCTGCGCGCCCTCGACGAGGGCATGCAGAGCACGGACGCCCATCTGGTGTCCGCGCAGACGGAGGCGATCCAGCAGGTGCTGACCGAGATCGACGAGGCGTTCGCCCGCGTCGACGACGGCGCCTACGGCACCTGCCAGGGCTGCGCCAAGCCCATCCCCGCCGAACGCCTGGAGATCCTCCCCTACACCCGGTACTGCGTCGCCTGCCAGGGCCGCGCCACCGCCTGACCCGCCCCATCCGACCCGTCTTCGTCTCCGCCCTGCTCAAAGGGGTGAAGTGGTGAACCACCAGACCATCGGCGACCGTGCCGCGCACCTGTCGCCAGAGGATCTCGCCGCGCTGCGGGAGAACCTGCACGAACAGCTCCTGTTCCGCCAGGAACAGCTGCGGCAGATCGCCGCGCCGCCCCGCGCCGAGGATCTGCTCCGGCGCCGCTCCGCGGCACAGACCGAAGTACACGTCAAGGTCGCCGCCTCCGCGCGCATGGTCCTCGCCGACGTGGAGGCGGCGCTGCGGCGCATCGCCGAGGGCCGCTACGGCACCTGCCACCTGTGCCGCCGCCCCGTCGAACGCGAACGACTGATGATCGTTCCGCAGGCCCGCTACTGCGCACGGTGCCAGCAGGTGCGGGAGGCCGGACGATGACCGTCCTCCGCCGCTTCCGGTCCGGCTCCCCCGCCGGGCACCGGCACCGGCCCTGGCCGTCGTGCCGGCACTGCTGCGGCCTCGCCCTCGACCTGGGCAGCGCCCGCACCCGCGCCTGGATCGCCGGCCGCGGCCTGGTCCTCGACGTACCCACCATCACCTTCCCCGGTGCCGGGGCGGTGTACCCGATCCAGCGCGGCGCCATCGTCGACGTCCCGGGGACGGCCCGGATGCTCGACCGGCTGCTCAGCCATCGCCTGCCCCGCCTCACCCGCCCGCTGGTGGTGGTCACCGCGCCCGTGCTGGACGGCCCCGCCTACCGGGAGCGGGCCCGCACCGCCGTGGAGGTGCTGCGCCCGCGGGCGGTGCTGATCGTCCCCACCGCACGCGCCATCGCCCTGGCCGCGGACGCCGACCTCGCCCTGCCGCTGCTCGTGGTGGACATCGGCGCCCACCTCACCGAAGTGGTGCTCCTCCTCGACGGCCTGGTCTTCGATGCCCGCCGCACCGCCCTGGGCACCGCCGACCTCGCCGTTGCCGGCGCCACGGCGGAGATCGGCGAAGCCATCACCGCCATGATCACCTCAATGCTCCGGCAGGACCGCACGTCCCTCACCGCCGAGCCCTGGCCCGGGGAGCCCTGCTGGCCGGGGGCGGCGCCCTGCGCCCCGACCTCACTCGCCGGCTCATCGGCGGTACGCACGCGCCTCTGCGGGCCGTTCCCGCACCGCACACCGCGGCGATCCGCGGCGCCGCCAAGTTCCTCCAGGCCGCGCACCGCCATCCGTCGGCCAGTGGTACGTCCCCGCCCTGACCGGCCCGCTCCTTCGCTGTCCCGACCCCGCCGCCCCACCGGCCGGGGTCTCCGCTACGCCATCCCCCGACCCCGGAAGGAGAACCACCGTGTCCGGCGTGATACCCCCCGCGCAGCCGCCTCCCGACCCCCCGCACCACGGGCTCGCGCATCCCCTGTCGCTGTGGCGCTGGCGGCACAATCCGCTGTACCGGTGCACCGACCGTCTTCGGGGCCGGATCGCACTGGCGTTGTTGCTGCTCGTGCCGGTCCTGGGGCTCGGTGCCGCGTTCGCCACCGGTGACGCCGCCCACCGCCACTACCACGCGTCCGTCGAGCACCGGCGACAGGCCCTGAACCGCACCACCGCCGTCCTCACCCACGACGCCCCGGGTCATCCGGAGCCCGGATCGGCGGAGGCGAGGGAGAACCGCTACCCGGCCACGGTCCGCTTCACCGACCCGAACGGACGGACCCGCACCGCAGAGACCGATGTCCTTCCCGGGCTGAACGCGGGCAGCTCCGTCCACGTGTGGGTCGACGCGGACGGAGCGATCGCCGAGCCGCCCATGACCGCCGAACAGATCCGCAGCCGCACCATGGGCTGGGCGCTCGTCGCCTTCCTGACCGTGCTCCTCACCGGTGCCGCCGCCTACCGCTGCGCCGCCGTGGTCCTGCGCCGGCGCAATCTCGCCGAGTGGGACACCGAGTGGGCCGAGACCGCGCCACGCTGGACCACTTCCCCCTGAGCCACGGCCGACGGCAGTCGCGCCCCCGGCCCGAGAAGCCTTGTCCATGGGCCAGGGGCGCGACCTCGACGCCGGTGACGCGTCAGCCGTGGAGGGGGCCCTCGCAGGTGTAGTCCGACGTGCCCGCGCGCTGGTTGGACCAGATCTCCACCTCGCCGAACCAGCAGTTCATGTCGGTCAGGTTGTTGTCGCCGCCCGCGGCGCGGTCGAGTATGAAGTAGTCGACCGTCTCGGACATGTCCTCGAAGACCGCGTCCGTGTCTCCGGCATCGGTCAGGTTCGCGGTGATCCGGCCGGCGCAGACGAACCGGGGACGCTCCGGCGCTCCGGTGGCACGGCAGGTCGGGTCGGACGCGGTCATCGCGGTGAAGGAGGAGCGAATCTGGTCGGCCGTGGTGTCACGGAGCTCGCCCGGGGGCGTGTAGGTGGTGTGGGGCACGTACAAGTCGCCGACGTGGGCGATCCGTTCGTCGAGGAAACGGTCGTACGCGCTCTGGAGCCCCGCGTCCCCGCCGAGTCGGCCGCGCCAGGCGTCGAAGGCCGCCGGGTCGTCGGAGCGCAGGTCGCGGTACATCTCCCGCAGGAGGGAGGGGTGTTCGATCCACAGGAACTCGAAGAAGGTGCCCGCGTAGTCGTAGAAGCGGAAGCCGTCGCCGTCGTACGTCGCGTGCAGGAGCTGGTTCACGGTCATGCGCGGCCCGCCGCCGGCCGTGTCGTCGATGATCCCCTGGACCAGGGACTTGCGGACCCGGATGCCGTCGTCGCGGGTGGCGCCGTCGAAGAACTCGGCGGTGCCCTCGTCCATCGCGGTGGTCCGGTCGCCCTCGTACCAGGGTCCCTCGCCGAACAGTCCGGGCACCGCCCAGCGACCGTTGAGGTAGTGGGTGTACTCGTGGCGGAACAGCTCCTCCAGGGTCAGTGAGGAGTCCTGCGGTACGCGCCGCTGGTAGGTGTAGAAGGTCGCCCCCCTCTCGATGTAGACGCCGCCGTTGTTGGTGTCCATGCCGGTGAGGAGCGGGTGGAAGTTCTCGTAGTCGGCGCGGGAGCCGTACAGGACGACATGCAGCGTGGTGTTGGTGTCGTCCGCGAGGGGCGCGTCGGTGCCGAGCACCCGGTGGAACTGCGCCTTGACCTGCTTGCTCGCGTAGTACAGCTGGTCGACGGTGTCCCGGTCGAGGGCGGTGCGGACCTGGATGCCGTCGGTGCCGCCCGTGCCGTAGGTGTACGTGTACGGGAAGAGACGCCTCTCGATGTCGTCCTTGCACACGTGGTACGGGGCGCAGGCTTCGAACACCCCCAGCCAGGTGGCGACCTTCGCCCAGGGCGCGCTGCTGTCCCCGAAGTTGCGGGCGGTGGTGTCCAGGAGGGTGCCGAGGCCGGAGACGATCTCGTCGCGGAGCCCTTCGATCTGACCGAAGCGGCCGTACTCGCTGAGCGCGTCGCGCACCACCCAGGCGTTGGGCCCGTCCTTGAGGTGGGTGTGGCCGGCGAAGGAGCTGAAGGTCGCCCGGTATGAGGGGTCGGCCGTCACCGCGGCGTGGAAGGCGGCGTCCTTGTTGCCGGGATACACGCCGAGGTAGTTGACGGTGAGCGCCGCGAGGGCGGCTCCGGCCCAGGAGGTGTCCTGGGCGGTTTCGGGGTGCTGGGCGTCCATGGTGGCCAGCACCCGCTTGATCAGGGGCAGTTGGTGCTGACGCAGACCGGGGGCGGAGGCCGCGTCCAGGGCTTCGCGCAGGGTCTCGGCGTTGGGCCGGGTGGCGTCGAAGGTACGGGCGGCCGAGCCGAAGGCGTCGACCGCCCCGCGCATGGCGTTGACGGTCGGCGCGTCGGTGATGTCGATCTCGTCGTGTGAGAAGTCCTGGTACGCCACCGCGTGCAGATAGGTGAACATCTCCAGCAGATGGCTGCCGTCCTTGCCGTCGTGGGAGGCGGCTAGGTGGGTGATGCGGCGGGAGACGGCCTGGACATGCCCGTCCGACATGACGGGGACGAGTCGCTGGTCCCAGGTCCACAGGATGGAGCGCAGACAGCCGTCGGCGGTGACGGCGGGGTCGGCCAGGAAGTCGGCGAACGGCTCCGGGGACAGACCGGTGACGCCGTCCAGCGTGCAGGGCACGGATGCCTCGCCGAGTGTGGCGCGCGGAGTGACGGCACTGCCCCGGCCCTTCGGCTCGGGCGTTCGGGTGCCGGGGACACCGCCGCCGGTGAGGCCGCCGGGGGCGGGGACCTTACGTGCCCGGCCGGGGGCCTTGGCCAGGCGGTCGACCCTGTCGAAGGGGTCGGGCGAGGCGACCGGCCGTAACGCCGAAGGGCGCGCGGGAGCGGGGACGGCCGCGTGACCGGACGGGGTCGCCGTCACGCAGAGCGTCACCGCCACCAAGGCCGTGAGCAGACTTCCGCGCGTGGATCCGCGCGGGTTTCTCGACTGGAACACCGTTGGCTCCTGTGAGGGAGGTGGCGAGGGATATGGGGCAGCGGTGCCTCAGGGCCTGAACTGCCCTGTGGGGGGCTGCACATGAGAGCGCGTGGTGCCATGTGATGCGTAACGTAATAATGTGAAATTGCACAGGGTGCAAGGCTCTCGACGCGACGGATCGCGGAGAGCCTGTCAACGTACGGATCGAGGAGGACCGATGCACGATCCCCTGACCGGCGCACCTCGGACGGCCGGCCATGACCTGCCCGTCTCACCGGAGTTGGAGGTCTTCATGACGGGTGGCTGGGCGCCGTCCCCGCCGCCCGTGGACATCCGGCCGGCCGCCGCCGGCTTCACCGCCGCTCGCCGCGCCCGGCTGTCCGCCCGCTTCCCCGGCGAGCGGCTGATCATCCCCGCGGGAGAGCTGAAGGTCCGCTCGAACGACTGCGACCACCGCTTCCGGCCGTACAGCGCGTACGCCTGGCTCACCGGTCTGACCGGCGAGGAGCAGGCCGGGCATGTCCTGGTCCTGGAGCCGGACGGGCCGCACCGGCATGAGGCGGTCCTGTATGCGCGGCCCCGCTCGCCGCGCACCGATGACGGCTTCTACCGGGACCGGCGCTACGGCGAGTTCTGGGTCGGCCGGCGCCCCGACCTCGACGAGACCGCGCGGATGACCGGCATCCGCTGTGCCGTCATCGGCGACCGGACGGAGCTGCCGCCGGGCCGTGACGCCACGGTCGACGCCGAACTGTCCGCGGCCTTGAGCGAGTTGAGGCTGATCAAGGATGCCTGGGAAGTGGGGCAGCTGGAGCTCGCCGTGGACCACACGGTCGCCGGTTTCGAGGACGTGGTGCGCGCCCTCCCCCGCGCCCTCGCCCACCCGCGCGGCGAGCGCTGGATCGAGGGCGTCTTCGGTCTGCGCGCCCGCGCGGAGGGCAATGGCACCGGCTACGAGACCATCGTGGCGTCCGGTGCCCACGCCTGCGTCCTGCACTGGATACGGAACGACGGGCCCCTGGACGCACGGCGGTTGCTGCTCCTGGACGCGGGCGTGGAGACGGACACCCTCTACACCGCCGACATCACGCGCACCCTCCCGCTCTCCGGGCGGTTCTCCCCCGTGCAACGGCAGGTGTACGACCTCGTGCTCGCCGCCCAGGACGCGGGCATCGCGGCGCTCAGGCCGGGCGCGAGCTTCCGCGATTTCCACCGGGCCGCGATGCGCGTGATCGCGGAAGGGCTCACCGAATGGGGTGTGCTCAAAAGCCCCGAGGGTGACTTCCACCGTCGCTACACCCTGTGCAGCAGCGGACACATGCTCGGGCTCGACGTCCACGACTGCGCCCAGGCACGGGCGGAGACCTATCTGGACGGGGTACTGGCGGAGGGTCAGGTGCTGACGGTCGAGCCCGGCCTCTACCTCCAGGCCGACGACGAGACGCTCCCGGACGAACTGCGGGGCATCGGGGTGCGCATCGAGGACGACCTGGTCATCACGGCCGAAGGAGCACGGCTGATGTCGGGTGCGCTACCTCGCACCCCGGACGCGATCGAGGCGTGGATGGGAGAGCTGATCGAGGGTCGCTGAATCGGAGCGGCAGCCGCGTCCGCACACGGGTACCCGGAGAACGACGCCCGCGAGAACAACATGACATTGTACTCTGGTGATCCTCTCGGCCGTGAAGGCACGGGACACGAAGGGAACACCAACCGCCATGGGCCACCTCAAGCAGCGCAACCTCATCACCACCAGGGAGCGGCTGCGCGACCAGGTGGCCCATGCCCTGCGCGCCGCGCTGATCTCCGGGGAACTGCGCCCCGGCGAGGTCTACTCGGCGCCCGGTCTGGCCGAGGACTTCGGAATCTCCGCGACGCCGGTGCGCGAGGCGATGCTCGACCTGGCCCGCGAGGGCCTCGTCGAGCCGGTACGCAACAAGGGCTTCCGGGTCACCGAGGTCAACGAGCGCGACCTCGACCAGTACACCGAGATCCGCGCTCTGATCGAGGTCCCCATGATCGGCCGGATCACCCGCGGCGCCGCCCGCGAGGATCTGGAGGCGCTGCGCCCGGTGGCGGAGGAGATCGTGCGCGCCGCGCGCGAGCACGACCTCATCGGCTATCTGGAGGCCGACCGTCAGTTCCATCTGTCCCTGCTCGCGCTCGGCGGAAACGACCGGCTCGTAGAAACCGTGGGCGACCTGCGGAAACGCTCACGGCTGTACGGACTGACCACACTGGACGAGCGCGACCAGCTGATCCCGTCCGCAGAAGAGCACATCGAACTCCTCGACCTGATGGTCTCCGGTGACGTGACGGGCGCCGAGGCGTGCATGGCCCGCCACCTCGGCCATGTGCGCTCGCTGTGGGCCAAGGGCGCGACAGGTCCGGGCACCTGACCGGCTGCCCCGAGGGCAGCCGGTCCACGGCCGCTCAGCTCTCGGGCGCGTCCCCGAAGTCGGGGATCTCCAACCGGACTCCGCCCTGCCGCGCTGACTCGTGCGCCACGATGCCCGGCAGGGTGTAGCGGGCCGCGACCCATGCGTTCACGGAGGGCAGTGTGCGGGTGTTGACCGCGTTCACGAAGTCGTCCACCAGGAAGTGGTGGCTTCCCTCGTGCCCGTTGTGCAGGTGGTCGAACTCCCGGGGCAGCCGCGACCGGTCGTGCACGGGCGCGGAACCCGAAGTGAAGGCGGCGCGCAGGGCAGGCGCGATGTGCTCGAGCGACGGGTCATCGGGAGCCAGTGTCGGCTTGGGTTCCAGCAGCTCCGTGATGTCCTTGACCCCCTCCTTGTCCTGCCAGAAGCTCACCGTGGCGAGCTGTTCCATGCTCGCGTCCGTCCCGAAGAACCGGAAACGCGATTCGCGGATGTGCGAGGGATAGCCGACCCGCCGGAACTCGTTCGTACGGAACGAGCCGCCACCCGCTACCTCGAACAGCGCGGTGGCGTTGGAAATGTCGTTCCCGAACTGGCTGATCTCCTGGTCGAAGACGCCGTCCCCGCGATCGTCCTTCACTCCGATCGCCGACACGCTCACCGCGTGCGTCTGCCAGGCGCCGAGGACCCCGCCGACGGAGTGCGTCGGGTAGAGCAGCGGCGGATAGCTGGCGGTCGCCTTCCAGTTCTCGCCGCCGCTGTACTGATATGCCTCGTAGAAGCCGAGGTCCATGTCGTGTACGTAGTCGCCCTCGGCGTAGAAGAGCCGTCCGAAGGCGCCGTCGGCGATCTGGTCGCGGGCGTGCACGGTCGCCGGGTTGTACTGGCTCGTCTCACCCATCATGTACGTCAGGCCGGTGGCGCGTACGGTCTCGATGATCGCCGCTATCTCCTCGCGGCTGATCGCCATCGGTACCGCCGAGTACACGTGTTTTCCGGCGTTCAGACCCTGGAGTACGAGCGGGCCGTGTGTCCAGCGCTGGGTGAAGATGGCCACCGCGTCGACCGCCTTCGACTCCAGCATCGCCTCGTACGAGGGGAAGGTTCCCGACAGTCCTTCCGTGGCGGCCAGTTCCTCCGCCCGCTCGGGCAGCAGATCGGTGACGTGGACATCGCCGACGCCCGGGTGGGCGAGGAACAGCTTGGCGAACTGGCCGGAGAACTGCCCGGCGCCGACGATGCCGAGGGAGAACGTCATGCGGCAATGCCTTTCATGAAGTCGTGGAGAGTTCACTGATCGAAAATGAAGTTGATCTGGCTGTTGGTCGTGTCGAGGCCGCTCGCGGGCGCGCCGCCCCCGTAGAGGTCCTGCATCGCGGGGCGCATGAGCGCATACACGTCAGCGGCGTAGTTGGTGATCGGGAACGAGAAGGTCGTGAAGTCCTTCTTGTCCGCCACCGGCTGGGTGAAGGCCGTGGTGTCGATTCCCTTTTTCCCGTAGGCGGCGACGGCGGCCCTGGTGCCGGCCGGGGTGGCGGGGAAGACAACCCCGTATTTGCCGACGGCGGTCTGGCACGCGTCGGAGGCCAGGTACTTCACCCACTTCCTGGCGCCGTCCTTGTTGCGGGCGTCCTTGGAGATCGAGTCCGCCAGGCCGTTCATCATCGTGGCCCGCTTGCCGGTGGGGCCGACCGGGGTGCGGGCGGTGCCGACGTCCAGGCCCTTGGCCCCGTAGTACGTCGAGAGCATCCAGGCGCCGTCGAAGGCTGTCGCGGCCTTACCCGCGGCCACCTGCGCGTTGGGCGGGTTCGCTTGATCACCGTAGACCTCGAGCGGTGCGAGGTACCCCTTCTTCGCCAGGCTGAAGTACCACTTGACGGCGGACTGGAAGGTGGGGCTGTCGTAGTTGTACTTCGTGCCCCACCGCTTCTTGTCGGTGTAGGACCAGCCCGCGGAGCCGGTGAAGGGGCTCCACTGGGTCTGGCCGTTGTCGTCGCCCGCGCCTCCGGTGGCCAATCCGTAGACCTTGACGTGGTGCTTGTCGAAGCCCGGTTCGTCGCCCCGCTTGCCGTTCCTGTCGATGGTGAGGTGCGCGATGGCCTTCTCGAACGTGCCGCCGTCCTCGGGGTTCCAGGAGAGGGCGTTGAGTTTCCCGGCGGAGATCCCGGCCGCCTTGGCCATCTTCTTGTTGTAGAAGAGGGCGACCGTGTCCCAGTCCTTCGGGGCACCGTAGCGGTGGCCGTCCTCGCCGATCCAGTTGTCGGCGAGCCCCGGCTGGTAGTCGGACTTCTCGATGCCCAGGTCGTCGAGCGGTTGCAGCACCTTCAGGTCGCTGAACTGCCCGAACTTCTGGATATGGTCGGTGAACACGTCCGGCTGGGTGCCCGCGATGAAGCTCGCGGTGAGCTTGGTCCAGTAGGCGTCGAAGCCTATCTGGGTGATCTTGACCTTCAGGCCCGGGTTCTCCCTCTCGAAGCCCTTCGCGCAGGCCCGGTAGGCGGGAAGCTGATTGGTGTCCCACATCCAGTACGTCACCGTGTGCGCGGACGACCCGGCGGATCCGCCCTTCGCGCATCCGGTCACCAGGGACAGCGCCAGCGCTCCGGTCAGCGCCACGACCGTACGGAATCGCATCTGATGTCCCCCTACTTGAGCCCGGTGAAGGCGATGGAGCTGACGATGCGGCGCGCGAAGAGACCGAAGAGCACGAGCATCGGGATCGCGGCGATGAGGGTCGCCGCCATGAGCCCGGACCAGTCGGTGCCGGTCTGCGGGGTCTGTGCCCGGAAGGTGGCCAGCGCCACCGTCAGGACACGCGAACTGTCGCTGTACGACACCATCAGCGGCCAGAAGTAGTCGTTCCAGGACGTGATGTAGGTCAGGACGGCCAGGGTGACGATGGGGGTGGCCGCCATCGGCAGGAGCACCCGGAAGAAGATCCGCACCTTTCCGGCGCCGTCGAGCAGCGCCGCCTCCTCGACCTCCCGTGGCACGTTCATGAAGAACTGCCGCAGGAAGAACACCGCGAACGGGGTCATGAACATCGTCGGCAAGGCGATCCCGAGCAGCGTGTCCACCAGGCCGAGTTGCTTGATGAGCACGAAGTTCGGCAGCAGGGTGAAGATGGCGGGCACCATCAGACCGGCCAGGAAGAGCCCGAACACCTTGTCCCGGCCGCGCCACTTGAGGCGTGCGAACGCGTACGCGGCCATCGCGGAGAAGAAGACCTGGCACACGGTGATCAAGGTCGAGAGCATCACCGAGTTGAGCAGATAACGCCAGAAGACCAACCCGTCGCCCGCACCGCCCTGTGCGATCGCCTCCTCGGCGGACTGTAGGCCGAGGGCCCGTTCGAAGCCACCGACGGTGAAGTCCACCGGCAGGGGATTGGCGGGGTCGCCGGCCAGCGCGGAATTGGAGGAGAGCGCGGTGCGCAGGATCCAGTAGAAGGGCAGCAGAGTGATGAGGACGATCAGGCCCATCACGGTCCAGGCCATGGCCCGTCCGGGAGTGGGCCCGCGCCGGACGCGCCGGACGCTCGGTGTCGCTGTGGTCATGGCAACCATGCCGGTTCTTCCCCTCCGTCAGCCGAGATCGGTCTGGCCGGCCCGGGTGAGCCGGTACTGGACGATGGTGATCACGCTGAGCACGACCAGCAGGGCGACGGACATCGCGGACGCGTAGCCGAACTGGAAGCGGCCGAAGGCGGCGCCGTAGATGTAGTACTGGAGCACATTGGTCGCGTTCGCGGGACCGCCCGCGGTGGTCACCGCGACGGTGTCGAAGACCTGGAACGAACCGATCACGGTCATGATGAGCACGACCGCGAGCACCGGCCGCAGCAGTGGCATCGTGATCCGCCAGAACATCCGCCACTCGCTCGCGCCGTCGACCCTGGCCGCCTCGTACATGTCGTTCGGTATCGCCTGGAGGCCCGCGAAGAGGAGAAGCGCGGTGTAGCCGACGTGCCGCCAGACGTTGATCAGGGCGATGGTGGGGATCGCCCAGGTCTCGTCGGCGAGGAAGGGAACGCGGTCGAAGCCGAGACCCTGGAGGATCTCGTTGCCGATGCCCATCTGGGTGTCGAGGATCCACAGCCAGACGATGCCGGCGACGACGTTCGACATCAGATACGGGGTGAGCACGATGCCCCGCAGTACGGCCGACCGCGTCAACCGCTGGAGCAGAACCGCGATGGCGAGGGCCGCGACCGTCTGCACCCCGATGTTGATGGCCACGTACTCGACCGTGACCGCCAGCGAGCGCCAGAAGACGGGGTCGCGGATCATCCTGTCGTAGTTGTCGAGGCCGACCCACTCGGCCGGAGTCAGCAGATTGAAGCGGGTGAAGCTCAGATAGATGCCTCGCAGCGTCGGCCAGAGCAGGAAGACCAGGAAGCCGAACAGGGCGGGGGCGATGAAGACGGCCGCGAGGGCTCCGTCGTCACCGGCTCCCCGGCCTCTGCGGGTCTTGGGTTTCGATGTGGCTTCCTCGGCACGGCGCAGGGGCAGGCGCGAAGGAGGGCTGCTGGAGGCGACGGTCATCAGGAGGCTCTTTCGTCTGCGGCTCGTCCTCAGGTGGACACTTACTTTTGACGCGGAAGAATCCAGCCGTCAAGAGTTGTGCAAGCGTCTTCTGAGGCGACGCATGATGTCGTAGAGTGACAGAATTACTTCTGAAGCGAAAGAAAAGCATGGAGGAGTCGGCCCCTGATGACCACACTTGACGCCAGTTGGCTGCCGCTGAGTCCCGGGGAACGCGCGGTGGCGATCGAGGTGCTCGTGCACGGTCCGCTGTCGCGCGCCGAACTCGCCCGTCGGCTGAACCTCTCGGCGGGCAGCCTCACCCGGCTGACCAAGCCGCTGATCGAATCGGGTCTGCTGGTCGAGAAGGGCACCGAGGGTGCGGCATTGGCGGAGGTGCGCCAGGGACGGCCCTCGCAGCCGCTGGACATGGTCGCCGAGTCCCGGCTCTTCATCGGCTTCAAGATCACCGAGGACATGGTGTACGGGGTTGTCACCACGCTCCGCAGCGACATCATGGCCCGCGACGAGCGGCCGCTGACCACACACGAGCCCGCGGCGATCATCGATCTGCTGCGCGAGATGACGCAGGAGTTCACCCGGGCGCATCCCCGGGCAGCCGGGATAGGCATCGGGGTGGGGGCCGGTGTCCGGGACCGCTCGGTCGTCATCCGGTCGCCCTTCCTCGACTGGGACGAGGTGCCGCTGGCCGAACTGGTCGAGGAGCGGACGGGGCTGCCGACGGTCGTCGAGAACGACGTGGCGGCGCTGGTCGAGGCCGAGTGCTGGTTCGGCGCGGGCCGCGGCCTCGACCGGTTCGCGGTGCTCACCATCGGGGCCGGACTGGGTTACGGACTGGTCAGCGGCGGCAGGAGGGTGGTCTCTTCCGAGGACGGTCTGAGCCTCGGCCGGGGACGGCACTGGATGGTCGATCCCCACGGGCCGCTCACCCCGTACGGAGAACGCGGCAGCGCCGTCTCCCTGCTGACCATCCCCAGCATCCGCTACCAGCTCCATGCCGCCACCGGCCGGGAGATGACGTACGAGGAGATCCTCGGCCTCGCCGCCGATGGCGAGCCCATGGCCGCCCGGGTCGTGAACGAGGCGGCCCGGGCCCTCGGCACGATCGTTTCCCAGATCGCCAATTTCGCGATGCCCCAGAAGATCCTGCTGGCCGGCGAGGGGGTGGGCCTGGTCGACGTGGCCGGGGCGGCGGTGGAGGAGGCCATCCTCGCCAACCGCCATCCCCAGGCCGACAAGGTCAACCTCGAAACCAAGGTTTCCGACTTCCACGACTGGGCCCGCGGCGCCGCCGTCCTGGCTATCCAGGTGCTGGTCCTGGGCTCGGCGTAGGCAGGACGCCGCGTCTTCGGAGTGGCTCGCGGCGATGACGGCGTCCGCGCAACGGTCGCGGCCACCGGGCCGCGACCGTTGTCATCGCCGGGTCAGTCGTGCGGTGTGGTTTCGGCTCGCCGCTCCGGAGCGGGCGTGGCCGTCGGCTTCTTGTGCGGGCTGAACAGGAAACAGCACAGGGCGGCGGCCACCAGGACCACGGCGCATGCCATGAGGGCGGTCTGCATGGCGTTGACGAAGCCGGTGGCGAACGTGTCGGCGGTGACGCGTTCGTACAGGCCGGCCGTGGCGGGGTTCAGGCCGTCGGGCGGCGTGGGCGGACGGTAGTCATGTGCGGCGGCGGTGCTGCGGTCGATGAACTGGGCACGCAGATCCTCCGGTAGCCGACCGGCCCGTTTCCCGGCCTCGCCGCGCAGGGTCGAGGAGAGACGGGCCGACAGCAGGGCGCCCAGTACGGCGGTGCCGAGGACACCGCCGATCTGCCGGGTGGTGCTGGAGACTCCGGAGGCCGCCCCGGCCAGCCGGGGATCGACACCGTCCATGGTGGCCTGCTGCAATGGCGCGAACGTGGCGCCGCTGGCGATCCCGATGATGGTCAGACCGGGCAGCAGGCTCCATGCGCCGCTGCCGGGGCCGACCATGGCGACCAGCACCAGCAGGCCGACGGCCAGCAGCGTCATCCCCGTCAGCAGGACGTACTTACCGCCGAACGTGTCCGACAGCCGCCCGGCGTACATCGAGCCGACGGCGGTGAGCACGGCGTTCGGCAGCACCACCAGGCCGGTCTCCAGCGCCGAGTACCCGCATACCATCTGCAAGTACAGCACCAGCACGAACATGATGCCGATCATGCCCAGTTGGAAGACGAACCCGACCCAGTTGCCGACCGCGAAGTTGCGCGCGCGGAACAGGGCCAGTGGCATCAGCGGCTCGTCCCGCTGCCGGTGCTGCCGGAGGACGAACACCGCCAGCAGCGCGACGCCGGCGACGATGACCGAGGTGATGCTGATCGGCCCGGTGATGGTGCCCCAGTCGTAGCGTTCTCCCTCGATCAGGCCGAACACGATGCCGCTCAGCCCGGCGGTGGCCAGCGCGACACCGGCCAGGTCGAGTCGGTGTCGGCGTTCCGAGCGCATGGGCGGGGCGAAGGTCAGCGCCAGTACGGCGGTGGCGATCCCGATCGGTACGTTGATGAAGAAGATCCAGCGCCAGCTGAGGTGGGCGAGCAGGAAACCACCGAGGACCGGGCCGACGATCGGGGCGAAGCCGACGATCGCCCCGAACAGGCCGAACGCCCTGCCACGCAGTCGTGGCGGGAAGATCGTCAGGATCGACGAGATGACCTGCGGGAACAGCAGCGCGCCGCCCACTCCCTGGACCAGCCGGGCGGCCAGCAGTTGGGGCGGTGAACCGGCCAGCCCGCACAGCGCCGAGGCGATGGTGAAGACGATGATGCCGATCACGTACAGCCGCCGGTATCCGAAGATGTCGCCCAGCCGCCCGGTGGTGATCAGCAGCACCGAGAAGAGGAGCAGATAGCCGTCGATGACCCACAGCACCTGGTCGTAGGAGGCGTCCATGCTGTGGATCAGCGTGGGGATGGCTACGTTGACGATGGATCCGTCGAGCAACGACATGAAGAAGCCGATGCACATGATCGCGAGAACCAGCCACGGACGCCGCGTGGTGGGTTGCTCGGGGGATTTGACTTCCGGCACTCCGGAGACCTCCCTGAGGGGAACCGTCTGCGGGGCGGTGACACGGACCAGGCCGCTGATGCCGGAAAGGCGATATGGCTGGAACACGGTCCCGGGCAGATCCCCCGGGGCTCGGATGGAACCAGAAGGGCCGACACGCGTCGCCACCATCACAGAACACCCTTTTCCAGGATGTGATGAGTGACTTCCACCTTCCCCGTGTCATCGGGACCCGGGTGAAGCTGGTTGGCGAGGCGGAATGCCCAACGGTGAGAAGCCGGTTGGGAGCTTAACACACCGTATTCGGCCCGCACCTACGGGAGATGACCCGGACGGCGACGCGCTCGATCCCTTCGTGGCGGATGTGGATCAGGAGGGGGTGGCGGGGACTCGGAAGTAATGGCCCTTGTCGAGGTCTTCGAGGAGGCCGGGGTGGGTCGGCCGCCAATCCAGCAGTTCGCGGGTCAGGGCGTTCGACGCCGCGACGTCCTGGCCGAGGAAGCCGCCGAGCCAGGTGAAGTGCTCGGCCGCGGCCTCGGGGGCCACAGGGGCCACCGGTACCTCGAGGTGACGGCCGATCACCTCGGCGATGTCCCGGATCGGGACACCCTCCTCCGCGACACCGTGCAACACCGATCCCGCCGGGGCCTTCTCGACCGCCAGGCGGAACAGCCGTGCGGCGTCGAGGCGGTGGACGGCCGGCCAGCGGTTGGCGCCGTCGCCGATGTGGCCGGAGACACCCCTGGCCCGGGCGATGGCGACCAGGGCCGCCATAAAGCCGTTGTCCCCCTCACCGTGGCAGGTCGGAGACAGTCGCACCACGGACGAGCGCACACCTCGCGAGGCGAGTGCGAGCACCGCCTGGGCGGTGGCCGACCGGACCGAGACCGGCGAACCGTCGATCGTGGGCGTGTCCCGCTCGGTCGCCACCCGCCCGGGCGCGAGGCCGACCAGGCCGGAGGCGAGGACGAAGGGGCGGCCGGTGCCGGAGAGCGCGTCGCCGAAGGTGTCAACGGCGCGGCGGTCGGCCTCGGCGGCACCCTGGAAGTCGCCGGTGAAGGCGATGTCGTGCTTGAAGGCGAGATGGATCACACCGTCCGACGCGGCGGCGGCGCTCCCCAGGACGTCGAGGTCGTCAACGGTGCCGCGGACCACTTCCGCCCCGGCGGCGGTGAGGGCGGCGGCGGAGGTGTCGGAGCGGGCGAGCCCGACAATCTGGTGCCCCGAGCCGATGAGCTCGGGAACGACTGCGGAGCCGATCCAACCGGACGCACCGGTTACGAAGACGCGCATGAGGGATACTCCGAATCATCGATGTCAGTGACTGTCATCAGACCTTAGCACCTGATGTCAGTCACTGCCATCGCGGTAGGATCCCAGCATGGGTAGATGGGAGCCGAACGCGCGCGGACGCCTGGCGAAGGCGGCGTTGGAGCTCTATGGCGAGCTCGGCTACGAACAGACCACGGTGGCGGAGATCGCCAAACGGGCCGGCCTCACCGAGCGGACCTTCTTCCGGCACTACGCCGACAAGCGCGAGGTGCTGTTCGACGGTTCGAGCGCGTTGCAGGAGCTGTTTGTGGCCGCCGTCGCCGAGGCGCCGGAGTCCGTGGCGCCGATCGACGCGATAACGGCGGGGCTCGACGCGGTCTCCACGGCGTTCGAGGGTCGGCGCGAGCACGCCCGGCAGCGCCAGGCCGTCATCGTGGCGAACGCGGAACTCCGGGAGCGCGAGCTGATCAAGCTCGCCTCGATGTCAGCCGCGCTCGCCGACGCCCTGCGCCGACGTGGTGTCGCGGAACCGGCCGCGAGCCTGACCGCCGAGGCGGCGGTCGCCGTCTTCAAGGTCGGCTTCGAGCTCTGGCTCACGGCACCGGAGGAACGTGAGATGTCGCGGTTGATGCGGGAATCGCTGGACGAACTCAAGGCCGTGACCGCGCGCGACTAGGCATCGTCCCGGCTGCCGACACGCCCCGTCACGCTCTGTGGATAGTACTTCCACTAGTTGTGTCCACAGAACATCATCTTTTCCCCTCCGCGTTGTTAGCCTGCTTGTCCATGGAGGGCTTCCGCACGCTCACACCATGGTTCGCAGGCCGATTGACCCTGCCGTGGCGGCAGCCGCCACGGGACACCTTCCGCGCGGCGGACTCCCGTCGGCGCCCAGCGCGCTGCCGGACGCACCTGACCGGCATGTAGGCCCCGCGGCCTGAGCCGGATTCCCGAACCGCGACCACTGGCGGACCCCGAAACCCTGGCCGGCGGATCCGTACGCCCCGCCGGACCGGACCTCGTCACGCCCGTTCCCGAAGCCACGTCACCCCGAACGACCGCGGTACGCACCACGACAAGACGCACACTCTCTCGACCCAGCCGAGGAAGAGCCATATGAGTGATCGCCCGCTGTACCCGCTCACCGCCTACCAACGGGACATCTGGTTCTCGGACGCCCTTTCACCCACGTCACCACAATTCTCGATCTCACTGCGCGAAAAGTTCTCGGGGGACATCGACCTGGAGGCCTTGAAGGCCGCCGTCGAGCACGTACTGGCCCGCCACGACGCGTTCCGGATCCGCTTCGGAAGCGCCGATGGCGAGCCCTACCAGTGGCTGGAGCCGGAGGAGCCACGGCTGACGGTGGTGGACTTCCGGGCCGGGACCGACGCGGAGGCGGCCCGTGCGGCCCGGGCGGACGAGCGCGGGGCGGTACGGCTGCCGGTCCTGGGCGAGCGGCTGTACGACGCGGTACTGCTGCGCACGAGCGACACCGAGGCGCACTTCCACCTCACGGCGCACCACCTGATCTCGGACGGCTGGTCACTGCACGAGGTCAGGAAGCAGATCCGAGTCCGCTACGCGGAAGTGCGACGGGGCGAGGAGGCCACGGACTTCACCGCGCCGTCCTTCGTGGATTTCATCGCCGAGGACACCCGCTATCGCGCTTCCGAGTCCTACAGGCAGGACCGCCAGTTCCTCAACTCCGCCCTGTCCGGAGCCGAACCCCGGCTCTTCGCCCGGAAGAACGCCGCCCCATCGCTCGGCCGCCGCACCTCCTTCGTCGTCGAAGCGGAAGTCGTCGACCGGATCCTGGCGGGTGGGAACTCCCCGTTCTCCGTCATCGCGGCGGCCTTCGGCACCTGCCTGGCGAGGATGCACCGGACGGACGAGGCGATCCTCGGCATCCCCATGCTCAACCGGCACTCGGCCGAAGAGCGGCAGGTGCTCGGCCTGTTCACCAATGTGCTGCCGCTACGCGTCGCGGCCGACGGCGGCCGGTCGATGACGGAGCTGGCGCAGCGGGTGCGGGGCCGCGTCCGCGAGCTCCAGGAACATCAGCGCGTTCCGCTCGCGGATGTGCTGCGCGACCGGTCCCCGGCGGACGTCGGCCCGCTCTTCGACGTGACGATCAGCTATCTGAACTTCCCGGCCCCGCCGAGTGTGCCCGGTCTGTCGGTGCACACCGGCATGGAGCTGGAACTCCTCGAGGGCAACGCGCTCGCGATCGTCGTCCAGGCCCATGGAGACACCAGCGAACTGGGTGTCGATCTGGTGTACGCCGCCGATGTCTTCGACGACGACCTTCCCATCACCGAGGTCGTCCAGGCGGTACGTACCCTGATCCGGCAGGGACTCGACCAGCCGGACCGCCCGGTCGGCGCACTCCCCGCGACGGCCGCCATGCGGAGCCTGCCGAGCGTGAGCGCGCGGCAGGCCGACGGCCGGTCACACTCCGAGGAGGCCCTGCCGGAGTCCGGTGACGGCACCCCCCGTACCGAAATGGAGGCCGAGCTGGCAGCCATCTGGGCCGAGGTGCTGAACGTGCCCTCGGTCGGCGTCCACGACAACTACTTCGTGCTCGGCGGCGACTCGATCACGATGCTGAAGGTACGCGCCGCGGGCGAGCGGAAGGGTATCCACTTCTCCGTCACCGACATCGTCAAGAGCCCCACGGTCGCGAAGCTGGCCACCCAGGCGGTCCGGACTTCCGGAAACGAGCCGAAGTCCTCCGCCCTGGCGCCCCTGGAGCTGGTTCCCGCCGTGGACCGAGGACGGCTCACGGCACTCGAGGACGCCTTTCCGCTGACCCGGGTGCAGCTCGGGCTGCTGTACCACAGCCGCCGACACGAGAACTCCGCGGTGTACAACGACGTGTTCCAGTACTCGATCGCCGCGGCCTGGCACGAGAAGGAGTTCCGGGCGGCCTTCGCCGGGCTCGTCCGGCGTCACCCGGTGCTGCGCTCCTCCTTCGACCTGGCCTCCTACTCGCAGCCGCTACAGCTCGTGCACCACGAGGTGCGGGGCGGGCTGAACATCGTGGATCTGCGGACCCTGCCGAAGACCGACGCCGACGCCGCGATCCTGGCGCATATCGAGCAACGGCGGTTCTTCCGGTACGAGTTCGAACAGGCACCCCTCTACCTGTTCCAGGTCCACGTCCGCGACGGCGCCCTGGAACTGGTCTTCAGCTTCCACCACGCGATCCTCGACGGCGGCAGCGTGGCGAACCTGATAGCCGAGCTGTTCCAGGACTACGCGCATGGCATCGGCGCGGACATCGCCGCGGTCCCGGACGGCGAACTGCCCTCACCGGCCCACCACGTCCGCGAGGAACTGCTCGCGCTGGACTCCGCGGACAGCCGCGAGTACTGGCAGAAGGCCCTGAGCGGCGCGGCACCGCCGCAGCTGGACGGATTCCGCCTCTCCCGGTCCCCCGGCGGCACGGGGCAGGTCGTGCACCACGCCGAGCTGCCCGCGCGCCTGGAGGAATCCGTGCGCCACTTCGCCGCCGAGCACGAACTCCCCGTCAAATCCGTGCTGTTCGCCGCCCACTGCCTCACGCTGGGAACACAGTTCTCCGCGGAGGACTTCGTCACCGGTCTGATCACGCACGGCCGGCCCGAGGTTCCCGAGGCGGAGCGGATCCTCGGCCTGTTCCTCAACAGCATGCCGGTCCGGGTGAACACCTCGGGACTGACCTGGCTCGAGACGGCTCGCACGCTGTTCGCACGGGAGCAGGAAAGCCACCCCCACCGGCGCTACCCGCTGAGCGCCATCCAGGATGACGACGACGGGGACTTCGTCCTGGAGTCCGCCTTCAACTACGTCCACTTCAACCAGCTGGCCGCCGCGCTCCGGCTGCCCCAGGTACGGCTGCTGGACTTCCGCACCTGGGAGGAGACCAACTTCAAGATCCTGGTCAACGCGTATGTCGACCCGGTCGACGACGGCATCCGATTACGTGCCGACTTCGACGGGACCGTCTTCACCCCCGACCACGCCGAGCTGTTCGTCAACACCTACATCCACGTACTGCGGCGGCTCACCGAACGTCCCCAGGAGCGCGTGGACTTCGGATTCCTCTCGCCGGAACCGGCCCGGACACCTCGGGCCGCGACACCCCCGGATGTGGTCACCCTCTTCGCCGAGCAGGCCGCACGCACCCCGGACGCGATCGCGGTGGCCTTCGACGGCGGCCGGTGGACCTATCGGGAACTGCGGCAGACCGCCGACCGGATCACCGGACACCTGCGTGCCGCCGGGGTCGGTACCGGTGACCGGGTGGCGATCGCACTGGACAGATCGCCGGAGCTGATCGCGGTGGTCCTGGGCATCGCCCGGGCCGGTGCGGCCAGCGTCCCGCTGGACACGAGCTACCCAGCGCGGCGGCTGCGCCTGATGCTGGAGCAGGCACGGCCCGTCCGCGTCATCAGCGACCCCGCACACGCCCACCTCGCCGGTGACCGGGAAGACGTGCTGCTGCTCGAGACCGTCACCGGCCGGAGCCACCCCGGCGCCCAGGACCTGCCGGTGGCGGCCATCTCCCCCGAGGACACCGCCTACGTGCTGTTCACCTCCGGCTCCACCGGAGAGCCCAAGGGCGTGCGGATGCCGCACCGCTCACTGGCGAACCTGATCGCCTGGCAGAACAGCGCGCCCAGCGGGGCACCCGGCGGCACCACACTCCAGTTCGCGCCGCTGAGCTTCGACGTCTCCTTCCAGGAGATCTTCTCCACCCTGACCTCCGGCGGTACCCTCCGGCTGCTCTCCGAGACGCAGCGCCGGGACGCCCGGGTGCTGCTCGAACTCATCGACACCGCCCGGGTGGAACGGGTCTTCCTGCCCTACGTCGCGCTCCAGCAGCTCGCCGAGGTCTCGCACGCACTCGGCCTGGTGCCGGGCCATCTGCGGGTCATCGTCTCCTCGGGTGAGCAACTGCGGGTGACGGAGGAGATCCGGCAGCTGTGTGCGGCGCTGCCCGACGTAGTGCTGGAGAACCAGTACGGCCCCACCGAGTCACACGTGGTCACCAGCTTCACCATGACCGGACCGGCGAGCGCGTTCCCGTCCCTTCCCCCCATCGGCTCGCCGATCGCGGGCTGCGCGGTGCATGTGCTGGACGAGCGATTACGGCCGACACCGACGGGCAGCCGGGGCGAGATCTACCTGGACGGCGCCTGCCTGGCCGACGGCTACATCGGCAGACCGCGGCTGACCGCCGAACGCTTCCCGCCGAACCCGTTCACCGGCGAGGGCAAGCTGTACCGCACCGGCGACCTCGGCCGGGTACTGCCCGGCGGCGACATCCTCTGTCTCGGCCGGGCGGACTCACAGGTGAAGGTGCGTGGATTCCGCGTCGAGCCCGCCGAGGTCGAGCTCACGATCACCGGCAACCCGGACCGCTTCCGGGGGATCAGCGAGGTCGCGGTGGTGCCCCGCCGTCGGGAGGGCACGGACGCCTTTCTCGCCGCCTTCCTGGTCGGTGACGCCGACGGGGACACCCAGGCCGGTCTGGAGCGGATCCGCGCCGAACTGCGCCGGACCCTGCCCGAGCACATGGTCCCCTCGCACATCCAGTGGCTGCCGAGCCTCCCGCTCACACCGAGCGGCAAGCGGGACGACTCGGCGCTGCGCCGCGTCCCCTTGCGGACCGACGCACCCGACGAGACCACCGCGCCGCGCGACGCGTACGAGCGGACACTCGCGGAGATCCTGGCCGAGCTGCTCCAGGTGCCCCAGGTCGGGGTGCACAGCGACTTCTTCGACCTGGGCGGCACCTCGCTCACCGCGATGCGCCTGATCGTCCTGATCAAGCAGCGGTACGGGACGGACATCCCCATGTCGCGGTTCGTCACCACTCCCACGGTCGCGGGCCTGGCCGGGCTCCTGCGCTCCGGCGGTGCGCTGGCCACGTTCGATCCGCTCGTTCCGTTCCGCACCGACGGCACGCGCCCCCCGCTATTCTTCGTGCACCCGGCGGGCGGCAACGTGCTGTGCTTCACCCAGCTGAACCGGCACCTCCCGGCCGACCAGCCGTTCTACGGCCTTCAGGCGCCCGGTACCGAACTGGGCAGCGAGCCGCTGCGATCCGTGCCGGAACTGGCGAGCAGCTATCTCACGGCCATCCGGAAGGTGCGGCCGCGGGGCCCCTACGCCCTCGGCGGCTGGTCCTTCGGCGGCTTCGTGGCGCTGGAGATGGCACGGCAACTCCAGCAGGAGGGTGAGCGGACCTCGAACGTGTTCCTGCTGGACACGGTCGCGCTGGAGCCCGGCAAGCTCACCAGCATCGACGACGACGCCCTGCTGGCCTGGTTCTTCTGGGAGCTGCTCTTCCTTGAACTGGGCGGCGAATCGCCCGCGGCGCACATCCCGCGGGACATGGCCACCCTGGCGGAGAAGTTCGAGTTCATCGCGCAGCGCGGTGTGGACCTGGGCGTGCTGCCGCCGGGCAGTTCCGCGGCGATCGTGCGCCGGCTCTTCGGCGTGTACGCGGCCAACTGGCGTGCCGCCCTGGACTACAGCAAGGAGACGTTCGACCTGGACTTCACCCTGATGCGGGCCACGCAGCCGCTGCCGCAGGTCCTGCTGGACATGCACACCACCGCGGGCACCCTGCACCGGGAACCCGACAACGGCTGGGGCCGGCGCACCACCGGTGAACTCACCGTGGTCGAGGTGCCCGGCGACCACCTGCTGATCATGGAAGAGCCGTACGTACCCGTGATGGCCGCGAAGATCATGCGGATGGTCGACGAGACCACCGGAGGTGCCCGGTGAGCCGAGGACCGCTCAAGGCGATCGTCGTGGGCGCGGGCATCGGCGGACTGACCACCGCCATCGCCCTGCGCCGGGTCGGCATCGAGGTCGAGGTCTACGAGCGGGCCACCGAGCTGCGGGCCATGGGCTCCGCGCTCTCGGTGATGACCAACGCGGTCAACGCGCTGGCGAGCCTCGGCATCGACCTGCACCTCGAGAAGTACGGCCGGCGGATCGAACTGTTCCAGATCAGGACCGGCAGCGGCCGGCTCATCAAGACCAGGCCCTTCCCGGACGTCTGCCGCGACCTGGGCGCACCGAGCTTCTGCATCGGCCGCCCCGACCTCCAGCAGGCACTGCTCGTCCAGGCGGACGACTGCCGGATCGAACTGGGCGCCACCGCCACCGGATTCCGGCACTCCGGCGCCGGCGCCGAGGTCGTCTTCGACGACGGGCGCGCGGCGCGCGGCGATGTGCTGATCGGCGCGGACGGTTTCCACTCCGCCGTCCGGGGCCAACTGGCCGGGCTCGACGACGCCCGCGACGGCGGTTACGTCTGCTGGCTGGGCATCGTCCCCTTCACACACAGCCGGTTCACCGGTGGCTACGTCGGTCACTACTGGGGCAGCGGCCAACGATTCGGACTGATCGACATCGGCCACGGCCGGGCCTACTGGTGGGGCACCAAGAACATGCCCGCCCAGGACTCGCACCACTGGCGCGGCGGCAAGGAAGAGATCCTGCGTGCCTACACCGGCTGGGCCGACGAGGTGCGGGAAGTCATCCGGGTCACTCCGGAGGAGGACATCCTCGCGGTCCCCGCACAGGACCGGCCGTTCCTGGAGCGTTGGGGCCGGGGGCCGGTCACGCTGCTCGGCGACGCCGCGCACCCGATGCTGACCAGCCTCGGCCAGGGCGCCGCCGTGGCGATGGAGGACGCCGTCGTACTCGCCACCTGCCTGAAAGCGGCCGGTGACCCGGTCCAGGGCCTGCGCCGGTACGAGGACCTGCGCCGCGAGCGGACCCGCCTTCTGGTGACGGCCTCGCGGGCGGCCAGCGACGCCCAGCACCTGGAGAACCCCTGGCGGCGCACCCTCCGGGACCTCCGGCTCCGCTGCGCCCCGCGCCGCAGGCTGGTGGCCGAGGACACCGCTGTGCTCGCCTTCCCGCCGGTCCCGGCGGTGGACCTTGTCTGAGAAGCGGTGGACCTTGCCTGAGAAGCCGGACACAGCGGCACGGAGCACCCCTGCCGCGGCCGACGCCACGATCCCCGGACTGTTCGCGCGACAGGCCCGCCGCACCCCTGACCGGCCCGCGGTGACCTGCGGCGAAGAGACGATCAGCTATGCCGGTCTTGACGCCCGCTCCACCGGTCTCGCGGCCGCGCTCCGCGAACACGGTGTGCGGCCGGGCGACCGGGTCGGCGTGTGTCTGGCCCGCGGCATCGACCTGGTCGTCGCCCTGCTCGCCGTGCTCAAGGCAGGCGCCGCCTATGTGCCGCTCGATCCCGACTACCCGCCGCAGCGGCTGGCTTTCATCAGCGAGGACACCGGGCTGGAGGTGGCGGTCACCGATACCCACGTCCCCGGCCTGAAGCCGATTCCCGTGACCGCCGTGGCCACGCGCCCGGCCGGGCCGCTGCCGCTGCCGGGGCCCGACACGGTGGCGTACGTCATCCACACGTCGGGCTCCACCGGGCGGCCCAAGGGCGTTCTGGTGCCACACCGCAACGTGGCGGCACTGCTGGCCGCCACGGCCGCGGAGTTCGCCTTCGGCCAGGACGACGTGTGGACCCTGTTCCACTCCTTCGCGTTCGACTTCTCGGTATGGGAGGTCTGGGGCTGCCTGCTCACGGGCGGACGGCTGGTGGTCGTGGAGCACTGGACCGCACGCGACCCGCGGGAGTTCCACGCCCTGCTGACGGCCGAGCGGGTGACCGTACTCAACCAGACACCGTCGGCCTTCACACCGCTGCTGCGCACAGCGGGGTTCGGCGACGGCGAACTCCGGGTGCGGCTGCTGGTCTTCGGCGGAGAACCGCTCGACACCCGGGTGCTGATTCCCTGGTTCGAGCGCTACCCGCATACGCGGGTGGAGAACATGTACGGCATCACCGAGACCACCGTGCACTGCACCCGGCGCACGCTCACCCCGCAGGACGCCCGTCAGGGCACCCGCTCGGTCGGGCACGCGCTGCCCGGCTGGACCCTGCACGTCCTGGACGAACGGGGGCGGCAGGCCGCCCCTGGGGCGGTCGGCGAGATCTACGTCGGCGGCGCCGGAGTGGCCGACGGCTATCTGAACAGGCCCGAGCTGACCGCGCAGCGGTTCGTCCCCGACCGGATCACCGGCGGTGGCGGACCGCTGTACCGCAGCGGTGACCGCGGGCGCCTGCTGGGCAACGGCGAACTGGAGCACCTCGGCAGGCTCGACGACCAGGTCAAGATCCGCGGCCACCGGATCGAGCTCGGCGAGATCCGCGGCGTACTGCTGGAGCACCCGCACGTCCAGGACGCCACCGCGGTGGTGCGGGCCACCGCCGGCCCGGCGAACGCCTGTGTGGACGCCTATGTGGTGACCACCCGGCCCGACCGGGTGAGCACGCTCCGCGAGCTGCTGGCCCAGCGGCTTCCCGCGTACCTGGTGCCCGCCACCATCACCGCGCTCGACGCGTTCCCGCTCACCCCCAACGGCAAGATCGACACCAGTCGGCTTCCGGCCCCCGGGGTCCGTGAAGCCACCGACGCGGCGGACGCACAAGCGACCGATCCGGTGACCGAGCGGCTGACCGGCCTATGGCAACGCCTGCTGGAGACACCTGTCGGCCCGGACGACAACTTCTTCGAGTTGGGAGGCAACTCGCTGCTCTTCGCGCTCCTCGCCACCGAAATCCGGGAATCGGGTCTGGGCAGCGTGCCGCTGCGGGACCTGTACCTCACCACCACCTTGCGGGATATGGCAAGGCTCGTCCGTTCACTCGCCGACGGGACCTGAGCAGGCCGATCGCGGGCCGCCGCGCCGCCGGCGGCCCGCTCTCCACCACCTCGGAAAGGTAAGCCCCCATGCCTGTCGCACTGTTGTGCATCCCCTATGCCGGAGCCGGCGCCAGTCTCTTCCGCCAGTGGAAACGTCACTCCTTCCAGTGGATGGAAGTGGACCCGGTCCAACTTCCCGGCCGCGAGGAGCTGTTCGCCGCGGAACCCCTCACCAGCATGGCCGAGGTCGTCGACCTGTGCGTCGACCGGATCCGGAAGATGCCCCGGGAGGCACCGTTCGCCCTCTTCGGACACAGCTTCGGCGCGCTCGTCGCCTACGAGACGGCACAGCGCCTGGCCGCCGAAGGACCACGCCTGCCCGAACGCCTGATCGTGAGCGGCGCGGCCGCACCCTGGCTGCCCAGGCCGGTCACGGGAAGCGGCTCGCTGACCGACGACGAATTCGTCGCGCGAGTCCGCGAAGTCGTGGGATACGACCACCCCGCGTTCCACGACGCCGAGTTGCGCGGACTGCTGCTGCCGTCACTACGGGCGGACCTGGGCATCAACGATCAGTACACACCCAGCTCCACCGACCTGCTGCCGATCCCCCTCACCGTGCTGCGCGGGGCCGACGACCAGTTGGTGTCCCGGCAGGAGGCGGAGCTCTGGTCGAAGGCCACCTCGCAGCCCACCGAACTGCTCGAGCTGCCCGGCGACCACATGTACTTCTCACTGGACCCGAAGCCGCTGCTCACCGAACTCGACGCGGTTTTCGGCCCCGCGAGGGCTTCGGGGACCCCCAGTTGATCAGCCCCTCGGGTTGGACCGAGTATGGCGATGTGAACGAGACCGGTGGGCGGCTGCGACGGACCTGGATCGCACGGCTGGGTCCGCGGGGTGAGGTCGACCTCGACCGGGCGGCAAGCCCGCGCGCCATCGTCGAGGACGCCGTCGCGCGCTTCGGCGCGGACCCCGTGCGCTGGGCCATCGAGCTGAATTCCGTGGTCTTGCGGCGGATCCTCGGCGAGGTGCCGGTCCTCGGCGGGAGTCCGGCCGCGGTCGAACTGCTCCGCCGGGGCAATGAAGCGACCACCCTGCGGGCGCTGTTCACTCTGGCGGAAGGCCCGGCAGCCGCCCCGCCCACCGGTGAGGCGATCCTGGCGGGCATCCGCGAGTTCGTTCACCGGGCCATACCGCTCGAGCGGGTGCTGCACGGCGTCCGGGTCGGGCACGCGGCGACGACCGAGGCGTTCCTGCGGGCCTGTGCCGAGCTGGTCGACCCGGAGGAGGCGGTCGACGAGGTCACGGCGGTCTCCCGCGAGCTGTTCTCCTACGTCGATGAGCTTTCCGACACCATGATCCGCACCTACCTCGTGGAGCACGAGGTGTGGAGCACCAGCGCGGCCGCGGCACGGGCCGACCTGGTGCGTTCCCTGCTGAGCGATGCCACGGCGGCGGACGTCGACGAGGCGTCGGGGGTCCTCGGCTACAACTTGCGGCGGACCCACGAGGCGGTGGTGGTGTGGTCGGACTCGCCGAAGGGCGGCGCCACGCTCCAGGCGGCGGCGATCGAGGTGTTACGGGCCCGTGGCGCCACCACGACGCTGGTCATACCCGTGGCCTCAGGGCGGTTGTGGGCGTGGGGCACCGTACCTCCGGACGGGACGGACGAGTCGGACGCGACGAACGGGGCTCACTCACCCGGTTCATGGGAGACCATCACTGAGGCACTGTCCCGGCAGCGGATGCGGGCGGCCTTCGGGACCCCGGGTTCCGGCGTCGCGGGCTTCCGCCGCTCCCACCGCGAGGCCGAGCGCGGGGAGAGGGTCGAACGGCTGCGGCGCGAGGCCGGACGGGCTCCGAGGTACGCGACCGCCTACGCCGACGTCGCCGCCATCGCGCTGCTGGCCACCGATCTCGACGCGGCCGGTGACTTCGTACGACGTGAACTCGGCGGGCTCGCCGCCCGCGGCGCGCCCATGGAGGCACTGCGGACCACGCTCTACCACTACATCGGCGCCGAGCGCAGCCTCGTGGATGTCGCCCGACGCCTGCACGTGGCCAGGGGGACCGTGACCTACCGCGTGAAGCGGGCCCAGGAGGTGCTGGGACACGGCCTCGACGACCGCAGGTTCGCCCTCCACACCGCCCTGGCGCTCGCCGAGGAGTTGGGGGACGCGGTGCTCCTGCCGCGCGACGTCGAGCGGTGAGCCCGATAAACCGGTGAGCCCGATGAAGCGGTGAGCCCGATGAAGCGGTCGTGGCCCGGCCCGGCGGATCGACAACCGGCCCGGCGGACCAATGGGAGGCCGGATTCCTGAGCCGGCGGACCAAGCAGCCATCCCGGGAGCCGGGGTCTACTTCCTGATGTCGGACGAAGTGCCGCTCGAGGCCGTGCGTTCCGGCAGACGGATACCCAGCCCAACGGGAGGCCCCCGATGATCGACCGAGAGACCTTTACCGAGCTGATGAGCGGGGTGTGTGCCCCGGTCACCGTGGTCACGGCGACGACCGCCGACGGGCGGCCGCGCGGCAGCACCGTATCGAGCTTCGCCTCGCTCTCGCTCGACCCTCCGCTGGTGAGCTTCGCGCTTGACCGCGCCTCGGGACTGCTGGCCCACCTCCGGCCGGGCGACCGGGTGGGGGTGAACATCCTCGGCGCCCACCAGCGGGAGCTGGCGACCCGGTTCGCCCGCCGGCACCAGGGGGCGGGCTCGAAGTTCGACGGCGTCACCTGGACCGTCCGCGCCGGACTCCCCTACCTGCCCGAGTCCGCGGGCTGGACGGCCGGACGCGTCGAACGCCACCTGGACGGCGGTGACCACGTCCTGCTCGTCGTGAGCCCCGAGGAGGCCGAGTTGACCGCCGCGGCCCCGCTGATCTACGCGCGCCGGATCTTCGGCACCCACACCCCGCTCGCCGTCGCGAGCTGACCCGTACCCCGGATGATCCCTGACACCGAAGTGACGACGATGAACATGACCACGGACGTTCCCCGCACCACCGACGCCGCGCACCAGCTGCGGGCCGAACTCCTCGAACGCGCCGCCGCACTGCGGCCGCTGCTCTCCGGCAACGCCGATTCGGCCGACCGCGAGCGCGCAGTGCCCGCCGAGAACATCGGCGCCCTGGCCGAGGCCGGTCTGCTCTCGCTGATGCGGCCCGCCCGCTACGGCGGTCTGGAGACCGACCACCGCACCCTGCTGGAGGTCAGCCGCGAGATCGGGCGCGCCTGTGGCTCCACCGCCTGGGTGACCGCGCTGCTCAACGCCAACGCGTGGTTCGTCGGGCTCTTCCCCGCCCGCGCCCAGGACGACGTCTGGGCCCACACCCCGCACGCCCGGGTCGCCGGTGTCGTGACGCCCTCCGGTACCGCGCACGTGGCCGAGGGCGGGTACCGGGTCAGCGGGCGCTGGGCCCCCGCCTCCGGGTGCGCCCACGCCGACTGGGCGGTCCTCGGGGTAACCCGGCCGGACGCCGAAGGCACCCCGGACGCCGTCGGCATCGTACTCGCGCCGATGTCGGAGCTGACGATCGAGGACACCTGGTTCGTGGCGGGCATGCGCGGGACCGCATCGAACACCCTCCTCGGCGAGGACCTCTTCGTACCCGCACACCGCTTCCACTCCGTCCCCGACGCCATCGAGGGCCGCTACGCCACACCCTTCACCGACGAGGCGCTCTACCGGGCACCGTTCGTGCCGACCGCCGCGCTCGTACTGACCGGGCCCCAGCTCGGGCTGGCCGCGGCCGCCGTCGAGCTCCTGGTGGAGAGGGCTCCGCAGCGAGCGTTGACCCTGACCGGCTACACCTCCCAGGCCCAGGCACCCACCGTCCAACTCGCCGCCGCGCGCGCGGCGTCGCTCGCCGACTCCGCCCGACTGCACGCCTACCGTGCGGCGGCCGACATCGACCAGGCCGCACGGGCCGGGGTCTTCCCCGACTACGACGCCCGGGCACGGATGCGGATGGACGCGGGAATGGCGGCGGTCCACGCGCGTGAGGCGGTCCGCACCGTGTGCTCGGCCCAGGGGGCTTCGAGCTTCGGCGAGTCCAACCCGCTCCAGCGCATCTGGCGCGACATCGAGACCGGGAGCCGACACGCCGTCCTCAACCCCGAAGTGGCCGCCGAGATCTACGGGAAGTCGCTGTTCGGCATCCGGGGCACGGTGTCCGCCATGGTGTAGGACGAAGTTCGCCGA
This sequence comes from Streptomyces sp. Inha503, assembly GCF_047215865.1. NCBI lineage: Bacteria > Bacillati > Actinomycetota > Actinomycetes > Kitasatosporales > Streptomycetaceae > Streptomyces > Streptomyces sp. Inha503. The sequence goes on along the minus strand of NZ_CP178360.1, from coordinate 11,504,426 downwards.
CGATTGTCAGCGGCCCTCTCCTTCGAGTTCCCGGCGCACGGTGGCGGCGATGCGGGTGAGCGCGGTGCCGAGGTGGCGGCGCTGCGCGGCGCTGAGGGGGTCGAACACGAGTCGCCTCACCTGTGCGACGTGTTCCGGTGCGCTCGCCACGACCTTCTCCCGCCCGGCGTCGGTCAGGGTGGCGAGGGTGTATCGGCCGTCGGTGGGATCGGGCCGGCGGGCTACCCAGTCGCGGGCCTCGAAGCGGTCCATCACCTTCGACAGGCGGGGCTGGGTGCTGTCACATTCCCGGGCCAGGTCGCTGAGTCGCATCGTGGCCTCACCGGCCATGGACAGCCGGGCCAGAACGCCGTACTCGAAATTGGAGATGCCCGCATCTCGTTGCAGCTGGCGGTCGAGGGCCGCCGGAAGCGCGATGACGACGGTGAGCAGTGCCTGCCACACGTCTTGCTGATCGTCGTCGAGCCAGGGTGACTGAGTGTCCATGAGACCCATCGTACTTGCCCAGGCAACTCGAATGACTTGCCTGGGCAAGTCCTTGGGGTTACTTTCTGAGTTGCCTAGGCAAGTGAAAATTGATTGAGCCCCTTGCGTTGACATACGCAAATACACTGGAGGAAAGCGCCATGAAGGCAGTGCGTTACCACGGCTTCGGCGGCAGCGAGGTCCTGCGCTACGAGGACATCGAGCGCCCGGCCCCCGGCACCGGACAGGTGCTGGTGAGGGTGGCGGCCACATCGTTCAACCCGGTCGACGATCACATCCGCGCCGGGGTCCTGGCCGAGATGATCCCGGTCGCCCTCCCGCATGTGCCCGGGATCGATCTGGCGGGCACCGTCGCCGAACTCGGCGCGGAGGTGACGGGTCTGGAGGTCGGTGACCGGGTCGTGGCGATGCTGCCCCTCAACGCCGCGGGTGCGGCCGCCGAGTACGCGCTCGCCCCGGCCGAGGCCCTGGTCGCGGCGCCCCGGACGATCGAACTGGCCGACGCCGCGGCGCTGCCCCTGACCGGCCTGGCGGCCTGGCAGTCGTTGTTCGAACTCGCCGAGCTGAAGCCCGGGCAGACCGTCCTGGTCAACGGGGCAGGGGGTGCGGTGGGTGGCCTCGCGGTGCAGCTCGCCGCCGACGCGGGAGCACATGTGACCGCGGCGGCCGGTCCGCTCCACGCCCAGCGCCTGCGGAGCTACGGCGCGACCCGGGTCGTCGGCCACCTCGATCCCGCCGAGGGCCCGGCCGCCGTGGGTGGTCCGTTCCATGTCCTGCTGAACCTGGTGCGCGTCACACCGGAAGATGCCGCGCGGCTGTCGCGCTATGTCGCCGACGGCGGGGTCGCCGCGAGCGCGGCCGGCCCGATTCCCGAGGAACCCGCCCGGTCGATGCGTGCCGCGAACCTGTTCGTCCGCGGCGACGCAGCTCAGCTGACCGAGTTGGTCGCCATGGTCGATGACGGTCGGCTCCGGATCCACATCGCCGACCGCCGCCCGGTGGCCGAGTCACGCGCGGTGCATGAGGAGGCCGCCACCGGGCGGCTGCCCGGCAAGACCGTCCTGACCGCTCCCTGAGCACCCGGCCGGGCCACGCTCATGGATGAACGCCGTTCGCCGCGACGCTCGGCTCGCGCCGTCCGGCGGGGCCGGGCTGGTCCCGGATAAGCGTACGCAGCAGGTCCGCACCAACGTGGCGGCCTCCGTGAGGGGCTGCACCTCGGGGGTGCACAGGGACATCGCGGTGTGGAGCTGGGAATCGGCGAAACGGTAGGCGCGTACCTCATCGGGGGCGAAGTGGGCTCGGCTCGCCGTGAGCGGCAGGACGGTCACCCCGAGCCCGCTCACCCCCGCGTCGCGCAGCACCATGCCCGGCTCGATCTCGGCGACGACCGAACAGTGCAGCCCCGCGGCGTGGAAGGCGGCGTCGGTGATCCGCCGCACGGTGTGCACCTCGCTCGGCAGGATGAAGCCCAGCCGGCTCGCCTCCTTGAGTGTGATGGTGTCGCCACGGTTGGCGACGGGCGGGAGCCTGGCGCTGGAGATCAGACAGAAGTCCTCTTCCAGGACGTGCTCGAACACGACCCCCTTCACATACCCAGGCGCGGTGCTGGGCGTCGGTGAGCCCGCCCGCGTCCGCGACGGTTCCATGCCGAGCTGCTTCTGGAAGGCGAGACGGCCTTCGAACACAGGGCGGTAGGCGGCGGTGGCCTCCTGTGAGGTGCGGGCCGCGTAGTAGCCCGCCGTCCCGGCGCCGACCACGGCGAGGTCGACCGACTCCCGGCTGGTGGCGCTGCCGTGCCAGACCCGGATGGGCCGCTGGAGAGGTCTCGGCCACACCTCGGCTCGAGGCGACCGGCGGAAGCCGTCGAAGCCGAGCTCCTCCGCCAGCAGCGCGTCGTCGATCACCTCGCGGAATCGCTCACCGGTCGGCTTCTGGATCCCGGTCACCGGGTCCGGGGCGTGCACGATGAGGGTGATGGCCAGGAACTTCATGACGCGGCCCGGTTCTGGTGCGACTCGGTGCCGGGGTGGGCCAGGCCGAGGTGGTCGCGCAGGGTCGTGCCCTCGTACTCGGTGCGGAACACACCGCGCTCCTGGAGCAGCGGGACGACGGTGTCCGCGAAGGCGTCCAGCCCGCCGGGGGTGATGTGCGGTACGAGGATGAAGCCGTCGCTGGCGTCGGCCTGTACGAAGGAGTTGATGGTCTCGGCGACCGTGGTCGGGGAGCCGATGAACGACTGGCGGTTGCCGGTCTCGATGACCAGGTCGCGGATGGACCACTTGTTCGCCGCCGCCAGCTCCCGCCACTCCCGGGCGACGGCCAGCGGATCGCGGTACATCCGCACCTGGGCGCGGCCGCGGGCGATCGTGTGCTCACCGGGGTCGGGGTCGATGTCGGGCAGCGGGCCGTCCGGGTCGTACGCGGACAGGTCGCGGTTCCAGACGAACTCCAGGTGTTTGATCGCGGTGGCGCCGCTGACCTGTTGGCGGCGTACCTCGTGGGCCAGTTCCCGCGCCTCGGCGTCGGTGTCGCCGAGGACGAAGGTGGCGGCGGGCAGGATCAGCAGCTGGTCGTGGGTGCGGCCGTGGCGGGCGAGGCGGCCTTTGACGTCCGTGTAGAACGCCTGCCCCTCCTTGAAGGCGCTGTACCGGCTGAAGATGGCGTCGGCGCCGGCCGCGGCGAACTCCCGGCCTTCCTCGGAGTCACCGGCCTGGAAGATCACGGGGCGGCCCTGTGGGCTGCGCGGGACGTTGAACTGCCCGGCGATGTCGAAGTGCTGTCCCTGATGGGAGAAGGCGCCGGCCCGCGCGTCGCCGAGGAAGGTGCCGGATGCCTGGTCGGCGACGATCTCGTCGCCCCGCCAGGAGTCGAACAGCTCGGTGGCGGTGGCCAGGAACTCCTTGGCCCGGGAATACCGTTCGTCCTGCGGGAGGAAGCCGCCGCGGCGGAAGTTCTCCCCGGTGAAGGCGTCCCACGAGGTGACGACGTTCCACGCGGCGCGCCCGCCCGACAGGTGGTCGAGGCTGGCGAACTGGCGGGCCACCTCGTAGGGCTCGTTGAAGGTGGAGTTGATGGTGCCGGTCAGGCCGAGGCGGTCGGTGACGGCGGCGAGCGCGGACAGGACGGTGAAGGTGTCCGGCCGCCCCACCACGTCCAAGTCGTAGATCTGGCCGCCCTGTTCGCGCAGCCGCAGCCCCTCGGCGAGGAACAGGAAGTCGAACTTGGCGCGCTCGGCGGTGCGCGCGAAGTGGGCGAACGAGCTGAACTCGATATGGCTGCCCGCCTCCGGATCACTCCACACCGTGGTGTTGTTGACGCCGGGGAAGTGGGCCGCCAGGTGGATCTGCTTGAGCGGTGTGCTCATGGTCGGTGGTCCCTCCGGCTCAGACGGTGGCGTAGCGATTGGCGGGGCGGGCCAGGCCCAGCAGCCCGCGCAGGGTGTCGGCCTCGTAGGACCGGCGGAAGGCGCCGCGGCGCTGGAGTTCGGGCACCAGGCCGCGGGTGATCGCCTCGAGGTCGTGGCCGATCGCACCGGGGCGCAGCCGGAAGCCCGACAGCCCGGTCCGCTGCCAGGTCAGCAGCAGATCCGCGAGCTGTGCGGAGGTCCCGGTGAACACCTTGGCGTCGCTGGTGTACGGGTAGCCCGCGAGGGCGTCCAGGCGCTCCAGCCGGGCGGCCGCGGCACCCGGTTCGTCGTCGAGGAACACCACCAGGTCGCCGAAGAGGTGCACGGGCTCCGCCGCCCGGCCCGCCGCGGCCTGGTCGGCGCGGATCTCGGCGACGGTGGCGCGGGCCTGGTCCGTGTCGTGCGGGGTGAGGTAGCCGATGTCGGTGGAGGTCGCCACCAGCCGGTAGGGCACGCTCTGATGGGCCAGCGCGCTGACGACCGGCTGTCCCTGGGGCGGCCTGGGGGTGATCGAGGGGCCCTTGACGCTGAAGTGCCTGCCCTCGAAGTCGATGTAGTGCAGCTTGGCGCGGTCGATGAAGCGACCGGTGGCGACGTCCCGGATCTCGGCGTCGTCCTCCCAGCTGTCCCAGAGGCGGCGTACCACCTCGATGTAGTCGGTGGCCTCCTCGAAGAGCTCGGCGGTCAGCTCCCGGACCACCGGGCTGTCCAGATCCTCGGGGCCGAAGCGGGGAATGTCCCGGCGGCCGAAGTGTTCCGCCTCGTGGCTCCGCCTGGACACCCGGATCCGCAGCCCGGCGCGGCCGGTGCTGACGTAGTCCAGGGTGGCGATCGCCTTGGAGATGTGGAACGGCTCGGTGTGGGTGGCGACGACGGTCGGCACCAGCCCGATGTGCCGGGTCAGCGGTGCGACCCGGGAGGCGATGAGCACCGCGTCCAGCCGCCCGCGCACCTGGTCGGTGCGGCCGTCGGGCTCGGTGCGGTGCGTGGACTGGAGCGAGAGCCCGTCCTCGAAGGTCACGAAGTCGAGCAGCCCGCGTTCGGCCTCGGTGACGACATCGGTCCAGTACGCGGCGTCGAACAGCTCCCGGGGGCGGGCCTGCGGCTCGCGCCACGCGGCCGGATGCCAGCCCGCCCCGTCGAGCGCGACGGCGAGGTGCAAGGGGGTGGATGAGGACTCGGACACGAAGGGTGCCTCCCTGGTCGGCCATGGGTGATCACCGCGCCTCATCGGGAGGGCGCGGTGTCCTTGAGGTGATCAGGTCAGCGGCGACAGAGCGCGCCGGCCACGCGCAGCAGGTCGATGTGGTGCCGGGAGTACAGGCGGACACCCCGGCCCAGGGCCGGAGTCGGCGCGGGCGGGCTGGTCATCGGCCGCGACACCATCGCCTCCCGTTCCCGTGTCTCCGACGGGCCTTCGGGCCCAGGCTGATATCTCGGAACGCTACGTGAGGCCGGTGACCTCACGCAATCGTCAACTCGGACGGCGCCGCGGCATATTCCCCGGCGCCCATGGGTAACCCGACAAAAGTGTGGGCGACCCCGCTGACGCGTGGCACCCCGATGACGGGATCGGTGGAGATGTTCCGGACTGATCGCGACCGTTCGGACCCGCAACGCCCCACCGCATCCGCAGCCGCATCGGGACCGACCTCGCCGGCGGTTTCTATCCGGCACCGCACCGGTACGAGGTGTATCTGTCGCCCGGGTGCCCGTGTTCGCTGCGCGTCGCCATCACCCTCGCCCTGCTGCGGCTCGGCGACTCCATCGCCACCACACTCGTCGCCTCCCCGGGGGCCACGTCCGAGGCGGCCACGTCCCTGCGCGGGGCCTACGAGGCCACCTGGCACCACTACGACGGACCGCTGACCGTGCCCGCGCTGTGCGACCGGTGGAGCGGACGCGTGGTCAGCAACCACACGCCCGACATCCTCCGCGATCTCGCGACGCGCCTCGGTGACCCGGGCGAACCGGGTCGGCCCCGGCTGCGTCCGGCCGCGGTCGCCGCCGACATCGACGCCGTCCGCGCGCTCCTGGCGGACCTCCCCGCCGCGCTGGCGCCGCTCGACGCCCGGCTGGCCTCCGGGCCCTTCGTTCTGGGCGGCGAGCTGACCGCCGCGGATGTGGACCTATGGGCGGCGCTCGTGTACCTCGACGACCGCGACACCGACGGGGTGCCCCTCGCCACCCGGTATCCGCGCCTCGCCGGCTATGTGCGCCGACTGCGCTCCCATCCCGCCTTCCACCATGGCCTCGCGCTCACCCACGGCGTGCGGAAGGGGGCGGCGTGACCGGCACGGACCGCCTCCTGGCCCTGGATTCCGCGTCCCAGAACCTGCTGTTCCGGCAGGCCCACACCGCCAACGCCTTCGCGGACCGCTGCGAGTGGTTCTGGTGCGTTCCGCCACGGGCCGGGAGAGGCTGCTGCGCCACATGTCGCGGGGCAACCGGGAGAAGACCGCACTGGCACCGCTGGTCGCCGTGCTCGCCGTTGAGCGCTCGTCGGCCGTCCCGGACGGCGCGCTCCAGGCGGCGTACTTAATCATCGCGGTGCGCGCCGCCGGGCTGGCCGCCGGGCCGATGAGCGGATTCGACACGGAGGGCGTCGATCGAGAGTTCTTCGCCGACACGAAGCACTCGGCGCTGATGGTGGTCAACATCGGCTGGTCCGGGACGCCGCCGTGGCAGGGGCTGCCGGGTGCCACCGTCACGCCGTACGAGGCCAGGTGCAGCAGCGCGCTCTGCTCCTGCGCGACCGGCCCCCACAGCACGAGCCCGTCCTCGCACCGCACGTCGACGCCTTCGTCGCGCAGGGCGTCGCGGAGCAGGCCCCCGCGGCGAGGACGGCGTGGCGGGCGGTGAACCGGCGCTCGCCCAGGCGGCCACCGAAGTGGCGCAGGCACAGGTGGTGGCCGCGCAGGCGGTGGCCGCGCAGGCGGCCCTGCGGGTGGCGGAGCGGCTGTACGACGTGGGCGGGGCCTCGGCCACCCGGCGCGAGTTCAACTTCGACCGCCACTGGCGCAACGCCCGCACCCTGGTCAGCCACAATCCGATCGCCCACAAGGCACGTGTGGTGGGCGACTACCTCCTCAACGCCGAACCGCCGCCGCTGAACGGGTTCTTCTGAGCCCGCGCTTCGGTCGGCTGGGGACGGTACGCCCCCGTGGCACACGCGCCGCGGGGGAGAACACCGCCGACACACAGCCGTCACATCGGAATGGGCATGTGCGGCCGGTCCCGGGAGTTCACCCAGACATGACTGTAGGAGTCGCACTCACCGCGGCAGACGCGGACAACCAGATCGATGCCACCGTGCACCTCGCCAGGGAAGCCTCGGCCGCCGGGCTGCGGTCCGCCTGGTTCGGGCAGACCTTCGGCGCCGACTCGCCCCAGCTCGCGGCCATCGTCGGGCGCGAAGTACCGGATCTGCACGTGGGCACGTCCGCGATCCCGGTCTTCGGACGTCACCCGCTGCTCGTCTCCAGCCAGGCCCAGACCGCACAGGCGGCCACGCACGGCCGGTACCACCTCGGGCTCGCTCTCGGCACCAAGCTCCTGACCGAGGCGGGCTTCGGCATCCCCTTCGAACGCCCCATCGCCCGTCTGCGTGAATTCCTCACCGCACTGCGGCAGTTGACGGAGACCGGCGCCGCCGACTTCCACGGCGAACTGCTCACCGCGACCACGCCGATCCCCGCCCGCGTACCGGGTGCCGGGACCGGAGTACCGCTGCTCGTCGCCGCGATGGGCCCGCAGGCGCTGCGGGCCAGCGGGGAGCTGGCCGACGGCATCCTGCCGTACCTCGCCGGGCCCCGGGCCCTGGCCGAGCACATCGTCCCCGCCGTCACCGCGGCGGCGGACGCGGCCGGCCGTCCCGCGCCCCGCATCGTGGCGCTCGTACACGGTGTGGTCACCGACGATGCCGACGCGGTACGCGAGACGGTGGCCGGACAGCTCGCGTTCTACGAACAGATCCCCTCCTACGCGCGGGTCATCGCACTCTCCGGCGGCACCCGGGCCGTCGATGTGTCCGTGATCGGCGATGAGAAGGCCGTCGCCGCCGAGGTGCGGCGCTACCGGGACGCCGGGGCGACGGAGGTGGTGTTCTCTGGGACGGAGGCCGCCGGTGAGGCCGCCCGGCGCCGCACCTGGGCGCTCCTGGGGGAGCTCGCGGGCTGAACCCCGGGGTTCACCCGCTGGCCCGCGCCCCTCCCCTGTCCTCCCTGACGTCCCGAACCGACCATCCCGGACCGAACGTCCCGACCCGAACGTCCCAAGCCCAACATCCCGAAAGAGAAGGAAGACACTGAAGGCATGACCACTTACCGCACCCTCGGCCGTACCGGCGTGAAGGTCAGCCCCCTGACGCTCGGCGCGATGAACTTCGGCGCCTGGGCCAACCGCGACCACGACGACGCCGTCAAGATCATTCACCAGGCCCTCGACGCGGGCATCAACGTCATCGACACGGCCGATGTGTACTCCCAGGGCGAGAACGAGGAGATCGTCGGCAAGGCCCTCGCGGACGGCCGCCGCGACGATGTGTTCCTCGCGACCAAGTTCCACGGCCAGATCGGCGACAACCCGAACCACCAGGGCAACTCACGCCGCTGGATCCACCGGGCCGTCGAGGACAGCCTGCGCCGCCTGGGCACCGACCACATCGACCTCTACCAGGTCCACCGGCCCGACCCCGCCACCGACTTCGAGGAGACGCTCGGCGCCCTCGACGACCTCGTACGGCAGGGCAAGATCCGCTACTTCGGCACCACGACCTTCGAGCCGCACCAGATCGTCGAGGGCCAGTGGATCGCCGAGCGCCTGCGCCGTCAGCGTCCCGTCACCGAGCAGCCCCCGTACTCCATCCTGGCCCGGGCGGCGGAGCGGGCGGTGCTGCCCGTCGCCGAGCGGTACGGTCTTGGTGTCCTGCCGTGGAGCCCGCTGGCCGGTGGCTGGCTGTCCGGTCGCTACCGCAAGGGGGACACCACGCATGCCGTGTCCAGCCGTCTGGGGCGCCAGCCGCACCGGCACGATCCGGAGCTGGCGGCCAACAAGCGCAAGCGCGAGGCGGCGGAGCGGCTCGCCGAGCTGGCCGACGAGGCGGGTCTGTCGCTGATTCACCTGTCCCTGGCGTTCGTGCTGGAGCACCCGGCCGTGTCGACTGTGATCATCGGCCCGCGCACCCAGGAGCACCTGGTGAGCCAGCTCGGCGCCGTCGACGTCCGTCTCTCGCGGGACGTGCTCGACCGGATCGACGAGATCGTGCCGCCCGGCATCACGATCAGCCCGGCCGACGAGGGCTACCAGCCCCCGTCGCTCACCGACCCGGCCGCCCGCCGCCGCCCGGCCGCGCGCGACTGAGCCCCGGAGGGGTGGTGGCGGCTTGCGGGTGCGCGGAGCAACGCAGGCGGCTGCTTCCCGCGCGGCTGGTGGTGTATTTCGTGCTGGGGCCGGCGTTGTTCTCTCCGGCTCCGTATCCGGAAGTGATGCGGCACCTGGTGGAGGGGCTGCGGGGCCAGGGGCTGCTGGGCGGCTGGCATGTGCCGGCGAAGTCCTCGCTGTTCCGGGCCCGGCAGCGGCTGGGCTGTGAGCCGTTGCGGGTGCTGTTCGCCACGACCGCCAACCGCGTACGCGGACGCCGCGGGCCGTCCCCGGCCGCGCATCTGGGTGTCCTTCCGGCCGATCGTCGCCCCCACCGACGAGCTGGCCTGGGAGAAGGCCCACCGCACGCTGGGCGCGGTCAAGGCCAACCACGCCGAGCGGGCCAAGCGCCGCCACTACCCGGCGGTCGGCCGGGGCACCCCGGCCAACGTCGGATCGCGGCGGCTGCTGGCCGTCGCCGAGCGCGGCGGGGTGCACGACCGCTGCCTGTGGACCGTGCCCGCCGCGGCCACGAACGCCGCCGGTGCCTCCACGGCGCTGGTCGGCTCCCCGGAGACGGTCGCCAAGGCGCTGCTCGACTACGTGGACATCGGCTGCGAGCTGCTGTCCATCCGCGGCTACGGCCCGCTCAACGACGCCATCGACTACGGGCGTCACGTACTGCCGCTGGTCCGTCAGGAACTGGCGCACCGCGCCGCCACCTCGGCCGCCTGACGTCCGACCGTCGGCGAGCGGTACGGGGGTCCCGCCCTCGGGGTGGCGCCCACCGCGCGCATCCTGCACGCGCTCGGCGAAGGCGATCCGTCGGTGGCGCTGATCGCGCATGAGCCTCTCCGTCCACCACCGCCAGGCCGTGCGGCCGCACTGGCGAGCGCCACTTCCGGGACGTCGAGTGCGCCCCGGAACACGCCCCGCAGGAAGACACGGCGCTGCGCCGCGACCTGCCCGGCGGGACACTGGGCACCGGCCCCGGGGCCACCGGCCCGTATGCCACCGACCGCTCCGGAAGCCGCCCGGCGGGCCTTCCGCTCGCGGTCGTCCACGCCACGCACACCGCACATGTCCAGACGGCCCTGCGGCACGCCCACGACCTGCGGACACCGGTCGTGCCACGCGGGGATCGCGACCAACGCGGGCGGGCTCCGCTGTGCCAAGTACGGGGTGACCGGCGACGCCGTCGGCCATCGACTGCGGGCTGCGCCCCGTGCTCCGCGGGCGTGGTCGCCGCGTGACCGCGGGGCGGGGGTTCCTCCGCCGTGGCGCGGCCGGGCCCGTGGTGGGCCCGGCCGCGCGGCGGTCAGTCGGCGGCCAGTCGGCTCCGCCAGCTGGGTATCGAGGGCTTCCAGTCGAGCGCCTGCCGTACGCGGTCGTTGGACGCGCCGCGCATGGCGGTCAGCTGGTGGGCGGTGAGCCAGCCCAGCATCCGCTCGGCCAGTGGCGCCGGCACCGTACGGGGCGGGGGCGCTCCGAGCAGCCGGGCGTACTCGGGCAGCCAGACCGCGGCCTCGGCCGGGTCGTCATCGGCCACGTTGAACACACCGCCGGTATCCGCCTCGACGGCACGGACCGCGGCCCGTGCGGCGTCCTCGACATGGAGGAACGAGGTGACGCCGGTGGCGGGCTCGGGCAGTGGCAGCCTGCCGCGCGCCACCGCGCCGCGGATCGCACCGCCGTGGTGGTAGAGGGTGCCAGGACCGTACAGGGTGCCGTAGCGCAACACGATGCCGGAGAGGTTTGCGGCGCCCAGTACCCGGCGCTCCAGTTCGGTGATCGCGCGGGCGGTGAGCGCCCAGCCCGGATCCGGTGCGTCGACGTGGAGCGGCGCGTCCTCGGTGAGCACCGGCCCGCCGCGGGGGGCGGTGGCGAACGCGATGCTCTGGGCCACCATCCGTCGCGCTCCGGCCGCCTCGGCCGCCGCGATCAGATGTGCGGTGCCCTCGGTGCGCAGCCGGGCGGTGTGCTCCAGGCCCTCCGCGGTGGGCCCGCGCAGCGCGGTCAGCTGATGCACCACCACCTCGGGCCGGGCCGAGCACACCGCAGCGCGCACCGCCTCGGCGTCCAGCGCGTTGGCCACCACGACGCCGTCCAGGCCAAGACCGGCCGCCCCGGACGGCTCCCGTACCAGCGCGGTCACATGGTGGCCACGGGCGCCGAGCAGCGGGACCAGGGCCCGGCCGATCACCCCGGTGGCCCCGGCGACAAGGACCCGCGCCGTCATACCGCACCTCCCCGGGCCCGCATCAGCAGGCGGCACGCGGGATCGCCGTCCCGCAGGCACGCGGTGGCGCAGTTGCGGGTGAGTTCGACCCCGAGCCCCTCCGACCAGCCGGCGTGGATGTCGGTGCACGGGCACTCGTAGCCGTCGAGCGAACCGGCCATCCGGACCATGGTCACGGCGAAGTTCTGCCGCATGGTCAGCTCGATGTCGCCGTCCGGGAGCACCGCGGTACCGCCGTCGCGCAGTTCGTTCGGGAACATCCACTCGGAGCAGGCGTCATACCGGCGGCGGAGTTCTTCGAGGTCGGCGGCCGGTTTTCCGCTGAACTGGCGGCGGATCCGCTTGCCCACCTGGACGGCCACATACCGCAGCGCCTCGGCGTTGACCTCATTCGCCACGTCGTGTCCGAACCTCTTGGCCACGCCCTGGTACCAGCGCGCGTCGTGCAGCCACCACTGCCGGTACACGTCCATGGTCCTCGGACGGGGGCCCGTGCCGGGGCTCGCGCCAGGGCCCGTGCCGGGGCTCGTATGGTCGAGCGCGGTCATCGCACCTTCCCGTCCAGCTCGCCGTCGGCCACCCGGGCCCGGAACCGTTCGCGCATCTCCCGCTTGAGCACCTTGCCGGTGGCTCCCTTCACCACCTCGCTCGCGTCCATCCGGAGCGCCCCGGTCAGTTGCGGGAAGCCTTCGGCGGCCAGCACCCGGTTGACGTCGGCCGTCCATCGGGCGTCGCCCCTGTACGCGTCCGCCGCGTCCCCCTCGTCCGCCGTGTCCGGGCGCACCTGAAGCAGGGCGTAGGCGTCGGCGGTCCCGTCGCCGTCCCAGTCCGCGCGTACGCCCTCGGGCGCGACCGCCACCACCGTGCAGTCCTCGAGCTCGGGCAGCTCGCGCAGCAGCAACTCCTCGGTGCGGGTGCTGAACACGATGCCCGCGGGGGTGCGGATCGTGTCCGGTGCGCGGTCCAGGTGGTAGAAGTTTCCTTCCTCGTCCCGATAGGACAGATCGCCGGTGAGCCAGTAGCCACCGAGCCGCAGCCGGTGGAAGGTCAGCGAGTCGTTCCAGTATCCCGGGGTGAGCGTGGGTGAGCGCACACCGAGGCGGCCGATCTCGCCGGGCGGCAGTGGTGTGCCGTCCTCGGAGAGCACCGCCGCCTCGGCGAAGCTCATCGGCTTGCCGACGCAGCGCGAGAACGACGACTTGCCGGGCCGGTGTCCGTTGTGGAAGAGCGAGTAGCCGGTCTCGGAGGAGCCGAGCCCGTCGGTGAAGACGGATCCGGAGACCCGGCGGCGCTTCAGGTCCTGGCCGACCGTCTCATGGCTGCCCTGCGCGATCAGCGCCCTGATGTGGGTCTCGTGCGCCGCGTCCCCGGTGTTGTACCACGCCTCCACGCTGGACAGATCGCGCGCGGAGAGATCCTGGGCCGCCATCTCCCCGTAGGTTCCGGCGAACGCGAACACCGTAGTGGGGCGGAACGACTCCATGGCGTCCAGGACGTCGATCCCGCGCTGGCTGGACAGCATGCGCACGGGCGAGCGCAGCAGGAAGCCGAAGAGCATGACCGAGATGGCGGCGTTGTGCGAGCCGGGCAGCGCGACCAGCAGCCTGCCCATCGCGGAGCCGACCGACAGCTTCAGCCGGTGCAACTGCGCGTACAGCAGGGTTTCGTGGGTGTGCGGTACGGCCTTGGGCATACCGGTGGTGCCCGAGGAGTGGGAGATGATGATCGGGTCGGTGGCGTGGTGGGCGTACGGGTAGGCCGCGGGGAGGGGTGCGCGGTGCTCCGCCCGGATGTCGGCCGCCGTGACGCAGAAGCCGAGGCCCAGTTCGGCCCGGTCGCGGGCCAGGACCGCGTGGTGGGCCTGGTCGGTGATGGCGCCGACCGCGCCCTGGCGCCGTACGTACTCGCGGGCGATCTCCGGGCGGAGGTTGCCGTTGACGAACGAGGGGATCGCGCCGAGGGAGGTGAGGGCGAGGAAGTTGATGGCGAACTCGGTGCTGGACCAGGTCTGGATCGCCACCGGGTCGCGGGGCCCGACGCCCTGGGCGTGGTACCAGCCCGCGTAGATCTCCACGGCCTCGTGCAGCTCGCCCAGGGTCAGTACCTCGGGGTGGCCGCCGTCCGGTGCCTGCCAGGTGGCGTCGGTCCACAGGACCTGATCGTCGAGCGGTCTGCCGTACGCCTTCAGCCGGTGGATCACATTCCCGGCCCCCAGGGCGGCGTCCTCGCTGATCCGCGCGCGTTCCTGCTTGGTGATCATGGTGTGGTCCCTTGGATTCGGGCGGCCAGCTCGACCAGGCCGCGAAGGGTGCCGTACTCCCCCGAGGGGGCGGGCGGGATGTCGGACGGCGTGCGCGGGAGCGGATCGTCCCGGTCCAGCACGATGGCCACCGCCAGGTCCGCGGCGGGTGGGCCGGAAGGAAGCTCGCGGTACGCCGCCGTAGTGCGCTCGGAACCGGCCAGCTCGACCCCGATCAGCACGACGCGGTCCAGCTCCTCGTCCTCCAGCAGCAGTTCCGCGGCGGCCAGCAGCTCATCGGCCGGGTCCGCCACGGTGGACAGGCAGAGCAGCGGCCCGGTGATGGCGAACTCGCGGCTGAGCTGCCCCAGGACCGCGTTGGCGGTGGACTGCATGAACAGCAGCGGATTGTGCACCTGCCCGGCCACCAGCAGACGGCTGCCGAGGTCGAGGGTGGCGGCGTCCCCCATCGTGCTGGCCAGGGCCATGGCGGTCCTGGAGCCGTCGCCCGGCCGGGCGGTCAGGCATCGCTCGACGGCCTGGTACACCATCGGGTTGAAGGCGGACTCCACGAAACCGGCGACCGGCGGCGCGGAGGGGCCGGACATCGCGGCGATCATGCTCGCTCCAGTACCAGCGCGGTGTTGGCGCCGCCGAACGCGGCGTTGACGGTCAGGGCACGCCGGAGCTCGGCCTTGTGGGGGCGGTTGGGCACATAGTCGAGGTCGCAGTGCGGATCGGGTTCGGTGAACCCGGCGGTGGGCGGCAGCACCCCGTCCCGCAGCGCGAGCAGGGTGATCACGAGTTCCACGACTCCGGACGCCTCCAGCAGATGTCCCGTGGTGCTCTTCGTCGAACTCACCGGCGTCCGGGCGGCCGCCGCGCCGAAGAGCGTGCGCAAGCCCCGAGTCTCGGCGGGGTCGTTGTACCGGGTGGCGGTGCCATGCGCGTTCACATAGTCGATCCGCGGGCCGCCCGCACGCCGCAGGGCCCGGCCGGCGGCCATGACCAGCCCGGCGCCCTCCGGGTGGGGCCGGGCGACGTGGTGGGCGTCGCCGGCGGCGCCCCAGCCGGTCAGCGCGCCCAGCGCACGTGCTCCCCGGCGCCGGGCGCTCTCGGCGGATTCGAGCACGACGGCGGCGGCTCCGTCCCCGAGCAGCAGACCGCTGCGGTCGGCGCAGAACGGACGTACCATCCCGTCCCGGGAAAGGGCGAATCCCGAGTCGAACTTGGCCAGGTTCTCCTCCTCCACCAGATACGCCCCGGCACAGACCGCGGTGTCGGCCCGGCCGGATGCGATGAGCCGGCAGGCGTGTGTGATCGCGGTGGCCGAGGCGACGCACGCGCTGGTGAACGCAAGCCGGGGGCCGCGCAGGCCGAGGGTGTCCGCGAGGGTCTCGGCCTGCCACGCGGGCACGGTCTCCACGGCGCCGCCGGGATCCGCGGCGCCGCCGGAGTCCACCGCGCCGGGAGACCGGGGAGAACCGGGTGCGCCCGGTGCGCCAGGTGCGCCGGGCGCGTCCGCCGCGCGCCAGAAGCGGGTCAGGCCGGTGAAGTCGCCCGCGGTCCCCACCAGGACGGCGGCCTCGGCACCCGTCGGCAGCCCGGCCGTGGCGACCGCCGCCCCGGCGACTTCGGCCAGCACCTCCCGCAGCGGGGCGGCCCGGCCGCCGGTGGCGGCCAGGCTCGTCCGGTACGGGCCGGTGTCGAAGCGGGTGATCGGCGCGAAGGCGGGCCGCCCGTCGAACACGCCCTCCCGCACGGCGTCCGCCCCGGTGCCGAAGGCCGTGCGCACCCCGAATCCGGTCAGCAGCACCTCACGGCCCATGGACGCCCACCAGGTAGTCGGTGATCCGGCGTATCGAGGTGAACTCGGCGAGGAACGCGTCGGCCGGCTCGATCTCCAGGCCGTAGCGCAGCTCCAGTTGGTGCAGGAACCACACCAGCCCCAGCGAGTCCAGGGCGAGTTCGGCGTCGTCGTCCAGGCCGGGCGGCAGATCGGCGAAGATCTTGGGGTCGGACAGCAGTTCCCGGACGGCGTCGGTGGTGATCCTCGGCCGGGCTTCGGATTCCGCGGTCATGCCGTGGCGCCCCGCTCCACGACATCGTTGATCAGGTCGCCCAGGTTCATCGCACCGGCCTGCTCGATGTCGCTGTCGGGGAACTTCACGTCGAACCGGCGCTCCAGGCGGAGGAGCAGCTCGATCAGGCCCAGTGAGTCGATGTCGATGCCACCGGTGCCCATGGGGCTGTCATCGCTGATCTCGTCCGCGGCGAGCGGATGGTTCATCTCCTCGCTGATCGTGCTGAGCACGAACTCGCGGATCTCCTTCTGCAAGGCCGTCTGCGTCTCCATGGTGCGCAACCTTTCTGTGCCACAGGGGGTCGATACGGGGTGGTCGGCAAGGGGCGGTCAGCCGGGTCAGCGGTCGGGGGCGCGGGCGAGCAGCGCATCGCGGCGCCTGACCAGCTTGCCGTTGGAGGTGCGGGGCAGATCCGCCAGGACGTGGACGACGCGGGGCACCTTGTAGTCGGCCAGCCGGTCCCGGCACCAGCGCAGCAACTCCCCCGCCGAGGGGCCGTCCGCCGCGACCGAGACATAGGCCTCGGTGGCACCGGCGTGCACGACCACGGCCCCGCTGACGCCGGGGTGGCGGCGCAGTACTGCCTCCACCTCGGTCAGGTCGACCTTGAGGCCGCCGATGACCACCAGGGAGTCGCCACGGCCCAGCAGCCGCACGGCGCCGGAGGGATCGAGCTCGGCCCGGTCATGGGTGCGCAGCCAGCCGTCGGCGAACCGGTCGCCGCCGGAGGCGTGCAGATACGGTGAGCCGTCCGGCAGCCAGACGTCCAGCTCGCCCTCGCGGATCCGCAGGCGCACACCGGGCGCCGCCCGGCCGACCGAGGGCCGCGAGGCGCCGCTCACCTCCATCGCGATGACGCCCGTCTCGGTGGTGCCGTACGACTCGCCGACGCCGGTGCCGAACCGTTCGGCGAACCGCGCGGCGGTCTGTGGCGGCATGATCTCGCCACCGGAGACCGCGGCGCGCAGGGCGGGCAGGTCGGGCAGGTCCCGGGCGGTGCTCAGCAGTTCGTAGTGGAACGGGGTACCGAAGATCACGTGGACGTCGTGGTCCCCGGCGGCGGCGAGGATGTCCTTGGCCGACACCCGTCGCGCGAAGACCGCCGAGACGCCCGCGGTGAGGGAGTGCAGCACCCCGGCGATCAGGCCGAAACTGTGCGCGGTCGAGCTCAGCAGCAGCATCCGCTCGCCCAGGACCGGCATCCCCTCGATCCGGGTGAACCGCTCGATCTCGGCCGACAGGGAGGCCGGGGTCCGTCCGATCACCTTGGGCAGCCCGGTGGAACCCGAGCTGAACTGCACCAGCCGGTGCTCGGTCGTCGCCGGGCGACCGTCCGGGTACCGGGAGGTGACCACCTCGTACCTGGGCTCGAACTTGAGCGGTGAGCGGCCCGCCGTACCCGCGGCGACCAGGAACTGCGGGTGGCACAGCGAGCGCAGGGTGTCCACTTCGGACGGTTTGAGCCGGTGGTCGACCAGCATCACCTGGGCGCCCAGCCGCCACAGCGCGAGCAGCACCTCTATCTGGGTGCAGCTCGGCGGGCTCTGGAGCATCACCGTATGCCCCTCGCCGATGCCGTGCCCGGCGAAGACCGCCGCCTCCATGTCCACGGCGGCCCGGACCTCGCCACGGCTCACCGGGTGGTCGCCGTGGACGAGGTAGGGCAGCTCATCGGGATGGGCGTCGAACAGCGCGTCGAGGAGCTCCCGCATCGGTGCGCTCATCAGTGTTCCTTGCAGAACTCGCCGATGGGGAAGCCCACATGACGCTGGTCCGTGGCCAGATAGCCGAGCAGTTCGTCGCCCCGCCGCAGCTCGGTGACGTTGTGGACCTTGCCGCCGGGCCCGAGCACCCGCACATGCCAGTCGTCCTGGACGGTCAGGCTCACCACGGTGTCGTCGGCGGCCCGCGCGGTGATGGTCAGCAGCGGACGGGACTCCAGCTTGGCCCGGCCGACCGTGACCGGCCGGGTCCGGCCCTCGGAGTTGACGGCCAGGGTCGTGCTGCCCGAGCCCAGCTCGCTCAGGTAGTTGGTCCGGTTCTCCGGGCCGAGCACATAGGAGTGCAGGGCGCCGGCGTTGACCCGGAACGGACGGGTCGGCATGTACGGCAGCGGATGGGTCTCGCTACAGCACAGGATGAAACCGGTCGAGTACGAGCCGACCAGGATGCCCTCGTCCTCGGCGAAGTGGGTGCAGGTGTCCACGCACACCCGGTCGCCGAGCCCGTGGTGCTCGATGCGGTCGACGGTCAGCGTGGTCAGGTCCAGCGGGGAGGTTCCGGCCTCCAGCAGGCGGGCCAGCGCGAACACCTCGCCGGCGTCGGAGGGAGCCAACAGGACTCCGTCCGAGCCGCGTTCGAGCACGTCCAGCACGGTGGCGGCTTCTTCCAGGTCCGCGCAGACGGTGATCAGCTTTCCGGCGGAGCGGTCCGCCGCGGCGAGCACGATCTCCAGGGGGATCTTGGTCGGGTCGGCGAAGCGGACCACGGTGTGGGGCAGCGCGACCGCCGCGGCGCACGCCAGCCGCAGCGACGGTTCGTCGTGCACATCGACCCAGGCCGCGTCGGCGTCGAGGCCGTACAGCTGCTTCTCCTCGGTCACCGCCGCGGTGGTGACGGCGGTAACGGTGGGGGGCAGCGCCTTGAGGACGGATTCGTCATCGCAGAGCACACCCTGCATCCGGGTGTGGATGGCGGCGTCCACGACGGACTCGAGCCGGGCCTGCGGAACGGTGCGGAGGTCGATCCATGCGAACTTCATGCGGCTCCTGTCGCGATCGTCGAGGGGTGGGGGGTCGTTCCGGCTTCGGCGGCGTGCACAACGGCGGCGAGCCGTGCCACCAGCGAGGAGGGTGAGGGCGAGGAGAAGATCCGGCGGCCCACCGCGAGACCGCGGCAGCCCGCGAGCATCAACGAGGTCCCATGGCTGACCAGGTCCGAGCCGTCGGGCGGGCCGCCCGCGGCGAGGATCGGCAGCGGACAGCTGTTCACCACCTCGGCCATCCGCTCCATCGGCAGGGCGATCGAGGTCTTCACGAGGTCGGCGCCGAGATCCGCGGCGATGTTGACGGCATGGGCGAGCAGCGCCGGGTCGTGCGGATCGGCGATCCGCGGTCCCCTCGGGTAGATCATCGCGAGCAGCGGCATGTTCCAGAGGTCGCACGAGGCCGCGACGGTCCCGAGGTCCTTGAGCTGCCGGTGCTCGGTGTCCGAGCCGAGATTCACATGCACGCTCACCGCGTCCGCGCCCAGCCGTACGGCCTCTTCGACGTCGCCGACGAGCACCTTGGCGTCGGTGTCGGCCGCGTGCACGGTTCCCGCGCTCAAGTGAACCACCAGGGCGCAGTGGCGCAGGATGTCCGGTGCGATCGCCCGCGCCCGGCCCTTGTGGACGACGACGGCGTCCGCGCCACCGTCCACCAGTGCCCGGAGCAGCCCGTTCCACCGGGCCTGGGACACCACCGGCCCATCGGACACACTGTGGTCGAGCGGGACGAAAAGATATCTTCCGTCCCCCGCGACCGAGAGCCTCCGCATCCGGAATGATTTACCAATATCGGTCATGTGCCAGGCACACCTCTCCCAAGGGGGCGAACCACGCAGAGGATTGCGGAGACAGAATGGCATGGCTATGCAATAGCGAGCGGATATCGAATCTCCATAACTCTGCGGTTATGCGGCTCTGAGGAATTTCTGAGAATGCTCTGACAGGCTGTCCGACGGCTATTCCGACGGAGCCGAAACCGCGTTTTCCAGGAGGCTGGTTTGACCGCCTTGACCGACCCGGTTCGCATCTCGATCGCCTGTCACGGCGGACGTGGTCACACCGCCAGGCTGGGTGAGGCCGTACGAGCCGGCGCCAGCCGGGTTCCGCACACCGAGGTCACCTCTGTCCAGGTCGACCGGATCACCGATCAGGAATGGCATCGGCTCGACGACGCCGACGCGATCATCTTCGGGGCCCCGACCTATATGGGCACGGCCTCATCGGCCTTCCACACCTTCGCGGAGGCCAGCGCCAGGCGCTGGCTCACCCGCCGCTGGCAGGACAAACTGGCCGCGGGTTTCACCAACTCCGGCTCGATGGCCGGGGACAAGGCCGGCACCCTGGGCTATTTCGCCACCTTCGCCGCACAGCACGGCATGCTCTGGGTCAGTCTCGGGCTGGCTCCCGGCTGGAACTCCTCCTCCGGCAGCGAGTTCGACCCGAACCGGCTCGGTTTCTACCAGGGCGCCGCCGCGCAGTCCCCCGTGGACGACAGAACGGGGACGGTGCACAAGTCCGACCTCGCCACCGCGGAACATCTCGGGCACCGGGTCGCGGAGCTCACCCGGACCGTCGTCGCGGGCAGACGAGCGCTGGAGTCGTGAGCGACCGGCCCGCCGTGTCGGACGCGGCCGGGGACGAGGGCCGCGCCGTGGCGGCCCCCGCCCGGCAGTGGTGGACCGTGGCCGTGGCGGTCCTGGCGCAGACGCTGGTCCTGCTGGACAACACGGTCCTCAACGTGGCGATGGAAACCCTCGCCGATCCGGTCCACGGGCTCGGCGCGAGCGCGGCGGACCTGGCGTGGGCCAACGCCTCGTACTCGCTGGTCTTCGCCGCGGGCAGCTTCGCCGGTGGCGCGCTCGCCGACCGCTACGGACCGCGCCGCACCCTGGTCGCCGGGCTGGTGCTGCTGGCCTGTGCCTCCTCGCTCGCCGCGTTCTCGGACGGGGCCACGGAGCTGATCGTCACCCGCGGTTTCATGGGCGCGGGCGGGGCGCTGATCACACCGGCGACGCTGGCGATTGTCACCCGCGGTACCGCGCCGGCCGACCGGACCCGGGCGATCGCGGTCTGGGCCTCCGCGGGCGGCGCCGCCGTCGCGCTCGGACCGGTGGTGGGCGGTGCGCTGCTGACCCGGTTCTGGTGGGGCTCGGTGTTCCTGGTCAACCTTCCGGTGGTCGCGGTGTGCCTGGCCGGCGCGGCTCTCCTGGTTCCCGAGCTCCGCTACGCCGAGCGCCGGGTGCTCGACCCACTGGGCCTGGCGCTGTCCGTACTGGGGCTGGGCCTTGTGGTGTACGGCGTCATCCAGGGCGGCCGCCCGTCCGGCTGGGCGAGCCCGGCCGCACTGCTGCCCATGGCGCTCGGCCTCGTCCTGCTGGCGGCGTTCGTGGTGTCGCAGAGCCGCCGGGCGGTTCCGGGCTTCGATGTGCGCCTGTTCACCGAGGCGCGCTTCGCGGGCGGCAGCGTGACCCTGCTGCTGCTCTTCTTCGGCCTCGCGGGGCAGCTCTTCTACTGTGCCTTCTATCTGCAAGGGGTGCACGGACTGTCGACGCTGGCCGCCGGGGCCGTGATGTCGGCCGCCGCGGGCGGCATCGTCCTCGGCAACCAGGTCTCCCCCGCGCTGTCCCGGCTGCTGACCGTCCGCTGGTGCGCGGTCGCCGGGATACTCCTGTCGAGCGCCACCTTCGGCGGCTATCTGCTCTTCGACGCGGAGACCCCGGTGGCCTGGATCGCCGGGACGCTGTTCGCGCAGGGCGTCGGGATCGGGCTGGTGGTCGCGCCGATGACGGCGGAGATGATGGCCGCCCTGCCACCGCGGTTCACCGGCGCCGGCGCGGCGATCAACGCCGCGGCCCGGCCGGTGGGCAGCACGCTCGGGGTCGCGGTGCTCGGCTCGGTCCTCGCCACCACCTACCGCGGGGCTGTCCGCCCCGCGCTCACCGATCTGCCTCCCGGGCCACGGAGCCGGGCCCTGGACTCCGCGGAGGCCACCCGGGCGGTGGCGAGGTCGCTGAACCGGCCCGAGCTCCTCGCCGCGGCGGACCGGGCCTATCTGCACGCCATGTACGTCACCGCCGCGTGGACGGCGCTGCTGTCCCTGGCCGGTGCCGTCCTCGTCATCGGATATTTCCGGCCGCGACCATCAACGACGGAGGCAGGAAGTGGATATGGGGCTGCGCCATCTTCGAATCGTGCTCACCGTGGCTGAATCGGGCAGCATCAGCCATGCGGCCGCCACCTTGAAGATCGCCCAATCCGGACTGTCCACACAGCTCAGACGCATCGAGCAGGAATTCGGCGGGCCGCTGTTCCGCCGCCGCCCGAACGGCGTGGTGCCGACCGAGCTCGGCGTCCACGTACTGGGGAGGGCCAGGCAGTTGCTCGACGAGTTCGGCGATCTGCTCTCCACGGCGCGGGCACTGGCCCAGCCGGCCGAACCGCCGCGGGCCGTCGGACTGGGCGGAGTGGACAACCCCTGGGTGCCGCTGATCGCCGCGCTCGTC
This sequence comes from Streptomyces sp. Inha503, assembly GCF_047215865.1. NCBI lineage: Bacteria > Bacillati > Actinomycetota > Actinomycetes > Kitasatosporales > Streptomycetaceae > Streptomyces > Streptomyces sp. Inha503. The sequence continues at coordinate 11,482,338 of NZ_CP178360.1, read as the reverse complement.
CGGGAGCGGCTGCCGCACCATGAACAGCTGACCTATCTGGAGCCCTCGTCCCAGGCCGTACTGGAGCTGCTGCGCACCGAGAAGATCGCGCTCGCGGTCATCAGCGAGTTCCCGGACGTCGTGCCGCCCGCGGTCCGCGAGTTCGCCGTCCGCGACCTCGACACCGAGCCGGTGCTGATCGGGCTGTCCCCCGGCCACCGGCTGGCCCACCGGCAGCTGATCACCCTCGAGGAGTTGGCCGAGGACACCTGGGTCGCGCCCGGCGACCGCTCCGACGGTCTCGGCCTGAGTCTGCGGATCGCCTGCGAGCGTGCGGGGTTCACCCCCCGATTCCGCTACTTCGGCGCCGACCAGACGACCGCGGCGGCCATCGTGAGCGCGGGGAACGCGATCGGGGCCTTCTTCGCACCGGGCGACCACTGCCCGGGGGTCTCGTTGAAACGGCTGGCGAACGGCCGGCTGTGGCGCCGGACACGGCTGGTGTGGGACGCCGAGTCGCCGCTTGCCGGGCTCGCCGAGGACCTCGACGGCGGTGCGCTCGACTGGCGCCGGCCGTACGCCTCGTGAGCCCGGCCGCGGACCCGGCTGCCGGCCCGGCTGCGGACCGGGCCGGGGAATATGACACAGGCTGTCAGCCCCTGGGGACGTCGGGCCGTCTGCCTCCGACGGAGAGACACGACGCGATCGTCCGCTCCCGCGGAACCGTCTCCCCCACCCGCGCCGCCGGCAGCTCCACGGTGAACAGCGCACCGTGTCCCGGCCGCCCCTCGGCGGTGATCCGTCCCCCATGGCTTTCGACCACCTCGCGGGCCAGCGCCAGTCCGAGCCCGAACCGTCTGCCGCGGCCCGCGGAACCCCTGGCGAACCGCTCGAAGAGGCGCGCGGCCTCCTCCGGCGCGAACCCCACTCCGGTGTCGCGCACGGACAGCGACACGATGCCGGGAAGCTGGGTGTCCACGGACACCGTCACCTCTCCGCCGGGCGGGGTGTGCCCCATCGCGTTGTCGACCAGCGCGGCGATCACCCGGCGCAGGGCGGGAGCGGTGCCCACCACCACATGCCGTCCCGGCCCCGGCCGCAGCCGCACGGCCAGCCCCATCTCCTGGGCCCGGGCGTCCTCGGCGGAGACCGCCTCCTCGGCGAGCGCGGTCAGGTCGACCGGATCGCGGGACCCTGGGGACTGGGACAGCCGCGCGGACAGCAGCAGGTCGTCGATGACGTCACCGAGCTGCCGGGTGCCGGTCACCAGGCGCTGGAGGTCGGTGGCCAGCTGCTCGGGGGCCTCCGAGCCGGAGCGCCGGGCCAGCAACTGGGCGCGGGTGTGCAACTGGGTCAGCGGGGTGCGCAGCTCATGGCTGGCGTCCGCGACGAACCGCCGCTGCCGGTCCAGCGCCTCGGAGAGCGGCTCCATCGACCGTCGCGCGAGCATCCCGCTGGCGGCCGCGACGAGCAGCAGACCGACCGCCTCGGCCGCCGCGAAGGCGATCAGCAGATGGTTGCGGTCGGCGCGCTGGAACCGTTCCCCGTACGCCGCCTGGACGAGCTCCGAACCACGCCGGGTGGTGCGCACCGTGTACTGCTCACCGCCCCGCTCCACCCGCTCCAGCACCGCGGGAGCACCCGCGCGGACCGCGGCCAGGCTGGATCTCACGGGCAGTCCGGCGGGGGTGCCGGGGGTGCTGCTGACCACTCCGTCCCGCTCCACGGTCATCCACACACAGACCGGCGGGCTCTCGACGGTGTTGTGGTCGATGCCCCACTGGGTTTCCCGCTCCGCGTCGGCGCGCTGGGCGAACAGCACGACGGTGTAGACGATGCCCCCGACGATCAGCATGATCACCGACATCACCAGCGAGATCCGCCAGGTGATCGTCCACTGGGCGGCGGCGAGCCTGCGCTGCTCGGGGCTCCGCGCCGGGCGGCGCGGGAAACGGATCGGCATCGCGTTCACAGGGCCCCCAGTTGGTAGCCGCGTCCCCGCACGGTGCGGACGACGTCACGGCCCAGTTTCCGCCGCAGGTAGTAGACATAGGTGTCGACGATGGACTCCGCCGAGGTGTCGGGGAAGACATGCTCACGGAGGTGTGCCCGCTCGTGCACGATCCGGGGGCCTTCGGCGAGCGCCCGGAGCAGTCCGAATTCCCGCAGGGAGAGTTCGACGCCCGTGCCGTCGGCCAGGCGCACCTCCCGGCGCCGGAGGTCCAGCTCTCCGTCGCCGAGCGGAAGGACTTCGGCGTCGACGAGGTGGCGCCGGTGCAGCGCCCGCACCCTCGCCAGCAGTTCGTCCACTTCGAAGGGCTTGACCAGATAGTCGTCCGCGCCGGAGTCGAGGCCGGTGACACGCTCGTCGAGTGCACCCAGCGCGGTGAGCACCAGCACCCGGGTGGTGACACCGACCCTTCGTAATCGTTTCACCAGGTCCAGGCCCTCGATGCCCGGAAGCATCCGGTCGATGACCATCACCTGATGTCGTCGTCCCAGAGCGAGATGAAGCCCCCGTTGGCCATCGAATGCCACATCGACGTCGTAACCCTCTGAGCTGAACAACTCGACCAGCATGTCTGCGGTTTCCCGGTCGTCCTCGACCAGTAACAGCCGTGTCTGATCCGCAGTCGACCGGTCTATATCGGCTGGGTAGATCATTCGCTCATCTTGGCCCAATCCGCGTCGGTACGACGTCAGGGGTGCGGAACAGGGTCATGAAGGCGCCAGAAGTGGCTCTCGGGGCATACCCGCGGGGGTACGGGCCGGGCACGCGACCGTGTCAGCTCCCCACGACGCCGCGCAGGAGCAGGTCGATGAGCCGGGTGGCCAGGTCGCGCCGGTCCTCGCCGACGGCCATGAGGCTGATCCCGCCGAGGGCCATCAGCACGTCCTGGGCGTCGGCCTCCGGCCGCGCCGCCGACCCGCCCTCCCCGGACGACAGCAGATGGTCGATCGCCCCGGCGAGCAGGGCCCGGGTCTGTAGCCGCTCGCTGTCGTCGGTCAGCACCACTCTCAGCGCGTCGGCCATCCCGCTCTTGGCGGCCATGAAGTCGATGAACCGCTCCATCCAGGTGCGCAGCGCTTCCACCGGTGGCAGCGTGGCGGCGAGGTGCGGCGCCGCCTCGCACAGGCGCCGCACTTCCTGCCGGTAGACCGCCTCGACCAGGAGTTCCTTGGACGGGAACCGGCGGTAGAGCGTGCCGACGCCGACACCGGCCTCGCGGGCGATGTCCTTGACCGAGGCCCCCGCTCCCTCACGGGCGAACACGGCCGCCGCCGTCTCCAGCAGCCGGTCCTCGTTGCGTTGCGCGTCGGCGCGCAGCGGCCTGCGCTGTCGCGCCGCGTTCCCCTCGGTGCCGGTCAATCCGGTCCCCTCTCGCCATCACTTGCAACCGGAACCGGTTCCGCTTACCGTCGAGAAGCGAACCGGAACCCGTTCCGGATACGAGCGTACGGCGGCCTGCTGCCACCGCGCCACCGACCGCGCGCTCGCCCCCATGCCACCATCTCCTGGAGCGCGTCATGACCGACCACCTCATCACCACCCCCTTCGGGGCCGGGACGACCGCCGCCGAGGTTCTGGAGGGCATCGACCTCACCGGCAAGCGCGCCCTCGTCACCGGAGCGGCCTCCGGCATCGGACGGGAAACCGCACGCGTGCTGGCCGCCGCCGGTGCCGAGGTCACCATCGGCGTCCGCGATCTGGCGGCGGGTGGGCGGGCCGCCGAGGAGATCTCCCCGGCGAGCGGCCCGGGATCGGTGCACGCCACCCTGCTCGACCTCGCCGACCAGAGCTCGGTGCGCGCCTTCGTCGACGCTTGGCGCGGGCCGCTGCACATCCTGGTCCTCAACGCCGGTGTGATGGCCTCGCCACTTCAGCGGACGAAGGAGGGGTGGGAGATCCAGTTCGCCACCAATCACCTCGGCCACTTCGCCCTCGCCAGCGGTCTGCACGGCGCCCTGGCGGCGGCCCGTGGCGCACGTGTGGCCGCGGTCAGCTCGGTCGGCCACATCAACGGCGATGTGCTCTTCGACGACATCAACTTCGAACGGCACCCCTACGACCCGTGGGCGGCCTACAGCCAGTCCAAGACCGCCAATGTGCTGTTCGCGGTCGAGGCGAGCCGCCGCTGGGCATCGGACCTGATCGCCGTCAACGCCCTCAACCCCGGCCGTATCACGAGCACCCGGCTCGGCCGCCACATCGGGGACATCTCCCACAGCCCCGCCTCGTTCGACCCCACCAGCACCGACGTGTCCTGGAAGAACATCGAGCAGGGGGCCGCGACCTCCGTACTGCTCGCCGCCTCCCCGCTGACCGAGGGCGTGACCGGCCGGTACTTCGAGGACTGCGAGGAGGCCGGGCCCCATCGGCCCGGCCTCCGGCGCGGAGTGGCCGCCCATGCGCTGGACGCCCGCCACGCGGCCCGCCTGTGGCGGATCTCCCGCGACATGCTCGCGACCACCGCCTGACCACGGCATGCCCCACCGGGTCCGACGGGACGAGGACTACCGCTTGTACGGATCCCCGTCAGGGAGCCATGCGTCCGGCGCGTGGATGCCGAAGTCGCCGACGCCTTCCGTCAGGGCGTCCACGGTGCTCAGAACGGCCGGGCGGAGCTCTTCCCGGCGCCAGACGAGGGACCAGGTCCAATAGACCTTCGGCTCGATCACGGGACGCATCACCAGATCAGGCGGCAGTGAAGTGGTCTGGCCCTTGGGCGAGTTGAGGATGGGCCGCCCGCGGCGGCGTACGTGGTCGAAGAACACGGGGCCGGTGACACCACCGTCGGTGATGCGCACGGCGGGCGCGCCGGTGTCGGCGGCCAGCCGCTCCGCGTAGTCGTTCCAGGACACCCATGTGGTGGCGTCGTCGTCCAGCAGAACGACGGTGCCCTGGGCACGGACCTCGCCGGTGTCCTGCCCGGCCGAGACGGCGTAGAGCCGGTCCGCGCCGATCAGCCGGGCGCTGAGTCCGCGCTTCTCCAGGTCGTCCGTGCGGATCCAGCACACCGCGAGGTCGAGGCCACCGTCCGCGACGCGGGCGGCCTGGGTGTGGGAGGGCGCCACCCATGCGTCGATGTGCAGACGCGCCACGGACGAGGCGCGGGCGGTCAGGTCCGAAGGCAGCCAATTCACATATCCGAGCCGGACCGGTTCCGAGCCCGCGATCCTCGCGGCGCGGTTGCGGAGATCGTCGGCGCGGTCGAGCAGGTCCCGGGTGTGCGGGAGCAGGGCAGCTCCGGCGGGGGTGAGGGCCACCGAACGGCGGTCGCGGTCGAAGAGCCGGACTCCGAGGTCCCGTTCCAGCGCCTTGATCTGCTGGGACAGGGAGGGACCGGCGATAAGGAGCCGCTCCGCGGCCCGGCCGAAGTTCAGCTCCTCGGCCACAGCGACGAAATACCGCAACTGACGCAGCTCCACGATCGCCATGCTACCCGCGGTGGGGCGGCACCCATGAGCCGGTCACCTGCCGTCGCCGCACCTCAGGCGCCGACCGGCACGTGCGGTGTGCGAGCCCCCAGCAGCGCCAGGCAGTTCGGCCACACCGCGCTGAGCCGGGAAGCGTTGTTGTAGAGCTTGGCGAACAGCACCTGGCCCTCGAGCTGCGCGACCACGGACCGAGCGGCTTCGCGGGTGTCGGCGACGGTGACCTCGTCGCGCTCGACGGCATCGGCGATGACCGAGTCGACCATCTCGACCTGGGTCTCGAAGATCTCCTGTAGCCGCTTGCGGACGGCCTCGGTCTGATTGCTCATCTCCAGGGTGAGGTTCCCGAACATGCAGCCCGAAACGGTCCCGCAGCTCCGCTGACCGGCGCGCTGGGCGGCCTCCGTCTCCTCGAACAGCTGCCGCAGCCGTTGCAGCGGCCGCGCGCCGCTGTTCAGGATGCGGGTCCAGTCGTGCCGCTGGGCGGTCCAGTGCTCGTCGATCACGGCCAGCGCGAGGGCCTCCTTGGACTCGAAGAAGTAGTAGAAACTGCCCTTGGGCACCCCGGCCGTCTTACAGATCTCGGCCACCCCCAGAGCCGAATAGCCGCGCAGCTCGATGAGCGACCGCGCAGCGCTGAGGATCTTTTCCCGGGCATCGCTCGTCCGTCCCATGTCGGCAGTATACGACCGATCGACTACTCCCTAACTGGACCGGTCATCTACCGATCAGTGTCCGGCGCTCTGGCCGCCGTCCACGTGCATGATCTCGCCGGTGACGAACGGCGCGTTCTCCAGGTAGACGATCGCGTTGACCACGTCGTCGACCTCCCCCATCCGGCCGAGCGGATGCATCGCGGCAAGGGCATCCTGCGCCTCGGCCGCATGCATGGGGGTGCGGATGATGCCCAGTGCGACGGTGTTGACCCGGATGCCACGGGCCGCGTACTCCATCGCCAGCGCCCTGGTGACCGCGTTCAGTCCGCCTTTGGTCAGCGAGGCGAGCGCCGAGGGCGTCCGCGAGTTGGCGTGGTCGACCAGGCTCGTGGACAGGTTCACCACGTGGCCGCCACCGTCCCGTGAGAGCATCGCGGCGACGGCGCTGCGGGAAGTTTCGAAGAAGCCACGCAGGTTGACCCCGGTCACGAGGTCATAGTCCTCGTCGGTGAAGTCGGTGAACGGCTTGGAGACGAAGACCCCGGCGTTGTTGACGAGCGTGTCGACCCGCCCGACCACCGCTCTCTCCGGTTCAGGCGGTAGTTGCGATTCGGGCCGCGGCGCCGGGCAGGTGGGCCGTGGAAGTGAGCCCACTTCGCCGAGGGGCCGCTCGGCGGATTCAGGCCCCGGGCGCGGCCACTCCCGTTGTCTCCATCATGCGCCCGACAGCGGCGCACCCGCACCCCGGGGCAAGGGCGTGCCCGGGCACCCCGTACCGGCGCCCGGGCAGGCGGCCCGTGGTCAGTGACCGGCGCTCTGGCCGCCGTCGACGTGGAGGATCTCGCCGGTGACGAACGGGGCGTCCTCCAGGTAGACGACGGCGTCGACGATGTCGCCGATCTCGCCCATCCGGCCGACCGGGTGGAGGGCGGCGAGTGTGTCGTGGTACTCCGCCGGGTGCATCGGCGTCCTGATGATGCCGAGGGACACGGCGTTGCTGCGTATGCCGCGGGTGGCGTATTCGATGGCCAGCGCCTTGGTGGCCGACTGGAGTCCGCCCTTGGTGAGGGAGGCCAGTACGGAGGTGACCGCGGAGTGGGCGTGGTCGACCAGGCTGGTGGTGATCTGGACGATGTGTCCGCCGCCCTGGCGGAGCATCTGCTCGGTGGCGAGCTGGGTGATGCGGAAGAAACCGCCGAGGTTGACGCCGGTGACCGCGTCGTAGTCCGCCCGCGTGTACTCGGTGAAGGGCTTGGCGACGAAGATGCCGGCGTTGTTGACCAGGGTGTCGATGCGGCCGAAGCGCTCGATGGCGGCACCGGCCACGCGCTCGGCGGTGGCGGGGTCGGCGATGTCGCCCTGGACGGTCAGGATCTCGGGGTCGGAAGAGGGGGCGATCCCGCGCGAGGTGGCGACGACGGCATAGCCGAGCTTGCGGTACGCCTCGACCAGGCCCGCGCCGATGCCCTGGGACGCGCCGGTGATGACGGCGACCTTCTGACCGGAAGTGCTCATGGTGACTGTCTCCAGTGGGGTGGGGTGTCCGGACCGGCGCTGTTCACCGGCCCTCCTTGAACGTAGACGACCGGTCGACAAACGACCAGGAACACCAAACGCGCCCCACCGCCCCCGCACGACTGTGACCTGCGGTGGGAGGCATCGCCTACCAGGAGGGAGGAAGCCGGTCACAGGGACGCCCTGGTCAGGGGGTTGCTCGTAGGAGGCCGGGCCTACCAGGAGGGAGCAAGCCGGTCGTGGCATTCGCCCTGGTGGCGGCCGCAGTCTGAGGCCATGGGAGCGCAACGCCCCCAGGCTTCCGTATCGCGAAACCGTCGAGGACGTCGAGGACCACATCGTGACCGCAGCAGCTCCGCGCCACCACGCCACCGGTTCCCGGAGCGTCCGCCACTCCCCCTGGACTCATGTCGCGCAGGCAGCCGCCGCGCTGGGGGCGGGCATGGGCGTCGGCCGTTTCGTCTACACGCCGATCCTTCCCCTGATGCACACTCAGGCCGGGCTGTCCGCGGCGACGGGTGCGAATCTCGCCACCGCCAACTATGTCGGCTATCTGATCGGCGCGCTCGCCGGAACCTTCCTGCCACGTCTGATGCGCTCCCCCGCCGTGCTGCGGAGTTGTCTGGTGGTGCTGGCGGTATCGCTGGCAGGGATGCCACTGACCCACGCCACCGATGTATGGCTGCTGCTCCGGCTGTGTGCGGGAGTGGTCAGTGCGGTGATCTTCGTCATCGCCGTCAGCTCGCTGCTCAGCCATCTGCGGGACCACCCCGCCCACTTGCCCGGGTGGGCCTTCGGCGGAGTGGGGGCCGGTATCGCCCTCTCCGGATCGCTCGTCCTCGCCCTGCGCACCATCGCGGACTGGCAAGCCGTGTGGTGGGCCTCCGCCGGGCTGAGCGCGCTGCTCGCCCTTCCCGCGTGGTTTCTGCGGCCGGAACCCGCGCCCGCGTCGGCGCCCGCCACTTCCCGGCCCGGAGCGGAGCGGCGGGCGAGCGGCCCGCGTACCCATCGCTGGTTCACCGCGCTCTTCGCCTCGTACACGCTGGAGGGCGTCGGCTACATCATCGCCGGTACCTTCCTGGTGGCCGCGATCGAGCAGAGTTCCCCCGGCTGGATCGGCGGCGGTGCCTGGGTGCTGGTGGGCCTCGCGGCCATTCCGTCCTCCGCGCTGTGGGCGGGGCTGGGCCGGCGCTGGTCCCGCCCCGGCCTCCTGCTGGCCGCGCTGGGCGTCCAGGCCGTCGGCATCGCCCTGCCCGCGCTGATCGGTGGCGTCGCCGCGGCGCTGATCTCCGCGGTGCTCTTCGGCGCCACGTTCATCGGCGTCAGTACCCTGGCGCTCGCGACCGGCGCGCATCTGCGCTTCCCCCGCGCGGTCGCGCTGCTGACGGCCGGGTACTCGGTGGGCCAGATCCTCGGCCCACTGGTCGCCACCCCGCTACTGCGCCACGGGTACCACCAGGCCCTGCTCCTCGCGGCCGTGGTCGTGCTGGCGTCCGCCGTCGCGGCCGCCCTCCTCCGGATCGGGTTCCCCCATCACATGCCCGCGCTCGGCCACCCGGTGGTCCGCGCGGAGCCCGCATCCGACCGGCGGTCCACGGGCCTCGGCACCGCCGAGGCCCGGGCGGACTGACCTCCGCCTTCAGTCGACGAGGTCGAGGGCGGCGGTGACGATGCCGTCGGTGTCGATGCCGTGGTAGCGGTAGACGTCCTCGATCGAACCGCTCTGGCCGAACCGCGACACGCCGAGGGTGGTGACGGGCGTGCTCTGGACCGTGCCCAGGAAGGCCAGTGTGTGCGGATGGCCGTCCACCACGGTGACCAGCGGTGTGGCCCGGTCGGCGGGGAAGACCTGGTCGAGGATCCAGCTCGGGTCCCGCGACAGGCCGCGGCGGGCCTGAAGCGCGCGGAAGAGCAGGTCCGGGCTGGTCACACAGACCACGTCGGCGCCGTGGCCGAGGGCGGCGAGCCGGTCGGCGGCGGCCAGGGCCTCCGGGACCACGGCACCCATCGCGGCGAGGGTCACCACGGGCCTCTCGTGCCTGCGCAGCCGGTAGGCTCCCGCGGTCACCTGACGGCGGCGGCGCTCGCGGGCGGCCGGGTCGCCGGGCACATCGGCCGCGGACTGGTCGACGGGCCGCGTGGAGAGCCGCAGATAGGCCGAACTCCCGTCCGGTCGGCCGAGGTTGCCGAGTGCGGCGAGCAGACACCATTCGGTGTCGATCGCGAACGCGGGCTCAAAGGTGACACAGCCGGGCTGTTCGATGCCCAGCGAGGGTGTGGTGATCGACTGGTGGGCGCCGCCCTCCGGGGCGAGTGTGACCCCGGACGGCGTGCCGACCAGGATCGACTGGCCGCCCGCGTAGATGCCGAACGACCACGGCTCCAGGGCCCGGTTGACGAAGGGGTCGTAGACGACGCCGATCGGCAGCAGCGGCTGGCCCCAGCGGCTCCAGGTGGCACCCAGCTCGCCGAGCAGACCGACCAGGTTGGTCTCCGCGATGCCCAGCTCCACATGCTGGCCCGTGGGCCGCTCCCGCCAGTGCAGGATCGTCTCGGCGTCATCGGCGAACCAGTTGGGGCGCTCGGTCGGGGACCACACACCGACCTTGTTCAGCCAGCCGCCCAGGTTGGTGGTGGAGCTGACGTCCGGGCTGACGGTCACGATACGGGCGGCCGCCTCCGGTGCCCGCCGGGTGAGGTCCAGCAGCACGCGTCCGAGGGCCTGCTGGGTGTTGCCGGAGCCGGTCGGTGCCGGGCGGTCGAGGTTCTCGGGGACCGCGGGGGCCTGCCGCGACGGGTGCCCGGGGCGGCGCAGCCGCCTGGCGGCCGCCGCGCACCGCTCCGCCTCCGGCGATCCACCGGCGAAGGCCGCCCATGGCCGGTCGGGGTCCGTGCCCAGGCGGTCGGCCAGGGTCCTCATCTGGTCGGCGGTCAGCAGGGAGGAGTGGTTCTGCGGATGGCCCTCGGTGGGCAGCCCGTAACCCTTCACCGTGTACGCGAAGATGACGGTCGGCCGGGTGTCGTCGACGCTGTCGAACGCGTCCGTCAGCGCGCCGATGTCGTGCCCTCCCAGGTTGCGCAGCGCCGCCAGCAGCGAGGCGTCGTCCAGGGGGGCGATCAGGTCCGCGATCGGCCCGGCGGTGGAGCCGGTGCCCGGCAGCCGCTCGCGCAACTCGTCGGCGGAGCAGCGCAGCAGCCGCTGGTACTCGGGGTTGTCCATGGCGTCGATACGCGCGTGCAGGGCCTCGCCGCCCGGCCGGGCGAACAACTCCCGCAGCGCGTGCCCGTACTTGAGGGTGATGACCTGCCAGCCGGCCGCGGCGAACATGCCCTCCAGCCGGTCCGCGGCGATGCCGGGGACGACCCGGTCCAGGGACTGCCGGTTCAGGTCGACGACCCACACCGCCTCGCCCAGGCTGGGCACCATCGGGTCCTGGATCGCCTCCCAGATCGCGCCCTCGTCCAGCTCCGCGTCGCCCAGCAGGGAGTACTGCCGTCCCCTCCCGGCCCCGCCGAAGTGGCCCTCCACATAGCGCCGTGCGAGGGCGCCCCACAGGGGGGCGGTGGCGCCGATGCCGACCGAGCCCGTGGAGTAGTCCACCGGGTCGGGGTCCTTGGCCCGGCTGGGATAGCTCTGGAGGCCGCCGAAGGCGCGCAGGGTGGTCAGATAGGACTCGTCCAGCTCGCCCAGCAGGTAGTTGATGGCGTGCAGCACGGGTGAGGCATGGGGTTTGACCGACACCCGGTCCTCGGGGTTGAGCGCGTGGAACCACAGCGCAGTCATGATCGAGGACATCGAGGCGCTTGACGCCTGATGCCCGCCGACCTTCAGCCCCGAGGGGTTCGGCCGCACCCGGTTGGCATGGTCGATGATAGCGGTGGACAGCCACAGCACCCGCTGCCCGACCGCCTCCAGCACCGCGAGCTCCTCCTCCCGGGCACGGCCCGAGCCATTGCCGCCGATCGCTCTCAGCTCCGGGTCCAGGACCATCGCCGACCGCCTCCGCTATCCGCACCGCGCCATGGAAATGATTTTGTGCTCAGTCAGTAGACAGATAGCTCTTCAACTGCACAAGATGCTTCTCTTTCGTTGAGCATTCTGCTCATGCTCCGGGTCGAATGAGGGACATCGATTGAGCACTATGAACAGTGAGCGAGGGGTGGACGCCACCGACGCGCGGATCCTGCTCGCCCTCGCCGCCCGGCCACGGGCCACCGTCGTCGCCCTGGCAGAGCAGTTGGGGTTGTCCCGCAACACCGTCCAGGCGCGGGTGGCCAGAATGGAACAGGGCGGCGCGCTGGGCTCCTTCGAACGCCGGATCACCCCGAACGCGCTGGGCCATCCGCTCACCGCGTTCGTCACCGCGCGGGTCGATCAGCGCCGGCTGGCCGAGGTGTCCGAGGCACTGGCGGGCATCGACGAAGTCGTGGAGGTCTTCGGCCTCAGCGGCGAGACCGATCTGCTGGTACGGGCGGTCGCCGCGGACGCGGAGGATCTGTACCGGATCGCGGGGCAGATCCTCGCCATCCCCGGCATCGAGCGCACCACCACGGCCCTGGCCATGCGCGAGCTGGTGCCCCACCGCCTCACCCCGCTGCTGCGCCGTGCCGCGGCGGGGTGAGCGTTCAGTTCGCCCCGTCGGCGATGCCACCCCGTTCGAGCGCCAGCCGGGTCAGTTCGACGCGCGTGTTGATGCCGAGCTTGGTGAAGATGTGCCTCATGTGGGTGTTGACGGTGTGAATGGACACGTAGAGCCGGTCGGCGATGGCCCGGTTGGTGAGACCGTCCACGACGAGCGGGATCAGTTTGCGCTCGGATTCGGTCAGGTTCCCCCACCCCGGAGGGCCGGCGGTGTGGCTCCGTGGGGCGCCGGCGCGCACGCCGAGCCGCCGAAGGCGCCGTCTGATCCGTTCGTGGTCGCGCAGGGCTCCTGAGGCCGACGCCAGCTCACCCGCTTCTTCGAGGTACGGGATCGCCGGGGCGGTATCGGCGGAAGTGGCCAGGAGTTCGCCGAGGTCCTCGCAGGCCGCGGCCAGGGCCAGCGGCCTGCCGCCGCTCCGGTAGGCGCTGATCGCGGACTCCAGTCCACGGGGGTCGCTGTGGAGCAGGCCGTCCACATGGGCGCGGACCGCCCGGATGATCCGCTGGCTGTCGTCCCGCGCGGTCAGGTCGCGCAGGGCGCCGGACACGGCCTGCGCGACCGACGGGTTCCCGCCGCGGAGCGCGATGCGCACGATCCCGGGCCAGTGGGACGGAGGCACCGCCAGCAGCCGCGTGGGCTCACGGTCCCCGAAGCCAGCGGCGAGCGCCGCTGCCGCCGGGGCGTCCAGGCCCTCCGCGTCCGCCAGGCAGGCGCGCGCGAGCGTCACCCACCGGCCGTACCGCTGCGTGGTCGGGTCGGCACCGGCTTCGGCGGCGCGGAGATGGTCCCTCGCCCTGGCGAGGTCACCGCGTCTGATCTCCACCAATGCCAGCACGGACCGGGCCCGCGCGTTCGGTCGAGTGATCTCGAGTTCGTCCGCCACCGTCAGACTGGCCTCGGCCTCCACGGCCGCGTCGTCCAGCGCTCCCTGTTCGAGGAGGGCGCAGGCGCGAGTGGCGTGCCAGTGGGGAAGTGACCAGCCGAGGCCCAGCGCCTCCGCCTCACGCTGTCCGTCCCGCAGGATCCGCTCGGTGTCCGCGATCCGGTCGGTGGCGAGCAGCGTCATGGCCAGCCACAACGCCGGGATCCGCGGGGGCCGCAGATAGAGCGCGCCGGACTCCGTGCCGACGCGCCCGGCGGCCTCCTCGGCCAGCTCGACGGCGCGGGCGAGGCGCCCGCGGTAGAAGGACGTCTGCGACTGGAACACCATGGCGCTGACGACGACGGCCGGATCGTCGCCGCGGTAGGCGGCCGCGACCAGCCCGGTGTCGGTCTGCTCGGCGGCGGTGATGTCCCCGAGGTACACATGGCCCGTCCCCTTGGTCTTCAACAGCCGTACGCGCACATCGGGCGGCAGCGCGGGAAGGTCCAGAGCCCGCTGGAGGTGTGTCATCGCGGCGTCGTCGTCGCCCGCGGCCTGGTGGATCTCGGCCGCCACCAGGCGCAGACGCGCCTCCGGCAGCGGTTCGAGGCGGTCCGACAGGGTGGCGTCGACCAGGTCGAGCGCCTCGTGCACCCGGCGGGTCCGGCCGAGGTACTCGGCGGCGTCGGTCAGCAGGGTGACGCGGCGCCGGTCGTGCGGGGGCAGCAGTCCGGCGATCCGCTGGGCCAGGTCCGCGGCGGCGTCGGGGGCCGACGCCGACAGTTCCCCTACGGCGGTGGTCAGCGTGGTCACGGCGTCCTCGTCGACCGGACCGCCCGACATGACGACGTGCCAGGCCACCTCGGCCGACCGGGCCCCGACGCCACGCAGACTGTCCGCCGCCTCCCGGTGCAGAGCGGTCCGTACGGCCTGTGGCAGGTTCTCGTGGACGGCCTGCCGCATGAGGTCGTGGCGGAAGGCGAGGCGGGGGCCGTCGGCCGAGAGCAGACCGGCGTTCAGGGCGGCCTCGACGCCCGACAGCAGGCTGCCGACCCGTCTGCCGAGCATGCGGGCGGCCGTCCCGAGGTCGAATTCACGGCCGAGGACGGACCCCATCTGGAGCAGGCGCACGGCATCCTCCGGGAGCCGGTCCAGCCGCGCGGCGACGCTCCGCCGGAAACCGGCGGGGATGCCATCGTGCACGAGGCTCGCCACGCCCGCCGCCACCTTGACGGCGTCCGTACCGGCGAAGGCACGCACCAGATCGATCGCCAGGAACGGATTGCCCGCGACACCTCGCAGGTGCCGGGCCAGACCGGGTGACGGCGTGGCCCCGAGGACATCGGCCGCGATCTGCTCCAGCTCCTGCTGGGACAGCGGGCCGAGGGTCAGCCATCGGGCTCCGAGGCGTTCGAGGTCCGCCCGCACCGTGGCCACGGTCGGCCGCTCGGCTTCCGGCCGTACCGCCAGCACCCACAGGATCCGCGAGCCGGCCAGCCGTCCGGGCAGGGTGCGGAGCACGAACAGAGTGGCCGGATCCGCCCACTGCGCGTCGTCCACCAGCACCGCCACCGGGCCGCGCTGGGCCCGCGTCTCCAGGGCGTCCGCGATGCCGTCCAGCAGCCAGAGCCGCTGGTCGCCGGTGGCCACGGCGGCCCGGTGGGGACCGGCGGAGGACCCCAGGGCGGACTGTAGGGCCGCTCCCGCCGCGTACTGGTCGAGCTCGTCGGCCCGTACGGACACCACGTCGAACCCGGACCGCCGCGCCATCTCGTCCAGCTCCGCGAGCAGCCGGCTCTTGCCGACGCCGGGCGCGCCTTCCACGACGACGCAGGCGCCCCGCCCGGCACGCACCGCCTCCAGATCCTCGCGGACAGCGGTGATCTCGCGGTCCCGTCCCCTGAGGGGCAGCCCGGCCACGGCCCGGTCCCCGCGCCCCCGGGCCCGGTTGCCCGCGGGGTCTGTGCTGCGCATGGGGCCAGCATGCCGCACGGCCACATCGCCCTCAACGCCGGTTCCCCCGCGCTGGACGCTTTCACCTGGGTGATTTCCGGTGCCGCGCCGTCCGCTCACCCCGCCGCGACGCATGCTCCGAGCCGTCCGGATCTCTTGCCCCTGGAGAGGAGCACGACGTGCGTACAGGCAAGGAATACCTGGCGGCGCTGAACGACGGCCGCACGGTGTGGGTGGGCGACGAGCTCGTCGACAACGTGGCCACGCACCCCACGACCCGGGCGTACGCCCGCAGGCTCGCCGACTTCTACGACCTGCACCACCGCCCGGAACTCCAGGACGTCATGACGTTCGTGGACGAGGAGGGCGTCCGGCGGTCCATGACGTGGTTCCAGCACCGTTCCAAGGACGACCTGCGGCGCAAGCGGCGCTACATGGAGACGGTGCTGCGGGAGCTCGGCGCCGGGGCGGTCCCGCGCACCCCCGATGTCAACAACTACGTCCTGCTGACGTACGTGGACGACCCCGAGCCCTGGAGCAGCCAGTCCGTCGGCACCGACGGCAGGAACCTCACCGAGGGCATCATCGACTTCTGGAACGTGGTGCGGGAGGGCGACCTCAACACGACACCAGCGTTCGTCGACCCGCAGACGGACCGCTCGCGCGATTCCGCGCAGGCCGAGTCCCCCGCCCTCCAGGTGGTCGGCACCTCGGACGAGGGCATCACCGTGCGGGGGGTGAAGGCGATCAGCACCGGCGCGGCCTTCGGGGACTGGATCCACATCGGCGTCTTCTACCGCCCCGGCATCCTGCCGGAGCAGATCATCTTCGGGGCGGTGAAGCCCAACGCCCCCGGTATCACCATCATTTGCCGGGAGAGCAACGTCCGGGACGGCGAGGACGTCGAGCATCCGCTGGCCTCCCAGGGGGACGAACTGGACAGCGTCATCGTGTTCGAGGACGTGCTCATCCCCTGGGACCGGGTGTTCCACATCGGCAACCCGAAGCACGCGTCGCTGTATCCGCAGCGCGTCTTCGACTGGCTGCACTACCAGGCCCTGGTCCGGCAGATGGTGCGCGCCGAGCTGATGCTCGGTCTGACCCTGCTGATCACCGAGCACATCGGCACCTACCAGCTGCCGCCGGTGCAGACGCGGATCGCCCGGTTCGCGGGCTTCCACCAGACGCTCAAGGCGCATGTGGTCGCTTCGGAGGACGAGGGATTCACCACCCCCGGCGGCCTCTACAAGCCGAACGTCCTGATGTTCGACTTCGGGCGGGCGTACTACCTCGAGAACATCGCCGGGATGGTGCACGAGGTGGTCGACCTCGCCGGTCGTGCCTCGCTCATCTTCCCCACCGAGGGGCAGTGGCAGCGGCCCGAACTGCGGCCCTGGCTGGAGGCGTTGCAGACCGGACCGGTCGGGAGGCCGCACGACCGGCTGAAGATCAGCCGGGTGATCCGCGATCTGTTCCTGTCCGACTGGGGTGACCGAATCAGCACCTTCGAGAACTTCAACGGCACGCCCCTGCTGGCCATCCGCACCCTCACCATGAAGCGCGCCGAGCTGTCCCCGAGCGGGGGCATGGCAGACCTCGCGCGCAAGGTCTGCGGCATCGGGAGCGTCGACGAGCGGGAGGAGACCGCGTACACGGCCCAGGCGGACTACGCACGGCGCCAGGACGCCTCGTAGCGCGATGCGGGGCCCGGGTCAGAGCACACCGCACTCCCGGGCCCTGGCCACCGCACCGCTTCTGTCGTGCGCGTCGAGTTTGCGGTAGACGGCCCGTACCTGTGTCTTGACGGTGTTGTGGGACACATAGAGCTCGGCGGCGATCTCACGTAGGGTCAGCGGACCGCACAGGGCACGGAGCACTCGGCGCTCCCCCAGCGACAGGTCCTGGGGGCCGGGCGCCGAAGGCGCCACGGCCGTGTCCTCACCGGCCGGGCCGAGCAGGTCCGTCAGTACCCCGCGCGATTCGCACCCGGACGCCGCCCGCTCGGCCGCCTCGCGGGCCTCCCGCGCCGCGTCCGCGTTGCGCCGCGCGCTCTCCAGCCGCGCGCGTGTGGCGTGGCACAGGGCGCGGATGTGGGGTTCGTGCGACGTCCGGGGCGGGCCCGCCAGCGCCGCTTCCGCGTCGGCCAGAGCCCGCTCGGCCTCCTCGGCCGGGCCCTCTTCGAGGAGCAGACCGGCCCGGGCGATGTAGCCGGACACGGAGACGAAGTGCCCGCTCAGGCCGGTCGTCGCGGCCGCTTCGAGGGCCTCGTCGCTCAGCATGCGCGCCGGCTCGTGCCGTCCGGCCAGCAGCGCGCACAGCGCCCGCAAACCCAGGGCGCGGACGAGCACCAGGCTGTGCCCGGCGGCGTGTGCGTCACGGGTCGCCTCGCCGAGCAGCGCCTCCGCCTCCTCGTACCGGGAGGTCCACAGGGCGGCGGCGCCGCGGGCCGTACAGGCCAGGGCGCGCCAGGACGTCAACGGCCGGGTGCCGCCGACGGCGGACGCGCCGAGCCGGTCGGCGGTCAGGACCTCCCCCTTCAGACAGCAGGCCACGGCCTTGGCGACGGCTGCCGCATCGGACACCGTGCTGCCTTCGCCGACCGTCTCGGGGCCCGTCTGTCTGAGCTGGGCCACGTCCAGCCAGCGCCGGGCCGTCTCCGGGGCGCCCCCGGAGAGAGCCGCCATCGCCGCCACGACGCACAAGCGCGCGTCGGCGGCGACCGTGCGGCGCGGCAGGAGGTCCAGCCACCGCGCGATCGGCGCACCACGGCCCGACGAGATCGCCTTCTCCCAGGCGCCGAGGATCGAGGCGACGGCCGCCGGCTCATCGTCGCCCCGCACCCAGTGGCGTACGGCCGCGGTCGTCTCGCCCTGCCGGGAGTACCACTGCGCCGCTGCCCGGTGCAGGGACGCGACGGTGTCCGGCCCTTCGGAGGTGAGGACGTCGGAGAGCAGCGTGGCCAGTGCCCGGTGATGCCGGTACGCCAGCGGATCGGCGGCGACGGGTACGAGAAGTTGCACGGTCCGTGCTAGCTCCCGCAGCAGTACGCCCGCCCGGTCCCCGGCGAGGGCCTGGCACGGCCCGCTGCTCAGCTCGTCGAGCACACTGGTGCGCAGCAGGAACCGGCGCTGTTCGGTGGTGAGCCGGAACAGCACCTCGGTGGCCAGATACTCGGAGACCGCTTGCCTGCCACGGGCCACGTTCCGTTCGGTGTCGGCCTGGTCGGCCGAGCGGGCGAGGACGCGCCCCATGACGCACAGCCCCGCCGCCCACCCCTCCGTGGCCTCGTACAGCGCGCTCGAGGTGTCCGCAGACGGAGGGGCGCCGAGCAGATCGGTGAGCACTGCCTGCGCCTCCTCCGGAGTGAACGCCAGTTCGTGCTGGTCGAGTTCGGCGACGAGACCCCGGGTGCGCAGGGTCGGCACGGGCCACCCGGGAACGTGCCGGGTCGCCAGGACGACGCGCAAGCCCCGGGGAAGCCGAGTCAGGAAGTCCCCCAGGCTGCGGACCGCGTCGGCGTCCGTGATCGATTGCAGCCCGTCCAGGACCAGTGTGAGCGGCTCCTGTTCACCCAGTCCGGTCACCAGGCTCGGCAGGATCTCCTCGAGCCATGCGTCGAGCGTCCACTCATCGCTGTGGAGGCGGACGGGCAGTTCCGGCCGTACGTGGCGCAACGCCCGCAGGATGCCGGCCCAGAGCCGGCCCGGGGCGTTGTCGCCCCCGTCCAAACTGAGCCAGGCGTACTCTCCACGGGCCGCCGTGGCTTGCGCCCACTCGGCCAGGAGCACGGTCTTCCCGGCACCGGCCGGTGCGGAGACCACCACCACGGGCTCGGTCGCCGCGTCGAGCCGACGCAACAGACGCGGGCGGGTCAGAAGGTGTGGGGGCTGGGCCGGAGGACGCAGCTTGAAGGCCGGCACGGAGCGGGACATGGCACCTTCACGGGGCATGGCACCTTCAGTGGAGTCGTCGGGACGGGCGGAGCCCCCGACGGCCGTGGCTCGCCTCGCGAGATCCGGCATCGGGGGCGGTGGTGGTGAGCCGGTCGCCGCGGCGGCCTCCTTCGGGCCGCCGCGCCCGGGCTAGTGCCTGAGCCCGCCGAACCCTCCCGCGAAGTAGAGCAGCGGCCGGCCGTCCACCCGGTGTGCGCATCGGCGGACGTCACCTACGAAGATGGTGTGATCGCCGCCGGGGAGAGCCTCGGCGACATCGCACACGACGGCCGCGATGGCGTCCTTCAGGACCGGCACACCGTGGTCGTCGACGGTCTCGACGTCCGCGAACTTGTCCGGTTTGGAGGCGCCGAAGTTCCGCGCCAGGTGCTCGCCGTCCTCGCCGAGAACATTGACGGCGAAGCGGCCGTGCTCCGCGATCGCGGTCCGCGTGTACAGGTGGTTGCCGACGCACACGATCAGCTGGAGCGGGTCCATGGACAGGGCGCACACGGCGCTCGCCGCCATGCCGATGGGCGTGGCTCCGGAGCGGGTGGTGATCACGCTGACGCCCGTGGCGAGCCGGCTCATCGCGCCTCGGAAATCGAGTGTCGTGTCAACGGTTTCCATCATCGGAGGACCTCCGTGAAAGGGGAGCTGAACCCTGGTGGCTGGTGTGAAGCGTGCGGCTCCGGCTGTTAACGCGGGAGAAATCACGGCCCGGGCGCGACACCGCCCGAGTTCACCCGGCCCGTCCGCTCATCGGCGCAGTCGGTCGACCAGACGTCTCAGGTCCGGGGACGGCGGCACTCCCAGCTCCTTCATGACGCCCAGATAGCCCCGGTACAGGTCGAGCAGTTCATCGTCCGAGCCGGCAGCCTCCGCGGCGCACAGGGCGAGCCGCCACGCCTGCTCCCGGTAGGGATCGCTGTCCAGCACGGCACGCGCGAGCCGGCGGGCCTCCCGGACGCGGCCGAGGCGCAGCGCCACGGCCGCCGCGTCCACTCGGGCCCGCAAGAGGGCGGAGTCGAGTTCGGCGCGCCTGGTGTCGAGCCAGTGGGTCGAGAGGGAGTCGAAGTACGAGCCGCGTTCGGCGATGGCCAGGGCGCGCCGCAGGGTGTCCCACCGGTGCTCACCGTCCTGCCGAGCGGCTTCCGCCAGCAGTCGCCGCAGGGTCCCGGAGGCGCTCACGACGGCGGACGCCGGTGTCAGGCGGTACACATCACCGTCCTGGAGCAGCGACAGCCCGTCGGGCAGCACCTCGCGCAGCCGGTAGACGGCCTGCCGGAGGTAGCTGCGCCCCGTGGTGTCGCTCCGGTCGGGGAACAGTGCCTCCAAGAGGGCCTGGCGCCTGGCGCTCGCCGAGGGTTGGTCCAGCAGATAGGCGAGCAACTCCACGCTCTTGGCCAGACGCGGGTGGACCTCCCGCCCGTCGGCGGCCAGCCGCACCGGGCCGAAGTCCTCCAGCGTCAGCCGGGGTTCGACGCATCCGGCCACCGGTCTCGCGGTCGCGAGCGCGGACACGAGCTCGTGCCAGCGTGAGGAGTGGGTGGGTTCCGCGTCGGCCCGGCGCACGGCGACGGAGGGCACGTCCTCCAGGGCCTGCAACAGCAGATTGCGGGGGCCCTGGGCCGTCGCGACCTCCAGGGCCAGATCGGCGGCGGCGTCCGCGCCGTCCTCGTCGCCGGTGCGCCACAGCGCCTCGCTCAGGTAGACGGCCGCCGTGGGAAGCTCCAGATGTCTGTCGCCCGCGCGCATGGCGGAGACCGCGGCGGTGAGGTGGGGTACGGCGTCGTGGTCGCGGCCGGCCAGCAGCAGTTCCAGGCCCCGCCAGGTGTCCGCCAGTTCCGCGGTGAACGCGTAGCGCGCGCACCCTCTGCGCTCCGCCTCGGCGAGCGCCCGAGCCGCTCGTGGCGGGTCGCGATCCAGGCGCAGGGCCAGTTTCGCCTCCAGGAGCAGGCTGAGGATCTCGTACACGCGGGAGCCGGTCGACGCGATCCGCTGCCGCCCGGCCAGCAGCGCGGACCACGCGTCGTCCCGGCGTCCGAGGTCCGCCATCAGCTCCGCGGCCTCGAAGGCCGCCAGCCAGACGGGCCCCGGTCCGTCTCCGACCGCCGCGTACGCCTCCTCCGCCCGGGAGATACGTCCCTCGGCGCGCAGCGCCGCGACCCTCCAGGGCGTCCCCGCCACGCTCCGCCAGGTGCCGGAGGTGCTGTCCCGCAGCTCGCGCAGGTGGCCGGACCGGTAGGCGATGCGCATCACCATGGCTTCGAGGGGGCCCGCGACCCGGTGGAGTACGTCCGGGGCGAGCTGTGGTGTGCTGTCGTCCGCCAGAGCCAGCACGGCCGCCGCGATGTCGCGGGGGTGCCCGGGCGGCATGACGCCCAGGATCTCGCGCGCCCCGTCGATCCTCCCCGCGTGCCAGAGACACCACACCAGCAGGGCCAAGTCCTCCTCGCCGCCCGGCTGTTCGGCGAGGCGGCTCCACCACGCACGGCCGTGGTGGTCGGCCAACCGCACGCCCCGCCAGCACTGTTCGCGACCGAAGGCGACGCGGAGCGCCGCGGAGGCCAGGCTCGGGGTGGGCGCCGGGCGCATCCGGTCGAGCCAGCCTTCGGCGGTCGTCAGGTCGAATCGCCCGAGTACATCGGGCAGCGCATGTTCGGCGACGTGTCGGGCGGCGGCGGTGTCGCCGCTCATGAGCAGCTCGGCCACGGCGTCCTCGTGGCGCCCCCGGCCCTGGAGCAACGTCGCGTAGCCCCGGCGCAGCACCCGCAGGGTGTCTGCGTCCAGGCGTTCGATCTCCCGTTGGAGATGGTGGCGGAACCGCGGCAGGGCGACCATCCGGCTGCCGTCGGCGGACCAGTCGAGCGGCAGCCGTCGGCCGCGGAGGGCGGCCATCGTCCGGTCCGGCGAGGCCAGTCCGAGGGCGTTGGCCCGCTCGGCCGTCACCCCGTCGTCGAGCAGGCTCGTACGGACGAGCAGTGCCGCCTCCGCGGGTGTGAGCTGGGTCAGCAGCTCGGCCGCGAGGCACTCGTGCTGTGCGGCGGAGGCGGCGGCGTCGACACCCCACCAGTCGTACAGGACTCCGGTGACCCAGCCGCCCGTCGCCGCCACCAGGCGGGACGGGTCGTCGCCCCGGTCGTCGCCCCGCAGGGCCTCGGCGGCCTCGGCCACGTCGAAGGCCAGCTCCCCGTCCTCGATGAAGGCGACGCGATGGACATCGCCGAGACCACCGAGCCCCGGGGGCAGCTCCACGCGGGAGATCAGTACCAGCCGCGGCCCTTCCGGCAGACCCCCGACGAGCGCGTCGAGCAGCCCCTCCGCACCGGCGCGCCCGCCGATCGTCTCCACGCGGTCGAGCACCAGCACCAGGTCCGTCCCGGCGAGCGCCCTGGCGAGCAGAACGCCGATCTCCGACGCCGAGAGCCCACGCGCCAGTGCACCCGTCAGCGCCGTCGCCACGGCCGGCGCATGCGGCTCGACGGCCGCCGTGAGAAGGCGCGTCAGCGCCGGCCCGTCGGCACCGGGACCGGCGTTGCCGGGCATCCCGGCGAGCGATACCCAGGCGACGGGTCCGGGCCGCGCCTGGGCGGCCTGGACCGCGGCGGTCGTCTTGCCCGACCCCGCCGAAGCGGCCACGACGAGCACCGGGTACTGGTCCAGCAGCCGATGGATCCTGCGGACCAGCCTCGGCCGGGGTATGACATGGCCGGGCAACCGAGGCAGGGCGCCACCCCTCCCGCCCGGATCGCCGCCGCTCATGGAGGACCGCCTCTCGATGGTGTGCGGCCGTCGGGATCAGTCCGCGGGGCGGGGTTCGAGGACGAAGGTGTGCCGCAGCACGGTGTACGGCTCGTCGGTCAGCTCACGGCAGGGCCCGGTGTCGGCCTCGTAGGTGTCATAGGACGTGATCAACGACTCCTTGACCCCGAACACCGGATCCGTGTCCAGATACGAGTCGTCCGACGGGAACAGCATGGTGGTCACGCGCTGGAATCCCTCAGCCTCGATCAGCAGGTGCACATGGGCGGGACGCATGAGCGACCTGCTGGTGGCGCCCAGGAGTTCGCCGACCGGGCCGTCGCCGGGGATCGGGTAGCTGGACGGGCGGATGGAACGGAAGCCGAAGTGTCCCGTCTCGTCGGTGTGGAACAGCGCACGCATGGCCGGGTCGACCTGGCCGGGCACATCCACGTCGTAGTGGCCGTCCCCGTCACTGTGCCAGACGTCCACCGCCGCGCCGGCCACCGGCGCTCCCGCACGGTTCACGACCCGCCCCTCGAAGAAGAGCGGGGTGCCGGGCAGACCTCCGGAGATGTCGGCGGCGTCGGCGTGCCGCGGCCTGTCCTCCCTGAAGAAGGGGCCCAGGACGCTGTTCTGGGTGGTTTCCGTGGGTCGTCGGTTGCTGAGAGAGTCGACCAGCATGGTGATGCCCAGCACATCGGACAGCAGGATGAACTCCTGGCGCGTCGATGTGCACATCTGCCCGGTGCGCGTCAGGAAGTCCACTCCCCGGGCCCACTCCTCCTCCGTCAGTTCGACATCGCGGACGAAGGCGTGGAGGTGCCGCACCAGCGATTCCAGGATCTCCGCGACGCGGGCGTCCTTGGTGTCCCGCATGGTGGAGATCACGGCATCGGTGATGGTGTCGCTGGTCAGATCACGCATGGCGCGCTCCCGTGGTGATTGGTGTCGAATGCGGAGTCGGTCCGGGGATGTTCGTCGCCGGATGACGTTCACGGTGTCTCGCCAGCCCAGGCGCGGGTCAAGAGGGCGCGCACCGCGGTCCGTTCCACTGGCCGCGGATTCCAGTAGCCGTCCCGTACGACGAGTTCGGCCGCCTGCTCGATGCCCGATTCCGGCATGCCGAGGTCCCGCAGTGCCCTGGGGGCGCCGAGCCTCCCGGCGAAGTCGAAGAGACCGCTCGCGGCGTCGTCCCGGGCCAGCGCGCACGCGATGCGTGCCATGGCCTCGGGGGCCGCCGCCCCGTTGTAGGCGACGACATGCGGCAGGACGACCGTGTGGGTTTCGGCGTGCGGAAGCCCGAAGGTGCCGCCGAGCACATGGCAGACCTTGTGGTGCAGGGCCATGCCGACCGTGCCGAGGCAGGTGCCCGCCAGCCACGCCCCGTACAGCGCGTCGGCCCGCGCCTCGCCGTCGTCCGGGTGCCGCGCGATGACCGGGAGGGACCGGGTGAGGGCGTCCAGCGCCTCACCGGCCATCAGGAAGGCCACCGGATCCCGGTCCTGTGCGTAGAGGGCCTCCACCGCGTGCGCCATCGCGTTGACGCCGCTGACCGCCGATATCCCCACGGGTAGCGTGAGCGTCAGGTCGACGTCATACACCACCGTCTTGAGCAGCGCTTCCGGCAGTCGGCGGGTCGTCTTCCTGCCGCCCTCGGTCTCTCCGAGGATCGGCGTCATCTCCGAACCGGCGTAGGTGGTGGGCAGCGCCAGCTGCGGAAGACCGGTGCGCACGGCGATCGCCTTGCCGAGGCCGATGGTCGATCCACCGCCGATGGCGAGCACGGAGTCCGCATCCACGCTTCCGGCGTACGCGACCGCCTTCTCCGTGACCTCGACAGGGGTGTGCGGCACCGCTTCGGCGAACGTGCCCGCTGCCGTGGCACCGAGCAGGTCGCGTATCTCCGCTGCCTGGTCCCATTGGCCGGGGGTGCACAGGATGAGCACCCGACGGCATCCGAGAGCATCGGCCTCCTCAGGGATACGGCTGCGCGTCCCGCTGCCGAAAACCACCTTGGTGATCTGCCCCCGATGCACGAAAGTCCTCATCAGAATGTCCTCGGTCCCGCCGATGCTCTGTTCATGGAAGAAAGCTTTGGCATTGAGGTGATCTCCGTCAACGGAATCGGCGCGCGATGACGGGTATGGGCGTGGAAATACCGCGTTCATGCGACCGGCACCGCCATGGCCGGGGCCATGGCGGTGGGCGTGTGCGGGAGACGTCCGGCTCCGCCGCGGCAGCTTCGGCAGGTCAGTCCGTGGGCCGCGGGTGGCGCAGATGAGCCCGCTTCTCCAGCTCCTCGTCGTCGACCAGCGTGAGCATCGGCTGGCCCGGCGCACACAGCATGAACACCACGAACTTGCTCGGGGCATCCGACAGGGCGTTGCCGTTCTGGTAGTGGATCACGTCACCGCCCGGCTCGAACAGCGTCTCACCGGCCCTGATCACACGCTCCGGCTCACCTTCGAGCTCGAACCGGATCGCGCCCTCGGTCACATAGCCGTAACACGGCCCCGAGTGGCGGTGCGGAGGAGTCCCCGGGTCGCCGGGAGGCCACTCGACGAGGACGGTCATCCCCGAAGCACCCTCGGGGATGAAAGGCGGCTTGACGTCCGCCAGCATCTTGGGTCCGGTCCCATCCGCTGAGTCCATCTCGTGCACTGTGCTATACCTCCGTGGGCCGGCCCGGAACGGGCGGTCGATCCGCGTCGGGGATTCCGGGCTCGAACAACTCGAATCACAGGGAAGAAAGGCACGGCCCGCATCTGTGACACGCCGTGCGCCATCAGGGAAAACGCGGTTGGCTCAGCCGAACTGGCCGACCTGGTAGTCGCCGGCCGGCTGCTGGTTGATGATGTTGATGCGGTTATAGCTGTTGATGACGGCGATGAGGGAGATCAGGGCGACGAGCTGGTCGTCATCGAAGTGCTTGGCGGCGTTCGCCCAGACCTCGTCCGTGACCCCACCGGCCGCGTCCGCCACCCGGGTGCCCTGCTCGGTCAGCTCCAGCGCGGCGCGCTCGGCCTCGGTGAATACGGTCGCCTCCCGCCAGGCGGCGACCAGGTTGAGCCGTACCGAGGTCTCCCCGGCGTGGGCCGCGTCCTTGGTGTGCATGTCGGTGCAGAAGCCGCAGCCGTTGATCTGGCTGGCGCGGATCTCCACCAGCCACTGAACGGATTCCGGCAGCGTCGAGTCCGACACCGCCTTGCTGGCCGAGTAGAGGTGCTTCAGCACCTTGGTCGCGAGGGCATTGCCGAAGTAGTTGAGACGTGGATCCATGGGTCCTCCCAGCGGATGTGCCGTTATGCATTCCTCCCTGGCCACACTGGATCAGCGCGGCACTGAGGCGCATCGCATAAACGAGTGATTCGGGACCGGCCGCCTAACGCGTGAGGGTGGGGACGGGTCCCGACGTGGCGTCCTTACGGTGACGGGCATGGTTCGAATGACGCGCCGCGGCGCGCTGGTCGGAGTGGTGGCCGCGGTGCTCGCGGTGGCCGGGCTCGGCGCGTATCTGCTGTGGCCCGCCCCCACGCTGGACGCCGCGGACATGGACGCGGCACTGCCGACCAGGCGGGACCTGCCCGGGTTCGTCCCGCACGACGGGCTCACCGGTGCCCTGTCGGTGCCGTCCGGCAACAAGGAGGGCAGATCCGTGCTGGCCGGCACCGACCTGGACAAGCAGTGCCGGAAATGGCGCAAGGAGGGCGACGGCTGGGCGTGCCGACATCTGCGTGGGGCGGGCATGGTCGTGCTCGAGCGGTCGGAGAACGTGTTCTTCCGGGTCAAGTCCGATGTCCTCGCCTACGACGACGAGGACGCCGCGGAGGCGGCCTGGGACGGACTGGTGGCCGACAACCGCGAGAAGATCCACAAGATCCGGGGCGCCAAGGAGCACTCGTCCGACCTGGGGGACGCGGCCCTGTCCTTCGAGGCGCCGGGCGTCACGGTCCTGGCGATCCGGACCGGGACGGTCGTCGTGGAGGCCATCGTCTGGGACGGGAGCGACCAGGTGAGCGAGGCGGACGAGGACGCGATGGTGGAGAAGTGGCCCGCACTCCAGCTCTCGAAGATCGAGAAGCAGCTCGGCTGATCAGGGGTGGGGTATGCGGTGGCAGCGGCATACCCCACCGGCCGCCGACACGATGAGGCCCGACGGGGAGAGTGGCGACATGGACGACGAGGGCGAGCGGCTACGGGCCGAGTGTGAACGCCTCCGGGAGGAGGTCGGGGGGCTCAGGTCCCAAGTGGAGCAGCGACGGGCCGCCGCCGTGTCGGCCGATGTACCCGGCCCCACGATTGAGGGGGCGGCCGGGGACGCGAGTGAGGGAACGGATGGCGCACCAGCACCCGTAGCCCGCGCACCCCAGGAGCCGCCGCCCGCGCCCGATCCGTACGCCCCTACGGGCGCGGACGCCTCCGCTGCGCATCCGCGCGTCGCGGGGGTCTCCCGCCGGGGTCTGCTCGTCGCCGGTGGCGCCGTCGTGGTCGCCGGGGGCGGGGCCGCCGCCGCTGTCCTCGCCCAGGACGACGGCTCGTCCTCCTCCGTTCACCCCCGGCCACCGCGCCCGCGCCCCGTGACGAGCATTCCCGCGCACCCCACGATCCGCCGCCTCGCCACCCTCAAGGGCCACTCCGGCACTCTCGGCGGGGTGTGGTTCAGTCCGGACGGGCGGACGCTGGTCTCCACCGAGGCCGAGGTGGGCAACCTACGGCTGTGGGACGTCCCGGAGCACCGGCGGATCGGCGCGCCGCTGACCTCCGCTCTCGTCGTCTTCCAGTCCGCGGCGATCAGCTCGGACGGCAGGACGCTGGCCACCGGTGGCGCGGACAGGGCGCAGTTCTGGCAGATCCCCTCGCTCCACCGCAGTGGCAGATCGCTGAGCCTGCCGGACCGCACACAGCGGCCGTTCGAGGTTGTCGCCTTCAGCCCGGACGGCAGGACGCTGGCCGCGGGCGGCACCAACGATCCGGGCGGTGGCGCCGTGCGCCTGTGGGACGTCGCGTCCCGCGGACAGCGGGGCGAGCCACTGACCGGGCACAAGGGCGGTGTCGAGGGGCTGCTGTTCAGTCCGGACGGCAAGACGCTGGCCGTGAGCAGCCATATCGGCGACGGGGTCGTGCGGCTGTGGGACGTGGCGTCCCGCAGGCTGCGGGGCGAGCCACTGACCGGCCATGAGGGCGGGGTCGGCGCCATGGCGTTCAGCCCGGACGGCAGGACCCTGGCGGTGAGCGCGAGCGTGGGTGGCGACGGCCTCGTACGGCTGTGGGACACGGCCACCGCCACCCAGCGCGGCAAGCCGTTGCGCGCCCGCACCGTCGGTGTCAGCGCGCTGGCCTACAGCGGGGACGGGAAGACCATCGTCACGCTCGGCTTCTACAGCGGGCTCGTGTTGCGCTTCTGGGACGCGGCCACGCACAAGGAACGTGCGAAGCCCTTGGAGCTCGCCTCCCTGTCCGAGCCGACGGCCTTCACGGCGGACGGGCTGACGCTGGCGACCGGCAGCTACGACGACAACGCCATACGGCTCTGGCGGATCGAGTAGCCAGCGGGTCGGCCGGTCCAACGGTCGGCACATCACACGAAGCGGAACAAGGGAAGGGCGGGAGCGGGGCATGGACGAGCGAGGGCCCTCGCCGGAGGGCGTACGCGACACCTCATCCGGTGCGGGGCACACCGGGCCGGACGGCGGGAAGACGACGCCGGAAGCGGACGCGGCGGCCGAGGAGCTCAGCCAACTCCGCGCCGAGCGCGACCGGTTGCTGGCCGAACGCGAACGCCTTCGCCACGAGCTGAGCGGACCGCCCCCGCACCCACCGCGGATGCCACCGGAGCCCCTGCCCCGGACACCCGCGAAGCCCCTGGCCCGGATACCCGCGAAGCCCCTCCCGCCCTCGCGGCGCCGTCTCCTCATCGGCGCGGGCGCGGCCGTCGCGGTCGCCGCCGTGGCCGTGCCCACCGGTATCGCCCTCTTCGGCGGCGAGTCGGACGGAGGGAAGGACACCGCCCACGGCAAGCCCGGCGAGGACACCTCCGGCAGCCCCTCCCCCACTCCCCTGCGCACACCCCCGCCCATCGCCATTCCCGCCCGTCCCAGGCTGCGCCCACTGGCGACCCTCAGGGGGCACAAGGGCGAGATCGGCACGCTGCGCTTCAGCCCGGACGGGAAGACCCTGGCCTCCAGCGAATCCCAGGACGGAGTGCTGCGGCTGTGGGACGTGGCCACCCACAAACAGCGGGCCAGCGCCCTGCTCTCCTCACTCGTCATCTTCAAGGGAGTGGCCTTCAGCCCGGACGGCCGGACGGTGGCGACCGGCCACGAGAGCCGGGCCCAGTTCTGGGACGCGACCACCCTGCGCCCGCGCGGCAAGGAGATCGCCCAGCACGACGATCCCTCGCTGTCCTTCGAGACGATCGCCTTCAGCCCGGACGGCAGGCTCTTCGCCACCAGCGGCTTCATCGACCAGGAGATCCGGCTCTATGACGCGGCGACTCATCGGCAAAAGGGCGCGCCACTCCAGTCGGCGGGCGCCCACCAGCTGGTGTTCAGCCCGAACGGGAAGACTCTGGCCAGCGCGGACGAGTCCGGCATGGACGGCGTACGGCTGTGGGACGTGGCCGCCCGGAAACAACGGCCCAAACCGTCGAACGACTCCTTCGGCGGTGCTGCCGGCCACATGGTGTTCAGCCCGGACAGCACAACCCTGGCCGTCGACAACGACTCCACGGAAGTCCACTTCCTCGACGCGATCACCGGCAAGGAGCGCGGCAAGCCGCTCGCCGGCCACTCCGGCTCCGTCACCGGCCTGGCCTACAGCACGGACGGCAAGACCGTCCTCACCACCGACTACACCGGCCTGCACCTGTGGGATGCCGCCGGCCATGAACACCGAGCCGCCATCGGCAACCCCGGCTCCTCCATCGCCCAACTCGCCTTCAGCCCCGACGGCCGCACCCTGGCCACCCTTGGCTTCCAGGACAAGACGATCCACCTGTGGCGCCTGGAGTAGTCCCGTGTCTCGTGGGCGCGGCGCGGTGCGGCACCGCCGGTTGAGCCGTCAGGCCGGGTGGCCGAGTGCGTCGGCGATCAGTGTCTCCAGTTGTCGCGCGATCTGATCGAGGGGCTCCATGCCGCGCTTGGCGCGGCACATGGCGATGGCGCCCTCGACGGACGCCACGATGAGCGCCGCCAATCCGGGCGCCCGGTCGGGGTCGGCTCCATGCGCGGTCAGCGCCTCGGCCAGCAGCCGCTCCCAGTCCTCGAACGCCTCGGCGGCGGCCACCAGGGCCGGCGGGATCCCGTCGTCCGGCGGTTCCTCGACGGAGACGGCGAGGACGGGGCAGCCGGCCCGGAAGTCGCTGTTGACGACGATGCCGCGCCACAGGGTCAGGAAGGCACGCACACCGGCGACCGGGCCCTCCTCCAGCTCCCTGCGCAGGATGCGGGTGACCGCACCTCCCGCGTACCGCACCGCTTCGGTGGCCAACTGCTGCTTGCCCTCGGGGAAGAAGTGGTAGGTCGAGCCGAGCGGCGCCTTGGCGTGTTTGGCCAGCTCCCGGATGCTGGTCGCCTTCAGGCCACGTCTGCTGATCATGTCGGCGGCGCCGACCAGGATGCGCTCGCGCGACGGCGCGCTGGGCTTGGCCACGACCGTGCTCCCCTCTGGCTATAACGCTCGTCATAGTCTAGCGTGAGCGGCGCTATAACGATCGTTATAGACCCATCACCGCAGACGTGCGCGGAGCACGAGGGGAGACTTCGTCATGCCGATGACCCGACCTGGTCACGTTCGCGAAGGGCGGCGAGCCGATGCGTGAACTGACCTACGTCGCCCGCAACACCGTCGAATGGCGCGAGGCGCCCGACCCCGAGCCGCGGTCGGACCAGGAGGCCATCGTCGCCCCGGTGGCCGCCACCACCTGCGACGTCGACACCGCGATCCTTGCCGGGCACGGCTTCATCGACCCGCCCTTCGCCCTCGGCCACGAGTGCGTGGCCCGGGTCGTGGAGACCGGCGACGCCGTGTCCACCGTCGCCCCCGGCGACCTGGTCGTCGTGCCCTGGTCCGTCAACTGCGGCAGCTGTGGCGACTGCCGTGCCGGGCTGACCGCGCACTGCACGGCCGTACCGCACATGGCCATGTACGGCGCGCCCATCGGCGGCGACTGGGGCGGCCTCTTCTCCGACCTGGTGCGCGTCCCCTGGGCGGACGCCATGCTCGTCCCGCTGCCCGCCGACCTCGACCCGGTCGCCATGGCCTCGGCCGGTGACAACTGGTCCCTGTCCTGGCGCCTGGTGGCCCCCCATCTGACGGCCAGGCCCGGGGCCCGCGTCCTGGTCGTCGCGCGTGGCAGCATCGGCCTGTACGTGTGCGACATCGCCCGCGCGCTCGGCGCCTCAGAGGTGCTGTACGTCGACCCCGATCCGATCCACCGTGAGCTCGCCCGCGGCTACGGCGCCGCCACCGCCGAGGCGCTCGAGCCCGTCCGCCACCGCTTCGACATCGCCGTGGAGGCCACCGGCCGCGTCGACCAGCTCGCCCTGGCCGTCAAATCCCTCGCGCCGGAAGGCATTTGCGAGTCGGCGGGCAACCACTTCCGCCCCGGTGAGCTGCCCCTGCTCGACATGTACCTCACCGGCGTCACACTGCGCATCGCGCGCGACAACGTCCGGGGCCACATCCCCGAGGCCCTCGACCTCGCCCGCTCCGGAAGGGTCGACCCGGCACGGGTCGTCTCGCACGTCCTGGACTGGGAGCAACTGCCGGAGGCGCTGCCGGAGAAACACCTCAAGCCGGTCTTCGTCCGCGCCGACGACCTCACGCGTCATGGCGTCCCTCCGGTCCCTCCGGGCTAGACTCGCCCGGTGATCAGTGTTCGACGTGTCCCCGAGATGTGGCACCGGTTCGATGTCACGGTCCGGGATCTCCCGCTCGGGCTGCTGATCCTCACCGGGTCGCTCATCCCGTCGTTCCAGAACCACGGGACGCAGCTGGGCGGCCTGCCCGCACGCCCCTTCGACGCGCTGGCCATCGTGGCAGTCGCCCTCCAGTGCCTCCCGCTCGCGGTGCGGCGGCGATGGCCGGTGGTCTGCCTCACCCTGGTGACGCTCGGCTTCGCCGTCGACCAACTCCGCGGCTACCACTCGTTCGCGGGCACCGCGATGCCCGTCGCGCTGCTGAGCGTGGCGTCCCATCTGGAGCGGCACCGGCGCACCACCGCGCTCGTGTTCTCCGTGGCGTATGTGCCCTTGGCGGTCGCGCTGTACCGGCTCGGTTCGGGCGCCGAGGCGCCGAGCGAGTTCGTGATGTACTACCTGGCGCTGGCCCTCCCCTGGGGCATGGGGTCGTGGCTGCGCTCCACCCGGGCAGCGGAGGCCGAGCGCCGCCGCCGTGTCGCCGAGGACACCCGCGCCGCGGAGCGCGCCCGCATCGCCCGTGAGCTCCACGACGTGGTGACCCACCATGTGACGGCGATGGTCGTACAGGCCGAGGCGGCGCGCTATCTGACCGCCGCGCCCGAGCGCCTCGACCAGGCCCTGACCGCGGTCACCGAGACCGGCAGACGTGCCACCACCGATCTGCGCCACTTGCTCGACCTGATCAACCCCGACCACGGCACCGGGGCCACGACACCGACCGTCGGCAGGCTCCTCACGCTCGTGGAGCAGACCCGCCGGTCGGGGCAGCCGGTGGAGTTCACCGAGGAGGGCACACCGGCGGAGTCGACCGGCAGCGCCGACCTGGTGGCCTACCGGGTCGTACAGGAGGCCCTGACCAACGCCCTCAAGTACGCCCACGGCAGCCGCACTTGGGTCCAAGTCCGCCACGCGGAGAGGGAGATCACGGTGGAGGTCAGCACGGACGGCTCCGGCTCGCGGGCCCCCGCCTCGCCCAGCGGGAGCGGGCGGGGGCTGGCCGGTCTGCGCGAACGGGTCGGCGTCCTCGGCGGCGACTTCAGCGCGGAGGCCCGGACGGACGGTGGCTTCGTCGTCCGGGCGCGGATACCCGCGGGGAGCCCGTCATGAGCGAGCCGATCCGGGTCCTGGTCTGCGACGACCAGGTACTGGTCCGCACCGGGCTGGTGACGATCATCGACGCCCAGCCCGACCTCGAGGTGGTGGGCGAGTGCGAAGACGGCCGGACCGCGGTCGACCTCGCCGGCCAACTGCACCCGGACATCGTGGTGATGGACGTCCGCATGCCGGTGCTCGACGGTATCGAGGCCACCCGGCTGCTGGCCGGTGCGGGGGTGCGGCGCCCGGTCAAGGTGCTCGTGGTGACCACGTTCAACCTGGACACATACGTCTACGAGGCGCTGCGCGCGGGGGCGAGCGGCTTCCTGCTCAAGGACGCGCCCCCGTCCCAACTGCTGCACGGGATCCGGACCGTGGCCACGGGAGCGGCCCTGCTGGACCCCGAGGTGACGCGCCAGCTCGTGGGCAGGTACGCCGCCCGGATCCGGCCTCCCGAGGGCGCCCCGCACGACATCCCGCTGACCCCTCGCGAACTGGAGGTGCTCCGCCTCATCGCCAACGGCCTGTCCAACAGCGAGATCGCCGCGACTCTGGTGATCAGCCAGGAGACCGTCAAGACCTTCGTGTCACGCATCCTCACCAAACTCGGACTCCGGGACCGTGTGCAAGCGGTCGTCTACGCCTACCGCCAGGGCCTGGTGACCTGATCCGCCACCCGGCGGACCGCCGCGACTCACGCCTTGATCAGGCCCTCGCTCAGCTCCCAGAGCCGCCGGGCGGAGCGCGGGTCGACGGCGTGCGGCACGACATCGGCGGGCGGGTCCTGGTCGACGCCGAAGGCGATGGGGGCCGGGTTCTCGTCCAGCGGTGAGATGTCGTTGTCCTTGAGGTAGACACCGCCGATCCCGGCGAGCAGCGGGCTGGCCGCCGCGAACACGATGGTGCTCGCCCCCTGTTGCGGGCTCTTGATCCCGCGGCCGGGGTCGACGACGGGCCGGCCGGACTCGTCGAGCAGCCCCATGGCCCTCTGCTGCTCCTCGCCGACCGAGTCGTTCAGTTTCGTACCGACGACGATGCCCGGGTGCACCGCGTAGCCGCGGATACCGTCCTGGGACCAGCGGCGGTCCAGCTCGACGGCGAACAGCACATTGGCCGTCTTGGACTGGCCGTAGGCGAGGTGGCCGTCGTAGCCCGTGGTGAAGTGCGGATCGTCCCAGCGGATGTCGGAGAGCCGGTGGCCACCGGATGACACATTGACGACCCGGGCACCGTGAGCGGCGCGCAGCGCGGGCAGCAGGCCCAGGGTCAGCTGGAAGTGGCCCAGGTGGTTGGTGGCGAACTGCGGCTCGTAGCCGCGTGCGTCGCGCACCAGGCGTTCGGGGAGCGGCAAACCGGCGTTGTTGACCAGGATGTGGAGCGGGCGGCCGGAGTCGAGGCAGCGGGCCGCGAAGGCGTCGATCGAGGTCGGGTCGAGCAGGTCGAGCCGACCGACCTCGACACCCTCGACCCCGGCCAGCGCGGCCGCGGCACGTTGCGGGTCGCGCGAGCCGACGGTGATGGACGCGCCGGCCGTGCTGAGCGCCCGGGTGGTCTCCAGGCCCAGTCCGGCGTGGCCGGCGGTGATGACGGCGTGGGTGCCGGACAGGTCGACGCCCGCGAGCACCTCGGCGGCCGTCGACGCCGCGGTGAAGCCGGACCCGAGGGGATGTTGTGTGTGACGCATGGGTCCACTCTCGGGCGCGCCCATCGCACTTTGAATACTTGCCCGTTCGGGTTTTTTGCCCGATCGTACGGACATGGCCGACGACCAGCTGTCCGAAGTGTTCGCTCATATCGAGATCCGGGGACTGATGTCGAGCGGCTTCGCGGCCCGGGAGCCCTGGGTGGCGCGCGGCGCCATCAATCATCCCCTGAAGTTCATCGCGGTGGCGCGCGGCCGCGCCTGGCTGACCACCGACAGCACAGGGAGCCCTCTCGCCCTCGACACGGGCGACGTCGCCATCCTGAACGATCAGGCGTGGCTGGAGCTCCGGGGAGGCGCCGGTGACGGGCCGCCCCGCGAGATCGATGTGACCACGGCGAGCTACACCTCCCTCCGCGAGGACGACGCCGGCCACGCCGGGACCGATGTGGTCCTCGGCGGCCACGTCGCCCTCAACTCGGTGGGCCGGATCCTGTTGCTCCAGGCGCTTCCGCCGGTGGGGCATGTCCGGGCGTCCCCCGCCGCGACCCACCTGCGAGACAGGCTGGACCAGATCCTCGACGAGCTGACCGGCGACCGCGTCGGCTCCGCGTTCGCCATCCGGCAGCACGGCCAGCTCCTGCTGCTCGACATGTTGCGCGCCTACGTCCACCAGGCCGAGCTCCCCTCGGGGTGGCTACGGGCGCTGACCGACGACCGTCTGCGTCCGGCGCTCAGCCTCATGCACGCCGAACCGGCGAGGCCCTGGCGGCTGGAGACGCTGGCGAGCGCATCGGCGATGTCACGGACGTCCTTCGCCACGCATTTCAGGACCGTGGCGGGCATGCCGCCGCTCACCTATCTCAACCGCTGGCGGATGCTGCTGGCGCAGCGCGCGCTGCGCGACGGCGACGATCCCATTGGGTCGCTGGCATCCGCCCTCGGCTACACATCCGTGAGCGCCTTCAGCTCCGCGTTCAAACGGGAAGTGGGAGAGTCGCCGCTGCGCTACCGGCACCGGCTGCGTGACGAGAAGCTCGCGCGTTGACCCCCGGTCGCGTCGGGGCGGCGGTCGACTTCGGCGCCAGCTCGGCGGGCCTGCCGGTCCTGGGGGCGCTGAAGTCGCCGCCGGACCTGATGCGCGAGCGGGTCACAGCCGTGTGGCCGTGCGGATCAGCCCGGCGAGGGCGAGGGAGCGGCTGTGCGCGGGCCAGGCGATGTGGGTGACGATGGGAGGTGCGTCGGTCAGGGGGACGGCGGTGTGCTCGGCCCATAGCCAGGCGCGGGCGGAGTCGGGGAAGACGGCCACGGTGCGTCCGAGTGCGATCAGCTGGGCCAGCTGTGTCTGGTCGTGGATCTCGGGACCCGGGCCGGGTGGGTAGGTGCCGTCGCGGGACCAACGGGCGAGCGGAAGGTCGGGGACGTCGCTGACGTCGGCCAGGGACAGAGACTTGTGCGCGGCGAGGGGGTGTCCGGCGGGCAGGATGGCGATCTGCCCCTCAGTCATCAGTTCCTCGCTGTCGAACCCGGCCAGGGAGTTGAACGGCGCATGCATGAGCGCCACATCAGCGCGGCCGTCGCGCAGCATCTCTCCCTGTTCGCAGGTGCCGCTCGGCAGCACCTCGATCTCGGCGGCGTCGGGCTCGGCCGCGTAGGCGTCGAGGAGCCTGTGCAGCAGCTCGTGGGACGCGGCGGCCTTCACCGCCAGCACCAGGCGGTTGCGGGGGCCGCCCGAGCCGTCGGCGCCACCGGCGCGGCGGGTACGGCGAGCGGCGGCGGTGGTCGCGTCGAGGGCCGCGCGGCCCTCGTGCAGCAGCATCTCTCCGGCGCCGGTCAGGGCGACGCCACGGCGGTCGCGTTCCAGCAGGCGGACGCCGAGGCGCCGTTCGAGCTGCTGGATCGCCCGGGACAGCGGTGGCTGGGCCATGCCCAGACGCTCGGCGGCGCGGCCGAAATGCAGTTCCTCCGCGACGGCTACGAAGTACCTCAGCTCGCGTGTCTCCAAGGTGTCCACGGCGACAGCTTAGCCCGGTGATACCTGCCGGGTATGACAGGACACCGGGTCGGTATTGGGTGCGCCGCTCGTCGGCGGGTGAACATTGACGGTACGGGCGAAGCGAAGTCCGTGCCGGTGGCCGGCGTGGACAAGGGGTGCCGTCGACGAACGGCGCACCACGCAGCAGGCCGCCCCTCCACAGCATCCGGCTCGGCAGGAAAGACACCGACATGAACACACTCTCCGCGTCATTGCCCGGCGGCACCTGGGCCCTGGGCGATCTGACCGTCACCCGCTTCGGCTACGGCGCCATGCAACTCGCCGGCCCCGGGGTCATGGGCCCGCCCGCCGACCACGACGGTGCGCTCGCCGTCCTGCGCGAGGCCGCCGCCCTCGGGATCACCCACATCGACACCGCCGGCGCATACGGACCACGGGTCACCAACCAGCTGATCCGTGAAGCGCTGCACCCCTATCCCGCATCGACGCACATCGTGACCAAGGTTGGCGCGGTCCGCGATCGGCAAGGCGGCTGGCCCCCCGCTCGACGGCCCGAGGAGCTGCGCCGGGCAGTCCATGAGAATCTCGAGGATCTCGGCCTCGATTCGCTCGACGTGGTCAACCTCCGGCTCGGCGACGCCCAGGGCCCCCGGCCCGGCTCACTCGCCGAGCCCTTCGAAACCCTCGTCGGACTCCAGCAGCAGGGCCTGATCCGGCACCTCGGAGTGAGCAACGCGACTGCGGAACAGGTCGCCGAGGCCCAGGCGATCGCGCCGATCGTATGCGTGCAGAACATGTACAACCTCGCCCACCGCCAGGACGACGAGCTGATCGACGATCTCGCCGGCAAGGGCATCGCCTACGTGCCCTTCTTCCCGCTCGGCGGCTTCACCCCGCTCCAGTCCACGGCGCTTTCCGCCGTGGCCGCCCGGCTGGACGCGACGCCGATGTCGGTCGCCCTGGCCTGGCTGCTGCGGCGGTCGCCGAACATCCTGCTCATTCCCGGCACCTCGTCGGTGGCGCATCTGCGCGAGAACGTCGCAGGCGCCGGAATCTCGCTCTCCGACGAGCAGCTCGCCGAGTTGGACAAGATCGGCTAGTCGCTTGAGCCGTCGTCGGTGGAGCTCAGGTTTTTTTCGATCTTCGAGAGGATCCTGGCGAACGCCTCGCGCTCCTCGTCGTCCAGCCCGTCCAGGGTGTGCTCCTCCAGGCGCGCCCAAACCTGCGCCACCTCGGGCCGCAGTGCGTAGCTCTCCGCCGAGGCCCGGACGAGCATGACGCGGCGGTCCTGTGGATCGCGCATGCGGACGACATGTCCGCCCTGCTCCAGCCGTCGCAGCATCAAAGTCACGGTCGACGGATCCAGGTCGAGCGTCTTCGCCAACTCCGACTGGCGGACCGATCCCTCCTTCCACAAGGTCATCATCAGGAATTCCTGGCCGGAACAGAGGCCGGTGGGGCGCAGCAGCCTGCCGCCGGAGAGACGGTGCAAGCGGGAAACGCGGGCCAGGGTCTGGCTGACGGGGCCGTCGTCTGCGGCCTCCGTCGCTTCGGTCCGCGTGGGCTCTGAGGTCATACGGCCAAGGTTATCGTGGCCGCCCAATCATTGGCCACCCAATGAATAGGTTATGGTGACTCCGGGCGAGTTCGTTGGCCGCCCAATGAACTCGCTCGTCAGCCGCCAGTACGCACGTCAATCCCTGGGAGCCGTTGTGACCACAGCATTCGATCCGATCGACCTTTCCGGGCTGCGCCTGCGCAACCGCGTGGTCATGCCCGGTATGGGGCGCGCCCGCGCCTTCGGACCCGGCAATACGGCCACCGACTCGATGGTGACGTACTACGCACAGCGGGCCACGGCCGGTCTGATCATCACGGAGGGTTCCCAGCCGTCGGTCGTCGGTCAGGGCTTCCCCAACACCCCGGGGCTGCACAGCGCCGAGCAGATCGCCGCCTGGCGCCGCGTCACCGACGCGGTGCATGCCGAGGGCGGAACGATCTTCGCCCAGATCTCGCACGTCGGCAGGGTCGGCGACCCCGGTCTGCTGCCCGACGGACTGGTGCAGGTCGCTCCCTCGGCGATCGCCGCGCCCGGCCGGCTGTTCACCTTCGGCGGGATGAAGGACTTCACCACCCCCCGCGAGCTGACCTCCCAGGAAGTGCGGGAGACGATCGCGGACTTCGCCCAGGCGGCGCGCAACGCCATCGACGCGGGGTTCGACGGGGTCGAACTGCACGCCGCCTACGGCTACTTGCTCCACCAGTTCCTGGCCCCCAACTCCAATCTGCGCACCGATGAGTGGGGCGGTTCCGTGGAAGGCCGGGTCCGCTTCGCGGCGGAGGTGGCCGCGGCCGTGTCCGAGGCCATCGGAGCACAGCGCACAGGGATACGGGTGTCACCCGGAACGGGCTACAACGGAGTGGAGGAGCCCGATCCCGAGCCCACGTACGTCCATCTCGTCCGCCGGCTGAGCGAGATCGGCCTGGCCTATCTGCACGTCGTCGAGAACTCCCGCGATCTGACCGGCATCCTCCGCAAGGAGTTCTCGGGAACCCTCATCCTCAACCCCGCGACGGACGGGTTCACCAGCGCGGAGGAGCTGGCGCTCATCGAGGACGGCACGACCGACATGATTTCCTTCGGCGCGCTGTTCCTCGCCAACCCGGACCTGCCGGCGCGTCTGCGCGCGGGTGGGCCGTACAACACACCGGACCAGACCACCTATTACGGTGGCACCGACAAGGGATACATCGACTACCCCTACCTGACCAGCTGAGCGCCCACCTGTTGAGCGGAGCGCAAATACCACGTCAGTCAAGTTCGCTATGAACTCGGCGATGTTTCGGGCTCAAGCTCTACAATGACGCAGTCGGATTAGTTGCGATACGACGTATATCGACGTGCCCGCGTGCGGCACCGGGGCACTTCTGACGGGGCGACCGCTCGAAAATGGGGCATCTGGGCCACTTGGCAGCATGCACAGCTGGAGTCCCTGGTTCTGGCCTCTCGGGGTTTCATTCACACCAAGGTCTCGTTCGTTTATCATCCAAGCATGGCCCAGAAAGTAGTCACCACGTACGTAGATGATCTCACTGGTGAGGAATCGGAAGAGATCAGCACCCACACCGTCCTGATCGACGGGGCCGGGGTTGAACTCGACCTGTCGTCCCAGAGCTACGACCAGCTCTTGGAGGCCTTGAGTCCCTACCTCAACGCCAAGGGCGCTCGTCGCGTACGTGGGAGCGTCACAAACGGCGCTGCCGCCAGGGGGAAACGCCGGTCCACGACGCTGGCGGGAAGCCAGGACACTGCTGAAATCCGGGCCTGGGCCAAGGAGAACGGCTACGAGGTCAGCGACCGCGGCCGTGTTCCGGCGACCGTCCGCGAGGCATACGCGAAAGCCAACTGAGAGGCGCACTCCTTCCGGGGGACTCAGATCCCAGACACCTGGCGAGGACCCTTTCCCAGTATCCCGGGGAAGGGTCCTCGTTCTCTGTGAACGAGCCACGCAGAGGGCCGCGAGCTCCGGCACGGCAACGGCACCATCGTCTTCTCATGACCACCCTCATCGACGGAAAGAAGGCCGCCCAGGCGGTCGGGTGGGTTTCCATATGGTCGACTTCGCACGCCCGGCCCGGCCTTCCGCGGTCCTCCGCGTGCCCGTTGCCGGGCTGGTCGCCACGCACACCGGCCGGACCATAAGCTCATGGTGCCGAGGTGT
The DNA here is from genome assembly GCF_047215865.1 of Streptomyces sp. Inha503. Taxonomy (NCBI): domain Bacteria; kingdom Bacillati; phylum Actinomycetota; class Actinomycetes; order Kitasatosporales; family Streptomycetaceae; genus Streptomyces; species Streptomyces sp. Inha503. The sequence goes on along the minus strand of NZ_CP178360.1, from coordinate 11,442,239 downwards.
TCGCCGAGCAGGCGCCGGCCCGGCACGACGCCTACGCGTCGTGACCGCCGGTGACGTATCGGCCTGGCTGATGGAGACGCCACCGCATGACCGACCACCAGACCCTCTCGCTCATCCTGGGTTTGATCAGAAGCGGAGCGGCCGTCACCCGGCCCGACCTCGCCCGCCGCACCGGACTGGGCCGCACGATCATCACCCAGCGGGTGGATCACGCGATCAGGGCCGGTCTGGTGACCGAGGGCGAACCGGCGCCGTCCACCGGAGGCCGGCCCTCGCGCACCCTGCGCATCGCATCGGACCGCGGCGTGATTCTCGGTGTGCTCTTCGGAGCCAGCCAATTGCACGCGGCCGTGACCGACCTCGACGGGACCGTCCTGGCCGACCGGCGTATGGCCTGGGACATCGAGGCAGGTCCCGAGGCGTCCTTGGATCTCTTGCACGAGGTCTCCGCCCAGTTGCTGACGCCACAGCTCGCCCCTCGCCTGTGGAGTGTGTGCGTCGGTGTCCCCGGGCCGGTCGACTTCGCCCGTGGCACCGCGGTCCAACCGCCGATCATGGCCGGCTGGCACGCCTTCCCCCTCCGGAACCGGCTGGAGGCCCACTACGACGTGCCGGTGTGGATCGACAACGATGCCAACCTCATGGCGCTGGGCGCCTGGGACAGGACCCGGCAGTCCGCGGGGGACAACGTCCTGCTGGTGAAAGCGAGCACCGGCATCGGCCTGGGCCTGATCTCCCGGGGCAGACTGCACCGCGGAGCGCGAGGCTCCGCGGGCGACCTCGGCCACACCATCGTCGCCGAGGAATCCCGCGTCCGCTGCCGGTGCGGCAAGTACGGCTGCCTGGAGGCCCTGGCAGGGGGATGGGCGCTGGGCCGAGACGCACGCGCCGCGGCCCTGGGCGGGCGCAGTTCCTTCCTGGCCGAGCGGCTGGACGCCTCGGACGGGCCGCTGGCCGTAACCGACGTGCTCGAGGGCTGCCGGTCGGGGGACCGGGTGTGTACCGAGCTGATCACCAGAGCGGGCGAGCTGGTCGGCGCACAACTGGCGACGCTGGTCAGCGTCTTCAACCCCTCGACGGTCTACCTCACCGGCCTGCTGGCCCAGGTCGGCGAGGTGTTCCGGGCTCCCGTCGCCGACACCGTGGCCCGGCGCTCCCTGCCCCTGGCCGTCGACGAACTCGTCATCACCGGTTCCGGTCTGGACGGGTGCGAAGGCGTCATCGGGGCGGCCGCACTGGCGGTCGATGAACTGACACAGCCGGACATGCTGGGGCGGTGGCTGTCTGAGGGAAACCCGCGTGGGGGCCGTGCCCGCTGGGCTGAAGCCGCCGACCCCGCGTCCGCCGCCCGCCCACGGCGCTGAAGCGCGCCGGGCAAGGGCACACCTCCTTGACGCCCGCGCTATACGGCCTGTGCCGCCGGGGCGACCTCGACCCAGCCGCCACTTCGCGCCGAATCGACGACGGCCTGGGTGATCGTCGCCGCGCGCACCCCGTCGGCGAAGGTGGGAAGGCTTGGCACCTTCTCCTGGCGGACCGCCGCGTAGGCGTCGGCGGCGAAGTCGGCGAAGCACTCGTAGTAGCCCTGGGGGTGTCCGGCCGGCAGGACGGCCGACCGGCCGACGGGTGCCCCCGGACGGCCGGGATCGCGCATCAGGACCTGGCTGTGGTCCCGGCCGCCGATCCACAGCGACTCGGGGGTCTCCTGGCGGAACGCGTAGCTGGCGTCCGGACCGTCGAAGGAGAACGACAGCGCGTTCTTGTAACCGGCGGAAGCCTGGCTGACCACCACGGAGCCGACGGCGCCGGCGTCGGTCTCCAGCAGCACCACGGCACCGTCCTCGGTCGCGACGGGACGCGGCTCGCCGCCGGCCGCCGGCCGGGCGGGGACCGCGCGCGCGAAGGCGGCGTTCACCCGCGTGATGCGCTGGCCGGTGACGAACTCGGCCAGGTCGCACCAGTGGACGCCGATGTCGCCGAAGGCGCGCGTGGCGCCGCCGTCCGTCGGGTCGACACGCCAGTTGGTGGCCGTCGGGTCGGCGAGCCAGTCCTGGAGGTAGCTGCCGTGGATGAGCCACGGCGGCCGGTGCTCCGGCCGTGCGAGACGGGCCTGGGCCTCCCGCACGGAGGCGTAGTAGCGGTAGACGAACGGCACGGCGGTCACCAGCCCCCGCTCGGCCGCCAGCCCGGCCAGTTCCCGTGCGGTCGGGACATCGGTCGCCAGGGGCTTCTCGCACACCACCGCGACCCCCGCGGTGAGCGCGGCACGGGCGAACCGCGCGTGCGTGGCGTTGGGCGTGCACACGTGCACCACGTCCACTCCGTGGCGCAGCACGTCTTCGACCGAGTCGAAGCCGCGGCCGGCGCCGAACGCCTCGGCGGCGGCGCGGCCCTTGGCCGGAGTCGACCCGACGATGCCGACGACGTCCGCTCCCGCCGCGGCTGCGGAACGCGTATGGACCGCCCCCATGAAGCCGGTTCCAATGACGGCGACGCGAAGCTGGCTCATGGCATACCTCATCCCTCTACCCCGACGGGGCTAACGCCTCAAGTGAGCGAAAGAACGCCTTGGATCTGTTGATCAGGCGGAGACTTTTGCTCAGAATAAGCGAAAGCATATCGAGTACCAAGGAGGCCGGGCATGACTCAGCGCCCGCAACCGGCACGGCAGCCGATCACTCTCTTCACCGGCCAGTGGGCCGACCTGCCCTTTGAGGAGGTGGCCAGGCGGGCGAGCGAGTGGGGGTACGACGGCCTGGAGATCGCCGCGTCCGGCGACCACCTCGACCTCGCCCGCGCCGAGGAGGACCCCGCCTACCTTCCGGCCAAACTGGACCTCCTGGACCGGTACGGGTTGAAGGTCTGGGCGATCTCCCACCACCTGGGCGGCCAGGCCGTCTGCGACGACCCGATCGACTTCCGCCACCAGGGGATCCTGCGGCCGTCCGTCTGGGGCGACGGCGAGGAGGAGGGTGTCCGCCGACGCGCCGCCGAGGACATGAAGCGCGCCGCACGAGTCGCCCGCCGCCTCGGCGCGGACACCGTGGTCGGCTTCACCGGCTCCAAGATCTGGAAGTATGTGGCGATGTTCCCGCCCGTGCCCCAGTCGGTGATCGACGACGGGTACGAGGACTTCGCGCGGCGCTGGAACCCCATCCTGGACGTGTTCGACGCCGAGGGCGTGCGCTTCGCGCACGAGGTGCACCCCTCCGAGATCGCCTACGACTACTGGACCAGCGTGCGCACCCTGGAGGCGATCGGCCGCCGTCCCGCGTTCGGCTTCAACTGGGACCCCTCCCACATGATGTGGCAGAACATCGACCCCGTCGGCTTCATCACCGACTTCGCCGACCGCATCTACCACGTCGACTGCAAGGACACCCGGCTGCGCAGCCCCAACGGGCGCGCCGGCGTCCTCGGCTCCCATCTGGCCTGGGGCGACCCGCGGCGCGGCTGGGACTTCGTCTCCACCGGACACGGCGACGTCCCCTGGGAGGACGCCTTCCGCGCGCTGGCCGCCATCGGCTACGACGGCCCCATCTCCGTGGAGTGGGAGGACGCCGGCATGGACCGGCTGCACGGCGCCGCCGAGGCCGTGGCAAGGATCCGTTCCGCGCTGTGGCCCCTGCCGCAGGCGGCCTTCGACTCCGCCTTCAGCAATCAGTGACGGCCGTCGTCCCGGTGTGGGTTTCACCCTGTTCGCGGGTTCACCCTGCCGTTGGTGTGGAGGTACTGGGCAGGTCCGTTCGTGAAGTCGTAGATCGCGACCGTCTGGGTGTCCTCCAGCGGGTCCGCCGACGGCATCAGGAAATGCGTCTCGCTCACCGGGAGCAACTGGTATCTGACGCGGTCGGGTTTTTGGAGGAACGCTGCCTGCATTGGGTCGAGGACCAGAGTCAGATACAGCTTTCCGCCTTCAGCTGACACCTCGTACCGTGCGCCGGGACGCTCGTAGACGCCCTCGTACCTGGGCAGGTCGAGGTTCAGCACGGCGTCCGGCGCGGGCGGGTCCGGGATGGTGGCGGTGCCGAGATCGGTCAGGATCTCGTTGAACACCTCGCGGCAGAAGCTTTCCCGAGGGCCGCCGTTCGTCAGCATCGCGACGGCGGTGTTCGAGTCCGGCAAGAGCCGGAGCCGGGCGTTCTGGCCGATCGTGCTGCCGTCGGTCGCGTAGACGGTCTCGCCGTGCCAGTCACACACGATGAGACCGAGCGCCCATTCGGGACCGAACATGTACGGGTCCGGCACGGGCACCCGCGAGAGCGTCATCTCCCGGATGCTCTCAGCCGAGACGATGCGCCGTCCGTTCGGCGCTGTGCCCTCGGTGAGCAGGACGTGCGCCATCGCGAGCACCTCCCGGGCCGTCGAGGTGATGCCCCCGCCGGGGCCGAAGGCACGCGGCAGGTAGTCCACCGGTGTGAGGATGGGGCCCTCTTCCAGGGAACGGACCAGGTGCCCGGTCGCGGCCCGGATCTCGTCCACCTGCTCGCGCCGGCTGCTCGTGCTGGTCAGGCCCATGGGCTCGAAGAGGCGGTCCCGCATGACGTCGTCCCAGCGCATGCCGTCGTGCACCTCCAGGATCCGCGCGAGAATCGCGTAACCCAGGGCCGCGCTGTAGCCGTGGGTGTGTCCCAGCGGGAAGACCTGGGGCGCGTCGGCGATGTTGTCGACCATGCGCTCGAGGACATCGTCGCCTTCCCCGGGATCGCCGTAGGCCTCCTCGATACCGTTGGTGTGGTACAGCAGGTGACGGGGCGTTACCTCGGTGGCTGCCTGGGGATCGGCCACCGTGAAGCCGGGCAGGTAGGCACGTACCGGCTCGTCCAGATCGACCTTTCCCGCGTCGACGAGCTGCATGAAGGCCAGCGCGGTCCAGGTCTTGGTCATGGAGCCGCACTGGTAGACGGTGTCCGTCGTCGCGGGCTCCCGCGTTTCCACGTTCTTGACGCCGACCGCGAACTCGGAGAGCTCCCCGTCGCGGAGCACGCCGATCGCGGCGCCCGGGATTCCGTACTCCGCCAGGAGCCCGGTGACCCGGGCTTGGAGCCGCGGTACGTCGAGCGTCATCGCGGGAGACCGACCGCGTTCGCGGCGTCCGCTTCGAAGTACTCCGTCGTGGCGTAGGCGCCACCGTATGCCTCGAAGAACTCCCGAACGCCATCGATCGAGTCGTGGGTGATGATGTTCACCGCCCTGGTCCCGTCCTTGCTCGCCACCGCGACCTTCCACTTGGCGCCCTTGGGGAGCTTGGCATGTGCCTTCTTCAGACCGCTCCAGAACTTGCCTTCGTCCGAGACGTTCGACACGGCCATCACATGCATTGTTAGCACTCCTCCTCTTTCCGATGAGAGAAAGCTACGTTGCGTTTAAATACCCGTCAATGAAATCACGGCCATAAATGGGCGCTGAGCAGCATTCGTTGCAACAGCATTGTGGATGAACGCAATTCTCCCGATGGGTCGTTGCAATGTATGTTGATGAACGCACTGAGAGGAGGCGCACCGGTGCCAGGAGGCAGGTTGACCCACGAGGACCGCCGGCGGATCGCGGCCTGGCTGGCCGACGGGCTCGGGTACGCCGAGATCGGCCGCAGACTCAGCCGGCCGACGTCCACGATCAGCCGCGAGGTGGCACGCAACGGCGCGGCCAGCGAGTATCTGCCCGACCACGCACAGGAGGCCGCCGGTCATCGTGCCCGCCGGCGCAAGCCGGCTCGGCCCGCCGAAGCGGCGGCCGACGGACAGCCGACCGAGTTGATGCGCGGCTTCGTGGACGAGTTCGCCACCCTGCTGACCGCGACCGGACTGCCCCGCATGACCGCCCGGGTGTTCACCTGCCTGCTCACCGCTGACGCCGACGGCCTGACGGCAGCCGACCTGGTACACCGGCTACGGGTCAGCCCGGCGTCGATATCCAAGTCCATCGCCCACCTCGAAGCCATGGAGTTGGTCGTGCGCCAACTGGGCCTCGGCGGGCGCCGCGAGCGGTACGTCATCGACGACGACGTCTGGCTCCGGGCGTGGCAGGCCGACACCGGCGCACACGGCAGGATCGCGACCGCCGCACAGCGGGGCATCGAGATCTTCGGCGCCGACACGACCGCCGGCGCCCGGCTCGGCAGGATGGGCCAGTTCTTCGCCCGGCTCAGCGAGCAGATGAGCGGCAGCAGCCTCTCCGAGACCGTCGTGTACGACGCGCTGACCATCCTCGCCGCACTTCTGCACGCCGGTCGGCCACTCACGCTGGACACGCTGGTCACCGCGCTCGCCTGGCCCCGGGACCGCGCCACCGCCGCCCTCGACGCGATCCAATGTCAACCGGCCATCGCCGATCCACTTGCCCTGAGGGTCATCGGGCCCGAGACCTACACCGTGATCACGAGACCAGACCGCCTCAGCCCGGCACAACGCGAAGCACTCAGGGATGCGCCCAGTCGGAGAGCAGGGTACGGATCGCGTCGACCAGCGCGAGGGGCTGGTCGAGCATGATGTGATGTCTCGCGCCGGGGACCTCGATGACTGAGGCGACCCGGCCGAGTTGGTCATACATGGCGTCGCGGCGTTCCGCCGAGACGATGCCGTGTTCGGCGTGCACCAGCGCCACCCGGCAGTCCAGTCGGACCAACGGGTTTTCGACCCGCTCCCGCGCGAAGATGGCGGGGTCCCATTTCCATGTCCAGCCACCGGGCACCTCGCGGATGGACGTGGCGGCGACATGGTCGGCCACGTAGTCGAGCACCGGTTGGTTGGGCATGGGCGTGAACTGATCGATGATCGCCTCACGCGAGGGATAGAGGCGGGTCGCCATCCCGAAGGTGCGCCGTTCCCGCGTCGCGCGTTTCTCCGCCACCGGGCCGACCATGGGAGAGTCGATCAGGACAGCGCCCTCGACGCGGTGCCCGGACAGCGCGGCCAGCCGGAGCGTCACCGCGCCTCCCAGGCTGTGCCCGATCACCACCGGCGGCAGGTCGAGCCCCGCGTCCGCGATGACGGCGAGCACTTCACGCATCCAGATCTCGAGGCCGTACGCGTCGCGCCTGCCGCTGTCGCCGTGCCCGGACAGGTCGAGCGCGACGACCCGCCGACCGCCGGCCAGCAGCGGGCCGACATGATCCCACCAGCGAGAATGGGCGGCGGCCCCGTGCACGAGTACGACGCCCCGCCCGGTCGGCTCGCCCCACGCCCGGTAGGCGATCGGGGTGCCCGCCACCGTGATCTCGCGTTCGGTGACCGGTGTGGCCAGCGCGGCGGTGTACCACGCGGGCGGCGCGGCGGAATCCAGATCAGCCGATGAGGTCATACGGGAAAGTCAACCAGAGGTTGGCGGCCACTTGAGCAAGATCCTCGCTTCAACTTCCCATCGTCACCTATGATTTCCACGATCCCTGCCCCATCCCTCCACCCTCGAGCCACTGAGCCAGCAGAGGCCCCACCACCAAGGCCAGGGATGCCAGGAGAGAGGCGGAGCACCACATGACCGATGAGTTCGGGATCGCCGGGAAGACGCTGCTCGTCACCGGCTCCGGCCGTAATCTCGGCAAGGCGATCGTCCTCGAGTTCGCCGCTCGCGGCGCGAACGTCGTCATCAACTCGAGGTCGAACGCGGAAGAGGCCAACCAGGTCAAGGACGAGGCGGAAGCCCTCGGTGCGAAGGCCATCGTCGTGCTCGGCGACGCGGCCGAGAAGTCGACGGTGCTGGAGTTGAAGGCCCGGGCGGAACAGGCCTTCGGGCACGTCGACATCTACGTGAGCAACGCCGCCCGGCGGCTGCACAAGGACTTCTGGGAGACGACGGACGAGGACTGGCACCTCCACCTCAACCAGCAACTGACCGCGTCGTGGTACCTCGCCAAGGCGTTCGCGCCGGGGATGCGCGAGCGCGGCTGGGGCCGGATCGTGCACATGAACGGGCCGGACGGCTGGATCGGCGGCCCGACCCGGATCCCCCACTCCACCGCCAAGGGCGGATTGCGGACACTGACCCGCTCCCTGTCCCGCAGCCTCGGGCCGTTCGGGATCACGGTGAACGACATCAACCCGGGATTCGCCGACACCGTCCGCGACCTGAAGACCCATCCGGGGATGACTCCCGGGCGGTCGGAGCGGTTCGCCCGGGAGACCGTCGCGATCAAGCGGCAGCCGCAGCCCGCGGAGATCGCCTGGGCGTGCGCGTTCCTCGCCGCCGAGCGGTCCGCGGCCATCACTGGCGCCGCCATTCACGTCGACGGCGGCCAGTTCATGATCGGCTGAGGGCCCGCGAAGGGCTCATCGGAAGCGTTTGAGGAAACCGGACAGCGCTACGTCCGGGTCCTGTGCCACTGCCGAAACCATCGATGCGTATGTGTCCGCCAAAGCGGCCACGAGTTCCGGCTCGTAGACGCCCTCGGCCCAGCGCAGCACGCCACTCAGCCCGTCCGGCCGGGGGGTGATGAACAGTTCCAGGTCGAAGTGGCTGCTCACACCGGCGGGGAAGGGCAGCGCCACCGCCTCCAGGCCGTTGAAGTCCGCCACGGCGGCGCCGTCCGCGTTCGGCGGCGTGGCCAGCATGTTGAACGCCACCTCGCCGGCCCGGGACACGGTCCGCGGCGTCGTGCCGGGGTGGGTCACCACATTGAAGACCGGGTACTCCTGGTGGGCCATCGCCTCCAGGGACGCGGTCCGGGTCAGCCGCAACACGTCCCGGAACGTGGGCTCGGCGGGCAGGTCCACCCGCAGATAGGTCAGATTGGCGAACTGCCCGACGGTGTTCCAGGCCTCGGGGCGGATCCGGTTGGCGTGGATCGAGCAGACCACCAGCCCGAGCTCCTCGGTCGCCGCGTGCAGCACGCCGAACCACAGGGCCAGCAGCGCGGCGAACGACGTGGTGCGCTCGGCGGCGGCGAGCTCCCGCAGCGCGGCCACATCGCCGGGTGCGAACGCGATATCGACCACTCTGGACGGCGGCCGCCGCTCGCCGAACTTCTCCGTCCGCTGGCGCAGCCCGGCCCACTTCAGCCGCGGCGCCTGCCGGTCCCAGTACTCGGCGTGGCGGCGGCCCGGCTCACCGGCCAGCCGGGCGTCCCGCCAGGCGTAGTAGTCGCCGGGCAACCACTCGACGGCGGGGAGCGGGTCGGTCGCCACCCCGGTTTCGGCGTTGTAGAACCGGGCCAGGTCACGGCGTATCAGGGCGTTCGACCACGCGTCGGTGACCCGGTGGTTCACGTTGATCAGCAGCAGATGCTCGGTGTCGGCCAGCCGGTACAGGTCGGCCGTGAGCGGCAGGCCGTCCGGGTCGAACATCTCGGCCATGCGCGCGGCCATCAGCCGTTCGGCCTCGGCCGGCTCGGATACGACGGTCTCGGTCAGCGGCAGGTGGACGCCCGGTGGCAGGACGTGCTCGCGCAGCCTCCGCAGACCGGCCCGCTCGTATGTGATCCGCAGCGACACATGACGGTCCACCACCCGGTCGAGCGCACGGCTGAGCGCGGCCCGGTCCAGCGGTCCACGGAACCGGTAGAGAATGGGCACGCTCATCAGGCCACCGGCGAGGACTTTGTCGTCCGGCACCATCAGCCGGTGCTTGTCCGACTCGGTCATCGGTCGGCTCCCTTCGTGGTGCCGGATGTCCGCTCGCCGATCGCCGCGGCCATCGCCTCGATCGTCGTGATGTCGGTGAAGAGCTCAGCCGGGGTGATGGCCACGCCGAGGCTGTCCTCGACCAGGCTCAGCAGCGCCATCCCGGCCATCGAGTCCCCGCCCAGGGCCATGAAGTCGTCGTCCACGCCGATGTCCTCCCGCTTGAGCACGAGCGACCACAGCCCCTTGACCATGGCCTCGACCGGCGTCCGGGGTGCGGTCCGCCCGTCCGGTTCCGCCATCGGCTCGGCCGCGGCCAGCTCCTCGGCCAGCACCTCGGCCAGCGAGCCGCGCTGGATCTTGCCGGATTCGGCGACCGGGATGTCCGCGCGGCGCAGGAAGGACCGGGGAACTTTGACCGGGGCGAGCCGCTGCCCGAGGTACGTCCGGAACTCCTCGTCGCCCAGCGTCACTCCCGGCCTGAGCACGAGCACGGCACCGAGCTGTTCGTCGCGGACCGGGTCGGGGATGCCGAACGCGACCGCCTCGGCCACCGCGGGATGGCTCAACATCGCGGTCTCCACCTCGAACGGCGACACCTTCTCGCCGCCCACGTTGATCATCTCCTTGACCCGCCCGGTAATCAGGAACGAGTCGTCCGGCAGCAACCGGCCGAGGTCACCGGTGCGCAGCCAGCCGGTCCCTTCCGTGTCACCGGCGGAGCCGCCGCGAACGAAGGGGGACTCCAGGCCGGGCGGCCATACGTACCCGTGCATGACGTTGGCGCCGCGGATGACGATCTCGCCGGACGCGTCCGGCGCGGTGCTGACCCGGCCGTGCTGGTCGAGGACCGCGACCTCGGAGCCGGTGGGGACGAGTCCGGCGGCGTCCGGATCGCCCGGCAGCGGGGTCGAGGCGATCTGGTGCGCCTCGGACATCCCGTACGACTCGACCACCGGCAGGCCGTAGCCGGCCTCGAGTTCGGCCCGCAGGCCCGCGGTCAGGGCTCCGGAGCCGCAGCGGACGAAGCGCAGCGGGCCGGGCCACTCGCGGTCCCGGGGGACGTGCCGCACCATCAGCCGGTGCATGGTCGGGGTGGCCGAGAGCCAGGTCGCCTCGCTGTCCAGCGCGTGCCGCAGTGCGGTGGCCGGGTCCGGGGCCGGCGCGCAGACGATGCTGCCGCCCGGGAGCAGCGAGGCGATCAGCGAACCGACCAGGCCCTGGACGTGGAAGAACGGCATGATGTTGAACCGGCGGTCGGCGTCGGTCAGGTGGTAGGCGTCCACCGTGGCCTGGGCGGCCGCGACCACACCGGCTGCGCTGAGGGACACGACCTTGCCGATGGAGGTCGTACCCGAGGTCCGCAGCAGCACCGCCTCGTCCGGATACGGCCCGGTCGCCGCCGTCTCGGCCGGGCGGCCGCCGCCCCGCGGCTCCACCGCCACGTCCTCGCCGGTGAACCGGAGCGTCACCGCCGGTGCCTTGGCCGCCGCCACCTGCTGCGGGGCGGCGGTTCCGGCTCCGTCGGCCAGCACGATCAGCGCGACGTCGAGCGTGTCCAGGTAGTCCTGGGTCTCGGCGGCCGACCAGAGCGGGTTGACCGGGCAGCACCCCGCGGCGGCGACCACGCCGAGCAGCAGCGCGGCGCTGTCGGCGTCCTCTCCGGGGACCACCGCGACCCGGTGTCCGGGGCGCACCCCCAGCCCGGTCAGCGCCGCGCGGACGGCGTGCATGCGGCCGGACAGGCGCCGGTAGCTCAGCCCGGCCGGCTCGCCCGGCACGAGGATCGCGGGCGCGTCACCCCGGATCCGCGCATGACGCTCAATGGCCGCGAGCACCGGGCTGACGGCATCGAGGTTGGACATGGAACAACCTTTCCTTGGACTCGGATCGTGGGTGGGAGCCTGTGTCATATCGCCGCACGCCCGGCCGGGGATATGACACGGGCTCCGAGTGCCCCGGTCATGCCGTCGCCGTCCGGTGGAACCGAAGGCCGGTGATCCGCGCGACCGGGGCGCCGTCTGCCGACACCAGGTCCAGGTCGCTCAGGTCCCCGCGGCTGCGCACCCGGCACCAGACCTCCGCCGGCACGTCGTCGAAGAGCTCCAGCCGCTCGGCCGCGGCCACGGTCTCCCCTGCGGCGGCCAGCCGGAGGCAGCCGTCGAGCACTTCGGCGGCGGAGTCGCCGGTGACCTGGGTCAGACCGCCGTCGGCGCGGTCCGGGAGGTCGTCGGCCGGTTCCGGCTCGGCGACCTCCGCGCCCAGGTACGCCGTCCAGCCGGCACCGGACGCACCGGACGCGCGGACGTATCCGTCGATCCGCATCGGCACCGCACCGGTACGCACCGCGGTCTGCACCGCCGCCGGTCCCACCGACTCGGTGGCCGGTTCCGGGAAGACCAGGTCGCGCAGCGCGGGCGGGGCACCGACGGCGCGGGCGGCGGCCACCGCCCAGTCGGCGCGCGCACCGGCGGACAGCACCGGTGTGACGTCCGCCCGGCCGAACCATCGCTGGGTGGGGTCGGCGAGTTCAACCGCCGTCCCGAGCAGCGGGTGCGCCCCGGCCGTGGCCGGCGCGGACGGCCAGAAGCGACGGCGCTGGAACGGGTAGGTGGGCAGTCCGGCCCGGGGCCGGCCGGAGCCGCCCGGCACCGCGGTCCAGTCCACCGGCGCGCCGCCCACATAGGCCTCGGCCAGGAAGCTCAGCACGCGCGAGGCGTCACCCTGGTCGCGCAGCAGCACGCTGGTCACCCAGCCCCGGTCGTCGACATCGGCCAGGACGCCGCTGACCGCCGGGCTGAGCACGCCGTCCGGGCCGGTCTCGAGGAAGCCGGTGACGCCACGGTCACGCAGCAGCCGTACGCCGTCCTCCAGTCCGTCCGGTGCCTCGGCCGGGCGGCTCCAGTAGCCGGGGCTCGTGATCTCCGAGGGGTCGAGAAGCTTGCCGGTCACCGCGGAAACCATCGGGATGGACGGTGCGGAGAAGGTGATCCGCTCCACCGTCTCCCGCAGCCCGGTCCCGCCGGCCCGCGCGACCACCAGCCTGGCGGCGTCGGCCAGGGAGAACACACCGGCCAGGTACGCCGCTGCCACCTCGCCCACCGAGTCGCCCAGCAGGAAGTCGGGGCGCAGTCCGTAGGACCGCAGCAGCGCCGCCAGTGCCACCTCGACCGCGAAGACCCCGGCGTGCTCCTCTTGGCGCGCGTGCTCCTCTTGACGTGCGGGCTCCTCCTGTCGCCGCGCGTCCACCTCGGAGCCGATCAGCGGCTCCAGGGAGGCCTGTGCCTCCTTCAGCGCATCCGCGAAGACCGCTGACTGCTCGGCGAGCCGGAGAGCCATGCCGGGCCAGGAGGACTCGGCGCCGGGGAAGAGGAACGCCACGCGCCCGGGCCGGGTCACCGCCGTACGGGAGTACGCGACCGGCTGCCGCTCGGCGACGCCGCGCAACCCGGCGACGAGGTCTTCCCGGTCGGCCGCCCACACCACCGCGCGGCAGCGGAAGCCGACCCGGTTCGCGGCAAGCGACGCGGCCACGTCCTCCGCGGGCACATCCTGGTTCCGCGCGGCCCAGTCGGCGACGTCGGCCGCCAAGGCCCGCAGGGCTCCGTCGGTACGCGCGGACACCGCCCAGGGCACCAGGTCGCCCAGGGCCGGGTGGGCCGGGGTGTCGCCGCGGGGCGGCGCCGGCGCTGCGGGGGCCTGCTCCAGGATCACATGGGCGTTGGTGCCGCTGATCCCGAACGTCGATACACCCGCGCGCCGCGGACGCCCGTCGGACTCCCACGGCCGGGCCCCGGCCAGCAGCCGTACGTCGCCGGCCGACCAGTCGACCTGCCGTGACGGCTCCTCCACGTACAGCGTCGCGGGCAGCACCCCGTGCCGCATCGCCTCGACCATCTTGATCACACCGGCCACGCCCGACGCCGCCTGGGTGTGGCCGATGTTCGACTTCACCGACCCCAGCCACAGCGGCCGTTCCTCGGGGCGGTCCTGCCCATAGGTGGCGAGCATCGCCTGGGCCTCGATCGTGTCGCCCAGTTTGGTCCCCGTACCGTGTCCCTCCGCCGCGTCGACATCGGAGCCCGACAGGCGGGCGTCGGTCAGGGCCCGGCGGATCACCCGCTCCTGCGCGGGGCCGTTGGGCGCCGACAGCCCGTTGCTCGCCCCGTCCTGGTTGACCGCGCTGCCGCGCAGCACCGCCAGCACCGGATGCCCGAGCCGTTGCGCCTCCGACAGCCGCTCCAGCAGCACCACGCCCGCGCCCTCGGACATTCCCATGCCGTCGGCGGCCTCGGAGAACGACTTGGACCGTCCCACCGCCGAGATCGCGCCCTGCATCGCGAGTTCCGCGAGCGGCCCCGGTGTGGACATCACGGTCACTCCCCCGGCCACGGCCAGCGAGCACTCCCCGCTGCGCAGCGCCTGGGCCGCCAGGTGCATCGCCACCAACGACGACGAACAGGCGGTGTCGATCGTCACCGCGGGGCCTTCGAAGCCGAACGTGTACGCCACCCGGCCGGACGCGACGCTCGACGCGTTCCCCGTCATCAGATAGCCCTCGGCGCCCTGCTGCGCGGCGAGCGCGGCCGCGTAGTCCTGGCCGGCCAGGCCGGCGTAGACGGCGGTGTCCGAACCCTTCATCGCGGTCGGGTCCAGGCCGGCCCGTTCCAGCGCCTCCCAGACGACCTCGAGCAGCAGCCGCTGCTGCGGGTCCATTGCCAGCGCCTCACGCGGGGACACCCCGAACAGCACCGGGTCGAAGTCCGCCACCCCGTCCAGGAAGCCGCCCTCGCGCGTGTATACGCGGCCCGGTGTGCCCCGCGTCGGATCGTAGATGGCCGACAGGTCCCAGCCGCGGTCTTCGGGGAAGGCTCCGACCGCGTCCTCGCCGTCCATGACGAGCCGCCACAGATCCTCGGGCGAGGCCACCCCGCCGGGGTAGCGGCAGGCCATCGACACGATCGCGATCGGTTCGCCCGCCGCCGCCGGGGCCGGGGCGGCCTGCTCGGCGGCCGCGGCCGCGCCGGTCACCTGGGCCACCAGATACTCGGCCAGGTCCTGCGGCGTCGGGTAATCGAAGACCAGGGTGGCCGGCAGCGTCAGCCCGGACACGGCGGCCAGCCGGTTGCGCAACTCCACCGCCGTCAGCGAGTCGAAGCCGAGGTTGCGGAACGCCTGATCGGCTTCGATGCCGCTGTCGTCGCCGTGGCCGAGGACCACCGCGGCGTGCTCGCGCACCAGGTCCAGCACCACCCGCGGATGCTCGCCGGGCGGCAACTGAGCCAGCCGGCGGGCCAGTGCGCCACCGCCGGCACCGGCCACGGCCGCCCGCCGGGGCGCACGACCCAGGCCCCGCAATGCCGTCGGCACCGGCGTCCCCGCCGCGATCGCCTGACGGATCGCACCGACGTCGAGGCCCGCCGCCAGCACCGGCCGGCCCAGGCCCAGCGCCCGGTCAAGCAGGGCCAGTGCCTGCTCCGTACTCAGCACCACACCACCGCTGCGGGCCTGGCGAGCCCGGTCCGCCTCGGTCAGCGCGGCGGTCATGCCGCTCGTCTGCTCCCACATGCCCCAGGCGATCGAGACGGCGGGCAGCCCTTCGGCCATCCGGTGCGCGGCGAGGGCGTCCAGGTAGGCGTTGGCCGCCGCGTAGTTGCCCTGCCCGGGGTTGCCCAGCAGTCCCGACAGCGACGAGAACAACACGAACATCCGCAGATCCCGGTCCCGTGTCGCCTCGTGCAGATACCGGGCGGCGTCCGCCTTGGCGGCCAGCACTCGGCGCAGCGAATCACCGGTCAACGAGGTCACCGGGGTGTCCTCCAGCACGCCGGTCGCGTGCACCACCCCGGCCAGCTCCGGGACGTCCGCCACCAGCGCGTCCACCGCGGCCCGGTCGGACAGATCCGCCGCGACGATCCGCACCCGCGCCCCGAGCGCCTCCAACTCGGTCGTCAACTCGGCGGCACCGGGCGCCTCCGGTCCTGAGCGGCTGGCCAGGACCAGATCCCGGACGCCGTGCCGGACCACCAGATGACGGGCGACCAGGCCGCCCAGCGTTCCGGTCCCGCCCGTGATCAGCACCGTGCCGTCGCCCACTCCGGGCATCCGCAGCACGATCTTGCCCACGTGCCGGGCCTGGCTCATGTACCGCAGCGCGGCACCGGCCTGAGCGGCGGGGAACACCGTGACCGGCAGCGGAACGGCCTGCTCCAGGACCCGCCGCCAGATCACCGCGAGCCGGTCCGGGTCAAGATCCGCCAGATCGAACGGCACCTGACGCGGATCACGGATATCGATCTTGCCCAGCTCCACGAACCGGCCGCCCTCGGCCAGCATCCCCAGCGACGCGTCCAGCAACTCGCCGGTCAGCGAGTTCAGCACCACGTCGACCTGGCCGAACTCGGCCGCGAAGTCCGCCGTACGCGAGGAGGCGATGCGTGTCACGCCCAGCTCGGCCACCGCCGCCCACTTGGGCGGGCTCGCCGTCGCGAACACCTCCGCCCCGGCCGCCAGCGCCAGCCGGACCGCCGCCGTGCCCACGCCGCCGGAGGCCGCATGGATCAGCACCCGATCGCCCGAACGCACCCGGCCCAGGTCGAACAGCGCGTAATAGGCGGTCAGATACGCGGTCGCCACCCCCGCCGCCTCGGCATCGCTCCACCCGTCCGGGACCGGCGCGACCAGCCGCGCGTCGATCACCGCCAGCGGGCCGAACGCCGCGAACATCCCCATCACCCGCGTGCCGACCGGCAGGTCCCGCACTTCGGACCCCGTCTCGACCACCACACCGGTGCCCTCTCCGCCCGGAGGGCGGGGGTCGCCGGGAAGCATGCCCAGCGAGGAGACCACATCGCGGAAGTTCACTCCGGCCACGCGGACCGCGATGCGGATCTCATGCGGTTCCAGCGGCCGTTCGGCGTCCGGGGCGGGCACCGCACGCACCTCGTCCAGGTCGCCGTCCGGACCCCATTGGAGCCGCCACGCGCCCTCGCCCACCGGCAGCTCCGGGCCGTTCGGGACCGGACGCAGCCGGGGTACCAGCACCGCCCCGTCGCGCAGGGCGATTTCGCGTTCGCCGGTGGCCAGGGACGCGGCGACGGCCGCGTCGGACTCGGGGCGGCCATCGTCGTCGAGCAGCACCAGACCCGCGTCGGGGTGCTCGGACTGCGCCGACCGGACCAGGCCCCAGATCCCGGCCCCGGCCAGACCGGCCACGGTGTCGCCCGGCGCCGCCGCCACCGCGTCGCGGGTACGAACCGCCAGGCGCGACCCCGTCGGATACCCCGCCCCCAGCCACGCCTGTAGCAGGGCCAGCGCCGCGGGCACGTCGGCCGGGTCGGCCCACGCGAGCAACGGCTCGCCCACCGCGTCGGGCAGCTCCGGTCCCACCCGGACCCAGGGCTGCTCCGGTGCCGACCCGGGACTGATCGGCGCCCATTCCAGCGACAGAAGCCCGGCGCCCGCGGCGGGGGCGGCGCCCAGTCGGCTGGTGTCGGCGGGGCGGGAGATGATCGCGCCGGCCGATATCACCGGCTGCCCCTTGCCGTCGGCGGCCAGCAGGGAGAACGCGTCCGGCCCGGCCGGGCTCAGCCGCACCCGCAGCGCCGACGCCCCGGTCGCGTGCAACCGCACGTCCCGCCACCCGAATGGCAGCAGGACCTGGTCGCTGTCCCCGCCCGCGTCGCGGATCGCGGCGACGAGGAGGGCATGCAGCGCGGCGTCCAGCAGCGCCGGATGTATTCCGAACCCGTCCAGCCCCTCCGCCGCGGCGGCCGGGAGCTCCACCTCGGCGTACACGTCCTCGCCGAGCCGCCAGGCCGCTTGCAGCCCACGGAACGCGGGGCCGTACTCATACCCGCGAGCCGCTATGTCCGCGTAAGCGTCGCCGACGGGCAACGGCTCCGCGCCGGCCGGTGGCCACTGCGCGTCCAGGCCCGTGACGGTCCCGGCCGGGTCGGCCAGGGTCGCGGTCGCGTGCCGGATCCACTGCTCCCCCGTACGGGAGAACACGCCCGCCTGGCCGCCCTCCACCGACACCTGCACATCGACCGGACCGCCGCCCAGGACCAGCGGCTGCTCGAAGGTGATCTCGGCGATCGCCGGCAGCCCGGCCCGGTCCCCGGCGTGCAACACCAGCTCCGCCAGCGCCGCCCCGGGCACCAGCACCGTGCCCGACACCGCGTGGTCGGCCAGCCACGGGCTCGTGGCGGTCGACACCCGTCCCGACAGCACCCAGCCGGCGTCCTCGGCCAGCCGCACCGCGCTGTTGAGCAACTGGTGCCCGGTGTCACCGCGGGCGATTCCGCCCCCGGAGGCCCAGTAGCGGCGGTGCTGGAACGGATACGTCGGCAACGTGACCGGCCGGCCCCCGGCTATCAGACGCGCCCAGTCCACCGTCGCGCCGTGGGTCCACGCCTCGGCCAGAGAGGCGAGCAGGCGTCGCTGCCCGCCGTCGTCACGGCGCAGCGAACCGGCCGCCCACCGTCCTTCGATTCCCTGCATCAGGACCGGATGCGGGCTCACCTCGACAAACCCCGAGACGGGCATATCCGCGACCGTCTGGGCGAACTTCACCCGCTCCCGCAGATTCCGCCACCAATAGCCGGCGTCCAGGCTCGCCCCATCGATCGCCGTGCCCGTCACCGCCGAGTAGAACGGCACCCGGGCGGTCCGCGGGCTCACCTCCACCGCCAGCAGGTCTTCGCGCACCGATTCCACCAGCGGGTGGTGGCTCGCGTAGTCGACATCGACCCGCCGGGCCCGGATGCCCGCCGCCTCACACCGTGCGACCAGCGACTCCAGCGGCGCCGGGGCACCGGAAACCACCACCTGCGAGGCGGCGTTGACCGCCGCGATCTCCAGACCGTCCCGCAGCAGGGGCTCGACCACGTCCGCGCCCGCGGCGACCGACACCATCCCGCCCGTACCGGCCAGCGCCCGCAACGCCCGGCCTCGCGCGGTGACCAGGCCGAGGGCGTCTTCCAGGGACAGTGCGCCCGCGAAACAGGCCGCGGCCAGCTCTCCCTGCGAATGCCCCACCACCGCCGATGGAACCACGCCCGCGGCTTCCCACACCCGGGCCAGACCCACCATCATCACGAACAAGGCGGGCTGGACCACTTCGACCCGGTCCGACCCCGCCCCGGAGACCAGCGCGTCCCGCAGCGGCCAGTCCACCAACTGCTCGCACTCGGCCACGAACTCCGCGAACACCGGCGAACAGGCCAGCAGCTCCCGGCCCATCCCCAGCCACTGCGAACCCTGACCCGGGAAGACGAACGCCACACCACCACTGTCCGCCGCCCGACCCGGCTCCACCCGCGTCAAAGCCTCAACCAACTCCGCACGATCACCACCCAGGACCACCGCCCGGTGCTCCAGACCCGCCCTCGAACCGGCCAGCGACACCGCCACATCCGCGACCGGCGTGTCGGCCGGTACGTCGGATGCCAGCCGCGCGGCCAGCGCCCGCAGAGCGGCCTCCGAACGCGCCGACAACACCCACGGCACCAGACCCCCCGTCACCACCGGGTCACCCCCGCGGGACGGCACCGGCGCGGCGGGCGCCTCCTCCACGATCACGTGCGCGTTCGTACCGCTGATCCCGAACGACGACACACCCGCGCGGCGGGGCCGACCCGTGACCTCCCACGGCCGTGCTTCGGTCAGCAGGCGCACATCGCCGGCCGTCCAGTCCACGTGCGGCGACGGCTCATCGGCGTGCAGCGTCGCCGGGAGCGTGCGATGCCGGAGCGCCTCGACCATCTTGATCACACCGCCCACACCGGCACCCGCCACGGTGTGGCCGATGTTCGACTTCAGCGAACCCAGCCACAACGGCCGGTCCTCCGGCCGGTCCTGCCCGTACGTCGCCAGCAGTGCCTGGGCCTCGATCGGATCGCCCAGCGCCGTCCCGGTCCCGTGCGCCTCGACCGCGTCCACGTCGACCGGGGTCAACCGGGCGTCGGCCAGGGCCCGGCGAATCACGCGTTCCTGCGACGGGCCGTTCGGCGCGGTCAGGCCGTTGCTCGCCCCGTCCTGGTTCACCGCGCTGCCCCGCAACACCGCGAGCACGGGGTGCCCCAGCCGTCGGGCCTCCGACAGCCGCTCCAGCACCAGCACCCCGATGCCCTCGGACATCCCCATGCCGTCGGCCGCCGCCGAGAAGGCCTTGCTCCGGCCGTCCGACGCGAGCGCGCCCTGCTGTTCGAACTCCGCGAACGCAGCCTGCGTGGCCAGCACCGTCGCGCCCCCGGCGAGGGCCAGTGAGCACTCCCCGTTGCGGAGCGCCTGCACGGCCAGGTGCGTCGCCACCAGCGAGGACGAACACGCCGTATCGACCGTGACCGCCGGGCCCTCCAGACCGAACGTGTACGCCAACCGGCCGGACGCGACGCTGGACGCGTTGCCCGTCATCCCGAAGCCGGCGCCGCCGTCGGACAGCCGCAAGCTGTAGTCCTGCATGGCCATCCCGGCGAAGACCCCGGTGTCCGTGCCCTTCATCGCGGACGGGTCCAGACCGGCCCGTTCCAGCGCCTCCCAGCAGACCTCGAGCAGCAGCCGCTGCTGCGGGTCCATGGCAAGGGCCTCACGCGGCGAGATCCCGAAGAACTCCGCGTCGAAGTCACCAGCGCCGCTCAGGAAGCCGCCGACTCGCGCGTACCCCCCGGAATCCGTCTCCCAGCCGCGGTCCGCCGGGAAGTCACCCATCGCGTCCACACCGTCCGCGACCACCCGCCACAGATCCTCCGGCGACGCCACCCCGCCCGGATAGCGGCACGCCATCCCCACGATCGCCACCGGCTCACCCGCCGACCGCGTCAGCACCACCTCCGCGGCGGCGCTCTCCTCGACACCCGACACCCGCCTCATCACGTATTCGGCCAGGGCCTGCGCGGTCGGGTAGTCGAAGACCAGCGTGGCCGGGAGTGTCAGCCCGGTCGCCGTGGCCAGCCGGTTGCGCAGCTCCACCGCGGTGACCGAGTCGAAACCGATGTCCCGGAACGCCCGGTCGGCGCGTACGTCCGCGGCCTGGTCGTGGCCGAGCACCGCGGCGGCGTTGTCGCGGACCAGGTCGAGCAGGACGCGTGCCCGCTCGGCCTCGCCCAGGGCCGCCATCTGACGGGCGAATTGACTCGCGCCCGGCCCGCTCGCGGCGGCCCGGCGGGGCATCCGGACCAGACCGCCCAGCACAGCGGGCAGCGGGGAACCGGCGGCGACCGCGCCGCGGACCGCGCTCAGGTCAAGACCGGCCGCCAGCACCGGCACGTCCGCGTTCAGCGCCCGGTCGAACAGGCTCAGCGCCTGCTCGGACGGCATGGGCGTGCCGTTGGCACCGGTCGTATCGCTCTGTTCCTCCAGGCGGCCCCAGGCGATGGAGACGGCGGGCAGCCCTTCGGCGCTCCGGTGGGCGGCGAGGGCGTCCAGGTACGTGGTGGCCGCCGCGTAGTTGCCCTGCCCGGCGTTGCCGAGCAGCCCCGACAACGAGGAGAACAACACGAACATCCGCAGATCCAGATGGGCGGTGGCCTCGTGCAGATGCTGGGCCGCGTCTGCCTTGGCCGCCAGCACCCGGCCCAGCGACGCCTCGTCCAGCGAGGTGATCGGGGCGTCCTCGAGCACCCCGGCGGCGTGTACCACCGCGGACAGCTCCGGGATGTCCGCCACCAGCGCGTCCACCGCGGCCCGGTCGGACAGATCCGCCGCGACGATCCGCACCCGCGCCCCGAGCGTCTCCAGCTCGGTGGTCAACTCGGCGGCGCCGGGTGCGTCCGGGCCCGACCGGCTGACCAGCACCAGGCTCCGGACGCCGTGCCCGGTGGCCAGATGCCGGGCGACCAGACCGCCCAACGTCCCGGTCCCGCCGGTGATCAACACCGTGCCCTCGGGACCCTCGGGTTCGAGCACCGGCACCGCGTCGTCGTCACCGGAGTCGACCCGGCGCAACCGCGGCACCAGCACGGCCCCGTCGCGAAGCGCCAGTTCCCTTTCGCCCGTCGCCAGAGCCGCGACGACGAACGCGTCGGATTCCGGGCGGCCATCGTCGTCGAGCAGCACCAGACCCGCGTCGGGGTGCTCGGCCATCGCCGACCGCACCAGACCCCAGACACCGGCCTGTGCCCGGCCGGCCACCGTGTCGCCCGGCGCCGCCGCCACCGCGTCACGGGTACGAACCGCCAGCCGCGACCCCGCCGGGTACCCGGCCCCCAGCCACGCCCGCACCAGGGCCAGCGCGCCAGTCGCATGAGCGGGCTCGGCCCACGCATACACCGGCTCGTCCCCGGCCTCGGGCAATGCCGGCTCCGGGCCGACCGGCACCCAGGTCTCCTCCTGGCCCGGTTCCGGCGGGCTGACCGTCGCCCATTCCAGCGCCAGCAGGCCTTCGCCCGCGCCCGGGGCGGCCAGCCGGCCGATGTCCGCCGGCCGGGAGATCATCTCACCGGCCGACACCACCGGCTGACCCTCGCCGTCGGCGGCCAGCAGGGAAAACGCGTCCGGCCCTGCCGGGCTCAGCCGCACCCGCAACGCCGACGCCCCGGTCGCGTGCAACCGCACATCCCGCCACGCGAACGGCATCCGCACCACACCGTCGCCGTCGTCGCCACTGTCGTCGGCCCCGGCGATCAGAACGTGCAGCGCAGCGTCCAGCAGCGCCGGATGGATCCCGAACTTCTCCTGGGTGTCTCCGGCCGGCAACTCCACTTCGGCGTACAGATCCTCGCCGAGCCGCCAGGCCGCTTGCAGACCACGGAACGCCGGCCCGTACTCGTACCCACGAGCCGCCATGACGTCGTAGACATCGCCGACGGACAACGGCTGCGCGCCGGCCGGCGGCCACTGGCCGTCCAGCCCCGTGACGGTTCCGGCCGGATCGGCCAGGGCCGCCGACGCGTGCCGGACCCACTGTTCCCCGGCACGGGAGTACACGCCCGCCTGCCGCCCATCGACCCGCACCTGCACCTCGACCGGGCGGCCGCCCAGCACCAGCGGCTGCTCGAACGTGATCTCCCCGACAGCGGGCAGCCCGGCCCGGTCCCCGGCGTGCAACACCAGTTCCGTCAGCGCCGCCCCGGGCACCAACGCCGTCCCCGACACCGCGTGATCGGCCAGCCACGGGCTCGTCGCGGTGGACACCCGCCCCGACAGCACCCAGCCGGCGTCCTCGGCCAGCCGCACCGCGTTGTCCAGCAGCGGATGATCCGCGTTACCGCGGCTGGTTCCGCCGCCCGAGGCCCAGTAGCGGCGGTGCTGGAACGGATACGTCGGCAGCGTCACCCGGCGGCCTTCGGGAACCACCTGGGTCCAGTCCACACTCGCGCCATGAATCCACGCGTCGGCCAGCGAAGCCAGCAGGCGTCGCTGCCCGCCGTCGTCACGGCGCAGCGAACCGACCGCCCAGCGCCCCTCGATCAGGTGCGCCAGCACCGGGTGCGGGCTCACCTCGACGAACCCCGCGACGGACACCGCCGCGACGGTCTGGGCGAACTTCACCTGCTCCCGCAGATTCCGCCACCAATAGCCGGCGTCCAGGCTCGCCCCATCGATCGCCGTGCCCGTCACCGCCGAATAGATCGGCACCCGGGCCGTTCGCGGTGTCACCTCCACCGCCAGCATGGCTTCGCGGATCGGCTCCACCACCGGGTGGTGACTCGCGTAATTCGTCTCGACGCGCCGGGCCCGGATCCCCGCCGCCTCACACCGCGCCGTGAACGCCTCCAACGGCCCCGGCGCGCCCACCACCACCACCGAACTGGCAGAGTTGATCGCCGCGATTTCCAAACCGTCCCGCAGCAGGGGCTCGACCACGTCCGCACCCGCGGCGACCGACACCAGCCCGGCCGTACCCACCAACGACTGAAGCGCCGTACCCCGCGCGGTGACCAAACGGAGAGCGTCTTCCAGGGACAGTGCGCCCGCGAAACAGGCCGCGGCCAGCTCTCCCTGCGAATGCCCCACCACCGCCGATGGAACCACCCCGGCGGCTTCCCACACCCGGGCCAGACCCACCATCATCACGAACAAGGCGGGCTGGATCACCTCACCGCGGTCCAACCCCGCCCCGGAGACCAAGGCGTCCCGCAGCGGCCAGTCCACCAACCGCTCGCACTCGGCCACGAACTCCGCGAACACCGGCGAGCAGGCCAGCAACTCCCGGCCCATCCCCAGCCACTGCGAACCCTGACCCGGGAAGACGAACGCCACACCACCACTGTCCGCCGCCCGACCCGGCTCCACCCGCGTCAAAGCCTCAACCAACTCCGCACGATCACCACCCAGGACCACCGCCCGGTGCTCCAGACCCGCCCTCGAACCGGCCAGCGACACCGCCACATCGGCCGCCGCGGCGTCCGGGTTCCGCCCAGCCCAGCCGGCCACCTCCGACGCCAGGGCGTGCAGCCCGGCCTCCGACCGCGCCGACAACACCCACGGCACCACCACATCCGCCACCAGCGGCCGGGCGGGCACGGGAACCTCCACCGGCGCGGGGACCGGGTCCGGGGCCTGCTCCAGGATCACATGGGCGTTCGTGCCGCTGACGCCGAACGACGACACCCCGGCCCGCCTCGGACGCCCGTCGGACTCCCACGGACGCGCCTCGGTCAGCAGCCGTACATCGCCGGTCGACCAGTCGATGTGCGGCGACGGCTCATCGGCGTACAGGGTCGCCGGGAGCACCCCGCGCTGGAGTGCCTCGACCATCTTGATCACCCCGGCCGCCCCGGCCGCGGCCTGGGTGTGGCCGATGTTCGACTTCACCGAACCCAGCCACAACGGCCGGTCCTCCGGCCGGTCCTGACCGTATGCGGCCAGCAGCGCCCGCGCCTCGATCGGATCGCCGAGCGTGGTCCCGGTCCCGTGCCCCTCGACCACGTCCACGTCGGAGGCAGACAGCTTCGCGCCGACCAGCGCCGCCCGGATCACCCGTTCCTGCGAGGGACCGTTCGGCGCGGTCAGTCCGTTGCTCGCGCCGTCCTGGTTCACCGCACTGCCCCGCAGCACCGCCAGCACCGGATGCCCGAGCCGCTGCGCCTCCGACAGACGCTCCAGCAGCACCACCCCGACGCCCTCGGCCCAGTTGGTGCCGTCGGCAGCGGCCGAGTACGCCTTGACCCGCCCGTCGGCCGCCAGGCCGCCCTGCACCGCGAACTCCGTGAACGTTCCCGTGGTGGGCATCACCGTCACACCACCGGCCAGGGCCAGCGAGCACTCGCCGTTGCGCAGCGCCTGGGCCGCCAGGTGCATCGCCACCAGCGACGACGAACACGCCGTGTCCACCGTCACCGCCGGACCCTCCAGGCCCAGCACATACGACACCCGGCCCGATGCCACGCTCGACGTGTTTCCGGTCATCCGGAAACCACTGCCGTCACCGTCGGCCAGCAGCGAGTCGTAGCCCTGGGAGGCCAGCCCGGCGAAGACTCCGGTGTCCGTGCCCTTCATCGCGGCCGGGTCCAGGCCCGCGCGTTCCAGCGCTTCCCAGGACACTTCGAGCAGCAGCCGCTGCTGCGGATCCATCGCCACCGCCTCACGCGGCGAGATCCCGAAGAAGTCGGCATCGAAGTTGGCAGCACCGGACAGGAAACCACCCACCCGCGCGTATCCGGCAGCCTCCGTATCCCAGCCGCGATCGGTCGGGAACTCACCCATCGCGTCCACGTTGTCCGCGACCAGCCGCCACAGATCCTCCGGTGAAGCCACCCCGCCCGGGAACCGGCACGCCATCGACACGATCGCGACCGGCTCGCCCACCGCCACCGTGGCCGGAGCGGCCGCCACCTCGGCTGGGGCGACGCCGGTCACCTGGGCCAGCAGATACTCGGCCAGCACCCGCGGCGTCGGATAGTCGAAGACCAGCGTGGCCGGCAACGCCAGCCCGGACGCCGCCGCCAGCCGGTTACGCAACTCAACCGCCGTCAGCGAGTCAAAGCCCAGATCCCGGAACGCCCGATCAGCGGGAACACCCGCGCCCTCGCCATCACCGTGACCGAGGACCACAGCGGCGTGCTCACGCACGAGCTCCAACAGGACAAGGGACCGCTCAGCCTCACCCAGACCACCCAGCCGACGGGCCAACGCACTGGTCGACCCGGTACGGGCCGCGACGGCACGCCGCGGCGCACGGCCCAGGCCGAGCAGCGCGGCCGGCACCACCGCCCCGGACGCGATCGCACCGCGGATCGCGCCCACGTCCAGGCCCGCCGCCACCACCGGCTCACGACCGGCCACCGCGGCGTCCAGCAGCCGCAGTGCCTGCTCGGTCGGCAGCGCCGCACCGCCGCCACGCGCCAGCCGGGCCCGGTCCGCCTCGGTCAGCGTGCCGGTCATGCCACTCGCCTGCTCCCACAAGCCCCAGGCGATCGAGACCGCTGGCAGTCCGAGGGCCGTACGGTGCGCGGCGAGGGCGTCCAGGTAGGTGTTGGCCGCCGCGTAGTTGCCCTGTCCCGCGCCGCCCAGGAGTC
Source organism: Streptomyces sp. Inha503 (assembly GCF_047215865.1). Lineage (NCBI taxonomy): Bacteria > Bacillati > Actinomycetota > Actinomycetes > Kitasatosporales > Streptomycetaceae > Streptomyces > Streptomyces sp. Inha503. The sequence continues at coordinate 11,416,225 of NZ_CP178360.1, read as the reverse complement.
CGGACAGGGACGAGAACAGCACGAACATCCGCAGGTCCATGTCCCGCGTCGCCTCGTGCAGATGCCAGGCGGCGACCGCCTTGGCCGACACCACCCGGTCCACCGACTCGCCACTCAGCGACGTCACGGGCATGTCCTGCAACACCCCGGCCGCGTGCACCACCCCGGCCAGCTCCGGGATACCCGCCACCAGCGCGTCCACCACGGAACGCTGTGACAGGTCCGCCGCCACGATCCGCACCCGCGCCCCGGCCGCCTCCAACTCAGCAGTGAGTTCGACGGCGCCGGGCGCGTCCGGCCCGGAACGGCTCGCCAGCACCAAATCCCGTACCCCATGCCGGTCCACCAGATGACGGGCGACCAGGCCGCCCAGCGTTCCGGTCCCACCGGTGATCAGCACCGCACCGTCACCCACACCCGGCAGGCGCAGCACAATCTTGCCCACATGGCGAGCCTGACTCATGAACCGCAACGCGGCACCCGCCTGAGCCGCCGGGAACACCGTGACCGGCAACGGAACCGCCCACTCCAGAACCCGCTGCCACATCGCGGCAACCCGGTCCGGATCCAAGTCCCCCAGATCGAACGGCACCTGCCGCGGATCACGGATATCGATCTTGCCCAGCTCCACGAACCGGCCACCCTCGGCCAGCATCCCCAGCGACGCGTCCAGGAACTCCCCGGTCAACGAGTTGAGCACGACGTCAACCTGACCGAACTCACTCGCGAAATCCGTCGTACGCGAAGAAGCGATACGGGCCACACCCAGCTCAGCCACCGCCGCCTGCTTCGCCGGACTCGCCGTCGCGAACACCTCCGCCCCCGCCGCCAACGCCAGATGCACCGCCGCCATACCCACACCACCGGCCGCAGCATGGATCAAGACCCGATCCCCCCGCTGCACCTGGCCCAGATCGAACAGCGCGTGATAAGCCGTCAGGTACGCGACCGGCACTCCGGCCGCCTCGGTGTCGCTCCACTCGTCCGGGACCGGCACGACCATCCGCGCATCGACCACCGCCAGCGGGCCGAACCCCTGGAACATCCCCATCACCCGCGTGCCGGGCGCCAGGCCGTCCACCCCCGGGCCCGCCTCGGTCACGAACCCGGCGCCCTCGCCACCCGACAGACGGTGGTCGTTGGGCAGCATGCCGAGGGCCTGGAGGACATCGCGGAAGTTCACTCCGGCCGTGCGGAGTGCGATACGGACCTCACCGGGCGCCAAGGGCCGCTCGGCGTCGGGCGCCGACACCGCCCGCACATCGTCCAGGTCTCCGTCCGGACCCCATTCGAGCCGCCATGCCTCCGGACCGGTCGGCAGTTCGGGAACGGCCGGGACCGGGCGCAGTCGGGGCACCAACACGGCACCCGCCCGCAGGGCCAGTTCCCTTTCGCCCGTGGCAAGGGCGGCGCTGACGATCTCGGCGGATTCGGGACGACCGTCGTCGTCGAGCAACACCAGGCCCGCGTCGGGGTGCTCGGCCATCGCCGACCGGACCAGACCCCAGACCCCGGACCCCGTCAAACCGGTCACGGTGTCGCCCGCCGCAGCCGCGACCGCGTCGCGGGTACGGACCGCCAGCCGCGACCCAGCCGGATAGCCAGCCCCCAACCACGCCTGCACCAACGCCAACGCCCCAGGCAGATCCGCCGGCTCAGCCCAGGCAAGCACCGGCTCATCCGCCGCCTCGGGCAGATCCAGCTCCGGACCCACCTCCACCCAGGCCTGCTCCGAAGCCGATCCCAGGCTCAACGGCGCCCATTCCAGCGACAGCAGCCCCGCACCCGTACCGTGGCCGGAGAGCTGGCTGATGTCGGCCGGACGGGAAACCATCGCCGCCGCCGACACCACCGGCTGACCCTCACCATCGACGGCCAGCAGAGAAAACGCATCCGACCCGGCCGGGCTCAACCGCACCCGCAACGCCGACGCACCCGTCGCATGCAACCGCACATCCCGCCACGCGAACGGCAACCGCACCTCCTGGCCGCCCTCCGCGGCCACGATCATCGCGTGCAGGGCGGCGTCCAGCAACGCCGGGTGAATCCCGAACCCATCCCCTTCTTCGCCCGCTGCGGCGGGCAGCTCAACCTCGGCGTACACGTCCTCGCCGAGCCGCCAAGCCGCCTGTAGACCACGGAACGCCGGCCCATACGCGTAACCATGGGCGGACAAGTTCTCATAGGCATCACCGACCGGGAGGGCCTGGGCACCGGCCGGGGGCCACTGACCGTCCAGACCTTCCACCGCCCCGGCGGGATCGGCCAAGGTCGCGGTCGCATGCCGAGCCCACTGCTCCCCCGTCCGCGAGAACACGGCAACCTGACCACCCTCAACCGACACCTGCACATCGACCGGGCCGCTGCCTTCGAGCACCAGAGGCTGCTCGAAGGTGATCTCCCCGATCGCCGGCAGCCCGGCCCGGTCACCGGCATGCAGCACCAACTCGGTCAGCGCCGCACCGGGAACCAACACTGTCCCCGACACCGCATGGTCGGCCAGCCACGGGCTGGTCCCGGTCGACAGCCGCCCCGACAACACCCAGCCCGCATCCTCGGCCAGCCGCACCGCAGTGTCCAACATCGGATGCCCGGCGCTGCCCCGACCCGTCCCAACACCCGACGCCCAATAACGGCGATGCTGGAACGGATACGTCGGCAACACCACCCGACGACCGACCGGGACCAGACGGGACCAGTCCACCGCCGCGCCATGAGTCCACGCGTCGGCCAGACCCGCCAGCAGACGACGCGCCCCCGCGTCATCACGCTCAGCCAGACTCGCCGCCCACACCTGTCCCCCACCGTCATGGACCACAGACGACAACACCCGGTCCGGACCAACCTCCAAGAACCCGACCACACCCCGCTCGTGCAGGGACCGGACCGCGTCGTGGAACCGGACCGTGCCGATCGCCTGCTCCACCCAGTGCCCCGGGTCGCCGAGCACATCCGCGCCGACGACGGCACCGGTGACCGCCGAGATCAACGGGATCCGCGGCTCAGTGAACCGGATCCCCGCCACCACCCGCGCCAACTCATCGGCGACCGGACGCATCAACGGAGAATGGAACGCATGGCTGACCTCCAGCCAACGCACCTTCCGACCCTCCAGACGGCCCACCGCCTCCTCGACCGCCCCCCGGTCACCGGAGAGCACCACCGCCGACGAACTGTTCACCGCCGCCACCGCGACCCGGTCCTCCAGACCGGACAAATCCACTTCCTGTACGTCTGCCTGCACCGCCGCCATCACCCCGCCCGACGGCAACGCCTGCATCAACGCACCCCGCGCCACCAACAACCGCACCGCATCTTCGAGAGTGACCGCCTCAGCCACATAGGCAGCCGTCACCTCACCCACCGAATGACCGGCGACAAAGTCCGGCTCCAGACCCACGGCCCGCGCCACCGCCGCCAGACCAGCCTCAAACGCGAACACCGCCACCTGCGTGAACGCCGTCTGATGCACCTCAACACCCGAGAACATCACCTCCCGCAGCGAACGGCCCAGCAACGGATCCGCCACCGCACACACCTCATCAAGCACCGCCACAAACACCGGCGAACACTCCGCCAACTCGCGACCCATACCGACCCACTGCGACCCCTGCCCCGGGAACACCCACGCCACCCGGCCCCGCGTCCGTGCCTCGGTCGGCTCCACCGCCGCCAGACCCTGCTCAAGTTCCTCACGGTCAGCGCCCAGGACCACCGCACGGAACTCCAGCCCCGCCCGGCTCCGCGCCAGCGACCCCGCGATATCCGCGATCTCGGCCTCTGCCGGGACATCCGACGCCAACCGGGCCCCCAGCGCCCGCAACCCCGCATCCGACCGCGCCGACAACACCCACGGCACCACACCGCCGACCACCACCACCGGCTCCGCCGACGGAGCCGCAACCGGCTCAGCAGGAGCTTCTTCGAGGATCACATGTGCGTTCGTGCCGCTGATCCCGAACGACGACACACCCGCGCGGCGGGGCCGACCCGTGACCTCCCACGGCCGTGCTTCGGTCAGCAGGCGCACCTCTCCGGCCGTCCAGTCCACATGCGGCGACGGCTCGTCGGCGTGCAGCGTCGCCGGGAGCGTCGCGTGCCGCAGCGCCTCGACCATCTTGATCACACCGGCCACGCCGGCCGCCGCCGAAGTGTGCCCAATGTTGGACTTCACCGAGCCCAGCCACAACGGCCGGTCGTCGGGCCGGTCCTGCCCGTAGGCGGCCAGCAGCGCCTGCGCCTCGATCGGGTCCCCGAGCGTGGTCCCGGTCCCGTGCCCCTCGACCACATCCACATCGCCCGGGGTCAGCCGGGCATCGGCCAGGGCCCGGCGAATCGCCCGTTCCTGCGACGGACCGTTCGGCGCCGACAGGCCGTTCGACGCACCGTCCTGGTTCACCGCGCTGCCCCGCAGCACCGCCAGCACCGGATGCCCGAGCCGCCGCGCCTCCGACAGACGCTCCAGCACCACCACACCAACGCCCTCGGACAAGGCCGTGCCGTCCGCCGTATCCGCGAACGCCTTGACCCGCCCGTCGGCCGCCAGACCGCCCTGGAGCGCGAACTCCGCGAACGCAGCCGGGGTGGCCATCACCGTCACGCCACCGGCCAGCGCCAGCGAGCACTCCCCGTTCCGCAGCGCCTGCGCGGCCAGGTGCATCGCCACCAGCGACGACGAACACGCCGTGTCCACCGTCACCGCCGGGCCCTCCAGGCCGAATGTGTAGGCCACGCGGCCGGAGACGACGCTCGACGCGTTGCCGGTCATCCGGAATCCGCCCGCATCACCCGCCGGCAGACGCCAGGAGTAGTCCTGCATGGCCAGGCCGGCGAAGACGCCGGTGTCGGAGCCGCGCAGCCCGGAGGGGTCCAGGCCCGCGCGTTCCAGGGCTTCCCAGGACACTTCGAGCAGCAGCCGCTGCTGCGGATCCATCGCCACCGCCTCACGCGGCGAGATCCCGAAGAACTCCGCATCGAAGTCCGCCGCGCCGGACAGGAAGCCACCGACCCGCGCATACCCGGCGGGCTCAGGCTCCCAGCCGCGGTCGGCCGGGAAGTCCCCCATCGCGTCGGCACGGTCCTCGATGAGTTGCCAGAGGTCTTCGGGCGAGGCGACCCCACCAGGGAAGCGGCAGGCCATCGACACGATCGCGATGGGCTCGCCGACCACCCGCGGGGTCGCCGGGGTGATTTCGACGGCCGCCGGGGACGCGCCGGTCACCTGGGCCACCAGATAGTCCACCAGGGCCTGCGGTGTGGGGTGGTCGAAGACCAGCGTGGCGGGCAGCGTCAGCCCGGCCGCCGCGGCCAGCCGGTTACGCAGTTCCACCGCGGTGACCGAGTCGAAGCCGAGGTCGCGGAAGGCGCGGTCGGCCGGCATGTTCGCGGCCTGGTCGTAGCCGAGTACCGCGGCGGCTTGCTCGCGCACGAGGTCCAGCAGGACGAGCTCGCGCTCGGTCTCGCTCAGGGCGGCCAGGCGACGGGCCATCGCCCCGCCGACGGCCCCCGGCGCGGCTACCCGCCGCGGCGTGCGGACGAGATCGTTCAGCACCGCCGGAATCGACGTCCCGGCCGCGATGACGCCGCGGACCGCGCTCGTGTCCAGGCCGGCCGCGACCACCGGCCGACCGACGGTCAGGGCGCGGTCCAGCAGGCTCAGCGCCTGCTCGGTCGGCAGAGCGACGCCGCCGACGCGGGCCAGCCGGGCCTGGTCGGCCGCAGTCAGCGCACCGGTCAGGGCGCTGCGCCGCTCCCAGAGACCCCAGGCGATGGACACGGCCGCCAAGCCGAGGGCCCGCCGCCGGGCGGCGAGGGCATCCAGGTATGTGTTGGCCGCCGCGTAGTTGCCCTGCCCGGCGTTGCCGAGCAGGCCCGACAGCGACGAGAAGAGCACGAACATCCGCAGGTCAAGGTGGACCGTGGCCTCGTGCAGGTGTCGGGCGGCGTCCGCCTTGGCGGCCAGCACCCGTTCCAGCGACTCGCTGGTCAACGAGGTGATTGGGGTGTCTTCGAGCACCCCCGCGGTGTGTACGACCCCGGCCAGCTCGGGGATGTCCGCGACCAGCGCGTCGACCGCGGCGCGGTCGGACAGGTCCGCGGCGACGATCCGCACGCGGGCCCCGGCCGCTTCCAACTCGGCGGCCAGTTCGGCCGCGCCCGGCGCGTCCGGCCCCGACCGGCTCGCCAACACCAGATTCCGGATCCCGTACGTGTCCACCAGATGCCGGGCGACCAGACCGCCCAACGTCCCCGTCCCACCGGTGATCAGCACCGCCCCTTCGGGCTCGAACACCGGGACCGCGTCGTCGCCGGAAACGGTACGGCGCAGCCGGGGCACCAGCACCGCCCCTTCCCGCAGCGCCAGCTCCTTCTCACCAGTGGCCAGCGCCGTGGCGAGAACCGCGTGGGATTCCGGGCGGCCGTCGTCGTCGAGCAGGATCAGGCCGGCGTCAGGGTGCTCGGACTGCGCCGAGCGAACCAGGCCCCAGATCCCGGCACTCGCCAGCCCGGCGACCGTGTCGCCATCAGCGACGGCAACTGCCTCGCGGGTACGGACGGCCAGCCGGGAACCCGCCGGGTACCCGGCCTCCAGCCACGCCTGTACCAGAGCCAGCGCAACGGTCGGGTCGGCCGGCTCGGCCGAGGCGTATACCGGCCCGTCCGCGGCCTGGGGCAGGTCCAGCTCCGGGCCAACCGGCACCCAGGCCTGGTCGGAACCCGGTTCCGGGCTGGGGCTGAGCGGTGCCCATTCCAGGGCGAGCAGGTCGACACCGGCAGCGGGGGCGGGGGTGAGGCGGCTGATGTCCGCGGGGCGGGAGACGATTGCCGCCGCCGATACCACCGGCCGGCCCTCGCCATCGGCGGCCAGCAGGGAGAACGCGTCCGACCCGGCCGGGCTCAACCGCACCCGCAACGCCGACGCACCCGTCGCGTGCAACCGCACATCCCGCCACGCGAACGGCAGCAGGACCCGCTGCCCGGTGCCGTCGGTCGCGGCGGCGAGCAGGGCGTGCAGGGCGGCGTCCAGCAGCGCTGGATGGATCCCGAAGCCGTCCTGAACATCGCCCGCGGCGACGGGCAGTTCCACTTCGGCGTACAGGTCTTCGCCGAGCCGCCAGGCCGCCTGGAGGCCACGGAACATCGGCCCGTACTCATACCCCCGTGCCGCTATGTCCTCGTAGACATCACCGACGGGAAGGGCCTGCGCGCCGGCCGGGGGCCACTGCCCTTCGAGGCCTTCCACCATTCCGGCCGGGTCGGCCAGGGTCGCGGTCGCGTGCCGGGTCCACTGCTCCCCGGTACGGGAGAACACGGCCGCCTGACCGCCCTCGACCGACACCTGCACATCGACCGGGCTGCCGTTCAGCACCAGAGGCTGCTCGAAGGTGATCTCCCCGATGGCGGGCAATCCGGCCCGATCCCCGGCATGCAACACCAGCTCCGCCAGCGCCGCCCCAGGAACCAGCACCGTCCCCGAGACCGCGTGGTCGGCCAGCCACGGACTCGTCGCGGCCGACACCCGCCCCGACAACACCCAGCCCGCGTCCTCGGCCAGCCGCACCGCGCTGTCCAGCAGCGGATGCCCGGCACTGCTCCGCCCGGTCACACCGCCCGACGCCCAGTAGCGGCGGTGCTGGAACGGATACGTCGGCAGCGTCACCGGCGTGCCGCCGGTGATCAGGCGGGTCCAGTCAACGACCGTGCCGTGGGTCCACGCCTCAGCCAGGGACGTCAGCAGGCGCCGCTGTCCGCCATCGTCGCGGCGCAGCGATCCGACCGACCAACGGCCCTCAATGCCCGGCACCAGCACCGGGTGCGGAGACACCTCCACGAACCCGGCCACCGGCATCGCCGCCACGGTCTGCGCGAACCGCACCCGCTCCCGCAGGTTCCGCCACCAATACGCGGCGTCCAACTCCTCGGTATCCAACACCGTGCCGGTCACCGCCGAATAGAACGGCACCCGACCCGGACGCGGCGACACCCGCACCGCCAGCAATTGCTCCCGTACCCGCTCCACCAGCGGGTGATGGCTCGCGTAATCCACATCGACCCGACGGGCCCGGATCCCGGCCGCCTCACACCGCGCCGCCAACGCGTCCAGCGCCTCCGGCACACCGGAAACCACCACCTGCTCGGCCGCGTTGACCGCCGCGATCCCCAACCCATCGGCCAGCATGCCCTCGACCACCTCAGGAGCAGCCGAAACCGACAGCATCCCTCCAGTGCCCGCCAGCGCCGCCAGCGCCCGGCCCCGCTCGACGACGAGACCGAGGGCGTCCCGCAACGCTAAGGCCCCCGCGAAGCAGGCCGCGGCGAGCTCACCTTGCGAATGGCCCACCACGGCCGAAGGGGTGACTCCCGCGGCCTCCCACACCCGGGCCAGGCCGACCATCATCACGAACAACGCGGGCTGAACAACCTCCACCCGCTCCAACCCGACCCCGGACACCAGTGCGTCCCGCAGCGGGAAGTCCACCAATTGCTCGCACTCGGCCACGAAATCGGCGAACACCGGTGAACAGGCGAGCAGTTCACGGCCCATCCCCAGCCACTGCGATCCCTGGCCCGGGAAGACAAAAGCCACCCCGTCGCCGTCCGCCGCCCGGCCGGACAGCAGCGGCCCGCCCGGCTCCAGCAGTACGCCGCGGTGGTCCAGGCCCGCCCGGCCCCGTACCAGTGAGACGGCCACATCCGCCGCCGCCACCTCCGACTGCCGTTCGGCCCATTCGGACACGTCCGACGCCAGCGCCGCCAGCCCCGCCTCCGACCGGGCCGAGAACACCCACGGCACCACATCGCCCGTCACCACCGGCTGGGCGGGCGCGGGTAGCGCGGGAACCGGGTCCGGCGCCTGTTCCAGGATCACATGGGCGTTGGTGCCACTGATCCCGAACGACGACACACCTGCCCGCCGCGGACGCCCTTCGGACTCCCACATGCGCGCCTCGGTCAGCAGCCGTACGTCGCCGGCCGACCACTCCACATGCGGCGTCGCCTCACCCGCGTGCAATGTCGGCGGCAGCATTCCGTGCCGCAGTGCCTCGACCATCTTGATCACACCGGCGACACCGGCCGCGGCCTGGGTGTGGCCGATGTTGGACTTCACCGACCCCAGCCACAACGGCTGGTCCTCGGGCCGGTCCTGCCCGTAGGCGGCCAGCAGCGCCTGCGCCTCGATCGGATCCCCGAGCGTGGTTCCGGTCCCGTGGCCCTCGACCGCATCCACATCAGCTGGAGTCAGCCGGGCATCGGCCAGGGCCCGGCGAATGACGCGCTCCTGCGACGGACCGTTCGGAGCCGACAGGCCGTTGGACGCCCCGTCCTGGTTCACCGCGCTGCCGCGCAGCACCGCCAGCACCGGATGCCCGAGTCGCTGTGCCTCCGACAAGCGCTCCAGCACCACCACGCCGACACCCTCGCCCCAGCCGGTGCCATCCGCCTCGGCCGAGAACGCCTTGCACCGGCCGTCGGCCGCCATGCCGCCCTGCCGCGTGAACTCGGCGAACACTCCTTGCGTCGCCAGTACGGTCACGCCCCCGGCGAGGGCGAGTGAGCATTCGCCGTTGCGCAGCGCCTGCGCGGCCAAGTGCATCGCCACCAGCGACGACGAACACGCCGTATCGACCGTCACCGCCGGACCCTCCAGGCCCAGCGCGTAGGACACCCGGCCCGACGCCACGCTCAGCGCGTTCCCGGTCAGCTCGAACCCGTTCCCGTCACCCACGGACAGTCGCGAGCTGTAGTCCTGGCCGACCAGACCGGCGAAGACCCCGGTGTCGGAGCCGCGCAAACCCGAGGGGTCCAGGCCCACGCGTTCCAGGGCCTCCCAGGACACTTCGAGCAGCAGCCGCTGCTGCGGATCCATCGCCACCGCCTCACGCGGCGAGATCCCGAAGAACTCCGCATCGAAGTCGGCGGCGCCGGAGAGGAATCCGCCCACCCGCGCGTATCCGGCCGGTTCGGTCTCCCAGCCACGGTCGGCCGGGAAGTCGCCCATCGCGTCCACACCCTCGGCGACCAGCCGCCACAAGTCCTCCGGCGAGGCCACCCCACCCGGGAAACGACACGCCATCGACACGACCGCGATCGGATCACCGGTCGCCGCCGAGACCGGGACGACCTCCGCGGCCACCGGGGCCGCACCAGTCACCCGCGCCACCAGATACTCAGCCAGCACCCGAGGCGTCGGATAGTCAAAGACCAGAGTGGCAGAGAGCGTCAACCCGGACGCCGCGGCCAGCCGGTTCCGCAGCTCCACCGCCGTCAGCGAATCAAAACCCAGATCCCGGAACGCCCGGTCAGCGGGAACAGCATCGCCGTGCCCGAGCACCACCGCCGCATGCTCACGCACCACATCCAGCACCACCCGCACATGCTCCACCGACGGCAACGCGGCCAGACGACGCGCCAACGCCCCACCACCAGCCCCGGCGACAGCCGCCCGCCGCGGCGCACGACCCAAGCCAAGGAGCACCGCCGGCACCGACGACCCCGCCGCGATGGCGCTCCGCACCGCACCCACGTCCAGACCCGCCGCCACTACGGGCTCACGGCCGGCCACCGCCGCGTCCAGCAGCCGCAGTGCCTGCTCGGTGGGCAGCGCCACACCACCACCGCGGGCCAGCCGGGCCCGGTCGGTGGCGGACAGCGCGCCGGTCAAGGCGCTGGTCTGCTCCCACAGACCCCAGGCGATCGAGACCGCGGGCAGCCCGAGGGCCGTCCGGTGTGCGGCCAGAGCGTCCAGGTAGGTGTTGGCCGCCGCGTAGTTGCCCTGCCCCGGATTGCCGAGCAGCCCGGACAGCGACGAGAACAGCACGAACATCCGCAGATCCCGGCCGGCGGTCGCTTCGTGCAGATGCCGGGCCGTGTCCGCCTTCGCGGCCAGCACCCGGCCCAGCGACTCGCCGGTCAGCGACGTCACCGGAGTGTCCTCGAGCACCGCAGCGGTGTGCACCACCCCGGCCAGCTCCGGGATGTCCGCCACCAGCGCGTCCACCGCGGCACGGTCGGACAGATCCGCCGCGACGATCCGCACCCGCACCCCAGCCGCCTCCAACCCGGCGGCGAGTTCATCAGCGCCGGGGGCGTCCGGCCCCGACCGGCTCGCCAGCACCAGATCCCGTACCCCATGCCGATCCACCAGATGCCGGGCGACCAGACCACCCAACGTCCCCGTCCCACCGGTGATCAGCACCGCGCCATCGTCCACACCGGGCAGGCGCAGCACGATCTTGCCCACGTGCCGGGCCCGGCTCATGAATCGGTGTGCCGCGCCCGCCTGCGCCGCCGGCCACGCCGTCGTCGGCAGCGGTACGGCCGTCTCCAGGACCCGTGGCCACATCGCGGCGACCCGGTCGGGATCCGCGTACGCGACTTCCGCCAGGTCGAAGGCGTCCTGGCGGGAATCGCGGATGTCGGTCTTGCCCATTTCGACGAACCGACCGCCCTCGGCCAGCATCCCCAGGGAGGCGTCCAGCAGTTCCCCGGTCAGCGAGTTCAGCACCACATCAACCTGGCCGAACTCATCGGCGAAGTCCGCCGTACGCGACGAGGCGATGTGCGTCACGCCCAGCGCCGCCACCGCGGCCTGCTTGGCCGGGCTCGCCGTAGCGAACACCTCCGCCCCCGCCGCCAGCGCCAGATGCACGGCCGCCATACCCACACCGCCGGACGCCGCGTGGATCAGCACGCGCTCGCCCGAGCGCAGCTGGGCCCGCTCGAACAGGGCGTGGTAAGCGGTCAGGTACGCGATCGTCGTCCCGGCCGCCTCGGTGTCGCTCCACCCGTCCGGGATCGGCGTCACCAGCCGCGCGTCGGTCACGGCCAGCGGGCCGAACCCGGCCATCAGCCCCATCACCCGGGTGCCGACCGGCGGGCCGGTCACCTCCGGGCCGGCCTCTACCACGACCCCGGCGCCCTCGCCGCCCGGCGGCCGGTGGTCGCCGGGCAGCATGCCCAGCGCCGACAGGACGTCGTGGAAGTTCACTCCGGCCGCGCGGACCGCGATGCGGACCTCACCGGGTTCCAGCGGCCGTTCGGCGTCCGGCGCGGGGACGGCCCGCACCTTGTCCAGGTCACCGCCCTCAGCCCACTCCAGCCGCCACGCCTCCGGACCGGTCGGCAGTTCCAGACCGACGGGCACAGGGCGCAGTCGTGGCACCAGTACGGCACCCGCCCGCAGGGCCAGTTCCCTTTCGCCCGTGGCAAGGGCGGCGCTGACGATCTCGGCGGATTCGGGACGGCCGTCGTCATCGAGCAACGCCAAGCCCGCGTCGGGGTGCTCGGCCATCGCCGACCGGACCAGACCCCAGACCCCGGACCCCGTCAAACCGGCCACGGTGTCGCCCGCCGCAGCCGAGACCGCGTCGCGCGTACGGACCACCAGCCGCGACCCGGCCGGGTAACCAGCCCCCAACCATGCCTGCACCAGCGCCAAAGCCGCGGACACATCAGCCGGCTCGGCCGACGCGAGCACCAGCGTGTCCGCCACCTCAGGCAGATCCAGCTCTGGGCCCACCTGGACCCACTCCTGCTCCGAAGCCGATCCGAGGCTCAACGGCGCCCATTCGAGCGACAGCAGCCCCGCGCCCGTGCCGGACCCGCTGAGCCGGCTGGGGTCGGCCGGACGGGAAATCATCGCCGCCGCCGATACCACCGGCTGACCCTCGCCGTCGGCGGCGAGCAGGGAGAACGCGTCCGACCCTGCCGGGCTCAACCGCACCCGCAACGCCGACGCACCCGTCGCATGCAACCGCACATCCCGCCACGCGAACGGCAACCGCACCTCGTGACTGTCCTCCGCGGCCACGATCAGCGCGTGCAGGGCGGCGTCCAGCAGCGCCGGATGGATCCCGAAGCCGTCCTGAACATCGCCCGCGGCGACGGGCAGTTCCACTTCGGCGTACAGGTCCTCGCCGAGCCGCCAGGCCGCCTGAAGGCCACGGAACGCGGGCCCGTACTCATACCCGCGACCCGCCATGGCCTCGTAGACATCGCCGACCGGGAGGGCCTGTGCCCCGGCCGGGGGCCACTGGCCGTCCAGGCTTTCCACCGTTCCGGCGGGATCGGCCAGGGTCGCGGTCGCATGCCGGGCCCACTGCTCCCCCGTCCGGGAGAACACGGCAACCTGACCGCCCTCGACCGACACCTGCACATCGACCGGGCCGCTGCCTTCGAGCACCAGAGGCTGCTCGAAGGTGATCTCCCCGATGGCGGGCAGCCCGGCCCGATCCCCGGCGTGCAGCACCAGCTCCGCCAGCGCCGCGCCAGGTACCAGCACCGTCCCCGAGACCGCGTGGTCGGCCAGCCACGGACTGGTACCGGCCGACACCCGTCCCGCCAGCACCCAGCCGGCGTCCTCGGCCAGCTCAACGGCCAACTCCAACAGCGGGTGGCCCGCGCCGCCCCGGCCCGTCCCGCCACCGGACGCCCAATACCGGCGGTGCTGGAACGGATACGTCGGCAAAGTGATCGGACGGCCGGCCGGCATCAGACGGCTCCAGTCCACGGCCGCGCCGTGGGTCCACGCCTCAGCCAGAGACGTCAGCAGGCGCCGCTGACCGCCGTCGTCGCGGCGCAGCGAACCGACCACCCAGCCGCTTTCGATCCCCGGCACCAGCACCGGATGCGGGGACACCTCCACGAACCCGGCCACCGGCATCGACGCCACGGTCTGCGCGAACCGCACCCGCTCCCGCAGATTCCGCCACCAATACGCGGCGTCCAACTCCTCGGTATCCATCACCGTGCCGGTCACCGCCGAATAGAACGGCACCCGACCCGGACGCGGCGACACCCGCACCGCCAGCAATTGCTCCCGTACCCGCTCCACCAGCGGGTGATGGCTCGCGTAATCCACATCGACGCGACGGGCCCGGATCCCGGACGCCTCACACCGCGCCGCCAACGCGTCCAGCGCCTCCGGCACACCGGAAACCACCACCTGCTCGGCCGCGTTGACCGCCGCGATCACCAACCCGTCGGCCAACATGCCCTCGACGGCCTCCGGGGCCGCCGCGACCGACAGCATGCCGCCCGTGCCCGCCAGCGCCACCAGCGCCCGCCCGCGGGCGGTCACCAGACCGAGGGCGTCCTCCAGCGAGAGGGCCCCGGCGAAGCACGCCGCGGCGAGCTCACCCTGGGAATGGCCCACCACTGCCGATGGGACGACCCCCGCCGCTTCCCATACGCGGGCGAGGCCGACCATCATCACGAACAACGCGGGCTGGACCACCTCAACCCGGTCCATCCCTGCCCCGGACACCAGCGCGTCGCGCAGCGGGAAATCCACCAGCCGCTCGCACTCGGCCACGAAATCGGCGAACACCGGCGAACAGGCCAGCAGCTCACGGCCCATCCCCAGCCACTGCGAACCCTGACCCGGGAATACGAAAGCCACGTCGCCGCTGTCGGGCTCGACTCCGGCCAGATCCTTGCCCGGCTCGACCCGGGTCAGAGCCTCGTCCAGCTCCGCGCGGTCAGCGCCCAGGACCACCGTCCGGTACCCCAGGCCCGCTCGCGACCGGGCCAACGCACCCGCCACATCCGCGATGTCGGCCCCGGCCGGGACGTCCGACGCCAGCCGGCCCGCCAGCGCCTGGAGCGCCGGGGCCGACTTGGCCGACAGCACCCACGGCACCGCCTCTCCCGCCACCACCGGCCGGGCCGGCCCGGGAACCGGTTCCTGGGCCGGCTCGGCGGTGGCTTCTTCCAGGATCACGTGGGCGTTGGTGCCGCTGATCCCGAACGACGACACCCCGGCCCGCCGCGGACGCCCGTCGGATTCCCACGGACGTGTTTCGGTGAGCAGCCGCACCAGACCCGCCGACCAGTCCACGTGCGGCGACGGCTCATCGGCGTGCAGTGTCGCCGGGAGCATCCCGTGCCGCATCGCCTCGACCATCTTGATCACGCCGGCCATGCCCGACGCCGCCGCGGTGTGCCCGATGTTGGACTTCACCGCTCCCAGCCACAGGGGCCGGTCTTCCGGCCGGTTCTGCCCGTAGGTGGCCAGCAGCGCCTGGGCCTCGATCGGGTCGCCGAGCGCGGTCCCGGTCCCGTGCCCCTCGACCGCGTCCACGTCCGCCGTCGACAACCCCGCGCCGGCCAGCGCCGCCCGGATCACCCCTTCCTGCGACGGGCCGTTCGGCGCCGACAGGCCGTTGGACGCCCCGTCCTGGTTCACCGCGCTGCCGCGCAGCACGGCCAGCACCGGATGCCCGAGCCGCCGCGCCTCCGACAGCCGCTCCAGCAGCACCACGCCGACGCCTTCGCCCCAGCCCGTACCGTCGGCCGCGGCCGAGAACGGCTTGCACCGGCCGTCGAAGGCCAGCCCGCCCTGCGCCGCGAATTCCCCGAACACTCCCGGCGTCGCCAGCACCGTCACCCCGCCGACCAGCGCGAGGGAGCATTCGCCGTTGCGCAGTGCCTGCGCGGCCAGGTGCATCGCCACCAGCGACGACGAACACGCCGTATCGACCGACACCGCCGGACCCTCCAGGCCCAGCACGTACGACACCCGGCCCGACGCCACACTCGGTGCGTTGCCCGTCAGTCCGAATCCGCCGGCGCCTTCGTCGGGCAGCCGGGAGGCGTAGTTCTGGAAGGACAGGCCGGCGAACATCCCCGTGTCGGAGCCGCGCAACTCCGAGGGGTCCAGGCCCGCGCGTTCGAGGGCTTCCCAGGACACCTCGAGCAGCAGCCGCTGCTGCGGATCCATCGCCACCGCCTCACGCGGCGAGATCCCGAAGAACTCCGCATCGAAGTCGGCGGCACCGGACAGGAAACCGCCCACCCGCGCATACTCGACAGGCTCGGTCTCCCAGCCGCGGTCCGTCGGGAAGTCGGTCATCGCGTCCACGCCGTCCGCGGCCACCCGCCACAGGTCTTCCGGCGAGGCAACTCCACCGGGATAGCGGCAGGCCATCGACACGATCGCGACCGGCTCCCCGGCCGCGCTGCTCAGCTGCTCGTTCTCCCACTTGAGGCGCTGGTTCTGCTTGAGGGCAGCCCGCAGTGCTTCGAGGAGCTTCTCATTGCCGGCGCTGTCAGTCATTCGTTCTCCTCCAGTGCCATGCGAATCAGGTCGTCAGAGCTCAGCTCGTCGATCTGGGACGCCGATGGCGCACCACCGTGGCCGTTTCCGCTGCCATTGCCATTGGTCTTGGTATTGCCGTTGCCGTCGCCGTCGCCGTCACCGTTGGTCGGCGTGTCGGCCAGTTCGAGAAGGACGTCCAGCAGTCCGACGTCGCGTAGACGGGACACCGGGATCGCGCGGATGACTTCTGCGATGCGCGCTTCCTCGGGGTCCTTCGGTGCTCCGATCGCCACATGCAGCAGGTGCTCGGCGAGCACCCGGGACGTCGGGTAGTCAAAGACCAGCGTGGCCGGGAGCGTCAGCCCGGTCACACCGGCCAGCCGGTTGCGCAGCTCGACCGCGGTCACCGAGTCGAAGCCGAAGTCCCGGAACGCCTGATCGGCGCGGACACTCGCGGCCTCGTCATAGCCGAGAACCACCGCGGCGTGTTCGCGCACCAGATTGAGCAGGAAGCGCGACCGCTCGTTCTCGCCCAGGCCCGCCAGGCGACGGGCGAAGGTGTCGGCTCCCCGCGTCCCCGCGGCGGCCCGGCGGGGCGCCCGGACGAGGTCACCGAGCACCGAGGGCAGCGCGAACCCCTCGGTGGCGGTGGCCCGTGCCGCGTCCACGTCCAGGCCGGCCGCCACCACCGGCGAGGCGCCGGCCAGCGCGGAGTCGAACAGCCGCAGCGCCTGCTCGGTACTCAGCGCGACACCGCCACCGCGGGCCAGCCGGGCCTGGTCGGCCTGCGTCAGCGTTCCGGTCAGCGTGCTGCGCTGCTCCCACAGGCCCCAGGCGATGGAGACGCCGGGCAGTCCCCGGGACCGCCGAAGGGCGGCCAGGGCGTCCAGGTAGGTGTTGGCCGCGGCGTAGTTGGCCTGTCCCGGACCGCCGAGCAGCCCGGCGAGCGACGAGAAGAGCACGAACAGGCCCAGGTCCCGGTCGGCGGTGGCTTCGTGCAGGTGCCGGGCCGCGTCCGCCTTGGCCGCCAGCACCCGTTCCAACGGCGGCCCGGTCAGTGAGGTCACGGACATGTCCTCGGTGATGCCGGCGGTGTGTACCACACCGATCAGGCCGGGGATGTCCGCCACCAGCGCGTCGACCGCGGCACGGTCGGACAGGTCCGCGGCGACGATCCGCACGCGGGCCCCGGCCGCTTCCAACTCGGCAGCGAGTTCACCGGCGCCGGGCGCGTCCGGACCGGACCGGCTCGCCAACACCAGATTCCGGATCCCGTACGCGTCCACCAGATGCCGGGCGACCAGACCGCCCAACGTCCCCGTCCCACCGGTGATCAGCACCGCCCCTTCGGGGTCGAACACCGGGACCGCGTCGTCGCCGGAAGCGGCACGGCGCAGCCGGGGCACCAGCACCGCCCCATCACGCAGCGCCAGCTCCCGCTCCCCGGTGGCCAGGGCGGCGGAAACCATCGCCTCGGACTCGGGACGGCCGTCGTCGTCCAGCAGCACCAGGCCCGCGTCGGGGTGCTCGGCCATCGCCGAACGGACCAAGCCCCAAACGCCCGCCACGGCCAACCCCGCGACCGAATCCCCCTCAACCGCGGCAACCGCGTCACGCGTACGGACCGCCAGCCGCGACCCCGCCGGACGCTCATCGGCCAGCCAAGCCTGCACCAAGGCCAACGCCGCCGGCACATCGGCGAGCTCAGCCCAGGCGAAGAGTGGCCCGTCCTCCGTGCCCGTGGGCAGATCCAGGTCCAGGTTCAGGTCCGGGCCGACCGGGACCCAGACTTGTTCCGGCGCCGATCCGAGGCTGAACGGGGCCCATTCCAACGTCAGCAGGCCCGGACCCGCACCGGTCGTGAGCCGCGCGGTGTCAGTCGGGCGGGCCATCATCGACGCGGCCGACACAACCGGTTGGCCCTCGCCGTCGGCTGCGAGCAGGGAGACGGCGTCCGGACCGGCCGGGCTCAGCCGCACCCGCAGCGCCGACGCCCCGGTCGCGTGCAGCCGTACGTCCCGCCAGGCGAACGGCAACCCGATTCCGTCACCGTCCTCCGCGGCGGCGATCAGGACGTGCAGCGCGGCGTCCAGCAGGGCCGGATGGATCGCGAACCCGTCCTGAGTGTCCCCGGAGGGCAGTTCCACTTCGGCGTAAAGATCCTCGCCGAGCCGCCAGGCGGCCTGAAGGCCACGGAACGTCGGGCCGTATTCGTAGCCGCGCGCCGCCATGACCTCGTAAGCGTCGCTGACGGGCAGCGGCTGCGCACCGGCCGGGGGCCACGGGCCTTCGAGTCCTTCCACCGTCCCGGCCGGATCGGCCAAGGTCGCGGTGGCGTGCCGGATCCACTGGTCACCCGCCTGGGAGAACACGCTCGCCTGTTCCCCGTCGACCCGCACCTGGACATCGGCCGCACCGTCCAGCACCAACGGCTGCTCGAAGGTGATCTCCCCGATGGCGGGCAGCCCGGTCCGGTCACCGGCATGGAGCACCAGCTCCGCCAGCGCCGCCCCGGGCACCAGCACCGTCCCCGACACGGCGTGATCGGCCAGCCACGGGCTCGTCCCCGCGGACACCCGCCCCGACAACACCCAACCCGCGTCCTCGGCCAGCCGCACCGCACTACCCAGCAGCGGATGACCCGCACCACCCCGACCCGTCGCGCCACCCGACGCCCAATAGCGGCGGTGCTGGAAGGGATACGTCGGCAAGGTGATCGGACTGCCCTGGGGAACCACGCGGGTCCAGTCCACGGCCGCGCCGTGAGTCCACGCCTCGGCCAGGGACTTCAGCAGACGCCGCTGACCGCCATCGTCGCGACGTAGCGAACCAACCGCCCAACGCCCCTCAATACCCGGCACCAGCACCGGATGCGGGGACACCTCCACGAACCCGGCCACCGGCATCGCCGCCACGGTCTGCGCGAACCGCACCCGCTCCCGCAGATTCCGCCACCAATACGCGGCATCCAACTCCACGGTATCCACCACCGTGCCGGTCACCGCCGAATAGAACGGCACCCGACCCGAACGCGGCGACACCCGCACCGCCAACAACCGCTCTCGGATCGACTCGACCAACGGGTTATGACTCGCATAGTCCACATCGACCCGACGGGCCCGGATCCCGGACGCGTCGCATCGCGCCGCCAACGCGTCCAACGGCTCCGGCGCACCCGAGACCACCACCTGCTCGGCCGCATTGACCGCCGCGATCCCCAACCCGTCGGCCAACATGTCCTCGACCACCTCGGGAGCGGCGGCGACCGACAACATCCCTCCGGTGCCCGCCAACGCCACCAGTGCCCGGCCGCGCGCGGTCACCAGACCGAGAGCGTCCTCCAACGACAACGCCCCCGCGAAGCACGCCGCGGCCAGCTCACCCTGCGAATGACCCACCACCGCCGACGGCACCACCCCCGCCGCCTCCCATACACGCGCCAAACCAACCATCATCACGAACAAAGCAGGCTGAACCACATCCACCCGCTCCAACCCAACCCCCGAGATCAACGCGTCCCGCAACGGGAAGTCCACCAACTGCTCACACTCGGCCACGAACTCCGCGAACACCGAAGAACAAGCCAACAACTCCCGACCCATCCCCAACCACTGCGACCCCTGACCCGGAAACACGAAAGCCACATCACCGCCCGACACCGACGGAACACCCGGCTCAACCCGCACCAGAGCCTCATCCAACTCCGCACGGTCAACACCCAGAACCACCGCCCGGTACTCCAGCCCGGCCCGGACATCGGCCAGCGCACCCGCCACATCCGCGATATCGGTCCCGGCCGGGACATCCGATACCAGCTGCCCCGCCAACGCCGCCAGCCCCGCGCCCGAGCGGGCCGACAAGACCCACGGCACCACTCCGCCGGTCACCACCGGCCGGCCGGACGTGGGTCGCGCGGGAACCGGCTCCGGGGCCGCTTCGAGGATCACATGAGCGTTGGTGCCGCTGATACCGAACGACGAGACGCCGGCTCGCCTGGGACGCCCGTCGGACTCCCAGGCTCGTGGTTCGGTCAGCAGGCGCACATCCCCGGCCGTCCAGTCCACGTGCGGCGACGGCTCGTCGGCGTGCAGCGTCGGTGGCAGCGTTCCGTGCCGGAGTGCCTCGACCATCTTGATCACACCGGCCACCCCAGCCGCGGCCTGAGCGTGTCCGATGTTCGACTTCACCGACCCCAGCCACAACGGACGGTCCTCGGGCCGGTCCTGCCCATAGGTCGCCAGCAGCGCCTGCGCCTCAATCGGATCCCCGAGCGTGGTCCCGGTCCCGTGCCCCTCGACCGCGTCCACATCGCCCGGGGTCAGCCGGGCATCGGCCAGCGCCCGGCGGATGACACGTTCCTGGGACGGACCGTTCGGCGCCGACAGGCCGTTGGACGCGCCGTCCTGGTTCACCGCGCTGCCTCGCAGCACCGCCAGCACCGGGTGCCCGAGCCGTCGCGCTTCGGACAGCCGCTCCAGTACCACCATGCCAACGCCCTCGGACAACACCGTGCCGTCCGCCGTACCCGAGAACGCCTTGACCCGCCCGTCGGCCGCCAGACCGCCTTGCAGCGCGAACTCCGAGATCGTCGTCGGGGTGGCCATGACGGTGACCCCTCCGGCCAGCGCCAACGAACATTCGCCGTTGCGCAGCGCCTGCGCGGCCAGGTGCATCGCCACCAGCGACGACGAACACGCCGTATCGACCGTCACCGCCGGACCCTCCAGGCCGAACGCGAACGCCACCCGGCCGGATACGACGCTCGACGCGTTGCCGGTGAGCCGGAAACTGCCCCCGTCGGCCTCGGAGAGCCGCCATGCGTAGTCCTGCAAGGACAGCCCGGCGAAGACGCCGGTGTCGGAGCCGCGCATCCGCGAAGGGTCGAATCCCGCGCGTTCCAGGGCTTCCCAGGACACTTCGAGCAGCAGCCGCTGCTGCGGATCCATCGCCACCGCCTCACGCGGCGAGATCCCGAAGAACTCCGCATCGAAGTCCGCCGCGCCGGACAGGAAACCGCCCACGCGCGAATACCCGGCGGGCTCCGTTTCCCAGCCGCGGTCGGCCGGGAAGTCCCCCATCGCGTCCGTGCCGCCGACGACGAGCTGCCACAGTTCCTCCGGCGAGGCGACCCCGCCCGGGAACCGGCAGGCCATCGACACCACCGCGACCGGTTCCCCCGCCGAACGCACCGGCATCACTTCCCCGGCGGTCTCCTCCACGCCGAGCGCCTGCCGCAGCAGGTACTCGGCCAGAGCCTGCGGCGTCGGGTAGTCGAAAACCAGCGTGGCCGGCAGCGTCAGCCCGGCCGCCGCGGCCAGCCGGTTACGCAGCTCCACCGCGGTCAGCGAGTCGAAACCGAGGTTACGGAACGCCTGACCGGCCTCGATGCCGCTCGCATCGCCGTGGCCGAGGACCACCGCGGCGTGCTCGCGCACCAGGTCCAGCAGGACGCGGGACCGCTCGCCCTCGCCCAGCCCGGCCAGGCGGCGGGCCAGCTCGCCGCCGCCGGTGCCGGCCGCGGCCGTCCGGCGCGGCGCGCGGCCGAAGCCCAGGAGCACCGCCGGCATCGTCTGTCCGGCGGCGATCGCGCCGCGGACCGCGGCCACGTCCAAGCCGGTGGCGACCACGGGCTGGCCGCCGCTCAGCGCCTGGTCGAACAGGCTCAGCGCCTGCTCGATCGGCAGCAGCGTGCCTCCGACGCGGGCCAGCCGGGCCAGGTCGGCGTCGGTGACGCCGGCGCCGATCGTGCTGCGCTGCTCCCAGAAGCCCCAGGCGATCGAGACGGTGGGCAGGCCCTGCGCCCGCCGGTGCGCGGCCAGGGCGTCCAGGTAGGTGTTGGCCGCCGTGTAGTTGCCCTGCCCGGCGCCGCCGAGCAGGCCCGACAGCGACGAGAAGAGCACGAACATCCGCAGGTTCCGGTCGGCCGTCGCCTCGTGCAGATGCCGGGCCGAGACCGCCTTGGACGCCAGTACCCGGTCCAGCGACGGCTCGGTCAGTGCGGTCACCGGGGCGTCCTCGACCACTCCGGCCGCGTGGACCACGGCGGTCAGGTCGGGGAGGTCCGCGACGAGCGCGTCAACCACGGCGCGGTCGGCCAGGTCGGCCGCGACGATCCGTACGCGGGCCCCGGCCGCCTCGAGGTCGGCGACCAGCTCGTCGGCGCCGGGCGCGTTCCGCCCCGACCGGCTGACGAGCACCAGGTCCCGGATCTCGTGCCGGACGGCCAGATGCCGGGCGACCAGGCCGCCCAGCGTCCCGGTCCCGCCGGTCACCAGCACCGTGCCGTCCGGGCCGAGTACGGGGACCGGCTCATCGCTGGAGGCCGCCCGGCGCAGCCTGGGCACCAGCAGCTTCCCGTCGCGCAGCGCCAGCTCCCGCTCCCCGGTGGCCAGGGCGGCGGAAACCATCGCCTCGGACTCGGGACGGCCATCGTCGTCCAGCAGCACCAGACCCGCGTCGGGGTGCTCGGCCATCGCCGAACGGACCAAGCCCCAAACGCCCGCCACGGCCAACCCCGCGACCGAATCCCCGTCAACCGCGGCAACCGCGTCACGCGTACGGACCGCCAGCCGCGACCCCGCCGGACGCTCATCGGCCAGCCAAGCCTGTACCAAGGCCAACGCCGCCGGCACGTCGACGGGCTCCGCCAAGGCGAAGCGCGGCCCATCCTCCGTTCCCGCGGACAGGTCCGGGCCCACGCGTACCCACTCCCGCACCGCCGAGCCGGTCGGCATGCGCATCGGCGCCCATTCGAGGGCGAGCAGGCCCGCGCCCGCGCTCAGAGCTGGTGCCAGGCGGCCCGCCTCGGCCGGGCGGGAGATCATCGCGCCGACCGATACCACCGGCTGGCCTTCGCCGTCGGCGGCGAGCAGACTCACCGCGCCCGGTCCGGCCGGGCTCAGCCGCACCCGCAGCGCCGACGCCCCGATCGCGTGGAGCCGCACATCGCGCCACGCGAACGGCAAACCGATCTCGTCACCTTCCCCGGCCGCGGTGAGCAGAACGTGCAGGGCGGCGTCCAGCAGCGCCGGGTGGATCCCGAACCCGTCCTGGCCCTCGCCGGCGGCGGGCAGTTCCACTTCGGCGTACAGGTCCTCGCCGAGCCGCCAGGCCGCTCGCAGACCGCGGAACGCCGGGCCGTACTCGTAGCCGCGCGCCGCCATGGCCTCGTAAGCGTCGATGACGGGAAGGGCCTGCGCGCCGACCGGGGGCCACTGCCCTTCGAGGCCTTCCACCATGTCGGCGGGGTCGGCCAGGGACGCGGTGGCGTGCCGGATCCACTGCTCCCCGGTACGGGAGAACACGCTCGCCCGGCTGTCTTCGACTCGCACCTGGACATCCACCACGCCGTCCAGCACCAACGGCTGCTCGAACGTGATCTCCCCGATCGCAGGCAGCCCGGCCCGATCCCCGGCGTGCAACACCAGCTCGGCCAGCGCCGCGCCGGGTGCCAGCACCGTGCCCGCCACCACGTGATCGCCGAGCCATGGGCTCGTCCCGGCCGACACCCGCCCCGACCACACCCAGCCGGCGTCCTCGGCCAGCCGCACCGCGGACTCCAGCAGCGGGTGGCCTGCCCTGCTCCGGCCGGTGCCGCCACCGGAGACCCAGTAGCGGCGGTGCTGGAAGGGATACGTCGGCAAGGTGACCGGCTTGCCCCCGGTGATGAGGCGGGTCCAGTCCACCGCCGCGCCGTAAGTCCACGCCTCGGCCAGGGACTTCAGCAGACGCCGCTGACCGCCGTCATCGCGGCGCAGCGAACCAACCGCCCAACGCCCCTCAATACCCGGCACCAACACCGGATGCGGGGACACCTCCACGAACCCGGCCACCGGCACCGACGCCACCGTCTGCGCAAACCGCACCCGCTCCCGCAGATTCCGCCACCAATACGCGGCATCCAAATCCACGGTATCCACCACCGTGCCAGTCACCGCCGAATAGAACGGCACCCGACCCGAACGCGGCGACACCCGCACCGCCAACAACCGCTCCCGCACCGAGTCCACCAACGGGTTATGACTCGCATAGTCCACATCCACCCGACGGGCCCGGATCCCAGCCGCCTCACACCGCCCCGCCAACGCGTCCAACGGCTCCGGCGCACCCGAGACCACCACCTGCTCGGCCGCATTGACCGCCGCGATCCCCAACCCGTCCACCAGCATGCCCTCGACCACCTCAGGAGCCGCCGAAACCGACAACATCCCACCCGTGCCCGCCAACGCCACCAACGCCCGCCCCCGCTCAACGACCAGGCCAAGAGCGTCCTCCAACGACAACGCCCCCGCGAAGCACGCCGCGGCCAGCTCACCCTGCGAATGACCCACCACCGCCGACGGCACCACCCCCGCCGCCTCCCATACACGCGCCAAACCAACCATCATCACGAACAAAGCAGGCTGAACCACATCCACCCGCTCCAACCCAACCCCCGAGATCAGCGCGTCCCGCAACGGGAAGTCCACCAACTGCTCACACTCGGCCACGAACTCCGCGAACACCGAAGAACAAGCCAGCAACTCCCGCCCCATTCCCAACCACTGCGACCCCTGACCCGGGAACACAAAAGCCACATCACCGCCCGACACCGACGGCACACCCGGCTCAACCCGCACCAGAGCCTCATCCAACTCCGCACGGTCAACACCCAGAACCACCGCCCGGTACTCCAGCCCCGCGCGGCCCCCCGCCAGAGACAGCGCCACATCCGCGATATCGGCTCCGGCCGGGACGTCCGACGCCAGCCGGGCGGCCAGCGCCCGCAGGCCCGCACCCGACCGGGCCGACAGCACCCACGGCACGACACCGCCGGTCACCACGGGCGCCACGTCCGAGACCTGCTCCGGGAGCGGATCCGGGGCCTGCTCGAGGATCACGTGCGCGTTGGTCCCGCTGAGCCCGAACGCGGACACCCCGGCCCGCCGCGGACGCCCATCGGACTCCCACGGACGCGCCTCGGTCAGCAGCCGTACGTCGCCGGCTGTCCAGTCCACATGGTGCGACGGCTCACCGGCGTGCAGCGTCGCCGGGAGCATCCCGTGCCGCATCGCCTCGACCATCTTGATCACACCGGCGACACCGGCCGCCGCCTGGGTGTGGCCGATGTTCGACTTCACCGACCCCAGCCACAACGGACGGTCCTCGGGCCGGTCCTGCCCATAGGTCGCCAGCAGCGCCTGCGCCTCAATCGGATCCCCGAGGGTGGTCCCGGTGCCGTGCGCCTCAGCCGCGTCCACTTCCGCGGCGGACAACCCCGCGCCGGCCAGCGCGGCCCGGATCACCCTCTGCTGCGAGGGACCGTTGGGGGCGGACAGGCCGTTGGACGCCCCGTCCTGGTTCACCGCGCTGCCGCGCAACACCGCCAGCACCGGATGCCCGAGCCGCCGCGCCTCCGACAACCGCTCCAGCACCAACACCCCGACGCCTTCACCCCAGCCGGTGCCGTCCGCTCCGGCCGAGAACGGCTTGCACCGGCCATCGGCCGCCAGCCCGCCCTGCACCGCGAACTCCGCGAACGCCGCCGGGGTGGCCATCACCGCCACGCCGCCCGCCAGGGCGAGTGAGCATTCGCCGTTGCGCAGCGCCTGCGCGGCCAGGTGCATCGCCACCAGCGACGACGAACACGCCGTATCGACCGTCACCGCCGGACCTTCCAGGCCCAGCGCGTAGGACACCCGGCCCGACGCCACGCTCGTCGAATAGCCCGTCAGCCGGAACCCGCTGCCGTCGCCATCGGGCAGTTGCGAGCCGTAGCCCTGGTAGTACAGGCCGGCGAAGACCCCGGTGTCGGAGCCGCGCAGACCCGAGGGGTCCAGGCCCGCACGTTCCAGCGCCTCCCAGGACACCTCGAGCAGCAGCCGCTGCTGCGGATCCATCGCCACCGCCTCACGCGGCGACACCCCGAAGAACTCCGCATCGAAGTCCGCCGCGCCGGACAGGAAACCGCCCACCCGCGCGTATCCGGCCGGTTCGGTCTCCCAGCCACGGTCGGCCGGGAAGTCGCCCATCGCGTCCACACCCTCGGCGACCAGCCGCCACAAGTCCTCCGGCGAGGCCACCCCACCCGGGAAACGACACGCCATCGACACGACCGCGATCGGATCACCAGTCGCCGCCGAGACCGGGACGACCTCCGCGGCCACCGGGGCCGCACCAGTCACCCGCGCCACCAGATACTCAGCCAGCACCCGAGGCGTCGGATAGTCAAAAACCAGCGTGGCCGGCAACGTCAACCCGGACGCCCCCGCCAGCCGGTTACGCAACTCCACCGCCGTCAGCGAATCAAAACCCAGATCCCGGAACGCCCGGTCAGCCGGAACACCATCACCATGACCGAGCACCACCGCCGCATGCTCACGCACCACATCCAGCACCACCCGCACATGCTCCACCGACGGCAACGCGGCCAGACGACGCGCCAACGCCCCACCACCAGCCCCAGCGACAGCCGCCCGCCGCGGCGCACGACCCAAGCCAAGAAGCACCGCCGGCACCGACGACCCCGCCGCGATGGCGCTCCGCACCGCACCCACGTCCAGACCCGCCGCCACCACCGGCCGGCCGGTGGCCAGCGCCCGGTCCAGCAGATCCAGTGCCTGCTCGGTGCCCAGCACCACACCTCCGCCACGCGCCAGCCGAGCCCGGCCGGTGTTCGTGACCCCGGCGGTCATGGCACTCGTCGGCTCCCACAGACCCCAGGCAATCGAGACCGCGGGCAGCCCGAGGGCCTTCCTGTGCTCGGCGAGTGCGTCCAGGTAGGTGTTGGCGGCCGCGTAGTTGCCCTGCCCCGGGTTGCCGAGCAGTCCCGCCAGGGACGAGAACAGCACGAACATCGACAGGTCCATATGCTGGGTCGCCTGATGCAGATGCCAGGCGGCGTCCGCCTTGGCCGCCAGCACCCGGCCCAGCGAGTCGTCGGTCAGCGACGTCACCGACGTGTCCTCGAGCACCCCGGCCGCGTGCACCACCCCGGCCAGCTCCGGGATGTCCGCCACCAGCGCGTCCACCGCGGCACGGTCGGACAGATCCGCCGCGACGATCCGCACCCGCACCCCAGCCGCCTCCAACCCGGCGGCGAGTTCATCAGCGCCGGGGGCGTCCGGCCCCGACCGGCTCGCCAGCACCAGATCCCGTACCCCATGCCGGTCCACCAGATGCCGGGCGACCAGACCACCCAACGTCCCCGTCCCACCGGTGATCAGCACCGCGCCGCCGTCCACACCGGGCAGCCGCAGCACGATCTTGCCGACATGCCGGGCCTGGCTCATGAACCGCAGCGCCTCGCCCGCCCGCGCCACCGGCCACACCGTGACCGGCAGCGGCACTATCCGCTCCAGGACCTGCTGCCACTTCTCCGCGAGCCACTCGGGAGCGAAGTCCCCCAAGTCGAACGGGACCTGCCGCGGGTCGCGGATATCGGTCTTGCCCAGTTCCACGAACCGGCCGCCCTCGGCCAGCATCCCCAGGGAGGCGTCCAGCAGTTCCCCGGTCAGCGAGTTCAGCACCACGTCAACCTGGCCGAACTCATCGGCGAAGTCCGCCGTACGCGACGAGGCGATGTGCGTCACGCCCAGCGCCGCCACCGCGGCCTGCTTGGCCGGACTCGCCGTCGCGAACACCTCCGCCCCCGCCGCCAACGCCAGATGCACGGCCGCCATACCCACACCGCCGGACGCCGCGTGAATCAGCACCCGGTCTCCCGGCCGCACCCGGCCCAGATCGAACAGGGCGTGATGAGCGGTCAGATATGCGGTCGGCGCCCCCGCTGCCTCGACATCGCTCCACCCGTCCGGGATCGGCACCAGCGGCCGCGCGTCAACCACCGCCAGCGGGCCGAACGCCTGGAACATCCCCATCACCCGGGTGCCGACCGGCAGACCGGTCACCTCCGGGCCGGTCTCGATCACGACGCCGGCGCCGTCGGTGCCGGGCGGCCGGGTGTCGTTCGGCAGCGTGCCCAGCGCCGACAACAGGTCGCGGAAGTTCACCCCCGCCGCACGGACCGCGATCCGGACCTCATGCGCTCCCAGCGGCCGCTCCGCGTCCGGCGCCGGGACGGCCCGTACTCCGTCCAGGTCGCCGCCCGCGGCCCACTCCAGCCGCCACGCCTCCGTGCCGAACGGCACTTCCAGACCGGCGGGGACAGTGCGCAGCCGGGGTACCAGCACCGCCCCGGCCCGCAAGGCCAGCTCCTTCTCACCGGTGGCCAGGGCCGGGGCGACGACCGCGTCGGACTCGGAGCGGCCGTCGTCGTCGAGCAGCACCAGACCCACGTCCGGGTGCTCGGACTGCGCCGAGCGGACCAGTCCCCAGATCCCCGACGACGCCAGCCCGGCGACCGTGTCGCCCTCAGCCGCCGCGACCGCCTCATGGGTGCGGACCACCAGCCGCGATCCCGCCGGGTAACCGGCCTCCAGCCACGCCTGCACGAGGGCCAGCGCCCCTGGCGGGTCCACGGGCTCAGCCACAGCGAATACCAGCTCGTCCGTCGCGTCGGGCAGGTCGAGCTCCGGGCCGACCTGGGCCCAGGCCCGCTCCGGCGCCGGCCCGGGGCTGAGCCGCGCCCATTCCAGCGCCAGCAGGCCGGTGCCCGCGCCGGGACTGGTGAGCCGGCCGGTGTCCGCGGGGCGGGACATCATCGCACCGGCCGACACCACCGGCTTGCCGTCACCGTCGGCGGCGAGCAGGGAGAACGCGTCCGGACCGGCCGGGCTCAGCCGCACCCGCAGCGCCGACGCCCCGGTGGCGTGCAGTCGCACGTCCCGCCACGCGAACGGCAACCGCACCTCATGACTGTCCTCCGCGGCCACGATCAGCGCGTGCAGGGCGGCGTCCAGCAGCGCCGGATGGATCGCGAACCCGTCCTGGCCTTCGCCTTCGGCGGGAAGCTCCACCTCGGCATACACGTCCTCGCCGAGCCGCCAGGCCGCCTGGAGACCACGGAACGTCGGACCGTACTCATATCCACGACCGGCCATGACTTCGTAGGCGTCGGCGACGGCGAGGGCCTGCGAGCCGGCCGGGGGCCACTGCCCTTCGAGGCCTTCCACCATTCCGGCGGGGTCGGCCAGGGTCGCGATCGCGTGTCGGGTCCACTGCTCCCCCGTCCGGGAGAACACGGCAACCTGACCGCCCTCCACCGACACCTGCACCTCGACCGGACCGCCGTTCAGGACCAGCGGCTGCTCGAAGGTGATCTCCCCGATCGCCGGCAACCCGGCCCGGTCCCCGGCGTGCAGCACCAGTTCCGCCAGCGCCGCCCCGGGCACCAGCACCGTTCCCGACACGGCGTGATCGGCCAGCCATGGGTTCGTCCCCGCCGACACCCTCCCCGACAACACCCAACCGGCGTCCTCGGCCAGCCGCACCGCGCTGTCCAGCAGCGGATGCCCCGCGGTGCCCCGGCCCGTGCCGCCACCGGACGCCCAGTAGCGGCGGTGCTGGAACGGATACGTCGGCAATGCCACCGGCTTCCCACCGGCTGTCAGTCGGGTCCAGTCCACCGCCGCGCCATGCGTCCACGCCTCACCCAACGAGGCCAGCAAACGCCGCTGCCCACCGTCATCACGACGCAGCGATCCGACCGCCCAACGCCCCTCGACACCGTGCACCAGCACCGGATGCGGGGACACTTCCACGAGCCCGGCCACGGGCATCGACGCCACGGTCTGCGCGAACCGCACCTGCTCCCGCAGGTTCCGCCACCAGTACGCGACATCCAGGCTCTCGGTGGCCACCAGGGTGCCGGTCACCGCCGAGTAGAATGGCACCCGACCCAGTTGCGGTGTCACCCGCACCGCAAGCAACCGCTCGCGCACCTGCTCCACGAGTGGGTGATGACTGGCGTAGTCGACATCCACCCGTCGGGCCCGGATCCCGGCCGTCTCACACCGCGCCGCCAACGCGTCCAGCGCTTCCGGCGCACCGGAAACCACCACCTGCTCGGCCGCGTTGACCGCCGCGATCCCCAACCCGTCGGCCAGCAGACCCTCGACCGCCTCGGGAGCAGCCGAAACCGACAGCATCCCGCCCGTGCCCGCCAACGCCACCAACGCCCGGCCCCGCGCGGTCACCAGGCTCAGGGCGTCCTCCAACGACAACGCCCCCGCGAAACAGGCCGCGGCGATCTCGCCCTGCGAGTGGCCCACCACGGCCGACGGGACCACTCCCGCCGCTTCCCATGTCCGGGCCAGGCCGACCATCATCACGAACAACGCGGGCTGGACCACTTCCACCCGGTCCATCCCTGCCCCGGACACCAGCGCGTCGCGCAGCGGGAAGTCCACCAGCCGCTCGCACTCGGCCACGAACTCGGCGAACACCGGCGAACAGGCCAGCAGCTCACGGCCCATACCGATCCACTGCGACCCCTGGCCCGGGAACACGAAGGCCACATCGGCGCCCGATACCGCCGGCCCGGCCGGCTCGACCCGCTTCAGGGCCTCGTCCAGCTCCGCACGGTCAGCGCCCAGAGCCATCGCCCGGTACTCCAGCCCCGCGCGGCCCCGCGCCAGCGCCCCCGCCACATCCGCGACCGGTGTCCCGGCTGGGACGTCCGAGGCCAGCCGCCCAGCCAGCGCCTCCAGCGCCGGGGCCGACCGGGCCGACAACACCCACGGCACCACAGCACCGGTCAGCACCGGTCCCGCGTCGGAGGGCGGCACCGGAACCGGGTCCGGGGCCTGTTCCAGGATCAGGTGCGCGTTGGTGCCGCTGATCCCGAACGACGACACACCTGCCCGGCGCGGGCGTCCCTCCGGCTCCCAAGGACGCGCCTCGGTCAGCAGCCTTACGTCACCGGCCGCCCAGTCCACGTGTGGCGACGGTTCATCGGCGTGCAGCGTCGGCGGCAGCGTCTCGTGCCGCATCGCCTCGACCATCTTGATCACACCGGCCACGCCGGCCGCGGCCTGGGTGTGGCCGATGTTCGACTTCACCGACCCCAGCCACAGCGGACGGTCCTCGGGCCGGTCCTGTCCGTACGTCGCCAGCAATGCCTGGGCCTCGATCGGATCGCCCAGCGCCGTCCCGGTCCCGTGCGCCTCGGTCACGTCCACATCGGAAGGAGAAAGCCGCGCGTCGGCCAGCGCCCGCCGGATCACCCGCTCCTGGGACGGGCCGTTCGGCGCCGACAGGCCGTTGGACGCCCCGTCCTGGTTCACCGCGCTGCCGCGCAACACCGCCAGCACCGGATGCCCGAGCCGCCGCGCCTCCGACAGCCGCTCCAGCAGCACCACGCCGACGCCTTCGCCCCAGCCCGTACCGTCGGCCGCGGCCGAGAACGGCTTGCACCGGCCGTCGGACGCCATGCCGCCCTGCCGCGTGAACTCGGCGAAAATCCCTTCCGTCGCCAGCACCGTCACGCCACCGGCCAGCGCCAGCGAGCACTCCCCGTTCCGCAGCGCCTGAGCCGCCAGGTGCATCGCCACCAGCGACGACGAACACGCCGTATCGACCGTCACCGCCGGACCCTCGAGGCCGAAGGTGTACGCCACGCGGCCGGACGCCACGCTCGACGCGTTCCCCGTCATCCCGAACCCGCCCGCGCTCCCGTCCGGCAGCCGCGAGCCGTAGTCCTGCATGGCCAATCCGGCGAAGACCCCGGTATCCGTGCCCTTCATCGCGGCCGGATCCAGGCCGGCCCGTTCCAGGGCCTCCCAGGACACTTCGAGCAGCAGCCGCTGCTGCGGGTCCATCGCCACCGCCTCGCGCGGCGAGATCCCGAAGAACTCGGCGTCGAAGTCCGCCATGCCGGACAGGAAGCCGCCTATTCGCGCGTACTCCGCGGAATCCGTCTCCCAGCCACGGTCCGCCGGGAACGCGCCCATCGCGTCCACGCCGTCCGCGACCAGTCGCCACAGTTCCTCCGGCGACGCCACCCCGCCTGGGTAGCGGCACGCCATCGACACGATCGCGATCGGCTCACCGGCCGACCGCGCCGGCACCACCTCCGCCGAGGAGTCCGCCACCCCTGATACCCGCCGCAGCAGGTACTCGGCCAGGGCCTGCGCCGTCGGGTAGTCGAAGACCAGCGTGGCCGGCAACGTCAGCCCGGCCGCCGCCGCCAGCCGGTTGCGCAACTCCACCGCCGTGAGCGAGCCGAAGCCGAGATCCCGGAACGCGCGGTCGGCCGGAATGCCGGCGGCGTCGCGATGACCGAGCACCAGGGCGGCCTGCTCGCGGACCAGATCCAGCAGGAAGCGGCGCTGCTCGGGAGCGGGCCGGCTGCCGAGCTGACGGCCCAGTGCGCCGTTGTCCGCCGCGCGGCGCGGGACACGAACCAGACCGCGCAGCAGGGCCAGCTCGGGCAGGCCCGCGTGCAGGTCGGCCCGAACGGCGGCAAGGTCCAGGCCCGCTGCCGACAGCGCGTCTCCGGCGGTCAGCGCGGCATCGAACAGCCGCAGGGCGGTCTCGGTGGGCAGCGGTGCGCCGCCGCGGGCGAGGCGGACCCGGTCGGTCTCGCTGAGCCCGGTGGTGATGGCGCTGCGCTGCTCCCACAGGTACCACGCGATGGAAACCGCCGGGCGGCCGGCGGCCTGGCGGTGCGCGGCGAGCGCGTCCAGGTAGGTGTTGGCGGCGGCGTAGTTGGCCTGTCCGGGGCCGCCGAGCAGGCCCGCGAGGGAGGAGAAGAGTACGAACGTGGTCAGGTCGCGATCCAACGTCGCCTCGTGCAGGTGCCGCGCGGAGACGGCCTTGGCCGCGATGACCTGGGCCAGGGACTCGGGCGTCAGCGTCGCGAACAGGGTGTCCGCGATGAGGCCGGCCGTGTGCACGATGCCGGTCAGGTCGGGGATGTCGGCGACGACCGCGTCGACGGCGGTGCGGTCGGCCAGGTCGGCGGCGACGACCCGTACGCGTGCTCCGGCGGCCTCCAGGTCGGCGGCCAGCGCATCGGCACCGGGTGCGTCCGGGCCCGAGCGGCTGACCAGAACAAGGCTGCGCACCCCGTGCCGGGCGACGAGGTGGCGGGCGACCAGGCCGCCGAGCGTGCCGGTGCCGCCGGTGATCAGCATGGTGCCTTCGGTATCGACGCTGCCGGACTGCGTGGCCTGCTCGTCGGGTGGCGTCGGGCGCAGGCGCGGCACTCGGATCTCACCGCGTCGTACCGCGAGTTCCGGTTCGCCGGAGGCGATGGCGGCGTGCCGGACGGCGCTGGAAGCATCGTGGCCGTCTTCGTCGAGCAGGACGAGCCCGGCATCGGGGTACTCCGCCCGAGCCGAACGCACCAGGCCCCAGACCGGTGCCTGGGCCAGGCCGGACACCGCGTCGTCCGTCCCGGCCGCCACGGCCTCGCGGGTCGTCACCACCAGCCGTGAGCCGGGCGGCCGGTCCGCCGCCACCCAGTCCTGTACGACGCCGAGCGCCCAGGCCACCGGGTCCTCGCCCTCGCACAGCGCGACCACCGTGCTCGGCTCCCCGTCCGGCGCGGCGACGCTCTCGCCCGGCCGGACCGTGCTCCACGCCGGAGGCTCGCCCGCCGACACCGGTACGGGCTCCCAGCGCAGGCCGAGCAGCCTGCCGTGGCCGCGGACGAACTCATCGGCCGTTGTCCGGCGGGTGCTCATCGCCCGGATCCGCAGGACCGGATCGCCGTGGCTGTCCACGGCGAGCAGCCCGGATCCGATCGAGCGGGCCCGAATCCGCCGGGCACCGACGGCGAACAGCCGTACGCCCTCCCAGCGCTGGGGTACCTCGTCCGGGCCCAGGTTGAGCGCGGCCTGGAGCAATCCGGGGTGGATGCCGAACCCGTCCTGCTCGTCGTCGGTTTCCACCTCCACGAGGACGTCGCGACCGTCGGGCCCGGACTGCGGATCTTCGGCGAGATCGTCGGTCAGGGTCGCGGTGGCGTGCTGGATCCACGACTCCTCACCGACCGGCCGTGAGCTGACCGTGGCGCGATCGCCGCGCACGCTGATCTGGAGATCGACCGATTCGCGCTCCGGCAGCACCAGGGGGCGCTCGAACGTGATCTGCTCGATCACCGGCCGACCGGCGCGCTCACCGGCGAACAGCACCAGTTCGGCCAGCGCGGCCGCCGGCAGCACCGTGACGCCCAGCAGCTCGTGGTCGGCCAGCCACGGCGCACTCGCCCCGGACAGCCGACCGGTGAACAACCACTCGTCCGAGTCGGCCAGGGTGACCACCGCGGCCAGCAGCGGATGCGCGGCCGCCGCCAGGCCGGCGGCCCCCAGACCGGTGACCGCGCCGGATCCGGCCGGCCAGTAGCGGCGGCGCTGGAACGGGTACGTCGGCAACGCCACCTGTCGGCCGACCGGGACCAGGCGGGTCCAGTCCACCGCCGCGCCATGAGACCACGCGTCGGCCAGGCCCTTCAGCAGCCGACGGGCGCCCGCGTCATCGCGCTCGGCCAGACTCGCCGCCCACACCCCGCTCTCGTCGCCGTCGTAGACCGCGGCCGACAACACCGTGTCCGGACCGAGCTCGACGAACCCGGCGATGCCCCGCTCGTGCAGGGACCGGACCGCGTCGTGGAACCGGACCGTGCCGATCGCCTGCTCCACCCAGTGCCCCGCATCGCCGAGCACATCCGCGCCGACGACGGCACCGGTGACCGCCGAGACCAACGGGATCCGCGGCTCAGTGAACCGGATTCCCGTCACCACTCGCGCCAGCTCATCGGCGATCGGACGCATCAACGGAGAATGGAACGCGTGGCTGACCTCCAGCCAGTGCACCTTCCGGCCGGGCAGTCGGCCCAGCGCTTCCTCGACCGCCTCCCGGTCACCGGAGAGCACCACCGCCGACGAACTGTTCACCGCCGCCACCGCGACCCGGTCCTCCAGACCGGACAGATCCACTTCCCGTACGTCGGCCTGGATCGCGGCCATCGCCCCGCCCGACGGCAAGGCCTGCATCAACGCACCCCGCGCCACCAACAACCGCACCGCGTCCTCAAGCGACACCGCACCCGCCACGTACGCCGCCGTCGCCTCGCCAACCGAATGACCGGCAACAAAATCAGGCTGCAAACCCGCCGCCCGCGCCACCGCGGCAAGCGCAGCTTCAAAGGCGAACACCGCCACTTGGGTAAAACCGGTCTGGTGCACCTCGGCGCCGGAGAACATCACTTCCCGCAGCGAGCGGCCCAGCAAGGGATCCGCCACCGCGCACACCTCGTCCAGCGCCGCCGCGAACACCGGCGAACATCCCGCCAGCTCCTGGCCCATGCCGACCCACTGCGACCCCTGCCCCGGGAACACCCACGCCACCGGACCCCGCGTCACTGCCCCGGCCGACTCCACCGCCGCCAGACCCTGCTCAAGCTCCGCACGGTCAGCGCCCAAGGCCACCGCGCGGAATTCCAGCCCCGCGCGGCCCCGCGCCAGCGACCCCGCCACATCCGCGATGTCGGTCCCGGGCGGGACATCCGACGCCAGCCGACCTGCCAGCGCCCGCAACCCCGCATCCGACCGGGCCGACAGCACCCACGGGACCACAGCACCGGTCACCACCGACGGCTCCGGCGGGGCCGGGGCCGGGTCCGGGGCCGTGGCGGGCTCAGCGGGAGCTTCTTCGAGGATGACGTGCGCGTTGGTGCCGCTGATCCCGAACGACGACACTCCCGCCCGCCGGGGACGGCCCGCCGACTCCCACCGCTGCGCCTCGGTGAGCAGCCGTACCTCGCCGGTCGCCCAGTCCACGTGCGGGGACGCCTCGCCCGCGTGCAGCGTCGGCGGCAGTGTCCCGTGCCGCATTGCCTCGACCATCTTGATCACACCGGCGACACCGGCCGCGGCCTGGGTGTGCCCGAAGTTGGACTTCACCGACCCCAGCCACAACGGACGGTCCTCGGGCCGGTCCTGCCCATAGGTCGCCAGCAAGGCCTGCGCCTCGATCGGATCCCCGAGCGTGGTGCCGGTCCCGTGCCCCTCGACCACGTCCACATCGGAGGCAGACAGCTTCGCGCCGGCCAACGCCGCCCGGATCACCCGCTCCTGGGACGGCCCGTTGGGAGCCGACAGGCCGTTGCTCGCGCCGTCCTGGTTCACCGCACTGCCCCGCAGCACCGCCAAGACCGGATGCCCGAGCCGCTGCGCCTCTGACAGCCGCTCCAGCACCAGCACCCCGACGCCCTCGCCCCAGCCGGTGCCGTCGGCCCCGGCCGAGAACGCCTTGCACCGGCCATCGGACGCCAGCCCGCCCTGCCGGGAGAACTCCGTGAACGCCGCCGGGGTGGACATCACCGTCACGCCACCGGCCAGCGCCAGCGAGCACTCCCCGTTGCGCAGCGCCTGCGCGGCCAGGTGCATCGCCACCAGCGACGACGAACACGCCGTGTCGATCGTGATCGCCGGGCCCTCCAGGCCGAACGTGTAGGCCACGCGGCCGGATGCCACGCTCGACGCGTTGCCGGTCAGCCCGTACCCGCCCGCATGGCTGTCGGACAGCCGCGATTCGTAGTCCTGGTAGTACATGCCGACGAAAACCCCGGTGTCGGAACCGCGCAGGCCCGAGGGGTCCAGGCCCACGCGTTCCAGCGCTTCCCAGGACACCTCGAGCAGCTGCCGCTGCTGCGGGTCCATGGCGAGGGCCTCACGCGGCGAGATCCCGAAGAACTCGGCGTCGAAGTCCGCCGCACCGGACAGGAAGCCACCCTCGCGCGCGTACTCGGACGGCTCGGTCTCCCAGCCACGGTCGGCCGGAAACGGTGACACGGCGTCGGTGCCGTCGGCCACCAGCCGCCACAGATCCTCCGGCGACGCGACACCGCCCGGATAGCGGCAGGCCATGGCCACAAGCGCGATCGGCTCATGGGCCCGGTCCTCGACCGACCGCAGCCGTTGCCGGGTGCGATGCAGGTCGGCGGCGACCAGCCGCAGGTATTCCGCGAGTTCCTGTTCGGTCGCCATCTATTCCACCTCGCTGGAGCCGACCTCGTCGCCGAATTCCTCGGCGACGAGCTGGATCACCTGGTCGATGCTCGCGGACATGATGTGGTCCGCCATGTTTGTCTCGTCCGGCTTCTTGTCGTGATCGTCAAGCCGCCACAGCAGCGCCTCCAGCCGGTTGCGCACCTCGGTACGCAGCGCCGCGTCGTCCGCCGCCAGCCCGGCGAGCGCCGCCTCGACCTCGTCAAGACCGTCGAGTACGGGCACCGGGGCCGGAGCGGCCTTCACCTCGGCGGGGGCGGCGCCGGTCACCTGGGCCAGCAGATTCTCGGCCAGCACTCGCGGCGTCGGGTGGTCAAAGACCAGCGTGGCCGGCAACGCCAGCCCGGACGCCGCCGCCAGCCGGTTACGCAACTCCACCGCCGTCAGCGAATCAAAGCCCAGATCCCGGAACGCCCGATCAGCGGGAACACCCGCGCCCTCGCCATCACCATGGCCGAGGACCACAGCGGCGTGCTCACGCACGAGCTCCAACAGGACAAGGGACCGCTCAGCCTCACCCAGACCACCCAGCCGACGGGCCAACGCACTGGTCGACCCGGTACGGGCCGCGACGGCACGCCGCGGCGCACGGCCCAGGCCGAGCAGCACCGTCGGTACCGTCGTCCCAGCCGCGATCACGCCGCGGACCGCACTCACGTCCAGGCCCGCCGCCACCACCGGCCGGCCGATACTCAACGCCCGATCCAGCAGGCCCAGCGCCTGCTCGGTACCCAGCAGCACACCGCCGCCACGCGCCAGCCGGGCCCGGTCCGCCTCGGTCAGCGTGCCGGTCATGCCACTCGACTGGTCCCACAGGCCCCAGGCGATCGAGACCGCAGGCAATCCAAGCGCCGTACGGTGCGCGGCGATGGCGTCCAGATAGGTGTTGGCCGCCGCGTAGTTGCCCTGTCCGGGGTTCCCGAGCAGCCCGGCCAGGGACGAGAACAACACGAACATCCGCAGGTCCAGATCCCGCGTCGCCTCGTGCAGATGCCAGGCGGCGTCCGCCTTGGCCGACACCACCCGCCCCAGCGACTCGCCGGTCAACGACGTCACGGGCATGTCCTGAAGTACCCCGGCCGCGTGCACCACCCCGGCCAGCTCCGGGATACCCGCCACCAGCGCGTCCACCGCGGCACGATCAGACAGATCCGCCGCCACGATCCGCACCCGCGCCCCGGCCGCCTCCAACCCGGCGGCGAGTTCGACGGCGCCGGGGGCGTCCGGCCCGGAACGGCTCGCCAGAACCAAATCCCGTACGCCATGCCGGTCCACCAGATGACGGGCGACCAGGCCGCCCAGCGTTCCGGTCCCGCCGGTGATCAGCACCGCACCATCGTCCACACCGGGCAGGCGCAGCACGATCTTGCCCACATGGCGGGCCTGACTCATGAACCGCAACGCGGCACCCGCCTGAGCCGCCGGGAACACCGTGACCGGCAACGGAACAGCCGTCTCCAGAACCCGCTGCCACATCGCGGCAACCCGGTCCGGATCCAAGTCCCCCAGATCGAACGGCACCTGGCGCGGATCACGGATATCAATCTTGCCCAGCTCCACGAACCGGCCACCCTCGGCCAGCATCCCCAGCGACGCGTCCAGGAACTCCCCGGTCAGCGAGTTGAGCACGACGTCGACCTGGCCGAACTCACTCGCGAAGTCAGTCGTACGCGAAGAAGCGATGTGCTTCACGCCCAGCTCAGCCACCGCCGCCTGCTTGGCCGGACTCGCCGTCGCGAACACCTCCGCCCCCGCCGCCAACGCCAGATGCGCCGCCGCCATACCCACACCACCGGCCGCAGCATGAACCAGCACCCGATCCCCCGGCCGAACCTGACCCAGATCGAACAGCGCGTGATAAGCCGTGAGGTACGCGATCGGCGCTGCCGCCGCTTCGGTATCGCTCCACTCGTCCGGGACCGGCACCATCAGCCGCGCATCGACCACCGCCAGCGGGCCGAACCACGGGAACAACCCCATGACCCGCATGCCGGGCACCAGACCGTCCACCTCGGGGCCGACCTCGACCACGACCCCGGCACCCTCGCCACCCGGTTGCCGGGCATCGGCGGGGAGCATATCCAGGCCCTTCAGCACATCGCGGAAGTTCACCCCGGTCGCACGGACCGCGACCCGCACCTCGTACGCCCCCAGCGGCCGCTCGGCGTCCGGCGCCGACACCGCCCGCACCCCGTCCAGATCACCGCCCGAAGCCCACTCCAACCGCCACGCACCCGGACCCTGCGGAAGTTCCAACCCACCCGAGATCGCACGCAGGCGGGGCACCAGCACCGTCCCCGCCCGCAACGCGATCTCTTTCTCCCCGGTGGCCAGGGCGGCGCTAAGGGATTCAGCGGATTCGGGGCCGCCGTCATCGTCGAGCAGCACCAGACCCGCATCCGGATGCTCGGACTGCGCCGAACGCACCAGCCCCCATACTCCCGACGACTCCAGCCCAGCGACCATGTCGCCCTCGACCGCGGCGACCGCGGCGCGGGTACGGACCGCCAGCCGCGACCCAGCCGGATAGCCAGCCCCCAACCACGCCTGCACCAACGCCAACGCGCCGGGCAGATCCGCCGGCTCAGCCCAGGCAAGCACCGGCTCATCCGCCGCCTCGGGCAGATCCAGCTCCGGGCCCACCTCCACCCAGGCCTGCTCCGAAGCCGA
This sequence comes from Streptomyces sp. Inha503, assembly GCF_047215865.1. Classification (NCBI taxonomy): domain Bacteria; kingdom Bacillati; phylum Actinomycetota; class Actinomycetes; order Kitasatosporales; family Streptomycetaceae; genus Streptomyces; species Streptomyces sp. Inha503. The sequence goes on along the minus strand of NZ_CP178360.1, from coordinate 11,376,622 downwards.
TCCCAGGCTCATCGGCGCCCATTCCAGCGACAGCAGCCCCGCACCCATGCCGTGGCCGGAGAGTTGACTGATGTCGGCCGGACGGGAAACCATCGCCGCCGCCGACACCACCGGCTGACCCTCACCATCGACGGCCAGCAGAGAAAACGCATCCGACCCGGCCGGGCTCAACCGCACCCGCAACGCCGACGCACCCGTCGCATGCAACCGCACATCCCGCCACGCGAACGGCAACCGCACCTCCTGGCCGCCCTCCGCGGCCACGATCACCACGTGCAGCGCGGCGTCCAGCAACGCCGGGTGGATCGCGAACCCGTCCTGAGTATCACCGGCGGGCAGCTCGACCTCGGCATACAGATCCTCGCCGAGCCGCCAAGCCGCCTGTAGGCCACGGAATACCGGCCCGTACTCATATCCGCGCCCCGCCATGATGTCGTAGACATCGTCAGCAGGGAGGGCCTGGGCACCGGCCGGGGGCCACTGACCGTCCAGACCTTCCACCGCCCCGGCGGGATCGGCCAAGGTCGCGGTCGCATGCCGGGCCCACTGCTCCCCCGTCCGGGAAAACACGGCCGCCTGACCACCCTCAACCGACACCTGCACATCAACCGGGCGGCCGTTGAGCACCAGAGGCTGTTCGAAGGTGATCTCCTCGATGGCGGGCAATCCGGCCCGATCACCGGCATGCAACACCAACTCAGCCAACGCCGCCCCAGGAACCAACACGGTCCCCGAGACCGCGTGGTCGGCCAGCCACGGACTCGTCGCGGCCGACACCCGCCCCGACAACACCCAACCAGCGTCCTCAGCCAACCGCACCGCACTGTCCAACAACGGATGCCCGGCACTGCCCCGACCCGTCGCGCCACCCGACGCCCAATAGCGACGATGCTGGAACGGATACGTCGGCAACACCACCCGACCACCAACCGGGACCAGACACGTCCAATCCACCGCCGCGCCATGAGTCCACGCCTCAGCCAGACCCGCCAACAGACGACGCGCCCCCGCATCATCACTCTCGACCAGGCTCGCCGCCCACACCTGTCCCCCACCGTCATGGACCACAGACGACAACACCCGGTCCGGACCAACCTCCAAGAACCCGACCACACCCCGCTCATGCAGATGACGAACCGCATCGTGGAACCGGACCGTGCCAATCGCCTGCTCCACCCAATGCCCCGAATCACCCAACACATCCACACCAACGACCCCACCGGTCACCGCCGACACCAACGGCACCCGCGGCTCAGAGAACCGAACCCCCGCCACCACCCGCGCCAACTCATCGGCGACCGGACGCATCAACGGAGAATGGAACGCATGGCTGACCTCCAGCCAACGCACCTTCCGACCCTCCAGACGGCCCACCGCCACCGCGACCGCATCGCGCTCGCCGGAGAGCACCACCGCCGACGAACTGTTCACCGCCGCCACCGCAACCCGATCCCCCAGACCGGACAAATCCACTTCCTGTACGCCTGCCTGCACCGCCGCCATCACCCCGCCCGGGGGAAGCGCCTGCATCAACGCACCCCGCGCCACCAGAAGGCGCACCGCGTCCTCGAGCGTGACCGCCCCAGCCACATAGGCAGCCGTCACTTCACCCACCGAGTGACCGGCGACAAAGTCCGGCTCCAGACCCGCCGCCCGCGCCACCGCGGCCAAAGCGGCCTCGAACGCGAAGACCGCCACCTGGGTGAATCCGGTCTGATGCACCTCAACACCCGAGACCATCACCTCCCGCAACGAACGACCCAACAACGGATCCGCCACCGCACACACCTCATCAAGCACCGCCGCAAACACCGGCGAACACTCCGCCAACTCGCGACCCATACCAACCCACTGCGACCCCTGGCCCGGGAACACCCACGCCACCGGACCACTGATCGCCGGTCCAGCCGCCTCCACGACCGCCAGGCCCCGATCCAGCTCCTCGCGATCCGTCCCAAGGACCACCGCACGGAACTCCAGCCCCGCCCTCGACGCCGCCAGCGACCCCGCCACATCCGCGATCCCCACCCCAGACGGGACATCCGACGCCAACCGGGCCCCCAGCGCCCGCAGCCCCGCCTCCGACCGCGCCGACAACACCCACGGCACCACACCACCAGCCACCACCACCGGCTCCACCGACGGAACCGCAACCGGCTCAACGGGAGCCTGCTCCAGGATCACGTGAGCGTTCGTACCGCTGATCCCGAACGCGGATACTCCTGCGCGCCGGGGGCGGTCCGCCGACTCCCAATCCCGCGCCCCGGTCAGCAGCCGCACATCGCCGACCGACCAGTCCACGTTCGGGGACGCCTCACCCGCGTGCAGCGTCGCCGGGAGCGTCCCGTGCCGCAGTGCCTCCACCATCTTGATCACACCGGCGACACCGGCCGCCGCCTGAGTGTGGCCGATGTTGGACTTCACCGACCCCAGCCACAACGGTTGCTCCTGCGACCGGCCCTGACCGTAGGTCGCCAGCAACGCCTGCGCCTCGATCGGGTCCCCGAGCGCCGTCCCGGTCCCGTGCCCCTCGGCCACATCCACATCACCCGGGGTCAACCGGGCATCAGCCAGCGCCCGGCGAATGACGCGCTCCTGCGACGGACCGTTCGGCGCCGACAGGCCATTGCTGGCCCCATCCTGGTTCACCGCACTGCCCCGCAACACCGCCAGCACCGGATGCCCAAGCCGCCGCGCCTCCGACAAACGCTCCAGCACCACCACGCCGACACCCTCACCCCAGCCAGTGCCGTCCGCCTCGGCCGAAAACGCCTTACACCGACCATCGGCCGCCAGCCCGCCCTGCAAGGCGAACTCCGCGAACATCACCGGCGTCGCCATCACCGTCACGCCCCCGGCCAACGCCAGCGAGCACTCCCCGTTCCGCAACGCCTGCGCGGCCAAGTGCATCGCCACCAACGACGACGAACACGCCGTATCCACCGTCACCGCCGGACCTTCCAGACCAAGCGCATAGGACACCCGGCCCGACGCCACGCTCGGCGTGTTCCCCGTCAGCCAGTAACCCTCAGCCGCTTGTTGGGCAGCGAGCGCGGACCCGTAGTCCTGGGCGGATAGTCCGGCGAAGACCCCGGTGTCGGAACCGCGCAACTCCGAGGGGTCCAGGCCCGCCCGTTCCAGCGCTTCCCAGGACACTTCGAGCAGCAGCCGCTGCTGCGGATCCATCGCCAGCGCCTCACGCGGCGAGATCCCGAAGAACTCGGCGTCGAAGTCGGCCGCACCGGACAGAAAACCGCCCACCCGCGCATACTCGGCAGGATCGGTCTCCCAGCCGCGGTCGGCCGGGAAGTCACCGACCGCGTCAACGCCGTCGGAGACCAGCCGCCACAGATCCTCCGGCGAGGCCACCCCACCGGGGTAACGGCACGCCATGGAAACCACTGCGATCGGTTCTCCCGTCGGCACCCTCTCCGTGACGACTGCCGTCGGCGTGGCCGCGGCGGCCGCGCCGGTCACCTGAGCCAGCAGATACTCGGCCAGCACCCGAGGCGTCGGATAGTCGAAGACCAGCGTGGCCGGCAACGCGAACCCGGCCGCCACGGCCAGTCGGTTACGCAACTCCACCGCCGTCAGCGAGTCGAAGCCCAGGTCCCGGAACGCCCGGCCCGACTCCACACCGCCCACATCACCGTGGCCGAGAACGGCGGCGGCGTGTTCGCGTACCAGATCCAGCAGGACATGCGACCGCTCGGCCTCGCCCAGACCGGCCAGTCGGCGGGCGAGGGTGCCCCCGCGCTGTGTGGCCGCGGCGGTCGGGCGGGGCACACGGACCAGCTCGCCCAGCACCGACGGCAGTGCGTAGCCCGCAGTGACCGCATCGCGGACCGCGCCCACGTCAAGACCGGCCGCCACCACCGGCTCGCCGCCGGCCACCGCCGCGTCCAGCAGCCGCAGCGCCTGCTCGGTAGGCAGCGCCACACCGCCGCCACGCGCCAGCCGGGCCCGGTCCGCCTCGGTCAGCGTGCCGGTCATGCCACTCGCCTGCTCCCACAGACCCCAGGCGATCGAGACCGCCGGCAGTCCGAGGGCCATCCGGTGCGCGGCGAGGGCGTCCAGATAGGTGTTGGCCGCCGCGTAGTTGCCCTGCCCCGCGCCGCCCAGGAGTCCGGACAGGGACGAGAACAGCACGAACATCCGCAGGTCCATGTCCCGCGTCGCCTCGTGCAGATGCCAGGCGGCGACCGCCTTAGCGGCCACCACCCGCCCCAGCGACTCGCCGGTCAACGACGTCACGGGCATGTCCTGAAGTACCCCGGCCGCGTGCACTACCCCGGCCAGCTCCGGGATACCCGCCACCAGCGCGTCCACCGCGGCACGATCAGACAGATCCGCCGCCACGATCCGCACCCGCGCCCCGGCAGCCTCCAACTCAGCAGTGAGTTCGACGGCGCCGGGCGCGTCCGGCCCCGACCGGCTCGCCAGCACCAAATCCCGTACCCCATGCCGGTCCACCAGATGACGGGCGACCAGGCCGCCCAGCGTTCCGGTCCCACCGGTGATCAGCACCGCACCGTCACCCACACCCGGCAGGCGCAGCACAATCTTGCCCACATGGCGAGCCTGGCTCATGAACCGCAGCGCCGCACCCGCCTGAGCCGCCGGGAACACCGTGACCGGCAACGGAACCGCCCACTCCAGAACCCGCTGCCACATCGCGGCAACCCGGTCCGGATCCAAGTCGCCCAAGTCGAACGGCACTTGGCGCGGATCACGGATATCGATCTTGCCCAGCTCCACGAACCGGCCACCGTCAGCCAACATCCCCAGCGAGGCGTCCAACAACTCGCCGGTCAACGAGTTGAGCACGACGTCGACCTGACCGAACTCACTCGCGAAATCAGTCGTACGCGAAGAAGCGATGTGCTTCACGCCCAGCTCTGCCACCGTGGCCTGCTTCGGCGGGCTCGCCGTGGCGAACACTTCGGCCCCTGCCGCCAACGCCAGCCGGACCGCCGCCATGCCGACCCCGCCCGACGCCGCGTGGATCAGGACCCGATCCCCCCGCTGCACCCGGCCCAGATCGAACAGCGCGTGATAGGCGGTCAGGTACGCGATCGGTACTGCCGCCGCCTCGATATCGCTCCACCCGTCCGGGATCGGCACCATCAGTCGTGCGTCGGCCACCGCGAGCGATCCGAACCACGGGAACAACCCCATCACCCGCATGCCGGGCACCAGACCGTCCACCTCGGGGCCGACCTCGACCACGACCCCAGCACCCTCGCCACCCGGTTGCCGGGCATCGGCGGGGAGCATATCCAGGCCCTTCAGCACATCGCGGAAGTTCACCCCGGTCGCACGGACCGCGACCCGCACCTCGTACGCCCCCAGTGGCCGCTCGGCGTCCGGCGCCGACACCGCCCGCACCCCGTCCAGATCACCGCCCGAAGCCCACTCCAGCCGCCACGCACCCGAACCCTGCGGAAGTTCCAACCTGCCCGGAACCGGGCGCAGACGAGGCACCAACACGGCACCCGCCCGCAAGGCCAGTTCCTTTTCCCCCGTGGCGAGGGCGGCGGCGACGGTCTCAGCGGATTCGGGGCGGCCATCGTCGTCCAGCAGCACCAGACCCGCGTCCGGATGCTCGGCCATCGCCGACCGGACCAGTCCCCAGACGCCAGACCCCGTCAAACCGGCCACGGGCTCGCCCGTCCCTGCCGCGACCGCGTCACGGGTACGGACCGCCAGACGCGAGCCCACCGGGCTCACAGCCCCCAACCACGCCTGCACCAGTGCCAGCGCCTCGGGCAGATCCGCCGGTTCCGCCCAGGCAAACACCGGCTCATCCGCCGCCTCAGGCAGATCCAGCTCCGGGCCCACCCGCACCCAAGCCTGCTCCGGTGCTGATCCGAGAGTCAGCGGCGCCCATTCCAGCGACAGCAGGCCCGCGCCCGTGCCGGAGCGGGTGAGCTGGCCGGTGTCGGCCGGACGGGAAACCATCGCCGCCGCCGACACCACCGGCTGACCCTCACCATCGACGGCCAGCAGAGAAAACGCATCCGACCCGGCCGGGCTCAACCGCACCCGCAACGCCGACGCACCCGTCGCATGCAACCGCACATCCCGCCACGCGAACGGCAACCCGATGTGGTCACCGTCTTCGGCAGCGGCGATCAGGACGTGCAGCGCGGCGTCCAGCAACGCCGGGTGGATCGCGAACCCGTCCTGAGTATCACCGGCGGGCAGCTCAACCTCGGCATACAGATCCTCGCCGAGCCGCCAAGCCGCGTGCAGGCCCCGGAACATCGGCCCGTACTCGTATCCGCGAGACGCCATGACCTCGTACGCGTCATCAAGGGTCAGCGGCTGCACGCCTTCCGGGGGCCACGGCCCGTCCAGGGGCGCGACCGTCCCGCTCGGATCGGCCAGAGTCGCGCTGGCGTGCCGGGTCCACTGCTCCCCGGCGCGGGAGAACACGGCCGCCTGACCGCCCTCGACCGACACCTGCACATCGACCGGGCTGCCGTTCAGCACCAGAGGCTGCTCGAAGGTGATCTCCCCGATGGCGGGCAATCCGGCCTGATCACCGGCATGCAACACCAACTCGGCCAGAGCCGCCCCGGGCACCAGCACCGTCCCCGACACCGCGTGATCCGCCAGCCACGGACTCGTCGCGGCCGACACCCGACCCGACAACACCCAACCAGCGTCCTCAGCCAGCCGCACCGCGCTGTCCAGCAGCGGATGCCCGGCACTGCCCCGCCCGGCCACGCCGCCCGACGCCCAATACCGGCGGTGCTGGAACGGATACGTCGGCAAGGTGACCAGGCTGCCCTGGGGAACCAGACGCGTCCAGTCCACGGCAGCCCCGTGTGTCCACGCCTCAGCCAGACCCGCCAACAGACGACGAACCCCCGCGTTCTCACGCTCAACCAGACTCGCCGCCCACACCTGCGCCCCACCGTCATGGACCACAGACGACAACACCCGGTCCGGACCAACCTCCAAGAACCCGACCACACCCCGCTCATGCAGATGACGAACCGCATCGTGGAACCGGACCGTGCCAATCGCCTGCTCCACCCAATGCCCCGGATCACCCAACACATCGGCACCGACGACAGCACCGGTCACCGCCGAGACCAACGGGATCCGCGGCTCAGAGAACCGAACCCCCGCCACCACCCGCGCAAGCTCACCGCCGACCGGACGCATCAACGGAGAATGGAACGCGTGGCTGACCTCCAGCCACTGCACCTTCCGACCCTCCAGACGGCCCACCGCCTCCTCGACCGCATCGCGCTCCCCGGAGAGCACCACCGCCGACGAGCTGTTCACCGCCGCCACCGCGACCCGGTCCTCCAGACCGGACAAATCCACCTCATGCACGCCCGCCTGGATCGCGGCCATCGCCCCACCCGACGGCAGCGCCTGCATCAACGCACCCCGCGCCACCAACAACCGCACCGCATCCGCAAGCGACACCGCACCCGCCACATACGCCGCCGTCACCTCACCCACCGAATGACCCGCCACAAAATCAGGCTCCAAGCCCACCGCCCGCGCCACCGCCGCCAGACCAGCCTCAAACGCGAACACCGCCACCTGCGTGAACGCCGTCTGATGCACCTCAACACCCGAGAACATCACCTCCCGCAACGAACGACCCAACAACGGGTCCGCCACCACACACACCTCATCAAGCACGCCCGCAAACACCGGCGAACACTCCGCCAACTCACGACCCATACCAACCCACTGCGACCCCTGCCCCGGAAACACCCACGCCACCGGACCCCGGGTGGCCGTCCCGGTCGGCTCCACCGCCGCCAGACCCTGCTCAAGCTCCTCACGGTCAGCGCCCAGGACCACCGTCCGGAACTCCAGCCCCGCCCGGCTCCGCGCCAGCGACCCCGCAACATCCGCGATGTCGGCCCCAGCCGGGACCGCCGACGCCAGCCGGTCAGCCAGCGCCCGCAACCCCGCATCCGACCGCGCCGACAACACCCACGGCACCACACCACCGGCCACCACCACCGGCTCCGCCGACGGAACCGCAACCGGCTCAACGGGAGCCTGTTCCAGGATCACATGTGCGTTGGTGCCGCTGATCCCGAACGAGGACACACCGGCCCGGCGAGGCTGCCCGGTGGACTCCCACGGCTGGGCCTCGGTCAGCAGCCGTACATCCCCCGCCGACCAGTCCACATGCGGCGACGCCTCACTCGCGTAAAGTGTCGGCGGCAGCGTCTCGTGCCGCATCGCCTCGACCATCTTGATCACACCGGCCACGCCGGCCGCCGCCGAAGTGTGGCCGATGTTGGACTTCACCGACCCCAGCCACAACGGCCGCTCCTGCGACCGCTCCTGACCGTAGGTCGCCAGCAACGCCTGCGCCTCAATCGGGTCCCCGAGCGCCGTCCCGGTCCCGTGCCCCTCGACCACATCCACATCACCCGGGGTCAACCGGGCATCAGCCAGCGCCCGGCGAATGACGTGCTCCTGGGACGGACCGTTGGGAGCCGACAGCCCATTGCTCGCCCCGTCCTGGTTCATCGCGCTGCCCCGCAACACCGCCAGCACCGGATGCCCGAGCCGCCGCGCCTCCGACAAACGCTCCAGCACCAGCATCCCGACGCCTTCGCCCCAGCCGGTGCCGTCCGCTGCGGCCGAGAACGCCTTACACCGGCCATCGGCCGCCAGCCCGCCCTGCAAGGCGAACTCCGCGAACACCTCCGGCGTCGCCATCACCGTCACGCCCCCGGCCAGCGCCAGCGAGCACTCCCCGTTCCGCAGCGCCTGCGCGGCCAGGTGCATCGCCACCAACGACGACGAACACGCCGTATCGATCGTGACCGCCGGACCCTCCAGGCCGAACGCGTACGCCACGCGCCCCGACGCCACGGACGACATCTTGCCCGTCAGCCGGTAGCCCTCACCGCCCGGCGCGGAACCGTAGTCCTGGCCGATCAGGCCCGCGAAGACGCTGGTGTCCGTGCCCCTCATCGCGGCCGGGTCCAGGCCGGCGCGCTCCAGCGCTTCCCAGGTCACCTCGAGAAGGAGTCGTTGCTGCGGGTCCATCGCCGTCGCCTCACGTGGCGAGATTCCGAAGAACTCGGCGTCGAAGTCGGCCGCCCCGCTCAGGAAACCGCCCACCCGCGCATACCCGGCCGACTCCGTATCCCAGCCGCGATCGGCCGGGAAGTCACCGACCGCGTCAACGCCCTCGGAGACCAGCCGCCACAGATCCTCCGGCGAGGCCACCCCACCGGGGTAACGGCAGGCCATCGACACGATCGCGACCGGCTCATCGACCGACCGCGACACCGGAACGACCTCGGCGACGGCCGGGGCCGCGCCGGTCACCTGGGCCAGCAGATACTCGGCCAGTACCTGCGGCGTCGGGTAGTCGAAGACCAGCGTGGCCGGCAACGCGAACCCGGCCGCCACGGCCAACCGGTTACGCAGCTCCACCCCCGTCAGCGAGTCGAAGCCCAGATCCCGGAACGCCCGCCCGGACTCCACGCCGCTCACATCACCGTGGCCCAGCACCACCGCCGCGTGCTCACGCACCAGATCCAGCAGGACAAGCAACCGCTCAGCCTCGCCCAGGCCCAGCAGGCGACGGGCGAAGGTGCTCGTACCTTGCCTGCCCGCGGCCAACCGGCGGGGCACACTGACCAAGTCACGCAGCACCGACGGCGGCGGTGTCCCGTCCGCTGTCGCGTCGCGGGCCGCACTCACGTCCAGTCCCGCCGCGACCACCGGCCGGCCCGCGCTCAGCGCCCGGTCCAGCAAGCCCAGTGCCCGCTCGGTCGGCAGAGCCACACCGCCGACGCGGGCCAGCCGGGCCCGGTCGGTGGCGGTCAGCGCGCCGGTCATGGCGCTGGCCTGCTCCCACAGGCCCCAGGCGATCGAGACGGCGGGCAGCCCCTGGGCCGTCCGGTGCGCGGCGAGAGCGTCCAGATAGGTGTTGGCCGCCGCGTAGTTGGCCTGCCCCGCGCCGCCCAGCAGTCCCGACAGGGACGAGAACAGCACGAACATCCGCAGGTCCAGATCCCGCGTCGCCTCGTGCAGATGCCAGGCGGCGTCCGCCTTGGCGGCCACCACCCGCCCCAGCGACTCGCCGGTCAACGACGTCACCGCCGTGTCCTCGACGACTCCCGCCGCGTGCACCACCCCGGCCAGATCAGGGGTATCGGCCATCAGCGCGTCCACCGCGGCGCGGTCGGACAGGTCCGCGGCCGCGATCCGCACTCGTGCGCCGGTCGCCTCCAGTTCGGCGGCGAGTTCGGTGGCGCCGGGCGCGTCCGGGCCGGAACGGCTGACCAATACCAGGTCCCGCACGCCGTGCCGGTCCACCAGGTGCCGGGCGACCAGGCCGCCCAGCGTTCCGGTCCCACCAGTGATCAGCACCGTGCCGTCGAGGGCGGGCCCGGCGTCCGGCTGGCTGACCGGTACTGGTCGCAGCCGCGGCGCCAGCGCCGCCCCGCCACGCAGGGCGATTTCCCTTTCGCCGGTGGCCGTGGCCGCGTCGGCGATCACTTCGGACTCGGGACGGCCGTCGAGGTCGAGCAGCGTCAGGCCCGCGTCCGGATGCTCGGCCATCGCCGACCGGACCAGGCCCCAGATCCCCGCCGACCCCAGCCCGGCCACGGTGTCCCCGTCCGCCGCCGACACCGCGTCACGGGTGCGGACCACCAGGCGTGAGCCGGCCTGGTAGCCGGCCGCCAGCCAGCCCTGTACGAGGGCCAGAGCAGCGGGTACGTCCGCCGGTTCAGCCCAGGCGATCAGCGGCTCATCCGCCACCTCGGGCAGGTCCAGTTCGGATCCCATCCGCACCGGCATACGCTCCGCTTCCGGTCCGGGGTTGACCGGTGCCCATTCCAGGGCCAGCAAGCCGGGGCCCGCGGCCTGGCTGGGGGCGGCCAGCCGGGTGATATCGGCGGACCGGGAAATCATCGCGGCGGCCGACACCACCGGCTGGCCCTCGCCGTCGGCGGCCAGCAGGGAGAACGCGTCCGGCCCGGCCGGGCTCAGCCGCACCCGCAGCGCAGACGCCCCCGTCGCATGCAACCGCACATCCCGCCACGCGAACGGCAACAGCACCCCGTCGCCGCTCCCGGCGGCGATGAGGGCGTGCAGGACCGCGTCCAGTAGCGCCGGGTGAATCGCGAACCCGTCCTGCGCCTCCCCCAGGACAGCGGGGAGTTCCACCTCGGCGTACAGCTCCTCACCGAGCCGCCACGCGGCCCGCAGGCCACGGAACGCGGGCCCATAGTCAAACCCCCGCGCCGAGATGGCCTCATAGGTGTCCACGTCCGGCACCGGCTCCGCCCCGGCCGGAGGCCACTGCCCGTCCAGGCCGGCCACCGTCCCGACCGGGTCGGCCAGGGTGGCAGTGGCGTGCCGGGCCCACTGGTCTCCCGTACGGGAGAAGACGCTCGCCCTGTCCCCGTCGACCCGCACCTGGAAATCGACCGGGCCGTGGTTGCCCAGCACCATCGGCTGCTCGAACGTGATCTCCCCGATCCCCGGCAGCCCAGCCCGGTCTCCAGCGTGCAGCACCAACTCGGCCAGAGCCGCCCCGGGCACCAGCACCGTCCCCGACACCGCGTGATCGGCCAACCACGGGCTCGTACCCGCCGACACCCGCCCCGACAACACCCAGCCTGAGTCCTCGGCCAGCCGGACCGCGCTGTCCAACAGCGGATGACCCGCGGTGCCCCGGCCGGTGCCGCCGCCCGACGCCCAATAGCGGCGGTGCTGGAACGGATACGTCGGCAGCACCACCGGACGGCCGACGGGGATCAGGCGGGTCCAATCCACCGCCGCGCCATGAGTCCACGCCTCAGCGAGACCGACCAGCAAACGACGAACCCCAGCGTTCTCACGTTCAGCCAGGCCGGCCGCCCACACCCCGTTGCCGCTGCCGCCGCCGTCGTGAACCACGGCCGACAACACCCGGTCCGGGCCGACCTCCAAGAACCCGGCCGTGCCACGCCCGTGCAAGTAGCGCACGGCATCGTGGAACCGGACCGTACCCACCGCCTGCTCGACCCAATGCCCGGGGTCACCCAGAACATCCGCGCCGACCACACCGCCGGTGACCGCCGATACCAGCGGCACCCGCGGCTCCACGAACCGGATGCCCGCCATCACCTGCGCCAGCTCATCGGCGATCGGACGCATCGACGGAGAATGGAACGCATGGCTGACCTCCAGCCAACGCACCTTCCGACCCTCCAGACGGCCCACCGCCTCCTCGACCGCTTCCCGGTCACCGGAGAGCACCACCGCCGACGAACTGTTCACCGCCGCCACCGCGACCCGGTCCTCCAGACCGGACAAATCCACTTCCTGTACGGCGGCCTGCACCGCCGCCATCACCCCGCCCGACGGCAATGCCTGCATCAACGCACCCCGCGCCACCAACAACCGCACCGCATCCTCAAGCGACACCGCACCCGCCACATACGCCGCCGTCACCTCACCCACCGAGTGACCGGCGACAAAGTCCGGCTCCAGACCCGCCGCCCGCGCCACCGCGGCCAAAGCGGCCTCGAACGCGAAGACCGCCACCTGGGTGAATCCGGTCTGATGCACCTCGGCGCCGGAGAACATCACCTCCCGCAGCGAACGGCCCAGCAACGGATCCGCCACCGCGCACACCTCATCCAGCACGCCAGCGAACACCGGTGAACACTCCGCCAGCTCGCGGCCCATACCAGTCCACTGCGACCCCTGACCCGGGAACACCCACGCCACCGGACCCCGCGCCACTGCCACGGTCGGCTCCACCGCCGCCAGACCCTGCTCAAGCTCCTCACGGTCAGCGCCCAGGACCACCGCACGGAACTCCAGCCCCGCCCGGCTCCGCGCCAGCGACCCCGCAACATCCGCGATCCCCACCCCAGCCGGGACCACCGACGCCAGCCGGTCAGCCAGCGCCCGCAACGCCGCATCCGACCGTGCCGACAACACCCACGGCACCACACCACCAGCCACCACCACCGGCTCCACCGACGGAACCGCAACAACCGGCTCAACGGGAGCCTGCTCCAGGATCACATGGGCGTTGGTGCCGCTGATCCCGAACGACGACACCCCGGCCCGGCGAGGCCGTCCATCGGCCGTCCAGGACCGCGTCTCGTTGAGCAGCAGCACATCCCCGGCTGACCAGTCCACATGCGACGTTGCCTCATCGGCGTGCAGAGTCGGGGGCAGCGTCTCGTGCCGCATCGCCTCGACCATCTTGATCACACCGGCCACCCCGGCCGCCGCCTGAGTGTGGCCGATGTTGGACTTCACCGACCCCAGCCACAACGGCCGCTCCTGCGACCGGTCCTGACCGTACGTTGCCAGCAACGCCTGCGCCTCGATCGGGTCCCCGAGCGCCGTCCCGGTCCCGTGCCCCTCGACCACGTCGACATCCGAAGCGGAAAGCCGGGCATCGGCCAGGGCCCGGCGAATGACGCGCTCCTGCGACGGACCATTGGGAGCCGACAACCCATTGCTGGCTCCATCCTGGTTCACCGCACTGCCCCGCAACACCGCCAGCACCGGATGCCCGAGCCGCCGCGCCTCCGACAGCCGCTCCAGCACCAACACCCCGACGCCCTCACCCCAGCCGGTGCCGTCCGCTCCGGCCGAGAACGCCTTACACCGGCCATCGGACGCCAGCCCGCCCTGCACCGCGAACTCCGCGAACGTCCCCGGGGTGGCCATCACCGTCACACCACCGGCCAGCGCCAGCGAGCACTCCCCGTTCCGCAGCGCCTGCGCGGCCAGGTGCATCGCCACCAGCGACGACGAACACGCCGTATCGATCGTGACCGCCGGGCCCTCCAGGCCGAACGCGTACGCCACCCGGCCGGACGCCACGCTCGTCGTGTTTCCGGTCAGCCGGAAGCCGCTGCCGTCACTGTGGGACAGCTGCGATTCGTAGCCCTGGAAGGCCAGACCGGCGAAGACCCCGGTGTCGGAGCCGCGCAGCCCGGTCGGGTCGAAGCCGGCCCGTTCCAGCGCTTCCCAGGACACCTCCAGTAGCAGTCGCTGCTGCGGGTCCATGGCCACGGCCTCACGCGGCGAGATCCCGAAGAACTCCGCGTCGAAGTCGGCAGCGCCGGACAGGAAACCGCCCACCCGCGCGTAACCAGCGGACTCAGAATCCCAGCCGCGGTCCGCCGGGAAGTCACCGACCGCGTCAACGCCCTCGGACACCAGTCGCCACAAGTCCTCCGGCGACGCCACCCCACCCGGGTAACGGCACGCCATCGACACGATCGCGACCGGCTCATCCACCGACCGTGACGCGGGTACGGCCTCCACCGCGGCCGGGGCCGCACCGGTCACCCGCTCCAGCAGGTAATCGGCCAGCGTTTGCGGTGTGGGGTAGTCGAAGACCAGCGTGGTCGGCAGTGTCAGCCCGGCCGCCGCGGCCAGCCGGTTACGCAACTCCACCGCTGTCAGCGAGTCGAAGCCCAGATCCCGGAACGCCCGCCCGGGATCCACGCCGCTCGCATCACCGTGGCCCAGCACCACCGCCGCGTGCTCACGCACCAGATCCAGCAGGACAAGCAGCCGCTCGGCTTCGCCCAGGCCCAGCAGGCGACGGCCCAGCGCGCTGGTAGAGCCCGCGGCGGCCGCGATGGCGCGGCGTGGCGGGCGGCCCAAGCCGAGCAGCACCGTCGGTACCGGTGTCCCGGCCGCGATGGCGCCTCGCACCGCAGCCACGTCCAAGCCCGCCGCCACCACCGGCCGGTCGATGTTCAGCGCCCGGTCGAGCAGGCCCAAGGCCTGTTCCGTACCCAGCACCACACCACCGCCACGCGCCAGCCGGGCCCGGTCGACCTCGGCCAGCGCACCGGTCATGGCGCTGCGCCGCTCCCACAGACCCCAGGCGATGGACACCGCCGGCAGCCCAAGGGCCGTACGGTGCGCGGCGAGGGCATCCAGACAGGAATTGGCCGCGGCGTAGTTGCCCTGTCCGGGGTTGCCGAGCAGCCCCGCCAGCGACGAGAACAGTACGAACATCCGCAGGTCCCGGCCGGCGGTGGCCTCGTGCACATGCCAGGCCGCCTCGGCCTTGGCGGCCACCACCCGGGCCAGCGACTCGCTGGTCACCGAGGTCACCGGCATGTCCTCGAGCACCCCGGCCGCGTGCACCACCCCGGACAGCTCCGCGATGCCCGCCACCAGCGCGTCGACCGCGGCACGGTTGGACAAGTCCGCCGCCACGACCCGCACCCGCGCCCCGGCCAGCTCCAGCTCAGCAGTCAGTTCGGCCGCACCGGGCGCAGCCGGCCCCGACCGGCTGACCAGCACCAGATCCCGAACGCCGTGCCGGTCCACCAGATGACGGGCGACCAGGCCGCCCAGCGTTCCGGTCCCACCGGTGATCAGCACCGTGCCGTCGCCCACTCCGGGCATCCGCAACACGATCTTGCCCACGTGCCGGGCCTGACTCATGAACCGCAGCGCCGCACCGGCCTGAGCCGCCGGGAACACCCTGACCGGCAGCGGCTCGACCTGGTTCAGGACCCGCTGCCACATCTCCGCGAGCCGGTCCGGGTCCAGATCCGCCACGTCGAACGGGACCTGCCGCGGATCACGGATGTCAGTCTTGCCCAGCTCGACGAAGCGGCCGCCGTCGGCCAGCATCCCCAGCGAGGCGTCCAGCAGTTCACCGGTCAGCGAGTTGAGCACGACGTCGACCTGGCCGAACTCGTCCGCGAAGTCCGCCGTACGCGAGGAAGCGATGTGTGTCACGCCCAGCTCGGCCACCGTGGCCTGCTTGGCCGGGCTCGCCGTCGCGAACACCTCGGCCCCGGCCGCCAGCGCCAGCCGGACCGCCGCCATGCCGACCCCGCCCGAGGCCGCGTGGATCAGCACCCGGTCGCCGGCCCGCACCCGGCCCAGGTCGAACAGCGCGTGATAGGCCGTCAGGTAGACGATCGGTATCGCCGCCGCCTCGACGTCGCTCCAGCCGTCCGGCACCGGCACCGTCAGCCGCGCGTCGGCCACCGCCAGCGGGCCGAATCCCTGGAACATCCCCATCACACGCATGCCGGGCACCAGGCCGCGCACCTCGGGGCCGACCTCGACCACTACCCCGGCGCCCTCGCTGCCCGGCGGCCGGGTGTCGTTGGGCAGCATGCCCAGCGCCGACAACAGGTCGCGGAAGTTCACCCCGGCCGCACGGACCGCGATACGCACCTCATGGGGACCCAGCGGCCGCTCGGCGTCCGGAGCCGGAACCACCCGCATCTGGTCCAGGTCACCGCCGGCAGCCCACTCCAGCCGCCACGCCCCCGGACCGGTCGGCAGCTCGGGTGCGGCCGATGCCGGGCGCAGGCGGGGCACCAGCGCCGCCCCCGCCCGCAACGCGAGCTCCTTCTCCCCGGTGGCCAGCGCGGCGGCGGTGATCTCGGCCGATTCGGGGCGCCCGTCGTCGTCGAGCAGTACCAGACCTGCGTCCGGGTGCTCGGACCGCGCCGACCGCACCAGCCCCCACACCCCCGACGACTCCAGCCCGGCGACCATGTCACCGTCCGCCGCGGCGACCGCGTCGCGAGTACGGACCACCAGCCGCGACCCCGCCGGGTACCCGGCCCCCAGCCACGCCTGCACCAGGCCCAGCCCGCCGGGCAAGTCCGCCGGCTCGGCCAAGGCGAACAACGGCTCGTCCGTCGCCTCGGGCAGGTCGAACTCCGGGCCGACGTGGATCCAGGGCTGCTCCGGTGCCGGGCCGAGGCTGAGCGGTGCCCATTCGAGTGACAGCAAGCCCACACCCGCGCCGGGGTCGGCGAGCCGGCTGGTGTCGGCGGGCCGGGAGACCATCGCGGCGGCCGATACCACCGGCCGGCCCTGACCGTCGGCGGCCAGCAGGGCGAACGCGTCCGGGCCGACCGGGCTCAACCGCACCCGCAGCGCAGACGCCCCCGTCGCGTGCAACCGCACATCCCGCCACGCGAACGGCAGCAGCACCCCCTGGCCGTCCTCCGCGGCCACGACCCTCACGTGCAAGGCGGAGTCCAGCAAAGCCGGATGGATCGCGAACCCGTTCTGAGCGTCCCCGGCGGGGAGCTCCACTTCGGCGTACAGGTCCTCGCCGAGCCGCCAGGCGGCCCGCAGGCCCCGGAACACCGGCCCGTACTCGTATCCGCGACCCGCCATGGCCTCGTAGGCGTCGCCGACCGGCAGCGGCTGCGCGCCAACCGGGGGCCACTGCCCTTCGAGGCCTTCCACCGTCCCGGCCGGATCGGCCAGAGTCGCGGTCGCGTGCCGGGTCCACTGCTCCCCGGTGCGGGAGAACACGGCCGCCCGACCGCCCTCCACCGACACCTGAAGGTCAATCGGGCCGTCATTCAGGACCAGGGGTTGCTCGAACGTGATCTCCTCGATCGCGGGCAGCCCGACGCGGTCCCCGGCGTTCAGCACCAGTTCGGCCAGCGCCGCCCCGGGCACCAGCACCGTTCCCGAGACCGCGTGATCAGCCAGCCATGGACTCGTCCCCGGCGACACCCGCCCCGACAGAACCCAGCCGGCGTCCTCGGCCAGCCGTACCGCGTTGTCCAGCAGCGGGTGACCCGCGTCGCCCCGGCCCGTCCCGCCACCCGAGGGCCAATACCGGCGGTGCTGGAACGGATACGTCGGCAGCGTCACCTGCCGGGCGACCGGAATCAGGCGGGCCCAGTCCACCGGCGCACCATGAGTCCACGCCTCACCCAGCGAAGCCAACAGGCGCCGCTGCCCGCCATCATCGCGACGCAGCGACCCAACCGCCCAACGATCCTCAATACCCGGCACCAACACCGGATGCGGGCTCACTTCCACGAACCCGGCCACCGGCACCGCCGCCACGGTCTGCGCGAACCGCACCCGCTCCCGCAGATTCCGCCACCAATACGCGGCGTCCAGCTCCACGGTGTCCATCACCGTGCCGGTCACCGCCGAATAGAACGGCACCCGACCCGGACGCGGCGATACCCGCACCGCCATCAAGTCGTCCCGCACCGACTCCACCAGCGGGTGATGGCTCGCGTAATCCACATCGACCCGACGGGCCCGGATCCCGGCCGCCTCACACCGCGCCGCCAACGCGTCCAACGGCTCGGGCGCGCCGGAGACCACGACCTGCGCCGCGGCGTTGACCGCCGCGATCCCCAACCCGTCCGCCAGCAGACCCTCGACCACCTCGGGGGCCGCCGCAACCGACAACATCCCGCCCGTACCCGCCAGCGCCGCCAACGCCCGACCCCGCGCGGTCACCAGACCGAGGGCGTCCTCCAATGACAGAGCCCCCGCGAAACACGCGGCAGCGAGCTCACCCTGTGAATGGCCCACCACCGCCGACGGGACCACTCCCGCCGCTTCCCACACCTTGGCCAGGCCGACCATCATCACGAACAGCGCCGGCTGGACCACCTCCACCCGGTCCAGCCCCACCCCCGACACCAGCGCGTCCCGCAGCGGAAAGTCCACCAGTTGCTCGCACTCGGCCACGAACTCGGCGAACACCGGCGAACAGGCGAGCAGCTCTCGTCCCATCCCCAGCCACTGCGAACCCTGGCCCGGGAACGCGAAAGCAACGCCGCCACCGGCCACCGACGGTCCACCCGGCTCGATCCGCGTCAGCGCCTCGTCCAGCTCCGCACGGTCAACACCCAGGGCTACGGCCCGGTACTCCAGCCCGGCGCGGCCCCCCGCCAGCGCACCCGCCACATCCGCGACCGGCGTTCCCGCCGGGACGTCCGACACCAGCCGACCCGCAAGCGCCGCCAGACCCGCACCCGAGCGCGCCGACAACACCCACGGCACCACCGCGCCGGTCACCACCGGCTCCGCCGACGGGACCTCGACCGAGGCGGCGGGGGCCTCTTCGAGAATCACATGGGCGTTGGTGCCGCTGATCCCGAACGACGACACACCTGCCCGCCGCGGACGGTCCGCCGGCTCCCACGGCCGCGCCTCGGCCAGCAGTCGTACCTCGCCCGCCGACCAGTCCACATGCGGCGACGGCTCATCGGCGTGCAGCATCGCCGGGAGCGTCCCGTGCCGCATCGCCTCGACCATCTTGATCACACCGGCCACGCCGGCCGCGCCCTGGGTGTGGCCGATGTTCGACTTCACCGAGCCCAGCCACAACGGACGGTCTTCCGGCCGCTCCTGCCCGTACGTCGCCAGGAGCGCCCGCGCTTCGATCGGGTCCCCGAGCGTGGTCCCCGTCCCGTGCCCCTCGACCACATCCACATCGCCCGGGGTCAGCCGGGCATCGGCCAGGGCCCGGCGAATGACGCGCTCCTGCGACGGGCCGTTGGGAGCCGACAGGCCGTTGCTGGCCCCGTCCTGGTTCACCGCACTGCCGCGTAGCACGGCCAGCACCGGATGCCCGAGCCGCCGCGCCTCCGACAGACGCTCCAGCACCAACACGCCGACGCCTTCGCCCCAGCCCGTACCGTCGGCCGCGGCCGAGAACGGCTTGCAGCGGCCGTCGGATGCCAAGCCGCCCTGCGCCGCGAACTCCGCGAACACCCCTTCCGTCGCCAGCACCGTCACGCCACCGGCCAGCGCCAGCGAGCACTCCCCGTTCCGCAGCGCCTGAGCCGCCAGGTGCATCGCCACCAGCGACGACGAACACGCCGTATCGACCGTCACCGCCGGACCCTCGAGACCGAACGTGTACGCCACCCGGCCGGAAACGACGCTCGACGCGTTCCCCGTGAGCCGGAAGCCGCCCGCGTCGCTGTCGGACAGCCGCGAGCTGTAGTCCTGGCCGGACAGTCCGGCGAAGACCCCGGTGTCGGAACCGCGCAGCCCGGTCGGGTCGAGGCCCGCCCGTTCCAGGGCCTCCCAGGACACTTCGAGCAGCAGTCGCTGCTGCGGATCCATCGCCACCGCCTCACGCGGCGAGATCCCGAAGAACTCCGCGTCGAAGTCCGCCGCGCCGGACAGGAAACCACCCACCCGCGCATACCCGGCCGACTCCGTATCCCAGCCGCGATCGGCCGGGAAGACACCGACCGCGTCCACGCCCTCGGACACCAGCCGCCACAAGTCCTCCGGCGACGCCACCCCACCGGGATAGCGACACGCCATCGACACGATCGCGACCGGCTCACCCACCGACCGCGCCAGTTCCACCTCCTGCTTCCGCGCGGCCACGCCGGTCGCCTGGTCGATCAGGTGCTCGGCCAGCACCTGCGGCGTCGGGTAGTCGAAGACCGCGGTCGGCGACAGCGCCACTCCGGTCGCCCCCGCCAGGCGGTTGCCGAATTCGACACCGGTGAACGAGGTGAAGCCCTGATCGTGGAAGGGCAGCGCAGGCGTGATCGAACCGGGATCGTCGTGGCCGAGCACCGCGGCGGCGTGCCGGCGGACCAGATCGAGTACGAGCTGGGAGTGTTCGGCCTCGGGCGCCTCGGCCAGACGGACGGCCAGCTCACCCATCGGGCCGGCGCCGACCGTGACCGCGCGCCGCCGGGGTCGGCCGAGGGCGTGCAGGACGGGAGACAGCGGCAGCCCGGCGGCGAGCGCGGCCCGCACCACGGCGATGTCCAGCCCGGCCGCCACCACCGGCTCCGGGGTCACCACCGCGGCGTCCAGCAAGCTCAGCGCATGCCCGGTCTCCAGTGCCACGCCGCCGCCACGGGTCAGCCGGTCCGCGTACTCCACGGGCAGGTCTTCGGTCAGCGCGCTGGTCCGCTCCCACATGCTCCAGGCGATCGACACCGCCGGCAGCCCTTCCGCCCGCCGACGCGCGGCCAGCGCGTCCAGATAGACGTTGGCCCCGGCATACGCCCCCAAGCCGGCCGTGCTCAGCAGTCCGGACAGCGAGGAGAACAGCACGAACAGCCGCAGGTCCAGGCCGCGGGTCGCCTCGTGCAACCGCCACGCCGAAACGGCCTTCGCCCGCAGCGCATGTCCGAGCCCTTCCGCCGTCAGCGCCTGCACCGTCTCCGGGGCCAGCACCCCGGCCGCGTGCACCACCCCGACCAGGCCCGGGATGCCCGCGACCAGCGCGTCGGCCGCGTCGGGGTCGGCCAGGTCCGAGGCCACGACCCGCACCCGGGCCCCGGCCGCTTCCAGATCGGCCACCAGCCCGTCGACACCGGGCGCGCCCGCGCCGGACCGGCTGGCCAGGACCAGGTCCCGGACGCCGTGCCGCGCCACCAGATGCCGGGCGACCAGACCGCCCAGCGTGCCGGTGCCGCCGGTGACCAGAACCGTGCCGTCCAGAGTGGGCCATTCGGGCAGCGCGGTGGCGGGCAGCGGGCGCAGCCGGGGCGCGCGTACCTCGCCGCGGCGAACGGCCACCTCCATGTCACCGCCGACCACCGGGGCGGCCAGCGGGGCCAGGTCGTCGGCATCGGTGTCAGCCAGCACCAAGACGTGGCCGGGGTGCTCACCACGGGCCGCCCGCACCAGACCCCACACCGGTGCCTGGCCCAGACCCTCCACCGTGTCACCCGGACCGGCCGCCACCGCCTGCCGAGTCACCACCACCAGGCGAGATCCGACCGGCCGAGCCACACCTGTCCACTGCTGCACAACGCCGAGCACCCAGCCCAGCGGATCCTCGCCCTCGCACACCGCGGCCACCGTCACCGGCTCGCCATCCGACGCCGGAACGCTCTCGCCGGGCCGGATCACCGTCCACTCCGCCGTCCCGGGGCCGTCCGCCGGCACCGGCTCCCAGCGCAGGCCGAGCAGATCACCACGCCCCGGCCCACCACCCGGCGCCGAACGCGTGGTCATCCGCGCGATCTCCAGAACCGGCTGCCCGGCACCGTCCACGGCCAGCAAACCCGACCCGTCCGAGCGGACCCGGAGCTCCCGCGCCCCGGCCGCATGCAGCCGTACGCCCTCCCACCGCGCGGGCACCTCATCCGGGCCCAGGTTCAGCGCGGCCTCCAGCAGCGCCGGGTGGACCGCATAGCCGGCCGCATCGGGCACCTCCACGGCCACCTCGTCGCCGGCATGGTCCGACACCGGCCGGACCTGTTCCGAGACGACCGCGCGGGCGTACCGCACCCACTCGCCCGCGGCGGACGGACGCGCGAACACCTCCAACCGCTGTCCCGCGATGCTCACCTGCACCTGCACCGGACCCTCCGGCGCCAGCACCCGCTCGAACTCAAGCTCCTCGAGCACCGGCCAACCGGCCTGCCCCGCCGCGTACACCGCCAGCTCGGCCACCGCCATCGACCCGTCGATCAGCGGATCGGCCGCCAGCCGCCCCGCGAACACCGTCCCGGCACCGCTCGCCAGCGGCACGCCTTCACCCAGCACCGGATGGCCCGACCCCGACGCCGCCCGGCCCGCCGCCCAATACCGGCGGTGCTGGAACGGATACGTCGGCAACGCCACCGGACGGCCGACCGGGACCAGGCGGGTCCAATCCACCGCCGCGCCATGGGCCCATGCCTCGGCCAGACCGGCCAACAGACGACGAGCCCCGGCGTTTCCCCGTTCGGCCAGACCGACCGCCCACACCCCGCTGTCGCCGCCGTCGTGGACCACGGCCGACAACACCCGGTCCGGGCCGACCTCCAAGAACCCGGCCGTGCCACGCCCGTGCAGATAACGGACGGCGTCGTGGAACCGGACGGTACCCAGCGCCTGCTCCACCCAGTGCCCCGGATCACGGAGCACGTCCGCGTCCGCTACGGCCCCGGTGACCGCCGACACCAGCGGGACCCGCGGCTCCGCGAACTGGATTCCGGCCACCACCTGCGCCAGCTCATCGGCGATCGGACGCATCAACGGGGAATGGAACGCATGGCTGACCTCGAGCCGGCGCACCTTACGGCCCTCCAGCCGCCCGACGGCGACCTCGACCGCTTCCTCGTCCCCGGACAGCACCACCGCCGACGAACCGTTCACCGCCGCCACGGCGACCCGGTCCTCCAGACCGGACAGGTCCACCTCATGCTCGCCGGCCCGCACCGCCGCCATCACCCCGCCGGGCGGCAGTGCCTGCATCAACGCGCCCCGCGCGACCAGCAGCCGCACCGCGTCCTCGAGAGTGACCGCGCCCGCCACATGGGCGGCCGTCACCTCACCCACCGAGTGACCGGCCACGAAATCCGGCTCCAAGCCCGCCGCCCGCGCCACCGCCGCCAACCCGGCCTCGAACGCGAAGATCGCCACCTGGGTGAATGCGGTCTGATGCACCTCGGCGCCGGAGAACATCACCTCCCGCAGCGAACGGCCCAGCAACGGATCCGCCACCGCACACACTTCGTCCAGCACGTCCGCGAACACCGGGGAAGAATCCGCCAGTTCCTGGCCCATGCCGGTCCACTGCGCCCCTTGACCCGGGAACACCCACGCCACCGGACCCCGGGCCGCCGCCCCGACCGGCTCCACCCGCGTCAGGCCCTCGTCCAGTTCCGCACGGTCGGCCCCGAGCACCACCGCCCGGAACTCCAGCCCAGCCCTCGAACCCGCCAGCGCCCCCGCCACATCCGCGATGTCGGCCCCGGCCGGCACACCCGACGCCAGCCGGCCCGCCAGCGCCCGCAACCCCGCATCCGACCGCGCCGACAACACCCACGGCACCACGCCACCGGTCACCACCGGACGGGCGGGCGCGGATCGCGCGGGAACCGCGTCCGGCGCCTGCTCCAGGATCATATGAGCGTTGGTGCCGCTGATCCCGAACGCGGAGACTCCGGCCCGGCGCGGACGGCCCTCCGACTCCCACCGCCGCGCCTCCGTCAGCAGGCGTACCTCACCGGCCGTCCAGTCCACATGCGGCGACGGCTCATCGGCGTGCAGGGTCGCCGGGAGCGTCGCGTGCCGCATCGCCTCGACCATCTTGATGACACCGGCCACACCGGCCGCGGCCTGAGTGTGCCCGAGGTTCGACTTCAGCGATCCCAACCACAGCGGCCGGTCCTCCGGCCGCCCCTGACCGTACGTCGCCAGCAGCGCCCGCGCCTCGATCGGATCCCCGAGCGTGGTCCCCGTCCCGTGCCCCTCGATCACATCCACGTCCGAAGCGGAAAGCCGGGCATCGGCCAGCGCCCGCCGGATCACCCGCTCCTGCGAAGGACCGTTCGGGGCGGTCAGGCCGTTGCTCGCGCCGTCCTGGTTCACCGCGCTGCCCCGCAGGACCGCCAGTACCGGATGCCCGAGCCGCCGCGCCTCGGACAGCCGCTCCAGCACCACCACCCCGACACCCTCGGCCCAGTTGGTGCCGTCGGCCCCCGCTGAGAACGCCTTGACCCGCCCGTCAGCCGCCAGCCCGCCCTGCACCGCGAACTCGGCGAACATCCCCGGGGTGGCCATCACCGTCACACCACCGGCCAGCGCCAGCGAGCACTCCCCGTTGCGCAGCGCCTGCGCGGCCAGGTGCATCGCCACCAGGGACGACGAACACGCCGTGTCCACGGTGACCGCCGGCCCCTCAAGACCGAATGTGTACGCCACCCGGCCGGACGCCACGCTCGACGTGTTGCCCGTCAGCCGGAAGCCGCCCGCATCGCCCTCCGGCAGCCGCGAGCCGTAATCCTGCGAGTACAGCCCCGCGAAGACCCCGGTGTCCGTGCCCTTCATCCCGGCCGGGTCCAGGCCCGCGCGTTCCAGCGCTTCCCAGGACACTTCGAGCAGCAGCCGCTGCTGCGGGTCCATCGCCACCGCCTCACGCGGGGACACCCCGAAGAACTCCGCGTCGAAGTCGGCCGCGCCGGACAGGAAACCACCCACCCGCGCATACCCGGCCGACTCCGTATCCCAGCCGCGATCGGCCGGGAAACCACCGACCGCGTCCACGCCCTCGGACACCAGCCGCCACAAGTCCTCCGGCGAGGAGACTCCGCCCGGGAACCGGCACGCCGTCGATACGATCGCGATCGGCTCACCCACCGACCGCGGCCGAGCCACCTCACCGGCAGTCGTTTTCGCACCCGACCCCAACCGCACCAGTTGCTCGGCCAGCGCCTGCGGCGTCGGGAAGTCGAAGACCGCGGTCGGCGACAGCTCGACTCCGGCCGCTCGGGCCAGGCGGGTACCCAGATCGACCCCGGTGAACGAGGTGAAACCCAGGTCGTGGAAGGTGAGCGTCGGGGCGACCGCACCCGGATCGTCGTGGCCGAGCACGGCGGCGGTGTGCTCGCGCACCAAGTCGAGCATGACCAGCGTACGTTCGCTCGGTGCCAGTCCGGCCATCCGCCGGTCGAGGGCGGAGCCAGTCGCGTCCGGTTCCGGCGCGGCCGCCGAGCCGAGCCAGTAGCGGGAGCGCTGGAACGCGTATGTCGGCAGGGGCACATGGGCGGCCGGGGGCGCGCCGAACACGGCGTTCCAGTCAATCGGTACGCCGCGGACGTGCATTTCGGCCAGGGCGGCGATCACGGACCGCGTCTCCGGCTGCCGGGCCCGAAGCACGCTGACGAACACGGCGTCACGGCCGGGCAGACAGGACCGGCCCATGGCGGACAGCGCCGTGTCCGGGCCGAGCTCGACGAACGTGGTGACGCCGGCCTCGTCGAGGGCCCGGATGCCGTCGAGGAACCGTACGGTCTGCCGGACGTGCCGGACCCAGTAGTCGGCCGAGCTCATCTCGTCACCGGTGACGACGCGCCCGGTTACGTTGGACACGACCGGAATGCGCGGGCGGGCGTAGCTGAGACGCTCCGCGACCTGACGGAACTCGTCGAGAATCCGGTCGGTGTGCGAAGAGTGGAAGGCCCGGTTCACCTCCAGCCACTGGCATTTGCCACCGTCGGCGCGCCAGCGCTCGGCCAGGTCGGTGAGCTCGTCGCGGTTTCCGGCAACGGTGGTGCTGACCGGGCCGTTGACCGCGGCGATCGAGACGTCCGTCGCCGCCGACTCGAGGAACGTGCGTACTTCCTGCTCCTCGCCGCGCAGCGACAGCATGGCGCCGTCCGGGAGGTCCTGCATGAGCCTGCCGCGCTCGGCGACCAGTGTGCAAGCGTCGTCCAGGCTCAGGATGCCGGCCACGTGCGCGGCCGCGAGCTCACCGATGGAGTGCCCGCCCAGCAGGTCCGGGGCGATGCCCCAGCTCTCGTAGAGGCGGAACAGCGCGACCTCGACGGCGAACAGGGCGGGCTGGCTGTAGGCGGTCTCGTTGATCAGGTCGGGGTCCCGCAGGATCTCGGCCAGGGAGTGGTCGAGGTGCGGATCCATGGCCCTCTCGACCTCGGCCAGGGCGCGGGCGTACGCCTCGTGCGCGGCGGCGAGTTCGAGGCCCATCCCAACGTGCTGGCTGCCCTGCCCGGAGAAGAGGAACGCGGTGCCGGCGGCGCCGGCCGTGCCACGGACGACGCCTCGGTGAGCGCGGTTGTCCGCGATGGCGGCCAGACCGGTGGCTAATCCCTCGCGGTCGGGGGCGATCACGACGGCGCGGTGCGCGAACGCGGTGCGCGTGGTGGCCAGGGCGTGCGCCAGCTCCGGCAGGTCCGCCGCGGGCGGCTCCGGCCGATCGAGGTGCGTGGCGAGGCGCGCGGCCTGGGCGGACAGGGCCGCGTCGGTCGCTCCGGAGACGACCAGCGGAAGGACACCGAGCTCGGGACGGTCCGGCGCGGCGGGCGCCGGCGCGGTCCACTCGCCCAGCACGACGTGGCAGTTCGTGCCGCCGATGCCGAATGAGCTGACCCCCGCGATCAGTTCGTCCCGCGGACGGGGCCAGGGCGACGCTTCCCGCTGGACTCCCAGACCGAGTTCGTCGAACGCGATCGCCGGGTTCGGCCGTTCGAAGTTGAGGCTGGGCACCAGTTCCCGGTGGGCGATGCAGAGCACTGTCTTGATCAGTCCGGCAATGCCGGCCGCGCCCTCGAGGTGGCCGATGTTCGTCTTCACCGAGCCTATCCGCAGCGGGGCGTCCGCCGGCCGTTGCCGGGCCAGCGCGGCACCGAGCGCGACCGCCTCGACCGGATCGCCGACCCGGGTGCCGGTGCCGTGCGCCTCCACGTACTGGACGTCGCCGACCGTGACCCCGGCCCGCTGGTAAGCGCTGGTCAGCAGCGCCTCTTGGGCCGCCGCGCTCGGGTCGGTCAGCCGCTCGGCGTCGCCGTCGTTGTTGATGGCGCTGCCCCGGATGACGCAGAGCACCCGGTCGCCGTCGGCGATCGCCGCGCTCAGCCGTTTCAGGACGACCAGACCGGCGCCCTCGCCCCGGACGAATCCATTGGCCCGCTCGTCGAAGGCGTAACAGCGGCCGTCGGGTGACATCGCGCCCAACCGGGCGGTGAGTCGGCCGCCGTCGGGGTCGGCGATGAGGCTGACGCCGCCGACCAGCGCCGTGTCACACTCGCCGCGCCGTAGGCTCTCGACGGCCAAGTGGACGGCGACCAGCGACGAGGACTGTCCGGCGTCGATGGTCAGGCTGGGGCCGTGCACACCGAGGAAGTGCGAGACCCGGTTGGCGATGATGCTGCGGTAGACGCCGGTGGCGCTGTACGCGCTCGGGCCGTCCGGGTCGCCGAAGGTCAGCCGGGCGTAGTCGTCGCCCATCACACCGAGGTAGACGCCGGTCGTGGTGCCGTGCAGTGAGGCCGGGACGATGCCCGCCTCTTCAAGCGCCTCCCAGGCCAACTCCAGGACGAGGCGCTGCTGAGGATCCATGGCGTGGGCCTCGGCGGGCGGGACCCCGAAGAAGCCGGCGTCGAACTCGTCGATCCGGGCGAGGAAGCCGCCCTGTGCCGACGCCGCCGGATCGGTGGGAAGACGATCGCCGGGGGCCGCTCCAACCGCCTCCACGCCGTGCCGCAGAAGGTCCCAGAACTCCGTCGGGCCGTCCGCGCCGGGCAGCCGGCAGGCGACGCCCACCACCGCTACAACGTTGTCATGACGACCATGATGCTCGGAAGACATAGCGCGACCTTGTCCTGTGTGTCAGAGCGTTGGCGGGACCGCCAAGACGATCGCCGTATCTACGGTCGGCATCGAACAGTTCACCCAGGACGTCGCCACGAACCGGGGATCTGAGCATGCCGCAGTGGAATCGGCGCTCGAAATCAGGATCCGAGAATGTATATGCCGATCTGCTGCGGGCGTTGACGCGGAGGAATCCATCCGGGGTCGAGCAGCCTCGCCCGCACCCCGCCGCGTACCCGGTTCAACGAAGTGGACAGCGCGACTTGGCAACCATCCAAATCCTCACTTAACTGGACCATGAACGCACCGTATCGACCGGTTGATGGACAATCAATGTGGTCCATCTAACACTGGTGATCTTCGGGTTCGGGACGGCGCACAATCGCGCGATTTAGGACATACCGGCGACGGTCAGACGGCGTCGCCGCCCGCCTCCTGAGCGCTGGAGTGCACCCGGTCGTGCAACGCCTTGGCCACCTCGTCGATGGTGGAAAAACGGCTGAAGAAGTCCGGCTCGATCTCGAACTCGAACGTCTCCTCGATACTCAGACCGAGCGCGACCATTGTCAGCGAGTCCACTCCGGAATGCATGAGGTTCTCGGTAGTGTCCATCTCCTCGGGCGAGCGCTCCAGCTTCGCCGCGAGGTAATCCGTCAGCCAGTCGCGGATTTCGGTGAGGGTAGCGGTACGCGCTTCCATTCCGGCCCCTTCGGTATTACGCAGACGCTTGTCGATCGGTACGTCGTGGATGCGCGGCGCCCCCGGACTCCGTAACACGGCTTCGTGTCGAGCCGCGCGGAATACACCGCCAGTCGGGCGGCATGATCGTATCACATGCTTAAATGGCATGCCGTATACGGATGTTGGTGTCTCCGCCACGGCGGGTGGCCGACGTGGCACGAGCCCACCGGGCAGAGCGGAGCGACAGAGGGTGGAAGCGATGACCGGCCGGACAGTGACCACGGCCTCCGCCCCCTCGGCGGCCGAGACCGGTTACACCGAGCACCTGGTGTCCGAGGTCAGCAAGATCTCATCGCGGGAGCTGACCGAGCGGGTGATCGAGCGAGCGCGGCACGCCGTGCTCGACTGGCTCGGGGTCAGCATCGCCGGGGCGCAGGAGCCCTCAGCCCGCGCGATCCAACAGCTCCTGACGGCCGAGGGCGGCAGCCCCGCGGCCCAAGTGATCGGCACTCCACACCGGCTGACGGCGCGACAGACGGCGCTGGCGGGCGGCATCGCCGCTCACGCGCTGGACTACGACGACATGAGCATCGGCGGCCACCCGTCGGCCGTCATCCTTCCCGCCGTGTTCGCCCTGGCCGAGGAGCTGGACAAGGACGGACCGACGACCATCCAGGCGATGCTCTTCGGCCATGAGGCCAGAAAGATGGTCGCCGTCGCGTGCGGCAACGCCTCGTACGACCGCGGCTACCATGGCAGCAGCACCTTCGGCGCGTTCGGCGCGGCGATGGGCGCGGGCCGCCTTCTCGAACTGGATACGACGCGGCTGCGGCACGCGCTGGGGATCGCCGGAACCCAGGCGTCGGGCTTACGGGCGAGCTTCGGGACGATGTCGAAGCACCTGAACATCGGGAACGCGGCAGCGGTCGGAATCCTGTCGGCCCGGCTGGCGGAAGCGGGTTACACCGGGGACACCACCATTCTCGAGGCGCCGCAGGGATTCGCCGCCACGCACAACAACGGGCCCGCCGACTTCAAGCCGACGGGCCCGGGAACGTCGCTGCGCCAACGGCTGGCCGTCGAGTGGCTCGTGTTCAAGCCACACGCGCTGTGCGGCGCCACGCACTCCGCGATCGAGGGCTTCCAGTTCCTGAGGGAGCGGCACGCGTTCTCCGCCGACGATGTCGACGAAGCCGAGGTGTTCGTCTCCGCCCAGCACCTGGAGGTGTGCGACATCGTGGAACCCCGGACCAGCGTCGAAGGGATGTTCAGTATCCGCTACGCCGCGGCGCTGGCCCTCGCGGGAAGCGCGACGGGACCCTCCGCGCTGACCGAGGAGAGGATCCAGGACCCCACCATGGCCGCCCTCCGCGGTCGCGTCCGGGTCACGCCGGTCACGCGTGTCCGCAATATAACCATGCCGACCGAGGTCCGGGTACGGCTGCGAGACGGCGAGGAGCTGAAGGCGCGCGTCAACGCGCTGGCCGTCAAGCCCGACAATGAGCTGCCTCGCCAGTGGGAGACCCTGAAAGCCAAGTTCGTCGGCCTCGTCAGCCCCATCCTCGGCGCCGACCGCGCCCGCGAAATCATCGGCCTGGTGCGGCGCATCGAGACGCTCGAATCAATCCGCGAACTCACCGACCGAACCTCGACCAAGCGTTGAGGTGCCGTCAGTTCCAGGCGACGGGCAGCGAGTGAACGCCGTAGACGACCATTTGCTCGCGCAGTGGGATCTCGCTCGCCGGGGTCGTGAGCCGGAGCCCAGGCAGGCGGGTGATCAGCTCCGCGAGGCCCGTGCGCAGCTCGACCCGGGCGAGTTGCTGGCCCAGGCACAGGTGGGCGCCGTGGCCGAAGGCGAGGTGGGACGTTCGGGGGCGGGTGAGGTCGAGGCGGTCGGGCTCGGGCCAGCGCTGCTCGTCGCGGTTGGCGACCGGTACGGCCATGACGACGGTGTCGCCGGCCGGGATGGTGACGCCGCCGACGGTCAGGTCCTCGGTGGCGAACCGTGTCGGGCCATTGTGGAAGACCGACAGGTAGCGCAGTAGTTCTTCGACCCCGTTGTCCAGCACGGCCGGGTCGTCGCGTACGCGGCTGAGTTGGTCGGGGTTTTCCAGCAGCGCGAAGGCGCTCAGGGCGAGCATGTTGGCGGTGGTCTCGTGGCCGGCGCTGAGCAGGGTGGTGGCCATGTCGACCAACTGCCGGTCGGTCAGCGGCGGGTCGTAGTCGTCGTGGATCAGCCCGGAGATGATGTCGTCGCCCGGCTGCTTGCGTTTGGCGCCCACCAGCTTGGCCATGAACTGGCGCAGCTCGCCGCTGGCCCGCCGGCGTTCTTCGCTGGGGCGTGACAGGTCCAGGGCGATCGCGGTGCGGTGGTGGAACTCGGTGCGGTCGGCGTAGTCGACGCCGAGCAGTTCACAGATCACCAGCGACGGGAGCGGCAGCGCGAAGGCCTTGACCAGGTCGGCCTGTGTGCCGTCGGCCCGCATCGCGTCGATGAGCCGCACCGCTAAGTCACGGACATGGTCTTCCAGGTGTTTCATGCGCTTGACGGTGAACTGACCGGACAGCAGCCGCCGCAGCCGCGGGTGTTGGGGCGCGTCCATGAAGATGAACATGCCGTCCTTGCGCTCCTGCGGGGCGACGGGACACTGCCCGCCCGGCTGGGCCTGGCGGTTGGCCACTTCCTCGGGTGACATGCTCAATGTGCTCGGGTAGCGGAGGCGGTCGGAGCTGAAGCGGGCGTCGCCGAGTACGGCGCGCACCTCCTCGTAGCCGGAGACGATCCAGGCGTGGGCACCGTTGAGCAGGTCGATCCGGGTCACCGGGCCGCGGTCGTGCAAGGCCATCATGGCGGCGGGCGGGTCGAAGGGGCAGCCGTTGCGCTCGAATATCTCCGGCGGGATCGGCCGCTGCGGGTTGGTGTTCCGCGGGGTGGCTTTCACGGGGGATGAGCCTCCTTGCTACCTGGCCGATGATGATCACATCTGTCGCAACTGCACTGTATACGCTGCTTGCATGACGCAAGTCCGACGCCGGGAGTGTCCTGTCACCCGGCCGCGGACGCCCGGTCGTTCTCCGGCATCGGCGCCTTTCCCACCGCGCTCTAAGATCGTCCTCGACGGGGGTGGCCGACACTCGAAAGGCAGAACAGTGACGGTAAGTCTGCGGGGAATCCGCTTCGCCTACTCCGACGAGGGCTCCGGCCCGATCGTCCTCAACGCCCATGGGCTGTGCGGCAGCCGGGCCTCCGAACGGCGGGCGAACCTGACCGACTACTCCGTGGTGACCTCCGCCGGCCGCCGCCTCATCTCCTACGACGCCCGTGGCCACGGCGAGTCCGAAGGGACCGGCGAACCGGCCGACTACTCGTGGAAGTCGCAGGGCGAGGACATGATGGAGCTCGCCCGGCACTTCTCCCCGGCGGCGCCCGTGTCGGCGATCGGCTGCTCGATGGGCACCGGAGCGCTGCTGCACGCCGTGACGACCGATCCGGAGCGCTTCGACCGGCTCGTGCTCACCGCGTCTCCGACGGCCTGGGAGGCACGAGCCGCGCAGGGCGATGTGTACCGGCAACTCGCGGACTACGCAGAGCAGAAAGGGGTGGAGGCCCTGGCCAAGGTCCTGGCGAAGGCCCCGGTGCCGCCCATATTCGCGGAGGTGGAGGGCTTTCCGCCCACCCCGGACGTCACGGCGGAATTGCTTCCGGCCGTCCTGCTCGGGGCGGGCCTCAGCGACCTGCCGCCGCAGGACGTCATCGCGCGGATCACCCAGCCGACGCTGATCCTCGCCTGGGCAGGCGACCCGGGCCACCCGGTGTCCCTGTCGGAGACGCTCGCCGCCGCGATCCCCGGCTCGACCCTGCACGTGTCCGAGACCCGCGCCGACCTCCGCACATGGGGCCAGCGGGCGGCCGATTTCCTCAAGTGAACCCCGCCTGCGGCCTCGTCCCTGTGCCGCTGCCCTGGTTGGACGGTACCGGCGGGCAGAACGAGATCGTCGGCGTTGACCGGTGGGCATGCGGCCCTTAGCGTGTGCGCATGTCCACTTCGAGCGGCATGTTCCACCAGCACCGCGAGATGGCCGAGTCCTACGGGGCCGACGCCGAGCGCTATGACCGCGCCCGCACAAGCTTTCCCCCGGCCCTGATCGAGGCCATCACCAGCTCCGCTCCGGCCACCGCGGTCGACGTCGGCTGCGGTACCGGCGTCGTCGCCCGCCTTTTGCAGGAGACCGGCTGCCAGGTCCTCGGCGTCGAACCCGACGAGCGCTCGGCCGCATACGCCCGCTCGCGCGGGCTCGACGTCGAGGTGTCCACCTTCGAGGACTGGGACCCCGCCGGCCGCTTGTTCGACGCCGTCGTGGCGGGCCGGACCTGGCACTGGATTGACCCGCTGGCCGGGGCGGCCAAGGCGGCGACCGCCCTGCGCCCCGGTGGCCGACTCACCATCTTCTGGAACGCCAGCGAAACCCCAAGGGAGCTCGCCCAGGCGTTCCTCGAGATCAACCGGCGCATGTTCCCCGAAAACACGACGCTCCTCAAGAACTCCACCTCGACGTTCGAGTCCTGTACCAGGAGCGTGACCAAAGCGGGCAACAACATCCGGGAAGCGGGTGGCTTCGCCGAACCGGACTTCCTGCGCTTCGACTGGGAGCGCACCTACACCCGCGACGAATGGCTCGATGTCCTCCCCACGCTGAGCGCCTACACCCGGCTCCCATCCGGCAAACGCGACGAACTTCTGGCCGCCATGGGCGACGCGGTCGACACCCACGGCGGCAGTTTCCCCATGCGGTACGCGACCCTGGCCGTCGCTGCCACCCGCGCCTGAGGATGATTCCCGTGCATGGTTCAGCGAGTTGCTGGCCGGCCTGCGGGCCGCACAGGGCCAGGGAAGACGGCCGTCGTAGACGGGCCGGCGCCTTCTACTTCTCGGCGTGCTCGCCCAGGTAGAACAAGAGCATCACGAACCCCGCGATGATGTGGGTGGCGAAGACGTAGATGAAGACGCGCAGCCTGATGCCGCGTTCCTTCCAGCTCTCGTCGTCCGGGCCCGCGCCGTTCTCAGTCTTGCTCACCGTGTCAACTCCCTGCTGTGTGTGGAACCGCCAGTGCCGGTCACTGTGGTGTCTCCGCCGCCCGCAGTTCGTCCAGCAAGTCCTGTCGGCCCGCCAGCAACACGGCCAGGATCCGCCGCGCGGCGGCGAGCAGCTCCGCCACATCGCCGCCCGCCAGCGCGTAGACCACCGTCGAACCGGTACGCGTCGCGGTCACGATCCCAGAGCGGCGCAACACGGCCAGCTGCTGCGACAGGTTCGACGGCTCGACCTCGATCGCCGCCAGCAGGTCCCGCACCGGCTTCGGTCCGTCCTGGAGCAGCTCCAGAACCCGGATACGTACCGGGTGGCCCAGCATCCGGAAGAACTCGGCCTTCGTCTCATAAAGGGGCGCAGACATCCGGATCACCCCTCTTCCGCTTCCGTCTCGTCTTCGTCGACGTCGACCCCGAGCTGCCGCGCCACCCGCACCGCGTCGTCCAGCTCGTCCTGGGCCACCGCCACCGCATAGACGTCCTCGGACTCCAGCGCCGCCTCCAGAGCCCCTCGCGCCTGGCGCACCCGCTCCAGCAGCGCCTCGGCGAATACGGGTCTGCCCATCCGGGCCTCCTCCCCGATGGCCGCGCTCCACCGAAGTTAGTAAATTGAAGAACTCTTCAAGAGTAGTCCATGGCCGCGCGGGCTACGCGATCCACCACGGTGATGTGCGTCATCTCCAGCCCCGTGAAATCACTCCTGTGAGTGGCCGCCTCGGAGCGATTCAGGAGATACAGTCTTCGCGGCGATAAGGGCCTTATACAGATGGCGCACCGGTCGCCGTTCTCCTCGTCGTCATATGGGCGCCACCGCTGCCCGACACCACGTCAAGGGGGCCTAGTTGCAGGCGCCACAAAGTGCTCCGAACGGCACCGCCCCCGGCTGGCACGATACGGCCGACGCACACATGGAAGGCGAGACGGCCAGGCTGGCCTTCCTCCACAGGGCGATCAGCGACATCGGCACGACGTTGAACGTCGGCCACGCGGCCCGCGTACTGGCCGCCTCGGCCGTCCCCGGGTTCGCCGACTTCGCTTCGGTCCATCTCCACGACCACGTCACCACATCAGAAGACGACTCCACCACACGGAGTCCGCACGCCTCCCCAGTGATGCACCGCGTGGCCGCAGTCCACGATGACGGCCTCGGCCACGGGGCGGAACTCCAGGCGGAACAGACCTTCGTCTACCCGTCCGGCACCGCCATGGCCAGGTTTCTCACACTCATCGAGCCCGTCCTCATCCCCCGGGTCGACCAGGACGTCCTGCTCAAGCTGCCGGCCGAGCTCGACAGCCCATCCGCCCGGTCGGTGCTCACGGGCTCCTCCGTCATGCTGGTACCGCTGACGGCACGGGACTCGGTCCTCGGTTTCCTGATCTTCGGACGCAAACCCGAGCGCCCCCCATTCATCCCGGCCGACCTGGCCGCCTGCCAGCAGATGGCCCAGCGGGCGGCCCTGTCCCTGCACAACGCCTGCCTCTACCGCCACCAGGCCAGAACCTCAGCCGTGCTGCGGCGCAGCCTCCAGCCCATACTGCCGCCCCGCCTCCCAGGCGTGGAAATCGCCTACCGCTACCACCCGTACAGCCACGCAACCCAGGTGGGCGGCGACTGGCTGGACGCCATCCCGCTGCCCGGCCACCGGGTCGGCCTGGTCATCGGCGACGTGGAAGGTCACGGACTGCACGCGGCCGTGGCCATGGGCCAGCTGCGCACCGCCGTCAGAACCCTCGCCACCTTGGACCTTCCCCCGGCACAGTTGCTGCTCCGCCTTGATCAATTCGCCCAAGGACTCAGCCACACCACCCTGGCCACCTGCCTGTACGGCATCTATGACCCCCTCCCCCGCCGGGTCACCTTCGCCAGCGCCGGGCACCTTCCGCCCATTCTGGTGAGCCCTGACGGCAAGGACGAACTGCTCGAGGTGCCCGTCAGCGCACCGATCGGTGTGGGGAGTACCGCCTTCGACACTTTGGAGCTGCCCATCGACTCCGGCAGCCTCCTCGTCATGTGCACCGACGGCCTGGTGGAGACCCGGGAGCAGGACATCGAGGAGGGGCTCTTCGCCGTGCGCCGCAGCCTCACCACACCCCATCTTTCGCTGGAGGAAGCATGCGACGCCCTCCTACGGCGACAGCGCCACGACGACGCCAGCGTCCTCATGGCCCGCCTCCATGGCATTCCCCACGACAGAATCGCCACCTGGCGCTTCCCGCCGCGGCCGGAGCAGGTACGCGTCGCCCGCGGGCTCGTTCGCGACACCCTCACGGCATGGGGCCTGCGCGACATCTGTGACACCACCCAACTCCTGGCCGGTGAACTCCTCACCAACGCGGCCCGCCACACCTCGAATCCGATCGGGCTACGCCTGGTGCACACCGACACACTTCTGTGCGAAGTCACCGACGACAGCCAGGTGGCGCCCGCACTCCCGCACCCCGCGGGCACGGACACGGACACGGACACGGACACGGACGCATCCGAGCGAGGCGTCACCCTCATCCACAAACTCGCGACCCGATGGGGCTGCACCCCCACACCCGCGGGAAGGACCGTCTGGTTCGAACACAGCCTGCCCACGCACGCTGCCCGAGGGACTGCCGGCCGGAGCCCGCTCTGGCCGGACAAGGCCCTCCCGCCGGATTGCCGTGAGCGGGACTGACGCTGGTCACTACGGTGGCTCAGGGAGTGACGGTGAAGGCGGAGGAGGGACCGGAGGTGCCACCGCATGTGGTGACCGTGAAGGTTCCGGCGCCCGTGGCCGCCGCGACGGGCACCGTGGTGACGAAGGAGGTGGCGTCGATGGAGGTGAAAGACAGGCCCGGGAAGACGGCGGTTGCCGAGTCGGTGAACGTCACGTCGGTGATGCCGACGAGGCAGGAGCCACCGGTGATGGTGGTCTGAGTCCCCGCCGTGCCCGTATCGGGGGTCAGCGTGGTGCCGGTCAGCACCGGTGGGTTGTAGTAGTCGATCTGGGTGGCGCCCGCGGTGCCGGTCCCACCGGGGGTGGCGACCGTGATCTGCTGGGTGTCCGTGCAGCCGGCCGGGGTGTGGGCCGGAGCGGTGACGGTGACCTGGGTGTTGTTGCCGCCCGCGGCGAACGCGACCGGGGTGAGGCTGCCCACCTGCACGATGCCCCCGGCCGCGAAGCCGGTGCCGAAGACCGTGAGCGAGCCACCGCCGGAAGGCAGGCACGCCGGGCTCGACGAGGTGGTGGTCGGCGCGGCAATCATGAAAAACGGCAGCGCGTTGCTCTTGGCCCCGTTCGACAGGTTGGTGCTGACCTGGATCTGGCCCAAGCACGGGACGGTAGCGGGAATCACGAAGGTGACCAGGGAGTTGGAGACGGACGTCGGAGAGACCACGGCACCGGCGAAGTTCACCGAGACGGTCGTGCCCAACGCGGAGCCGTTGATGTTGACGGTGTCGCCGGTCTTGCCCTGGTTGGTGCTGGTCGCCGTATCCACCAGCGACGTGATGGTTGCCATGACAGCGTTCTCCTTTTGAGGGGTGTTGCCCTGCGGAGCGGGCGCCGGGGCGGGCCGGACCGGATCCCGTCGACATAGAGGGAAAGCGGTGACATCGCGAGACGGGCTGATGGACCGTTGCGGTCCAGGGCCGCAGGCCCCTCAGCGGGCACCACATGACTGGTGTGACGACATGGGACGAGGCTCGCTTGGGCGACGGTGCCGTGGGAGGGCGAGTCGTGCACAGAACGGGTTGGATGGGCGCCGGGGTCACTCCGGTGCCGAAAATCTCACTCGATGCGAGTGAACCCAAAACGCGATAAGCGCGATAGGCGCGGTGAAGGGTCGCTTGGAGCTCACATGACTATATGCAATATCCCGTAAGGATGTCCCGTACTCCGGAGTGCGCCACTCGTTCACAGAGTAGATGGCGCAGCTGTGACGTACCGCGTGCTCCGCGAAGGAATCGGGGTAGGAGAAATTCCCTGGCGTGGCGGCCGGAAGGGCCGGAGACTCGTCTCATGGCCGACATGGGGGCGTTCCGGGAAGCGGTCACCGCGTGGGCGGCCGGTGGCCCCGACGAGCCCGCGCGCGAGCTGGCCGCGCGGCTGCCCGTCCGGGTGGTCGTCCTGCTCGAAGGGCCGAGCGACGCCGCGGCGGTCAGCGCGCTGGCCGCCCGCCACGGCCGGGACCTGGCGGCCGAGGGAGTCTGCGTCCTGCCGATGGGCGGCGCGATGAGCGTCGGACGCTTCGCCCGTCTCCTCGGGCCGCCCGGTCTGGGCCTCCGCCTCACCGGACTGTGCGACGAGGCGGAGCGCCGCTTCTACGCCCGCGGGCTGGAGCGGGCCGGCGCGGCGCGGCAGGAGTTCTTCGTCTGTGCGGCGGATCTGGAGGACGAGCTCATCCGCGCCCTGGGCGTGACACAGGTGGCGGAGCTCGTCCGGGCGGAGGGCGACCTGCGCGCCCTCCAGACCTTCCTGTGCCAGCCCGCACAGCGGGGCCGCACCTCACAGCAGCAGTTGCGGCGCTTCCTGGGTACGAAGAAGGGGCGGAAGATCCACTACGGCCGCGTCCTCGTCGAGGCGCTCGACGGCGGCCGCGTACCCGCGCCACTCGACGCCCTGCTCACCAGCCTCTGACCCTCGGGAAGCCGTGGCCGACCGGACGTCACGACGCCACGTCCACCAGGACCTTGCCGATCGCGCCGCTCTCCACCGCCCGGTGTGCGTCGGCGGTGCGGTCGAGCGGAAAGCGGACCAGCGGCAGGCCGTGCTCCTCGCCGACCGGCAGCGCGCCGGCGCGCACCGCGGCGGCGACGTCCTCAACGGCCGCGGCGAGCGGCTCTGAACCGACCGTGTAGAGGACCACGAACTGGAAGCGTGTGTTCAGCACCATGTTCCGCATCACGTCCAGCTCGACCGGCCGGCCACCGTCGTTGCCGTAGGTCGAGATCGTGCCGCGGGTCCGCAGCACGGCCATGTCCAGTGCGAGGTTGGCGCCCAGCGCCACCTCGGCGACGATGTCGACGCCGTCCGGGGCGATCTCGCGGATCTCGGCGGCCGGGTCGCCCTCGCGATAGTTGATCACGTGGTGGGCCCCGGCGGCGGTGGCCAGCCGGGCCTTCTCCGGGCCGCTGATCGTGGCGATCACGGTGGCGCCGGCCCAGCGGGCGAGCTGGATCACCGCGTGCCCGACCGCCCCGGCCCCGCCCGCGGCGAGCACCACCTTCCCGTCGAGCGCCCCGGGCCGCAGACGGCGCGGCCCGTCCTCGGCGACGGTGAGCGCACGGTGCGCGGTGAGCGCGGGGACGCCGAGTGAGGCGCCGACGTCGAAACCGGCCTCGTCGGGCAGCGGCACGGCCCGCTCGGCGGGCACGACGGTGAACTCGGCGGCGGTACCGGTGGGCCGCCCGGCTGCGGCCAGGAACAGCCAGACCCGCTGGCCGACCCGGCTCCGGTCGACCCCCTCACCCACGGCGTCGATCGTGCCGGCGCCATCGAGGTGCGGGGTGACCTCGGGGAAGCGCTTGGGGCCTGCGGCGCCGGAGCGGGCCTTCCAGTCGGTCGGGTTGATCCCGGACACGGCGATCCGGACGCGAACCTCGCCGGGGCCGGGCGCGGGCAGGTCGCGGTCGACGAGCCGAAGAACGTCGGGGTCACCGTTGTCGCGGTAGATGATGGCCTTCATGATCCGTCCTCAGAGCCTGGTGGAGCGGGGTTTACCGGCGCGGCCCGGCGTTCCGTCAGGGCGTCCGGCGTATGGTCGCGACCTTGGTCGCGTTTGGTCCGGTCAGCCGAGGGGGGCCTCGTTGGAGCGGGACTCGATGGCATCGAGGGTGGCGAGGGTCGCGGCGTCGAAGGTGATCTCGCCGACCGCCATGTTGGCCTCGAGGTGGACGGCGTCGGCGGTGCCGGGGATGAGCAGCACGTTCGGGGCGTGGTGCAGCAGCCAGGCGAGGCCGACCTGGGAGGGCGTGACGCCCAGGGACTCGGCCACGGCCTGAACGGCCGGTTCCCCGGTGACCTTGGGCAGGCCCGGGAAGGCCCCGCCGAGCGGGAAGAACGGCACCCAGGCGATGTCCTCGGCCGCGCACAGTTCGAGCATGTCCTCGTCGTCGCGGGAGGCGAGACCGTACGCGTTCTGCACGCAGGCGATGCCGGCCGGCAGGGCGCGGCGCAGGCCGTCGAGGGTGACGCTGCTCAGGCCGATCGCGCCGATCTTGCCCTCGTCGCGCAGGGCGGTCATCGTCGCGAGCTGGTCATCGAGGTCGACGACCTGGTCGCCCTCGGGGCGCAGCCCGGGGCCGGTGTCCAGGCGGCGGAGGTTGACCACCGGGAGCCGGTCGACGCCGAGGCTACGCAGGTTGTCCTCGACACTGGCGCGCAGTTGCTCGGGCCGTTGTGCCAGACGCAACGGCAGCTGCCCGCCCGGGTCGGGGTCGGCGCCGACCTTCGTGACGACCAGGACGTCGTCCTCGGGGCGCAGCGCCTCGCGGATCACGTCGTTGGCGAAACCGAAACCGTAGAACTCGGCGGTGTCCACATGGTCGACGCCCAGTTCGATCGCGCGGCGCAGCAGCGCGACGGCCTCGCCGCGGCGGTCGTGCAGGCGCTCGAGCTGCAACGCGCCGTAGCCGATCCGGGTAACCGCGCGGCCCGCGAACGAAGCGGTCGGGGTGGTCATGACGCTGTCTCCTCGGTCGGTGATCGCAAGGCGGTGTAGAGCAGTTCGGCCTGGTAGAGCGCCATCACCCGGTGAGCGATCGGGGCGGCGCGTTCCCGGGCCCCGACCGGCTCGTGATGCTCGGCCTTGACCAGCCACGCCGTGACGCAGTCGTGCAGCATCGCCCGCATCCGGTCCGTCATGTCGACGACGATGTCGCGAATCGCCGGGTCGGTGGTCGCCTCCCCCCAGGTCTGCACGCCGACCCGGGCCTCGGCCGGGTCGACCGCGGCGATCAGGCGGGTGAGCAGTTCATCGGGGCCGGGCGGAGTGTCGCTCGTGGCGTACTCGCCGAGGACCTCGGCGCGCTGGGCGAGCACCTCGCGGGCGGCGGCCTGGACCAGGTCGGCCTTGTTGCGGTAGTGCGCATAGATCGAGCCGGCCGAGAGGCCGGACTCGGCCGTGATGTCGGCGATCGAGGTCCGCTCCAGACCGTTGCGGCCGAAGCAGCGCACGGCGGCCTCGGCGATCTGGGCACGCCGGAGTTCCTTGCGCGCGTCAGTGAGCCGCGGCACCACACACCTCCACAAAAAGAATACTGATTCTGCTTGCTGCGAGAACGCTAACAGAATCGCTGTTCCTTTTGCGGTTCGGCAACAGCCTCCGCTTGCCCTTGCGGGGAAGGTCTCCGTCTAGGGTGTCGAGAATGCCGCTTGTCGAAGTGACCTATGCGCCCACGGTGCCCGAGCCCCAGCTACGCGAACTCGGCTCGGCGCTACCGCATCTGGTGTCCCTGGCCGTGGAGTGCCCCGAGGAGCCGTACGACGGCGAGCTACGGCCCGGGGATGTCGAGATCCGCTTCCGGCCGCTGAGCCCGCTGGACCGTAGCGGCCTGACGGTGGTGATCGAGATCAAGTCGAAGTGGTCCCCCAGCAGGGAAGCCAACCGCCAAGAGCGCGTGGATGAGCTCCACGCGGACATCCGCGCCGCAACCGGGCTCGTCGACTTCGGCGTCTACCTGTCCCTGCCGAGTGCCGCTTGGTCCCAGGGAGACTGACCACTCACACGAGGTAACACAACGGTCAGGGGTCGATACGGCCCTTGCTGCGCATGGCGGCGCGGACGCGCTCCTCGGCGAGCCCGCGCCCGGCGATATGCGGGGTGGTGGCGCGGCGCTGGGCCTCTTCGAGGACCGTGACGGCGTTGGTGCGCAGCCGCTTGGAGATCGTCTCGAAGATGGTGGAGGTCTCGGGCCGGAATCCGGAGTAGCGGGCGTCCATGGCGAAGGCGGCGGCGACGACGCCGCCGGCGTTGGCCACGAAGTCGGGCAGGAGGGAGATGCCACGTTCCGCGAGGATGGACTGTGCCTGCGGCGAGGTGGGCAGATTGGCGCCTTCCACGACCAGCTTGGCCTTGATCTGGTGGGCGGTTGTCCCGTCGATGACGTCCTGCAAGGCGGCCGGGACGAGGATGTCGCAGTCGACGGTGAGTTCCTGTCCGGGTGGTACGGCGATGCCCTGGTGGTGGCGGGTGACGAAGTCGTCGCCGTGCTCTTCCCGCGCGGTCCGCAGGGCGGGCACGTCCAGTCCGGCGGGATCGTGGAGGGCTCCCTTGGCGGTGGAGACGGCGACGACGGTGGCGCCGAGTTCGGCGAACCGCACGGCGGCGGCGTGGCCGACGGCTCCGAATCCCTGGATGGCGACCCGGGCGCCACCGAGGGACAGCCGGAGGTGCTGAGCGGCCGCGTCGGCGGCCTCGGCCACTCCGTAGCCGGTGACGCCGAGTTCGTCGTAGGCCACTCCCCCGAGGTGGCCCGGGGTGCCGACGGCCGCGCCGCGGTCGCCGAGTTCGTCCTGGACGATGGCCGCGTCGTTCTCGGTCAGCCCCATGTCGAGGCCCATGACGTATTCGCGGGGAACCTCGTTGGACAGGGCGCGGGCGAAGGCGCGCAGGATCGCTTCC
This sequence comes from Streptomyces sp. Inha503, assembly GCF_047215865.1. Classification (NCBI taxonomy): domain Bacteria; kingdom Bacillati; phylum Actinomycetota; class Actinomycetes; order Kitasatosporales; family Streptomycetaceae; genus Streptomyces; species Streptomyces sp. Inha503. Next base: position 11,334,455 of record NZ_CP178360.1, on the reverse strand, counting down.
TTGTCGGGGGAGGCCGGGTCGGCGACGATTCCCGCTTTCGCGCCACCGTAGAAGAGGTCGACGCCGGCCCACTTCCACGTCATGACGCGGGCCAGCCGGGCGACTTCACCGACGGAGACGGTCGGGCTCATCCGGGTGCCGCCCTTGCCCATACCACGGGCGGTGTTGTCGATGACCAGGACGCCCTTCATGCCGGTGCGCCGGTGGGAGACGACGACGATCTTCTCGGGTCCCCAGTCGTCGATGAGTGACAGTGCGTCAGTCACGGTGCGGGTTCCTTGTCTGCTGAGGAGAAGGGCTGATGGCGCAAAGCACGGGCGACGAGTTCGGCGAGGCGGGTGCCCGCGTCCATCGGCCAGGTTCGGCCTCTGTCCACCGGCCAGGTTCGGCCTCGTCACAGCCACGATCCGGGGCCCCGGCCCACCCCACAAGACCCAGCAGCACGAAAGTCTTGACCTTTGAGCCACAGTGATGCTTATGCTGTGTGCCCGTTCCGGAGTCCGGCGGGAGGTACGCGTTGCTCAAACCGCGGCATCTGCTCACCCTGAGGGCCGTCGTACGCACCGGCTCGTTCGTCATCGCGGCCCGCGAGCTCGGGTACACCGCCTCGGCGATCTCCCAGCAGGTCTCCGCCCTGGAGAAGGAGACGGGGCTGGTGCTGTTCGAGCGGGAGGCGCACGGTGTCCGGGCGACCGCGGCGGCTCACCGGCTGGTCGATCTCAGTGTCCCGGTGCTGGCGGCCATGGACGACCTCGGCCATCAGGTGCACCAGCTCGCCACCGGTGCCACGGCTCGGCTTCGGCTGGGGAGTTTCCCCACCGCCAGTGTCCGGCTCGTGCCACCGGCGCTGTCGGCCCTGACGTCGGCCCACCCGCGGGCGCAGGTGCAGCTCGAAGAGGGCGAGCCGGAGGAGCTCGTCGCCGCGCTGAACGCCGGGGATCTGGATGTGGCGCTGGTGTACGAGTACGGGCTGAGCCCCCGCCAGTGGTCGGACGGCCTGGTCTGCCACCAGCTCGTACGCGAGGATCTCGTGCTGCTCAGGGCCCGTGGCAGCGGTCTGAGCCCACGCCTGGCCGGGCTCTCTCAGGCCCGCTGGATCACCAGCAGGGAGGGCACGGCCGGTGCGCTCTCGCTCGCCCGGCTGTGCGCGGCGGCCGGTTTCGAGGCCGCGGTCACCTTTCGCAGCAACAACTACGGCGTCGTACGGGAGCTGGTGTCCGCGGGTCTCGGCGTGGCCGTCGTGCCGGGGCTCGGTCACTCGCCCGGCGACTCGGTGGAGGCGACTCGGCTGGCGCAGCGCTCGGCGTTCCGCCGCGTGATGGCCCTGCACCGCCACGAGAACAGCAACCCGCTGCTGGACACGATGGTCCGCTCGCTGCGCGGCGCGGTACCGGCGGACGAACCGTATGTGCACGCTCCGCTGGACGATCAGCCGGACTAGGGCCTTCCCCGCCACAAGCGGTTGACCAGGGGATCTCGTTGAGCCCGGCGACATCGCCATCGTCGGGCTCAGCTGTCGGCTGCCCGGTGGCATCACGGCGCCCGAGGAGCTGTGGGCCGCGCTCGCGGCCGGCCGCGATCTGGTCGGTGAGTTACCCGCGGACCGGTTCGACGCGCGCCGGTTCGTGGACCCCGATCCTCGGCGCCCCGGGAAGGCGTACACGACCGCGGGCGGATTCCTGGCGGACATCACCGGATTCGACGCCGCGTTCTTCGGGCTGTCGCCCCGCGAGGCGAGCCGGATGGACCCGCAGCAGCGGCTGCTGCTGGGGATGGCCAGGCAGGCCCTCGACGACGCCGGTATCGATCCGGGGACCCTCGCGGGTTCGGACTCCGGGGTCCATGTGGGGGTGAGCAACGCCAACTACGGTCAGCTCCAGTACGCCCGCCCGGAGGCGATCACGGCGTACACGATGGCGGGTGCGGCGCTGTGCAACACCGCCAACCGGATCTCGCACCTGTTCGATCTGCGGGGGCCGTCCATGGCGGTGGACACCGCCTGTTCCTCCTCCCTGGTCGCCCTGCACCAGGCATGTGCCCAACTGCGCAGCGGCCGTTGCCGCTCCTTCTCCGCGGACGCGGACGGCTATGTGCGCGCCGAGGGCGGCGCGGTGGTGGTGCTCAAGCGCCTCGCCGACGCCAAGGCGGACGGGGACACCGTGCACGCCGTGGTCCTCGGCACCGGAGCGGGCGCGGACGGCCGCACCCCCGGGCTGTCCCTGCCCAGCGCGGAGGCCCAGGAGCGGCTGATGCGCCAGGTGCACCGCCGCGCCGGGGTGCGGCCCGAGGACGTGTCCTATGTGGAGGCGCACGGCACCGGTACGCGGGCGGGCGACCCGGTCGAATGCCGGGCGCTGGGCGATGCGCTCGGCGCGGGCCGGGACACTCCGCTGCCCATCGGCTCGGTGAAGTCGAACCTCGGCCATCTGGGGCGGGCATGGCCGGGCTGCGCCTGCCCAGTGGGCCTCCCGCTCCCCTGGACCTGGCGCCCCTCCGCACCGACGCCCGCACCGAGATCTCCGGGGAACGGCACTACGCGCGGATGCGGCAGGTCGAGCTGGCGTACGGGGAGGCGTTCCGCGGCGTGCAACGGCTCACCGTGGCCGACGACACGGTGCTCGCCGACTATGCCAACCCCTCCGGGGCGCAGGGGTTCCACGCCCACCCGGCCCTGATCGACGCCACGCTGCAATCCATCGCGGCGCTGCTCCCCCACGCCGAGAACGGGCACGTCCACCAGTTCCTGCCCGCCGAACTGGAACGGGTCAGTACGTCGCAACAAGGGAGCGGCGAGCGGCATCGACCGCATCGTCAGCACGCTCCGTGCCGCACCGCTGCCCGGGACCGCCGGCCCGGCCGGACTGCCGACGGCCACCGCGCTCGCCGCCTCGCGGGCCACCGAGGTGGCGAAGGGCGCGCGGCCGGCCGACCGGAGGCTGTACGAGAATCTGCGCGCACTCGCCGAACGGGAGGGTGTGCTCGACCGGACCCCCGAACCGGACCGGCTTCTCACCGAGTTGCTGCGGGACTTCCCCGCCATGGCCCCGGAGCTGCTCCTGTACGCGCGCTGCGGCCCGCGACTGGCCGGGGTGCTCACCGGGGACATGGATCCGGTGGGGTTGCTGTTCTCGGACACCGAGCGCCTCGGCGCGGGCACCGGGTCCACCACCGCCTGGCTGCTGCCCCGGCTGCCCGCCGACCGCACCACATACACGTATACGGACATCTCACCTCGGCGCCGGGATCGCCGTCATCACCGAGATCATGGGCTGGGAGCAGCCGACCGACGACGCGCTCACGCGGACCGTCTACACCCCGTTCCTCGCGGACGCGGTGGCGCTGCTGCAACATACCCGGCGGGCGTGGCCGCCGCTGGGCGCGCGGCTGAGCGTCTTCGGCGGACTCGACGACCCGATGGTCGACCCCGAGACGCTGCACGAGTGGGGCGCGGGTACGACGGCCGACGCCCGGGTCCACCGGTTTCCCGGTGGCCACCACTATCTGCGCACCCAAGTGGCGGAGGTGGTCGGCCGGCTGACGGACGACCTGCTGGCCGCGTACCGGAGTCCGGCATCCGGCTAGGCCCCCAGGGTGCGCGGCTCGGGATCCCCGGTGTCGGCCAGGTCGTCCAGGGTGTCGAGGGTGTCGAGGTCCACGGAGCCTCCGGGCATCACCTGGCGGGTGCGGCGGTAGCCGTAGGCGCCGTAGATGATCAGCCCGGCAACGAGCCAGGCCCCCAGCCGCACCCAGGTCTCCCATTGCAGGAACGACATCAGCCAGCCGGAGAAGACCATGCCGAGGAGGGGCACCACCGGCATCCCGGGGCATCGGAACGCGCGCTTGAGGTGCGGCTTCCGGTAGCGCAGGATCAGCACGGACGCGCAGACCACCATGAAGGCCAGCAGGACTCCTATGTTGGTCAGCTCCGCCACCGCGTTGATGGGCAGCGCGCCCGCGAGTACGGCGGAGACGATGCCGATGATCCAGGTGGCGCGGTGCGGCACCTTGCGCTTGGGGTGGATGGCGCCGAACCACGCCGGCATGAGTCCGTCCCGGCTGAGCGCGTACCACAGGCGCGAGGCGCCCATCATGAAGGAGAACGTCACGGTGACGATGCCGATGACCGCTCCGACGGCGATGACGTTGGCCAGTCCGTTCAGGCCCACGCTGGCGAAGGCGCTGGAGATGCCGCTGTTCGGGTTGAGCTCGCTGTAGTGCTGGATGCCGGTGAGCACGACGCACACCAGCACGTACAGGGCCATGGAGATGCCCAGCGACAGCATCATGGCCTTGGGCAGCTTGTCGCGGGCCTCCACCGACTCCTCGGCGGCGGTGCTCAGCGCGTCATAGCCGAAGACGGCGAAGAAGACGGTGGCGGCGCCGGTGAAGGCCCCGCCGAGTCCGAAGGGCGCGAACGGCGTGAGATTCCCGCTGTCGACCTTGGTGAAGCCCACCGCGATCACCACGAGAACGATGGCGATCTTGACGATGGTCAGCACGGTCTCGACGCGGGCGGAGGTGCGGGTGCCACGGGTCAGCAGCCAGGCGACGGCCAGGCAGATCGCCACGGCCAGCAGGTCGATCCGGTGGCCGGCGCCGGTGCCGGGCGCGCCGAGTGCCCAGGTGGGCAGGTGGATCCCGACGGCGTCCAGGAGGAAGCCGAGGTAGCCGGACATGCCGATCGCGACGACCGCGACGATGGCGGTGTACTCCAGGAGGAGGTCCCACCCCACGATCCACCCCACGACCTCACCGAGGACCGCGGCGCAGTAGGTGTAGGAGGAGCCCGCTTTCGGCACCATGCCGGCGAACTCCGCGTACGCGAAGGCCGCGCACAGCGACGCGGCTCCGGCGACCAGGAACGAGATCAGTACGGCGGGACCGGCGACGTCCCTGGCGACGGCCGCCGCCAGGCTGAAGATACCGGCCCCGATGATCGCGCCGACGCCGATCATCGTCAGCTGGGTCAGCCCGAGGGTGCGCACCATGCGCTCGCCCGCGGGCTGTTCGGAGGGGAGTGTGCGCCGGAAGATCCCCTGGGGGCCTCTGCCCAGGAGGGCGGGGAGCCCGGGCTTGGGGGTGTGGTTGGGGGACATGGCTGGCTCCATGGCAGACAAGCGGCGGCGCGACGGGCCACCGACGTGGTGTGGGTCACCACTGGCCTGAAACCATCACCCAGGGTCTGCCGCGCCCGAAAGCCTCAGCAGCGCGACAACTTGCGCCCCTGAGACCAAGGAAAACTGGGCCCCTTCGCGGTCTCGTCAGCGGGTGAGGAGCGTGTTCCCGCTTTGCTGCTGTCCTCCGGGTGGCCGCCGGCCCGCCGAGGCGCGCAATACATCCACCAGCGCGGCCACCGTCGGCCGGTGCTCGGCGAAGGAGCGGCACACCACCACGATGTGGCGTTCCATCGTCTCGTTCAGCTCCAGGACGTCGAGGTTGGACGGGCGCAGCCGGAGCATCAGATCCGTCACCACGCTGACCCCGACTCCGGCCTCGACCAGGGCCAGGGTGGCGGCGGTGTCCGTCACTTCGTGCAGCACCTGTGGTTCGAATCCGGCACGGCGGCAGGCGGTGAGCACGGCGCGGCCGTAGTAGCTGCCGACGGACGGCAGGATCCATCCCAGGTCCCTGGTGTCGGCGAGCGAGACCTTCTGCCGTCCCGACCTGCCGGACTGGCCGGGTCTGCCGGACTGACCGGATCTGCCGGGCTGGCCCAATCGACCGGACCTGCCGGACCTCCCGGACATGGCCCCGGTGGGTACCGCGAGCGAGAAGCGCTCCCTGGACAGCTCCCGCACCCGCAGGGAAGGATCCCGTGGGATGGGCACGTCCGGGTAGTCCAGCCCCAGCGCCAGGTCCACGCTTCCGCCGGCCACCGCGTCGTACACCTCGTCCACGTCCATGTCCCGGCTGCGCACGGTCACTCCGGGATGGGTCTCGCGCACCTGCCGCAGGGCGGGCGGCAGGATCTCGGCGGCGGCCGTGGCGAAGAGTCCTACCCGCAGCGTCCCGGAGATCTCGTTCCGGGTGCGCTCCAGCGCTTCGACGGCCTCGGCCTCCGTGGTGAGGATGCGCTCGGCGTGCAGGGCCAGGGTCGCCCCGGCGTCGGTGAGCTCCACCCGGCGTCCCACCCGCCGCAGCAGTTGCATGCCGGTGGCCTTCTCCAGCGCGGTGATCTGCTGCGATACCCCGCCGGGCGTGTATCCCAGGGCCTCCGCGACGGCGGTGATGGTGCCGCGTCTGGTCAGTTCCACCAGCGAACGCAGCTGCGCACTCGTCCAGTCCATATAGGGATCCTAAAAGATCGGAAGCATGGACCGTTGATGGACGTCAACGTTTGGTGTGCTGCACGATGACGCAGAGATAGCTGATCGGCATCGCTCTGTCCTGACAGCCCCGCCGCCCCCGGGCGTGGACCCGACCCCGTCCGGCGAGGTGGTCTCTGGAAGGGAGTGGCCCGTTGTCCTCCTCCGCCTTCCGCACCGTTCCCGCCTCCGCCGATGTCGTGATCATCGGTGCCGGCGTGATGGGTGCGAGCACCGCGTTTCACCTCGCCGAGGCCGGGGTGACGAACATCGTCGTCGTCGAGCGCGACGACCTCGGCCGCGGCAGTTCGGGCAAGCCGATCGGCGGCGTACGCGCCCAGTTCTCCGATCCGCTCAATATCGAGCTGGGCAGCCGCAGCCTGCGTGCCTACCAGGAGTTCCGCCACCGGCCCGGCGCCGACATCCGGCTCGACACCGTCGGCTACCTCTTCCTGCTCGATAGCCCGGAGCAGGCGAGTGACTTCGAGGCCGGGGTCCAGCTCCAGAACAGCCTGGGCGTGCCGAGCCGCATGATCGCCCCCGAAGAGGCCCAGCGCCTGTGTCCCTATCTCAGCACCGACGGCCTCGTGGCCGCCGCGTACTCCCCCGCCGACGGACACGCCCGCCCCGGGCTGGTCGTCCAGGGGTACGCACGGGCGGCGGCCCGGGCGGGTGTCACCATCGCCACCCACACCGCGGTGTCCGGCCTCGACACGGCCGGGGACCGGGTCGTCGGTGTGCACACCAGCCACGGCCGCATCGCGTGCTCCACCGTGATCTGCACGGCGGGGGCCTGGTCGGAGCGGATCGGGGAGATGGCCGGCGTCAACCTCCCGGTCCGGCCGGTGAAGCGGCAGCTGGCGTTCACCGCGCCGATCACGCCGCCCGCCCCGCGCATCCCGTTCACCATCGACTTCTCCTCGACCGCCTACTTCCACAACAGCGACGACGGTCTGCTGCTCGGGCTGGCCGACCCCGACCAGGAGGACGGCTTCGACACCACCTGGACCCCGGAGTGGCTGGAGCTGTTCCGCACCGTCGCCCGCCACCGCGCCCCGGCCCTGGCCGGTATGGAGACCGTGGGCGGATGGGCCGGTCTGTACGAGGTCACACCGGACCACAACGCGCTGATCGGCCGCTCCGCGGAGCTGCCCAACTTCCTCTACGCGGCCGGGTTCTCCGGCCACGGCTTCCTTCAGGCACCCGCGGTCGGCGAGGTCGTGCGCGATCTGTACCTGGAGCGTGTGCCGTTCACCGACGTCTCCCCGCTCAGCGCCGACCGGTTCCACCACGGCGCTGAGACCCGCCCCGAAGCACACGTGGTGTGAACCGTGAACCCCGATCGAAAGGCCGAACCATGTCAACGCTCAGCCAGTGGCAGCTGAGGGCCGCGTTCGCGGCGCGGCTGTCGGAGATGTACGGGCGGGAGGTGCCCGCCTACACCACGCTCGTGGACGTCTCGCGCGAGGTCAACGAGGACGTCCTGCGCATGCGAGGAGCCGATGCGACACGTCTCGGGTCCATCAGCCGGGTGACGGCCGAGCGCCACGGGGCCATCCGTGTCGGCACGCCACGGGAGTTGGGGCAAGTGGCCCGGATCTTCGGCGCCCTCGGTATGCACCCGGTGGGCTTCTACGACCTGCGGGAGGCCGCGGCCAGCGCCGTCCCCGTCGTATCCACCGCCTTCCGGCCGGTGGACGGCGAGGAACTGGCGCGCAATCCCTTCCGGGTGTTCACCTCCATGCTCACCCCGGCCGACCCCCGTTTCTTCGACACCGAGCTGCGCTCGCGCCTGGAAGCCTTCCTCGCGGACCGCGAGCTCTTTCCGCCCGAGCTGCTGGCGCTGGCCGACCGGGCCGCCGCCGAGGGGGAGCTGCCCCAGGAGGAGGCCGAGCGCTTCCTGCACCTCGCCGTGCGGGCATTCGAGCTGTCCGCCGAGCCGGTCGACAAGAGCTGGTACGAGACCCTGGAGCGGATCTCCGCCGTGGCCGCGGACATCGGCGGTGTGCGCAGCACCCACGTCAACCACCTCACCCCGCGCGTCCTCGACATCGACGAGCTGTACCGGCGGATGACCTACCGCGGTATCGAGATGATCGACACCATCCAGGGCCCACCGGCCTGGAAGGGCCCCGATGTGCTGCTGCGGCAGACCTCCTTCCGGGCCCTGGCCGAACCCCGCGCGATGCGGACCCCGGACGGCGGTGTCATCAGTGGCGCGCTCAGAGTCCGCTTCGGTGAGGTCGAGGCCCGCGGCATCGCCCTCACCCGCGAGGGTCGCGCCCGCTACGACGAACTCCTCGGCCGCGTGGACGAGCAGGCCTCCCAGAACCCCTCGGTCCCCCGCGAGGAGATCGCCCGCGGCGTGTGGGAGCGGCATCTGCCCGGCAGCGAACGGGAACTCGCCGCCGAGGGGCTGGCCTACTTCACCTACCACCTCCACCCCGACCGGCCCCGCGACGGCGGCGGGCCGCCCACCGGCGTCGGCGAGCTGCTGCGGCAGGGCTGGGTGCGCGCCGAACCCATCGTCTACGAGGACTTCCTGCCCCGCTCCGCCGCCGGGATCTTCCAGTCCAACCTCAGCGGCGAGGGCACCCGCCACGGCGACCAGCAGGGCACGGCGTACGACGCCGACTGGCTCTCCGGCGCCATCGGCCGCGACGTCCTGGACCCCTTCGCCCTCTACGCGCGGCAGCAGAACGCCTCCCTCGCACACATCGCCCATGAGCTGGGCCTCACCGGCACCCTCAGCTGACCCCTCACTCCCCGGAGGACCGCCATGACCAGCACCGCACTGCCCACCACGGACGACCTGCGCGCCCGCGCCCGTACCGCCCTCGACAACATCGGCGTCGACGTGGCCGAGGGCGGCGGCCTCCCCGCCCGCACACCGCTCACCGGCGAAGAACTCTTCGGTCTCACCGCCGCCACCGACGCCGACGCCACCATCGCGGCGTCCCGTACGGCCTTCCTCACCTGGCGCACCACGCCCGCGCCGCGCCGCGGTGAACTCGTGCGCCGCCTCGGTGAGTTGCTGCGCGAGCACAAGAGCGACCTGGCCGACCTCGTCACCATCGAGGCGGGCAAGATCCGCTCCGAGGCGCTCGGCGAGATTCAGGAGATGATCGACATCTGTGACTTCGCGGTCGGCCTGTCCCGGCAGCTGTACGGCCGTACGATCGCCTCCGAGCGTCCCGGCCACCGGCTGGCCGAGACCTGGCACCCGCTCGGCGTGGTCGGTGTCATCTCGGCCTTCAACTTCCCCGCCGCCGTGTGGTCGTGGAACACCGCCGTCGCCCTCGTCTGCGGCGACACCGTGGTCTGGAAGCCCTCGGAGCTCACCCCGCTGATCTCCCTGGCCTGCGACCACCTGCTCGGCCGGGCCGCCGAGGAGGTCGGCGCGCCCCGCGACGTACACCGTCTCCTGCTCGGTGACCGCGCGGTCGGTGAGAAGCTCGTCGACGATCCGCGCGTCGCCCTCGTCAGCGCCACCGGCTCCACCCGCATGGGCCGCGAGGTCGGCCCCCGCGTCGCCGCCCGCTTCGGCCGCAGCCTGCTGGAACTCGGCGGCAACAACGCGGCGATCGTCACCCCGTCCGCCGATCTCGACCTCGCCGTCCAGGGCATCGTCTTCGCCGCGGCCGGCACCGCGGGCCAGCGCTGTACGACGCTGCGCCGCCTCATCGTCCACCGGGACATCGCGGACACCCTCGTCGAGCGGCTGACCGCCGCCTACGGCAAGCTCCCCATCGGCGATCCGTTCGAGGACACCACGCTGGTCGGCCCGCTCATCTCCGCCGCGGCCCTCGACACCATGAACGCCGCCCTCACCCGCGTCCGGGCCCAGGGCGGCAAGATCCTCGCGGGCGGGAACCGGCGCCTGGCCGAGGCCGCCCCCGCGGCCGCCTATGTGGAGCCGGTCCTCGTCCGCGTCGACGCGCAGACGGACGTCGTACGGGAGGAGACCTTCGCCCCGATCCTGTACGTCCTCACGTACGACACCCTCGAGGAGGCGATCGCGCTGCACAACGACGTCCCCCAGGGCCTGTCGTCCAGCATCTTCACCCGCGACCAGCGGGAAGCCGAGGTCTTCCTGTCCGCCGCGGGTTCCGACTGCGGCATCGCCAACGTCAACATCGGCACCTCGGGAGCCGAGATCGGCGGTGCCTTCGGCGGCGAGAAGGACACCGGCGGCGGCCGGGAGTCCGGCTCCGACGCCTGGAAGGCGTATATGCGCTCGGCCACCAACACCATCAACTACTCCAGCGAGCTCTCCCTCGCCCAGGGTGTCAGCTTCCTCTGATCAGCGGTGAGGGCGGCGCGGGCCGGACCGCGCCGCCCGACCTGCGGCACCGAGCCTGCCGACCCACGCCAGGCAGAAGCCCATGGATGCCGTTTGAGTCCAAAAGAATACCGGGGTACAGTACGACGGCTCCGCTCCCCCACCGCATTCGGCATCCACACCCCCATAGGTGGTTTGACATGCGCGCGTCGCACTTAGGCGAATGTTGTACGGTCCTGGTAGAGGATCAGGCGCTCGATGAATTTCTCGAAGTGGCCGTCGGTGAGTACCGGCGCATCACCTCCGAGACACCGCTGCCGTGCTTCGCTCTCCTCGTGGGTTCGGCGGACCAGGCGACCTTGACCGTCGAGCGCGTCGCGTTCGGCCGCAATGCCCGTACCACCGACCCGGCCGCGCGCCGTGAGTTCACCGAGTCGATCGTGCCGCTCTTCGGCCCGGCGTACGAGAACGAGACACGTGGCTGGTGGATCGACTCCCACGACCTGCTGCGGGCCTCGCGCGAGGCCGAAGCCGACGGTCTGGAGATCCTGGGGTCCGTGCATATGCACCCCGACTGGCATCGCATCGGGCCACCGGAGGAGCGGCAGCTCATCCTCAGCGAGCGCCCGACCCCGATGGACCAGCACGTCTTCGGCAACACCGGCTGGCCCGTCAATCTCATCTGCTACCTGGAGCGTCGCGGCGACGTCATGTACCACGCCCTCGCCGCCTGGGCGCCGCCCCCGCCCGAGAGCCCTCACCTTCCGTGTTCCGAACTCCCGCTGCGGATACGGACCCGGGCCGTGGTCGGGGTGTGAGGTCGGTGATCACCGCATTCCACACCATGATTCCCACCCCCGACCGGCCACCCCGCCGGTTTCCGACCGCTGGAGGAATTGCCCATGTCCGACGCGTCCACCCCGGACCGGCCCAAACTGCGGCATCTGGCCATTGTCGCCCGTGACCCCGAGAAGCTGGCCGAGTTCTACAGCGGAATCTTCGAGATGGAGCTCTTCCACCGGGATCCCGATGGCAGTTGCTTCCTCTCCGACGGCTATCTCACCCTCGCACTGATCAAGCATCGGCTCGACGGCGAAACCCCGTTGGGCATGAACCACTTCGGTTTCCACGTAGCCGACACATCCGAGATATCCGCCGCCCTGGTCGCCTCGGGCGCCGATGAGCCCGCCGAGCGCTTCACCAACCGCCCGTTCGCCGAGTACCGGGCCATCGACCCGGAGGGCAACTGGTTCGACCTCTCCGCCCACGGCTTCGGCGGCCCCCGCCCGGCCGCCGAAACCGACGACGCGTAACGGAGCGCGGGGCGCCGACCGCATCGGGCGGCGCCCCGCACACGTCAGTCGACCCGCCGCGCCAGCACCTGCCCCGGCCACTCCCCGGACAGGAAACGCTCGGTGGGGATGAAACCGTTGCGCTCGTAGAACGCGACCAGTTCGCCCCCGCCCCCCGCCCAGCAATCCACCCGCAGCAGCTCCACCCCGGCCCGCCGGGTCTCCTCCACGGCATGGGCCAGCAGCGCCGCCCCGATGCCCCGGCCGGCGTGCCGCCGGTCGGAGACCAGCAGCCGGACGTATCGCTCGGGTTCGTCGGCCGGGGCGATCGGCATCTGCGAGCTGGGCCCGGAGTCCAGCACCAGGGCTCCGACGGGCGCTCCGCCCAACTCCGCCAACTCCGCGATGAACGGGGCGTTCTCGGTCAGATACCGCTCCACCCGCGCCACCCCTCCGGGCCGCCGCGAGTACGGCATCGTGCCCCACTGCTCGGTGTTGCCGCGATCGTTCATCCAGACCACCGCGGCGTCGAGCATGTCCAGCACCGCCGGCGCGTCGGCCGGATCGCCCGGTCTGATCCGTATGGTGTGCGTGGTGTCGTTCACGGCGGAAGTCTAGACAGAAAAACGCACGAAACCCTCGGCCGATCGAATGGGCGTTCAAACGGATTGCGAAATTCCCCGGATGGGCCCGGAGTTTCGCATCAGACTTTCGGCCGGTTGTGTGCTGCGAGTGGTTCGGCCTGGGACTACGGTGTTTTCGAGGGTCCGGCAGAACGAAATCGGCGGCACCGGGGCGTGGCGGCATTGGGGCAAACCGTATTCTGGCGACTGTGCGAGGAGCGTCAGTGGAGTCATCCCGTGGTGTTTCTCGCGGTCTACGCCAATGTCGCCGCCCGTCTGGGAGAGCCGGAGCAGGTGACGGACCGGCAATTCCACCGATGGCGTGAGCCCGATCCACCGTACCCGGGGCCATCGAGCGAGCGCGTGCTGGAGGACATGTTCGGCGCACCGCTGGAACACCTCGGTTTCCCCCTCCCCCAGCGGCACCGCGGCACATCGGCATCCGGTGACGCGGGCCCGGCGTTGCGGTTCACCGTGCTGGGGCCCGTTCGCGTCTGGCGTGGTGAGCGGGGGCTCCCGGTCCTCAGGCCGCTGGAGCGCGCCGTGTTGTGTGTGCTCCTGCTGCGCGGACGCACCGCCACCGCGACCGAGCTGGTCGACGGGGTGTGGGGAGACACCCCGCCACCTCGGGCGATCGCCAGCTTACGCACCCACGCCTTCCGCCTTCGCCGAGCGCTGGGGCCCGGTGTACTGGTGTCGGAGGCGGGAGGGTACGCGCTGCGGATACGGCCCGGAGCACTGGACCTCGCGGTGTGCGAGGACTACGGGGAACGAGCCGAACGTGCCCGGTCGGAAGGGGAATTGACCGGTGCGCGGAAGCTGCTGCACATGGCGGTGGAGCTGTGGGAGGGGCGGCCGCTGGCCGGAGTTCCCGGTCCGTACGCCGAGGCCCAGCGCGCCCGTCTGGAGCAGTGGCGGATGTCCCTGCTGGAGGCGCGCCTCGAGCTCGACCTGGAACTGGGCCTGCACACCGACGCGGTCTCGGAGCTGACCGCGCTGACCGCGGAGCACCCGCTGCGGGAGCGGTTGCGCACACTGCTGATGACGGCGCTCTACCGGAGCGGCCGGCAGGCGGAGGCGCTGGGGGTGTACACCGACACCCGCCGCCTCCTGTCCGAGGAACTCGGCGTGGCGCCCAGCGCGGAACTCGCCCGGCTCCATCAGCGCATCCTGCGCGCCGACCCCACGCTCGCCGGGCCACGGAGGCTCCCGGCCGGGACCAGAGCCGCAGCCACCGCCACACCCGCGCCACGTCCGGCACAACTCCCCGCGAAGCTCGCGGACTTCACCGGACGCGCCGCCGTCATGGACACCCTGCGGAAGCGACTGCGGCTCGCGCAGGGGACGGTGATGACCATCTCCGTGGTGCAGGGGCTCGGCGGGGTGGGCAAGACGGCCCTGGCCGTATGCGTCGCGCAGGCGGTCCGGGAGCGGTTCCCCGACGGGCAGCTGTTCGTCGATCTCATCGGCCACCACGCCCAGCCCGCCGACCCCGCGGCCGTACTGGGCACCTTCCTCCGTGCGCTGGGCACCCCGCCCGCGGAGATCCCGGAGGGGCTGCCCGAGCGGGCGGCGCTGTACCGCTCGGTCCTGGCCGACCGCCGGGTGCTGGTCCTGCTGGACAACGCCCACGACACGGCGCAGGTGCGCCCGCTGCTGCCCGGCTCCCCGAGCTGTGCCGCGCTGATCACCAGCCGCACCCCGATGACCGGGCTCGACGGCGCCCATGTGGTCGACCTCAGCATCATGGACCGGCCCGAGGCGCTGGCCCTGTTCACCCGCATCATCGGCGACGAGCGGGCCGCGGCCGAGCCCCACGCCTGCCGCAAGGCCGTCGCCGCCTGCGGCTGTCTGCCCCTGGCCATCAGGATCGCCGCCGCCCGGCTGACCACCCGCCCCGCCTGGACCGTGGGCAACCTGGCCGACCGCCTGGCCGACACCCACCGCCGCCTCCACGAACTGCGGGCCGGGGACCTGGCCGTCAAGACGAGCTTCGAGTTCGGATACACGCAGTTGGGGCCCTCGCAGGCACGGGCCTTCCGGCTGCTCGCACTCAGCTATGGACCGGACATCTCCCTGGCCGCGGCCACCGCCGTCCTCGGCGTCACCGCGCGAGAGGCCGAGCGATTACTCGAGTCACTCGTCGACTCCAGCCTGCTGCGTTCGCCCGAGCCCGGCCGCTACCGCTACCACGACCTCGTGCGCATCTACGCGCGCGACCGCGCCGAGCGGGATGAACCGGCGGCGGGCCGAGCGGCCGCGATGTCGCGCATGCGGGACTTCTACGTGGCCTCGGCGGCCCGCGTGTACGCCATGGGACGGCCGGGGGACCGGCTCGTCGACCACCTGATGTCCACCGACCACCCCGGGCAGGACTTCCCCGACGCCCGCTCCGCGCTGGACTGGCTCCTCGGCGAAGCGGACTGCCTCCTCATCTGCGCCCAGCAGGGCGCCAAGTCCCCGGAGCGAGGCGCCGTCCGCCGCGCGGCGGACCTCCTGCTGGTCACCCGGGACCTGGTCGAGTCCGGTACGCACTATCTCCAGTACGAGGCGGCGGCCCGTTCGGTGGGCAACGCCGCCCACATCGCCGGGGACACGGCCGCGGAGGGCCGGGCCCGCCTGGCGCTGGCGGGGATGTTCCCCGTCACCAGGGGCCAGCAGCAGGCCGACGACGACGCCCGCCGCGCGGGCCTGCTCGCGACTGCCGCGGGGGATCTGACCACCGTCTGCCACGCGTTGAACGTACGTGGCGTCGTGGCGATCTACCAGCAGCGCTACGAGGACGCGGAAGCACACCTCCGCGAGGCACTGCGTGGCTTCCGGGCCGACGACAACCTCGCCTGCGTGGCCGGTGTGTTGTCCAACCTCTCCCGTGTGCACGCCGCCACGGGCCGGGCCGACAGCGCCGTCGACCTCGCCACGCGGGGAGTCGACCTGCGGCGGAGCCTGGGCAGCACCTGGCGCATCGCCAACGGCCAACTCGCCCTGGGAATCGCCCTGCACCGGGCAGGACGGCATGCCGCGGCGGTGAGCGAACTGCTGGAGGCGCTCAGCACCTTCCGCGACCACCGGCAACGGCTCTGGGAGGGATCCACCCACGCCCGGCTGGCCGAGGTGTACCTCGCGTCGAACCACCCGGCCGAGGCGGCCACACATGCCGAGCAGGCACTGGCGCTCGGCTCCATCGGCAACAAGTGGCGCCGCGGATCGATCCTGAGCGTGCTCGGCCAGGCGTTGGAGCAACTGGGGCAGCCGGACAGGGCCCGCGCGTGCCGCCGCAAGGCCGAGATGTCCTGGGTCTGGTGGAGCCCCTGATCACGCGCCGGGCCGGGCGGGCACGGTCGGTGTTCTGGGCACGGAGATGGTGGCTTCGCAGTCGCCGCCCGCCGCCGCCACGCCACCACCCGATGTGGCGGAGCGGGTCGGCCGCCGGGACTGGGAGCTGCTGGCCCGGGCGCTGTCGTCGCGTTCCACGCTCTACCGGCCGGGCGATTCCGGCTACCCGCCGCTGGCGCTCCCGTTCAACCACCGGTACGCCGGGATCCGGCCGGCCGGAATCGTGACGTGCGACAGCACCAGGGATGTCAGTACGGCGGTCCGCTGGGCCCGTACGGTGGGGCTGCCCGCCGTACCCCGCTCCGGGCTGGGCCACAACTACGCCGGGTACTCCGCCACCACCGGTCTGCTGCTCAATATGGCCCGTATGAACAGCATCGACTCCACGCCGGTGCCGGGTCCACGCTCCCGGACCCGGACGTACGGGCGGATCAAGGTCGTTCACGACGCGGGCACCGTCACCGTCGGGGCGGGGGTCACCAACGGCGATCTGCACCCGATGCTGGAGGACCGCGGCATGTTCGTGCCGACCGGCCGCTGCCCCACGGTCGGGGTGGCCGGGCTCGTGCTCGGCGGCGGGATCGGCTTCAGCGACAAGATGTTCGGCCTGACCTGCGACCGGCTGCTCTCGACAACCGTGGTGCTGGCCGACGGCGATGTGGTGGAGGCCAGTGGGAACGCGCACTCCGACCTGTTCTGGGGCTGCCGCGGCGGCGCGGGGAACAAATTCGGCGTCAACACCTCCTTTACGTTCCAGTACGAGCGGTTCCAGGGCGACGTGGGCTTCTACCGGCTGAGCTGGAGCCTGGACTCGGGCCGCCAACGCCGCCTCGGTCCGCGAGGTCACCCCGGGTGAGGCGAGTGTGCTGCTGAGCGCCACGACTCCGGTGCAGCAGTTCGCCGCCAAGTCCGCGGTGCTGACCTCCCGGACGCTCCTGACCGATGACCAGGTCGCCGCCGCCGAACAACTGCTGGAGTGGCCCGGCAGCGACAATGAGGACGGAGCCGGGTTCGCCGGGTTCGCCCTCGGTGGCGAGATCAACCAAGTGCCGCCGGACGCCACCGCGTTCGTCCACCGCCACGCCGTGTTCATCCTCGCCGCCGAGACCTCGTGGGCGGACGACGACCCGCCCCGCGTCGCCACGGCGAATCTTCAGTGGCTCCCCGAGTTCTACCACGCCATTTTCGACGGCACGCCTCCTCCGCACTCCTACCAGAACTTCCCGGATCCGACCCATCGGCACCTGACCTCTCACGGGGCTTGACAGCCGATCGGGGCCCTTCATACGTTGCTCATCTTGCCCTTTTCGGGGCGGGGTCGCATGAACCGTGGTGCGGCTGGGACGTCCCGAAGGGTTCCGCGGTGCGCGCATGGCTCCCCGACGCTCGTGGCCACCGCCGCCTGTTCTCCGCGCTGTCCATCGACGCCCTGGGCACCGGCCTCTTCCTGCCGTTCTCCATCCTCTACTTCACCGCGACGACCGACCTGGCCCTCGGCAGGGTCGGACTGGCCCTGTCCATCGCGGCGTTGGTGCGCATTCCGGCGACGCCTGGTGCCGGGATGTTCTGCGACCGGTTCGGCGCGCGGAACACGGTGGTGGTCTCCAACCTCACCCAGGCGGTCGGGTTCTTCAACTACCTCTTCGTGGACTCCTTCGGCCATCTGCTCATCGCCGCGATCGTCGTGCAGACCGGCAACTCGGCTTTCTGGGTGGCCTATCCGGCGCTGGTGCATGACGTCGCCGAGGGCAAGCGGCAGGAGTCCTGGTTCGCCCTGATCACCTCGCTGCGCCATGCGGGACTCGGCGTCGGGGCCCTCGGCGCGAGTCTCGCTGTCGCGATCGGCGGGACGAACGGATACATCGCGATCGTCGCCGTCAACGCCCTGTCGTTCACCGTCGCGGCGGTCCTGACCCGGCTCGACACCTCAGGCGCCACTCACACCGTGTCCGTCACCGCCACGCCAGAACGCGACGTCCCCTCAGCACACGCACCCACGAGCGGCTGGGCGAGCTCCCTCCGCGACCGGCCCTTCCTCGGCTTCGTCGTGCTCAACTTCGGCCTCGCCCTGCTCTCACTCGCCTTCGGCCTCGGCGTTCCCGTCTTCCTGGTCGAGACGGTGCACCTGCCGCCGTGGATACCCGGCACCGTCCTCGCGGTCAATGCCGTACTCGGCGCGGCGGGCGCCACGCCCGTCGGCGCCGCCATCACGGGACGTGGCCGAAGCGGCAGCCTCATGGCCTCGCAGGCCATCGTCGGCTGTGCGTTCCTGGCAGTGCTCTGCTGCGCGTACGTGCCGTCGGCATTCGGCGTCTGCCTCGCCCTCGTCGCGGTCGTCCTGGTGACCCTCGGCGAACTCATCCAGAGCCTGATCGTGTCCCCCATCGTCAACGACTGTGCCACGGCGGCGAGTCGCGGCCGATACAACTCGCTCTCCCAAATGGCCTTCAGCATCGGCGATGTCGTCACACCCGCCCTCATGACCACACTTCTCGCCCATGGACCGGCCGCCGCCTGGATCCCGTTGGCAGCCCTCGCCACAGTCAACATGCTCGGCATCGCCCTGCTCACCAGCCACCTCCCCGCGATGCGGCGACGCGTCAACCACCCGGCCCCCGCCGAAGCCGACAGCCGCGGGTAGACGCCGACGGGCGAGAGACCCCGACGGGCGAGTGTCGGCCGGGACGTCCGGGTGGAGCCGAGGCAGCGACCGTACGGTGTGGCGAGCTCCGCACACCGTGCGGGTCAGCGCGCCAGCCGTCCCAGCAGCGAGGAGGCCGCCGTGATGCCGGCCGCCGCGGCCAGCACCAGGACCGCGTAGTCGAGTGCGAGGTGGTGCGGGGTGCCAAGCAGCAGTCCACGCAACGCGTCGACCTGGTAGCTCAGTGGATTGGCCTTGCTGACGGCCTGGAGCCAGCCGGGCATCAGCGCCACCGGATACAGCGCGTTGGAGCCGAAGAACAGCGGCATGGTGATGGCCTGCCCGATGCCCATCAGCCGGTCGCGGGTCAGCACGATCCCCGCGATGGTCATGGACAGGCAGGAGAAGAAGGCCGAGCCGAGGACCACCGCGGCGGCCACCCCGAGGAGCCGCAGCGGATTCCAGGTCAGCGCCACCCCGAGCGCGGCCGCGATGGCGATCACCACGACCGCCTGGATCAGCGCCTTGACCCCGGAGGCGAATGCCTTGCCGGTGATCAGGGCGGCTCGCGGGGTCGGGGTGACCAGCAGTTTGGTGAGGATCCCGGCGTCCCGCTCCCAGATGATCTGGATCCCGTAGAAGATGGCGATGAACATCGCGGACTGGGCGATGATGCCGGGCGCGAGATAGTCGATGTACGGCGTACCACCGGTCGGTATGGCCTTGAGCCGGGTGAAGGTCTCACCGAAGATCAGCAGCCATAGGGCGGGCTGGACGGCCCGGGTGTAGAGCTCGGTGCGGTCGTGCCGCAGCTTCTGGAGCTCGACCACGCACATCGCGACGACCCGCGCGGGCACCATCCGCCAGCCGGTGCGGGCGCGCGGCGGGGTCAGCAGTGGATCGGGGCGGCCGTCCGGCCCGGTCCCGGCGGCGTCAGCCGACCCGGGACGCGGTGCGACGGGTGCTTCGGACATCGCGGAATTCTCCTCCCTGCTCGTCGAGGCCGCTGCCGGCGATGTCGCGGAAGACGTCCTCCAGGGTCGGCCTGGGATCGGCCTCGCCCTCCGCCCGGCGGCGTTCGGCCAGCTCGGAGCGGAGTTCATGGGGCGTTCCAAGGGCGTGGACGCGGCCGCGGTGCATCAGCGCGACCCGGTCGCAGTACTGGTCGGCCTCGTCCATGTAGTGCGTGGTGACGAGGACGGTCATCCCGGTGGCCGCCCGTACCGCGTTGATGTGCTCCCACACGCTGGTCCGGGCGATCGGGTCCAGGCCGATCGTCGGCTCGTCCAGCATCAGCAGCCGGGGCGCGCTGACCAGCGCCTGGGCCAGTTCGAGGCGGCGGATCATGCCGCCGGAGTACGTCTTGGCGAGCCGGTCGGCCGCCGCGGTGAGATCGACCGCCTCCAGCACCCGCGCCACGCGGTCGGCCCGCTCCCGCCGGGTGATGTCGAAGACGCGGGCGAACAGCTCCACGTTCTCCCGGCCGGTGAGCCCGGCGTCGGCGGACAACTGCTGCGGCACGTAGCCCAGCAGCCTGCGGACCGCCATCCGCTCCTTCGCCGCGTCGTGCCCGAACACCCGCACCATGCCGGCGGGGACCGGGAGCAGGGTGGTGATACAGCGGATCGCGGTGGTCTTGCCCGCTCCGTTGGGGCCGAGCAGACCGAAGACCTCGCCCGCCCGGACCGTCAGCTCCAGGTCGTCGACCGCCTTGGTCTCCCCGAACGCGTATCGCAGGCCCTCGCAGACGAGCGCGACGCGATCGGTGCTCTCCGGGGCGTCGGTCATATCCCTTCCACCTCCTCATGAAGGTTCTCGGCCAGTTTGCGCAGCGCCGGAACGGCCGCGGCCAGCGCCGCCCGCTCGCTCTCGGAGAGCTTCGCCACCTGCTCGCGGACCAGCGCGCCGCGCCGTGCCTGCCACTCCCGCAGCCGGGCCTCGGCGGCGGGGGTGGTCGTCAGCCGGGCGGAGCGCCGGTCCCCGGGGTCGGTCTCGCGGTGCAGATAGCCCGCCTTCACCAGCTGATTGACCAGGGTGGAGACCGAGTTGCCCGCGAGGTAGAGCTCCTTGGCCGCGGCCGACACCCGGATCCCGGGGTGGGCCATGACCAGCCGCAACAGCTCCACCTGGGCACCGCGCAGCCGCGGCTCCGTCATCTCGGCCCGCAGCCGCCGCCGGATCAGCCGCTGGACGCCGCCCAGTACGTCGGCGAACGAATCGGGGAACTCCTCTGCGGTCATGTCCCCACTTTACCTCTCAGTGAGAGGTAATTTTCAAGCGGCCGGAGTCGAGGTCCGGCAGATCACCTCACAAGAACCGCACAAGGCCATCCCCTACCGTCCCGTGCCCACGGAAGCGAAGATCCTCCAGGGAGCAGAGGGACCGATATGAGCGAGACACGTCGGCACGGGATAGGCCGACGCCACTTCCTGTACGGGGTGGCCGCGGTGGCGGCCGGCGCCATGGGCACCGGTTGCACCCCCGAGGACGCGCAGGGGACAAGCGGCTCGGGTGGTGAGCCGGTCGTCGCCATCGACACCGAGCGGCGTTCGTTCAAGGTGAGCCCGTACATGACCGGGGTGAACGGGGCCAAGTGGTACGACGACGCCTATGGAATGTGGGACTCGAAGAACAACCGCCCCGCCCCGGGCATCGTCGCAAAGATCGAGAAGTCCGGGATCGGGATGATCCGCTATCCCGGCGGCACCTCCTCCAACCTCTTCAACTGGAAGGGGGCCATCGGTCCGCAAGCGGACCGGACCCGCCAGGTCGAGGGGCACAAGGGCGAGTCGGTCGACAGCCGGTTCGGGCCGGACGAGTACATGGCCTTCATCCGCGAGGTCGGCGCAACTCCGGAGATCATGGCGCCGTTCGCCAACTCGACCCCGGAGGAGATCGCCGACTGGGTCGCCTACATGAACGCCCCGCAAGGCACGAAGTGGGGCGATCTGCGAGCGCGGAACGGCCACCCCGAGCCCTACGGCGTGCGCTACTGGGAAATCGGCAACGAACTGTTCGGCAAGCACCAGCGCTACTGGATGAGCGCCGACGACGACAAGGCCATGCGGCAGTACGCCTTCGGCGGCACCCAGCGGCAGAAGCGCCAGCGCGTCGGAACACCCACCGACCACCGCCCCTCCGCCTCGGTCAGCAACGGCCAACCGAACCAGACCTTCACCGTCTGGTACCCACCCGTCGTCCCCAAAAGCCAGACCATCCGCGTCGGTGACACCACATGGCGCGAGGTCGCCAGCCTCACCTCAGCGGGAGCCGACGACCGCGTCTACACCTTCGACCCGCGCGGCGGCACGATCCACTTCGGCGACGGCCGACACGGGAAGGTCCCCCAGAAGGGCTTGAAGCTCACCGCCGACTACGACTCCGGTCCCCACGCCGGATTCGTCGACTACTACACCAAGATGAAGGCCGTCGATCCCACGATCGACGTGCTCGCCGTCTGGGCGCCCATCGAGGCCGGAAAGCTCGCGGGCGGAAAGAGCTTCCCCGAACTCCTCGCCGAGCACGGCCACGCCGACAAGTACGACGGCATGGCCATCCACCCGTACACCAACTTCTCGCGGGATCTGAAGACCACGCGCTTCCCGGACAAACGGGCCGGACACGACTACCAGATGCTCGGGGACGCGGCCGCCGCCAAGATGGTCTCCGACCTCACCGCGCAGATACACGAACACGGCAAGGACGAGGCTTACGTCGCGGTGTCCGAGTGCGGCGCCCTGTTCTTCGGAGGAGAACGCGACGCCGACGCCTATCCCCAGTTCTCCTTCGCCATGTCGCACGCGCTCTACATGGCATCCCAGTGGGCCCGGTTCGCCGGCCTCGGCGTCCGCTGGACCGCGAGCAACGATCTGATCGGGGCGAAGCCAGGACTGTCACGGACACTCTTCGGCGGCGCGCCCAGCTTCGTACGCACCCCCGACGCGATCGTGCGCGAGCAGCTCAGCGGCTTCTTCCACGGCGGCGGACACGTCGTGGACAGCGAAGTGAAGGAGAACCAGAAGGTCTCCACCCGGGAGACACCGCTGGGCTCGTCCTACGAAGCGCTGGTCACCACCGCCGCCGTCGACAAGGACGGAGCCCTCAGCGTCCTCGTCGTCAACCGCTCACCGGACAAGGACATCAAGTCCCGGGTCGATCTGGGGAGTTTCCGGCACGCCGGTACGGTCGACGTGTCCGTGGTGGCGGGCAGGAGCTATGACGACTTCAACAACGACGAACACCCCGACGGCGTCACGATCGAAAAGTCCCACGCCACGGCGAAGGGCGACTCCCTGAACTGGACATTCGCGGCACACTCGGTCACGCTCCTGCGGTTCCCACCGCCCACGTCCCACTACGGGGTGTCCGGCGGATCTTGACGCCTGCGGCGAGCCGCTCCCCTACCCGCCCCTTCCCGGCACCTGACGATATGCGGCTCCGCCGCGTGGGGGGCTTCGCCCCACACCCCGGGGTCGAGGGGCGAAGCCCCTGCCACGCGGCGGAGCCGCATATCGATGCTGCGGGAAGGGGCGGGTAGGGGAAAGATCCGCCGGACACCCCTAGCCGTCCGCCGCGGAAGATTCGGTTCAGCGGCGCAGCAGGCTCGCGGTGAGGCCATCGGCCACGAGCTGGAATCCCAGCACCAGCAGGGTGACGGCGGCCATCGGACCTATCGCGTACCAGGGGTTCTGCGCGAGGAAGTTCATGCTTCCCTGAAGGAGCGAGCCCAGGGAGGGGGACGGTGGCCGGATGCCCAGGCCGACGTAACTCATCCCGCCCTCGATGAAGACGGCGGTCGACATGGACAGGGCGAACTGGACGATCAGCGGGTCGAGGCCGTTGGGCAGGATGTGGCGCACCAGTATCCGCACCCGGCCCGAGCCGATGGCCGTGGCCGCGACGACGTAGTCGCGCTGGCGTTCGCCGACGACCGAGGACCTGATGAGCCGGCCGAACAGCGGCACATTGACCAGGGCGATGGTCACCATGACCGCGGTGCCCCCGGAGCCGATGATCATGGCGACGGTGACACCCGCGATGAGCGCGGTGAACGACAGCATCACATCGAACAGCCTCTGTATGACAGTGTCGAGCCACCGGGCCAGCCCGCTCGCGAGGCCGATGAGGATGCCGGCGATCGCGCCGAGCGGTACGGCGATCACGGTGGCGAACACGTCCTGGCGCAGCCCGTACAGCACCCGGGAGAACAGGTCGCGGCCGTATTCGTCGGTGCCGAGCGGATGCGCGGCCGATGGATGGGCGAGGGCGAGCGGTCCTTGCTGTGTCGGCGAGGCGGGTGCCAGCAGCGGGGCCAGCACACCGGCCAGAACGAGCACCAGGACGAGCCCGAGGCCCATGCTCAGCACCGGCCGGCGCAGCAGCCGCGACCAGCCTCCGCCACGGACGACGACGGCGGCGGTGTTGGCGGCGGCCGTCGGCGGTGTCTCGGTGGTGGTGGTCATGCTCACTCCATCCTGAGTCGGGGGTCGACGGCCGCGTGCAGCAGATCGGTCACGGTCTGGAGGACGACGAACACCGTGACCGTGATGAGCAGCAGGTTCTGAACGACGAAGTAGTCGCTGCTCTTGAGGGAGTCGATGATGAGCTGGCCCACCCCCGGCCAGGCGAAGATGGCCTCCACCACGATCGCCCCGCCGAGCATCTGACCGATCTGGATGCCGAGGACGGTCAGCACCGGTGGCAGGGCGTTCGGAAGCGCGTGGCACAGCACGATCCGTCGCCGCCGCAGGCCCTTCGCCGTGCCGATGCGGATGTAGTCCTCGCCGAAGACCCGCCGGATCGACGTCGACAGGAAGCGGGCGAGTACGGCGGCGGCGGGGAGCGCCAGGGCGAGGGCCGGCATGATCAGGTACTGCACCCCGATCTCCGGGTCCGCGAGCAGCGAGACATGGCCGCCCGCGGGGAGGATCCGATGGGTGATGGCGAACACCATCACCAGGAGCACTCCGCTGACGTACGGCGGTATCGCGAAGGCCAGTGCGGTGGCCGCGGAGGTCGCGCCGCGGACGAGGCGGCCCTTGGCCACGCCGAGGACGAGCCCGGCCAGGCCACCGAGCAGGACCGCCAGGACGATGGCGCCGAGGGTGAGTTCGAGGGTGTTGCCGAGACCGTTGCCGATCAGGGTGGCGACCGGCACGCCACGTACGTAGGAGTCGCCGAGGTCGCCCGTCAGCACCCCGCCGAGCCAGGTGAGGTACTGCTGGGGCAACGGGGCGTCCAGCCCCAGCTGGTGCCGGACGGCGGACACGGTCCTGGCGGAGGCGTCCGGGCCCGCGGCGAGTACGGCGGGGTCGCCGGGCGCCAGGTGCAGCACGCTGAAGACCACGACCGATGCGATGGCGAGCACCGCGAGGGCCGAGGGGACACGCCGGAGTGCGTAGCGGAGCATGGGGTCCTCCTCATGCCAGATAGGCATGGTCGAGGTCGATGCCGTCATACATGGTCCAGGCCAGACCTTTGAGCGACGCCTGAATGGCATACGTATGGGTGCTGTTGATCAGGTCGATGACGAACTGCTGCTCGAGGAAGAGCTGGTTGAGCTCCCGGTAGGCCGTGGTGAGGGCGTCGCCCTTGCCGGTCCAGATCTCATCGGCCAGGCGGCTGTACTCGGCATCGTGGAAGTTGGACGCGTTCTGCTGGGCGTTGAACGGCCAGGAGCCTTTGACGAGCGTCGACGGAGTCAGCTGCCCGAAGCCGTGGCCGTTGACGAACAGGCCGGGGATCTTCCCGCTGACGAACATCTTCTGGTACTCGGCGTCCTGCTTGGGCTCCAGTCGGCAGGTGAGGCCGACGTCCTCGAGGTTCGCCTGCACGATCTGGGCGATCGCGGCGTTCGTCGCCAGTGTGTTGCTGTAGTACAGGTCAACCTTGGCGTCGGCCGCGCCGGACCGTCGCAGCAGACGTTTCGCCTTGTCCGGGTCGAGCGTGTAGGCCGCTGCCCGATCGGGGTCCCATGCGGCCGTTCCCGGTGACCACGGCAGGCTGCTCGGGCGGCCGATCCCGCCCAGCGCCTGGGCGAGGACCCGCTCCCGGTCGATCGCCCACGCCACTGCCTGCCGTACCTCGACCTTGTCCAGCGGGGGGACCTCGACATTGGCCCCGATGTAATAGGTGAGGTCGTGGGCGTCGGACCGCACAAGGCGGAACCCCGGCCGGTCGCGGATACCGGCGGCGTCGAGTGGCGAGAGGTCGAGGGCCAGATGTGTCTGCCCGGAGCGCAGGGAGGCCACGGCGGACGACGACTGCGCGGCGATCGCGATCTCCATGCCATCGAGGTAGGGACGGCCGGGCTTCCAGTAGTGGCGGTTGCGTTTCAGCGAGATGGACGAGCCCGGCTTGTAGGACTCGACGGTGAACGGCCCGGTGCCGATGATCTCCCGTCCCGAGGCGAGGTCGGTCACCGACTCCCGGTCGATCAGGACCATCATCTCGAACATGTCCCACACATTGCTGACGGCCTTGCCGAAACCCACCGTGACCTCGTGATCGCCGGTCCGCTCGGCCGAAGTCACCTGCTGGGCCACGGCCTTGACCTGGGAGCTGGTGGTGTCCTTCGTCAGGTAGTCCAGGACGAACACGACGTCGTCCGGCCCGAAGGGGCGGCCCGAGTGGAACGTCACGTCGTCGCGCAGCCGGAACACATAGGTCCGTCCGCCGTCCGACACCCGCCAGCTCTTCGCCAGCGACGGCCTGGGCCGCAGAGTCCTGTGGTCCAACTCGGTCAGTGTGTTGAAGACGGTGCGGCTCACCGAGAAGTTGGGGTTGATCTGTGACAGCAGGAACGCGGGCAGGATGTCCGTGCCCTGGACCAGGTGGAGGGTGCCCCCGTGCCGTGGCCCGCCCCCGGATCCTTGCTGTTCCGCGACGGCACTGCGGCAGGCGGTGTTCAGCGGGCCCGCCCCGAGTGAGAGTCCCGCGGCGAGGACCGTGCGGCGTGCTGGCTGACCACGTTGTCCGGTCACGCTGGCTCCTACCCGGTTGCCCATTTAAATCAGAGTAGTTTATTTAACTGTGCTGGGCCGACCTTGCAACCGAAACCTCCGGAAGGTCAAGGGTCAGGAGGCGCGGAGGGAGTCAGGCCGTAGGGGCGGGCGCGAGTGGGTCGAGGAAGTCCGTCTCGGCGGTGTCGAGGGCGAGGCGTACGGCACCGGTGACCACGGCTTGTTCGCGCAGGGGCGAGGCTTCGACGCGGGGCACGCGCGGGACGAGCTCGGTCAGCCGGCGTCGCAGCGGCGGAAGCAGAACGTCTCCCGCCGCCGCGACGGCGCCGGTGATCACCACCAGTTCGGGGGCGAGCAGCATGGTCAGCGTGGCGATCGCGCGGGCGGCCGCCTCCAGCCCCGCCTCCAGGGCCCCGGCGGCGCCGAGGTCGCCCCGGCGGACGGCCTCGAAGACGTCGCTCGCGCTCACGCGGCACGGGTCGCCGTCGGTCAGCGCGCGGAGCTCGGCGCCCGGTGTGCCGGGGGGCGGTGGTGTGTCACGGGCCGCCGCCTCGGCGAGCAGCGACGCCCCTCGCCGGCGGACCGTCCTCGCGATGCCGTCGTCGCGGGAGTAGTCACCCATCAGGGACAGGAAACCGAGGTCCCGGGCGCTGTTCGCCCGGCCGCGTACGAGGGTGCCGCCGGTGCACATGCCCACCCCCAGCCTCTCCCCCGCCAGCAGGCAGACGACGTCCTGGAAGGCGCCCGCACGGCCCCGCCAGCGCTCGCCGATGAGGGCCAGGTTGCAGTCGTTCTCCACGCACACCTGCGCGGAGAAGTCCCGGGCCAGCGCGGCGCGCAGATCCACCCCGAGGAACCCGGGGATCCCGGTGCGCTGCTGTACGACGCCGTCGGCGTCGACGGGACCGCTGGTACCGACGCAGACCGCCAGGATCTGCTCAGCGCGCAGACCGGCCGTCCGCACCACCTCGACGGCGAGCTTCCGCACCTGTGCGATGCGCCGCTCCGGGCCGACCGAGGGGTCGCCGAACGCGATCCGCGCCTCGGCGACGAAGACACCACGCAGATCGGCCACGGCGACGCGGACGCTGTGTGCGCCGATGTCGATGCCCAGGACATGGCCGGCGTTCGCCACGAAGGAGAAGACTCGCGATGGCCGACCGCGTCCGGAGAGACGTCCGTCGACGCGATCGGTGGTCTCCCGGACCCAGCCGAGCTCGACGAGGTGGTGCGCGGCGGCGTGCACGGTGGGCCGCGACATGCCCGTGGCGTCCACCAGGTCTCCGGAGGACATCTCCGCCCGCTCCTGGGGGCGTTCCCGCAGCTTCGCCAGGATGCGGGCGGCGTTGACCCTCCGGGCCAGGGCGGATGTGGCGATGTCCCCCGGCATCTGCTGCGGCGCTCCTCTCCCGCTGCGCGCTGAGACCTTGACGAACACGGGATGTCTTGACGAGTACGGGATCTTGACCTCGGCGCGCGCGGCCTGGGAGTCTAGCGCACGCCTTAAATAAAATGCTTTCATAAAAACGATACAGCAGCTCAGAGGCAGGAGCTCAACCCATACGGCGCATCCGGTGAACCCGGCCGCCTCAGGACGGCCCACCGCGGCAGAGCGGTCGGCCACCCCGCCATCGACAGGAGGGCCACGCACCCATGACCCCCAGCGCTTCTCCCTCCGGCCCCGCCACGCCCACGCGGCGCCCGAACGTCCTCGTCTTCTTCACCGATCAACAGCGCTGGGACACCACCGGGGTGCACGGGAACCCCCTGGGGCTCACCCCGGTCCTCGACCGCCTCGCCGCGGAGGGTGTGAGCGTGGACCGCTCCTTCACCTGCCAGCCCGTGTGCGCGCCCTCCCGCGCCAGCCTCCAGACCGGGCAGTACCCGACCACCACCGGTGTCTTCCGCAACGGTCTTCCCCTCCCCCGGGACACCCCGTCCCTGGCCCGCTCCTTCCGGGACGCGGGCTACGCCACCGGCTACATCGGCAAGTGGCACCTCGCGGGCGACCACACCTCCGGTCCGGTGCCGGAGGAGGACCGGGCCGGATACGACCACTGGCTCGCCGCCAACCTGCTGGAATTCACCTCGGACGCCTACGAGACCACGCTGTACGACGGCAGCGGCGCCCCGCATCGGTTCGAGGGCTACCGCGCCGACGCGCTCGGCACCGCCGCGATCGACTTCATCGACCGGGACCGCGGCCCGGACCGGAACCGCGACCGGCCGTTCTTCCTCTTCCTGTCCTTCCTGGAACCCCACCACCAGAACTCCCGCGACGACTACCCCGCCCCGACGGGCTACCGCGACCGCTACGCCACTCCCTGGGTGCCATCCGACCTCGCCGCCCTCGGTGGCGGCAACTGGGCGGAGCACCTGCCCGGTTACTACGGAATGGTGCGCCGGCTGGACGAGGTGCTCGGGCGTATCGTCTCCGCGCTGGAGCGGCGTGGGGAGTTGGACGAGACCGTCATCCTCTTCACCTCCGACCACGGCTGCCACTTCAAGACCCGCAACGACGAGTACAAGCGCAGTGTGCACGACGCCTCCCTCCGCGTGCCCACCGTGCTGCGGGGGCCGGGGCTGTGGGGCGGTGTGCGGCTGCCGGAGCTGGTCAGCCATGTCGACCTGCCGCCCACGCTGTTGCGGGCGGCCGGGGTGCCCGTGCCACCGGAGATGCAGGGACGTTCCCTACTGCCGTTGCTGCACGGCGGGGACGGCGCGAGCACCGAGTGGCCTCAAGAAGTGCTCTTCCAGATCAGCGAATCGGAGGTCGGACGAGGGCTGCGGACCGACCGCTGGAAGTACGCCGCGACCGCGCCGGGCGCCGACGCCTGGAACGACCCGCGCGCCGAGCGGTATCAGGACGCGTACCTCTATGACCTGCGCTCCGACCCCGACGAGTTGATGAACCTCGTGGCCGACCCGGCCTATGAGGACGTCCTGGAGGAGCTGAGGCGGCGACTGGTGCGGCGCATCGTGGACTCCGGTGAGCCACGCCCCACGGTCACCGCGCATGAGCCCGCCCCGAGGGCCGTGTCCGAGGACACCGTCTAGGCCCGGCGCGCGTCTCACAAGAATCCCACAAAGACATCTTTTAAGTTCCTATCGGCGGAGACGCCGAGGCGGACCGACCTGCGCTTCCCACCAGAAAGTAAGCAGAGGATTTCCATGCAGAACCCCTCCATGCTCCCGGCCATCGATTTCACGCGTCACGATTTCGAATCCGAAGCCCTTGTCGTACGCACGGACCATTCGGACGACGAAGCATGGCGGGCCGTCGTCGACCTGCTCAATCGGCCCGACCGCAATGGATTCGAGGTGCGCACCTATCTGGTCGACAACCCTGCGTTCACCGGGGCGAGTCCGGATGACGTGCTGTCCGCTGCCGCCGCCGAACCAGCGCTCGAGGTCGTGTTCCTGGCCGATGCCGCCACCATGACGGGCGAGCACACCCTGCTCGCGGTGTCGACCACGAGCCAGGAGTTGGAGGACGGAGACATGGAACTCGCCCGCGAGTTCCGTCTGTTGCCCCCGGAAGTCAATCTGATGCACGTGAACCTGGCCATCGGGCATATGGACTTCTGGGAATTCGCATATCACGCGTCACTCACCGCGGACGGCATCCTCCGCATGTGATCGCGTATCGAAGTACCACCTGCACCACATGTACCAATGGAGCAAGGCATGACAGTCGACTCACAGACTCGGCAGCGGGCGGTAGCGGAACTCAAGAGGCTCCTGCCTGCCGATCGGGTCATCACCGGGGGTCCCGAATACGCGGCGGCCACCGCGCTGTGGAACGGCGCGGTGGCCGCCAGGCCCGCGATTCTGCTGCGCTGCACATCGACCGCCGAGGTGCGGGCAGGAGTCCGGACGGCTCGTGAGTTCGGTCTGCCGCTGTCGGTGCGGAGCGGAGGCCATGACTGGGCGGGGCGTGCGCTCCGCGACGATGGGCTGACGCTGGATCTGACCCCGATGTGCTCGGTGCACATCGATGTGGGGGCCCGTCGGGCAACCGTCGCAGGCGGGGCCAGGGCGAACCATGTACTCGCCGCCGCCGAGCGGTACGGATTGGTCGCCGCCACCGGCACCATCGGCACCATGGGCATGGCCGGGCTGACCCTGGGCGGTGGATACGGCCCGTTGGGCGGCCGATTCGGCCTGGCCGCCGACAACTTGACGGGTGCCGAGGTGGTGCTGGCGGACGGATCCGCCGTCTGGACCGACGCCGAGCACGAGCCGGACCTGTTCTGGGCGCTGCGCGGCGGAGGCGGCAACTTCGGCGTGGTGACCTCCATGGAGATCCGGCTGCACGCGGTGCCCACCGTGGTCACGGGGAGGGTGTCGTACTCGCTGCGGCAGGCCCCGAAGGTCTTCGCCCGGCTGGAGGACGTCCTGTCGGACTGCCCGGACGCGTTGACGGTCCAGACCGGGGTCATCAACGGTCCTCAGGGGAAGCCCATGGCCATGCTGTGGCCGACCTGGTCCGGCGAGCCGGTCGTCGGCACGGATCCGGCCGGTCCGGTACGGCGGCTGACGCGCCTGGGCACCGCCGCGCTGGCCGAGTTCGACACCGGTTCGTTCGCGGCCGCGACAGCGGCGCGGGACTCGATGTTCCCGGACGGGCGCTACGTCACCATCCGTACGCGCTCCCTTCCCCGCCGCACCCCCGAGGTGGTGGACGCCCTGGTGCAGGGGGCCAAGGCGATGACGTCGCCCCTGTCGGCCTTCTGCCTGCACCACTTCCATGGAGCGGCCGCCCGCGTCATGTGGTCGGACACGGCCTTCGCGTTGCGCAAACCGCATACGATGGCCGAGGTCATCGCCGTGTGGACACCCGAGAGGGACAGCGGCCGGCACGCCGCCTGGGCCGATGCCGCCTCGGCGGCGCTGGAGCCGCACGCCTTCGCCGGCGGTTACCCGAACCTGCTGGGACCCGAGGCCACTGACCAGATCCCCTACGTCTACGGCGGCAACACCGCCCGGCTGCTCGCGATCAAGGAGACCGTCGATCCGGACGGAGTGTTCCAGGGCACTCCCCTCCCGAAGGCGACGCCCCGCGCGCTGAGCCACAGGTGACGTAGGACCACAGCCGTGTGGCATATCCATCCAACGTATTGACATATCAATTGGGTGAGATCACTCTCTTCGCATGGCCGAACGTGACCTCCCGCTGTACGAGCAGATCCGCCGGGAGCTGGAGGGCAACATCCGGGACGGCCGGTGGCAGCCCGGGACCCGGGTGCCCACCGAGGCCGAGCTCGGAGAACGGTTCGGTGTCTCGCGGATCACCGTGCAGCGCGCGCTGCGCGAGCTCGTGGACGCCGGGCTGGTCGTCCGGTACCGCAGGCACGGCACATTCGTGGCGCAGACCACCGATGAGGAGAATCTGCTCCGCTCCGCGGGCGTGCTGACCAGCGGGCCCGAGGCCCACGGCGACCACCGGGTGATCAGCGCCAAGGTCCTGCCCGCGGCCGGCGCGGCCCTGCGGCTGCCCGGCCTGGACGGCAACGACGCCGTCGTACAGCTCGATCGCCACAAGCTGAGCCCCGACGGCAGCCGGGTGACCGGCACGGAGCTCGCCGTCCTGCCCTTCCGATTCGCCCCCGACCTGCTCGACCAGGATCTGGTCACCATCACGAGCCATATGTATCTCCGCGACCGCGGCGTGCCACTGCAACGCTCGCGGCTCTATGTGGAGCCGTACAACCTGGACGAGGAGCACGCCGAGCTCTTCGGCCTGGAGCCGGGTACCGCGGTCTTCCGCTGGCTGCGCACTACCTGGGCGGAGAACGACGAGGTGGTCGAACACCTCGAAATGATCCTGCCGACCGACACATCCCGCTTCTACGTGGAGACCTCTCTCCAAGGCCGCTGACCCTCATCGCAGGAGGTAGCCATGCCATCGCCCCGATCAGCCCTGCCCGCCTTGTGTGCCGTGACCAGTGCCCTCACGCTCACCGTCGCCGTCACCGGCTGCGGCGCCCCCAAACCCTCCGCCGGTGGTGGCAAGGGAGGCGCCCTGGTGGTGGCCGGTTACGGCGGCTCGTTCGAGACGGCGTTCCGCGACTCGGTCCTGCCCGCGTTCGAGAAGAGCTGCGGCTGCAAGGTCACCTACATCCCCGGCTCCTCCACCGACACCGTCGCCAAGCTCAAGGCGCAGCGCGCCAATCCGCAGATCGACGTGGCGCTGGTGGACGACGGTCCCCAGGCGCAGGCGCTGGAGGCCGGGCTGCTCGCGTCGATCGACACCAAGGTGGTGCCGGTGGACGACGTGGTGAAGATCGCCCGGATGGAGAACGACTCGGGGGTGGGGTTCGGGCTGACGGCCACGGGCATCGCCTACAACCCCGAGTGGTTCGCGGATCATGGCATCCCCAAGCCCACCACCTGGGAGGATCTGGCCAATCCCAAGCTGAAGGACAAGGTGGTCCTCCCCTCGATCACCAACACCTATGGGGTGGGGCTGCTGGTCGGCGCCGCCAAGGCGAACGGCGGCTCGGAGAGGGATGTCGACCCCGGCCTCACGGCGGTCAAGAGGATCGCCAGGAACGCGGCGACGTTCGACACCACCGCCGATGTGTCCAACTACTTCCTCCAGGGCCAGGCCGCCGCCTCGGTGTGGGGGGTGTCGCGCACCTCGACGCTGGCGGAGAAGGACTTCCCGATCGAGTTCGTCTACCCCAAGGACGGTGCGATCGGCCTGGTGACCACGGCGAACGTGGTCAAGAAGGCACCGCATGAGGAGCTGGCCCAGAAGTTCGTGGCGCATCTGCTGGAGCCGTCCGTCCAGCGGGCGCTGGCCAGGGCGACCTACGACGGATCGGTGGTCGAGGGCGTCAAGGAGGACCCCGCCCTGAAGAACAAGGTCGTCAGCACCGACAAGGTGGACTCCCTGCTGAAGCTCGACTGGAAGACCATCAACAAGAACCGCTCCGCCTGGACCGACAAGTGGAACAAGCAGGTGGAGAGCAAGTGACCGCGGGGACGGACACCGTGGGCAAGGAGAGCGCGCCGGTCGGGACGGACACCGCCACACGGGCAGGCAGCGCCCGCGGGCGGCTGGTCCTCAAGGGGATCCACAAGGCCCTCGGCGGCAAGGAGGTCGTCCGTGGCATCGACCTGACGATGGAGCCCGGGGAGTTCCTCACCCTGCTCGGTCCGTCGGGATGCGGCAAGAGCACCACGCTGAACATGGTGGCGGGACATCTGCTGCCCGACTCCGGCGTGGTGGAGGTGGACGGCCGCGACATCACCCGGCTCCCGGCGAACCGGCGGGCCATGGGCATGGTGTTCCAGTCCTACGCCCTCTTCCCCCATATGACGGTGGCGGAGAACATCGCGTTCGGCCTGCGGATGCGCAAGGTCGGCGCGGCCCGGCGCAGGCGCAGGGCGGCCGAGGCCCTGGAGCTGGTGGGGCTCGACGGCATGGGCGAGCGCTATCCGCGCCAGCTCTCCGGCGGGCAGCGCCAGCGCACGGCCCTGGCCAGGGCGCTGATCGTGGAGCCCGATCTGCTGCTGCTCGACGAGCCGTTCTCCAACCTCGACGCCCAGCTCAGGGTGCGTCTGCGCGAGGAGGTCGCCGCCCTCCAGCGCCGGGTGGGCACCACCACGATCCTGGTCACCCACGATCAGGACGAGGCGCTCGCGGTGTCGGACCGGATCGCGGTGATGGCCGAGGGGGCGATCCATCAGCTGGACGTCCCCGAAACCGTGTATCTGCGCCCGGCCACGGAGTTCGTGGCGCAGTTCGTCGGTGAGGTCAATGTGCTCGACGGGATCGCGGCGGGGGCGGCCGCCGAAGGGCACCGCTGCCGGATCGGTGACACCCACCTCGTCACGGCGACACCGGTGGGCACCGCGCCGGACGACGGCGAGGCGGTACGGCTCTATGTGCGGCCGGAGGCCGTACGGGTGCTGGCCATACCCGAAGCCGGGTCCGGGAAGGGCCGCTCGGCGAGCACATCTGACCATACGGCGGCGGAGCCGGGGCTTCCCGGCACCGTCGAGGCCACCCGCTTCCTCGGCACCCGTGTCCGCTGCGTCGTGGCCACGGCCGCGGGACGCGTCGAGGCCACGCTGCCGTTCGGTTCCGAGGTGCCCGGACTGGGCGAGGAGGTGATCTGCGCATGGCAGCCACGGCACGCGTCGCTGACGGCACGCCTCTGAGGCCCGACGGCTCGGCGCCGAGGCCGGGGGTTCCCAAGCCGGGCGGGAAGCGCGGCCCGTGGCGCACCGGTCTGCTGCTGGCCTCCCCCGCCATCGCGGTGCTCGCCCTGCTCTTCATCGCACCGCTGTTCATGCTGGTGTACAACAGTTTCCGCACCCAGGCGGGCGACCCCACGCTGCACAACTACACGCGGTTCCTGGGGGACTCCTTCTACCGGGACGTGCTGTGGCACACCTTGTGGATCGGCGCGCTGACCACGCTCGGCTGCCTCGTGGTGGGCTACCCGTTCGCCGTCTATCTGCGCGGCCGCTCCCCCAGGGCGCGCAACTACCTCTCCCTCGTACTGCTGTCGCCGCTGCTCATCTCGATGGTGACCAGGGCGTACGGATGGCTGGTGCTGCTCGGTCCGAAGGGGCCGATCGCGGACGGGTTCCACGCCCTGGGCCTGGACGCGCCGAAGATGCTGTACAACGACACCGCGGTCGTGGTCGGCATGGTGCATGTGATGCTCGCGTACATGGTGCTGCCGCTGATGGGCAGCCTGGACCGGATCGACCCGGCCCTCACGCCCGCGGCCAAGGGCCTGGGGGCGAGCGGCTGGACGTGCTTCTGGCGGATCACCGTCCCACTGTCCCTGCCGGGGATGCTGGCCGGTTCGCTGATCGTGTTCAGCCTGACCGTCTCCAGCTTCGTCACGCCGGCGATCCTGGGCGGGCCCACGGTGAAGCTGATGCCGTACTTCGTCTACACCGAGGCGACGTCCAATCTGAACTGGCCGTATGCGGCGGCGATCGGCTTCGTCCTGATCGTGGTGACGACGATTCTGACGGCCGTGTACGCCCGGCTGCTGCGCGGGCGTGGCGGCAAGGAGGTGTTCGCGTGACCACGGCAGCGGAAACTGAAACGCCAACGGAAACGGCGACGGCAACGAGCAAGGCCGCGGGCAAGGCCGCGGGCAAGCCGATCGCGGCGGGCGCGGGCGGGCGCGCGAGGCGTCTGCTCGGCGCCGCGTTCGCCGCGCTCGTCGGCCTGTTCCTGCTGGCGCCCGTGCTGGTGACCATCGCCTCCTCGCTCACCACGACCAGCTACGTGACCTTCCCGCCCGAGGGGCTGACCCTGCACTGGTACGCGGAGCTGCTGAACCGCCCCGAGTTCCTGGACTCGTTCCTGCTCAGCATCGGGGTGGCGGCGGGAGCGGCCGTGGTGTCCACGGCGCTGGGGCTCGCGGCGGGGCTGGCCATCCACCGCTATCCGTTCCCGGGGAAGTCGGTGCTGGACAGGCTGTTCTCGAGTGCGTTCGCCGTGCCGACGATCGTGCTCGGCATCGGGCTGCTCCAGTGGTACGCCCAGCTCGGCATGGCCTCCAGCCCGCTCACCCTGCTGCTGGCGCATCTGGTACTGACCGTCCCGTACACCGTGCGCCTGGTGCTGGCCGGGCTCGCCGGGCTCGACCGGTCGGCGGAGCTGGCCGCCGCCGGGCTGGGTGCGAAGGCGCCACAGGTGTTCTGGCATGTGACGCTGCCCGCCGTGCGCGGGCCGCTGATCGCGGGGGCGTTCTTCGCCCTGATCACCTCCTTCGACGACCTGACGATCGCGTTGTTCGTGGTGACCACGGACATGCAGACCCTGCCGGTGCGGATCTTCAACTACCTCCAGTACAACTACGACCCGACCGTGACCGCCGTTGGCACCGTGATGGTGCTCTTCGCCGCGGTGGCCGTCGTCATCATCGAGCGCGTCGTCGGCGTCGCGCATCTCTTCGGGGCCGACCCCGAGAACTGACCTTCGTGCCAAGGAGGATTCCCGTGCGAGTTGTGGTCATCGGAGCCGGAGTGGTGGGCGCGGCCGTGGCGGCGGAGCTGGCCGGGCGTGGCGCCCGGGTCACCGTGCTGGAGGCCGATCACCCCGGAGCGGGCACCACCGCGAACTCGTTCGCCTGGATCAACAGCGCGAACAAGGAGCCGGAGCCGTACTTCGCGCTCAACCACGCCGGTATCCGCGCACACTACGAGTTGGCCGGGGACGGGGCGCCGTGGTTCTTCCCCGCCGGAAACCTGGAGTGGGCGGTGACGGACCGGCACAAGGAGGTGCTGGCCGGGCGGGTGGAGCGGCTGAGGGCCAGGGACTACCCGGTGGAGTGGATCACCGCGGAACAGGCCCGGGAGCTGGAGCCGGACCTCGCGCCGGCACCGTCCCACGCCGTGTTCGCCTTCTTCCCCGAGGAGGCGTACACCCTGCCCGTGCTGCTGCTGTCCCGGCTGCTGGGTGCCGCCAGGGACCGTGGCGCGACGGTGGTCGGCGGCGCCAGGGTGACCGCGATCGAACACGGCCCGACCGGAGCCACGGTGATCTGCGCCGACGGTGGCCGCCACCCGGCGGAGACGGTGGTGAGCTGCGCGGGCCGGTGGACACAGGAAGTGGCCGGGCTGGCCGGTGCCCATGTCCCCATGGCGGATCCCGATCTCGCGGGCTCGGCCACGGTGGGCTTCCTCGCCACCACCGCACCGGCGGCCACGCGGCTGTCCCGCGTGCTGACCGGCCCACGGCTGAACGTCCGCCCGGACGGCGGCGGTCGGCTGCTGCTCCAGGCCCTGGACCTGGACGCGACGGCGGACCCGGCCAAGCCGTACCCGCCCGACGGCGAGATCGCCACTGCCATGCTGGCCCGCCTGCCCGAGGCGCTGAACGGCACGGAGGGCACCGTGGTGGAGAAGGTCCGGGTCGGCCGGCGCGCCATGCCGGGCGACGGCTTCACGGTGGCGGGCTTCCCCGCCACCGGCGTTCCGTTCTATGTGGTGGCGACCCACAGCGGCATCACCCTGGCCCCGCTGCTCGGCCGCCTGGTCGCGGACGAGCTCCACGGCGTTGAGTCCCCCCTGCTGAGGGACTTCCGGCCCGCCCGCTTCACCTCGGGCGCGGTCCTGCCCCCACCACCTCCGGCCCGCCGCCCGGGCGAACAGTGAGACGGGCGCGGCGCACCGGAACCGGCGGGTCGAACGGGTCTCAGGGGCCGTTGGCGCGGTCGGGTGCCGTGAGTACGACACCCAGGCCGCCGATGGCGGCACGGCGAGCCGTCATCGGGCGAACCCCTTCAGCGTGACGGACGCGCCGGGCTCCAGGCGGACCGTGCGGGAGGTGGAGCCATGGGCCACCGTCGTCGTCCGGCCGCCGACGCTGCGGATCGTGGCCGATGTCGGTAGCCCGTGCTCCCAGCGCAGATCGAGGACGAAGCCGCCCCGCG
This sequence comes from Streptomyces sp. Inha503, assembly GCF_047215865.1. Lineage (NCBI taxonomy): Bacteria > Bacillati > Actinomycetota > Actinomycetes > Kitasatosporales > Streptomycetaceae > Streptomyces > Streptomyces sp. Inha503. Next base: position 11,296,601 of record NZ_CP178360.1, on the reverse strand, counting down.
CGGCCAGTCCCGTGACCGAGCCGGACGCTGCCCAGGCGTCGGGCAGGGCGGGGAGCAGTTCCAGGTGGCCGGGGCGGGAGTACAGCAGCATCTCGCTCATCGCCGCCGGGGTGCCGAAGTTGGCGTCGATCTGGAAGATGCCCCTGCCCTTCTCCACCTCGTAGATGTCGAAGAGGTTGAACGCGGTGCCGTTGCTGCCGTCGGTGGAGGGGCGGAGGTTGTTGGCCACGAGCTGGTATGCCGTGTCGGCGTCCTTCAGCCGCGCCCAGCACGCGGCCCGCCAGGCGTTGGCCCAGCCGAAACTGTCCATGCCGCGCGCGGTGAGCAGCGCGGTGGCCCCGGCCACGAGCTCCTGGGGAGTGGAGCCGTCGGGCGGATGCGGTCGCCGGGGAACAGGCCGATCAGCGGGGACAGATGGCGGTGGGTGGTCTCCCCGAGGTTGTCGGGGGACATCCGCTCCTGGAGCCACCCAGTCTTCGGGCTCACCTCCCAGAACTCGCAGGCGCCCTTGAGCAGCGGGTAGATCTTCGCCAGATACGCCCGCGACTGGGTGTACTCGTAGTGCTCGTACAGGCTGTTGCTCAGCCAGGCGTTGCTCGCGGGATGCCACCACCAGCCGCTTCCGCCGTGGATGTTGGTGGAGAACGCGACGGTCCAGCCGGCGACCTTCCCTGTGGAGTTGCGGTAGCGGTTGCGCGGGTCGTTGAAGAGGTCGCGGGTGAGCTTGGCCCAGGACGGGAGCTGGGCCAGGCAGTAGTCGGCGAAGGCGTCGAAGCACGAGGACAGGCCCGCGCGGTCGGCCATTCCATGTGGCGATGTGCGGGCTGCTGGGCATCGGCGGGGATCTCGCCCGCTGGTCCGAGGCGGAACTCGCCGAGGCCGCCGACCTGGTCGCCGAGTACAAGCGGGTGCGCCACGTCGTCCAGCACGGCGCCCTGTACCGGCTGTCCGGGCCGCACGGCGAGGTGCCGACCGTGGTGCAGTACGCCGCCGAGGACGGCGCCGAGACCCTGGTGCTGGCCTGGCGGCGCGGCCCGCGCCACGGAGTCCCGCGGCTGCCGGTACGGCTGCGCGGGCTCACCCCCGGTGCCCGCTACCGCGACACCCGCACCGGTGAGGTGCACCATGCCACCGTGCTGGCCGAGTACGGGTTCCGCCCCGACCTCCCGTCCGGTGACTGGGCGAGCACGGCCGTACACCTGGTCAGGATGGCGTAGGACGAGAGGTGACACCGCCACCGCCACGGTAGGCGGCGGTGGCGATTTCGGCGAACGAGCGGATCAGCGGGTTCGTGTCGGCCTCGTTCCACGCCACCACCACGCGGCTCGGCTCCATGTCGATCAGCGGTACCACGGTGAGCCCGTCCGGCGGCTCGTGGTCCACGAGCGTCATGCCGACCGTGCCGTTCCACAGCACGGCTTGGCGGCATTCCTGGACGCCACGCACCACCGGGCCCTCGCGAGGTTCCCCGCCGCTCCAGTACGACTGCCAGCCGGGGTCGGTGCCCTCCGGGAACAGGAACCAGCGGCGGTCCGCCAGATCGGCCACTTTCACGCTGTCGCGGCGGGCCAGCGGATCGTCGGCCCGCAGCAGCGCGCCCACCGGGTCGGCGCGCAGCTCGTGCACGGTCAGTCCGGTCTCGTCGAACGGCCCGCGGGTCAGGGCGATGTCCACCAGCCCGGCGCGCAACCCGCAGGTGGGATCGGTCAGGTCGGTCTCGCGGATGTGGACCTCGACGCCCGGGTGCCGCCGGTGGTAGGCGCCGGCCAGCCGGGTGGCGTCCGGGTCGGTGCTGTCCCCCAGGATGCCCACGGTGAGGCTCGCGGTGCCGGCCGCCGCGGCCACGCGTACGCGTACCCGGTCCGCGTGGTCGAGCAGGGCGCGCGCCTCATCGAGCAGCACGGCCCCCACCGGAGTGAGCGTGACACCGGCGGACGATCGGCGGAACAGCGCGGCGCCCAGCTCGGTCTCCAGCTGCTTGATCGCCCGGCTCAGCGGGGGCTGGCTCATATGCAGCCGGACGGCGGCCCGGCCGAAGTGGAGTTCCTCGGCGACCGCCACGAAATAGCGCAGCATGCGTAGCTCCATGGTGCGACGATACCCATCCGGTATCGACACCACAGAAGAAGTCTTGGACGGTCATGGCGGCCCGGCGGTGGAATCGCGGTGTGACTGAAGAACCGGAAGCCAGTGTCCTGGTGTATTGGATCGTCGCTGGTCTGCTCGCCCTCTTCTACCTCTACGGGGGCGGGGTGAAGGTGGTCCGGAGCCGTGAGCGGCTGCGGCCGATGATGGCCTGGGTGGACACCACGCCGATGGCGGCTGTCAGGGCCATCGGCGTGATCGAAGTGCTCGGCGCGACCGGGCTGATCCTCCCGCCGCTGACCGGTATCGCGCCCTGGCTGGCCCTGGCCGCGGCCGTTGGGTTCGTGGTCCTACAGATCGGCGCCACCAGGGTGCACCTGCGCCGGGGAGACCGCCAGGTGGCGCTCAACATCACGCTCCTTCTCGCCGCGGCCGTGACCATCTGGCCGGCCACGACATGGCTGTGACATCGGGCGGGGTCACTCGCGGGCCCATCCAGCCAAAAGGTGACAAAATAGTCCCAGGAGGTTGATCCACGCCGGGCAGGAGGGCTGGTGGATCTGGACGCCGTCGCCGATGAGCTGTACGCCCTGCCACCCGCGGACTTCACCGCCGCCCGCGATGAGCGCGCCAAGGACGCCCGCACCGCGGGAGACCGGGAGCTGGCCGAGCGGATCCGCCGTTTGCGCCGCCCCACCAAGGCGGCGTGGGCGAGCAACCTGCTGGTACGGCGGCAGCCGGACGAGGCCGAGCAGGTCCTTCGGCTCGGAGCGGCCCTGCGGCAAGCACACCAGGATCTGGACGGCGGGCAACTGCGCAAGCTGTCCACGCAGCAGCGCCAGGTCATCGCGGCGCTCGCCCGCCAGGCGAGGGATCTGACCACGCGGGCCGGGCAACCGATCGGCGAGGGCGCCCAGCGCGAGGTGGAGGAGACACTACGAGCTGTGCTGGCCGACGCGGACGCGGGACAGGAATGGGTGCGGGGGCGGCTGACCAAGCCGCTCACGGCACCGACCGGATTCGCGCTCGTCACCGGCGCCGCCCGGTCCGCGCCACCCGCCTCGCGACGCGGCGAGCGGGCCTCCGGCGGCCGGGTGGCCGATCTGGAGGCCGCTCGTTCGCGGCGCCGCGAACGAGAAGAGCAGGAGCGGCGCCGTCAAGAAGAGCGGGAGCGGCGCCGCGCGGAACAGGAGAAGCGCCGCGAACAGCGAGAGCGGCGGGCCCGTGCACAACAGGAGGCCGATGACGCCGAGCGCCGACTGCGCGCCCGCGAGGCGGAGCTCACCGCGGCCGAGGATGAGCAAGGCCGGACCGACCAGCGAAAACACCGAGCGCAGCAACGTCTGGTGGATCTGAGAAAGCGGCTGAAGGAGGCCGAGGACGAGCAGCGGGAGGCCGATGACGCCGTCCGGGATGCCCGCACGCGGGTGCGGAAGGCGGAGCGGGCGGTCCATGAGGCGAGGCGGCGGGCCACGGACGCGGCAGCACAAGCGGAACAACTCGCCGATCAAGGAGATCCGCCGACGGTGTGAGGAACAGGCAGGACAGGAAACCCGGCCACATGAGTTCGCGCTGGACGGCCCGGACCGGTCGAAGGCCGAACAAGGCACCATGCGAGGGAGGCAGCGATGATGAGCGACGACAGGGCAGACGACGTCTATCAGCCGACCGGCACCAACGAGGAGCAGGAGGACGCGGCCCCCCTGGACGCCCAGGACTCCCTGGACGAGCGCGACTACGACGAGATGCTCGACGAGGGCTACTCGCCGCCGGAGAAGCCACTGGGCGTCACCAAGCACGGCACGACGGCGGCCGAACAGCGCGAGCGCGAGACGCTCGACGAGCGGCTGGCCGAAGAGACCCCCGATGTCGAAGCCCCGGCGGGCGACGAAGTGGGAGACGTGCCGGAGGGCGAGGGCGAACCGGTCGACCCCGAGGCGGGAACGGACCGCACGGGCCGACTCGTCGCCCCCGACGAGGGAGCGCACACCGACACCACCAAGGAAACCATCGCCAGGGACGAAGGCATCGACGCGGGCGCCGCCGGCGCCGAGGAAGCCGCCGTGCACACCGTCCCGGATGAACGACTGGAAGAGGAGGGCGACGCGGATCCGGAATGACCCGGATCACCCGTCCGACCAGGCCCGTTGCCCGGCCTGAGCGGTGCCCGGAGGCCGGGTGGGAGGGCCGCGGCACCCGGTTCTACGATCGGACACGACCAAGGTACGTGCACGGGCCAGCGGTTGCCCGGCCGGCTGCGTCGTGCCACGCGGAAGGGCGGCCGCCTGTGGCGGCGGGGGACCACAAGGATGTGAGACGTGAGTGAACGCCGGACGGCATCAAGTGCCTCACCGGCCGTGGGGCGGGCGCTGGATGTCCTGCTGCACCTCGCCTGCCGCTCGGGGCCGGTTCGAGCATCGGCACTGGCCAGAGACCTGGAGATGCCCCGCTCATCGCTCTACCACATCCTCGCGGTCCTGGTTGATCGCGGGTTTGTCACCTACATCCCGGAGGAGCAGGCATACGGTCTGGGGGTCGCGTCCTTCGAGATCGGCTCCGCCTACTTGCGGCACGAGCCCCTGAAGCGACTCGCCCGCCCCATTCTGCGCAACCTGTCGAACCGGCTCGGCCAATCGGTACACCTGGGCATCCTCTACGGCGCCGAGACGGTCTACCTGCTCAAGGAGCGGCCGCCAAGGGGCCATTCGCGGTACACCGACGCCACCCCCGTCACCGATGTCGGCGTCCGGCTGCCGGCCCATCTCACGGCCAACGGCCGTGCGATCCTGGCCCACTCCACCGAGGCGCACCTCCGGGCGGTCTTCCCCCGGCCGGGGGATCTCTGCACCCGTACCGGCAGAGGTCCCCGGTCGCTGGCGGAGCTGCGGAACCTGCTGGCGCGGGACCGTGAGCGCGGCTGGTCGGAGGAGGTCGAGCTGGTCTCCGAGGGGCTGCGGTCGATAGGGGTACCGGCGTTCGACCACAACGAGCGGCCCATAGCGGCCGTCAGCAGCACATGGCGGCGCCACCACCACCGGCATGAAGCGGATCATGTGCGGGACATCCTGCAACAGGGCGCGGCGAGGCTGACGGCGGCGGTGGCCGGCCACGCTCCCCACGCCCGATGAAGGGCCACTGACCAAGGCGTTCACGGAACGGGCTTCTCGGATCCGAGAAACCCCGACCACATGGCTGGCTCCCGGCGTATGCGCCGCGTGTCATGGGCACGGAACTCCCTTGATCGCCAAGGCACCACGGCCTCCCACCGGCCGGCACTCCCCCCCACAGCCGCACTCCCCCCACAGATGAAGGATCCAGCGCCGACCATGACCGCGAACTGTCCCGACGCAACCAGCCCCGTCCCGCCCCAGGAGACCGACGCCACCCTGCACTTCACGGGCCCAGCCACCTTCGGCCGCGTCCCCCGCCTGGACCAGGTCGGCACCGCGGACATCGCCGTGGTCGGGGTGCCGTTCGACGCCGGTGTCTCCTACCGGCCCGGGGCCCGCTTCGGGGCGAACGCCGTCCGGGAGGCATCGCGCCAACTGCGCCCCTACAACCCGGCCCTGGACGTCTATCCGTTCCACTACGCCCAGGTCGCCGACGCCGGTGACATCACCGCCAATCCCCACGACATCGACCAGGCCGTCGAGAGCGTCGAGGCGGGCGCGGACGCGCTGCTGTCCACGGGCGCGCAGCTGATGACACTGGGCGGCGACCACACCATCGCGCTTCCGCTCCTGCGCTCGGTGGCCCGCCGCCACGGCCCGGTGGCACTGCTGCACTTCGACGCGCACCTGGACACCTGGGACTCCCACTTCGGCGCCCAGTACACCCACGGGACTCCGTTCCGCCGCGCGGTCGAGGAGGGCATCCTCGACACCTCCGCGCTCTCCCACGTCGGCACCCGCGGCTCGCTGTACAGCAAGGAAGACCTGGACGAGGACACCAAGCTGGGCTTCGGGATCGTCACCGCGGCCGATGTGATGCGACGCGGGGTGGACGAGGTGGTCCAGCAGCTCAAGGAGCGCATCGGCAAACGGCCGCTGTACATCTCCGTGGACATCGATGTACTGGATCCCGCACACGCCCCGGGCACCGGCACCCCCGAGGCGGGCGGCCTCACCTCGCGGGAACTGCTGGAGATCGTGCGCGGGCTGGTCGATTGCTATGTGGTCTCCGCCGACCTGGTCGAGGTCGCCCCGGCGTACGACCACGCCGAGATCACCGCCGTGGCCGCCTCGCATATCGCGTATGAGCTGATCACCCTCATGTCCCGGCAGATCGCCTTCTTCCGCTGGGTGGAGGAGAACAAGCCGTCGTAGACCCGTTCGGTCCCTCGCAGTCGCCAGCAAAACGGCCCTCACCGACGGGGGAACGGCGAGGGCCTACGTTCAGTGTGGCACGGATCAGCGCGGAAGAATCCGTTCCGAGCGACAAACATTGCATATATCTGCCGTCCGGCTCCCCACCGGTGCGGGGGCCGGTGCCCCTCCGGCACCATCCCGCCGTCGCTCCTCCCGAGGCGGAGGGTCCACCTCCACCCGCCATCGGCCCCGCGCTCGTCTCCGACCTCAACTCCGCGCTCCTGGAGCACAAGGCGCTCGTCTTCCGCGACCAGCGCCTGGACGACGCCGCCCAGCTCCGTTTCGCCTCCCTCTTCGGGGAGCTGACCGCCGCACACCCCACGGTGCCGTCCGTCGAGGGTCAGCCCAGCATCCTGCCGGTCGACGCCGAGGGCCCGCGCCAACCGCTGGCACACGGACGTCACCTTCGTCCGTACGCCCCCGAAGCTGTCCACCCTGCGCGGCATCGTGGTCCCGCCCCACGGCGGCAACACGCTCATCGCCAACACGGGCGCCGCCTACCGGGACCCGCCCCGGCCGCTGCGCGAGCTGGCCGACACGCTGTTGGCCGTGCACACCATCGACTACGACTACGCCGCGCCGCCGAGGAACGAGAAGGCGGCCGAACACCGCAGGCGGTTCGTCTCCCGGAAGCACCGCACCGCCCACCCGGTCGTGCGCGTCCACCCCGAGAGCGGCGAACGCGGTCCGTTCATCGGTGGTTTCGCCCAGAGTCTCGTCGGAAACGCATCACCCAGCACTACGCGCCGGACGACTACGGCGATCTGCCGCGTCTGCTGCACCGGGTGACCGTGGCGGGCGATGCCCCGGTCGGTGTGGACGGCGAGCGCAGCCATGTCCTCGAAGGGGACGAGACCGGCCACTACACCCCGGCCGCCGTATGAGGACCACCGTCCTCCCACGCCATGACGGTGCCCGCCCGGGGTGCGCGAATCCGCACACCGGGCGGGCCCGGGGTGTGCCGCTACGCCCCTTCGCGGGCCGTGCGCGCCGCGCGGGCCAGGTCCAGGTCGGTGGTCTCCGGCGCCAGGAACTGTGACACGACGGCGCCGACCACCAGCACTCCGGCGCCGACCAGCAGCACGAACTCCGCTCCGAAGTGGTCGAGCCCCATCGGCAGCAGGAACGTGCCGATCGCGGCGCCCACCCGGCTCATGGCCGTGGCGAAGCCGACGCCCGTGGTGCGCAGGGACGTGGGGAACACCTCCAGCGGATAGACCGCGGTCAGCGCGGAGGAGGCGGCGTTGAGGAAGATGAAGAACAGGAAGCCGACGACGATGACGGGGGTGGAGGACGGCCACACCGCCACCAGGGCCAGACACGCGGCCGTGATCCAGAACGGCGGGATCAGCAGCTTGCGGCGGCCGATCCGCTCCACGACCAGGCACCCCGCGGTGACACCGGCCACGGCGGTGAAGGAGTAGACGAGCAGCGCCGCCACCGCGTTGTCCCCCATGTGCAGAGCCTCGAAGACGTCCGTCCAGAAGGTGCCGATGGCGAAGTACGGCAGCACGAGGGCGGCCCAGAAGACGCTGGCGAACACCGTGGAACGGATGTGCTGCCGGCCGAAGAGCGCCCGGAACCCGTCCTGCCGCACCTCATCGCGCTCGTCGAGCTCCGCGGCCACGTCCACCTCGATGCCGTACTTCTCGATCAGCGCCTCCGCCTCGTTCCGGCGCCCCTGGCTCAGCAGCCAGCGCGCGGACTCCGGGATGCCACCGCGCAGGGCCACACACACCAGCGCGATCACCGCGCTGCTCGCCAGGGACCAGCGCCAGCCGCCGTCGACGGAGGTGAACAGCGCCCCCACGACCGTGGCCAGCGCGTACCCCAGGTACCAGCTGATCTCCAGGCTCGCCAGCAGCCGCCCGCGGCCCCGTCGGCCCGCGTACTCCGACAGCAGCGGCGCGCCGATCGCGTACTCACCGCCGATCGCCACGCCCATCACCAGCCGGATCAGGAAGAGCTGTGGGCCGTCCACGACGAAGAACTGGAGCACCGAGCCGACCAGGAAGATCAACATGTCGATGAGGAACACCGGCCGGCGTCCGAACCGGTCGGCCAGCCGGCCGAAGAGCGGCCCTCCGACGAAGATGCCGATCAGCGGTGCGGCACCGACCAGCCCCTGTTCCACGGAGGTCAGATGGAGGTCGTCGGTGATCGCGCCCATCGCCAGGCCGATGCCACCGATGATGTAGCCGTCGATCCCCTGGCCGATCTGCGTGGCCAGCTTCAGCTTGGTGTGCAGCCGCTTCCGTTCGCGTTCGGTGGCGGGTGCGCCCGGCGGTGTGCTGGGCTCGTTGTGCTCGGTCACAGGCGTCGTTGCCATGCGCGGGTCCTTACTGGGGGCGGGAAAGGGGAAGCGGTGGCGGGGGGAGGGGGAGGGGGAGAGCGCGTCAGCCGGTCGGCCAGTCGAGGGCGATGTACTGCGTCTCCAGGAACGCCTCGATGCCCTCGCGGCCGCCCTCCCGGCCCAGACCCGACTGCTTGACGCCGCCGAAGGGCGCCGCCGGGTCGGAGAGCAGGCCACGGTTGAGGCCGACCATGCCGCTCTCCAGGCGTTCGGCGATGCGCAGGGCCCGGGCCACGTCGCGCGAGTAGATGTACGAGGCGAGACCGTGCACCGTCGCGTTGGCGCGGGCCACCAGCTCGTCCTCGTCCGCGAAGGTGGCGAGGGGCGCGACCGGCCCGAAGACCTCCTCGTTCATGATCCGGGCGTCCTCGGGGACGTCCACCAGAACGGTCGCCGGATGGTAGCAGCCGGGGCCCTCGGGCACGCTGCCCCGCGCGGCGACCTTCGCGCCACGCCCGACGGCGTCGTCCACCAGGGATCGGATGGACTCCACGGCGGTCCGGTTGATCATCGGGCCGAGGGTGACGCCCTCCTCCAGACCCGCTCCGGCGCGTACCGCGGTCATGGCCGCCGCGAACTTCCCGGTGAACTCGACGGCCACCGACCGATGGACGTAGAACCGGTTGGCGGCGACGCAGACCTCGCCACCGCCCCGCATCTTGGCGTCCATCGCACCGCGCACCGCGGCGTCGACGTCGGCGTCCTCAAGAACGATGAAGGGGGCGTTGCCGCCCAGTTCCATGGTCACGTTGACGACGTTCGCCGCCGCCTGCTCCAGGAGTTTCCGGCCGGTGGCGGTGGAGCCGGTGAAGGAGAACTTGCGGACCCGCTCGTCATGGAGCCAGACCGATACCACCTCGGGCGCGCGGTCGGTGGGCAGTACGTTCAGCAGCCCGTCGGGCAGGCCCGCCTCGCTCAGCAGGGCGGCGATCGCGAGGGCGGTGAGCGGGGTGTCCGGGGCCGGTTTGAGGAGCACCGGGCAGCCGGCGGCGAGCGCCGGGGCGATCTTCCGGGTGGCCATCGCGGCCGGGAAGTTCCAGGGGGTGACGAAGGCGGTGACGCCCACCGGATGCCTGCGTACGACGTGGCGGAAGCCGCCACCGGGCGCGTCGCCGAACGAGGAGCCGATCCGCACCGCCTCCTCGGCGAACCAGCGGAAGAACTCCGCCGCGTAACCGACCTCGGCCACCGCGTCCCGGTACGCCTTGCCGTTTTCCAGGACGATGAGGCGGGCGAGGCTGTCGGTGTGCTCGCGCATCAGGGCGAAGGCGGTGTGCAGCACCTCCGAGCGACGGCGCGGTGGCGTCGCCCGCCATCCGGCGGCGGCGTCCTGGGCCGCGTCGACCGCCGCCGCGGCGTCGTCCGGGCCCGCCGCGGACACCTCGCGGATCAGCTCCGCGGTGGCCGGGTCGTGCACGGGAAACGTCCGTCCGTCCCCGGCCGCGCACCAGCGGCCGGCGATGAACACATCGCCTTCGGCGAACGGCGCCTTGACGAGGGTTTCTATGCCGGGGAGGTTCATGAGCTGCTCTTTTCTCCGTTCCGAACGAGGGCTGGTCCGGTTCGCGGTGAATTTACGAGCGCGTCATACGGCCGACAAGGCCGCTTCTCGGATCGCAATGGTGGTTGCTGTCAGGGCAACTCACCGCATACGACAGGGAGGGGACGGGGCGGAGCCGCCCGGCGCGGGCGCCCTCAGGTGAGCCCTGCCCGCGGGAACGGGGTGTGCCGCGGCTCCCAGCCCAGCAGCGCGGAGACGCGTGCCGCCGCCTTGGCGGTGGTGCGGCCCGCCTGATCCAGGCGGTCGCCGAGCCGGGACTTGGGCGCCGAGATGTTGATCGCCGCCACGACCCGTCCCCGGAAGTCGCGCACGGGCGCCGAGACTCCGACCAGACCGGCCTCGAACTCCTCGCTGACCCTCGCGTAGCCCTGGCGCGACGCCTTCTGGATCAGCGCCCACAGTTCGGGAATCGGCGGGGTGGAGGTGGTGCCGAAGCGGACGTACAGCTCATCCGGCGTGGCATCGGCCAGCAGCACCCGCCCGGCCGAGGTCTGCCACGCGGGCACTCCGCGCCCCTCCCAGCCGTGGACGCGGAAGGAGTGTCCGGAGACCGAGAGCAGGGTGAGCACCTCGCGGTCGCTCAGGACACACAGATGGCTGGTCTCCTCCACGTCCGCCGACAGCGCGTGCATCACCGGCTCGGCCATGCGCACCAGCCGGTTCTGCGAGGTCCGCGCGACGAGCGAGAAGAGCCGCCAGCCCAGCCGGTACTCCAGGGTGTCGGGGTCCCGCTCCACGATCCCGGCGGCAGCCAGGGCCTTGAGGGCCCGCGAGACCTGGGTCTTCTCCCGGCCCACCAGCTGCGCCAGGCGTACGACGCCGAGTCCGCCGGCGTTCTGGGCCTCGTCGGAGGCGAGCGCCTCCAGCAGGTCGATGTCACGGCGCAGCCCGTGGCCGCGCGGGGCGGTGGTGTCTCCGGGGCCGTCGGTGCCGCGCGGGGGGAGGTTCGTCACGCGCGCCATCCTAAGTGCGCGCCCCTGGGAAGCCCCAGGTCAGCCGCCGGGTTGTCGGGAGAGCAACCGGCATTTCGATTCCGGCGGGTGCCTTGCGAGGGGGTGGCGGCGGTTCTAGATTCGCCGCATCGGACCGGATGAACTGCGGCGAATGCGAGGTTCATCCCATCGGTCCGCCGATTCCTCGCTCCCGGAGATCCAGGAGATCCCATGCCATCGCCTTTTGCCCCGACCGCCCTGATCGGCGAGTCCTTCGTCGGGGAGGGTGCCAACGCCGCGCACACGAACGTCGTGATCGGACGCAAGGGCGGACCCGTCGAGACGGCCTGGGCCACGGCGCTGGCCACGCCCAGCGCCGGACACGTCCCGTTCCTGACCATCGTGCGGCCCTCGGTCCCGGTGAAGCCGCTGACGCTGTTCGTGTCGAAGGCCGCCGCGGAAGGTGAGCTGCACCAGCGCGCCACGTGGGGCTCCGCCCAGGCCGGTCTGGCACAGGGCGTCACGGACGCGGTCCGGGACGGTCTGCTGCCCGCGGAGGAGGCCGACGACCTGCTGGTCATCGCCGCGATCTGGGTGAACCCGGTGGTCGACGACCTGGACGTGTCCTTCCGCAACCAGCGCTCCGCCGCGTACGACGCGGTGCGGGCCGCGGTGAACGCCACCCCGACCGTGGCCGATGTCCTCGCGGTCGCCGGGGAAGGCCCGGCCAATCCGTTCTACGCCCCCGCCCCCGAGGCGCTTGCCCGATGAAGATCACGGACATCACCCTGGACCGGCTGCGGCTTGAGCTGGACCCGCCGTTCCGGGCCGCCTGGGACCCCGAGCCGCGGCGCCACTTCGACGCGACGATCGTCCGCGTCCACACCGACGAGGGGATCACCGGCATCGGCTCCGGCGACCTCATGGACGGCTTCGACACCTACAAGCACCTGTTCGTCGGCGAGGACCCGCTCGACATCACCCGGCATGTCAAAGCCATCGAGACCGCGAACTTCCACGGCGCCCACTACTGGCCGCTGGAGGCGGCGCTGTGGGACATCATCGGCAAGGTCCACGGCCGCCCGGTGGCGGAGCTGTTCGGCAACGCGGCCAAGACGCTGCCCGCCTACGCCTCCTGCGGTGAGCTCAAATCGCCCGAGGAGCGCGTGGCCACCGCGCTGAAGGTCCGCGAGGCGGGCTTCCGCGCGATGAAGATCCGCATCGACCGCGACCGGGTGGACGAGGGGATCGCCGCGGTCCGCGCGGTGCGCGAGGAGCTGGGCGCGGACTTCGAGATCATGGTGGATCTGAACCAGTCGTGGCGCATGGCGGGCGACACCGCGGGCGCCACCGACCTCGCCCGGACCCGCAGGACCATCGCACGGCTGGCCGAACTCGATGTGTTCTGGGTCGAGGAGCCGCTGCCCTACTGCGACGTGGCCGGCTTCAAGCGCCTGCGGGCCGAGAACCCCGGGGTGCGGATCGCCGCGGGCGAGATGCACCACTCCCCCACCGAGCTGCTGCGCTATCTCGAAGAGGACGCCCTCGACATCTACCAGATGGACGTGGTGCTCGCGATCGGCATGCATCGCGCCCGCACCCTGGCGGAACTGGCACAGCTCAAGCACCGCCACTTCACCCCGCACAGCTGGACCAACGGCATCGGTGTGCTGGCCAATCTGCATGTGGCGGCGGGAGTCGGCGGCGGCCCGTACTTCGAGTTCCCCTACGACCCGCCCGGGTGGACCCCCGAGCGCCGGGACTTCATGCTCGCCGACCCGGTGCGGGTGGGCGGCGACGGCGATCTCGAGGTGCCCGCGAGGCCGGGCCTCGGCATCGAGCTGGACGAAGACGCGATCGACCGGTGGAGGATCACATGACGCACGGCATCGACGCCCTGCTCTCCCGCGACCACGGCCAGTGGCTGGCCGCGGCCGACCAACTGACCTTCGAGACAAGGCCGTTCATCGACGGCCACTTCACCGACGCACTCTCCGGCGACACCTTCACCAGCCACTCGCCGCGCGACGGCGCGGTGCTCGCCAAGGTGCGGGCGGCCGGCGCCGAGGACGTGGACCGCGCCGTACGCAGCGCGCGCGGCGCCTTCGAGGACGGACGCTGGCGTGACCTCCCGCCCAAGGTGCGCAAGGGCGTCCTGCTGCGCTGGGCCGACCTGATCCGGGGACACGCGGCGGAGCTGGCCCTCCTGGACACCCTGGAGATGGGCAAGCCCATCACCGAGTCCCTGCGGATCGACGTGGCCAAGGCCGCCGAGACCATCGCCTGGTACGCCGAGGCCATCGACAAGACCTACGACGAGGTGGCACCGACCCCCGGGGACGCGCTCGCCCTGATCACCCGGGAGCCCCTGGGCGTCGTCGGCGCGGTCATTCCGTGGAACTACGCGCTGCTCATCGCCAGTTGGAAGCTGGGCCCGGCCCTCGCCACCGGCAACAGCGTCGTCCTCAAGCCCGCCGAGCAGACGTCCCTGGCCGCCCTGCGCCTGGCCGCGCTCGCCACCGAGGCCGGTCTGCCGGACGGGGTGTTCAACGTCGTCCCCGGGCGCGGCGAGGTCGCCGGACAGGCGCTGGGCCGCCACCCCGAGGTCGACAAGATCGCCTTCACGGGCTCGGTGGAGGTGGCCCGGCTCTTCCAGGTGTACGCGGGCGAGTCCAACGGCAAGCAGGTGGCCGTCGAGGCGGGTGGCAAGTCGCCCCAGCTCGTGCTGGCGGACGCCGATATCGAGGCCGCCGCGTCGGCCGTGGCCTGGGGCATCTTCTACAACGCCGGGCAGACCTGCAACGCCGGTTCCCGCGTCGTGGTCCACGCCTCCGTCAAGGACCGGCTCCTGGACGCCGTGCGCCGGATCACCGACGACACCTTCCGGATGGGCGACCCGCTCGACCCGGCCACCGTCATGGGACCCCTGGTCGACGAGAACCAGCTGGCCTCGGTCCTCGGCCATATCGAGCGTGGCGTGGCGGACGGGGCGACCGTGGTGTTCGGCGGTGGCCGCGCCCTCACCGAATCGGGCGGCAGCTATGTCGAACCGACCGTCCTGGACGGGGTGGTGAACACCTCCGCCGTCGCCCAGCGGGAGATCTTCGGCCCGGTCCTGGCCGTCGTCTCCTTCGACGGCGACGCCGACGAGGGGATCCGGCTGGCCAACGAGAGCGACTACGGGCTCGTCGCCTCCGTATGGACCCGTGACGTGGCCGTCGCCCACCGCGCCGCCAAACGGCTGCGGGCCGGGACGGTCTGGATCAACACCTTCGACGCCAGCGATGTCATCACCCCGTTCGGCGGCTTCAAGGCCACCGGCGCGGGCCGTGACAAGTCCCTGCACGCTTGGGACGCGTACACCGCGCTGAAGACCACCTGGGTCAACCTGGCCTGAACCGGGCACGGTTCCCGGCCGCCTCCACAACGCCCCTCTCCCTTTACCTTCTCTTCTCTTCTCACCACAGCGAGGACAACGATGAGGATCGGTTTCATCGGCCTGGGCAACATGGGTCGCCACATGGCCCGCCACCTGATCCAGGCGGGTCACCAGGTCACCGTGCACGACGTCCGCCCCGAGGCCGCCGCGGAGCATCTCGCGCTCGGCGCCGCATGGGCCGACACGCCCGCCGCCTGCGCGGACGGCGTGGAACTCCTGATCACCAGCCTGCCGACGCCGCGTGTCGTCGAGGACGTCCTGCTGCGCGGCGGCGCCGCCGCGGCCCTGGCGCCGGGAGCCCTGTGGATCGACATGTCGACCTCGACCCCGGCGGCCGCCGAGCGGATCGCCGCCGAGGTGCTGGACGCCCGGCGGGTGCGCCGGCTCGACGCGCCCGTCTGCGGGATGTCGCACGGCGCCGACTCCGGCACCCTGCAAATCTTCGTCGGCGGCGCCGAGGACGACTTCCGGGCCGCGCTTCCCGCGCTGGAGGCGATGGGCGACCCGAAGCGGATCCTGCACGTCGGCCCGCTCGGCGCCGGTTACACGGTCAAGCTGCTGCTCAACCTGTTGTGGTTCAGCAAGCTCGTGGCCACGTCTGAGGTGTTCGCGATGGGCGCCAAGGCGGGCGTGGACCTCGGGCTGCTGCGTGATTCCCTGCTCAAGAGCTCCGCCGCGTCCTACTTCCTGGAGCACGACTTCCTCCGCGTCCTCACCGAGGGCGACTACGACGACTCCTTCGCCATGGTCCTCGCCTGCAAGGATCTCGGTCTGGCCATCGACCTCGGCCGCGACCTGGGCGTGCCCACCGAGCTGTCGGCGGTGGTCGAGCAGATCTTCCGCCGCTCCAGGACCGAGCACGGCGATCTCGCGGGCGAGATGAGCCCCGTCCGCCTCTACGAGGCCCTCGCCGGGCAGGAGTTCCGGCTGGCCCTCCAGGCCACCGCGCCGGTGGGCGCGACCGTCGCGGGCTGACGACGAGCCAACGCCACCCCGCACCACGATGTCAGGAGCCGCACCCATGACCTCTTCCGGGCCCGGCGGACCCACACCGCTGAGCATCGACCCCACCTGCCGCATCGAGTTCGGCCCCGGCCGCATCGGCCGGCTCCCCGCCCTGATCGCGGCAACCGGCCACGACCGCGCCTTCGTCGTCACCGACCGCGGTCTGCGCGCCGCGGGTGTCCTCGAGCCGGTCCTCAAGGCCCTCGAAGCCGCCGGTCTTGAGCACGCCGTCCACGACGAAGTGGCGCCCAACCCGTCCACCGCCAACGTCGACGCGGGTGCCGCACGGGCCCGTGCGTTCGGCACCGCCGCGGTCGTCGCCCTCGGCGGTGGCTCCGTACTCGACGCGGCGAAGGGCATCGCCCTGCTGGTCGGCAACCCGAGCGCCACGGCCGCCGACGCCGACGACCTCTGGGAGGCGGGCGACGGGCTACCGCTCGTCGCGATCCCCACCACTTCCGGCACCGGCGCCGAGACCAACGGCTTCGGGGTCATCGAGGACACCGCCGCCTGCCGCAAGGTGTACATCGGCCACCCTTCGGTGAAGCCGCGCGTCGCGCTGCTCGACCCGGAGCTCACCCTGGGCCTGCCCGCGCCCGCCACCGCCGCCACCGGCATCGACGCCCTCGTGCACGGCATCGAATCGCTCTCCTCATGCGGCGCGAACCCGATCTCCACCGCCTACGCCACGCAGGCCGTCGCCATGGTCAGCCGCGCCCTGCCGGCCGCGTACCGGAACGGCTCGGACCTCGACGCCCGCGCCGAGCTGATGCTGGGTGCCCATCTCGCGGGCCAGGCGCTCACCCTCTCCGGGCTCGGGCTCGTCCACGGCATCGGCCATGTGCTGACCGCGTACACCGGCACGCCACACGGCGTCGCCCTCGCCGCCGTCCTCGAGGAGGTGATGGAGTTCAACGCTCCCGCCGCACGGGACGCCTATGAACAAGTGGCGCGGGCCATGCGCCTGACACCGCCCGCCGACGGGGACTGGGCGCGGGCGGCGATCGACGGGGTACGCGAGATCGCGGGTGCCGTCGAGGTGAAACGCCCCCTGAGGGCGCTCGGCGCCGACCGCGCCATGCTGCCCTCCATCGCCGCCGGGGCGGTGGCGGACGCGGTGACGAAGAACAATCCGCTGTCGCCCGATCCGGCGCAAGTCCTGGACATCCTCACCACCACGTACTGATCTCCACCACACGCGGAACGCGCTAGTGGTGCCAGCCGTACGCGCTAGTGGTGCCAGCCGTGCCCGCCCGTGTTGTGGATGAAGCGCTGGAGCACCTTCATGGTCGTCAGGTACTCCTCGTCGGAGATGCCCGCGTGCCGTTCCGCCCACAGCTCGTCCTGGAGGGCCGCGGCCTTGTCGTACAGGGCCCGGCCCTCCTCCGTGATGCCCAGGCGTCCCTCGGCGTCCTCGGTGATCCAGCCGAGGGCGATGGTCCGGTCGATCTCCGCCTCCATGACCTCCGCACCGGCGTCGAGATAGTTGCGGAGCAGACCGGACACCTCGCCGCGGGTCTTGACGGTGTCGGCGCGTGCGACCTGCGCGACGACCCACCACTGTGGCTGGGTGACGCCGACCCCGGCGAGGGCGGCCTGGATGCGGCTGACCACGGCCTTGTAGGCGGCCCAACTCCAATATCCGATCGGCTGCTTGATCAGTTCGGCGTCGCTGTGGGAGTACTCCATGGCCGGTCCCTCCGTCGTTGTGTGCACTCGATTGACGATGGGATCGACCGTAGAAGTTCAACCTAAGTTGAAGTCAAGGCGGCCATCTGGCGGGCGGCGACCGGCCTAGCGGTCGGCCGTCAGCAGACGGACGCGGCCCGTGCCCGGAAGGGCCGGGTCGAACGCCGGAGGGACGGGTCGGGCGTGGCGCTCCGCCAGGTCGGTGAGGGCTTCCTCGACGGCGGTCCAGCCGTGGTCCGCGAGCCAATTGGCGGGAGGCCGCGTCATCTCGTTCTTCCACAGGGAGGACAGCATGCCCATGATGCCCTCCGGTGAGGCGGACGCCGCCTCCTGGGCCTGGTCGGTGTTCACCATGGACCGGGTGACATGTTCCACCCCGAGGTGGCTGCCCGGCGCGGACAGCGCGGTGATCCGGTCGAGCAGATGGTCCGCGTCGCGCTCGGGCAGGTAGACCAGTATCCCCTCGACCAGCCAGGCCGTCGGCACGTCCGCACGGAAGCCCTGCTTCGCCAGCAGCGAGGGCCAGTCCTCGCGCAGATCGGTGGCGATCACCTCGCGCTCACAGCGCGGCTCCTCGCCCTGGAGGACGTGTTCCTTGAAGTCGACCACATCGGGCTGGTCCAGTTCGAACAGTCGTGTCCCGTCCGGCCAGTGCAGACGGAAGGCACGGGTGTCCAGACCCGCCGCGAGCAGGACCGCCTGACGGCAGCCCGCGGCGCACGCCTGGATGAAGTAGTCGTCGAAGTACCGGGTGCGCAGGGCGAAGTAGTCGCCCATGGCCTCGGTGAACGGCTTTCCCTGCCCCTCGGTCCAGACCGCCCGCTGCTCGGGACCCGCGGCGTCGACGAAACGCGTGGCCAGGGTGTCCTCGAACAGCCGGTCCGGGCGCCGGCTCTCGTCCGCGCGGGTGATGCCCACGAACAGCGCGGTGCTGCTGACCCCCGCCAGACGCTCGTGTCCGTCGGTCACGTGGTCCTCCGCTTCGTGTGGTTGTCCCTCATGTCTTCTCCCTCGCTCATGAGCGTGCCGCTTCCGCTCACGCGCGTGTCGCGCCCGCTCATGAGGCGATGCGCTCGCGGTACGCCTCGCGGTCGAAGCGGATGCCACCGCGCCAGATCGCCTCGATCGACCGGGTGCGGGTGATGTCCCGCGTGGGATCGCCCTCGACGAGGACGAGATCCGCGCGCCGGCCCGGCGCGATCACCCCGCGGTCGGAGAGGCCGAAGTGCGTGGCGGGCGCCGAGGTCGCCGCCGTGAGCGCCTCCGCCGGAGTCAGCCCGGCCTCCACGAGCAGGGCCAGCTCGGTGTGGAGACTGGCGCCGTGGACGACCGGGCAGGCGCGGTCCGGCCGGTAGTTGGTGTCGGTCCCCGCCAGTACGGGCACACCCGCCCGGTGCAGACGGGCCACGCTCGCCAGGGCGTGGGTGAAGTGGTGCTCGGAGGACTCCTTCTCCACGCAGAGGCCCTCGTGGCCTTCCGCGATCGCGGCACGGGCGTGGTCCGGGAGGTAGGCGACGAAGCGCGGGTCGTGCGCCAGCGATCGTCCCGTACGGGGCCGGGAGGAGGTCTCCGGGGCGGACGCCTCCAGCATGGCCAGGGTGGGGATGGCGGCCCGCTTCCCGTCCGCGGTCCGGCTGACGAACGCGTCGTCCAGCGCCGCTTCCAGCGGAAGGTGCGTCAGCGTGTCCACCCCGCTGTCCAGGGCGAGCCGCGCGGACCACCCGGCGGACACATGGGCCACGGTGAGCAGGCCACGGCGGCGCGCCGCGTCGGCGAGCGCCGTCACGGTCGCACGGTCCAGGGCGGGCAGCGACATCCCGTGGTTCGCGCCGTCATCCACGATGATCTTGATGAAGTGCGCGCCCTCCGCCTGTCGCGCGGCCACGAAGGCGTCGGCCTCATCCGGCCCGGCCACCGTCGGCAGCAGCGGCATGGCATGTCCGGGGTGCCCTCCGGGCGCGCTTGCCACCAGCCCCGAGCTGCGCATATCGGCGAGGTCGGCACGCTCGCCCGCCGCCGTGCACAGGGCCTGGGTGAGCTCCGGCGGGCCCATGAACATATCCAGCTCGGTCGTCACACCGAAGGCCAGCGCCAGTTCGAGATTGCTCTCGGCGCCGAACACATGCGTATGCGCGTCGATCAGCCCCGGCAGCAGCGTCAGGCCCGTTCCGTCGATCACATCGGCCGACGCCGACGCGTCCGAAGCCGCCGCGGGCTCCGACTGGACGCGTGTGATGACCCCGTCGGCGAACTCCACCGCCCCGGGGCCCAGCAGCGCTGTCCCGTCGAAGATCCGCACCTTGTCGATGATCACCGGCCGCACCTCTCTCACCGTCCGATCGCGATCGCTGTGGAGCCGTAGAAACACAGCAGGTTGAAGAAGAGCACAAAGCCCATCGCCGGGAGCATCAGCCCGGATGGCTTTCTGCGCACGAGGAAGCGCCAGGCACCGAGGGCGGGGAAGACGACGCTCAGCGCCGGCAGCAGGCCCCGCGTCCCGAAGAGCAGGAGCCCGAGTGCCACCGCGCCCACGGCGAGGGCGAGACACACCGCCGCGCTGCCGCGCGGGCCGAGCACCTCCGAGTACAGCCGTGCCTCCGGGTCCCGCCGCCACTCGGTCTTCCGGGCGAACTCGAACTGGAGGAAGGCGCAGGCGAACATGGCCATCAGCGGGACGGCCCGCCCGTCACCGTCGATGGCGTCGCCGGTCAGCAGCGAGACGTAGAGGTAGCCGGAGAGCAGCAGCTGCACCGGGTAGCTGACGAGGAGATTGGCGATGAGCGCCTCGCCGATCCGCGGCGACCAGCGCTCCAGCGCGACCAGGAACAGGGTGTATCCGAGGGCGAGCAGGATCAGCAGCACGGAGAGGGCCGAGACGAATGCGTTCAGCACCACGACGACCACTGTGATCAGCGCCATCGCGCCGCGCAGCTCCGCCACCGTGATGGCGCCCGTCACCAGCGGCCGGTCCGGGTTGTGCCGACGATCGTACTCCAGGTCCTTCTGCTCATCGACCATGCGGGCGAACAGCAGGGCCAGCACCACACTCACCGCGCGCACGACGGTCGCCCCGGTGGGTGTCCAGTGCGAGGAGGGCCCGGAGAGTGCCTCGGCCGAGCCTTCCAGGGTCAGGGTCCACAGCACACCGTAGGTGACGTAGATCTGCGGGCGGAACATCCGCAGTACGAAACGGCCCAGCCGGGCCGGCACGCGGGTAGCGGTCAGCACATCGCTCAACGCCGCCACCGTCTCCCGGACAGGGGACGGTCGGGCGTGCCGGGGGCGGCGGTCATATCGGCCGCGCTTCCGCGGATGCCGGGGTGAGGCGCAGTTCGCCATCGGCGATGGTGTGCCCGGCCTGCTTCATGACACAGCGCAGAACGGCGCTCGTCCCGTCGCCCTCCACCCGGACGCTCTCGCAGGTGATCGGCAGGTCGAGCTCGCCGAAGCCGGTGAAGCGCGCCTTCAGCCCCGTGAGGACGGCCGACGCCGACGGCAGCGCCCCGGTTTCCACGGCGGTGGCGAGGCTCAGCTGCCGGAACGCCTCGAGGGTCAGCATGCCGGGGACATGGTCCAGGGGGTGGTCGAACAGCACGGGGTGACCCGTGTCCACGAGCACCCCCGCCGTCGCCATCTCCGCGCCGTCGGGCGCGAGTTGGGGCTCCAGTGGGGAGATGACCACGTTCGCCGCGTCCCTGCGGTCGACCAGCGCCTCCCCGATCCGCTCCCCCGGCTCACCGGCCGTGAACGGGGCCTGGAGTGGCAGCCCCAGCGTGGCACGCACATCCTCACGCGTCGCTCGCCACTGGGTGGGCGTCAGCCAGGACATGGAGCCCTCCAGCGTGGCCACGACGCGGTCGCCGATCAGCGCGGTGTACGACAGCCGCGCCCCCCTCAGGCCCTCGCGGCCGCGGAAGCGGCGCACGATGCGGCAGCGCAGCACCACCTCGGTGGGGACGTCGCCCACCGCGAGCGCGGTGATGTCCGTGTCGCGCAGGGCGATGTCCCGCAGGATGAACTTGGTGCCGAAGGGGTTCTCGAACAGATCGTGGCCCAGCATGAGGAGCGACTGCCGGACGGCCTCCACCAGGACCATCGGGTCGTAGACATGGCGGCAGCCCGCCGTGTCCCGGTAGAAGGCGTGTGAGCGGGGTATCTGCACCCCGATGTCGAGGGTGTCCTCGTCCCGGGCGAGCACGCCGGTCAGGAACACCTCGGCCAGGCTCAGCCGGTGGACGAGCTCACGCGGCACCGTCTGGCTGAATTCCACCGTGTCCATGATTACCCCTCTGTGTTACCGAACCGCCGACCGCGCCAGGTGGTGCTGCCAGTCGGACACGCTGACTCCACCGAGCACGGGGGCCAGCCCCTTGCGCTTCATGGGCAGGACTTGGGAGCCGACGATCACCGTGTCCCAGGCGTCGAGCGGCAGCCCGGCCCGCGAGACGGCTTCGATCAGCCGCCGGTGGCCCGTCTGGTCCTGGGCGGCGAGCCGGGCCGCGCACAGTTCGTCCCGGACGGCGCCGGGGGCCAGGGACTCCTCCGCCTCCTCCACGGCCCGCTTGAGCCGTTCCGCGGCCGGTTCGAAGGAGAGATCCCGCTCGGGCACCTCGGCGTGCAACCGCTCGCCGAGCTCACGCGCGCGGGCCGACTGGTCCTCACCCGCAAGCGCGGAGGCGTAGACCCGCTGCCG
This sequence comes from Streptomyces sp. Inha503, assembly GCF_047215865.1. Taxonomy (NCBI): domain Bacteria; kingdom Bacillati; phylum Actinomycetota; class Actinomycetes; order Kitasatosporales; family Streptomycetaceae; genus Streptomyces; species Streptomyces sp. Inha503. The sequence goes on along the minus strand of NZ_CP178360.1, from coordinate 11,274,477 downwards.
GAGCGCCGCGCCGAAGTGGATGCCCAACTCTCGTGCCACGTCGGCGGGTTCGTCGGGGGTGTGGACGAGGTTCAGCAGATAGCTGTAGCGGCCGGTCGCGTAGCGGAGCTGGCCGGGAACCCGGGCCAGCGGGTCGGTCGGGCCCTTCCGCTCGGTCAGGACGACCGACGCGGGTGCGCTCGGCGGGGCCTCGGCCCCGTCGGCGTCCCGGCGCACCACGAGCACCACCGAGTCGCAGGTGTCGGTGAACAGATCGGCGAGACGGCGGCGCTCCGGTGTGGCCAGGTTCCACTGGAAGTACCACAGCGCCCGCACGGTGTTGGGGGTGAGGCGGGTTCGTTCCGCGGCCACGATCCGGAAGCCCTCCCGGGCCAGCCAGTCGACGGTCGTCGGCAACTGCCTGCTGACCACGGCGTCGGGCTTGAGCAGCAGTGCGGCGTGCCGGTGGAGGAAGCCGTCGACGTCGGCGGTGAGGGTGGCGAGCTGTTCGACGCTCTCCAGGAAGTAGGTGTCCGAGCCGAACAGGACGCGCTTGCGCGGATCGCAGCTGAGGGCCGGGGATATGTCGTCGCCGAAGGGCCGGCCGTTCGTCGTGTGGTCGTTCATCGGCCGGCTCCGTTCACATCGCTCGCGGCCGGGCTGGTCCCGTTCGCCGCGGGGGTCGCGTCCGGGCCCGTCATGTTCAGCCGGGCGAGCACCTCGGTGGCATCGGCGGGCGGTGCGCCCAGATAGCCCGTCTCCAGGCAGTGGTCGATCAGCGCCCGCAGGAAGTCCTGCCCGTCCGCCGGTGGCCTGCGGGTGGCCAGGCCCGCCGTGTGGGAGTCGTCGAAGCGCATCCGGCGGCGGAAGTAGCTCTCGTAGAGCGTCATGACCCGCTCGTAGTACGCCCGCTCCCGCCGGGGCAGCCGCTGGGCGTCGAAGCTCGTCGGCGGGACGAACCTCGGCACGTGGAACGGCGGGTACTCGGCCATCACATCGGAGAAGTCCCGCAGCGTCAGCGGTGCGCCCACCGCGTGGAAGGTCCGGCCCGCCGCCTCCTCGAACCGGTGAGTGACCTCGGTGATGATGTCCGCCACATAGTCCACGGGCACCAGGTCGAGGCGCGCCTCGTACTGGCCGGGGATGGAGCGCACCTTGCCCTCGGTGGCCAGCTTGAGCACGACGTAGATGTTCTTGTAGTCGCGCACCACGCCGGTGTGCTCGTCGCCGACGACGATGCTGGGGCGGACGATCGCGGCCCGCACCCCGTCGGCCTGGGCCTTGTGCACCAGGGTCTCGGCCCGGAACTTGCTGTCCTCGTAGGCGTTGGCGAGGCGCTGGCCCTCGTCCAGCTCCGTCTCGCGGATCAGCCCGTCGCGCTCACCGCACACATAGGCGGTTCCCACGTGTACGAGGGGCACGCCCCCGGCGCGGGCCAGCTCCAGGACATGGGCGGTGCCGTCCACGTTCACCGCCTGGTAGACCTCGTCGGGGAGGCCGAAGTCGGTGATCGCGGCGCAGTGCACGATCCGGTCGAGGCCGTCCGCGACCAGCGCCTGGTACGCGGCCTCGGGCAGGCCGAGCCGGGGCCTGGTGACATCGCCCGGCAGGCGGGTGACGGCGTCCGGCTCCAGCGGGGTGCCGTCGTTGCGTATGACCGCCGGCTGGTTGTGGACCAGGGCGGTGACCTGGTGCCCGGCCGCCACCAGCCGGGCGGTGACCTCCGCGCCGACCAGCCCGGCCGCGCCGGTCACCAGAATCCTCGAGCGCTCCGTCATCGGCCCGCCTCCGCCTGCCGTGTCTCGGTCTCCCGCCGTGTCTCGGTCTCCCGCCGTGCCTCGGTCTCTTGCCGTGCCTCGGTCACCAGGCGGACGATGTCGCCGAGCGTGGTGACCGTGGCGGTCCTCTCCTGAGCGAGCTCCCCGAGCCCGAAGCCCTCCTCCAGCGCCAGCGTCAATTCGATGAGCCGGAGCGAGTCATAGGCCAGATCCGCGACGAGCGCGGTGTCGTCGGCCAGGGTGGCGCCCCCCGCGGGCGCCATCGCGCCGACGATCGCGTACACCTTGCTCCGCGTCTCGTCCTCGTTCAGCGCTGGTGTGCTGGTGCTTGACGTCAACGTTCCTCCCTCAGCGTCAGGTGGTGGCGAGATGCGGCTGCGCGCCACCGCTGGACAGCAGATCGCTCGCCTCGTCGATGGGCAGGTCCGCGTCGAGGTGGGCGCCGAGGCGCAGCCAGTCGTAGCCGATCTCCAGGGTCTGCCGCCATCCGTCCGAGGAGTCGAAGGAGGACGGGAAGCCGTGCGCGCCGATCGTGTGCCGGACCAGGGCGACGAAGTCGTCCAGTGCGGTGAGCGCCGCGCCGCCCTGGGCCGTGGACGCGATCGTGAGCGTTGCGAGGTGCCGGGCCTTCGCCCGGATCTCATCGGTGTCCGCCCCCGCCGGAAGGAGGGACAGTCTGCGGACGACCTCGGAGTCCGGGGGCAGCGGGTTGACTCCGTAGGCGCTGAGCACACCGCGCAGCGCGGCCCGCAGGATCCTCCGGGCGCTGAGTTCCGCGACGCTCCACTGCTCGCGGTCCAGGGCGCCGGTGAGGTCCTCGCGGGCGTTCTCCACCAGCACGTTGGACCATACGAGGGCCATCGCGGCGGCGCTGAACCGGCGGGCGGGCATGGGCACGAGATCGATGCCCTCCGCACCGCCGACCGCCGCCCCGCCCACGGTGACGATGGGCCGCGCGATACCCGGTGGCGGTGTGACGGGGCCGGACGGGGCGGCCAGCGGCATGGCGGGGACGATCGGGCCCTCGCCCTTCCAGGCCACCTTCACCAGGCCGAAGCGGAGGAACTGGGCGATCTGCGGGCCCGCCTGTGGTGCTCCTGACGCGTCCGCCACCGCCACTACGCTCCCCAGGGGCCGGCCGAAGACGACCGAACGCCAGGCCCGCGCGGCGCGGTCGCCGAGGACGAACACATCCTGCTTGTCGCGTACGACATGCACACGGTCGCCGGTCTGCCAGGTGGTCACCCCGGCGGCCCTGGCCACGGTGATCCGCTCGGCGTCGGGTTCGGCGCCCGCCACCCCCAGATCGGCCGTGAGCCGGACGCCCGCGGTGATGTACGCGGCGGGGTCGAGGCCCGACGCGTCCAGCGCGGCGAGCGTCCGGTACCGGTCACCCAGCGGCTGGTCACCGAGGCGGTCCAGCTGCATGGGCAGCCACTTCGGCTCCAGATAGGTCTCTCCCCGCCCCGCCGCCCAGGACTTCACCGCCTGGAGCAGTCCGGCTTCGGTCCATGCCGCGGCCTCTTCCTCCTGGCCGAGCTCCCGCAGGGCGAGCGCGTAGCGGATCGACTGGCGTGCGTGGTGTGCCCACCACTCCCGCATCGTGTCCTGGAAGTCGTCGAAGGACATCAGCCCCTTGACCTTCGCCACCAGGTCCGGATTGCGCAGCGGGAAGCTGCGCAACAGGCGCTGACAGCGGTTCAGCAGATCCTCGGGGACGGCGCCCACGTGGTCGCGCGCGTCGGTCGTGATCGCGGAGAACTGCTCGGCGAGCTGCCGCACGGAGCGGGTCCTGACCTCGACCCGCCGCCCGTCCAGGAACAGGAGCGAGGGCATGGTGGGCAGATCGGCTTCGCTGTCCGCGATGAGCAGGAAGTCGATGTCCGACGAGGAATTGCCGAAGCCCTCGGCGATCGAACCCTCCAGGACCACGGCGCAGTTGGCGACGGAGTGGATCCGCGGAATGGTCTTGTCGAGCAGGTTCTGAAGATAGTCCTCGCTGAGGATCACACGGGCCTCCCGGTCGTGACATGGGCCGTCTCCAGGACACGCGCGTCCTTGAGGCGGCCCGCTCGCAGCTCTTCCCACATGTGGCGACGTCTCGGCTTGCCGCTGGACGTCTTTCTGATCAGCCCGCTGCGGCCGGTGACGACGGTGATGGCGACGTCGTCGCCGAGTGCGCTGCGCAGGACGAGCGTGGCATCCTCCACCCATGTGCCCTCGGCCTTCTCCGCGAACAGCGTCACCGAGGCGCCGCCGGTGCCCTCGACGCCGACGACCGCGCACTTCTCCCGGGCGATCCCGGTCGCGGAGACCACCTTCGCCTCCAAGTCCTCCATGTAGACGCTGCGTCCACGCGCCTTGAGGCTGTCGCCCATGCGGCCGAGCACGAACAGCTCGCCGCGGTGGAAGAACCCGGCGTCCCCGGTCCTGATACCGCCGTCGACGAACCGCGTGGAGCCGGTGCGCCCGGCGTGGTAGCCGCTCGTCACCGAGGGGCCGGTCACCTCGATCTCGCCGAGGTGGCCGTCGGGCAGGGGCCGTCCCTCGTCGTCGACCACCGTGGCGCCCACCCCGTCGCCCGCTCCGCCGCAGCCGATCAGCCAGCCGTCCTCGACGTCGGATGGCGTCTTCGCGGAGCCTGCGAACTCGCCCTCCTCGTCGATGGTGACGGGGCTTGCGAAGCGCAGCGTGCCGGTGTCCACGCGCACGGTCGGCGCGGGGGCGTCGGAGGTACGGACGGTCACCGCGAGTGTCGCCTCGGCGAGCCCGTACGACGGCAGGTAGACGGAGGGGGAGAATCCGGCGGGTGCGGCGAGCCTGGCGAAGTGCTCCAGCGCACGGGGGTTGATGGGTTCGGCGCCGACGATGGCGTTGCGCCACGCGGACAGGTCCAGGTCCGCGAGCCGGTCACCGAGCCGCCGGGCCGCGTACTCGAACGCGAAGGGCGGGGCGGCGGTGTGCGCGGCGACGGCGAAGCACCGCAGCCAGCGGGCCGGATCACGGATGAACTGTTCGGGGCGCATGAGCCACAGATCGTCTTGGACGCTCACGGGGGTGAGCAGACAGCCGATGAGTCCCATGTCGTGGTGGAGCGGCAGCCAGGAGGCCCCGGCGTCGCCCGCGCGCCAGCCGAGTGTGCTCCGGATCAGCGCGAGGTTGGCCTCGAGGTTCGCCCAGGTGACCCGGACCCCTCGGGGCCGGCTGCTGGAGCCCGAGGTGAACTGGAGGAGGGCGAGTTCGCCGGGTTCGCGGGGCTGGATCTCATCGCCGTCATCGCGCCAGATCCATGGCTCCCGGTCGGAGCCCGCGGCGGCCAGTACCCGGTCGGCCAGGGGGGCCAGGCCCTCGGCGGTGATGGTGACGGCGGCCTCGGTCTGCCGCAGGATCCCGGCCGCGTGCTCCACGTACTCGGCCTCGGCGGCGAACGACGGCGGGGGGATGAGGCAGACCGTGGCGCCCGCGGCCCAGACCCCGAAGAGCGAGGACAGACACGGGAATCCGGTGGGCAGGAGGAGACACACCACATCGCCGGGGTGCACCCCTTGGGCCGCCAGCGATCCGGCCACCCGCCGTGCGGAGGCGGCGAGTTCGGGGTATCCGTGGAACTCCCAGCCACCTCGGTCGTCGGCGAGGTGGATGCCTCGACCGTGAAGGTCTCGGCCGTGAAGGTCTCCGGCAGCCGTCCGAGGAGGATCCGTCAGCCAGGAGAGCAGTGCGTCACTCACTCTTCGCGTCCTTCGCCTTCCCGGCCCCGGCCTCGCCTTCCGCTCCCGACCCGGCGCCGGTTTCGGCGGGGGTGTCGTCGTCCAGGAACGTGATCGCCCCCGTACCTCCGTCCACCCTCAGCCGCATACCGGTCTCCATCTCCCTGACCGCGCCCTTGACCTGGACGACCGTGGGAATGCCGAGCTCACGGGCGACGATCGCCACATGCGTCAGCGGGCTGCCCCGCTCGATGATGAGCGCCGAGGCGGACGGCAGCGCCGCCACCCAGCCCGGATCCGTGCGATAGGTCACCAGGACTCCGCCGTCCACGTCCACCGGAGTGTCCGTGACGACGGCGCGGGCCTCGACCACGCCGGGGCAGGACGGGGTGCCGCGCAGCTCCCGGACGCCGGTGCGCGCCACGCCGCCCTTCACAAAGCCGGCCCGCTCCAGATTGCCCCGCCAGTAGGCGGCCCCACGGGTGGTGAACCGGGACGGCGCGGACAGCTGCTCGTCCTCGGCCCGCTGACGCTTGCGCAGCTCCACGAGGCCGCGCAGATCGGTGTGCGCCGTCGTGCCCTCGTAGGCGCCCCGCAGCTCCTCGAGACGCAGAAAGAAGACATCGTTCCAGTGGTCGATCGCCCGCATCCTGGCCAGATCGCGGCCCATGGCGCGCAGCATCCGCTTCGCCGAGCCGAAGGCGCGGGTGCGGCAGAACCTCAGCCGCTCCCGGTTGTAGAGGGAGGTCTGCGCCTTGCGGCGCACCACGTTGTAGAGCATCCGGCGCGGTCCGCGCAGATGCTCGTCCAGATAGGCGTCGGCCTTCTCACCGGAGTTGGTGTCCACCTCGGGCAGCGCGGCACGCACCATGGCGAACAGGGTCGACGGGTCCTCCCGCAGATCGGGCACTTCGAGCTTGAGTTCGTCGAGGCTGCGGTAGCCGTACGCGGCGACGTACTCGTCCACCGAGGCGAGGAACGCGGTGTGGCCGCCGTCGCGCAGCGCCTGATAGGTGTCCGCGGCCGGGGTCTCCTGGATGAGACGGCTCAGTTCGGCGTCGTCACGGACGGTGGCGGCGAGGGCCGACAGCGCACGGGCGGGTTCGATGGACTCCACCCGGGAGCCGGGGCTGGCGGCGCTCCAGGTGAGCCACTCGGGGGCGTCGGGCAGCCAGCCTCTGTTCAGCAGGGCGAGTGCGCCGATGGACCAGAGAATCGTCGCGTCCAGGGTCTGCATCGGACCCCACTTCTCCAGCAAATCCTTCTCCAGGGCGCGGAATCGCCGGTAGACCTCCTGGCCCTCCATCGCGTCGTAGTCGACGTTGTCGAACTCCTCATACGCCTTGTAGAAGTAGGCCATGAATCGTTCGACAGAGCGGTTCATGGTGAGGAAGCGGCGTACGAAAGCGGCCGCTGTCCTCGCGCGGGACAGCCGGCCGCGCAAGGAGGAGGAGAAGGTGTACGGGTAGATGGTCTCGGCCATTTCGTCGTCGAGTGGCTCCTCGACGCCGATCGCGACCTCCAGTACTTTCCTGTTGAGTTTGTACAGTGGCGCGATTCGTACCATCCGGTACCAGTGGAGCAGGTTGTAGTACACCCGGCCATGGAAATAGCCGAGCATATGGGGAGCCCATTCCTCGATCTCGCGCAGTGCGGCGGGCGGGACCCGGAGACCTCGGGCGTAGTATTCGTAGACCCTGCCGTAGACATTGGCCGCGAAGCTGTAGGTCAGCGGTGAAACGATTCCGGAAAAGCTCTCGATGATGTTGGCGTTGTCCCAGATCCGGAGTTCGCCTTCGCTCGGCCCTAACTCATCCTCCGATGGCTGGATCGCATCCGGCAGCGCGGTGATCGGGCGGGCCTGCAAAATCCACAGGGCGTCGTCCGCGAGCGCCCACTCGATGTCCTGCGGAGTGTCGAAGACCGTCGCGATGTGTGCCCCGGCCTCGTGCAGCCGCGCCATGTCCTTCGGCTCCAGCGACAGCTTCTCCCGGTCGGCCCGCTCCACTTCGGCGACCAGATATCCGGAACCCGCCGGATCCAGGTGATACCGCTGCTGCTTCTCGCCGAGCACGGTGTCGTCCACCGCGCCCGTGGCGCCGTCGAGGACGACGGTGTCGGCGTCCACCGCGCCCGAGACCAGGCCCTCGCCCAGTCCGTACACGGAACTGATCACATACTGCCGCCGGTTGCCGGTCACCGGGTTGGCGGTGAACATGACGCCGCTGCGCTCGGCGTCCACCATGTCCTGCACCACGACGGCGATGCCCGCGTCGCGCGGCGGCAGCCCGTGGCGCAGCCGATAGTGCAGCGACCGCTCGGAGAACGCCGAGGCCCAGCACTTCTTGACGTGCACTATCACTTCCGGGAGCCCGGACACATTGAGGAAGGTGGCGAACTGCCCGGCGAAGGAGAGCTCCGAGCCGTCCTCCTCGACACCGGAAGAGCGCACCGCGACCCGGGGGCGCCCCACATGCGCATACGCTTCTTCGACGACCGACGCGGCCTCGTCGCTCAACTCCCCCGACTCGATGATTTCGGCCAACTGCCGGGAGATTCGGCTCACATTGTCCTGGGTGACCTCGGCCAGCAGAGCCTCGATGCGTCCCGCCTCGTCCAGTGCCGCGATGAATTCCTGGAACACATCGAGCCCGACGACTGCCCACCGGGGGACGGCGAGCCCGTTCCTGGAGAGCTCATGGAGATTCTTCCCCTTCCCGCCCGCCAGCTTCGCAGCCTCACCTGGGAGGCTGTCGTCGACTATGGCTCGCATCGGTTTCCTTGACCTCCGGGCACGCATGTCGCGAAACACACCCCGCTTGATCACGAGGAAGTTTCACCGTACCCCACGGGTCTGGCGATTGCGATCCCCCTCTTTATACAAGGCCACTTCATGACGTCTTGATTCAAGACGCCCTGACACCTTGGCCGGTTGCTGCGCATTTCCCTGGTGATTGCCGGCCAACCACCCCTGGTGCTCGGCGTTCGCCGGGGGTAGTAGTGAGCTGGTAACGCTAGGATCCTGCCATTGCTCACGCCCCGTTTCCTGCTCCCACGCCCTTTGTTCTCCCCGGCCGGTGGCGAATCCCTGGTGGGCCGCACAGTGGCCACCAGTGGCCACTGCCTCGTGGACGCCGGAGAACTGAGCGGACGCTGGACAACTGGAGAAAACCGATGTCCCTCCCTCCCGGCTCCCGGCAGCCCGCCCTTCTGCAAACCATGCGCATGCGCGACCCGGTCCACTACTTCGCGTCACTTCGGCGGCGCTACGGTCCGGTGTTCCGCATGCAGCTGATCGGCTTCCCGCCCCAGGTGGTGGTGTCCACCGCGGAACTCGCCGCGGAGATCTACGGCACGGACGGCGACGGCAACCGGGCCGGGGCGCTGCGCGCGGGATACGTGCCGTGGCTCGGCGAGTATTCGCTGTTCACGAATGACGGCGAGCCGTGGTGGCGGCACCGCAAGCTGCTCAGCCCGGCCCTGCACGGCCGGTCCATCGCGAGCTACCCGGACCTCATCGCCGAGATCGCCGCGGAGGACATCCGGACGTGGCCGCTCGGCAGGCCGTTCGCGCTCCAGGAGCATATGCAGGCCATCACCCTGGAGGTCACCCTGCGGCTGGTCTTCGGGATCCGCGACGTCACCCAGCTGGCCCGGCTGCGGGCGCTGCTCCTCACCCTGTCCAAGGCCAGTGGCTCCCCGCTGCTGTTCCTGATGCCCGCGCGACTGCGGGCATGGGCGGAGAAGTCACCGCTGGCGATGCGCGTACCGGTCCTGCCCACGACCCGCACCATGAAGGCCAGCGCGGCGGTGGACGAGATCCTCTTCGCCGAGATCGCCCGGCGCAGGGACGAGGAGGACAGCGGCGCCACCGATGTGCTGGGGCGGTTGCTCCGGGCGCGGGACGACCAGGGCCGCTCGATGAGCGACCAGGAGATCCGCGATGAGCTGCTCACCCTGCTGGAGGCCGGACTCGAGACCACGGCGACCGGCCTCTCCTGGGCCTTCGAACGGTTGATGCGCTCCCCGGACGTAACTCGGCGGCTGCGGGAGGAGTTGGCGCGGGGCGAGGACGACAGCTACCTCGAAGCGGTCGTCAAGGAGGTGCTGCGGCTGCGCCCGGTGATCACCGGCTCGGGGCGTCTGCTGGACAAGCCGCTGCGGCTCGGCGGATACGAGATCCCGGCCGGGTGGGTGGCCATCCCCATGTTCTCGCTCATCCACCAGGACAGCGAGGCGTATCCGGACCCCGAGGAGTTCCGGCCGGAGCGGTTCCTCGGCGAGGACGCCCAGGCGGCACAGAAGTCCTTCCTGCCGTTCGGCGGCGGCCGACGCTACTGCGTCGGCGCGCAACTCGCCATGATGGAGATGAAGGTGATCATTCGGGAGGTGCTGCGGAGGGTGGAGCTGACCGCCGCCGACCCCGCGCCGGAGGCCCAGCGCATGTGGCACGTCACCCTGGTCCCGGGGAAGCGCGCCGTCGCGGTGGCCCGCGAACAGCCCCTCAACCCGGCGCGGTTAAGCGAGGAGCCGAGGTGCCCCGTGCACCCGGCCCCCTCCGAATAGTCCCTCACTCGCGCGGCGCGGCGGCGAGTCGGTCGCCGAGGGGGCTTCGCCGGTACAACACCTGCCGCCCGTGGCGCGCCCGGGTGACCAGCCCCGTGGCGTGCAGGACGCGCAGGTGCTGGGACACCGCGCTCGGCGTCACCCTCAGGCGGCGGGCGAGCTCAACCGTGGGCAGAGGCTCCTCGAGAAGGCCGAGGAGCCTCGCCCGGGGCGCGCCGATGAGCGACACGAGCGCGGACGCGTCGTGGCCGGGCGCCGGGGCCCACAGCGTCGCCACGCCACGGCTCGGGTAGACCAGCGACGGAGGTTCTTCCGGGCTCACCGGGGGCGCGGGCTTGTGCGCGAAGACGGAGGGCAGGAGGAGCAGCCCTCGGCCGGATGCCACGACCCGGTGCCGGCTGATCATCTTGGCGATGTGCAGCACCCCGTCGTGCCAGCGCAGATGGGGATGCATATCGGCGAAGAGCGAGCGGGCGCCTCCCATGGCCAGTTGGCGCGCACGGTAGGTCATGTCCGCCTCCACGACGAGCCGCATCCGCGGCCACGTCGGCTTGACGGCGATCTCCCAGTACTGGCGCAGGAGAGCGCAGATGGTGTCGCGGAGCGCGGCGACGGACGCGTCGTCGGCGGCGGTGGCATCGCGTAGCGCCGGGGGCGGCGGGTCCGGCGCGTGTGTGGCCAGCAGATCGCGGCGGACCAGGCCGGGAGGGGTCTGACGGACGACGGCGAGTTCGTCCTCGAAGGCCGGGGCGAAGCTCGCGGGCCGTGGGGTCAGGAAGTCCGGAAGGGTGCGTCGCCGCGCCACCAAGGACATCAGCAGGTCGGTGTCCAGGCCGCCGAGTCGGCCCAGCACGGATCTGCGCCACGGCAGATGCACCGCGGACAGGCTCGGATCGTGCAGCACCCGCAGGCTGAACACCGTCTCGTTCAAGGGCGATACGGCGAACCGCGTGTCCGCCAGGTCCTCGACATCGAGCACAAAGCTGATCATTAAGCCATACGCTACATCGATTGGCAGCGGAGCTCCGGTGCCATGGACTTCGGCCCATGACACATCCCGTGAGAGAGCCCCTGCCCGTGCGGACCACGGCCGGATGAGCCGCCGTATGGTCCTGCTCCTCGCCATCACCTGCGCGGTGGCGGTGGGCAACATCTACTTCCCGCAGGCCATCGGCCCGCTGGTGGCCGACGGGCTGCGGGTGTCCGCCGGCTCGGCCGCCGTGGTGGTGACCGCCACCCAGGTCGGCTACACGGCCGGAATCGTCCTGCTGGTGCCGCTCGGCGACCGGATTCCGCACCGTACGTTCCTCGTCGTCCTGCTCGGCCTCACCGGCCTGGCGCTGCTCGCCGCCGGGTGCGCACCGGCCCTGCCGCCCCTCGTCGCCGCCAGCGCTCTCGTCGGGCTGACCACCGTGGCGGCGCAGATCGTCGGCCCGCTGGCGGCCGGTCTGGTGGCCGCCGACCGCCGGGGAGCGGTGATCGGCACCCTGCTGAGCGGATCGACCGGCGGCATGCTGCTGGCCCGCACCTTCAGCGGCACCCTCGGCGAGTGGCTGGGCTGGCGGGCCCCGTATCTCGTGGCCGCGCTCCTGGCCCTGCTGCTCGCCACCGTCCTGGCGTTCGCCGTCCCCGCCACGGCCCCTGCCTCCCGGCAGTCCTACCCCGCGCTCCTGGCCGAACCGCTGCGTCTGCTGCGCACCGAGCCGGAGCTGCGCCGCTCCTGCTGGTACCAGGCGACCGTCTTCGCCGGATTCTCGGCCGTCTGGACGTGCCTGGCGCTGCTCCTCACCGGTCCCGTCTACGGGCTCGGCGCCCAGGCCGTCGGCATGCTCGCCCTGGTCGGCGGGGCGACCATGCTGTGCACTCCGCTCGCCGGGCGCCTGGTGGACCGCCGAGGGCCCGATCCGGTGAACCTCGTGTGCCTGCTCGGGGTGCTCCTCTCCGCCGCGGTCCTCGCCCTGGGCGCCCTGGGCGGGACGCCGGGCCTGGCCGCCCTGACGGTCGGCACGCTGCTGCTGGACGTGGCGATGCAGTCCGGCATGGTGGCCAACCAGGCCCGTGTCTACGCCCTGCGCCCGGATGCCCGCTCCAGGCTCAACACCGCCTATATGACCTGCGCCTATCTGGGCGGCAGCGCGGGTTCCTGGCTCGGGGTACGCGCCTGGGGCCGGGCCGGCTGGTGGGGCGTGTGCGCACTCGTCGCGGTTCTCGCCGTCCTCGCCCTGGTCCGCCACCTGCCGGCCCCCTATAGTAGGTAGACCTACCTACCTAATCTGTCAGGACGCATGCGATGAGTGAGACCGGTGTGAGGACGACGGAGCCCGGGAGGCGGCGGCCGGCGCGGGAGCGTCTGCTGGCGGCCGCCGCGCGCCGCTTCTACGCCGACGGCGTGACGGCGACCGGGATCGACACGATCACCGCCGAAGCGGGCGTGGCGAAGATGAGCCTGTACAACAACTTCTCCTCCAAGGCCGATCTCGTCAGGGCCTACCTCGACGCCCGCCACGAGGAGTGGCTGGCGATGTACCGGTCACGGCTGGAGCGGGCCGAAAGCCCCCGCGACGGCGTCCTCGCGGTCTTCGACGCCTACGCCGACCACGCGGCGTTCGCCTACGAGCGCGGCTTTCGCGGCTGCGGCCTGCTGAACGCGGCCGCCGAGCTGCCCGCCGGGGACGAGGGGCGGACCGTCGTACGCCGCCACAAGGAGGAGGTCGAGCGGCTGATCTCCTGTCATCTCCAGGAGCTGCTGCCCGAGCGCCCCGACGACGCCCGGACGATGGCGGAGCACCTGGCGTTCCTGCTGGAGGGCGCGATGGCGCGCGCCGGTCTGGAAGGGGACGACAGCCGTCTGCGGCACGCCCGCGCGATGGCGGCCACCCTGCTGGACCGGCTGTGACGGCCCCAGGACCCGGCGCCCGCCCGGCGGGCGCCGGATCGTTGTGCGTGCTCGCCGCGTCCGTACTGTGGGGCACCACCGGCACGGCGGCCACCTTCGCACCGGACGTCGGCCCGCTCGCCATCGGCGCCGTCGCCATGGGCCTGGGTGGACTGCTCCAGGCCCTGGTCGCCGCCGGCCGCATCGCCCGCCAGGCCCCTCGACTGCGTGTCCGGCGCGGCACCGTACTGCTCGGCGCGGTCGCGGTGGCGGCCTACCCCTTGGCGTTCTACAGCGCGATGCACCTGGCCGGAGTGGCCGTGGGCACAGTGGTGTCCATCGGCATGGCCCCACTGGCCTCGGCCGTGATCGAACGCGTCATGGACCGGCGACGGCTGACGCGCCGCTGGAAACTCGGCGCCACCCTGGGCCTGTTGGGCACCCTCATGCTGTGCGCGGGCCAAGCCGCCGGGGCCCCCGGCGGCGCGGAGCGGACGTCCACGGCCGCCACGGTGCTCGGTGTCGGGCTGGGCCTCGTCGCGGCCACGACCTACGCCCTCTACTCCTGGGCGGCTCACCGCCTGATCACCCAGGGGGTCACCGCACGCGCGGCGATGGGCGCGGTCTTCGGCGTGGGCGGACTGCTCCTGGTGCCGGTCCTCCTGGTCACCGGCGCCCCGCTGCTCGACTCCGGGTCCAACATGGCCGTCGGGGCGTATATGGCGCTGGTGCCCATGTTCGCGGGTTACGTCCTGTTCGGCTGGGGGCTGGCGCATGTGCCCGCCAGCACGGCCACCACGCTCTCCCTGCTGGAACCGGCCGTCGCTGCCGTACTCGCCGTGCTGGTCATCGGCGAACGCCTCCCCGCCGTGGGCTGGGGCGGTATCGCACTGGTCCTCGCCTGTCTGACCGTCCTCACGGCCCCGGCGGGCGTCTCCGGGCGGCGCCGACAGCCCGGACAGCGGCGACAGGGGCGAGACGGCGTGACACTGCCGCGGCGCACGGCGGTGGAGCACCCCCTTGCCCAGTCGGACCCGGCGCCGTAGCGAGAGTCCGGCCCGACGGCAGGGCGTCCGCCGTGCGGTGATGTCATTCGGCCCGCCGCGGGCCGGAAAACCTCTCCGCGAGCTGGCGATGCCTGTCGGCGGCCAGCTTGGCCTCGGCCGTGCCGATGGTCGATCCGGCCATCCCTCCCAGACGTTCGACCTCGTCCGCGAAGCGCAGATGCTCCTGTCGCGCGTGCTCACGGCAGGCGAGGCAGGTGACGTTCTCCGGGCGCGGCGAGGTCATCGCGTACGGCGTCCGCAGTCCGCATCCGGTATCGACGAGGCTCGGCAGATCACCGGCCAGGCCGAACGTGGATGCCATCATCTCGCGGACGGCGGCCACGCCACGGACGACCTTCGACTCGACATGGATGTGTGGATCGTCCTCGCCCAATGGGTCCTCCTCGCCACGGCACCGTGGCCGGCCGGGAGTGCTCCCGGCCGACCGCGGAGTGCGGGACGAGTCTCCCACGTCCGCGCTCGCCGGCCCGCCCGTCCGGCCGGCGCCCGCCGGGTCAGGTCGCGGTCGCGGACGCCGCCGCGCGGCCCGCGGTGCGGCCCGAGAAGAGATAGCCGCCGAGGAAGGTGCCCTCCAGGGAGCGGTAGCCGTGCGCTCCTCCCCCGCCGAAGCCCGCCACCTCACCGGCCGCGTAGAGGCCGCTGATCGGGTGGCCGGAGGCGTCCAGGACGCGGCCGGAGAGGTCGGTCTGGAGGTCAACTTGTTCATGTCCGCGACCAGTTGGGGCAGGGACGCGGCGACGACGAAGTCCTCGCCCTTGTCCCGGAACCGCTGGATCGGCTCGGGGGTCTGCCAGATGCGGGAGAGGAGCTGGAGGATGTCCTTGTTGGTCAGGTCCGGGTGCTGCTCCGAGCCCGAGAGCGCGAACTCCTTGGCCAAGATCGTCTGGGTGGTGACGAACCACGAGCAGTCATGGCCGGTGGCGGTGATCGACCCGAGGGTGTGCAGGGTGCCGGTCGGGCCAGTTCCGGCGTACGAGGTCGTGATTGGCGCCGGTACCGCCGGAAGTGACGATCACCACCGGGGCGTTGAGCTCGAAGTCACCCACCGCGGTGCGCGAGGTCTGCTTGCCGCGGGCGGCGTCGCTCGGCTCCAGGATCGAGCCGCTCACCCCGGTCACGGCGCCACCGGTGACGATCAGCTCGTCCACCCGGTGACGGAACTTGAACGTCACCCGGCCGTCCCTCGCGGCGGCCCGCACCTTCTTCTCGAACGGCTCGACCACCGCCGGGCCGGTGCCCCAGGTGACATGGAAACGCGGCACCGAGTTGCCGTGGCCGTCCGCGAGACCGCCGCCGCGCTCGGCCCAGCCGACGATCGGGAACCATCGCACACCGAGCCCGTGCAGCCAGGAGCGTTTCTCCCCGGAGGCGAAGTCCACATACGCCTCGGCCCACTTGTGGGCCCAGTAGTCCTGGCCGCCGGGGTCGGTGACCCCGCGGTCGAAGCCGGCCGTGCCGAGCCAGTCCTGCCAGGCCAGTTCGGGGGAGTCCTTGATCCCCATCAGCCGCTGCTCCTCGGAGTCGACGAAGAACAGGCCGCCGAAGGACCAGAACGCCTGACCGCCGAGCTTGCTCTCGGGCTCCTGGTCGAGGAGGAGCACCTTGCGCCCGGCGGCGGCCAGTTCCGCCGTGGCCACCAGTCCTGCGAGCCCATGGCCGACCACGATGGCGTCCGCGTCCGAGGACGCCCCGGAGGCGGCGAAGGCCGGAGCCGCCGCCTGGGCGAGCGCGGCACCGGCGAGCACACCCGCCCGCCGCCGTCAGGGCGCGGCGGCGGCTGATCCCGTTGGCCCCGACGGAATCGTGTTACCGGCCGGCAACGTGTTACCGACGGTAGCCCACAGGGTGCGAGGCCGCCAGAGTTCTGCTCGCAAGGGCAACTCACGTACCCGGCAGGGGACTTCGGGCGTTCAGCGACCGCCCGGCGATGGCGTTGGCCCGCTCACTCCCTCGGGGCTCCGCAGCGCGCACAGCGAGCGAAGTGGGCCGTGTCCTGGATCGCGCCGCAGTCGGCGCAGACCCGCTCCAGCCAGCAGGCGGGGTCCCCGCCCCCGGGCTCGGCGGGCACCGGGCCCGCGGTCTCCGGGTCCACCCTCCCGCGGTCCGCCGCCTCCCGGTCCGCCGCCTCCGGGCCCGGGTCGCCGGGCTGAGCCGTGCCGCTCATCGTGTACGCCTCCTCGTCCGGACCGTGCGCGGGCCCACTGGCCGACCCTCTACCCCTGGCGCCGCATCCGGAAGCAGCCAAGCCATAGATCCGATCTCTCACCCTCACGCGACCCTTGATGGGCCGTAATAATGTTCAACCCCTCCCCAGTTATCGGATGACTCGGTAACGTATCCGCCTCGGGAGGCAACGATGCCGAGATCTTACCGACGCTCCGCAGTGGCATTTGTGCTCTGCGGCGTCCTGGCCATGACGCTCTTCGTCACCGGGCCCGCACAGGCGAAGGACTCCGCCTGGACCGTGCGCGGCCCCTCGCCCCACTCCGGTCCCCTCGCCCAGCTGCGGCTCGACGGCGCCTCGGGAGCGCTGACGCTCCAGGTGTCCCGGGGCGGACGTACGGTGGTCGAGCCCTCGCCCGTGGGCATCGTCACCGAGCGGGCGGATCTGTCGCACGGGCTGCGCTATCTGGGGCGCCACGACCGCACCGTCGTGGAGCGCTACCGGTCGACGGCCGGCAAGCAGCGCTCGCGCACGGCGCGGATGACCGAGACCCGCTTCCGGTTCCGGGGCGGCGGGAACGCCCGGCTGGACCTGGTGGTGCGGGTCTCGGGCGACGGGGTCGCCTATCGCTACGACCTGCCGTCCGGCAGCGGCGATGTCCTGGGCGAGACCTCGGCCTTCACCCTGCCCCCGGACGCGGCCGCGTGGCTGGGCGACTACCGCAAGGACAACGAGAACCTGTTCAAGGAGTACACCGCGGCGACCGCGCCCACCGGTGAGTACATGGCACAGGCGCTCTTCGAAACGGGTGGCGGCTACGCCCTGATCGCGGAGTCGGATCTCACCGGCCGCTACTCCGCCGCCCGGCTGACCCACCAGCAGGGGCTGCCCACCTACCGCATCGGCCTGTGGGACGAGCGGGTCGAGTCCGACGGGCCGCTGAGCACACCCTGGCGCGCCCTCATCGTGGGCGACCTGCCGACCGTCACCCAGTCCACCTTCACCGACGATCTGGCACCGGCGTCACGCGTCGCCGACACCTCGTGGATCCGGCCCGGCCCCGCCCTGTGGACCTGGCTCGCGGGCGGCAAGCCGGCCGGGCAGAGCCTGTCGATGCAGAAGGGATACGTGGACTACGCGGCCCAGCGCGGATGGCCGTACGTGGTGGTGGACGCGGGCTGGTACTTCGACCCCGACCAGTGGGACGTCACCGATCCCGACTGGCAACGGAACAGCTGGATCCCACAGCTCGTGGACTACGCCCGCGAGCGGCACGTGGGCATCCAGGTCTGGATCCACCACCGTGACCTCGACACCGCCGAGGAGCGCGAGCAGTGGCTGCCCACGCTGGAGCGGTGGGGGGTGAAGGGCGTCAAGATCGACTTCATGGACTCCGAGTCCCAGGAGACACTGCGCTGGTACGACGAGATCCTCAAGGCCACCGCGGCCCACCATCTGCTCGTCAACTTCCATGGCTCGACGATCCCCAAGGGCATTCAGCGCACCTGGCCGCAGGTGATGTCGATGGAGGGCGTGAACGGCGAGGAGAAGCGGACCAACACCCCGCAGCACCTGGCGACGCTGCCCTTCACCCGCAATGTCATCGGCTCGATGGACTTCACCCCCGGGGCCTTCCACCGGCCCGAGCGGCCCAACGCGGCGTCGGACGCGGGCGAAGTCGGCCTGTCGGTGCTCTACGAATCCGGTATCCAGAACCTGGCGGGCACCCCGGAGTCCTACGACGCCCGGCCGGTCGCCCGCCGGTTCCTGGAGCAGATCCCGGCCGCCTGGGACCGCACCCGGCTGCTGGCGGGACGGCCGGGTGAGAGCGCCGTGCTCGCCCGTGCCAGCGGCTCACGGTGGTTCATCGGCGGCACGTTCACCGGCCCCGCGCACACCGCCGAGGTGCCGCTGCGGCTGGAGCCGGGCCGCTGGCTCGTCGATCTGATCCTGGACGGCCCGGACGGTCTGGTCCGCACGCCCACCGTGGTACGCGGCGGGCAGACCCTGTCCGTGCCGGTCGCGGCGGACGGCGGGTTCGCCGCCATCGCCTGCCGCTGGCGACCCGGCCTGTCCACCTGCGACCGCTCCTGACCCTCCGCCACGCCCCGCGCTGACCACCCGTTACGCGGACACCCCGTCACGCATACACCCCGTCCGGGACGCCCGTCCAAATGCCGATCGCCGCCGTCAACCCCCGCGCCCCTTGCGGCGCGGGGGCCTGCGCGTGCGGGTCCAGTCCACCAACTGCCGTGCGGTCCAAGTGGTGATGACACGTTCCGCCGGCACCCCGCATTCCACGGCCCGTGCGCATCCGTGGGGCTGCCAGTCGAGCTGGCCGGGTGCGTGGGCGTCGGTGTCGATGGAGAAGAACGTCCCTGCCCGCACGGCCTCCCGCAGCAGTCTGCGCGGTGGATCCAGCCGCTCCGGGCGGCAGTTGATCTCCACGGCGGTGCCCGCCTCGGCGCAGGCGCCGAAGACCTCCTCATGGTCGAAGGCCGACTCGGGGCGCTTGCCGCCGAGCAGCCGTCCGGTGCAGTGGCCCAGCACATCGACCAGCGGATCGCTGACGGCGGCGACCATCCGGCGAGTCATGGGGCGCCCGTCCATCCTCAGCTTGGAGTGGACCGAGGCCACCACCACGTCCAACTGGTCCAGCAGCTCCGGCTCCTGGTCCAGGGAGCCGTCGGGGAGGATGTCGACCTCGATCCCGGTGAGCAGCTGGAACGGGGCGAGCTTCGCGCGCAGCTCCGCGACCACGTCCAGCTGGGCGCGCAGCCGGTCCGCCGAGAGGCCGCGGGCCACCGTCAGCCGCGGGGAATGGTCGGTGAGCACCGCCCACTTGTGCCCCAGCCGCGCCGCCGTGCGGGCCATCAGCTCGATCGGGGAACCGCCGTCGGACCAGTCCGAGTGCATATGGCAGTCCCCGCGCAGCGCGGCGCGCAGCTTCGCCGCGTCCTCGTCGGGCTCGCCCCCGGCCTCGGCGCCCTCGCTCTCCAGCTTCGCCAGATACCCGGGCACCTGGTCCTTCAGCGCCTCCTGGACCACCTGCGAGGTCTTGGGGCCGAGCCCCTTGAGCGACCGGAGGGTGCCGTTCGCGGCCCGCCGCTCCACCTCCTGGGGGTCCAGGTCGGCGAGCACCGACTGGGCCGTGCGGAAGGCACGCACCCGGTAGGTCGGCGCCTGGGCGCGCTCCAGGAGAAACGCGATCCGGTCCAGGGCCTCCAGGGGGTCCATCGAGCGCTCCTCGCTGTGGGTGGCGTGGTGTGCGGGGTGTTGTGACCCGCGCGGCGGCGTGACGTGGGGCGTCGGTGCCTCAGGCGCGGCGGTTCGGGCGGCGGCCGGGGGGCTGATGGGGTTCGGGACGCGCCGTCAGCTCGTCGATGTCGCAGGTCCTGGGGGTCTTCTCGGAGACGGTGATGGGCCGGCCGTAGTGCCGGATCTCCAGGGGGGCGCCCTCGGCCAGGGAGTAGGTGACGGAGCGGTTGGTGATCTCCACACGCAGCCTCCGGCCCAGCACCTGCATGGTGAAGGCGAGCCGGGCCAGCTTCTCGGGCAGCTTGGGCGAGAACTCCAGCCTGCCGTCGCGGTGCCGCATCCCGCCGAACCCGGCGACCAGGGCGATCCAGGTGCCGGCGAGCGAGGCGATGTGCAGACCGTCGCGGGTGTTGTGCTCCAGGTCCTTCAGGTCCATCAGGGCCGCCTCGCCCAGATAGTCGTAGGCGAGCCGCAGATGGCCGACCTCGGCGGCCATGACGGCCTGGGCACACGCGGAGAGCGAGGAGTCCCGGACCGTCAGCCGCTCGTAGTAGTCGAAGTTGCGTGCCTTCTCCTCCTCGGTGAAGCACTCGCCGCGCAGATACATCGCCAGCACCAGGTCGGCCTGTTTGACCACCTGTTTGCGGTACATGTCGAAGTACGGGAAGTGGAGCATCAGCGGGTACTGGTCGGGGCGGGTGCCCTGGAAGTCCCACTCCTGGTGGTTGGTGAAGTCCGCGGACTGCTCATGGACGCCCAGGGCCTTGTTGTACGGGATGGAGATGGACTCGGCGGCGTCCCGCCAGGCGGCGGCCTCCTCGTCGTCGACGCCCAGTTCGGTGCCCTTGTCCGGGTGGCGTTCGACGATGTCCGCGGCGGCCCGCAGATTCGACTGGGCCATGAGGTTGGTGTAGACGTTGTCGTCCGCGACGGCGCTGTATTCGTCCGGGCCGGTCACCCCGTCGATGTGGAAGCGGCCGTGGTGGTCGTGGTGGCCGAGGGAGCGCCACAGCCGGGCGGTCTCCACCAGCAGTTCCACGGCGGTCTCGCGCTCGAACTCGTCGTCGCCGGTGGCCGCCACATAGCGCACCACCGCGTCCGCCACATCGGCGTTGACGTGGAAGGCCGCGGTGCCGGCCGGCCAGTAGGCGGAGCATTCGGAGCCGTCGATGGTGCGCCAGGGGAAGGCGGCGCCCTCGTGGCCCAGCTGCCGGGCCCGGTCCCGGGCGGCGGGCAGGATGGACTGCCGCCAGCGCAACGCCTCGGCCACGGACTCCGGGAAGGTGTACGTGAGCAGGGGCAGGACGAAGGTGTCGGTGTCCCAGAAGGAGTGGCCGTCGTAGCCGGAGCCGGTGAGGCCCTTGGCGGGGATGGCCCGTTCCTCGGCGCGGGCGCCGGCCTGGAGGACGTGGAAGAGGGCGAACCGCACGGCCTGCTGGATCTCGGCGTCCCCCTCGACCTCGACGTCGGCGCGGGACCAGAAGTCCTCCAGCCAGGCGCGCTGCTGGTCCACCAGGCCGCGCCAGCCGGTGCTGGCGGCCCCGGCCAGCGCGGCCTCGACCTGGTCCCGTACGGCGGGCAGCGAACGGGCTCCGGACCAGCCGTAGGCCACCAGCTTCTCCAGCCGCAGCACCTGGCCCGGCTCCAGCACCGAGGTCACGGTCAGCCGGGCGACGTCGTCGGCGCTCTCGCTGGAGTGGCGGGTGGGCGGCGGCCCGGTGATCAGGTGGTCGGCGGCGGTCGCGACCCGCAGACAACTGGCGTCGGTGCAGTGGATCAGCCGCAGCCGCTTGTCGTCGGCGGCGTTCTCCTCGGGCTTGAGCGGGGACTCCAGGGCCTCGGCCACCCGGGGGTCGCCGCCGCGCTCGGGGAGCTGCTCGTTGGCGACCAGTTCGGACTGGACGACGACGCGGATCTGGGCGTCGACGGCCTCCACCTCGTAGGCGACGGCGGCGATGGCCCGCTGGGTGAGGGAGACCAGCCGGGTGGAGCGGACCCGCACGCTGATGCCGGAGGGGGAGGTCCATTCGCAGGTGCGGTGGAGCAGCCCGCCGCGCAGATCGAGCACCCGCTCATGGGAGCGCAGCCGTCCGTAGCGCAGATCGAAGGGCTCGTCGTCCACCAGCAGCCGGATGATCTTGCCATTGGTGACGTTGATCATGGTCTGGCCGGCCTCGGGATAGCCGTATCCGGCCTCGGCGTAGGGCAGGGGACGCCGTTCGTACACCCCGTTGAGGTAGGAGCCGGGGAGGCCGTGGGGCTCCCCCTCGTCGAGGTTGGCGCGCCAGCCCACATGGCCGTTGGAGAGCGCGAAGACCGATTCGCTCTGGGGCAGCAGATCGAGCCGCAGGTCGGTCTCCCGCAGCACCCAGGGGTCGACGGCGTACGAGGAATCGGTGATCACGAGTCGTCCTCCAGCAGCTCGGCGAGATCCTTGACCACGATGTCGGCGCCGTGTGCGCGCAGCGCGTCGGCCTGGCCCACTCGGTCCACGCCGACGACACAGCCGAAGTGCCCGGAGTGCCCGGCCTCCATGCCCGCCAGGGCGTCCTCGAAGACGGCGGCCGCCTCGGGCCCGACGGCCAGCTCCTTTCCGGCCTCCAGGAAGGTGTCGGGGTGCGGTTTGCCGGGCAGCTTGCGCTCGGCGGCCACCACACCGTCGATCCGTACCTCGAAGAGGTGCTCGATACCGGCGGCGACCAGCACATCGCGGCAGTTGGCGCTGGAGGAGACGACCGCGGTCCGCAGGCCCTCGGCGCGCACGGCCGCCACGAAGCGCACCGAGCCCGGGTACGCCTCCACTCCCTCCTCGCGGATCTTCTCGAGGACGAGGATGTTCTTGCGGTTGCCGAGGCCGTGCACGGTGTCCCGGTCGGGCGGGTCGTCCGGCTCGCCGTCGGGGAGCTCGATGCCCCGGGAGGCAAGGAAGGTGCGCACCCCGTCGGCGCGTGGACGGCCGTCCACGTACTCGTCGTAGTCACGGCCCGAGTCGAAGGGGCGGAACGAGGGGCCGTCGCGCCGCCGCAGATACTCGTCGAACATCTGTTTCCACGCCGCCGCGTGCACCACCGCGGTCCGGGTCAGCACGCCGTCGAGGTCGAACAGGCAGGCCCGGATGCCATCGGGCAGGCAGAGCTTGGTCATGGCCCCCGGTTCCCCCGGGAACGCCGGAATATGCGGGAAAGGCGAAGCCTTCCCCCGCTCGGCGGAGCACGGCGCGCCCTCGGCGCGGGACGGCTCAGCGCGGCACGACGGTGCGCCCCTCGCGGCCTGAGCGGTCGGCGGCCTCCAGGACGGCGACGACCTCGCGGCCGAACCGTACGTCGCAGGGGTCGGCCGCGCCGCCGTCGCGGGCACCGCTCAGCAGCCGGTCGACGGCCGTGGCGAAGGCGTCCAAGGCGGTGGTCCCCGCCTCGGGCACCACGGCGATCCCCCGCTCGCCGTAGAAGTCGCAGGAGAAGCCCCGCGCGGCGGGCCGGGCGTCCAGGGTGAGCGCGAGGGTGCCGATGGCTCCGGAGTGGTGGCGCAGCAGCACATGCGCGGCGCCGCGCGGCCCCTCCAGCGCGGTGACCTCGGCCACCGGGCCGAGGACCGGCAGCAGGACGGACAGCGAATGCGGGCCGACGTCCCACAGCCCGCCGCGCTCCCGCCGCCAGTGGGAGTCGCCGTAGTAGCCGCCGGGCTGGAAGATCGAGGCGAAGGCGGTGGCCCGGCCGCCGTCCCAGCCGCCGTCCGCCGCGGCCTGCCGGAGGAAGGTCTCGACGGGCGCCGCGAAGCGGTTGGTGAAGAACACGACCGAGGCCAGCCCGCGCTCGTCCACGGCCCGCACGATCCGGTCGGCTTCCTCGGTGCTGAAGGCCAGCGGCTTGTCCAGGAGCAGATGGCATCCGGCCAGCGCGGCCCGCTCGGCGAGGCCGCTCTGGATGTCCGGCGGAAGGGCGATGGCCACGGCGTCCACGTCGGCGATCAGGGCGTCGGCGTCCGGGTGGGCGCGGGTGCCCCAGCGGTCCGCCAGCGCCTTCGCCTTCGCCGGGTCGCGTCCCCAGATCCCGGCCAGTTCGGCCACGGGGTGCGCGGCGAGCGCCGCCGCGTGGGTCTCGGCCGCCCAGTGTCCGGTGCCCAGCACTCCGAACCGCACTGTCCGTCCCCCTCCGCGCGAGGCCCCGGAGTCTCCCCGGGCGTCGGCCGCGATCCTACGCCCGTGCCGCCCGGCCGCTTCGGCGGAGGCGGTACGCCGAGGGCGGTACGCCGCTCCCCCGCTTGGCCGTAGGCGGATGCCGGTGGCCGGTGGCGGTGCCAGGGTGAGGCCATGGCCGGCCACGGTGCGGGGGACGGCCGAAGCCCACCCTCACCGCTGGAGGAACCCGTGGCCCGTGGCTCGTCGCGCTCCCTCTCCCGCGCACACCGGCGGCGTGCCACGGTCCGAGCCGCGGCGGCCCTGCTGCTGTGCGGGGCGGCGGTTCCGGCCTGCGCCTCCTCCAGCGAGCACCGGCCGGACCGGGCGGCGTCGGCATCGGCGCGGCAGAGCGCGCTCCAGGCGTCGGCCGCGGCGAAGAAGAAGGCGGAGAAGAAGGCCGAGCTCGCCCGGCTGCTGCCGGGGATGCCGCCCCCGCTGGACCCGCATGACCTCTACGCGGCCGACGGGCCGGGGAAGCTGTCCCGGACGGTGAAGGACTATCCATCGCGGGTGTACGTACCCAACACGCTCTCGGACACGGTGAGCGTCATCGACCCGAAGAAGTTCAAGGTCGTCCGCACCATCCAGGTGGGCCACCAGCCGCAGCACGTGGTGCCCTCGTGGGATCTGAAAACGCTGTGGGTCAACAACGACCTGGGCAACACCCTCACCCCCATCAACCCCGCCAACGGCCGGGTGGGGCGCCCGGTGGACGTCCACGACCCATACAACCTCTACTTCACCCCGGACGGGAAGTACGCCGTGGTGATGGCCTCCATGGACCGGGCGCTGGTCTTCCGGGACGCGCACACCATGAAGGTGATCAAGTCGGTGCCGGTGGACTGCTACGGCGTGAACCACGCGGACTTCTCGCCCGACGGCCGCTACTTCATCGTCTCGTGCGAGTTCTCCGGTGAGCTGCTGAAGGTGGACACGGCGAAGAAGAAGGTGATCGCCAAGCAGCGGCTGCCGATCGCCGGGGCGATGCCACAGGACGTCAAGATCTCGCCCAACGGCAAGACCTGGTACATCGCCGACATGGTGGCGAACGGCCTGTGGGTGCTCAACGGCGACACCTTCGGCAAGCCGCGGCTGCTGCCCACCGGAAAGGGCACCCACGGCCTCTACGTCAGCCGCGACTCCCGCTCCATGTACGTCTCCAACCGCGGCGAGGGCACCATCTCGGTGCTGTCCTTCAAGAGCGGCAAGCTGGTGCGGCGGTGGCGGCTGCCCGGCGGCGGCAGCCCCGACATGGGCGGGGTGTCCACCGACGGCAAGGTGCTGTGGCTCTCGGGCCGCTACAACGCCGAGGTCTACGCGATCGATACCCGCACCGGGCGGCTGCGCGCCCGGATCCCGGTCGGCGGCGGCCCGCACGGGCTCGCGGTCTACCCCCAGCCCGGCCGCTACTCCCTCGGCCACACCGGAATCTTCCGCTGAGTCGGCATTCCCGCGGGGGCCGGTCCGGGGCCTATGACCTGTGACCATCTGCATAGCCTGCCTATATAGAGGCATGATATAAAACTAGATGTGGAATACACACAGCAGTCCGGCGCCCGGGAATCCGACGCCCCCGCCACCCGTGAGGAGGTCGCGGAGGCGCTGGAGCGGCTGGCGTTCCTCGCGGTGCGCCATCTGACCAACCGGGACATCAGCTTCACCGCCGCCTCGACCCTCGGCCGGCTCAGCCGGGAGGGCCCGTCCCGCCTCACGGCCCTGGCCGCCGACGAGGGCGTCACCCAGCCCTCGATGACCCAGCTCATCCAGCGGCTGGAGCGGCAGGACCTGGTGACCCGGGTCGACGATCCGCACGACGGCCGGGTGGTCCTGGTGGCGATCACCGACGCCGGGCGGGAGCTGCTCGCCGAGCGGCGCCGCGACCGTACGAACCGGCTCGCCGAACTGCTGGCCACCCTCTCCCCCGAGGACGAACAGGCACTCGCCACCGCCGTCCGCGCCGCCACCCCCGCCTTCCAGCGGCTCGTCGAGAACGCGGCACGGGCGCGGAAGTCCCCGGGAAGCACCGCTTCCTGATCAACCGGCACCCTGCCGCGCCACGGCTCGCCATGTCGTCACGGCTCGGGCCCTGAACGACGGAGCATCCTTTGTCCGCTCATCCCAGCGCCCCCAACCCCTTCAAGCAGCCGAAGGCCGTATGGGCGGTCGCCTTCGCCTGTGTGATCTCCTTCATGGGCATCGGCCTCGTGGATCCGATCCTGCCCTCCCTCTCCGCCAAGCTGCATGCCACGCCGAGTCAGGTGTCGCTGCTGTTCACCAGCTATCTGGTGGTCACCGCCGTCGCGATGCTGGTCACCGGGTTCGTCTCCAGCCGTATCGGCGCCAAGCGCACCCTGGTGGCCGGTCTGGTGCTCATCGTGCTCTTCAGCGCGGCGGCCGGGGCCTCCGGCAGCATCGACGGGATCGTCGGTTTCCGCGCCGGATGGGGGCTGGGCAACGCCCTGTTCATCGCCACCTCGCTGGCCGTCATCGTGGGCTCGGCCAGCGGTGGCTTCGCCGGCGCGATCATCCTCTACGAGACCGCGCTGGGCATCGGCATCGCGATCGGGCCGCTGCTGGGCGGCGAGCTCGGCGCTATCAGCTGGCGCGGGCCGTTCTTCGGCGTGGCGGTCCTGATGGCCATCGCGCTGATCGCGACCATCGTGCTGGTCCAGCCGACCCCGACCCCGGCGCGCCGGGCCTCGATCGCCGACCCGCTCAAGGCGCTGCGCCACCGCGGGCTGCTCATCATGGGGCTGACCGCGCTCTGCTACAACTGGGGCTTCTTCACGGTGCTGGGCTACGCCCCGTTCCCGATGGACCTGGGCACCCATGAGCTCGGCTATGTCTTCACCGGCTGGGGTGTGCTCGTCGCCCTCTTCTCGGTCTTCGGCGCCCCCTGGCTCCAGGCGCGGCTCGGCATAGCCCGCTCCCTGTATCTCAATCTGGCGCTGTTCGCCCTCGACATCCTCGTCATCGGCCTGTTCACCGACTCCAAGACGACGCTGATCGTGGCGGTGATCGTGGCCGGCGCCTTCATCGGGATCAACAACACCATCACCACCCAGGCGGTGATGACCGTCGCCCCCGTCGAACGGCCCGTCGCCTCCGCCGCCTACGGTTTCGTCCGCTTCATCGGCGGCGGTCTGGCCCCGTACGCGGCGGGGAAGATCGCCGAGCACAGCGGTGTGCATCTGCCCTTCTACATCGGGGCGGCGGCGGTCGCGCTGGGCATCGGCGTCCTGGCCACCGGGCACTCGCTGCTCGCCGAGGCCGAGCGCGTCCAGGCGGCGGAGGCGGCCGGACACACCCCGGCCGAGGAGCGGCGCGAGACGCTGGAGAAGCAGGCGCTGGCCGAGGAGCTCGGCTCGGCGGGCTGACGCGGGACGGGGCCCCGGCGGGCCCCGTCCATGAGGGCCCGTCCCTGAGGACCCGCCCATGAGGGCCCCGGTCTCCCACGGGCCCCGCCCGTCCCCCTCGGATCCGCCGGGAGCCTCAGATCCGCCAGGAGCGGATGTGGCTGGCCGCGTCGAAGACATCCGCCTTGCTGGAGAGGATGTCGCGGACCAGGTCGATCAGCGCCCCGTACGGCGGGTCGATGCCCTCGCCGGAAGCGTGCATATAGGCGACCGCGGTCGCGGCGGCGAACCGCGCGTTGCTCGCCGGGAGCGGCCTGAGCAGCGCGATGGTGTGCAGCAGGGCCGCGGCCCGCCACGCCGGGTCGGGATCGACGCCCAGGCGGGGCGGGTCGACGCGATGGCGGGCGACGGCCGCGACCAGGCCCGAGAAGTCCGAGATGGCCGGCTGTTCCGGCATGACCTCCTCATGGCGCTGGAGCAGCCAGGGGACGTCGATATGCAGCAGCGGGGCCATGGTCAGGCGGCCTGCCCGGGCTGGCGGTGCTCATCGTCGGGGAACGCGTCCGCGAAGGCGTCGGCGTTGTCCGCGAAGAACCGCCGGAAGACCTCGGCGCCCTCCTGTAGAGCGCGGTGACGCGCGATGTCGGCCACGGTCGCCTCGCGGACGAGGGCTTTCATGGTGGTACCGCGCTCCTTGGCGATCTGGCGGAGGTCCTCAAGTTCCCGATCGCTGAATTCCACGTTGAGAGCTGACATGCGGGACACCCTACTCACCGGGTACCCCGTCAGCAATCGCCCCAGCTCAGATCATGTTTTTGTAGGTACTTGACAAACCTTTTCGGCCATCAGGGACGGCTGCGGCCGGGGACGGGACCACCGTCTGGCCCGACCCTGACGAACGGCTCGCGCACCTCACGGTCCAGCAGGCTCCGGTACGCGGCGGGGCGGCGGAAGGCGTCTCCCCAGGTCTCCCGGTGCCGGTTGGCGCGCAGCGCGTCGAGGTCGAAGACCGCCGGATAGACCCCCTCGGCCTCGCCCGCCTCGACCACCAGGGTGTCCCGCGACCGCCCGTCCACGAAGGCGATGCCGTCGTGGGCGACGGAGTGGCCCCAGCCGGGGCCGGCGTAGTTGGCCATGGCCATGCCGGTCATGTTCTCCACGGCGCGGGAGCGGAACTGGGAGAGCCGGTTGATCTCCAGCTCGCAGGCGTTCGGGGTGAGGACGATCTCCGCCCCGGCGAGCATCAGGGCGCGGGCACTCTCCGGGAACTCCCGGTCGTAACAGATCATCGCCCCGGTCATCACCTCGCCCACCGCCGTGTCCAGGGCGCACACCTCGAACCCCTCCCCCGGCGTCAGACCGGCCTCCGGCAGGTCGAAGACGCAGGTGTGCACCTTGGCGTAGGTCAGCACCAGGCGGCCGTGCCGGTCGATGAGGGAGAGGGTGTTGCGCGGCGGTCCGTCCCAGCGCTCCAGATAGGTGAGCGCGATGGCCATCTCCAACTCGGCGGCCAGCTCGCGGAAGTGGGTGACGAAGGGCGAGTCACGGGTAATGGGTTCGCCGAGCCAGACGGACTCGGGCCACGGCCCGGCCGGAGTGCGGGCGCCGTCCCACAGCGAGGGGTGGCGGTAGACGTCGCCCTCGGCGGAGCCTTCGGGGACGGCGCAGCTGTAGCCGTTGCTCCACATCTCGGGGAAGAGCGCGATATCGGCGCCGAGCGCCCGGGCCCGGCGGCAGGCCGCCTCGCCGAGGGCGAGGTTCACCGGCAGATCGGGCCCCGGCGGGGCGAGTTGGAGCAGGGCGACGGTGAGGGTGGTCATGGCGGATGCCTCCTTCGGTACCCGACGCCTCCGGATCCCGGCGGCGGGAAGCGGGTAGGGCTGCCCGTACGGCGTGATCGCCGAAGGGACCGGCCACAAGGAATGGGGTATGCGGTGAGGATCGAGTCGGCCGAGGTCGTCGTCACCAGTCCGGGACGCAATTTCACCACCCTGCGCATCATCACCGAGGACGGGGTCACGGGTCTGGGGGACGCCACGCTCAACGGCCGTGAGCTGGCCGTCGCCTCGTATCTGCGGGACCACGTGGTGCCACTGCTGCTCGACCGGGACGCCTCGCGCATCGAGGACACCTGGCAGTATCTGTACCGCGGGGCGTACTGGCGGCGCGGGCCGGTGACCATGGCCGCCATCGCGGCCGTCGACACCGCGCTGTGGGACATCAAGGCCAAGGCCGCCGGGATGCCGCTGTACCAGCTGCTGGGCGGGGCGTCGCGCAGCGGGGCGCTGGCCTACGGGCACGCCTCCGGCCGGGACGTCCCCGAACTGCTCGACTCCATCCGCGCCCATCTGGAGCGGGGCTATCGCGCGATCCGCGTCCAGACCGGCATCCCCGGGCTGGCCTCGGTCTACGGCGTGGCCTCCTCGAGCGCGGGCGGCGGGGAGCGCTACGACTACGAACCGGCGCGCCGGGGGTCGGGACCCCGGGTGCTGCCCGCCGAGGAGAGCTGGGACACCAGGGCCTATCTGCGTCATCTGCCGACCGTGTTCGAGGCCGTCCGGGCGGAGTTCGGCCCGGAGCTGCCGCTGCTGCACGACGGCCACCACCGGATGACCCCGATCCAGGCGGCCCGGCTCGGCAAGGCGCTGGAGCCGTACGACCTGTTCTGGCTGGAGGACGCCACGCCCGGCGAGGACCAGGCCGCGCTGCGGCTCATCCGGCAGCACACCACCACCCCCCTGGCCATCGGCGAGGTCTTCAACCACGTCCACGACTACACCACCCTGCTGAGCGAGCGGCTGATCGACTACGTGCGTTCGGCGGTGACCCACACCGGCGGGGTCACCGCCATGCGCAAACTGCTGGACCTGGCCGCGGTCTACGGGATCAAGTCCGGTATGCACGGCCCGACCGACATCTCCCCCGTGGGCATGGCCGCGGCGCTCCACCTGGATCTGGCCGTCCACAACTTCGGCATACAGGAGTACATGCCGCACACCGACGACACGCTGGAGGTATTCCGCACCTCCTTCCGCTTCGAGGACGGGCTGCTGCACCCCTCCGACGCCCCGGGCCTGGGCGTCGAGCTGGACGCGCAGGCCGCCGGGCGGTTCCCGTACCAGCCCGCGTATCTGCCGGTGAACCGGCTGGCGGACGGCACGGTGCACGACTGGTGAACGGAGGTACGGTGAGCCGCGTCGCCGTAAGTGAGAAGAGGGAGCATGGAGCAGCGTGAGTTCGGCCGGCTCGGCCGGAAGGTCTCGGTGGTGGGCCTGGGCACCTGGCAGCTGGGCGCGGACTGGGGCGAGGTCGGCGAGAACGACGCCCTGACCGTGCTGGATGCGGCCGTCGAAGCGGGCGTGACGTTCTTCGACACCGCCGATGTGTACGGGGACGGGCGCAGCGAGCAGTTCATCGGGCGGTATCTGAGGTCGCGCCCGGACGCCGGGATCTTCGTGGCCACCAAGATGGGGCGGCGGCTGCCGCAGCTCGCGGAGAACTACACGCTGGACAACTTCCGCGCGTGGACCGACCGTTCGCGGGCCAATCTGGGCGTGGACACCCTGGATCTGGTCCAGCTGCACTGCCCGCCGTCCTCGGTGCACTCCTCGGCCGCGGTCTTCGACGCGCTGGACACGCTGGTGGCCGAGGAGCGGGTGGCGGCGTACGGGGTGAGCGTCGAGACGTGTGCGGAGGCGCTGGCGGCGATCGCGCGTCCGGGCACGGCGAGTGTGCAGATCATCCTCAACCCGTTCCGGCTCAAGCCGCTGGAGGAGGTGGTCCCGGCGGCGCGGGAGGCCGGTGTGGGGATCATCGCGCGGGTTCCGCTGGCGTCCGGTCTGCTGTCGGGGAAGTACACCAAGGACACCGTCTTCGCGGAGAACGACCACCGCACGTTCAACCGGCACGGCGAGATGTTCGACCAGGGCGAGACGTTCTCCGGCGTGGGCTTCGAGGAGGGCGTCGAGGCGGCGGTGGAGTTCGCCGGGCTGGCCCCGGCGGGCGCCACCCCGGCGCAGACGGCGCTGCGGTGGATCATCCAGCAGCCGGGCGTGACCTCGGTCATCCCGGGGGCGCGTTCGCCCGAGCAGGCTCGGGCGAACGCGGCCGCGGCGGGGCTGCCCCCGCTGCCGGGCGCCACGCTGGAGGCCGTCGGCGACCTGTACGACCGGCGGATCCGGGCCCAGGTTCACCATCGCTGGTAACGGTGGCACACCGGGCTCAGAAGCCGGCGTCCGCCGCCCATTGCGCGAGTTCGCGCTGGGCGGCGGCGCGCTGCTCCGCCGAGGGGGCGGCGGTGCCGTCGGCGATCAGCGCGTAGTGCAGGGTGCCGGTGGACTCGCCGGCCGGGGCGGAGAGCACCAGCCGGTTCCCCCCGCTGTCGCCGGGCTCCGCCGCGGTGGCGACGGGGTGGTCGGCGGTGTGGCCGTGTGCGGTGTACGCGGGCGGGCCGGTGAGGGTGCCCAGATCGGAGACGACGGTGGTCCGTGCGGGGTCGAAGTCACCGGGCAGCCGGAGTTCGGTGGGTGCGTCGGTGGCGCCGTCCGAGCGCCACACCAGCATGCCGTAGCGGCCGGAGCCGGTGACCTTGGCGACGTTCGGCAGGCTGCCGGGGATGCGGTCCCAGCTGAGCGTGGTGGAGCCGTCACGCGCACGGTCCTCGAAGGTGAAGGCGAGGGTGCGGCCCGCGACGGCGCGCGGATAGATCCGGTCGAGCAGCCGGGCGTCCTGGCGCAGGGCGGCATTGCCGGAGTCGTCGAGGCGCACGGCCGAGAGATCCTCGTCGTTCCAGGCGTCGCCCTCGGTGAGGACCTTCCCGGTGTTGCCGTTCATGGCCTCGTGGTGGCGGCCGTTGTAGATGTCCCACTGCCACTGGGTGGAGGAGAGCACGGCGCCGGAGGCGGCCGGCCTGGTCCACCAGGAGGCGCCGGGGAGGCGGGAGTCCAGCGCCTGGTACATGCCCTTGACGACGGTGGGGGCCTTGTCGGAGGTGAAACCGGCCAGCGGATGGCCGAACTCGCTCATGACGGCGGGCAGGTCGAGGGCGGTGGAGCGGTCGCGCAGGGCGCCGAAGTCGCCCGCGTACTGGCCGTCGGCCGCCTTGCCGGGCATGAAGATCCCGGAGATGGCCTTCTGGTCGTAGTAGTGGGTGTTGAAGACGTAGTCGGGGCCGGGTTTTCCGGCGTCGAGGAGTCCGCCCTCCTGGCGCTGGAAGTCCAGGTTGGAGTTCCAGAACATATTGGGCTCCACGAAGGCGGGCTTGTCCTGCCAGCCCGCGGCGTCCATGCGGGCGCGGAACTTCTCGTAGAACGGCCACAGCACGCTCTTCTCCCAGGTGCGGCTGTTCTGGCCGTCGTCGTACGCGCCCGCGTACGGCTCGTTCAGCGGGTCGAAGCCGACGACGCGGGTGAACTGGTCGTCGGTGAGCTGCCGGGCGAGGTAGGTCATGGTCTTCTCGGCGGTGGCCAGGAAGGCG
This sequence comes from Streptomyces sp. Inha503, assembly GCF_047215865.1. NCBI lineage: Bacteria > Bacillati > Actinomycetota > Actinomycetes > Kitasatosporales > Streptomycetaceae > Streptomyces > Streptomyces sp. Inha503. The sequence continues at coordinate 11,242,074 of NZ_CP178360.1, read as the reverse complement.
TCCTGGACGCGGACGGTGCCCGCGCCGGTGGTCAGGGCACGGTTGCGCCAGAAGTCGCGGGTGGAGTTCATGACCGCTTGGTTCTGGGTGATGTTCTGGCCCCAGTGGACGCAGATGCCGCAGGACTCCTTGGGGTAGCCGCCCGCGTCGATGACCCATTTCGGGGCGCCGTCGCCGCTGTACCAGCTGTCCTTGTCGAAGAGATGGCGGGAGTAGAGGTCCTGGTGGAAGTCGGGGAAGACCCGGATTCCGGCGTCGAGGAACGCCTTCATCTGTGCGGTGGCGTTCTCAAGGTAGCCGGTGTCCACCTGGCCCGGCTCGGGCTCGGCATGGGCCCAGGAGAGCAGGAACCGCACCGCGTTGGCGCCGGTCAGGTGGCGCATGGCGGCGGCCGATTTCCTCGCGTCGGCGGTGGTGGCGAACGGGAGCCCGCCGTTCTCCTCCAGTTTGGTCTCGCCGGACACGTTGAAGCCGCGCAGCACGACCTCGCGGCCGTGGCCGTCGGCGAACCGGGTGCCGTCCACGGTCACCTGGTCGGCCGCCCGGCCGTCGAACCAGGGCGCCTCGGCCGCGGCCGCCGGAGTGCCCGGGGCCGCGGCCGCCGCCAGCAGCAGGACGGCCACCCCGAGCAGCCGGGTGCGACCCGGTCCGGGGCGGCCGATCCGTATCCCTCGTGTCTCATGAGTCGGCATGGACCTACCGTCCAGTAAACCTGAGGGCTCGTCAACTCTTCGCGTTCGAAGAGAAGTTCGGCTGCGAGGCGATGTGGTTACCGCTGGAAACCGTGGCCCAGGGCCGCACCGGCCTCCGGTGCCCCGAGGGAGTCCGGCCCGAAGGAGACGACACCGTCCGTGGTCAGGCCGCTCGCCTGGCCGCGCAGCGCCCAGGCCGCACCGCTGGTGGACTGGGCACCGTCCTCGTCGGGCGCGCCCACGGCCAGGTCGTCCTTGCCGTCACCGTCGGTGTCGGCGAGCCCGGTCGCCATGGCGAAGTGGTCGCCCGCCTCCGCGACACCGGGGACACCGGCGGTGTCCTGGGTGAACGCCTGGGCCCCGGTGCCGGACAGCCCGCCCCGGCCGCCGTAGAGCTGGACGACGCTGCCCGCCTCCTTGACCGAGTCCAGGCCCTCGTACGGGATGCCGACGGCGATGTCCGCGTAGCCGTCGCCGTTGACGTCGCCCGAGCTCAGCGAGTAGCCGAACTGGTCGCCGTCCTCGTTGACGCCGGGGACGCCGGCGGTGTTCTGGTCGATGGTCGTGGTGCGGGTGGTGCTCGGCCCCGACGCGGTGCCGTAGAGGACCTTGAGCGTGCCGTGGTCGTACGGCAGGTTCTCGATCACGTCACCGGGTACGGTGCGCAGGACCAGATCGCCGTGGCCGTCCTTGTCGACATCGCCGATGGTCGCGGAGGCGGCGTCGGTGAGGTCGGCGGCCTTCTGCGACAGGCCCTTGTCATCGCCCTTGAAGAACAGGCTGGACTGGGACATCTCCTCGAAGGCGTGGGTGGAGACGAGGTCGTCCTTGCCGTCGCCGGTGATGTCGCCCGCGGTCAGACTGGTCGGCGCGTCGAACCGGCCGGTGTCGGAGAAGGAGCTGCCCGCGTCCTTGCCGTCGCGGGTGAACGGGCCGAGGCGGACCCGCACTCCGGTCTTCTCGTCGTCCGGGCCCTCGCCGGTGGTGACCAGGTCGACCAGGTCGGCCTGGCCGTCGCCGTTGAAGTCACCGCCCGCGATGACGCTGTCGCCCCAGTGGTCGCCGTTCCCGGCGGGCAACTGAGTGCCGCCGGTCAGCCCGTTCGGCGAGCCCCACAGGACCGTGATGGCCGGGGACTTGCCGGTCTGGATCGCCAGATCGGTATAGCCGTCGCCGTCCAGGTCGCGGGCGACGGTGTGGGCCCCGAAGAACGCCGACGCGGCGGGGTCGCCGGGAACGCCCTCGGTCGCCTGGCTGACGACCTGGCGGTGGGTGGTGTCCGCGCCGGAGGCGGAGCCGTAGACGACGGCGACATAGCCCGCCTTGGCCTTGCCGCCCACCGTGCCGGCGGGGGCGGAGACGGCGAGGTCGGCGCGTCCGTCCTTGTTGAAGTCGACCTTCGGGGCCGCGGCCGCCGCGGGGCGGGCCTCGGCGGCGCCCGCGGAGGGTACGGCGAGTAAGGCGGGGGTGGTCACAAGTGCGGCCACCGTCGCGCAGCGCACGACGGTGGTGAGGGAACGGGGGCGCACACTTCCTCCTGCTCGTTGATGAGCGTTTACCTCATGTACACCCAGCAGGACCCGTGACACCGCCTCAGGGTTGCACGGCCGATTCCAGGGATTTCCTCAGTCCGTCCCGTTCACATAGCGGAACACGCTCATCATATGGGTCTCGTCGATCTCTTCCTCGGGTGCCGCCACGCACTCGGCCAGCCGTTTGGTGAGGGTGTCGGCGTCGATCCCGGTGCCGATCATCACCAGCTGGGTGGTGCGGGGCTCTCCGGGCTCCCAGGGCGAGAGCTGGAAGCGGAGGTACGAGCCGACCGCGTGCAGCCCGAACTTCGACTCCCGGCCCGCGCCCGCGAAGTGGAGGAACCCCTTGGCGCGGTAGAGGCCCACCGGGCGGCTGTCGAGGAAGTCCATCAGCCGGCGCGGATGGAGCGGTTCGGCGACGGAGAACTCCACGCTCTCGTAGGCGGCGTGGAGGTGGTCGCCGTGGTCATGGCCGTGGCCGCAGCCGTCGTCCCCGCACCCGTCGCCGGATGCGTCGTCGGCCCAGACATCGGCGAACGAGAGCTGCCGGAAGCCTTCCTCGGCGGTCTCGCGCGGCCGGTGGTCGAAGAGGAGAGCGGGGTCCACACGCCCGTGCGCGGCGGTCACCACCGGCACCCCGGGGGCGATCTCCTGGAGGGTCTCCAGCAGATCCCGCCGCTCGTCCTCGGCGACGCGGTCGGTCTTGTTGAGCACGACGAGGTCCGCGGCGCGGACATGGCGGTCGAGCTCGGGGTGACGGACGCGGGTGTCCGGGAACTCCGCGGCGTCCACGACCTCCACCAGGCCGCCGTAGACGATCCGCTCATTGCCGCTGGACAGCAGCGCGCGGATCATGCTCTGCGGTTCGGCGAGGCCGCTGGCCTCGATCACCACGACATCGATGCGCAGCTCGGGATCGGTGAGCCGCTCGAGCATCCCGTCCATCTCTGAGGCGTCCGCCGCACAGCACAGACAGCCGTTCTCGATCGGGATCATCGAATCGACCTGCCCGGCGACGGCCAGGGCGTCGATGTTGATCGATCCGAAGTCATTGACGATGACGCCGATCCGGGTGTCCGCGCTGTCCCGCATCAGATGGTTGAGCATCGTCGTCTTGCCGGAGCCCAGAAAACCCGTGACGAGAATGACCGGAATCCGTTGTGTGGCCAAGGCTGTGTCTCCGTGCTGCGGTCCGTGGTGATCTCGGGCGGACCGCTCATGCTATCCGGCCGCCGATGACCATGTCGCGCACATGGCCGTGGCCCGCCACGCCGGGCGCGGCAGGCCTCGGGTCCTTCATGCTCCCGGGGCGGGGCCCGTCAGGGGATCTCGATCCCCGCCTCGGCCGAGAGCCGGTCGATCTCGGCCAGCTCGGCGTCGCTGAAACCGGGCGAGTCCAGCACCGCGACGTTCTGCTCCAGCTGGGCGACGCTGCTCGCGCCGATCAGCACCGAGACCACCCGGGGGTCGCGCAGCACCCATGCGAGCGCCAGCTGGGCGAGGGTCTGGCCGCGCCCCTCCGCGAGCTTGTTGAGGGCGTGCAGCAGGGCCAGCCGCTCCTCGGTGAGCGTCTCGCGCTTGAGGAAGTGGCCGAGCGCCATGCGCGAGTCGGCGGGCACCCCGTGCAGATAGCGGTCGGTGAGCTGCCCCTGCGCCAGCGGCGAGAAGGCGATCACCCCGGCGCCCGCCTCGGCGGACGCCTGGAGCACCCCGCCCTCGACCCCGCGCTGGAGGATCGAGTACGGATGCTGGTTGATCAGGTACGGGGTGCGCAGCTCCTTCAGGATCGCGGCCGCCTCGGCGATCGCCTCCGGCGGGTAGTTGGACAGCCCCGCGTAGAGCGCCTTGCCCTGCCGCACCGCGCTGTCGAGCGCACCCATCGTCTCTTCCAGCGGAGTGTCCGGGTCGAAACGGTGGGAGTAGAAGACATCGACGTAGTCCAACCCCATTCGGGACAGCGACTGATCGAGGCTGGCGAGGACGTACTTGCGCGAGCCCCATTCGCCGTACGGCCCCGGCCACATCAGATATCCGGCCTTGCTGGCGATGAAGAGCTCATCGCGGTACCGGCGGAAGTCCTGGGCGAAGATCGAGCCGAAGTTGCTCTCGGCGCTGCCGGGCGGCGGACCGTAGTTGTTGGCCAGGTCGATATGGGTGACGCCCAGGTCGAAGGCGCGGCGCAGCACCGCGCGCTGGGTCTCCAGGGGGTGGGTGTCGCCGAAGTTGTGCCACAGGCCGAGCGAGACCTTCGGAAGCAGCACACCGCTGCGGCCACAGCGCTGGTACTGCATGGAGTCGTAGCGGTTCTCGGCGGCGAGGTGGACCATGCGCGTCGTCCTTGTCCGTACGGTGCGGTTGGGAGCGGACGGGCCGTGGGGACGGCCCGCCCGCCTGAGCTTGTCAGCTTTGGGCCAAAGTGGCGACCTCATTGGCGCTGAGTGTCCTGCCGTACACACGGACGTCGTCGAACGCGGCCTTGAGGTACGGGTCCGGGTACTGCGACTTGCCGAGATAGCCGGCGCGGATGTGGTTGCCGAAGTGGACCGGCTCGACGGTGATGGCGGTGTTGCGTCCCACCTCGCGCCCGCCGACATAGAGGACGGCGGTGCCGCTGCCGTAGGCGACGGCCACATGGACCCACTGGCCGGTGGGCAGCGGGGCGGCCTCGATGCGCTGTTCGGCTCCGCCGCCGCCCGCGGTGATGGCGAAGCGCAGCTTTCCGGAGTCGGCCACGGGGGTGAGGAACATATTGGCGGTGACACCGGTGCCGATGTCGAAGATCCGGGTCCAGGTGGCGGGGGTGCCGTCCAGTTTGACCCAGGTGGCCAGGGTGTACGCACGGGCGCCGGCCAGGAGGTCGTCGGCGAGGACGACATGGCCGTCCGTGCCGTTCAGGGCGACCGCGCCACCGGTCCTGCCCGCCGCCCAGGAGGCGCCGCCGACGAGCCGGGCCGTCTTCCCCCGGCCGGTGGCGTCGGACGCGGTGGTGCCGGAGTTCTCGTCGAAGCGGTGCCAGGCGGCGAAGGCGGGCGGCGGGGTGGGCGGCTGCCCGGTCAGCCAGTACACGTTGTAGTGCTGGTGGTGGACGCGGGCGACCGGCAGCAGGGTCACGCTCTCCCCGCTGGCCGTGGCGCTGAACCGCAGGGGGCTGGTGGCCGTCTGGGACACCGATCCGGTGTCCAGTCGCGGCATGGTCATTCCGGTGCGGCCGCCGTACGCCCCGGCGAGCACCACCGGCCCGTAGAGCACGGCCCGGACGTCGGGGTCGTCGGGGGTGGGGTCGAACGTCAGCTTCATCGGCAGCGTCACCTCGACCCGGTCGCCGGTCTGCCACTGGCGGTCGATGATCAGCCAGCTGCCGGGGGCGGGGCGGTCGGCGAGGGTGGTGCCGTTGAGCGTGGCACGGGCCCCGGCCGCCCAGGAGGGGATGCGGACGCGCAGTTCGAGGGAGGCCGCGCCGGAGGTGACGGTGAGGGTGGTGGTCTGCTGGTCGGGGAAGCCGGTGGTCTGGCGCCAGGTGATGCCCTTGTCCTGCCAGCGCAGCTCGGAGGGGATGAAGAGGTTCACCAGCAGGCTGCGGTCGGCGTGGGTGTAGATGGTGTCCGCGAACTTGGCCTGGGTCTCCATGCCGCTGCCGTGGTCGCAGGAGAAGTTGTCGTAGTCGGTGGAGTACTGGTTGGGGTCGGTGCCCATGAAGGACGGCTGCTGTTTGAAGGAGCCGGGGGCGAGGCCCGTGTAGTAGATGTTGAAGCCGTGGGCCGAGTCCGGGTCCTGCTCGCCCAGCATCTGGTTGAGCAGGGTGCGCTCGTAGTAGTCGAGCAGGTCCACGCGTTCCGGTGCGTGGAAGTGGATCAGCCGGGTGAGCTTGAGCATGTTGTACGAGTTGCAGTTCTCGCAGCAGTTGTCGGAGAGCTGGGCGGCGATGGCGTCCGGCTCGTGGAACGCCTCCCCGTTGCTGTTCCCGCCGATGACATAGGTGTGGTGATCGGTGACGATCTTCCAGAAGTTCTCGCCGATGGTGCGGTAGCGGCTGTCCAGCCCCTCCTCCCACAGCCGCATGGCGCCGACCATCTTGGGGATCTGGGTGTTGGCGTGCAGCCCGTTGAGCCGGTCCTCGTTGCGGGCCAGCGGGTCGAAGACGCGGGCGTGGGTGAAGCGCTCGGCCACCTTCAGCCAGCGGCTGTCGCCGGTGATGGCGTGCAGATCGGCGAGGACGTCGTTCATGCCGCCGAACTCGGTTTGCAGCACCCGCTGCATCTGGTCGTAGCTGAGCCTCCCGGTGCGGGTGTCGACCCAGGCGGCCTGGCGCTCCACGACCTGAAGGGCCTCGGCGTTGCCCGCGAGCCGGTACTGGTCGACGAGCCCGGCCATGATCTTGTGGATGGTGTAGTACGGCGCCCACACCCCGGTACCGGCCTCCAGCCGGTCGAAGAAGCTCTCGGGGAACGCCGAGAGATAGCCCTGGCCGTAGCCCGCGGCCGGGGACTTGGCCTGGCAGGCGGCGAGCGCCGAGACCAGCTTGCGGCCCTTGTCGAGCAGGGCGGTGTCCCCGGTGGCCGCGTAGCTGAGGGCCAGTCCGGACAGGAGGTGGCCGGTGCTGTGGCCGCGCAGTTCCGTGCTGGGGCTCTCCCAGCCGCCGCAGGGCTGGGCGCTGCTGGGGAGCCCGACGTTGAGGCGGAAGGTGTGCAGCAGCCGGTCGATGTCCACGAAGCGCAGATAGGCGGTGTTACGGGACTGGTTGTCCTTGAAGGCGCCGGGGAGCAGGGTCACGGCGGTGAGCGGAAAGGGCTGGGCACTGGTCAGCGCCTTGGGTTTGCGGTGGTTCGCGGCCGGGGCGGCGCCGGGGGCGGCCGCCTCGGCGGTGGATCCGGCGGCGACGGTGAGCGCCACGGCCGCGGCCCCGGAGGCCGTGGCGGCGATGAAGTGCCGTCTGTCGACTGGTTCGCTCATGACTTCCCTCACTGGGGTTCGAAATTACGAACAACGTCCGACATCGTGCACCGTGAAGGTACCGGCCCTTCCGGGAACGTCAACAGCCCCTCGGGCGGGCACCGGCGGTGCGGGGTCGGTCAGCCGCGCCGCCACTGCTGGTTGGCGCCGCCGGTGCAGCTCCACTGGAGGAGCGCGGCCTTGTCCGCCGTGGACTCGTCCGCGACATCGAGGCACTTGCCGCTGGAGCGGGCGGTGAACCGGACGTAGCCGTCACCGGCGTCGGTGGCCCGCCACTGCTGGTTCGTCCCCGTGCCACAGGCCGACTGGACCACGGCGGCGCCGTCGGCCGTGGAGCCGCCCGCCACCGTCAGACACTGGGAGCTGTGCCGGGCGACCAGCTGGACCTGGCCACCGCCCACGTCCTTGGACCAGAACAGCTGATTGCCACCGCCGTTGCAGGTGTACTGGACGGCCGCGGTGCCGTCGGTCTGCGAGCCGGAGACGATGTCGGCACACTTGCCGCTGTGCCGCGCCGTGAGCGTGGTGTACGGACCGCCGGAGCCGGTCACCGTGCCCGCCGCCGTGTCGATGGTGAGCTGCGGGTACCAGTCCATGGTGAGGGTGGTGGCGGTGGGGAAGGCCAGCGGCAGCCAGACGTAGCGCGAGTCGTTGACGGTGCCGCCGAAGGAGTTCCCCCAGCGGTCGCCCAGGTAGAGGTACGAGGTGGCGCCGCCACCCTGCACCGGCAGGACGTACGCGGTCTGCGAGCCGTAGGCGGTGGCGTCGCCCACGTTGCGCATCGCGCTCCAGGGGCCCGCCGGGCTGGTGGCGGTGGCGTACTGCTGCTGGTTGGGGTTCCAGCCGGTGGCGCCGGAGGTCAGCATGAAGTACACGTTTCCGCGCTTGAAGAGCGCCGGTGCCTCGCGGTGGCCGCCGGGCCAGGGGTTGGCCACCAGGCTCGCCACCCCGGTGTAGTCGTCGGTCAGCCGGTAGATGTGCAGGTCGTAGTTGTCCCGGGCGGCCGAGACCATGTATCCGGTGCCGTCGCCGTCCTGGAAGAGGGTGATGTCCCGGGACATGTGCTGGCCCAGCGGGCGGAAGCTGCCCCGCCAGGTGTAGGCGCCGTCGATGGTGGCGGAGGTGGCGACGGCCGCGCGCGCCTCGCCGTAGTCGCTGCCGTTCTCCTTGTGCATCCACATCACGTACTGCCCGGTCCGCTCGTTGTAGAGCACCTTGGGCCGCTCGATGTTGGCGGAGGCCAGCTCGGGGTCGGTGGCCTGGGTGAGGACATGGCGGCGGAACTCCCAGGTCTTCAGGTCCGTGGAGCGATAGGCGGAGACATAGCGGAAGGTGTTGTCGGCGTTGCGGTTCTCACCGAACCAGTAGTAGTAGCCGCCGGACTTGATGACTCCCCCGCCGTGGGCGTGCACCGCCTCGCCCGCTGTGGTGGTGAACTGTGTGCCGTGGCGACGGTGACGGGGGCGGCCTGCGCCGCGCCGGCTCCCGCCCACGGGGCGAGCAGCCCGAGGACGGCGGCCACGACGAGGGTCCACAGCCGTGCTCCGAGGCGTCCGCGCATCACACGGTCTCCTTCAGGACGGTGAAGTGGCGGGCGAATCCGGTGAGTCCGGGCAGTTCCCGGACCGGGCTCCAGGTCCGGAAGCCGTCGAGGCTGTCGCTGTAGTAGTACTTCTGCTCGGTGTAGCCGTCGAAGTAGATCCGCCAGCCGCCGTTGTCCAGGCGCACCAGCGCCGGTCCCTCGCGCCAGCTGCCCCAGCCCGCCCAGTCGCCGGTGCCGCGGAAGGTGTACGGCCCGCCGAGGCGGTCGGCCGTGGCGTGCTCGATGTACTTGGTCGTCTCCTGCTTGGTGAAGGCGTGGTACTGCCCGGCGTGGCGGACCACGAAGGTGTCGATGTAGTTGGCGGTGTCCAGGCCCTTCAGCGGGGTGGGCGTGGTCCAGGACGACAGTGCGGCGTTGGTGGCGGTGAGCAGATGCGGCCGGAAGATGTAGTCGGGTGTGGAGGTGGTGTCCAGCGAGACGACGATGTGGACGCCACCGCCGTCGTCCACGAAGAACTCCGGCGCCCAGGTGCGCTCGAGACCGGCCACCGGGAGGGTGTGATCGCGGACGAAGGTCCAGTTGACGCGGTCGCGGCTGCGCGCGAAGCCGATGGTGTTCCCGGTCCAGTTGGTCGTGTAGACGATGTAGTAGTAGCCGTCGGTGTGCTTGATGACGCTGGGGTCGCGGATCAGCCCGGACGGCGGGGTGTAGGCGGGTCCCTTCAGCAGGGTGTACGTGGTCGCGTCGGACGACTGGTAGACGTACATGTTCGACTCGCTGCTGTTGGTGAACGCCGTCATGGTGAAGCGGGTGGCGGCCGTGGTGTCCCGCGCGGGCGCGTCGGCCACGGGCACACCGAAGTCCGGGGTGCCATCGGCCCTCCAGCCGAGCGCCTGGACGCGGGTGTGCCGGTTGGGGTCGTTCAGCGGGTCGCCGGTGATGTCCTTGTACTGGCGGGCGTGGTAGACGAGGAGGTCGGTGCGGCCGTCCTCGGCGACGGTGAAGGAGTTGTGGCCCGGCCCGTATTGCTTGGTGGTGTCATTGCTGGTGAAGACCGGCTGCGGGCTCTTCTTCCAGGACGCGGCGGCGAGCAGGTCGCTGTCGGCGGAGGCGGTCAGCAGCCCCATGCAGTAGTTGGCGTCGGTGGCGCTGGCGGAGTAGGTGAGGAAGACCCGGCCGTTCCGCTGGAGGACCGAGGGGCCCTCGTTGACCTTGAAGCCACGGGTCTCCCAGTCGTATGTCGGCCGGGAGATCTCCACCTGGGGCCCGGTGATGGTCCATGGATTGGCCATCCGGGCGAGGTAGATGCTCGAGTTGTTGCCGACGTCCGGGTTGCTCTGGGCCCAGACGAGATAGCGGGTGCCCTGGTGGGTGAAGGTGGAGGCGTCGAGGGAGAAGGAGTCGAGGGGCGTGACGATGCGGCCCTTCTCGGTCCAGGTCCCGGCGAAGGGGTTGGCGCTCGCGTTCTCCAGCACCCACATCCGGATCTTCCAGACGTCGTTGGCGGGCGCGGAGGCGAAGTAGACGTACCACTTGCCGTCGATGAAGTGGATCTCCGGGGCCCATATGTGGGCGCCCATGTCTCCGCTGGTGTGCTTCTTCCAGATCACCGACTCGGCGGCGGTGGCCAGGCCGCCGATGGTCCTGGAGCGCCGCAGGACGATGCGGTCGTACTCGGGGACGGTGGCCGTGAAGTAGTAGTAGCCGTCGGTGTGCTTGAGGATATGCGGATCGGCGCGCCGGCGCACCAGCGGGTTGGCGTACGCGGGGGCCTTGGCGGCCGTTTGCGGCGCGGCGGGGGTGGCGGCCCGCGCGATGCCGGGCGTTCCGGCGGCCGCCCCCAGGACGAGGGCGCCCATCACCACGCGTCTGCGGCTGGGCTGGTGCTCTTCGCTGCGGCTCATACGGTTCTCTCCTGCTCTGGCGGGTGATGCGCCTGACGTCGGACGGGAGTGATGCCGGTCTATGGGACGGGCTCGATACCGGCCTGCGTCGGGCGGATCTTCTGGATGGTGCCGTCGGGTTCGAACCGCATCCGGTCGATGGCGACTTCGCGGTGGGTGCCGTCGCCGCCGGGGCGGGCGAAGCGGTGGTAGACGATGTACCACTCGTCGCGGCCCGGGACCTGGATGACGGAGTTGTGGCCGGTGCCGAGGATCTGATCGCCGGGGTCCTTGGCCAGGACCGGGTTGCCCGCCGCCTTGGTGAAGGGGCCGAGCGGTGAGTCGGAGACTCCGTAGGCCACGCGGTAGTCCGGGCTGCGGGTGTCGTCCTCCGACCACATCGCGTAGTAGCGGCCCGCGTGCTTGAAGACGGTCGGGGCCTCGTTGTAGCCGGGTGGGGTGATCTTCACCGGCTGGGTGGCGAAGGAGACCATGTCGTCGTTCAGCCGGGCCGCCTCGAAGGCGCCCTGTCCGAAGTAGAGGTAGGGGGTGCCGTCGTCGTCGATGAAGGCGTCCGGGTCGATGGACTGATGGCCGAACTGCCCCTTGGCCACGAGTGGTTTGCCGAGCGCGTCGGTGAACGGCCCCTTGGGGTTGGAGGACTTGGCGACGCCGATGGACTGGCAGGCGCTGAAGTACATCCAGTAGGTGTCGCCCTTCTTCACCACCGAGGGGGCCCAGGCGTTCTGGTGGCACCAGGAGACATCGGCGAGGTCGAGGGCGGGGCCCTGGTCGGTCCAGTGGACGAGGTCGGGTGAGGAGAAGCCGTTGAAGCGGGTGCCGCTCCAGCCGGGGTGGCCGTCCTCGGTGGGGTAGATCCAGTACCGGCCCTCGGCGTACATCACATCGGGGTCGGCGTGGTAGCCGGGCAGGGCGGGGTTGGCATCGCCGGGCCGCACGGTCGCGGTCTCCCGGATGACGGTGCCGTGGCGTACCACCCCCGACAGGCCGGGCAGCTCCCGTTTGGGCGTCCAGTGCTCCAGGTCGGGGCTGTCGCTGTAGTAGTACTTCTTGACGGTGTAGCCGTCCATGAACATGCGATAGCCGCCGCCGGGGAGTGCGACGACGGTCTGGCCCTCCAGCAGGCTGCCCCATCCCGCCCAGTCGCCCTTGCCGGTGAAGCGGTACGGGCCGGTGACGCGGTCGGCGACGGCGTGCTCGATGAGTTCGCCCGTGGCGTTCTTGGTGAACGCGTGATAGCTGGCGCCCTTACGGACCACGAAGGTGTCGATGTAGCCGTTGTAGTCGCTCTCGCTCGGCGAGATGCCCTCGAGCGGCTTGGGCTCGCTCCACTTGGTGAGGGTGTCGTCGAGGGCGGTGAGGACGTAGGGCTGGAAGTGCCGGTAGGCGGTGGGCCCGGTGGACAGCGAGACGACGATGCGGACCTTGCCGTCGGGCGCGTCGGTGAAGAACTCCGGTGCCCAGGTGTTGTTGGCGGCCACGCCGTGGTCGACGTCGGCGAGATGGGTCCAGGTGCGGCGGTCGTCGCTCACGGCGAGGCCGAAGGTGGTGCCGGTCCATCCGGTGGTGTAGGCGACGTAGTAGCGGCCGCCGCGGTGGATGACGCTGGGGTCGCGGACGAGACCGGAGGGCGGGGTGTACGCCTTGTCCTGGATCGACCAGAAGTTCTGTGCGTCGTCGGACCCGTAGACGTACATATTGCTCTCGCTGCTGTTCGTGAAGGCGGTGAACAGATAGCGGGAGACCGTGGTCGACTGCCGCTCGGCGGGTCCGCTCGCGTCGCTCCGGTGGTGCTCCGCGGCGTGCACTCGGTTCGCGGTGAGGGGGACCACGAGGGCGAGGGCGGCCAGCAGCGCGAGCAGCACTGCCGGCGCTCTCCAGGGTGGGGTGGCATGCGGGGGCATCAGAGGGCTCCTGCGATCCGAAGTGATCGAATTTGTTCGGAGATTAAGGGTTCTGATGACTTCCGACAGCCCCTGGAGAGGGTGCGAAAGTTTCGAAAACCCTGGAGCCCTGGAGGACGCGCGATGAGGTGATGGAGGGGAGGGAGCGGATCAGACGAAGGTCTGGCGCTGTAGCCAGAGGTCCCTGGCGGTTCCGCTGCCCTGGATGAAGACGTAGAGCAGGTTCTCCTCGTTGAGGATGGGGACGCCGACGCCCGCGGAGCCGATCACCCCGCCCAGGGACTGGAAGCCGCTGTACGCGGTGCCGTTCTCCGTGTTCTGCACGGCGACCCACAGGGCGTTGTCGGTGGCCTTGATGAACACGTTGATCCGGCCGTCCTGGCCCAGGGCGCAGGTGGGCCGCCAGACGATCTGCGCGCCGAGGCTCACGGCGGCGCCGAACGAGTCGTAGTCGTCGCTCTGTCCGACCCGCCGGACGGACCCGTCGGAACCCCGGTAGAAGATCTGCACCCGTCCCGCCGCGTCCAGGCACACCGACGGACGGCTGGTCACGTTGGTGGCATTGAGGGAGAACGCCTCCCAGAGGGTGGAGTTCTCGGTCTGCTGCTGGATGGTGGACAGAGTCTCGCCCGAGCCCTTGACCGCCACCACCAGCCGCCCTCCCCCGTCGAGGATGGGCGAGGGCGTGGCGAAGACGGCACCCCCGAGCGAAGTCGCGGAGGTGTAGGTCTCGTACTGGAGATCCTGGTTGCGGATGTACCACAGGGCGTTGTCGGTGCCGGGGAAGAACACATAGATGCGGCCGTCGGCGCCGAGCGCCGCGGCCGGGTCGTCCCCGATGCCGGTGACCAGGGTCTGGGGCGGTCCGTACCCGGAGTTGATGGCGGTCTGGGTGATGACCTCCAGATTGTTGCTCGGAGTGCGGTAGAAGACCCGGATCTTGCCGTCCTTGCCCCGGATCGGTGCCGGGATGCCGTCGACGGACAGGCCCGGGTACTGCTGCCACGGGCCCCAACTGCCGTCGCGGGCCTCCACCCTGCTCCACAGGACGTTCGACCCGCCCCGGATGAATACCTGCACCCGGTCGTCGGCGAAGGCGACCGGGGCGGGCTCGGAGTGGATGCCACCCTGGAGATTGATCCAGGTGCCCCAGACGGTGCCGGGAGTGGTGGAAACGACCATGAGAGGACCTCCCTCTTCTCGTGAGGTCACGAGAATGTGCGGATACACCGTCAGTTCCCGGGTAAAGCATGCCGGATACCTGAAGAAAGCAAGATGTATGTATATGACCGACTCATCGCTATGAGAGGTTGATATCGGATTGCGCATGCTCGCTTGCTTAGGGAATTCGTCCCCGTGAGAGGCGAGATACTGATCGAGGACCGCCGTTGACCTTTCCCAAGGGGGAAGCCCGAGCATCGTGGTCGCCGGGTGAGGTGCCCGGCGACGAGGAGGGCGAGCATGGGGCTGCTGACCATCGGTGAGTTCGCGAGGGCGTCGCGGCTGTCTCCCAAGGCGCTGCGCCTGTACGACGAGCTCGGGCTGCTGCCGCCCGCCCGCGTCGATCCGTACTCCGGCTACCGCCGCTACGATCCGGCCCAGCTGGAGCGGGCCCGTCTGGTGGCGTGGCTGAGGCGGCTCGGCATGCCGCTGGCCGACATCCGGGCGGTGTGCGAGCTGGAGCCGGAGGCGGCGGCGCGGGAGGTGCGCGCGTACTGGGCGCGGGTCGAGGCCGACACCGCCGCCCGGCGGGACCTGGCCGCCTTCCTCGTCGACCATCTGTCCGGGAAGGACACCACGATGTCTTCTGACCACACCACCCTGGGGATCCGCTACGCCGTGCTCTCCGACACCGGCTCGGTCCGGGAGAGCAATGACGACGCCGGTTACGCCGGTCCGCGCCTGCTCGCCGTGGCCGACGGAGTCGGGGGCGGACGGCGCGCGGGCGAGGCGGCGATCGAGGCGCTCAAACCGCTGGACGCGGGCGTCCCGGGCGGAGAGCTGCTCAGCGCCCTGGAGGAGGCGGCGCACCGGGCCCATGAGTCGGTCTCCGCGCTGGCCGCGTCCGACCCCGCGCTGCGGGATGTCGGCACGACGCTCACCGCGATGGTGTGGTCGGGCTCCCGGCTGGGGCTGGTCCACATCGGCGACTCGCGCGCCTATCTGCTGCGCGACGGTGAGCTCTTCCAGATCACCCATGACCACACGGTGGTCCAGTCGCTGATCGACGAGGGGCGGATCACCCTCGAGGAGGCCGCCTCGCACCCCCAGCGGGCGCTGCTGCTGCGCGCCGTGGGCGCCGGTTCGGCGTTCGAGCCGGATTTCGCCCTGCGCGACGCCCGCGCCGAGGACCGCTATCTGCTGTGCTCGGACGGGCTGACGGGGGTCGTGCCCACCGAGGAGATCCAGCGCGTGCTCGCCTCGGAGGACGACCCGGGCAGGGCCGTACGGGAGCTGGTCGCCCTCGCCAACCGGGCGGGCGGGCCCGACAACGTCACCTGCGTGGTGGCCCATGTGGCCGAGCAGGGGGCGCTGACCTCGGCGTAAGCCGCCGCTCCGGCCGACTCGCCCGCCCGCCGACTCCGGCTGTTGAACGTTGATGAATGGTGTGTGCAAGGTCTTGTCGGCCGGAAGAACACGTCCATATGCTCGCGGCGGAAACCGGTTTCCACTCCTGCGTGACCGGGAGACGGGCATGGCCGGCGGCGCGGCGTAAGGGGTGGGCGGATGTCCGCAGGTCCGATCCGGCTCTCTCAGGAAGCGCGCACCGCGCTCCGCCCGGCCACCTCGGCCCGGATCACCGGGGGCTTCTGGGCCGCCAGACGCCGCGTCAACGCCGAGGTGAGCGTTCCCCAGGGGCCGGACCGGCTGGAGCGGGCGGGCAATCTCGCCAACCTCCGGGCCGCCGCGGGAGAGGCGCCCGAGGAGTCCGGCTTCCGGGGCGACTTCCCGTTCCAGGACTCCGATGTGCACAAGTGGCTGGAGGCGGCCTCCTGGCAGCTGGCGGACGGCGCCGAGGGACCGGCCGAGGAGGAGCTGTCCCGGCAGGTGGAGCGGCTGGCCGGGCTGGTCGCGGCCGCCCAGGCCGAGGACGGCTACCTCCAGACGTACTACCAGCTGGGCCCGGACGCCCGCCGGTGGGCGGATCCGCACTGGGGGCACGAGCTGTACTGCGCGGGCCATCTCCTCCAGGCCGCGGTCGCCCACCACCGGGCCACCGGCCGGAACCGGCTGCTCGATGCGGCGGTGCGGTACGCCGATCTCATCGACGCCACGTTCGGGCCCGGCGAGGACGAGACGGTGTGCGGACATCCGGAGATCGAGACCGCGCTGGTCGAGCTGTACCGGGAGACCGGTGAGCGGCGCTATCTCGATCTGGCCGGGTACTTCGTGGACCGGCGCGGGCGGGGCAGCCTCGGCGACGGCCCGCCGGACGGCTCGCCCGGCCCCCGCCCCGGGGCGCCCTACTGGCAGGACCACGTCCCGGTGCGGGAGGCGACGGCGGTCGCCGGTCACGCGGTGCGCCAGCTGTATCTCCTGGCCGGGGCCGCCGATGTGGCGGCGGAGACCGGTGACGAGGGGCTGCGGGACGCCCTGGTGCGGCTCTGGGAGGACATGGCCGCGACAAAGACCCATCTGACCGGCGGGGTGGGCTCCCGGCATGAGCTGGAGTCCTTCGGGGACGCGTACGAGCTGCCGCCGGACCGGGCGTACGCCGAGACCTGTGCGGCCGTCGCGGCCATCCACTTCGGCTGGCGGATGGCGCTGCTGACCGGGGAGGCCCGCTACAGCGATCTGGTGGAGCGGACCCTGTTCAACGGCTTCGCGTCGGGAGTGTCGATCGACGGTGAGCGCTGGCTCTATGTGAACCCGCTGCGCGTCCGCCACGACGGTGAGAACCGTAAGGACGGTGAGAACCGTAAGGACGCCGCCGGGGGCCGGAGCGCCCACCGGACGCCGTGGTTCCGGTGTGCCTGCTGCCCGCCCAATGTGATGCGGCTGCTGGCCTCGCTGCCGCACTACATGGCGAGCGGCGACTCCGCGGGGCTCCAGCTGCACCAGTACGCGTCCGGCTCGTACGAGGCGGGCGGCGGCGCGGTGCGGGTGGGGACCGGCTACCCCTGGGAGGGCCGGATCGCGGTGGTCGTGGACGCGGCCCCGCCGGAGGCGGACTGGACGCTGTCGCTGCGCATCCCGCACTGGGCGCGGACGTACGAGGCGACGATCGGCGGGGAGCCGGTGGCCGAGCGGGCCGAGAACGGCTGGCTGCGGCTGCGGCGGCGCTGGCGGCCCGGTGAGACGGTCGTACTGAGCCTGCCCCTCGATCCCCGGCTCACCCGGCCCGATCCGCGGATCGACGGGGTGCGCGGCTGTGCCGCGATCGAGCGCGGCCCGCTGGTGTACTGCCTGGAGCAGTCCGATCAGCCCGCCGGGCTGCGGCTGGACGACATCGACCTCGACCCGGATGCCGCGCTGACCCCGGAGCACCGGCCGGAGCTGCTGGGCAGGGTGACCGTGATCACCGCCCTGGCCCTGCCCCACGCCCCCGCGCACGACGGCTGGTGGCCGTACCGGAGCGACGGCGCGGGCCCCGGCGCGGCCGCGGCCCCTTACCGGCGCGGCGATACGGGCCCCGGCGGGGCCGCGGGCGGCGCGAAGGCCCCCGAGCCGGTCCCGGTGACCGCGATCCCGTACTACGCGTGGGCGAACCGCGAGCCCGGCGCGATGCGGGTATGGATCCCGGTCCGGACCCCGCCCGGCTGACGGTCCAGGCTCCGCCCGGCCGCCGGAACTCGGCGGACACCCCACGCGTTCATCGCTCGAGGAACACGCTCCTGTGCCCGAGCGGCACCGGCCGACCGGAGGTGCCTCGTGAGCACCGGATCCACACCCCGAGGGGACGACGCCGACGACTGGGACGACGTCGTCCTCGACGCGGACTTCATACGGGACGCCGAGGTCACCGAGCCCGCCGCGCGCACCCGGATGCTGACCGCGCGCTGGCGGCGCGGCGCGCCCGAGCCCCAGCCCTGGCGGGCGGACGAGCCGCCGGCCGGCTGGTTCTGGAGCAAGCGCCGTAAGCGGCGCAGGCGGCGCTGACCTCGCCTCTCCGTTACCCGGTCGCAATTGCACGCGTAAAGACACCGCGCCACTTCCGGTGGGAGGATGCGGCCCGACTCACTGATCATGAGATCCGTGGTCGTACGCCGACCCCGCCCCCGGAGGTGCCGTGTTCGCTCGCTCCGCGTTGCCGCCCGTCATAGCCGTCGCCGCCGTATCCGCCCTGCTGGCCGGGTGCACCAGCACCAAGTCGTCGGGGTCCGGCGGCAAGGACATCAGCCTGGTGAACTCCGGGAAGCTCACGACCTGTACCCATCTCCCCTACCCGCCCTTCCAGTCCAAACAGGGCAAGAAGATCGTCGGCTTCGACGTGGACATCGTCGATCTCGTGGCCTCCGCGCTCCATGTGAAGCAGGAGATCGTGGACACGCCCTTCGAGGGCATCCAGTCCGGGGAGGACCTCAACACCAACCAGTGCGACGTGGCCGCCGCCGGGATGACCATCACCGATGTGCGCGAGAAGAACCTGGACTTCTCCGCCCCCTATTTCGAGGCCACACAGGCGCTGCTCACCGCCAAGGGCAAGCCGTTCAAGTCCCTCGCCGACCTCAAGGGCAAGAAGCTCGCGGTCCAGCAGGGGACCACCGGCGAGGCCTACGCCCAGAAGCACGCCAAGGGCGCGAAGCTGGTCCAGTTCGAGGATCTCGCGCTGCTGCTGACCGCCGTCAAGACCGGGCAGACCGACGCGGGCATCAACGACAACGGTGTGCTCTACGACTACGTCAAGGACAACCCCGACACCGCGGTGGCGGCCGAGTTCGACACCGGGGAGCAGTACGGCATCGCCGTACGGACCGGCAATGACGCACTGCGCAAGAAGATCAACGCGGTGCTGAAGGACGCCCGCGCGGACGGCTCCTACGACCGCGTCTACAAGAAGTGGTTCGGCACCGCGCCCAAGAAGTGACGCCCGCCGACGGCCATCGGAGCTGAGGAGTCCGCACACTTATGGCAATGACCCGCCGACAGCGGGCGCGGGCGATACGAGCGGTGCAGTACGCCGTGCTCATCGCCCTGCTGCTCGCCATCGTCCTGGCCGCCGACTGGGGTGAACTGCGGCGCGCGTTCTTCGACGCCGAGGTCGCCCGGTCCCTGTTCCCCGACATCATCACCACCGCCCTGGTCAACACCGTCGTCTACACCCTGCTCGGCTTCGGCTTCGGCCTGATCCTCGGCGTGGTGCTGGCGCTGATGCGGCTCTCCCAGGTGCCGCCGTACCGCTGGCTGGCGGTGGCCTACATCGAGTTCTTCCGCGGGGTACCCGCGCTGCTGGTGTTCATCGCGCTCGGCTTCGGGGTGCCGCTCGCCTTCCAGGTGGCGCTGGACCGGTATGTCACGGTCATGCTGGCGCTGGGGCTCGTCGGCGCCGCCTACATCGCGGAGACGATGCGGGCGGGCATCCAGGCGGTGCCCAAGGGGCAGATGGAGGCGGCGCGTTCGCTGGGCATGTCCCACAGCCGGGCGATGGCCTCGATCATTATCCCGCAGGCGTTCCGGATCGTCCTGCCGCCGCTCACCAATGAACTGGTGCTGCTGACCAAGGACTCCTCCCTGGTCTATCTGCTGGGGCTCTCCCTGGACCAGTACGAACTGTCCAAGTTCGGCCGGGACGCGCTCAATCAGCACCGCAGCCTCACCCCGATCCTGGTCGCCGGGGTGTGCTACCTGATCATCACCGTTCCGCTCGGCCACCTGGTGCGCCGGCTCGAGGCCCGTTCGGCGAAGGCGAGGTGACCGGGGTGAAGGAGACGACGGAGGCGAAGGGGACCGGCGGGGCGGACGGCATCGCCATCCGGGTGGCGGGTCTGCACAAGTCCTTCGGTGAGCTGGAGGTGCTCAAGGGCATCGACCTCACCGTCCGGCGGGGCGAGGTGGTCTGTGTCATCGGCCCCTCGGGCTCCGGCAAGTCGACGCTGCTGCGCTGTGTGAACCTCCTGGAGGAGCCGACCTCGGGCTCGGTCACCGTGGCGGGGACCGAGGTCACCGACCCGGATGTGGACATCGACCGGGTGCGGCGGCGGATCGGCATGGTGTTCCAGGCGTTCAACCTCTTTCCGCATCTGACGGCCCTGGAGAACCTCACCATCGCCCAGCGGCGGGTGCTGCGCCGCGACAAGGCGGAGGCGGCGCGGATCGGCCGGGAGACCCTGCGGCGGGTCGGCCTGAGCGACAAGGAGTCGGCCTACCCGGCGCAGCTGTCGGGCGGACAGCAGCAGCGGGTGGCCATCGCCCGGGCGCTGGCGATGGACCCGGAGCTGATGCTGTTCGACGAGCCGACCTCGGCGCTCGATCCGGAGCTGGTCGGCGATGTGCTCGCGGTGATGCGCGCCCTGGCCGACGAGGGCATGACGATGCTGGTCGTCACCCATGAGATGAGCTTCGCGCGGGAGGTCGCCGACCGGGTCGTGTTCATGGACGACGGGGTGATCGTGGAGGAGGGCGGACCGCAGCAGGTCGTGTCCGATCCGGTCCACCCCCGCACCCGGGCCTTCCTCACCCGGGTGCTCAACCCGGCCGCGGCGCGGGTCGGGGAGATGCCGGACACGGGCCCGCACGGAGCGCGGATCGACCGCTGACCTCCGTGCGGGCGGAGGTCCGCGTGGTCGATGCGCCGACGGCTCCCCGGACCACACGAAAAGCGGGCAACCTTATCGCGGGCGGCGGCGACAAGGAGTCGCGGGCCTCCCACCTCGAGGACCGGGGTCTTCCCGGCGCCTTGAGGCGGCCTTAGGGTTGGTAACCGGTTACTGCCCGGTCAGGGGTTCCACGTGGGCGGTTAGGGAAGGGAGTCTCAATGGCTCGTTCCTCGGGATCGACGGGCCCCACGCTGGCGGTCGTCGCCCGTGAGGCGGGTGTGTCCGTACCGACCGCGTCGAAGGTGGTCAACGGCCGGGAGGACGTGGCCCCCGAGACCCGCCGCCGGGTCACCGAGGTCCTGGACCGCCTGGGGTACATCCGCAAACCGCGCGGCGAGGCGCCCAAGCCGACCGCCATCGTCGACCTGGTGGTGCACTCGCTCGACAGCGCCCGGTCGGGGGCGGTGCTGCACGGCGCGGCCGAGGCCGCGCACGAGGCGGGCCTCGAGGTGGTGGTCTCGGCCGCGGCCACCCGAAGCCGGGGCGGCCGGCTCGAGTGCGGCTGGCCGGAGAAGCTGCACACCCGGGGCAGCTCGGGTGTGCTGTTCCACCTCATCGAGCTCGCCCCCGCCCAGTACTCCTGGCTCGACGAGCGGCGGATCCCGTTTGTGCTGATCGATCCCGCGAACGACCCGCCGCCCGGGGTGCCGTCCGTGGCGGCCGCCAACTGGCAGGGCGGGATGGCCGCGACCGAGCACCTCATCGGTCTTGGGCACCGCCGGATCGCGGTGCTCGGCGGCCTGGGGCGGGCGGTGCGCGACGGCGGCCGGGTCGCCGGATACCGTTCGGCGATGGCGGCGGCCGGGTTACCGGTGCCGTCCGCGTATGTGCGCTACGGCGAGATCAGCGAGGCCGGGGCGCGCCACCGGATGGGTGAGCTGCTGGATCTGCCCGAGCCCCCCACGGCCGTCTTCGTGTGCTCCGATCAGATGGTGCCGGGGGCGTATCAGGCGGTCAGGGGACGGGGGCTGAGGGTGCCGCGGGACATCAGCGTCGTGGGCTTCGACGATCTGCCGCAGGCCCGCTGGATCACGCCCGCGCTGACGACGGTCCGCCAGCCGCTGTCGGAGATGGCGGCGGCGGCACTGCGCACGCTGCTGCGGCTGATGACCGGCGAGGTGCCGGAGGCCATCCGGACCGAGCTGTCCACCCGGCTCATGGTCCGGTCAAGTACCGCTCCGCCACTCCGTGCTCGCTTATGACCGAGGAGTCGAACACTGCACGGATGACCGGACGAGCCCGTATCCCCCGTCCCACCCATCGCCCCCGTCCCCTCCACCACTCCTGACCCGACTCCTCAATCGACCCTGACCGCAAACCCCTTCACCGCACCGATCGCTACGGAGGTCCGCCCACCGTGTTCATCGACCTGCCCCTGGAGCAGCTGCGCACCTACCGGCCCCCGCTGCCCGAGCCGGACGGCTTCGACGCCTTCTGGAAGCGGACGCTCGCCGAGGCCCGCACCCGCGAGCTGAACGCGGTGTTCACCGAGGAGGACACCGGACTGACCCGAGTACACACCTACGACGTGGAGTTCTCGGGGTTCGGCGGGCACCGGATACGCGGCTGGCTGCTCGCCCCGCGGGACGTGGCCGGCCCGCTGCCGTGCGTGGTGCAGTACCTCGGCTACAGCGGCGGCCGGGGGCTGCCGCACAACTGGCTGCTGTGGCCGTCGGTGGGCTACGCGGTCTTCGTGATGGACAGCCGGGGCCAGGGCTGGATCCAGCACTCCCCCGGCGTCACCCCCGATCCGGTCGGTGGCACCGGACCCGAGACACCGGGCAAGATGACCCATGGCGTCCTCTCCCCGGACGACTACTACTACCGCCGGCTGTACACGGACGCGGTGCGGGCGGTGGAGGCCGCCCGTGAGCATCCGCTGGTGGACCCCGCGCGGATCGTGGTCAGCGGGGGCAGTCAGGGCGGTGCGCTGGCCCTGGCGGCGGCCGGGCTGGTGCCGGATCTGACGGCGGCGCTGGTGGACGTGCCGTTCATGACCCACATCCGGCGAGCGGTCGAGATCACCGACGCGGAACCCTATGGTGAACTGGCGCGGTTCTGCGCCACACAGCGCGAGCTGGCCGAGCGGGTGTTCGCCACGCTCGACCACTTCGACGGGCTCAACTTCGCGGTCCGCGCCAACGCGCCGGCGCTGTTCTCGACCGCCCTGCGCGATGAGACCACCCCGACCTCCTGCGGCTTCGCCGCCTATCACCACTACGCCGGGACGAAGGACCTCAAGGTGTGGTCCTTCAACGGCCACGAGGGCGGCGGCACCCATCAGCAGGCCGAGCAGATCGCCTATCTGCGGAAGCTGCTGGGCTGAGCCGGACGTGCCGGGCGGCGTTCGGTCGCCGCCCGGCACGGGGTAGACAGGGGCTACCCGCACCGAAGGAGCCGCCCGTGCCCGCACAGCCCCTGGAAGGCATCACCGTCGTCGCCCTGGAGCAGGCCGTCGCCGCCCCGTTCGCCACCCGTCAGCTCGCCGATCTGGGGGCCAGGGTCATCAAGGTGGAGCGGCCGGGGCGCGGGGACTTCGCCCGCGAATACGACCGCGAGGTCAAGGGCGCGTCGGCCTACTTCGTCTGGATCAACCGCGGTAAGGAGAGCGTCGTCCTCGACGTCAAGGACGCCACCGACCGGGCGCTGCTCGAGGCGATGCTCGCCCGTGCCGATGTCTTCGTGCACAATCTTGCGCCCGGCGCCGTGGACCGGCTGGGCCTGGGGGCACAGACGCTGCGGGCCGCCCACCCCCGCCTGATCACCTGCGCGATCTCCGGATACGGGGACAGCGGCCCGTACCGCGAGAAGAAGGCGTACGACCTGCTGATCCAGTGCGAGGCGGGGCTGCTGTCGATCACCGGCAGCCCGGAGGCACCGGCCCGCCCCGGGATCTCGATCGCCGATATCGCGGGCGGGATGTACGCCTACACCGGCATCCTCACCGCGCTGTACGAGCGGGAGCGCACCGGCGCGGGGACCGATCTGAGCGTGAGCCTGCTCGACGCGCTGGGTGAGTGGATGGGCCACCCCTTCTTCGCCCAGGCGTACGGCGGCACCGGAGTCGTCCGCAGTGGCGCCCGCCACCCGTCCATCTCGCCGTACGGCGCCTACCGCTGCGGGGACGGCGGTCAGGTGTTCCTGAGTGTGCAGAGCGACCGTGAATGGGTGGCCCTGTGCGAGCGGGTGCTGCGCCGCCCGGAGCTGATCCGCGATCCGCGCTTCGCGGACAATCCACTGCGCCGCACCCATGACGAGGAGCTGACGGCCGAGCTGGAGGCGTGCTTCGCGGACCACACCGCCGAGGGGCTGATCGCGCTGCTGGACGGGGCCGGTATCGCCAACGCCCGGCTGCGCGACCTCGCGGAGTTCGCCACCCACCCCCAGTTCGACGCCCGCGACCGCTGGGGCGAGTTCGGCTCCCCGGTGGGGCCGCTGCGCGGTCTGCTGCCACCGGTGGAGGTGGCGGGCCGCAGGGCGCCGATGCGGCCTGTGCCGGGGCTCGGCGAGCACACGGAGGCGGTGCGCGCCGAGTTCTCCGGGCCGGTCTCCCGCCCCGGGAATCCGGGACCCGCCTGACGGGCGGCCCGGCCTGCTGTGCTAGGACGCTGGTCATGGAGATCGAGCCGATCACCCTGTCCACGCCACGGCCCGTGCGACGGCCGACGCTGGTCCAGCGCTGGGACGAACTCACCTTCCTGCACTGGGCGGTGGAGCCGGAACACGTGGCCCCGCTGCTGCCCGCCGGTACGCGCCCCGACACCCTCGACGGTGTCACCTATGTCGGGCTGGTCCCGTTCCTGATGCGCGGTGTGGGCTTCGGGCCGGGGCCGGGCCTGCCGTATCTGGGCACGTTCTGCGAGACGAACGTGCGGCTGTACTCGGTGGACGGGCAGGGCCGGCGCGGTGTGGTGTTCCGGTCCCTGGACGCGGCCCGGCTGCTCCCCGTACTGGTGGGCCGGCTCACCGTCCGGCTGCCCTATCGCTGGTCCACGATGCGGCTGCGCCGCGAGAGCGACGTGATCACCTACAGCTGCGGACTGCGGCGGCGCCCGGCGGACCGGGGTCGCACAAGCCGGGCCGTGGTGAGGATAGGCGGGGCCATCGCCGAGCCGACACCACTGGAGCGGTTCCTGACCGCCCGGTGGGGTCTGCACGTCTCCTGGCACGGCCGCACGGTGCACCTGCCCAACGACCACGCACCGTGGCCACTGCACCGGGCCGAGCTGCTCGATCTCGACGACGGCCTGATCGCCACCGCGGGCCTGCCGCCCATGACGGGCCCGCCGGTGAGCGTGCTCTACTCCCCCGGGGTCGCCGTACGCTTCGGGACCCCGCAACGCGCATGATGCGGCTCAGACTGCCACGGGTTTCGGCGCCGGGGCGGTCAGGCCGGTCGCCCGACAGGGAGACGACAGTGTCCATCTCGAACGGATAGACCACCGCGCTTCCCAGCGCGAGCAATACGACGGCCGCCACCAGCGCTGTCAGCACGATCGTGGTCATACCCGCTGGCACGACCGCCAACGGCGGAAAGCTCAGCCCCATCACCGCCAATCCGCGCACCAGGGCTTGGTCCGGGCGCCAGTTGCGCATCACCCAGCGGGTCAGCCGCAGCTGTCCGACGACGGCCACCGCCGCCGAGACGACGAACAGTCCGCTGGTGGCCTTGGTGCCGTTGGAACCGAGAGCGTGGTCGGCGGCCAGGGGCAGGGCGAGGTAGGCCTGGAAGGTCAGGACGTACGAGCCGATCATTGCCGTGGAGAACAGCAGGAACGGCCGATTGGCCAGGACCGTGCGCCACCGCGCCACTACCCCGTCCGTCCCGCCGACCGCCCCGGCGTCGCCACGGCGCGTGGGCAGGGCGCGCCACTGCGACACGGTCAGCGCCCCGAAGATGGCCGCGGCCACGGTGCATACCGTACGGAAGTCGGCGACCAGCAGATGTTGAACAGCGCGCCGGCGAAGCCCGTGGCCGCCGACGCGACAACCAGGGCCGGCAGTGCGTCGGCCCATCCCAGCAGAGCGAATCCGGCGGTGCGCAGCAGGCAGCCGGCCATGATCGGGGCCTTGTAGCCATAGCGATCGGCGATGGTGCCGCCGAGCAGGAACATGCCCTGCTGGGAGAGATTGCGCACGCCCAGTACGAGTCCCGCCGCCCAGGCCGCGAGGCCCAGGTCACCGGTCAGGTGGGCGGCGAGATAGGGCATGAGCATGTAGAAGACGAGGTTGATGGCGAACTGGTTGGCCATCGGTGCGTTCGGCCGGGTGGTCGATCTCATCCGGCGCGTCAGCGGGGCGGCAGCCGAAGAGGCGGTGCTCGCGGCAGTACGTGTCGTCGAAGACGGTGCCGATGTAGCGCTGCGGTCCGTCGGGGAAGACCGCGACGATCCGGTCCTCGACCGGAAGTGTCCCGGCCAGCCGGCGTGCCACCAGGGCGATCGCCCCGACGCTCCAGCCGCCGGTGGCGTACCGGCAGCGGGCCAGCGTGCGAGCCGCCCACACCGCCTCCGGCGCCGCGACCCAGTGCACCTCGTCGAAGAAGGCGTAGCCGACATTGCGGGGGTAGATACTGCTGCCCAGGCCGCGCATCAGGCGGGGCGCGGCGGGCTGCCCGAAGATCGTCGAGCCGGTGGCGTCCACCCCGACGACCCTGAGCGCGGGGAAGAAGCCGCGGAGCACCGAGGCGATCCCGGCGGAGTGCCCGCCGGTGCCCACGCTGACGACCAGGGTGTCGATCCGCCCGAGCTGGGCGGCCAGTTCATAGGCCAGCGGCTTGTAGGCGGCCACGTTGTCGGGGTTGTGGTACTGGTCCGGGCACCAGGCGTCCGGGTGCGTGGCCAGCAGTTCCGCTACGCGCTCACGCCTCGCCCGCTGCCAACCGCCTGACGCATGCGGGCGGTCGACGACGTGGATCTCGGCCCCGTACGCGGCGAGCAAGCCGACCATCAGTGCCCAGCAACTGGGCAGGAGAGAAGGAGCCCGAAGGCAGGTCGAAGAGATTCATGGCGCCGCTCTCCCACGGCCGTCCCAGAGGGAGCGCGGCCGTTTCGTACGGAGTGGTCAGGACGTGCGGATTGAGGCGTCCTGATCAGTTCCGCCAGATACCCAGGGCGGCGCGGCTCCGCCCGTCCTCTCCTATTCCGCTGTGCGGTACGCCTGGGAGTGCCACTCCGACCTGTGGTGACGCGCCAGGAGCGGTTACCCCACACTCCGGGGCCGCCAGCGCCACCGGCACCGAGTCCGCGCTCAGGATCCCTGCCGCGATGGGTCCATGGGGGCACCCGAACAAGTGCAGCAGGGCGACGAGCGCCGTGGTGAGTACAACTCCGGTACACACCGACCACTGCCCGTTCCGGGATGCCACTCCAGCCGTCAGATTGTGCTGTGGTGGAGATCCTTGGTGCGGATCACGAGGAAGCCGACGACGGCGGCGATGAAGCCGAGGACGGCGCAGAGATTCATGGCGCTGTGGAAGGCATCCATGTAGGCGTCCCGTCCGGCGCTCAGCATCTGGTCGCGCATGGCGCCACCGCTTTGGGCCACCGTTTCGGGAGAGCCGGAGCTGATGGCTTGGGCGACCCCGTCGGCTTCGTCGTGGCCGAGTCGTTTGCCGACTTCGGAGTTGGTGAAGCGGTCGGCGACGCGGTTTTGGAAGAAGGCGCCGACACCTGCGATGCCGACGGCGATGCCGACTTGCTGGAAGGTTTCGTTGATGCCCGAGGCGACGCCGGATTTGGCGGGTTCGGCGACCCCGACGGCGACGGCGGCGCGGGCGGGATTGAAGATGCCCATGCCGAAACCGGCGATCACGAACGCGGGGATGAGGACGGTCCAGGCGGAGTCGGCTTCGGTCAGGTTGAGGAAGAGCAGGCCTGCGCCCATGACGGCGGGGGCGCTGCCGAGGAGGAAGCGGAAGGGCACTCTGCCGATGAGGCTGCCGCCGATGGCGCCGGTGACGAACATGGCGATGGTCAGGGGCAGGAAGCGCAGCCCGGCTTCCCAGGCGTCCATACCGAGCATGTTCTGTAGGTAACTGGTTTCGAAGAAGACCGAGGGCAGGGCTCCGGCATTACCGATCATGGCAACGAGGGAGATACCGACGAAGGTGGGGTTGCGGAAGAACGCGAGGTCGAGCATGGCGCGTTCGCCCATGCGGTGTTCAATGGCCAGGAACAGAGCGAGAAAGACGATGCTCACGGCGTAGAGAGCGAGGGTGAAGGCGCTGGTCCAGCCTTCTTCGGGGGCGCGGATGGTGGCGAAGACCAGGGCGCCGAGGGCGATGCTGAAGGTGACCAGGCCGAGCCAGTCGGTGGGGTGGGCGCGGCGGTTCATCGACTCACGGACGCGGAGCATGCCGATGAGGATGGCGATGGCCCCGATGGGAACGTTGAAGTAGAAGATCCAGCGCCAGGACAGGGAACTGGTCAGGGAGCCGCCGATGAGGGGTCCGGTGGCGACAGCGAGGCCGACGGCGGCGCCGAAGACGGTGAAGGCGGTGGCTCGTTCTTTGCCATGGAACTCGTGGTTCAGCATGGCGGGGCCTACGGCGAACATGATGGCGGCGCCGACGCCCTGGATTGCCCGGAACGCGCTCAGGGCGGTGGCGCCACCGGCGAGGCCACAGGCCAATGAGGCGATGGTGAAGACCGCGAAGCCCACTTGGAAGACCTTCTTCCGACCGTGGCGATCGGCGAGTGAGCCCGCGGCCACCAGGAAGATCGCCAGCGTGAGAGCGTACGCGTCGAAGACCCATTGCAGGTCGGCGAAGCTGCTGTGCAGTGACTCGTGGATTTCAGGAAGTGCGACAGCCACCACGCTGAGGTCGAGCATCAGCATGAATGTGCCGAGCGCGACGATCCCGAGTGTCCACCACCTCGTGGGCGATGGCGCTCGTTCCGCGGACATGCGAGGCCCCTCAATCGCTGGATTCATGGGCTACGGCCGCCGCGCCGTGGTGAGGCGGATGCCGAGCACGGCGTCCTCCCACACCGTTCTGACGAGCCCCAGCCCAGCCTCCTTCAGCAAGGCTTCGACGCCTGCCCGTGTCGGCTCCGTCCCGACGGTGAGTTCGCGTTCGAGCCGGGCCACCGCTGCGCCGAGTGGGCGCTTCGGTGGAAGTGGGCTGGGCAGGACGATCCAGCCACCGGGTACCAATGCCGCCGCGCAAGCGGTGACTACCCGTCGCAGATCGGCGGACGGCAGCCCGGCGGTCGGCAGCCACGCGAGGGCGAGTCTGTCGTCCTCCTCGAAACCATCGAGGTCGCGGGCTCGGGTCTGCACCTGGACGTCGCCGTTCGCGTTCGGGGCCATCCGCCCCGGCTCCAACGCGAGTATCGATGCGAAGGGTATGCTCCGCGCCAGTGCGGCCGCGGACCGGCCACCGTCGCCCGCGGCGCATCCCACCCGTGCGCCGGGAGTGACCAGCAGACCTGCCAGTCCTTCCAGCCTTCCGAGCAAGGAGTTGACCAGGACTTCGGTGAGCGCTGGCGACTCATCACCGCATCCGGCCATCAGCTCCCGCCCCGCGGCCTGCTTGCCCGTACGCAGTTGCGCGGTTCGGGTGAGCGCGCGACGCAGCCGCGCGGCCAACGCCGAGGTGCGAGGGCCGCCGATGAGTGCCTGTTCCAGGCGCGGGTCAATGGTGTAGCGACCATGGGTGTCCATGTGGACGAGTGAGGCACCGCCCAAGAGTTGGAGGAGGTCGCGGGTGAAGTCCTCGGGCAGGTCCGCGGCCGCCTCCCTCACCGTGCACGGCCGCAGCAACCGGGCGAGCAGACCTGTTTCCTGAGCGACAGCGAACACGAGCCAGTCCCACGCCTCCCGGGCCAAGCCCTCGAGGCGTCCGTGGAACAGTCCCTCCGGCCCCCGCGGCAGCACGTCAGGTGCCTGTCCGGACTGGACGGCCCCGGCCAGGGCGTGAGCGCGGTCGAGAAACGCGACCAGCTCACTGTGCCGGCCCGGATCCATGTCGGTGGACCCGAACCCGGCTGCCGACACCACCGACCGCGCAGCCTCGGCGAACTCTCCGGCAGAACCCTGACCCACGGCTTCGGCCGCGTGCAGGGCCCACCAGGAGTCCGCCAGCTTGGCGACGGCGAGCTCGGCGGCATCCTCGCGTGCGCGCCTACCCTCCAGACCAACGATGGTGCGCTGGCCCAGCTGCATGAGCAGCAGTTCCTGGGAGCCCTGACCACCGATCATCCCCAACACATTGCGCATGAAGCGCTCCCACGGGAACGTGCTGATGTAGCCCTCGCCGCCCTGCAAGTTCATCACCAGTTGGCCGATGCGCAGTGCGCTCTCGGCAGCGTGGTGCTTGGCGACGGTGGCGAACTCGTCGAAGAACGCGTCCCGGTCCGGTGAGCGGGTGCCGTCCAGCGCGCGGTGGACGGTTGCGCGGGATGCCTCGAGCAGCATGCGCATCTCGCCGATGGAGCGTTCGACGTTCGGGTAGTCGAGTACGCGGCGCCCGCTTCGCCTGCGCGAGGACAGCGCCTCGACACAGTTTTCGATCACGCCTTGCAGCGCGCCGGTGATACCGCACGCGCTCATGATCCGGCGGCCGCGCGCGTAAGTGTTGAACTTGCTGAGCGCGTCGGCGTGCCACACCTGCCGCCACCGGGGCAGGCGTACGTCGTGCAGAACCACCTGGGCGAGGCCCATGGTGCGCAGCCCCATGGTTTCCAGGGGCATGACCGCGACGCCGGGGTCGTCCTTCTCGACCACGAACGCGAGCGTGTCGTTGGAAGCCTCGTCACGCACGAACATGACGAAAAGGTCGGCGCCCAGACCGCCGGTGACGAAGTGTTTGGTGCCGTTCAACACCCACTCCTCGCCCTTGAGCCGTGCGGTGGACTCGTAGTCGTAGGGGTCTTTGCTCTCGTAGGCGCCCAGCGCGATGAAGCGCCGGCCCGCGACGAGGTCCGGGACATAGCGTTCGATGAGCTCCCGTCCGTCGCTGGACAGAAGCACCTCGGTGATCTCGACGGTGGTGTCGATGAGCACGGAGAAGCCGGGGTTGAGCGAGAGCCGGGCGAGTTCCTCGACCACGACGCCCCACTCGAACTTGCCCCGCCCCGCGCCACCGACGTCGGCCGGCAGGGAGAACTGGAGCAGCCCGATCTCGGCCGCCCGCGAGATGAGGTGGTTGTCGACCAGACGCCAGTCACGCTCGCGGAAGTACGCGCCCGGGTTGACCGTCTCCAGTACGAAGCCTCCGAAGCGGCGCCGGGCCTCATTCCGGATCCGCTCGATCTCCGCTTCCAGCGTGCGGTGGTCCTGGCCGAAGGCGTGCGCCGCGGCGGCCTGCTGTGTTCGTGCCGTCATGCTCCGGCCTCCTGCGCGGCACTGGCCGCGGCGGCGTCGCTCTCCAGCTGGTGTACCAGTTCCCCGAGTGTCTCCTCGCCGAGGAAACGCTCGATTGAGATCAGTGCGCCGAAGCGCTCCTCGATCTCCGCGGAGAGCTGAGCCGCGGTCAGCGAGTCCATACCGAGTTCGCCCAGCGGCCGGTCGAAGGGGATCTGCTGCTCATCCGTGCCGAGCAGTTCCGCGATCAGCGATGAAAGCCGACCGCCGACGGGCTCGGTGCTGCCGTTTGCGGTGGTGATGGCGTCCTCCTGGGTTCAGGCCGGCGTCGACTCTCGGTGCTGCGCCGCGAGGCGCAGCGGGATGAGAGAGAACGCCTGGTCGTCGTCGTCGAGATCTGCGAGTCGTCGCAGCAGCTGGTCTTCCGCTTCCCAGTCGGGCTCGACGGGCGAGCCGAGCCGCGCCAGGACACGGCGCAGGGCCACCGAGAGCCAGGCTCGGTCGGTGGCCAGGCCACCGAGGGCGTGCCGGCGTTGTGTCCAGGTGTGCAGACAGCAGGCACCCGCGTGTACCAGGCAGTGCCGGCGGGCCGCGTCATACGCCTCGCCCGTCCGTCGCATGCCAACTCTGCGGAAGGTCTCTCGGGTCCGGTCGCGGGCCGTGCACAGCAGGCGTGCGAGCGAGGCGATTTCCGGGTCGTCGTGCAGTGCCTCGGCCGCGTCGTCAAGAAGGCCGGTCACCTCATCGACGCCGCCGTAGGTGATCGACGGGCGCTGGTCGCGAGGCGCGGGCGGTGCCATGGGCTGCTCGCCGAAGCCGAACAGCATTGCCAGAGACAGCTCGGGATGTGCTCCGCGGGTCCCGGATCGTCGTACCGCGTTGGCCAGTTGGGCACGAATGGTGTCCAGCTGCACCAGCTGCGTGCCCTCGAATACCGGGGTGATCGCGATGTCGCGCGCCAGCTTCTGGAAGGCGCCGTGCGCGATGCCCTCCCGCAGATAGGCGCGTGCGCTCAGCACCTCACCGCAGTTGTTCACCGCATCCACACAGAAGGCCGGGACCACGTACTTGGCCACCGCGGACCACAGCGGCATCCGCTGCCGTGCCATGTCGAGCGCGCGGGCGGCGGCCAACTCGGTGCACTCCGCGACCAGTACGTCGGCGAAGGCACGGGCCAGCAGCGAGCGGACGGGCGCGATCTCAAGCGCCGGACTTCCGTACAGTACGCGCGTCCGTGCGTGGCGCAGCGCGATCCGCAGCGCGGTATCAGCGGCACCCAGACTGGTCCCACCGACCATGGTCCGGGTGAACTGGAGCATTCCGGTGACCATTTCGACGCCGCGTCCCGGTCTGCCGAGAACGGCGTCGGCACCGACCCGGCAGCCATTGAGGAGGAATCCGCTCATGTCATGTCCGCGCAGCCCATGGGTGGGTACCTTCGGCAGTCGCTTCACCGCGTCGTCATCGACTGCGGTGAAGTCGACCAGAAACAACCCGAAGGACGGCTCGGACGCCGCGAGCACGGTGGCGAAAGAGGACCGCCGGCCGTTGCCGATCAGCCACTTCTCCCCGTCCAGCACATACCCGTCGGTGACCGCGGTGGCGCGGGTGCCGGTGGCCAGCAGATCGCTTCCAGCCGCCTTCTCGCTGATGGCGGCGGTGCCCCAGGCGCGTGCCAGTATGAGCTCGGCGACCCTGCTCCGCTGTTCCTTGCCGCCCCACACCCATATCGGCATCGCGGCGAGCAGTGTCGATCCGAATCCAATCGTGACGGCCAGGTCCCGGCGTGCGGCTGCCCGCACCACGCCCAGCATCGACTCGAACGAGACGAGCCGACCGCCTTCGGAGACGGGCACGATGTGTTTGTGCAGGCCCGCCGCCCAGGCCGCTTCATAGGCCGCGGTGGACTCCGCTTCGAGCTCGTCCGCGCGTACTCCGCCGGCCAGCGACATGCCGGTGCTGGGATCGAATGGGCAGCCCAGTGCCTGTTCGAACGCTGCCGCCACTTCGAACGTGGACAGGTTGGACGGAGCCGGCATTTCCCCGTTGGTCATGTGCGCTCCACGATGATCGCGTATGGCCTGTCGTCCTCATCCACGGGCTCCAGTGCATGGACGAATGCGATGCCCTCACAGTGGCGGTAGACGGTGGTGCGGACCTGGAGCAGATCCCACAGCTGGCCGGTCCGCAGCCATGTCGCGTCGATCCGGCGGATCCCGTCGGACAAGGCGTCGCGCAGCTCCGGGATGTTCACGCCGTGCCGCCGGACGAACTCTTCCCGTGCTCCGCCGGCGAAGCCGAGGGACTCGGCCCAGTACCACTGATCGGCCACCTCGCAGTGGTGGCGGTGGATGCGGAAGGTCGGCAGGTCCTCGGTGTTCGACGCCAGTAGTTCACCGTCCCGTTCGTACCCTGCCCGCAGGGCACGCACTTGGGACCGGTACGGCGTGTGCTCGACCTCGTCGTCGTGGAAGGCGGCGACGAGCGAATCGGGGAGTGTGGCCAGTGTGCCGGAGAGCGCCGAGTCGCCGCTGAGCCGCAGCGGGACCGACGCGGCGCGCGTACGCACCGCCACTCCCGCGGGGCCGGAGAGCGTCGTCTCGAACTCCAGCTGGGAGGAGCGCGGTCCGCGTACCCGGGCGGCGACGTCGATGGTGACAGCGTCGGCGTCGCTGAACCGCAACGGCTTCTCGTACTCCAGTTGCCATGCCCACAGGACGAATCCGACCCGGTGCTCCGACACAAGCCTGCGGTGACTGCACACGTGATCGCGCACCCAGCGGGTACCGGCCTGGAATCCGAGCCTTCCGACGGCGGTGATCTGAAGCTGGGTGGGAGCGAACATGCCGGCGTCGAGTACGACCTCGTAGGTGGAAGTGCGCGGCATCGATGCCTAGCCCCCAGACACCGCGGTGACGATGTCCACCCGGTCGTCCTCGGTGGCTTCCCGGTCCAGCTCGCCCGGGGAGAGCTGTTCGCCGTTGAGAGCGATGAGGTGGGTCGGGCGGATGCTTCCCTCGCGGTCCAGGAGCACCTCGGCGAGGCCGGGGTAGCGCTCGGTGAGAGCTGTCAGGCCATCGCGCACGGTGGCGCCGCCGATGTCGATCTCATTCTCGTAGTTGGTGAAACGGAGCAGGACGCCTCTGACCTTGACGATCATTGCCTGGACCTTTCTTCGCCTGGGTGGTGGTTGGTCTCGTGCCACGTTGCCGAGCAGTCCGGTCGACGCTTGTTCCGGCAAGGAGAGCGGGAGTGAGTCATCGGCGCCTTGCTCGCGCTCTGCCCGAAGTAGGCAGGACCGCGGGCTCGACGCCGACCGCGTCCACCCGCTCCGACGTCATACCGGCGCCGTGACAGCAGCCGGAGGAACCCAAGCTCCCCGTAGATGCGGTAGGAGTGACTACCGGAGTCAGATTTAGGCAACCTATACCCCTCCCCCCTACCCGAAGCAAGCGCTTCGTATATTCCGCATGTGACGCTTACGTGTGCGTCTCAGAGACCGAGAAGGACAATTGCGCGCGCCCAGAACCGACGTGCCGCGCGCGTCGATCCCCATTGACACGGGCTACCCCCATGGGGTTTCCTCGACGGCGTTCGGCTCGTTCCTCTTTACACACTCCGGATCTCGGCGACGGGTGAAGACTCAAAAACCGACCGCCGGCCGACGGATAAAACGGAACCTGCCGGAGTAGATCCGATTCTTCTCGCGATCTTCTGATCATTCGAGGTCGAGCGCTGGTGGCTGGTCGACAACCTTCTGCCCGAAGCCGAGAACCGCGGGGGAACATCCATGACGAGTACAGGCTTGAGCGGTGTGCGCGCACCCAGGACTTTCGCGCACGCTCTGCATGAGCGGGCAACACGGTCACCTGATGTGGTCGGTTTCCGGTTCGTCGCCGATGACGAGTCGGTCGAAGAAGTCACGTATGCCGAGCTCGATACGCGTGCGCGGACGGTGGCGGCCGGGCTCCTCGGGAACGCCGAAGGACGGGATGATCCGGCGCTGCTGCTGTTCGCGCCCGGCCTGGACTATCTGACCGGCCTGTTCGGCTGCTTCTACGCGGGAGTTCCCGCGGTCCCGGCCTTCCCTCCGGATCCGACGCGTCTTTCCCGCACGCTGCCGCGGCTCGCGGCAATCATCGAGGACACCGGCTCCGCCATTGTTCTCACCACGACGGACATCAAGCCCCTCATCGAGCAGTGGCTGGACACCGCGTTGGGGCGCGCCCCCCGGGTGATCGCGACGAACGAGCTCGAAAGCGAGGGCGCGGGGATCGCGCCGGCGGCTCCGCGGGGGTTGCCGGCGCTGCTCCAGTACACCTCGGGTTCGACATCGCTGCCGCGTGGCGTTGTGCTGACTCATGCCCAGCTGATGGACAACTGCCGGGACATCGGGCGTGGTTTCGGCATCCACGCTGATAGTTCGGGCGCCCTGTGGCTGCCTCCGTACCATGACATGGGGCTGATCGGCGGCATCCTCACCCCGCTGTTCTCCGGCATCCCCGCCACCCTGACCTCACCGGTGACGTTCCTTCGCCGACCGCTGTCCTGGCTGCGCATGGTCTCGCGGTATCGGGCGACGATCACTGGCGGGCCGAACTTCGCGTACGAGCTGTGTCTGCGGCGTGCGACGGACGAGAATGTCAAAGGGCTGGACCTGTCCAGCGTCGAGGTCACCTTTACCGGAGCCGAGCCGGTGCGGGCGCGGACCATGTCGCGCTTCGCCGAGCGATTCGGCGCGTGCGGTTTCCGGGCCGAGTCTTTCTATCCGTGCTACGGGCTTGCCGAGGCGACACTGTTCGTGACCGGCGGTGCGCCGTTGGAGGGCTGGCGCTCGGTGCGGGTCTCGAGTGAGTCCCTCGACGCCGACGGCATCGCTCGTCCGACAGCCGCGTCCGAGCCGTCGAGGCAACTGGTGAGTTGCGGGCGGCCTGGTCCCGACACTCGGCTGCTGATCGTCGATCCCGACTCCCGTGAGCCTTTGGACAGCGACAAGGTGGGAGAGATCTGGGTTGCCTCTCCCAGTGTCGCGGAGGGTTACTGGCGCAGGCCCACGGAGTCCGCCACGACGTTCGGGGAAAAGACCGCGACGGGGGAAGGCCCCTTCCTGCGCACCGGCGACCTCGGCTTCTTGCGGGATGGCGAACTGTTCGTGGTGGGCCGCATGAAGGACCTGATCGTGATCAACGGACGGAATTACCATCCTGTCGACATCGAACTGCTCTGTGAGAACTCGGTTCCGGGAATCCGCCGTAACTGCGGTACCGCGTTCTCGATCGAAGACGCGGAGAAATCAACGGAACGTCTCGTTTTGGTCTACGAGGTGGATCCCGGCAGCGACAGGCCTCATCAGGACATCATCGACGACATCCGCCGGACGGTTTCCATGGGATGCAGCGTTCCCCCATATGCGGTGGTGCTGATTCCACCCCGGACGATCCACAAGACCTCGAGCGGAAAGGTGCAGCGCTGGATGGCGCGCCGCTGCTACCTGGCCGGTGAGTTCGAGGAACTCGCCCGGTGGGAAGCGGCCTCGTAGTCCGCTCCGCGATGGCGTCTTGGGCGCGGGATCAGTGCTGGTGATCGCCTTCGGGGCCGTCGGGAGTCCGGCTCCCGGCCGGTCCTTGCGCGCCGCGGTCGGCGTCGGCGGTGAAGCTTGCCGTGCGGACCTTTCCCTGGTGCTGGAAGTCGAGGAAGAGCCGGTAGGTGCCCGCGCTGGGCGCGGTGGCGGTGAAGGAGATGGTGGGGCCCGGCTTGGTCCCGCCGTCGCCGGGGGCGCCGTTGGGATGCGTGTGCAGGTAGGCGAGGTCTCCGGAGCGCAGAGCCACCAGGTGGCCGTAGGCGCCGAGGTAGGGGTCGAGGTCGGTGACGGGGCGTCCGTTCCGGGTGACCTTCAGCTTGAGCTCGCTCGCGACCCCGGGGCGCAGTCGGCCGTCGAGGGTGACGGTGTAGCCGTCGACCCTGGTGACCTTCGCGGGTGCGGGCAGCGGGGCCGGGCGATAGGAGCCGGAGACGGCGAGGTCCGTGCCCAGGGTCAGATTTCCGGCACCCTTGGCGGCGGGGGTGAAGTCGGCGAACAGCCGGTAAGCGCCGGCTGCGGGGAGGTCGGCCTTGGTGCTCCAGGTGCCGTCCGGTGACCGGGTGGGGTGCAGGTGCCGGTAGGCACCCAGGTCCCGGGAGGCAAGGATCAGATGGAGTTCCTTGCCGTGCTCGCGCTTGAAGGCGGTGGTCTTCCGGCCCGCGCCGTCACGGATGGTGAAGCGGAGTTCGGACTTCTTCGCCACGGGGATGCGCGGGGTCTCCAGGTCCAGGCGGTAGCCGTTCTCCACGATCTGCAAACCGCCCGGTGGTGTGTTGTGGCCGCTCCGGGTGTGTTCGCCCGGCTCGCCTTCCCTGTTCGAGGCGTTGCCGTCTTCGTGTCCCGCATGGGCCGCGGGGTCGACCGAGGCGCCGATCGGAACAACCACATCGCCCACCCCGTAGGCGGCCCCGAAGGTGGCGGCGAGCGCGACAGCGAAGGCAGTGATTTCCAAAGGGGTGTTCATGGGGTCTCCTCGGGCGTCATCCGGCGTCTGCCACAGACGGAGCTTATACCCCGCCGGGGTATAAGCAAGATGCGGTGGCCCACTTGCCGAGGATACGGGTAGGGGGTATACAGTCGGAGATATGGATACCCCCAAGGGGTATCGATATCGTTAAGTCCGTGATTCTCCCAGGAGGAAGCATGTCCGACTGCTGCACGCCCGACGGAAGCTGCTCGACCGGTGCCACACAGAGCACGGCGACCGCGGCGGCCGACAGCGTCTCGACGGTCTACACGGTGACGGGCATGACCTGTGGCCACTGCAAGTCTTCCGTCACCAAGGCCGTCAGCGAGATCGGCGGCGTGCTGGGCGTCGAGGTCGATGTCGATGCCGGCCGTGTCGCCGTCACCACCAGCGGGGAGCCCGACGACGCCGCGTTCGCGAAGGCCGTCGATGAGGCGGGCTACAAGCTCACCGGCCGCGCCGCCTGATCCCCTCTCCACGCCGCTGGGCCCGCACCCCCGTGCGGGCCCAGCTTCCCTCTTGAGGAGCAGTGATGACGAATCTCACCGAAACCAGCGAGGTCGAACTCGCCATCGGTGGCATGACCTGCGCCTCGTGCGCAGCGCGGATCGAGAAGCGGCTCAACCGCATGGACGGGGTCGAGGCGACCGTCAACTACGCGACCGAAAAGGCGAAGGTCAGCTACCACGGCGAAAGCGTGTCCGTCAGGGATCTGATCGCCACGGTGGAGGCGACCGGCTACACCGCCGAACAGCCCGCCCCGCGGCGCACCGAGCCCGCCGCCGGGGAAGCGGGGGCGGCGGAGGAGGAGACCGACGAGCTGCGGCCCCTGCGTCAGCGGCTGGTGACCACCGTGGTCCTCGCGGTGCCGGTGATCGCGATGGCCATGGTTCCCGCGTTGCAGTTCGAGTACTGGCAGTGGCTGTCCCTGACCCTGGCCGCCCCTGTGGTCACGTACGCGGCCTGGCCCTTCCACCGCGCGGCCTGGACGAATGCCCGGCACGGTGCGGCAACGATGGACACCCTGATCTCGGTGGGGACTTCGGCCGCGTTCCTGTGGTCGCTGTGGGCGCTGTTCTTCGGTACCGCGGGCACCCCCGGCATGACGCACGCCTTCGAGCTGACGATCGCCCGCAGCGACGGCGCGGGCAACATCTATCTGGAGGCCGCCGCCGGCGTCACCGCCTTCATCCTGGCAGGACGTTACTTCGAGGCGCGCTCCAAGCGGATGGCGGGTGCGGCGCTCAAGGCCCTGCTCGAACTCGGGGCCAAGGAGGTCACGGTCCTGCGCGACGGGGCAGAGTCCACGATCCCCATCGCCGACCTGCACACCGGTGACCGCTTCCTGGTGCGTCCCGGGGAAAAGATCGCCACCGACGGGACGGTGGTCGAGGGCTCGTCGGCCGTCGACGCCTCGATGCTCACCGGGGAGTCCATACCGGTGGAGGTCGTCGTCGGGGACGGCGTCGCCGGCGCCACCCTGAACACCAGCGGACGGCTCGTCGTCGAGGCCACCCGGGTCGGTGCCGACACCCAGCTGGCCCGGATGGCGAAACTGGTGGAGGACGCGCAGAACGGAAAGGCCGCGGCACAGCGGCTCGCCGACCGGATCTCGGCCGTCTTCGTCCCCATCGTGATCGCCCTCGCGATGGGCACATTCGGCTTCTGGCTCGGCAACGGGGCCGGTCTGACGGCAGCGTTCACGGCCGCTGTCGCCGTGCTGATCATCGCCTGCCCGTGCGCCCTGGGCCTTGCCACCCCGACAGCCCTCATGGTGGGCACCGGCCGCGGCGCCCAGGTGGGCATCCTCATCAAGGGACCCGAGGCCCTGGAAACCGCCCGCAAGGTCGACACCGTCGTACTGGACAAGACCGGCACCGTCACCACTGGTCGGATGAGCCTGGTCGCGGTGCGGACCGAGGAGGACGAAGCCGAAGTCCTCCGCCTGGCGGGCGCTTTGGAGAACGCCTCCGAGCATCCGATCGCCCGCGCCGTCGCCGAGGGCGCGACGCGGAAGGTCGGCGCGCTCCCGGTCCCCGAGGACTTCACCAATGTCGCCGGTCTGGGCATTCAAGGGGTCGTCGAGGGTCATGCGGTGCTCGTGGGCCGCCAAAGGCTGCTGGACGAGTGGGAGATCCCCCTGCCGGCCGATATGGAACGGGCCAAAACGGAGGCGGAGGCCGCGGGGCGGACCGCGATCGTGGTGGCCTGGGACGGCGCGGCACGGGCGGTGCTGGAGGTCGCAGACGCGATCAAGGAGACCAGTCCCGAAGCCATCAGCCGGCTGCGCGCCCTCGGCCTCACCCCGATCCTGCTCACGGGCGACAACAAGGCGGTGGCCGCCACCATCGCGGCGGAGGTTGGGATCGACGAGGTGATCGCCGAGGTGATGCCCGAGGACAAGGCGGATGTGGTCAAGCGTCTACAGGAGGAGGGCCACAGTGTCGCCATGGTCGGTGACGGCATCAACGACGCGGCCGCGCTCGCCCGGGCCGACCTTGGTCTGGCAATGGGGACAGGGACGGACGCGGCCATCGAGGCGAGCGACCTCACCCTCGTTCGAGGTGATCTGCGAACGGCGTCGGATGCCATCCGTCTCTCACGCAAGACTCTGGGAACGATCCACTCGAACCTCTTCTGGGCGTTCCTCTACAACGTGACCGCCCTGCCGCTGGCCGCGGCGGGCCTGCTGAACCCGATGATCGCGGGCGCCGCGATGGCCTTCTCGTCGGTCTCCGTGGTCGGCAACTCGCTCCGGCTGCGGCGTTTCTCCGCCCAGTCCTGAGTCAGCGGCTTGGCACCTCCGGTATCGAGGACCACGCGGTGGTGGTGGTCGTGAAGATGCCGCGAAGAGTCATTGACCCGTTTGCAGAGCCATTGCAAGACTGTTAAGTCTGTTCAACCACGGGGGTGGCAAACGGAGTTGAGCTTTTTATGGACCCTCGCCACTGAACTCACGGCGCGTACGCGAGAACGATCAGCACCAGCATCGCCGCGCGGAGGACGGACAACGGGGGTACTCGGGCATGACTCGCTTCGCGCTGCTTGTCGGCTGTCTCGTCATGTGTGCCGTCTGGTTACCTCGGCCCCTGTCCCGGGCCGCGTGGCCGTCGCGCTTCCCCCGTGCCGCTCTGGCGGTGTGGATGGGGCTCCTGACGACGGTGTCGGCGGCCGCCATCGTGATCGGCCTGATATCCGTACGGCACGTGCTGCGGCCCTCGGCGGGGATCACCGGGCTCCGCTGCTGTCTGGCACTCCTGCCCTCCCCGCTCATGGGCCGGCTCCTGGGGGGCCTGTGTCTGACCGGCGCGGGCATGGGCATGGCGGTCGCGGTGCGAGGCGTCTTCGTCGGCGGGCGTACGCTCAGGCGGATGCGCAAGGAGTGGCGCGGTCATGTCGCGACGCTCGACGTACTGGCCAGTCCGCTGCCGGGGATGCCCGCCATCGTTCTGGACCACGCGGCCCCGGCCGCGTACTGCGTACCGACCCGCGGCGGCCGCGTAGTGATCACCTCGGGCGCGCTACGGCAGCTGACGAAGAGCGAGGGAGCAGCCGTCGTCGAGCACGAACGGGCGCATCTGCGTGGCCGCCACCACCTGATGACGGCCATCACCACGTCGCTCGCGCGGGCGTTCCCCCGTGTGCCGCTGGTGCGGCTCGCCCGCCCCGCGGTGGCCCGGCTCGTCGAACTCGCCGCGGACGACAGGGCATCGCGCCGCTGCCGCTCCGACGTCGTGATCGCCGCACTGTGCGTGCTGGGCGCGGAGACGAGCACACCGAGGGCTCTCCAGCCGGGGAACGAAGGCGTGCCCGAACGCATTCGCCGACTGCGCCAGATGCCCGTGGACGGCGTGGTGCGGGTCGTGGTGCCCACGGCCGTCGTACTGCCCGTGGTCGCTTCGCTGCCTCTGATCAGTGCGTGGGCGTGGACGGGAGGGTGCTGACGCGGCGGACGGGAGCGCATGGGCGGTCAGCCCTCACCCTCGCCCGCCGCAGCGACGCGTGGAGGCTCGGCGCCGTTCCGCCGCTCGGCTCTGGCGCGCATCTTGCGGCGGACGGCGAGCACGAGGGCGGTGAGCCCGGCCGCAACCCACATCAGACGACGTCCTCTTCGAGCCGGCTCCTGAGCCAGTCCCGGGCCGCCTCCGAGGTGTCGGCCGCCATGGTCGGGCAACCCCACACCTGATCGCCCGAGCGGAGCACCTTGGCATGCCGCTCCTGTTCCCCGACGGGCAGGACGAAGACCAGGCCGCGGCAGCGTTCGGCCAGCCGGGGACGCAGACTCCGTACCGCACGGACCTGCTGGACGGCCTCGTCGCCGCCCCGCTCCGCGGGGGCGCCCCACGGCATCTCGACCGCGGCCCCGAAGGGCTCGTCCCGTTCGAGAGCCTCTTCCAGGACACGTACGACCAAGGCGCGAGCCTCACCCTGGGGCAAGTCGACGGCATGGACGTGCAGTACGGGCCACCCGGCCCAGTCGACGGACACGGATCTCTCCTTCGAGTCAACCTTTGGTTAGGCAACCCTAATTTTTGCGGACGCCCGTCCGCAAGTGTCCGGTACCGTTCTCCCCATGAGTTCGTCCCGCCCCGACGCCGACCACTCCAGCCCCGCCGCACGCCCACGCCGCGCCTGGGGCAGTCTGAGCCGTGCGCAGATCGTGTCCCGTGGCCTGGAGATCGCGCGCGACGAGGGGATGCAGGCGCTGACGATCCGGCGGCTGGCGTCCGACCTGGGGGCGTCGCGGATGGCGCTGTACCGGCACGTGCCGGACAAGGAGGCGCTGGTCGATCTGGTCATGGACGCCATCGCCGAACATGACATCGTGCCCCTGGACGTCGACGAGGGGCCGTGGCAGCAGCGGCTACGGCGGCTGGCCGCCGACATGCGGCGAGAACTGGCCGCCCGTCCCGGGCTCGTGGACATCCTGATGACCCGCGCCCACCACGGGCCGGGCGCCCTGCGGCTGGTCGACAGCGTGCTCGGTATCCTCGCCGACGCCGGCCTCGGCGAACGACAGGCGGCCCGCCACTATCTGATCTTCGTCGACCTGGTCCTGGGCCGTCTCCACCGCGAGACGCACGGCGATCCGGTGGACCACCACCGAACCGCCAGTCTCGTGGCTCTCGCCGAGGAGGCCGATGGCCACCCTCGGCTCCGGGCGGCCCTTCCGCATCTCCGTGATCTGACGCCAGAGCAGATCCTGGAGAGCGAGCTCGACATGCTGATCCTCGCCGTCGAAACCGCCGCCCGCCGGACGTGAACCGGGACAGGTCGCGTCAGGCGTCCGCGTCGTCGGCGTCGGGCAGCTGATGCAGGGCGGAGCGCAGCGCCGTCGAACGTTCCCTGCCCAGCCCTTCGACGAAGTGGAGCAGCGCCACTTCGGGGTCCGCGCTCCTCCCGAGGACCTGTCGCATGAGCCGGGCGACACAGGCGTCCCGGGCTTCAACGGGTGTGTAGACGTACTGCTTCCCGCGCTTGGTCCGCTCCAGCCAGCCCTTGCGGAACAGCTTGTCCATCGTGGTCATCACGGTGGTGTAGGCGAGGGGCCGGGTGCGGGAGGAGTTGATCTGCCCCGCGATGTCACGGACGGTGACCGCCTCGCCGCTGGCCCAGACCCGATCCATCACCGCGGACTCAAGACTGCCAAGGTTCCACATCGCCCGACCTCCCCAACCTCGCCTGGCGATGATATAGGCACAGTGCCGGGGCCGGCTCGGCGGTCTCGGGGAAGGGCCCCTACGCTCCCGGGCATCGGAGACTGGCGAGCAGGGTGCGCTCGAGTATCGACGCGGCCTCCCCCGCCCGCAGACGCCGTGCCGAGGTCTCCGAGGACGCGGTGTGCAGCAGGCTGTAGAAGACGGTGACGAGCCAGGTGCGGGGCAGGTCGGTACGGAAGACCCCTTCGTCCTGGCCACGGGCGATGAGGCGGTCGACCCGGTCGAGTACCTTGCGATGCTGCCGACGCCGACGCGGCTCCCCGACGAGGCCCTCGGAGGCCGTCACCAGGAACGAGTGCTGGTCGAGGATGCGCCAGCACGAGTGCACCATGCGGACCATCGCCTCGTCGGCCGGGCCGCCGTCGAGATCCTGGGCCTCCAACGCCTTGTCGGCCTCGTTCACCGAATGGGCGAGGACGGCCTCGAACAGTTCCTCACGCGAGGGAAAGTGGGAGTACAACGTCACCCTGCTCACACCGGCGGCACGGGCGACGGCGGTCATGCTCGCGTTGGGGTCCTCGCGGAAGCATTCGAGCCCGGCGGTGACGATCGAGACGATGCTCCGCTCGGCGTCGGCCCGCCTGCGCGGGGCCGTCCGTGCCGCGCCGCCCTGCTGCGCTTGGCGGCTGGGAGTCGTAGGCATGTGGGGAGTCTACGACAGGGGTCCGTGGCCTGATCCGTGCCACACACCGTCGGTCACCCCCGCGGTCACCCGCCGTCCACCGGGACGATATGCCGTGACACGCTCCGCAACTTCTCGCAGGTCTCCTCGAATTCGCGCTCCGGATTCGACTCCCCGACGATCCCGGCGCCGGCACGCAGCCAGGTGCGCCCGCCGCTCCGGTAGACGGTGCGCAGGACGAGGGCCGCGTCCAGATCGCCTTCGCAGCCCACCGTCAGAACCGCGCCGCTGTACAAGCCCCGGGGTTCCGCTTCATGACGTCGGATCAACGTGTAGGCGGCCGTCTTGGGTATGCCCGACGCGGTCACGGCCGGGAAGACCGCGGCCAGGGCCGGCCAGGGCCCCTCGGCGCGATCCGCGAGGCGGCCGGTGACGCGTGAGGCCAGGTGCTGCACACTGCCCCGCCGCTTGACGTCCATCAGCTCCTCGACTCGTACCGTCCCCGGCGTACAGACCGTCCTCATCTCGTTCCACGCCAGCTGCACGGAGACCGCGTGTTCATACACCTCCTTTGCATCCGCCAGCAGTTCGGCGCGCAGGCGGTCGTCCAGTTCGGTGTCACCGGTCAGCGCCCTGGTGCCGGCCAGCGGCTGGGTCGAGACCGCACCGTCGGCCGCGACCTCGACCACGGTTTCCGGGCTGAATCCCGCGGCTTCGAGCCCGCCGAGGTGCAACAGGAAGGAGCGGGCCGGGGTGTTGGCCCGACGGCCGGCCAGATAGGTGCCGATCAGATCGATGTCCTGTTCCACTTCCACGGTCCGGGAGAGGATCACCTTGTGCAGTTCACCGCCGCGTATGGCGGAGACCGCGGCCGAGACGGCGGCCTGGTACGGCTCCCGGGCGCCGCCCGTGATGTCGACGGACACCGGTGAAGGGGACGCCGGCTCGGTGTCGGGGCCGGCCAGCAGACGGCAGACCTTGTCCACCATGGCCGGGTCGGTACATCGGATCAGCGCCCGCCCGGCTTGGATGCGCACTTCCACGGCGGGGACGACGAGATGCAGCAGGACCTGCTCCGCCGACGGCACCGCCGCGCCCGGGAGGCCCGCGAGGAGGTACGAAAGCTCGAAGGAGGCCCAGCCGTACGCGCGCCACCCGTCGACGGGCACTCCGTCGAGGAGCCGCCGCACCTGGCGCAGCGGTTGGTCCGTTCGCGGCATCGAGGTGTGTACCGTACCTGCCCGGTAGTCGACGCGGTCGCGGAGGACGGTGAGTTCGGCCTCGGGGCCGGCCGCGTAGCACCACTCGCCCTGCCGCTCGTACACCACGTACAGCTCGTGCGGTCCGCGTCGGGCGAGACGCGTGGCGTGAACCATCGGGTCGCCCGGAATGTTCAGGGTGATTTCGTGGTAAGGCTGCCGCTCGGCCATGGGTGTCCTTGGGTGTGAGGGTGATCC
Source organism: Streptomyces sp. Inha503 (assembly GCF_047215865.1). Classification (NCBI taxonomy): domain Bacteria; kingdom Bacillati; phylum Actinomycetota; class Actinomycetes; order Kitasatosporales; family Streptomycetaceae; genus Streptomyces; species Streptomyces sp. Inha503. The sequence continues at coordinate 11,197,137 of NZ_CP178360.1, read as the reverse complement.
GGTCGGCTCGGAGCACGCGGATGGCTGGATGTCCCTGGGGGCCGCCCCCGGGATCGCCCGGGACGGCCCCCAGGCTCAACGGGGACGGGCGTCCGCCGCGGGGTCACCGGGGCGGAACTCCGCTGCCCCCGCGCTCGGCGCGGACCCGACGGTCCGGGCGAGTTCGCGTTTGTCGACCTTGCCCACGCTGGTCAGGGGAAAGGAGTCACAGATCCGCACGATGTCGGGGATCTTGTATGCGGCCAGCCCTCGGTCGCGCAGGAAGGCGGCCACGTCCGGGACCTGGTCGTATCCCTCGCGCAGGAGGAGGCAGGCGCAGGTGCGCTCGCCGAGGTACGAGTCGGGGACGGGCACCACGGCGGCGTCCAGAACGGCGGGGTGGGCCCTGAGGTGGTTCTGCAACTCGTCCGCCGAGACCTTGTCGCCGCCCCGGTTCACGAGGTCCTTCTCCCGTCCCTCCACGACCAGCCGGCCCTCCGGGGTGAGCCGGACCAGGTCGCCGGTGCGGTAGAAGCCGTCGGCCGTGAAGGCCCGGCAGTTGTGTTCGGGCGCGCGGTAATAGCCACGCAGGGTGTAGGGGCCGCGGGTCAGCAGGCTCCCGACCGCGCCCAGCGGGACCTCCCGGTCCGATTCGTCCACGATCCGTATCTCGTCGTCGGGAGAGAGCGGGAGTCCCTGCGTGGTGGCGACGGTCTCCGGGTCATCACCACGGCGGGTGTAGCTGAGGAACCCCTCGGCCATGCCGAACACCTGCTGGAGTTCGCAGCCGAGGGCCGGGCCGATCGTTCGGGCGGTGTCCGCGGACAGCCGGGCACCGCCCACCTGGAGGAGTTCAAGGCTGCTGATGTCGGCGGAACTCCACCGCACGGCCTGCGTCCACAGTGCGGCCAGGGGCGGCACCACCGCCGTGACCGTCACCGAGAACCGTTCGATCGCGGCGAAGGCGCTGTCGGGGCTGGGCGACGAGCACAGGGCGACCGAGCCGCCGGCCTGGAGCGTGCCCAGGACGCCGGGGCAGGCCAGCGGGAAGTTGTGGCCCATGGGCAGGACGGCGAGGTAGACACTGCGCCGGTTCAGTGCGCAGACCTCGGCGCTGGCGCGGAGGTTGTAGAAGTAGTCGTCGTGGGTGCGCGGGATCAGCTTGGGCAGTCCGGTGGTGCCGCCGGAGACCAGCAACAGCGCCGGATCGCCCGGCTCGGGCGCCTGCAACGGCCGCGGCTCGGCGTCGACCTCGCGCAGGGAGGTGTGCGGTCCGGCCCGACCGGCGACCAGCACATGGCGGATCGAGGGCACTCGCGCACGGACGTCCTGGGCGAGCGCCCGGTAGTCGAAACCGGTGTCCGGATCGATGTCGGGGATGACGTAGGCGACGGAGTCGGTGCTCCTGCACAGGTGTACGACTTCGCTGGCGCGGTAGGCGGGCAGCCCGAGGACGGGCAGGGCGCCCAGGCGGAACAGAGCGAAGAGCAGCGGCAGGAATTCCGGGACGTTGGGGAGTTGGACGACGACGCGATCCCCTGGCCGGACGCCGAGCTCACACAGGCCGGCGGCGAGTCGGTCGCTGCGCCCGTCCAGTTCGGCATAGCTCCACGACAGGTCCTCACAGAGCACCGCCGGGGCGTCCGGATGTTCACGCGCTCGGTCGCGCAGGATGTCACCCAGGGGCCGACCCCGCCAGTGTCCGGCCCGGCGATATCGCTCGGATAATTCGTCGGGCCACGGAACCACATCCACCGGATCCACACCTCTCAAATCGAGATCTCCAGGAATCCACCAACCCTTACTTGGCCGTAAAGAATCTGTCTCACCACAGAGCTTCGGTCAATAAAGCAACGGTAAAGGTAGAGTAAAGTCCAGCACAGATCCGCATTCAGTTTCCACTACCTTGAGTGTATTTACGGGGCCATTTCGGACATACCCCAGCCGGGTACTACCCCTTTGAGTACCTCCCTTCCGCCGGACGCACGGAGTGATTTAGGTTGAGTCGGCGGAATTCCCTGTCCACGCCATTCATAAATCGCCGGTAAATCAGTCGGCGAGGCCCCGGAGAGAGGACAGCCATGACACCCCACGCCCCCGCCGCGGAGCGGCAGATCCGCGAAGCCCTGTCCGAGGTGCTCGGCCTCCCACCGGAGACCGTGCCGGAGACGGACAACCTGATTTCCCACGGGCTCGACTCGATTCGCGTGATGGCCCTCGTGGGGCGCTGGCGCTCGGCCGGAGTCGAGGTGGACTACGCGGAACTGGCCAAGGAGCCCACCGTAGGCGCCTGGACGCGCTTGCTCGCAGAGCGGCTGCCCGCTGTCGCTCCCGCGGCGAAGGGCGGCCGATGTACCGACGGCCCGGAACCCGGCCCGGGGGCCGTACCGGACGAGTCCTCGCCCTTCCCGCTGACCCCGGTGCAGCAGGCGTACTGGATCGGGCGCACGGACGGCCAGTCGCTCGGCGGCAACGGCTGCCATGCCTATGTCGAGTTCGACGGCCGGGAGGTCCGGGCCGACCGCCTGGAGTCGGCCGTGCGTACGCTCATCGCGAAGCACGGAATGCTCCGGGCACGGTTCCTGGACGACGGGACCCAGCAGGTGTCGGCGACCTCGCCATGGCCGGGCCTGACCGTGCACGACCTGCGGGAGTTCTCCCCACAGGAGGCGGACGACGCCCTGGATCGGGTTCGCGGCCGGCTGTCGCACCGCCGGTTCGACGTCGCCGCCGGCCATGTCTTCGACGTCCAGCTGTCGCTGCGGCCCGGGGGCGCCACCCGGATCCACTTCGGGATCGATCTGCTCGTCGCCGACGTCCTCAGCATCCAGCTCCTGCTCGCCGAGATGGCAGCGCACTACAGCGGGCAGCACAGCGGGCAGCCCGGGGCGCCGGATCGTGCGGCCGCGGCCGAGCCGGCCTACTCGTTCTCCCGCTATCTCACCGACCTGGCCGCGCAGCGCGGTGCGTCCCGCGAGAAGGCCCGCGCCTACTGGCGGGACCGGCTCGCGGAGCTGCCGGCAGGCCCCGCGCTGCCGTTGGCCGCGGACCCCGAGCAGGTGGAACGGCCGAGGTTCACCCGACGCCGCATGCGGCTGGCGCCCGATGCCTGGCGAAGGTTCGCCGAGCGGGCCCGGGCCCACGGGGTGACTCCCGCCATGGCCCTGGCCACCGCATACGCCGAGGTGCTCGGTGCCTGGAGCGCCCAGCAGCGCTTCGTGCTGAATCTCCCGCTCTTCGACCGTCAGCCCCTGAGCCCCGAAGTGGGCGGCCTGGTCGCCGACTTCACCAACCTCGTCCTGGTGGCCGCGGACACCTCGGACGGGGCGCCGTTCGTGGATCACGCACGGCGGCTCCAGACCCGGTTCCAGACCGATGCGGCGCACACCGCGTACTCGGCGGTCGAGGTCCTGCGCGACCTGGCCCGCGCCCGGCCCGGCGACCGGGTGTCCGCTCCCGTCGTGTTCGCCAGCAACATCGGTTCCGAGTTCGTCGGGGAGCACTTCCGCGGCACTCTGGGCGAGTTCGGCTGGATGATCTCCCAGACGCCGCAGGTGTGGCTCGATCACCAGGTGTACGAGGACGCCGGCGGACTGCTGCTCGCCTGGGACGCCGCCGAGGAACTGTTCCCCGACGGCCTGCTCGACGCCATGTTCGCCGCCTACGGCCGGCTCGTGCGGTCGCTCGCCGGTGCGGATGACGACGCCTGGTCCTCGCCCGTCCCGGCCCTCCTGCCCGACGCCCAGCGCGCCGCCCGCACCAGGGTCAACGACACCGCCGCCCCCGAGACCGGGGAACTGCTGCACGAAGCCGCCGTCCGGACGGCCCTCGAGCACGGACAGCGCATCGCGCTGCGCTGGGGCGCGGACGGGCGGATGAGCTACGACGAACTCCTGCGTCGCGCCCTCCGCGTGGCCGCCCGGCTGCGCGACCGGGACGTGTCGAAGGGCGAACCGGTCGCCGTCGTCCTGGACAAGGGCTGGGAGCAGATCGTCGCCGTTCTCGGCATCCTCCTCGCCGGCGGCGCCTATCTGCCGGTGGACACCAATCAGCCGCCGGCCCGTCGTGACGTCATGCTCGCGGACGCGGGGGTGCGCGAGCTCCTCACCCACTCCCGGGTGGCGTCCTTCGAGGAGTTCCCCGCCGCGGTGCACACCATCGAGGTCGACACCCTGTCCCCGGCCGCCCCCGGGACCGCGCTGCCCGAAGCCGTCGCGGGCGGAGAGGACCTCGCGTACGTCATCTACACCTCGGGGTCGACCGGCCGCCCGAAGGGCGTGATGATCAGTCACCGCAGCGCGGTCAACACCGTGACGGACATCAACGGCCGCTTCGGCATCACCTCCGAGGACCGCGTCCTCGCGCTGGCGGCGCTGGGTTTCGACCTTTCCGTGTACGACATCTTCGGTCTGCTGGCCGTCGGCGGCGCTCTCGTGCTGCCCGACGCGGAACGCCGCGGCGACCCCTCGCACTGGGCGGACCTCGTCGCCCGGCACCGCGTCACTCTGTGGAACTCCGTGCCCGCCCAGCTCCAGATGCTCCAGACCTACGCCGACAGCGAGCCGGCCCTCGACCTGACCTCGCTCCGGCGCGCCCTCCTGTCGGGGGACTGGATACCGGTGACCCTGCCCGACGCGGTGCGCCGTCGATGTCCCGGCCTCGAACTCGTCAGTCTCGGCGGCGCCACGGAGGCGGCGATCTGGTCGATCCACCACCCGATCGGGGAGGTACCCGCCCACTGGCGCAGCATCCCGTACGGAAAACCGCTGGCCAACCAGACCTTTCACGTACTGGACACCGCACTGCGGCCGCGCCCCGACCTCGTCCCCGGCGAACTGTGGATCGGGGGCGTCGGACTGGCCAAGGGGTACCTGGGCGACGACCAGCGCACCGGGGAACGGTTCGTGGTCCATCCCGGCACCGGGGAACGTCTCTACCGCACCGGGGACCTCGGCCGCTATCTGCCGGACGGCGACATCGAGTTCCTCGGCCGCGAGGACTCCCAGGTCAAAGTGCGCGGGCACCGTATCGAACTGGCCGAGATCGAGGCCGCGTTGCTGTCCCGGCCCGACGTGGAGTCCGCGGCCGTCGTGGTCCACGGCACGGACTCGGCAAACCGGCGCATCGCCGCCGTGGTGACCAGCAGGCGGTGTGCAGACCCGTTCACCGCCGCCGACGCGGCCAAGGGACCGGCTCAGACCGCCCATGCCACGGCCGTACGGGCGATCGAGCGGACCGAACTCAGGCACCTCGGGAAGGAGCAACGACGGCTGAACCGCGTGGCGTTCACCGCCATGGCCGCGGCACTGCGCGAATCGGGCGCCTTCCCGCCCCGGGCCGAGCCGCCGACAGCGGAGCAGATCATGCGCCGGGCGGGGGTGCCGCCCCGCTTCCACCGTGTGGTGCGCCGCTGGCTCGCGGTGCTGGAGCACGAGGGTCTGGTCCGCCGCGACCCGGAGACCGGCCGGTACCAGGATCTGATGGCCGCCGACTCGGTCCTTCTCGCCGAAGAGCTGAACCGACTGGAGACCGAGGGCTGCGCGCCCTTGTGGACCGCGCCCGTTCTCGCTCTGCTCACCGCGAGCATGCGGAAGCTGCCGGAGATCCTGCGCGGGGAACTGGACCAGGTGCGGTTGCTGTTCCCCGACGGCGATACTGACTCCGCGCGGGCCCTGTACGCGGACAACGCGATCATGCGGTACCTCAACCGTGCCGCGGCCGCCCTGGCGGCCGCCCTCGCCGCCGGGGCCGCCCCCGGGCGTCCGTTCCGTGTCCTCGAGGCAGGGGCAGGCGTCGGCGCGACGACGGACCAGATGGCGACGGCGCTGCCGGCGGCCGCGCGGGCAGCGGGGACGGAGCCCGACTATCTCTTCACCGACGTGTCGCAGTTCTTCCTCAACGAGGCACGCGGCCGCTTCGCAGCCCACCCGTGGCTGCGCTACGGCCTGTTCGACTTCAACACCGACTACCGCGCCCAGGGACTGCGGCCGCAGAGCTTCGACATGATCGTGGTCGCCAACGCGCTCCACAACGCCCTGAACATCGACATCGTGCTGGCCCGGCTGCGGGAGCTGCTCGCCCCCGGGGGCTGGCTGGTCTTCACCGAACTCACCGTGAACCGCCCCGACCTGATGACCTGGATGGAGTTCCTGATCCGCCTCGACGGAGCGGACCCCGACGCGGAGGGGGACTTCGAGGACCGGCGGCGCGGCCGTGACCAGACCTTCTTCACCGTGGACGAGTGGCGCACCCTGCTGACCGAGGCGGGCGCACAGGCCGTCCTGGTCCTCCCGGAGGACGGCGGCGAACTGGCCTTGTTCGGCCAGCATCTGATCGCGGCCACGTTCAAGCGGGACCGGGCCGACATCGATCTGGAGGACCTGCGCGACCATCTCGCCGAGCAGCTGCCCGAGTACATGATCCCGGCGCATCTGGAGGCGGTCGAAGCCCTGCCGCTCAGCGCGAACGGCAAGGTCGACCGCAAGACCGTGCTCTCCTGGGTGGCCGACGGCCGCCCGGACGACGTGGGGCGCTCGGCACCGCCGCTGGACGGGCTGGAACGCCGCCTCGCCACCCTGTGGGCCGAACTGCTCGGCGTCGGCGCCGTCGCTCGTGACGACAACTTCTACGAACTCGGCGGAGACTCCCTGCTCGTGGCCCAGTTCATCGGGCGGCTGCGCCGCGAGCTGCCGGCCGCGGCGACGCTGTCCTTCGAGGAACTGCTGCGGGCCGTGGTGCGCCGGCCCACCCTCGCCGCGGTCGCCGAACGGCTGCGGCAGGTGGACGACGAGGAGGTGCCGGGCCGATGAACCGCATGGCCTCCGGTTCCCTCGGGCTCGCGCAGCGGTGGCTGCGTGGTCCCAGGCCCCGGCGCCGCCCCCGGCTGCGTCTGGTCTGCTTCCCGCACGCCGGCGGCTCGGCCCGCTTCTTCTACCCCTGGCTGCGTGAACTCCCCACCAGCGTCGAGCTGCTGGCGGTGCAGTATCCGGGCCGCGACGACCGTATCGACGAACCCGTACTGGATCGGATGGACCTGCTGTGCGAGCCACTGGCCAAGGCCGTCGCCGAGGTCGCCGACGTACCGCTGGTGCTGTTCGGGCACAGCATGGGGGCATCGGTGGCCTTCGAAGTGGCCCGGCGGCTCGATTCCCCGTCGTCCGGTCCCGTACGCCACCTGTTCGTCTCCGCCCGGCCGGCCCCCTTCTCGGCCGACCCCGCCCTCGGACCACCGCGAGACGACGACACCTTGGTCAGGGAACTGGCCCGGCTGGGCGGGACGGATCCGACGCTGTTCGACGACCCCGAGATCCGCGCCGCACTGCTGCCCGCGATCCGGGGCGACTACCGGCTGATCGAGGGCTACCGCTACCGGGCGGGCCCGCCGCTGTCCTGTGCCATGACGGCCGTGCTGGGGAGCCACGACCCGAAGGTCCCGCACCGGCTCGCCGAGGGGTGGCAGGCCGCCACCACCGGCACCTTCACCCTGCGTGTGATGCCCGGCGGCCACTTCTACCTGTCCGAGCGCCGCTCGGCCCTGATCGCCTATCTGCTCACGACGCTGGGGCTGCACGGCACCCGCCGCGACGGGCCCGCCTCGACCCCCTGACGACGGGGCGCCCCGGCACCCGACGCGGACCCGAGCACCCGAACTACTTCCATGGAGGACCCTTGAGCCGGATCGGCAAGGACGGGCGCCAGCGCGGGTTCGGCGGCGACGGCCGGTGAACGACCCGCTCGCCAAGCCCCGCGAGTCCTGCGGCGTGGTCGGTGCCTGGGGCCCGGCCACACCCGCCCTGCGCACCATGATGATTTCCCTCCAGCACCGCGGACAGCAGAGCGCCGGCATCGCCGCCTGCCACGACACCGGCATCGTGTGCCGGACGGGGTCCGGCCGCGTGACGGAAGTCTTCCCCGACGCCCGCCCCCGAGTGCTGCGTGACGCACACGGGGCCGTCGGACACGTGCGGTACGCGACGTCCGGCGCCGATGGGCCCGAGGACGGGTCGGCCCAGCCCATTCTGCTGGACGGCTGGGCCGACCCCGTCTGTCTGGCACACAACGGCACGCTGGTGAACACGGGACCGGCCCGCGCGAAGCTGGGCATCCCCGCCGGTGCCACGGACACCGCCGTCCTGGGCCGGCTGCTGACCGCGGCCATGGAGCAGCGCGGCGTGACGCTCTCCGACGCCCTCCATACAGTGCTGCCGCGGATCACCGGCGCGTACTCGCTGGTGCTCACCGACGGCCGTCGGTTGTACGGGGTCCGGGACCCGCAGGCGTTCCGGCCCCTGTGTCTGGGCCGGCTCGACGACACCTGGCTGCTGGCCTCGGAGTCCGCCGCCGTCGCCGCGGTCGGCGGGACCTTCGTCCGTGAGCTGGAAGCGGGCGAGGTGGTCGAGATCGGCGCGGCCGGCTTCCGGAGCAGCCGTCTCGACGTGCCGGGGGCCCGACGTGCCTCATGCCTGTTCGAGCACGTGTACTTCGCCCGCGCCGATTCCCGCATCGACGGCCGGAGCGTGTACGAGGCCCGGTACGCGGCCGGCCGGGCACTGGTCCGGCACGCGCCTCCCCCTCCGGGCGCGGATGTGGTGGTGGCCGTACCCGACACGGCTCGGGTGGCCGCCGACGGCTACGCCTGGCAGGCCGGGCTCCCCTCCGTCCAGGGGTTGCTGCGACACGAGGGGGTGGGCAGGTCGTTCATCACCGCGGCCCCGGCCGGCCGCGCGGCGGCCGTCCGGCAGAAACTGTCCGTCGTACCGGCGGCCGTCGAAGGGCGCTCGGTCGTCCTCGTGGACGACTCGCTCGTACGCGGCACCACGATGACCGCGGTCGTCGCCATGCTCCGCGAGGCAGGGGTGCGCGCCGTCCACCTGCGCATCGCGTCCCCTCCGCACCGCTGGCCGTGCTTCTACGGCATCGACACGGGCCGTGGGGACGCCCTGGTGGGCGCCCGGGTCGCCCCGGACCGCCTGGCCGCGCACCTCGGCTGCGACAGCGCGGGGTTCCTGCCGCTGGACGCCCTGCTGGGTGCGGTGGGCGGCGCCACGGACTCGTACTGCACCGCGTGCCTCGACGGGCGGTTCCCCACCGCGGTGGAGTTCCCCGACGGAGCCCTGTTGCAGCGGCAGCCGTGAACCGACTCGCACGACATCAGCCAAACGGAGGGAAACGATGGGTACTTCACTTCAGATCCGGGTCCTCAACCTCCTCTCAGCGGCCAAACGTCCACTGCACGGACGTGAAGTGCAGGAAAAGCTCAACCAGGAACGCGAGGACCGGCTGGCGTACACCACCGTTCTGACCGTGCTCACCAGGCTGGTGAACAGCGGTGCCGTCGCGCGCCACCGCAACGGACGCCAGTACATGTACCACGCCACCTGCCGGGACGAAGTGGGCCTGGCCGTACGAAAAGTGCTGACCAGCTTCGGGACCGACGCGGTCGCCCACTTCGTCGACCAGGCGTGGGCCGATCCCGCGTTGCGGGCGCAGCTTCGCCGGGCCGTCGACGGCTCGGCGCTACTGAGCGAGTCCTCCTAGCGTCGCGAGGGCCCGGTCGCCCAGTTCCCGTACCGTGGCCTCGGAGCAGCGTGCCGCGTCGTACCACCAGTCGATGTGGATACGCCCTGACTGCCGGTAGGTCCGTACGTCGAGCACATGGCCACGGCACAGGGCGGGCTCGCCCCACGGCAGGTCGTCCAGGGGCATGGCCCGCAACGGCGACCGGCGTGTTCCCGTGGCTGCCGCGGTCCGCGTCCCGGCGTCGGTGAAGGTCACCTGGGCCTCGGGCAGCCGCCGCAGGGCCTCGGCCGTCTGCGGGTGGAGATGGCGCAGCACGCCGTAGTGCACACCGTGGTGGGGAACGCTGCCCAACTCGTGGCGAACCGTACTCAACAGACGTGCCGGGTCGTCGTGGTGAGCCCCGACGACAAGGGGATACACCGAAGTGCACCGGCCCACGGTCCGGCTGAGGTCGATGCCCGGGAAGTCCCCGTCCCGCGCACTGCCCATGACGTCGATCAGCGTCCCCTCCCCGTCCGCCTCCGGGGTGAGGGCGGCGGACACCGCCGCGAGCACGAGCGCGCCCGGTGTCAGGTGCTCCCGCCTCTGGACGGGCCGCAACGAGCTCGTCAGGGCCGGATCCAGCACGGTGCGCAGCAGCCTTACGGAGTTTCGGGTGCCGGGGTCGGGCGCGGTCGCCCCGTCCGGGGCGACGAGCGCCGGCCGGGCGCCGGCCCGGCGCAGGAGGCCCAGCCAGTAGGGCCGTTCGAGCAGGACCGCGTCGTCGAGTGCCCACGTGGTCAGGCAGTCGGACCAGGTCTGCCACGTGGTGCCGACCGCGGGCAGGTTCACCGGCCGTCCGGCCAGCAGCTGGCGGCACGCGGTGGTCAGGTCCTCGGTGAGAAGGCGCTGTGCCGAGAGGTCGGTGGCGGTGGCATGAGTCAGCAGGACGAGATGGCGGCCGCCCTGCTCGCCCGAGTCCACGAGAAACGCCTCCACGGCGGCGCGCCTGCCCGGGGTGCGGCGGCCGCGCGCCTCGGCCGCCGCCGCGGCGACGAGTGCGGAGGCGTCCGCCGTGCCTTCGTGCTCCCCCTGCACGACGGTCAGTACCGGACCTGTCGGCACTGCCCTGTGGTGTTCCCACATGCCGCTCGTCTCGGCCAGTTCCACGCACAGCGCATCGTGATGGCCGATCGTATGAACCAGCGCCTCGTCGAGCAGGTCCGCCGAAACCTCGTCCCCGACCCGGAGGACGACGGGTACGTCGAGTTCCGGCAGCGCGGCCGGGTCCGTCGGAAGCTCCAACTGGGCGGGAGTCAGCTGAAGTCGCTCGCCGGTGGAGACCGGCCGACGAGGGGAGACGGCCGTCCCGGGCTCGGTCGCGGAACCAGCCGCGCGAGGTCCCACCGCGTCGGTCAGCGCGCGCAGCGTGGGGTTCTGGAAGAGCGCGCGGGGACTGAAGCGCAGGCCCGCCGAACGGGCGCGGCCGGCGATCCGCGCGGCCATCACGGAGTCACCGCCGAGCAGGAAGAAGTCGTCGTCGGGCTTGATCTCGTCGATGCCGAGCACATCGGACCAGAGCCGGGACAGGACCTGTTCGGTGGTGCCCGCCACGGCCTCGGGTTCGGCTGTGGCGTCCGCGGGCGGTGTCGCCCGTGCCGCCGTCGTCGCGTACGTCGAGTCCAGCCAGTGCCGCGACCTCTGGAAGGGGTATCCGGGCAGCGCGGTGCGACGGTGTCCGGATCGCAGTGGCGCCCAGTCCACCGGTACTCCGCGCGCCCACAGCTCGCCCAGTGCCGCCCGGAAGACCTCCGGTACGTCGCGCTCCTCCCCCGGCCCGACGGCGAGGCTCACCGCCTCGCCCGGCTGGTGTCCCGGCCCGACGCCGACGACGAGGTAGGTGCCGTCGGCCAGCGCGGCGTCCAACGCCGTCGTCCCGGAGAGGAGGGCCGGGGCCGAGGACTTCCGCGTGCGCTCGGGCGGTTCGCGCCGGACGACGCGGCGCACCGCTTCCTCGAGGGTCATCGCTTCGGCGAGGTGGGCGGCGACGTACTCGCCGACACCGCTGCCGGCGACCGCGGCCGGCCGCACGCCCCAGGCCTCGAGGGCGCGAGCCGTCGCGTACTGTGCGCAGAAGGTCCGCGCTTCGGCGGTCGCATCCCCTTCGTTCCCGCCGAACAGCTCGGCACAGCGGTCGAAGTGTTCGGCGAACACCGGATCATGTTCGTACCGCCCCGGGGCCGTCCGAGCACCCCGCTCGTGGAGTCCGGAGAACGTCAGGAGCACCGCGGGCGTCTCCCCGGACGCCGTGCTGTCGGTGACCGGACCTTCCGCCCGGGACAGCACCGCCGTGGCCTGGTCCGCGTCCCGCGCCACGACGGCCCTGCGGTAGCGGAACGCGCGGCGGCCGTCTGCCAGGGTCAACGCCACATCGCCCAGATCGGCTCCGGGCTCCCCGCGCAGATGCTCCGCGAGCCGCCGGCCGGACTCGGTGAGGGCGTCCTCCGTGCGCGCGCTCAACACGAGAACGTGCGGCTCGGGGCGAGCGGGTGGCGCCTCGTGCCGCGGCGCCTCCTCCAGGACCACGTGCACATTGGTGCCGCCCGCGCCCAGCGAGGTCACGCCCGCCAGCCGGGGGCGTTCGTCCGTCCAGTCGGTCAGCTCGTCCTGAATGCGAAAGGGCCCGCCGGCGAGTTCGAGTTCGGGGTTGGGCTCGGTGAAGTGGAGCGTGGGTACGAGCACGCGGTTGCGCAGACACAGCACGGTCTTGATGAGGCCGACGACTCCGGCCGCCGTCTCGCAGTGTCCGACGTTGCCCTTCACCGATCCGAGCGCGCACCACGGTTCGTCCGCCGAACCGCCGAACGCCCGGCGCAGGGCGGCCACTTCCACCGGATCGCCGAGCGCGGTGCCGGTACCGTGCGCCTCCACATAGCCCACGTCACGGGGGTCCACTCCGGCCACGGCGATCGCTTCGCGGATCACGGCGGCCTGCATCTCGACGCTGGGCGCGTGGTAGCCCATCTTCAGCGAGCCGTCGTTGTTGACCGCGGAGCCCCGGATGACGGCCCGGATGTCATCGCGGTCGGCCAGCGCGTCGCTGAGCCGCTTGAGTACGACGACTCCCCCGCCGCTGGTGAAGACCGTCCCGCCGGCGTGCGCGTCGAACGGCCGGCAGTGGCCGTCCGGCGACATCACCGAGTCGAGGTCGCGCCGATAGCCGACGCGGTGCGGCACCTTGACGGACATGCCCCCCGCCAGCGCCACGTCGGACTCCCCGCACAGCAGGCTCTGGCATGCGAGGTGGACGGCGGTGAGCGCGCTGGAGCACGCCGTCTGCACGCTCAGTGCCGGTCCGTGCAGGTCGAAGGCGTGGGCGATACGGGTGGCGTAGAAGTTGACGTCGTTCGCCGACCACAGGGACATCTGCTCCGAGGACGAACCGGCCCCCAGCAGCTTGCGCAGATCGTGTCGGGACAGCACGTGGTACGGGTAGTAGCCGCACGCGGATCCGGAGACGAACACCCCGATGGCGGCCCCGCCTCGGGCCGGGTCGCAACCGGCGTCCTCCAGTGCGTGCCAGGAGCATTCGAGCAGCAGCCGTTGCTGTGGGTCCATGGTGGCGGCGAGGCCGGGCGCGAGTCCGAAGAACTCCGCGTCGAACTCCTCGATCCCGTCCAGCGTTCCGGCCCGCCGCATATAGGTCGGGTCGCTGAGCACGGAGTCGGGAACCCCCTGGCGGCGCAGTTCGGCGTCGTCCAGCGTCTCCAGGCACTCCCTGCCCTCACGCAGGTTCTGCCAGAATTCGGAGACGCCGCGCGCCATCGGGAAGCGCCCCGCCATGCCGATGACGGCGATGCCCTCGGGAGGTTCTTCCATCGGGTCCGTGTCCTGCACCGGTTCGGTGTTCACTGCGGCCTCCTCCTTCGAGCCTGCTGGGCCATGCGCGTACGGCGGGTCCGGGACCGCTGCTCGCCCCGGTCTTCCGCGGGATCCGCCGGCTCCCGCGACTGGTCGGTGAGGCCGGCGGTGAGCTCGTCGGCGAGAGCGGTCACGCTCGCCCCTTGGAGGAGGCGGGAGACCGGGATGTCGAGCCGGAAGTCGTCCCTGATGGCGTTCTTGATCCGCACAGCGGCCAGGGAGTCGAGCCCGAGGCGGACCAGGGGCGTGCCGAGCGGCAGCCCGTCGCCCAGGTTTCGCAGCAGCGGGCGGATCCGCTCGGTGAGCCGTTCGGTCACGGCCCGGTGCACCGCCTCGCGCCCCATTCCGAGCAGCCGGCCGCGGTCGAAGCCGGCCAGGTCGGTCCGGCCCCGTGCCGCGCCCGCGACGATCCGCGCGAAGTAGGACGACGCGCGGGTCTCGGGGAACACCACGGCGTGGTCGTGCCCGAGCCGGACGGCACCCGACTGGACCCGCTCGTGGGCGATCAGTTCCTCCAGCGCGGCGAAGGCCTCACGGGGGTGTATCTTCCCGAGCCCGCTGACCGTCGCGTCCCGCGCGCCCCCGGTCTCGGCCCAGGGGCCCCAGTTGACCGAGAGGGCGGGCAGGCCGTGGGCGCGTCGCCAGTGGGCGAGCGCGTCCAGGCAGGCGTTCGCGGCCGAGTAGTTGGCCTGCCCGGGAGAGCCCAGCAGGGCGGCGGACGAGGAGTAGCCGACCCACCAGTCCACGCCGTCCCGTGGGGTGGCGAGGTGCAGCCGCCAGGCACCGACGGCCTTGGGCGACCACACGCGGCCGATCCGCTCCGCGTCGAGATCCGTCACCAGGGCGTCGTCGAGGACGCCGGCCGCGTGCACCACTCCGCGGACCACGGCACCCATCTGCGTCACCGCCCGCATCAGGTGGTCCGCGACACCGGGTTCCGCGATGTCGCCGAGGACGACCACCACACGGGTGCCCAGGGCACGGATCTCCTCGATGCCGCGGGCCGTGTCCGGGCCCGGCACGGAGCGACCGTTGAGTACGACACAGCCCGCGCCGAGCTCCGCCAGCCAGCGGGCGGTGGCCAGTCCGAGTCCCCCGGTGCCGCCGGTCACCACATAGCCTCCCCCTTCGCGGACCGGGACTCGTCCCGGTGCGGCGGGAGCTCCGGCGGACAGCGGGGTCAGCCGGGTGACGTGACGTACGCCGTTCCGCCACACCACCTCATCGTCGGAGGAAAGGGAGCACAGCTCCCTCACCAGCTCCTCGGGGCGGGGATCCGGGTCCAGGTCGACCAGGGTGGGCCGTAGCTCGGGACGTTCGAAGCGCAGCGAACGCGTCAGTCCGATCAGGCCCGCCTGAGCCGGGTCGAACGAGGCCGCACCCGTCGGCGGACAAGCACCGCGCGTGACGAAGTACAGCCGTGCCGCTTCGGCATCTCCTGGCCCCTGGTCGAGCCCGGCGGCGATCCGCACCATGGGCAGCAGTCGGCGCCCGGCGTCCGTGACGGCCTCGGGGTGCGCCCGGCCGGTCTCCCAACCCAGGAGTACCACTCCCCGGACCGCCGCGGCGCCGGGGATCCGCTCCGGGAGGTACGCGGTGTCCAGCGGTGTCGGGCGCAGACCGGCCCGCTCCATCTCGCTGAGCAGCCTGTTCCGGAAGGCGTCGTCCTCGCCTCCTCCGTACACCAGCCAGTCGCCCGACGGCGCGGGCCCGGCTTCGGCCAGCGGCGCGGGTTCGTTCTCCACCGTGTAGAGCAGGCCGTCCATGGAGACGGGCAGGGAGTCCTCGTCGAGGAATCGGAACCTCACCCCCCGGAGATCGGCCACGGGGAGCCCGTCCTCGTCGTACACGTCGAGGTCCGCCGTGCAGCCCTGTGCGTCGATGCGCAGCCGGGCCCGGCAGGTGACGTCGTCGCCCAGCTCGCCGACCAGGCTCAGCCGTGCGATCGCGGCGGGCAGACAGATCCTGCCGGAGTCCTGTACCAGTGCCATGGCGATGCCGTGCAGACAGGCGTCGAGCAGTGCCGGGTGGAAGGTCATACGGGGGTCGGGCGGTGCGGCGGCGGGGCGGCTCACCCGGCTGAGCGCCTGGTCCGGGGTGATCGAGACCCCGGTGAGGCCGGCGAACGCCGGACCGTGGTTGAGCCCGGCGTCACGGAGCCGGGGATAGAACTCACCGGCGTCGCGGAAGGGGCCGTCCACGGCGCACGGGGCGGGGCCGTCGGTGCCCGCTGCTTCCCGGGTCAGGACCGCGGCCTTCGCCGTGGCGTGGACGACGTCCGTGTCCCCGTCCCGGCTGCTGATCTCGACCTCTGCCTCGCCCGGCGCGGTGACCGTGAGCACCGTGGTCACGGTCACCGGTGCGGCGAGCGACAGCAGCCGGTGGAAGGTGATGTCGGACAGGACGACGTCCTCGGCCTTGGCCTCGAACGCGGTGCAGGCCGCGGAGCGCGCCATCTCGCAGTAGCCGGTGCCGGGGAGGAGGGGCAGCAGCTCCCCGAGCCGGTGGTCGTCCAGCCAGGTGAGCCGTGCGGTGTCGAGGGTCGTCTGCCAGAGGTGGCGCGCGGACGCGCCTGGCAGCCGGACATGCGTGCCGAGCAGTGGGTGGCCGGGCTCGGCCGTGGCGACGACGCGTCCGGCCACCGGCTGTCGCTGCCCGTGGTCCCACACGGCCGTCGGGACATCCGCCAGACGGCCCGGCGGAGCCAGCCGCTCCCAGTCCACGTCGATGCCCCGGCAGTGCGCCCGGGCCAGCCCCAGCAGCAGGGCGGACCGGGCCGGTTCGCTTCGGCGCAGGGTCTCCCAGGCGACGGTGTCGGCGGGCGCGGAGTCGGCCAGGGTGTCGGCCAGCGAACGGACGGCCACCGGGTGCGGCGACACCTCCACGAAGGTGCGCAGCCCGTCGGCGAGGGCGGCCTCGACGGCGTGCCGGAAGCGCACCGGACGGCGTACGTTCGCCGCCCAGTAGGCGCCGTCGAACGCGGGTGTGTCCCGCGGGTCGGACAGGGCGGTGGAGTAGAAACGGAGTTCGGGGCGCGTGGGCCTCACATCCGCCAGCAGGTCGGTCAGTTCGGGTACGACGCGGTCGGCGAACCTGCTGTGTCCGGCGGCGTTGCCGCCCCGTACGGGATAGGTGGCGATTCCGTCGGCCTCGCAGGAGGAGAGGAACTCCTCCACCACGTCCCCGTCGCCCGCCACCACGGTGGTTCGCGTCGAGCTGTGGACGGCGATGTCCAGGTCGACGCCGGCACTCAGCCGCCGCTCCACCTCCCGGGCCGGCAGTTCGACGACGGCGGTGGTGCCGAATCCGAACATCCGGCGCTGCATGACCTCGGAGCGGCGGAGGATGACCTGTGCCGCGTCGGCGAGCGGCAGGCCGCCGCTGACCACGGCGGCGGCGAGTTCTCCCATCGACTGCCCCATGACGGCCGTCGGCCTGATGCCGTAGTGCTGCCACACCGCGGCCAGTCCGACCTGCATGGCGAACAGGGCGGGCTGGACGGACGTGGCGTCCGCCTCGGAGAGCCGGGACCGTGTGACCAGTTCCCTCGGTGACTCGCGCCCGGCGGCGCGGAAGGCGGGCTCCAACTCGTCCAGTACGGCGTCGAAGGCCGGTTCTCCGAGCAGCCCGGCGCCCATTTCGTCCCACTGGGAGCCGTAACCGGAGAAGACGAAGACCACGTCGGGCGACGGCTGCCCCCGCTCCTCCGGCGCGACGATCCCCTCTCCGCTCTCCCCCGCGGCGAGGGCACGGAGCCGGTCCACCAACCGCGGCCGGTCGTGGGCGAGGACGGCGCCGCGTACCGGGAGGTGGGGGCGGCGACGGGCGAGCGTGTACGCCACGTCGGTGAGGTCCGTCGCGGCTTCGGACGCTTCGAGCCAGTCGGCCAGTGCCCCGGCGCGTGCCCTCGCCCCCTTCACCGACCGGCACGACACGGGGAACAGCAGCGGGGCCGGCCTCTGCTCGCCCATCACAGGTACTCGGCCTGTTCACTGAGTTCGGTGTACCAGTCGAGGAGTGGCAGTACGTCCTCCCGCTCGCCCGGCGGCAGGGTGAAGACACACCGGCTCACTCCCGCCTCGATGCAGTGGGCGACCGCCTCCTCCTCGGGCGGGACCTCCACGACGGTCACGGGAACGGGCCCCAGCCCCAGCTCGGCGGCCTGCTCGTTGAGGAGGGCGATGCGGTCGGCGAGGTCCGCGCCCTCCAGGCCGTACATCGGCATCCACTCGGCCCTGGCCTCGGTCACCCGGTCCAGGGCCCTGGCCCCGGTGAGGCCCATGAGGATCGGCGGATGCGGCCGCCGCACCGGTTTCGGCAGCGAGACGATGGGGTCGAACTTGACGAACTCCCCGGCGAACGAGGCCTCGTGGTCGGTCCAGATGGTCCGCATGACCTCCAGGTACTCCATGAGGCGCGCGGCTCGGGTGGCCGGGTCGACCCCGTGGTTGAGCAGTTCCTCGCGTACCCAGCCGGTTCCCACGCCGAACAGGAACCGGCCCTGTGCGAGCACGTCGAGGCTGGCCACCTGCTTGGCCAGGATGATGGGATCGCGCGTGGGCACCTCACAGATCCCGGTGCCGATCAGCAGCCGGGAGGTCGAGGCGGCGACGGCGGACAGCGCCACGAAGGGGTCGAGGCCCTGCATCGCCTCGGGGACGACCGGTCCGCCGTCGGGCCGCGGGCTCTCGATGCGCACGGGCATGTGCGTGTGCTCCGGTACGAAGAGGGCGTCGAAGCCCCGCTCCTCCGCCTGGCGGCCGAGTTCCGCCGGGTCGAGGGAGAAGTCGGTGACGACGGACAGCAGTCCGAACTTCATGAGGACCTCACAGTCACGGGCTTACGGTGCGGGGCAGGTCGGTCAGGACGGCGTGTGCGTTGGTCCCGCCGATGCCGAAGGAGCTGACCCCGGCCACGCGCTCGCCCTCGCCCGCGGGCCAGGGGGTGAGCCGGGCGACCACTTCCAGGCCCAGGTCGTCGAGGGCGAGGGCGGGATTGGGCCGGGTGAAGTGGAGGGTGGGGGGAATCCTCCCATGGTGCAGGGCGAGAACGCTCTTGACGAGCCCCGCCAGTCCGGCGGCCGCTTCCAGGTGGCCGAGGTTGGACTTGACCGACCCGATCAGCAGTGGGCCGGTGCCGGTCCGGGCGGGGCCGGCGAGGACGCCCGCCAGGGCGCCGGCCTCGATGGGATCGCCGAGGCGGGTTCCGGTGCCATGGGCCTCGACGTATCCGACGTCGGTGGGGGTGATGCGGGCCGTGCCGTACGCCTGTGTCAGCAGGGCCCGCTGTGCGGCGGGGCTGGGGGCGGTCAGCCCGTTGGACCGGCCGTCCTGGTTCACGGCGGTGCCGCGGAGCAGGGCGAGCACCCGGTCCCGGTCGCGCAGCGCGTCGTCGTACCGCTTGAGCACGACGCTCACACAGCCCTCGCCGCGCACGATGCCGTCCGCGGCCGCGTCGAACGGCCGGCAGCGTCCCCCGGCCGAGGATGCGGCGGCCTGATCGGCGTAGACCGTGCCGCCCGGTGCGAGCAGGACGTTGACCCCGCCGACGACCGCGAGATCGCTCTCCCCGGTGAGCAGGCTCTGCCGGGCCAGATGCAGGGCGACGAGGGAGGACGAGCACGCGGTGTCCACGGTGAGGCTCGGTCCGCGCAGGTCGAGCAGGTACGAGAGCCGGCCCGCGATGACGCTGAGCGTGGTGCCCGGCAGCGACCAGCCGTTGATGCCCGGCAGGTCCTCCATCCGCTGTCGGGCGAAGTCGTCGCCGCTCGCCCCGACGAAGACTCCGGTGCGGCTGCCCGCGAGCCCGTCCGGCGGGATCCCCGCGTGTTCCAGGGACTCCCAGGCGACCTCCAGGAACATCCGCTGCTGCGGGTCCATCTCGGCGGACTCGGCGGGCGCGATTCCGAAGAACTCGGCGTCGAAGCCCTCGATGTCGTCGAGGTAGCCGCCCGTGCGGGTGGTGCGGTCGAGGACCGTGGCGTGGCCGGGCGAGGTGCGGCGGTACGCCTCCCAGCGGTCCTCGGGCACCTCACGGATCGCGTCACCGCCGGAGCGGAGAAACTCCCAGAAGCCGTGGGGGGACGAGATCCCGCCGGGCAGCCGGCACCCGACCCCGACGACGGCGAGCTCGGCCGCGCCGTCCTGAGGGACGGTCCGCCCGGAGTCCCGCCGGGGCCCCGGCACGGGCGGAGCGGTGGCCGTCAGCCGGTCGGAGAGCCGCCGGATGGTGGGGTGTTCCCAGATGATCGTCGGGGCGACCGGCCGGCCCAGGTGCCCGGCCAGTTGACCGGAGAGGGCGACCGCCTTCCTGGACGTCAGTCCGTAGTCGCGGAACGGCCGGTCGAGGTCGATCCGGTCGGCGGGGACGGAACACAGTCCGGCGAGTCGTTCCACCAGCCACTGGCGCAGTTCCATCACGGTGCCGTCCGATCGGCCGCCACGGTCTGCGCGGCGAGTTCACCGTCGGAGTACATGTCGCGGCAGATGCGGCGGCGCAGCTTTCCGCTGGAAGTCTTCGGGATCGTGCCGCGGGTGACGAGCGCGACGTCGTGGAGCTCGATGTCGTGTGCCTCCGCCACGGCCGCGCGGATCGCCGTGCGCAGCTCTCCGAGGTCGACGGTGGTCTCGGCCTCCGGGCGCAGTTCCACGACCACGACGGCCAGCTCCCGTTCGTCCGTTTCGACCGGGAAGGCGGCGACATGACCGCGGCGCACCGCGGGGCTGACCTGTTCGACGGTGACCTCGATGTCGATGGCATGGTGGTTGCGGCCGTCCACGATGACGATGTCCTTGGCCCGCCCGGCGATGAAGAGTTCCCCGTCGTGGAAGAAGCCCAGATCGCCGGTGCGCAGCCAGTCGGCGGTGCCGTCGAGGCGGCGCCCGAAGGTCTCGTCGCTGTCGGCACGCCGCCAGTAGGCGCGGCACACGTTCCCGCCGCGAACCAGCAGTTCGCCCACCTCACCGGCGGGTGCCTCCAGGCCCGTGGCGGGATCCACCACGCGGACGTCCTGGCCCTGGAAGGCCGGCCCGCACCCCACGAGACGGCGGGCCGCCGGATCCGTGGCCGCGCACACTTCGACGCGTCCCGCGGTCAGGGCCTCGCGGTCGAAGCCGGTGACCACGGGTTCGGCCTCCGCGCTGATCCCGGTCACGATCAGCGTGGCCTCGGCCAGCCCCCAGCAGGGCGAGTGCGCCGTGTGCCGGAAGCCGTGGGGCTCATACGCCTCGGTGAAGCGTTCCATGGAGTGCGCCCGGACCGGTTCGGAGGCGTTGCCGAAGTACCGGACCGAGGACAGGTCGAGTCCGGCCCGCTCCGCCGCCGGAACCGCGTCCACGCAGACGTCCAGACCGAAGTTGGGGATCATGGTGTGGGTACCGCGGTACTCGCCGAACAGCCGCAGCCAGCGCAGTGGTTGCTGGATGAAGGCGTACGGCGTCATCTGCGCCGCCGGGACCCCCACGGCCAGCGGCATGATCAGCGCGAAGACGAGTCCCATGTCGTGGAAGAAGGGCAGCCAGTTGACGATCGCCGACCGCTCGTCCACGCGTTGGCGGTCGACGTGCTGGGCGACCGACACGGCGATGTTGCGGTGGGTGACCTCGACGCCGCCCGGTTTCCGCGTCGAGCCGGAGGTGTACTGGAGGTACGCGGTTCCGGAGAGGTCGGTTTCCACGGGGGTCCACGCGTCCGCGTGTGCGTCCCCCACCTGGTCGGCGAGGACCACATGAGCGCCGGATGTGCCGCCGCCGACGGCGGAGAGCACCGTCCTGACCGAGTCCGCGTACCGGGTGAGCGTCACCGCCACCGCGGGGGTGCAGTCCTCCAGGGTGGGCGCCAGGCGCTCGGTGCGGCGCTGCAATTCAGGGGGGAGCAGGGGCACGGGCAGCAGCCCGGCATACAGGGACCCGAGGAACGCGGCCACGTATTCGGGCCCGTTGGGGCAGAGAATCGCCACCCGGTCGCCGGGACTCGCCCGCCGTTGCAGCAGCCCGGCCATGGCCCGGGCCCTGGTGTCGAGTTCGCCGCGGGTCAGCCGGGTGGTCCGGCCCGCCCAGTCGGTCTCGTGATCGAGGAAGGCCATGGCGAGCGCGTCGGGGCGCTCCGCGGCCCGTTGCCGTACCGCCGCGGCGAGTCCGCGATCGAGGGTGGCGACCTCTTCCCGCAGGGCAGGCGTCAGGATGTCGTGCACAACGGATCACCGTCCTTGGCAAGCCAGTCGGAGAACGCCGCCACGTCCGGGAGGATCACCGTCGAGCACGACAGGACGGCCACGTTGTAGCGCATGTCCGTGATCGTGACGACGGTGCGTCCGGCCGTGAAGGCGCCGTACATCTCGGCGGCGGTGCCCATGCTCGGTTCGTGTCCGGGCAGCCAGACGACACAGACGTCGCTGTCAGCGGCGAGGCGGGTCATCTCGTGGAAGACGCCGAGGAGTTCGAGCACCTCGGGGGCGAGCCGGTCACGGGCCACCACGGGCTCCTCGGCGACGGCCTCCAGCGCCCGCCGGAGCTGTGGTACCCGTTCGCCGTATCGGGTGAGGACGAGCTCATGGGGGTCGTGTACCACCGCGTCGGGACGCAGCCGCTCGATCGTCCGGCGGAGCAGTACGCGGTAGGACTGGTCGCTCGCGTCGATGGCCCGCCGGCTGCCCTGCATGACGCCGGCCAGGAAGAAACTCGTACTCACTCGTCCTCCGTCGAGTACTCGGGCCAGTTCTGTTCGGGCGGCACGACCTTGTGGTAGATCGCCGCGGCGTCCATGACGTACGCCGTGACCTCGGCCGGTGTGCCGTCCACCGCGTCGGCGATCAGATCCAGGTCGCGGGCGAATTCGGGGGTCCCGGCCCGGCTGACCCTGCCCTGGTTGTCCTTGGTGATCAGGAAGTCGGGATCCATCAGCTGGTCCCGGGGGCGTCCGGTGAACGGCAGGACGAGTTCGCCGATCCGGCGTTCACCTCGGTGGAGGGTCCGGATGGACAGGTTGTTCTGCATGGGCTCGAGCAGCAGACGTCGCGCGAACCCCGTCGGCACCGGAAAGGCCGGCAGTTCGGTCGCCAGGTGATAGGTGAACGCGCGATGCGTCACCATGGCCGCCCGGCGAGGGCTGTAGCGGGCGTATTCCAGCAGGAGCACGCCGTCGGCGAGCCACCAGGTTCCGCTGAGTCGTGCGGGCACCGGTGCCCCGTCGGCGCGGACCCTGATCGGGTAGGCGTCGGTGGCCGCTCGCACCGTCCCGGACACGGCGTCCGCGCGGCACAGCCGCAGCGGTTCGAGGTGCGGCAGATAGGGGTCGAGGACGGTGATCTCACCGTGGCCGAAGTACATCGCCGGTGAGTGACCACCGGCGTACAGGTGAGTGGACCGGGCTCCGCAACGTTCCTCGACCAGCCGCGCCACTTCGAAGATCTGCCAGCCGCAGGCGCGCCCGAGCCGCCACGGCGGTGCGCCCGCCCCGTAGTACTCGTGGTACGACGCGGCGCTGCTGTACGGGACCCGGAACTGCACCTCTTGAAGCGCGTCCGCGAACACCGTCGGCTCGTTCACCGGCGCCGCGCCGTTCCGGTGAAGTAGGGCCCGCTGAGCGGCGGTTTGGGCTTGATCCGTACGGGATCGGAGAGCCGCACATCGAAACCGTGGGCCTCCATCCGCTCGAACGACCGGCGGTTGGGGCGGCAGCCGAACTGCACGCGCCGCAGCAGCCCACTGGTCAGGTCCTGGGCCCGGCCGCGCCTGCCGACGTCACGGACGTGCTCGAAGAAGGACAGCGCCCCGCCCGGTTTCAGGATCCGGTGAATTTCCCTGAGCACTCCGTCGAGGTCGTCCACCATGCAGAGCAGAAGGGAGCACACGGCGGCGTCGAACTCTCCGTCCTGGAAGGGGAGTTGTTCGCCCGTCGCGTCGATCACCTCGACCGTCGGCACCACTCCGTCGAGCTTTCCCGTCAGCCGGGCCCGCATTCCTGCGGACGGTTCGACGGCCACCACATGGTCCGCCTTGCGGTAATACGGAAGATTACGCCCGGTGCCCGCCCCTATTTCGAGCACCCGACCGGTCAGATCGCCGACCACCGTGGTCCGCAGACGGGGTCCGTCAAATCCCTTTTCCAGTCTTTCGGAGAGGCGATCGTACTGCCGGGCGAGCATATATGACACGCGACTGTTCATGCCGGGCGACTCTAGACCGCCGAACCGGGGACTGCAATAGGCGATTTGAATTTCTACGGAAGGGTAGAACTACGCATGCGTAGAAAAGCGAGGAACTGTTGCTTCTCCCATGTTTTCGCGGCTACGGTAATTCGCGTTGCACAGGGAGGCGAACATGATCCATACCGATGCGTGGATACTCCACACGGGGCCCGAAGGAGTCCCCCCGGAGGCCCGCCCGCCAGGGAATCTCTGTCGCGGACGCCATTCCTTCGCCGCACCGGGCGACGGTGAGGCATTGGTCGAACCGCTGTACGGATCCTGGGAAGCGAACATAGAGCACGCGCTGTCCCGCCGGCCGATCGATGTGTGCCATCTGCGCCACGAGGAAGCGGTGGTCCTGGGCAACCTGGGCATCGTGCGGGTTCTCGACCCCAAAGGCTCTTCGTCCCTCAAGGAAGGCGACATCTGCATGGTCATGCCGTTCGCGGAACGCGACCGGTACGGCTACGCGGAACTCATCTACGCCTATGACGCGCCGCGCACCATCGGGCTGCTCGCGAAGCGCACCAAAATCGCGACGGACCTTCTTCTGCCCATTCCAGGGAACAGCGCGTATTCGCTGCCCCAGTGGGCCGCCTACGCCCGCTACTTCACGGCCTGGGACAACTGGCGGGTCGCTCATCAGTGCTGGTCGACGCAGATGCCGGAGCAGGATCCCGGCGAGCACCTGGTCTTCGGCTGGGGCGGCGGAGTGGTGCTGGCGGAGCTTCAGCTGGCGAAGCGGGCCGGATTCCGGGTCGCCATGACGGCCGGCTCCGACGGACGTCTCGCCGAACTCACCCGCCTCGGCATCACGGCGGTGGACCGCCGGCTCTTTCCCCATCTGGCCCTGGACCCCGAGCACCCGCCCCTCGACGCCGAGGAAATGGCCCGCTACCGGGCATCGGAGAAAGAATTCCTCAGGACCATCGGCGCCCTCAGCGACGGTGCCGGCGCGGCCATATTCGTCGACAACATAGGGGCACCCCTCTACAAGGCTACGATCAAGGCGATGGCACGGCAGGGAGTCGTGACCACCGTCGGCTGGAAGCATGGAATGCGCACTTTCCATCTGCGCGCCAGCGAGTGCATCAACCGGCACCTGCACGTGAACACGCATGTCTGGCGGTACGACGATTGCGCGACCATTCGCGACCACCAGGAGAACACGGCGTGGATGCCATCGATCGACCCGGCCGCCGTCTATGAATTCGACAAGGTCGGTCAACTCGCGGCGGACTATTCCTCCGGAAAGGTCGACTCGTACTTCCCGCTGTACAGCGTGAATCCACTCTGATCGTTCAGATCATTTCCGACACTGTCTCCCGGAGGAAGGAGAGCACTCCATGGTGAGGTACGCGCCGTATCATCCGGAAGGCCGGCCGGGGGTGGGGATAAGGGCGATCGGACGTCATCTCCCCGAGCGGATCGTCACCAACGCGGAACTGGCGGGGCGGCTGCCGACGAACGACGCCTGGATTCGTGAACGCATCGGCATCGAAGAGCGCCGTTTCTCGGCGCCGGACGAGTGGTCGTCCGATCTGGGAGCAATGGCCCTGGCCGATGCCTGCGAGCAGCTCGGCCTGGCCGTGGGCGACATAGACCTGGTCATCTGCGGCACCTACACCCCCGACCATCTGCTGCCCAACACGGCAGCCGCGATCATGAGCAAGGCGGGGATGTCGGGCACGCCCGGGTTCGACGTCAACAGCGGTGGTTGTCCCGGGGCCGTGTTCGCCCTGGACGTCGGCGCCAAATACGTCGCCTCCGGCCGGTATCCGCGCGTCGCGGTGGTGCTCACCGACGTGGGCTCCAAACTCTTCGACCCGGAGGACCGCACCGTCGGCGTCCTCTTCGGCGACGCGGCCGCCTGTTACATCCTGGAGCCCACGCTGCCCGGAACGGGGGTGGGAGAGGCCCTGCTGCGCAGCGACCCCGAGCACTACACCTCCGTGTACGCGGCCCGCGAGGCGCGCGTCGACGGGCACGGCCGTCCGAAGAAGTCCGCGTTCGGCGACAACTTCACCACCATGCGGGGCAAAGACATCAAGCAGTTCGTCCTCGGCGTCATCCCCGACTTCATCCGGGAGTTCGTCCTCAAGTCAGGGCTGGAGCTGGACGACATCGACTTCTTCGCCCTGCACCAGGCGAACCGCAATCTGGTGCACGGCATCCTGGACGCGCTCGGCCAGCCACGCGCCAAGACGCTGACGAACATCGAACGGTTCGGCAACACCTCGGGGGCATCGCTGCCCCTCGTCCTGCGGGACGCGGTCGACTCGGGCCGGCTGCGCCCCGGGCGGCTCGCCCTGCTGACCGCGTTCGGCGGCGGACTCAACTACGGGGCCACCCTCGTCCGCTGGTGCGGGCCGGACGACTTCGTGACACACACTCCGTGAGTTTCATCCGGGAAGGGTCCAACTCTTGAATGTCACCTACGACTTCACGGGGCGCACCGTGGTCATCACCGGCGCCGGCCGAGGCATCGGCCTGGCGGCCGCCAGGTTCTTCCATGCCGCGGGAGCCGTCGTCTGGCTCGTCGGCCGTGACGGCACACGCCTGAAGGAGGCGGCGGACGATCTGGACGGCGCGCGGTTCGCGGAAGTGGATGTATCCCGTACGTCCGAGGTCGAGGGCGTCGTGTCGGATGTCGTCGCCGACACCGGACGGGTCGACATCCTCATCAACAACGCGGGAATCCTCCGCGACCGCATGCTGTGGAACCTCACCGACGAGGACTGGGACTCGGTGCTCGCGGTACACCTCGGCGGCCCCTTCCGCTTCATCCGGGCCTGCACACCGCACTTCCGCAGCCAGTACTGGGGGCGGGTGGTGAACGTGACGTCGTACGCCGGGATCCACGGCAACGTCGGGCAGACGGCCTACTCCGCGGCGAAGTCGGGCATCATCGGCCTCACCAAGACCGCCGCGAAGGAACTGGTGCGGTTCGGCGTCACCGTCAACGCCGTCTCCCCGGTGGCCGAGACCCGGATGATCACCTCGCTCCCCGACCAGCAGCGCGAGAGGCTCCAGAGCATCATTCCCGCCGGATACTTCGCCCCGGCGAGCGAGATCGCCGGGGCCCTCGGCTTTCTCGCCTCGGACCAGGCCGGCTATGTCACGGGCACCGTGCTCCCCGTCGACGGCGGGATGTCGATCTGATGACGGCTCCCCAGTGCCGACGGGGCGCGGGTACATCGGCACCCGGTCAGCCGGGCCGCTTCTCCTCCTGCAAACGAACGCTCTCCGCCCGCCCCGGAGCCAGCAGCAGAACCGCTGCCGCGCCGACCGCCACGACCAGCGCGGCGACCAGCATCGCCCGGTCCAGGCCGTCGGCGAAGGCGGTACGCGCCGCATCGGCCACCCGCGCTCCGGTCGTGCCGCCGATCCGCTCCGCAGCGGCCAACGCGGCGTCGAGGGAACTGCGTACGGTGCCCATCGCACTCGCGGGGATCGCGTCGCCGCGGTCGCCGACACCGGCGCGGTACCCGCTGTTGAAGGCGCTGCCCAGAATCGCGACCCCCAGCGCTCCGCCGACCTCACGGGTGACGTCGTTCACCGCGGAAGCCACGCCCTGCTTCGCCGCCGGAAGCGAAGCGACGATCGCGTCGGTGGCCGGTGCGAGACACAGGGAGATACCGGCTCCGACCACGACCGTGCCGACCAAGACGGGAATGTAGGAGGAGTTCTTGTCCAGCGTGGTCAGGACTCCCATGCCCGCGGCCATGATCACCATGGCCGCGGTCAGTACGACCCGCAGTCCCGCTCGCCGTACCAGCATCGGAGCGAACGGCGAGACCACGGCGACGGCGACGGTCATGGGCATCAGGGAAAGGCCCGCCACCAAGGGTGAATACCCCTTCAGCCACT
This sequence comes from Streptomyces sp. Inha503, assembly GCF_047215865.1. Classification (NCBI taxonomy): domain Bacteria; kingdom Bacillati; phylum Actinomycetota; class Actinomycetes; order Kitasatosporales; family Streptomycetaceae; genus Streptomyces; species Streptomyces sp. Inha503. The sequence goes on along the minus strand of NZ_CP178360.1, from coordinate 11,169,683 downwards.
GGAGGTACTGGAGCATCACGAAGAACAGCCCGAAGGTCGCCACGCTGGCCATGACGATCACGATCGAGCCCGAGGCAAAGGCCCCGATCCGGAAGAACCGGGGGTCGAGCAGCGGATGGCCGACGCGCAGTTCCCACAGCACGAAGCCCACCAGGGCCGCCACACCGCCGATCGCCGCCAGCATCACCACGGCGTCGCTCCAGCCACGCTCCGGCCCCTCGATGATCGCGTACACCACCGCGCACAGGCCCACGACCGACAGCAGCGCGCCCAGCACGTCGACCGGAACCTCGTCGGGATCCTTCGAGGTCGGGACGATCACGAGAACGAGGAGGAGGGACAGCAGCGCGAGTGCGGCACTGAGTCCGAAGATCGACCGCCAGGAGAACGCCTCGAGCAGCGCACCCGAGATCAGCAGCCCCATCAGGGCTCCCCCCGCGGCCACCGCCGACCAGACGGCCACGGCCTGGGCCCGCTCCTCGGGCGGGAAGATCGTGGTCACGATCGACAGGGTCATCGGCATGATCATGGCCGACCCCAGGCCCGCCACCACGCGCAAGAGGATCAGCACACCGGGATCGTCCACCCACATCGCCGCGGCCGACGCCGCTCCGAAGAGGCACACCCCGGCCAGCAGCAGTCCCTTGCGCCCGTAGCGGTCGCCGAGCGCCCCGGCCGGCAACAGGAACCCGGCGAACACGAGACCGTAGGAGTTCATGATCCACAGGAGCTGTGACTGGCTGGCCCCTGTGTCCCCGGCGATGTCCGGCAGCGCCACGGTGAGGCCGACGACCATGCTGACGATCATCATCAGGGCCACACACATGACCGCCAGGACCACGCGCCTGCGCATCAGCCCGGGCCGCGCGCCCGCCGCGGGGGGCGCGGTGCCCTCCTGCTGCGTTTTCTCCATCTTCCGCTCCCTTGCGCGGCCGTCCCCGTGTGAGGCCCGACCGCCTCATACAAACGATTGATTCAAACGATCGCTTGAGACCACCGTAGTGAGGCGCACCGAGCACCGCAACCACGCACGTCGACGTCACTTCGAGACACAGACGTCACTTCGAGACACAACGGAAGGCAGACATGGCTTCGCAGGAGATCACGGAACGGAACAAGGAGACGGTCCGGGCGTTCATCGACGCCCTCAACCGCCAGGACCTCGACGGCCTGGGCGCGCTTCTCGCGGACGACGCCACCTGGACGGTGTGCGCACGCGACATTCCCGGCGCCGGCTCACACGAGAAGAAGACCGTGCTCGGCCGCGTCCTCCCGGCCGCGATGGCCATCTTCGAACCGGGCGAGCCGAAGACCGAGATCACCCGCATGATCGCCGAGGGCGACATGGTCTCGGCCGAGATGGTCAGCTACGGCCGGCTGCGCCACGGCGCGGTGTACAGCAACCAGTACTCGCACGTGTACGAGATCCACCAGGGCCGCATCACGGCCATCAGGGAATACACCGACACCGACTACGCGGGGAAGATCATGGCCGGAGCCGTGGCAGCGGGCCACACACTCGACCTCGACTGAGCGCCGGCCCGGACCGTTTCCCGAATCCCGGGCGTCAGGGGGCCCGGAAGACCGCGAGCACCGCCGCGACGAGCCGATCCGTCTCCGCGTCGGCGTCCGTCGGCGCGGTTTCGCCGGAGGCCCCGTGCGGAGCCAGGTCGGCCAGAGCTCCCGCCTGATGCAGAGCCAGCAGACCGACCATGACGCGATAGCGGAAGGCCACGTCGGGCGCGGACACGCCCGGCAGAGCCCGGTTCAGCTCCTCCAGATAGCGGCCTTCCACCCCTCCGACCTCGTCGGCGAACAACTGTCGTATCTCGGGGTCCGGTTCACACATCACCCGGCCGAGGAAGCGCGATACGGCCGGCCCGTCACCGTCGCGTCGGCGCGCCAGGTTCGCACCCGTGCGCACGAACGCCTCGACGAGGTCGGCCACGTCGGGCCTGCCGCCATCGGCGAGAAATTCCTCCAGGAGGCGCCGCCGCTCCTCGTTGACAGGCCTCATGGCCCGGTCCACGACGGCTCGCAGCAACCCTTCCTTCGATCCGAAGTGGTAGTTGACCGCGGCCACGTTGGCTCCGGCCGCGTCCGTCACCGCGCGCAGCGAGGTCGCCGCGTATCCGCGCTCCCCGAACAGCCGCTCGGCGACGCCGAGGATCCGGTCCTTGGTTCCCGCGGACACGGATCCGCCCTTCTCAGCCATGGCCCGATTTTAAACGAGCGCTTGAACCGGGCAAGTCCCGACACCGGAGAGCGCGCACAGACCCCCCGGCCCAACCTCTAACCTTTACGGCACTGTTCACTTTCGACCGAGGCGCCGCTACGGTAGCCCTTACAGCACTGTTCAAGATCAGGAGTGATCGGTGACCCAGGAGAGCCCTCCCCATGACCCCGCCCATCACCTTCGGCACGGGCAGAGTCCACCCGTGCCGCGGCGGTGGACGACCCTGGCTCTGCTCTGCATGGCGCAGTTCCTCCTGATCGTCGATGTCACGGTCATCAACGTCGCGTTACCCACCGTCGGCGACGCGCTTCACCTCAGCCCCGGCCAACTGACCTGGGTGGTAACGGCGTACACCCTGTGCTTCGGCAGCCTGCTGCTGCTCGGTGGCCGGGCGGGGGACGCCCTGGGCCGCAAGCGCACGTTCCTCACCGGCCTCCTGGTCTTCACCACCGCGTCCCTGCTGTCCGGCCTGGCCGACGGCGGCGGCACCCTCATCGCCGCGCGCGCCGCCCAGGGCGTGGGCGCGGCCCTGCTCTCCCCTGCCGCGATGGCGATCATCACGTCGATGTTCGACGGCCCCGAGCGACATCGCGCACTGGGAGTCTGGGCGGCGATCGGCGGCAGCGGCGCGGCGTTCGGCGTGCTGCTCGGCGGCCTGCTGACCACGAGCCTGGGCTGGGAATGGATTTTCTTCATCAACGTCCCGATCGGAGCGGCGGTCTTCGTCAGCGTGGCCGTCCTGTTGAAGGAGCGGGACGAGCCCGCCCCGGGACACCATCAAGCGCCCCGGAAGGGCGTGGACGCGGCCGGGGCACTCACCATGACGGCCGCGCCGGGCCTGCTGATCTACGGCCTCGTCCAGGCTCGCGATCACGGATTCGGCTCGGCCTCGACCCTGCTGCCGCTGGCGGGTGCGGTCGTCTGCGCGGCGGTGTTCGTGGCCGTGGAGCGGTCGGTCCGGGCGCCGCTCGTCCGGCTGTCCGTCCTGACCCGCCGCAACCTGGTCGGCGGCAGTACGGTCATGCTCGCCGCCTCCGGCCTTCTGATCTCCTTGTTCTTCCTCTGCTCGCTCTACCTCCAGCAAGTTCTGCGACTCAGCGCCCTGCGAACCGGTCTGGTCTTCCTTCCCGTGGCCGTCGCCATCACCCTCGGGGCACACTTCGGTTCGCAGGCGGTCGGCAGGTTCGGCTGGCGTCCCGTGGCGGCCTCCGGATTCGTGCTCGCCGCGATCGGCATCCTGCTGCTGTCACGCGTCGACGAGAACGGGAACGCGTGGACACAGGTCCTACCGGGATTCCTGATCGCCGCGGCGAGTCTCGGCACCGGATTCGTCGCCGCCACCACCAGCGCCATGAGCGACGTCCCGCACGAGGACATGGGCCTCACATCCGGTCTGGTGAACACCTGTCATGAGCTGGGCGCGGCGCTCGGTGTAGCCGTCGTGGCCACGCTCGCCGGCGCGAGCCTGGAAACCGGCGGCGGCTCGGTGCCGACAAGTGGCTTCGACCGCGCGTTCCTGGCCTCCGCGCTGATCTCACTGGGCGCGGCGGTGGCCGCGGCCCTGCTGCTCCCCCGCGGCAGGCCCGACCCTTCCCAGGGACCGGTCTTCGCGCACTGAATTCCAGCACCCCGCGAACCCCGACTCCCGTCACCCGGACGTCGATCCCCCGCCTCGTCCGGGTGACGGGTCCCGTCAAGACCGCTTGACTAGTGAACTACGGCGATTGATAGTATTTCCGCAGCGGCGACCATCGTTCGTTGTCTGGCGGAAGGGACATCGCCATGGGGGAAGACCGTTCCTGTTGCCTTCAGGCCCAGCGTTTATGAGGGCGGCCACGGGGGGCCGCAACACAACGTCCGAGCTGCACGGCCCGCATTCGAACGAGCGCTCCGACGGCCACATCCTGCTGATCGACCCGGATCCCGGATCCCGGACCCTGATTCAGCGCGCCCTGGAGGACTGCGACGTCTGCGCGTCGGTGACCTCGGTCGCGACCTCGGCGAGCGTTCCCGTCGGCGGCCTCGGCGCGCCACTGACCCTGGTCCTGTCCTCAGAGGTGGACCACCACGAGGTGGCTCCACTCGTAGACCTGTTGGCCCAACCCGACACCCGCATCGTCGTGGTCCTGCGCATGCGGGCCCGCGAACGCTTCGAGGACCTCGCGGGCTTCCCCGTGGACGCCGTCATGCACGGGGAGGACCTTTGCGGTCCGGCGATGGCCGAAGTCCTGGCGCATCGAACGCAGGACACGGTCGTCGTATCCCGGCAGGCCGTACGCCAACTGTTCCACCTCGCCAGCAGTTCGACCGCATCGGCCGCCCCCTCGCCTTCGCTCACCGAACGGGAGGCGGAGACACTCCGGTTCATGGCCTCCGGCATGAGCAACCGGCAGATCGCGCGGGACATGGGCATCACGGAGCACGGCGTGAAACGGCACGTCGCCAGTATCTTCGCCAAGCTCAACTGCCGGAACCGCACCACGGCTGTGGCGGTGGCGCTCCGAACCGGGCTGGTATCGCACCAGTCTCCCAAGTAGCCAATCGCCCGTTCCCACCACCGCTCTGAGAAGCGCCACCGTCCTGAGAAGCGATGCGACCCTGCTCATCCGTCGGCGACCGCCACGCGCAGAGGCGCCCGGAAGGACAGCAGCCCCAGCATCGGTGTACTCCCCGCGCCTTCCACGAGGCGTGCCTTCGGCAGGCTGCGAGCCGCTGCCCGCAGGGCCACCGCCGCTTCCGTCCGGGCCAATGACGCACCCGGGCAGCGGTGGCGGCCGATGCCGAAGGCCAGGTGGTGGCGGATGTTGGCCCGCTGGGGGCACATCCGTTCCGGCTCTGTGAAGACCTCCGGATCCGAGCCGCTGCCCATGAGCATCAACAGCAGCTGCGCGCCCGCGGGCAGCTCGACTCCGCCCAGTTCCACCGGTCGTGCCACGGCCCTGCGCCAGGTGGTCACCGGTGGCTCGCGCCGCAGCACCTCCTCCACCCAGGCGCCGGCCGCTTCCGTCTCCTGTGCCGCGCGCGGCCACAGCCCGGGCTCGCTCAGCGCTCGGCGCAGTACGGTGGCGATGAGCTGGCCGGTGGTCGACTGGCCGGCGATGAAGACGAAGAAACAGGCGCCGACCGCCGTCTGCGGGTCCAGAGGTGTTCCGTCGGGCAGACGGTGCCGGGCGAGTGCTCCGATGAAGGTGTCGGCGGTGGCGTTGGTGGTGCGGACGGTGGTGCTCAGCCACTGGTGGAACTGACCCGCCTGTTCGGCCAGTTCCAGCTGTCGGTCCGGTGCGGGCCTGCCCCAGAACAGCTCCAGTGAGGCGTCACTCCAGCGGATCAGCGTGGCCGGGTCGACGTCGTGGATACCCAGCAGCTCCATCAGCACCCGGCAGGGAAGGACCTGGGCGAAAGAGGTGAACAGGTCGTATTCGCCGTCGGCCTCGATGCGTGCCCGCGCCGTATCGAGCAGTTCCGCGGCCAGGCGCTCGATCACCGGTACGGCGGCCGCGACGCGCCGGGCGTTGAAGAACCGGGTGACCACCCGGCGCAGGCCGGGGTGGCTGTCGGTGCCGTTGTTGGCGAGCGCGGGCGGGAGCTGGAAGCCCGCCCGGGCGAGCACCCGCAGCACGGCCACGGGCAGCGGGGTGACCGCGTGCTGGGCGTTGTCCGGTCGGAAGGTGGCGGGGTCGAGCAGCACCCGGCGGATGTCCCGGTGGCGGCTGACCAGCCACAGACCGGTGCCCGCGTCATGATGCACGGGCGCCTGGGAGCGTAGCCGGTCCAACCAGGGGTAGGGGTCGCGGACGAAGCCGTCCCCGAACAGGTCCAGACCGTGCAGCGGACCGTCCGCGCCGGGCGGTAGAGGCCCCGCCGCTCCGCTGCCGGGTCCGCCGTCGCGGACCTCCGTACCAGGTGCGGAGGTGTCCAGAACCGGGATGTGCACGGACGGACGCTAACACGTGGCCGCCCCGGCACCGCCACCCTGTGCGCGGTATCACTCGGACACCCGGCGGCCGCGCCGGTGGACCGCACCGGAAGCCTCCCCACCCGCCGACCGGCCACCAGGCGCGTGTCAGAGTAGCGGTCATGGCCCAGCACCCCGTCCAGCCGACCACACCCGCCCCGGCGGCGGTCTTCGACTGGATCGACCGGCGCACCGAGTTGCGCCGCCGCGCCGGACTGACCCGTGACGTACGCCCTCGACCGGCCGACGAGCCCGTACTGGATCTGGCGGGCAACGACTACCTGGGCCTGGTCCGCCACCCGCGAGTGGTGCGGGCGGCCACGGAAGCGGTGGCGCGCTGGGGCGGCGGCGCCACCGGCTCACGTCTGGTCACCGGCACCACGCGGCTGCACCAGGAACTCGAGGAGGAACTCGCGGACTTCTGCGGCTTCGAGGCCGCGCTGGTCTTCTCCTCCGGATATACGGCCAACCTGGCCGCCCTCACGGCTCTGACCGGGCCGGGAACACTCATCGTCTTCGACGCCTACAACCACGCCTCCCTGGTCGACGGCTGCCGACTCTCCCGGGCGAAGGTCGCGCAGGTGCCGCACCGCGAGCCGGGCGCGGTGCGCACCGCGCTCACCGGGCACGGCGGGGGCCGTGCACTGGTGGTGACCGACTCGGTCTTCTCGGTGGACGGCGACGCCGCGCCGCTGGTGGAGCTGGCCGAGGCCTGCCGTGCGCATGGCGCCGCGCTGCTGGTGGATGACGCGCACGGCCTCGGAGTTGTCGGCGACGGGGGCAGCGGCGCGCTGTCGGCCGCCGGTCTGGCCGGCTCCCCCGATGTGGTGGCCACCGTGACACTGTCGAAGTCGCTGGGTTCCCAGGGCGGGGCGGTGCTGGGCCCCCGCAGGGTCATCCGGCACCTCATGGAGACGGCCCGCACCTTCATCTTCGACACCGGGCTCGCCCCGGCCGGGGTGGGCGCGGCCCTGGGCGCGCTGCGACTGTTGCGCGAGCAACCGGAGCGCGCCGCACGAGCCCGCGAGGTGGCCCGGCGGCTGTCGGCGGGCCTGGCGTCCGCCGGGCTGGAAGCGAGCGTGCCGGACGCCGCCGTGGTGTCCGTCCGCGCGCCCTCGCCGGAAGCCGCCGTGGCATGGGCGCGAGCCTGCCGGGAGGCAGGCGTGGCGGTGGGCTGCTTCCGCCCGCCGTCCACGCCCGACCGCCACTCCCGGCTACGACTCACCGCACGCGGCGACCTCACCGACGACCAGATCGAGCAGGCCGTGACGGTGATCGCCCGCTGTGCCCCGCGCAGCGCCTCTATCGCCGCGACCGAAGTGAGGTCCCCGGCGAAGCCGACGTCGGCCGACCGGGAGCGGGCCCAATGACCCGTCAGCCGATGGAGAGGCCCAGGTCCGTCACATACCAGCGACCCTCCACGACACCGGCCTCGATCCTGATACCGACCTGGTCCTCCTCCACTCCGGTGGAGTGCGACAGGACGATGGCCTTCAATGTCTGACCGTCCACGGTGATCTGCTCACCGTCGACCGTCGCCTTCTTGTCCTTGACCGGGACCTCGGCGACCTTCACCGTCGGGGGGTTCTTCGGCTGGTCGGGCGTGAACGAGGTGTGCATGCGATGGATTTGATCCGCCATCTGCTGTGCCTGCGGCCCCTTGCCCGAGCACATCGCCTCGGTGCTGGGCTTCGCGGGAGACCCGTCGGTGGCCGGTAGCGCCATGACCGAGCAGGCGTCCTTGGGACGGTCCTCGACGACCGCGGTCACCCACGTGGCCACCACCCCCTGCACCGTGGACTGATCACCGGACTGCCCCTCCGGGGTTGGAGTGGCCCTGGGGGTGGTCGAGGTCGAGCCCTTCGTGTCCTTCGCGTCGTCCGTGTCCTTCGTCTTCGTCGAGTCCGCCGAACACCCCGCGAGAACCGGCACCGCGGCCATCACGCATATGCCGGCGATCCAGCCGACAACGTTCCTCTTCGACCTGGTCATTCCCATGTGCTCACACTTTCTCAATGGTTCTTCATGGTCCGGCGTCCCCGGAATGATCTGCGTGTCCTTCCGAGGCGGCGGGGAGGCCAAGCCTCCCGGTACCCCGTCAAGGGGAGTGATCGTTCCGCATTATGTCTAGGTGATTTCCATGTCCATGAGCGGGGCGTACTGCTGGCCGGCGTAGCAGTCGGTGTCATGGAGGTCGCCCTGGACGGTGGGCCGTGGGAGGGAGACCTTGACGGCGAGGGCAAGGGGGTGGTTGACCACGAGGACCCGGTCGGGCTCGGTGCCGTAAAGGGTGGCGAAGAGCTGCTCGTCGAGGAAGCCGGTGGCGACGAGGGCGTCGTAGGCGGCCTCGTCGTGGCACATGAAGTCGAAGGTGAGGGTGAAGGGGCCGGCGTTCTTCGAGCGGACCAGGGAGCAGTAGTCGAGCAAGGTGGCCATGGGGTCAGAGCTCCTCTGTGACGGTGCGGAACAGTTCGGTGGGGGTGACGTCGGTGACGACGTGGTGGAGGGTGAAGCGGTACAGGGCTCCGCGGTCCATCTCGGGCGGCGAGTACGGATAGGCGAGGGTGGAGACCAGGCCGTCGTACTCGGCGATGGGCAGGTGACTGCTGGCGTGGGCGACGAATGTGGCGATGGTGTGGGCGGTCTCCTGGTCGGGTGCGGTGATGGTGATCAGGACGCCCAGTTCATGTGGGTTGAGCGGGGCGGGTTCGCTGCCGGTGAGGACGGCTCCCGCGCCGTAGAGGCGGTAGTCGATGTCGATGTCGGCCGGGTCGACCCGGCCGTCGAAGACGTCGAGGATCTTGGCTTCGAAGTACTCCTTGGCCGTCGGCAGGAGCTTGGGGAGGGCGTCGATGACGACGCGGTCGCGCACACCGCCGAAGATGACCGTCTGGTAGCCGACGAGTTCGGCGCCTTCGAGCTTGTTGGTGTAGCCGTCGGCCGGGACGTAGCGGGCGCCGCGGACGCGGACGGTGCGCTCGTCGACCGGCTCGTAGGTCGCCTGGGTGGTGTCCAGCACACCCGAGGGTTCGGCGATGTAATACGGGTCGGCGTTCTCGTACAGGGTGTGGGCGGCGACCGACCTGGGGGTCAGCCGGGTGCCGGAGGCGAGTGTGGTGACGTCGAAGTGGTCCTCCCGCAGCGTGACGAGCAGGCCGTTGGCGGACGGCGGGATGGCACAGGCGGCGCCGCACTCGATCGTCTTGGCCATGTGCCAGGTCAGGCCCGGGTCGGCACCTCGCATATGGGGCAGTGCCGCGAACAGGGCGGTGTCGCTGGCCCGGCCGGCGAGGACGACGTCGCAGCCGTTCCGTAGGGCCTCCTGGAGGGGCTCGACGCCCATCATCGCGACGGTGTGGCTGCGCTCGAACAGCTCCCGGTCGATCTCAGGCGCGTTCGCCAGGCGCCGGATCCGGCCAGTGTCGTAGAGCTCCTTCAGGCGCTCGACGGGCTGGTCCGCGTAGATCAGGCCGAGCTTGAAGCGCAGATTCTCCTCAGTGGCGAGGGAGCGGGCGAGTGAGACGACCTGGTCCACTCCGCGGTCGCGGCCGGCGGTGCCGCAGGCGCCGATGATCAGCGGCACGCCGAGCTCGTCACGGGCCTTCAGAAGCAGCCGCAGATCGCGGGTGACCGCCTGGGCGGACAGCTTCGGGGTGCCCGAGCCGAGGGCGGCGGGGCCGGAGTCGGTGGAGCCGGCGTCGCAGGCGATCACGTCCGGGCGGGCGGCGAGGCCGCGCGCGAGCGCGTCGGCGTCGAACCCGGCACCGAGCGCGCCGGTGGGAGCCAGGATGCGGAGTTCCATGAGTGTGGAGCCTTTCCTCATGCCCGAGGGGGCGGAAGTCGTGGGGTGTCAGGCGGTTCAGGCGGTGACGTGGTCGGGGACGCGTCGGGCCAGGCGGGTGAAGACGAGGAAGGTGACGGCGGCGAAGACGGCACCGTTCAAGAACATGTAGCGCCAGCTGGTCAGGTCGACCGTGGTGCCGAGGATGGCCGGGCCCAGCGCCATGCCGGACGCGGAGGCGATGGTGTAGAGGGCGGTGTAGGTGCCCAGCACCTTCTGCGTCGGCGCGAGGTTCCACAGTGCGACGAGCGCGTTGACCGCGAATGACGCGTACCCGAGGGAGGAGAGCACCATCGCCGTGACCGTGCCCGGGGCGGTGGGGACGGTGAAGCCGACCAGGACCCCGGCGATGAACAGGACGACGCCGTAACGCACCGCGCGCAACTGCCCGAGCCGGTTGGAGGCGTAGGCGATCGGCAGCACGGACACCAGGAACGCGACCGCGCCGGGCAGGACGAGGCCACCGGCCTCACCGCGGGTCAGGCCGAGAACCTGCGTACCGTACGGGGTCATCAGCGAGCGCAGCGCGGACCACATCCCGGCGAAGCAGAAGATGCCGACCATCAGCAGCGGCGTCGGGCTGGACGGGGAGCGCAGCGCGTCCTTCAGCACCGCCCATGGAGAGCCGAACTCCCGCCCGTCCTCCGCCGTCTCCTCGTCGGGCAGGAGGACCTCGGTGTGGCGGCGGCCGAGGAAGGTCCAGGACAGCCCGAGCACGATCAGCATCAGCAGCGGGGGGATCGCGAAGGCGAGTTGAAGGGACCGGTCGACGACCAGGAGGCTGATCAGGGAAGAGACGACGACGGTCAGGCTGACACCGGCCTTGATGAAGCCCTGGGCCCTGCCGCGGGCGGACGGCGCGACATAGTCCGACACCAAGGTCTCGGTGACGCCCTTGAAGGCGTTGGCGACCGCGGCGAATCCGACCACGCACACCATCAGCGCCGGCAGGTTCGTCGCCCAGGGGATGAGGACGAACGGCACGGTGGCGAGCGCGGCGCCGGCCAGGACGATCGGCCATCGGCCGGTACGGCGGCGGGCGAGCCTGTCGGAGAGGAATCCGACGGACGGCTGGGTGAAGATGCCCCAGGAGTGGTCCAGGCCCATGATCAGCCCGATGGCGCCCGCGGAGGAGAAGTAGTGCCGCAACTGCTCGGGGACCTGGGCGTCGTAGAAGTTCCAGACCGCTTCCTGAGCGAACACGGCGAGGGTCACCCAGAGCACCGCACCGCGGTTCATGCGCTCGCCCACCGCCGGGCGGGGCGATGTCGTGGCCGGGTTGGAGGCGGGCGGGAAATCAAGCGGCATGGGATAGTGACTCCTACGCTATATGCTATAGCAAGCGAGACGTGGGCGGAGAGTTGCCCCTCGACGTATCCCGTACGTCGGGGAGGCAGGCGGATCGAGGGTCAGCCGTCGGACAGCTGGACGAGGGCGGCGCGGTGGTGCCGCGCGGCAAGCTCCTCGGCGCGGTCCTCGTCCCGTTCGAGGAGAGCGTCCAGCAACGCGCGATGCTCGTGGTAGCGGGCACGGAACGCCTCGGCATGCTCGGGAGCGAGCCTGATCGTCAGATCGAGCCGCTCCTCGTCACTGAAGGCCCGCGCCTGATCCAGCAGGCCCTCCAGGACAGGGTTGCCCGCACACGCCTCCACCTGGCGGTGAAACAGGCGCAGCTCCTGGAGGACGGCCGCGAGCCCGTCGCTCACATCGGCCTCCACGCCCTGCCCGGCGACGGTCTTCTCGATCCCGGCGACGATCCGGTCGGTCCGGGCGAGCAGTGAAACCAGGCCGGTGAGCTGCTCCGCGGTGGCGTTGCGGGCGGCGAGGCGCGCCATGAGGGCGGACAGGCGGACCTCGGCCTCCACGATCTCGGAGCGGGCCGCCGAGGAGTGCTCGGCGATCCGCAGGGCGCGCGGACCCGCCCTTTCGACGACCTTCTCGTGCACCAACTGCCGCAGCGCCTCACGGACCGGGGTCGGGCTGACGCCGAGGCGGGCTGCCAGGTCGCGTTCGGTGATCTTCTCACCCGGCCGCAGGACACCCCCACGGATCGCGTCCCGAAGCCGACGGTATGCCTGGTCGGCCAGCGACGTGGTCTCCATGGAACCCAGGGCGTCAGCGCTCATGCCGATGAGAGTACTTCTGCTATAGCAAACAGTCAATGTGGCCATATCTCTGTCGCAACGGGCCGGTGGCGGCCCAACTCCCCGGGGCCGCCGTACGCTTCGAGATCCCGCAACGCGCATGAGCCGGGGAAGCGGGCTTACGGTGGAAGGGTCATCGCGCGGACGTCCGCCACAGGCCGATGAGCGGATTGAACGGATCGAAGCAATGGCCGAAGCGACCAAGACAGCCCCTCGTACCAGCGCGTCCCCCCGGGGACAGACATCGGCTCCAGCCGCGAGGAGACGATCCCGCGGCCCCCGCGCGGCGGCCGAGGACGTGTCCGCGCGCCATTCGGTGACCGTCCAGTGCGATGGGCGGCGGGTGGAGCTGCCGCCTCAGGAGCAGCTCTGCTTCCTCGCCGGGCTCGGCGTCCTCGCCGCCATCGGGATCATCGAATGGCCGGTGGCGGCGGCCATAGCGGTCGGGCACGGGCTGGCCCACAGCCAGCACGGCAAGGCGCTGCGCGAGTTCGGAGAGGCCCTGGAAGAGGCATGACACAGCAGACACCGGACACGCCGGGAACGCCGGCCACGCCGGACTACCCCGCGATGATCGTTCCGGTCGGGCATGTGGAGCCCGTACCGCGCCGCATCCGTGGCTTCGTGGCCGGACGCCCCGTCTTCGACACCGTACGGGCGCGCTATGTATGGCTCTGGCCGGGCTATCCGCAGTACTGCGTGCCCCGCGACGACATCGCCGAGGGGGCGCTCGTCGACGAGGGCCGGAGCATGGCGCTGAAGGTCGGCGGGGCGCGCCGCCACACCCTCCAGATGGGCTCGCTCACCCGCCCGGGCGCGGCCCGGGAATGGGGTGAGGACGCGCCCTCCGGCATCGTCGGCCATGTCAGCTTCCGGTGGGAGGCCATCGACGCCTGGTTCGAGGAGGACGAGCAGGTGTTCGTCCACCCCAGGAGCCCGTACACCCGCGTCGACGCGCTCCGGTCGGGCCGCGCCGTGCGCGTCGAGCTGGACGGCGCCGTGATCGCCGACGCCCCGAGCTCGGTGATGGTGCTGGAGACGGGGCTCCCGACGCGCTACTACCTGGACCGGGTGTATCTGGACTGGTCGCGCATGGAGCCCACCGAGACCGTCACCAGCTGTCCGTACAAGGGCATGACGAGCGGCTACTGGTCCGTCCGGACCGACACCGCCACCCACCCGGACCTCGCCTGGACCTATGACTTCCCGACCCGCCAGGTGTCCCCCATCGCGGGGCTGGTCGCCTTCTACAACGAGAAGGTCGACCTCTTCCTGGACGGCCGGCCGCTGCCCCGGCCCGCCCCGGTCTCCAGGGCGAACTGGGAGAAGGAACACCGACAGGCGTAGAACACCTCCTCGCCCGGAAGGGCCCTGGGCCTCGGCCCAGGGCCCACACGCGTATCCCACGGCTAGGATTGACGCCCCGTCAGTTCCGTTCACGGAACGCGCACGCCCCAGGCCCACGAGAGGAGAACCGCCCATGAAAGCGCACCGCGGCACCAGATGGCTCACACTGCCCACCGCACTCCTGCTCGCCCTGCTCCCCACCAGCGCCTCCGCGTACCCCAACCCCGGCCGGGTGACGGGCGACACCGTCGTCCACGACCCGTCGATGGTCCGCGCCACCGACGGCACCTATCTGCTCTACTCCACCCACGGCGGCCTGGAGGCCCGCACCTCCACCGACCGGATCGCCTTCAGCCGCTCGGGCAGCGCCTTCACCACCCCGCCCTCCTGGTGGCGGACGTACTCCGCCGACAACGACCCCTGGGCGCCGGACATCTCGTACCAGGGTGGCGGCTATCTGATGTACTACGCCGTCTCGTCCTTCGGCTCCAGCAACTCCGCCATCGGCCTCGCCACCTCCCCCAGCGGCAGGGCCGGGACCTGGACCGACCGCGGCATCGTGCACTCCACCACCGGCTCCAGCGACTACAACGCCATCGACCCCAACCTCTTCGTCGACGGCGACGGAAAGTGGTGGCTGTCGTTCGGCTCGTGGTGGTCGGGGCTGAAGATGATCCGTCTGGACCCGGCCACCGGCAAGCAGTACGCGGGCGACAGGACGGTCTACGCCATCGCCTCCCGGCCCACCGGCACCAAGGCGATCGAGGGCCCGTCGGTCGTCAAGCGCAACGGCTACTACTACCTGTTCGCGTCGTACGACACCTGCTGCGCGGGCACCAGCTCCACGTACAAGATCAAGGTCGGCCGCGCCACCAGCCCCACCGGCCCGTACTACGACAAGAGCGGGGTGAACATGATGAACAACGGCGGCACCCCGGTCCTCGAGTCCCATGGCCGCTACATCGGCCCGGGCGGGCAGTCGGTGATGAGCGACGTCGACGGTGATCTGCTCGTGTACCACTACTACGACGGCCAGGACAATGGCACGCCCAAGCTGGGCGTCAACCTGCTCAGCTGGTCCGGCGGCTGGCCGACCGCGTACTGACCCCCCACATGGTGGCTGCCGTTCCCAACGGCCGGGCCATGGGAACGGCAGCCACCATGTGATCGCACGGCGTCATTTGACGCCGATGTGCGCTCCGGGGCCGAGCGGCAGGTCCAGGCCGTAGAAGATGCCGAGGATCGCCAGCCACACCAGCAGGAACGGCACCACGAAGATGGCGAGCCGGGAGATGAGGGTCCCGAGGCGGGCCTCCGGTTCGTATTCGCGGACCATCGCCAGGACCAGGAGGAGATACGGGTTCATCGGGGTGATGGCGCCGGTCGCGGAGTCGCCGATGCGGAAGGCCGCCTGGCTGAGCGCCGGGCTCATGTCCATGAGCATGAAGGCCGGGATGAAGACGGGGCCGACCAGGGACCACAGGGCGGATCCGGAGAGGATCACCAGATTGAGGCAGGAGGCCAGCAGGACGAACGCGATGATCGCCCAGAAACCGGTCACGCCGATGGAGTTGAACAGCGCGGCCGCCTTCACCGCCATCAGCACCCCGAGGTTGGACCAGGTGAAGACCGCGATGACCTGGGCGGCGACGAACATCATCACGATGTAGCCGGACATGTTCTTCACCGAGTCGGTCATGGCGGTGACCACGTCCTCGGTGCCGGTGAGCTGCTTGACCGTGAAGCCGTAGGTGAGCCCGGCGAGCAGGAAGGCGCCGAAGAGCACCGGGACGACACCGTTCAGCACCGGTGAGGGCACGAAGGCACCGCCCTCCCCGCGCAGCGGGGCGCCCGGCGGCAGCCACAGCGCGAGGACCGCCGCCAGATACACCCCGACGACCGCGCAGGTGACCGCGAGCCCCTTGCGCTGCACCGGGGTGAGCGTCAGGTCATCCTCCGTGGCGTCGCCGTCGGCCGCCTGGTAGGTGCCCAGGCGTGGTTCGAGGACGCGGCTGATCAGGAACCCGCCGAGCAATCCCAGGACGACGCTGCTCGCGGCGGTGAAGAAGTAGTTGATGAGCACATGGATATGGAGGCCCTCGGCGGCCGGGAGCACCGAGGCCGCCTGCTGGGTGATGCCCACGTACAGGGCGTCAAGCGAGCCGATGGTGAATCCGGCGGCGTAGCCCGCGGTGACACAGGCGAAGCCACCGATGAGGCCCGCCACGGGATGGCGTCCGGCGCTCTTGAACACCAGGGCCGCCAGCGGTGGCAGCACGATGGCGCCGACGTCGCTCATCATGTGCGCCTGGCTGGCGATGATCGCCACCGCGTACGGCAGCACCGCGCGCGGCACCCGGGCCAGCGTGGCCCGCATCGCGGTCTCCAGCAGACCGGTCTTCTCCGCGAGCCCGACCACCATCATCAGCACCAGCACGGCACCGATCGGCGGGAAGGTGGCGAAGTTGGGGATCAGGTTCTCCAGCAGCCAGCGCAGTCCCTCACCGGTGAGCAGCCCGCCGATGGACTTGGTGTCATCGGTGCCGGGGACGGTGACGGAGACACCGGCGAGGGAGAGGACGGTGGAGACGACGGCCAGCAGTACGAAGAGCCCGGCGAACAGGACGATGGGATTGGGCAGGGCGTTGCCGGCGCGCTCGATGAAGGAGAGGACACGGTCGAGCCCGCCACGCCGCTCCTTGTCCGGCGAGGTGCCCCCGGGGGCGGGGAGCCCGGTCACGGCGGGCATCAGGGCCGCCCTCCGGCTGGCGCGGCCGAGGGCAGGAGGCCCTTGGTGTCCTTGCGGACATGTCCGTCCTGCACGACGCACACCACGTTGGCGGGGTCGCCGAGCACACCGATGTCCGCGAGCGGATCGCCCTCGCAGACGATCAGGTCGGCGACGCGGCCGGGGGCCAGTGTGCCCAGCCGGTCGGCGACGCCGAGGAGTTCGGCGGCGGTCCGGGTGCCGGCCACGATGGCGTCCATGGGGTCCATGCCCAGGTCCACGAGGTAGGAGAGCTCCATCAGGTTCTGTCCGTGCGGACAGACGGCGGCGTCGGTGCCGAGCGCGATCCTGGCGCCCTGCTCGATGGCGCGGGAGATGTTCTCCTTGGTGATGCCGGACCAGCGCACCTTCTTCTCGTAGTGATAGTGCTCCATCGTGGCCTTGTTGATGCCCGCGTAGACGGTGGAGAGGGTCGGGACGACGAAGACGCCGCGCTCCCCCGCCATCTCCAGGGCCCGGTCGTCCAGCCCGTAGCCGTGCTCGATGCTGGTCACCCCGCCGCGGATGGCGTTGAGGATGCCCGCGTTGCCCTGGGCGTGGGCGGCCACCGGCTTGCCGCCGTGGCGCCGGCACTCGTCGACCACGGCGCGGATCTCCTCCTCCAGGAGCCCCTCGTCGTCCGGTTGGTCGTAGGGGCTGCCCATGCCACCGGTGGCGCAGATCTTGACCAGGTCGGCTCCCGCGCGCAGCACCTTGCGCACGGCCAGCCGCGCCTCGTCCTCGGTGTCGGCGAGCTCGGACATCTCACCGCCGCTGAGGTCGGTGCCGTCGGGCAGCCGCACATCGGCGTGGCCACCGGTGTGGCTGATGATCCGTACGGCGGTGTGCAGCCGGGGGCCCTCGATCCGCCCGGTCTCGACGGCGGTGCGGTACCCGCTGGACAGGCCGCCCAGGTCCCGGGCGGTGGTGATGCCCGCGTCGAGGGTCTGCCGCATGCGGGTGGCGGTGTCGAAGGTGACCAGGACCGGGTCGAGTTCACCGCGGCGTCCTGGCGGTGTGGCATGGCCGTAGGCGAGGTGGGTGTGGCAGTCGAAGAAACCCGGCAGCACGGTGCGGCCGCCCGCGTCGATGACACGGCCGGCGAACGGCTCGCCGGAGGCCGGGGGCGCGGTGGCCGCCGGGCCCGCGTAGGTGATGGTTCCTTCGGCGTCGGCGATGACGACGGCGTCCGCGATCGGGGCCGACCCGGTACCGTCGACCAACGTGGCGTTCTCCACGCGCAGAGCGGTCCTGGTGGTCTCGGACGTGGTGGGTTCCGTCATGAGCTCGATCTCACTCCTCGTTGAGAGAACTGGTGGGGAGGAGTGTCGATCCATCGAGTGTTTCGGGTGTTATCATGCAGCATTCCATCGAGATTCACATGCGATACGCAGAAAAGCGCCGCCCATGCACACGCAGGATTTCGCCGCGCATGACCTGGACGAGCTGGATCGCGGCCTCATACACGCATTGCAGATCCACCCCAGGGCCCCATGGACTCTCGTCGGTGACGTCCTCGGGGTGAACCCGGTGACGGCCGCGCGACGCTGGCACCGGCTCCAGGAGGCGGGGCTGGCCTGGGTGACCGCCTACCCCCGGCTGTCCGACTCCCGGATCGTGGTGACCGGCATCGTCGAGGTGGACACCGAGCCCGGGGTCGGCGAGGACGTGGCCGAGGCCCTGGCGGCCGACCCCTCGGTGGCGAACGTCAAGGTCACGGCCGGAAGCCGGGATCTGGTGATCGCTCTCCAGGCTTCCGACCTGGGTGAGCTCTCCCAGCTCAGCGCCCTCCTCTTCCGGGGCGCCCCGGGGGTGCGGGCGACACGTACCCATGTGACGACGGCCCTGCCCTTCGAGGGCAGCCGGTGGCGGCTGCGCGCCCTGGACGCCACGCAGTGCGCCCGGCTCCAGGAGGCGCTTCCGCCGACGGAGCCGCTCCCGTCGGGGACGACCGGCTGGGCCCCCCTGGATGTCCGGCTGCTGGAACTGTTGAGCGTCGACGGCCGCATGGCGATCAGCGACTTGGCGGAGCACACCGACGCGCCCCTGACCACGATCCGCCGAAGGCTGCGGACACTGCTCTGCTCACGGGTGTCACTGCGCTGCGACCTGGCCCGGCCGCTGTCCGGGTGGCCGCTGTCCGCGGTGTACTTCGCGTCCGTGCCGGCCGAGCGCCTGGAGGAGACCAGCCGGGCGCTGGCCGGGGTGCGGGAGGTGCGGTCCTGCGCGATCACGGCGGGCCCGCACAACCTCGTCATCGACGTCTGGCTGCGCGCGTCCGGCGATGTGCACGCCTTCGAGGCGCATCTGTCGAGGCGGCTGCCTCGGCTGACCATCGAGGACCGCTCGGTGGTGCTGCGCACCGTCAAGCACATGGGCCGGTTGCTGGACCGCGACGGCCACAGCGTGGGCATCGTCCCGCTGCGCCCCTTCGCCGCCCGCGCTGCCGGGAACGCCACCGCCACCTGAGGCGCGGGCACACGGTCCGGTACCGTGGCCGCCCCGTCGGAAATGGCCGACGGGGCACCGGACGTGAAGGCGCTGTCCGGTGTTCGTGTGGGTGCCATCTGCCGGTACCCGCCGCCGGACACGCTGGGGCGCCATGGCACCTGTGCGCGCGACAGTCCAGGCCGTTCCGCTGGTGGCTACGGCCATCGTCATGCTCGACGCGGCAACCGACTTCTTCCCGGACGCCCCGCTGGTCGGCGTCATCACACCGGTGCGCCTCGCCGTACTGGCGGGGCTGGTCGCGACGGTGGTGACGGCCCCGCGACCCGCCACGTTCCGCACCCGGCTCGACCTCGCCATCGCGCTGCTCCTGCTCAGTGCCATCGCCACCACCTACGTCGGCGGACACCCCGACGCGCCGCTGCGCGCCCTGATGACCGCCCTCGCCACCTTCTATCTGCTGGTCGGGGTGCGGCGGTCGCAGCCCGAGTCCTGGCGGGCGGTGGCGCTGCTCGCGCTGGTCTGCGTGGCGGCCGCGGGCACTTCGGCGTTCGCCCAGGTGACCAATGAGGTGCCGACCGGCTTCTGCCGCACCGGTCTCTTCACCGACGTCGACTGCGACCGCGGCGGGGCCGGTGCGATGATCCGCGCCACGGGCACCTTCGCCAACCCCAACCTGCTCGCCGCGTTCCTGGTGCTGCTCACCCCGATCGCCCTGCTGACGGCGGTGACGGTGGCCGAGCGCACGGCCCGGGTCGCCGTCGTGGCCATGGGCCTCCTCGCGTACGGCACGGTGCTGACCACCTTCTCCCGGGCGGGCTGCGTCGCGGCCGCGGCGGGTCTGCTGGTGCTCGGTGGCGCGTACTGGCTCGCACCCCGCCTCGGCCGATGGGAGGTGCGGACGCTGACGACCGTGGGACTGGCCGGGCTGGCGGCGGTGACGGTGGCGCTGTGGGTGGTGTCGCGGGCCGGTGACGCGCTCGGGGTTCGGGGCCAGGCGTGGAAGGCGGCCGTGGGCCTGGCCGTGGACCATCCGCTCGGGGTCGGTCTTGGGCGGGCCGGCGACGCCGTCTCCGCCGCCGTACCCGGCGGCAGGACGTTCGTCCACGCGCACAACATGTGGCTGAACTGGCTGGCCGAAGCGGGCGTGGCCGGTCTGCTCGGCATCCTGCTGGTGACCGTGATCGCCGTCGCCTCGGCGGTCCGCGCCGCCCGGGAGAAGTCCGTGGCCGGTGTCGTCGGGCTGGCCGCCCTGACGGGGTTCTTCCTCGCGGCCACGGTGGACCACCCGGCCAATCTGGACCGGATCGCCATGCTCTTCTGGCTGGTCCTCGGCCTCGTCATGGCCGAGGTCCCGGGCGGGTGGCGGGAGTCCGGGACGCCCGCGCGGGCCACCGGCCGGTCGGGCCGCCGCGCGCGGCCCCACTGAAGCGTTCCGAAATTCGCTCGCCACCTCCGGCTCCGCCCCGAACCATGGCCCCATGGTTGACACATCCTCGTACGCGGCGTTCCTCCTCGCCGCCTTCGTCCTCTGCGTCGTCCCCGGCCCGGACATGATGTTCATCGTGGCGATGGGCGGCCGGGGCGGCCCCACCGCGGGGGTCATGGCCGCGTTCGGGGTGGCGTGTGCGATGTTCGTGCACGCGGTGGCCGCGACGATGGGGCTTTCGGCCCTGTTCGCCGCGTTGCCGACGCTCTACCACCTACTGCGCTGGGTGGGGGTGTCATATCTGCTGTACCTGGCCGTCAAGGCGTTCCGTGACCGCTCGCTGCCGGGCGAGGAGAGCGGACACGCCGGCCCCGGGCACCGGCGTGCCTTCTGGCAGGGGGCTCTCATCAACCTGCTCAACCCCAAGGTGATCCTCTTCAACATCGCCTTTCTGCCGCAGTTCGTGAACCCCGGACTCGGCCATGTGCCGGGCCAGTTCATGCTCCTGGGGATCACCTTCGTGGTCATGGGCTTCTGCGTGGACGGGTCCATCGGCCTGCTCTCGGGGAAGCTCGCCGGGCTGCTGAGCCGCAGCCGCCGGGTGGCGCGGGGGCTCAACGTCTTCACCGGCACGGTGTTCACGGGGCTGGCCGTGCGGCTCGCCGCCTCACCGAAGTAAGCGGCCCGCCGGACGCCGGGGCCGCCCGGGGTCCGGACAGCGGACCGTCCTCCTGGCCCCGCCCGCTCGGTGGCGACGAGAGTGGGCGGGCGGTTCACGTCAACCGGAAGGCGGGGCACAGCGATGGCGGACACGGTGCGGCGGGGCTATGCGCCCAGCCCCTTCGGGCAGTTGCACTACGCGGAGTGCGGGTCCGGCGAGCCGGTGCTGCTTCTGCACCAGACGCCACGTTCCTGGACCGAGTACGCCGATGTGCTGCCCCTGGTGGGCCGGGCGCACCGGGCGATCGCCATGGACACCGTGGGGTTCGGCGCCTCGGCCAAGCCCGAGGGGCCGCATTCGATCGAGCGGTTCGCCGATGGGGTGGAGGCGCTGGCCGACGCGCTCGGGCTGGACGCGTTCCACTTGGTGGGCCATCACACGGGCGGTGTGGTGGCCGTGGAGGTGGCCGCCCGGCTGGGCGGCCGCGTCAGCAGTCTGCTGCTCTCGGCCACGGCGTTCGTGGACGAGGCCAAGCGCGCGGCGGCTCCCGCGCGCCCGCCCGTCGACCACGTCGACCCCGAGCCGGACGGCTCACATCTGGTGGAGGTGTGGAACCGGCGCCGCGCCTTCTACCGGGCGGGCGAGGAGGCCGCGCTGCACCGCTATGTGATCGACGCCCTGACCGTACTGGACCGGGTGGAGGAGGGGCACGAGGCGGTGTACCGGTACCGGATGGAGGAGCGGCTGGCGCACATCACCGCCCCGGTACTGGCCGTGTGCGCGCCGGAGGACCACTATTCGCTGCCCGCGCTGGACAGGTTCGCGGCGACGCTCGGCTGTGAGACCGCGGTCCTGTCCGGCGGCCACGTACCGGCGCCCGAGCAGCTGCCCGGGGAGTTCGCCGATGTCGTCACCGCGTGGGTGGACCGGCATCGGCGGTGACCCGGTCCCACGTGGTCCCGGTGACGCCCCGCCTCCGCAGCGCCGCCTTGCGCACCTTGCCGGTCTCGGTGAGCGGCAGTTCGCCCAGGATGTCCACATAGCGGGGCACGGCGAACGGGGGCAGCTCGCGCTCGCAGTGGCGGATCACATCGGCCAGGTCGAGCGTGCCGCCCGCGCGGGGCACCACGGCGACCATCACCTCGTCCTCCGCCAGCTCGGACGGCACGGGGAAGACGGCCGCGTCGGCCACCTCGGGATGGCCACGGACGACCGTCTCGACCTCGCACGAGGAGATGTTCTCCCCCCGGCGGCGGATCACGTCCTTGATGCGGTCCACGAACCGGAACCAGCCGTCGGGTTCGCGGACCACCCGGTCCCCGGTGTGCCGCCACGCGTCCACCGGCTCCGCCAACTCACCCAGGTAGCCGGTGGCGAAGGCGTACGGCCGGTGGCTGCGCACGACCAGCTCACCCGGGGTGCCGTCGGGGACGGGCGTGAGCAGTTCGTCCACGACACGGGCGTCGAAACCCTCGCGCAGGGTGCCCATGTAGCCGGGCCGCTGCTCCTCGGGGGTCGCGCCGATGACCAGGTTGGTCTCGGTGGAGCCGAATCCGTCGATCAGCGTGACGCCGAACCGTTCGCGGAACGGCCCCCAGGCGTGGGCCGGTGTCGCCGGGGAGAGGCCGCGGACGGCCCGGTGCGCCCGGTCGTACGGGCCCGGCGGCTGGGCCAGCAGCATCGGCACCATGGCGCCCAGCAGATAGACCACGGTCGCCCCGGTCTCGGCCGCCTCGGCCCAGTAGCGGGAGGCCGAGAAGCGGGGGGCGAGGGTGATCGACGCCCCCACGGTCATCGCCTGTGCCAGCGCGTTCAGCGCGTTGGTGTGGAACAGCGGGAGGCAGGTGTGGAGGACGTCGTCGGCGGTGAGGCGCAAGGCGTCGGAGACGTTGCGCCCCCACCAGACGAACTGGGCGTGGGGGCAGCGCACCCCGCGCGAGGTGCCGGTGGTCCCGGAGGTGAACAGGACACACGCGGTGTCCTCCGGGCGGACGGGGGCCGCCGGGAAGGCCGGGCCGCCGTCCGGCCGGGGCGTGCCGTCCGCACCCGCGCGCCACAGCGTCCCCCGGTACCCGGCCGCCCGCACGCGCTCGGCCGTCTCGTCCTCCGCGAGCAGATGGGTGGCGCGGGCCTGGTCCAGGGCGTGTCTCAGCCCGCCGCCGCGCAGCCCCGTGTTCAGCGGGACCAGCTCGGCGCCGAGCCAGGCGGCGCCGAGGAACAGATCCACGAGTTCGATCCGGTTGCCCGTCATCGCCGCGATGCGCTCGCCCGGACGGCA
The DNA here is from genome assembly GCF_047215865.1 of Streptomyces sp. Inha503. NCBI lineage: Bacteria > Bacillati > Actinomycetota > Actinomycetes > Kitasatosporales > Streptomycetaceae > Streptomyces > Streptomyces sp. Inha503. The sequence goes on along the minus strand of NZ_CP178360.1, from coordinate 11,146,577 downwards.
GCCCTGGACCGCGAGGGCCCCCGCCATGGTGGCGGCGGCCTCCCGCGTCTCGCGGTAGGTGCGGACCGTGGTCCCGATCCGCAGGAAGGGGCGGTCCCCGTGGTCCCGGGCCGCGGCCTGGAGCAGCCCGGGAATCGTCAGGGTGGTCACCGCAGCACCTCGCGCTCGCGCAGTGCGCGGATCCGCTCCGGTGACAGGCCGGCGACGTCGCGCAGCACATCGTCGGTGTCGGCGCCGAGCACGGGCGCCGCCTTGACGATGCCCCCGGGTGTGCGGATGAGCCGCACGGGCGGCCCCTCGTGCAGGAAGGCCCCCGCCACCGGGTGTTCGGCGCGGACGTAGAAGCCCCTGGCCCGCAACTGCGGATCGTGTTCCACGAGGTCGCGGCCGTCCCGCACCGGGCCCGCGGGTATGCCGTGCTCCTGGAGGAGTTCGGCGGCGGCGTCGGCCGGCAGGGTCCTGGCCCAGGTGGCGAGGGCGCCGTCGACCAGTTCGGTGTGGTGTGCGCGCCTCTCCGCCGTACGCGTGCGGTCGTCGGCGGCCAGGTCGGGGCGGCCGATCACCGTGCACAGCGCGGCCCATTCGGTGTCGTCGCGGACGCTGACGGCCAGCCAGCTGTCGGCGCCGAGGCAGCGGTACACGCCCTGCGGGCTCCACCGCGGATCGGTGTTCCCGGCGGGCTCGACGGGGTGGAGCAGGCTGGTGCCCATATGGGAGGCGATCGCCTCGAGCTGGGACAGGTCGATGTGCTGTCCGCGGCCGGTCTCCTCCCGGTGCTCCAGGGCTGCGACGGTGGCGAGCGCGGCCTGCAACCCCGCGACGATGTCGCCGTGGCCGTAGATCACCCCGACCACGTCGTCCGGGCCCCACCCGGTCAGGCCGGTGAGCCCCGAGCCGGCGGACACGGTGTCCGCGTACGACACCCAGCCGCTGCGCGGGCCGGTGTGCCCCATGCCGGACATGCTGATGTACACCAGCCGGGGGTTGATCTCGCGGAGGGTGTCGTAGCCCAGGCCGAGTTTGGTCATCACGGTGGCGCTGAAGTTCTCCACCAGGACGTCGCAGGAGGCGATGAGGTCGCGCAGTACGGCGATGCCGTCCTCGGTGCGGGTGTCGAGGGCCAGGCTGCGCTTGTTGCGGTTGACCTCGTTGAAGTAGCCGTTGGTGTTCGGATCGGTGTGCGGGCCGCGCGAGAGGTGCATGAAGGGCGCGAACCGGGTGGGGTCGGGACGGCCCAGGGACTCGACCTTGATGACATCGGCGCCGTGGTCGGCGAGCACCTTGGTGCAGTACGGCCCGGCGAGTACCCAGGTCAGATCCAGGACGCGGACGCCGTGCAGGGCGGGCCGCGCGGGTTCCGCGGACACCGCCGCGGGCACCTTCGGAGCCGGGCGGTGCTCGTGCAGCAGCCGCTGGTCCGCGCCCCGTTCCGGGACGTCCAGCTCCTTGACCCGGTGGCCTTCGGGGAAGGCGAAGGGGAACCCCAGGTCGGTGCGGTCCCCGGCGCGGAGGAAGAAGTCACGGGCGGCGAGCTGCGGGTTGCCGGGCAGCTCGTGCGGCAGGTCGACCGCCGCCCACGGCAGCTTCCTGGATTGGGCGAGCTCGGCGAACTCGGCCTTCGGCCACCGGCCCGCGAACTCCTGCACCACCGCGAAGACATGCTCCTGGTGCTTCTTGCGCTCCACCGGGTCCTGCCAGCGCGGCTCGGCGAGGTCGGCCTCGGCGCCCTCCTCGCGCAGCCAGGCGAGCAGCGCGTCCCACATGCGGGGGCTGCCGCCGAGGCCACCGCCGAGGTGGCCGTCGGCGGCCCGGAACAGCCCGTGCGGCACCAGCGGATGCACCCGGCCGGGGCGCGCGGGCACCCGGTCCTCGTGCAGATAGGCGAGGGCACCCGCCTCCAGGGCAGCGGCCACGCACGCCTGGGCGGACACGTCGGCGAGCTGGCCCGGCCCCGTGCGCCTGGCCCGCAGCCCGAGCAGCGCGGCGATCGCGGCGTGCACCCCGGCGAGCTGTTCCGCCTGGTTCTCCGGAAGGCGCAGGGGCGGGCCGTCCGGGTCGCCGACCTGCGCGAGCATGCCGCCGAGCGCGGCGACCACCAGATCGGTCCCCTGCCAGTGGCTGCGGGGGCCCACGGTCCCGAAGGGGGTGACGCGGACGTGGACGAGGTGGCCGAGTCCCGCGACCGCCTCCGGAGCGCCGTCCGGTGTCCCGTCGAGGAGGACGTCGGCGCCCGCCACCAGGTGCCGCAGCTCCTCCGGGGACGCGGGGGTGACGGACCGCTTGCCGGCGTGCCAGTGGACGAAGGCGTCGCCGTCTCGTTCGCGCCGTGTCGGATCGCCCTCCTCGGGCTCGACCAGGACGACCTCGTATCCGAGGCCGACCAGGAGCCGGCCCGCGAACCGGGTGAAGGGGCTGGACAGTTCGACGACGCGTACGGCCGGGTTGCTCACTTGTCCTCCGCGGGATGCTCAGTCGTGCTGCTGGTTCAGGAAGCCGGTGACCGCGGTGTAATAGGCGTGCGGCCGCTCCTCCTGGGGGTGGTGGGAGGCGTGGTGCATGACGTGCAGATTGCCCTTGGGCACCATGCGGGCGAGCATCAGCGGATAGTCCGGGGTGAGGAATGCGTCGTACATGCCCCAGACGAAGAGGGTGGGGGCCTGGATGGCACCGAGCTCGGCGGTGAGGTCCTGCCAGTCGCCGCGCGGGTTGTCGGAGGCTCCGGCGAGGGCGGTCTCCTCCGGGTCCAGGCTCTGCTCATAGCGCAGGGTGACGGTGCCATCGGGGATCGCGGCGGGGTCGTACCACTCCAGGCGGGCGATCAGCTCCCGCATCTTCTCCCAGGAGGGGCCGGTGCCGCCGTAGTACACATCGCGGGCGTTGCGGCCGCGCCGCCCGCCCTCCGGCAGCGGGGCCAGCGGGCCGTGGAACACGGGCATGCTGCCGGTGATGGTCAGCGACCGGGTTCGCTCGGGGTACTTCGCGGCCAGGTTCAGCGCGATGGTTCCGCCCCATGAGTTGCACACGAAGTCGGCGCGCTCGATGCCCAGGGTGTCGAGCAGGGCGACCGTCTTGGCGGCGTGGTAGTCCCACATCGGGCCCTCGATGACGGGTTTGGCGGACTTGCCGTACTGGAGGATGTCCACGAGGTAGCAGTGGCGGTCCTCGGCGAACAGCGGTGCCACCTGCCCGAAGTCGGACCAGCCCGTGCACCCGGGGCCGCCGCCGTGGAGGAAGACCGTCGGCCTGCCCGTCGTGCCCAGTTCGAGGTAGTGGTACGTGACGCCGTCCGCTTCCGCGTGGGCGCCCTCCGGCGGCTTCTGGATGGTCATGAGGTCCATGTTCCGATGGTGTGCGTCCGGTGATCTCCGCCCAAGCGGACCGGTCCGCTGAGCGGGCCGGTCCCGTGGTGAGGGCCTTCGGGCGGTGGCTAGCCTCCCGGCTCATCGGGTCCCCGATGATTCGCTTCCGCAGAAGAGCAGAAAGCAGAAAGGCGGCACATGTCCGCGTGGGAAGTGGCCGAGGAACGGGCCAGGACGGTGGTCGGCCGCCCGGAACACCGGGATCTGGGGGTCGTACGGGCCGAGGACGCGGCGGAGTTCGCGCGCGCGGCCGGGGAGACCAGCCCGCGACTGATCGACCCCGGCCACCCCGGATTCACCGTCCACCCGCTGTACGTGGTGAGTCTGCTGCGAGGGGCGGGCGGCGCCGGCCAGGGCGAGTTCCGGCCGGACGGGATGTACCGCGACGAGGTCCCGGGCACCGACGGCCTGGACGTACGGCTCATGGCGGGCGGCCAGGAGGTCCGGTTCACCGGCGAGGTGCGGGCGGGCGACCGGATCGCGGTCCGCCGTGTCCTCACGGACGTCGAGCGCAAGGGCAGCGGTGCCCCGTTCCTGCTGCTCACCGTCGAGAAGACGTACTCGGCCGAGCGGGGCACGCTCGCCCGGGTGCGGGAGAGGTTCATCGTCCGATGAGGATGCGCACAGGACAGCCCGTACCACCGGTGGAGTTCACCCCGGACGCCGTCACGCTGCTGCGGTTCGGGGCGGTCACCCGCAACGCCCATCGCATTCACTACGACACCGGGTTCGCGCGGTCCGAGGGGCTGGACGGCCCGGTCGTCATGGCGCAGTTGCACGGCTGTCTGATGCACCGCGCCGCCATGTCGTTCGCGGGTCCGGACGGGCAGGTGCTGGAGGTCGAATGGCAGAACCGGGCACCGGCCCTGGCCGGGGAGCGGCTCGTGGTGAGCGGCACCGTCGGCGCTGTCGATCCGGTGTCGGGCCGGGTCACCCTGGATCTGGTCGAGCACGGTGGGCGGGGCGATGTGGTGTGCTGCCGGGGCCGGTCCGTGGTGCTGATGGGGTGAGAGCCTGTCATATCCCCGGCCAGGCGTCGCACGCCCGGCCGGGGATATGACACAGGCTCTCAACCGCCCCGCGCGGGCGCGGGGCCGTTCAGCCGAGGTCGAGGACGACCTTGCCCACCGCCTCCCCGGACCGCAGACGTGCCACGGCGTCCGCCAGCCCGTCGATGCGATGGCGCTCGACGGGCAGGGTCAGCTCACCGGAGTTGAGGTCGCCGAGCAGCCGCTGGGTGTCGGCGGCCACCTCCTGCCCGCGGGTCATCAGGTTCACCGGCAGCAGCGATACGTCGGCGAGGAGGAAGTCGGCCAGGTCCACGGTGAACTCACGGCCCGCGGTATAGCCGACGAGGGCGACCCGGCCACGCGGGCGCACCAGCGGCAGGGAGTCGCGCAGGACCGGCCCGCCCACGGTGTCGACGACGACGTCCACCGGGCCGCCGATCGCGTCGGCGGACAGGTCGGCGGCGAGCAGCGCCTTGGCGGGGGCCGGGACGTGCGGCAGTTTGGCGGGGCGGCCCACCACTCCGATCACCTCGGCCCCGGCCCGGGCGGCGACCTGCACGGTGAGCGCTCCGACCGCACCGGCCGCCCCGGTCACCAGGACCCGCTCCCCCGGCTGGACGCCCGCCACGGTGTGCACCGAGGCCCACGCCGTGCCCGCGGGGGAGAAGAAGCTACAGGCCAGGGCGGGGGCCGTACCGTCGGGCACGGCCTCCACGGCGGCGTCCGGGACCAGTGCGTGGCAGCCCCAGGTGCCGTCGCGGCGCAGTCCGAGTGCCTTGCCGCGCAGGCGGACGAGGCTCCCCTCGGGGTGGGTGCCGGAGGCGACGACGGTGCCGCTGCCTTCGGTCCCGGGCACCGACGGCAGGTCGGGGAGGATGCCGAACCTGCCGTCGACGACGTTCAGATCGAGGTGGCTGACGGCGGCCGCCTTCATCCGCACCAGGGTGTGGCCGGGGCGTGGCTCGGGCACCGGCCGCTCGACGAGCCGCGGCAGGGTGCCGAACTCCTCCAGCACCAGGGACTGTGACGTCGGGTGGCTCACGTTTTCGCTCCGTATCCACGGGCTCGCGGCCCGGTTCGGTGAGGGGACGGACGCGGCGCACGCTAGACCGCGCCCCACGGTCCGCGCACCGGGCGGGGTCCGCTCAGCGGGACGCCCCGGCACCGGCCCCGTTCCGGTGGCCCGCCGTCCGGTCGCCCGGCGTCCGACCGTCCGCCGGGACGGGCGCGGTCTGCTCAGCGGACCGGATCCCTTGGGCGGATCCGCGCCGGGCCGGATGCTCGGGTCCACCGAACACCGGCAGCAGGAGGACACGCACGATGACGGTCGAGGACTCTCCCGACACGGCCACCCCCGTCCGGAGCCGCCGCGGAAAACCGGCCGAGCCCGGCCGCCAGGACTGGTCGTCCTGGCCCCACTACGACGGTGCGGCCGCGGGCTTCCGCGGCTACTGGTACCCGGTCACCTGGTCCAGCCAGATCACCGGCAAGCCGCTGCCGTTCACCATCTGCGGCGAGCGGATCGCGCTGATCCGCGACAACGGCACCGCGTACGCCCTGCACAACCGGTGCCCGCACCGCGGTGTGCCGCTCTCGGAGGGCAATCAGCAGTTTCCGGGCACGGTCAGCTGCCCGTACCACGGCTGGACCTTCGACCTGCCCACCGGGCGGCTCTCCGCGGTCATCACCGACGGCCCCGGCTGCCGGCTGACCGGGAAGCTGGGCGTGCGCACCTATCCGGTCGAGGAGCGCCTCGGCATGGTGTGGGTGTACGTCCCGATCGCCGACGAGGAGCCGCATCCGATCGACTCCCAGCTTCCGGAGGAGCTGGTCGGCAACGCGTTCGTGATGGGCGGACGGATCGAGCCGCGCGGTGGCAACTGGCGGTTCGCCTGCGAGAACGGCTTCGACGAGGGCCACGCCAAGTATCTGCACCGCACGGCGCTGTGGCGGCTGTTCAAGCCCATGCCGACGTGGAACATCACCCGGATCGTGCCGCGCGGCCGGTGGATCTTCCGGGTCCAGGACGAGGTCCACTGGGAGGCCGAGTACCCCGGCGTGGGCCGCTGGACCAACAAGCGCTGGTGGAAGATGCAGCCGCCGAAGGAAACCTTCAACATCGGCAACACCGGCAAGGCCGACAGCGTCGACCCGACGATCGAGGCCCAGGAGTTCCCCGGCTTCGCGTCCCTGTCGATGCCGGGCGTGCTGCGCATCGCCTACCCCAAGTTCATCCACTACGAGTTCTACGTCCCGGTGGACGAGGACAACCACCGCTATGTCGGGGTGATGGTCAACTTCACCGAGGGCTGGGACACCCTGCGCTTCTACGCCAAGTACCTGGGGGCGATCCGCTGGCTGTTCCACGGCCAGTTCTCCGGCCAGGACGCGTGGATGGTGGATGTCACCGACGCGCCCCCGGAGAAGCTCTACCGGCCCGATATCTCGCTCACCGCCTGGCGGAACCTCAGCGAGGAGGAGTACGGCAAGAAGCTGGCCGCGGTCGGCGGCGCATCCGCACCCGAAGAGAGGGCATGACATGTTCCGTACCCTGTTCACCCTGTTGCTGGGCGCGGCGATCGCCGTCGGGATCCCGCTGGCCACGAAGCGCGTCGCGCGGACCACGATGACCCAGGTCCACAGGATCAACCAGTGAGCGCCGACGGCCTGGCGGGCCTGGACGAACGGCGGCGCTCCTGGGCGCTCGACGCCGCCCGCCACATCAGCGCCGACCGGCTCCGCGAACTGATCACGGGCCTGGTGGACATCCCCAGCCCCACCGGCGACGAGGGCCCGCTGGCCACCCATATCGCCGACACCCTGCGCGCCACCGGCTGCCGGGCGGCCGCCCAGCCCCTCGACGACCGGCAGGCCAACGCCTGGGGGCGGCTGACCGGTGACGGCACCGGCCCCGACCTCATGCTCTACGCCCCCATCGACACCCTGACGGTGGGCGAGGAGAGCGAGGACGTGCCGTGGATCGGCCCGGAGCTGCGGGAGGACATGCGGCCCTCGGCCACCGTCTACGACGACCTGGTGACCGGGCTCGGCGCCTCCAACCCCAAGGGGCACGCGGCATGCGTGATGATGGCCACCGAGGCGATCTCCCGGGCCGGTGTCCCGCTCACCGGTGACCTGGTGGCGGCCTTCGGCGCGGGTGGGATGCCCACCAACGCCCGGCCCGTGGGGACGCGCCGCAACACCGGCCAGGGCGCCGGGTGTTCGTTCCTGCTGGAGCAGGGCGTGTGGACCGACTACGCGGTCATCGCCAAGCCCGGCTGGACCGTCTCGTGGGACGAGGTCGGACTGGTCTGGTTCGAGGTGACGGTCGGCGGCACCCACACCTACGCGGGTTCCCGCCACCGGCTCCCGTACGACAACGCCATCGCCCGCGCCGGGGAGGTGGCCGGGTATCTGGAGAAGTGGTTCGAGGAGTACGCCGAGCGGCACACCTCGGGCACGGTGGCGCCGCAGGGCATCGTCTCCTCGATCCGTGGCGGCTGGCCGCGGATGGCCGCGGTCACCCCCGCCGTGTGCACCTTGATGGTGGACCTGCGGATCAGCCCGGACATCACACCGATGCGGGCCAAGCGGGAGTTCATGGAGGCGCTGGCCGCGCTGCGGGCCGCCTCGCCCGGTCTCGACGTCCGGGCGGAGATGGTGCTGGCCATCCCCGGTACCCGTACCCCTCGCGGTTCGTGGATCCACCGCAGTGCCACGGCCGCCTGGGAGGCCCTGGAGGGGCGCGCACACGAGGTGATCGCCGGGAACAGCGGGGCCACCGACGCCAATATCCTGCGCGGCCGCGGCATCCCCACGGTGCGCATTGGCATGCCCAAGGTGGCGGAGGCGCCCTTCGAGATCGACTTCGCCCGCGGCATGAACACGGTGTCGCTCCGGGCCATGGAGAGGCTGACCCGCCATCTGATCCGCACGGCCGTGGACACCGTCACCCGGACCCGCGCCGAGGTGGCCGAGGCGGAGGAAGGAGCCGTGGCATGACGGAGATCGTGCTGGGGGTCGGGGCGTCGCACAGCACGCTGATGAACACCCACTGGGAGGAGACGTACCACAAGGACCGCGCCGAGCGGTTCCGGGACGCGCTGGGCGAGGCGCGCGGCGCGCTGGCCGCGGCCCGCCCCGACACGGTGGTCCTGATCGGCTCCAACCACTTCCGGGGATTCTGGCTCGACCTGATCCCCAGCTTCACCCTCGGGGTGGACGAGTGTCTCGCCAGTGGCGAGTCCGGCACCCCGAAGGGCCCGCAGCCGGTGGACCGGGAGCTGGCCCTGTACCTGGCCAACGCGCTGGTGGAGCGGTCCGGTTTCGATGTGGCGTTCTCCGCCCGGCTCCAGATCGACCACGGCCAGTCGCACGCCGTGCAGTATCTGCTCGACGGGCTCGACGTCGACCTCGTACCGCTCGTCGTGAACGTCTTCGCGCCCCCGCTGCCCACCCTCGACCGCTGCGAGCGGTTGGGCCGGGCGATCCGGGAGGCGGTCCTGGCGTTCCCCGGCGACCGCCGGGTGGCGGTCATCGGCTCCGGCGGGCTGTCGCACCGGCTGCCCTGGCCGGACTGGCGCGACCCGCGGGGCGAGGACGAGGAGTTCATGGTCGGCGCCTGGCTCAACGGCCGGGAGAACTGGCAGGACTACGACGTCCGGCGGCGCGAGATCATCCGGGCCGCCGAGGCGGCGCTCAACCCGGAGTTCGACGAGGAGTTCCTGTCCTGGCTGGAACGCGGACAGGCCCACCGCCTCACCGAGTACACCACCGCGGAGCTGGAGAAGGCGGCCGGCAACGGCGCACAGGAGCTGCGCACCTGGCTGATGATGGCCGCGCTGCTCGACCACGCTCCGGGGCGGCGTCTGGCCTACGAGCCGATGCCCGAGTGGCTCACCGGCATGGGGGTCGCCGTGCTCGACCCCGCGCAGACACAGAACAGCGAAAGGCAGTCATGAGCATCTGGACCGAGCTGTCGGGCATCGACTACCGGCACGCCTATGTGAAGACCGGCGACATCACGACCCGCGCGCTCCAGGCCGGCCCGGAGGACGGCGAGCACGTGGTGTTCCTGCACGGCACCACCGGCCACTTGGAGGCGTTCGTACGGAACATCCCGGCACACGCCGAGCGCTACCGCTGCCACTCCATCGACATGCTGGGCCACGGCTACACGGGCAAGCCCGACCGCCCGGGCGAGATCCCGGCGTATGTCGAGCACCTGATGGCCTATCTGGACGCGGTGGGCGCCGAGCGCGCCCATCTGGTCGGCGAGTCGCTGGGCGGCTGGGTCGCGTCGTGGGCCGCGAGCGAGCACCCGGACCGGGTCGCCTCCCTCCAGCTGCTGTGCATGGGCGGCACAAAGGTCAATCCGGCGGTGATGGAGCGGCTGAAGAAGTCCACCCGCAGCGCCTCCCTGGAGGACGACATCTCCTTCACCCGGGACCGGCTGCGGCTGCTGTGGGCCGACTGGGACGAGGAGCTGGGCGAGGAGCTGACCCGGATCCGCTACGAGATCTACCACCACCCCGACTTCCAGCGGAACCTGCACAATCTGCTGGCGCTCCAGGAGACGGACACCCGCGAGCGCAATCTGCTGCGGCCTGACCGGATGGCCCGGATCAAGGCGCCGACGCTGGTGGTCTGGGGCAACAAGAACCCGTTCGGGGACGTCCCCGAGGCCGAGGCCATCGCCACCGCGATCCCCGGCGCCCGTCTGGAGATCTTCAACGAGTGCGGCCACTGGCCGCAGCACGAGAAGGCGGATCTGTACAACCCGCTCAGCCTGGAGTTCCTCGCCGCGTCCTCCACCACCTGATCGTGAGGTGCCTGCCATGACCGTCGTCCCCATCGACCACGCCACCAGAGCCTGTCCCGACTCGATGAACTCCGTCCTCGGCAAGGTCCGGTCCATCCTGGAGGCGTTCACACCCGACGACGACTCGCTGTCGCTCGCCGATGTGGTGCGCCGTTCGGGCGTGGCGAAGGCGACCGTCCACCGGCTGTCCCAGGAGCTGGTCGCATGGGGGCTGCTGGAGCGGGCGGGCTGCAACTACCGGCTGGGGCTGCGGCTGTTCGAGATCGGGCAGCGGGTGCACCGGCAGCGGATCCTGCGGGAGGTGGCGCAGCCGTATATGGAGGATCTGCTGCTGGCCACGCGGGAGACCATCCACTTTGCCATCCACGACGGGCTGGACGTGGTGTACCTGGAGAAGATCCTGCCCCACCGGGGGCTGAGCGAGGAGTCCCGGGTGGCGGGACGGCTTCCGCTGTACTGCACGGCCACCGGCAAGGCGATCCTCGCCCACTCCCCTGGCACCCTGTTCGGCGAGGTGGTCAGGAACGGTCTCAAGCCGTTCACCCGCCACACCATCACCTCGCCGGGCCGGCTGCGCGGCCAGCTGGACCGCGTCCGCGAGCAGGGCATCGCCACGGAGGCGGAGGAGGTGCGGCTCGGCTATATGAGCATGGCGGTACCTGTCTTCGGGCGGGAGAACACCCTCGCCGGGGCCCTGTCGATCACGGCGCCGACCTACCGGGTCGACGCGATCGCCCACGCCAGCGCGTTGCGTACGGCGGGTCTCGGCATCAGCCGCTCGCTGAGGTCGGCGCTGTGACCGCCCCCGTCGTGTCCTCCCCCGCCCTGGAAGAGGTGCTGGCACGGGCGCGGGAGCTGATCGACCGGTGGCGGGACGAGGACTGCGGCACCCCGACGGTCAAGGACTTCTGCCGTTACGCGGCCGCCCTCAACGACGGCGGGTACATCCGCCGGGCCCGCGCCCTGGAGGCGGACGGCATGCCCGTCGAGGCGCCCGACCTGTTCCTCGCGGCCACCATGAGCTGGGAGGACGGTCCCCCGGAGGACGAACTGCGGCCGGATGGCCTGGCGCTGCGGGAGTCGCCGTGCACCGAGGGGCTACCGGTGCGCCAGGTGCACGGCGGCCAGTCGGTGCGTCTGGTCCGCCCGCCGGTGGCCGGGACGCGGATCACGGCGGCCCGTGCGGTCGTCTCCGCGCGGCACAAGCGCGGGCGGTCGGGTGAGTTCGTCCTGCTGGGCGTCCGCACCCGGTTCCTGTCCCCGGACGGGAGCGAGCTGACGGCCGTGGACGAGACGATCGTGGTGCTCGACGCCACCGGAGGTGACCGATGACGGCGCCCGCTGTCGGGGCGGAGTGTCCGCGGCGACGGTACGCCCACACCAGTGTGCAGCTGTTCCGCTTCAGCGCCGTGTCGTGGAACGCCCACCGGATCCATTACGACGCCGCGTACGCGGCAACGGAGGGGTTTCCCGACGCGGTCGTGCAGTCCACGCTGCACGGCGAGATGCTCACCCGGCACGCCCTGGAGTGGGCCGGGCCGGGCGCCCGGCTGGAGTCGGTGGCGTGGCGCAACGTCGCCACGGCGGTGGCCGGTGAGCTGCTGACCTGGGCCGCGACGGTGTCGTCGGTCGAGGGGGCGCGGATCCGGCTCGACGCGCGCATCCTCAGGGCCGACGGTTCGGAGTGCGTCACGGGGACGGTGGAGGTGACGCGCGCGGGGTGACGGCCCGGCGCGTACGGGCGCGGGAGCGGTGGCACTCAGGGCTGCGGGGGGCCTTGGGTGCCACCGCTTCCGCGTGTCCGGGGCCGCTTCGGTATGTCGGCCGCTTCGGTGGCCGGGGCCGCTTCCGCGTGTCCGGAGCGCGGCGCCCGAGCGGGTTCCGCGGCGTTGTCCCGGCAGGCGGACCGATTCCATTGGACCGTGATCGCGGCCTGCCTACGCTCCTCGACCATGAGCGTTCTCAACGATGAGCCGGTCGCCGCGGAGGACGCGGCGGTGGTCGAGACGGACATCCTGATCATCGGCGCCGGACCGTCGGGCCTGTACGGCGCGTACTGCGCGGGCTTCCGGGGCCTGCGCGTGGCCGTGATGGATGTGCTGCCCCAGCGGGGCGGCCAGATCAGCGCGATGTATCCGGAGAAGCCCATCTTCGACATCGCCGGATTCGCCTCGGTGCGTGGCCGTGACCTGGTGGACAGCCTGGTGGCGCAGGCCGAGGCACACGGTGCCCGCTACCTCCTCGGCCACCGCGCGGTGGCGCTGGACTACGACGGTGACGGCCTGCCCGTGGTCCGCAGCGACCGGGGGACCGAGGTACGGGCCGGGGCCGTGGTGATCACCGGAGGCGTGGGGACCTTCGCCCCCCGCCCGCTCCCCGCCGGGGAGGACTTCCTCGGCCGCGGTCAGGTGTACTTCGTGCCCGACCCGTCCGCCCACGCCGGTCATGACGTGGTGGTCGTCGGCGGTGGCGACAGCGCCTTCGACTGGGCGGCCCTGCTGGCCCCGGTGGCGCGCTCGGTCCGCCTGGTGCACCGCACCGCCCGGTTCCGCGCCCACCGCGCGTCGGTGGAGAAGGTCCAGGCGCTCGGCATCGACATTCTGACCGACTCCGAGGTCAGCGGCCTGTACGGCGCCGCACACCTGGAGGAGGTCGAGATCCGCCACCGGACCACCAAGGACACCACGCGCCTTCCGGCACAGACCGTGGTGGCGGCGCTCGGCTTCCTCGCGGACCTCGGCCCGCTGCGGGAGTGGGGCCTGGCACTCCAGGCGCGCCGGATCGCCGTGGACACCCGCATGGCCACCAACCTGCCCCGTGTCTTCGCGGCCGGCGACATCACCGACTACCCGGGCAAGGTGCGCCTGATATCCGTCGGCTTCGGCGAGGCCGCCACCGCCGTCAACAACGCCGCCACGGTCATCGACCCGGAGGCGGCGCTGTTCCCCGGGCATTCCACCGAGAAGGAGAACTGACATGGCCTACGTCATCGGCGCGTCCTGTGTGGACATCATGGACCGGTCCTGCATGGAGGAGTGCCCGGTCGACTGCATCTACGAGGGTGAGCGCAAGCTGTACATCAACCCGGTGGAGTGCATCGACTGCGGCGCCTGCGAGGTCGCCTGCCCGGAGCAGGCGATCACCGTGGACCGCAAGGCGGACCCCGAGCACCGCGCCGACAACCGGCGGTTCTTCGAGGAGGCCCTGCCCGGCCGGGACACCCCGCTGGGCACCCCCGGTGGCGCCGGGTCGGTCGGCCCGCTGGGTGTGGACACGGCCCTGGTGGCGGGCCGGTGAGCGGGTCACCGGCCGCGAGACCGGGTTGCCCCCCGCCGAACTCCGACCCCTTCCACCATTCCTACCAGGCAAAAAGATATCTATATTGGCCATCCTCAGCACATATGGCGGCCTTGATCGAGGCACACCGGCAGGTGAGGAGGGCATGTCGTGACGACTGCGGCGGTGCCTCGTGGCAACGGCGAGGAGGCCGAGCCGGACGGGCGGTCCCCCAAGTCCGTCCTCGGCAAGGTCGGGCTGATCCTGTCGGCCTTCGGCGACGGCGACCTCTCCCTCAGCCTCACGGAGCTGACGGCGCGCACCGGGGTCGCCAAGGCCACGGTGCACCGGCTGTGCCAGGATCTCGTCGCCAGCGAGCTGCTGGAGCGGGACGGCTCCCACTACCGGCTCGGCCTGCTGCTGTACGCGATCGGCCTGCGCGCACCCCGGCAGCGCACCCTGCGCCACGCCGCGCGGCCGGTGATGGAGAACCTCGCGCAGGCCCTCGACAGCCCGGTGAGCCTGTCCGTGCCGAACGGCACCGACCTGCTGTGCATCGACAACGCCGGCCGCCACCGCAACCGGGCCGGTGCCTCGATCGGCGGACGGCTGCTCCAGCTGCACAGCACGGCCCCGGGAAAACTCACCCTGGCCCTGCTGCCCGACCAGTACCCGCTGACTCGGCTGGCCCCCCATATGCGCCGGATGACCGCCCGCACCCTCACCGCCGACCGGCTCCCGGGCGAACTGGCCCGCATCAAGGAGCAGGACTACGCCACCGACTCCGAGGAGCACCGGCTCGGCTATTCCGCCGTGGCCGTGCCCGTGCGCGGGCCACGGGACGGCGCCTATCTGGGCGCGCTGTCGGTCGTCGCCGCCACGGCACGCCACAACGCCCCCCGTACGCTGGCGGCGCTGCGGAACGCCTCGGAGGCCGTCACCACCCGTCTCGCGGTCATCGAGGCGTACCGCACCGAGCCGTAGCCCTCAGAGCCTGTGTCACACAGGCTCTCAGTCGACGAGCAGCCGGGCTATCCCCCGTTCGCTGAAGACGTCCCCGGTGGCGAGGGCCACCGCCCCGTGCAGGGCCGAGGCGGCGCCGAGCCGTGTCGTGGTGATGATCAGATTCCGGGTGGCCAGCGGCAGGGCGCGCTGGTACACCACGGCGCGCACCCCGGAGAGCAGGTCGTCGCGCAGGTCGCTGAGCGGGCCGCCGAGGATCAGGGTGCGGGGGTTGTACATGTAGACGAGCATGGCGGCGAGTTCGCCGATCTCGGTGGCCGCCTGCCGCAGGGCCCGGACGGCGGGCGGGTCGTTGTTCGCGACGCGCTCCGCGAGCTCGTGAACCCCGTGCAGCGGGTCCTCCTCGGTGGACTCGGGGATGTCCAGGGTCCGCAGGACGGCGCGGTGAGAGGCGATGGCGCGCACACAGCCGACATTGCCGCAGGTGCACAGGGCGGTGCCGCCGCCGAGGGACCGGATGTGGCCGACATCGCCGGCCGCGCCGTCCGCGCCGCGGTAGATCCCGCCCTCCGCGCTGATGAGCCCCGCTCCGATCCCGTTGGCGATCTTGAGGCAGAGCACCGGGGTTTCGGCCCGGGCCTGAACGGCCTCGCCGAGGGCCATGAGGTTGGCGTCATTGTCCACCTGGGCCGGGGCCCGGAACCGTGCGCGCAGCCGTTCGGCGACCGGGTAGCCGTCCCAGCCCGGCATGCCGTTGGGCCTGAGCGGGCAACCGCGCTCCCGGTCCACGGGAGCCGGCAGCCCCATGACCACCTGACGCACCCGGTCCGGGTCGCGCCCCGACCGCTCCAACAGGGCGTGCAGCCGGTCGCACACCACCTCCAGGACCGTCTCCGGCCCCGTGTCGATGCGCACGGCCACCGTGTCCTGGGCGATGAGACGTCCGCCGAGGTCGGCGATCGCGATCCTGGTGTCCAGGGTGTCCACGTCGGCGACGGCGATGGTCCCCGCGTGCGGGCTGAGGGTCAGCAGCCGCGGCGGCCGGCCGCGCACCGATTCGCCGGACTCCATCTCCTCCAGGATGTCGCGGCCGAGGAGTTGGTCCACCTGCTGGCCGACCGTGGAGCGGGCCAGACCACTGCGGCGCGCGATCTCGGCCCGGTTGGTCGCCTCACCGGCCAACACGAGGTCCAGCACCCTGCGCAGTCCGGCGGGAACCGCGGGCAGCAGCGTCTGATCGGCGGAATAACCGTCACCTTCACGCATTTCCCCAACCTAGCCGTCGTGGATCACCCCGGAACAGCCCTCCTTTAAGACGTTATTAGTTTGCAAGAAAAATTAACAACCGCCTCTTGTTTGGGGTAACCGAACTAAACGAAGGTGTTAGGCGACGCGAACACGCCTTACTCAACGGCAGGCAGCGGGCGGTCCCCTGGCGCCCCCGTTCCCGAAGTCAAGGGCGGTGGACCGCCCGGCGCGACACCGCGGGGCCCGGCAAGGCACCACCGCACCACGGACGTTCGCGGATCACCGGCAAACCCGACCATCCCCGCACCACTCCCGGGAGAGGAACCCACCTCCATGGCCAAACAGACCCATCGCATCGGCATCCTGGGCAGCGGCAACATATTCGGCCGGTATGTCACCGGTCTCGCCCGCTACCCGGAGCTGGAGATCGTGCGGGTGGCCGACATCGATGTGGCACGGGCGAAGCAGGCGGCCGCCGACCACTCCATCCCGGCCTGGGGTGACGACCGCCAGCTGTACGCCGACGACTCGGTGGACATCGTGGTCAACCTGACGCCGCCGGTCCACCACGCCCGTACGATCATCACGGCCCTGGAAGCGGGCAAACACGTCTACGTCGAGAAGCCGCTGGCCACCACGGTCACGGACGGCGAAGCGGTCCTCGCGGCGGCCGCCCGCACCGGGCGTGTCCTCGGATCCGCGCCGGACACCTTCCTCGGCAGCGCCGCCCAGACGGCACGCAAAGCGATCGACTCGGGCCTGATCGGAACGCCCATCGGTGCTTCCGCCTTCATCGGGCACAGCAAGGCAGAGACCTGGCACCCGAACCCGGCCTTCCTGTTCCAGCCGGGCGGCGGCCCGGTGATGGACATGGGTCCGTACTACCTGGCCGTCCTGGTCAACTGCCTCGGCCCCGTCTCCACTGTCTCGGCGGCCGCCCGCATCGGCGTGCCCGAGCGCACCGTCACCGCGCCCGAACGGACCGTGGACACCGTCGAGGTCACCATCCCCACCCACACCGGTGCGGTGCTCACCTTCGCCTCCGGTGTCATCGCCACCACCCAGATGAGTTTCGACGTCTGGGACAGCGATCTGCCGTACCTGGAGGTCTACGGCAGCGAGGGCACCCTCTCGCTGGCCAACCCGAACCACTTCGACGGCGATGTGCGGCTCCGGCGGCACGGGGACGGCGACTGGACGGTCCTGGAACCGGCCCTCGAACTCTTCGGCGCCGTCGGCACCCGCGAACAGGCCCGCCGCGGGCTCGGCGTCCGCGACCTCGCCAACGCCGTCGAGGGCGGCCCGCACCGCGCCAACGCCGCCTTCGCCTTCCATGTGCTCGAAGGGCTCTGCGCGTTGGAGGGCTCCGCCCAGCGGGGCCGGTCCGTGACATTGAGCAGTTCCTGCGAGCGCCCCCAGCCCCTTTTCACCGTCTGACACCCGCCCGTCCCACCGCCCCGCCCTCAGGGAAAGGACCCTCATGACCATCCGCCACGACAGGATCGCGATCAACCCCCTCCAGTGGATCGCCACCGACGACGGCTGGATCGACCCCGCTCTGGCGCCGCCGCTGCCAGAGCGCCTCAAGGTCATCCGCGAGGCCGGCATCGCCGCCGTACACGCGGACGTGCCCGCCGGGATGACGGCCGCCGAATACGGCCGGCTGCTCGCCGAGCACGGTCTGGCGCCCGCCCCGGGCTATATCTCGGGCCCCCTCCCGGAGGACGAGAGCAGCCTGCGCGAACTGCTCGACAAGACCGACCGCGTCAGCACCCAGATGGCCGAACTGGGCCTGCCCACGGTCTTCGTGGCCACCGGTATGAACAAGCAGGCCCCCCGTGTGCACCGCCCGGCCGTGGGCGCGGAGGCCACTCCCGAACGGCTGGCGCGGGTGCGCGAGGTGTTCGCCCGCATGGGCGAGACCACCAGGGCGAACGGTGTCGCCGCCGCGTTCCACCCCCACATCGGCACCTGGGCGGAGACCGAGGAGGAGACCCGCTTCATCCTCGACGGCGTGGACGCCGACGTCCTCTCCTTCGGCCCGGACATCGGCCACCTCGGCTGGGCCGGTGCCGATGTCATCGGCCTCATCCGCGACTACGGCGACCGGGTCGCCGCCCTCCACATCAAGGACTTCCACGCCGACGTCGCCGAGCGGGGCCGCGCCGGGGCATGGACCTACCAGCAGACCGTGCTGGCCGGTCTGTGGGCCGAGCCCGGCCACGCCTCGGTCGACATCCCCGCCACCCTCGCCGCGCTGCCCGCCACGTTCGACGGCTGGCTGGTGATCGAGGTCGACCGCGGCGCCCAGGCCACCCCCGAGGAGAGTGTGCGGCTCTGCGGCGAGTGGGCCCGGCGGCAGCGCTGAGCACGGCACCCGAGAGCAGAAGGACGACATGCGAAGAATGGTCATGGCAGGGGTGGCCCTCACCCTCGTGGCCGTGTCGGCGTGCGGCCGCTCCGGCGCCACGGCGTCCGCCACCGGAGCCGACACGCTGACGCTGTCCATCGGCAACGCCCATACCGGCTGGGACCTGGCCTCCGCCGCCCTGGGCGACAACATCCAGTACTACGAGCCCGTCTTCGACTCCCTGGTCCGGCTGGACCCCGAGGCCCGTCCCCACCCGAACCTGGCCACCTCCTGGTCCTATGACCGCGACCGCACCGCGCTGACCATGAGGCTCAGAAAGGGCGTGCGGTTCACCGACGGCACCGCGCTCGACGCGACGGCCGTGAAGAAGAACCTGCTCCACACCAAGCAGGGCACCAACGAGGCCGCCGGCAAACTGCGCGCCATCGACTCGGTCGAGGTCGTGAACCCCCGGACCGTGGCCCTCCATCTGTCGGCGCCCGACCCCCAGCTCGTGGCGAACCTCGGCGACCCCTCGGGCATGATCGCCAGCCCCAGGGACCTGACGGCGAAGGGCGGTCCGGTCGGCTCGGGCCCCTATGTCCTGGACAAGGCCGCCACGACCAACGGCAGCACCTACGCCTTCACCCGCAACCCGGACTACTGGAACCCGAAGGCGTACCCCTTCGACAAGATCGTCATCAAGAACATCACCGATCCCACGGCCCGGCTGAACGCCCTGCTCAGCGGGCAGGTCGACTGGGCCCGTATCACCCCGCAGACCGCTCAGTACGCCAAGAGCCGCGGCCTTGAGGTGCGGGCGCACGCCGACAGCGTCGAGGGCCTCTACATCTGGGACCGCACCGGCAGGACCGTGCCCGCCCTGGGCAAGGTGAAGGTGCGCCAGGCCCTGAACCACGCCTTCGACCGGAAGACCATCGTCGACAAGCTCAACCTCGGCTATGCCACGGCCACCTCGCAGCTGGCGACCGCGGGCTCCACCTGGTACGAGAAGTCCCTCGAGAGCAACTATGCCTACGACCCGGCAAAGGCCAGGAAACTGCTCGCCGAGGCGGGTTACCCGCACGGCTTCACCGTCACCATGCCCGACGTCTCCTCCGTGGCGCCGAGCCAGCAGGTCGTCATGACGCAGGCCCTGGAGGACATCGGCATCAAGGTCAAGGTGGACAAGATCCCGTTCACCCGGCTGTTCACGGCCCTCCAGTCCGGCGAGTACCCGATGTCATGGTTCAAGCTCCAGTCCGGCCAGCCCTGGGACTTCATCCAGTCCGAGCTGACCAAGGGCGCAGCCTGGAATCCCGCCAAGGACTTCGACCCGAAGCTCAACCGCATGATCGACAAGGCGCAGAAGGCCCGGGGCGCGGCGCAGACCGCGGCGTTCCGCGAGATCAACTCCCACCTCCAGGAGAACGCCTTCAACGCGCCCTGGGATGTGCTCGACGCCGTCCAGGGCAACTCCAAGAAGATCAAGGTGACGCCCCGGGCCTTCGTCTCCGCGGTACCGATCTCGAACATGGCCCCCGCCGGCTGACGCGGAAGGAACGAACGCGATGCTGACCTTTCTCGTACGCCGCGTCACGGCCGGTCTGGTGCTCCTCTATGTGCTCGCGACGGCGGCGTACGCGATGATGAGCCTCACCGGGGCCGACGCCGCGCGCACCATCGCCGGCACGATGGCGACACCAGAGCAAATCGCCGCCAAGAGACATGAGTTGGGCCTGGACCGGCCATGGATCAGCCAGTACGGACAGTGGCTGTCCCACGCGGTCCGGGGCGACTTCGGAACCTCCTGGTTCGGCGGTGACTCCGTCTCCGAAAGCCTGGTGCTCAAGGCACCGGTGTCCCTGTCCATCGTGGTCAGCGGGCTCCTGCTGGCCACCGTCCTCAGCGCGGTGCTCGGCATCGCCGCCGCCGTACGGCGCGGATGGCTCGACCGGGTGGTCCAGGCGACCGCCATCGTCGGGTACGCGGTGCCGAGCTTCCTGATGGCGCTGATGCTCTCCGCCACCCTCGCCGTCCAGCTGGGCTGGCTCCCCGCCACCGGATACGTGCCGCTCGCCTCCTCCCCCTCCGACTGGCTCCGGTCCATCACCCTCCCCGCCGTCTCACTCGCCATCGGCGCCATCGCCGCCACCGCCCAGCAGGTGCGCGGGGCGGTCATCGACGTACTGCGCGAGGACTTCGTGCGCACGCTGCGCAGCCGGGGGCTGAGCGAGCGGAGGGTGCTCTTCCGGCATGTGCTGCGCAACGCGGCGCCCCCGGCGCTGACCGTGCTCTCCCTCCAGTTCATCTCCCTGGTCGGCGGCGCCGTCGTCATCGAGAAGGTCTTCGGACTCCCCGGAGTGGGCTCCGCCGCGGTGACAGCGACCGTCAACGGCGACACGCCCCTGGTCATGGGCGTCGTGGTCTACCTCGTCCTCATCGTCGTGGCGGTCAATCTGCTGGTGGACCTCGCCTACGGCTGGCTCAACCCGAAGGTGCGTGTCCGATGACACATTCCGCGACCGGCGATACCCCCGGCACACCCGGTTCCACGCCGGGCACCACCCGCGGACGCGGCTATCCGCTGGGCCGGCTGCTCCGCCATCCGATGGCGGTGGTGTGCCTGGTCCTGCTGGCCCTCATCGTGGCGGCCAGTGTCTGCGCGCCCCTGCTCACCTCGGCCAGTCCCACCCGCGCCACGCTGGCCGACGCCTTCGCCGCACCCGGCGGCGGCCACCTCCTCGGCGCCGACAGCGTCGGACGGGACGTGCTCGCGCGGCTGCTGTACGGCGGCCGGGTCAGCCTGCTCGGCGGGTTCATCGCCGTCGCGGTCGCCCTGCTGATCGGTGTGCCGACCGGGTTGCTCGCCGGCTACTACCGGGGCCGGACCGACGCCGTCATCAGCTGGCTGGCGAGCCTCGTCATGGCCGCGCCCGCCATCATGGTGCTGCTGGTCTCCATCGCCGCGATCGGCCCCGACACCAACGCGACGATGGCGGTGCTCGGCATCATCCTCGCGCCCGGGGTCTTCCGCCTCGTACGGGCCTCGGTCACCTCGGTCCGTGAGGAACTGTACGTCGACGCCGCCCGGGTCTCCGGACTCGGCGACACCCGTATCGTGCGCCGGCACATCCTGCCGGTGGTGCAGGCGCCCACCATCGTCCAGTCGGCGCAGATGTTCGGCGTGGCCGTGGTCATCCAGGCGGGCATCGAGTTCCTCGGCCTCGGCTCGGCCGGGCAGGCCAGCTGGGGCGCGATGCTCAACGACGCGTTCGCCAACCTGTACACCAAGCCCTCCCTGCTGGTGGCCCCGGGCCTGGCGATCGTAATCACCGTGGCGGCGCTCGGTCTGCTGGCCAACGCCCTGCGGGACGCGCTCCTGGAGACGGGCGCCCCGGCGGCGCGGCGGCCCGGACGCCCCAGGGCGGCACGGCCCAGCGCTCGCCCGGAGGGCGGGGACGAAAGCCTCCTCGCGGTCGAGAACCTGCGGGTGACCTACCCCGCCCGGGACGGCGAGCGCACCGTGGTGGACGGGGTGTCGCTCACCGTACGCCGTGGTGAAGTGGTCGGTCTGGTCGGCGAGTCGGGCTCGGGCAAGAGCCAGACGGCGTTCGCGGTCCTCGGACTGCTGCCCCCGGAAGCCCGGAGCGAGGCCGACCGGCTGAGCTTCGACGGCCGCGATCTGCGGGGGCTCGGGCGCAAGGAACGGAACGCGCTGCGCGGCTGCCGCATCGCCTACGTCCCCCAGGAGCCGATGTCCAACCTCGACCCGGCCTTCCGCATCGGCACCCAGCTCATCGACCCGATGCGGCGGCATCTGAAGCTGACGGCACGGGAGGCGCGGGAGAAGGCCCTGGCCCTGCTGGAGCGGGTCGGCATCGCCGAGCCGGAGCGCGTCTACCAGGCCTATCCGCACCAGATCTCCGGTGGTATGGCGCAGCGGGTCCTCATCGCGGGCGCCGTGTCCTGCGACCCCGACCTGCTGATCGCGGACGAACCCACCACGGCGCTGGACGTCACCGTCCAGGCGGACGTGCTCGATCTGCTGCGGGAGTTGCAGCGGGAGCGGCGGATGGGTCTCATCCTGGTGACACACAACTTCGGCGTGGTCGCGGACATCTGCGACCGGGTGGCCGTCATGCGGACCGGCCAGGTCGTGGAAACCGCTCCGGCCGAGCGGCTGTTCGCCGAACCGCGCCACGAGTACACCCGCATGCTGCTGGACTCGACGCTGGAGGACGCTCCGCCGCGCACCCCACTGCGGCAGGGCCCGGCGACCGGCACGTCCCTCCAGGAGAAGGTATGAACACCACCCCGGCCATAGTGCTGGAAGTCGACGGACTGGTCGTGGAGTACGCCGCCAAGGGGCGGCGCGCCCAGCCGTTCCGGGCCCTGCACGGAGTGTCCCTGGACATCCGGCCCGGCGAGACCGTGGGGCTGGTCGGCGAATCCGGCTCGGGCAAGACGACGCTCGGGCGCGCGGTGCTGGGGCTCGCCCCGGTGGCCGAGGGCGAGATCCGCTATGCGGGCCGGGTGATCTCACGGCTGAGCGCGCGGGAGCGGCGTACGCTCAGCGCCGAGATCCAGGTCGTCTTCCAGGACCCCTACACCTCGCTGAACCCGGCGATGACGGTGGGCGACATCCTCACCGAGCCCCTGCTGGTCTCGGGCACCGCCCGCGCCTCCGCCGAGCAGCGGGTCCGCGGACTGCTCGACCAGGTGCGCCTGCCGGCCGACGCCGCACACCGGCTGCCACGGGAGTTCTCCGGGGGTCAGCGCCAGCGCGTGGCGATCGCGCGGGCCCTGTGCCGCGAGCCACGGCTGATCGTGTGCGACGAACCGGTCAGCGCGCTGGACCTGTCCACCCAGGCGCGGGTGCTGGAGCTGTTCGTGGAGATCCAGGAGCGCACGGGTGTCGCCTATCTGTTCATCACCCACGATCTGTCGGTGGTGCGGTGTGTCAGTCATCGCGTGGCCGTGATGCACCGTGGCCGGATCGTGGAGTCGGGCGAGGCGGCGGCCGTGACCGGCGACCCGCGGGACCCCTATACGCGACGGCTCATGCTCGCCGCCCCCGTACCGGATCCGGAGCGCCAGCGGGAACGCCGTGAGCGGCGTCGGAGCCTCATGGCCGGGGCGGCAGAATGACGGGCATGGACAACGCATACGGATTCACCGCGTACGGCGGCCCGGAGGTGGAGCGCTTCCTGGACCTTCCGCTCCCCTCCCCCGGGCCGGGGGAACTGCTGGTCGAGGTGCGTGCGGCAGGTGTCAATCCGGTCGACTGGAAGGTGCGCGAGGGGATGCACCGGTCGTTCCTGCCGCTCGGCCTCCCGGCGGTGTTCGGACGCGAGGCGGCCGGGGTGGTGGTGGCCCTCGGCCCCGGGGTCGAGGGGTTCGCCGTGGGCGACGCGGTGTTCGGCAGCAGTGCGCGTGGCTGCGGCGGCTACGCCCACCACGCCGTCCTGACCGCCGGCTTCACGATCGTCAAGCCGGAGGGGCTGTCGTACACCGACGCGGCGGCCCTCCCGGTGGCGGCGGGGACCGCGTACGACTCCGTGCGCGGACTCAAGGTGACCGCCGGGGAGACCCTGCTGATCCTGGGCGCCGGAGGCGGGGTCGGGGTGGCGGCGGTTCAACTCGCCGCGTCGGAGGGGGTGTCGGTGGTCGGCACCGCGTCCGGTGCGAAGCGGGAGTTCGTGTCGTCCCTGGGCGCCACCGCCGTTCCGTACGACGGTGACGACACCGCGGACCGGCTGGCCGCCGCGCTCCCGAACGCCGCCGACGCCGTACTGGACCTGGTGGGCGGCGACGCCCTGGACACGGTCTCGGGCCTGATGTCCCCGGACTGCCGGGTTCTCACGGTCGCCGCCCCGGAGACCGCGGCCCGCTTCGGTGCCCGGCAGCTGTCCCGTGGCAACAGGGCGGAGACCCTGGCCGAACTCGCCCGCCGGGTCCGGGACGGCCGGCTCGATCCCCACGTCCGGGAGGTCTTCCCCTTCGCGGAGGCCCCGGCCGCCCTCCGCGTGGTCGAGTCCGGCCACCCGTGGGGAAAGGTGGTGCTGGAGATGCGGACCAGGACGCGATGACGTTCTCACCCGGGTACCAGGGGTGTGGCGTCCAGGCGGTGGAACGCTCGGTTGAAGTAGACGAGGCTCTGCCCGCCCGAGCGGGTGCGGATCTGCTCGATGTCGACGAACAGCACGCTGTGGGAGCCCATGGGGACGGCGTCCGTGATGGTGCCGATGGCGCTCACCAGGGCGTCCTTGAGGACCGGCACATCGTGGGCGCGGTCCCAGACGTCCCAGGTGAAGCGCTCGGCCATCGGCACCTTCGTGGCCCCGGCGAAGTGCAGGGCCAGTTCCTGCTGGGCGCCGCCGAGCACATTGACGCAGACCCTTCCGTTGGCCCGGAACACATCGTGCATGGCGCTGCCGCGGTTGACGCAGACCAGTACGGTCGGCGGATCGTCGGTCACCGAGCAGACCGCGCTGACGGTGATGCCACAGCGGCCGTTCGGTCCGTTGGTGGTCAGGATGTTGACGGCTGCCGGGAGATGTGCCATCGCCTCCCGGAACTGGGACGGGTCGGGGGTCACGGCGGGGCCCCTCCTCTGCTGCCTCGGTTCGGACTGACTCAAGTGGGTGCGGTGCTCCGGGGGAACGTCAGCGCATGTACAGGCCGCCGTTGGCGTCCCAGCAGGCGCCGGTGACCGCGTCCGCGTGGTCGGCGGACAACAGCACGGCCATGTCGGCGATGAACTCCGGACGCCCCAACCTCCTTACGGGGATGGCGCGTTCGAAGTCGTCGATCTTGTCCGGCGAGATGATGTCGCGGACCACCGGCAGGTCCAGGGGGCCCGGGGAGATGGCATTCACCGTCACCCCGTCCGGCGCGAGTTCGCGGGCGAAGACCTTGGTCAGGGTGGCCACTCCGCCCTTCGCCGCCGCGTAGTGCGCACCGGTCGCCGTACCGCCGTTCTGGCCGGCGAGGGAGGCGATGTTGACGATGCGCCCATGGCCCTGTTCGGCGAAGTAGGCGCCGAAGACCTGGCAGCCGAAGAAGGCGCCGTTGAGGTTGGTGGACACGATCTCGCCGAAGCTATCGGGGCCGATGTCCATCAGCGACTCGGCCTTGGTCAGTGCGGCGTTGTTGACGAGCACATGGACGGCGCCCCAGCGTTCGACGAGCTGATCGCGGACGGCCGCGAAGGCGCTCTTGTCGCGCACGTCCAGGGCCAGCCCGACGGTGGCGCGGCCCTCCGGGTCGAGGTCCGCCGCCGCCTTCACCACGCCCTCCTCGTCCAGGTCGGTGAGGGCGACGCGGTACCCCTGCTCGTGCAGCCGCCGGGCGATGCACACGCCCAGGCCGCGGGCGGCCCCGGTGACGAGGGCGACGCGGCGGGTCTCCACGGTCATCGGGTGGCCCCCGGCTCGGGCAGCGGACGGCCGACGCGCGCCTCGATCTTCATATAGCGCCACAGGCCGTGCTCGCCGACCTGGACGGTGCGGAAGAGGTCACAGGCGGCGGCGACCGTCGGCTGGTCGGCGACGTCGGCGAGGACGTAGCAGGTCCAGGGCCAGGAGGCGGAGGGGCCGACCATGTGCTGATCGTCGTCGACGGTGCCCAGGACGGTCACTCCGGGCAGCTCGTACAGCTGCCCGAGCATGGATGTGAAGCCATCCCAGACGATCTTGCTCCGGCCGGTGGGCAGGTCGAAGAAGCTCTGGTTGACGCCGATGCAGAACAGCACCCGCAGGGGCGCCTCGGGGGAAGCGGACATGACGGATTCCTGCCTTTCGGAAGTGGCCGGTTCACAGATAGCCGGGGAAGGGCTGAACGCCCATGAGGACCGCGCCCGCGCCGTCGTACATGCCCTCCTGGAGGAAGGCGTGCTGCGGGACGACCGAGGCATCGCGCAGATAGCGCTCCATGGGATTGCCGTCCGCGATGGCGGCGATGCCACCGAGCTGGTAGGCGGCCCGGACGACCTCGAAGGAGGTCTTCGCGAGATGGGCGGAGGCGAGCCGCAGCGAGCTGGTCTGTCGGGCGCTCGCCGCGTCCCCCGCCGTCACGGTGGCCCACACCTCCTCGGTGGTTTCGTAGAAGTAGGCCCGCGCGGAGCGGAGTTGGGCCTCGGCCTGGCCGACCGCGATGCGATAGGTGGCGCGCTCGGCGGGGACCGGGGCGCCCGTGTAACCCGCGCGGCCGCCCTGGGCGATGACGTGGTCGAGGGCGGCCCGCGCCACTCCGAGGCCGACGACGGCCAGCACCTGGGCGGCGTAGGGGACGGACGGGTAGCGGTAGAGCGGTTCGTCCACGGTGGGCTCGCCGCCGCGGACGAACGTCCACTCGTCGGGTACGACGGCCCCGTCCACCACCAGATCGTGGCTTCCGGTGCCGCGCATCCCGATGACGTTCCAGTTCTCGACGATCTCCACCTGCTCGGGCCGCAGGACGGCGGTGAGCGGACGGCCGCCCTTGGCCTCCCCGCCCTTGATGCCCACGCCGAGCACATCCGCGCCCAGGCAGCCGCTGGCGAACTTCCAGCGGCCGGAGACCCGGTGGCCACCCGGAACACGCTCGGCGGGCCGCACCGGGAACAGCCCTCCGGCGAAGACCAGATCGGGCCCGTCGGCGTACAGCTCGGCCTGGGTCCGCGGCGGGAGCGCGGCCAGGTAGACCAGGGACGAGCCGAAGCTGGCGACCCAGCCCGCCGAGCCGTCGACGACCGCGATCCGTTCGATGAGCCGGAGGAATTCGGCGGGCGGCAGGGCGTCCCCGCCGTATTTCTTCGGTGTGCTCGCCCGGTAGATTCCCGCGTTCTTGAATTCCTCGATCACATCGCGCGGCACATGCCTCTTCTCTTCGAATTCGGCACGCCGCCGTTCGACCACGTCCAGCACCCGGTCGAAGGCCGCTCCGGAGGCCGACCGCCCCGCGGCCGCCGCCTTGGCGGCATCCAGCGTCTGCGTCATGAGCGAATCCCCTCGCATTGCCGGGCGGTTCTCCCGCCCGCCTTGTCATCACGCTAAGTGCGGCCGCTCATGAGCCTCAATTGGGCGTCGGATTCATCGCGTAGGGGATTTCCCCTACACGGGAGGTACCGGCTAGCGGCCGGGAACGGCCATGGGCAGCGTGAAACGGAAGACCGCGCCGCGCGGCTGGTTCGCCGCGGTCTCGATCCGGCCGCCGTGACGGGTGATGATGCGCCGGCTGAGGGCGAGACCGATACCGCTGCCGTTCTCCTTGGAGGTGAAGACACCGTCGAAGATCCGGTCCCCGGGCGGCGGTCCGTTCCCCTGGTCCCTGACCTCCAGCACGGCGGATCCGTCCGCGCCTCGCCGGGTGGTGACCCGCACCTCTCGTTCGGCCTCCGGCCGGCCGGCCATCTCGTCCACCGCGTTGAAGGCGAGGTTCATCACGACCTGCCCGATGAGTACGTTCTCGCACAGCACCGGCAGCGGCTCGCCGGTGAGGTCGTACTCGACGGCCACCGCGTGCTCCCGGGCCCTCAGCTCGATGAAGTACGCGCAGTCGCGCACGATCGCGTTGAGGTCGGTCAGCTGCTCGGACTGCTCCAGGCGGCCGACATAACCGCGCAGGCTGCCGAGGATCCGCCGGGCCCGCTCGATCTGCCGGACGGCGTTGTCCAGTCCCCAGGCCACCGCGTCGTGGCCGCGTCCGAGCCGACCGCGCGCCCCTTCCACGAAGTTGTACGCGGCCGCGAGCGGCTGGCTCACCTCGTGCGCGATCGCCATCGCCATGTCGCCCATGGCGTTGTTGCGGGCCAGATGGTTCAGGCGCTGGGTGTCGCGGCGGTGCTCCTCCTCGGCGCGGGACAGATCGCGCCGGACCGCCTTCTCCTCGGCGATGTCCCGGAACTGGACCATCACCACCGTCCGTCCCGGCAGGGCGACACGGACGGCGGTCGCCTCGGTGAGGATCTCCTCGCCGCTCCGGGAGCGGTAGCACCACTCGGTGGCGCTGATGCCGTGCCGTGCCGCCTGCCCGAGCCAGCGGTGGCCGAGTTCACGGCTGTACTGCCGGGCGTTCTTGCTCATGTCCGGTGCCTTGAGGGGCTTCAGCTCGTCGACGGTCCAGCCGAGCAGTTCGCAGGCCGCCCGGTTGGCCCAGAGGATCTCGTACGTCCGGGCGTCGTGCAGCAGGACGCAGTACTTCAGGGCCTCCATCAACGTGCGGAAGTCGGCGGAGGGAAGGCGGCCCGCTGCGGTGTCCCTCATCGCTCCGCCGGGGGCCGCAGCCCCAGCCGGAGGATGTCGTGCACGAGGGCCGCGATGGACTCGGCGCCGGTCTTCTCCCGGATCCGGGCGCGGTGCACATCGACGGTCTTGGCGCTGATGCCGAGCCGGGTGGCGATGCGCTTGTTGGGCACGCCGTCCACGGACAGTGCGAGCACCTCCCGTTCCCGGGCGGTCAGCCGGTCCAGGCCGGCCCGCAGTTCCCGCTGGACGGCGGCCCGCTCGAAGCGTTCCCGCGCGGTGCGCCGCGCGGCCTGTACGACGTCCAGCATGTGCTGGGGGTCGTAGGGCTTCTCCAGGAAGTCGACCGCGCCGTTCTGTAGCGCGCGTACGGACATCCGGATGTCGCCGTGCGCGGAGACGAAGACGACGGGCATCGGCTCGCCCGTCTCGTTCAGCAGCTGCTGTACGTCGAACCCGCTCAGCTCGGGCATGCGGACGTCGAGGACCAGGCAGGCGGGCCGGTCACGGTCGTAGGAGCGCAGGAAGGTCCGGGCGTCGTGGAAGCGCTCCGAGCGGATGCCGACCGATTCGAGGAGCCAGGCGAGCGATTCGCTCAGCTCGTCGTCGTCGTCCAGGATGTAGACGAGGGACATCTCAGCCGTCCCGCCGGTGAACCCGGTCGAGCCCCCGGATGCGGAAGGTCATGAGGCGGCCTCCTTCAGCCGTTCGGCCCGGCGCCACGCCTGGCGGTCGGGGTCCGGCACCGGCGCCGCGAGCAACAGCCGCCGTGTGTAGGCGTGTTCCGGTGCCTCGGTAACCTGGGCGGCGGCGCCCGTCTCCACGATGTCGCCACGGTACAGCACGGCCACCAAGGTGGCTGATGTGCCGGACCACGGACAGCCTGGGGTCCCGGCACAGGGCGCGCGCGATGGCGATCCGCTGGCGCTGGCCACCGGAGAACTCCCGGGGCAGCCGGTGCACCGAGTCGTGCGGGAGGTACACACGGTCGAGCAGGGTCCGCACCCGGCAGGAAGTCGAGTCCAGACGGTCCGTCCGCGGCCGACCGCCCCGGGTGCTGACGATCAGCCCGCGGCCGGAACCGTCGTCGCCGTGGACATCGACACCGCCGCCTCCCATCTGGCCATCACCGACCTCAGCAGACGGCCGATCGCACGGGACACGGCCGACGTCCGGATCGACGCGGGCCCGCGGGCCGTGCTGGACACGACCGCGATCCCGGCCGGGTGCGTGAGGTGGTCGTCGGGCTCCCCGGGCCGGTGGACTTCCGGCAGGGGTGCGCGGTGCAGCCCACCGGCATGCCCGGCAGGGACGGCTACCCCGTCGCCGACCACCCCCGGGAGCGCTTCCGCGCCCTGATGGCCCCGCGGGCGACATCGGCCACACCCGCGCCGTCGGCGGAAGCAACGTCCTGTGTGTCTGCGGCAACGTCGGCTGTGTCGGAGCGATCGCCGCGACGATCCGGTCTCCGCCGTACGAGCCGTCGTTACCAGCGCGCCCTCCCGCTGGCCACCCGCAAACTGACCATCACCGCGACACAGCTCAAGGGTGGTTCCGGGCTCCACGGCGGCATCGCCCTCGCCACCCAGGACGTCTTCGGGCCGGCGGGCATCGTACGGCTGCTCGCCGACATGTCAGGAACGGGCGAGTAGGCGGACCGCTTCCGGACGGGTCCGGAAGCGGGCCGCTGTCGTGGCGGGTGTCAGACCACCGGGGCCGGGTAGGTCGGGTACTCCACCCCGGAGACGTACTGGACGACGCGGATGACCTGGCAGGAGTAGCCGAACTCGTTGTCGTACCAGAGGTAGAGGATCGCGTTGTCACCCTCGACCTTGGTGGCGCCCGCGTCGACGATCGAGGCGTGGCGCGAGCCGATGAAGTCGTTGGAGACCGCGTCGGGAGCGCTGATGAAGTCGATCTGGCGCTTGAGCGGCGAGGTCAGGGACACCTCGCGGAGATGGTCCAGGACCTCCTCGCGGGTGGTCTCGCGCGCGAGCCGCAGATTGAGGATCGCGATCGAGACGTCCGGCACCGGAACCCGGATCGAGCTACCGGTGATCTTCGCCTCGAGGTCGGGCAGGGCCTTCGCGACGGCGGAGGCGGCACCGGTCTCGGTGATGACCATGTTGAGCGGCGCCGAGCGGCCACGACGGTCGGACTTATGGTAATTGTCCAGCAGGTTCTGGTCGTTGGTGAACGAGTGGACGGTCTCCACATGGCCGCGCAGCACGCCGTACTCGTCCGCCATCGCCTTCAGCGGCGGGACGATCGCGTTGGTGGTGCACGAGGCGCAGGACAGGATCCGCTCGTCCGGCTTGATCGTGTCGTGGTTGACGCCATGGACGACGTTGGGGACATCGCCCTTGCCCGGCGCGGTCAGCACCACCTTGTCGATACCGGGGCGCAGATGCTTGGACAGCCCTTCGCGGTCGCGCCACTTGCCGGTGTTGTCGATGAGGATGGCGTCCTTGATGCCGTACGCCGTGTAGTCCACCGACGCCGGGTCGTCGGCGTAGATCACCTTGATCTCGTTGCCATTGGCGATGATCGTGCCGTTCGCCTCGTCCACGGTGATCGTGCCCTGGAACTGGCCGTGGATGGAGTCGCGGCGCAGCAGCGAGGCCCGCTTGACGAGATCCTCACCGGCCCGCCCGCCGCTTCCGCGGACGACGATGGCCCGCAGCCGCAGCCCGTTGCCGGATCCGGCCTTCTCGATGAGCAGCCGGGCGACCAGCCGCCCGATCCGCCCGAACCCGTAGAGGACCACATCGCGTCCCTCACGGCACTCGATCTTGTTGGCCCCGGTGGCCCCGGCGACGGCCTCGGCGGTGAACTCCGCCACGGAGAGACCGCGGTCATCGGCCCGGTGTGTCTCGGCGAGCAAGCCGATGTCGATCTGGGAGGGGCCGAGATCCAGCGCGGTGAGCGCGTGCAGGAACGGCAGGGTGTCGGTGACCGATAGCTCCGCACCGGCGATCTGACGGGCGAATCGATGGGTCTTCAGGATGCTGACGACCGACTTGTTCACCAAGGAGCGGCTGTGCAGCAGGACCGTGACGTCCCGCTCCCGATGCAGCTTCCCGATGAGGGGGATCATCGACTCCGCGATCTCCTCGCGGTGCTTCCAGTTGGTGAACGAGTCCTCGTTGAGAGTCACAAGTTTATCTTTCGAGCTAGGTGGCGCTCATATGGTAGCCCCCCAGGTCATCGGGGGCGTCGGCACCCCCCGGCCAGCCGCACCACGCGGGCTCCCGACCCGGCTCGTATACCGCCGGTCATTCCCTGATGAATTACGACGCGGATATCAGCCGTAAAATAGCGACTTAGTGGGCGTCGTTTTTCGGACAGCACTCATGGCGAAACTTACCATTAACAGGAATTTACCAGTGAGAAATACCACTCCCTCACAGATCAGCTCCCGGTAGCGATCCCCCTCCAGAGAGGTAGATGGTTTTCACAGGCAACCATCTCCCGCTGAGTGAAAGGGATGATCACTGTGTGCGGCATCACCGGCTGGGTCTCCTACCGTCGCGATCTGACCTCCCACCGCCAGGTCCTCGACACCATGACGGAGACGATGGCCTGCCGGGGCCCGGACGCGGCCGGAGCGTGGGTGACCGGCAGGGCGGCGCTCGGGCACCGGAGGCTGGCCGTCATCGACCTGCCCGGCGGGGCGCAGCCCATGGCCGTCGACACGGCCGACGGCCCCGTGAGCATGGTCTACTCAGGTGAGGCGTACAACTTCACCGAGCTGCGCGATGAACTGCGCCGCAGGGGCCACGGCTTCACCACCGACTCCGACACCGAGGTCGTCCTGCGCGGCTACGTCGAATGGGGCGAATCCCTCACCGAGAAGTTGAACGGCATGTACGCCTTCGCCATCTGGGACTCCCGTACCGAGAAGCTGGTGATGATCCGGGACCGGATGGGCATCAAGCCGTTCTACTACTACGAGACCGACGACGGCGTCCTCTTCGGATCCGAGCCCAAGGCCATCCTCGCCAATCCGCTCGCCGCCCCCGAGGTCGGCCTGGACGGGCTGCGGGAGATCTTCTCCTTCGCCAAGACCCCGGGCCATGCGATCTGGAAGGGCATGAAGGAGCTGCGCCCCGGCCATATCGCCACCGTCGACCGCAATGGACTTCGCGAGCAGGCGTACTGGCGTCTGGAGGTGTCCGAGCACACCGATGACCAGGAGGCGACCGTCGCCCATGTGCGGGAGCTCCTGGAGGACATCATCGCCCGTCAGCTCGTCGCCGACGTGCCCCGCTGCACCTTGCTCTCCGGGGGGCTGGACTCCTCGGCGATGACCTCGCTCGCCGCCCGCAAGCTCGGCGAACACGGCGAGACCGTGCGCAGCTTCGCCGTGGACTTCCCCGGGCAGGCGGAGAACTTCCGCGCGATCGACGTGGCGCCCAGCGTCGACACGCCGTATGTGCACGCCGTGGCCGAGCATGTGAAGTGCGACCACCGGGACATCGTGCTCGACGGCTCCGCCCTGTCCGACCCCGCCGTCAGGCAGGCGGCCATCGCGGCGAGGGATCTGCCCATCGGGCTCGGCGACCGGGACAACTCCCTCTATCTGCTGTTCAAGGCCGTTCGCGAACAGTCGACCGTGGCCCTGTCGGGCGAGTCGGCCGACGAGGTCTTCGGCGGCTACCCGTGGTTCCACGACGAGCGGCGCGAGGCCGACACCTTTCCGTGGCTCGCCGGAGGACTGACGCTCGGCGACACCAAGGACCTGCTGTCCCCGGACCTCACCGAGAAGCTCGACCTGGACACCTACCTGCACGACCACTACCTCAGCGCCCTGGACGAGGCCCCGCTCAAGGACGGCGAGACCGGTCTGGAGAAGCGCATGCGGCAGGTCTGCTATCTGCACCTCACCCGCATGGTCAACACCCTGCTCGACCGCAAGGACCGGATGAGCATGGCCGTCGGCCTGGAGGTCAGGGTGCCGTTCTGCGACCACCGCCTCGTCTCCTATGTCTTCAACACCCCCTGGTCGCTGAAGACGTTCGACGGGCGGGAGAAGAGCATCCTGCGCGGGGCCACCCGCGATGTGCTGCCCGAGTCCGTGGCCGACCGTAAGAAGAGTGGTTACCCCGGCAGCTTCGACCCCGCCTATCTCGCCGCCATCAGGCGGCAGGCGGGCGACCTCATCACCTCCGGACACCCGGCCCTCGAACTGTGCCGCACCGAGACGCTGAGGGAGGCGCTCGACGCACCGGCTGAGGTCATCACCAGTCAGCAGCGCGCCACCGTCGAACGCGCTCTCGACCTGGCGACATGGTTCGACCTGCGCAAGCCCGTCATCACGCTCGACTGACCCCCGGGGTCCCGGGCAATTCACCCATCACAACACATCACGAGGGACGGGCACCCGGGCCACCGGGTGCCCGTCCCTCGTGATGTGGCCGGTCAACCGGGCCGCTCCCGCCCGGCGCGGCCGTGAGGTAGCTGGTGATCATCGCGACGAGTTCGTTCTCCAGCCGCTCGGTGTCGATGGAGTCGGGCGCCGCGATGAGCTGGTGGACGACGAGCTCGACCGTGGACACCACGAGCCGGGCGGCGACGTAGGTGTCCTCGACCCGGACTTCGGGATGGCGCTCGAGCAACTCCTGGGTGTAGGCGACCCGTTCCCGCTCATGCCGGGCGATCTTCTCCAGCAACTCGGGCGACCGTGGCCCGTGTTCCATCATGACCCGGAGCAGCTGCGGGTCGTCCAGATGGTTCGCGATCACAGGGCGCGCGAACCCGCGGATGATCTCTTCCAGGGAGTCCGGTTCGTCCTCGTCCTGGCGGCTCCTGATGGCGTCGCCCCCGGCGTCGAGGTGACGGATCAGCAACTCGGCCAGGATCGCGTCCTTGTTCGGATAGTACTGATACAGCGAGCCGATCGAGATCCGGGCGCGCTCGGCGATGCGATTGGTGGTCCCGGCGGCATAGCCGTACTCGGCGAAAATGTGAGCAGCGGCGGTGAGGATGCGCTGCCGGGTGAGCTCGGCCCGGGCCTGGCGTGGCTGTTTACGTGGCTGAAGTCCGCGACGGCCGGTCGTCATGACACCTCCTGCACAGCGCCCGTGAAAGCGAGTGGCGCAAGACCTGAGTAATTGCTCACAATAGTGCCATGAACTGCGGCGTTGCGGTGAGCCACCGTCGTCGGCAGGGAGGCGGGAGGCGACCGGCACGGACCCCGCGCCCTCCGCTCCGCCCCGCCCGGAAGGAGTCCTCATGACGCAGACCAGCACACGCCCCCGGCGGTTGTCGCCGGCCGAGGTCCACGCCCTGCTCGGGGAGCCCGAGGCCATGATCAAGGCCAAGGTCCAGGACCATATCGACGATTACTTCCGCCTCTTCATCGCGCACTCCCCCTTCCTGTCCATGGCCACCGCGGACGCGGAGGGGCGCGCCGACTGCTCCCCCCGTGGTGACTACCCGGGGTTCGTGAAGGTGCTCGACGACCACACGCTCGCGATTCCCGACCGTCCCGGCAACAAGATCGCCGACTCCTTCCGCAACCTCGCCGAGAACGACGGGATCGGGCTGCTCTTCCTCATCCCCGGGCTGCGGGAGACCTTGCGGGTCAACGGCCGCGCCTACCCCACCGACGACCCCGATGTGCTCGCCCGGATGCAGACCGAGGCCAAGGATCCGGTGCTGGCGATCGTCGTCGAGGTGGCGGAGGCGTACTTCCACTGTGGCCGCGCGCTCATCCGCTCCCGGCTGTGGGACCCCGCGAGCCAGGCCCTCGCCGACGAGATCCCGTCGGTCGGCGAGATCGCCGCCTCCCAATTCGGGAGGGACATCGACCCGATGGCGCTCACCCATGCCCTCGAAGAGGGCTACCGGAAACTCTACTGACCACGGCACAAGGTGAATCAACGATGCAACAGACCGTCGTCGACCACATCGAGCGGGTCGCCGAAGACGTCGTCTCCCTCGTTCTGCGGGGCGCCACCGGCCCGCTGGCACCCTGGGAGCCGGGCGCCCATGTCGACCTGGCGCTGCCGAACTGGCTGACCCGGCAGTACTCGCTGTGCGGAGACCCGGCGGACCGGGAGTCCTATCGCGTCGCCGTACGCCACGACCGCCTCAGCCGGGGTGGTTCGGAGTACATCCACCGGTTTCTGCGCCGGGGCCGCGCCCTCGATGTGTCGCTGCCGCGGAACCACTTCCCGCTGCTCCCCGCGCCTGAGTACCTCTTCCTCGCGGGCGGGATCGGCATCACCCCGATCCTGCCGATGCTGCGGGCGGCGGCCGCGTCGGACGTCCCGGCGTCGCTCGTGTACCTGGGGCAGTCGGTGGCGTCCATGCCGTTCGTCGACGAACTGCGCTCCTCCTACGGCGACCGGGTGCGGATCGTCGCCACGCGGCGGCAGGGCAGGCCGGACTTCGCCGCTGTGGCCTCCGCGCTGAGCCCCGGTGCCGTGGTGTACGCCTGCGGCCCCGGGCCGATGCTCGCCGCGGCGGAGGAGGCGTTCCCCCCGGGGCGGCTGTACGCGGAGCGGTTCCGCCCGGCGCCCAGGACGTTCGCGCCCAACACGGCGTTCGAGGCGGTGTGTGCCCGGTCGGGGCGGACGGTTCAGGTGCCCGACGACGAATCGCTGCTGGACGCCCTGACCCACGCCGGGTTCCCCGTGGCGTCCGGATGCCGCGAAGGCGTCTGCGGCAGCTGCGAAGTGGCCGTGCTCGACGGCGAACCGGAGCACCGGGACGACATCGGCGCCCCCTCGGGCCGGATGTACGCCTGTGTGTCCCGCGCCCTGTCCCCGCGACTCGTCGTGGACCTGTGACCAGGCTGCGAGCGGCCTCCAACCCAACGCGAGGAACGACATGTTGCCCAAGCTGCGCACGCCCGAATCACGGCAAATGATCACGCTGGAGGTGCTCCGGAACACATCGCTGACGCCCGCCTTCTCGACCATCACGCTCGGCGGACCCGAACTTGAGCGCCTGAAGCCGATGGGCTTCGACCAGATGGTGCGGCTGTTCTTCCCCCGCGAAGGGCAGGACGGGCTGAGGATGCCGAAGCTCTCCAGTGAGGCGTGGATGGCGGAATTACTCCTCCTGCCGAAGTCACGCCGGCCGTGGGTGCGCAACTTCACCATCCGGCGCGCCCGGCCCGAACTCGGCGAGGTGGACATCGAGTTCGCGCTGCACGGCGACACCCCGGCCTCCACCTGGGCCCGCCGCGCCCGGCCCGGGGACCCGGCGGGCATCTTCGACATGGGCATGAGCTATCTGCCACCGGCCCATGCCGAATGGCAGCTGCTCGCCGGGGACGAGAGCGCCGTACCGGCGATCCTCGCCATCCTCGAGGACGCTCCGGCGTCACTGGTGGCGGAGGTCTTCCTGGAGGTGCCCGGGACCGCCGACATCCGTGACGACATCACCGCTCCCGAGGGGGTACGGGTGCGGTGGCTGGCCCGGGACGGCGCGGACACCCTGCCCGGCGCACTGGCCCTCGACGCGGTCCGGACGTCGTCCCTGCCACCGGGCCGGTTCTACACCTGGGTCGCCGGGGAGGCCGGACTGGCCACGGGGCTGCGCCGCCACTTGGTGCGCGACCGCGGCGTGCCGAAGCCGGACATCGCGTTCTTCGGCTACTGGCGGCACGGCCGCTCCAGCCCCGGCTGATCACACCGGTGGCCGCGGGTCGTACTGGATGCCACGCCGCACCTGACGTGCGCGCTCCGGTGAGGAGAGCCTGGCGACCAGGTGGAGGGCCATGTCGATACCGGCCGAGACCCCCGCGGAGGTGATCAGGTCACCGTCGTCGACGAACCGCTCGTCGGGCCGTACCTCGATCGTCGGGTCGAGCTCGGCGAGCCGGTCCAGCGACGCCCAGTGCGTGGTCGCGGGCCGCCCGGCCAGCAGTCCGGCCGCCGCGTAGACCAGCGAGCCCGTGCACACGCTCGTCATCAGGGGCACGGACCGCCGCTGGGCCCGGACCCACTCCAGATGCCGGGCGTCCTTGAGCTGGGGCCGGGTCCCCTGGCCGCCGGGGTGCAGCAGCACGTCCAGGGCGGGCAGGTCGGCCATCGCGTGATGGGCCGCGACGGTGAGCCCCTTCGCGCAGGTCACGGGGTTTCCATCGGCGGAGAAGCAGAACACCTGCCATCCGTCCTCGGTGAAGTTGCGCGTCCAGTAGGACAGCACCTCCCATGGACCGATGGCGTCGAGCTCCTCCACGTCCGGGAACAGCAGGATCCCGATCTTCCGCGTGTCTTCCTGGGCCATACCGCGATCCAATCAGACCCTTCCCCGCCCGGCCATGGATTTCGGGGGGAGGGGGCGAGGCCGCCGGTCGATACCGGCGGCCTCGCGCCACGGCGATGTGGTCGCCCGTCAGTACGCCACCGGACGGTTCTCCCGCGCCCAGAGCCGTTCGGCTTCGCTGCGCGAGGGAGGGGGCCACATCCCGTCGATCATCCAGAGGTCCCGGGGCGTCTCGTCCACGTGGAACTCGCAGTGCAGCCCGCGGTCCCGGGTGTGAGGGGCCAGCAGGCGGTTGAGTCCCTCGGTGCCCTTCTTCCTCACCTCGGGGTCGGTCAAGTGGCGGGCGATGTGCTCGACCACGACCCGGACGGAGTTGTTCGACGGCTCCCCGCCGACCAGGAACGAGGACTCGGGGACCTCGTGGAAGAGGGTGACGACGTAGAACTTCGGCAGACCGACCCGGGTGTAGTACTCCGTGACGTCCGCGGCGAACTGCCGTTTCTGCTCCGCGGAGTAGGCGTCGACCGGATGGTAGACGTGCCACAGGGGCATTGCTCTCTCCTTGAGGACGAGTGAGGTCGAACGGCGGTGACGAGTGGCTGTCCGCGGCGGGCGGTCAGCGTCCGAGACGAACGGTGAGGCCCTCCACCGGCCCGGCGAGCGCCGCCTTCATCTGCCGGGTCACGGCGTCCACGAGCACCTCGTTGCCGCCGCTCTCGACGCCGTCCAGGACCGCCTCCACGACCTCGGCCGGGGAGATCTTCTGACTCGGTATCCCGGCGACCATGTCGGTGTCGGCGAGCCCGAGGTGCACTCCGACCACCTGGGTCCCCTGCTCCGCCAGCTCGATGCGGAGCGAGTTCGTGATCGACCACAGGGCGGCCTTCGAGGCGCCGTAGGCGGCCGCGCCGGCGCCCCAGGACAGCACGGAGTGCATGTCGACCAGCGCGCCGCCACCCCGTGCGGCGAGGACCGGGGCGAACGCACGGGCCACCCGGAGGGGCCCGAAGACATTCGTTTCGAACGTGGCCACCACATCGGCCATGTCCGCCGTCAGCAGCGGCGCGGGCAGGAGCACTCCCGCGTTGTTGATGACGATGTCCACGTCCGTGGCCCGGCCGGCGAGCGCGGCGACCGCGTCCGCGTCGTTGACATCGAGGGAAACGGCCTCGACCCGCGGGTCCTCGCTGGGGGCGGGCTTTCGCGCCGTCGCGTAGACCTTCGCCGCTCCGCGCCGGAGCAGTGCCTCCACATACGCCTTGCCGATGCCACGTTGGCCTCCGGTCACCAGCACCACGGAACCATCGATCGCGACCATGTCGGATCTCCCTGTCGGACGTCGAATCAATGAAATAGATTATTAGCATCATCTAAAATGAGCCGCAAATATCATCGACGCGGTACCGGCGTCCGGTACCCCAGTCCGGCACCACGCACAGAAGGAAGTACCGACCATGCCCCGAGCATCCCGAGCCGAGGCCGAACGCCACCGCGAGCAGGTGATCGCGGCCACCGCGAAGCTGGTGCGCACCCATGGCGCCGACAAGGTGAGCGTGCCCAAGGCGATGGCGGCGGCGGGTCTGACCCACGGCGGCTTCTACCGCCACTTCGCCTCGAAGGACGACCTGGTCGCCCAGGCGTGCTCGGCCGCGTTCGCCGAACGCCTCGCCGACATGGCGGAACCCCCCGGGGGCGAGGACACGAGCGGCGCCCGGGCCGCGTTCCTGGCCGCCTATCTGTCCGCCCGGCACCGCGACAACCCCGGGCTGGGGTGCGCCGCCGCGGCGCTGGCGGTGGACGCCGCACGGGCGGAGCCCGGTGACCCGCTCAAGGGGGCGTACACCGAGGGTGTGCGCAAACTGGTCGACGGGATGGAGCGCAACGCGAGGACGTCCGGCGACACGGCCGCCGACGAGGAGTCCGTTCTCGTCGAACTGTCCACCATGGTCGGGGCGTTGGTGC
The DNA here is from genome assembly GCF_047215865.1 of Streptomyces sp. Inha503. Lineage (NCBI taxonomy): Bacteria > Bacillati > Actinomycetota > Actinomycetes > Kitasatosporales > Streptomycetaceae > Streptomyces > Streptomyces sp. Inha503. The sequence goes on along the minus strand of NZ_CP178360.1, from coordinate 11,107,140 downwards.
TGTCGCGGGCCTGCGCGGGCGACGATCTGTCGGACCGCATCCTGACCGCGGCGCGCGACCACGTCCTCGGCGCGTATGAGCAGACCCCCGGCGGGAAGGACGCGTCCGGCACCGCCGGGTGAGACGCGCTCGCGTCAGGGGTTCGGACCCACCTGGGCCCGCCCTCCGAGGGCGGGCACCAGGCGCGGGCTACCGTACGAGCGCCGAGGACAGCCGCGCGGCGAGCGGCTCGCCGTCGAGGAAGTCCAGCAGCTCGCCGACGGTGGGTCCGGTGGCGGGGCCGTGGCGGGTGACCGCGAAGGCGGCCGCCGCGTTGGCACCCCGTACGGCGCCGCTCAGGTCCAGGCCGTGGCCGAGGAGGGCCAGGAGCGCACCCGTATGGGCGTCGCCCGCGCCGTTGCTGTCGACGGCGGTCACCCGGCGGCCGGGGATGTGCGCGGGCTCGCCGCCGGGCGGGACCAGCCAGCAGCCCTCCGCGTCGGCCCGCAGCAGCACACCGGTGCGCGGGCCCAGCCGGGCGGCGAGCGCCGCCGCGGCCTCCCTGGCGTCGTCCCGGCCGGTCAGCAGCCGCCCCTCGCGCTGGTTGCAGCTGACCCAGTCGGAGCGCGCCAGAACGGGCTCCAGCACCTCCTCCGGGATCTGGTCGGCCAGCGGCCCCGGGTCGAGGAAGACCCGGGTGTGCTCCGGCAGCCGTGCCACCAGCGAGGCCAGAACCGGGCCGTTCACCGGATAGGCGAGCCCGTATCCGGAGATCTGCACCAGGTCGCCGGGGCGCAGCGCGGCGAGCACGGCCGCCGCGTGGGCCTCGGTCAGCCGGGCCTCCGCGCCGGGGCTGGTGGCGAAGGTGCGCTCGCCACCGCCGTCGACGAAGGCCACGCAGAATCCGGTGTCCTCCTCCGTGACCGGATCCAGCGGCACCTCGATGCCTTCGCGGGCGAGGTCGGCCCGGACCCGGTCGCCGAACGGCCCGGTGCCGTGGGCGCCCGCGTACACGGCCGGCAGCCCCAGGCGGCGGGCGGCGGTGAGGACGTTGAATCCGCCACCCGTGGTGAGGGTGGTGTCCTGGGAGACGATGTCGCCGCCGCGTTCCGGCAGTGCGGGCACCCGCATCACCAGGTCGACGATGGCGTTGCCGAGCAGCACCAGCCGACCGCCCGTGGCTTCGCCGGAGGCCCCGGGGACGCCGTCGTGGCCGGTCATGAGAGCTCCCGTGCGGCCGGGGCGGGCAGCACCTGCTGCTGGGGCGGCTGCGCGGACGCCTCCTCGCGGACGGTGCCGTCGAACCGGCGCAGCAGGGCGTAGACGACGGCCGCGAGTACCAGGGTCACCACCCATCCCAGCCCGTTGGACCCGATCCAGCTGTGGGCGAGCGGTCCGGAGAACCACACGTCGGTGGCGCTGGTGCTGGCCTCGGTGAACAGCAGGCCCACCACGATGGCCGCCGCCCAGGCGATCATCGCGGCCCAGGCGACCCCGCCCCGGAACCAGTAGCGGCTGGAGCGGCCGACGTCCATCAGGGCCGCGCCGTCGTAGGACCGGCGGAGTATCAGGTCGACCGCGAAGACGCCCACCCAGGCGTTGATGGGGACGGCGAGGAGGGTGAGGAAGGTGATGAACGGGCCGTAGAAGTCCTTGGCGATCAGGATGAAGTAGATCCCGCCCGCGAAGGTGACGACCACGTCCAGGCCGACGGCGAGGGTGCGCCGGACCCGAATCCCCAGGGTGATCATGGTGAGCCCGGCCGAGTAGACGGACAGGTGGTTGGAGAGCAGCAGTCCGCCGAACGCGGCGATCAGATACGGGATGGACATCCACGACGGCAGCATCGTGTTGATCGCCGAGACGGGGTCGGAGGCGGAGGCCAGATCGGGCTCACCCGCCGCGAGGAGCGAGCCCAGCGAGATCAGCACCACCAGCGGGATACCGGCGCCGAAGGCGGAAGCGGCCACCAGCCTGCCGCCGGGAATCCGGCGGGGCAGGTAACGGGCGTAGTCGGCCCCGGTGTTGGCCCAGCCGATCCCGGTACCGGCGGCGATCATGCCGACGCCCACGACCATCGAACTCACCGGCCCGACCTGGGCGTGGAAGACCTTGCCCCAGTCCACGGTGGTGGCGAGAAAGCCGATCACGACCAGGTTGAGCAGCCCGAAGACATAGCTGGCCCATCTGTTGATCCACATGATGGTGGCGTGGCCCAGGCCGCTGATCAGCAGGGTGCAGCCGATGAAGACCAGCAGGCACACCACGGTGAGGACGGTGTTCCGCCGGATGCCGAAGGCGGCGTCGAGCAGCGCCAGCAGGGCGAAGGCGGCCGTGGTGGTGTTGATGGTCTCCCAGCCGAGCCGGCTCAGCCAGGTGACCAGCGTGGGCCCCGCGTTGCCACGGACCCCGAACACGGCGCGGGAGAGGGTGAGGGCGGGTGCTCCGCCCCGCTTCCCGGCGATGCTGAGGGCGCCCACCAGGGCGAAGGAGCCGAAGGACCCGAGGATGGCCACGACGGCCGCCTGCCAGATGTTCAGGCCGCGGAAGCTGACCAGCGCCGCGCCGAGCGGCAGGCCGAGGATGCTGATGTTCGCGGCGAACCAGGTCCAGAACATCTGGCTCGCGTGGCCGTGGCGCTCGGCGTCGGGAACCGGCTCGATGCCTCTGGTCTCCACGGAGCCGACGCGGTCGTTCTCTGAAGCCGCCATGGTGGTACCTGTCTTTCTGTCCGGGGGCGCTCCGGTGCGGATGTGGGGGCGGAGGTGTGTGTCATTCGGCCGTGTCGGCGCGCAGCGCGAGCAGGGCCTTGGCCAGCGGTTCCAGGTCGAGGTCGTTGACCGAGCGCAGGGTGGCGAGGGCGTCGTCGGGCAGGGCGGAGGCCCCGCTGACGGCACCGGCTATGGCGCCGGCCATGGCGCCGATGGTGTCGCAGTCGCCGCCGAGGTTGGCCGCCAGCAGGCAGGCCCGCCATGGCTCGCCCTCGGCGAGGGCCAGCACGGCGAAGGCGGCGGGGACCGACTCCTGGCTGGCGACGCTGGTGCCGACCAAGTCGCAGACGCGGTCCAGGGCCTGCCGTTCGGGAGTCGCGCGGACCAGGTCCACGGCCCAGCCGATGCGGGCGGCGATATCGGCCCCGGCGACCCAGTGGCCGCGCTCGGCACCGGCAGCGGCCGCCGTGATCGCCGCGCCGACGGCGTCCTCCAGGTTCCCGCCGCCGATGCCACGGCTCACCGCGGCGGCCACGGCGGCCGCGGAGGCGATGCCTATGGAGGTGTCATGGGTGACCTGGCACGCCTCCGCGACCCGGTCGAGGAAGGGCTCCAGGGGCGTGTCGGGAAAGGCGACGCCGACGGGGGTGATCCGCATGGCCGCGCCGTTGGTGGCACCGGACTTGCCCGCCTCCTCCGGCGGTACGCCACGGGACACGGCCTCCAGGGCGGCCTTGGTGGAGGGGCCGAGCAGATCGAAGGAGCCCTTGGCCTTCATGGCGCGCTCCCACTCCAGGAGCTCGTGCGCGAGCCGCAGCGGGTCGATCCGGCCGCCGGACCCGGTCAGCAGCCGGCCGACGATGACGGCCTGATCGGTGTCGTCCGTGACCGAACCGGCGGGCATTCCGGCGCTCACCGGGTTGTCCTCCGGGCCGGGTTCGAAATCGGTGACGGTGCCGAACCGGGCGACGATGGACCGCCGGGACATGATCTGGGTGGGCATACCGAGGGCATCGCCAATCGCCAGGCCGTAGAGGGCGCCGAGCGCGCGGTCGTGCTGGTGGTTCATTCGGACTTCCTGTCGGTCTTCCTGTCAGTGCGCGGAGGCGTACGTCGGGCGCGGGCGGGCGCGGTGTGCGGCCTCATCGGATCATCGGGGCCGCTTCCCCGCGGATGCCCCATCGCCATCGCCCAGGGCCGTCTCGTCGGGGCTCTCCCCGAAGCCGAGGTGCAGCTGGAAGCGGGCGGGGTCCAGGAGGCTGGTCACCTGCTCGACGATCCGGCCGTCGGCCCCGCGGCTGACCCGGCGGGTGTTGAGCCAGACCTCTCCCACCTGGCGGCGGAGCAGGGTCGCCTCGTCGGCCGCCAGTTGGCGTACGGACGCCCACTCGTCCCCGTGCGTGGCCCGGATGCCGACCGCGGCGAGGGTCTTGGTCAGCGAGCCGTCGAGGAGTCCGCCGAGCGGGACATCGGCCAGGGCCGGGACCATCGGAACCCGGCTGCGCTCCAACGCGACCGGAGTGCCCTCCGGCAGCACCCGCAACCGGTCGAGCGCCATGAACTCGGCGCCCTCGATGCCGAGTTCACCGGCCAGCCGGGCATCGCGCACCGCTTCGAGACGGAGCACCTCGGTGGTGATCTGGGCGCCCTGGTCGGCCAGTGCCCTGGTCCACCCCAGCCGGTTGTCCAGCAGGCCGCCGTCGAAGGTGACGAACGAGCCGACACCCGCGTGGGTGGAGATCAGCCCCTGCTTGCTGAGCTCGTCCAGCGCCTGGCGGACGGTGGCCCTGCTGACCGCGAAGCGCCGGGTGAGCGCGTGTTCGCCGGGCAGCCTGCTGCCCGGCTCCAGGGCGCCGCTGTGGATCTCACGGGCCAGGACGCGGGCGATGCGCTGATGCTTGAGGACCTGTTTAGGCATGTCCGGAAGTTAGCCATACATGTTCAGTCCTGTCTAGAGTCGCAAGCACTCGAATCGAAACTGATCACTCTTGGTCCGGGATCGCAGCCACGTCGTGCAGGATCGCCGCCAGCTCACCGGGCCGGTCGAACATCGGCCAGTGCCAGCCGGGCAGTTCCCGGTACGCCCAGTCCTCGGTCGCCATATGCCGGAAGGCCGGAACGACGCCGATCCGCGCCCGCACCTCTGCCACCGGGAAACTGCACAGCACATGCAGCCGCGGCAGCTTCTCCCATGCCTCGGTCAGCCGGACCGGGGTGGTGGCGGTGGCCCACGGCTGCGGGGCGGACAGCCGCACCATCCGTTCGAGCGTGTCGTCCGGCAGCCCGTGCACCTCGGAGGCCAGCCGCCGCCACGGCGGGGGCGGCAGCCGCCAGCCGTCCCCCTCCGTACGAACCAGCTCGGCGTTGCGCGACCGCTCCTCCGGCGGGGTGAACTCCAGTTGGGACATGCCATCCGGCAGCGGTCCGCTGTCGATGAACACCAGGCGGCTGATCCGGTCCGGCATCCGGTCCGCCACGCTCGGGACCACCACGGCACCGGCATAGCTGTGCCCGACCAGCACTACATCGTGCAGGTCCGCGTAGTGGATCAGGTTGAGCACATCGGTGATGTGGGTCTCCAGGTCGGTGTCGGGCCGGGCCAGGTGCGCCCGTTCGCCCATCCCGGTCAGGCTGAGGGAGTGGACATCGTGCCCACGGCCGCGCAGCTCATCCGCCACCGGGCGCCAGGCCCAGGCCCCGAGCCAGAACCCGGGAAGAAGTACGTAGGTTGCCATGGCTCAGACGCTAGAAGCGATACCGGACAGGAGCCGCCCGGTATCGCGGAATACTTGACCGGTATGAACCGACCGACCGCCCGCGTACTCGCCCTGCTGGAGATCCTCCAGGCCGGTGGCACCCGTACCGTCGCCGATCTGGCCGGCCGGCTCGGCGTGGACGAGCGCACCGTCCGCCGCTATGTCGGCCAGCTGATCGACCTGGACGTCCCGGTCCGGTCGGTGCGCGGCCGCTACGGTGGCTACCGGCTCGCGCCGGGCTATCGGATGCCGCCGCTGATGCTCACCGACGAGGAGGCGCTGGCCGTGCTGCTCGGGCTGGTCGCCGGCCGCCGGGCCGGGCTGGTGACCACGTCCGTCGCGGCGGCGGAGAGCGCCGCCGCCAAGGTGCGCCGGGTGCTGCCCGAGGCGCTCGGCCGCCGCCTGGACGCGCTGCTGGCGACCGCCGACTTCACCGCCCCGGCCCGCCCCATGGCCGTCCCGGAGACCGGTGTGCTGCTGATGCTCGCGGAGGCGGCGCGGGACCGCCGCCCCGTCGCCATCGGCTACACCGCCTGGAAGGGGCGGCGCAGCGAACGCACCGTGCATCCGTACGGGGTCGTCGCGCACTCCGGGCGCTGGTATGTGACGGGGGCGGACTCGGACAGCGGCGAGGTGCGCACGTTCCGGCTGGACCGGATCGAGACGGCCTCGGTGCTACCGGGGTCGTTCGATGTGCCCGAGGGGTTCGACCCGGCCGCCCGGGTGCTGTCCGGGCTGGCCGGGGTGCCGTATCTGCACGAGGTGTCGCTCCGGGTCCAGGGCACGGTCGAGCAGGTCCGCCACCGGATCCCGGCCGGGCTCGTCACCGTGGCTGAACTCCCGGCCGACCCGGCGCGGGACGCCGCCGCTGCCCCCGGGGAGGGAGAGGGCAGCACATGGGTGCGGGTCGAACTGCGGGCCGAGCGGCTGGAGTGGGTGCCCTCCGTACTCGCCTGGCTGGACCTCCCGTTCGTGATCGAGCGTCCGGACGCCCTGCGCGACCATGTGCACACCCTGGCCCGCCGACTCGCCATGTGCGCCGACGCGGTCGTCGATGCCACCGATGTCACCGAGGGAGCGGAGTCCCGCCCGGAGTGACACCGGATCGTTCGAGCACACCGACCGGGGTCGTGCCGGTGTGAGACTCAGCCGCGGGGCCACCGTACGGCGGTTTCGGCCACGGCGGAACGCGCCCGCTCCAGTGTCTCGGCGTGCCCGAACAGGCCCGGAAGTCCGCCCGTGTGCACGAAGACCGTGCGCTGCCCGGGGCGCACCTGGCCGTCGTGGACGGCCGCGATGAGACCGGCCAGGGCACGGCCGGTGTAGATGGGGTCGAGGACGATGCCTTCGGTGCGGGCCGCCGTGGTGATGGCGTCCATGACCGGTCCGGTGAGCGCGGAGTAGCCGGGCCCGACCTGATCGAGGCGCAGCCGCAGGGAGGTGGCCGCGGGCTCTCCGGCCAGCCCCTCGACCAGGTGGCCGACGGCGTACCCGGGATCGGCGACGGCTCCGCAGTGCACCCCCAGCACCCGCTCGGCTCCGAGGGTGTGGACGAGACCGGCCATGGTGCCGCCCGATCCGACCGCCACCACCGCCGTGGTCAGGTCCGGGTCCTGCACCAGGAGTTCCGTGCCCGCCGCGGCATAGCCCCGGGCGCCCAGCACACTGGAGCCGCCGAAGGGGATCACCGCGGGCCGGGCGCCCCGCTCACGCACGTCGCGGGCCACGTCCCGCACGGCCGCCGCGAGTTCCGCCTCGCTCACCTCGCCCGCCCATACGACGCGGGCGCCGAAGAGGCCATCGAGCGCGATGTTGCCGGTCATACCCTCGGTCGGCGCACCGGCGAGGACCAGGACCACGTCCATGCCCAGCCGCGCTCCGGCCGCGGCCGTCAGACGGGCGTGGTTGCTCTGCGCGGCCCCGCTGGTCACCAGCGTGGTGGCGCCCTCGGCGCGGGCGGCCCCGGCCGTCCACTCCAGCTTGCGGACCTTGTTGCCCCCGCCGCCGAGACCGATCAGATCGTCACGCTTGATCCACAGATCATCCGGCTCCAGCCCGATGGCACGGGCCAGGCGCGGCGCGGCCTCCAGCGGTGTGGGCCGGCTCATCAACTCGGCCCGCGTGGTGTCCTGGCCCCCCGTGGTGCCCTCGTCCCTCGTGGTGCCCTCGTCCCGCGTGGTGTCCTGACGCTCTTCTGACACGATCGCCGCCTTCCAGCCAGCCTGTTTCCCTACTCGGACGCGGAAGTGCCGGGCACGGGCCGCCGCCGTTCGAGTTCGACGTAGCGGGCGCGCATCGCCTCGCTCGCGGCCGGACCCGCGGTGAACACGTACATCTCGCTGTCGTCGAGGCTTCGGCCGGTGCGCGCGTCCACCACGACGGGTTCGGCCTCCTCGCCGGTTCGGGCGTCGACGAGGATCATGGCGCGCTCCTCCGGCGCGAGGTGCTGATTGCCCCAGGCGGCCAGCGCGACGACCACGGGCCGCAGCGAACGGCCGCGCTCGGTCAGCACGTACTCATGGCGCACCGGGTTGGTCTGGTAGGGGCGCCGCTCCAGCAGGCCGTCCGCCACCAGGGTCTTCAGCCGCGTGGTGAGCATGCTGGTGGAGATGTTCAGGCTCTGCTGGAACTGGTCGAAGCGGGTATAGCCGTCGAAGGCGTCATGGAGGATCAGCAGCGTCCACCACTCCCCCACGTGCTGAACCGTGGTCGACAGCGGGCACTCACGGTCCTCCAGCCTGATCCGGCTTGCCATTGCGACACCCTCCCGAGTTACTGCTAATGTGAAAGTCACTTGCTTCTATTTTAGCAGTCACAAGGGGTGCGCCCTGCGCGCGTTCCGGAACGGACAGTCTTGCCCACACCCGATGACTCCCTCTCCAACCGTCGCGCCCTCGTCACCGGTGGCACCAAGGGCACCGGAGCGGCGATCGCGGCCCGGCTGCGGACGGCCGGTGCGACCGTACTGGTCACCGCCCGCTCCCAGCCCGAGGACGTCCCCGACGACGACTTCGTGGCCGCCGACCTGACCACGCCCGAAGGCGCGGAACACATCGCGCGGGAGGCCCGGCGGCGGCTGGGCGGCACGGACATCCTGGTCCATACGCTCGGCGGCTCGGCCGCGCCCGCCGGTGGCTTCGAGACGCTGTCCGAGGAGATCTGGCAGCAGGAGCTCAACCACAATCTGCTCGGCGCCGTCCGCCTGGACCGCGCCCTGATCCCGGGCATGATCGAACGGGGTGGGGGCGCGGTGGTCCATGTCTCCTCGATCCAGCGGCGGATGCCACTGTGGAACGGCACACTGGCGTACGCCGCCGCCAAGGCCGCGCTCACCACCTACAGCAAGGGCCTGGCCAACCAGGTGGCACCGCTCGGGGTGCGGGTGAACACGGTGTCCCCCGGGTTCATCCAGACCAGCGCGGCCGACGCGCTCATCGACCGCATCGCCGAGCGGACCGGCGACCGGGAGTCCGCTCTGGCATCGCTCATGGACTCCCTCGGCGGCATCCCCCTCGGGCGCCCCAACCGGCCCGAAGAAGTCGCCGAACTCGTCGCCTTCCTGGTCTCCGACCGGGCCTCCGCCATCGTCGGCGCCGAGCACGTCATCGACGGCGGCACCGTACCCGTCATCTGAGAGCCGTCCCCACCGCGGGGCCATCGGGCACGGCCCGCACCCGAGCGGCGCGCACCACGTTGCTCAGCGGGCTCCCGGTGTCCAGACGGTTGATGTTGGCCGCGATATCCGTGGCGCGGGCGGCGAACGTCTCCTCCGTATGGCCCGAGTTGTGCGGTGTCATCACCACGTTGGGCAGCGTGTGGAACGGCAGCCGGCTCGGCGCGTGTGGTGGGCCGGCCCACCACACGTCGAGGGCGGCCCCGGCGATGGTGCCGGCCGACAGCGCCTCGTACAGCGCCTCCTCCCGCACGACCGGGCCACGGGCGACGTTGACCAGGAGGGATCGCGGGCCCATCGCGGCGAGTTCGGCGGGGCCGATCAGGCCGCGGGTCGCGGGGCTCAGCGGCACGGTCACCACGACGATGTCGGAGTCCGCCAGCAGTTCCGGGAGCCGGTCCGTGCCACCCACCCAGTCGGGGTGCAGATCGTCCGGCAGCGGGGCCGATGGGTCGCGACGCACGGCCCGTACACCCAGGCCGACCGCCTGGCACAGCCGGCCGATCTCCCGTCCCGTCTCACCGAAGCCGATGACGCCGACACGGCGGCCCCGCAGGGTGTCCCCGAAGGGCAGCGTGGCGTCGACGGCCACGTTCCGCCACCGACCGGCCCGCAGTTCGCGGTCGGCCGTGAGTACCCGCCGGGACAGCATCAGCACGCACATCAGGACGTGTTCGGCGATCGACGCGCCGTGGTGGAAGGTGTTCGCCACGGTCACATCGGGCCCCAGCGCCTCCAGGGGGATGCCGTCGTAGCCCGCGCCGACGACATGGACGAGGCGGAGGCGCTGGGCCCGGCGCGCGTGTTCCTCGCCGAGCTGTGAGCCCACGTACACATCGACGGAGGCGATGGCGTCGGCGATCCGCGCCGCGTCCCAGTCGCAGACGTCCAGCCACTCGTGCCGGTCCTCGGTCCGCGCCCGCAGCCGCTCGCCGAACCTGCTCAGAATCCGGTGGTTGAGCATGATGCGCATCCCCCGGTCACCACCGGGGGCAGCCGTACTGGCCATGACCACCGTCCTCATATATAGGCGCTGTCTTCATTTGTGCACGCCACCCATAAGGCTGTCAATGATCGGGCGGCGTCGGCCAAGAACCGTTCTACCTGCGCGTGTTGTCAGATCCCTTGACGGCCCGGCACCTCCGGTTTAGCTTCGGCGTCCACAAATGCAGACCGGGTACGTAAGTGTAGACAGCCCATGTCGACTGTCGTTCTCGGGCGGCAACCCGCCAGCACCCTCGGAGATACGCCGACGATGAAGTCCTCCGTACCCTCCAGCCCGCGCCGGGAACGGGGCCGGGCCCATACAGTTCTCGCCCTTCTCACAACCGGCACGCTGCTGCTGACCAGCGCGTGCGCCGTGGCGAACAGTGACGCGGCGGGTGACGCCGGCAGCGCGGACGGCCGCACCCTGCGGCTCGTCCTCACCCAGGAGCCCCCGACGCTGGAGCCCTGCGAGTCATCGCTGACCGCGACCGGTGTCGTCGTCCGCTCCAACATCACCGAGCCGCTGGTGGAACGCGACCCCACCTCGGGGAAGCTGGATCCGCTGCTGGCGACCGGCTGGCGGCAGACCGAGCCCACGACATGGACCTTCGACATCCGCCCCGGTGTGACCTTCCAGAACGGGCAGCCGTTCACGGCGAAGGACGCCGCCTTCTCCATCGACCGCGCCGTCAACTCCGATCTCGCCTGCAACGTGGACGGCTACGTCTTCGGCGACGAGAAGCTCGAAGTACACGCCGTCAGCCCCACCCGGCTGACCGTCACCACCGAGAAGACCGACCCCATCCTCCCCCTGCGGCTCAGCTTCGTCGAAATCGTGCCGCGCACCACCAGCACCAAGGCCAAGGTGCGGATACCGATCGGGACCGGCCCCTACGCCGTCAAGTCATGGCAGACCGGTGTCTCGATCTCCCTCGCCCGCAATGAGAACTACTGGGGGAAGGCACCCGCCTACCCCCGGGCCCGGTATGTCTGGCGCAGCGACGCCAGCGTCCGCGCCGCGATGATCGACAAGGGTGAGGCCGACATCGCGACGGCGCTGGACCACACCAGCGCCGACAAGGGCAACACCGTGGCCTACCCCAACAACGAGACCACCGCCCTGCGTCTGGACGGCCGCGAGGCGCCGCTCAACGACATCCGGGTGCGCAAGGCGATCGGCATGGCCGTCGACCGCAAGGGCATCATCGACGCCCTCCTCGGCGGGCTCGCCAAGCCCGCCGCACAACTCGTCCCACCCGGCGTGGTGGGCCACAACGACGACCTCGCCCCGGTCCCGTACAAGGTGGCCGCCGCCCGCGCGCTGGTGAAACAGGCCGCCGACGACGGCGTCCCCGTGCACCGGCAGATCACTCTCGTGGCGCGCAACGGCATGTTCGCCGGGATCTCGGAAGTGGCCGAGGCCCTCCAGTACGAGATGGCACGGGTGGGGCTGAACGTGAGGATTCGCATGGCGGACACCGCCACCCACCTTCAGTACCAGCTGCGTCCGCTGCCCCGCGATGTCGGGCCGGTGGCGCTGCTGATCATGCACGGCAACCAGGCCGGGGACGCGGCCTTCACCACGAGTCAGTACCTGGTGAGCGACGGCCCGCAGTCCACCTTCGGCACCAAGGAGCTGGACCGGCGCATCGCCGCGGCGGACGCGCTGTCCGGCAAGGCCCGCGAGAAGGCGTTCGCCGAGGTGCTCGGCTACCAGAACGAGACGGTCGCGCAGTACGCCTATCTGGCCCATATGCGCGGGCTGCTGGGACTGTCGCCGAAGGTGCGGTACCGGCCGGACTCCGCCACCGGGGACGAGATGCGGCTGGCCGAGGTCAGCCCCGCGCCGGCGGGGAGGCACTGAGATGGCGTCCTTCCTGCGCAAGCGCATCATCTCCAGCGCGATCCCCCTGGTGTTCGTGGTGCTCGGCGTGTTCTGCCTGGCCCGTCTGACCGGCAGCCCCGTCGACCTCTACCTCCCGCTGAGCGCCACCCCGCAGCAACGCGCGGAGTTCTCCGCCGCCCACGGCTTCGACGACTCCATTCCGGTACAGCTGTGGGACTACCTCACCAACGCCGCGCAACTCGACTTCGGGACCTCGCTGCGCACCGGGGAGTCGGCCGGTTCGATGGTGCTCAAGGCGTTCCCCGTCACTCTCCAACTCGCCGGGATGACGATGCTCCTGGCGATCCTCGGCGCGCTGCTGGTCGGAAGCCTCGCCGCGTACCGGCCCAACTCGCTCATCGACCGGATCGCCGGTCTGCTGTCGATGACCGCGGCCAGCATCCCCGACTTCTGGTTCGCGATCGTGGGGGTGCTGGTGTTCGGAGTGGGCCTGGACTGGCTGCCGACCTCCGGCACCCTGGGCGGCCCGGAGATCTGGGTGCTGCCCATCGCCACCCTGCTGATCCGCCCGTTCGGGGTGCTGGTGCAGGTGGTCCGCGGCAGCATGGTCGGCGCGCTGTCCGCGCCGTATGTGAAGGTCGCGCGCAGCAAGGGAGCCGGCCCCGGGCGCGTGGTGTTCGGGCACGCGCTGCGCAACTCCATCACGCCGGTGCTGACCGTGGCCGGGGATCTCACCGTCGGTCTCGTCAACGGCGCGGTGGTGGTGGAGACGATCTTCGGCTGGCCCGGGATCGGCAAGCTCATGATCGACTCGATTCTCCAGCGCGACTTCGCGGTGTTGCAGGCCGCCGTCCTGCTCACGGCGGTGACGATCTTCGCGTTGAACATCCTCGTGGACGTCTGCCACGCCCTGATCGACCCCCGAGTGCGCCAGGCGGTGCCGGCGTGAGCGAAGGAGCCACCATGACCGACCCCGCCGACCCCGCCGACCCCGCCGACCCCGCCGACCCCGCCGACCGGCCCTCCGGCGCGGCAGCCGTCCCGTCGCGCCAACGCCCGCCCCGCTGGTGGCTGCTGCTCGGCCGGGACCGGGCCGCGGCCGTCGCGGCGGTCATCCTCGCCGGGGTGTTCCTCGTCGCGCTGTTCGGCCGGCTGTTCATCGGGGACCGAGCCGTACGGCAGGATCTGCGCGCCTCGCTGCGCCCGCCCTCCCTGGACCACGGCTTCTACGGGCTGCTCGGCACGGATGTGCTGGGGCGCAGCGTGCTGGCCCGGCTGATGGACGCCGCCGGGACGACGCTGTCCGTCGCGGTGCCCGCGGTGCTGTGCTCGCTGCTGATCGGCTCGGCGCTGGGGCTGTGGGCCGGATACCACGGAGGCATGCGCGAGAGCGTCGCGATGCGGGTCGCCGATGTCATCCTCAGCTTCCCGTCCCTGCTGATCGCGGTGGTCGTGCTGTACGTCTTCGCGCCCAGCGCGATGAACATCGTGCTGATCCTCGCCATCGCGCGCGTCCCGGTCTATCTGCGCACCGCCCGCGCGGAGTCGGCCGAGCTGAGGAGCCGTCTGTTCGTGGACGCGGCCCGGACCTTCGGCACACCGAGCCGGAACATCATCTACCGTCATATTCTGCCGATCGCGCTGCCCACGCTGCTGACCGTGGCCACGCTCGACTTCTGTTTCGTGATGCTGACCGAGTCGTCCCTGAGCTTCCTCGGCATCGGCATCCAGCCCCCCGATGTGAGCTGGGGGCTGATGGTGGCGCAGGGGCGCCAGTACCTCCAGACGGCCTGGTGGATCGCCGTGCTGCCGGGTGTCGCGATCGTGCTCACCACGGTGTCGGCCACGGTGCTCGCCGCCTGGGTCCGCCTGGCCACCGACCCGGCCCAGCGCTGGCGTCTGACCTTGCCCAGGAAGCGGCGCGGCAACCGGGCCGCTGTTCCCTCGGAGATGATCGCGTGAAGTCCTCCACCCTGCCCGCGCCCGCCGGGACCGGCGGCCCCGCGCTCGAAGTCGAGGGGCTCTGTGTCGACTTGCGCACCCCCTCCGGGACCGTACGCGCCGTGAACGGCGTCGGCTTCCAGGTGCGCAAGGGACGCACGCTGGCGCTGCTGGGCGAGTCCGGCTGCGGGAAGTCGATGACCGCGCTGTCCATCGCCGGGCTGCTCGACCCGACCGCCGAGGTGACGGGCGGATCCGTGAAGGTGTCCGGCTCCGATGTGCTGCGGCTGGGCCAGGCGGGGCGCAGGAGGCTCGCCGGTCCCGTGCTGTCGATCGTCTTCCAGGACGCGCTGACCGCGCTCAATCCCGTACAGCCGGTCGGCAGGCAGCTCGCCGAGCCGTTCCGCATCCATCGCGGGATGTCGCGCCGCGCTGCCCGGGAGAAGGCGGTCGAGCTGATGACCCGCGTCGGCATACCCGAGCCCCGGCTGCGGGCCCGCGCGTATCCGCATCAGTTCTCCGGCGGTATGCGCCAGCGGCTGCTGATCGCGATGGCCGTCGCGCTGGACCCCGATGTGCTCATCGCCGACGAGCCCACGACCGCGCTGGATGTCACCGTGCAGGCCCAGATCATGCGGCTGCTGCGGGATCTGCAAACCGAGCGGGACATGGCGCTGGTGCTGATCACCCACGATCTGGCGGTGGTGGCCCAGCGCGCGGACGACGTCGTGGTGATGTACGCGGGCAATGTGGTGGAGACCGGCCCGGTGGCGGAGGTGTTCTCCCGCCCCCGCCACCCCTACACCAGGGGCTTGCTCGACTCGGTTCCCGAACACGCCGTCAGGGGCCGCCCGTTGCCCGCCGTACCGGGGAGCCCGCCCGAGCTCAGCGCGGTCCCGTCCGGCTGTGTCTTCCAGGCCAGATGTCCGCTGGCCCAGGAGCGCTGCGCCCAGGAGCGCCCCCGTCTGGTGTCCGTCGGGGCCTCGCGTTCGGCCGCCTGCCACTTCTCCGAGGAGCTCGACCGTGTCTGAGACGCCCCTCACCGACGCCACCGCCGCCGGTCCCCGGGCCGATGGCTCCGCCACTTCCCCGCCGCTGCTCGAGGTCCGCGGCGTGACCAAGTCGTTCGGCCATGGCCGGCGGCGCCTGACCGCGCTCGACGGCGTCGATGTGCGGGTCGAGCGCGGGCAGACGCTCGGGCTGGTGGGCGAGTCCGGATGTGGTAAGTCGACCCTGGCCAGGGTGGTGCTCGGTCTCGAGCGGCCGGACTCGGGCACCGTGCGCTTCGACGGCACCGATCCGTTCACCCTCAAGGGCAAGGAACGGCTGGTCTGGCGGCGCCGGGTGCAGATGGTGTTCCAGGATCCCTTCGCCTCGCTCAACGCCCGGATGTCCGCGGCCGATCTCATCGGCGAGCCGTGGCGCACCCACCGCGACGTCGTGCCCACGGCGCAGGCGCGGCAGCGGCGGGTCCGTGAGCTGCTGTCCCTCGTCGGGCTGCGGGACAGCGACGCCCACCGCTACCCGAACGAGTTCTCCGGCGGGCAGCGGCAGCGCATCGGCATCGCCCGCGCGCTGGCGCTGGACCCCGACCTCATCGTGTGCGACGAGCCGGTGTCCGCGCTCGACCTCTCGGTGCAGGCCCAAGTGCTCAATGTGCTCAGCGAGTTGCGGGAGCGGCTCGGTGTCTCGTACGTCTTCATCTCCCATGACCTCTCCGTGGTCCGGCATGTCTCGGACCGGGTGACGGTGATGTACCTGGGCAAGGTCATCGAGCACGGCCCCACCGAGGACGTCTTCGACCGACCCGTGCACCCCTACACCGCCGCCCTGATGTCCGCCGCGCCCACCCTCGATGTGTCCGGGCAGGCCCAGGACGACGAGATCCAGCTGCGCGGGGAGATCCCGTCCCCGTACGACATCCCGTCGGGCTGCCGGTTCCGCACCCGCTGCTGGAAGAGCGAGGCCCGGTGCGCCGAGCTCGCTCCCCCTGTCGTGGTCCGCGACGGCACGGCGGACACCGGGCGGGAGCCGCATGAGGGCCTGTGCCACTTCCCGCTGGGTGCCGGGCCGATGGAAGCATGACCCCGCCGGAGTTCGCCCTGCTCTTCATCACGGTGGCGGTCGGGGCGCTGCTCCAGGTCTCCATCGGCTTCGGGCTCGGTCTGCTGGCCGCCCCGGTGATCGCGATATTCGACCCGTCGCTCACCCCGGTGGTCGTCCTGCTGCTCGCCACCGGGGTCACGGCCGCGGTGCTGGCGCTGGAGGGCGGCCACCTGGACCTGCGGGGTGCGGGGTGGGCGCTGGTCGGCCGGGTGCCGGGGGTGCTGGGCGGCGCGGCGCTGGTGGCCGTGCTGCCCGCCCGGTACCTCGCCCTGCTCGTGGCCGCGGTCGTCCTCACGGGCGTGGCGGTGAGCCTGCGCGGTTTCGTGCCCGCGCCGCGGCGGCGGTCGGTGCTGCTGGCCGGTCTGATGTCGGGGCTGATGGGCACGGCGACCGCCATCGGGGGGCCGCCGATGGCCATGGTCTGGCAGCGCCTGAGCGGACCGCGGCTGCGCGCCACGATGAGCGGGTTCTTCCTGGCCGGTTCGGTGATGAGTCTGGCCACCCTGGCGGCGACGGGGGCGGTGCACACGTACAGCCTGTGGCGCACCGCCCTGCTGGCCCCGGCCGCGGCGATCGGGGTGCTGCTGGCCCGCCCGCTGTCGAGCCGGCTGGACACGCGGCGCACCAGGGCCGTCGCCATGGTGCTCGCGGTGGCGAGCGCGACCGTGCTGGTGGTCCAGCAGTTCGTCTGAGCCGGGCGGCAGCTTTCCACGGGGTGTATCCGGTCAGTCCTCCGCCGCCGCTGGGGCGGCGCGGCGCTCTCCGGTGACCTTGGAGGAGGGCAGCCGCCCCGCCTTGGAGGTGCCGGTCATCGTCTCGCCCTCGACCGTCATCGTGAACGCGAGGTTCAGCCGCATCGGCCTGGTGATGGCCTGACGCCAGATGAGCTGGTCACCGTGGAGCGCCACATCGGCCAGCGGGACCTCCTCGCCCGCACCGTGGGCCGTACCGATCAGGGTGCCGCCCTCGTCGCGGAGTTCGATCACGGCCCTGATCCGGCCGATGGGTGTGGAGATGGACAGGTCCCAGGTGCCTTCGACGGAGTGTGCGATGGGCATGGTGGTGTGCTTCCTCACGGTGGGTGGTTGGGGCGGATGGCGGTGGGGTGGCGTGGTCACAGGGCGACGGGCGACGGCCCGTGGTGGCGCCAGGGGGTGCCACGGCGCTCGTAGGCGAACAGTTCCTCGACGGCGTGGGCGATCCGCGGCCCCAGTTCGCGCTCCAGCAGGTAAAGGCCCAGGTCGAGTCCGGAGGTGACACCGGCGCCGGTGACGAGGTCGCCGTCGTCCACGACGCGGGCCCTGACCGCGTTGACGCCGGTGGCGTCCAGCATGTCCAGGCCCATGTGGTGGGTGGTGGCGTAGCGGCCCTCCAGCAGACCGGCCATGGCCAGGACGAGCGAGCCGCCGCACACCGTGGCGACGGTCACCTCCGGGCGGTCCATGGCGGCCTTCAGCAGCCCCGGCAGCCCGGTGTTCAGGGTGCGGCCCAGCAGGACGGGGATGAACTCGTCCTCCCGCCACTCGCCCGCGTCCGCGTCCGCGTCGTGGTCCGGGACCTCGCCGGGCTCTCCGACGCGGCCGGCGGCGCCGGGTACCACCACCAGGTCCGCCCGCGCGGGATCGAGGGCGGCCGCGGCGCGCAGCGGTACGCCGCCGACCCCGCTCACCACCTCACGCGGCCCCTCGGCGGACACCAGCTCCGGGCGCAGCGCTCCTCCGGAAGCCATGCCACCGGCGTACAGCACTTCGTAGGGGGCGAGCACATCGAGGAGGTCGAAGCCGTCGAACAGGACGATCTGGGCGAGCATGAAAATCTTCCCTCATATGCGGCGATGGCCAGTCCGTCTGGCCCCGTTGCGACGCTATGTGAGGGCGGAAACGGCTCCCAGTGGCACGAGTGACATGGTTCAACGGGATCTCGCCAAACGGGCCGGAGGGTGCGGGAAGGTGCCGCGGTCAGACGTCTCAGGCCACGTCGGGCGGCATGTTGTACGGCGTGACGACCTGGATCGGCGAGGGCAGGGCGGGGCCGTCGTCGGGGAGGGCTCCGTGGGCCCGCATGATGATCTGGCAGGCGCGGCGCATGTCCTGGCGCAGGTCGTGGTGGAGCACCGCGGACAGCCGCCGCTCGCGCAGCAGCCGGGTGTTGTCGTGGTCGAGGTCGTGGGCGATGAACACCTCGTAGCCGCGCCCGAGTTCCTCGAAGGCCTGGATGGTCGCGGTGTTGCCGCCGCCGATCGAGTAGACCGCCCGGATGTCCGGGTCGCGTCGCAGCGCCCGCAGGACCAGGTCGCGCTGGGTGGCGTCCAGCCCGTCGCTGTCGGTGACCTCCACGAGCGTGCGCCCGGGGTGTGCGTTGCGCAGGGCGCTGCGGAAGCCCATCTCACGTTCCTCCTCACCGCGGAAGAAGCCCCGGCTGATGGTGGTGAGCACATTGCCGGGCCGGTCGCCGAGCCACTGGCCCATGAGGTACGCGGCGGTGGCTCCGGCGGCGCGGTTGTCGATGCCGACGTAGGCCCGGCGGGCGCTGCTGGGCAGGTCGGTCACCAGGGTCACCACCGGTATGCCCACAGCCGCCAGTCGGCCGACGGCCGCGGTGACCTCGGGTACGTCGGGCGCCTTCAGGACGATCCCCTGGCAGCCGCCGCGTTGGGCGACGCGGTCCAGCGTGGCGATCAGCTCCTCCACCGGACCGGTCTCGCGGAAGTGGAAGCGCGACCGCATCACCGCCGGGCGCAGCGCGGGCAGCTCCGCCTCCAGGGCGGCGCGCACCGCCGAGGAGAAGCGCTCAGGGGCCCGCATCACGATATCGATCATGAAGATGCGGCCACCGATGCGGACCTGGGTGCGCTGCCGGTCCAGATCCTTGATCGCCTGATGGACCTCCCGGGTGGTGCTCTCGCGCACCCCGCCCCGGTTGTTCAGCACCCGGTCGACGGTGGCCTCGCTCAGCCCGGCCTGCCGGGCGATCTCCCGGATGGGATACGGATGGGCCATCGGCGCGCCTCCCTGAGGGGTTTTTGATGGGCTGCTGAGGATTGCTCGATGCTCGGCCGATCACAACACTGACAGAAAGCCGCAGCCCACGGGAAGGATCGGAAAGCAATGCCCCTCATCGCTCCGAGGTCTCATGCCTGGCTCAGTGAGGCCGACTGCTCCCTCGAGGCCTTCCGCACCCTGGTCGAGCGGACCACCGACCCCGGTGACCACCCCGGTGCCGACGCCGTGGAGCACAACGTCCCCGTCTACGACGGGGACCGCCTGCGGGCCCGGGCCGCCACGGCCCCCGGCCGCCGGGAGGCGCAGGCGGAACTGGTCCACGCCCTGCTGGACGGCCCCGGCATCGTGGTGTTCAAGGGCGCCTTCCCCGACGCGTCGGTCCTGGACCGGGCCACCGAGGCGTTCACGGCGCTGATCGAGCGGGAACGGGCGGCGGGCGGCGCCCGCGGTGACCACTTCGCCAAGCCCGGCGCCAACGACCGGGTGTGGAACGCGCTGGAGAAGCTGGCCCTGAGCGCACCGGAGGTCTTCGCCGACTACTACGCCAACGACCTCATCGCCCTCGTGGCCACCGCCTGGCTCGGCCCCGGCTACCAGATCACCTCACAGATCAACCAGGTCAACCCGGGCGGCGCGGCCCAGAGCGTGCACCGCGACTACCACCTCGGCTTCCTCTCCGAGGCGCGGGCCGCGGCCTACCCCGCCCATGTCCACCGGCTCTCCCCCGTGCTGACCCTGCAAGGCGCCGTCGCCCACTGCGCCATGCCGGTCGAGTCCGGCCCGACGCTCTACCTGCCGTATTCGCAAGCGTACGAGCCCGGCTATCTGGCCTGGCGCCGCCCGGAGTTCATGGCCTACTTCGCCGAGCACCACGTCCAGTTGCCCCTGGAGGCGGGTGACGCGGTCTTCTTCAACCCGGCGCTCTTCCACGCCGCCGGGCACAATCGCTCGGCGGACATCCGGCGGATGGCCAACCTGTTGCAGATCTCCTCCGCCTTCGGCCGCACCATGGAGACCGTCGACCGCGAGGCGGTGGCCAACGCCGTCTTCCCCGTACTGCGGCGGCGCAAGGCCGAAGGCGCCACCGAGGACTGGCTGCACAACGTGGTCGCGGCCTGCGCCGAGGGCTATCCCTTCCCCACCAACCTCGACCTCGACCCACCGGTCGGCGGCCTCGCCCCGGACTCCCAGGCCGACACCCTCCGGCGCGCCCTGGAGCGGGACTGGACCCCGGACACCCTGCGTACGGAACTGCGGGCCGGCGCCGAGCGCCGCCAGAGCTGAAGGAGACGGACCGCTCATGGGACTGTTGCAGGACAAGGTCGTCCTGGTCAACGGCGGCAGCCAGGGGATCGGCGCGGGCATCGTCCGCGCCGCCGCCCGCGAGGGGGCCACGGTGGCGTTCACCGGACGCCACCCCGACACCGGTGAGCAGCTGGCCGGGGAGCTCGCCGACCGGGGAGCCACGGCCTCCTTCCTCCGCGCCGACCTGGCCGATCCCGCGCAGGCACGCGGCAGCGTGGAACGGGTGGTGGCGGCCCACGGCAGGATCGACTGCCTGGTCAACTCCGCCGGGCTCACCTCGCGCGGGACGCTGCTGGACACCACGCCCGAGCTCTTCGACGCGCATGTCGCGATCAATCTGCGCGCCCCGTTCTTCGCCATGCAGGCCGCCGTCGCCGACATGGTGGCCAGGAAGGCCCCGGGCACCATCGTCAACATCATCTCCAACTGCGCACACGGCGGATATCCGTTCCTGGCGCCGTACGCCGCCGCGAAGGCCGGGCTCGCGGGCCTGACCCGCAACGCCGCACACGCCCACCGCTGGGACCGCGTCCGCGTCAACGGCATCAACCTGGGCTGGACCGACACCGAGGGCGAGGACGCCATCCAGCGCGCCTTCCACGGCGCGGGCGACGACTGGCGCGAGGAGGCGGCCCGCGCCCAGCCGATGGGCAAGCTCGCCCAGGTCGACGAGATCGCCGACTTCGTCGTCCTCCTCCTCTCCGACCGCAGCGGGGTCGTCACCGGCTCGGTCATCGACTGGGACCAGAACGTCCTCGGCGGACTCGGCTGACCCGCCGCGTCACCAGAAGCAACACCACCGTCCAGACAGAAAGGGACATGACTCCCATGCGTATCGGCATCATGGGCCTGGGCCGGATCGGCGCCTTCCACGCCGAGACCCTGTCCACGCTCGACGCGGTGGACTCCCTCGTGGTCACCGACCCGGTCGCAGCGGCCGCCGCCTCCGCCGCCGAGCGCTTCGGCGCCCACGCGGTCGACTCGCCGGAGGCCGTACTCGCCGCCGATGTGGACGGCGTCGTGATCGCCGCGGCCACCGACGCCCACCCCGAGCTCATCGTCGCCGCCGTACGGGCGGGCGTACCGGTCTTCTGCGAGAAGCCCGTGGCGCGCACGATCGAGGAGAGCCTCGATGTCCTCCGCGCGGTGGAGGGCAGTGGCGTGGAGGTCCAGATCGGCTACAACCGGCGATTCGACCCCGGTTACGTGGCCGCGCGGGCGGCGGTGGTCAGCGGTGAACTCGGGCCGCTGCACACCGTACGGTCCACCACCTTGGACCCCGAGCCGCCCCCGGCCGCCTATGTGGCCGTCTCCGGTGGCATCTTCCGCGACTGCGCCGTGCACGACTTCGACACCGTCCGCTGGATCACCGGCCACGAGGTCACCGAGGTCTACGCGACCGGCGCCAACCGCGGCGCCGAGTACATCGCGGCCGCCGGGGACGTGGACACCGCCTCCGCCCTCCTCACCCTGGACGACGGCACCCTCGCCGTGGTCTCCAACACCCGCCACAACCCCCGGGGTTACGACGCCCGCCTGGAGCTCCACGGCATGACGGACAGCGTGGCCGCGGGCCTGGAGGACAGGCTGCCGCTGCGCTCCGTGGAACCGGGCGCCACCTTCCCCGGCGGCACACCGCACCACTTCTTCATGGACCGCTTCGCCGCCGCCTACCGGTCCGAGCTCACCGTCTTCACCGAGGTCGCGGCGGGTCTGCGGCCCTCCCCCTGCACCGTCGCCGACGCCGTGGAGGCCGGCTGGATCGCCGAGGCCTGCACGCTTTCACTGCGCGAACACCGCCCCGTGACCATGGAAGAGGTACGCAAGGCATGACGACGGCCGAGCCGCTGCGCATCGGGATCCTGGGCGCCGCCCGGATCTCCGAGCTCTCCCTCGTCGGCCCCGCCCGTGCGGGCGGCCACCGCCTCGTCGCGGTGGCCGCCCGCTCCCGGGACCGGGCCGACGCCTTCGCCGCCGAGCACGGTGTCGAGCGCGTTCTGGACTCCTACGCCGATGTGATCGCCGACCCCGATGTGGAGGTCGTCTACAACCCGCTGGCCAACGGCCTGCACGGGCCGTGGAACCTCGCGGCGCTCGCCGCGGGCAAGCATGTGCTGACCGAGAAGCCCTCGGCGAGCAACGCCGAGGAGGCCGCCGAGATACGCGACGCGGCCGCCAAGGCGGGCACCGTCTTCATGGAGGGCTTCCACTACCTCTTCCACCCCGTCACCCGCCGCCTCCACGAACTGCTCGACTCCGGGGAACTCGGGGAGCTGCGGCATGTCGAGACGATGACGGCCATGCCCGCCCCGGCCGGGTCCGACCCCCGCTGGTCCCTGTCCCTGGCCGGGGGCGCCCTGATGGACCTGGGCTGCTACAGCCTGCACGCGGGGGCCACGCTCGCCCCCTGGGCCGGTGGTCCCCCGCGCCTGGTCACCGCCCGGGGCGGCGCCCGGCACGGCGCGCCGGAGGTGGACGAGTGGCTGGACGCGGACCTGGTCTTCCCCGGCGGCGCCACCGGATCCGCCCGCTGCCATATGGCACATGAGGAGTGGCGGATGAGCCTCAGGGTCATCGGCTCACACGGGGAAGCGACGGCCATGAACTTCGTCCAGCCTCATCTCGACGACCGGGTCGTGGTGCGCACACCCGCGGGCGAGCGGACCGAGGAGCTGGGCAAGCGGTCCTCGTACACCTACCAGCTGGACGCGTACGCCGCGCACCTGCGGCACGGCGCACCGCTTCCGCTGGACGCGGAGGACGCGCTGGCCACCATGTCCCTGATCGACGCGTGCTACCGCGCCGCCGGGTTCCCGCCCCGGCCGCGCACCGCGCTCCCGGTCCGGGGCTGATCCACGGGACAGTCCGCGCTACGGAGGCCGCCGCCCGCGGGCGGCGGCCTCCTGATGGGCTCAGCCCGCCCCGTCGGCCGCCGCGCCCGGCCCGGCCGCCCCGGGCGCGCCCGTGCGCAGCCCGTCCATGACCAGGTCCAGAAGCCGTCGGGCGCGTGCCTGTCCGTTCTCGCCGGGGCCGATCTGCCACAGGCCGGCGATGGCGAGCAGGAAGTCGTCGGTGGTGACGCCCGGGCGGATGGTGCCGACCTCCTCGTTGGCCCGCAGCAGGAGCGCCACGGCCTCGGTCATCTGGCCGTGCCCCGGTTTCTCCTGGCCGCCGGAGGCGCTGATGGCCTTGTGCAGCGCGTCGGCGAGACCGGCCTTGGCCATGGCGAACCGGGCCAGGTGCCCCATCCACTCCCGCAGGGCCTGATCCGGTGCGCGGGTACGCAGCAGCTCGGCCGCGGTGTCGGCCACCTGCCGCATCTCATGGCGGTAGATCTCCAGGACGAGCGCCTCGCGGCTGGGGAAGTTGCGGTACAGCGTGCCCTGCCCGACGCCCGCCTTCTTCGCGATGGTGCTCAGCGGGACGTCCGCCGAGCACGTCAGCTCCGCCAGCGCCACTTCCAGGATGCGCTCGCGGTTCGCAGCCGCGTCCGAGCGCAGACGCGCGTCCCTCTCTGCCCGCACTCGCCCTCCTCCGGACCCCGCCGTAGCGCCGACCTTGCTCACCGGACAGCTGTCCGCTAAGTTTCATGCACAGCGGACAGTTGTCCGCTTAGGTCCACCTTACCGGCTGAAACGGCCAGTGTGGATGGCCGAAACCGAACGCCGAACGGCATTGTCCCGCATCCCCCACCCCCGGGACCCCCTTCCCTGGACCCCGGGCCCCTCCATCGGACGACTTCAACGCGCACCACACCCGCGAAAGAAGGCTGATCATGGCCCAATCGACGTCCAGCGTCATCACGCTGACCATCAACGGCGAGAAACACACGCTGCCCGTCGACCACCGCACCACCCTGCTCGACGCCCTGCGGGAGCAGCTCGACCTCACCGGCACCAAGAAGGGTTGCGATCAGGGCCAGTGCGGTGCCTGCACGGTGCTGATCGACGGCCGCCGGGCCGTCTCCTGCCTCCAGCTCGCGGTGGCGGCCGAGGGCCGTGAGGTCACCACGATCGAGGGCGTGGCCGAGGGCGACGAGCTGCACCCGGTGCAGCAGGCCTTCCTCGACCTCGACGGCTACCAGTGCGGTTACTGCACCCCGGGGCAGATCTGTTCCGCCCTCGCCGTGCTCGAGGAGCACGCGGCGGGCTGGCCGAGCGCCGCCACCGCCGATGTCCGCCCCGAAGCGGGGCCCCCGCCCCTCAGCCCGGACGAGATCCGGGAGCGGATGAGCGGCAACCTCTGTCGCTGCGGCGCCTATGTGTCGATCGTGCGGGCGGTCGCGCGGGCGGCCGAGGCGCGCACGGCCGGGACCGAGGAGGCCCTCGCATGAAGGAGTTCGGCTACCAGCGGGTGCTCGAGGTCTCCGAGGCGGTCTCCGTGCTCGGCGCCGACCCCGACGCACGTTTCCTCGGCGGCGGCACCAACCTGGTCGATCTGATGAAGACCGGCGTCGAGCGGCCGGGACGCCTGGTCGACGTGCGCGAACTGCCCCTGGACCACATCGAGGTGACGCCGGACGGGGCCTTGCGCATCGGGGCCACCGTCACCAACAGCGATCTCGCCGCCCACCCCGAGGTGCGGCGCCGCTACCCGGCCCTCGCCGAGGCCGTCCTGGCCGGTGCGTCCGGGCAGCTGCGCAACATGGCCACCGTCGGTGGCAATCTCCTCCAGCGCACCCGCTGCGGCTACTTCACCGATGTGGCCGGGCCCTGCAACAAGCGCCTCCCCGGCAGCGGCTGCCCGGCCATCGAGGGTGAGCACCACAACCACGCGATCCTCGGCGCCTCCGGGCACTGCGTGGCCACCCACCCCTCGGACATGGGGGTCGCGCTCGCCGCCTTCGACGCCGTCGTACGGTACGAAACCGCCGACGGGCCGGGCGAGTTGCCGCTCGCGGACTTCTATCTGCCCGTGGGCGACACCCCGCACCTGGAGACCGCGCTGCCGTCCGGCGCGCTGATCACCGGCGTCACCCTGCCCCCGGCCCCGGTGGCCGCCCGCTCCCGCTACCGCAAGGTCCGCGAGCGCGCGTCCTACGCCTTCGCGATCGGCTCGATCGCCGCCGCCCTCGACGTCCGCGACGGGGTCGTGCGCGAAGTCCGCCTCGCCCTCGGGGCGGTCGCCTCCCGGCCGTGGCGGGCGCTGGCGGCCGAGCGTGCGCTGACCGGGGGCCCGGCGACCGCCGAGGCGTTCGCCGCCGCCGCGGACGCGGAGCTGGCCGCCGCCGAGACGCTGCCCCACAACGGATACAAGGTGCCGCTGATGCGCAACCTCGTCGTGGCCCTGCTGACCGAACTCACCGAGGAGGCCGCCCGATGACCACGACGACCGGAGCCACCACGACGACGGGCGCCTTCGGCACCGCGCGCACCCGCGTGGAGGGCCGGGAGAAGGTCACCGGAGCGGCCCGCTACGCGGGCGACATCCCCCTGCCCGACCTCGCCCACGGCTGGATGGTGCTGTCCACCGTGGCCCGCGGCCGTATCAGCGCGGTCGAGTCCGAGCCGGTGCTCGCCATGCCCGGTGTCCTCGCGGTCATCCACCACGAGAACGCCCCGCGGGTCAACCTGGACTACATGGGCATGATCGGGAAGCCCGATCCGATCCTCGGGGTCTTCCAGAGCGACCGTGTCCCCTTCATGGGCTGGCCGGTGGCGCTGGTCCTCGCCGAGCGGCCCGAGCAGGCCAGGGAGGCCGCCGAAGCACTGGTCGTCCGGTACGACCAGGAGCCGCACGACATCGGCTTCACCTCCGGACACCCGGATATGTACACCCCTCCGGATTCGCCCTTCGGGCCGGCGGTGGCGTCGAAGGGGGACGTCGAGGCCGAACTCGCCGCGTCCGCCTTCGTCGTGGACTCCGAATACACCACTCCGGAAGAGCACCACAACCCCATGGAGCCGCACGCGGCGACGGCCCACTGGGACGCCGGCCGCCTCGAGGTCTTCGACTCCAACCAGGGCAGCACGATGGTGGCCGCCGAACTCGCGCAGATCTTCTCGCTCGACGCGGAGTCGGTACGGGTGCGGTCCGAGCACGTCGGCGGCGGCTTCGGCTCCAAGACCACCCGCCCGCACCAGGTGGCCGCCGCCATGGCCGCCACCGTCCTCCAACGCCCGGTGCGCGTCGTCATGACCCGCCGCCAGATGTTCTCGACGATCGGCTACCGCAGCCCCACCGCGCAGCGGGTCAGGCTCGGCGCCGATGAGTCGGGGCGGCTGCGGGCGCTCGACCACCGGTCCGAGTGCGTCACCTCGACGGTCCACGAGTTCATCGAGCGGAGCGCCACGGTGGCCCGTGTGATGTACGACGCCGACGCGCACTACACCAGTGACCGGGTCGTACGGCTCGATGTGCCGAGCCCGACCTTCATGCGCGCGCCCGGTGAGGCGCCGGGCTCGTTCGCGCTGGAGTGCGCCATGGACGAGCTCGCCGAGAAGACCGGCATCGACCCGATCGAGCTGCGCGTCCGCAACGAGCCCGACCGGGGCCCGGTCTCGGGCCTGCCGTTCAGCAGCCGCAATCTGGTCGCCTGCTACGAGGAGGGCGCCCGCAGGTTCGGCTGGGCCGACCGGGACCCCCGTCCGGGGGTGCGCCGCGAGGGGCGCTGGCTGCTCGGGACCGGTATGGCGGCGGCCAGCTTCCACTCCGGCGCCGGGCCGTCCACGGCGGCCGTGACGGCGGAGGCCGACGGCACCTTCACCGTACGCATCAACGCGGCGGACATCGGCACCGGCGCCCGGACCGCCATCAACCTGATCGCCGCGGACGCGCTGGCGGTGGATCCGGAGCGGGTCCGGGTGGTCATGGCGGACAGCGACCTCGGCCCGGCGATGCTCGCCGGTGGTTCGATGGGCACGCGCTCCTGGGCGTGGGCGGTGGCGATCGCGGTGAGCGAACTGCGCGAGCGGCTGGCCCTGGGCGGCGACATCCCGCCCGAGGGGATCACCGCGCGGTCCGACACCACCGAGGCCATCGGCGCCCTGGCCAACAAGGAACGCCACTCCTTCGGCGCACAGTTCGCCGAGGTGGCCGTGGACGTCACCAGTGGAGAGGTCCGGGTGCGGCGGATGCTCGGCATCTTCGCGGCGGGCCGGATCGTCAACCCGCTGACCGCACGCAACCAGCTCGTCGGCGGCATGATCTGGGGCATTTCCATGGCCCTGCACGAGGAGGCGGTCAGGGACCGGGCCTCGGGCGGCCTGGTCTCCCCCGACCTGGCGGGCTATCACTTCGCCGCGAACGCCGATGTGCCGATCGTCGAGGCGGACTGGGTGGACGACCCGGACCCGGACGACCCGGTCGGCATCAAGGGCGTCGGTGAGGTCGGCATCGTGGGGGCCGCGGCGGCGATCTCCAACGCGGTGTGGCACGCCACCGGCGTACGCCACCGCAACCTGCCGATCCGCCCGGACCGGGTCCTGTCGGCGGGGACGAACGTGCCGGAGCCCGGCCACACGGGCTGACCCCTATCTCCGTCGAGTGCTCGGCGCCGGTCAGGTTTCCCACCTGGCCAGCGCCGAGTCCGTACGAGTCGGGGCGTTCCGATACCGCCGATCGGCTGGTGCTGTGCGGCGATCCAGTCATCTTCCCGCTCCGCCCGCTCCCCTCCGTGCCCCGGCGGGCAACACTCGCCCAAGCCGAGGAGAGCAGAGAGGGCCCCGATGAGCGACGACTTCGTGCTGGACGTGACCAGGATCCGTGACGACGCCCGCCGCAAGATGGCGGCTGGCCCGGTGACGGACACCTACGGACTGGACAAGGACCGGGTCATCGGCATCCTCAATGACGTCATCGCGACCGAGGTGGTGTGCTGGCTGCGTTACACCCGTCACGCCATCTCGGCCAGGGGGATCGACCGCGCCCAGGTGTCCGCGGAGTTCACCGAGCACGCGAAGGAGGAGATGCAGCACGCGCTGCGCGCCGCCGAACGCGTCTCTCAGCTCGGCGGCGACCCCGACTTCGACCCCGCCTCGCTGGCCCAGCGCTCCCACACCGACTACACCACCCCGGCCGACAACGACCTCAAGGCGATGCTGGAGCACAATCTGCTCGCCGAGCGCATCGTGATCGCCAGCTATCAGGAGATCATCCGCTGGCTGGGCGAACACGACCCGACCACCCGCCGGCTGATGGAGTCGATCCTGGAGCAAGAGGAGGAGCACGCCGACGATCTGGTGGATCTGATCGGCGTCTGACATCCGTGATGGGTCGGCCCATGACCACGCGGTGGCCCCGCTCGCTCTGCTGCCTCATCGTGACCGCCCTGTCCTCGGCCCTGTTCGCCGGGTGCGGGGAGGGCGACGACCACGGCCGGAGCTGTTCCGGCCGTACGGGCAAGGATCTCTCCAGCCGCACCGTGACCGGTGGCGACCTGTGGCAGAAGAAGCTGCGCTGCGTCAATCTCGAACGGTCCACCCTGACCGGACTGGTGTCCGAGGCCAATCTGCGGCGCGGCAATCTGTACGCGGCACGGCTGGCCGCCGTGTCGCTGGAGAACGTCGATCTGCGGGGCGCCGACCTCCGGCGGGCGGACCTCACCTCCGCCACCCTCTCGCGGGTCGATCTGCGCGGCGCCGATCTGAGCGGCGCCAGGCTCGGCAGGGGTCTGCTCACCGATGTCAGTTTCGAGGGCGCACGGCTGGACGGCGTATATCTGCGGGCGGCGTCCCTCACCCATGTCGGCCTCAACGGAGCGGATCTGAGCGGCGCCGATCTGGCCGGAGCCACGGTGTCCGACTCCGATCTCCGCGGCGCGCGGCTGCGGGATGCCGATATCTCGACGACGAGTTGGGAGAACGTCCTCTGCCCGGACGGCTCCCGGTCGAGCGCACGGGTCTCCTGCGCCGACCATCTGGACCGGGCGGCGAAAGGGGCCCCGGGTCAGCTTTCCCCGCCGTCGGCCGCCTTGCCGGTCTCCCCCTGAGGGGTCTTCTTCGCGGCGCGATGCGCCTGCTCGAGACCTTTCATATAGGCGTCCAGATAGTCGGCGTCCGACAGCCGGGCGCAGGGCGCGGGAACGGGATGGGAACGGACCGCTCCGCCCTTGTGGGCGGCGGCCCGGTCGGCGATGGCATCGACACAGGCCCGGGTGACCTCGGCCTTCTCGGCGGCGGCCGGGGTGCCGCTCGGGGTGGTCTTGTCGCGCGCGTCACCGCCGGTGGAACAGCCGGTCAGGAGCAGGGTGATGGCGAGGACTGCCGCGGCTTGGACGGTGCGGGTACCCATGAGTCTCCCAGGTGCGTGGATGGTGGGGTGCATCATCCGGCGCGGCGGCGGCGGAGTGGGAGGGCCATGTATGCGTCGTGATGAAACGGTGACCGAACGGACGTACGGATGAACCCCCGCCGGAATCCGGGCAAAGCGGCAGCCGGGCCACCCGTGACGGACCGGCACACCCGACCGGACCGGGCACGGGATGTCGGGTCCGCGAGGGTGCCGGCTTCCTAACGTGATCAGCGTCAAGGAAGGAGACCGAGGTGCTGGAGCGGCTGAACGAGGCCCTGGACCACATCGATTCGCGTCTGGACCAGCGGATCGAGGTGGCCGAGCTGGCGCGGATCGCGATGACGTCGGAGTACCACTTCCGGCGGATGTTCTCCGCGTTGGCGGGGATCTCGCTGTCGGAGTACGTCCGGCGCAGACGGCTCACCCTCGCGGGGGCCGAGGTGCTCGCCGGGGAGCGGACGCTCCTGGAGATCGCGGTGCGCTACGGCTACGGCTCGGGGGAGGCGTTCGCGCGGGCGTTCCGGGCCATGCACGGTGTGGGCCCGGGTGAGGCCCGGCGGGCGGGCGCCTCGCTGAGCTCCCAGCCGCGGATGTCCTTCCGCCTCATCGTCGAAGGGAGCGGCAGTATGCGATACCGGGTCGTGGAGAAGGAGCGGTTCCAGGTGGTCGGCAAGAAGGTCCGGGTGCCGCTCGTCCATGAGGGGGTGAATCCGGGGATCGCGGAGTTCATCCGGGGGATCGGCCAGGAGACGATACGGCGGATCGCCGCGCTGTCCGATCAGGAGCCGGAGGGGATCCTCGGGGTGAGCGACAACCTCGACCCGAGCCGGGCCGAGGGAACCGAACTCGACTACTACCACGGGGTGGTGACCGGGGCCGCCGCTCCGGAGGACCTGGACACGCTGGCCGTCCCGGCGGGGACATGGGCCGTCTTCGAGAACTCCGGGCCGTTCCCGAAGGCGCTCCAGTACCTGTGGCGGGACGTCTTCACTCAGTGGTTCCCGTCCAACCCGTACCAGAGCAGGCCGGGTCCGGAGATCCTGCGCACCCGGCTGTCACAGGACGGGACGCGGGCGGACGCGGAGCTGTGGATCCCCGTGGAGCGGACCGCGGTCTGACGCTCCGTACCTCCGGTCCGGCCGCCCGTGCCTTGCCCGGGCGGCCGGACCGGGCGCTTCTCATATGCGCTCCCGCGCGCCGCGGTCCCCCCGGACCAGGCCCGCGACGAGGGCGAGGAAGGGGATGACGCCGAGGACGACGCTCGCGCCCACACCGACGCCGGTGACGAGGGTGAAGTTGGAGAAGACCAGCCACAGCGCGGTCAGCAGTCCGGCCACGGCCAGCACCGGCGCGATCCGGGTCTGCCAGGCCCTGCCCGAGGCGAGCCGGGCGTCGCGCGCGAAGAAGGCGACCACGGCGATGGACGTGATGAGCATGAGCAGGATCATGCCGACCGTCGCCACCCCCGCCATGGAACCGAAGACGCCCACCAGCGGATCCAGTCCGGCGACCGCGCAGCAGACCACCAGGACCAGCGCGGTGACGGTCTGGACGACCGAGGAGACGGACGGCGAGTGATGGCGCGGATGGACGACGCCCAGCCGTGCGGGGAGGAGGTCCTTACGGGCGAGGGTGAAGGTGTAGCGGGCGATGACGTTGTGGAAGGAGAGCACACAGGCGAAGAGGCTGCTGAGCAGCAGCACCTGCATGACGTCCCGCAGCGCGGTGCCGACGTAGGCCTGGGCGGTGTCCATGAGCATGTTGCCCTGCCCGTCCAGGGTCTTCTGGGCCACGGCCGGGGCGTCATCGGTGCCCGCCGCGAGGACCAGCGCCCAGCAGGACAGCGTGTAGAACCCACCGATGATCAGGACGGCGAGATAGGTGGCCCGGGGGATGGTCCGCTCCGGGTCGCGGGCCTCGTCCCGGAAGACGGCGGTGGCCTCGAAGCCGATGAATCCGGTGATGGCGAAGAGCACGGCCACGCCCAGCGGTCCGGAGAACGCGGCATGCGGGGTGAACGACTCGGCGTTGACACCGTGGGCGCCGCCCCGGGCGAAGATCCCGGCGTCCAGGACGAGCACCACCGCGATCTCCAGGACGAGCGCCACCCCGAGGACCTTGGAGCTGAGGTCGATATGGCGGTAGCCGAGGAGGGCCACGATGCCGAGCGCCGCGAGCGCCCACACCCACCAGGGCAGGGACGGTCCGCCGAAGGTGTGGAGGACATCGTTCACGGCCCATCCCAGATAGCCGTAGACGCCGACCTGGATCGCCGTGTACGCGACGAGCGCCACGGCGGCCGTGCCCACTCCGACCCGGGCCCCCAGGCCACGGGTGGCGTACGCGTAGAAGGCCCCGGCCTGCGGAACGTGGGGCGTCATGGTGACGAAGCCGACCGCGAACACCAGCAGGACCAGCGAGGCGAGGGCGAATCCGACGGGGGCTCCGGCGCCGGGGCCGCCGGCGATGGCGAGCGGGACGTTGCCGCCGACCACCGTGAGGGGCGCGGCGGCGGCGATCACCATGAAGACGATGGCACCGGTGCCGAGCCGCCCCGAGAGATTCGTCCCGGTCGGTTGCGCGGTGGGTTCGTGCACTTCGGGGTCGGTCAGCATGACGGGTCCTTGGTGGCGCGGGCGGACGGGGTGAAGAGGTCTGGCCGGAGGTCGGCCAGATACGGATTGGCCTTGCGCGCTTCCCGGACCGTGTGCGGTTCCACGGTGGCGAAGAGCAGCCGGTTGCCGTGTTCGACGCTGTCCAGCACGGTCGCCGACGGGCTCACGATGGAGCTGCGGCCGACGTAGCGCAGTGAACCCTCGTCGCCGTCATGGTTGACGTAGGCGATGTAGATCTGGTTTTCCCAGGCGCGCACCCTCAGCAGGTGCTCGGCGATGAACTCGTACGGTTGCATCTGGGCGGTCGGGACCGCGACGAGGTCCGCGCCGGCGAGGGCGGCGGCCCGTACGTTCTCGGGGAACTCCACGTCGTAGCAGATCAGCATCGCGATCCGGAGGCCCGCGTACGTGATGACGGGAGCGGTCCGGTCGCCCGGTGTGAAGTACCTGCGGTCGAGTTCGCCGAAGAGGTGGGTCTTGCGGTGGCGGCCGAGGATCGCTCCGGCCGGGTCGATGAAGAAGGCGCTGTTGTAGTAGGCGCCGTCGGCGTGCTCGGGGGCTCCGAGGACGAGCGCGATGCCGTGGGTGGCGGCGATCTCCTGGGCCGGGGAGAGCAGATCGGTGCGGGCCAGGTCCCGGACGGCGTCGCCGATGTCGTAGCCGGTGATGAACAGCTCGGTGGTGATCAGGAGTTCGGCGCCCTCGGCACGGGCCCGGCGGCATGCCGCGTCCAGTTCGCGGAGGTTGGCGTCGACGTCGCCGGGCGTTCCCGCCGTCTGGAGTCCGGAGATCTTCATCAGTGCCTTCGACAGTGGGTGTCCAGGGGGTGAATGTGAGCCATGAAAACATGCTCACTTTGATCAGGTAAACCCCCGGAGGTCACGGTTCCGCAAAGCGGCGGTCCCCGTCCGAGGACCATGGAGAGGCCGCGGGGCGGGATGCCTAGGCTGAGGGAATGGCGACCCAGGAACCGTCCGGCGCACCGAGCGCCCTGACCAGCAGCGCCCTCGCCGCGATCCGCCGCACCAGCGCGGTCGACACCGTACGGGCCCGGATCTCGCTGGCGGTGGACCTGGGCCTGCTGGCGCCCGGCGAACGGCTGCCCAATGTCCAGGCCACGGCGGCGGCGCTCGGGGTCGGCGAGATCACCGTCCGCCGGGCCCTCAGCACCCTGGAGCGCGAGGGCGTCGTCCAGCGGCGCCCGGGGCGTACGGGCGGCACCTTCATCGCGGAACGGCCGCGCCGCCGCACCGTGGCGCAGGTCGCCGCGTACCGGGAGGACAGCGAGCGGGTGCACCGGCTGATCGACGAGCGCATCGTGCTGGAGGCCGGGTTCGCGCATCTGGCCGCCGAGCGGCTCGGCCGGCCGGGGCTCGACCGGCTCGACGAGTGCGTCCGGGAGATGGACGCGGCCGAGAGCTGGGCCGAGTTCCACGCCAGCGACAAGCGGTTCCACCTGGCACTCGCCGAGGGCGCCGGGCTGCCCTCCGCGCTGGGGATGTACGAGCGGATCACCGGTGAGCTGTACGCGTACTTCCTGCCGTATCCGCTGGACTACCTCCGCGGCAGCAACGAGCAGCACAAGGCCATCCGGGCCGCGCTCGCCGAGCGGGACGCCGCCTCGGCGGCCGCCCTCCTCCGGGACCATGTGGCGGAGCTGCACCATTCGATGTACGTGGGCCTCGCGGACACCGCCGAGCGGGGCGAGGACGGCTGACCCGAGGCCATCCGCGTCCGTGGCCGACTCCGTCCGCGGCTGAATCTGTGGCCGACTCTGTGGCTGAACCTGTGGCTGAATCTGTGGCTGACTCCACAGATCGCATGGTGAGACCGGGGTCCAATTCTTGAAACCCGGACCATATCCTGGAGTGCATGTCCGCACCCGCCCGTCTGCTCTGTCTCGCGCTGTTCGCGAGCTCGGCGTGGTGCGTCGACGACGGCCTCTGTCGCCGCTGAGCCGGAACCAGCCGGATTCCCCCACCGCGCGCCGCCGCCTCGGCGCCACGCCGTCCGGCCGGGCCCTCCCGCCCGGCGTCACCCCTCTCCTCCCTCCCCGGAGTCCGCACGTGACCACCGCCCCGCCCGCCGATGCGGCGAAGACCGCCGCACTGCTGTCCCCCTCCCCCACCTCCGGGCCGCGGCCGGAGGCGCCCGCCGCGCCGCCGGTGCGGCCGGTGCCGCTCGCCGTGTCCGGGCTGCTCGCCGCGGCCCTGACCGCGTACGTATGGTCCGCCCACGGGGCCAAGCCCGGCGTCCTGCTGCTGCTCGGCCTCGCCCTGGGTGTCGCCCTCTTCCACTCCCGCTTCGGCTTCACCTCCGCCTGGCGGCAGCTGGTGGCCGTCCGCAACGGCACCGGGCTGCGCGCCCACGC
Source organism: Streptomyces sp. Inha503 (assembly GCF_047215865.1). Lineage (NCBI taxonomy): Bacteria > Bacillati > Actinomycetota > Actinomycetes > Kitasatosporales > Streptomycetaceae > Streptomyces > Streptomyces sp. Inha503. Next base: position 11,072,617 of record NZ_CP178360.1, on the reverse strand, counting down.
CCTGCTGCTGGGCACCACGGCCACGCTGTTCGCCCTGCTCATCGGCACGAAGACCGGACTGTTCGGGTCCGTGCCGGCGCCCTCGGGCGGACCGCTGGGGCTCGGGCTGCTGATCGGCTCGTTCCTCTTCGCGGTCGGCATGCAGCTCGGTGGCGCCTGCGCCTCCGGCACCCTCTTCGCGGTCGGCTCGGGGCAGACGTCGATCGTGCTCACGCTCGGCGGCTTCATCGGCGGCGCCACCCTGGCCGCCTGGCAGTTCGACCTGTGGAAGGACCTGCCCTCGCTGGAGCCGGTCGTCATGGCGGACCACATCGGCTGGTTCGGCTCCTGGGCGGTGACGATCCTCGTGCTCGCCGCCATCGTCCTGGTCAGCCGTGGCATCCAGGCCCGTCGCAACCCGCCGCCGATCGGTCCGGTGCCCTCCGCGCGCGGTGCCGCCGCCCGTGTGCTGCGCGGCTCCTGGCCGCTGGCGGTCGGCGCGCTGGCGCTGGCCGTGCTGGGCGCCGGTGTGCTGCTCGTCTCCGGTGGCGCGTGGGGCGTCACCAGCGCCTTCAGCCTGTGGGGCGCGGAGCTGGTACGCGCGCTCGGCGGCCACCCGGAGAGCTGGAGCTGGTGGCAGCAGCCCGGGAACAAGGAGATGCTCGCGGGGCCCGTGCTCGCCGACAAGACCAGCCTCACCGACATCGGCATCATGATCGGCGCGGCGGTCGCCGCGGCGCTCGGCGGCACCTGGACCCTGCACCGCGGTGTGCCGTGGCGTACGGCGACCGCGGCGGTGCTCGGCGGGGTACTGATGGGCATCGGCGCCCGGCTGGCGGGCGGCTGCAACATCGGCGCCTATCTCGCGGGCATCGCCTCCGGCAGCCTGCACGGCTGGGTCTGGGGCGCCTTCGCCCTCCTCGGCACCTGGGCCGGGCTGAAGCTGCGGCCGCTCTTCGGACTCGGGAACCCGAAGCCGGGCGACGGCGTCTGCTGACGGCGGCGGCCGGTGGGCGCGGGTCTCGGGTCGCGGGAGCCATGGGCCGTGAGCGGTTCATGTTCGATGATCGTTCATGCTCACGCCATGTAGATGATCCATCGTCAGGGCGGTGCGCCGGTCCGCCGACCGGCCCCGCAGCCGACGAAGGGTGCTCACGATGGTCCCGTCCCATGCCGCTCCCCCGCGCCGTACCCGCCGGGCCCTCCCCGCCGCCGCGCTAGCGCTCGTGGCCGGTGCCGGTACGCTGTCCGCGCTCCCGGGCTCCGCGCTGGCCGGGAGCACGGGCTACGGCACGCCGACCATCGAGCTCGCCAGCTCGTACCTGTCCGGCGCCGTCGGCGCCACGGGCGACCCGACGGTGACCGTGAAGGTCGGCCAGAGCTGCGCCGGCGCGGGCGCGCTCACCGTGTCCGCCACCGCCACCACCCACGGTTCGGTCGCCCGGGCCGGGGACGTCACGGTGACGGGTACCGGCGCCACCCGCGAGGTGGCCGTGCGGGCGCGCGGCAAGGGCTACGCCGACCTCACCCTCGAGGTGACCGGCCTCGGCGGCAAGAGTGCCACCACCACCCTGCACTACGCGGCCTCCGGCGCCGTGCGGAACGCCGCCGACACCCGCTACCTGACCGGCTCCAGCGACTCCTCCGCCGCCGTGGACGTCGGCGGCGGCTATATGGTCGTCGCCGACGACGAGTCCAACGTCCTCCGCCTGTACCGGCGCGACGCGTCCGGCGCGCCGGTGCGCACCTGGGACGTCGGCTCCGACCTGGACGTCGACAAGGAGATCGACATCGAGGGCACGGCCCGCGTCGGCGACACCATCTACTGGACCGGCTCACTGGGCAACAACAAGGACGGTGAGCCGAAGGAGGACCGCTTCACCCTCTTCACCACCACCGTCTCCGGTTCGGGCGCCGACACCGACCTCGAGGTCGGCGGCTCGTACCACGGCCTGCGCGACGACCTGGTGGACTGGGACAAGGCCAACGGCGACCGGCTCGGCTTCGCCAAGGGCACCGCGGACGGCCAGGTGCCCAAGCAGATCGACGGCTTCAACGTCGAGGGCCTGGAGTTCGCGCCCGGCTCGGGATCCACCGCGTACATCGGCTTCCGGGCGCCGCTGGTGCCGCCCGCCGACGGCGGCAAGGCGCTGCTGGTCCCGGTCACCAACGCCGACGAACTGGCCCGGTCCGTGGGCGACAAGGACACCCACGCCACCTTCGGCGACCCGATCACCCTCGACCTCGGGGGCCTGAGCGTCCGCGACATCCGCCGCAATGACAAGGGCCAGTACCTGATCGTGGCCGGTTCCTGGGCGGCCGAGGACAACAGCGCCCCGTACGCGCTCTACTCCTGGGACGGCGTCGCCGGACACCAGCCGGTCAAGCGGCTGGACCTGCCGACGGCCGACCCGGGCGGCTGGGAGATCGTGGTGGACGTGCCCGACCTCGCGGCGCCCGGCGCCCGCGCCCAGGTCATCACCGACGGGGGCTCGGCCGACCTGTACGGGGACGGCACCGAGGCCAAGGACCTGGAGCACGAGGAGTGGCGGAAGTCCCGGTCGGTCACCTTCCCCCTGAACCCCTGAACCCCTGAATCCCCGAACCCCTGAATCCCCGAACAGGGTTCTCCTGACGGCTGGTCAGCAGCCGATACGGGAGGTGCCGACGGCCACGTCGTCGTACCAGAGGGTGTCGTCGCCCTCGCCGTAGCTCTCCCAGCCCAGCCGCAGATCGGCCGGGGCGGGCCGCCACCCGCCCCGGTTCAGCCACTGCTGGTCGACGTCCTGGGTCGGGGTGCCGTCGACCACCAGGCCGGTGACGAGTCCTCCGTTCACCCAGGTGTCCAGGCGGCCCGCGGTGCGGTCGAGGCGGAACTCCAGGCAGGTCCAGGTGTTGACGGGCAGGGGGGTGCTGAGCGCGATGCCCGCCGGGCTCTGGGCGGGGAGCGTGGCGTCATCCGACTCGCGGTTCCACTGGAGCGCCTTGTTCTGGCCGCCCATGCGCAGGTCCTTGCCGTTGTCGTTGGCGTCGCGCAGGGCGGCGAAGGTGACGTGCTGGGCGGGCAGTGCGGTGGTGTGGCGGACCCAGAAGCGGGCGTAGAGGTCGCCGCCGGACGGCAGGCCGGACAGCGAGGTGCCGGCGAAGGCGTGGTTGCAGTACCCCGCCTTGCCGGTGATCCGCACCGACTTGGTGCCGCCGTGCGCCATCGTGGTGTCCACGGTGGCGGTACCGGTGCCCGAGCAGTTGGCCACGGCCGTGGTCCAGCGGCCCGCGGGGGTGGTTCCGGTCTGGGACTCGAAGTCCTCGCAGAAGCCGTTGGCGGCGCAGGCCGCCGGTCGCGCCGAGGCCCGTGGCGCGGCCGGGGCGGTCAGCGCCACCGCCACGGCCACCGCGGCGACGGCCAGGACGCGCTGTGGTGTGGGGGTCATGGGAGATCCTTCGGCTGGTCGGGAGGATCGGGAGCGCCTGTGAGTTTGGGAGCGCTCCCACGCATCCCTCGCACTGTAGCCCGTACATGACAAGCCCGGAAGAGCGGACGTCCGCGCGACCGGCGCACGGGCCGCTTCACCCCGTCGGTCACCCAAAGGTTCCTCGGTCACCGAAAAGTGCGTTCTTCCATGTCAACTGCCGCTCTCTTACGGTTTCCGAGTAACCACAAGAGAGCGCGGGCTCTTGGATTCCGTGGCAGCGAGCGAGCCCGTGGGCTCCCATGACGAGAGGGCAGGCAGTATGGCCATCACCCTGGTAAACCCCAGCGGATTGCCGGAGGTCGACGCGTACCGGCAGGTGTCGATCGCGACCGGGTCAAGGCTGATCCACATCGCCGGGCAGGTGGCCTGGGACGCCGATGGGGTCACGGTCGGCGAAGGCGATCTCGCCGCTCAGGTCGAGCGGTGCTACCTCAACATCGCCACCGCCCTGGCCGGGGTCGGGGGCTCCTTCGACGATGTGGCGAAGCTGACCGTCTACGTCGTCGACTGGACCCCCGACAAGATGCCCCAGTTCCTGGAGGGGGCCGCTCGGGCGGCCGCGAAGCTGGGGACCACCCCGGTCCCGCCGGGGACGCTGCTGGGCGTCGCGGCGCTGGACGTACCCGAGCATCTGGTCGAGATCGAGGCCACCGCGGTCCTGGACTGAGCGTGGCCGCGCGGTGGCCCCACCTCCTGTGAGGCCACCGCGCGGCTCGGGTGAGCGCTCCGCCCGGTCAGGCGTCGAAGCGGCGGCGGGATTCCTCGATATGACCGAGGTACGTATGCGTCCAGCCGCACATTCCATCGACCGTCGCCCGCAGGGCCCGACCCGCTTCGGTGAGGGTGTACTCGACCCGTGGCGGCACGGTCACTCCCCTACAGTTCCCGAGTCACCACAAGAGAGCACGGATGCGGGGAGCCGACTCGGGTCAGGTGAGCCGGTCGTTCAGGAACGTCAGCAGTACATCGGCCACCTCGTCCGGCACCTCCTCGGCGAGGTCGTGTCCGGCCTCGAAGACATGGCCGGTGACATCGTGGGCGAGCAGCCGCATCTGGGCCTCGTTCCGGTCGCCGATGAACGCGTCGCCACCGAGCGCCAGCACCGGGATGTCCAGCTTCGTCCGCGCCGCCTCCCGGTTCTGCCCGGCGTCGACGAGCATCGCCCGATAGATCGCCAGCATCGAGCGGATACCGCCGGGCATGGAGTAGCAGCGCACATATTCCTCGATCGCGTCCGCGGTGGCGGTGTCGGGGTAGCTGCGCTCCTCCTTCAGCATGTACGTGATGAGCTCGCGCTCATGCCCGGCGATCAGCATCTCGGGTACGTCCGGCTGGAAGTAGAAGCCCAGATGCCACAGGAACATCCCGCCTGAGACATTCTCGTGGGTCAGGGCGGTGTGGTCCTCGAAGCCGAATCCGGGCAGCAGCGCCTCGGCGAACACCAACGCCTCGACGTGCTCGCGGTGCCGGGCGGCGAGCTGATAGCCGACCACCGCCCCCCAGTCCTCGCCCATGACGGTGTAGGCGTCGTGCCCGAGGTGGGCCATCAGCGCGGCGATGTCATCGCTCATCGTGGCGCAGTCGAAGCCGTCCGCGGGGCGGGCGGAGTCGCCCAGGCCACGGAGGTCCGGTACGACGACGGTGTGCCGTGCCGTCAGCTTCGGGACCAGGTGGCGCCAGTGATAGCCGGTCTTGGGCACGCCGTGCAGCAGTACCACCACCGGGCCGGAGCCGGCCGTTCGGTAATGCAGCTTCGTCCCGTTGACGGCGGCGCGGCCGGTGCGGAGCGGTGCTCCACGATGGTCGGAAATCATTGCTTCTCCATGATCGATCTCAGGGGTTCGGGGTTCTCTATGAGTTTCGAGACTGAGTAGTCTCGAATAAACGCAGGCATGAGCCACCGGCGACCACAGGTGTCTTCCGGGCTCACGCGGCCGTGGCTCGCCGCCGTCAGTCGGTGACGGCGGCCGCCGGTGGGGTCAGCATCGCCATGACGGCGTCAACGGAGGCGGTGATGCGGTCACGCTGGTCCGCGCCCGCGCACGACAGCACCTTCAGACCGCTGTTGAGCGAGGCCAGCATGGTGGCCGCGGACCTGGGATCCACGCCGGGGGCCAGCTCGCCCTCCGCCCGCGCCCTCAGCAGCGCGCCGTAGAGCGCGGTCTCGAGGCGGCTTCGGTTGCCCTCGAGGCGCCGTGCGATCTCGGGGTCCGAATCGCCGTGCTCCACCGTGGCGTTGACCGCGAAGCAGCCCTGGGGCGTGTCCGGTTTCGGGGCCGCCGCGCTGGTCTCCAGGAGATCCCGGACGGCGTCCAGGGCCGATGTTCGCGACGCCAGGATGTCGGCCGGGCTGGGCCCCGCGCCGCCGGAGAGGAAGCGGTCGAGCGCGGCCAGATACAGTCCGCGCTTGGAACCGAAGGTCCCGTACAGACTCGCCCGGGCGATGCCCAGCTCGTCCACCAGGTCGCTGGTGGACGTCCCCTCGTAGCCCTTGCGCCAGAACAGCCGCATCGCGGCGTCCAGCGCGACCTCCGGATCGAATTCCTTCCTCCGTGCCATAACGGCACGCTAACCCTTTTGAGATCGATCAGTCAATTACGCGGAGGGCGCTGCCCGGGGGCAGCGCCTCCATCACCGCCTCGCCCGGCGGGCACTCCTCTGCCGGACCCGCGGGCGCATCGCCTTGCGGGCGTCGATGGCCACGACTTCGAAGTTGTCCACGGTGCGGTTCACCCGGCCGAAGAGATTGTCCGGACCCGCGATGCAGACCTTGGTGATCCCGTGCTCCCGCATCGTGTCCACCATGTCCGGCCAGCGGATCGGGCGGTTGAAGGTGTCGAGCAGCATGGTGCGCACACCGTCCGCGCCGGTCAGCAGCTCGCCGTTCTGGTCGGCGACGACCGGCAGCTTGGGGTCGGCCACCTCGAAGGTGCCGAGGACCTCCTCCTCCGCCTTGCGGCGCAGGGCGCCGAACGCCGGGGCGTGCACGGGCGGCCACATGGTGTACATGTTGTATCCGCCGAGCTCGCCGATCCGCTTCTTGAACCGGTCGAGCACCGGCTCGCGCAGGGACACCAGGTAGAAGCCCTGGTCGATGTAGCCGGAGACGTCGTGCCACTCCCCCTCGGCGTCCAGTTCGGCCAGCGCCTCCTTCAGCCGCTCCTCGGGGGTGTGGATCACGCAGTGGGTGACCGCCTCCCGGTGCTCCTGCCGGAAGTACTCCTCCTCGCAGCGCGCCAGCTCGGCGGTGAGCCGCACGGTCTCCTCGAACGGCAGGGACCCCGCGTAGGTCACCGCGGCCCGCTGGCCGAAGCTCGGTCCCGCGCACAGCTCGGGCCGCTCTCCCAGCGTCTCCTCCGCCCAGTCTGCGAGGGAGAGACACACCGTCAGGAAGGCGATCTGGGTGTGCGCGGCGTACTGCGCCTCCTCAGCGGCGTCCGACTGGCGGTACCGGTCGAACACGGAGTACCCCACCACCTCGTCGGCGATCGCGAGCCGGCGCCGGGCATGGGGGTTGGTCAGCAGGAACTCGCCCACGTCGGTGAAGCGGAAGGGCCCCATCCCGGGGAAGACCATCGCCGTACGGCCGGGCTGCGACTCCGTCGACTGCGGCTCGGTGGTCTGCTGCTCCGTCATGCCTTCGCTCCCGGCACCAGGTCGAGGGCCAGCTGCTCGAGCTGTTTTTTGTCGGGCTTGCCGTTGCGGTTCAGGGGGAATCGCTCCAGGACGTGAATGCGGTTGGGGTACTCGAAGTCGGGCAGCAGGGAGGTGATCGGCTCCCGCCAGTACCGCGGCTCGCGCTGCTGCTCGTCCTCGACGAAGAAGAGGAGCTGGCAGCCGCGCTGCTCGTCGGGGACGGGGACGACCTTGACCAGGCAGCCGCCCGCGGCCAGCTTGTGCTCGATGATCTCGGGGTAGAGCGTGTGGCCGTTGCGGTGCACCGCGGCCTTCCGGCCGAGGACGAAGAGGTTGTCCCCGCCGTCCAGATAGCCGAAGTCGCCGGTGGGGTACCAGTCGGTCTTGGTGGGGTCGACGGGGGCGACCGTGCCGTCCTCCGCCAGATAGCCCTCCATCAGGTCGGGCGAGTGGACCTGGATCTCCCCGACCTCGCCGGAGCTGAGCACGGCGCCCTCGTCATCGACGATCCGCAGCTTCAGGCCCTCGACGGCCCGCCCGCAGGCGACCACGTTGTCCTCGGTCGCGAAGGCCACGTTCCCGGCCTCGGTGCTGCCGTAGCTGTCCAGCAGGGGCAGTCCGAACCGCTTGACGTAGTCCGCGACCAGGCCGGGGTCCAGCGGGGCCGCCCCGCTGCAAAACATCCGGACGCCGGACAGCTCGTCCGCCAGGGCGGGCTTGCGGCCGATCATGTTGAGCATGCTGCGGTAGCTGGCCGGGGTGGCGTCGACCACCGTGGCCCCGCAGGTGCCCGCCATGGTCATCGCCCGGTCCAGCCGCCGGTAGGGCGCGATGACCAGCGAGCACTTGACCAGCCAGGCGATGAGCACCATGGACAGCCCGTACTGGTGGGAGAAGGGCAGCAGCGGCAGCAGGACGTCATCGGGGCGGTGGCCCACCTGCTGGGCGTTGCGCTCCAGGTTCTTCAGGAACTTCGCCCCGGTCTTGACGACGCCCTTGGGCTCCCCGGTGGATCCGGAGGACCACATGATCAGGCCGTCGGGCAGCTCGCGCCAGGTGTCGAGGGACAGCCGCCGCTCGGCGGGGGTCTGCTCCATGGACGCCACGAGCAGCTCGTAGATGGTGACCCGGGCCGGGCCGCTCTCGGGCATCGGGGTGTCGTCGTCGACCACGCAGATCTTGACCCCGGCCCGGTCGCAGATGCGCTGGGTGGCCTCCGCCCGCTCCTGGTGGTCGACCATGACGATCGACGCGCCGGTGTGCATCAGGGCGAGGAGGGCCCCGACATAGCCGGCGGAGTTGCCCGCCTTCAGCATGACCCGGGTGCCGTCGCTGACGCCGCGCTCGCGGAGCGCTTCGGCGATGGCCAGGGCCCTCTGTTCGAACTCGGGAAGCGAATGCACCGCTTCCGTCGCAAAGACCTTTGCGGTCATCGGGTTTCACTGAGCCTTTCTTCTTCTTGAAGTCTCTTGGGGTGAGAAACACCCGCGCCGCCGGGGCCCTTCGAGACGTGGCCCGGGAGTGCGAGTCCCCCCGGAGGTCTCCGGGGGGACTCGGCCTTCAGTTGTCGAGATCCTCGAGCATCATGTCGATCAGGTCGTCGTCGTCCATCGCGTCGATGGAGTCCGTCTCCTTCTCCTCGGTGTCCGTCTCGGCCCGGTCCTTGCCGCTCGCCAGCTCGGTGAGCGCGTCCAGCAGACCGGAGCGGCGCAGGCGCGCCAGCGGAATCGACGTCAGAAGGGCACGGATCCTGACCTCTTCCGGATCCATGTCCGACTCGGCCGGGCTGTCCTTCGCCACCCGGCCGCGCAGATACTCGGCGAGCGCGGCGGGCGTGGGGTTGTCGAAGATGAGCGTGGAGGGAAGGCGGAGCCCGGTGGCCGAGTTCAGCCGGTTACGGAACTCCACGCCCGCCAGTGAGTCGAAGCCGAGGCTCTGGAAGGAGCGGTCGGGCTTGATGGACTGGGCGCCGCTGTGGCCCAGCACCATCGCCGCGCTGCCGCACACCAGGGCGAGCAGCGCATGGTCGAGTTCGGCTCCGGAGAGACCGGCCAGCTGCTCCTTGGCCGACTCGGCAGCGGTCGCCTTCCCGTCGGCCGCCGCCCTGCTCCGCACCCGGACCGCACCCCGCAGCAGGGTGGGGATGTCGCTCTGGCCGCTGAGCGCCGAGGTCTCCAGCCGCATCGGCACGAGCAGGGCGTCCTCACTGGTCCGGCCGGCGTCCAGCAGACGCAGACCGTCCGCCATGGACAGGGCCGCCATGCCCTCGCGCGCCATGCGCACCATGTCCGCCTGGCTGAGCGTGCCGGTCATGCCGCCGGCCTGCTCCCACGGTCCCCAGGCCAGCGATACGGCGGGGAGGCCGAGCGTGCGCCGATGTGCGGCGAGCGCGTCAAGGAACGAGTTGGCCGCGGCGTAGTTGCCCTGTCCCGGGCTGCCGAACACACCGGCGACGGACGAGAACATCACGAACTCCGCCAGGTCCAGATGGCGGGTCAGCTCGTGCAGGTTCCACGCCGCGTCGACCTTCGGCTCGAAAACCGTGTCGATCCGCTTCGGCGACAGAGTGTCGATGACACCGTCGTCGAGTACGCCCGCGGCGTGCACGACCGCGGTCAGGGGGTGGTCGGCCGACACGTCGGACAGCACCCGCTCCAGCGAGGCACGGTCGGCCACATCGCAGGCCGCCAGCGTCACCGACGCGCCCGCCCCGGTCAGTTCGGCCTTGAGGTCGGCGGCACCCTCCGCGTCCGGCCCGCGCCGGGAGACCAGGACCAGGTTGCGCACTCCGCGCTCGGCCACCAGGTGGCGCGCCACCTCGCTGCCCAGGCCGCCGGTGCCACCGGTCACCAGCACCGAACCCTCGGGGTCCAGGGCGCTGGGCATGGTGAACACGTTCTTGCCGATGTGCCGGGCCTGGCTGATGTACCGCACCGCGTCCGGTGCCCGGCGCACGTCCCATGCCGTCACCGGGAGGGGGTGCAGTGCGCCACGGTCGAAGAGGTCGACCAGGTCGACCAGCATCCGCTGGACCCAGTCGTAGTCGGCCACGTCCAGGTCGTACGCGCGGTACTTCACCCCGGGGTGGTCCCGCGCGACGACCTCGGGGTCCCGCACGTCGATCTTGCCCATCTCCAGGAACCGCCCGCCCCTGGGCAGCAGCCGCAGGGAGGCGTCGACGAACTCACGGGCGAGCGAGTCCAGCACCATGTCCATGCCCCGGCCGTCGGTGGCCTCCGTGAAGCGCCGCTCGAACTCCAGGTCACGCGTCGAGGCGATGTGCTTCTCGTCGAATCCCATCGCCCGCAGGGTGTCCCACTTGCCGGGGCTGGCCGTGGCGTACACCTCGGCGCCGAGGTGGCGTGCGAGTTGCACGGCCGCCATGCCCACACCACCGGTGGCGGCGTGCACCAGGATGGTCTCGCCCTCCTGGAGCTCGCCGAGTTCCACCAGGCCCATGTAAGCCGTCAGGAAGACCAGCGGCACCGTCGCCGCCTGCGCGAACGTCCAGCCGCTCGGCATGGGGACGATCTGCCGCCGGTCGGTGACCGCGACGGGCCCGAACGATGCGTCGATCATGCCCATGACCCGGTCGCCGGGTGCCAGGTCGGTGACTCCAGGGCCGACCTCCAGGACCACACCGGCGCCCTCGCCACCCATCGTGGCGTGGTCGTCGGGGTACATGCCGATGGCGATCAGCGCGTCACGGAAGTTCAGACCGGCGGCGCGCACCGCGATCCGCACGCATCCGGGTGCCAGCGGCTCCTCCGCCGCCGGATCGGGCAGCAGCGAGAGGCTGTCCAGGGTGCCGCCGCCCGTGGTGCCGAGCTTCCACGCCGAGGTGCCGGCGGGGGCCTCGAGCACCCGCCCGGCGGCGTTCCTGGCGAGCCGGGGAATCAGCCCCCGGCCCACGCGGAGCGCCACCTCGCGCTCGCCCGCCGCGAACGCGGCCGTCACCACGCCGACGGCTGCGACGGCCGACTCGGCGTGGCGGTCGATGTCCACCAGCTGGATCCGGCCCGGGTTCTCCGTGGCCGCCGAACGCAGCAGTCCCCAGACCGCGGCGTTGGACAGTCCGGCGACGCCCTCACCCGGGCCCGTCGCGACCGCGTCGCTGGTCACCACGACCAGCCGGGACCCGTCGAACCGGTCCTCCGCCAGCCAGGACTGCACCAGGGCCAGCGCCCGGTGGGCCGCCTTCCGAGCGGCGTCGGCGAGGTTCCCGGCGTCCGGCCCGGCGGGCTCGCCGCCGCACCAGGCCCAGACCACATCCGGCACCGCGGCACCCTCGTCGACGGCGGCGACGAGCGCGTCCACCCCGGTGTACTCGGCGTACTCGACGGCGGAGGCGGTGAGCAGCTCGGCCACCCGCGCCCGGTCGGCGCCGATCACCGCCGTGGACGCGCCGTCCACGGTCGGCTCGCCGTCCCGCTCGCCGTCCCGCGCGGCGGCGAACTCGTCCCAGTTGGCCCGGAACAGCGTTCCGTCGCTGCCGGTGGCGCGCGGCCCGGACGCGAATCGCTCGGCCGCCACCTCGCGCACCACCAGCGACTCCACCGAGGCGACGGGAGCGCCCGTGGCGTCGGTCACCAGCAGCGCGACCGTGTCCTTGCCCTGCGGACGCAGCCGCACCCGCACCCGTCCGGCGCCCACCGCGTGCAGGGTCACCCCGGTGAAGGAGAACGGCAGCGTCACGCGCCCGCTCTCGCCGCCGAAGTCGCCCATCTCCATGGCGTGCAGAGCGGCGTCGAGCAGGGCGGGGTGCAGACCGAACCGTCCGGCCTCCTGGGCGGCCGAGTCCGGCAGCGCCACCTCTGCGTAGACGTCGCCGTCCAGCCGCCAGACCGACTCCAGCCCCTGGAAGACCGGACCGTATCCGTAGCCGACCTGGGCCAGGCCCTCGTAGAAGCCCTCCATCGGCACCGGCTCGGCGCCCGGGACGGGCCACTTCAGCAGGCTGTCGGTGACCGCGGCGCCGCTGTCGGCCTCGAGGACGCCCTGGGCGTGGCGCACCCACTCCTCGCCCGGCTCGTCGCTGTCGGAGCGTGAGTACACGCCGAGGGGCCGCACCCCGGACTCGTCGGCGGGGCCGACCACGAGCTGGACGCGGACGCCACCCTGCTCCGGCAGCAGGAGCGGGGTTTCGAGGGTGAGTTCACCGAGCCGTCCGGCACCGGTCTCGGTGCCGGCGAGCAGGCCCAGCTCCACGAATCCGGTGCCGGGGAAGAGCACTCCGCCGGCCACGGCGTGGTCGGCGAGCCACGGGTGGGTCTGAAGCGACAGGCGCCCGGTCAGCACCGTGCGGTCGCCCTCGGCCAGTTCGGTGACACCGCCGAGCAGCGGGTGGTCCACCCTGCCGAGGCCGACGCTCCGGGCGTCGCCGGTCACGGCGCCGCCCGACTCCAGCCAGTACCGCTTGTGCTGGAAGGCGTAGGTCGGCAGGGCGACCCGGCGGGCGCCGCGCCCGGAGTACACCGCGTCCCAGTCCACACCGACGCCGTTCGCGTACAGGGTGGCGACCGCCTCCGCCAGCATCTGGACCTCGGCGCGCCCGGATCGGGCCAGGGGGACGAAGGCCGCGTCGGCGCCGACGGCGTCCAGGCAGTCCTGGCCCATCGCGGTCAGCACGGCGTCGGGGCCGAGCTCCACGCAGGTCGTCACGCCCTGGTCGGCGAGCTGCCGCATGCCGTCGTCGAAGCGGACCGCCTCGCGCACATGGCGGACCCAGTACTCGGGGGTGGCCAGTCCGGCGCCCGCGACATCGCCGGTGACGTTGGAGATGACCGGGATCGCCGGGGCCGAGTACGCCAGGCAGGCGGCGATCTGGCCGAACTCCTCCAGCATGGCGTCCATCCGGGGGGAGTGGAACGCGTGGCTCACCCGCAGCCGCTTGGTCTTGCGGCCCTGGGCCTCCCAGTGGCCGGCGAGTTCGAGGACCGCGTCCTCGTCGCCGGAGAGCACCACCGAGGTGGGGCCGTTGAGCGCCGCGAGCGAGACCTGGTCCTCGCGGCCCGTCAGGCTCTCGGCCACCTCCTCCTCCGACGCCTGGACGGCCACCATCGCGCCGCCCTCGGGCAGCTCCTGCATCAGCCGCCCGCGGGCCGCCACCAGGGCGGACGCGTCCTCCAGGGACAGCACCCCGGCGACGTGCGCGGCCGCGATCTCGCCCACCGAGTGCCCCATCAGGAAGTCGGGGCGCACACCCCAGGACTCCAGCAGGCGGTACAGGGCCACTTCGAAGGCGAACAGCCCGGCCTGGGTGAACATCGTCTGGTCGAGTTCGTCACCGGCCGCGGCCGCGTCGCCGTCCTCGGGGCCGAAGACCACGTCGAGCACGGAGGTGCCGAGGCGCACGTCCAGATAGTCACACGCCTCGTCGAAGACGTCGGCGAACAGCGGGTAGGTCTCGTAGAGTTCGCGGCCCATGCCCAGCCGCTGGGCGCCCTGTCCGGTGAACAGGAACGCCATCCGCTGCGCGGTGGACCTGCCCGCCACCACGCCCGGCGCGTCGGTGTCCTCGGCGATGCCCGCGAGTCCACGGAGCAGCCCGTCGCGGTCGGCGGCCACCACCACGGCCCGGTGTTCGAGGGCGGCACGTGTCATGGCGGACGACCAGCCGACGTCGACCGGCCGCAGCGCGGAGTCGCGCACCACGTGTTCGCGCAGCCTTGCGGCCTGCGCCCGCAGCGCCTCCTCGCTCCTGGCGGACACCAGCCACGAGATGGGCTGGTACGCGGTCTCCGGGTCCTCGGCGTCGTCCGCCGTCAGGGTGGGCTCCTGCGGCGGTGCCTGCTCGATGATGGCGTGTGCGTTGGTGCCGCTCATGCCGAACGAGGAGATACCGGCACGGCGTGGCCGCCCGGTCTCCGGCCAGGCGCGCTGCTCGGCGAGCAGCGCCACGCCGCCCGACGACCAGTCCACGTGCGGGGTCGGCACGTCCACGTGCAGCGTCTTGGGCAGGATGCCGTGGCGCATGGCCATCACCATCTTGATGACGCCACCCACACCGGCCGCCGCCTGGGTGTGGCCGATGTTCGACTTGAGGGACCCCAGCCACACCGGCTGTCCCTCCGGCCGGCTCTCTCCGTAGGTGGCGATCAGCGCCTGCGCCTCGATGGGGTCGCCGAGCGAGGTTCCGGTGCCGTGCGCCTCGATCACGTCGACCTGGTCGGCGGTCAGCTCGGCGTTGGCCAGCGCCTGCCGGATGACACGCCGCTGGGAGCTCCCGTTGGGGGCCGTCAGACCGTGGCTGGCGCCGTCCTGGTTGACGGCGGAGCCGCGCACGATCGCCAGCACCTCGTGGCCGTTGCGGCGGGCGTCGGAGAGCCGCTCCACCAGGAGGGCGCCGACGCCCTCGGCCCACGAGGTGCCGTCGGCCTCGGCGCCGAACGCCTTGCAGCGCCCGTCGGAGGAGAGCCCGCGCTGGCGGCTGAAGAGGATGAAGTCACCAGGGGTCGGCATGGTGGCGACACCGGTGGCGAGCGCCAGATCGCATTCACCCTGGCGCAGCGAGTGCGCCGCCTGGTGCAGGGAGACCAGCGACGAGGAGCACGAGGTGTCCACGGTCCACGCCGGGCCCTCGAAGCCGAAGGTGTAGGAGATGCGCCCGGCGGCGAGGCTGCCCGCGATTCCGGTCAGCGCATAGCCTTCGAGGCCGCTCTTGGTGCTCTGGAGCTGGGGCCCGTAGTCGTGGTGCTCCGCGCCGGTGAAGACGGCGGTCCTGCTCCCCCGCAGCTTGGTCACGTCGATACCGGCCCGCTCGAAGACCTCCCAGCTGGTCTCCAGCAGCAGCCGCTGCTGCGGGTCCATGGCCAGGGCCTCACGCGGCGATATGCCGAAGAACTCCGCGTCGAACTCGGGCACGTCGTGGATGAACCCGCCCTCGGTCGCGTAGCTGGTGCCTGGCTCGTCCGGGTCCGGGCTGTAGAGCGCCTCCAGGTCCCAGCCCCGGTCGGTGGGGAACGGGGTGATGGCGTCCACGCCCTCGGAGACGACCTTCCACAGGTCCTCGGGGCTGTTGACGCCGCCGGGGAAGCGGCAGCTCATCCCGACGATCGCGATGGGGTCGTCCGTGCCCACGACAGCGCGCGCGGGGGCGGTGTCGTCCGTGGCCACGGGGAAGATCTGCCGGTGGAGGTGGTCCACCAGCTCGCTGGGCGTCGGGTAGTCGTAGACGAGCGACACCTCGAGAGCGAGCCCGGTGGCCGCCACCAGTCCGCGGTGCAGGTTGACCGCCGCGAGCGAGTCCAGCCCCAGGTCGAGGAAGGAGCTCCCGGCGTCGAGCTTGCGCGGTGACTCGGACCGGAGCACGGCGGCGGCGTGTGCGCGCACCAGGTCGAACAGGACCCTGCGCTGTTCGAGGTCCGGCAGTTCTCGGAAGTCCGGACCGAGTGACGGCAGTTCGGAACCCTCGTCACGATCCGGCCCAGCCTGCCCGATCGACTCTCCCGAGTCGCTGGACCCGTTCAACATGGTGCTCACCTAACTCCTGCCTTGTGGAAGACCCTGCGTCAAAGCTGTGTGCCGCGCCGACCGCGGCTTCGGCGTGGGCGCCCGCCCGTCATTCATCAATGCCGGGCGGGCGCGGTGCCGTTAAAGGTCGGCCATCCAGTTCTCGACGGCCTGGGCGGTGGTCTCCGCGTGCTTCTCCATCATGCTGAAGTGATCTCCGGGCACGTCGACGAGGGAGTCGGCGGGCCAGTCGGCCTGCCAGCTCTGCACCTTCGCGTCCGGGTCCGTCCGCAGCACCGTCTCGGTCGCACGGAGGTGGAGCGTGGGAACCGAGATCTGCGGCGGCTTCCACCCCGCCAGCAGATGCGAGTACCAGCCCATGGCGGACATCCGGACACCCTCCATGGAGACGAGCTCGTCCCGCTCGTACATCTCGTCCAGCCAGGCGTTCTCGAACTGGCCGAGCTTGGTGGTGTCCGGAAGGTAGGTGTCCATCAGGATGACGCCCGCGGGCGGTGTGCCCTGGCTCTCCAGAGCGGCGGCCACCGAGTGGGCGAACATTCCTCCGGCCGAGGAGCCGCACAGGACGATCGGGTCGCCTTCGGCGTACTCGGCAACGATCCTCGCCTGCAAGTGGAACAGCGCGTCCAGAGTGGCCGGAAGGCTCTCACCCTGGACGGACCCCACGGTGCCGAGGCCCGCCACGTCCCGGTTGCCACGGAACGGCGCGGCGAACCGCGCGTACTGGTGGACACCGCCCAGGGCGACGTGGGAGGAGAAGCACATCAGCCGGGGGCGCTGAGGGCCCCGGGAGAGCCGCGCGGGCCTGATGTTTCCCTCGTAGTCGGCCGGGTCCTCGAAGGTCGGACGGAGCCTTGCCGCGTTCACCAGCAGATCCATGCCGACCCCGACCTTGCCCTGCCGTGCCGCCTGCCGGTAGAGAGAGCCGAGGGTGTCATCGGTGTTCACCTGCGGTGCCGGGGAAACGGGCTCGGCCACTGGCTCGGCGCCCGGAGCGGTCGCGACGGTCCGCTCCTGGACCTGGCGGCCGGCGGGAGCGGACGCGATCTCGGCCGCGAGCCGGGGGCGCAGATGGACCACCATCTCGGCCGGGCTCGGGTGGTCGAAGACGACCGTGGTGTTCAGCTTGAGGCCGGTGAGGGCGGCCAGCTGGTTACGGAACTCGACCGCCGTAAGAGAGTTGAAGCCCATCTCCATGAACTCGTGTCCGGTGTCGATGTCATCGGGTGATCCGAAACCGAGCACCGCGGCGGCGACGGTACGCACCATGTCGAGAAGCGCCTCGTCCCGCTCGGCCTCCGACAACCCGGCCAGCCGCTGCCGCAACTGGGTGGGCTGGTCCACCTCGGACTCCGCCGCCCGAGCCGTACGCCGGACGGGGGAATCCGGCACGACGGAACGGAAGAAGGCGGGCAGCGCGGCGCCCTGGGCGCGCAGCGCACCCACGTCCAGCCGGGTGGGAATCACCACGGCCGTGTCGGAGGTGACTCCCGCGTCGAAGAGCTCCAGACCCTCTTCGGAGGAGAGGGGCGCCAGACTGGTGCGCGCCACATCGTTCCACTCCGTGTCCAGCCGCTGGACCTCGTAGAGATCGCTCAGCAACGGGCTGGGCCGGGTCGCGGTGAACGCGGGGACGAACCGTTCCCAGTCCACGTCCACGACCGTCACCACACCGTCGTCGCCCGCCACCACGCGTTCCAGACCGGCGATCGCCGGCTCCGGCGTCAACCGGGGCAGACCGCGCCGCGCCAAATGATCACCCTGGTCGTCCGCGGCCGCCATGCCGATCTCGGCCCAGGGGCCCCAGACCACGGAGGTGCCGACGAGACCCCGCGCACGGCGCTCCTCCACCAGCGCGTCCAGGTAGGCATTGGCCGAGCTGTAGGCGGCCAGGCCGCCACTGCCCCACAGACCGGAGATCGACGAGAAGAGCACGAACGCGTCGAGCTCGCGGTCGCCCAGCAGCTCATCCAGGTTGACGGCGCCGGCCACCTTGCCCGAGACGATGGTGGCGGCATCGGCCAACCCGGTCTCCAGCAGAGGCGTTCCGCCGGTGGCGCCCGCCACGTGCACGACCGCCGTCAGCGGATACTCCTCCGGGACGGCGTCCAGCACCGCGGCCAGCTGCTTGACGTCGGCCACATCACAGGCCGCCACCGTCACCCGGGCGCCCAGCCCCTCCAGCTCCTCGCGCAGCTCGGCGGCGCCCGGCGCCTCGGGACCCCGACGGCTGGTCAGCACCAGGTGCTCGGCGCCACTGCGCGCCAGCCACCGGGCCGCCTGACCACCCAGCCCGCCCGTGCCACCGGTCACCAGCACGGTGCCACGCGCCCGCCACGTCGTCCCCTCGGCAACGGACGGAGCCGACCGCACCAGACGGCGCACGAAGACACCGGAGCCGCGCACCGCGACCTGGTCCTCGCCGCCCCCGGCGGACAGCACACCGGCCAGCCGGGCCGCACCGCGCTCATCCAGCGACTCGGGCAGATCGACCGCACCGCCCCACAGCGGCGGCAGCTCCAGCGCGGCCACCCGGCCCAACGCCGACACCATCGCCTGAAGCGGGCTGGTGAGCCGGTCCGAGCCGTCCACCGAGACGGCCCCTCGCGTACCACTCCACAGCCGAGCCGGAATCTTCGCCTCGACCATGGCCCGCACCAGCACCAGGCTCAGCGCGTAGCCGCTCGGCAGAGCCGGATGCCCCGGGCAGGGTTCCTCGTCCAGGGCCAGCAGCGACAGGACACCGCCCAGCTCGGGCCCCTGCTCGGCCACCTCGCGCAGCCGCTCCCCCAGCACGCTCGGGTCCAGGTCCCGCTCGTCCACGACGACCGGGACCACATTCGCACCATGCCGCTCGAGCCCGGCGACAACCCCCGAGACCAGCTCGTCCCCGGCACGGGATGCCGGAACCACCACCGGCCAGGTCCCCGACAACGACCCCTTGGCCGGGTCCGGGACCGGCTTCCACGACACCTGATAGCGCCAGTTGTCGATCTCGTCCCGCCCGGGCGGTGTCACGCCGCTGTCCTCGGCCCACCGGCCCCAGGCCAGCGAGACACCCGGCAATCCTTGGGTGCGACGCCACGAGGCGAGGCCGTCCAGGAACACATTGGCCGCGGCGTAGTTGCTCTGCCCGGCCGCGCCGAGCAGACCCGCGGTCGACGAGAACAGCACGAACGCCGACAGGTCCATGCCCGCGGTCAGCTCATGCAGATTCCAGGCCGCGTCCACCTTCGCCCGCAGTACCGCGGCCGCCCGCTCGCGTGTCAGCGATGCGAACAGCCCGTCATCGAGCACCTCGTCCGCATGCACCACGGCGCTCAACGCGAGCTCTTCGGGCAGTCCCGCCAACACCGCGGCAAGCGCTTCGCGGTCCGCGGCGTCACAAGCCGTGACCACCACCTCGGCGCCAGCGGCCTCCAGTTCGGCCCGCAACTCGGCCGCACCGTCCGTCTCCGCACCACGGCGGGACAGCAGCACGAGCTTCCCGACGCCGTGCCGGGCCACCAGATGCCGGGCCACCAGACCGCCCAGAGCGCCCGTGCCCCCCGTCACCAGCACGGCACCGGAGCCGAACACCTCCGACTCGGGAGCGTCACCGGCGGGCAGTGAGCGGGCCAGACGCGGCAGGCGGACCTCGCCCGAACGCACCACCACCTGCTCCTCACGCGTGGCCACCACCCCCGCGAGAAGTGCCACCGCACGCTCGACATCATCCGTGTCGACAAGCACCAGCCGTCCCGGGTGCTCCGCCTGCGCCGACCGCACCAGACCCCATGCGGCGGCGCTCGCCAGGTCCGTCACACCGTCGCCGGTGTCAACGGCACCTCGTGTCAGCACCACCAGCGGGGTGCCCGCGAACCGGTCGTCCGCCAGCCACGACTGAACGGTCTCCAGCACCTCGGCGACCCGTGTGTGCACCTCGTCCACCACGGCGGGGCCGGCCGAAGCCACCGGCAGGACCACCATTCCGGGCATGCTCGTGCCCGTCGCCAGGGTGTCACTCAGCGCCTCGGGGTCCGGGTACACGTCGGCGGGGAAGAAGCCCGCCGTCTCCAGAGCGTCGCCCACACCGAGGCAGTCGTCGACCAGCACCGCCCACCAGCCGGGTGCCACGCCCTCGGCGGGCTTCGCCGGGCCCGCCGTCCACTCCACGCGGAACAGCGCCTCACCGGCAGTCCGGCTCAGGTTCTGCAATGCGGCGGCCTGCATGGGACGGAAGAGGAGGGAGTCGACGGAAGCCACCGGGCGGCCGGAGGTGTCGGCCATGGCCAGCGACACGGCCTGCCGACCGTCCGGGACGATTCGGACGCGCAGCGCTTGGGCACCGACGGCTTCCAGGGAGAAGCCCCGCCACGAGAACGGCATCAGATTGCCCGCGCTCGGTGCGTCGTCGCCTCCGCGCAACGCGTTGTTCGCGCCGATCGCCTGGAGGGCCGCGTCGAACAGGGCCGGGTGCAGACCGAAGTACTTCGCGATGCCGTGCTGATCCTCGGGCAGCTCGACGTCGGCGAACACCGCGTCGCCGCGCTTCCAGGCGCGCCGCAGCCCCCGGTACGCGGGGCCGTAGTACAGCCCGTGCTCGGCGGCGTGCTCGTAGCCGCCGGAGACATCGACGGGCTTGGCGCCGGAGGGCGGCCACTTCGCGAAGTCGAAGGATGCCGCCGCTACGGGCGGGGTGAGCACACCGTGAGCGTGCCGCACCCACGGCTGCTCGAGATCGGCCTCCTCGTCGGCCGGCTCCATCCGGGAGTACACGCTGACGTCGCGATGGCCCGAGGCGTCGGCCTCCCCCACCTCGACCTGGACCTGTACCCCTCCGCGCTCGGGCATCGCCAAGGGCGCCACCAGCACCAGCTCATCGACCCGGCCGCAGCCGACCTGGTCGCCCGCCTGTGCGGCCATCTCCGCGAAGGCCGTCCCGGGGACCAGCGCCGTGCCCTGCACCGTGTGTTCGGCGAGCCAGGGGTTCGTGGCCGTCGACAGCCGCCCGCTGAGCAACACTCCGCCGCCGCCCGCCAGCGAGACCGCGGCGCTCAGCAGGGGGTGCGCCACCGCCCTGAGGCCCACCGATCCCACGTCGCCGACGGCCGCCATCGAGTCCAGCCAATAGCGCTGACGCTGAAAGGCGTAGGTCGGCAGATCGACCCGGCGGGCACCACGGCCCTCGAACACCTTCCGCCAGTCGACACCGACGCCACTGGTGTGCAGCTCGGCGGCCGAGGTCAGGAACCGCTCGGGTCCGCCCTCGTCCCGCCGCAGGGTGCCCACGACCACCGCCCGCGCCTCAGCGGCCTCCACCGTCTGCTGCACCGGCAGGGCCAGCACCGGATGCGGGCTCACCTCGGCGAAGACCGTGAAACCGCCGTCCAGCAACGTGCGCGTCGTGCTCTCCAGCTCAACGGTCTGCCGCAGGTTCCGGTACCAGTACTCCGCGTCGAGAGCAGCCGTGTCCACCAGCTCGCCGGAGACCGTCGAATAGAACGGCACCTCCGACGAACGGGGCGCGATGTCCGCCAGGACCTTCAGCAGTTCCTCGCGGATCTCCTCCACATGCGCGGAGTGCGAGGCGTAGTCCACCGGAACCCGACGGACCCGCACCTCCTCGCCCTCCAGCTTCGCGACCATCTCGTCCAGCGCCTTGGCATCACCGGAGACCACGATGGAACCGGGACCGTTGACCGCCGCGACCGAGATCGCGCCGTCCCAGGCGGCGATACGCTCCTTGACCTGGTCGGCCGGCAGCCCGACCGACACCATGCCACCACGACCCGCCAGACCGGCCGCGATCGCCTGCGACCGCAGGGTCACCACCTTCGCCGCGTCCTCCAGCGACAGAGCACCCGCGACACAGGCCGCGGCGATCTCGCCCTGGCTGTGCCCCATCACGGCGTCCGGTTCCACACCCACCGAACGCCACAGCCTCGCCAGCGACACCATCACCGCGAACAGCACCGGCTGGACGACGTCCACCCGGTCGAAGCCCAGAGCGCCCTCGGCGCCACGCAGCACATCCGTCAGCGACCAGTCCACATACGCCGACAGAGCCGTCTCGCACTCGCCGATCGCCTCCGCGAAGACCGGAGAGGACTCCAGCAGCTCCACCCCCATACCGGCCCACTGCGCACCCTGACCGGGGAACACGAAGGCGGTCCTGCGCCCCTTCGCCGCCTGCCCCCTGACCACGCCCTGGGCCATCTCGCCCTCGGCCACGGCCCGCAGGCCGCGCAGCAGGCTCTCGCGGTCCTCGCCGATCACCGCCGCGCGGTGCTCGAACGCCGATCGGGACGCCGCCAGGGAGTAGCCGATGTCCGCTGCGGACGCCGCCGTGAGATCGTCGCCCTCGGCCGTCAGACGGGCGTACAGCCGCTCGGCCTGCGCCCGCATCGCGGTCTCGCCCTTGCCCGAGACCAGCCATGGCACGACGGAGGAGGCGACCGGGCGGGGAGCCCCGGCCTCGGCACCGGCCGACTCGGACTCCTCCGCTTCGGGGGCCTGCTCGATGATGGTGTGCGCGTTGGTGCCGCTGATGGCGAAGGAGGAGATCGCCGCCCGGCGGGGCCGGCCCGTCTCCGGCCAGGGCTGGGCCTCGGTCAGCAGCTCCACGGCCCCCGCCGACCAGTCGACATGCGGGGTCGGCTCGTCCACGTGCAGCGTCTTCGGCAGAACGCCGTGCCGCATGGCCATCACCATCTTGATGATCCCCGCGACACCCGCCGCCGCCTGAGCGTGGCCGATGTTGGACTTGATGGATCCGAGCCACAGCGGCCGGTCCGCCGGCCGGTCCTGGCCGTAGGAGGCGATCAGCGCCTGCGCCTCGATCGGGTCGCCCAGGGAGGTGCCCGTGCCGTGCGCCTCCACCACGTCGACGTCGTCCGGGGTGAGTCCGGCGTTGTCGAGCGCCTGACGGATCACCCTGCGCTGTGACGGGCCGTTGGGGGCCGTGAGGCCGTTGCTGGCACCGTCCTGGTTCACCGCGGAGCCGCGCACCACCGCGAGCACGGGGTGGCCGTGGCGGCGGGCGTCGGACAGTCGCTCCACGAGCAGTACGCCGACGCCCTCGGACCAGTTGGTGCCGTCCGCGGCCGCCGCGAAGGGCTTGCAGCGGCCGTCGGAGGCGAGACCCCGCTGACGGCTGAACTCGGTGAAGGTTCCGGGGCCGGCCATCACGGTGATGCCACCGGCCAGGGCGAAGTCGCACTCGCCCTGGCGCAGCGCCTGCGCGGCCAGGTGCAGCGTCACCAGGGACGACGAGCACGCCGTGTCCACGGTCACCGCGGGGCCCTCGATGCCGAGGACATAGGAGATCCGGCCGGAGGTGACGGCGGGTGTCTGCCCCGTCATCAGATGGCCCTCGACCTCTTCGGCCTCGATCGGGCCGGCCGCACCGTACCCCTGGAAGGCGGCGCCCATGAACACGCCGCCGGTGGTGCCCTTGACGGACAGCGGGTCGATGCCCGCCCGCTCCAGGACCTCCCAGGACGCCTCCAGCAGCAGCCGCTGCTGGGGGTCCATCGCCAGCGCCTCACGCGGGGAGATCCCGAAGAACACGGGGTCGAACAGGGCGGCGTCGTGCAGGAATCCGCCCTCGTTCACATAGCTCGTGCCCTGGCTGTCGGGGTCCGGGTCGTACACCTCCTCGAGCCAGCCGCGGTCCTTCGGGAACGGTGAGAGCCCGTCGGCGCCCTCGGCGACCATGCGCCAGAGCTCCTCCGGAGAGCTGACCCCGCCGGGGAAGCGGCAGCTCATCGCGACGATCGCGATCGGCTCCCGGTTCTTCTCCTCCACCTCCCGAAGGCGCAGACGAGTGCGGTGCAGATCAGTCGTCACCTTGTTGAGATAGTCGCGGAGCTTCGTCTCGCTCACTGTTTTGCCGTCACTTTCTCTACAGTCAGGGTCAGAGGGCGCTGGACAACGGTTCAGGACAGCCCGAGCTCGTTGTCGATGAAGTCGAACAGCTCGTCGTTGGAGGACGACCCGATCCGTTCGGCCATCTCGACAGCGGAGTCGGCGTCGTCGGACACCTCGCCCAGCTTCTCCAGGAGCTCCTTCAGCCGCCCGGCCACCTTCGTGCGGGTCTCGCTGTCGTCCATCACGTTGGAGAGCAGCGGCTCCAACCTGTCGAGCTCGGCGAAGACCACGGGCTCCCCCGTGCCGCCGTCGGGCAGGAGCTCCTCCCGCAGGTGGTCCACCAGCGCCGTGGGCGTCGGGTAGTCGAAGACCAGCACGGCCGACAGTCGAAGACCCGTCTCCGCGTTGAGCCGGTTGCGCAGTTCCACCGTGGTCAGGGAGTCGAAGCCCATGTCCTTGAAGGCCATGTCCGGCTCCACCGTCTCCGGCGAGCCATGGCCGAGGACCGTCGCCACCTGCACCCGCACCAGGTCCAGCAGGGCCCGGTACTGATCGGCCGCGGAGAGACCGGCCAGGCGGTCCCGCAGCGATCCGGTGCCGGTCCGCGCGGCCTCCGGCGCCGTGACCCGGCGCCGGGGGACACGCACCAGGCCGCGCAGCAGAGCGGGCACATCACCGGTGCGGGCCTGGACGCGCAGGGCGGCGAGGTCCACATGGGTCGGCACGAGCACGGTCTCATCGGTCCCGAGCGCGTCGTCGAACAGCGCGAGGCCCTCTTCCGAGGTGAGCGCGTTCAGCCCGGCCCGGGCGATGCGCTGGAGGTCCGCCTCGCCGAGGTCCCCGGTCATCTCGCTGCGCTGCTCCCACATGCCCCAGGCCAGGGAGACCGCGGGGAGGCCGAGCGCGCGGCGCTGGTGCGCCAGGGCGTCCAGGAAGGCGTTGGCCGCCGCGTAGTT
This sequence comes from Streptomyces sp. Inha503, assembly GCF_047215865.1. Lineage (NCBI taxonomy): Bacteria > Bacillati > Actinomycetota > Actinomycetes > Kitasatosporales > Streptomycetaceae > Streptomyces > Streptomyces sp. Inha503. Next base: position 11,048,250 of record NZ_CP178360.1, on the reverse strand, counting down.
GGCCTGGCCGCCGCCACCGAAGTTGGAGGAGGCCGAGGAGAACACCACGAAGGCGGAGAGGTCGAGGCCGCGGGTGAGCTCGTGCAGATGCAGCGCGGCGTCCACCTTCGGACGCAGCACCTTGTCCACCCGCTCCGGCGTCAGCGACTCCACCACACCGTCGTCCAGCACACCCGCGGCGTGCACCACGGCCGACAGCGGACGCTCCGGACCAATCCCCTTCAACAGGCTCTCCACCGCGGCACGATCGGCGACATCACACGCCACCGCCTCCGCCTCGGCACCCAGCCCGGCCAGCTCCGCCACCAACTCCGCCGCACCCGGCGCCTCCACGCCACGACGACTCGTCAGCACCAGACGCTCAACACCGTGCTCCACCACCAGATGACGGGCCAGCAGCGCGCCCAGACCACCGGTGCCACCCGTGATCAGCACCGTGCCACCGCCGTCGAACGGCGTGGTCTCCGGCTCGGGCCGGTCCTCGGCCGGGGCCACCCGGGCGAGCCGCGCCGCGAGCACGCGTCCGTCGCGCACGGCGACCTGCGGCTCCTCGGCGGTCAGGGCCGTGCGGAGCGCCGAGGACACCTCGCCCTGCTCCTCCGGGTCCAGGTCCACCAGGAGGAACTTCCCCGGGTGCTCGGTCTGCGCGGAGCGCAGCAGGCCCCATACGGCGGCCTCGGCCGGGGTGCGCACCTCGTCGGAGGAGCGGGCGCCCATCGCGCCGCGGGTCACGTACACCAGGTAGGAGTCGCCGAACCGCTCGTCGGTGACCCACGTCCGCACCAGCTCCAGCGCGCGGTACGTGGTGTCACGCACCCGTCCCGCCAGGTCCGCGCCGTCGTCGAGGCCGGCCGCCGCCGCGGCGCCCGCCACCATGACGATGTCCGGCGCCGTGGCCCCGGAGTCGATCGCCTCGCGCAGCGCGGCCAGATCCGGGTACGCCACCACGTCCGCGCCCGCGGCCTCGAAGCCGGAGCGCACCCCCAGGTCGTCGGTGCCCAGCACGGCCCAGGTGCCTTCGGAGGCGGGGGCCGGCGGGCCGACGGGGACGGGGGTCCAGTCCAGCCGGAAGAGCGAGTCATGTCCGGCCGCCGGGGAGCCGGCCGACTGGATCTGCCCCTCGGCGACGAGCCGCAGCACCAGGGAGTCGACGGTGGCCACGGAGCGGCCGCTGGTGTCGGCCACCGTGAGGCCGATGGAGTCGGGCCCGAGCGAGCTGAGGCGCACCCGCAGCTCCGAGGCGCCCGTGGCCCGCAGCGACACCCCGGTCCAGGAGAACGGAAGCCTGGCGAGGCCCGCCTCCTCCTGGGGCACGAACATGACGGCCTGGACCGCCGCGTCCAGCAGGGCCGGGTGCAGTCCGAACCGCTCGGCGTCCGAGGCGTTCTCCTCGGGCAGCCGCACCTCGGCGAAGACCTCGTCGCCACGGATCCACACCGACCGCAACCCCTGGAACACCGGGCCGTAGGCGAAGCCACCCGCGGCCATCCGGTCGTAGGCATCCTCGGTGTCGATCCGCTCCGCGCCCTCCGGAGGCCATACGGCGAGGTCGGTCTGGCCGGTCCCGTCCGGTGCGCCGCCCTGGGCGAGCAGGCCGGAGGCGTGCTGGATCCACGGCTGCTCCATGCCGGGCTCTTCCAGCCGGGAGTACACGTTCAGCGAGCGCGCGCCGTTCTCGTCCGGCCCGCTCACCGCCAACTGGAGGTGGACCGCGCCGCGTTCGGGCAGCGCCAGCGGTGCCGTGAGGGTCAGCTCCTCGACCCGGTCGCAGCCCACCTGGTCGGCGGCGTACAGGGCCAGCTCGAGGAATGCGGTGCCGGGCAGCAGGATCGTGTCCTGGATCGTGTGGTCGACCAGCCACGGGTGCGTCTGCGGCGACAGGCGGCCGGTGAACAGGAAGCCGTCCGCGTCGGGCAGTTCGACGGCGGCGCCCAGCAGCGGATGCGCCGGCGGGACGAGCCCCACGGCGGTCACATCGCTGGCGAAGGTCGTCAGCGCCTCCAGCCAGTAGCGCTCCCGCTGGAAGGCGTAGGTGGGCAGCTCGACCCGCCGGGCGTCACGTCCGGCGAAGCTCCGCGCCCAGTCCACTCCGACGCCGTGCACGTGGAGTTCGGCCAGCGCGGTGGTCAGCGCCAGTGTCTCGGGGCGGTCCTTGCGCACCACCGGCACCAGGACCGGCGCGGAGGTGGTCTCGGGCTGGTCCGCCAGGCAGTCCCGCGCCATCGCGGTGAGCACGCCATCGGGGCCGACCTCCACGAACCTGGAGACGCCCTGCGCTTCGAGCGCCCGTACGCCGTCCGCGAACCGCACCGCCTCCCGGACATGCCGGACCCAGTACTCCGCGGAGCACACCTCGTCGGCGTTGGCCGCCTCGCCCGTCACATTCGAGACCAGGGCGATGGACGGTGCCTGGAACGACAGCTCCTCGACGACCTTGCGGAAGTCGCCCAGCATCGCGTCCATCCGGGGCGAGTGGAACGCGTGGCTGACCCGCAGCCGGCGGACCTTACGGCCCTGCCGCTCCCACTCGGCGGCGATCTCCAGCGCCGGTGCCTCGTCGCCCGCGATGACCACGGCGGTCGGGCCGTTGACGGCGGCGAGGCTCACCTCGGCCGCACGACCGGCCAGTGCCGGAGCGATCTCCTCCTCGGACGCCTGCACCGCCACCATCGCGCCGCCCTCGGGCAGCGCCTGCATCAGCCGGCCACGAGCGGCCACCAGCGCGCAGGCGTCCTCCAGCGAGAACACCCCGGCCACGTGTGCGGCGGCGATCTCACCGATGGAGTGGCCGATCACCACATCCGGGGTGACGCCGAAGTGCTCCAGCAGCCGGAACAGCGCCACCTCGACCGCGAACAGCGCGGGCTGGGTGAACGCCGTCTGGTTCAGCAGCTCGGCGTCCGCACCGCCCTCGGCCGCGAACACCACGTCGCGCAGCGAACGGTCGAGCAGGGCGTCGAGATGTGCGCACACCTCGTCCCACGCGTCGGCGAACACCGGGAAGGCGTCGTACAGCTCGCGGCCCATGCCCAGGCGCTGGGCGCCCTGGCCCGAGAACAGGAACGCCGTCTTGCCCGCCGCTCCCGCCACGCCGCGTACGACGCCGGGCGCGGACTCGCCGTTCGCGATGGCCTCGAGGCCACGCAGCAGGTCCGCGCGGTCCTCACCGACGAGCGCGGCCCGGTGGTCGAAGAGCGATCGGGTCATCGCGAGGGAATAACCGACGTCCACAGTGGGCATGAACTCTTCGGCGACAGAGGCCAGTTGGGCCCGCAGCCGCTCGGCCTGGCCGCGGAGGGCGGCATCAGTCCGGCCGGACAGGATCCACGGCACCGGGGCCGCGGTGGAGTCCGGGGACTCCTCGGCCCGTGGCGCCTCCGGCTCGTCGGAGACCGGCGCCTGCTCGATGATGGTGTGCGCGTTGGTGCCGCTCACACCGAACGCCGACACCGCCGCCCTGCGCGGGTGGTCCCGCTCCGGCCAGGGCACCGCCTCGGTCAGCAGCTCCACATCGCCCGCCGACCAGTCCACATGCGGCGACGCCTCGTCCACGTGCAGCGTCTTGGGAAGGGTGCCCTCGCGCATGGCCATCACCATCTTGATGACCCCGGCGACACCCGCGGCGGCCTGCGTATGACCGATGTTCGACTTGATGGCGCCCAGCAGCAGCGGCTGGCCTTCGGGGCGGCCCTGGCCGTAGGTGGCCAGCAGCGCCTGCGCCTCGATCGGGTCGCCGAGCGGAGTGCCGGTGCCATGGGCCTCGACCACGTCCACGTCGGCGGAGACCAGCCGGGCTCCGGCCAGCGTCTGCTCGATCAGCCGCTGCTGCGACGGGCCGTTGGGCGCCGTCAGACCGTTGGACGCGCCGTCCTGGTTGATCGACGAACCCCGGATGACGGCCAGCACCTTGTGGCCGTTGCGCTGCGCGTCCGACAGCCGCTCCACGAGCAGCATGCCCACGCCCTCGGACCAGCCGGTGCCGTCGGCATCCGCCGAGAACGCCTTGCACCGCCCGTCGAAGGACAGCACGCGCTGGGCGCTGAACTCCACGAACGTGCCTGGCGTGGCCATGATCGTCACACCGCCGGCCAGCGCCACGGAGGCCTCGCCCTGCCGCAGCGACTGGCAGGCCAGGTGGAGGGCGACCAGCGACGACGAGCACGCGGTGTCCACCGTGACGGCCGGGCCCTCGAAGCCGAACGTGTAGGAGATACGGCCGGAGGAGACGCTGGGGGCGCTGCCGAGTCCGAGATACCCCTCCACTCCCTCGGCGTCGCTCAGGATGCGCGAACCGTAGTCGTGGTAGTTGGAGCCGACGAAGACTCCGGTCTGGCTTCCGCGCAGCGCCACGGGGTCGATCCCGGCGCGCTCGAACGCCTCCCACGAGGTCTCCAGCAGCAGCCGCTGCTGCGGGTCGATCGCCATCGCCTCACGGGGCGAGATCCCGAAGAAGCCCGGGTCGAAGTGGCCCACCTCGTCGAGGAAGCCGCCCGCCTGGACGTAGCTGGTGCCGGACTTCTCGGGGTCCGGGTCGTAGAGACCGTCGATGTCCCAGCCGCGGTCCTCGGGGAACGCGGAGATCACGTCCCCCTCGGCCATCAGCAGGTTCCACAGCTCCTCGGGGCTGCGCACCCCGCCGGGGAACCGGCAGCTCATGCCGATGATGGCGATGGGCTCATCGGTGGCGATGGGCTTGTCGAGCCCCTCCGGCCGCTGGGGTGCGGCGGTGGTGGCACCCGCGGTGACCGGCTGGTCGCCGAACATCTCGGTGAACAGGTACCGGGCCAGCACCGTGGCGGTCGGGTAGTCGAAGACACAGGTGACCGGCAGCCGGAGGCCGGTGACCACACCGAGGCGGTTGCGCAGCTCGACGGCGGTCAGCGAGTCGAAGCCGAGGTCCCGGAAGGCCCGGTCGGCCTCCACCGCGTCCGCGCTGTCGTAGCCGAGGACGTCGGCGGCCTGGCTGCGCACCAGCTCCAGCAGCAGCTTGGGCTGCTCGGCAGGGGGCAGCTCCGCCATCTCCCGGCGCAGCGCGGAAATGGCGTCGTCGCCGTCGCCGGTGTCCGCACCAGTGGCGGCAGCGGGGCGGTTCAGCTCGGGCAGCTCACGGAACAGCGCGCTCGGACGTGAACCGACGAACTCCGGCCGAAAGCGATCCCAGTCGATCTCGGCGATGACCACGAAGGTCTCGTCCAGTTCAAGCGCCTGCTGCATACCGGAGATCGCCAGCTCGGGCACCATGCCGACCATGCCGGAACGGTCCATCCGCTCGCCGACGTCACCGGAGCCGAGGCCGCCACCGGCCCAGGCGCCCCAGGCGATGGAGGTCGCCGGAAGGCCATCCGCGCGCCGCTGCAACGCCAGCGCGTCGAGGTAGGCGTTACCCGCCGCATAGCTGCCCTGCCCCGGACCGCCCAACGTGCCCGCCCCGGAGGAGAACAGCACGAACGCCGACAGATCCATCCCCGCGGTCAGCTCATGCAGATTCCGGGTCGCGTCCACCTTCGGACGCAGCACCCCGGCCGCCCGACGCACCGTCAGCGCGTCCACCACACCGTCGTCCAGCACACCAGCCGTATGCACCACGGCGGTCAGCGGGAACTCCCGCGGGATCGCCTCCAGCACCTCGGCCAGCGCCGCACGGTCCGCGGCGTCACACGCCGCCACCGTCACCCGGGTGCCAAGCCCCTCCAGCTCCGCCTTCAACTCGGCGGCGCCCTCGGCCTCCATACCACTACGGCTCGTCAGCACCAGATGCTCGGCACCGGTACGCGCCAGCCACCGGGCCACATGGCCGCCGAGCGCACCCGTACCACCGGTCACCAGCACCGAGCCCCGGCTCTGCCACGGCTCCCGGCCCCCGGCGTCCTCAGCCGCCGAGACCCGCACCATGCGCTTGGCGAACACACCGGAGCCGCGCACCGCGACCTGGTCCTCGCCCTCCGTGCCCGCCAGCACTCCGGCCAGACGGGCCACCGCACGGCCGTCCATGGTCTCGGGCAGATCGACCGCACCGCCCCAGCGCTGGGGATACTCCGCCCCCACGATCCGCCCCAGGCCCCACACCATCGACTGCACCGGGCTCACCAGCCGGTCGGAACGCCCCACCGACACCGCACCCCGAGTGGCGCACCACAGCGGAGCCACCACACCCGCGTCACCCAGTCCCTGGACCAGGCCCACCATGGCCGCCAGTCCGGCAGGCACCACGTCGAACGTCGTGTGCCCCGACTCGTCCAGTCCGAGGAGCGAGAACACGCCCGCGACGCCCGAGGGCTCCACCCCGGCCTCGCCGAGCGCCCCGCCCAGCCGCTCCGCCACTGTCCAGCGGTCGTTGCCGGATCCGTCCAGCACCACTCGGACGACGTCGGCCCCGCTCGTCCCCAGCCCGTTCACCGTGGCGGTCACCAGGGCGTCGTCGGCGTGCGACGCGGGAAGGACCACGAGCCAGGTGCCCGAGAGGGCCGCCCCGGTGGCGGACGCCTGTGGCTTCCAGACCACTTTGTAGCGCCAGCCGTCCACCGTGTTCTGCTCACGCCGCTGACGGCGCCAGGACGACAGCGCCGGAAGCAACGCCGTCAGCGACGACTGCTGCTCCTCGTCGTCCACCTCCAGCGTGCGGACCAGCGCCTCCAGGTCCTCGCGCTCCACCGCCTCCCAGAAGCGGGCGTCCACCGCGTCCACGGCCAGACCGTCGACGGTGGCGGACAGCTCCTCGGCCGAGACGTCCAGCCAGTACCGCTGACGCTGGAAGGCATAGGTCGGCAGCTCCACCCGGTGGGCACCGCGGCCCTCAAGCAGGGCGGTCCAGTCCACCGTGACGCCACGGACGAACACCTCGGCGGCGGAGGTCAGGAACCGCTCCGGGCCGCCCTCGTCCCGCCGCAGCGTGCCCACGACCACGGCCTGGGCCTCAGCGGCCTCCACGGTCTGCTGCACCGGCAGAGTCAGCACCGGGTGCGGGCTCGCCTCGATGAACACGGAGTGGCCGTCGTCCAACAGCTTTCGAGTGGTGGCCTCCAGTTCGACGGTCTGCCGCAGGTTGCGGTACCAGTACTCCGCGTCCAGACCGGTGGTGTCCACCAGCTCGCCGGACACCGTGGAGTAGAACGGCACCTCGGACGCGCGGGGCTCGATACCGGCGAGGACCTTCAGCAGCTCCTCGTGGATGGCCTCGACGTGCGCGGAGTGCGAGGCGTAGTCCACCGGGACCCTACGGACCCGGATCTCCTCGCCCTCCAGCTGGGCGACCATCTCGTCCAGCGCGCCCGGGTCTCCGGAGACCACCACGGAACCGGGGCCGTTGACCGCGGCAACCGAGATGCCACCGTCCCACTGGGCGATACGGTCCCTGACCTGGTCGACCGGCAGCCCGACCGACACCATGCCACCACGACCCGCGAGGCCCGCCGCGATGGCCTGCGACCGCAGGGCCACCACCTTGGCCGCGTCCTGAAGCGAGAGCGCGCCCGCCACACACGCCGCGGCGATCTCACCCTGGCTGTGCCCCATCACGGCATCCGGCTCGACACCCACCGAACGCCACAGCTTCGCCAGCGACACCATCACCGCGAACAGCACCGGCTGCACGACGTCCACCCGGTCGAAGCCCGGAGCGCCCTCGGCGCCACGCAGCACCTCGGTCAACGACCAGTCCACATACGCCGACAGGGCCGTCTCACACTCGCCGATCGCCTCCGCGAACACCGGCGAGGACTCCAGCAGCCCCACCGCCATGCCCACCCACTGCGCCCCCTGCCCCGGGAACACGAAAACCGAGCGGCCGGCGTCGCCGGTCCTCCCCCGCACCACTCCGTCCGCCGCGGTGGCGTCCTCGGCGACCGCCTCCAGACGCTGGAGGAGTTCCTCACGGTCGGCCCCGGTGACCACGGCCCGGTGCTCGAAGGCGGACCTGGTCGTGGCCAGCGACAGCGCCACGTCCGCCGCGTTCAACTCCGGGCGCTCCGTGAGGAATTCGCGGAGCTGACCGGCCTGCGCCCGCAGCGCCTCGGCGCCACGGCCCGACACGACCCACGCCACCGGACCGTCGGCGGCCTCGGCCTCGGTGGCCTCGGCCACCTCGGACTCCGGAGCCTGCTCCAGGATGGTGTGCGCGTTGGTGCCACTCATGCCGAACGACGACACGGCGGCGCGGCGCGGGTGGTCCCGGTCCGGCCACGGGGTCGAGTCGTGCAGAAGGGAGACGGCGCCGCCGGTCCAGTCGATATGCGGCGAGGGCTCGGCCGCATGGAGCGTCTTCGGCAGCACGCCCTCCCGTATGGCCATCACCATCTTGATGACCCCGGCGACACCGGCGGCGGCCTGCGTATGACCGATGTTCGACTTGATGCCACCCAGCCACAGCGGCTGGTCCGCGGGCCGGTCCTGCCCGTACGTGGCCATCAGCGCCTGGGCCTCGATCGGGTCACCGAGGGTCGTACCCGTGCCGTGCGCCTCGACCGCGTCCACCTCGGCGGCCGACAGCCGGGCGCTGGTCAGCGCCTGGCGGATGACCCGCTGCTGTGAGATGCCGTTGGGCGCCGTCAGACCGTTGGAGGCGCCGTCCTGGTTGATGGCCGAACCCCGGACGATGGCCAGCACCTTGTGGCCGTTGCGCTCGGCGTCGGACAGCCGCTCGACGAGCAGCATGCCGACGCCCTCACCCCAGCCGGTGCCGTCGGCCGCGGCGCCGAACGGCTTGCACCGGCCGTCCGCCGCCAGTCCGCGCTGCCTGCTGAACTGGACGAACGCCGACGGGGTGGACATCACCGTGACGCCACCGGCGAGCGCGAGCGTGCACTCGCGCTGGCGCAGCGCCTGAACGGCGAGGTGCAAGGTCACGAGGGACGACGAGCACGCCGTGTCCACGGAGAGCGCGGGGCCCTCGAGACCCATGGTGTAGGAGATCCGGCCGGAGACGATGCTCGCCGCGTTGCCGGTGCCCGAGTGGCCCTCGACGTCTTCCAGGCTCTCGGCCGCGCCGAGCATGAGCATGGAGTAGTCCTGGCCGTTGGTCCCGACGAACACACCGGTCCTGCTGCCCCGCAGGGATGTCGGGTCGATGCCCGCCCGCTCGACCGCTTCCCAGGATGTCTCCAGCAGCAGCCGCTGCTGCGGGTCCATGGACAGCGCCTCGCGCGGCGAGATCCCGAAGAACGCCGGATCGAATTGGCCGGCGTTCTCCAGGAAACCGCCCTCGGTCGTATAGCTGGTGCCGGGACGGTCCGGGTCCTCGTCATAGAGGGCGTCGATGTCCCAGCCACGGTCCATGGGGAATTCCGAGATCGCGTCGGTGCCGTCCGCCACCAGGCGCCACAGATCCTCGGGAGAGTTCACCCCTCCGGGGAACCGGCAGCTCATGGCGACGATCGCGATCGGTTCCTGGTCCGCTGACTCGGCCTCGAGCAGGCGCTGGCGAGTCTGCTGGAGATCCGCGGTCACCCGCTTGAGATAGTCGAGAAGCTTCTCTTCGTTCATTGTTATGTCACCCATGGAAGTAGTAAGGAACGACCCTCGGGAACCGACCGCGCCAGCTCAGGAGATCCCGAGCTCCTTGTCGATGAAGTCGAACATCTCGTCCGACGTCGCCGACTGAATCTTGTCCGAAACCGCCTTCTTGCCCGAGTTGCTGGAATCCTGCTCCGCCTCTCCCCACTTCAGAAGGAGCGTCTGCAAGCGCGTCGTGATCCTCGGCCGGTCCACGTCGTCGGCGGAGATCGTGGCCATCGCCGCTTCGATCCGGTCCAGTTCGCCAAGGATCGGTGCGGCCGCCGAGATGCCGTCCTCGACTACGTCGGTACGCAGCCGGCGGGCGAGCGCCACGGGCGTCGGGTGGTCGAAGACGATCGTCGCGGGCAGGCGCAGGCCCGTCGCGGCGTCCAGCCGGTTGCGCAGTTCGACGGCGGTCAGCGAGTCGAACCCGAGTTCCCGGAAGGCCCGCTGGGACTCGACCGACTCCACCGACGGGAAGCCCAGCACCATCGCCACCTGTGTGGTGACCAGGTCGAGCAGCGCTCGTTCCTGCTCCGCCTCCGACATTCCGGCAAGCCGCTCGCGCAGCTCCGAGCCATCGGTCTCGAACTGCGCGGCGGTACCACCGCCGATCGCGGCCTCCAGGATCCGCCGCGCCTCGGGCACCTCGTCGAGCAGTCGGCTGGCCCGGACAGCGACGTAGGAGGGTACGAATCGCTCCCAGTCGAGGTCGGCGATGGCCAGGTGGGTCTCCTGGAGGTCGAGGGCCCGCTGGAGGGCCTTGACCGCCAGCTCCGGGGTCATCGCGGCCATGCCGCCGCGCCGCAGCCGGTCCTCCAGCGCCCCGTCGACCGCCATGCCGCCCTCGGCCCACGGGCCCCAGGCCACCGAGGTGGCCACCAGGCCCTGGGCCCGGCGCTGCTGCGCCAGGGCGTCGAGGTAGGCGTTGGCCGCCGCGTAACTGCCCTGCCCGGCCCCGCCGATGGCTCCGGCGAGCGAGGAGAACAGCACGAACGCGGACAGGTCGAGGCCCTCGGTCAGCTCGTGCAGATTGCGCGCCCCGTCCACCTTGGGACGCAGCACGCCCGCGACCCGCTCCACCGACATCGAGTCCAGGACACCGTCGTCCAGGACGCCCGCCGCGTGCACGACGGCGTTCAGCGGATACCGCTCCGGGATGGCGGCCAGTACGCCGGCCAGGGCATCGCGGTCGGCCGCGTCACAGGCCGCGATGGTCACCTCGGCACCCAACGCGGTGAGCTCGTCGCGCAGTTCGGCCGCGCCGTCGGCCTCCAGGCCTCGGCGGCTGGTCAGCACCAGGTGCTCGGCGCCGGCGCCGGCCAGCCACCGGGCCACCTGGCTGCCCACTCCCCCGGTGCCGCCGGTCACCAGCACCGAGCCGCGCGCGCTCCACGGCCGGGCCGTGGTCCGCGGCGCGGTGGCCCGCACCAGGCGCCGGGTGAACACGCCGGACGTGCGCACCGCCACCTGGTCCTCGAACTCGCCCGCGCCTCCGCCCAGCACACCGGACAGCTGGTTCGCGGCCCGCTCGTCCAGCGTCTCCGGGAGGTCGACCAGACCGCCCCAGAGCCGGGGGTGCTCCAGACCGGCGACCCGGCCGAGGCCCCACATCTGCGCCTGGGCGGCGCTGCGCAGGGTGTCGGACCCGGTCACCGACACGGCGCCTTGTGTCGCCACCCACAGCGGGGCCTCGACACCGGCGTCCACGAGTGCCTGCAACGCGACGAGGTTCAGCGCAAGCCCTCGCGGCACGACCGCGTGCCCGGGGCTGGGACTCTCGTCCAGGGCCAGCAGGGAGAGAACCCCGCTGACGGCCGCGTCGGACGCGCCCTCGGCCGCCGTGCGGAGCCGCTCGGCGACCGCCGCGCGGTCGACGAGGGCCGCGCCGTCGAGCTCGATCCGCGCCACCTCCGCGCCCTGCCGCTCCAGCGTGGTCACCGCGGAGGTGACCAGCTCGTCGTCGGCGTACGACTGGGGAACCATGACCATCCAGGTCCCGGTCAGCGCCCGCTCCGAGAGCTCGGACACCGGAGTCCACGCGATCTGGTAGCGCCAGCCGTCCACCGTGGACCGCTCACGATGACCCTTGCGGTAGGACGACAGGGCGGGGAGCACCTCGGTCAGCGAGGCGTTTCCGTCCACGTCCAGCGCGGTGGTCAGCGCCTCCAAGTCCTCACGCTCGACCGCGTCCCAGAACCGGGCGTCGACCGAATCCGCGGCGGCGGGTGCGGGGGAGTCGTCGCTCTCCGGAGCGTCCAGCCAGTAGCGCTGTCGCTGGAAGGCGTACGTCGGCAACTCGACCCGCCGGACGTCCTGGCCGGCGCACAGGGCCTCCCAGTCCACGGTGACGCCGTGGACATGGAGTTCGGCCAGAGCCGCCGTCAGCGCCTGGGCCTCCGGGCGGTCCTTGCGCAGCGCGGGCACCACGAGGGGAGCCGCGGTCTCCTCCGCCGTCAGGCACTCGCGTGCCATCGCGGAGAGCACACCGTCGGGGCCCACCTCGAAGAACCTGGTCGCGCCCGCGTTCTCCAGGGAGCGCATCCCGTCCGCGAAGCGCACCGCCTCGCGGACATGGCGCACCCAGTACTCGGGCGAGCACACCTCATCCGCGCCCGCCGACTTGCCCGTCACATTGGACACCAGCGCGATCGAGGGCGGCGCGTACGACAGCCCCTCGACGACCTTGCGGAAGTCGCCCAGCATCGCGTCCATACGCGGCGAGTGGAACGCGTGACTGACCCGCAACCGACGAGTCTTACGCCCCCGCTCCGCCCACCGCTCAGCGATCTCCACAACCGCCGCCTCGTCACCGGCGATGACCACGGAGGTGTGGCTGTTGACCGCCGCGACACTCACCTCGGCCTCACGACCGGCCAACGACGGAGCAACCTCCTCCTCCGACGCCTCGACAGCCACCATCGCGCCACCCTCCGGCAACGCCTGCATCAGCCGACCACGAGCCGCCACCAACGTGCACGCGTCCTCCAGCGAGAACACCCCCGCCACATGCGCCGCGGCGATCTCACCGATGGAGTGACCGATCACCACATCCGGCACCACGCCCCACGCGGACAGCAGCCGGAACAACGCCACCTCGACCGCGAACAGCGCGGGCTGGGTGAACGCCGTCCGATCCAGCAACTCGGCATCCACACTCCCCTCCACCGCGAACATCACGTCCTTCAGCGGACGGTCCAGCACCACATCCAGATGCGCACACACCTCATCCAGCGCCCGCGCGAACACCGGGAACGCCTCATACAACTCCCGCCCCATGCCCAGGCGCTGCGCACCCTGACCCGAGAACAGGAACGCGGTGATCCCGCTCGGAGTGGCGACCGAGCGCACGACCCCGGGGGCCTCCTCACCGGTCGCGACGGCCTCCAGCCCGCGCAGCAGCTCCGCACGGTCCGCACCCGTCAGCACGGCACGGTGTTCGAACACCGACCGGCTGGCGACCAGGGAGTAGCCCACGTCCTTCAGGCTCAGTTCCGGCCGTGCGGTCAGATGCGCCCGCAGCCGCCGCGCCTGGGCGCGCAGCCCGTCCGCGCTCCGGGCGGAGAGCGTCCAGGGTGCCGCGCCACGGTCGTCGGGAGCCGTCACCTCGGCCGGTCGCTCGTCCTCCGCGTCCGTCGGGGCCTGCTCGATGATGGCGTGCGCATTGGTGCCGCTGACACCGAACGCGGAGACACCGGCCCGGCGCGGCTGACCCGTCTCGGGCCACTCGGTGGCCTCGGTCAGCAGCCGCACCTCGCCCGCCGACCAGTCCACCTGCGGCGACGGCTCGTCCACGTGCAGCGTCTTCGGCAGCACACCGTGCCGCATCGCCATGATCATCTTGATGATGCCGGCGAGTCCGGACGCGGCCTGGGTGTGTCCGATGTTCGACTTCAGCGCGCCCAGCCACAGGGGCCGGTCCTCGGGGCGCTCCTTGCCGTAGGTGGCCAGCAGCGCCTGCGCCTCGATGGGGTCGCCCAGCGACGTACCCGTGCCGTGTGCCTCCACCGCGTCCACCTCGGCGGCCGACACCCCGGCGTTGGCCAGCGCCTGGCGGATCACCCGCTGCTGCGAGGGGCCGTTGGGGGCTGTCAGACCGTTGGACGCGCCGTCCTGGTTCACCGCCGAGCCCCGCACGATGCCCAGTACCTGGTGGCCGTTGCGCCGCGCGTCCGAGAGCCGCTCCACGAGCAGCACATCGGCGCCCTCGCTCCAGCCCGTACCGTCCGCCGCGGCCGAGAACGGCTTGCAGCGGCCGTCCGGGGCGAGCCCGCCCTGCCGGCTGAACTCGACGAACGCCATCGGAGTGGCCATCACCGCCACACCACCCACCAGCGCCATGGAGCATTCGCCCTGACGCAGCGACTGACAGGCCAGGTGCAGGGCCACCAACGACGACGAGCAGGCCGTGTCCACCGTGACGGCGGGGCCCTCCAGGCCGTAGGTGTAGGAGAGACGGCCGGATACCACGCTGCCGGAGTTGCCGGTCAGCAGATGGCCCTCGACGTCCTCGGGCACCGTCTCCAGGTTGGTGCCGTATCCGGAGCCCGAGAAGCCGACGAACACACCGACCTGGCTGCCCCGCACCGACGCGGGGTTGATGCCCGCCCGCTCGAACGCCTCCCACGAGGTCTCCAGCAGCAGCCGCTGCTGTGGGTCGGTCGCCAGCGCCTCACGCGGCGAGATCCCGAAGAACCCGGGGTCGAACTCGCCCGCGTCGTAGAGGAATCCGCCTTCACGGGCGTAGAAGGTGCCCGGCCGGTCCGGATCCGGGTCGTACATGCCCGACAGGTCCCAGCCGCGGTCCGACGGGAAGGACGAGATGGCGTCGCCGCCGCTCTCGACCAGCTGCCACAGGTCCTCCGGGCTCCGCACCCCGCCGGGGAAACGGCAGCTCATGGAGACGATCGCGATGGGTTCGTCGTCCGCGCCGACCCCGGCGGGAGTCCCGGATCCGGTGGCCACCGCCGGGGACGAGGTGCCCAGCACCTCGGTGCGCAGATGCGCCGCGAGCGTGGTGGCGCTGGGGTAGTCGAAGACCAGCGTGGCGGGCAGGCTGAGACCGGTCTCGGCGGCCAGCCGGTTGCGCAGGTCCACCGCGGTCAGCGAGTCGAAGCCCAGATCGCGGAAGGCCCGGTTCGGCTCGACCATCTCCGCGGAGGCGTATCCGAGCACGGCGGCGGCGTGCTTGCGCACCAGATCGAGCAGCGCCCGGTCCCGCTCGCCCTCGGTGAGGGGCTTCAGCCGCTCGCGCAGCTGGGCCCCGGCGGCGTCGGCGCTCTCGCCACCGTCGCCCTTCGTCTCCAGCGCCCGGACCTCGTCCAGGTCGCTCAGGAGCGGGCTGGGGCGGACCGCGGTGAACGAGGGCGCGAACCGCCCCCAGTCCACGTCCACGACCGTCACCACACCGTCGCCACCGGCCACCGCACGCTCCAGGGCGGCGATCGCCAACTCGGGTGCCATCGCGGGCAGTCCACGCCGCGCCAGCTGCTCCCCCGCGTCGTCCCGGGTCGCCATGCCGCCCTCGGCCCACGGGCCCCAGGAGACGGCGGTGCCCGCGAGACCCCGGGCACGGCGCTGCTCCACCAACGCGTCCAGGAAGGCGTTGCCGGAGCCGTAGACGCCCTGGTTGCCGCCGCCCCACACACCGGAGATGGATGAGAAGACCACGAACGCGTCGAGCTCACGGTCGCCGAGCAGCTCGTCCAGGTTGACGGCGCCCGCGACCTTGCCGGATACCACCCTGGCCGCGTCCGCGAGCTCCGTCTCCAGCAGGGAGGCCGCGATCGTGACACCCGCCGCGTGCACCACTGCGGTGAGCGGCTGGTGCTCCGGCACGGCGGCCAGGACGGCGGCCAGCGCGTCGCGGTCCGCCGCGTCGCACGCGGCCACCGTCACCTCGGCACCCATGCCCTCCAGCTCCGCCTTCAACTCGGCGGCGCCCTCGGCCTCCAGACCGCGACGGCTGGTCAGCACCAGGTGCTCGGCACCGCTACGGACCAGCCAGCGGGCCACCTGGCCGCCGAGCCCGCCCGTGCCGCCGGTGACCAGCACCGTGCCACGCGCCCGCCATGACGTCTCCTCGCCGACGGCCGGGGCGGACCGCACCAGACGGCGTACGAAGACACCGGAGCCGCGCACCGCGACCTGGTCCTCGCCGCCCTCGGCGGACAACACACCGGCCAGCCTCGCCGCACCGCGCCCGTCCAGCGACTCGGGCAGATCGACCAGACCGCCCCACAGTGGCGCCAGCTCAAGACCGGCCACCCGGCCCAGTGCCCAGATCATCGCCTGCGCCGGGCTGGTGAGCCGGTCCGAACGGCCCACGGACACGGCGCCGCGCGTACCGCACCACAACCGGGCCGGAAGCTCCGCCTGAACCATGGCCCGCACCAGCGTCAGGGTCAGCGCATAGCCGCCCGACAGCGCCGGGTGGCCCGGGCAGGGCTCCTCGTCCAGGGCGAGCAGCGACAGCACACCGCCCAGCTCTGGCGTCTCCGCGGCCACCTCGCGCAGCCGCTCGGCCAGCACGTCCGCGTCCAGGTCCCGCTCGTCCACCGCGACCGGGACCACGCCCGCACCGTGCCGCTCGAGCCCGGCGACAACCTCCGGGACCAGCTCGTCCTCGGCGCGGGATGCCGGAACCACCACCAGCCACGTGCCCGACAGCGAGCCGTCGGCGGCGCCGGGGAACGGCTTCCACGCCACCCGATAGCGCCAGCCGTCGATCGTGGACTGGTCGCGGTTGTTGCGGTGATACGCGGAGAGGGCGGGCAGCACCGCGCTCAGCGGCGCCTCGCTGTCGACGGCCAGCGTCCCCGCCAGCGACTCCAGGTCCTGGCGCTCCACCACGTCCCAGAACCGCGCGTCGACGGAGCCGGTGCCATCGGCCACGCTCCCACTGGGCGGCAGGCCGAAGCCGTCCAGCCAGTAGCGCTCGCGCTGGAAGGCGTAGGTCGGCAGCTCGACACGGCGGGCGCCACGGCCCTCCAGTGTGGTGAGCCAGTCGACCTTCCTGCCACGCGCGAACACCTCGGCGGCGGAGGTCAGGAACCGCTCCAGGCCACCCTCGTCACGCCGCAGCGTGCCCACGACCACGGCCTGGGCCTCGGCGGCCTCGACGGTCTGCTGAACGGGAAGGGTGAGCACGGGGTGCGGGCTCACCTCGATGAAGGTGGTGTGTCCCTTGCCGAGCAGTGCGCGGGTGGTGGCTTCCAGCTCGACGGTCTGGCGGAGGTTGCGGTACCAGTACTCCGCGTCCAGCCCTGCGGTGTCCACCAGCTCACCGGACACCGTCGAGTAGAACGGCACCTCCGACGAACGCGGCGTGATGTCCGCCAGGACCTTCAGCAGCTCCTCGTGAATCGCCTCCACGTGGGCGGAGTGCGAGGCGTAGTCCACCGGAACCCGGCGGACCCGCACCTCCTCACCCTCCAGCTGGGCCACCATCTCATCCAGCGCACCCGGGTCACCCGACACCACGACCGAACCCGGGCCGTTCACCGCCGCGACGGAAATCGCGCCGTCCCAGGCGGCGATACGCTCCTTGGCCGCATCCGCCGACAGGCCGACCGACACCATGCCACCACGACCCGCAAGACCCACCGCGATCGCCTGCGACCGCAGGGTGACCACCTTCGCGGCGTCCTCCAGCGAGAGCGCACCCGCGACACAGGCCGCCGCGATCTCACCCTGACTGTGACCCATCACGGCATCCGGCTCGACACCCACCGAACGCCACAGCCTCGCCAACGACACCATCACCGCGAACAACACCGGCTGAACGACATCCACCCGGTCGAAGCCGGGGGCACCGTCAACCCCGCGCAGTACATCCGTCAGCGACCAGTCCACGTAAGCGGACAGAGCCGTCTCACACTCACCGATCGCCTCCGCGAACACCGGCGAGGACTCCAGCAGCCCCACCGCCATCCCCACCCACTGCGCCCCCTGACCCGGGAACACGAACACCGAGCGGCCGCGCACGTCCGCCACACCACGCGTGACACCCGAGGCGACCTCATCCCCCGCCAACGCGCCCAGCCGCTCCAGGAGCTCCTCGCGGTCGGCCCCCGTCACCACCCCACGGTGCTCGAACACCGACCGCGTCCCCACCAGAGAGAACGCCACATCGGCGGCGCCCAGCTCCGGACGGGCCGCCACGAACTCCCGCAGCCTGCCCGCCTGTGCCCGCAGACCCGCAGCGCTCCGGCCGGACACCACCCAGGCCACCGGGCCATCGGCGACCTCGGCCTCGGCCTCCTCAGCGGCCTCGGCCTGCGGGGCCTGCTCCAGGATCGCGTGCGCGTTCGTCCCGCTGATGCCGAACGAGGACACGCCGGCCCGCCGGGGCTGCTCCGACTCGGGCCAGGGGGTGGACTCGTTCAGCAGCCGGATATCGCCCTCCGACCAGTCCACCTGGCTGGACGGCTCATCCGCGTGGAGTGTCTTGGGCAGGACACCGTTCCGTATGGCCATCACCATCTTGATGACGCCACCGACACCGGCGGCCGCCTGGGAGTGGCCGATGTTGGACTTCAGCGAACCCAGCCACAGCGGCTTGTCCTCCGGCCGCTCCTTGCCGTAGGTGGCCATCAGCGCCTGCGCCTCGATCGGGTCGCCCAGCGACGTACCCGTACCGTGCGCCTCCACCGCGTCCACATCGGCCGGTGTCAGGCCCGCGTTGCTCAGCGCCTGGCGGATCACCCGCCGCTGCGAGGGGCCGTTGGGCGCCGTGAGCCCGTTGCTCGCGCCGTCCTGGTTGATGGCCGAGCCCCGGATGACGGCCAGGACCGGGTGTCCGTTGCGCCGGGCGTCCGAGAGCCGCTCCAGGAGCAGCAGGCCCACGCCCTCCGCCCAGCCCGTGCCGTCGGCGCCCGCGCCGAACGCCTTGCACCGTCCGTCGGGGGCCAGCCCGCCCTGGCGGCTGAACTCGACGAACATGCTGGGGGTGAACATGACGGCCACGCCGCCCGCGAGGGCCAGTGAGCACTCCTCCTGACGGAGCGCCTGGCAGGCCCAGTGCAGGGCCACCAGCGACGACGAGCACGCGGTGTCCACCGTGACGGCGGGCCCCTCGAGGCCCAGGGTGTAGGCCACCCGCCCGGACACCACGGAGGTGGCGTTGCCCGCGAGCATCAGCCCCTCCACGTCCGGGGGCATCTCGCTCACTCCGGCGCCGTAGCCGGAGGGCGAGGCGCCGACGAACACACCGGCCTGGCTGCCCCGCACCGACGCCGGGTCGATTCCGGCTCGCTCGAACGCCTCCCACGCGGTTTCCAGCAGCAGCCGCTGCTGGGGGTCGGTGGCGAGCGCCTCCCGCGGGCTCATGGAGAAGAAGCCGGGGTCGAAGTCGCCGGGGGTTTCCAGGAATCCGCCCTCACGGACGGAGAAGGTGCCGGATCGCTCCGAGTCCGGGTCGAAGAAGCCGTCGACGTCCCAGCCCCGGTCCGGAGGGAACTCGGTGATGGCATCGCCGCCCTCGACGACGAGCCGCCACAGCTCCTCCGGGGTCTTCACACCTCCCGGGTACCGGCAGCTCATCGCCACAATGGCGATGGGCTCCCGGTCCCGCTCCTCCACCTGTCGAAGTTGCCGACGAGCCTGACGCAGGTCAGCCGTCACCTTCTTGAGGTAGTCAAGGAGTTTTTCGTCTTCCGCCACTATCCCCAGCCCCTTGAAACACTCTGTGAGTTCCAGCTCGCCACGTCAGGACATTCCGAATTCGTCGTCGATGAGTTTGAAGATCTCGTCGGCGGTGGCCGATTCGATCTCGCTGTCGTCGTCCGCGTCGTCGGCCGGCGCCGTCGCGGCGCCGGACACCGGCCCGGTGCCGCCGGCGGACCACTTCGCCACCAGGCCCTGGAGCCGTTCCATGACCTTGGCGTGCGTCTCGCTGTCGGAGCCGAGCGCCGACAAGGTGGATTCCAGCCGGTCGAGTTCTCCGAAGACCGGCTCGGTCGCGGGCCCGTCCGCGGGAGTGACCTCCTCGCGCAGGAACCGTGCGAGCACCGCCGGGGTCGGGTAGTCGAACACCAGGGTCGCCGGCAGCCGCGTTCCGGTGAGCGCGTTGAGCCGGTTGCGCAGTTCGACGGCCGACAGGGAGTCGAAGCCGAGGTCCTTGAACGCGTGTCCGGGTTCGATCGCCTGCCCCGACGCATAGCCCAGGACGACGGCCACCTGATCGCACACCAGGTCCACCAGGATGCGCTCGCGCTCCGTCTCGGACTTCCCGGCCAGGTGCTGCTTGAGCTCGGCGGTCGGGTCCGCCGTGGTGCTCGCCGCGCCCGCCTCGGCGGTCCTGCGCGCCGGGGCCCGCACCAGTCCACGCAGGAGCGCGGGTACCGGCTCGCCCAGCGAGGACATGTCCATCGTCATGGGCACCAGGACGGCACCGTCGAGATCGCGGGTCGCGTCGAACAGCGCGAGTCCGGCCTCGGGGGTGAGGGCGACCATGCCG
The DNA here is from genome assembly GCF_047215865.1 of Streptomyces sp. Inha503. Taxonomy (NCBI): domain Bacteria; kingdom Bacillati; phylum Actinomycetota; class Actinomycetes; order Kitasatosporales; family Streptomycetaceae; genus Streptomyces; species Streptomyces sp. Inha503. Next base: position 11,028,302 of record NZ_CP178360.1, on the reverse strand, counting down.
GTCCTGGTCATCCGGGTGACATCGGCGTCGGCCAGTTCGGTGGTCATGCCGCCGTCCTGCGTCCACGGTCCCCAGACGAGCGAGGCGGCCGGGAGCCCGGCGGCCCTGCGGTGCTGGGCCAAGGCGTCCATGAACGCGTTGCCCGCCGCGTAGTTGGCCTGGCCGGCGCCACCGAAGGTGCCGGAGACGGAGGAGAACAGGATGAAGGCGGAGAGGTCGAGGTCGCGCGTGAGCTCGTGGAGGTGCAGCGCGGCGTCCACCTTCGGACGCAGCACCTTGTCCACCCGCTCCGGCGTCAGCGACTCCACCACGCCGTCGTCCAGCACACCGGCCGCATGCACCACGGCCGAGAGCGGATGCTCCGACCCGATACCCGCCAGCAGGCTCTCCACCGACGCCCGGTCGGCGACATCGCACGCCATGACCTGTGCCTCGGCACCGAGCCCGGCCAGTTCCGCCACCAACTCCGCCGCACCCGGCGCCTCCACGCCACGACGGCTCGTCAGCACCAGACGCTCAACACCGTGCTCCACCACCAGATGACGGGCCAGCAGCGCGCCCAGACCACCCGTACCACCCGTGATCAGCACCGTCCCCGAACCGTCCAGCCTCCTCGGGATGGTCAGCGCCACCTTGCCGGTATGCCGGGCCTGGCTGATGAAGCGGAAGGCCTCGGGCGCCCTGCGGACATCCCAGGTGCGCACCGGCAGGGGCCGCAGCACCCCGCTCTCGAACAGGGAGATCAGCTCGCCCCACATCTCGTGGATGCGATCGGGTCCCGCCTCCATGAGATCGAACGCCCGGTAGGAGACCCCGTCGTATTCGGCGGCCACCTCCTCCGGCACCCTGATGTCGGTCTTGCCCATCTCCAGGAACCGGCCGCCGCTCGGCAGCAGGCGCAGGCCCGCGTCCACGAACTCCCGCGCCAGCGAGTCCAGTACCACGTCCATACCGCGCCCGCCGGTCACATCCAAGAAGCGCTTCTCGAAGTCCAGCGTGCGCGACGACGCGATGTGCTCGTCGTCCAGACCCAGCGACCGCAGGGTGTCCCACTTGCCCTCGCTCGCCGTACCGAAGACCTCGGCGCCGAGGTGCCGTGCCAACTGGAGCGTGGCCATGCCCACACCACCGGCCGCCGAATGCACCAGCACCGACTGACCGGCCTGGAGACCACCCAGATCCACCATGGCGTAATAGGCCGTCAGGAACACGATCGGGGTGGAGGCCGCCTGCTCGAACGTCCAGTCGTCCGGGATCCGGGCGACGACCCGCCGGTCGGTGATGGCGACCGGGCCGAACGACCCGCTGAAGATGCCCATCACCCGGTCACCGGGTGCCACGTCGGTCACTCCGGGGCCGACCTCGGTCACGGTACCGGCGCCCTCGCCGCCGAGCGGCCCGGCCTCACCGGGGTACATCCCCAGCGCGTTGAGCACATCGCGGAAGTTCATACCCGCGGCGCGCATCTCGACCCTGATCTCGTTCTCGCGCAGGGCTTCGGCGGCAACGGGGCAGGGCAGCAGCGCCAGGTTCTCCAGGGTTCCCTTGGCGTGCATGTCCAGGCGCCATTCCCGGATTCCGGCGGGCGGCAGCAGTGCGGTACCCGAGGAAACCCGGGCCATCCGCTGGCCGAGCACCGTGCCCTCGCGGACCACGGCCTGCGGCTCGTCGGCGGCGAGCACGGCGGGCAGTGCCGCCTTGGACGCCTCGGCGGGCTCCTGCGGGTCCAGGTCCACCAGGACGAAGCAGTTCGGGTTCTCCGACTGCGCGGACCGCACCATGCCCCACAGGGGTGCGTGAATCAGGTCCGGGGTCTCGTCGCGGTCCTCGGGCGCCATGGCGCCGGAGGTCACGAAGACCAGTCGGGAGGAGTCGAACCGGCGGTCGCCGAGCCAGCCCTGGATCATGCCGAGCGTGTGGTGCGTCACCGCGTGGACGGCGCCCGCGGGCTCCGAGCCCCGCTTGGCCTTGCCGCCCTTGCCCTTCCCCTTCGCCTTGCTCTTGGGCTTGCCCCGGGCCGCCTCGTCGTCGAGGCCCGGTGCGTAGGAGACCAGCACGGCCTCCGGGGCAGCGGCGCCACCGTCGATCGCGGCGCCCAGCGCGTCGAGATCGGCGTAGGCGGTCACCTCGGCTCCGGCGATCGCGCCGGCGGCCAGTCCGTAGTGGTCGGTGCCCACCACGGCCCACTTGGCCGTTGCCGCCTCGGCCGGAGCGATGGCCGGAACGGCCGTCCAGTCCAGCGTGAACAGCGAGTCGCGGAACGCCGACGTCCTGGCCGAGTCGATGTGTTCCACCGACACCGGGCGCAGCACGAGGGATTCGATCGACGCCACCGGGCGGCCGGTTCCGTCGGCCACCGCGAGGGAGATGGAATCCGGTCCGAGCTGGGTGAGCCGCACCCGAAGGGTGGAGGCGCCACCGGCGTGGAGCGACACTCCGCTCCAGGAGAACGGGAGCCGGGAGAGGCCGACGTCCTCCAGGGCCACGAAGGTCACCGCCTGCACGGCGGCGTCCAGCAGGGCGGGGTGGAGGCCGAAGTCGACCGCGTCCGACGCGTGCTTCTCACCGAGGCTGACCTCGACGTAGACGTCGTCGCCGGAGCGCCAGGCGGCCCGCAGGCCCTGGAACACCGGGCCGTAGGCGAAGCCGGTGGCGGCGAAGCGCTCGTAGAAGTCGCTGATGTCCAGGGCTTCCGCGTCCGCCGGGGGCCATGCGCTCAGGTCGAACGACGGCTCGGGGCCGGCCGGGGCCAGCGCACCGGCCGCGTGCTGCGTCCACGGCTCCTCCGAGGACGCGTCGGCCGGGCGGGAGTACAGGCTGAGCGAGCGGTAGCCCGTCTCGTCCGTGTCACCCACCCAGAGCTGCACCTGGACCGGTGCGTTCTCGGGCAGGACCATCGGGGTGGCCAGGGTGACCTCCTCGACCCGGCCGCAGCCGACCTGGTCGGCGGCGCGGATGGCCAGTTCGAGGAATCCGGTCCCGGGGAACAGCGCCGCGCCCCCGATCGCGTGGTCGGCGAGCCACGGCTGGCTCTGCACCGACAGCCTGCTGGTGAACAGGAATCCATCGCTGCCCGCGAGCTCGACTCCGGCACCCAGCAGCGGGTGGTTGGGAGCGCTGAGCCCGGCGGAGGCGACGTCCCCGGTCATCGGGCCGGGCGCCTTCGGCCAGTAGCGCTGCCGCTGGAAGGCGTAGGTGGGCAGTTCCACCCGCCGCACATCGTGTCCGGCGAACGCCGTCGACCAGTTCACGGTGGTGCCGTGGACGTGGAGTTCGGCCAGCGCCGTCGTCAGCGACTGGGTCTCGGGGCGGTTCTTGCGCAGCGCGGGGACGAGGGTGAGGGCGTCTCCGGCCTCGTCGGCCGTCAGGCAGTCCTGGGCCATCGCGGTGAGCACACCGTCGGGTCCCACCTCCAGGAACGAGGTCACCCCGAGCTTCTCCAGGGCCCGTACCCCGTCCGCGAAGCGCACCGCCTCCCGCACGTGCCGCACCCAGTACTCCGGCGAGCACACCTCGGCGGCTCCCGCCGACGCACCCGTGAGGTTGGAGACCAGGGAGATCGACGGTGCCTGGAAGGACAGGCCGGAGACGACGTCACGGAAGTCGTCCAGCATCGCGTCCATGCGCGGCGAGTGGAAGGCGTGGCTGACCTTCAGCCTGCGGGTCTTGCGGCCCTCCTGCTCCCACAGCTCGGCGATCTCCAGCGCCGCGGCCTCGTCGCCCGCGATCACCACGGCCGTCGGGCCATTGACCGCGGCGATGCTCACCTCGGCCTCACGACCGGCCAGCGATACCGCGATCTCCTCCTCGGATGCCTGGACGGCCACCATCGCGCCGCCCTCCGGCAGCGCCTGCATCAGCCGGCCACGCGCCGCGATGAGCGCACACGCGTCCTCCAGTGAGAGCACCCCGGCCACATGGGCCGCGGCGACCTCGCCCACCGAGTGGCCGATCAGGACGTCCGCGGTGACGCCCCAGCGCTCCAGCAGCCGGAACAGCGCCACCTCGATGGCGAAGAGCGCGGGCTGGGTGAACGCCGTCTGGTTCAGCAGCTCGGCGTCCGCGGTGCCCTCGGCGGCGAACATCACCTCCTGGAGCGGCCGGTCGAGCAGCACATCGAGATACGCGCACACCTCGTCCAGGGCGCGGGCGAACACCGGGAAGGCGTCGTACAGCTCCCGGCCCATGCCCGGACGCTGCGCGCCCTGACCCGAGAACAGGAACGCCGTCTTGCCGGCCGTGCCCACGGATCCCTGGACGACTCCGGGGGCCGTGGCACCCGAGGCGATGGCCTCGAGACCGCTGAGCAGCCCGTCCCGGTCGCCGCCCAGGAGCACGGCGCGGTGGTCGAAGACGGACCGGGTGGCCGCCAGCGAGTGGCCCACGTCGTTCAGGTCGAGCTCGGGGTGGGCCGTCACGTAGTCGTGCAGGTTCCTCGCCTGGGCGCGCAGCGCCTCGGCACCCTTGCCGGTGACCGTCCAGGGAAGTGCTTCCGCGTCGGCCCGGGGGGCGTCGTCCGTACGGACCCGCTCCACCGGCTCCGGCTCCGGGGCCTGCTCGATGATGGTGTGGGCATTGGTGCCGCTGATGCCGAACGAGGAGATGCCCGCCCGGCGCGGTTCGCCGTTCTCCGGCCACGCGGTCGGCGCGGTCAGCAACCGGACCTCGCCCGCCGTCCAGTCCACATGCGGTGTGGGCTCATCGACATGGAGCGTCCGCGGCAGCACGCCCTCACGCATGGCCATCACCATCTTGATGATCCCGGCCACGCCCGCGGCCGCCTGGGTGTGCCCGAGGTTGGACTTGATGGAGCCCAGCCACAGCGGCTGGTCCTCCGGCCGCCCCTGGCCGTAGGTGGCCAGCAGCGCCTGCGCCTCGATCGGGTCGCCGAGCCGGGTGCCGGTGCCGTGTGCCTCGACCGCCTGCACCTGGTGGGGGGCGAGGTCGGCGCTGGCCAGCGCCTGGCGGATGACCCGCTGCTGCGACGGGCCGTTGGGCGCCGTGATGCCGTTGGACGCACCGTCCTGGTTGATCGCGGAGCCGCGCACGATCGCCATCACCGGGTGACCGTTGCGCCGCGCGTCCGACAGCCGCTCCAGCAGCAGCACGCCGACGCCCTCGGACCAGCCCGTGCCGTCCGCCGACGCGGCGAACGCCTTGCACCGCCCGTCCGACGACAGCCCCTTCTGGCGGCTGAAGTCCACGAACGACCCCGGGCTGGACATGATCGTGACACCGCCGGCCAGCGCGAGGGAGCATTCGCCCTGGCGCAGCGACTGCACGGCCATGTGCAGCGCCACCAGCGACGACGAGCACGCCGTGTCCACCGTGACGGCCGGTCCTTCGAGACCGAAGGTGTAGGAGATACGGCCCGATACGACACTGGCCGCGTTGCCCGTTCCGAGGTAGCCCTCGGGTCCGCCCGGGGCGGTCAGCAGCAGGCCGATGTAGTCCTGGCCGTTGCTTCCCGCGAAGACACCCGTCCGGCTTCCCTTGAGCGACGTGGGGTCGATGCCCGCCCGCTCGAACACCTCCCAGGAGGTCTCCAGCAGCAGCCGCTGCTGCGGGTCGATGGTCAGCGCCTCGCGCGGAGCGATCCCGAAGAACTGCGGATCGAACTCGTCGGCGTCATAGACGAAGCCGCCGCCGCTCGAGTCACTGGTGCCCGAGTTCCCCGAGTCCGGGCCGTAGAGCTCGTCGAGGTCCCAGCCACGGTTGGTCGGGTAGGCGCTGATCGCGTCGCTGCCCTCGGAGACCAGCCGCCACAGGTCCTCAGGAGTGCGTACTCCACCGGGGAAGCGGCAGCTCATCGACACGATCGCGATCGGATCGTCGTCCACGACCGTGCCCGTCACCACCGGCAGGTCATCGGCCGGCGCGGGGGCGGTGCCCAGCACCTCACCGAGCATGAACTCGGCGAGCACCGTGGGCGTCGGGTAGTCGAAGGCCACCGTGACCGGCAGGTTCACACCGGCCGCCGTGCAGAGGCCGTTGCGCAGCTCCACGGCGGTCAGCGAGTCGAACCCGATGTCCCGGAAGGCCCGGTCCGGCTCCACCGAGTCGGCGCTCGGATACCCGATCACCTCGGCCGCGTGCGACCTGACGAGCTCGAGCACCTCCGCCTCGCGTTCGGCGGGCGACAGCCCTTGGAGGCGCGTGGCCAGCCCGGCGGAGACCGCACCGAGCTCGGCCTCCGCCGCCTCCAGCGCCAGCCCCACCTCCGGCAGTTCGTTCAGGAGGGGACGCGGCCGGGCCGCGGCGAACCCGGGGGCGTAGCGCTCCCAGTCCACGTCGGCGACGGTGATGTCGACCTCTTCGTGGTCGAGCGCCTGCTGAAGGGCGTCGACGGCGAGTTCGGGCGCCAGCGCCGGCATACCGCGCCGCTTCAGCTGGGCCGCGGTGGCGTCGTCGACCAGACCACCGCCGCCCCAGGCACCCCACGCCACTGAGGTGGCCGCCAGCCCCTGGGCCCGGCGCTGCTGCGCCAGGGCGTCGAGGAAGGCGTTCGCGGCGGCGTAGCTGCCCTGACCGGCACCACCGACGGTTCCGGCGTAGGAGGAGAAGAGGATGAACGCGGACAGGTCCAGGTCCTGGGTCAGCTCGTGGAGGTTCACCACGGCGTCGACCTTGGGCCGGAAGACGCCCTGCGTCCTGGGGACGGTGAGGGTGTCGATGAGGCCGTCGTCCAGCACACCGGCCGCGTGTACCACCGCGGTCAGCGGGTACTCGGCGGGCAGCCCGTCGAGGAGCTCACGCAGCGCGCCACGGTCCGCGGCGTCACAGGCCGCGATGGTGACCCGCGCGCCGAGAGCGGTCAGTTCGTCCCTCAGCTCGGCCGCGCCGGGGGCGTCCAGGCCGCGGCGGCTGGTCAGCACCAGGTGCTCGGCACCGGCCTGGACGAGCCAGCGGGCGAGGCGGCCACCGATGGCACCGGTACCACCGGTGATCAGGACGCTGCCGCGAGGCTCCCAGGTACGGGCCGGCCGGGTGTCGCCCAGGGGTGCCCGGACGAGCCGTCGGCCGAAGACCCCGGAGGCGCGCACCGCGACCTGGTCCTCGTCACCGGAGCGCCCGATCAGGCCGACCAGACGGTTCAGCGCCCGCTCGTCGATGGCGTCCGGCGACTCGGGGAGGTCGACGAGACCGCCCCAGCGCTGTGCGTACTCCAGGCCGACCACCCGGCCCAGACCCCATACCAGGGACTGCTTGACGCTGCCGACCCGGTCGGAGCGGCCCACGGACACGGCTCCGGTGGTGGCGAGCCACAGCGGCACATCGATGTCGATGTCGCTCAGCGCCTGGACCAGGGTCACGGTGGCGGCGAAGCCGCGCGGCACGCCCGGGTGTTCGGCGAGCGCCTCCTCGTCCAGCGCGAGCAGGGAGAGCACACCGTCGATCGCGGGCTTCCCCTCCTGCTCGGAGCCGTCCGTGGCGGGTGTGCCGGGGGCCGCGGCCCGGATGAGCTCGACCAGCGACGACCGCTCCGGCTCCGTCGCGTCCAGGTCGATCCGCACCATGCGGGCCCCGTGGCGCTCCACGTCCCGGGCGATGCGCTCGGCCAGTTCACGGGCGGTGTCGACCGGCGGGACCACGATCGCCCACGTACCGGTGATCGGGGCGCCCTGCTCCTGGTCGGAGCCGGACGACGGCTGGTCGATGAGGGGCTTCCAGTTGATCCGGTAGCGCCAGTTGTCGACCGTCGAGCGGTCACGCCTGCCTCGCCGGTACGACGACAGGGCGGGCAGCACCGCGCTCAGCGGCGCCTCGCCGTCGAGCTCCAGCGTCTGCGCCAGTGTCTCGAGGTCCTCGCGCTCGACGGCCTCCCAGAACCGGGCGTCCACCGAGTCGGCCTCGGACACGGGGGCGTTGCCGAACGTGCCGCCCTCGGCCGGCTGCGGCCAGTACCGCTGCCGCTGGAAGGCGTAGGTCGGCAGGTCGATCTGGCGGGCGCCGTGTCCGGCGAACACCTTCCGCCAGTCGACGTCGGCCCCGTTGACATGGAGCTCGCCGATCGAGGTCAGGAACCGCTCCAGGCCGCCCTCGTCACGCCGCAGCGTGCCGACGACCACCGCCCGCGCCTCAGCGGCCTCCACGGTCTGCTGAACGGGAAGGGTGAGGACGGGGTGCGGGCTCACCTCGATGAACACGCCGTGGCCGGTGCCGAGCAGGGTGCGGGTGGTGGCTTCCAGCTCGACGGTCTGCCGGAGGTTGCGGTACCAGTACTCGGCGTCCAGCCCGGCGGTGTCCACCAGCTCGCCGGTCACCGTCGAGTAGAACGGCACCTCAGAGGAACGCGGCTCCAGGTCCGCCAGGACCTTCAGCAGCTCCTCGTGGATCGCCTCCACATGTGCGGAGTGCGAGGCGTAGTCCACCGGAACCCGGCGGACCCGCACCTCCTCACCCTCCATCTGGGCGACCATCTCATCCAGCGCACCCGGGTCCCCGGACACCACGACCGAGCCGGGACCGTTGACCGCCGCAACGGATATTCCACCGTCCCAGGCGGCGATACGGTCCTTGACCTGGTCGACCGGCAGCCCGACCGACACCATGCCACCACGACCCGCCAGACCGGCCGCGATCGCCTGCGACCGCAGGGTCACCACCTTCGCCGCGTCCTCCAGCGACAGCGCGCCCGCGACACAGGCCGCGGCGATCTCGCCCTGGCTGTGCCCCATCACGGCGTCCGGTTCCACACCCACCGAACGCCACAGCCTCGCCAGCGACACCATCACCGCGAACAGCACCGGCTGAACGACATCCACCCGGTCGAAGCCCGGAGCGCCCTCGGCGCCACGCAGCACCTCGGTCAACGACCAGTCCACATACGCCGACAGAGCCGTCTCACACTCGGCTATCGCCTCCGCGAACACCGGCGAGGACTCCAGCAAGCCCACCGCCATACCGGCCCACTGCGCCCCCTGGCCGGGGAAGACGAACACCGAACGGCCCGGTGCCTCGATGGCGCTCGCGCGGACCACGCCCGGTGCCTTGGCGCCCTCGGCCACCGCCGCCAGACGCTCGAGGAGTTCCTCCCGGCCGGTCCCGGTCACTGCGGCCCGGTACTGGAACGCGGACCTGGTGGTCGCGAGGGAGTGCGCCACATCGGCGGGACGCAGCTCCGGGCGCTCGGCCACGAACTCCCGCAGCTGCTCGGCCTGGTCCAGGACCGCGTCGTTGCTCTTGCCCGCCACGACCCATGTCACCGGGCCATCGGCGACCTCGGCGACCTCGATCTCGGCCGCCTCGGCCTCCGGAGCCTGCTCCAGGATGGTGTGCACGTTGGTGCCGCTCATGCCGAACGCCGACACACCCGCACGCCGCGGATGCCCGGTCTCGGGCCACGGCCTGGCCTCGGCCAGCAGCTCGACGTCGCCCTCCGTCCAGTCCACGTGCGGCGAGGGCTCGTCGAGGTGCAGCGTCTTCGGCAGCACACCGTGACGCATCGCCATCACCATCTTGATGATGCCGCCCACGCCCGCGGCCGCCTGCGAGTGGCCGATGTTCGACTTGATGGCGCCCAGCCACAACGGCTCGCCCTCGGGGCGCTCCTGGCCGTAGGTGGCCAGCAGCGCCTGCGCCTCGATCGGGTCGCCCAGCGACGTACCCGTACCGTGCGCCTCCACGGCGTCCACCTCGGCGGCCGACAGACGGGCGTTCGCCAGCGCCTGCCGGATGACCCGCTGCTGCGAGGGACCGTTGGGCGCCGTCAGACCGTTGGACGCACCGTCCTGGTTCACCGCGCTGCCCCGCACCACGGCGAGCACCGGGTGTCCGTTGCGGCGGGCGTCCGACAGCCGCTCGAGGACGAGCATGCCGACGCCTTCGGCCCAGCTCGCACCGTCCGCGGCGGCCGAGAACGGCTTGCTGCGGCCGTCGGAGGCGAGGGCACGCTGCCGGCTGAACTCGATCAGCGACATCGGGGTGGACATCACCGTCACACCACCGGCGAGAGCCAGCGAGCACTCACCCTGGCGCAGTGCCTGCCACGCGAGGTGCAGGGCGACCAGCGACGACGAGCACGCGGTGTCCACCGTCATGGCGGGCCCTTCGAGGCCCATGGTGTAGGAGATACGGCCCGAGAGCACGCTCGGCGAGACACCGGTGCCGACAAGGCCCTCGACGGCCTCCTGGGATCCGGCGAGGACACCGCCGTAGTCCTGATAGGTCACGCCGGCGAAGACGCCGGTCTGGCTGCCCTTCGCCGAGACCGGGTCGATACCGGCCCGCTCCAGTGCCTCCCATGAGGTTTCCAGCAGCAGTCGGTGCTGCGGGTCCATCGCTATCGCCTCACGCGGCGAGATCCCGAAGAACGCCGGGTCGAACTGGCTGGCGTTGTGCAGGAAGCCACCTTCCTGCGTGTAGCACTTGCCGGGCTCGTCCGGGTCCGGGTCGTAGATGTTCTCCACGTCCCAGCCACGGTCCGTCGGGAAGGGCGAGATGCCGTCCCGGCCCTGGGCGACGAGATCCCACAGATCCTCGGGGGTGGTCACCCCTCCGGGATAGCGGCAGCTCATCCCCACGATCACAATCGGATCGTCGTTGCCCGCCACCGCTACCGGCACCGGCTGGAGCGCTCCGGTCCGCGCGCCGAGCACCTCGGCACGGGCGAACTTCGCCAGTTCGGCGGGGGTCGGGTAGTCGAACACCGCCGTCGCCGGGAGCCGCAGGCCGGTGGCCTTGCTCACCCGGTTACGGAACTCGACCGCGGTCAGCGAGCTGAAGCCGAGGTCCTTGAACGCCTGCGAACCCTGGACCGCGTCGGCGGAGGCGTGTCCGAGCACGCCCGCGACATGCGTGCGGATCACATCGAGCAGCACACGGTCCTGCTCCGGCTCGGAGAGCCCGGTCAGCCGCTCCCGCAGCGCGGCGAGCGGTCCGGAGTCCGATCCGGCGCCCCGCTTGGCGGTGCGCCGGGTGGTCTTACGCCGACGGGAAGGCTTGGCGGGGGTTTCCTCGACGGGGGTGGTTACCTCGGGAGAGGTGCCGGTCTCGACCGTATCCACCGCCGAGGTGTTCTCCTGCTGCTCCGTGGCGACCTGGCGCAGCGTCAGCGCGTCGGCGGAGAGCACGGCTTCCCCGGCTCCGTCAACCGCCGCCAGGGAGAGGGTCTCCGGGCCCGTCCGGGCGAGCCGGACACGCAGCGCGGAAGCACCGGCCGCGTACAGCGACACCCCGGCCAGGCTGAACAGCATGCGGCCGCGCCCCACACCGTCCAGCACCCCGAGGCCGAGCGGCTGTAGCGCCGCGTCCAGAAGGGCGGGGTGCAACCCGAACCGCTGGGCGTCCACGACGGACTCCTCAGCCAGGCTGACCTCCGCGAACACCTCGTCCTCGCGCTGCCACACGGCTCGCAGCCCACGGAACGAGGGGCCGTAGACGAGGCCGCTGTCGGTGAGCGTCTCGTACAGCCCGTCCACATCGACGCGTTCGGCGCCGGGCGGGGGCCACGCGGTGGAGTCGAAGCGCGCCGCCCCTTCGGCGGTCGCGGCGTCGTCCGGCTCCGGGGCGAGCACACCGCTGGCGTGGCAGATCCACTCGTCCTCGCCCTCCGGCTCGGCCACCCGCGAGTACATCTCCAGCGAGCGGGTGCCGTACTCGTCCTCCTCGCCGAGGAAGAGCTGGATCTGGACGCCGCCCCCTCGGGGAAGGACCAGCGGCGCCTGGATGACCAGTTCTTCCACCCGGCCGAGGCCGACCTCGTCACCGGCGCGAATGGCCAGTTCGACGAGGGCCGTGGTGGCCAGGACCGCCTCGCCGCGCAGGACGTGGTCGGCCAGCCAGGGCTGGGTGTGCAGCGAGAGCGTTCCGGTGAACACCAGGCCGTCGGCGCCCGCGAGGGGGACGGCTCCGCCCAGCAGCGGGTGATCGGCGGGGTCGAGGCCAAAGGCCGCGGCGTCTCCCGCCAAGGCACCGGCCTCCAGCCAGTAGCGCTGGTGCTGGAACGCGTAGGTCGGAAGGTCCACGCGGCGGGCGCCGCGTCCGGCGAAGAAGGCCCGCCAGTCGACGGTTTCGCCGTGGACGTGCATCTCGGCGAGCGCCGCGACGAGCGCCTGTGTGTCGGGGCGGTCCTTGCGCAGCACCGGAACCAGCAGCGGGGCCGGTGTGCCCTCGGCCGCGATGTCGTCGACCGGCTCGGTCAGGCAGTCCTGGGCCATCGCGGACAGTACGCCGTCGGGGCCCACCTCGATGTAGGCGGTGACACCCTGGGCTTCGAGGGACCGCACTCCGTTGCGGAAGCGGACGGTCTCCCGTACGTGCCGCACCCAGTACTCCGGCCAGCACACCTCCTCGGCCCCGGCCTGCTCACCCGTGACATTGGAGATGAGCACGGTGGACGGGCTGTGGTACGCGAGCGTCCCCGCGACCGCGCGGAAGTCGTCCAGCATCGCGTCCATGTGCGGGGAGTGGAAGGCGTGGCTGACGCTGAGGCGGCGGGTCTTACGGCCCTGTTCCGCCCACTGTCCGGCGATTTCCAGCGCCGCTTCCTCGTCACCGGCGATGACCACGGCCGTCGGGCCGTTGACGGCGGCGAGGCTCACCTCGGCCGCACGACCGGCCAGCGACGGGGCGATCTCCTCCTCCGACGCCTCGATGGCGACCATCGCCCCACCGGCGGGCAGGGCCTGCATCAGCCGGCCACGGGCGGCCACCAGCGCGCAGGCGTCGTCCAGGGAGAACACCCCGGCCACATGGGCCGCGGCGATCTCACCGATGGAGTGGCCGATCACCACATCCGGGGTGACGCCCCAGTGCTCCAGCAGCCGGAACAGCGCCACCTCGACCGCGAACAGCGCGGGCTGGGTGAACGCCGTCTGATCCAGCAGCTCGGCGTCCGCGCTCCCCTCGGCCGCGAACATCACGTCCCGCAGCGGACGGTCCAGCAGCAGGTCGAGCCGCGCGCACACCTCGTCCAGGGCACCGGCGAACACCGGGAAGACGTCGTACAGTTCCCGGCCCATGCCCAGGCGCTGCGCGCCCTGGCCGGTGAACATGAACGCGGTCTTCCCGCCCGTGGCCGACTGCCCCTGGACGATGCCGGGGGCGTCGTCGCCGGCGGCTACGGTTTCCAGGCCGCGCAGCAGCGTCTCGCGTTCGGTGCCCAGCAGCACCGCGCGGTGCTCGAACACCGATCGCGTGGCGACCAGCGATTCGGCGATGTCCAGAACGCCGGACCCGGCCCCTTCGGAGAGGTGGGCGCGCAGCCGCTCGGCCTGGTCGCGCAGGGCTTCCGGGCTCCGGGCGGAGAGCACCCAGGGGGCCATGCCGTGGTCGTCGGCGGGAGCCGCCGGGGCGGACTCCGCCTCGTCCAGGACCGGAGCCTGCTCGATGATGGTGTGCGCGTTGGTGCCGCTCACGCCGAAGGCGGAGACACCGGCCCGGCGCGGCTGCTCGGTCGCGGGCCATGCGGCGGCCTCCGTCAGCAGGCGCACCTCGCCCGCGGACCAGTCCACCTCGCGCGACGGCTCATCCACATGCAGCGTCCGCGGCAACACTCCGTGCCGCATGGCCATCACCATCTTGATGACACCGGCGACACCGGCGGCGGCCTGGGTGTGGCCGATGTTCGACTTGATCGATCCGAGCCAGAGCGGCAGGTTCTCCGGGCGCTCCTGGCCGTAAGTGGCCAGCAGCGCCTGTGCCTCGATCGGGTCGCCCAGCGTCGTACCCGTGCCATGCGCCTCGATCACCTGGACGTCGGCGGGCGACAGCCGGGCGTTGGCCAGGGCCTGGCGGATGACCCGCTGCTGCGAGGGGCCGTTCGGGGCCGTCAGACCGTTCGAGGCACCGTCCTGGTTCACGGCGGAGCCCCGCACGATCGCCAGCACCTGGTGGCCGTTGCGCCGGGCGTCGGACAGCCGCTCCACGAGCAGCATGCCCACACCCTCGGACCAGCCGGTGCCATCGGCCGCGTCCGCGAACGGCTTGCACCGGCCGTCGGGGGCGAGCCCACGCTGCCGGCTGAACTCCACGAAGGCGGCCGGGCTGGTCATCACGGTGACGCCACCGGCGAGCGCCATGGAACACTCGCCCTGGCGCAGCGCCTGCGCGGCCTGGTGGAGGGCGACCAGCGACGACGAGCACGCCGTGTCCACCGTCAGCGCGGGCCCCTCGAGGCCCAACGTGTAGGAGACGCGGCCCGACACCACGGAGGTGGCGCTGCCGGTCAGCATCTGCCCTTCGAGCCCCTCGGGGATCTCGTGCAGCCCCGTTCCGTAGCCGGAGGTCGCGGCGCCGACGTAGACACCGATCTGGTTGCCGCGCACGGACGCCGGGTCGATACCGGCCCGCTCGAACGCCTCCCAGGAGGTCTCCAGCAGCAGTCGCTGCTGCGGATCCATGGCGAGCGCCTCACGCGGCGAGATCCCGAAGAACGCCGCGTCGAACTCGCTCGCCCCGTCGAGGAACCCACCCTCACGGGCGTAGAACGTGCCCGAGCTCTCCGGGTCGGGGTCGTACATCCCGTCGACGTCCCACCCACGGTCGGAGGGGAAGTCCGTGATGGCGTCCGTACCGGCCGCGACGAGGTTCCACAGCTCCTCCGGGCTGCGCACACCGCCGGGGAAGCGGCAGCTCATCCCGACGATCGCGATCGGGTCGTCATCGACCGGAGCCGCCACCGCCGACGGCGTGGCCACCGCGCCCCGCGTCCCCAGCACCTCGGCACGCAGATGGTCGGCCAGCACAGCGGCGCTCGGGTAGTCGAAGACCAGCGTGGCCGGCAGCACAAGACCGGTCTCCGCGTTCAGCCGGTTACGGAACTCCACCGCCGTCAGCGAGTCGAAGCCCAGTTCCTTGAACGCACGCGCGGGCTCGACCGCCTCCGCCCCGGCGAAGCCGAGAACCGCGGCGGCGTGGGCGCGCACCAGGTCGAGCAGGGTCCGGTCGATCTCGGCCTCGGTGAGTCCCGTCAGGCGCTCCCGCAGTGCCGAGCCGGTGCCGGTGCCTTCGGTGTTCGCGGCGGTCGCCAGCGCCCGCCGCACCTCGGGCAGATCGCCGAGGAGCGGGCTGGGCCGCCCGATGGTGAACGCGGGGGCGAATCGCTCCCAGTCCACATCGGCGACCGTCACCAGGCCGTCGTCACCCGCGACCGCCCCCTGAAGCGCGGCGATCGCCAGGCCCGGCGCCATCATGGGCAGACCGCGGCGGGCCAAGCCGTCGTCTCCGGCCGCCATGCCGCCCTCGGCCCAGGGCCCCCAGGCGACAGCCGTACCGGCGAGGCCCCGCGCACGGCGGTCCTCCACCAGCGCGTCCAGATAGGCGTTGGCCGCACCGTACGCGGCCTGGCCACCGCTGCCCCACACACCCGCGATCGAGGAGAAGACCACGAACGCGTCGAGCTCACGGTCGCCGAGCAGCTCATCCAGGTTGACGGCGCCCGCCACCTTGCCGGAGACCACGGCGGCGGCGTCGGCCAGCCCGGTCTCGGCCAGCGGCCCGGCCGCGTTGGCGCCCGCCGCGTGGACCACCGCCGTCAGCGGAAACTCCTCCGGCACGGCGTCCAGGACCGCGGCCAGTCGCTCGCGGTCGGCCACGTCGCAGGCCGCCACGGTCACCCGGGCGCCCAGCGCCTCCAGCTCCTCGCGCAGCTCGGGCGCGCCCGGCGCGTCGATGCCACGACGGCTGGTCAGCACCAGGTGCTCGGCGCCGTTGCGCACCAGCCAGCGGGCCACCTGACCGCCCAGCGCACCCGTGCCACCGGTCACCAGGACCGTGCCACGCGCCCGCCACGTCGTCCCGTCGGTCGCGGGGGCGGCCGACCGGGTCAGGCGGCGTGCGAACACCCCGGAACCGCGCACCGCCACCTGGTCTTCAGCGGTCTCCGCGGCGTCCGCGGACAGCACAGCGGCCAGCCGCGTGACCGCACGCTCGTCCAGGGACGCGGGCAGGTCGACCAGACCGCCCCACAGCTGCGGCAGTTCCAGCGCGGCCACCCGGCCCAGCGCCCACACCATCGCCTGTGTCGGGTGGCCGAGCCGTTCGGAGCGGCCCACCGACACGGCGCCGCGGGTACCGCACCACAGCGAGGCCTCGATGCCGGTGTCCGCCATGGCCCGCACCAGGGTCAGCGTCAGCGCGAGACCGCTGGGGAGCGCGGGGTGTCCCGGGCAGGGCTCCTCGTCCAGGGCGAGCAGCGACAACACGCCGCCCAGGGCGGGCGCGTCGGCGATCGCCCCACGCAGCCGCTCCCCCAGCGACTGGGCGTCGAGGTCCCCCTCGTCCGCCACCAGCGACACCACGTCCGCGCCATGCCGTTCGAGCCCGGAGACGACCTCCGCCACCAGCTCGTCCTCGGACCACGAGGCCGGAACCACCACCAGCCACGTCCCCGACAGCGATCCATCGGCCGTGTCCGGAACCGGCTTCCATGTCACCCGGTAGCGCCAGTTGTCGATCGTGGACTGGTCGCGCCTGGTGCGGTGGTACGTGGACAGCGCGGGCAGCACCGCGCTCAGCGGCGTCTCGCCGTCGACGTCGAGCGTCGCGGCGAGCGCTTCGAGGTCCTCGCGCTCGACCGCTTCCCAGAACCGCGCGTCCACCGAGTCCACGGCGCCCGGTGTGCCCCATCCGCTGAGGGACACCTCGGGCCAGTACCGCTCACGCTGGAAGGCGTACGTCGGCAGCTCCACCGTGCGCGCACCGCGCCCGGCGACGACGGACTCCCACTCCACCGAACCTCCGTGGACATGGAGTTCGGCCAGCGCCATCGTCAGCGCCTGGGCCTCGGGACGGTCCTTGCGCAGCACCGGCACCACGGCCGAGGCCGCAGCCTGGTCCTCCGTCAGGCAGTCCCGCGCCATCGCGGAAAGCACACCGTCGGGGCCGACCTCCAGGAACCTGGTGACGCCCTGGACGGTGAGTGCCCGCATGCCGTCGGCGAAGCGCACGGCCTCGCGCACATGCCGCACCCAGTACTCCGGGGAGCACAGCTCGGCCGCCTCCGCCGCCTCGCCGGTCACATTGGAGACCAGGGCGATGGACGGTGCCTGGAAGGACAGGCCGGAGACGACGTCACGGAAGTCGTTCAGCATCGCGTCCATGCGCGGCGAGTGGAAGGCGTGGCTGACCCGCAGCCGGCGGGTCTTACGGCCCTGCTCCCTCCACTGCCCGGCGATCTCCAGCGCCGCCGCCTCATCACCCGCGATCACCACGGCCGTCGGGCCGTTGACCGCGGCGATGCTCACCTCGGCCGCACGACCGGCCAGCGAACCGGAGATCTCCTCCTCCGAGGCCTCGACGGCGACCATCGCGCCGCCCTCGGGCAGCGCCTGCATCAGCCGGCCACGGGCCGCCACCAGCACGCACGCGTCCTCCAGCGAGAACACCCCGGCCACATGCGCGGCCGCGATCTCACCGATGGAGTGACCGATCACCACATCCGGGGCGATGCCCCAGTGCTCCAGCAGCCGGAACAGCGCCACCTCGACCGCGAACAGCGCGGGCTGGGTGAACGCCGTCTGATCCAGCAGCTCGGCGTCCGCGCTCCCCTCGGCCGCGAACATCACGTCCTTCAGCGGACGGTCCAGCAGCACATCGAGGTGCGCGCACACCTCGTCCAGCGCCCGCGCGAACACCGGGAAGGCGTCGTACAGCTCACGGCCCATGCCGAGGCGCTGCGCGCCCTGGCCGGAGAACAGGAACGCCGACTTCCCACCCGTTACGGCCTGCCCCTGGACGACTCCCGAGGCGATCCCGCCCTCCGCGACGGCCTGGAGGCCACGCAGAAGGGTCTCCCGGTCCTCACCCACCAGCACGGCCCGGTGCTCGAACACCGACCTGGACGCCAGCGTGTGTCCGACGTCGAGCACGCCGATGTCTTCCCGTGCCGCCACATGCCCGTACAGCCGCTCGGCCTGTGCCCGCAGGGCCTCCCGGCTCTGCCCGGAGACCAGCCACGGCACCACGGCCGTCGACACCGACACCTCGGGCCCGGCCGCCTCCGGGGCCATGGCCTCTTCCAGGTCAGGAGCCTGCTCGATGATGGTGTGCGCGTTGGTTCCGCTCAGCCCGAACGAGGAGACACCCGCGCGGCGCGGCTGTCCCGTCTCCGGCCACTCGGTGGCCTCGGTCAGCAGCCGCACCTCACCCGCCGACCAGTCCACCTGCCGCGACGGCTCGTTCACATGCAGCGTCCGCGGCAGCACGCCCGCGCGCATGGCCATCACCATCTTGATGACCCCGGCCACGCCCGCGGCGGCCTGCGTGTGGCCGATGTTGGACTTGATGGCGCCCAGCCACAGCGGGCGGCCCTCCGGGCGGCCCTGACCGTAGGTCGCGAGCAGCGCCTGCGCCTCGATCGGGTCACCCAGCGTCGTACCGGTGCCGTGCGCCTCCACGGCGTCCACCTCGGCGGGCGACAGTCCGGCGCTCTCCAGCGCCTGCCGGATCACCCGCTGCTGCGAGGGGCCGTTCGGCGCCGTCAGACCATTCGAGGCTCCGTCCTGGTTCACGGCGGAGCCCCGCACGATCGCCAGCACCTGGTGGCCATTGCGCCGGGCGTCGGACAGGCGCTCCACGAGCAGCATGCCCACGCCCTCGGACCAGCCGGTGCCGTCCGCACCCTCGGCGAACGGCTTGCAGCGGCCGTCGGGAGCCAGGCCGCGCTGGCGGCTGAACTCCACGAAGGCACCCGGTGTCGACATCACCGACACACCACCGGCCAGCGCCAGATCGCACTCACCCTGGCGCAGCGCCTGTGCCGCGAGATGCAGCGCCACCAGCGACGAGGAACATGCCGTGTCCACCGTCATGGCCGGCCCCTCGAGGCCGAACGTGTACGAGATGCGGCCGGACACCACGCTGGCCGCGCTGCCCGTACCCACGTGGCCCGCGAAGTCCTCGGGGGCGTCGAGCATGATCGTGGAGTAGTCCTGGCCGTTGGTGCCGACGAACACTCCGGTCCGGGTGCCGCGCAGCGAGGCCGGTTTGACGCCCGCGTTCTCGAACGCCTCCCACGACGTCTCCAGCAGCAGCCGCTGCTGCGGGTCCATGGCGACCGCCTCGCGCGGCGAGATCCCGAAGAACCCGGGGTCGAACTGGGGCGCCCCGTAGAGGAAGCCGCCCTCGCGGGCGTAGAACGTGCCCGGGTGGTCGGGGTCCGGGTGGTACATGCCCTCGACGTCCCAGCCACGGTCGCCGGGGAATCCGGCGATGCCGTCGCCACCCTCGGCCAGGAGTCGCCACAGGTCCTGCGGGGTCTCCACGCCTCCGGGGAAGCGGCAGCTCATCGCCACGATGGCGATGGGGTCGTCGTCATCGGGCCGCACCCGGTGCGCCACCGTCGCGGTGGCCGCTTCGGCGTGGACTCCGCCCAGCTCCTGCCACAGATGCTCGGCGAGCACCTCGGCGGTCGGGTAGTCGAAGATGAGGGTCGCGGGCAGGCGCAGACCGGTGGCCAGGTCGAGCCGGTTGCGCAGCTCGATGGCGGTGAGGGAGTCGAATCCGAGGTCCCGGAACGCGCGGCCCGGCTCGACGGACTCCGCCGAGAAGTGGCCGAGGGCCGAGGCCGCGTGGGTGCGGATGAGGTCCAGCAGGAGGGCGCGCTGCTCCGCGTCCGTCTGTCCGGCCAGTTGTGCCCGCAGGCCGTGGCCCGCCCCTGTCTGGGCGGCGGCTCCGCCCGTGGCGGCCAGAAGTTCACGCGCCTCGGGGATGTCGCTGACGAGGGCGCTGGGGCCCGCGCTCATCATCGACGCCATGCCGGTCCAGTCGATGTCGGCCACGACCAGCGCGGCCTCGTCCTGGCCCACGGCCCAGCGCAGCGCGTCCACGGCCAGCGAGGGAGCCATGGGAGGCAGCGGCCCGCCACGCATCCGCTCCCCGGCGCGGCCGCTCGCGGCCATGCCGCTGTCGGCCCACGGGCCCCAGGCGACCGCGGTGGCGGCCAGGCCCTGGGCCCGGCGCTGCTGCGCCAGCGCGTCCAAGTAGGCGTTGGCCGCCGCGTAGGCGGCCTGGCCCGCGCCGCCGAAGGCTCCGGAGAAGGAGGAGAACAGCACGAACGCGTCGAGCGAGAGTTCGGCGGTCAGCTCGTGCAGCTGCCGCGCGCCCTCGACCTTCGCGGCCAGCGTCCCGGCGAGCCGGTCGACGGTCAGGCCGTCCAGCACACCGTCGTCCAGGATGCCGGCCGCGTGCACGACCGCGCTCAGCGGAGACCGCTCCGGGATGGCGGCCAGCACCGCGGCGAGGGCATCACGGTCGGCGGCGTCGCAAGCCGCCACGGTCACCTCGGCGCCCAGTTCCTCGAGTTCCGCCTTGAGCTCGGTGGCGCCTTCGGCCGCCGGGCCACGACGGCTTGTCAGCACCACGTGTTCGGCGCCCTCGCGCACGACCCAGCGCGCCACATGGGCGCCCAGGGCGCCGGTGCCACCGGTGATGAGCACCGAGCCACGGGGCCGCCACGCGCGCCCCGCCGACTCGTTGCCCACCGTGACGCGGGAGAGGCGCCGGGCGTACGCTCCGGATCCGCGCACCGCCACCTGGTCCTCGCCGCCTTCGGCGGACAGCGCCCAGACCAGCCGTGCGGCGGCGCGCTCGTCCAGCGTCTCGGGCAGATCGACGAGACCGCCCCAGATCCGCGGGTGCTCCATGGCCGCCACCCGGCCGAGGCCCCAGATCTCCGCCTGCGCGGGGCTGGTGAGCTGGTCGGAGCGGCCCACCGACACGGCACCCCGGGTGCCGCACCACAGCCGGGCCTGGATGTCCGCCTCGGACAGGGCCCGTACCAGCGTCAGCGTCAGCGCCAGGCCACGGGAGACCACCGGGTGCTCGGTGCAGGGGCGCTCGTCCAGCCCCACCAGGGACAGCACCCCACCGATCCCGGACGGACCGGTGGCGATCTCGCGCAGCCGGTCGGCCAGCACGCCGGGCGCGAGGTCGCCCTCGTCCACCACCACGCGAACGACATCGACACCGTGCCGCTGGAGAGCGGCGGACGCCGACTCCGCGAACGTGTCATCGACACCGGAGGCGGGGACGGCCACGAGCCATGTCCCCGAGAGGGTGGCCGTGGGGTTCTCCGAGACCGGCTTCCATGAAATCCGGTAGCGCCAGCCGTCGACCGTGGCCCGGTCACGCTGCTGGCGCCGGTACGAGGACAGCGCGGGCAGCAGCTCGCCGAGCGAGCCGGCGCCGTCGACATCCAGCGCCTCGGCCAGCGCCTCCAGGTCCTCGCGCTCCACCGCGTCCCAGAACCGCGCGTCCACACTGTCCGCGGCGGCGGAGCCGACGGACGCCCCGCTCGTGCCCGCCAGCCAGTAGCGCTGACGCTGGAAGGGGTACGTGGGCAGCTCGACCTTGCGGCCGCCCCGCCCGTCGAAGACCTGCTCCCAGTTGACCGTCACACCGTGGACGTGGGCCTCGGTCAGCGCGGCCATCAGAGCCTGTGCGTCGGGGCGCCCCTTGCGCAGAACGGGCACCACGACCGGGGCCGACGCCGACCCGGTCGTCAGGCAGTCCCGCGCCATCGCCGAGAGCACACCATCGGGGCCCACCTCCAGGTAGGCGGTGACGCCCTGGGCGTCGAGGGAGCGAATGCCATCGGCGAAGCGCACGGCCTCGCGCACATGCCGCACCCAGTAGTCCGGCGAGCTGATCTCCTCGGCCCCGGCCGGCTCTCCCGTGACGTTGGAGACCAGCGCCAGGGTGGGGGTCTGGAAGGACAGCCCCCGCACGACACGGCGGAAGTCGTCCAGCATCGCGTCCATGCGCGGGGAGTGGAAGGCGTGGCTGACCTTCAGCCGGCTCGTCTTGCGCCCTTGTTCCGACCACTGGGCGGCGATCTCCAGCACAGCGGCCTCGTCACCGGCGATGACCACGGAAGTCGGGCCGTTGACGGCGGCGATGCTCACCTCGGCCGCACGCCCGGCCAGCGATCCGGAGATCTCCTCCTCCGACGCCTGCACCGCCACCATGGCGCCGCCCTCGGGCAGCGCCTGCATCAGCCGGCCACGAGCGGCCACCAGGGTGCACGCGTCCTCCAGCGAGAACACCCCGGCCACGTGGGCCGCGGCGATCTCGCCGATGGAGTGGCCGATGAGGACATCCGGGGTGACGCCGAAGTGCTCCAGCAGCCGGAACAGCGCCACCTCGATGGCGAACAGCGCCGGCTGGGTGAACGCCGTCCGATCCAGCAGCTCGGCATCCGCGCTCCCCTCCGCCGCGAACACCACCTCCCGCAACGGACGGTCCAGCACCACATCCAGGTGCGCACACACCTCGTCCAGCGCCCGCGCGAACACCGGGAACGCCTCGTACAGCTCCCGGCCCATCCCAAGGCGCTGCGCGCCCTGGCCGGAGAAGAGGAACGCCGTCTTGACGGCCGTCCCCGCCACGCCCTGGAGCACACCGGGAGCGACCTCGCCCGCGGCGATGGCCTCGAGCCCGGCGAGGAGTTCCGCATGGTTCGCACCGGACACCACCGCGCGGTGCTCGAACATCGACCGCGTGGCCACCAGCGAATGGCCGACGTCCAGCGCGCTCAGCTCGGCCCGCTCCAGCAGGAACGCCTTGAGCCGGGCGGCCTGGGCCCGCAGCGCGTCCGAGTCACGACCCGACAGCAGCCACGTGGCGACACCAGTGTCACCCACGGAAACCGGGCTCGGCTCGGCCTCGTCCTCGGCCGGCGGGGCCTGCTCGATGATGGTGTGCGCGTTGGTGCCGCTGACACCGAACGCGGAGACACCGGCCCGGCGCGGCTGACCCGTCTCGGGCCACTCGGTGGCCTCGGTCAGCAGCCGCACCTCGCCCGCCGACCAGTCCACCTGCCGCGAGGGCTCGTCCACATGCAGCGTCCGCGGCAGCACCCCGTGCCGCATCGCCATCACCATCTTGATGACACCGGCGACACCGGCGGCGGCCTGCGTATGACCGATGTTCGACTTGAGGGCGCCCAGCCAGAGCGGGCGGCCCTCCGGCCGCTCCTGGCCGTAGGTGGCCAGCAGGGCCTGCGCCTCGATCGGGTCGCCCAGGGAGGTGCCGGTCCCGTGCCCTTCCACCACGTCCACGTCGGACGCGGCCAGCCGGGCGCTCGACAGGGCGTCCCGGATGACCCTCTGCTGCGAGGGGCCGTTCGGCGCCGTCAGACCGTTGGACGCGCCGTCCTGGTTGACCGCCGAGCCCCGCACCACCGCCAGCACCGGGTGGCCGTCCCGGCGCGCGTCCGACAGCCGCTCCACGAGCAGCATGCCCACGCCCTCGGACCAGCCGGTGCCGTCCGCGGCGTCCGCGTACGGCTTGCACCGGCCATCGGGCGCCAGCCCACGCTGCCGGCTGAACTCCACGAAGGCACTCGGAGACGACATCACCGTCACACCACCGGCCAGCGCCAGGTCACACTCGCCCTGGCGCAGCGCCTGTGCCGCGAGATGGAGCGCCACCAGCGACGAGGAACACGCCGTGTCCACGGTCACCGCGGGCCCCTCGAGACCGAAGGTGTACGCGATACGGCCCGATACGACGGAAGTCGAGGTACCCGTCAGCAAATGGCCTTCGGCTTCCTCCGGGACCTCGTCGACATCCGCTCCGTAACCCGAGGTCGAGGCTCCCACGAAGACACCGCCTCGACGGCCCTTCACCGACCCCGGAGCGATGCCCGCACGCTCGAACGCCTCCCATGAGGTCTCCAGCAGCAGCCGCTGCTGCGGATCCATGGCAAGCGCCTCACGCGGCGAGATCCCGAAGAAGCCCGCGTCGAACTCGGCCACGTCGTGGAGAAAACCGCCCTCACGGGAGTAGAACGTGCCCGAGCTCTCGGGGTCGGGGTCATACATCCCGTCCACGTCCCACCCACGGTCGGACGGGAAGTCGGAGATGGCATCGCCACCGCCGGCCACCAGCCGCCACAGAGCCTCGGGGCTCCCCACACCGCCCGGGAAACGGCAGCTCATCGCCACGATCGCGATGGGCTCCTGCTCTCCGGCCTCCAGCTCGCGCAGGCGTTGGCGAGCTTGGTGCAAATCTGCCGTTACCCGCTTGAGATAGTCCCGAAGCCTATCTTCGTTCACCATGAAAACCTTGCCTATTACGAGTCAAAGAAGACTGAAGAATGAAAGGAGGCCAGAGAACTGCACCTCGGCGGTCACATCTAGCTGAGCTCATTTTCGATGAAATCGAAGAGGTCGTCGTCCGACGCCTCGTCAAGCCGCTGCGTAATGCTCTCGGATTCCGTCGCTCCGCCCTCTCCGCCATTGAGCTTGGCAAGGAGTACCTGGAGTCGGGATGCGATGGCCATTCGCTCGGCGTTGTCCGGCTCAGCCGTGGAGAGTGATGCCTCGAGTTTTTCCAGATCCGCGATCAGCGGAGTGGCGGAAGTCCCTTCGTCGGGCAGTACGCCCGCTCGTACATGTTCTGCGAGAGTCCTTGCGTTGGGATAGTCGAAGACCAGCGTGGTCGGCAGCCGGAGTCCGGTGTCCGCGTTCAGCCGGTTTCGGAATTCTACCGCCGTGAGCGAGTCGAATCCCAATTCCTTGAAGGCGCGGTCGGATTCCACGCCCTCCATACCGGAGAATCCGAGAACCGCGGCCGCGTGACCGCGCACCAGATCGAGGACGGCACGCTCCCGCTCGCCCGGAGCCAGCCCGAGAAGCCGTTCCCTCAGGCGCGATCCGGCCTCCGCATGGGTCTCCTCGGCGGCACGGGCCCGCTCCAGGGCCGAGACGACCTCGGGCAGTTCACCGAGGAGCGGGCTGGGCCGTCCGATCGTGAACGCGGGGGCGAATCGCTCCCAGTCCACATCGGCGACCGTCACCAGACCTTCGTCACCCGCGACCGCTCCCTGAAGCGCGGCGATCGCCAGACCGGGGGCCATCGCGGGCAGGCCACGACGCGCCAGCTGGTCGCCGCCTTCGCCGGCCGCCATACCGCTCTCGCCCCAGGGGCCCCAGGCCACCGCGGTACCGGCGAGGCCCCGGGCACGCCGGTCCTCCACCAGCGCGTCCAGATAGGCGTTGGCCGCACCGTACGCCGCCTGGCCACCACTGCCCCACACACCCGCGATCGAGGAGAAGACCACGAACGCGTCGAGCTCACGGTCGCCCAGCAGCGCGTCCAGATGGCCGGCTCCCGCCGCCTTCCCCGACACCACCGACGCCGCGTCCGCCAGACCCATCCCCGCCAGCTCGGCGGCCTGCTCCACACCGGCCGCGTGAAAGACGGCCCTCAGCGGGAACTCCTCCGGAACGGCGTCCAGCACCGCGGCCAGTCCCTCGCGGTCGGCCACATCGCAGGCCGCCACGGTCACCCGGGCGCCCAGCGCCTCGAGCTCCGCACGCAGCTCGGGTGCGCCCGGTGCCTCAAGGCCTCGGCGACTGGTCAGCACCAGATGCTCGGCCCCCTGGCTCACCGCCCACCGCGCGATCCGAGCACCCAGCGCGCCCGTACCACCGGTCACCAGCACCGAACCGCCGACTCGCCACGACCGCTCCGCACCCTCGCCGGCCTCCGCCCTCGCCAGGCGCCGGACGAACACCCCAGAACCGCGCACGGCGATCTGGTCCTCATCGCCCCCGGCGGACAGCACACCCACCAGCCGGCTCACGGCCCGCTCGTCCAGTACCTCGGGCAGATCGACCAGACCACCCCACACCTCGGAGTGCTCCAGCCCCACGACCCGGCCCAGACCCCACACCTGCGACTGCGTCACGCCGGCGAGCCGGTCCGAACGCCCCACCGATACCGCACCCCGCGAAACACACCACAGCGGGGCCCCGGCACCCACCTCCACCAGCGCCTGCACCAGCGTCAACGTGGAAGCGAAGCCGCCGGACAGCGCGGGGTGCTCCGGGCAGGGCTCCTCGTCCAGGGCGAGCAGCGACAACACACCACCCAGTTCGGGCACATCCGCGACCGCCTCACGCAGCCGCTCCCCCAGGACCGCGGCGTCAAGGTGGCGCTCATCCACCACCAGCGACACCACATCCGCGCCATGCCGCCCGAGCCCGGAGACGACGCCCGCCACCAGTTCGTCCTCGGCACGCGACGCCGGAACCACCGCCAACCACGTCCCCGACAGCGACCCACCGGTCACGTCAGCGACCGGCTTCCACGACACCCGGTAGCGCCAGCCGTCGATCGTCGACTGCTCGCGGTTGCTCCGGTGATACGCGGACAGCGCGGGCAGAACCGCGCTCAGCGGCGTATTGCCGTCGACGTCGAGCGCCTCGGCGAGCGCTTCGAGATCCTCGCGCTCGACCGCCTCCCAGAATCGCGCGTCCACCGAATCCGCGGCGGTCGAACCGGCATCCCGGCCGCCACCGGCCGCGGACGTCTCCGGCCAGAACCGCTCGCGCTGGAACGCGTATGTGGGCAACTGCACATGGCCCGCACCGCGGTCCGCGAATACCGATTCCCAGTTCACCGCGCCACCGTGCGCATGCAATTCGGCCAGCGCCGTCACCAACGCCCCTGTTTCCGGGCGCTGCTTGCGCAGCACGGGAACCAGCATTGCCGCCGAAGTATCTCCGGCGCTTTCCGCGAGGCAGTCCTGAGCCATCGCGGTGAGCACACCATCGGGACCCACTTCCAAGAACCTGGTCACGCCCAACGCCTCAAGCGAACGTACCCCATCCGCGAACCGAACCGCCTCACGCACATGCCGAACCCAATAGTCCGGAGAACACATCTCCGCTTCCGATACCGGCCCACCGGTGACATTGGACACCAGCGCCATGGTCGGCGGTTCAAAAGAGACCTCACGGACCACGTGGCCGAACGCGTCCAACATACTGTCCATGAGGCAAGAGTGAAACGCATGCGAGACCCGCAAACGCCTAGTCTTTGTCCCCTTCGCCGTCCATGTGTCCGCCACCTCCTGGACCGCTGCCGCATGGCCGGCGATCACCACTGCCGATGGACCGTTGACCGCCGCGATGCTCATCTCGTGCTCGCGACCGGCGAGTGACGCGGCGACCTCCTCCTCGGATGCCTGGATGGCCACCATCGCGCCGCCCTCGGGCAGCGCCTGCATCAGCCGGCCGCGGGCCGCGATCAGCGTGCACGCGTCCTCCAGCGAGAACACCCCGGCCACATGTGCCGCGGCGATCTCGCCGATGGAGTGGCCGATGAGGACATCCGGGGTGACGCCGAAGTGCTCCAGGAGCCGGAACAGCGCCACCTCGATGGCGAACAGCGCGGGCTGGGTGAACGCCGTCCGATCCAGCAGCTTGGCATCCACACCGCCCTCCGCCGCGAACATCACCTCGCGCAGCGGGCGGTCCAGCACCACATCCAGGTGCGCACACACCTCGTCCAGCGCCTGGGCGAACACCGGGAACGCCCCGTACAACTCCCGCCCCATGCCCAGGCGCTGCGCACCCTGGCCGGAGAACAAGAACGCCGTCTTACCACCCGTTACGGCCTGCCCCTGGACGACTCCGGAAGCGATCCCGCGCCCGGCCACGGCCTCGAGACCACGCAGAAGGGACTCCCGGTCCTCGCCGACCACCACGGCACGGTGCTCGAACACCGAGCGGGCCGCCAGCGAGTACCCCACGTCCAGCGCCCCGAGGTCAGCCCGGTCCGCCACATGCGCGTACAGCCGTTCGGCCTGCGCCCGCAACGCCTCCGGGCTCTTACCGGAGACCAGCCACGGCACCACGTCCATCGACTCGGCCGTTCCGGGGGTCGCGGTGTCCGGGACCTCGGGCTCCACCACGGCGGGGGCCTGTTCGATGATGGTGTGCGCGTTGGTCCCGCTCAGGCCGAACGAGGAGATACCCGCCCGGCGCGGTCGGTCCGTCTCCGGCCACGCGGTCGTCTCGGTCAGCAGCCGCACCTCACCCGCCGACCAGTCCACCTGCCGCGACGGCTCGCCCAGATGCAGCGTCTTCGGCAGCACGCCGTGCCGCATCGCCATCACCATCTTGATGACACCCGCGACACCGGCGGCGGCCTGCGTATGACCGATGTTCGACTTGATGGCCCCCAGCCACAGCGGACTTCCCTCCGCCCGGCCCTGGCCGTAGGTGGCCAGCAGCGCCTGCGCCTCGATCGGGTCACCCAGCATGGTGCCGGTGCCGTGCGCCTCCACCGCGTCCACCTCGGCGGCCGACAGTCCGGCACTGGCGAGCGCCTGCCGGATCACCCGCTGCTGCGACGGGCCGTTCGGTGCCGTCAGACCGTTCGACGCGCCGTCCTGGTTGATCGCCGAACCTCGGACGATCGCCAGCACCGGGTGACCGTTCTTGCGCGCGTCCGACAGCCGTTCCACGAGAAGCATGCCGACGCCCTCGCCCCACCCGGTGCCATCCGCCTCGTCGGAGAACGGCTTGCACCGACCGTCGGGAGCGAGTCCACGCTGACGGCTGAACTCCACGAACGCACCCGGTGTCGACATCACCGACACACCACCGGCCAGCGCCAGATCACATTCGCCCTGCCGCAGCGCCTGCATGGCCATGTGGAGTGCCACGAGCGACGAGGAGCACGCGGTGTCCACCGTCACCGCGGGTCCCTCGAGACCGAAGGTGTAGGAGATGCGCCCCGACGCCACGCTGGCCGCGCTTCCCGTGCCCAAGTGGCCTTCGAACTCACCCTGCTCGTCCATCCACAGCCCGGCGTAGTCCTGGCCGTTCGTGCCGACGAACACACCCGCCCGGGTGCCCCGCAGCGACTCCGGAGCGATACCGGCCCCCTCGAACGCCTCCCACGACGTCTCCAGCAGCAGCCGCTGCTGCGGGTCCATGGACAGCGCCTCGCGCGGCGAGATCCCGAAGAACCCCGCGTCGAAGTCCGGGGCGCCGTAGAGGAAGCCGCCCTCGCGTGCGTAGGACGTGCCGAACCGCTCGGGGTCGGGGTCGTACAGCCCGTCGAGGTCCCAACCGCGGTCGGCGGGGAACTCGGCGATGGCGTCGCCGCCCTCGGCGACCAGCCGCCACAGCTCCTCCGGGGTATGGACATCCCCGGGGAAGTGGCAGCTCATCGCGACGATCGCGATCGGGTCACTGTCCACGGCGACGGCCCTCGGCTCGGCCGCGGCCACGGCCGGCTGGGTGGTGCCGAACGCCTCGGCGTCCAGGTAGTCGGCCAGTTCGACGGCGCTCGGATAGTCGAAGACCAGGGTGGCCGGGAGACGCAGCCCCGTCGCGAGGTCCAGCCGGTTGCGCAGCTCGACCGCGGTGAGGGAGTCGAACCCGAGGTCGCGGAAGGCCCGGCCGGGCTCGACCGACTCCGCCGAAGCATGGCCGAGCACCGCGGCCGCATGCCCCCGTACCAGTTCCAGTACGGCCTGGTTCCGCTCGGTCGCCGACAGTCCGGCGAGCTTCTGGGCGAAGGTGGCGGCTTCCGCCTCGGCACCGGCCTCGACCGCGGTCAGGTGCTTGAGCGCCTCGGGGATGTCGCTGATGAAAGCACCGCCGCCGGACGCGGTGTGTGCCGAGGCAAGGCGCTCCCAGTCGACGTCCGCGACCACGAGTGCCGCCTCGTCATGGCCGACGGCCCAACCGAGCGCCGCTACGGCCAGCGCCGGGTCCATCGCGGCCACCACACCACCGCGCACCCGTTCCCCGGCGCGGCCCTCCACGGCCATACCGGCCTCGGCCCACGGCCCCCAGGCGACCGCCGTACCGGCGAGTCCGGCACCACGACGCAGCACCGCGAGCGCGTCCAGGTGGGCGTTGGCCGCCGCGTAGGCCCCCTGTCCGGCGCCGCCCATGACGCCGGCGAACGACGAGAACAGCACGAACGCGTCGAGCTCCAGATGTGCCGTCAGTTCGTGCAGCTGCCGCGCGCCCGCCACCTTGGCGCCGAGCACCCCGGCGACCCGGTCGACGGACAGACCGTCCAGCACACCGTCATCCAGCACACCAGCCGCGTGCACCACTCCGCGCAGGGGGAACTCCTCGGGGATCCCCGCCAGCAGCTCGGTGAGCGCTTCGCGGTCGGCCACATCACACGCGGCCACGGAGACCAGCGCGCCCATGGCCTCGAGTTCCGCCTTGAGCTCGGGCGCACCGTCGGCCGCCAGGCCGCGGCGGCTTGTGAGGACGATGTGCTCCGCGCCCTCGCGCACCGCCCAGCGGGCTACATGCGCGCCCAGCGCGCCCGTACCACCGGTCACCAGAACCGAGCCGGTCGGCCGCCAGGCTCCGCCGTCCGACGACGCGACACGCGCCAACCGCCGGACGAACACTCCGGAGCCCCGCACCGCCGCCTGGTCCTCGGCGCCCTCGGCGGACAGCACACCGGCCAGCCGCCCGACGGCACGCTCGTCGAGTACCTCGGGCAGATCGACCAGGCCACCCCAGATCCGGGGGTGCTCCAGGGCGGCGACCCGGCCAAGGCCCCACACCTCCGCCTGCACCGGGCTGGTGAGCCGGTCGGAACGCCCCACCGAGACCGCGCCCCGCGAGGCGCACCACAGCCGAACGCCCATGTCCAGCCCGGCCAGGGCCTGCACCAACCGCAGGGTCAGCGCGAGTCCGGCCGCGACCACCGGCTCCTCGGCGAGGGGCTCCTCGGCCAAGCCGAGCAACGACAACACGCCGACCTCGGACTCACCGTCGAGTGCGGCGAGCAGTGCTCGGGCCAGCCCGTCGGCGTCCGTGTCGGCGGCAACCGCCACCGGTACCGCGCGGGCGCCGTACTTCTCGAATCCATGGCGGATCGACGTGGTGACGTCGCTGTCCGCCAGTCCGGCCGGCACCACCAGCAGCCAGGTCCCCGACAGGGACCCGGTGGCCGGGTCCGGGACCGGCTTCCAGGAGACGCGGTAACGCCAGCCGTCGACCGTGGCCCGGTCGCGCTGCTGCCGACGGTACGACGACAGCGCGGGCAGCAACTCGCTCAGCGAGCCCTCCCCGTCGATGTCCAGCGCCTCGGCGAGGGCCTCCAGGTCCTCGCGCTCAACCGCCTCCCAGAACCGGGCGTCCACGCTGTCGGCGGTGGAGCCACCCGACGCACTGCCCCCGTCCTCCAGCCAGTAGCGCTGTCGCTGGAAGGCATAGGTGGGCAGTTCGACCTTCCGCGCACCGCGTCCGGCGAAGAGCTGCTCCCAGTCGACGGTGACGCCGTGGGCGTGGAGTTCGGCCAGAGCCGTCGTCAACGCCTGCGGCTCGGGGCGGTCCTTGCGCAACACCGGCACGACGACCGAGGTCGACGCGTCCTCCGCCGTCAGGCACTCCCGCGTCATCGCCGAGAGCACACCGTCCGGGCCCACCTCCAGGAAGGTGGTCACGCCCTGCGCCTCGAGTGCCCGTGCCCCGTCCGCGAACCGCACGGCCTCCCGCACGTGGCGCACCCAGTACTCGGGCGAGCACACCTCGTCCGCGCCCGCCGACTTGCCCGTCACATTGGACATCAGCGCGATCGAGGGCGGCGCGAACGACAGCCCCTCCACGACCTTGCGGAAGCCGCCCAGCATCGCGTCCATACGCGGCGAGTGGAACGCGTGACTGACCCGCAACCGACGAGTCTTACGACCCTGCTCCGCCCACCGCTCGGCGATCTCCACAACCGCCGCCTCGTCACCGGCGATGACCACGGAGGTGTGGCTGTTGACCGCCGCGACACTCACCTCGGCCTCACGACCGGCCAGCGACGGAGCAACCTCCTCCTCCGACGCCTCGACAGCCACCATCGCGCCACCCTCCGGCAGCGCCTGCATCAGCCGGCCACGAGCCGCCACCAGCACGCACGCGTCCTCCAGCGAGAACACCCCCGCCACATGCGCCGCGGCGATCTCACCGATGGAGTGACCGATCACCACATCCGGCACCACGCCCCACGCGGACAGCAGCCGGAACAACGCCACCTCGACCGCGAACAGCGCGGGCTGGGTGAACGCCGTCTGATCCAGCAACTCGGCATCCACACTCCCCTCCGCCGCGAACATCACGTCCTTCAGCGGACGGTCCAGCACCACATCCAGATGCGCACACACCTCATCCAGCGCACGCGCGAACACCGGGAACGCCTCATACAACTCCCGCCCCATGCCCAGGCGCTGCGCACCCTGACCCGAGAACAGGAACGCGGTCGAACCCGACGTACGCGCGGCGGACCGGACCACTCCCGGGGCGGTCTCACCGGCCGCGACAGCCTCGAGCCCGCGAAGCAGTTCGGCGCGATCCGAGCCCGTGACCACCGCACGGTGTTCCAGGACCGAGCGCGTCGCCACCAGCGAGTAACCCACATCCAGCGCGCCCAGTTCGGTGCGCTCCATCAGCCGCGACCTCAGCCGTTCGGCCTGGGCGCGCAGGGCTTCCGGGCTCCGGCCGGAGAGCGCCCACGCAAGGACGCCGCGGTCCTCGGCGGGATCCTCGTCCGGCACCTCCTCGTCGTACACCGGGGCCTGCTCGATGATGGTGTGCGCGTTGGTCCCGCTCACACCGAACGCCGACACACCGGCCCGGCGCGGCTGACCCGTCTCCGGCCACTCGATGGCCTCGGTCAGCAGCCGCACCTCACCCGCCGACCAGTCCACCTGCCGCGACGGCTCGTCCACATGCAGCAACTTCGGCAGCACACCGTGCCGCATCGCCATGACCATCTTGATGATCCCGGCGACACCGGCGGCGGCCTGCGTATGACCGATGTTCGACTTCAGCGCGCCCAGCCACAGCGGGCGGCCCTCCGGCCGCTCCTGGCCGTACGTCGCGAGCAGCGCCTGTGCCTCGATCGGGTCGCCGAGCATGGTGCCGGTGCCATGCGCCTCCACCGTGTCGACCTCGGCGGCCGACAGGCGGGCGTTCGCCAGCGCCTGCCGGATGACCCGCTGCTGCGAGGGGCCGTTGGGCGCCGTCAGACCGTTCGACGCACCGTCCTGGTTGATGGCGCTGCCGCGCACGATCGCCAGCACCTGGTGGCCGTTGCGCTCGGCATCGGACAGCCGCTCCACCAGCAGCATGCCCACACCCTCGGACCAGCCGGTGCCATCGGCGGCGTCCGCGAACGGCTTGCAGCGGCCGTCGGGCGCCAGTCCACGCTGGCGGCTGAACTCCACGAAGGCCGCCGGCGTGGCCAGTACGGTCACACCGCCGGCGAGCGCCATGTCGCACTCGCCCTGACGCAGCGCCTGCGCGGCTTGGTGCAGCGCGACCAGCGACGACGAGCATGCCGAGTCCATCGTCAGCGCGGGCCCCTCAAGACCCAAGGTGTAGGAGATACGACCGGACACGACCGATGTCGCGTTACCGGTCAGCAGCTGTCCTTCCAGGTCGTTGGCGCCGGACCCGTAGCCCGAGGTGGCGGCCCCCACGAACACGCCGATCTGGTTGCCGCGCACGGACGTGGGAGCGATACCGGCGCGCTCGAACACCTCCCACGACGTCTCCAGCAGCAGCCGCTGCTGCGGATCCATGGCAAGCGCCTCACGCGGCGAGATCCCGAAGAACGAGGCGTCGAACTCGCCCGCCTCGTGCAGGAAACCGCCCTCGCGCGAGTAGAACGTGCCCGAGCGCTCGGGGTCCGGGTCGTACATCCCGTCCACGTCCCATCCGCGGTTGGACGGGAATTCGGAGATCGCGTCGCTGCCGCCGACCACGAGGTCCCACAGATCCTCCGGGCTGTGCACCCCGCCCGGGAAGCGGCAGCTCATCCCGACGATCGCGATCGGATCGTCATCGACCCGAGCCGCCACCGCCACCGGCGCGGCCACCGCACCCCGTGTGCCCAGCACCTCGGCACGCAGGTGGTCCGCCAGGATCGACGCGTTCGGGTAGTCGAAGACCAGCGTCGCCGAAAGCGCCAGCCCGGTCTCCGCGTTCAGCCGGTTACGGAGCTCCACCGCCGTCAGCGAGTCGAAGCCCAGCTCCTTGAACGCGCGCTCGGCGTCGACCGTCTCCCCACCGGTGAACCCGAGGACCGCGGCCACATGGCCACGCACCAGGTCGAGCAGGGCCCGGTCGGTCTCGGCCCCGGTCAGCCCCGCCAACCGCTCCCGCAGGCCCGACGAAGCATCCGCCCCGCCGGACGCGCCCGCGGCCTCGAGCACCTTCGCGACCTCGGGGAGGTCTCCGATCAACGGGCTCGGCCGCCCCAGGGTGAACGAGGGGGCGAATCGCTCCCAGTCCATATCGGCGACCGTCACCACACCGTCGTCACCCGCGATCGCGCCCTGCAAGGCGGCGATGGCCAGCGCCGGAGCCATGGCGAGCAAGCCACGACGGGCGAGTTCCCGCTCCGCCCCCTCCGCGGTCGCCATACCGCCCTCGGCCCAGGGGCCCCAGGCCACGGCGGTACCGGCGAGGCCCCGCGCACGGCGCTCCTCCACCAGCGCGTCCAGATAGGCGTTGGCGGCGCTGTACGCGGCCTGGCCACCACTGCCCCACACACCGGCGATCGACGAGAAGACCACGAACGCGTCGAGTTCCCGGTCGCCCAGCAGCTCATCCAGGTACGCGGCCCCCGCGGCCTTCCCGGACACCACCGCCGCCGCGTCCGCCAGACTCATCCCCAAAAGCTCGGCCGCCTGCTCGACACCCGCCGCGTGGAACACCGCGCTGAGCGGGAACTCCTCCGGAATGTCAGCGAGGACAGCGGCCAACGCGTCACGGTCCGTCACATCACACGCCACCACGGTCACCCGCGCGCCCAGCGCCTCGAGCTCATCGCGCAGTTCGGCGGCGCCCGGCGCGTCGAGGCCGCGTCGGCTGGTCAGCACCAGATGCTCGGCACCGCTGCGTGCCAGCCAACCGGCCACCTGGCCGCCCAGCGCGCCGGTGCCACCGGTCACCAGCACCGTGCCACGCGCCCGCCACGGCCGCTCCGCTCCCACACCCGCGTCGGCCCGCACCAGTCGCCTGGCGAACACCCCCGAGCCACGGATCGCGACCTGGTCCTCGCCATTCCCGGCGGTCAGCACACCGGCCAGCCGCGCCGCACCGCGCTCGTCCAGCGACTCGGGCAGATCCACCAGACCGCCCCACACCGCGGAGTGCTCCAGCGCCACCACCCGTCCCAGACCCCAGACCTGCGACTGCACCGCGCCGGTCAGCCGGTCCCAGCGCCCCACGGACACCGCGCCACGCGTACCGCACCACAACCGGGCCGGAACGTCCGCCTCGACCATCGCCTGCGCCAGCACCAGGTTCCGCGCATAACCACCCGACAGTGCCGGATACTCCGGGTTCGGCTCCTCGTCCAGGGCGAGCAGCGACAGCACACCACTCAGCTCGGGCGTCCGCCCGACCACCTCACGCAGCCGCTCCGCCAGCACGCTTCCGTCCAGGTCCCGCTCGTCCAGCACGAGCGACACCACGCCCGCACCATGCCGCTCGAGCCCGGCGACAACCCCCGGGACCAGCTCGTCCTCGGCGCGGGACGCCGGAACCACCACCAGCCACGTCCCCGACAACGACCCCTCGGCCACGTCCGGGACCGGCTTCCACGACACCCGGTAGCGCCAGCCGTCGATCGTCGACTGATCGCGGCTGCTGCGCCAGTACGCCGACAGGGCGGGCAGCACCGCGCCCAGCGACGCCTCGTCCTCGAAGTCCAGTGTCCTCGCGAGCGATTCGAGGTCTTCCCGCTCCACGGCCTGCCAGAACCGCGCGTCCACCTCGTGGCGGATGCCGAGATCGGCACCGGCCGCGTCGGCGGACTTCTCTGCCCAGTAGCGCCGACGCTGGAAGGCGTAGGTCGGCAGGTCGACCCTGCGGGCCCCGAGACCGTCGAAGGCCGAGGCCCAGTCGACGGCGGACCCGTGAACGTGCAGCCTGGCGAGCGCCGTGGTCAGGGCCACGACCTCCGAGCGATCCTTGCGCAGCCCCGGCACGATCACGGGCGCCGAGGCGGGCTCGGACCGTTCCGACAGGCAGTCCTGCGCCATCGCCGAGAGCACACCGTCGGGACCCACCTCCAGGAGGGTGGTCACGCCCTGTCCCTCGAGTGTCCGCACTCCATCCAGGAAGCGCACGGCCTCCCGCACATGCCGCACCCAGTACTCCGGCGAGCACACCTCGGCGTCCGAGGCCGGCCCGCCGGTCACGTTGGAGACCAGATCGATGGTGGGCGCGTTGAATGAGAGCCCCTCGACGACCTTGCGGAAGTCGTCCAGCATCGCGTCCATGCGCGGCGAGTGGAAAGCGTGGCTGACCTTCAGCCGGCGGGTCTTGCGGCCCTGCTCCGCCCACTTCTCGGCGATCTCCAGCGCCGCTCCCTCGTCACCGGCGATGACCACGGCGGCCGGGCCGTTGACGGCCGCGATGCTCACCTCGGCCGCACGCCCGGCCAGCGATCCGGAGATCTCCTCCTCCGACGCCTGCACCGCCACCATGGCGCCGCCCTCGGGCAGCGCCTGCATCAGCCGGCCGCGGGCCGCGATCAGCGTGCACGCGTCCTCCAGCGAAAACACCCCGGCCACATGCGCGGCCGCGATCTCGCCCACCGAGTGGCCGATGAGGACATCCGGGGTGACGCCGAAGTGCTCCAGCAGCCGGAACAGCGCCACCTCGATGGCGAACAGCGCCGGCTGGGTGAACGCCGTCCGATCCAGCAGCTCGGCATCCGCGCTGCCCTCGGCCGCGAACATCACCTCCCGCAGCGGACGGTCCAGCGCCACATCCAGGTGCGCGCACACCTCGTCCAGCGCCCGCGCGAACACCGGGAAGGCGTCGTACAGCTCCCGCCCCATGCCCAGGCGCTGCGCGCCCTGACCCGAGAACAGGAACGCGAGGGTGTCCTCGACGCGTGTCGTGCCCTGAATGACCTGAGCCGCGTTCTCGCCGGTGGCCAGAGCCTTCAGGCTGCGGAGGAACTCGTCCCGGTCCCCGGCGACCAGGGCCGCACGGTGCTCGAAGGCCGATCGGGTCGTGGCCAGGGAGAAGCCGACGTCCGTCAGCGCCGCCCCCGAGTGGGCGCTCAGATGGGCGTGGAGCCGACCGGCCTGGGCGGCGAGCGCCTCCGCGCTCTTGCCGGACAGCAGCCACGGCAGGACAACGGACCGCTTGGCCTCGTCCCCCTCGGGGGCCGTCGTCCGGGTCTGTCCATCACGGTCGGCTTCCGGAGTCTGCTCGATGATGGTGTGCGCGTTGGTCCCGCTCACCCCGAACGAGGAGATACCCGCCCGGCGCGGTCGGTCCGTCTCCGGCCACGCGGTCGTCTCGGTCAGCAACCGCACCTCACCCGCCGACCAGTCCACCTGCCGCGACGGCTCATCCACATGCAGCGTCTTCGGCAGCACCCCGTGCCGCATCGCCATCACCATCTTGATGACACCCGCGACACCAGCGGCGGCCTGGGTATGGCCGATGTTCGACTTGATGGCACCCAGCCACAGCGGACTGTCCGCCGACCGCTCCTTGCCATACGTCGCCAGCAGCGCCTGCGCCTCGATCGGGTCACCCAACGTGGTACCCGTACCGTGCGCCTCGACCGCGTCCACCTCCGACGCCGACAACCCCGCACTCGCCAGCGCCTGACGGATCACCCGCTGCTGCGACGGGCCGTTGGGCGCCGTCAGACCGTTCGACGCACCGTCCTGGTTGATCGCCGAACCCCGGACGATCGCCAGCACCGGGTGACCGTTCTTGCGCGCGTCCGACAGCCGCTCCACGAGAAGCATGCCGACGCCCTCGGACCAGCCGGTGCCATCCGCCGCGTCCGCGAACGGCTTGCACCGGCCATCAGGGGCGAGCCCCCGTTGCCGGCTGAACTCCACGAAGGCACCCGGCGTCGACATCACCGACACACCACCGGCCAGCGCCAGATCACACTCGCCCTGCCGCAGCGCCTGCATGGCCATGTGCAGCGCCACCAGCGATGCCGAACACGCCGTGTCCACGGACACCGCGGGCCCCTCGAGACCCAAGGTGTAGGAAATACGCCCCGACACCACGCTGACCGCGCTACCCGTCAGATAGCCCTCGAGCCCACCTCCTGCCTCCAGAAGATGAGTCGAGTAGTCCTGACCGTTCGTGCCGACGAACACCCCGACCGGCTTGCCACGCAGGGACAGTGGGTCAATGCCGGTTCGCTCGAACGCCTCCCATGACGCTTCGAGCACCAACCGCTGCTGCGGGTCAGTCGCCACGGCCTCACGGGGAGATATTCCGAAGAACTGCGGGTCGAACTCGTCGGCCTCGTAGCAGAAACCGCCCTCTCGGGCATAACTCGTCCCCGGATTGTCCGGGTCCGGGTGGTACAGCCCCTCGGTGTCCCAGCCGCGATTCGTCGGAAACCCGGAGATGGCGTCGACGCCATCGACGACGAGTTGCCACAGTTGCTCCGGGGTGTGCACGCCTCCAGGGAAACGACAGCTCATCCCGACAATGGCAATGGGCTCACGCGACGCCGCGACCAGGCGCTGATTCTGTAGCTTGAGGCGGTCGTTTTCCCGCAAAGAAGCGCGCAGCGCTTCGACAACTCTCTCGGAGGACGTAGCCATCAGTAGCTCCACACTTCCAAAAACATCAGAGGTCTGCGCCGCCCAGTGCCCTCTGGACGAGGTCGTCGACATCCATCGCGTCGACCGCGCTGTTCATTCCTTCTTGGGGCTCCAACTCAGAACCGCTCTCCGAGCTCTGGGCAAGTTCCAGAAGGGCGTCCATCAGCCCAGCTTCACGGAACCGCGCGAGCGGAATGGAGGCCAACGCCTCGCGAATCCGGTCCTCCTCCGGGTCCTTCAGCTCAGCCCCATCGGCCCGCGGAAACATATTCGTCTCCAGATGCTCGGCCAATACGGTGAGATTCGGGTAGTCGAACGCCAGCGTGGTCGGCAGTTCCAGGCCGGTGATCGCGCTCAATCGGTTCCGGAGCTGAACGGCCGTCAGCGAGTCGAAGCCCAGCTCCCTGAACGACTGGTCGCTCTCGACGGCCTCGGGAGTCGCATGCACCAGGACCGCGGCGACGTGCTGCCGCACCAGCTTGCGCAGGGAACGCTGACGCTTCGCCGAGGAGAGCCCCTCCAGCTCCGCACGCAGCTCCGCCGCGGCCAACTCGGCCGGTGCCGG
This sequence comes from Streptomyces sp. Inha503, assembly GCF_047215865.1. Lineage (NCBI taxonomy): Bacteria > Bacillati > Actinomycetota > Actinomycetes > Kitasatosporales > Streptomycetaceae > Streptomyces > Streptomyces sp. Inha503. The sequence continues at coordinate 10,989,423 of NZ_CP178360.1, read as the reverse complement.
GTCCGAGGGCTCGGACGACGCGTTCGACTGCCGCCTCTTCACCAACTCGGTCAGCAGTGGCGTCGGCCGGGCCCCACCCAGTTCGCCCCCGAAGCGCTCCCATGCGGCATCGACCACAAGGGCGTAGGTCTCGTCCAGGTCAAGAACGCGCTGGAGCGCGGAGATCGCCAGTTCCGGGTTCATCGGGGCGACACCGTTGCGGTTCATGTAATCGTCGAGATCCTCGTCGACCACCATGCCGCTTTCGGCCCAGGCGCCCCAGGCGATGGAGGTCGCCGGAAGGCCGTCCGCGCGCCGCCGCGCCGCCAGCGCGTCCAGGAACGCGTTACCCGCCGCGTAACTCCCCTGTCCCGGGCCGCCTATCGTGCCCGCCGCCGAGGAGAACAGCACGAACGCCGACAGATCCATCCCGGCGGTCAGCTCATGCAGATTCCGCGCCGCGGCCACCTTCGGACGCAACACCCCGGCCGCCCGCTGAACCGTCAGCGCATCGATCACACCGTCATCGAGCACCCCCGCCGTATGCACCACCGCGCTCAACGGCGACTGTCCGGGAATCCCCTCCAGCACCGCCGCCAGCGCCGCACGGTCCGCCACGTCACACGCCGCCACCGTCACCCGGGCGCCCACGGCCTCCAGCTCCGCCTTCAACTCGGCGGCACCCTCGGCCTCCATACCCCGCCGGCTGGTCAGCACCAGATGTTCGGCACCCGCACGCGCCAACCACCGCGCCACATGACCACCCAGCGCACCGGTACCACCGGTCACCAGCACCGAACCGGTGGGCCGCCAGCCGTCCCCGGTCGAGCTCTCCGGCGCCGAGGCCCGCACCAGCCGCTTGGCGAACACCCCCGAACCACGTATCGCGACCTGGTTCTCGGCCTCCGCACCGGCCAGTACACCGGCCAGACGGTCCATCGCACGGCTGTCCATGGTCTCGGGCAGGTCGACCAGACCGCCCCACCGCTGGGGATATTCCGCTTCCACGATCCGCCCCAACCCCCAGACCATCGCCTGGGTCGGGCTCACCAGCGGTTCTGAGCGACTAACCGACACCGCGCCCCGCGTCCCGCACCACAGCGGGGCCACCACTCCGGCGTCGCCCAGCCCCTGGACCAGTCCCACCGTCGCCGCCAGCCCGGCCGGGACCACCTCGAACGATCCGTGCGCCGACTCGTCCAGCCCCAGCAGCGACAACACACCCGACACGCCTGCCGGGTCCGTTCCCGCCTCGTCGAGCGCCGCACGAAGCCGCTCCGTCATCGCCTCACGGCCATCGGCCGCGTCGACAACGACACGAACCACCTGCGCGCCACGCCCGGCCACGCCGTCCACCACCGAGGCGAGCAACGCGTCGTCACCACAGACCTTGGGGACGACGACCAGCCAGGTACCGGTGAGCGTGGTGTCGGCGGCGGACACCACGGATGTCCAGGCGGCGCTGTAGCGCCAGCCGTCCACCGTGCTCCGCTCACGCCGCTGACGACGCCACGACGACAGCGCCGGAAGCAACGCGGTCAAGGACGACTGCTGCTCCTCGTCGTCCACCTCCAGCGTGCGGACCAGCGCCTCCAGGTCCTCGCGCTCGACGGCCTCCCAGAACCGCGCGTCCACACTGTCCGCGCCCGGCCCCGCACCGCCGGCGGGCACCTCATCAACCGGCGCGTCCAGCCAGTAGCGCTGGCGCTGGAAGGCGTAGGTCGGCAAATCGACCCGACGGGCGCCGCGGCCCTCGAACACCTTCCGCCAGTCGACATCGGCCCCGCTGACGTGGAGTTCGGCGGCGGAGGTGAGGAACTGCTCCAGACCGCCCTCGTCACGCCGCAGCGTGCCCACGACGACCGCCTGGGCCTCAGCGGCCTCGACGGTCTGCTGCAACGGCAGCATCAGTACGGGATGCGGGCTCGCCTCGACGAAGACGCCATGCCCGCTGTCGAGCAGTGCGCGGGTGGTGGCTTCCAGCTCGACGGTCTGGCGGAGGTTGCGGTACCAGTACTCCGCGTCCAGACCTGCGGTGTCCACCAGCTCACCGGACACCGTCGAGTAGAACGGCACCTCCGACGAACGCGGCGTGATGTCCGCCAGGACCTTCAGCAGCTCCTCGTGAATCGCCTCCACGTGGGCGGAGTGCGAGGCGTAGTCCACCGGAACCCGGCGGACCCGCACCTCCTCACCCTCAAGCTGGGCCACCATCTCATCCAGCGCACCCGGGTCACCCGACACCACGACCGAACCCGGGCCGTTCACCGCCGCGACGGAAATCGCGCCGTCCCAGGCGGCGATACGCTCCTTGGCCGCATCCGCCGACAGGCCGACCGACACCATGCCACCACGACCCGCAAGACCCACCGCGATCGCCTGCGACCGCAGGGTGACCACCTTCGCGGCATCCTCCAACGAGAGCGCACCCGCCACACAGGCCGCCGCGATCTCACCCTGACTGTGACCCATCACGGCATCCGGCTCGACACCCACCGAACGCCACAGCCTCGCCAACGACACCATCACCGCGAACAACACCGGCTGCACCACATCCACCCGGTCAAAACCAGGAGCACCCTCAACCCCACGCAGCACATCCGTCAGCGACCAGTCCACGTAAGCCGACAGAGCCGACTCACACTCGCCGATCGCCTCCGCGAACACCGGCGAGGACTCCAGCAGCCCCACGGCCATGCCGACCCACTGCGCACCCTGACCCGGGAACACAAACACTGAGCGCCCCCGGACATCCGCCACACCGCGCGTGACGCCAGGGCCGGGCTCATTCCCGGCCAGCGCGCCCAGTCGAGCCAGGAGCTCCTCGCGATCGGCCCCGGTCACCACACCACGATGCTCGAACGAGGACCTGGTCGTCGCCAGCGACAGCGCCACATCCGAAACATCCAGCTCCGGATGGGCCGTCACGAACTCCCGCAACCGCTCGGCCTGCGCCCGCAGCCCGGCCGCGCCGCGGCCCGACACCACCCACGCCACCGGGCCACCGGCCACCTCGGCCTCGGCGACCTCGGCCGCCTCGTCTTCCGGAGCCTGTTCCAGAATGGTGTGCGCGTTCGTCCCGCTCACTCCGAACGACGACACACCGGCCCGACGCGGATGGCCCGTCTCCGGCCACTCCGTGGCTTCCGCCAGCAGTCGCACCTCACCCGCCGACCAATCCACCTCCTTCGACGGCTCATCAAGGTGCAGCGTCTTCGGCAGTGTCCCGTGCCGCATCGCCATCACCATCTTGATCACACCCGTCACACCGGCTGCCGCCTGCGGATGGCCGATGTTCGACTTCACCGAGCCCAACAGCAGTGGCCGGCCCTCGGGGCGCCCTTGCCCGTACGTAGCCAGCACTGCCTGTGCCTCGATCGGGTCGCCCAGAGGCGTACCGGTCCCGTGCGCCTCCACCGCGTCCACGTCGGCCGGCACCAGGCCGGCGCTCGCCAGCGCCTGGCGGATCACGCGTTGCTGCGACGGGCCATTGGGCGCCGTCAGACCGTTCGACGCGCCGTCCTGGTTGATCGCCGAGCCACGGACCACCGCCAGCACCGGGTGACCCTTGCGCCGGGCGTCCGACAGCCGCTCCAGGAGCAGCATCCCCACGCCCTCGGCCCAGCCCGTGCCGTCCGCCTCGTTCGAGAACGGCTTGCACCGGCCATCGACAGAAAGTCCCCGCTGACGGCTGAACTCCACGAACACACCCGGCGACGACATCACCGTGACACCGCCGGCCAGCGCCAGGTCACACTCGCCCTGACGCAGTGCCTGAGCCGCCATATGCAGCGCCACCAGCGACGACGAACACGCCGTGTCCACCGTCACCGCCGGCCCCTCGAGACCCAGGGTGTACGAGATACGACCGGACGCGACACTGCCCGCGCTGCCGGTACCGAGGGAGCCCTCGAAGCCTTCCGGAGCGTTCCCTTGCAGACGAGTGGCGTAGTCGTTGTACATGACACCGACGAATACGCCGGATCGGCTCCCCCGGTTGGCCACCGGATCGATTCCCGCCCGCTCGAACGCCTCCCACGACGTCTCCAGCAGCAGCCGCTGCTGCGGGTCCATCGACAGCGCCTCACGCGGCGAAATCCCGAAGAACGCCGGGTCGAACTGGTCGGCGTCATGGAGGAATCCGCCGTGGCGTACGTAGTACGTGCCCTCCCGATCGGGGTCCGGGTCGTACATCCCGTCGAGGTCCCAACCGCGATTGGACGGGAACTCGGACACCGCGTCGGTGCCCGCCATCATCAGGTGCCACAGTTCCTCCGGCGTCCGCACCCCGCCCGGAAGCCGGCAGCTCATGCTCACGATCACGATGGGGTCGCTGTCCACCGGTGCGCCTGCCGCGGCCCGCACACCCGCGCCCGCCGATGTGGTGACAGCGTCGCCCCCCAGGATCTCGTCGCGCAGGTGACCGACGAGTGCCATCGGGGTCGGATAGTCGAAGACCAGCGTGGCGGACAGTCGCAGGCCGGTCTCCGCGGTGAGCCGATTCCTCAGGTCGACAGCCATCAGTGAGTCGAAGCCGAGTTCCTTGAAGGGCTGCCGCGTGTTCACCGTCGCGGGGGTGGCGTGCCCAAGGGCCGCCGCGGTCTGAACGCGGACCAGCTCCAACAGCATCTCGTCCTGCGTTGTCCGCGGCAGACCCGCGAGGCGTCGACGCAGTTCGCCGGGAAGACCTTCGCTCTGCTCCGATCGCGCGGTGCGGCGCGTCATCACGTTGGGCACGACGTTGCGGAAGAGAGCGGGGAGTTCGGCACCCTGCGCACGCAGCGCGGGGACGTCCAACCGCAGCGGAACCGGCACGCTTTCGTCCAACGCCAGGGCGGCGTCGAACAGTTCGAGCCCTTCCTCGGAGGAGAGCGGCACCAGGCCCGAACGCGACACCCTGCGCAGGTCTTCCTCGTCAAGGTGTCCGGTCATGCCGCTGGCCTCGGCCCACAGACCCCACGCCATCGACACCCCGGGCAGTCCCTGAGCCCGGCGCCAGGACGCCAGGCCGTCCAGGAACACATTCGCCGCCGCATAGTTGCTCTGCCCGGCACCACCCAGCACACCGGTGGCCGAGGAGAACAGCACGAACGCCGACAGGTCCATCCCCGCGGTCAACTCATGCAGATTCCACGCCGCGTCCACCTTCGCCCGCAACACCGGCTCAACCCGCTCACGGGTCAACGACGTCAACAGCCCGTCATCGAGCACACCCGCCGCATGCACCACACCACTCAGACCAAAACCCTCCGGCAACCCCGACAACACCCCCGCCAGAGCCTCACGATCCGCAGCATCACACGCCGCGATCACCACCTCGGCACCAACAGCCTCCAACCCGGCCCGCAACTCGGCCGCACCCGCCGCATCCGCACCACGACGAGACAACAACACCAGCTTCCCGACACCATGCCGCGCCACCAAATGCCGCGCCACCAAACCACCCAGCACACCGGTACCACCCGTCACCAGCACCGCACCCGAACCAAACCCACCCGACTCCGGAGCGTCACCCGAAGGCAACGACCGGCCCAAACGCGGCACCCGCACCGCACCCGACCGCACCACCACCTGCTCCTCACCCAGAGCAAGCACCCCGGGGAGAACGTCCGCGACTCCCTCCACGTCATCGGTGTCCACCAGCACCAGGAGCCCGGGATTCTCCGCCTGCGCGGACCGCACCAGACCCCACACCGCAGCCCCCGCCAAATCCCCTACGCCATCGCCCGCATCAACAGCGCCCCGGGTCACCACCACCAGCCGCTCACCCGCACGGTCCTCATCCGCCAACCACCCCTGCGCCCGCTCCAAAACCTCAAGCACACGCCCATACGTCTCGCCCACCACATCCACACCATCGGAGACCACCCGCACAACCTCTGTCCGCGGCGCGACCTCACCCCCCGCCACCACAGCCGCGGGCGCCTCCACCCACTCCACGCGGAACAGCGCATCCCGCGCCGCCCCAGCCACGGCGTTCAGCTGGTCGGCTGCGACTGGTCGCAGGACCAGCGACTCGACCGACGCAACCCCACGCCCCGACTCATCCCCCACCAGCACCGACACCGCATCCGACCCAGCACCCGTCGGCGCCAGCCGCACCCGCAGCGATGTCGCACCCACCGCCTCCAGAGAAAACCCACGCCAGGAGAACGGCAGCAGACTCCCCGAACCACCGCCCAGACCCTCGCTCACACCCATCGCATGCAACGCCGCGTCGAACAACGCCGGATGCAGCCCAAACTGGCCCGCCCGCTCCCGCTCACCCTCCGGAAGCTCGACCTCCGCGAACACCTCACCATCACGCCGCCACGCACGCTTCAACCCCTGGAAAACCGGCCCATACCCCAACCCGTTCTCCGCCGCCCGCACATACTCACCCGACACATCAACCGACTCCGCCCCCACCGGAGGCCACACACCAAAGTCGAACTGAGCCTGGGAGCTGGGCACGGCCGAACCGAGCACACCATGGGCATGCTGCACCCATGCGGCGCTCTCACCCCCAGCTTCCTCCCGCGAGAACACACCCACCTCACGGAAACCGGAAGCATCCGCCTCCCCCACCTCTACCTGAAGGCGCACCCCGCCCTTCTCAGGCACGATCAGCGGCGCTTCCAGGATCAGTTCCTCAACCCGACCACAGCCGACCTGATCGCCCGCCTGGAGCGCCAGCTCCATGAACGCCGTCCCGGGCAGCAACGTCACCCCGTGAACGGCGTGATCCGCCAGCCACCCATGCGTGGCCAGCGACAACCGCCCGCTCAGCAGCACCCCACCGCCGCTGGCCAACGACACCACCGCACCCAGCAACGGATGCCCCAGCGAGCCCAACCCCACCGAACCCACATCGCCCACCCCCGCCGGAGTGTCAAGCCAGAAGCGCTCCCGCTGGAAGGCATACGTCGGCAGCTCGACACGGCGGGCACCGTGGCCGGCGAACACCTTCCGCCAATCCACACCGACCCCGCTGACATAGAGCTCGGCGGCGGAGGTCAGGAACCGCTCCGGGCCGCCCTCGTCACGCCGCAGCGTGCCGACGACCACCGCCTGGGTCTCAGCGGCCTCCACGGTCTGCTGCACCGGCAGAGTCAGCACCGGGTGCGGGCTCGCCTCGATGAAGACGGAGTGGCCGTCGTCCAACAGCGTGCGGGTGGTGGCCTCCAGCTCGACGGTCTGCCGCAGGTTGCGGTACCAGTACTCCGCGTCCAGCCCTGCGGTGTCCACCAGCTCACCGGACACCGTCGAGTAGAACGGCACCTCCGACGAACGCGGCGCGATACCCGCCAGAACCTTCAGCAGCTCCTCGCGGATCCCCTCCACATGCGCCGAGTGCGACGCGTAGTCCACCGGAACCCGGCGAACACGCACCTCCTCACCCTCCAGCTCCGCGACCATCTCATCCAACGCACCCGGATCACCCGACACCACGACCGAACCCGGGCCGTTCACCGCCGCCACCGAGATCGCGCCGCCCCACCGGGCGAGACGCTCTTCCACCTGGTCGACCGCCAGCCCGACCGACACCATGCCACCACGACCCGCAAGCCCCACCGCGATCGCCTGCGACCGCAACGCCACCACCTTCGCGGCATCCTCCAACGACAACGCACCCGCCACACACGCCGCCGCGATCTCACCCTGACTGTGACCCATCACCGCATCCGGCTCCACACCCACCGAACGCCACAACCTCGCCAACGACACCATCACCGCGAACAACACCGGCTGCACCACATCCACCCGGTCAAAACCAGGAGCACCCTCAACCCCACGCAGCACATCCGTCAACGACCAGTCCACATACGCCGACAGCGCCGACTCACACTCGCCAATCGCCTCCGCGAACACCGGCGAGGACTCCAGCAGCCCCACGGCCATGCCGACCCACTGCGCCCCCTGGCCGGGGAACACGAACACCGAGCGGCCGCGCACGTCCGCCACACCACGCGTGACACCCGAGGCGACCTCATCCCCCGCCAACGCGCCCAGCCGCTCCAGGAGCTCCTCGCGGTCGGCCCCCGTCACCACCCCACGGTGCTCGAACACCGACCGCGTACCCACCAGAGAAAACGCCACATCGGCGGCGCCCAACTCCGGACGCCCCGCCACGAACTCCCGCAACCGCCCGGCCTGCGCCCGCAACGCGGCATCACTCTTACCCGACACCACCCACGCCACCGGACCCGCGATGCCTGCGATGCCCGCGACACCACCGTCAGCGGACTCCTCGGCCTCGACCTCGGCCGCCTCGACCTCCGGAGCCTGCTCCAAGATCACATGCGCGTTCGTCCCGCTCACACCGAACGAGGACACACCGGCTCTGCGTGCTTCCCCCGTCTCCGGCCACGCCCGCGCCTCGGTCAACAACTCGACCGTCCCCGCCGACCAGTCCACATGCTCCGACGGAGCGTCGACATGCAGCGTCTTCGGCAGCACACCATGCCGCATCGCCAGCACCATCTTCATGACGCCACCCACGCCGGCGGCCGCCTGGGTGTGCCCCATGTTCGACTTCAACGACCCCAGCCACAGCGGCCGGTCCGCCCCACGGCGCTCCTTGCCATAGGTGGCCAGCAGCGCCTGCGCCTCAATCGGGTCACCCAGCGTCGTACCCGTACCGTGTGCCTCCACCGCGTCCACATCGGCCGCCGACAGGCCCGCGTTCCGCAGTGCGTCGCGGATCACCCGCTGCTGCGAGGGACCGTTGGGCGCGGTCAACCGGCTGCTCGCCCCGTCCTGGTTCACGGCGACGCCCCGTACCACCGCGAGTATCTGGTGTCCGTTGCGCCGGGCGTCCGACAGCCGCTCCAGCAGCAGCATCCCCACGCCCTCGGACCAGCCCGTGCCGTCCGCCGACGCGGCGAACGCCTTGCACCGGCCGTCGACGGAAAGTCCCCGCTGACGGCTGAACTCGACGAACGCCTGTGGCGTCGCCATCGTGGACACGCCTCCGGCGAGCGCCAGCGTGCAGTCGCCCTTGCGGAGCGACTGCACGGCCAGGTGCAGCGCCACGAGCGACGACGAGCACGCCGTGTCCACGGTCACCGCGGGGCCCTCGAAGCCGAAGGTGTAGGAGATGCGACCGGACGCGACGCTTCCGGCGCTGCCGTTGCCCAGGTGGCCTTCGAAACCCTCCGGTATCGACTGGATACGGGAACCGTAGTCGTTGTAAAGCACACCGACGAACACACCGGTGCGGCTGGAGCGCACGGACGCCGGGTCGATGCCCGCCCGCTCCAGCGCCTCCCACGAGGTCTCCAGCAGCAGCCGCTGCTGCGGATCGGTCGCCAGCGCCTCGCGCGGGCTCATGCCGAAGAACGGGGCGTCGAAGCCGTGCGCGTCGTACAGGAACCCACCCTCACGGGTGTAGCTCTTGCCCGGCTTCTCCGGGTCCGGGTCGTACAGGTCCTCGTCCCACCCCCGGTCCACGGGGAAGGCGGAGATGGCGTCGGTGCCCGAGGCGACCAGGTCCCACAGGTCTTCCGGCGACTCCACCCCACCGGGATACCGGCACCCCATGCCGACGATCGCGATGGGTTCCGTGTCCCTGTCCTTGAGTTCCCGCAGCTCCTGACGAGTCTCGTGCAGACTGGCCGTCGCGCGCTTGAGGTAATCGCGCAGCTTGGTGTCGCTCACTGCCTCTTGTCACTCCTTTGAGAACCCCAAGACCGGGGGTTGAATGCCTTCAGCCGGTAACTTCCAGGGACGGGGCGTGTGTCGGTCACGACGTTCCGAGCTCCTCGTCGAGGAAGTCGAAGATCTCGTCGTCGGTCGCCGACTCGAACTTCTCGGCGGCGGCGACCCCACCGTTCGTCGTCTGTGTCTGCTGCGTTGCGGTCAGCTTCGCCAGCACCTGCTGCAAGCGTGTTGTGAGGCGTGTCCTCGCGGCTTCGTCCGCCACCACCTCGGCAAAGGAGCTCTCCAGCTTCTCCAGCTCCGACAGGACCGGCAGCACCACCAGTGCTTCCGGCTCCTCCTCGACGAGTTCTTCCGCCAGATACCCGGCCAGCGCCTTGGACGTCGTGTAGTCGAACAGCAGGGTGGAGGGCAGCCGAAGGCCGGTCACCGTGCCCAGCTGGTTGCGCAGTCCGACCGCGGTCAGCGAGTCGAAGCCGAGATCGAGGAATCCGCGGTCGGGGGCGATCATGCGAGCGTCGTCGTGGCCCAGCGCCATGGCCGCGTGCTCGGTCACCAGTTCCAGGAGCGCCTGCTGCCGCGCCGCGGGCTTCATCGAGCCGATACGGCGACGCAGCTCGGCGGGGTCGGCGCCGGAACCGCCCGTGGACGTCCTCGCGGGGCCGCGCCGAGCCGTGGCCCGGATGATGCCTCGCAGCAGGGCCGGGATCGGCCCGTCCTGGGCTCGCCACGCCGAGGCGTCGAGCCGTGCCGGGACCAGCATGGCCGCGTCGACGCCGCAAGCGGCGTCGAACAGGGCCAGGGCCTCCTCGGAGGCCATCGGGGTCACTCCGTCCCGGGCGATACGCCGCGTATCGGCCTCGTCCAGCTTGCCCGTCATGCCACTGCGCTGCTCCCACAGCCCCCATGCCTGTGACTGGGCGGGAAGGCCCTCGGCCCGGCGCCGGTGCGCGAACGCGTCCAGGAAGGCGTTCGCGGCGGCGTAGTTGGCCTGGCCAGGGCCGCCGAGCATCCCGGACAGCGAGGAGAAGAGCACGAACGCGGACAGGTCGAGGCCGGCGGTCAGCTCGTGCAGGTTGAGCACCGCGTCGACCTTGGGCCGCAGCACACGGTCGACGCGCTCGGGAGTGAGTGCCTCGACGACGCCGTCGTCCAGCACACCGGCGGTGTGAATCACGGCGGTGAGCGGGTGCTCGGCCGGCAGGGAGGCCAGAAGCGCGGCGAGGGAGTCGCGGTCGGCGACATCACATGCCACGGCCTGTGCCTCGGCACCGAGCCCGGCCAGTTCCGCCACCAACTCCGCCGCACCCGGCGCCTCCACGCCACGACGGCTCGTCAGCACCAGACGCTCAACACCGTGCTCCACCACCAGATGACGGGCCAGCAGCGCGCCCAGACCACCCGTACCACCCGTGACCAGCACCGTCCCCGAACCGTCCAGCCTCCTCGGGATGGTCAGCGCCACCTTGCCGGTATGCCGGGCCTGACTGATGAAACGGAAGGCCTCGGGCGCCCTGCGCACATCCCAGGAACGCACCGGCAACGGCCGCAGCACCCCGCCCTCGAACAGCGAGATCAGCTCGCCCCACATCTCCTGGATGCGATCGGGCCCCGCCTCCATCAGATCGAACGCCTGGTAAGACACCCCGCCGTATTCGGCGGCCACCTCCTCCTCCACCCTGACGTCGGTCTTGCCCATCTCCAGGAACCGACCACCGCGCGGCAGCAGGCGCAGGCCCGCGTCCACGAACTCCCGCGCCAGCGCGTCGAGCACCACGTCCACACCGCGCCCGCCGGTCACATCCAAGAAACGCTTCTCGAAGTCCAGCGTCCGCGACGACGCGATGTGCTCGTCGTCCAGACCCAACGAACGCAGGGTGTCCCACTTGCCCTCGCTCGCCGTACCGAAGACCTCGGCGCCGAGATACCGCGCCAACTGGAGCGTGGCCATGCCCACACCACCGGCCGCCGAATGCACCAGCACCGACTGACCGGCCTGGAGACCACCCAGATCCACCATGGCGTAATACGCCGTCAGGAACACGATCGGCGTGGAAGCCGCCTGCTCGAACGTCCAGCCGTCCGGAATCCGGGCGACCACCCGCCGGTCGGTGATGGCGACCGGGCCGAACGACCCGCTGAAGATGCCCATCACCTTGTCGCCCGGCACCAGGTCCTTGACCGCGGAGCCGACCTCGGTCACCACACCGGCGCCCTCGGTACCGAGCGGCCCGGCCTCACCGGGGTACATCCCCAGGGCGTTGAGCACATCGCGGAAGTTCAGGCCCGCGGCGCGCATCTCGACCCTGATGTCGTTCTCGCCCAGGGCTTCGGTGGCATCGGGGCTGGGCAGCAGCGCCAGATCCTCCAAGACCCCCTTGGTGTGCATGTCCAGGCGCCATTCCCGGATTCCGGCGGGCGGCAGCAACGCGGTACCCGAGGAGACCCGGGCCATCCGCTGGCCGAGCACCGTGCCCTCGCGGACCACGGCCTGCGGCTCATCGGCGGCGAGCAGCGCCGGGAGGATCCGGCGTGAGCCTTCCTGGCCGTCCAGGTCGACCAGGACGAACCGGTCGGGGTTCTCGGACTGGGCCGAGCGCACCAGGCCCCAGACGGCCGCGCCGGCGGGGTCGGCCACATCGGCATCGCCGCCCGCGGCGATGGCTCCCCGGGTGAGGAACACCAGGCGGGAGGCGCCGAAGCGGTCGTCGACCAGCCAGCTCTTGAGCAGGCCGAGAGCGTAGTGGCTGACTTCCCGTACCGCCTCCGCCAGGTGCTGCGTCCGGCGGCTACGGGACACGGTGGAGGCCAGTACGACGTCGGGCGCGGTCGCGCCCCCGCCGATGGCCTCGGCCAGGGCCGCGAGGTCCGGGTAGGTGTCCACGGTGACACCGGCCGATCCGAGGACGCCGGTCACCTCGGCCTGGTCGGGCCCGACGAGCGCCCAGCGCCCGGCCGCCCCACCGCCCGTCTCCGGGGCGCGGGACACGTCCACGGGCACCAATTCGACCTGGTACAGCGACTCGTACGGCTGGACGGAGTTCACCTGCTCCGGGGCCACGGGCCGCAGCACGAGGGAGTCGACCGAGGCGACGAGTGCGCCGGAGGTGTCGGTGGCGTGCAGGGAGACCGCGTCCCCACCGCCGCTCGCAAGCCGCACGCGCAGTGCGGACGCACCACCGGTGTGGAGGGTCACCCCGTTCCACGAGAACGGAAGGGCGCTGCCATCGGTGCCGGACGACTTGAACGCGACGGTGTGCAGCGAGGCGTCGAGCAGCGCCGGGTGCAGGCCGTACCGCGCGGCCTCGGTCTCCTGCGTCTCGGGCAGGTCGACCTCGGCGAAGATCTCGTCGCCACGGCGCCAGGCGGCTCGCAGCCCCTGGAAGGCCGGACCGTAGGCGAAGCCGACATCGATGAACTGGTCGTAGAGGTCAGCCACGTCGATCGGCTTCGCCTCCGCGGGCGGCCACACGGCGAAGTCGGCGGCCGCGGACTCCGGTGCCGTGGTGGACGGGTCCCTGGTGAGCAGGCCGGTCGCGTGGCGTGTCCAGGGACCGTCCGGCTGGGCGTCCTCGGGCCTGGAGTACAGGTTGAGCGAACGGGCTCCGGACTCGTCCGGCTCGCCCACGATGAGCTGGATCTGGGCCGCGCCCCGTTCGGGCAGGACCAGCGGCGTCTCGATGGTCAGCTCGTCCAGCCGCTCGTAGCCCACCTGCTGTGCCGCGCGCAGGGCCACTTCCACGAAGGCCGTGCCCGGGAAGAGAACGGTCTCCGCGAAGACGTGGTCGGCCAGCCATGGCTGGGTGGCGACGGACAGGCGGCCGGTGAACAGGTAGGAGTCGGTGTCGGCCAGGGCGACGGCGGCGCCGAGGAGCGGGTGGTCGGGCGAGTCCAGCCCCGCCGAGGTCACATCCCCGCCGGCGGCCGACGCCGATTCGAGCCAGTAGCGCTGCCGCTGGAAGGCGTAGGTGGGCAGCTCCACCCGCCGGGCGCCACGCCCGGCGAACACCGCGTCCCACTTCACCGTAGTGCCGTGGACGTGGAGTTCGGCCAGCGCCATGGTCAGCGACTGGATCTCGGGCCGGTCCTTGCGCAGCACGGGCACGAGGGAGGGAGCGGGCCCTCCATCGGACTCCTCAGCCGCCAGGCAGTCCTGGGCCATCGCGGTGAGCACACCGTCCGGGCCCACCTCCACGAACGACGTCACACCCAGTCGCTCCAGGGCCCGTACCCCGTCCGCGAACCGCACCGCCTCCCGCACATGGCGCACCCAGTACTCCGGCGAGCACACCTCGTCCGCGTCGGCCGACGTGCCGGTGACGTTGGAGACCAGGGAGAGGGTCGGCGAGGCGAACGACAGCCCCTCGACGACCTTCCGGAAGTCGCCGAGCACCCCGTCCATGCGCGGGGAGTGGAAGGCGTGGCTGACGCGCAGGCGACGCGTCTTACGGCCCTCGCGCTCCCACTGTCCGGCGATCTCCAGCACCGCGGCCTCATCGCCCGCGATGACCACGGAGGTCGGGCCGTTGACGGCGGCGATGCTCACCTCGGCCTCACGACCGGCCAGCGACGCGGCGATCTCCTCCTCGGGCGCCTGCACCGCCACCATCGCGCCGCCCTCGGGGAGCGCCTGCATCAGTCGCCCACGCGCGGCCACCAGCGCGCACGCGTCCTCCAGCGAGAAGACACCCGCCACATGCGCGGCGGCGACCTCACCGATGGAGTGGCCGATCAGCACATCCGGGGTGACACCCCAGTGCTCCAGCAGCCGGAACAGCGCCACCTCGATGGCGAACAGCGCGGGCTGGGTGAACGCCGTCTGGTTCAGCAGCTCGGCGTCCGCGCTGTCCTCGGCCGCGAACATCACCTCGGTGAGCGGACGGTCGAGCAGCACATCGAGATGGGCGCACACCGCGTCCAGCGCCTGGGCGAACACCGGGAAGGCGTCGTACAGCTCCCGGCCCATGCCGAGCCGCTGCGCACCCTGGCCCGAGAAGAGGAACGCCGTCTTGTGCTCGGCCCGCGCCACGCCCTGGATCAGCGTGGCCGCGTTCCTGCCCGCCGCCAGAGCGTCGAGTCCGGACCGGAACTGCGCCGGCTCTTCGGCGACCACAACCGCACGGTAGGGCAGGGCGGAACGTGTCGTCGCCAGCGAATAGCCGATGTCGGCGAGGTCATTGGCGTGTGCGGTACCCACACCGTCGAACTCCAGCAGTCGCCCGGCCTGAGCGCTCAGCGCGTCAGGGCTGCCGGCGGAGAGCAGCCATGGAACCACCGCGAGGCCGGCCGGGGATCCGGTGGCCTCGCCGCCCGTCTCCGGCGACGGCGACTCGACGGCGTCGGCCGCCTCGATGATGGTGTGCGCGTTGGTGCCGCTGATCCCGAAGGACGACACGGCCGCCCGGCGCGGGTGGTCCGTCTCCGGCCACGGGGTCGCCTCGTGCAGCAGGGACACGGCGCCACTGGTCCAGTCGACATGCGGTGAGGGCTCGTCCGCGTGGAGCGTCTTCGGCAGCACGCCCTCGCGCATGGCCATCACCATCTTGATGACTCCGGCCACACCGGCCGCCGCCTGCGAGTGGCCGATGTTGGACTTGATGGAGCCCAGCCACAGCGGCCGGTCCTCCGGCCGCCCCTGGCCGTACGTGGCCAGCAGCGCCTGCGCCTCGATCGGGTCACCCAGCGACGTACCCGTGCCATGGGCCTCGACCGCGTCCACGTCGGCGGCCGACAGACCCGCGTTCTCGAGGGCCTTGCCGATCACGCGCTGCTGCGACGGGCCGTTGGGCGCCGTCAGACCGTTGGAGGCGCCGTCCTGGTTGATCGCCGAGCCCCGCACGACGGCCAGCACCTTGTGGCCCTTGCGCCGGGCGTCCGACAGCCGCTCCACCAGCAGCAGCCCCACACCCTCCGACCAGCCAGTGCCATCGGCCCCGGCGGAGAAGGCCTTGCAGCGTCCGTCCGGCGAGAGCACGCGCTGGGCGCTGAACTCGACGAACGTGCCCGGCGTGGCCATGACCGTCACACCGCCGGCCAGCGCCATGTCGCACTCGCCCTGGCGCAGCGACTGCGCGGCCAGGTGCAGCGCGACCAGCGACGACGAGCACGCGGTGTCCACCGTCACGGCCGGGCCCTCGAAGCCGAAGGTGTAGGAGAGGCGGCCGGAGGCGACGCTCGACGCGCTGCCGAGTCCGAGATAGGCCTGCACACCCTCCGGCGCGCTCACGGCCCGCCCGCTGTAGTCCTGGTAGTTCGAGCCGATGAAGACACCCGCCTGGCTGCCGCGCAGCGTCGCCGGGTCGATACCGGCGCGCTCGAACGCCTCCCAGGAGGTCTCCAGCAGCAGCCGCTGCTGGGGGTCCATGGCCAGGGCCTCACGCCGTGAGATGCCGAAGAAGTCCGGGTCGAAGTCGGTGACGTTGTCCAGGAATCCGCCGGTGCTGGCGTAGGTCGTGCCCGGCTTGTCCGGGTCGGGGTCGTACAGCCCGTCGAGGTCCCAGCCACGGTCGTCGGGGAAGCCGGAGATCGTGTCGACTCCGGCGTTCACGATGTCCCACAGCTGCTCGGGAGTCCGCACACCGCCCGGGAACCGGCAGCTCATCGCCACGATCGCGATGGGCTCGTCGAACGAGTCCGAGCGGGTCGGCGCCGTCTCGGCGACCCCGCCTTCCTCGGTGCCGAACATCTCACCGTGCAGGAACCGCGCCAGCACCGTCGGCGTGGGGTAGTCGAAGACCAGGCTGACCGGCAGCCGCAGCCCGGTCGCCGCACCGATCCGGTTGCGCAGCTCAACGGCGGTCAGCGAGTCGAAGCCGAGGTCCCGGAAGGCACGGTCCGGGGCGACCGCGTCCACGCTGTCGTGCGCGAGGACATCGGCGGCCTGGGCACGCACCAGATCCCGCAGCGCCGCTTCGCGCTTCTCCCGGGGCATGGCTTCCAGCCGGTCGCGCAGTTCCGCCCGTCCGGGGAGGGCACTGCCTGCCGTGGGCTGCTTCTCCGTGGTCGCGCTCCGCGCGCTGCGCAACTGGCGGAAGAGGGGAGCGTCGGGGGATTCGGCATCGAGGCGCGTCCAGTCGATGTCCGCGACCGCGAGGAACGTCTCGTCGTGGTCCAGGGCCTGCTGGAGCGCCGAAATCGCCAGCTCGGGGGCCATGGCCAGAATCCCCGACCGGCCCATCCGCTCGCCGACCTCATCCGTGACGAGGCCGCCGCCGGCCCAGGCGCCCCAGGCGATGGACGTGGCCGGAAGGCCGTCCGCGCGCCGCTGCGACGCCAGCGCGTCGAGGTAGGCGTTACCCGCCGCGTAGCTGCCCTGACCCGGACCGCCCAATGTGGCCGCCGCGGAGGAGAACAGCACGAACGCCGAGAGATCCATCCCCGCGGTCAGCTCATGCAGATTCCGGGTCGCGTCCACCTTCGGACGGAGCACCCCGGCCGCCCGACGCACCGTCAGCGCGTCCACCACACCGTCGTCCAGCACACCAGCCGTATGCACCACGGCGGTCAGCGGGAACTCCCGCGGGATCGCCTCCAGCACCTCGGCCAGCGCATCCCGGTCGGCCGCGTCACACGCCGCCACCGTCACCCGGGCACCCAGCCCTTCCAGCTCCGCCTTCAGCTCGGCGGCGCCCTCGGCCTCCATACCACTACGGCTCGTCAGCACCAGATGCTCGGCACCGGTACGCGCCAGCCACCGGGCCACATGGCCACCCAGCGCACCCGTACCACCGGTCACCAGCACCGAACCACTCGGACGCCAGCCATCCGCGGCCGTGGCCTCAGGCGCGGAGGCCCGCACCAGCCGCTTGGCGAAGACGCCGGACCCGCGCACCGCGACCTGGTCCTCGCCCTCGGTGCCCGCCAGCACTCCGGCCAGACGGGTCATCGCGCGGTCGTCCATGGTCTCGGGCAGGTCCACGGCGCCGCCCCAGCGCTGGGGGTACTCCGCCTCCAGGATCCGGCCCAGGCCCCACACCATCGACTGCACCGGGCTCACCAGCCGGTCGGAACGCCCCACCGACACCGCACCCCGAGTGGCGCACCACAGCGGAGCCACCACACCCGCGTCACCCAGCGCCTGAACCAGGCCCACCGTCGCCGCCAGCCCGGCCGGGACCACCTCGAAGGACTCATGTGCCGACTCGTCCAGCCCCAGCAGCGAGAACACACCCGCCACGCCCGACGGCGCCGCGGCTGCGCCTTCGAGGGCCACGCGCAGCCGCTCCGTGATCGCCTCACGGTCATCCGCCGCCCCGACGGCTACGCGAACCACATGCGCACCGCGCCCGGCCAGCCCGTCCAGCACGGTGGCGACCAATACATCGTCACCACGGCCTTCCGGAAGGGCCACGAGCCAGGTGCCCGAGAGCGTGGCCTCGGACGCGGACGCCAGGGGCTTCCAGACCGCCTGGTAGCGCCAGC
The DNA here is from genome assembly GCF_047215865.1 of Streptomyces sp. Inha503. NCBI lineage: Bacteria > Bacillati > Actinomycetota > Actinomycetes > Kitasatosporales > Streptomycetaceae > Streptomyces > Streptomyces sp. Inha503. Next base: position 10,971,384 of record NZ_CP178360.1, on the reverse strand, counting down.
CGTCCACCGTGTTCTGCTCACGCCGCTGACGGCGCCAGGACGACAGCGCCGGAAGCAACGCCGTCAACGACGACTGCTGCTCCTCGTCCGCCACCTCCAACGTCCGTGTCAGCGCCTCCAGGTCCTCGCGCTCCACCGCCTCCCAGAAGCGGGCGTCCACCGCATCCGCGCTCAAGCCGTTACCGGCGGCTGCCTCGACAACCGGGTTGGCGTCCAGCCAGTAGCGCTGGCGCTGGAAGGCGTAGGTGGGCAGGTCGACGGGGTGCGCACCGGTTCCGGCGAACACCGTCCGCCAGTCCACGGCGATGCCTCCGACGTGGGCCTCGGCCAGGGAGGTCAGGAACCTTTCCGGGCCGCCTTCGTCGCGGCGCAGCGAACCGACGGCCGCCACGGGAGTGCCGTGGTCCTCGGCCGTCTGCTCGATGCCCATGGTCAGCACCGGATGCGCACTGGCCTCCACGAACGTCTGGAATCCCTCATCGAGAAGCACCCGCACGGTCTCGTCGAAACGCACGGTCCCGCGCAGATTGCGGTACCAGTAGCCCGCGTCCAGCCCGGCCGTGTCCAGCACACCGCCGGTCACCGTCGAATAGAACGGCACCGACGACGAGCGCGGGGCGATTCCCGCGAGGGTCTGCCGAAGCTCGTCCTCGATGGCCTCGACATGGGCGCAGTGCGAGGCGTAGTCCACGGGGATCCGGCGGGCCCGGATCTCCTCCGCCTCGCAGGCCGCCAGCAGCTCCTCCAGCGCGTCGACGTCGCCGGAGACCACGACCGCCGAGGGGCCGTTCACCGCCGCCACCGACAGCCGCTCACCCCAGGTCGCGAGCCGCTCCCGCAACGCCTCCACGGGCAGCGAGACCGACACCATGCCCCCGCGCCCGGACAGCGCCCGGATCGCCTGGCTGCGCAGCGCCACCACCTTCGCGGCATCCTCCAGCGACAACGCACCCGCCACACACGCCGCCGCGATCTCACCCTGCGAATGACCGATGACCGCCGCAGGCTCCACACCGTACGAACGCCACAACTCCGCCAGCGACACCATCACCGCCCACAACACGGGCTGCACCACATCCACCCGCTCCAACGCCTCCGCGGCACCCTCACCGCCGCGCAACACCTCCACCAGCGACCAGTCCACATGCGGCGCCAGGGCCGCCGCGCACTCCTCGATCCGCTCCGCGAACACCGGCGAGGAATCCAGCAGCCCCGCCGCCATCCCCACCCACTGCGACCCCTGACCGGGGAAGACGAAGGCAACCCCGGCACTGCGCTTGGCAACGCCTTCGACCAGCTCGGAGCCGCCCCGTCCCGCGAGGTGATCAGTCAGCGCCCGTACGGCCTCCGCACGATCGGAGGCCAGCACGACCGAACGGTGCTCGAAGGCGGTCCGCGTCGTGGCGAGGGAGAATCCGATGTCCTCGGCCGCGACCTCCGGGTGCCGCTCCACATGCTCCAGCAGCCGCCTGGCCTGGGCGCGCAGCGCCGCCTCTGACTTGCTCGACAGCAGCCAGGGGACGAGCGGCAACGCCGTCCGGGGCGCCTCCGTCTCCTCCGCCACGTCCGCGTCAGAAGCGGTGTCGGTGGCGGCCGGCGACGGCGCCTGCTCGATGATGGCGTGGGCATTGGTGCCGCTGATGCCGAACGAGGACACACCGGCCCGGCGCGGCTCCTCACCCTCGGGCCACGCGGTGGCCTCGGCGAGGAGTTCGACGGTGCCCGTCGCCCAGTCCACGTGCGGGGACGGCTCCTCGATGTGCAAGGTGGGCGGCAGCACGCCGTGCCGCATCGCCAGCACCATCTTCATCACACCCGCCACACCGGCGGCCGCCTGCGTATGACCGATGTTCGACTTCACCGACCCCAGCCGCAGCGGATCATCCGCCGTACGCTCACGGCCGTACGTGGCCAGCAGCGCCTGTGCCTCGATCGGATCACCCAGCGACGTCCCCGTCCCATGCGCCTCCACGGCGTCGACCTGCCCGGCCGTGAGCCCGGCGTTGGCCAGCGCCTGACGGATCACCCGCTGCTGGGACGGGCCGTTGGGAGCGGACAGCGCACTGCTCGCACCGTCCTGATTGATCGCCGTACCCCGCACAATCGCCAACACACGATGCCCATTGCGCTGTGCGTCGGACAGCCGCTCCAGGAACAGCATGCCCACACCCTCAGCAGGCCCGAAACCGTCCGCCCCCGCAGCGAACGGCTTGCACCGCCCGTCCGCCGCAAGCCCACGTTGACGGCTGAAACCAACAAACGTGCCGGGCGTGGCCATGACGGTGACACCACCGGCCAGAGCCAGGGAACACTCACCCTGACGCAGCGCCTGCACCGCCAGATGCAGAGCCACCAGCGACGAGGAACACGCGGTGTCCACCGTCACCGCCGGACCCTCCAGACCCAGGGTGTAGGCCACGCGCCCGGACACGACGCTGAAGGCGCTGCCGGTCACCAGATGACCCTCGACACCACTGGGGGCCTCGTGCACCCGCGGCCCGTAGTCAGGGGCCACCGCCCCGACGAAGACCCCGGACCGGCTGCCCTTGAGCGAGGCCGGATCAATACCCGCCCCCTCAATCGCCTCCCACGAGGTCTCCAGCAGCAACCGCTGCTGGGGGTCCATCGCCAGCGCCTCACGCGGCGAGATCCCGAAGAAATCGGCGTCGAAGTCGCCGACGTCGTGCAGGAACCCACCCTCACGCGCATACGAGGTACCCGGCCGATCAGCGTCCGCGTCATAGAGCGAGTCGAGGTCCCAGCCGCGGTCCTCGGGAAACGGTGTGATGGCGTCCTCGGCCCCGCTCAGCAGCCGCCAGAACTCCTCCGGGGAGCGCACCCCGCCGGGGAACCGGCAGCTCATCCCGACGATCGCGATCGGCTCCCGGGCCGCCGACTCCACATCCTGGAGACGCTGCCGCGTCTGGTGCAGATCAGCCGTCACCCGCCGGAGGTATGCGAGCAGCTTTTCTTGTTCCGACATCAGAACCTCTCGGGGTCAGCGCTTCGGGATCGGGTGATCGGCGGGCAGGTGTGGCTTCGTGGATGCGCCGTGGTGGCGGCCGCTGGTCGGATCACGACGTCCCGAACTCCTCATCGATGAAGGCGAAGAGTTCGTCGGCCGCCGCCGTCTCCAGGTGGTCGGCGACACCGTCCACATCGCCGGAGCCATTGGCCGCTCCGCCGGCCTGGCCGTCCGGCACCGGAACGCCACGGCCGCCGTCCCACTGGGACAGCAGGCGCTTCAGTCGGTCGGCCACCATCGCGCGGGTGGCGTCGTCGGCCGAGGTGTCCGTGCCGAGCAACGCGACTTCCAGCCGGTCGAGTTCGGCAGCCACATCCGGCGCGTCGTCCGCCGCCACGGGGGCGATCTCCGCACCCAGGTGTCCGGCCAACGCCGCTGGCGTCGGGTAATCGAAGATGAGCGTGGCGGGCAGGCGTAGCCCGCTGGCCGCGTTCAGCCGGTTGCGCAACTCGACCGCGGTGAGCGAGTCGAAGCCCAGCTCCAGGAAGCCACGATCGGTATCCACCGCGGACGCCGTCCCATGACCGAGCACCGTGGCAGCGTGCTCCTGGACCAAACGCAGCAGCATCCGCCGCCGCTCCCCCTGACCAAGCCCGGCCAGCCGCCGCGCCAACGACGCCTCCTGCGAACCAGCCTCTTCCTGGACCGATGCACGCCGGGGTGTAACGGACCGTCGTACGAGTCCATTCAGCAACGGCGGTACGGGCGAGGCATCGGCGGTGGCCGCCAACTGGCCGAGATCGAGCTGAGCGGGCACCACCACCCCCTCGGCCAGCCGACCCGCCGTGTCAAACAGCCGCAGCCCCTCCTCGGAGGAGAACGGCACCAATCCGCCCCGCGTCATCCGCGAGATGTCCGCCTGATCGAGATGTCCGGTCATCCCGGAGCGCTCAGCCCACAGACCCCAGGCAAGCGACACTCCCGGCAGACCCATCGCCCGGCGCCGCTGAGCCAGCCCGTCCAGGAACGTATTGGCGGCGGCGTAGTTCGCCTGTCCCGCGGCCCCCAACACCCCGGCGGCCGACGAGAACAGGGCGAACATGGCCACATCGAAACGGCGCGTCAACTCGTGCAGATGCCACGCCCCATCGACCTTCGCCCGCAACACCGCGTCCAGCCGCTCCGGCGTCAGCGACGTCACCGTGCCGTCATCCAGGAGACCCGCGGCGTGAACCACACCGGTCAGACCGTGTCCATCGGGGAGGTCGGCCAGCAGACCTGCCAGCGCGTCACGGTCGGCGACATCGCAGGCGGCGACCGTGACCGAGGCACCCAACGCCGTCAGCTCCGCCTCGAGCTCCGTCAGACTCTCCGCCGCCCGGCCACGACGGCTGACCAGCAGCAGCCGGCGCACGCCGTGCTCCGCCACCAGATGCCGGGCGACCAGACCACCCAGAACACCACCGGCACCGGTGATCAGCACCGTCCCCTCCGGATCCAGCGCGGCCGGCACACTCAGCACCAGCTTGCCCACATGGCGCGCCTGGCTCATGAACCGGAACACCTCAGGAGCCCTGCGCACATCCCACACCCGTGCGGGCAACGGCTCCAGCTCACCTCGTTCGAAGAGGGCCACGATCTCCGCGAGCATCTCCCCGATACGCTCCGAACCCGCCTCGGCCAGGTCGAACGCCCGGTACATCACCCCCGGATGCGCCGCGGCCACCTCCTGGGCCGACCGCACATCCGTCTTGCCCATCTCGATGAACCGCCCGCCCTCACCCAGCAACCGCAGCGACGCGTCCACGAACTCACCGGCCAAAGAATCCAGGACCACATCCACACCACGACCACCCGAGGCAGCCCTGAACCGCTCCTCGAACTCCAACGTCCGCGACGACGCGATATGCGCATCGTCCAGCCCCAGACCACGCAGGACATCCCACTTCGCCTCACTCGCGGTCGCGAACACCTCCACACCCCACGCCCGCGCCAACTGCACCGCCGCCATCCCCACACCACCAGCAGCCGAATGCACCAACAGCGACTCACCACGCCGCAGGCCCCCCAACTCCCGCAACCCGTACAAAGCCGTTCCGAAGACGACGGGGATGGGTGCGGCCTGGGTGTAGGACCAGCCATCCGGGATGCGCACCAGGCCGCGGTGGTCCACCACGACCAGCGGTCCGAAACCACCGGTCCACGAGCCCATGACCCGGTCGCCGACGGAGAGAGACGTGACACCGGAACCGGTGGCCACGACCACGCCGGCTCCCTCGCTCCCCATCATGGCCCCGGGGTCCGGGTACATGTTCAGGGAGATCAGGACATCGCGGAAATTCATGCCCGCGGCCCGCACGGCGACCCGGACCTCGTGCTCGCCGAGCTCCGCGGTGACATCCGTGGCCGGGGCCAGCCTCAGCCCCTCCAGCGTGCCCGCTCCCGACGGCTCCAGCCGCCACGCCTCCCCGCCATCCGGCGGCGTCAGCACACCCCTCGCGGCGCCGGGCGCCAAACGGGGCACCAGCACCTCCGCATCGCGCACCGCGAGCTGCGGCTCCCCGGTCGCCACCGCCCGGTGCACCACGGCAAGCGACGCCTCGACACCGTCCACATCCAGCAAAACGAACCGGTCCGGATGCTCCGCCTGCGCCGACCGCACCAGCCCCCAGACCGGGGCCGCCGCCAGATCACGCGGATCCACACCATCCTCGGTCGCCAGCGCACCCCGAGTGACGAACACCAGCCGCGCCCCGGCGAACACGTCCTCCGCCAGCCACGCCCGCACCACGTCCAAAGTCCGGTGGGCCACCGCCCGCGCCGCCGGAACGACATCCTCACCGGGACCGGAGGACACCGTCACAAACACCAGCTCCGGCATCGGAGCACCCGATCCCACATGCGCCGCCAGAGCGGCCAGGTCGGTGTGTTCCTCCACCGACCCGTCGGCCGCCTTCAACGCCCGGGCCAGGCCGAAGACATCCGGTCCGGCCACGGCGCACTGGTCGGTGGCGGGGGCGGGGTCGACAGTGGGGGCCGCGATCCACTCCAGCCGGTACAGCGACTCGTCGTCGCCGGCGGACGACGCGAGCTGCGCCTCCGAGACCGGCCGGGTGACCAGCGCGTCCGCCGACGCCACCAGCGCACCGGCGGCATCCGCCACGAGCACCGACATCCCCTCGGCGCCCGTACGGGTCAGCCGTACCCGCAGAGAGGTCGCGCCCGTGGCATACAGCGACACGCCACTCCACACGAACGGCAGCCGGATTCCCTCCGCCTTCCCGCCTCCCTCGGCGGCGGCGGACACCAGCCAGGCGTGCAGCGCCGCATCGAGCAGCGCCGGATGCAGCCCGAACCGGGCCGCCTCCGCCCGCGACTCCTCCGGCAGCGCCACCTCCGCGAACACCTCATCACCCTTGCGCCACACGGCGCGCAACCCCTGGAACACCGGCCCGTACGCCAGCCCGGTGGCCGCCACCTCCTCGTAGAAGCCCGCAGTTTCGAGCGCTTCCGCCCCCGCCGGAGGCCATGCCTCCAGGCCCACCGGGCCCGTCGCCCTGTCGGCGGCCGACGCCAGGGCCAGCGCACCCTTCGCATGGCACGTCCACGACGCGTGCGGGCCATCGACACGGCGGGAATACACGCTGAACTCGCGCAGCCCATCCTGTACCGGCCCGCTCACCACCAGCTGCACCTGGACCGCCCCCTCCTCGGGCAGCACCAGGGGCGCCTCCAGCGTCAGCTCCTCCAACCGGTCACAACCCACCGCGTCACCGGCCCGCGACGCCAACTCGACAAACGCCGTACCCGGCAGGATGACCCGGCCCAACACCGCATGGTCGGCGAGCCAGGGATGCGTACGAAGCGACAGCCGACCGGTCAGCAGGAAACCGTCCGAGTCGGGCAGCGGCACGGCGGCCCCCAGCAACGGATGCCCGGCCGAGTCCAGCCCCACCGACGCCACATCACCAGCGCCGTTGATGGCCTCGGGCTCCAGCCAGAAGCGCGTGCGCTGGAAGGCATACGTCGGCAGCTCCACACGCTTCGCGCCGGTCCCGGCGAACACCCCCGCCCAGTCGACGGACACACCGCCCACATACGCCTCGGCCACAGAGGTCAGGAAACGCTCCAGGCCGCCTTCCTCACGGCGCAGCGAACCCACGGCGGTGACGTGCGTGGCGTGGTCCTCGGCCGTCTGCTCAACCCCCATGGTGAGCACCGGATGGGCACTGGCCTCGATGAACACCTGGAAACCGTCGGCCAGCAGGACACGGACGGTCTCGTCGAAACGCACCGTCTGACGCAGATTCCGGTACCAGTACGCGGCGTCCAGACCGGCCGTGTCCAGCACCCCGCCGGTCACCGTCGAATAGAACGGCACCGACGACGAGCGCGGGGCGATTCCCGCGAGGATCTGCTGAAGCTCGTCCTCGATGGCCTCGACATGAGCGCAGTGGGAGGCGTAATCCACCGGCACGCGCCGCGCCCGGATCCCCTCGCCCTCGCAGGCCGCGAGCAGCTCGTCCAACGCGTCGGCGTCACCGGACACCACGACCGCCGAAGGCCCGTTCACCGCCGCCACCGACAACCGCTCGCCCCACGCCGCAAGCCGCTCCCGCACCGAGTCCACGGGCAGCGACACGGACACCATCCCGCCCAGCCCCGACAACGCCCGCAGCGCCTTGCTCCGCAGCGCCACCACCCGCGCGGCGTCCTCCAGCGACAACGCACCCGCCACACACGCCGCCGCGATCTCACCCTGCGAGTGGCCGATGACCGCCGCGGGCTCCACCCCGTACGAACGCCACAACTCCGCCAACGACACCATCACCGCCCACAACACGGGCTGCACCACATCCACCCGCTCCAACGCCTCCGCGGCGCCCTCGCTACCCCGCAGCACATCCGCGAGCGGCCAGTCCACGAACGGCGCCAGCGCGGCCGCGCACTCACCGATCCGCTCCGCGAACACCGGCGAAGACTCCAGCAACCCCGCCGCCATCCCCACCCACTGCGACCCCTGACCAGGGAAGACAAGCACTGCCTGGTCCCGGGCGGCCGCCACCCCCCGTACCACACCAGGCGACACGTTCCCCTCGGCCAACGCACCCAGGCCGTTCATGAGGCCGTCCCCGTCGCCCGCCAGCACCACCGCGCGGTGTTCGAACACACTGCGCGTGGTCGCCAACGACAGCCCGACATCGGCGGGCGAGACCTCTCCGCGCTCGCGCACATGCGCAAGCAGCCGCTCCGCCTGCGCCTCCACCGCGGTCTCCGACCGTCCGGAGATCACCAACGGCGTGATCTCCGGAAGTCCCCCGGCCGGGGCCTCGTCATCGGCGGCAGGGCTGGGAGCGTCGTCGAGCGGGGCCTGCTCCAGTACGGCGTGGGCATTGCTGCCACTCATCCCGAAGGAGGAGACCGCCGCACGCCGCGGCCGTCCCGTCTCCGGCCAGGGCATATCGTCCGTCAGCAGGCGCACTCCGCCCGCGGACCAGTCCACATGCTGCGACGGCTCATCGACGTGCAGCGTCTTCGGCAGCGCGCCGTGCCGCATTGCCATGACCATCTTGATGACACCAGCCACACCGGCCGCCGCCTGCGCGTGGCCGATGTTCGACTTCACCGAGCCGAGCCACACCGACTGGTCCGCGGGCCGGTCCTGGCCGTAGGTGGCCAGCAGGGCCTGCGCCTCGATGGGATCGCCCAGCGGAGTGCCGGTGCCATGCGCCTCGACCGCGTCCACCTCGGCCGCCGACAGCCCGGCGTTCGCCAGCGCCGCGCGGATCACCCGCTGCTGAGACGGGCCGTTCGGGGCGGTCAGGCCGTTGGACGCACCGTCCTGGTTCGTCGCCGAACCCCGGACGAGGGCCAGCACCTCGTGCCCATTGCGTCTGGCATCCGACAGCCGCTCCACCAGCAGCAGCCCGACGCCCTCGGCGAATCCGAAGCCGTCGGCGCGATTGCTGAACGCCTTGCACTTGCCGTCCGCGGACAGCGCGCGCTGACGGCTGAAGTCCACCAGCGCGACCGGTGTGGACATCACCGTCGCACCACCGGTCAGCGCCATGTCGCACTCACCCTGGCGCAGCGCCTGGACCGCCAGGTGCAGCGCGACCAGCGACGACGAGCACGCCGTGTCCACTGTCACGGCGGGCCCCTCGAGGCCGAAGGTGTAGGAGATCCGGCCCGAGGCCACGCTGGCCGCGCTGCCCATGCCGAGGTAGCCCTCAAAGCCGGCGGGGGCGTTCCCTTCCAGACGGGCACCGTAGTCGTTGTACATGACGCCGACGAAGACGCCGGTCCGGCTTCCCTTCGCCGTCTCGGGAGCGATACCGGCCCGCTCGAACGCCTCCCACGACGTCTCCAGCAGCAGTCGCTGCTGCGGGTCCATCGACAGCGCCTCACGCGGCGAGATCCCGAAGAACTCCGGGTCGAATTCGTCCGCCTCATAGAGGAAGCCACCGTTGCGGACGTAGTACGTGCCCTCATGCGAGGGGTCCGGGTCGTATGTGGACTCGAGGTCCCAGCCACGGTTGGACGGGAGCGGCGACGTGGCATCGGTGCCCGACATCACCAGCTGCCACAGCTCTTCGGGCGTACGCACCGCACCGGGGAATCGGCAACTCATGGCCACGATCGCGATCGGTTCGTCGTCCGTGCGCGACGCGGCCCCGAAGGACCCGCCCCCAGGTACCGCGATGGTCCTGTCCTGGGAGCCGAGGATCTCCGAGCGCAGATAGCCCGCCAGTACCGTCGGGTTCGGGTAGTCGAAAACGAGTGTCGCCGGGAGGCGCAGACCCGTTTCCGCGCTCAGACGTGCCCGCAGGTCCACGGCGGTGAGCGAGTCGAAGCCCAGGTCTTTGAAGGGGCGTCCCACCTCCACGGCGTCCGACTTGGCGTGTCCCAGGACGGCGGCCACATGGACGCGGATCAGCTCTTCGAGCAGGAACTGTTCCTGATCCGCCTCGGACATGCTGACCAGTCGCCGCCGCAGGCGGGCGGCGATCTCGTCCGCGTCCGCGTCTCCGGCGCCCGCGACACGCCGGACGGCCATCCCCGGTACGACGTTGCGGAAGAGGGCGGGGAGCTCGGCACCCCGCGCGCGCAGCGCCGCGATGTCCGGCCGGAAGAGAACGGGTACCGCCACGTCCGAGGCCAGAGCGGCGTCGAACAGCTCAAGCCCCTCGTCCGTGGCCAGTGGCAGCACGCCCGAGCGGGATATCCGCCGGATGTCATCCTCGCCGAGGTGTCCGGTCATGCCGCTGGCCTCGGCCCACAGACCCCACGCCATCGACACCCCGGGCAGCCCCTGAGCCCGGCGCCACGACGCCAGGCCGTCCAGGAACACATTCGCCGCCGCGTAGTTGCTCTGCCCCGCACCGCCCAGCACACCGGTGGCCGAGGAGAACAGCACGAACGCCGACAGGTCCATCCCCGCGGTCAACTCATGCAGATTCCACGCCGCGTCCACCTTCGCCCGCAACACCGGCTCAACCCGCTCACGGGTCAACGACGTCAACAGCCCGTCATCGAGCACACCCGCCGCATGCACCACACCACTCAGACCAAAACCCTCCGGCAACCCCGACAACACCCCCGCCAGAGCCTCACGATCCGCGGCATCACACGCCGCGATCACCACCTCGGCACCAACAGCCTCCAACCCGGCCCGCAACTCGGCCGCACCCGCCGCATCCGCACCACGACGAGACAACAACACCAGCTTCCCGACACCATGCCGCGCCACCAAATGCCGCGCCACCAAACCACCCAGCACACCGGTACCACCCGTCACCAGCACCGCACCCGAACCAAACCCACCCGACTCCGGAGCGTCACCCGAAGGCAACGACCGGCCCAAACGCGGCACCCGCACCGCACCCGACCGCACCACCACCTGCTCCTCACCCAGAGCAAGCACCCCGGGGAGAACGTCCGCGACTCCCTCCACGTCATCGGTGTCCACCAGCACCAGGAGCCCGGGATTCTCCGCCTGCGCGGACCGCACCAGACCCCACACCGCAGCCCCCGCCAAATCCCCTACGCCATCGCCCGCATCAACAGCGCCCCGGGTCACCACCACCAACCGCTCACCCGCACGGTCCTCATCCGCCGCCCACGCCTGGACCCACTCCAAGACCTCAAGGACCCGCCCGTACACCTCGCCCACCACATCCGCACCGCCGGAGGCGACCCGCACAACCTCTGTCCCCGGCGGGACCTCACCCGCCACCACCGCCGCGGGCGCGTCCACCCACTCCACCCGGAACAGCGCATCCCGCGCCACCCCGCCCACGGCGTTCAGCTGATCCGCGTCAACCGGTCGCAGGACCAGCGACTCGACCGACGCAACCCCACGCCCCGACTCATCCCCCACCAGCACCGACACCGCATCCGACCCAGCACCCGTCGGCGCCACCCGCACCCGCAGCGATGTCGCACCCACCGCCTCCAGAGAAAACCCACGCCAGGAGAACGGCAGCAGACTCCCCGAACCACCGCCCAGACCCTCGCTCACACCCATCGCATGCAACGCCGCGTCGAACAACGCCGGATGCAGCCCAAACCGGCCCGCCCGCTCCCGCTCACCCTCCGGAAGCTCGACCTCCGCGAACACCTCACCATCACGCCGCCACGCACGCTTCAACCCCTGGAAAACCGGCCCATACCCCAACCCGTTCTCCGCCGCCCGCACATACTCACCCGACACATCAACCGACTCCGCCCCCACCGGAGGCCACACACCAAAGTCGAACCGCACCTCGGAACCGGGCACGGCCGAACCCAGCACACCATGAGCATGCCGCGTCCACGCGACGCCCTCACCGTCCGCTTCGTCCCGCGAGAACACACTCACCTCACGGAAGCCGGAAGCGTCCGCCTCCCCCACCTCTACCTGAAGTTGTACGCCGCCCTTCGCGGGCACGATCAGCGGCGCTTCCAGGATCAGTTCCTCAACCCGGCCACAGCCGACCTGATCGCCCGCCCGTACCACCAGCTCCACGAACGCCGTCCCGGGCAGCAACGTCACCCCGTGGACGGCGTGATCCGCCAGCCACCCATGCGTGGCCAGCGACAGCCGCCCGCTCAGCAGCATTCCGCCACCACTGGCCAACGACACCACCGCACCCAGCAACGGATGCCCCAGCGAGCCCAACCCCACCGAACCCACATCGCCCGCGCCCGCCGGAGTGTCAAGCCAGAAGCGCTCCCGCTGGAAGGCGTAGGTGGGCAGTTCCACGCGGCGGGCACCGTGGCCGGCGAACACCTTCCGCCAGTCAACACTGGCCCCGCTGACATGGAGTTCGGCGACGGAGGTCAGGAACCGCTCGGGCCCGCCCTCATCCCGTCGCAGCGTGCCGACGACGACCGCCTGGGCCTCGGCAGCCTCGACGGTCTGCTGCAACGGCAGCATCAGTACGGGATGCGGGCTCGCCTCGATGAAGACGGTGTGGCCGTCGTCCAAAAGCTTGCGGGTGGTGACCTCCAGCTCGACGGTCTGGCGGAGGTTGCGGTACCAGTACTCCGCGTCCAGCCCTGCGGTGTCCACCAGCTCACCGGACACCGTCGAGTAGAACGGCACCTCCGACGAACGCGGCTGAAGGTCCGCCAGAACCTTCAGCAGCTCCTCGCGGATCCCCTCCACATGCGCCGAGTGCGACGCGTAGTCCACCGGAACCCGGCGAACCCGCACCTCCTCACCCTCCAGCCGGGCCACCATCTCATCCAGCGCACCCGGATCACCCGACACCACGACCGAGCCGGGACCGTTGACCGCCGCCACCGAGATCGCGCCGTCCCAGGCGGCGATACGCTCCTTGGCCGCATCCGCCGACAGGCCGACCGACACCATGCCACCACGACCCGCAAGACCCACCGCGATCGCCTGCGACCGCAACGCCACCACCTTCGCGGCATCCTCCAACGACAACGCACCCGCCACACACGCCGCCGCGATCTCACCCTGACTGTGACCCATCACCGCATCCGGCTCGACACCCACCGAACGCCACAGCCTCGCCAGCGACACCATCACCGCGAACAACACCGGCTGCACCACATCCACCCGGTCAAAACCAGGAGCACCCTCAACCCCACGCAGCACATCCGTCAACGACCAGTCCACATACGCCGACAGCGCCGACTCACACTCACCAATCACCTCCGCGAACACCGGCGAGGACTCCAACAACCCCACCGCCATCCCCACCCACTGCGCCCCCTGACCCGGGAACACAAACACCGACCGGCCAGGCGTCTCGGCGTCCTTCCCCCACACCACACCGGGGAGCTTCACCCCCTCGGCCACCGCCCCCAGACGCTCAAGGAGCTCCTCACGGCCAGCCCCGGTCACCACGACACGCTGCTCGAAGGCGAACCTGGTCGTCGCCAGCGAGAGCGCCACATCGGCGGCGCCCAACTCCGGACGCTCCGCCACGAACTCCCGCAACCGCCCGGCCTGCGCCCGCAACGCGGCATCACTCTTACCCGACACCACCCACGCCACCGGACCCGTGATGCCCGCGACACCACCGTCAGCGGACTCCTCGACCTCGACCTCGGCCGCCTCGACCTCCGGAGCCTGCTCCAAGATCACATGCGCGTTCGTCCCGCTCACACCGAACGACGACACACCAACCCTGCGCGGCTCGCCCGTCTCCGGCCACGCCCGCGCCTCGGTCAACAACTCGACCTGGCCCTCGGACCAGTCCACGTGGCTCGACGGAGCGTCGACATGCAGCGTCTTCGGCAGCACACCATGCCGCATCGCCAGCACCATTTTCATGACACCGGCAATACCAGCAGCGGCCTGCGTGTGGCCGAGGTTCGACTTCAGCGAGCCCAGCCACAGCGGCCGCCCCTCCGGCCGGTCCTGCCCGTACGTGGCCAGCAGCGCCTGCGCCTCGATCGGGTCACCCAGCGACGTACCCGTACCGTGCGCCTCAACCGCGTCGATCTGGCCGGGGGTCAGCTCGCAGTTCTCCAGGGCCTGCCGGATGACGCGGCGCTGTGACGGACCGTTGGGGGCCGTCAGACCGTTGCTCGCGCCGTCCTGGTTCACGGCGGAGCCGCGCACCACCGCGAGTATCTGGTGCCCGTTGCGCCGGGCGTCGGACAGCCGCTCCACCAGCAGCACACCGATGCCCTCGGACCATGTGGTGCCGTCGGCTCCGTCGGCGAACGCCTTGCACCGGCCGTCGACGGCCAGGCCGCGCTGCCGGCTGAAGGTGACAAAGCCCTCGGGACTCACCATGACCGTGGCACCGCCGACCAGCGCCATGGAGCACTCGCCCTGGCGCAGCGACTGAGCGGCCAGATGCAGGGCGACCAGCGCCGATGAGCAAGCGGTGTCCACGGTCAGCGCGGGGCCCTCGAAGCCGAAGGTGTAGGAGACACGGCCCGAGGCGATGCTGGTGGTGGCGCTGTTGTGGAGGTACGGCTCGATCTCGTCCGGGATCTGCACGGCATCGGACGCGTAAGTAGTGTGCATGGCACCGGTGAAGACGCCTGTCTGGCTGCCATGCAGTGACGCGGGGTCGATGCCCGCCCGCTCCAACACCTCCCACGACGTCTCCAGCAGCAGCCGCTGCTGGGGGTCCATGGCCAGGGCCTCACGAGGCGAGATGCCGAAAAACGCGGAGTCGAATTGGTCCGCGTCGTGGAGGAAACCGCCTTCGCGAACGTAACTGGTACCCGGATGTTCCGGGTCCGGATTGTAGATCCCCTCCACGTCCCAGCCACGGTTTGTCGGGAAGGGCGAGATCGCGTCCGATCCGTCGGCGACCAGCTGCCACAGCGCTTCCGGAGAATTCACTCCACCAGGAAATCGGCAGGCCATACCGATGATCGCAATGGGCTCGGTGGCCGAACTGGTCAGCTGGCGGTTCTGACGCCGGAGCCGCTCGATTTCCTTGAACGACTTGCGCAGCGCTTCAACGGCCTTGTTCTGGTTGGATGCAGCAGGCATCAAAAACTCCACACTAAACACGTCGTTCGCTGGAAGAGCGCAACGGCCCTGAAAGTTATGAAAACACGGTTCGCCAGACGGACACCGGCCACACTAGCTCTGCCCGCGTAAGGGAAACCCTAGAAACCCACTCGGGCGTGGCTGACACCCC
The DNA here is from genome assembly GCF_047215865.1 of Streptomyces sp. Inha503. Lineage (NCBI taxonomy): Bacteria > Bacillati > Actinomycetota > Actinomycetes > Kitasatosporales > Streptomycetaceae > Streptomyces > Streptomyces sp. Inha503. The sequence goes on along the minus strand of NZ_CP178360.1, from coordinate 10,956,297 downwards.
GGGGCGTGTTCCCGGGGTTTGGTTTCAGTAGCGTTTCACCGGCCGTGTGACTCTTGCCACTATGCGTTTCTCCGCCGCTATTCATGCCCCCGAAATTTCATGCGCTGTTTTCACACGGCAGGGTCTTCTTCCACACGGATCGCACCGGTCGGGCAGCGGGATACGACCTCTCGCAGAACGTCCAGCCGTCCGGTGTCGGGCTGTGCGTCGAGCAGAACGACGGAGCCGTCCTCGTCGCTCTGGTCGAACAGGTCAGGCGCGATCAGCGCGCACTGGCCGGCCGAACAGCACACCTCACGGTCGGCGGTGATCCTCATCGGGTCTCAGTCCTACCTTGATTGTTTGTGGTATGTCTTGCGGGCCCACTTGCTTGACGGACGATGCGGGAACTCCACATCGTCCGTCACATCCACCGCTTGGTATCCCGATCAGTCGTCCCAGGTGACGGGGAGCGACCTGGGGCCGTAGTGCACGAAGTCGTCGCGCATGGGGACCTCGTCGCCCGGCACGGCAAGTCGCAGCGTGGGGAACCTGTCGAACAGGGCCTCGTAGCCGACACGCAGGATCGTGCGGGCGAGGTGCTGACCGAGACACTGGTGGACGCCGTGGCCGAGTGCCAGGTGACCGTGGTCCGTACGGCCGATGTCCAGCTGATCGGGGTTGTCGTAGCGCTCGGGGTCGCGGTTGACGGCGGGGAGGGCGACGGTGACCACCTCGCCCTTCTTGATGCTCTGACCGGCGAACTCGACGTCCTCCAGCGCCCACCGGCTGGCCCCGAGGTGGGAGATGGTGAGGAAGCGGAGGAGCTCCTCGACGGCAGCCCCCATCAGCTCCTGGTCCTCGCGGAGCTTGGCCAGTTGATCGGGGTGCTCGAGCAGGGTGAAGACGCCCATGGCGAGCATGTTGCCCGTGGTGTCGAAGGCCCCGTTGATCAACGTGGCGGCCATGCCCATGAGTTCTTGCTCATTGAGCTGCCCGCCCCGGATCAGGTCTCCGAGGAGGTCGTCCCGGGGGTCGTCCATCCTGATGGGGATGAAGCGGGCCAGGAATCCATTCATCCCGGAGACAGCGCCGAGCGCCTCGGGAACGGTACAGGAGAGCCGTCCGAGTGTTTCCACGTGCCGCTGGAGGGTCTTCCGCTCCGATTCGGGGATGCCGATCATCTCGCACATCACCCGGGAGGGAACGGAATCGGTAAAGACGTCCACCAGATCGGCGCCCGGCCCGGCCTTTTCCAGGTCGTCGAGTTGTTCGTGCACGATACGCTCGATCATGGGGGCGAGCTGACGCGTGCGCCGGACCGTGAAAAAGCCGGTGACCAGTTTGCGGTACTGACTGTGGCTCGGGTCGTCCGTCTTCGCGAAGGCGCCGGGGTCGGCCGGGCGGCCGTCGTACTGCAACTCGGTGGGGACGGGAGAAACCAACCCCTCCTGCCGCGCGCTGAAGCTCTTATGGGTGAGCAGTTCCTTCGCTTCGGCATGGCGCAGGACGAGCCACCCGGGCGTGCCGCCCGGATAAGTCATGCGCGTTATCCGCTCCTGCTCGCGCAGGGGGGCGTAACCATCCGGAGGATTGAAGGGGCGGCTCCGCTTGGTAGGCATTGGCACAGGGGGGTGCGGGGCGTCGACCAAGACTCCTCCATCGATTGCATAACCCATGTAGCGAGGTCGTCGGCGGCTACACCGGCTGGCTCGATGTCGATGCTAGCTTCGCCGTCGGCCCGATAACGCACCGCAAGGCCCCTGCGGACAACTTCTGCAAATTCCCTTAGACAAAGGCGGGAGCTGTTGACCCCGTGCGCGCGGGTGCACTCACCGCGCGGACCGCGACGTCTGAGCGTGGCCGTCCCACCGCCTCCCTACCCCGGATGCGCTGTGTCCAACCACCCCTGTTGGCTGTCGGTCCACCGCCCTGCTCGGCCCTCTGTGACCGAGAGGCTTTCCCACGCTCGTGGAGACGCCGGGAGAACACGGGAGTGACGGGCCCGTCACGCCCATGCTGCCACCCTCGTCGGGGAGTGTCAGCGGGACGCCACGTTCCTGTCGGCACCGACACGCGTGGGAGGGGTTCCGTCCGATGCCACCGCCGAAGGCTCTCGCCCCGCGGCCCAGGGCGTCGAAGACGGTATCGGCCCCCGCACAGGATCGGCCAGAGGTGCGCGACCCCGGTCGCTCCCGGGCACACGACTTCGGTCATCCCCAGGTGCCGCTGTCCAACGCGGCGGTGACCGCGGCCTTGTCCGGCGGACGCGGACCCGCGGCGCCGCCGCCCTCCTCCACCGGAGTGCGGCCCGCCGGACAGGACACGGTCGGCAATGGCGCGGTCGCGGCGGCCCGCCGCACCGAAACCGCCCCTCGGCAGCAGCCGCCCACGGCCGAAACGGCGCGGGTGGAGACGGCGGAGACGGCGCCCGCCGCTGCGGCCTCCCCCACCGCCCCCGAGGTCAAGGCGCGTCCCGGCCCGGGAGCGGACCCGAAGTTCGCGACGCTCAAGAAGGACGTACGGCGCAAGAAGCGCTCGGTGGCGGCCTCGCACCCGCCCCCGAAGGCGGAGGCCGGGGCCGCGCAGGACGCCGCCCGGCCACCGAAGGACGACGAAGAGGCGCAGGGCAAGACCGCCAACGCCGAGAAGATGAACGAGGCCAAGCCGAAGGACTTCGACAAGGACGCGTTCATCAGGGCGGTCGAGAAGGCGATCGCCGAGAAGGCACCGAAGAACCTCGACGAGGCGGACAAGTTCGCCGACTCCGGCAAGGCCGATGAGGTGCGCGCGGAGGTGCACGGCAAGGTCGGCGAGGGAAAGGCGGACTCGGCCGAGCAGATCGCCACGACCACCGCCGCCCCGCCGGACACCTCGGCGGCCGTCCCCAAGAAGGTCGTACCCCTGACGCCGGACCGGCCCCCTGGGACCCCGGGCACACCCAACCCGGCGAACGCCGTACCGGACAAACTGCCGCCGTCGGCCACAGACCTTTCCGCCGGCCCCGCACGGGTCGACCGGCAGATGGCGGACGCGCAGGTCACCGAGGCGCAGCTGAAGAAGTCCAACGAGCCGACGTTCAAGAACGCCCTGGGCGAGAAGAAGGCCGCCGAACGGCACTCCGAAGTGGCCCCCGGCCGAATGCGCGGGCATGAGAAGAAGGAGCTCAACGCGGCCACCGCGCAGGCGAGGCGGCTCGGCGCCGCCGCCATGGGCGCGATGGGCGCCCAGCGGGTGCGCACCGGTCAGCAGGTCGGGACGGGCAAGTCCGGTGCCAAGGGGCGGGACGAGGAGAAGCGGGCCCAGGTCACGGCGGTCCTGCAAGGGGTCTTCGACACGATGAAGAAGGATGTCGAGGCCATTCTCAACGGCCTCGACAAGCTGGTCGACGACCAGTTCGGCCGGGGTGAGAAGGCGGCGCGGGACGCGTTCACCGCGGAGCACCAGCGGAAGATGGACGAGTACAAGGACCGCCGGTACTCGGGTGTGACGGGCAAACTCCGCTGGGTGCGGGACAAGTTCGCCGGGCTGCCCGCCGAAGCCGACAAGATCTTCGAGGAGGCCCGCGACAACTACGTCCGCCGGATGCGGCAGGTGATCTCGGATGTCGCCGACACCATCGGCACCGAGCTGAACCGGGCCAAGCGCCGTATCGCGCAGGGCCGGGGCGAGCTGCGGGACGCGGTGCGCAAGCTTCCGCCCGAGCTGCGGTCCATTGGGCAGCAGGCGGCCGCCGAGTTCGCCGACAAGTTCGATGAGCTCACCCAGTCCGTGGACGACAAGGGCACGCAACTCGTCGACACGCTGGCCACCAAGTACACCGACGCGCTCAAGTCCGTGGACGACGAGATCGCGGCGGAGAAGGAGAAGAACAAGGGCCTGGTGGCCAAGGCCGTGGACGCCGTCAAGGCCGTGATCAACACCATCGTGGAGCTGAAGCGGCTGCTGCTGTCGGTCCTCGCCAAGGCCGCGTCGGCGGTCATGCTGATCCTCAAGGATCCGATCGGCTTCCTGCGCAACCTGGTCTCGGCCGTCGGCGCGGGCTTGCGGCAGTTCCTGCGGAACATCGGCCACCATCTTCATCAGGGCATCCTGTCCTGGCTGCTCGGGAAGACGGCCGAGGCGGGCATCGAACTGCCGGCGAAGTTCGACGTCCAGGGCGTGCTGAAGATGCTCGCCTCCCTGCTCGGACTGACTTGGCAGAACATCCGCTCCCGGATCGTCCGCAAGGTGCCGAAGATGGAACCGGCGGTCGCGGCGGCCGAGACCGCGGTGCCGCTGGTCGCGGAGGTCCGCAAGCGGGGCGTCGCCGGGATGTGGGACGACCTCAAGACACGCGTGGGCGACCTGAAGAAGGACCTGCTGGACAAGGTCATCGCCTACGTCACGCCGACGATCGTCGTCGCCGGGATCATGTGGGTGATCTCGCTGCTCAACCCCGCGTCGGCGTTCGTCCGGGCGGTGAAGCTGATCATCGACATCGTGCGCTTCGTCGTCACTCAGGCGCGCCAGATCATCGAGTTCGTGAACGCCGTACTCGACGCGGTCATCGCGATCGCGCGGGGCGGCAGCGGCGGCGTACCCGGCCTCATCGAAAGCGCGCTGGCCCGCTCCATCCCGGTCCTGCTGGGCGTCCTGGCCGCGATCCTGGGCGTGGGCGGCATCGCCGCGAAGGTCAAGCAGATCGTCCAGGCGATGTCCAAGCCGGTGAACCGAGCGGTGGACTGGGTGATCGACAAGATCGTGGGGCTGGTGAAGAAGCTCTGGTCCAAGATCAAGCTCAAGTTCGAGAAGAAGAAGCCCGAGCCGAAGCCGAAGCGCCGACCGGACCGGAAGCGCCCGCGCCGCCGGACCCGTCCGGACCAGCGGCGCCGCCCCGACCGGCGCAGGCCCAAACGCAGGCGCGACCCGAAGAAGAAGCGGCCCGAGAAGCGGCCGGACAAGCGGACCGAGGCGGACAAGAAGCGCGCCCTGGACGCCGCCGTGCGCGACGCGACGCACTTGCTCAACGAGGAGGCGGCCACGGTCAAGACGGTGCGGCGCGGCCTCGGTCCGATCAAGCGGCGGCACGGCCTCACCCGGATCCAGCTCAAGAAGATCGCGGAGGGCAAGTACCGCATCAGAGTGACCATCAACCCGAGCGAGGACACGCCGGTCGAGACCCTGTCGGAGGACGAGTTCCCGTACAAGATCGCCAGAGCGCAGGGCCGCATGGAGGTCAACAGGTACGGACCGACGGTCGCGCAGTTGCACGAGATCAGGCCCGCCGGGCAGAGCGACGACCCCTTCATCGGCTTCGTCGTCAACATGGCGGCCATTCCCTCCGAGATCGAGAGCAACCCCTCGGTGGCCTTCCGGTATCTGAGTACGGCGTGGGACGTTCCCGGGGGCGGGTCGGAGGACATGGCCGCGGCCAGGACCGCCGTCGTCATCGGCGTCAACGCCTTCGAGGGCCTCAAACCCGAGAAGAACAAGAGCGAGTTGAGCGCGGCCATCGGCATGGTCAATCCGCCGAGCAAGCTCGTCGCGGCCGTCTTCGGCTTCGTCTGGACGCCCCGGTGGGTCCGTGTCCAGGGCGGGAAGGAGCAGGGCAACGCCCCTCTGACCGAGGTGCGCGCGAAGTACCGCGGCCTCGAAACGGACGGCAAGCGGAAGCTCGCGGAGGAGAACGAATCCGGCCTGCGCGACAAGAAGGCGCTTCCCTATGGCGTCTTCCGCCAGCAGGTGCTCGGCTCCTCGTACACCAAGAAGGCCGTGGACATCCTCAGCAAGGCCAACAAGCAGGTCCACATCGTCAGCCAGGACGCCGACACCAGTGTGTCGACCACCAAGGGGATGGGCGTCCTGGCCGCCTACACCAGGGTGCTGGGCGAGATGCGGGAACACCCGCTGCTCACCATCGGGGGCTACACCTTCGAGAACTTCGACTGGAAGAAGGACGCCGATCCCCGCACCGTCCAGCTGACGACGCTCTCCAACCAGGTGGACCGGGCGATCCGGGAGGCCATCGACAAGCGCTACACGCAGATGCTCTACCCGACCGAGCCGAACATGCTCATCAAGGCGTGGGACAAGGAAGGCTCCCCGGGCATCTTCCAGGACCCCCGGACCCAGGGCCTGCTCGGGGCCCAGGGAGAGCTGTACCCCATCGGCGGTGCCGAGGGCCGGAAACTCAAGATCAAATTGATGGAGCTGTTCGGCGACGGCTTCTCCATCGTCTACGCGCCCCTGGCCAGCACGACCACGAGCCCGGCCCCGGGCGACGACAAGCGCGGTCTCTCCGTGACCCCGCGGAAGGTGGTCGGCGCCGAGCGCGGCGAAGGTCTCGATCCGAGGCTGGGCGCGGAGGAGATCGCCCGCCGCAGCCACCGGGCCTACGCCCTGGTGCTCCAGTCGCAGTCCACGGCCAGCGCCACACGGCTCGCACAGGAGTTCATCCTGTCCACCCCGAAGCCGCAGGGCATGAGCAAGAAGGCGTGGGCGAGGCTACAGGCCCAACTCCAGGACATCGTCTTCGTCCATGTCGAAGAGGTCGTCAAGCTGATGGTCGACGATCCCCGGCGGACCGTGCACAGCGTGGTGATCAGAGCGCGCGCCAAGAAGCTCAGGGAGGACGCCAAGCGCCTGGCCCAGACCCTGGCGGAGGCGGGCACACCGCAGGCCGGACAGGTGGTCGAGCAGGCCCGGAAGGTGACGCGCCGGATCATCACCGCGCTGACCGCCGACGCGCTCAAGAATGTCTGGGGCGAGCTCGCCCCGCTGCTGAGGAGCATCATGGAGGCCGAGCGGACCGGAGAGGGGCCGGAGTGACCGAGGACGCGCCGCGGCGTATGCCCGCCGAGCCGTCACGAGACGACTACGCGTCGCTGGCCGGCCTGGCCAGGGCCCGCTACGCGCAGGGGCTCGGGCCCCGCGAGGTGGTACGGGAGTGCTACGGCGTCGGCTTCCCCGAGGAGTTCTTCGTACTCGCCGACGCGGGCCCCCACTCCCTGGACCTCATGGTGGACTTCCCCCTGCTGCCCTGGCGGCTGGCCGTACCCCCCGAGCGCGGTGGCCTGCCCGAGCGGCCCGATCCGATGGCGGACATCACGCGCAGGGTCTTCGCCCGCGACCCGGACCTGGTCCCCCTGTTCGTCGGCGTCAACGTCAACCTCGAGCACGGCGGCCGGGTGCACTGCTACAGCCTCGCCGAGCTCGGGGCGGGCCGGACGACCGTATTCGGGATCTGGAAGGACGTCGAGCCGCACAACGAGGTAGGACGCTGCGGCGATTCCCTGCTCGCCGTCCTGCGCGAGCACCACACGCAGTACGTCGACTGGCTGGAGAACGAGACGTGGGACCCCGCGAACGTGCGGACCGACCCGGTCGACGAGGAGACCGTGGCCGAGATCCGCGAACTGGTCCCGCTGATCGAGGAGTTCCAGCGCCGGGCCGCCTCGCATGGGGGCGGCTGAAGCACCCGGGATTGTCGTGCGTGACCCTCCCCTACCCCGTGGACCGGAGGCCGGGGCTCACGGCCTCGGGGTCGTGGTCTGCGGCGCGGGTGCCATGAGCGGCACCACGCCCGGCACCGCCCGCAGCGCGGCACGGGCCACGGCCGCGTTCCCCGACTGGTCCTGACCGGCCAGCAGCGAGGACCCAACCGTGGCCGGAGGGTGCGCCGCACGGGCCACCGTCGCATTGCTCACGGGCGCCGGAGCGGGACTCGGGGCCGGGTTCGGTGCCGGGCTCGGGGCCGCCCCCTGCCGTACCGCCGTCGCGACCTCCTGCGGGCGGACCGACGGGACCGGGGCCAGCAGGCGGTGGAGGGAGAGCGGGGGTTCGGTGGGCAGCATCGGCTTCACCCCTGGGATGCGTCGTCGAGCAGATGGGCGTGCGGGCCCAGTTCGGTCGGGCGGAGCAGACGGGCCTCGCGTTGGAACTGGCGTGCCACACCACGTACGACATGGCGCATGGCAATCGTATCGCCGCCCCCGTCCGCCGCCGCCAGTGCCGCCGTGCGGGCCGCCGCGGCGATGGCGGCGCCGGTCATGTCCAGGCGGGCCAGGGCGGCCAGGTCCACGTCGGGGGCGAGCGGGGCCTCCCGGGGGAAGGCGAGGCGCCACAGCCGGCGGCGTTCTGCGGCGGCCGGGCGGGGGAAGTGGACGACGAAGTGGAAGCGCCGGGTGAAGGCCGGGTCGATGTTGTCCTTCAGATTGCTGGTCAGGATGACCAGGCCGTCGCTGGCCTCCAGGCGCTGGAGCAGATAGCCGACTTCCAGGTTGGCGTAGCGGTCGGTGCCGTGTTTCACCTCGCCGCGCTTGCCGAACAGCGCGTCGGCCTCGTCGAAGAGCAGCACCGCGTGGCTCTCCTCGGCCTGCCGGAACGCGATCTCCATGTTCTTCTCCGTCTCCCCCACCCATTTGGAGACGACCTGGGCGAGGTCCACCTTGAGCAGTTCAAGGCCGAGCATGCCGGTGACGATCTCGGCGGACATGGTCTTGCCGGTCCCCGGCTCACCGGTGAACAGCGCCTTGACCCCGCCGTGCCCGGAGCGGCGGGCGAAGCCCCAGCTCTCGGCGATCCGGGGCCAGGCGCGGAAGGCCGAGGCGATCTCCAGGATCTGGCGGAACTGGACGTCGGGCAGGACCAGGTCGTCGACGGTGCGGCGGGGCGTGATCGCGTGGACGGCGCTGCCGCCGCGGCCGCGGGTGACGGTGGCGATCGCGGGCTCGACGTGGGCGGCCACCGGCTCCGGGTGTCCGTTGCCGGCCAGGCGCGCCCCGGCGTCCGCGACCGAGGCGACGGCGCGCAGTTCGCCGCCGCTCATCCGGTAGCGGACGGCGAGGTCTTCGAGGAGGGTTCCGTTCAGGTCCGGCAGGGCGGCCGACCACATGGCGCGGCGGTCGGTGAACCCGGGTACGGGCACGGTGAGTTCGGCGTAGGCGCGGGCGGCGAGCAGGGCCGCCGGGCGCCAGGGCCTGAGGCCGGTCAGGCACACCGGTACGCGGGAGCGGAGCAGCGCGGCGGACACCGCGTCGGCGGTGGCCCGCCCCGGCTCGCCGTGCGGATCGTCGGTGGGGATCCACAGCACCGCGCCCAGCACGGCGGCCGTCCGCAGATCGGCCTCGGGGTCGTCGGTCAGGGTGCGCAGCGGTGCCCCGGCGGCCCGGGCCAGCGCCTGTACGGCGTCGAGCTGGCCGTCGGGCGGGCAGCCCCACAGCCCGGCCAGGTCGATATCGCCGGAGCCCAGCGCCCGGCCCAGCCGGGTGAGCCGCTCGGAGGAGAGGTACGGGGACAGCACGCGCGGCTCCGGCGGGGCGACCTCGCCGGGGTCGTGGCCGAGCAGTCCGACATCGCCGCCCCAGCCCAGCAGGAAGTCCAGTACCCCGGGTCCGGGGAGGAGTTCCTGGGCGAGTTCGACCGCGGCCTCGCCGTGTGCGCGCAGCAGTCCGTAGCGGCGCAGCGGCCCGGCCGGGCCGAGGGAGCGGCGCAGGGCGAGGCGTGCGGCCGCGCTGTCCGCGCCCACGGCCAGCAGCAGTTCCACGCTGGGCAGCCGCCGGTTGAGGTTGTCCACGATGTAGGCGTAGATCCGCTCGTAGCCGCGGTCCAGTTCGGGCGCGGCGGCCAGCAGCAGGGCGTCCTGCTCCGCGCGGGTCAGGCCGAACCGGGTGGCGAGCGCGTCCAGCGGCAGGGCCAGGCCCTCGGCGGACGCGCGCCGCCTCAGGTCGCGTTCGGCTTCCGGCTCCGGCGGCGGGGGCGCGTAGGGCTCGGCCATGGTGTCGGTGAAGGCGCGCACCTCGCCGAGAAGTACGTCGACCTGCTCGTCGGTCACGCAGTACGGGGTGAGGTCGGGCCTGGTGAGCCGGGCGGCGAGCCGGGCCTGGCGTTCGACGGCGGCACTGAGCGCCCCGTGCAGGCCGGCCAGCCGTAGCCGCATGTGCTCCACCGCGATTACGCCCATGGGTCTCACCCGGCCGAGAAGGTCAGGGTCCGGCCGTCCAGCCAGGCCACGTCGGGCACATCGGCGAGCAGGCCGCCGCCCAGGAGGTCCGCATGGCGCCGTCCCATCGGGACGCGCACCCGGACGGCCGTGGCCTCGAACCGCACGGTGGCCTCCAGGTCGGCGAATCGATGCAGGGCCGCTACCGGATCCGGTGTCTCGCGGTCGCGCCAGAGCGTCCAGGCGATCGTGGACAGGCCGAGCGCGGCGGCCAGGGTGACGGTGCGCTCCAGACCGCCGTCCCGGGCGAGCGGCACCGCCCGGCGCCCGGTGACCAGGGCGGTGACCAGGTCCGCGCACCGCTGGGCGTGGGCGGGCAGTTCGGCGGCGAGGCGCAGGTCCGGTGCCGGGCCCTCGGCGGCCCACAGCGGGGTGCGCCAGGGCAGCCGCGCCACCGGATCGCCGCGCAGCGGCCGTACGCCGGTGAGGAACGGCACGCCCGCCGAGGCCAGGTCGCGCAGGGTGCCGGGCGGCAGGGGCCCGTCGCAGAGCAGCACGGGCGGCCGCCCGCAGGACTCCCAGTGCGGCAGCAGTCCGGCGGCCTCCGAGGTCCAGGCGATGGGGAACATGCCGTGGGCGTCGACGAGGAGCAGTCCGTCGTCGGCCCCCGTGAGCAGCAGTGGGTCGGCGGGGTCGTGGCCCCGGCACACCGACAGCGCCAGGACTCCGTCGAGGACCGGGAGCGCGGGGCCCGCCTGGCGGGCGAAGTCGGTCAGCCGCTCCTCGGCGACGGGTGGCGGGAGGCCCGCGAAGGCGGCCGCGGCCTCGGTGTCCCGTTCGGCGCGGCGCCAGCCCCGCGTGGTCTCGCCCAGCACCTTGTACGCCAAGGCGGCGGCGAACAGCGGTGCCTCGTCGGCGAGTTCGATACCGGCCAGGGCGGGCCCGATCGCGTCGAGGTACCCGATGCGCGCCAGCGGCCCGGCGAGCAGGAAGGGCAGGGCGGACCACACCCGCACCTCGCCGCTGGTCCGCGCCCCGGCGATGGTGCGTGTTCCCGAGGTGGTACGCGCGGCGGTGGAGCCCGCCGCGCCGGGCGGCTCATCGGCGCCCGGGTCATACGGCCCGGCCAGGGACCGGACCAGGCGTACCGCCTCCTCGCGGTCGGCCGACGCCAGGAAGCCGGCGAGCAACTGGGGCAGATCCGCCGTGTCGGCGCCCACGACGGTGGTGCGCAGCCGCTCGGGCAGCGCCTCGGCCAGGCCGGTACGGGCGGCCTCGCCGAGCGGCGGGTGGGCGGGCGGAGGGTCGGCGGCCAGGGCGCGCCCGACGAGTTCCGCGAGCAGCCGTGCGGCCGCCGTGTCGTCCACGTCGAACAGGGCGAGGAAGTACACCCGCACCGAAGCGTCCGGCAACAGCGCGAGCAGCGTGTCCAGTTCGCCGCGCTCGGCGAGTTCGGCGAAGAGCGCGGCGGCGCCCGGGGCGGTCCACGGGTCCGGGGCCGCCGCGAACGACTCCTCGAAGGACCGCGCGAACGCCCCGGCGTCGCCGCCGGGTTCGCCGACGGGGTGTTCCACGACCGGCACCGGGGCGAAGTGGACCTCAACTGGCGAGCCGCCACCCATCGAGCGGCCGGTGCGGCCCGGCCGTACGGTGACGGTCAGCGGCTCGGTGATCTCCACATCCGGCCCGTCGGCCGCCAGCCGCTCGGCGAAGTGGTCCGCCAGCAACTCCGGCAGGGCGTCCACCACATGGCGGATCAGACCGCGTGGCTCGGGTCCCCAGCTCCACCCACCGCGCCGGACCACCGTGACGGTGCACCGGCGCACGGTGATCTCGCCGGGCTCACCGCCATCGCCGGACCCGCCGATTCCGCCGATTCCGCCGGTCCAGTCGGTCCCATCGGCCGTAGGCGCGGTGGGCCCGTTCACGTCACCCCCAGCCTCTCCAGGCGGCCCGCCCAGCCGACCGCGAGCACCAGCACCCCGTGCGCACTGCCCGCCTCGAGAGTCACCGGCAGTTTCACCTGGGTCTGCTGGGCGGGGATCTCCCCGGTGAGCACATGGGTGTCCTGCTCGTCGGAGACCAGGGCGACCACGGGGGTGGCACGGGCCGAGGCGACCTTCACGGTGACGGTGACCCCGTCCGTGGCCAGCGCGATCCCGTCGGTCCATGACGCGAGGCGCACCAGCCCCGGTTTGGGCTTGCCCTCGGCCGTCATCTCGACCCCGTGGGCCAGCGGCTGGGCGAGGGCACCCGGTTCATCGTCGACCGCCGCCACGGCGAGGTCCCTGGCGTTCAGCGGAAGGGTCGCCATGCGGCCCTCGCCCAGGGAGACGCGCAGCGGCAGCGCGCGCCCGACGAGCGAGGCCACATCGGCCGGGGCATCGGCGCCGGTCAGGGCGAGCGCGCCCACGACATGGCCGGTGTCGGCGGCGTACACCACGGAAAGAGCCATCGTCAGCCACCGCCGTTCGTCGCCGCGACCGTGGCCAGCACGAGGAAGTCGACCACCCCGGGCTGTTCGACCGGCTGCTTCCCGTTCACCGAGGGGTCGTACACGCGCACCCGGCAGCGGACCCGGCGGTCGGCGTCCACCGTGGCCTCCACCGGGCTGAACAGCGCCGAATCCGCCAGGGGCGGTATGCGCGGGGTCAGCTGGACGTGGATCACGACCCGGCCGTCGGCGACCTGTTCCGGGGTGACGCCGGACGGCAGCGGCAGCAGCATCCCGTCGGTGGCGGTCCCGGAGGCCACCAGCGTGCTGCCGGCCGACATCCGGCCGCCGAAGCTGCCCTCGATGGTGAGGTTGCCGTTGGCCGCCACGGTCATCAGCGGAGCGACCGCGCCACCGCCCTGGTACAGGCCGAAGACCAGGTTCGGCGTCTCGCCGCCGGTCAGGACCAGCGCCGGCTCGCCCTCCTGGGTCTCCGTGCCCGTCCGCAGGGTCAGCTCGCCCGACCGGGCCGAGACGGTGTCCGCGCGCACTCCGGCGAACCGCGCCGCGACGCCGCGCGCCGCGTTCGCGACGCCGCTGAAGTGGCCGTCCGCCCAGTGGACATAGCCCAGCAGGACCAGCCAGCGGACGGGCGGATCGGCCGGTGGGTCGCCGATCGCGGGCGGCTGCTGCTCGGCGGCCAGCCGCTCGTCGCCGAGGCGCCCGAAGAGGATCTGGTACGACTCCTCGACCCGGGTCTTCGTGGCGCTCCCGGAGCAGGAGACGGGACCGGCGGGCTCAGCCGGTTCCCGGTCGGCCGCGGTGAGGAAGACCGGATAGGGCTCGTCGGTCGACGGGTCCGCGCCGTTGACCTCCTCGAAGTCGCTCTCGCGCAGCACGACCGGCTCGGTGACGACCACCTCGCGGCCCGTCCCGTCCACGGCGATCCCCGCCGAGACGCTCACCTCGACATGGCGGACGCCCGTCAGCGGGTCGGTACGGGGCTGGGTGACGAGGCCGAGCCCTTCGACGATGCCCCACTCGTGCAGGTGGCGGGCGTGCCGGGCGGCCACGCCGCGCGCGTACTCCACCGTGGCCGACAGATCCGCGGCGGCCAGCACCTGGCCCTCGTGGAAGGCGGGGCGCAGCGGGCCCATCATGGCGTCTCACCGGGCTTCCGGGTTCGGGACGACCGGGCGCGCTTGGCCGGGGGCTTGGCGGGCTCGGCACCCTCCCCGGCACCCTGCTCGGGCGGCTGGTCCGGAGCCTGCTCGGATTCTCCGGATGGGTCCGGCGCCCGGTTCGGCACCCGCTCCTCCAGGTGGCTCATCTGCGTCCGCGCGCTGCCGAGTTGGACGCGCAGCCCCTCCACGGCGGCGGTGAGATCGGCGACCCGTGTCCTGAGCCGGGCGAGCTCCTGCATGCTGTCGGTGACTTCACTGGGGGTCGTATAGACCTGTTCGTGCAGCGCCTTGGGGGGTGTCTCGCCGGGCGCGGGGGTCAGCAGCAGGGACAGCATCTCCTCCAGGTCCCCGGTGCGCGGCCAGTCGCCGAGCGGTCCGTCCGCGTACGGGCGGGCCACCGGGCCCTCGGACGGCAGGGTCGGCTTCTGGTACCGCGGTACCGGCCGGCAGCACACCCGCTCGGCGAGTTCGCGTAGGCGGTAGAGCTTGGGCAGCCATTCGCCGTACGCCGATCCGCCCGGCAGCACCTGTTCCCGGGTGGCCGAGCAGACGCGTACGACATCGCAGCCGTCCAGCTCCAGTTGGGCGAGCAGGACGTCGGTGTCGGTGCAGTCGCCGCACGGCGGGTTGAGGGTGGCGCAGGCCGCGTCGGTCAGGAACCGGCGCACGGAGGTGCCCAGTGCGGCGGCCGCCTCCGCGATCTGCTGCACCTCGGCGATGGTCGCCTTCTCGGTGCTGTCCGGCGGCGGGGACGGCAGCGGCGGCGGTACGTCGACGGCGGCGACGTCCTGGCGCAGCGCGCAGTCGGCGAGGTCGGTGGCCTGGTCAAGACGGCACAGCAGCCACTCCCGGATCAGGCCGAGGTCCGCGCGGAACTCGACCCGCAGCGCGTGACCGAGCGGGGTGCCCTGGGCCAGCATGCGCACTTCCAACGGCGCGTCCGGGTCGCCCCGCTCCGGTACGACGCGGGCGGCGGTCTCGGTGACGACGGCGCGGGCGATCCCGGCGCGCAGCGGGTCCGGCCACGCCGCTTCCAGGTCGGCGCCGCCGAGCCGCCCGCATGCCGTGCCCAGGGCGCTCCGGGCCTCCCGCATGGTGGCGAGGTCGGGGTAGTCCCGTGCGAGCTGGGCCTGCCCGGCCGCGTCGTAGGTGTCGTACCGGCCGACGGCGGCGGCCAGCGCCCGGACGTGCTCGGTCATCTCGCGGGCCGTCGGCGGGGCGGGCGGGCCCTCCCCGCCCGCGTTGTCGCGCAGCCACGCGTAGGAGGTGGCGTACCGCTGGGCGTCGGCGGCGTCGAAGCGGAAGGCCCGGCCGGTGCCGAGCGACGCGACGGTCAGGGCGTCGGTGTAGAACCCGAGCCGCCGGTCGCGGGTGCGGGCCTGGTCGGCGCGGGCGAGGTCGCCGAGGGTCGCGAGGAGCCGGGTGCCGGGGTTGTGGCGGTGGTCCTCGAAGTCGTCGCACCTGACGACGAATTGGTATCCCTCCTGGATCCTGGAGGGCACGCATCCAGGCGAGGGGCAGGGCTCCTCGGTGGCGTACGGCGCCACCGGTTCGACGGGGAGCTCGCGGTAGCGCGCATAGAGCCCGTAGCGGCGCCCGCCGTCGTCGTCGCAGTCCTCCCCACAGTCCACGCCGAGCGCGCTGATGCGCCGCTCCCGCACCAGCGCGGTGACGTCGACCCGCTCGGTGCACGGCACCACGATGTCGTTCCCGGCGCAGTCCAGCGCGTGTCCGGGGTGGACGGCCACGGTTCCGCCGCCGCACGGATCGCAGGTGACGCCGAGGCCGCAGATGACTCCCGGCCCGTACAGGGACCGGTTGCGCAGTCTGGCCTTCGCCGTCGTGTACTCCACCAGCAGGCTGAGGTCGTCCTCGGTCAGCAGTTGCCCTGCGAAGAAGCGAGGACGTACGAAGGCGGAGGTCCGGGTGGCGTCGCCACCGCAGCCGCATCCGCAGTCTGTTCGCATGATCAGCGCTCCTTCACGAAGAACCAGCTCTCGAAGACGTCCCCGCCCGCGCCGGTGCCGGACGTCCAGGGCCCGATGCCCGAGGGCGGGAGGTCGCAGCAGTCGTCACCGCCGTGCTCGGCCGACAGCGTCGAGCCGGTGCGGATGAGCGGGACGCGCCCGCCCACGTGGGTGCCGTCGACCGGGCGGCAGCAGCGGTCGAGGAGGAACGCGGCGCGCACGGTGATCAGTACGCGGTCGCCGTCCTGAAGCGTCTCGCGCGTGGTCTGGCGGTAGCGGACCTCCTGGATGAACTCGTCGCGGTCCTCGGACTCCGGGTCCGGATCGGCGAAGGTGCCGCCCATGTACCAGGTGGAGGCGTTGCGGCCGCTGCCGCCCTCGATCACCTGGAGCTCCACCACACCGGGCCGCAGCGTGTCGGACCGTACGTCGGCGGAGAACCGCACCACGAGCCCGCCGTCCTGGTCCAGGGTGCCGAGGAGGTCCTTGGCCTCGTCGATGGTGTAGGTGTGGCCGTGGATCCAGTTGACGCCGGTGATCACCGTGGGCAGATGGCGGCCGAACGGGCGGCGTACGTTCATGTGGATGTGGTCGCGGCGCACCGGCTCGTACCAGTCCACGCAATCGATCCTGGCCAGCCACAGCACCGTGTGCTCGCACGGCTCGCAGCAGGTGTCACAGCGCTCGTCCGCCGGCGGTTCGCAGCCGGTGACCCGCACCGTGTAGCACTCCTCGGTCCAGCCGAACTCGCAGTCGCCAGTGTCCGCGCAGGCGTCGTTGTAGACGGCGCGGGTGGGTTCGACGGGCCGCTCGGCGTACTCGACGCCGATCCAGACGGTGTCGGTGTCCCGTTCGTGCGGGGGCAGCGCCTTCCACAGGTCGATCTCACAGCCGCCGCGCACCACGACCTCGTTGCCCTCGCAGTCCACGGCGAGACCGGGAGTGATCCTCACCTTGGCCCTGCGCCGGATGCGCTCCGGCCCGGTGCCGCCCTCCTGGCCGCCCTCCTCCGTGCTCCGCCCGGGTCGCGCGGACTCTTCGGCGGGGTCGTCGGGCGGGCAGTCGTCCTCGTCCCTTGGCACGGGTTCCACGTGGAGGCCGCACACCACGCCGTAGCCGAGCAGACAGCGCATGCGCAGTCTCAACTTCTCGCGGTGGTACTCCTGTTCGCGCTGGAAGTCGCGCGCGCCCAGCATCTGGCCGTGGAAGTACCGCAGCCGGCGCAGTGGTGGCGCGTGGAACTCCTCGGTCCTCGATGGTCCTGTCTCGGTCATCGCCCCGTCCTCTCACGACACTCGCGTATGCATACCGACGGCGGAGACGACTCCCACGCCCACCCCTCGGCGCAACCCTCTCGGTCCCGGCCTCAGTACTCCGTCGCGGTTCAGCCGCACGGGGTTCGCTCCGCCCAGTACGGGCGCCGGCAGCGGGACGAACGCGGTGTCCACGCCGACCGTGGACCGCGATCCGACCACGAAGCCCGCGCCGCCGGTGCGCACCGACCCCACCGTGTGCGCGGGCGCCTGCCGCTCCACCAGCCGCCGCAGCGCCGTCACGTCCGCCGATCCGGCGGGCAGCAGCAGCCGGAACCGGTGCGCGTGCGCGGTGAACGGGTCGCTGTCCGGTGCGCCGAAGGCACGCAGCGGCGCCGCGCCGAGCGCCGTGCCGCCGACGCGGAAGCGGCTCGCCGAGCGGCCGAACAGCCTTATGGCGCCGAGCCCTCGGTCCGTCCCCCGGCCCTGGTCCCGCGCCGCGCGCAGGTGGGCCCAGCGGCGGTCCGCCGCCGGCTCGTCCACGACCGGGGACACCCCGAACACGATGCGCACCGCCTCGCGCAGCGCCCATGGCGTGCCCCGGCGCCGGTAGAGCTCCGGGGCTGCGGTCAGCAGCGCGCGCCGGGTGCGGGCGTCCCAGCCCGCCTCGAACGTCAGGCCCAGCAGCCCGGCCAGCCACGGCAGCGCCCGGTCCGGCACGCCCGCCGGGTCGAGGAGCGACGGATACCGCTCGATCACCCGGTCGAGCTGGGCGAGCGTGGCGTCGAACAGCGACAGGAAGCGCTCGGTGAAGTCGTCGGCCGCGGGGTCCTCACGGAAGGCGGGCGGCAGCAGGTCGGCGCTGGTGACGCGGGGGAAGTCCAGCCGGATCCGGCGCAGCACCGGGGTCGAGCCCCCGTCGCCGGACAGCCGCAGCCGCAGCCGCAGGAAGCGGCCGGGCGGCTGGTCGACGAGGAAGTCCATGATGCCCGGGGCCGACGCCTGCCAGTCACTCTCGTCGTACCGGCCGTCCTCGCTCACCACGATCTCGACGGCGGCCGCCGTCCCGGCGGGCACCTCGGCGTCCAGGCGCACACGGTGCCAGCGGCACCGCGAAATGCCGCTGTCGATGAGGGCGGTGAGGTACGAACCGCTGGTGACGTACGCGTCGGTGGCGGGCGGCGCGGGGTCCCGGGGCAGTCCCCGCCAGCTGAAGCAGCGGATCTCGGGGCCTTCCGGGCCCTTCTCGGTCAGGCAGAATCCGCCCTCACCGCTCTCACCGTCCTCGTCGGCCGAGGTGAGCGTGGACGGCGGCAGGCCCGCGGCCAGTTCGTCGACGGTGACGGGGCGGAAGGGGCGGCGGTGACCGCCCCGGTGGATGCCGAGCCGTCCGCCGTCGTCGGTGAGCAGCCACACGGTCCGCTCGGGCCCGGTGCGCAAGGCCATGATCTCGCCGCGCACACCGGTGCGCAGCACGCCCCGGAAGCCGCCGGCCGAGTCGAACCGCCGCAGGTCCGTACTGCCCTGACAGGCCACCAGAACCTCGTCGTCAGGCCCCAGGGCGGCCCGCCGGGGCCGCTCGGCCCGGATCACACCGGCGAGTTGCCCGCCCTCGCGGCGCCACACCAGGACCCGGTCGGACTCCACCACGGCCAGCCGGTGTCCGCGCGCGGCGACCGAGACCGGTTCGCGCAGCGGGCCGGGGTCGCAGCCGGGCGGCCAGACGGGGGCGAAGGCGCCACCGCACCCGTCACGGCGCAGCACCCGCCGCTCGCCGGGGACGAGCAGATACCAGCCGCACGGCCGGCATCCGGGCGCGAGGCGGGGGTCGGGGAACCACGGCAGCAGCCGGTCCCTGGTGGAGCCTTCCGGCGCGGCGCCGCGGTGGGCGAGCCGGAGTCCGGCCGGGTCCTCGAAGCCGACGATGCCGTCGTCCTGCTGGAGGTCCCCCGGGTCCCAGCCGACGTAGGCGTCGAGGAGGCGGAAGGTCGCGGGGTGCGGGGTGCACGTCATGGCTGGTCTCCTACCGGGATCAGCAGCGGGCGCTCCGGCCAGACGAGGGTGTGGGGCGGGAGGGCGTGGTCGGTGCAGGGCGGGCGGCGCACTCCGTCGACGGTGAGCGAGAGCCGGGTGACGGCCAGCACGCCCTCGACCGCCAGGAGCCGCCGGACCAGCGCCGTATGGCGCAGCGCGCCGCCGAAGGGCCAGCCCGCGCCGTCCTCCCCGCCGCGCAGCGGATCCAGATAGGTGCGCACCGCGTCCCCGGCCCCTGCCAGGACGGCGGCCCGGTCGAGGGCCGGGTCGAGGGCCACCCAGGACTCCACTCCGACGCGGCGGTACGGCGCGGGGGCGGCGACCACCGTGACCCCGGCGGGGGCGGCCTCGCGCGAGAGGAAGTCGGCGACGGCCTTGAGTGTCGCGGCGGTGGCGACCGGCGGTTCGTCCGGGTCGCCGCCCGGAGTTACGGGCGGTACGACGAGGACGCCCACCACGCCGGGGATCGGCACCCCGGCGAAGTCGGGGTGCAGACCGGGCACCCCCCGGGCGCGGGCCACCGAGGCGCCGGGCGCGCGGGTGGCGAGCTGCCCGTAGTCGGCCGGGGCCACGGCCCGGCCGCGGGCGCGCAGGTCACCGGTGCCGCGGCGCATGGCGTCGGCGTCGGGCTCGGCGTCCGTTCCGCCGGAGGCCGGGAAGGGGTTGCTCACGCCGGTGACGAACGGCAGCGCGGTCACCACCCCGTTGACCGCGCCCGCCGCCACGGCCCCGGCGCTGCCGCCGCCCACGCGGTAGCGCACGGCGCGGACGTTGCGGAAGCCGGGCGGGACGGCGGCGCCGCTGACGCCGTCCCCGAACGTCACCTCGCCGCTCTCGTGGTCCACGGTGAACACCCGGTCGTCGGCGCCGTATCCGGCCAGGCTCTCCACCTCGCGCCACCGGGACGAGGTTCGGGTCGACGTGCCCGCCGTGGTGCCGAACACATCGCCGCCCGTGTCGTCGTCCACCTCGATGACCACCGATCCGGCGAGGATGGGCACCTGGCTGAGCTTCATGCGCCGCAGCCCGGTCGCCGCCGGGTCCTGGACGGGCTGGAGCGGCTCGTCGCGGATGGTGCGGGCGGCGGTGGCGGCGACCACGTTCAGCCGCAGCCCGGACAGTACGGGCGCGGGTCCGGCGAAGGCGCCGTGCGCGATCCGCAGGCGCAGCCAGCGCAGCCGGGGCCGGGTGCCGGACGGACTGCCCGGCCGCCATGACCGCGGGACCCGCAGCTCGACGGTCCCACTGGCGCCGAACCCGGCCGTGGAGTCCCGCATCAGCTCGGCGGGGACGAGCCGGGTGCCGTCCAGCACGTCCCAGCGCAGCAGCGGCGCGGGCGGCAGCGGCAGGGGCGCGGTGCCGCCGGAGGCCGCGGGGGCGGGCGGAGCGGCGACGACCACGAAGCCCAGCGACAGGCGCGGATAGGGGGCGGCCGGTCCGGCGAGTCCGATCCACAGCGCGTTGCCGGGCCGCGGATCGCGGCCGAAGGGCTCGAAGGGACGGCTGGGCCCGGCCGGTCCCAGCGGCAGCCCCTGGATCGTTCCGGCCTCCTGGACGGCGAGGTCGGCGAGGGCGGCCGGGGTGGCGTACAGGTCCTGGTCCGTCTCGTAGACGACCTGGCCCACCGGGGTCGAGGCGGCGCTCTGGAACCCGGCGGGGACGAGCACCGAGGCGCCGTCCGGCGGGTTGACGGTGAACTCCAGCAGCGTGGCCGCCGCTCCGGCCGGGCGGCGCCGCACGCCCGCCGTCGCCAGGTGTTCGGCCAGCACCTTCTCCGGCAGCCGGTTGACGCGGCCGAGTACGGGTTCGGTCTGGGTGCCGAAGAGGCGGACGAGGGCGACACCGGCGTCCTGCCGGTCGGGGTCGGTCCAGTCCGGGGTGTAGCCCGCGATCCGGCCGCGGACGTCGGCGCGGACCGCCTCGCGGGTGGCGTCGACCAGTTCCGGCTGGGCGCCCGTCGGGCCGGGGCCGGGTACGATCCGCCCGTCCTCGCGCTCCCGTTCCCGCGCGTCCCTCTCCCACCACACCTCGCCGGTCATACCAGCCCCTCCCCCGGTTCGACGGCGGGCACGATCCGGGTGTGGACCGTCCGCAGGACGGGAAGCTCCCCGGCGCCGAGCGGCACCTCGTCGCACTCCTCGACCGGGTCGGCCCCGTCGAGGCCGATCGCCACGGCGGCGATGTCCGCGAGGTCGCCCAGCGCCCGCTGTGCGGCCCGCAGCAGGGCCGAGGGCCGCAGCGGCTGTCCGAACGGCCAGCCGTCCCGGTCCTCACCGCCCACGAGCGGGTCCAGGAAGCGGCGCAGCGCGGCGGTGAGGACGGTGGACACGCGGGGGGCGTCCGCCGGGTCGCCCGACAGGGTCACGCGCAGGGCCACCTCGCGGTAGCGGGGCGCCCGGACGAAGACCTCGGAGGTGAGCAGCCGCGCCTGTTGGAGGTGGGCGGCGGCCGCGCGCAGCGTCCCGGGGTCGGGGAGCGGCGCGGCCACGAAGTCCTCGCGGGTGAGGTCGTCGCGGGGCACGGCCGGGACGATGTGGACGGTCACCGCGCCGGGCACCGTGGCGCACGGGAAGCCGGGGTGCGCGCCGACGGCCGGGTGGGCGCGGGCGATGGCGACGCCGGGTGTCGCACGCGCCAGGGTGACGTAGTCCTCGGCGGTGACCGCGCGGGTCACCTCCCCCAGGGAGGCGGCGGCGCGGCGGCGCGCCTCGGTGACGGTCTCCGGGTCGGTGCCGCCTTCGGCCCGTACGAGGTTGGCGGCCGAGACCGCTCCCGGAAGGTCCTGGGCGGGGAGCCAGTTGTCGGTCATGCCGCCGTTGCCGATCCGGCCGCCGCCGGTCACGTAGTCGATGTGCGCGTCCGGGTCCGGGTGGGGGACGCGGCCGGTGAGTCCGTCGCCGAACGCCAGCGCGCCGTCGGCCCGGTCGAGCACGAAGATCCGGTCGGCCGGGGAGCCGAAGGTGAAGTCCGGTGCCGGGCGCCACTCCTGGCCCGCCAGGCGCAGGGTCGCCTCCAGCAGGCGGTCGGCGGCGTCCGGCAGGACGAGGCGCTGGCCGGGCAGTCTGAGCCAGGCGCCGATCTGGTCCTGGAGGTCGGCGCCGCTCACGGTGCGGTGCCGGCGGTGGCGTGCGGCGGAGGCGTTGACGGCGAGTTGGAGCAGGCGGGGCGGGGCCGCGTAGGTGGCGGCCGGGGTGGACACCAGGAGCCCGGTGTCCCGTGTGGACCAGTCGGCCGGGGGATGGAGCCGGACCACACCGGACCGTCTGAGCCCGCCCGTGCCGTCCTCGACCTTCTGATACGCACCGGAGATGTCCGTGCCCGGCCGGAACCACGACCAGGTCAGCTCGGCGGGAGGCGGTACGTCGGCGACCGCGCCGGGCAGCCACGACGGCGGGGACGCGGCGGGCGCGTCCAGCTCCACGAGCAGCCCGATCGGGCCGGGCGCGGGGTGGTCCCCGGTGAGCGGCAGGGTGAACCGGACCTGTGCCGGGGCGCCGTCGCCCGCCAGCAGCGCGACACCGCGCCGGGCCCGCAGGTCGGCCGTGCGGTCGCGGTCGGTCCACACGGTGACCTCACCGCCCTCGGCGAGCGGCAGCACGGCCACGTCGTCGTCGAGGGTGAAGACGACCTGCCCGGCGGGGTCCCGGGTGAGCGCCGTCCCGGCGGGCACGAGCGGGACCGCGGCGTCCTCCTGCCGGGCGGCCAGGCGCAGCACGGTGGCGGCGGGGCGGGCCGGGCGCGGCGGTTCGAGGCCGAGCAGCCGCAGTATGGCGACCACGAGCGCGTCCGGCACCTGGTCGAGCCAGTACAGCCGCTGTTCGAGGAGGTAGGCGAAGAGTTCGAGGAGGGTGACGCCGGGGTCGACGGGCGCGTGCAGCGTCCAGGTGCCGTCGGACTCGGCGGGGATCCGGCGGCGGATGGCCGCCATCATGTCGGCCCAGGTGAGGTCGTCCAGCTTCGGCGGGGGCAGGGTCACGGTGTGCCCCCGGTGAGTCCGGTGAGCCCGGTGTAGAAGGGGAACACCAGGTTCGCCTTGGTGTTGCTGCGCCGGATGCGGTAGACGACCGAGACGGTGATCCGTGACTCGTCGGCCGGGTCGGCCTCCGCGCGGACCTCCTCCAGTTCCACCCGTGGCTCATGGTCGCGGACGGCGACGGCGATCGACTGCTCCAGGTCGCGCAGGTTCTGCACACTGCCGGGCGCGAACACCAACTCCTGGGCGCGGGTGCCCAGTTCGGGTCGCATCACCCGCTCGCCGGTGCCGGTGAGCAGCAGCGCCCGCAGACAGTGCTCGATGCTCTCCTCGCCGACGGCGTAGCCGAGCCGCCCGGACGCGTCGGGCAGGATCGGGAACCGCCAGCCGGTTCCGAAGAACTCCTCGCTCATGCCGTCCTCGCCTTCTTGGCCAGCACGGCGGGGGTGAGCGGCGGGGTCGGCGGGCCGGTTGGCCCGGCGGCGGAGGGATGGGTGTGGGTGTTGAACGCCTGGAGCAGCGCGTGGCCGAGCACAAGCGGTTCGGTGGCGCCGCCGCCGAGGTCGATGGAGGGGGAATCGACCGTCAGCTTGGGCGCCTTGAGCGTGATCTCGCCCTGCGCGGTCACGGTGACGCTGCCGCCCTCGGCCGCGGTGATGCGGATCGCCTTGCCCTGGTCGTCCAGTTCCACCACGTGTCCGGCGGCGGAGGTGATCCGTACGGCGGCCTTGGACGGGGTGTCGTCCAGGAGCACCTCATGGCCGTGCCGGGTCCGGATGATCTTCTGGTCGCGGCCTTCGGTGCGGGCGGTCGGCGGCTTGTCCTCGCCGTTGTAGAGGCCGCCCAGCACGATCGGGTACCGCATGTCCCCGTGGACGAAGGCGACGAGCACCTCATCGCCCTTCTCGGGGACGAACACCGAGCCGTAGCCGCCTCCCGCGTAGAGCTGGCTGACCCGGACCCAGTCGGTGACCGTGGTGTCGTCGAACCACGGGAACTTCAGCTTGACCTGGCCCTCGTCGTCGCCCTCGTTCTCCACGACGAGCGCCTCGACCACGCCGTAGTAGCGCTTGTCGGTGGAGCGGGCGCGTGGCGTGCCCCTCATGGTCACTGGTCCCCCTGATGGATCCGCCGTCCGGTGAACTGGGTGAAGAAACCACTGGTGTTGAGGGTGTGCTCGACCCGCTTGACGAAGTAGGTGCCCGAGAAGCGGTGGCCGAGGCCGTAGATCTCCAGGTTGTCGCCGGGCCGCAGCTCGGGCAGGCCCGCCACCTTGCCGGTCGCGGTGATGAACTCGTAGGCCCGCTCGCGCAGCAGGCTGATCGCCAGTTCGCGGGCCTCCTGGTCGCTGCCGACCGGGGCGTCCACCACGACCTCCTGGCGGCCCTGGAGGGTGGACTCGGCGACCTGCGGCCCGCTCTGCCCGTCGGCCGTGTTCTGCCCGGCCGGGAGGTTCTCGGCGGTCGCGGTGAACGCGATCGGCTGTTTGGTACGGGGGTCCCAGCCGCGCACGGTGACCTTGCTGACCTGCTGGGATACGGTCAGCGTCGGGGTGAACTCCATCAGGTTGGGGACCAGCCCCTCGGGTCGGCCGGTGGGGCCGGTGCTCAGCCCGGGGGCGTACGCCAGCCGGTACAGCCGGATCGGGCGGCCGTCGCGGCCGTCGGTCGGCTTGGTGAAGTACAGCGTGTCCTCGCCGGTCTTCGCGTCCGGCAGGATGTAGCAGTCGAAGTCGAGCCGCTTGGCCCGCTCCAGCAGGAACGTCGCGTCGTCCTGGTTCTTCTGCACCACCACGTCATGGGTGGGTCCCTCCCGGGTGACCTCGATGCGCAGATGGTTGCGCTGGGCGATCTGCTCGGCGATGCGCCAGTCCGGCAGATTGCGGTAGATCTTGGTCTCGTTCTCGGTGGGCTTGCGGTCCTTGAGCCGCAGCAGCCCGTCCACGCCGCTGACCTGGACGGTGGGCGACGCGCCGTCGGTGAACTTCGGGCTGAGCGTGGCGATGGTCCCGGTGGCGACGGTGAGCAGCTTGTCGGCGTAGCCGAGCCGGACCGAGACCCGGCCGCCGAGCCGGAAGCGGGGCGAATCGCTGTGCTTGAACCGCAAGTTGGCGTCGTCCCAGTTGTTCAGGGTGAGGTCGAAGCCGGACAGCTCGTCGATGTCCCGGTTCACCTTGATGTCGATGATGTCGTTCTTGGTGGACGGGTCCATCTCCAGGCCCTCGATGCGCACGTCGAACTCGGGCGCGTACCGGTCGGGCGAGGCGACCTCGGGGGTGGGAGTGCTCATCGCGCGCTCCTCACGCCAGCCGGGGCACGGTCAGCACCCGGCCCGGCCGCAGGTCCCGTGGGTCGCTGATGCCATTGGCGCGCGCCAGCTCCCGCCAGGCGTCGGGCCGCCGGTACAGCGCGGCGGAGATGGAGCTGAGGGTGTCGCCCCGGCGCACCACATAGCTCTTCTCCACCGTGGGCGAAGAGCGGGGCGTCTCGGCGACCTGCGCGGCGGCGGTGCGGAACTCCTTGAGCGAGAGGTCCAGCATGGCCCGCAGCGGTACGCCGTCCGGCCGGAACAGCTGGTAGTTGACGTCCAGCTTCTCCACGACGCCCGTGAAGACCTCCTCGTCCCAGACGAACCGGACGACCGGTGGCGCGTGTTCGCGGCTGTCGGGCCGCAGCAGGTTGCGCACCGCGTTGACGTAGGCCTTCCGTACGTTCTCCAGGGTGTCGGAAGTGTCCACCAGCGCCTGTACGGTGAGGGTCTCCGTGCCGCCGCGCACGTACTGGAGGGGCGGTGTCTCCAGACCGGGGATGGTGATCTCGGCGAATGTGTTGCTCTTGCTCAGCTTGTAGTCGGTGGGGTTGAACCGCAGCGGGATCCGCCGCTGCCGCTCGTCGGCGATCACCGGCCGGACGATCTCGAGCCGGGCCCGGGCGGCACCCTGCCGGGCGAAGGACACGGGCGTCACGCTCATGAACGGCCCTCCGCGTCCCCGAAGCGCCGTTCGGCCTCGGTGTGTTTGGCGCGTGCGCACTGGTCCTCGTACAACTTCGCCCACGCCTGGATGTGCTGGTTGAACAGGCGGGTGAACACGGCGCCGTCGTCGCCGTCCACCTGGAACCGGACCTCGAGGTGGTGAATGGTCACCTTCGGCACCTCGGTCACCTCCCTTGGATCTGGCGCGGCAAGGCGCTCGCCGCGGCGTCCTGCAAGACCTTCGTCAACCCCTCGTGGGCGATCTCCAGCGACTCGATGGCGATCGCGTTCTGCTCCCCGTGCAGGTCCGGGCCGGTCCACTTGGCGGCGAGCCCGCCATGGAAGGCCCAGGCCGCACCGGGCGCACCGTCCGGGCCGAGCACGATCACCGCGCCGTCGCGGCGGGCGCCCAGCGAGTCGGCGAGCCCGGCCTGATACCAGGACCACAGCCCCGGATCGCGCACCACGCCACGCTTGAGCGTGATCCGGTTCCAGGAGTGGCGCAGCGGCAGCTGGTGGACCGAGTCGTTGCGCCCGCCCTCCGGGTAGCTCGTCACTTCCAACTGCGCGCCGAGCCCGGTGACCTCCTGGAACGCGCCGGAGGCGGCCAGCGGCAGCAGCAGTGCCTGCGCGGCGGGCAGATACGCGTCGCCGGGGTCGAGGGTGACCAGGAAGCGGTATTTGGGCAGCGGATCCAGGCTCACGCCTCGATCACCTCCAGACCTCGGTCCTGGCCGAGTACGAGACGCAGCCGGATGAACTCCATGGGGACGGCCGGGGCCACCTCGATCTCGCAGACCAGTTGCCCCGGGTCCTGCTCGGGCGGGTTGTTGGTGTCGTCGCACACCACCCGGAACGCCTGCTCGGGCCGGGCCCCGGCGAGCGCCCCGGCCCGGAAGGCCGACAGGAGTACGGAGGTCAGCGCCCGTACCAACGTCAGCCTCAGCTCCGCCGAGTTGACGTCGAACACCAGCGGGCTCGCCGCGCGCCGGATCGCGCGCACCAGCAGGTGCACCAGCCGTCGATGCGCGATGTAGCGGGTGCCCGGATCGGCGGACAGGGTGCGCCCGCCCCACACCATCAGCCCCCGCCCCCGGGTGCACCGGATCAGGTCGATCCCCGCGTCGAACAGCCGGACCTGCTGCGGCTCGGGGTATTCGGTGGCGAGGTCGACCGCCTCCAGGATCACCGCGTTCGCGGGCGTGTGGTGTGCCCCGCGCTCGCCGTCGAGGCGGGCGATGACGCCCAGGACGTGCCCGGACGCCGGGACGGTGCGCAGATCCTGCCCGTCGGGGGTGCGCAGCGGCGGATGGTAGACGGCGGCACAGCCGAGCAGCCCGCTGTCGCCGGTGGCCTCCAGGGAACCGGCCCAGTCCACCACCTCGTCCACGGAGGACAGCGCGGGCGGCACGTCCAGAACGGCGAGGCGGTCGTGCGAAGGCTCCACGCTCCGCAGCAGTTCGAGCACCAAGTCGGTGTGCGCGGCGCCGGACAGGTCCGTGCCCAGGTCCGGCAGCGCCACCAGCGCCGGTTCGGGCAGTTCGGCCTGTACGGTCACGGCGTCCGAGTACGCCCCGCGGGTGGGCGCGGCGTCGGCGCCGCCCGCGAGCGTCAGGTCCCAGGACGTCGAGATCGGGCCGGGCCGCCCCGGTGGCGGTGGCGGCCCGTCCGGGACCAGCCGGAGGTAGCGGGATCCGGTGAGCCGGTCGGCCAGGCCGGTGAGCGGCAGCCCGGGAAAGGTCTCGGGCGGCTCGCCGGGCATCATCACCCGGACGCCCACGGTGGGCGGTCCGGCGACGGTGCTGGCCTGGTAACGGATGGCGACGCGCCCGCCGTTGGCCCAGGTGCCGGGGCTGGTGGCCACCACCTGGTAGCTCATGGTGTCCCAGCCGCTCAGCGGCCCGACCGTCCACGCCGTCCGGGCCGTGGTGGCCGGCCCGGACACGCGGAGCACCCAGGCGGTGCGGCCGCCGTTCTCGAAGAAGCCGCGCAGTGCGTACGGGGTGGCGAAGGCGCCCTCCGGCGGCCCGAAGGTGCCCACGACGTCGTTCCAGCTCTCCACGCGCACGGGAGTGCCGACCGGGCCGCGGCGGAGCCGGCCCAGGAACGCCGCCACGTCGGTGCGCAGCGGCTCGGTGTCGGGGCCGCGCGGCGCGAACGCGAGGGATACCCCGGGGAGCGCTTCGCCTGCCATATCAGGTTTCGATCTCCAGCTTCTCGACCGCCAGGACGAGCGTCTCCATGGCGATCTCGTTCTTGGTGGCGCTCAGCGTCGGGCCGGTGTACTTGGTGGGCCAGCCGCGGTCGAAGTTCCAGCGCACCACGTCGTTGCGGTTCTCGTCGCACAGCACGATCGAGCCGTGGGTGCGCTTCACCGTGCCGTTGAGCGCGTCGGCCACCCACTTCCAGAAGGCGGCGTGGCCGGTGATGCCGCGCTTGAAGGTGAGGTTGGTGAACTTCTTCAGCCCCGGGATCTTGCGGACGGTGATGTCCTCGCTCCCGTTGCGGTACTCGATCGGCGGGATCTCCAGCTCCAGCCCGCTCGCCTCGGTGAAGGACCCGCTCACCGCGAGCCCGTCGTCGCTTACGTTGAACACGAAGATCTTGAAGTTATAGGACGCGTATGGATCGTCTCTGGTCACGGGCGGCATGGTGGACTCCCTCGGGCTCTCAGGCGAGTTGGGTCTCGCGGGTCTTCTGCTGGATCCGGAAGATCACGAACTCCGCCGGGAAGACCGGCGCGACGCCGATGACACAGATGAGCCGGCCATTGGCGAGGTCGTCCTCGGTCATCGTGGTGCGGTCACAGGCGACGAAGAACGCCTCGTCGGCGGTGGTTCCGGCGAGCGCGCCGGTGCGCCACACGGTGGTGAGGAAGTTGGTAACCGTCTGGCGGACCAGGGACCACAGCGCCTCGTCGTTCGGCTCGAACACCACCCACTGGGTGCCCTCCTCGATCGACTCCTCCAGATAGAGGAACAGCCGCCGGACGTTGACGTACTTCCACGAGCTGTCCGAGGAGAGGGTGCGCGCGCCCCAGACCCGGTGGCCGAGCCCGGGGAAGAACCGCAGCGCGTTGACGCCCTTGGGATTGAGCACGTCCTGATGGCGCTTGGTGATGTCCTGGGCGATGCCGTCGGTCAGCCGGATGCCCCGGATGACCGCGTTGGCCGGTGCCTTGTGCACCCCCCGCTCCACATCCACGCGCGCGTAGATCCCGGCCATGTGGCCCGATGGCGGCACCTCGACATCGCGGCCCGCCGACAGGTCGCGGGTGACCAGCCATGGGTGGTAGAGCGCGGCGTACTTGGTGTCGAACCGCTCGCGGAACGCCTGGACGTCCTCGATGTCCAGGCCGTCCTGCGGATCGAGGATCGCGAACCGGTCCTTGAGCAGCTCGCAGTGGGTGACCAGGGCCGATTCAACCGTTCCCGACCACATGCCCGGCACGGCGCACACGGCCACCTCGTCGATGTCCTCCAGAGCGGCGATCCCGGTGCGCTTGCCGCTGCCGCCGTCCTCGCCGACGAAGTCGGCCACGCTCAGGCTCCCGTAGGCGTCGTCCCCGTATCCCAGCTTCAGCCACGATCCGACGGCGGGCAGGGGGAACTTCGCCGGATCGGTGGACAGGGCGCCCAGCGCCGTCGCCCGCACCAGCCGCGAGCGGCCGGCCAGGGTGGTCACCAAGCTGGTCGGTGTGTCGCCGGTGAGCCGGAGGTTGCGGTGGGTCTCGGTCTCCACGGCCCCGGACGGGTCGGTGAACCGGGCGTCGACCTGCGCCTCGATCAGCTGCACCCGATCGGTCTCGAACAGCGTCCCGGGCACGTTTCCATCGAGGGTGACGACATCCGCCGCGATCGATTCGACGGTGCGGACGGTCAGATGGGTGCCGTCGTCGAGCTGCACCACGGCGCCTTCGTAGAGCCGGCTCGCCCCGCCGACCCGCAGCGTCGTCCCCGCCGAGGTGTTGCCGCGACGCACCCGGCGCACCAGGAGTCCGCCGCGCCATGCCTCATGGGTCGCGCCGGAGGGCAGGGTCAGGGTGACCTTCCCGTCCGCCGGCTGGCTCACCTGGACCTTGAAGCGGCCGGAGCCGATCTGCACCCACACGTCGGACGGCAGTTCATCGGGGTCGAGTCCGGTCACCGCGGCGACCTCGACGGTCTCGCTGTCGGCGGCGGCGTCCGCGGTCAGCCGGGTGACGAACAGCCCGCCCTCCTGCGGATCCGGCAGCACCGGGAGCGCGGCCGAGGCCATCGGCTGGATGCGCACCTGCACCGCGTCGCCCCACGACCCGGGGCTGACGGCGGCGAACTCCAGTGTCTGCTCCGCGCTGCGCGTCCCGATCTGGACGTAGTCGCCGCGTCCCGCCCTGACCTCCGCGGGCAGCTGGGCGTCCAGCTCGATCCGGTGGCTGGTGGCGTCATAGGCGGCGACCCCGGCGGTGTGGATCGACTGCTGATCGTCGCCGCGGAAGATCTGGACCTGCTGCCCGACGCCGGAGAAGCCGATCAGATGGCCGAGTTCGAGACGGGTGGCGCCCTTGGCGGCGTCGCCGGTGACCGGGCTCACCAGGCCGTGGCCCAGCACCCCCGAGGAGGGGCTGGCCTGCTTGCTGGCGACCCGCTTGACGTACAGCCGCTGGCCGCCGTTGTCGAAGAACCCCTTGACGGCCAGCGGGAACAGCCACCAACGGCCGCCTTCCGCCGGGTCGTTCGCCCAGGTGTCCCGCATCAGCGGGTCCGGCTCGCGGAGGAATCCGCCGAAGGTGTTCTGGAACTCCAGGAAGTTGGTGACCAGTTTGGGCTTGCCGGTGTACGGACCGCGCACGGTGACCCCGGCCATTCCGGCCGTACTGGTGCTCACCCCCGCGATCGGCCGTGGGCCCGCATCGATCTCCTCGATGTAGACCCCGGGGCTCAGATACTCCGCCATGGACGGCTCCTTAACTCTCGCGGATCTCTATGACGTGCCGGCGCTCGGTGTCCTGGGGCAGCCGCACGACCAGCGATCCGGACCGGCCCGGCCGCTCGGTGGCCTGCACGCGGAAGGTCTCCTCGACGGCGTGCTCGCCGGCCTTCTCGCCCTCCCACCGCAGGGCCAGCCGGAAGGCGCCCGCGGCGTCGGACAGGGTGCGCTCATGCCATGGCGTCAGGTCCCGGCTGGTCTGCCCCGCGGCCTCGACCAGCGCATTGGCGATCGGCGCCCTCGTGGGCGCGTCGACCACGACGCCGTGCACCGTGCGCAGCCCCGGCGGATACGGGAAGGAGGCGCTCGGCAGCAGCCGCACCAGCCGGGGCTCGGTCACCACCGGCGGCGGGTGACCGTCGTCATGCGGGTGCACCAGGAACTCGACGCCCACCAGGGCGGCCGAGAACGGCTGGCCGTCGGCCGGGTACAGCGGCTGGTAGCCGGGGGCCGTGAAGCGGGCCCGGTGGCGCCGCGGCCGGGCCGCCCACGGCTCGGCGCACCGGCCGAGACCCGGATAGACGAAGGCGGCACTGGGGGTGCGCACCGCCGGGTCGTCCAGCGGCAGCCAGTCGCCGTCCTCGTAGCGGTCCAGCTGGACGGTGACCCCGGCGGCGCGCACCCGCCGGGCGTAGTCGTCGAAGGGTATGAACCAGGCCGGGCTGTGGAGCGTCGACCGCTCCAGCGGCAGGAAGCGGCTCATGGCAGCCCCGCCCCGCTGATGACCCGGCTCTGCACCGGGTGGACCGGCGTCTCGACGGCGGAGTCCAGGTTGACCACGCGGACCTCGTAGTTGAGCGACAGCCGGTACGGCTTCTGAATCGCGTACCAGACCCAGGACTTCTGGTCCAAGGTGAGCGGGGTCAGGCTGAGGTGGAGCGCGTCGGTGCTCGCCGCCAGGCTGCCGGACAACTGTGCGCCGTCCAGGATCGCGTCGTCGTAGAACGTCTGGAGGGCCCGTCCGAGCATCCGGTGCTGGGTGGCCTGGTCACCGCCCCACGGTGTGACCAGGTAGCGCAGCAACAGGGCCATCGGCGGCTTGCGGGTGGTCGGTGGGTCGGGTGGCTGGGAGCGCACCGGCGGCCGGTTGCGCGAGGTGGGGTCCTCGGCGATCTCGTAGAGGAACACCGTGAGTTTGGGCGGTGGTGTCTGGACCGTCTCGGAGAGGTCGTTGAGTTCCGCGATCGGCGGTTCCACCTGGCTGAGCCCGCGCAGGGCCTGGGTCAGGCTGTCCACGATGACCGTGGAGACGTCGGCTATGACGCCGAAGTCGCCCATGCGAATGCTCCCCCTCTCCGCGCTCGAAAGCGTGCTCCGAGAGGATGCCGGGACCGGCGTGGCCGGACCGCGATACGCACATCACACGAACGTCACCGGTCCGTTTCGCTGCCGACGATGACGAACCCGGACACACATCGACAACGCCGAGGTGACACGGGCGAGCATATTGTCCCTTCATGGAAATCCCCTCAGAACGGACCGGTGTCCTGATCCTCCGGGTCTGGGTGGAAGGCGGCAGGCCGGATGGGTTCCGTGCGCGCATCGTGCCGATCGGGGGCGGGCCTCAGACGGCCCCCAGCGCGGCGAGCGCGGTCGACGACGTACTCACCGCCGTGCGCGCCTGGCTCGACCAGTTACTCGAACCGGAAGGGTGACGTCCACTCGAGCCGGAAGGGTGACGTCGCCGCGACGTTCCGGTGATGGCCGGCCATATAGCCTCCTTTGGCGGGAAGGCCGGACACACGATCATGATCTGCTCGTAACATGGCTTTAGGGCATCCCGACGGGACGCACGGGATGGGTCACTGGAGCCAATATCGCCCCGGGGGGCCGATGAGCGCAGAAGGCCACGTCATGACGTTGAGACTGCTCAAGAGTTTCGCGTTGTCGGTCGATCAGAATCGCGTTCCCATATCCTCCAGCGCCCAGCGCCTCCTCGCGTTCCTCGCCCTGCAAAACATGCCACGCAGCCGTACCTATGTGGCCGGAATGCTGTGGCCGGACGTCACGGCCTCCCGCGCCAACGCCAATCTCCGGTCGTCGTTATGGCGCGCCACGCGCACGGGGCATCAGGTCATCGACGCGTCCACCCAGGAACTGGCGATCTGCAAACACATCGACGTGGATATCCATGTGGCGGCGACGCGTGCGCACCGGCTGCTCGATATGTCGCACCCGTGCGATGACATCCTCACCGCGCAGACGCGGGAGGATCTCTCGGCCGATCTCTTACCGGAGTGGTCGGAGAACGAGTGGGTGCTGGTCGAGCAGGAGCAATACCATGAACTCCGGCTGTACGCCCTGGAGGCGATGACCGAACGGCTGACGGCGGCGGGCCGCCATGGCGAGGCCGTCGCCGCCGGACTCGCCGCTGTACGCGCGGAACCCCTGCGGGAGAGCGCTCATCGCGTGCTCATGAACGCGCATCTCGCCGCCGGCAACAGGGGCGCGGCGCTGCGGCAGTACGAGCAATGCCGCCGGGTGCTGCTCGAGGAGCTGGGCCTGGAGCCCTCCCAGACGCTGAGGGACCTGGTGCCGGCGCACTCCGGGGGTGGGGACGCCGGCGCACCGGCGCACTCCGGGGGTGGGAGCGCCGCTCCGCAGCTCCCGACACGTCGGATCGTCTGCCATCCGGCGAGCGAGGTCCCTGCGCAGGGTACGGACACCTCGGCCCCGGCCGGCACCGTGCCCGCGTGACCGTTGGCCTCGCGGTGCCGCGTCTTTCAGGCTGCCGCCGTCTTTCCGGAGGTTCCGCATAGGGCTTCGGGTACTAGACGGCGGGGACCACCGGCGACAGATGGGCGTCGCGCCGCACCAGTGCGGCGTAGCGCCCGTCCTTGGCCAGCAGTTCCTCATGGGTGCCCCGCTCGGCGATCCGGCCGCCGTCGAGGACGACGATCTGGTCGGCGTCGCGCACCGTGGAGAGCCGGTGGGCGATGGTGATCGTGGTGCGGCCGGCCGAGAGGGAGTCGATGGCCTCCTGAACGGCCTGCTCGGTGCGGGTGTCCAGGGCGCTGGTGGCCTCATCGAGGATGAGGACGGGCGGGTCGCGCAGAATCGTGCGGGCTATGGCCAGACGCTGCTTCTCCCCACCGGAGAAGCGGTAGCCGCGCTCCCCCACGAGGGTGTCATAGCCGTCCGGGAGAGAGGCGATGTGGTCGTGGATCTGGGCGGCCTCGGCCGCGGCCACGATCTCCTCATCGGTCGCGTCGGGCTTGGCGAAGCGCAGATTCTCGGCGACGGAGGCGTGGAAGAGGTAGGTCTCCTGGGAGACGACGCCGACGGCCCGGGCGAGGGAGTCGAAGTCGAGGTCGCGCACGTCCACGCCATCGATCAGCACCCGGCCGCCGGTCACGTCGTAGAGCCGGGGCACCAGATAGCTGAGGGTCGTCTTGCCGGAACCGGTCGGTCCGACGACCGCCAGGCTGCCGCCCGCGGGGACGGTCAGATCGATGCCGCGCAGGGTGCCCTTCGGCGCGCTCATTGAGGCGCCCTTCAATGCGCCCTTTGAGGCGTCCTTCGATGTGCCCGAGGGGCCGGGAGCCGCGCTGTCGTAGTCGAAGTCGACGCCGTCGAAGCGGACTTCACCGCGCACCTTGTCCAGGCGCACCGGGTCGGCGGGCTCGGTGATGTCGATCGGCAGGTCGAGGTATTCGAAGATGCGGGCGAAGAGGGCGAGGGAGGTCTGCACCTGCACACCGGTGGACAGCAGGCTCACCGTGGGCCGGAGCAGCCCCTGCTGGAGCGAGACGAAGGCGACGAGCGTGCCGATGGAGACGGCGGGACCACCGGCCTGGAGGGCGATGCCCGCGGCCCAGTAGATCAGCGCGGGCATGGCGGCCATGACGATGCCGATGGTGGACATCCGCCAGCGGCCGGCCATGTTGGAGCGGATTTCCAGGCCCACGAGGAGCTCGGATTCCTGGGCGAACTGCTGGGTGAGCGACTCGGACCGGCCCATGCTGCGGCCGAGCAGGATGCCGCTCACCGAGAGGGACTCGGTGACCATCGCGGACATGGCCGCCATCTGCTTCTGGCGCTGTGAGGTGATCTTCTTGCGCTCGGCACCGACGCGACGGCTGATCCAGACGAAGACCGGCAGCAGGAGCAGGGAGACGACGGTCAGCCGCCAGTCGAGCGCGAGCATCGCGACGACGGTGGCGACGACGCTGGTGAGGTTGGAGACCAGGGAGGTCGCGGTCGAGGTGACGGTGGCCTGCATACCGCCGATGTCATTGGCGATACGGGACTGCACCTCGCCGGTGCGGGTGCGGGTGAAGAAGGCGAGCGGCATGCGCTGAAGCCGGTCGTAGACCGCGGTGCGCAGATCGTGCATGACGCGCTGGCCCACGGTGGTGGAGATCAGGGTCTGTAGAACGCCGAACACGCTGTTGACGACGGCCGCGGCGATCATGCCGAGGGCGAGCAGGGTGAGCAGTCCGGTGCGGCGGTCGGGGATGGCGGTGTCGAGGATCTCGCGGAGGAGGAACGGCGAGGCGACCGAGACCAGCGCGGAGGCGGCGACCAGCAGGCCGACCACGGCGAGGCGGCCTCGGTAGGGACGGAAGAGCCGGAGGATGCGGCGCACCTGGGCGGGCTGCTCGGGCTCCTGGGTGGACGGTGTCCATGACGGAGGTGTGTCGGGACGCATGGGCTCCTTCTGGAGTCAGGGAAGCCGACGCGGATGATGACGGCATGGTCGAGCCGTGGCCGCGTCGGCGCGGATTTTGAGAGCATAGCTCATTGTTACCTATACTCACAATGAACCCGGTCCTGATAAACTGCGATCATGCCCACCCCCGAGACATCCGGCCTCCTCGCGGAGCAGCTGCTGCGCCTGACCCGCAGACTGCACCGCGCCCAGAAGCGCTATATGGAGCCGCTGGGCATCACCCCCGCCCAGTCCCGCCTGCTGCGCACCGTCGCCCATGACGACCAGCCGCCACGGATGGCGGACCTGGCCCAGCGCCTGGAGGTGGTCCCGCGCGCCGTGACGACGCTGGTGGACGCCCTGGAGGCGCATGGCTCGGTGCGCCGCGTACCGGATCCGACCAACCGCCGGGTGGTGCGCGTCGAGCTCACCGACACCGGGCGCTCGACGCTGCGCGCGCTGCGCGGGGCGCGCCGGGCCGCCGCGGAGGACATCCTGGCGCCGCTCAGCGATCGGCAGCGCGAGACGCTGGGCGAGCTGCTGGACACCTTGTCCGGCGCCCCGGACCACCGCTGCTGAGATCCGTGCGACCGCGCCGCCGGGATCCGTGCGACCGCCGGGAAATCCCTGGCGGCGCGCTCAGGCGGCCAGATGCGCCTTGTCCCCCATGACCACCACCGGGTGCAGCTTGGGGTCGAGGTTCTTCAGCAGATACTCCATACCGGACTTGGAGAGGCTGACACAGGCCGAGGTGCCGCTGCCATGGTCCATGTGCAGCCAGATGCTGCCGCCCTTGCTCTGCCCTTCGGGCCGGGTCTGGTCCAGCGGCGAGGTGCCCTTGACGCGGTTGTAGTCAATGGCGATGACGTAGTTGAAGTCCGTCCAGTGGGACTTGGGCCAGTAGTGGGGGGCCGCGAAGGAGCCGGACGACGTGTAGGGCAGCCGGGCGCCGGGGTCGGGCAGCACACCGCCCGCGTCGCTGAGCGTGTAGACCCCGACCGGGCTGCGCTTGTCGCCCTCATGATGGCTCGTCGTCCAGCCGCGCTTGCCGTTGTGCGCGGTCCAACTGCGCGTCCGCTCCCATGCCTTGCCCTGCTTGGTGTAGAGGACCACGGTCGCGTCTCCGGAGTTCACCCCTTTGCCGTAGACCGCCACGACCTGACGGGACTGGTCCGGGATCTGGGACTGGAGCTTGTCCCCCACATCCGGGATACGCGTGGGATCCGGCGTGGGCGCCCCGCTGCGCAGCGCTTGTTTGCCCTGGTCCGCGCCCTTGTCACCACCGCCGTCACCGCCGCCGTCGCCGCAGGCCGTGAGAAGGACGAGGGCCGCTGCGGCCGCGGCCGCCGCACGGATGGACATCGTGCCGGAAATTCGCATGTCTCCATCGTCCCACCCCCATAGGACAGTGCGGCATGCGGGATTGGCGTGTTCCGGCCGGTCCCGGGAAAACCAGTTGAATTCCGCACCGTGGGAACGTCAGCCTTGCACGTCTCCTGCCCTCCCCTCCCTCCGCCGCCCGCCCGACCTTGGGACGTCATGCACATTCGCGATCTTCCGTACCCCGATCCCGGCCGACCCGACGTGCGGTCAGGTCCGAGGTTCCTCTACTGGCTGGGCAGGAATCAGCTGGGCGGGCAGGTCAAGGCGGCCCTCTGGGGTCTGGTGCACATGGCCGCGCTGGTCTCCTTCCCGCTCGCCATCGGCTTTGGTGTGCAGGCGGTGGTGGACCGCTCCGGCTCCCGGCTGGCGATGGCCGGGGCGCTGATGGTGGGACTCACCGCGCTCACCGCGCTGGGGGACGCCATGCTGCACCGCGCGGCGGTCACCAACTGGATCACGGCGGCGGCACGGGTGCAGCAGTTGCTGTCCCGCAAGGCGGTTGAGCTGGGGTCCGCGCTCACCCGGAAGGTGGCGGCCGGTGAGGTCGTCGCCGTCTCCACGGGCGATGTCGAGAAGATCGGCTGGTTTGTGGAGGCGCTGTCCCGCTTCACCGCGGCCGCGATCACCACCGTCGCCCTCTGCGTGGCGCTGGTGCTCTACCAACCGGCGCTGGGAGTGGTGGTGGCGATCGGTGTGCCCGCGCTGGCGCTGGCCGTGCTGCCGCTGCTGCCGCGCGCGGCGCGCCGGGCCGACGACCAGCGGGAGAAGGCGGGCCGGGCCACCGAGCTGGCCTCGGACACCGTGGCCGGGCTGCGGGTGCTGCGGGGCATCGGCGGCGAGGAGCTGTTCCTGGGCCGCTACCGGAACGCCTCTCAGGAGGTGCGGGTGGCGGCGGTACGCAGCGCGCGGATGTGGGCACTGATCGCGGCCGTACAGGTGGCGCTGCCGGGGCTGCTGCTGATCGGTGTGGTCTGGTACGGGGCGTCGCTGGCCCGCGAGGGGCGGATCGAGGTGGGCGAGCTGGTCACCGTCTACAGCGCGGTCACCTTTCTGCTCTTTCCGCTGCGGCACTTCGAGGAGATCGCCATGGCGTACTCCTTCTCCCGGCCCTCCGCGCGGCGCGCGGCCCGGGTGCTGGCGCTGGGGCGCTCCTCCGTGGACGGCGAGGGGGCGACCGCCGCGGACACCAGGGACACCGCGGCCACCGGGGACACCCCGCCCCCCACGGCCACCGCGGCCACCACGGCGTCCGGGGACGGGGGCGAGCGCGCGGAAGCGCAGGAGGCCACCGGACCGCTCGGCGGGGATCTGTACGACCCGGTGAGCGGGATGCTGGCGCCGAGCGGGGTGCTGACCGCGGTGGTCTGCGGTGACCCGGACGCGGCCGGGCGGATGGCGGACCGGCTCGGCGGGCATTCCCTGCACGGCGGCCCGGACGACGGGGGACCCGGCGGGGCGCCATCGGCGCTGCTCGGCGGAGTCGCCCTGGACGAGGTGGCGCTGGCCTCGGCGCGCACGGCGGTGCTGGTCCAGGACAAGGACCCGGTGCTGCTGTCGGGGACGCTCGCCGAGCTGCTGGATGTGCCGAGGTCCGGGGAGGTCTCGGCGGAGAAGGCACTCGAGGCGGCCCAGTGCGGCGATGTGCTGGAGGCGTTGGCGCAGGCGTCGGCGGCCGATGGGGGTGACGCCGACCCCATGCGCACCCGGATCACCGAGCGCGGCCGCTCTCTGTCGGGTGGCCAGCGGCAGCGGCTGGCCCTGGCCCGCTCGCTGGTCACCGATCCGGAGGTGCTGGTCCTGGACGAGCCGACCTCCGCGGTGGACTCGCACACCGAGGCGCGGATCGCCGACGGGGTGCGGCGGCTGCGGACGGGCCGGACCACCATCGTGTTCACCTCCAGCCCGCTGGTGCTGGACCGGGCCGACCGGGTGGTGTTCGTGGCCGACGGCGAGGCGGCGGGAGTGGGCACCCACCGCGAACTGCTGGGCACGGATCCCGCGTACCGCGCGGTCGTGACCCGTGAGACGGACGGCGAGGCCGCCGTGCGGGGGACCGGTCGG
This sequence comes from Streptomyces sp. Inha503, assembly GCF_047215865.1. NCBI lineage: Bacteria > Bacillati > Actinomycetota > Actinomycetes > Kitasatosporales > Streptomycetaceae > Streptomyces > Streptomyces sp. Inha503. Next base: position 10,917,515 of record NZ_CP178360.1, on the reverse strand, counting down.
TCCACCGGGCCGACCGGCCACGGTCTGGAGGACGTCGCGCGAGAGGGCATCGCCCGGAAGGACACCGCGCGAGAGGGCATCGCGCGGAAGGACACCGCACGGGAAGACATCGGGCGGATCGAGGAACAGATCGAGGAGTCGGCATGATCGGCGTGGCACCGCCCGCCTATGACCCGGCCGCACCGGAGTCGGCGACGACGCTGCCGGTCGGCACACCCACCACCGTACGGGCCTATGTGCGGGAGCTGCTGCGGCGGCACCGAGTCGCCTTCACCGTGCTGATGGTCGTGAACGCGACCGCGGTGCTCGCCTCCATGGTCGGCCCGCAGCTGCTGGGCGGCGTGGTCGAGGATCTCTCCCAGGGCGAGAAGGACCTTCATATCGGGCGCACCGTGGCGCTGTTCGCGGTGGCGCTGGTGGTACAGACCGTGTTCGTCCGGCTGGTGCGGCTGCGCGGGGCGGTGCTGGGCGAACAGATGCTGGCGGATCTGCGGGAGGACTTTCTCGTACGGTCGGTGGGTCTGCCCCCGGGGGTGCTGGAGCGGGCCGGGACCGGCGATCTGCTGTCCCGGATCACCACCGATATCGACCGGCTGGCGAACGCGATGCGCGAGGCCGTGCCCCAGCTCGCCATCGGCGTGCTGTGGACCGGACTGCTGCTGGGCGCGCTGACCCTGACCGCTCCCCCACTGGGCCTCGCGGTGCTGGTGGCGCTCCCGGTGCTGGTGATCGGCTGTCGGTGGTACTTCCGCCGCGCGCCGAGTGCCTACCGCTCGGAGGCGGCGGGATACGCGGCGGTGTCCGCGTCCCTCACCGAGAGCGTGGACGCCGGGCGGACCATCGAGGCCCACCGGCTGGGCGACCGGCGGATCGCCCAGTCCGAGCTGCGCATCCGGCAGTGGACGGCGTGGGAGCGCTATACGCTCTGGCTGCGCTCGGTGCTCTTTCCGGTGATCAATGTGAGCTACACGCTGATCACCGGTTCGGTGTTGATGATCGGCGGCCTGTGTGTGATGCGGGGCTGGATGTCGATCGGCGAGCTGACCACCGGGGCGCTGCTGTCGCAGATGCTGGTCGAGCCGATCGGGCTGATCCTGCGCTGGTACGACGAGCTTCAGGTCGCGCAGGTGTCGCTGGCCCGGCTGGTGGGGGTACGGGAGATCGAGGAGGGCCCGGCCGACGAGGGCGTGGTCCCAGGTGGCCGCGAGGTGCGGGCGGACGAGGTGCGGTTCGGCTACCACGAGGGCAGCGATGTGCTGCACGAGGTGTCCATGAAGGTGGCCCCGGGGACGCGGCTGGCGCTGGTGGGCCCGTCCGGGGCGGGGAAGTCCACCCTGGGGCGGCTGCTGGCCGGGATCTACTCCCCGCGCACCGGCCGGGTGACCCTGGGCGGTGCTGAGCTGTCGCGGATGCCGGCCGAGCGGGTCCGGGAGCATGTGGCCCTGGTCAACCAGGAGCACCATGTCTTCGTGGGCTCGCTGCGGGACAATCTGCTGCTGGCCCGCGCCTTCGCCGAGGACGCCGAGCTGTGGGCGGCGCTGGGCGCCGTCGACGCCGATGGCTGGGCCCGCGCGCTGGACGAGGGCCTGGACACCGAGGTCGGCTCGGGCGGTCTCGCGCTCACCCCCGCACAGGCGCAGCAGATCGCGCTGGCCCGGCTGGTGCTGGCCGATCCGCATACGCTGGTGCTGGACGAGGCCACCTCGCTGCTGGACCCACGGGCGGCGCGCCATCTGGAGCGGTCGCTTGGCCGGGTGCTGGAGGGCAGGACCGTGGTCGCGATCGCCCACCGGCTGCACACGGCGCATGACGCGGATGTGATCGCGGTGGTGGAGAGCGGCCGGATCACCGAACTGGGCAGCCATGACGAACTCGTCGCGGCGGAGGGGGCGTACGCAGCGCTGTGGCGCTCCTGGCACCAGTAGCGGGAGGTGTGGCCGCGCTCCGGCGTGGCCACCCCGCTGCGCTCCGGGACCACCCCGGGGGCCGGCGCTGGGCCACCCGGGGCCGGTCCTGGGCCGCCCCGGCCCCGTCCGGGGCTCAGATCACGCCGAGGGCGGCGAGTCCGCCCATGCCACCGAGCAGCATGAAGACCGGCATCAGCACCTTCAGCTCGACCCAGCTGCCGGCCCGGAACCGCATCCCCTTCGGCGGACCGATCGGGTACCAGCGCTTGCGGCCGATCGGGATGGGCCACAGGATCGGGCAGCCGGAGACGGTGAGCGCGTCCCCGATGTCGTGGACCAGGGCGCCGAGCACGATCGGCAGCCCGAGCCAGAGGTACTCCTGGCCCGGTGCGCTGAACAGCCAGTCCGAGCCATTGCCGGGCTTGTGCAGCACATCGGCGAGGATCCAGGCACTGGCCGCCCCGAGCAGCCAGACCAGGACATCGCTGGAGACCCGCGCCGCCCGCCACAGCAGGCCCTCGACGGCCAGCACCATATGCACGAAGAGGATGCCAAGCACCGCCCAGCGCCCGCCGATCATCGCGAGCGCCGAGGCTCCGGCGCCGATCAGCACCGCCCATACCCAGGTGTGGGTCAGGGTCCGGTGGCCGCCGGAGCGGCGCGGGTCGCCCGCCTTCCTGGTCGACTTGTAGACCGAGTACGATATCTTGTCGATCACCTCGCACAGTGCCCGTGATACGGGCCCGAAGGCGCGCGATATAGTCGCCGCCTTGTGGTCGAGGTCGGGGGCGAGCGCCGCTCCCGCGCAGATCAGCGCGCCGGCGACGAGCACCGGCCAGGGCATCGCGTGGTCGGCCGCCGCGGCCGCCGCTCCCACCCCCAGCCAGGCCGCCGCCCCGGACAGCGAATGCGCCGGTCCCATCATGGTCGTACCCCGCCCCTGTTCTTTCCCGCTTCCGAGCGGGAGTTGACTGCTTCGGCCCGGCACAGCCTAGCGGCGGACGATCTTCGCACCTACAGCCGGTTCCCGTCCCGGCGGGGAAACCAGGCAGTATAGGTGCGTGACTCTTATCGATCAGCTGCCGAGCGACGCCGACCCCGACGCGCTTTTCGAGGCGTTCTCCACCTGGGTCGAGGAGCGGGGCATCTCGCTGTACCCCGCCCAGGAGGAAGCGCTGATCGAGGTGGTGTCCGGGGCGAATGTGATCCTCTCGACCCCCACCGGCTCGGGCAAGAGCCTGGTGGCGGCGGGTGCCCACTTCGCCGCGCTCGCCCGCGACGAGGTCACCTTCTACACCGCGCCGATCAAGGCCCTGGTCTCGGAGAAGTTCTTCGAGCTGTGCAAGCTCTTCGGCACCGAGAACGTCGGGATGCTCACCGGCGACGCGTCGGTCAACGCGGACGCGCCGGTCATCTGCTGTACGGCCGAGGTGCTGGCGTCCATCGCCCTGCGGGACGGCAAGGACGCCGATATCGGCCAGGTGGTGATGGACGAGTTCCACTTCTATGCGGAGCCGGACCGGGGCTGGGCATGGCAGATCCCGCTGCTGGAACTGCCGAGGGCGCAGTTCATCCTGATGTCGGCGACGCTCGGTGATGTGAGCCGGTTCGAGGAGGATCTGACCCGGCGCACCGGTCGGCCCACCGCCGTCGTGCGGTCGGCGACCCGGCCGGTGCCGCTGAGCTACGAGTACCGGACGACTCCGCTGACCGAGACGCTGACCGAGCTGCTGGAGACCCAGCAGGCACCCGTCTACATCGTGCACTTCACCCAGGCGGCGGCGGTCGAGCGGGCCCAGGCGCTGATGAGCATCAATATGTGCTCGCGCGCCGAGAAGGACGAGATCGCGTCGCTGATCGGCAATTTCCGGTTCACCACCAAGTTCGGCCGCAATCTCTCCCGTTACGTCCGGCACGGGATCGGGGTGCACCATGCGGGCATGCTGCCCAAGTACCGGCGCCTGGTGGAGAAGCTGGCGCAGGCCGGGCTGCTCAAGGTCATCTGCGGTACGGACACCCTGGGTGTGGGCGTCAATGTGCCCATCCGTACCGTCCTGTTCACCGCGCTGACCAAGTACGACGGTCAGCGGGTGCGGACGCTGCGGGCCCGGGAGTTCCATCAGATCGCGGGCCGGGCCGGACGGGCCGGCTTCGACACCGCGGGCTTTGTGGTGGCCCAGGCACCCGAGCACGTCATCGAGAACGAGAAGGCGCTCGCGAAGGCCGGTGACGATCCGAAGAAGCGCCGCAAAGTGGTCCGCAAGAAGGCTCCGGAGGGCTTCGTCAACTGGGGCCAGAACACCTTCGAGAAGCTCATCGCCTCCGAACCCGAGCCGCTCACCTCCCGGTTCCGGGTGACCCACGCGATGCTGCTGTCGGTGATCGCCCGTCCCGGGAACGCCTTCCAGGGGATGCGCCGACTGCTGGAGGACAACCACGAGCCGCGCAAGAACCAGCTGCGGCACATCCGCCGGGCGATCGCGATCTACCGCTCGCTGCTGGACGGCGGGGTGGTCGAGCAGGTGAAACCGCAGGGCGTCGACGGCGAGGACGGGGGCACCCCGATCGTCCGGCTGACGGTGGATCTCCAGCAGGACTTCGCGCTCAACCAGCCGCTGTCCACCTTCGCGCTGGCCGCCTTCGAGCTGCTGGACCCCGAATCGCCCTCCTACGCCCTGGACATGGTCTCGGTCGTGGAGTCGACGCTGGACGACCCCCGGCAGATCCTGGCGGCGCAACAGAACAAGGCGCGCGGTGAGGCGGTGGCCGCGATGAAGGCGGACGGCGTCGAGTACGAGGAGCGCATGGAGCGGCTCCAGGACATCTCCTACCCCAAGCCGCTGGAGGAACTGCTCTTCCACGCGTACGGGCTCTACCGCAAGAGCCATCCATGGGTCGGCGACCATCCGCTCTCGCCCAAGTCGGTGATCCGCGACATGTACGAGCGGGCGATGACCTTCACCGAGTTCACCTCGTTCTACGACCTGGCGCGGACCGAGGGCATTGTGCTGCGGTACCTGGCCAGCGCCTTCAAGGCGCTGGACCACACCGTGCCGGACGATCTGAAGTCCGATGACTTCCAGGACATCATCGCCTGGCTCGGCGAGATGGTGCGGCAGGTCGACTCCAGCCTCCTCGACGAGTGGGAGCAGCTGGCCAACCCGGAGGAGGAGTCGGCGGAGGAGGCGCAGGAGCGCGCCGACCAGGTCCGGCCGGTCACCGCCAACGCCCGCGCCTTCCGCGTACTGGTGCGCAATGCCTTGTTCCGCCGGGTGGAGCTGGCCGCGCTGGACAAGGTCGCCGAGCTCGGGGAGATGGACGCCGACTCCGGCTGGGACGAGGACGCCTGGGCCGAGGCGCTGGACGGGTACTGGGAGGAGTACGAGGAGCTCGGCACCGGGGCGCAGGCCCGCGGGCCGAAGCTGCTGCGGATCGAGGAGGACCCCGAGCACGGTCTGTGGCGGGTGCGGCAGACCTTCGACGACCCGAACGGCGACCACGACTGGGGCATCTCGGCGGAGGTCGATCTCGCCGCCTCCGACGAGGAGGGCCGGGCGGTGGTCCGGGTCACCGACGTGGGCCAACTGTAGCCTCCTGGACGCGGTCCACACCGGGGACCGGACCGGCCCCCTCAGTGAAGGAGCACCACCGATGACCAACCCCGCCGAGCGCCTGGTCGATCTGCTCGACCTGGAACGGATCGAGCTGGACATCTTCCGCGGCCGCAGCCCCGAGGAATCGCTGCAACGGGTGTTCGGCGGGCAGGTGGCGGGCCAGGCGCTGGTGGCCGCCGGGCGGACCACCGACGGGCAGCGCCCGGTGCACTCGCTGCACGCGTACTTCCTGCGGCCGGGTCGGCCGGGCGTGCCCATCGTGTACCAGGTGGAGCGGGTCCGGGACGGGCGCTCCTTCACCACCCGCCGGGTCGTCGCCATCCAGCAGGGTCGCACGATCTTCAATCTGACGGCCTCCTTTCATTCTCCTGAGTCGGGTATCGAGCAGCAGCTGCCGATGCCGGATGTGCCCGGGCCGGAGGGCCTGCCGACCCTCGCCGACGAGGTCCGCGCCCATCTGGGCACGCTCCCCGAGGCGTTCGCCCGGATGGAGCGCCGACAGCCCTTCGACATCCGCTATGTGGAGCGGCTGCGCTGGACGGAGGAGGAGCTCAAGGGCGCGGAACCGCGCAGCGCCGTATGGATGCGCGCGGTGGGGCCGCTCGGGGACGACCCGCTGGTGCACACCTGTGCGCTCACCTATGCGAGCGACATGATGCTGCTGGACGCGGTGCGGGTGCCAGTCGAACCGCTGTGGGGCCCGCGGGGCTTCGACATGGCCTCGCTGGATCACGCCATGTGGTTCCACCGGCCGTTCCGCACCGATGAGTGGTTTCTCTACGAGCAGGAGTCCCCCGTGGCCACGGGCGGCCGGGGACTGGCGCGCGGCCGGATCTACGACCGGGCGGGGCGGCTCCTTGTATCCGTGGTGCAAGAGGGGTTGTTCCGCCCGCTACCGCCCGCCGAAGGTGCCGCGGACGGCGGCTGAGCCCTCCCGTGGTGTGCCGCGCCGTGGTGTGCCGCGCGGGGACGTGCCGCACCGTGACTCATCGCCTGCCGATCAGCTTCTGCCACAGACTCCGCGGGCGCCCGGGAACCGGGGCGCGGTCATCGGGCACCGGCGGCGGACCGGCGTCCGGGCGCGGAGCGGACCGGGCCCGGCGGGCGTCGTCCAACGACGAGGCGAGGGCGGCCCGATAGCGCCGGATCTCCCGTGGGTCATCCGCCATGACCACCGTGTCGATGACATCCCGGATCGCGCCCGCCTCGGGACGCATCCGCACCAGCGCGGGGCGGAGCTCCCGCAGATGGGCCCGCTCATAAGGATCGGACACGGCCGAGGCCAGCTCGACGGAGCCCAGCACCGAGGCCAGCACCGAGGCACGCTCCCAGGGATCCTCGGTCTGGGCGAGCAGCTGGCCGATCCTTCGGCTGCGCCATTTGGCGGCCCGCCAGTCCTCCCCGGCGGCCAACGCGGCGCTCAGCCCCGGCGGGGTGCGGCCGCTCAGCAACTCCGGCTGCCTGACGGCGAACTCGGTCAGGTCCAAGGCCAGATAGAGCCATACGACGGCCCGATAGCGATTGACATAGAACCGGACGGGAGCGAAGAAGCCCCCGCGCGCGAGGCGGGTCAGCCGCCCCTGGGTGATGCCGAGCAGCTCCGCGCCCTCTGCCGTGCCGACCACGCGGAGACGGGCGATGAGCGCCTCCGGGAAGCCCTCGGCGGTGGTCAGCCGCCGCAACTCCCCGCACGCCACCCGACGGCCCAGGCCGGTGCTGACGGTGCGCACTTTCCCCAGCTGAACGGCCAGCTCGAACTCCCGCGTGTTGAGCCCCAGCGCCCGGGCCGCCGCGCCGAACGCGACGCTCTCGCCCGATCCGCCCGGCCCCGCTGGCCCCGCCGGCCCGCCAGGGTCTCCCGGCCCGCTCGCCCGTCCCGGTACGCTCGGCTCGCCGAGCCACTCCGGGCTCCACGGCCCCTGGCTCTCCCTCAGCTCCTGATCCACCCGCACTGCCATGCGACGTCCTCCCCCGCACTGCCTCAATCACTGACAGTGACGACGATAGCCGCGAAGCAAGCCACTCGGTCAGGCCTGTGGATAACTTCCGCGCGGCATCAGCTGGGTGCGCCGCTCTCCTGCCTGGCCTCGACTCCCAGGTGCTCCCCCACCCGGTTGACCAGCAGCGCCATCTCGTAGGCGACCTGCCCCACATCCGCGTCGGGCCCGGTGAGCACGCACAGACAGCTGCCGTCCCCCGCCGCCGTGACGAAGAGGACGCCCTCGTCGAATTCGACCATCGTCTGCCGCACCCGGCCCGTCCGGAAGTGGTGCCCGGACCCCTTGGCGAGGCTGTGCAGCCCGGAGGCCACCGCGGCCAGGTGCTCGGCGTCCTGCCGCACCAGCGTGGAACTCGCCCCCGTCACCAGGCCGTCGTTGGACAGCACCAGCGCATGCCGTATCTCCGCGATCCGCTCGGTCAGGTCGTCCAGTAACCAGTCGAGCCCCTTGTTCACTGCCATATCCGATTCCTCCCCGATTCCCCTTCAGCTGCGTGCCAGCCTTTCTCACTGCCGCCGTCTGGGCAACCCGCCCCGCCCGGCACCCCACGCTTGTGCGCTGATTGACGCAGGATGGGTACATGGCACAGAACATGACCAAGGATCAGTGGCAGAAGTTCGTCACGGAGGGCACCCGCACCGCGAAGCTGGCGACCGTGCGGGCCGACGGAAGTCCACACCTCGCCCCCGTGTGGTTCCTGCTCGACGGTGACGACCTCGTCTTCAACACAGGTCAGGAGACGGTCAAGGGACGCAACCTGGCCCGGGACGACCGGCTCACCATCTGCGTGGACGACGACAGGCCGCCGTTCGCCTTCGTCACCCTGCGGGGGCGCGCCGAGCTGATCGACGATCTGGGGCAGGTCCGCGACTGGGCCACCCGGATCGCCGCCCGGTACATGGGAGAGGACCGGGCGGAGGAGTACGGCGCCCGCAACGGCGTGCCGGGTGAGCTGCTGGTCAGGGTGCGCATCGACAAGGCGCTCGGGCTCTCCGGGGTCGCCGAGTAGCGAGATTCGACCGAAATCCATCCCTTCATGACGCACCCCCGCCCATCCGACGTTTACGGGCGCATGAGGACCTTTATCGCACCGTCCTCCTTGTGCTGGAACATCTCATAGGCGCGGGGTGCCTCCTCCAGCGGGACGCGATGGGTGGCGAACCCGTCCACGCCCAGCGGGTCGTCGTCCGTCAGCAGCGGGAGGATGTCGTCGGCCCAGCGCCGCACGTTCGCCTGTCCCATCCGCAGCTGGATCTGCTTGTCGAACATGGTCAGCAGCGGCAGCGGATCGGCCATCCCGCCGTAGACCCCGCTGAGGGAGATCGTTCCGCCGCGCCGCACCAGCGCGATGGCCAGCCGCAGCGCCGCCAGCCGGTCGACCCCGGCCTTCTCCGTGAGCTTGGCGGCCCATTCCCGCGGCAGGAGACCCGTGGCCCGCTGGGCGGTCCGGCCCAGCGGGCTGCCGTGGGCCTCCGTCCCCACCGCGTCGATGACCGTGTCCGGTCCGCGGCCACTGGTAGTCGAGAGGACGGCCTCGACCAGGTCCTCCTGGCGGGAGAAGTCATTGAGGTCATGGACCTCGACGCCGTCGGCGCGCGCCCGGCGCAGCCGCTCGGGGACGAGGTCCACGCCGATGACCCGGTCGGCCAGGCCCTGGACCCTCGCCACCCGGCAGGCCATGTTCCCGATGGGACCAAGCCCCAGGACCGCGAGCGTGCCGCCGCGCGGCACCTCCGCGTACTCGACCGCCTGCCATGCCGTGGGCAGTACGTCGGACAGATAGACGTAGCGGTCGTCGTGGACCCCTTCGGGCACCTTGATCGGGCCGTACTGGGCCTGCGGCACCCTCAGGTATTCCGCCTGGCCGCCGGCCACCGCGCCGTAGAGCTTGGTGTAGCCGAAGAGCTCCGCCCCCATGCCGTGCTCGGTGACCTGAGTGGTCTCGCACTGCGTCGGCAGACCGGAGCGGCACATCCAGCAGTGTCCACAGGCGATCTGGAACGGGACCACCACACGGTCGCCGGGCTTGATGTGCGTCACCTCCGGGCCGGTCTCCTCCACGATGCCCATCGGTTCGTGGCCGAGGATGTCGCCGGGGGTCATGAAGGGCGTGAGCACCTCGTACAGGTGCAGATCGGACCCGCACAGCCCCGTGGTGGTGATCCGGACGATCGCGTCCGTCGGCTCCTTGATGATGGGATCAGGCACCGTCTCGACCCGCACATCATGTCGGCCCTGCCAGGTCACCGCTCGCATCACCGCATCCCTTCGCCGTGGTCGTCGGAACGATCTTCCGAGGGCCACTTCGGGTACCCCGGCGCATCCGGCCGAACCGTCGGCGGGACCATGAGCCGCGGCCCCGGTCCACCAGGTCCACGAGCCGGGCCGACTCCTCGGCGAGCACGGCCGGCTCGGCGCCCGCGCTGCCCAGCACGGCCAGGCACGCGCCGTCGGCCAGCGCCGCGACGAAGAGGGTGCCCGCCGCCATCTCGATCATCGTCCGCCGGGACGGGCCGCCGCGGCCCCGGCGCCCGGCGCTCGCGGCGATGCCGTGGAATCCGGAGGCGACGGCGGCCAGGTGCTCTGCCTCATGGCGGGAGAGCCCACCGGACGCGCTGACGGTGACCCCGTCCCGGGAGAGCACCACGGCATGGCGCACGCCTGCGGCCCGGGCCACCAGATCGTCCAGGATCCGGTCGAGATCGGCCATGGAGCGTGCGGCGGTGCTGCGCGGCTTGGTCATGGGCGGTCTCCCTCGGTCGGGATGCGCCGCGCCGGGCGGCGCTCCAGGTGTCCCCCCTGGGCCAGGGACGCTAGCCCCGGCAGTGGCGCACATTGAGGGCGCATTACGGAACCTGTTGAAAATTGACAGAGTCAGATGCCAGAGCGATCGATGAGCGTCCGAATCTGCACTCAAAGCGGACGTAGGCTGCTTGTTCAGCGCAGCGCTTCACCGTCGCATCCAAGGTGTCCCGAGTGTCCAAGGTGTCCCGAGGAGTTTCCGTGCCACATGAGCCCTCCCGTGGAAGCAGTGCGGCCGCCGTACGGGACTTCTTCACCCCCAGGGCGGCCGAGTGGGACCGCCGCTTCCCGGACGACGGTCCCGCCTACGCCGCCGCCGTCGCCGACCTCGGGCTCCGCCCCGGGGACGCGGTGCTCGACGCGGGGTGCGGAACAGGGCGTGCGCTGCCCGCGCTGCGCGCTGCGGCCGGCCCCGAGGGGACCGTCCTCGGGGTCGACCTCACCCCGGCCATGCTGGACGCCGCCCTGCGCGAGGGCCGGGACGGCTTCGCGGGCCTCGCCCTCGCCGATGTGGCGCGGCTGCCGCTGCGTGACGGCTGCCTCGACGCGGTGTTCGCCGCCGGGCTGGTCTCCCATCTCTCCGACCCCCGCGAGAACCTGCGCGAACTGGCCCGGGTGGTGCGCCCCGGCGGGCGGCTCGCGCTGTTCCATCCGGTGGGACGGGCCGCTCTCGCCGCCCGCCACGGCCGCACCCTCACCCCCGACGACCTGCGCGCGGAGCCCCAGCTGCGGCCGCTGCTGGCGGACGCCGGCTGGCGCCTGGACTCGTACACCGACGAGGACACACGCTTTCTGGCGCTCGCCGTCCGCGAAGTCGGCTGAGGATCGGAAGGGCCAACGGGAGGGGAAGGCCCGACCGGAACGGAAGGGCCGACCGGAACGGACCTGCCGGCCCGAGCAGACCGTAGACTGGATGCAGTACATCGTTGCCGATGTACTGCATCCGCGAGGTACAGCGGTGTTGCGGCACAATGCGGTCATGCTCGAACTCGCCATCCTGGGCTTCCTCCACGACGTCCCACTGCACGGCTATGAGTTGCGCAAGCGCATCGCCGCGCTGACCGGACATGTGAAACCCGTGGCCGAGTCCACCCTCTACCCGGCGATCAAGCGGCTGGAGAAGGCCGGTCTGCTGGCCCGCCGGACCCAGCCGGGCGCGGGGGCCGCGCCCCGGCACGTGCTCACGCTGACCGCCGAGGGGCAGGCGGAGCTGCGCCGTCGTCTCGCGCATCCGGCGGATGTCGACATCACCGACGAGAACCGCTGGTTCACCGTGCTGGCGTTCCTTCGCCACCTCGACGACCCGTCGGCACAGGCGGAGGTGCTGGAGCGCCGGATGGCCTTTCTGCGGCAGCCGTCGAGCTTCTTCTACGAGGGCGACCGCCCGTTGCGGGCCGAAGAGGTCGAGGATCCGTTCCGGCGCGGCATCCTCACCATCGCCCGGGCCACCAGCCAGGCGGAACTCTCCTGGCTGCGGCGCACACTGGACACGCTCCGGGCGGCGACCGACGACTGAGGGCCGACCGCCTCCCGATGTCTCGACTCCGTGGCTACTGGGTGGTTAAGGTGCGCGACGACGGATCGCTCATCGGATCCGCATGCGCAAGAGGAGGATGTCGTGCCCGCCACGGAGGAGTCACGCGACGAGGCGCTGTATGTGCTGACCGCGGTGCTGCTGACACCCGCTCAATTCCCGAGCGTGCTCGGCGACGACTATCCCGAGGCATGTGCCGCGCTCGGGCTGGAGCCGTACGACACCGGCTACGGACTGGTGCTGGGACAGGACGGCGGCGGCGCCCGCTGGACGGTGGTCACCGACGATGTATCGCTCGTGGCCATCGCCATCGCGACCTGGGACTGCGGCATGGAGTACGCCCTGGCCATCGAGGACCGTACGGTGGTCGCGTCGCTTCCCGGCTGGCCGCTCGCGGTGGCCGTGGCCGCCCCGGGCGTACCGGCTCCCCATGATCCCGCGCCCGACCCCGAGCTGGGGGGAGACGCCTCCCGGGCGCCGCTGTCGCCGCCGGACTCCGAGCGGTGGGGCCCGGCCCAGCGGCGGCTCGGCGCCGATGAGATCGCGCTCCAGTGGGCGATCTGGCGTGAGCAGGTCGACAGCGATGTGACGTTCGTGTCCCCCGGCGAGAAGCCGCACGGGGGCGTGCGGCGGGTGCTCGAAGAGGCGCGCGGCTATCTGGACTCACCCCCGCCGCTGGGGCGGATCCGCTCGGCGTTCGCCTCCGGTGACGCGCGCACGCTCCGGGCCGACGGACCGGGCTGGAGCATGGTGGCCCGGACCGACGACATCGCGTTCGTGCTGCTGGACGACGCACCGGGCGAGGTGCTGCCGGTCGGTCGCGGCCCCGAGCTGCCGGGGCTGCTGACGGCTCTGGACAAGCTCGCCGTACGGCCCCACTGAGACCTGACGCCCTGCCCCGTCCCCTACGAGGCCGGCCAAGGACGCCGGACCGGCTGGTCACGACGCCGACGCACGCGACCCGTCACCCGTACGGCCGCCCGCGTCCCCTCTGCGACCCCGAACGCCACCCCGACCTCGGCGGAGCATGACCGCCCCCACCCGGCCGGGCCCGGAGCAGGGTCGCGGGCGGTCCGCGATCGGTACTGCACGGTCACTCCCGGGTGCGCTCCGCCCGTGGCCCCTGGCCCAGCCGGCCGCCTTACGCCCCCGCGCTCGGCGGGCCGGCCGCTTCAGCGTCCCAGCTGCTTACGGGTGACCCTGTTCAGCCTGCGGCGCTGGGAGGAATCCAGCAGCAGATAGGCTGCCGCCGGCACTCCCACGATCACCAGCAGCGCAGCCCAGAAGGGCAACACCCAGAGCAGGATCACACCTGCCACCACACCACCGGTGGCGACCTTCGCGCGTGTGGACATCTCACCCGCCTCCTTCACGGCCCATAGCCGCACTCACTCCACACAACGGACACCGACGGCACCCGGTTCCTCCCCGCGCCGCGATCCTGTACCCTCGGGCGGCCCCGGCTTGACTAGTCAAATTTGAGGAACGCTCAGCGCTGTGACACCACCCTCCGCGGCAACACCCTCCGACATCGCAGAACTCTCCCGCTGCACCGCGGTCTTCCTTCCCGGTGACCCGGCACGCACCGGCCGGGTCGCCTTCTGGCGGCCGGGCGGCGCGCCTCCGCCCGGCCCCGCCACCGGCTCCGCCGAGGAACTGACGGTCGTCGTCCCGGTGGACGGCACCGATGACGCTCCCCATGACGACCCCACCGGCCCCAGCCCCACCACTCCCGACGTCCGGACGCACACCGTAAGGGCGCTCGTGCTGCCCCTGGCCGAGGCACTGCCGGTGCTCACCCGGGCCCGGGCGCGGGCCGCACAGGCCGGTCCGGGGCGGTGCGACCCCGCCACGGCCTTCTGGGGCGCCGCCGCCGTACTCGCCCTCCAACTCGCGGCCCGCGGAAGGCTGCTGCCCGGGCTCAGCGCCACCGACCACGACGCCTGGCGGGTCGGCCCGCTCACCCCCGACGATCTGACGCGGGTGCGTGAGCTGGCCGCCGCCATGCCGCCCACGGCGCACGCCACGCCGCTGCCCGTCTCCGGGCCGGTGCTGCTGCCCGAGCCCGAGCGGCATCTGCGGGCGTTCCTGGACGCGGTGGCGGACGGGCTGCCGCGCTCGCCCGCGGCGGCGCTGGCCGCGGGCGGCCCCGCCTTCGCCGCCCCGGCGCCACGGCGGCTGCCCGAACAGCGTGCCTGGGCCGCCGATGTGGCCGCCGGGCATGACGCGGGGGTGCGGCTCTCGATCCGTATCGAGCTGCTGCACGGCGTCGGTGGAAACGGTAAGGCGGACGGGCCGCGCTTCCGTGCCGTCCTCCAGCTGCACAGCCTCACCGATCCGGCGCTGGTCGCGGACGCCGCGGATGTCTGGGCGGGCACCTCGCCCATCACCCCGGCCCTCGGTCCGCGCGCCCGTATGGACGCCCTGCTGACCCTGCGGCGCGCGGCCCGCGCCTGGGCGCCGCTCGCCCCGCTGCTGTCGGCCGCCGTGCCCGACGCCCTCGACCTCGCCGACGAGGAGGTCACCGAGCTGCTCGGTCCGGCGGCCGGGGCGCTGGACGCCGCCGGGGTCCAGGTGCACTGGCCGAGGGAGCTGGCCCGCGGGCTCACCGCCCGCGCCGTCATCGGCCCGGACGGCGAGGACGAGACACGGGACGACGCCGGGCCCCGGTTCCCCGCCTTCCTCTCCGCCGACGCGCTGCTGCGGTTCAGCTGGCGGTTCGCCGTGGGCGACCAGGAGCTCACCCGCGCCGAGCTCGACGGGCTCGCCGAGGCCAGCCGGCCGGTGGTACGGCTGCGCGACCAATGGGTCCTCCTCGACCCCGAGGCGGCGCGCCGCGTCCGGGACCGGCAGGACCGCAAGCTCACCCCCGCAGACGCCCTCGGTGCCGTCCTTACCGGTCGTACGGAGGCCGACGGCACCGATGTGGAGGTGCGGGCCACCGGCTGGCTGGCGGCCCTGCGGGACCATCTCGCCGACCCCGAGGGGACCGCCGGCGCGCAGCGGGCGCCCGCGCCCCAGCCCTCCGCCCTGGCCGCCACACTGCGCGACTATCAGCTGCGCGGCCTGGACTGGCTGGTCCGGATGACCTCGATCGGCCTCGGCGGCTGTCTCGCCGACGACATGGGGCTCGGCAAGACCATCACCTTGATCGCCCTCCATCTCCACCGTATGGGCACCCCCGAAGCCTCCGGGCCCACTCTGGTGGTCTGCCCCACCTCGCTGATGGGCAACTGGCGGCGGGAGATCGAGCGGTTCGCGCCGGGCACCCCGGTGCGCCGCTACCACGGCTCCGCGCGCAGCCTGGACGGCCTTGACGACGGCGAGTTCGTCCTCACCACCTACGGCACGATGCGGCTCGACGCACAGCGGCTGGCGGAGGCAGGGCCGTGGGGCATGGTGGTCGCGGACGAGGCGCAGCATGTGAAGAACCCGTTCTCGGCGACGGCGCGGCAGCTGCGCACCATCGGCGCGAAGGCCCGCGTGGCGCTCTCCGGAACCCCCATCGAGAACAACCTCTCCGAGCTGTGGGCGATCCTCGACTGGACCACGCCGGGGGTGCTGGGCACCCATAGCGCGTTCCGCAGGCGCTACGCCCAGGCCGTGGAGAGCGGAAGCGACCCCGAGGCCGCCGCGCGGCTGGCGAAACTGGTCCGCCCCTTCCTGCTCCGGCGCCGCAAGTCGGACCCCGGTATCGCCCCCGAGCTGCCACCCAAGACCGAGACGGACCGGGCCGTCGCGCTCACCAAGGAGCAGGCCGGACTCTACGAGGCGGTGGTGCGCGAGATCCTCGCCGAGATCTCCGGCACCGGTGGTCTCGTCCGGCGCGGACTCATCGTCAAGCTCCTCACCGGTCTGAAGCAGATCTGCAATCACCCGGCGCAGTACCTGAAGGAGGACCGGCCGGTGGTCCCCGGGCGGTCCGGCAAGCTGGAGCTGCTCGACGAGCTGCTGGACACCATCCTGGCCGAGGGCGCGAGCGTCCTGGTCTTCACCCAGTACGTCCAGATGGCGCGCATCCTCGAGGGCCACCTGGCCGCGCGCGGGGTGCCGGCCCAGCTGCTGCACGGCGGTACGCCGGTGGCGCGGCGCGAGGAGATGGTGCGGCGCTTCCAGGACGGCGAGGTCCCGGTGTTCCTGCTGTCGCTGAAGGCGGCGGGCACCGGGCTCAACCTCACCCGGGCCGGGCATGTCGTGCACTACGACCGCTGGTGGAACCCGGCCGTCGAGGCGCAGGCCACCGACCGCGCGTACCGCATCGGCCAGACCCAGCCGGTGCAGGTCCACCGCATCATCGCGGAGGGGACCGTGGAGGACCGCATCGCCGCGATGCTGACGCGCAAGCGGGAGCTGGCGGACGCCGTGCTCGGCTCCGGCGAGGGCGCGCTGACCGAACTGACCGACTCCGAGCTGGCGGAGCTCGTGGAGCTGAGGGGGACCGAACGATGAGCGGTACCGAGTCCGAGCGCACCTTCGCCGCACTGCCGCCCGCCCGTGGCCGCGGCTTCGCCCGCACCTGGTGGGGCCAGGCGTGGCTGAAGGCCCTGGAGGACACGGCGCTGGACGGCGAGCAGCTGAGGCGCGGCCGCAAGCAGGCGCGCGAGGGAGCGGTGGGCGCGGTGTGTGTACGCCCCGGCCGGGTCACCGCCGTGGTGCGGGACCGCGACCGCACGCCTTACCGGTCCGATGTGCTGCTGCGGGAGTTCACGGGCGCGGAATGGGACCGGCTGCTGGAGGTGGTCGCGGACCGCTCCGGCCATATCGCCGCCCTGCTGGACCGCGACATGCCCCCGCAGCTGGCCGAGGACGCGGCGGCCGTGGGCGTCGAACTGCTGCCGGGGATAGGCGACCTGGAACCGGAGTGCGGCTGCGAGGCGTGGGACCACTGCCCGCACACCGCGGCGCTGTGCTACCAGCTCGCCCGGCTGCTGGACGAGGATCCGTATGTGCTGCTCCTGATGCGCGGACGTGGGGAGCGGGAGCTGCTGGACGAGCTCCAGGTGCGCAGCGCGGCGCGGGCCGCCCGGCACCTTCCGCGGGCGGCGGACGACGCCGCTCCGTCGGCTCCGGAGGGCGTACCGGCCCGGGAGGCGTTCGCCGCGCCCGGTCCGCCGCCGCTGCCCGGGCCCCCGCCCGCCGTCGCGGCGCCCGGCCGTCCTCCGGCGCTGGCGGGCGGCACGGACCCGGCCGAGGGGCTGGACGTGGCCGCGCTGGAGTTCCTGGCGGCGGACGCCGCGGTACGCGCCCAGCGGCTGCTGGCCGAGGCGCTCGCCCCCGGCCACGCCACCGCCCCGGTCCCGGCCGGGCTGACGGTGTGGCAGGACGCGGTGCGGCTGACCGCCGCCGGTCCCCCGGCCCCGGTCGCCGCCCGGCTCGCGACGGGCTGCGGGCGCGACCGCACCGATCTGGCGCGGGCCGTCCGCGCCTGGGAGCACGGCGGGGCCGCCGCGCTCACCGTGCTGGAGGAGGAGTGGACACCGGACGCGGAGGCCCTCGCACGGGCTCGGGCCCAGCTCGCGGCCGCCTGGGAGGGGGACGAGCGGGCTCCCCGGCTGCGCGCCACGGCGAACCGGTGGACGGTGGTGGGCGCCGATCTCCAGGTGCGCTACGGCCACGACGGCCGCTGGTGGCCGTACCGCAGGGAGCGCGGCCGCTGGTGGCCCGCGGGCCCGGCCGGACACGACCCGGCGGCGGCGCTGGCGATGCCCGGCTCCGACGGCTGACGCGGCCGGGTACCGGTGGCAGTATCCCTCCGCCACCGGTACCGGGCCTCGGGCTCGGAGGTTTGCCCGATCCCGATGGTGCTGCCGGTAAGGACGGCGCGAGGCCCGGCCTCAGGGAAGTAGCGGGCCCGGCCGCCCGTACGGAAGGATGCGGCCCGGGCCGCCGCCCCGGCTCGCGGGGCGGCCGAAGTACGCCTCAAAGGGCCGGCCCGCACGGGCGGCCGGACCACGGTTCGGCGTTGCCCCGTCCGGTGCGGCCGGTGACCGTGGACGAGACAGGCCGAAGAGCCAGCCGGGCCGAAGAGCCGGCCACGCCGAAAGCGGCGGGGCGGCAACCTTTGGACGGGCCGTGGAGACCGTAAGGCGTCAACCCCCTCGGCACGCCTCCACGGGACGGAGTCACCGACCATGACCCTCAGTCCACGGCGCCCCCGGCGCCGCCGCCCCGCTCCGCTCATCGGCTCCCTGGCCCTGGCCACCGGCGTCGGGCTCGCCGTCGCCCCGGCCCACGCCGCCACGCCCGGAGCCGACACGCCCACGGCCGCGGCGGCCACCATCGTGGTGGCCAAGGACGGCAGCGGCGCCTACACCACCGTGCAGGCGGCCGTCGACGCGGTGCCGGCGAACAACCCGTCCGCCGTCACCATCTCCATCAAGCCCGGTACGTACCGCGAGACGGTGAAGGTTCCCGCCAACAAGCCGCATATCCGGCTGGTGGGGACCACGAGCAGCAAGAACGATGTGACGATCGTCTACAACAACGCCTCCGGCACCCCCAAGCCCGGCGGAGGCACCTACGGCACCAGCGGCAGCGCGACCGTGGCTATCGAGGCCGATGACTTCCAGGCCCGCAATCTGCAATTCGTGAACGACTTCAACGAGGGCAACACCAGCATCACCGACAAGCAGGCGGTCGCGCTGCGCACCGCGGGCGACCGGATCGTCCTGGACAACATCGGCGCGGTCGGGGACCAGGACACCCTGCTGCTGGACTCCGCGGGCAAGGACAAGGTCGGCCGGGTGTACGTCAACAACGCCTGGATCCAGGGGAATGTCGACTTCATCTTCGGCCGGGCCTCCGCCGTGATCAACAAGTCGGCGATCCGGCTGGTCAAGCGCTACGACGGCAGCTCCGGCGGCTATGTCGCGGCGCCCTCGACGGCGGCCGGCAAGAAGGGCTTCCTGTTCATCAACAGCAACATCACCGGGGATGTCAGCAGCCGGTCGTTCTATCTCGGCCGTCCCTGGCACGCGGGCGGCGACGCCAGCCTCGATCCGCAGGCGATCGTCCGCAATACGGATCTGTCAGCGGCGATCAAGACCACACCGTGGACGGACATGAGCGGCTTCTCCTGGAAGGACGACCGCTTCGCGGAGTACAAGAACACCGGCGCCGGTTCCGGTGCGGCGAGCACGGACCGTCCGCAGCTGACCGACGCCCAGGCCGCGGACTACGAGATCGCCGACTGGCTCGGCGGCTGGCAGCCGTCGTCCTGAGCGGTCGGCTGCCGGAGTCCTGAGCCGGTGAGAGCCCCGGCCGCCGGTCCCGTCGGGGGGCGGGACCAGCGGCCGGACGCGGTCAACCGGACAGGGTCGGCCGGACGCGGTCAACCGAGCACGCCCAGCCGGACGCGGTCAGCCGAGCACGCCCAGCCGGACGCGGTCAACCGAGCACGCCCAGCCGGACGCGGTCAGCCGCGCGCGGCCAGCAGATGGTCCATGGCCAGCTGGTCAAGGCGCTCGAAGGCCATACCGCGCTCGGCGGCCGCCTCGACGTCGAAGTCCTCGAAGGCCGTGCGGTCCGCGAGCAGCGCCGCCGGGGTCTCGCCCTCGTCCAGGGTCGGCAGGCCCAGCTGGTCCAGGCGCGAGGCGCGCAGCGCCTCCTGGACCTCGGGGTCGGCGCGGAAGGCGGCCGCGCGCTCCTTGAGGATGAGGTAGTTACGCATGCAGCCCGCCGCCGAGGCCCAGACGCCCGAGATGTCCTCGGTGCGCGGGGGCTTGAAGTCGAAGTGGCGCGGGCCCTCGTAGCCTCCGGTCTCCAGCAGGTCGACCAGCCAGAAGGCGGCCCGCAGATCGCCCGCGCCGAACCGCAGGTCCTGGTCGTACTTGATGCCGTTCTGGCCGTTGAGGTCGATGTGGAAGAGCTTGCCCGCCCACAGCGCCTGCGCGATGCCGTGCGGGAAGTTCAGCCCGGCCATCTGCTCGTGGCCGACCTCCGGGTTGACCCCGTAGAGCTCGGGCCGCTCCAGCCGCTCGATGAAGGCCAGGGCGTGACCGACGGTGGGCAGCAGGATGTCGCCGCGCGGCTCGTTGGGCTTGGGCTCGATGGCGAAGCGCAGATCGTAGCCCTGCTCGGTGACATACGCGCCGAGCAGGTCGAACGCCTCCTTCATCCGGTCGAGCGCGGCGCGTACGTCCTTGGCGCCGCCGGACTCGGCGCCCTCGCGGCCGCCCCAGGCCACATAGGTCTTCGCGCCCAGCTCGACGGCGAGGTCGATATTGCGCATGGTCTTGCGCAGCGCGTAGCGGCGCACATCGCGGTCGTTGGCGGTGAAGCCGCCGTCCTTGAAGACCGGATGGGTGAAGAGGTTGGTGGTGGCCATGGGCACGGTCATCCCGGTGGCGTCCAGGGCCTGCCGGAAGCGCTTGATATGCGATTCGCGCTCGGTCTCCGAGGCCCCGAACGGGATGAGGTCGTCGTCGTGGAAGGTGACGCCGTACGCGCCGAGTTCGGCGAGCCGGGTCACGGACTCCACGGGGTCGAGCGCCGGGCGGGTGGCGTCCCCGAACGGGTCCCGGCCCTGCCAGCCGACCGTCCACAGTCCGAAGGTGAACCTGTCCTCGGGGGTGGGGTTGTAGCTCATCGCGGCTCCCTCGCCTATTTCGTCATGGCGCTTTACAAATTAGTATGCGCGAGCATTCCGGGGAAGCCCCGTTACAGCCCGCACACCGCACGCCCCATGAACGCAAGGGAGAGCGCGAGATGGCAGCAGCAGCCGTGCCCGTGCCGCAAGGACCGCTCGTCGTCGGCGTGGACAGCTCCACGCAGTCGACCAAGGCGCTCGTCGTCGACTCCGCGACCGGTGCGGTCGTCGCCCGGGGACAGGCCCCGCACACCGTCGGCGGCGGCAGCGACGGCACCGGTAAGGAGTCCGTGCCCGAGCAGTGGTGGGAGGCGCTCACCGAGGCGCTGCGCCAGTGCGGGACCCCGGCCCGGCAGGCGGCCGCGGTCTCCGTGGGCGGTCAGCAGCACGGCCTGGTCACACTGGACGCCTCGGGCCGCTCGGTGCGGCCCGCACTGCTGTGGAACGATGTGCGCTCCGCGCCGCAGCGCGACCGGCTCATCGAGGAGCTGGGCGGGCCCAAGGCGTGGGCGGAGCGAGTGGGCAGCCTGCCCGCGCCCGCCTTCACCGTCACCAAGTGGGCCTGGCTCATGGAGAACGAACCGGAGGCGGCCCGAGCCACCGCGGCCGTCCGGCTCCCCCACGACTACCTCACCGAGCGGCTCACCGGCCACGGCACCACCGACCGCGGCGACGCCTCGGGCACCGGCTGGTGGGCCTCGGGCACCGAGTCCTACGACGAGGAGATCCTGGGCCGGGTCGGGCTCGCCCCCGAGCTGCTGCCGCGCGTGCTGCGCCACGGCGAGGCCGCCGGGACCGTACGGGAGCTGCCCGATCTGCCGCTCCCCACCGGCGCCCTGGTGGCCACCGGCACGGGCGACAACATGGCGGCCGCTCTGGGGCTCGGTCTGCGCCCGGGGCAACCGGTGCTGAGCCTGGGCACCTCCGGCACCGTCTACGCGGTCTCGGCCCACCGGCCCACCGACCCCACCGGGGTGGTCGCGGGCTTCGCCGACACCCGTGACGCCTGGCTCCCGCTGGCGTGCACGCTCAACTGCACGCTCGCGGTCGACCGGATCGCGGCGCTGCTGGGCCGCGACCGGGAGGCGGTGGAGCCGGGCGGCTCGGCCGTACTGCTGCCGTTCCTCGACGGCGAGCGCACCCCCCATCTGCCGCACGCCTCGGGGCTGCTGCACGGACTGCGCCACGACACCACACCCGGGCAGGTGCTCCAGGCCGCCTACGACGGCGCCGTCTTCGCCCTGCTCACCGCGCTGGACCAGGTGCTGGACGCGGACACGGCGCCCGACGCCCCGCTGCTGCTCATCGGCGGCGGCGCCAAGGGCACCGCGTGGCGGGAGACGGTCCGGCGGCTGAGCGGACGCCCGGTCCAGGTGCCCCGGGCCGAGGAACTGGTCGCCCTCGGGGCCGCCGCGCAGGCCGCGGGGCTGGTGCTGGGCGAGGATCCGGCGGCGGTGGCGCGGCGCTGGGCGACCGCCGAAGGGCCGTCCTACGGTCCGGTGCCCCGCGACGAGGCGGCGCTGGAGCGGCTCTCCCGGGTGCTGGCGGACGCGGACGGTCTGCTGCGCCATGGCTGAGCGCGCCATGCCACGAGGGAACGCCGTACGGCGGCGGCCGAGCGGCCCCGGTTGTCGTACCTGCCCGGCACAATGAGCGGATCGGCCGAGAGGAGACGGATTCAGGTGGCAGCGCCACTGCCCAACACCCAGCAGGCGATGCGCCGGCGCAATCTCTCCCTCGTGCTGCACGCCGTGGCCGCCCACGGCCCGCTGTCCCGTGCCGCGGTGGCGGCGCGGGTGGGGCTCACCCGGGCCGCCGTCTCCACGCTCGTCGACGAGCTGATCCGGGACGGGCTGCTGGTCGAGCTGGGCCCCTCCCGGCCCGGTACGGTCGGCCGCCCCGGCAGCGCCCTCCAGCTGAACGAGCGCGGTCCGGCCGGTCTCGGCGCGGAGATCGGGGTGGACCATCTCGCGGTGTGCGCGATGGACCTCGCCGGGCGGATACGGGCCCGTACGGAGCTCGCGTCGGCGAACCGCGACCGCTCACCGGCCCCGGTGCTCGCCCAGCTCGCCGGTCTGGTCCGGCAGGTCGCGGCGGAGGCGGAGCTGGGCGGGCTGCGGCCGGTGGGGCTCGCGGTGGCGGTGCCCGGTCTGGTGGCGCGTGACTCGTCGCTGGTCGTCCGCGCCCCCAACCTGGGCTGGGAGGGGGTGGACATCGGCCCCGAGCTGCGCGCGGCGCTGCCCGGTCTGCCGGTGACCGTGGACAACGAGGCGAATCTGGGCGCGCTCGCCGAGCTGTGGCGGGGCGGCCACGATCCGGCGCCCCGGGACTTCGTCCATGTCTCGGCCGAGATCGGCATCGGCGCGGCGGTCGTGCTCGACGGGCAACTGCTGCGGGGCACCCACGGTTTCGCGGGCGAGCTGGGCCATGTGCCGGTGCGTCCCGAAGGGCCCGAGTGCGTCTGCGGCGGACGCGGCTGTCTGGAGCAGTACGCGGGCGAGGAGGCGGTGCTGCGGGCGAGCGGCCTGTCCCCCGAGCAGGCCGCGGCACAGCACCCGGGCCCCGGCGGCCGTATCGCCGTGCTGGCCGTGCGGGCGGCCGGCGGCGACCAGCGGGCGCGGCGTGCGCTGCGCGGCGCGGGCTCGGCGCTCGGGATCGCCCTCGCGGGCGCGGTGAACCTCCTGGACCCGGAGAAGGTGGTGCTGGGCGGCGCGCTGACGCCGCTGGCGCCCTGGCTGCTGCCCGCCCTGGAGCGGGAGTTGGGCCGGCGGCTGACCGACCCGGCCCGTCCGGGCAGCGGGGCGGTGACCGTCTCCCGGCTCGGCCCGGACGGGCCGCTGCTGGGCGGGGCCAGCTCGGTGGTGCAGGCGGTCCTCGACGATCCGGCGGGGTTCAGGGACCCCGCCGGGGCGGGTGAGCCGGCCGGGATCAGAGGAAGCGATGCATGATGTGCAGCCCCACATAGCCGTTCGTGGGGTGGGCGAACGCCTTGGGGACGGTGCCGATGATCTCGAAGCCGAGTGAGCGCCACAGCGCCACCGCCCGGGTGTTGCTCTCCACCACGGCGTTGAACTGCATCGCCTTGTAGCCCTCGGCGCGCGCCCAGTCCAGGACATGCTCGCCCAGGGCGCGGCCCACACCGCGCCCGCCGTGCTCGGGTGCCACCATGAAGCTGGCCCCCGCGACATGCGCGCCGGGCCCCATGTGGTTGGGGTTCGTCTTGGCCGAGCCGAGGACCGTGCCGTCCGGGTCGGTGGCGACGACGGTACGGCTCGGGGGCTCCAGCATCCAGATCTCGCGGGCCCGGTCCTCGTCCAGGTCGCGGGGGTAGGTGTAGGTCTCCCCCGCGGCGACGATGCGGCGCAGGAAGGCCCAGATGGCGGGCCAGTCCTCGGCGGTGGCGGTCCTGATGAGCATGGGGCCAGGATGGCCGTGCGGGCGGCGGCACGCGAGTGGTTTTCTCCCCGGCCGCCGCCCCACGAGGCGTCAGCGGGCCGCGCGCAGGAACGCCTCCAGGCCCGCGAGGTCATCGGTGTTGAGGTAGTCCACGCCGGCGGCCAGGAGCTCATGCCACAGGGCGTCGCGCTCCGGACCTGCCACGTCCGGGGTGGCCCAGAAGCGCACGGTCTGCCGGGCGTCGTGCGCGGAGGCGACGAGACGGCGCAGTGTCTCGCGCTCCGCCGCCGGTATCGGACCGGCTCCCGTCCAGGTGAAGGTCTTGGTCCAGTCGGCGCTGACCAGCGGGATGAAGGAGGCGGGCACGCCCGAGCCGAGGTCCTCCAGCCGCCCGTCGTAGAAGGCGTGGCGCACCTTCTCGGCCTCCATGGGGGCCCGGGCGCCGCGGTCGCCGGAGATGACGGCCGTCACCGCGCCGCGGCGCACCCGGCCGCCGACCCCGCCGTAGGCGGCGCTGAACAGGTGGCCGTAGCGGCGCAGCCGCTTGGCCAGCTCCAGGTAGGTGGGCTCCCCGGCGGTCTTGAGGTCGATCAGCAGCTGGAGCGACAGGTCGTAACCGCGGTAGACGCGGCCGCCGTTGGCCTTCACCCGCCGGGCCAGCGGATCGAGGTAGAGCGATTCCAGGGTGCGGGTGGGGTCGAGGTCCGTGGCGTCGTGCGCGACCAGCAGCTGGCCGTCGACCAGCCAGATGTCGGCCTCGACGCTGCCGAAGCCGTGGGAGAGCGCGTCGAGGAGCGGACGCGGGTGCTCGTAGTCGTTGTGGGCGTGGGCTCTGGCCAGCGGCCGCTCGCCCTTGGCGCGGTCCCTCGCGCCGTCCTTGGAGCCGTCCTTCGCGACGGCGGTGTCGCCGAGCGAGGCGGACGTGCCCGCGAACGCGGGCGCGGCGGCGCCGCCCGCCAGGGCGGCTCCGAGGGTGACGACAAAGGCACGGCGTGTACGGCGGTCCATGGGGCCTCCCGGCTCTCGTCCCGGCGCGGTGCCGGATACGCAGGCTCGACGCCAGTGAGTATCGGACGGCCGTACGCCCAAAGGGCAGTACTGAGCGAAGAGTTCCACCGGTGGTCCCCGGCCATTTCCTCGCCGTTCCCGAGGTGCCGGGGCGGTTGCGGCGGTGCCCGTGGGGGCGCGGGGCGGATGCGCGCGCCGGGTGAACGGGCGGGGGCGCACCGGCCGTCGGCCCACGACGCATTCGGAATGTTTACCCGTCGGCGACCGCCGCCATAACCCGCACCCGGGCACTCTTTTGAGTGAATGCAACGGCCCAAAGTCCGCTGATAGCTTGGCAGTTGCTCGATCGGAATTTCTCTTCAAGGTCCGTACAGGGTTGGGTGAGCATTCACGATGACGACGTCCGTTGAACCGGGTTCCGGTACCGACATTTCGCAGCCGCAGTTGAGCCTCGGCACGGCGGCCGCGCGGAACCTGGCGACGACGACCAAATCCGTTCCGCAAATGCAGGGGCTCACCTCGCGGTGGCTGCTGCGCATGCTGCCGTGGGTGCAGGTTCCGGGTGGTTCCTACCGGGTGAACCGCCGGGCGTCCCATACGCTCGGGGACGGCCGGGTGGAGTTCACCACCACCGGATCACAGGTGCGGGTCATCCCGGTCGAGCTGCGCGAGCTGCCGCTGCTGCGCCGGTTCGAGGACGCGGCGGTGCTCGAAGCCCTGGCGGACCGCTTCACCCAGCGGGAGTTCGCGCCCGGCGATGTGCTGGTGGAGGCCGGGCGCCCGGCCGATGAGCTCCTTCTCATCGCCCATGGCAAGGTCGAGAAATTGACCGAGGGCGCGTTCGACGAGCCGTCCGTGGTCGGCTTGGCCGCCGGTGGCGACCACATCGGGGAGCCGGAGCTGACCGCCGCCGAGGCGGGCACCTGGGGCATCACCGTGAAGGCCGTGACGTCCTGCACGGTGCTGGCCCTGCCCCGGCAGGAGTTCGAGGAGCAGCTGGACCGCTCACCCGAGCTGCGCGCGCATGTGGAGGCGGTGCGCTCGGCGCCGGAGACCGAGCGGAACGAGCACGGGGAGGCGGCCATCGCCCTGGCCTCGGGCCACTCCGGCGAGCCGGTCCTGCCGGGCACCTTCGCGGAGTACGAACTGACGCCGCGGGAGTACGAGCTGAGCGTGGCCCAGACCGTGCTGCGCGTCCACACCCGCGTCGCCGATCTCTACAACGAACCCATGAACCAGGTCGAGCAGCAGCTCCGCCTCACCATCGAGGCCCTGCGCGAACGCCAGGAGCACGAGCTCATCAACAACCCCGAGATCGGCCTGCTGCACAACGCCGACCTGTCCCAGCGCATCCACACCCGCAGCGGCCCGCCCACCCCGGACGACCTCGACGCGCTGCTGGCCACCGTCTGGAAGGACCCGGGGCTGATCCTGGCGCATCCGCGCGCCATCGCGGCGATCGGCCGGCAGTTCAACAGCCATGGCATCTCCCCGCAGCCCACGGAGGTGAACGGGCACGCGCTGCCGGCCTGGCGGGGCGTGCCCATCCTCCCGTGCAACAAGATTCCGGTCTCCGGGAGCGGGGTGAGCTCCATTCTCGTTCTGCGCACCGGGGAGGAGAACCAGGGGGTCATCGGACTGCACCGCACCGGAATTCCCGACGAATACCAGCCGAGCCTCTCGGTGCGGTTCATGGGAATCAGCGAGCAGGCCATCATCTCGTATCTCGTCAGCGCCTACTATTCCGCGGCCGTGCTCGTCCCGGACGCGCTCGGAATTCTGGAGGACGTGGAAGTCGGGCTCTGAATCGGCCCGACGGGCCCTGACGTCCACCCGACCGGGCCTGTGGCCTTCGCATACCTTCCCGAAGATCTACCGAAATGGGTGATGAGCACTTATGACCACCTCCGTGGAGTCCGGTGAGCAGCCGCTGAGTCTGGGCACGGCCGCCGCACGGAATCTGGCGACCACCACCAAGTCCGTTCCGCAGATGCAGGCCATCTCCTCCCGGTGGCTGCTGCGCGTCCTCCCCTGGGTCCAGGTGTCGGCCGGTACGTACCGGGTGAACCGCCGGCTGACCTACACGGTCGGGGACGGGCGGGTGGAGTTCATCACCACCGGATCACAGGTGCGGGTCATCCCGCCGGAGCTGGGCGAGCTGCCGACGCTGCGCGGCTTCGGGGTCACCTCCGCGCTGGAGGCGCTGGCCGACGGCTGTGTGCAGCGCGAGTACGCGCCGGGGGATGTGCTGGTGGAGGCGGGCCGCCCGGCCGACCAGGTGTTCCTGATCGCCCATGGCAAGGTCCGCCAGATCGCCCCCGGAGCGTATGACGAGGGCAGCACGCTGGCGGTGCTGGCCGACGGGGAGTACTTCGGCGACGCGGTCCTGACCGGTCCGGAGCACACCTGGGAGTTCACCGCCCGGGCCGTCACCCGGACCACGGTGCTCACCCTCCCCCGCCGCGTCGTCCAGGAGGCCGCCGAGCGCTCCGCGTCGCTGCGCGACCATCTCCAGGGGCTCGCCGAGCGGACCGTGCCCGCTCAGAACCGGCGCGGTGAGGCCGATATCGCCATCGCGTCCGGCCACTCGGGGGGGCCTGCCCTGCCGGGCACCTTCGTGGACTACGAACTGGAGCCCCGGGAGTACGAGCTGAGCGTGGCCCAGACCGTGCTGCGCGTCCACACCCGCGTCGCCGACCTCTACAACGAACCCATGAACCAGGTCGAGCAGCAGCTCCGACTCACCATCGAGGCCCTGCGCGAACGCCAGGAGCACGAGCTCGTCAACAACCGGGAATTCGGGCTGCTGCACAACGCGGACCTGTCCCAGCGCATCCACACCCGCAGCGGCCCGCCCACCCCCGACGACCTCGACGAGCTGCTGGCCCGGCGCCGCAAGACCCAGTATCTGCTGGCGCATCCGCGCACCATCGCCGCCTTCGGGCGGGAGTGCAACAACCGTGGTCTGTATCCGCAGGGCGTCGAGGTGGCCGGGACCGCGGTGCGGGCGTGGCGCGGAGTTCCGCTGCTGCCCTGCAACAAGATCCCGATCAGCGAGTCCGGCACCAGCTCGATCCTGGCGATGCGCACCGGGGAGGAGAGTCAGGGGGTCATCGGACTGCATCAGGCCGGTATCCCGGATGAGTACGAGCCCAGTCTGAACGTCCGGTTCATGGGCATCAGCGAGCAGGCCGTGACGTCCTATCTGGTCTCCGCCTACTACTCGGCGGCGATTCTGGTGCCCGATGCGGTCGGTGTGCTGGAGGACGTCGAGATCGGCCGCTGAGCCCGGCCGTCAGAGACCGGTCGCCGCGGGCGTGGATCAGGGACGGACGCTGCTGACCACGTCCGCGGTGGCTGCCAGCCCCTCGGAGATGGTGGGCGCCACGCTGCTGCTCGCCAGGTAGAAGCCGAGCGTCACACAGACCAGCGCATGCGAGATGCGCAGTCCGCCGCTGCGGAGAAACACCACGGTGAGGATCAGAAGCAGCAGGACCACGGAGATGGAAATGGCCATGGGGAGCCTCCTCGGCCACTACGGAGCATCGGAATCCGGCCGTCAGTGTGGCCCAGAATCGCCCCTGGACCGCCGTCACCTGGTGCTCCATACGGGTGCCGATCTGCTGTTCGGTTACTCCCCGGCGGTCGCCCCCGCGCAGTGAGCGGGCGTGGCGAGTCCGCTCAGGCGTCGGCGCGGATCAGCTCGGCGGCCATCTCGCCGATCATGACGCAGGTCGCGTTGGTGTTGGCCGAGACGATCGACGGCATGATCGATCCATCGGCGATCCGCAGCCCCTCGACGCCCCGGACGCGCAGCCGGGGATCCACCACCGATTGCTCGTCCCCGCCCATCCGGCAGGTGCCGACATGGTGGAAGTAGGTGCCGGTGTTCTCGCGGACGAAGTCGGCCAGTCCGTCCCGGCCGCTCACCCCGGGGCCGGGCAGCAGTTCGCGCGGCCGCCACTCCTCGAACGCGTCGGTGGCGGCCAGCGACCGGGCCAGTTCGACGCCTTGGACCAGGGTGGCGAGGTCCCTTCCGTCGCTGAGATACCCGGGGTCGATCAGCGGTCGGTCCTCGGGGTCCGCGCCGGAGAGCCGGACCGTGCCCCGGCTGTGGGGCTGCATCGCGGCGGCCGTCAGGGTGAAGCTGTTCGGCGGGAACGGCAGCAGCCTCGGGTGGAACGGGATGTGAAAGAGGAACACCTCCAGGTCGGGGCGGGGCAGCCCCGGGGCGGTCCGGGTGAACAGGGCCGCCTCGGCGGTGGTCAGCGGGGGCGGCGGCAGCGGGATGCCCGCCTCGTGGACCAGCCCGACCAGGGGGTGGTCCTGGAGATTGGCCCCCACCTCGGGGGCGTCCACCAGCACCGGGACGCCCACTTCGCGCAGATGCCCGGCCGGGCCGATTCCGGAGAGCATCAGCAGCTTGGGCGAGTCCACCGAACCCGCGCACACGATGACCTCCCGCGTCGCACGCACCCGACGTGCCACACCGCCGGAGCCCGCGTATTCGACGCCGACGCAGCGGGCGCCCTCGAAGAGCAGCCGGTGTGCCCGGGCCTCGGTGCGCACGGTGAGGTTGGCGCGGTCCATCGCCGGGTCGAGATAGGCGACCGCCGTGCTCTGGCGGCGCCCCTCGTGAACGGTCCACTCATGGCGCCCGGCGCCGTCGCTCTCCGCGCCGTTGAAGTCGTCGTTGTAGGGGTGGCCGAGTTCCTTGGCGGCGTCGAGGAAGGCGGTGCTCAGCGGGTTGGGCGTCTCGGCCCGGCTGAGCCGCAGCGGGCCGTCGGTGCCCCGGAAGCGCGGGTCACGGCCCTCGGCGTGCTCGAGGGCGCGGAAGGTCTCCAGCACCGAGGCGGCGTCCCAGCCGGTGCAGCCGTCGGCGGCCCAGGAGTCGAAGGTGCCGAGGTGGCCGCGGACATAGGTCATCACATTGATGCTGCTGGAGCCGCCGAGCACCTTGCCGCGCGCGGCGGCCTGCGGATGCCCGGCCAGGCCCGGCTGCGGGACGGTGGTGTAGCCCCAGTCGTGCTCACCGCCGATGAGGGTGAACCACGCGGTGGGGTCGTGGATCTGCGCGGCCGCGTCGTCCTTCCCGGCCTCCAGCAGCAGCACCCGTACGTCCGGGGCCTCCGTCAGCCGGGCCGCCACCACGGCGCCCGCCGAGCCCGCCCCCACCACGATGTAGTCGTAGTCGCTCATCATGTGCCCCCGTTCCGGACCCACCCGATGTGCCGCACAGCTGTTCGGCACTCTAGTGGCGTGATCGCGGAGCGGGGGCGGGTTCGCGGGATCCGGCCGGTCAGCCGGTGGGGCCGCCGACCGGTCAGCCGGTGGGGGCCGGCAGATCCACCAGCGCGGCGAGCGCCTGCCGGTGGCGGCCGGGGGTGCCCAGTGCGATCTCGTCGCTCTTGGCCCGCTTGAGATACAGATGCGCCGGATGCTCCCAGGTCATACCGATGCCGCCGTGCAGCTGGACGCACTCCTCGGCCGCGCGCACCGCCACCTCGGCGCAGTGCGCCTGGGCCACGGCCACCGCGACCGGTGTGTCCGGACTGTCCGTGGCCAGTGCGTCGGCGGCGCACCGCGCGGTGGCGCGCGCCGAGACCAGCTCCAGCCACAGCGCGGCCATACGGTGCTTGAGCGCCTGGAACGAGCCGATGGGGCGCCCGAACTGATGGCGCTCCTTGGTGTGGCGGACGGTCTCGGTCAGACACCATTCGGCCACGCCCAGCTGTTCGGAGGCGAGCAGCCCGGCCCCGGTCAGCAGCGCCCGCCCGATGGCCGCCTCGGCCCGGTCGGGCCCGGCCAGCCGGTGGGCCGGGGCACCGGTGAGGGTCACCGCGGCGAGCGGGCGGGTGAGGTCGAGCGAGGTGAGGGGTTCGACGGTGACGCTGGTCTCGGCGGTCTCCACGGCGTACAGCCCCTGGCCGTCCGCACCGGTGGCGGGGACGAGCAGCACATCGGCGCCCGCCGCGCCCGCGACTCCGGAGACC
Source organism: Streptomyces sp. Inha503 (assembly GCF_047215865.1). Taxonomy (NCBI): domain Bacteria; kingdom Bacillati; phylum Actinomycetota; class Actinomycetes; order Kitasatosporales; family Streptomycetaceae; genus Streptomyces; species Streptomyces sp. Inha503. The sequence continues at coordinate 10,886,674 of NZ_CP178360.1, read as the reverse complement.
TGGCCGCTCAGAGTAGCGTCCCCCTCGGCCCGTACGGTCACGGCGGGCGCGCCGGACCCGCCGCCGGGCACCACGGCCACCGTGGACAGCGGCACCGCGAGGGCGCCGACCGTACGGCCCTCGGCGACCGCGCCGAGCAGCCGGGCCACGGCCTCCTGGTCGGTGTCACAGCCGAGCAGGGCGGCGGCGGCGAGGACGGCGCTGGTGAGGTACGGCACGGGGGCGACGGCGCGGCCGAGCTCCTCCATCACCACCGCCGCCTCCCGCGCGGTGGCGCCCTGGCCGCCCAGCTTGTCCGGCACCAGCAGCCCCGCGGTGCCCATCTCGGCGCCCAGCGCGCGCCACAGCGCCACGTCGTACGCCCGGCCGCTCTCGGCCTCGGAGATCACCGTGGCGGGCGGGCAGCGGTCGGTGAGCAGCGACCGTACGGCCGCGCGCAGATCGTCCTCCGCCTCGGAGTAGAGCAGGTCGGCGGTGCTCATCGGGGCAGGTCCTTCCACGGGACGTCCTTGTCGGTCCGCGGCTCGGGCGGCAGGCCCAGGACGCGTTCGGCGATGATGTTGAGCAGCACCTCCGAGGTGCCGCCCTCGATGGAGTTGCCCTTGGCGCGCAGATAGCGGTAACCGGCCTCGCGCCCGGTGAAGTCCACGAGTTCGGGGCGGCGCAGCGTCCAGTCGTCGTAGAGCAGCCCCTCCTCCCCCAGCAGCTCGACCTCCAGTGCGCTGATCCGCTGGTTGAGGCGGGCGAAGGCGAGCTTCATGGCCGAGCCCTCGGGACCGGGCTGGCCGACCGCGAGCTGCTGGCGCAGCCGCTCCCCCGCGAGCCGGGCCGCCTCGGACTCCGTCCACAGCCGCAGCAGCCGCTGGTGGAGGTCGTGGGTGCGCAGTTCGGGCCGCTCCCGCCAGGTGTCGGCGACCAGGCCGATCATGCCGCCCTCGCGGGGGACGCGGCCGCCGCCGATGGCGACCCGCTCGTTCATCAGGGTGGTCTGGGCGACTCGCCAGCCCTCGCCGATCTCGCCGAGCCGCCGGCTGTCGGGGATCCGCACACCGGTGAGGAAGACCTCGTTGAACTCCGCCTCGCCGGTGATCTGGCGCAGTGGCCGGACCTCGACGCCGGGGTCGGTCATATCGCAGATGAAGTAGCTGATGCCGCGGTGTTTGGGCTGGTCGGGGTCGGTGCGGGCGATGAGGATGGCCCAGCGGGCGAGATGGGCGCTGGAGGTCCAGACCTTCTGTCCGTCGACCACCCAGTCGTCGCCGTCGCGCACCGCCCGGGTGGCGAGGGCCGCGAGGTCGGATCCGGCGCCGGGCTCGCTGAACAGCTGGCACCACACCTCCTCGCCGGTCCACAGCGGGCGCAGCAGCCGCTTCCGCTGCTCGTCGGTGCCGAAGCCGAGGATGGTGGGGGCGGCCATGCCGAGGCCGATGCCGATGCGTCGGGGGTCGTTGTCGGGCGCCCCCGCGGCCTCCAGCTCGGCGTCGACGACGGCCTGGAGGGAGCGCGGGGCGTCCAGGCCGCCGAGTCCGGCCGGGTAGTGCACCCACGCGAGCCCGGCATCGAAGCGGGCGCGCAGGAAGTCCACCCGGTCGGTGGTGGCGGGCGGATGGGCGTCCAGGAGTTCACGGACGCGGCGGCGCAGCTCGTCGGCGTCCACGGCGGGGCGGTGCCGGGTGGTGCTCATCGGTCCCCTCCGGCGGCCTGCCCGGGGACGACGACCACGCGGCCGGTGGTCACGCCGTCGGCGACGCGCTGGACGGCGTCGGCCGCGTCCTCCAGCGGTACGCGCTCGCTGACCAGCGGTTTGACGGTGCCCTGTGCGGCGAGCTTGGTCAACTCCTCGTGGCAGGCGCGGATCGCGGCCGGGTCGTGGGTGTTGTAAAGGCCCCAGTGGAGGCCGAGGATGGCGTAGTTCTTGACCAGGGCGTGGTTGAGGGCGGCCTGGGGGACGACGCCGCTGGCGAAGCCGACGACCACGATGCGGCCCTCGAAGGCGACGCATTTGACGGACTTGACGAAGGCGTCGCCGCCGACCGGGTCGTAGACGACGTCCGCGCCGCGTCCGCCGGTGGCCTCCTTGACGGCCGCCACGATGTCGTCGGCGCGCCGGTCCAGGACGAGGTCGCAGCCGAGCTCGCGGGCGACCCGCGCCTTGTCCTCGCCACCGACGACGCCGATCACGGTGGCCCCCGCCGCCTTGCCGAGCTGGACGGCGGCGCTGCCGACCCCGCCGGCGGCGGCGTGCACCAGGAGCGTCTCGCCGGACTGGATGCGCGCCCTGCGGTGCAGGCCGAACCAGCCGGTCTGGTAGCCGATGTGCAGCGCCGCGGCCTCGGCGTCGTCCAGGGCGTCGGGCGCGGGCAGCGCGGCCGACGCCTCCACGGGCACCAGCTCGGCGAAGCCGCCCGCGGGGAGCGTGGGCGTGGCCAGGACGCGGGAGCCCACCACGCCCTCGGCGCCCTCGCCGACGGCGACGACCTCGCCGCACACCTCGACGCCGGGGGTGAACGGCAGGGGCGGCCGCACCTGGTACTGGCCGCGGCACAGCAGGGCGTCGGGGAAGTTGACGTTGACGGCCCGGACCCGCAGCAGCAGCTGTCCCGGTCCCGCCTGGGGGTCCGGCACCTCGTCGAGGCGCATGACCTCACCGGGCTCGCCATTGTCGTGCACTCGCCATGTCTGCATCCGGTGGCCTCCACAAACGGATCGTCGGAACGCGGTACCGCGCCGGGTCGAACATACTAACCAGTCGGTACGAGGAGCGGAACCGCCACCACCGTCAGCCATCCTGACCTGCCCACCCGGCGGCGGATGAACTCTTGTGCAACTCTGGAGGCGCCCTTGAGCCCGGCGCGTCGGCAGTTAAGAGTGGACGGCGACATATCGGTTCGTTTCCCGGCGAGCCGTTCCCGGAACGTGACGGGAGATGACGACTGTGCCCGACGACAAGGCGATCAGCGAGGTCGAGATGGAGGCCAGGCTGCACGGCATCTGTTTCAAGACCGGGCCGCCGCGCCGCATCGGAGTCGAACTCGAATGGCTCATGTACGACCCGCACGACCCCGCACGACCCATCGAGGCGGCCCGGCTCGAAGCCGCGGTCACCGCCCTGCGCGGACTGCCACTGCGGTCCGCCATCACCTTCGAACCCGGCGGTCAGGTGGAGCTCAGCTCCCTCCCGGCCGACTCCCTCACCGCGTGTGTGGAGTCCGCGACCGCCGATCTGGTCCTCGTACGTTCCGTACTCACCGGCCTCGGCCTCGGGCTCGCCGGCCACGGACACGACCCCTGGCGCCCGCCGAGACGCTTCCTCACCACGCCCCGGTACGACTGCATGGAGACCTACTTCGACCGCCGGGGTCCGGCCGGGCGCTCCATGATGTGCAACACCGCCTCCGTGCAGGTCTGTGTGGACGCCGGGCACGAGGAGCCCGGACCGCTCGGCATGGCACGGCGCTGGCGGCTCGCCCATCTGCTGGGCGCGGTGCTCACCGCCGCGTTCGCCAACTCGCCGCTGCGCCAAGGCCGCCCCACGGGCTACCGCTCCACCCGGCAGGCGCTGTGGACGGCGATGGAACCCGGGCGCACCCACGCCCCGGCCGACGGCCGGGATCCCCGCACGGCCTGGGCCCACTACGTACTGGACGCGCCCGTGATGGCCATCCGGGACGAGAAGGCGCCCTGGACGGTGCCGTCCGGGGTGACCTTCCGCCGGTGGGCCCGGACGGGGCTGCCCCGGCCGCCCACCCACGACGACCTCGACTTCCACATCTCCACGCTCTTTCCCCCCGTCCGCCCGCGCGGCCATCTGGAACTGCGCATGATCGACGCGCAGAGCGGTGAGGACGGCTGGATCGTCCCCCTTGCCGTCACGGTCGCGCTCTTCGACGATCCCGAGGCTGCTGAAACGGTTTACCGGGTGGTGAAGCCGCTCGCCGAGACGGCGGGCGCACGGCCCGCACCGGGCAATCCGCTGTGGCGGGCCGCGGCCCGTCACGGTCTGGCCGACCCCGAGCTGCGGACCGCCGCCGTCAGCTGCTTCACCACGGCGCTGGACGCGCTGCCGCGCATCGGCGCCTCCCCCGCCGTCACCGCCGCCGTCGCCGCCTTCACCGACCGCTATGTGGTCCGCGGCCGATGTCCCGCCGACGATTTGCTCGCTCCCCTCACCGGTAAGGAGGGACGGTCATGACCGCCCCCGATTCCGATCTCACCATCGATCCCGAGGCGCTGCGCCGGCGCGCCGAGAAGGCGCTGCGCACCGCGCGCGACCGCACCCACACCCTGACCACCTGCGTGGACGAGCCCGACCTCACCGCCCAGCACTCCCCTTTGATGTCCCCGCTGGTGTGGGATCTGGCGCACATCGGCAACCAGGAGGAGCAGTGGCTGCTGCGCGCGGTCGGCGGACGTGACGCCCTGCGCCCCGAGATCGACTCGATATACGACGCCTTCGAGCATCCGCGCGCCGAGCGGCCCACCCTGCCGCTGCTGGCACCCGCCGAGGCCCGCGGCTATGTCCACGAGGTGCGCGGCCGGGTGCTGGACATCCTGGAGCGGATCGAACTGCGCGGCGCCCCGCTGGTCGACGCGGGCTTCGCCTTCGGCATGATCGCGCAGCATGAGCAGCAGCACGACGAGACGATGCTCATCACCCATCAGCTGCGCCGCGGACCCGCCGCGCTCACCGCCCCGCCGCCGCCCGACGCGGCGGACGGCGAGGCGCTGCCGGAGGAGGTGCTGGTCCCGGGCGGCCCGTTCACCATGGGCACCTCGGCCGAGCCCTGGGCCCTGGACAACGAGCGGCCCGCGCACCACCGGCTGGTCCCGGCCTTCCACATCGACACCACTCCGGTGACCAACGGCGCGTACGAGCGGTTCATCGCGGACGGCGGCTACACCGAGCGGCGCTGGTGGACGGCCGACGGCTGGGCGTACATCCAGGAGCACGGCCTCGCCGCCCCGCTGTTCTGGCGCCGCGAGGGCGGGCAGTGGCTGCGGCGGCGGTTCGGGGTGACGGAGCCGGTGCCGCCGGAGGAGCCGGTGGTGCATGTGAGCTGGTACGAGGCGGACGCCTACGCCCGCTGGGCGGGGCGGCGGCTGCCGACCGAGGAGGAGTGGGAGAAGGCCGCCCGCCACGACCCGGAGAGCGGCCGGTCCCGGCGCTATCCGTGGGGCGACGAGGATCCCACGCCCGACCACGCCAACCTGGGCCAGCGCCATCTGCGGCCCGCGGCGGCCGGAAGCTATCCGCGGGGCGCCTCCCCGCTGGGGGTGCGGCAGCTGATCGGCGATGTGTGGGAGTGGACCTCGAGCGACTTCCTGCCCTATCCGGGGTTCCGCGCCTTCCCGTACCGGGAGTACTCGGAAGTGTTCTTCGGCCCGGCGCACAAGGTGCTGCGCGGCGGTTCCTTCGCGGTGGACGAGGTCGCCTGCCGGGGCACGTTCCGCAACTGGGACCTGCCGGTCCGCCGCCAGATCTTCTCCGGCTTCCGCACCGCGCGGGACGCGTCCTGATGTGCCGCCACCTGGCCTACCTCGGGCCGCGGACCTCCATCGGCGAGGTGGTCGTGGCGCCCGCGGACAGCCTGTTCCGGCAGTCGTGGGCGCCGCGGCGGCAGGCGCACGGCACGGTCAACGCCGACGGGTTCGGCGTCGGCTGGTACGCCTCGGACGACCCGGTGCCCGCGCGCTACCGCCGCGCCGGCCCGATCTGGGGCGATCTGTCGTTCGCCGACCTGGCCCGCGTGGTGCGCACGGGGGCGCTGATGGCCGCCGTAAGGGACGCCACCGAGGCGAGCGCGGACGGCGAGGCGGGCGCCTCGCCGTTCGCCTCCGGGACCTGGCTGTTCAGCCACAACGGGGCGCTCCGCGACTGGCCGCACACGGTCGCGGACCTCGCCGCCACACTGCCACCGGCGGATCTGCTCGGCCTGGAGGCGCGCTGCGACTCGGCGTTCGTCTGGGCGCTGGTGCTGCACCGGCTGCGGCTGGGCCACGCGCCGCCGGAGGCGCTGGCCGAGACCGCCCGGCAGCTCGCCGCCGCCTCCCCCGGCTCACGGCTCAATCTGCTGCTCATGGACGGCGAGACCATCGCCGCCACCGCCTGGGGCGACACGCTGTGGTACCTGGCCGATCCGGACCGGGGCGTGGTGGTGGCCTCCGAGCCGTACGACCAGGACCCCGGCTGGACCGAGGTCCCCGACCGCACCCTGCTCACCGCCACCCGCACCGATGTACTGCTCACCGCACTCAAGGAGGCTTCCCGTTGAGCCCCTTCACCGTCACCCGAACCCTGCCCGCCGACGCCACCGCGGCCGCGCTGCGCGCCGATGTGGCCGACGGGCTGACCAGCACCCCCAAACAGCTTCCGCCCAAGTGGTTCTACGACGCCCGGGGAAGCGCGCTCTTCGAGGAGATCACCCGGCTGCCCGAGTACTACCCGACCCGGGCCGAGCGGGAGATCCTCGTCGCCCGCGCGGCGGAGATCGCCGACGCCACCGGGGCCCGCACCCTCGTCGAACTGGGCTCCGGCTCCTCCGAGAAGACCCACCACCTGATCCGGGCGCTGCCGGATCTGCGCGTCTACGTCCCCGTCGACGTGAGCGAGAGCGCGCTGGAACTCGCCGGGGAGGCCCTGCTGGCCGAGCATCCACGGCTGATGGTGCACGCGCTGGTGGCCGACTTCATGAACGGGCTCGCGCTGCCCGACGACACCCCGGGGCCGAGGCTGCTGGCCTTCCTCGGGGGCACCATCGGCAATCTGCTGCCCGCGGAGCGGGCGGCCTTCTTCGCCTCGGTGAGCGAGCTGCTCGCGCCCGGCGACGCGCTGCTGCTCGGCACCGACCTGGTCAAGGACGAGGCCACGCTCGTCTCCGCCTACGACGACGTCCAAGGGGTCACCGCGGCGTTCAACAAGAACGTGCTGACGGTGCTCGACCGCGAGCTGGGCGCCGACTTCGACCCCTCCGACTTCGACCATGTGGCGGTGTGGAACGCCGAGGAGGAGTGGATGGAGATGCGGCTGAGGGCCCGTAAGGAGCTCACCGCGAAGATCCCCGCCATGGATCTCGCGGTGCACTTCGCGGCCGGGGAGGAGGTCCGCACCGAGGTGTCCGCCAAGTTCCGGGAGGAGAAGGTGCGGGACGAACTGGCCGCCGCGGGGATGGAGTCGCGGCGCTGGTGGACCGACGCGGAGGGCCGCTTCGCGGTGTCGCTCGCCGTGCGCCGGTAACTCCTCGACAGAGCACGGCACGCCGCCGCCCGGGACCATCGGTCGCGGGCGGCGGCCGCGCGGGGTGCGCGCGGCCACCATCCATGCGCTGGGCGTGGGCCGGTCACCCTGTGTCCCGCCCGAACCACCCATTGAATTCATGTGATGCACATCACATAAGCGGAAGAGGGCCGCAGCACAGCGCGCTGTGGCCCTCTTTCCAGGTGAACTCCCTCTTGTTTGGCCCAAATCGGCCCCCTTATCTTTGGCCCGCCCGGCAGCTCGCCGCACCCGGCAGCACGAGAAGGAGCCGTCCATGCCCTTACGGGGACGCCACCGCCGCTACAAGCCCAACCGCATCTCCCGTGCCTCACTGAGCGTCACGGCGGGCGGCGCCGGAATCGCCCTTCCACTCGTCGGCGCCGCGGGCGCGTCCGCGGCCTCGGGCGAAACCTGGGACAAGGTGGCCCAGTGCGAGTCCACCCACAACTGGGACATCAACACCGGCAACGGCTTCTACGGCGGGCTCCAGTTCACCCAGAGCACATGGGAGGCTTACGGCGGCACGGCGTACGCGGCACGGGCCGATCTGGCCACCAGGGACCAGCAGATCGCGATCGCGGAGAAGGTGCTCGACGGCCAGGGCCCCGGCGCGTGGCCGGTGTGCTCGGACAAGGCGGGTCTGACGCGGGACGACGCGGCGCCGCGGCAGAGTGCCCAGAAGACCGTCAGGACGGCCGCCGCCCCGGTCAAACAGACCCATCGGCCGGAGAAGGCCCAGCAGGCGGCGAGCAAGCCCACGCCCACCAGCCTCCCGGGGCGCGCCTCCACGAAGTCCGGCCGCTATGTGGTCGTCAGCGGCGACTCGCTGTCCCGTATCGCCGACACCCACGACGTCAACGGCGGCTGGAAGGCGCTCTACGAGACCAACCGCGAGACGATCGGCGGCGATCCCGATCTGATCTACCCCGGCCAGAAGCTCTCCCTCAAGGGCGGTAAGGCCACCGCCAAGCCCAAGGCGGAACCCGAGCCCCATCACAAGGCCAAGGCGAAGCCGAAGCCGAAGCCCGCGCCGCACCCGAAGGCCGAGAAGCACACCAGCCGGGAGCGGGCCACCAAGCCCGTGGTCGCCTCGGGCTTCACCGCCCCCGTCAGCGGCGTCAGCCCGAGCACCGCCTACCGGGCGGCCGGCTCCAGCTGGTCGAGCGGCTACCACACGGGCGTGGACTTCCCCGTGGGCATCGGCACCTCCGTGAAGGCCGTGGGTTCGGGCCATGTGGTCTCGGCCAGCTGGGGCGACGCGTACGGCTATCAGGTGGTCATCCGGCATCCGGACGGCAAGTACAGCCAGTACGCCCATCTCTCGCAGCTGTCGGTGCGGGCCGGGCAGAACGTCAACGGAGGCCAGCAGATCGGCCGTTCCGGCTCGACGGGCAATGCCACCGGACCGCATCTCCACTTCGAGATCCGCACCGGCCCCGGCTACGGCTCGGACATCAATCCGCTCGCCTATCTGCGGTCACACGGCGTCAGCCTCTGACGGCGTCAGCCTCTCACCCGTCGCCCCGGTGAGAACCGGGGCAGACGGGCGAATCGCGGCCCTCTGGTGAGCGCGGTGGCGACCATGTGCCCGGAGACACCGCCCAGCCCGGCCCCCGGGTGAGTGGACGCGCCGATGTGCCAGAGGCCGTCAATATCGGTCGCGTGCCGTCCGGAAGCGGGCAGGGGCCGCCAGAGAAGGCTCTGGTCCAGTTCGAGGGAGCCACCGTACGGGTCGCCGCCGGGTGCGTTGGGGTTCCGGCGCGCGAGGTCAGGGGGCGCGATGACATCGACGGCGAGCACCTTGCCGGGCAGATCGGGCGTGTGCCCGGCGATCCGGTTCAGCACCCGGTCGGCGTAGCCCCGGGTCAGCTCCGGGGTCCAGCCCTGAGCGGTGTCCAGCTCACCGGCCGCGTCGCCGCGCGGGATGGACGGCACCTCCTGCAACTGCAACCACAGCGCTGCGGCCCCGGGCGGAACCCGGCCGGGATCCAGGACGTAACTCTGCCCGACGACCACCGTGGGCCGCCGGGGCAGCAGACCCGCCTCGGCCTCGGCGCAGGCGATACCGGTGCTGCCCGAACCGTCGGTCAGATGCACCAGCGGGACCGTGTTCAGCCGTGCGTCGCGCCAGCCGAGCGGCTCGGACAGCGCGACATGGATCTGCATCGCGGCGCGGCCGTAGCGGAACCGCCGCGCCTCGTCGCGTAGTTCACGGGGCACCGAGCCCTCCGGCAGGAGGGTGCCGTAGAGGGCGGTGGGGGTCACCGAGGCGAGGACCGCGCGGCGGGCACGGAAGACCCGGCCGCCCGCCGCCACTCCCACGGCGCGCCCCCGCTCGACGAGGACGCGGTCGACCCGGGTGCCGGTCTCCAGCCGCACGCCCGTCGTCGTCAGCAGCGACCTGAAGGCGTCGAGGAACCGGCCCGCGCCCCCGGCCACCACCGGCACCCCGGCGCCATGCAGAGTGGCGGCGAACAGCGGCACCAGGAATCCGCCCGACGCGTGGTCCGGCGACAGCCCCGCGTGCAGCAGCCACGGGGCGTAGAGATGGTCCACCTCGTCCCCGCGGAACTCCGCGCGCAGGTACCCACGGCCGCTGGTGGCCACCGAGCGCAGCCACCGCTCCACCCCCTGCCGCCCGCCGCCGCGCAGCAGGACGGCCACGTGGCGGAGGGCGGCCGGTGAGCGGAGTTCGCCGCCCATCAGGCCGCCGATCGCCGCCATGTCGGCACCCAGCCGGCCGAGCGCGGCCAGATACGCGGCCCGGTCCGCTTCGTGCGCGAAACCCTCGGCGGTGCGCTCGGGATCGCGGTGCGCAAGCGTGACCCTGCCGTCGTCGGCCACGCTCGCGATGGTCCACTCATCGGTGTTGCGGTACTCCAGCCCATGCCGCCGCAGGGGCTCCCCCAAACGCGCGAACGCCGGTCCTGAGACGAACAGCGGATGCCAGGAGGAGTAGGTGTCGTGGAGGTAGCCCGGCAGGGTGCGCTCCTCGGTGGCGATGAACCCGCCGATGTCCGGTTCGCGCTCCACCAGGATGACGGACCATCCGGCCAGGGCCAGCTCCGCGGCGGCCACCAGGCCGTTGACCCCGGACCCGACGACGACGGCGTCTGCCTCGGCCATCCGGGGTTCCTCCTGCCATCGCGCAGTGGTTTTATCCAATTTCAGCATGCTACGCGAAGGATGCGGCGAAGATACTGAATGACGGGCTGCCCTCGGTACTCGCACGACGCGTGGTTCCCCGACATGTCCGAGGCGGGTGTCAGACTCGCGAGCATGCAGCCCCGCCCCGCCAGCGCCTCGCTCGACATCCCTCACGACGATCCCCGGCTGCGCTACCGGGGCGCGGTGTCCCTGCGGCCGGGCCCCGGGTGGACGGCTCCCTGGCGGCTGCCGCGCGAGGAGGCGGCGCTGTATCTCCCCGAGGGCGGGCTGGGCCGGGCCGCGATGCCGTCCGGGGTGCGGGTGACGCTGCGCACCGACAGCCCCTCGCTCGGCTGCCGCTACCAGGCCGATCCCGCGCCCACGCTGAACGGGCCCGAGGAGCGGGCCCGCCTCGATGTGGTGTGCGACGGGCGGCGGGCGGGCACCGTGGAGCTGGAAACCCACGGCGGGGACGCCGAGTTCCGGTGCGACGGACTGCCGGGGCGGATGGCGGCGGTCGAGCTGTGGCTGCCCTTCTACCATCAGTTCCGGTTGCGCGGACTGTCCGTGGCGGCGGGCTCGGCCGTGGAGGGCGACGAGCCCGGGCCGCGGCCGCGCTGGGTCCACTGCGGCAGCTCCATCTCGCAGGGGCGCGGCGCCGCGTCCCCCAGCCGGACCTGGACCGCCCTGGTGGCCCGGCGGAACCGCTGGGATCTCACCTCGCTGGCCCTGGGCAGGTCCAGCTGTCTGGAGCCCATGACGGCGCGGCTGATGCGGGATCTGCCGGCCGATCTGCTCACCCTCTGCGTCGGGGTCAATGTCCAGGCGCTCGGCAGCCACAACCGCGACGCGCTGGTCTCGGCGCTCATAGGTTTCGTCCGCACCGTGCGCGAGGGCCACCCCACGACCCCGTTCGCCGTGATGTCCACGATCACCGCGCCCGAGCGGGAGGAGGTGCCGGGTCCTTCGGGGATGACGATGCGCGAGTGCCGGGCGCACATACGCCGGGCCGTGACCCTGCTTCGCGACCACGGCGACACGCGGCTGCGCTACCTCCACGGCCCCGACGCTTTCGGCCCCGTCCATACGCGGCTGATGCTGGAGGCCGAGGGGTCGGACCGGCTGCATCCCGCGGCGGACGGCCATCGGGTCCTCGCCTCGCGCTTCAGCACCCTTCTGCGGCGGGCCGGCTGTGTGCCCATACTGACGACGGCCACGGCGGAGTAGCGCCCAGGAACACCGGCCCCTTCAGCCCGAATCGCCCCTCGAGGAGAAGAAGAAGTGACGGAGCAGTCCCAGCGCGGCCTCGACCGCCACCGGCTGATGAAGGTCCTCGCCGACCGGGCGGAGGCGGGCAGCCGCCCCGGGGCGCGTGCGGACGGATACCGGGTGGCCCTGGCGATCGAGGGTGGCGGGATGCGGGGCACGATCTCGGCCGGGATGGCGCTGGCCGTGCACGAGCTGGGGCTGCTGACCGCGTTCGACGCGGTGTACGGGGCCTCGGCGGGGGCCATCTCGGCGGCCTGGCTGGTCAGTTCGCGGCCGGAGGGCCTGCGCGGCTGGGCCGACCCCCGTTTCGCCAGTGCTCTCATCCGCAAGCGCAATCTGCTGCGCGGGCGCCCCATGGTGGATATCGAGACGCTGATCGAAGAGGTCTACATCCGTCAATTCCCGCTGGACTACGCCTCGGTGCTGGCCGCGCCCCTCGCCTTGCATCCGCTGGCCACGGATCTCGAAACCGGCCAACCGGTCGATTTGCACGGCGAGTTGACGGATGAGGTCGCCCTCCGGTTGGCGCTGCGGGCGAGCGCCGCGCTGCCGATGCTGGCGGGCGGCCCGGTCACCATCGGCGGCCGCCGCTTCTACGACGCGGGCCTGGCCGAGTCGATCCCGTTCCGCCAGGCGCTGCGGGACGGCGCGACCCACGTCCTCGTCCTGCGCAGCCGGCCGCCGGTCCAGGACGCGGCGCTCCGGGCCACCCCGTCGATGGGCTCCCGGCTGGTCGCCGCGGTCGCCTTCCGCCAGTACACCCCCCAGTTCCGCGCCGCCTTCCTGAACCGGCCCGCCCGGCTCGCCGACGACGACCGGCTGCTGGCGGTCTACGACACCGACACCGCGGAATCGCCCACGGACCCCGCGGTGCTGTCGGTCCGCCCCGATGCCGCGGCGCCGTCCGTCAGCCGTCTGGAAACGGACAGCGCTCTGCTCGAGGAGGCTCTTGAGGCGGGGCGCCGGGCCATCGTGGCCCAGCTCGCCCCGGCGGCCCGTTCCTGAGCGGAGCGACCGGGGCCACGGGATGTCCGGCGGTTCTTTTCCCCTCCCCGCCCCTTCCCTCAACTGGGGCTCCATCCCAGACCCCGCCCGGACAACCCGGATGTGCGCGGGCGTCCGCCCGGTCATCCGCCGCGCCGGGACGGGGCTAGTCGCAAAGAGCCGCCGTCTGCGCCTTCAGCAGGCCCTTGCTCCGCGGTACGGGCGCCTCGCCCCTGAGCTCCGCGGCGAGGTCGTAGACGGTGGCCGCCAGGACCAGTTGGCGCTGACCGTCGGCGGTGGTGAGGGAGACGCTGGTGTAGCCGGGGCCCGCGCCGTCGGTCTCCCAGGCGGTGAGCGGATCGGCCTTCTTCCCCTCCCCGGTGGCGCACGGCACCTCCATGCGCTGCACCCCGAGTCCGTACGCGGGCGCGTCGGGGAACTTCACCGGGGTCTTGAGCTCGCGCCGCTGGTCGGGGCGGAGCAGCTTGCCCCCGAAGAGTGCGCGCTCGAACCGTGCCAGGTCGTCCACGGTCGAGATCATGGCTCCGGCGGTCCAGTCGTAGGAGGGGCTGAACCGCGTCATATCGCGGCCCTTGAGGTCGTAGCCGTGCAGATGGGAGCCGTGCACCTCGGGATCGGTCACCGGGAAGGAGGTGTCCTTCAGCCCGAGCGGGGCGAGGATCCTGCGGTCGATCTCGGCGGGCGCGGAGCGGTGGGTCACCGCCTCGATCACCTGCCCGGCGAGCAGATAGTTGGTGTTGGAGTACGACCAGCCCTTCCCCGGCGCGAACTCCGGCTCGTGCGCGACCGAGCGGGCGATCACCTCGCGCGGGGTGATGACGTGGTCACGGTCGCCGTCCTCCAGATAGGGGGCGAAGAACGAGGCTTCGGTGGTGGGGTCGTAGATCCCCGAAGTGTGGTTGAGCAGCTGACGGATGGTGATGGCCTTACCGTCGTTGCCGTTCCCCTGGACGACGCCCGGCAGCCACTTCTCCACGCTGTCGTCGAGTGAGAGCCGTCCCTCGCCCTCCAGTTGCAGCAGGACCGTGGAGACGAACGCCTTGGTGTTGCTGGCGATCCGGAACCGCTGCCCCGGCCGGGCCTTCTCGCCGGTCGCCTTGTCCGCGACCCCGGCCGCCGTCCGCCACTCGTCGCCGCCGCGCCGCGCGTAGGCCACCGCGCCCGGGAACCCGTCCTTCACCGTCTGGCCGACGGCCTCCTCGAAGCCGGACGGCGCCGACGGCCCGGCCGACTCCCCCTGGGCCGTGGCGATGGTGACGGTCGCCGTCACCGCCAGCGCGCCGATCCCCGCCCACAGCGCCAGGCCCCTCGCCCGAACTCCCACGACCCCGCTCCTTGCCTTGTTCCGGTGTGCCGTTCGCGGATCATCGTGCCGTCGCGGCGCACCGGGCTCCCATCCCGCTGCCGCCCGTCCCGTACGGGGGATTTCCCCACCCCGTAGCGGCCGGGCGGCCCGTCAGGGTGCCCCGTACACCGGCCCCGGCGGTTCGGCTCCGGCGAGGAGTTTCCGCGCGGTCTCGCCCGCCTCCGCGGGGGTCCGGCGGGCGCCCTTGTCGGCGGTGGGGCCCGGCCGCCAGCCCTCCATGACGGTGATCCGCCCGGCCTCGGCCTCGAAGACCCGGCCCGTGACCCCGGCGCAGGCGGCCGAGCCGAGCCAGACGACGAGCGGTGAGACATTGGCGGGGGCCATCGCGTCGAAGGCGGCGGGGTCGTCCGGTGCGGCCATGTCACCGGCGAACGTCGTCTCCGTCATCCGGGTGCGGGCCGCCGGGGCGATGGCGTTGACCTGGACCCCGTAGCGGCCGAGTTCGGCGGCGGCCACCGAGGTCAGGCCGAGGATCCCGGCCTTGGCCGCGGAGTAGTTGCCCTGTCCGACGCTGCCCAGCAGCCCGGCCCCGGAGCTGGTGTTGACCACCCGCGCGACCGGGGTGCGGCCCGCCTTCGCCTCGGCGCGCCAGTGGGCGGCGGCGTGCCGCAGCGGCAGGAAGTGGCCCTTGAGGTGGACGCGGACCACCGCGTCCCACTCGTCCTCGCCGAGGTTGACGAGCATGCGGTCGCGCAGGAATCCGGCGTTGTTGACGAGGGTGTCGAGCCGGCCGTAGGTGTCCAGGGCGGTGGCCACGAGGGAGGCGGCGCCGTCTGCGGTGGCGATGTCGCCGCCGTGCGCCACCGCCTCCCCGCCCGCGGCCCGGATCTCCTCGACGACCTGCTGGGCCGGGCCCGCCGAAGCCCCGTCGCCGTCCGGGGCCACGCCGAGGTCGTTGACGACGACCTTCGCGCCCTCGGCGGCGAAGGCGAGCGCGTGCGCCCGCCCGAGTCCGCGGCCCGCTCCGGTGACGACGGTGACGCGCCCGTCACACAGTCCGCTCATCTCAGTCCTCCCGTGGTTCTGCCCGGCCGGTGCCGGAGGCCGGCTGGTTGACGTTGGCGGCTTCGAGGAACGCGGGGCGCTCCCCGCCTCCGTGGATGGCGATGCTGGCGCCGCTGATGTATTCGGCCAGCCCGGAGGCGAGGAACACACAGGCGTCTCCGGCCTCGACGGGCTCGGCCATCCGCCCGAGCGGCACGGTCCGGCCGACGGCGGCGATGCCCTCCTCGTCCCCGTAGTGCAGATGCGACAGTTCGGTGCGGACCATGCCGAGCACGAGTGTGTTGACACGGACCGCGGGGGCCCACTCCACTGCCAGGGTGCGTGCCAGGTTCTCCAGGCCCGCCTTGGCGGCTCCGTAGGGTGCGGTGCCGGGGGACGGCCGGGTGCCGCTGACGCTGCCGATCATCACGATCGAGCCCCCGTCCTCCTGTTGGCGCATCAGCTCGTAGGCGCTCAGGGAGACGGTCATGGGAGCGATCAAATTGAGTTCGACGACGCGCGCCGCGCGCCGCTGCCCGGCCTCGGCGATCAGCCCGTAGGGGCTTCCTCCGGCGTTGTTGACCAGCAGGTCGAGCCGTCCGTGGGAGCGGCGCAGCCGGGCGAAGAACGCCTCGACGGCCTCCGGGTCCCGGATGTCGAGCGGTTCGAAGCGCGCCGTGCGCCCTTCGGCCTCGATGGGTTTGCCGGGTGGGCAGCGCGCACAGATCACCACCTCGGCCCCGGCG
This sequence comes from Streptomyces sp. Inha503, assembly GCF_047215865.1. NCBI lineage: Bacteria > Bacillati > Actinomycetota > Actinomycetes > Kitasatosporales > Streptomycetaceae > Streptomyces > Streptomyces sp. Inha503. Next base: position 10,870,902 of record NZ_CP178360.1, on the reverse strand, counting down.
GTGAGCAGGGCCCGGGTGATCCCCGCTCCGACGCCGCGCGTGCCGCCGGTCACCACGGCGACGCGCCCGGCGAGATCGATGGTGACTGCCACGAGACACCTCCCGCTGCGCGATGAGCGCTGCTACCTTTCCACCTAACAAATGTTTGGTGGAAAGGTATCGGATCTGCTCATGGGTGTCTCCACCTCCGACCCCGCGGCCGGCGTCCGCCTGGTCGCCATGGACTTCCCACCCGTCAACGCCCTCCCCGTGCGGGGCTGGTACGAGCTGGCCGACGCGCTGCGCACCGCGGGCGCCGACCCGTCGGTGCGCTGTGTGGTGCTGGCCGCCGAGGGCCGGGGCTTCAACGCGGGCGTGGACATCAAGGAGATCCAGGCGGCCGAGGGCCATACGGCGCTCATCGGCGCCAACCACGGATGCGCCGAGGCGTTCGCCGCCGTCTACGACTGCCCGGTCCCGGTCGTCGCCGCCGTCCACGGCTTCTGCCTGGGCGGTGGCATCGGTCTCGTGGGGAACGCCGACGCGATCGTGGCCAGCGAGGACGCCACGTTCGGCCTGCCCGAGCTGGACCGCGGCGCACTGGGCGCGGCCACCCATCTGGCGCGGCTGGTCCCGCTCCAGCTGATGCGCGCGCTGTACTACACCGCGCGCACCGCGACGGCCGAGGAGCTGCACCGCCATGGCTCGGTGTGGCGGGTCGTGCCGCGTGCCGGGCTGCGGGAGGCGGCGCTGGAGCTGGCGGGCGAGATCGCCGCCAAGGACGGTGGGCTGCTGCGGCTCGCGAAGGCGGCCATCAACGGCATCGATCCGGTCGATGTGCGCCGGAGCTACCGCTTCGAGCAGGGCTTCACCTTCGAGGCCAATCTGGCGGGCCTGTCCGACGGGCACCGCGACGCGTTCGTCGCCAGGAGCACCGGGAAGGGGTGAGCGGCGTTGGCCGACAAGACGATGACGGCCGAGGAGGTCGTCGGCCGGATCCGCAGCGGTATGACGGTCGGGATCGGCGGCTGGGGGTCGCGGCGCAAGCCCATGGCGCTGGTCCGCGCCCTGCTGCGGTCGGAGGTCACCGATCTGACCGTGGTCTCCTTCGGCGGCCCCGACGTCGGGCTGCTGGCCGCCGCCGGGAAGATCCGCAAGCTGGTGACGGCGTTCGCGACGCTCGACTCGATCCCCCTGGAGCCGCACTTCCGGGCGGCGCGCGAGCGGGGGGACATCGAACTGACCGAGCTGGACGAGTCGATGATGATGTGGGGGCTGACGGCCGCCGTGCACCGGCTGCCGTTCCTGCCCGTCCGCGCGGGCCTCGGCTCGGACGTCATGACGGTCAACCCCGGGCTGCGGACGGTGACATCGCCGTACGAGGACGGTGAGGAGCTGGTGGCGATGCCCGCGCTGCGGCTGGACGTGGCGCTGGTACACCTCAACCGGGCGGACGCGCAGGGCAACGGGCAGTACCTCGGGCCCGATCCGTACTTCGACGACCTGTTCTGCGAGGCGGCCGCGGAGGCGTATCTCTCCTGTGAACGCGTCGTCACCACCGCCGAGTTCGCGGACGCGGGCGGCCCGCGGACGCTGCTGGTCAAGCGGTATACGGTGACCGGTGTGGTCGAGACCCCGGGAGGCGCGCACTTCACCTCCTGCGTGCCCGACTACGGACGGGACGAGGCGTTCCAGAGCGCGTACGCCAAGGCCGCGGCCGACCCGGAGGCGTGGCGGGAGTTCACGAAGCGGTTTCTGTCCGGGGACGAGGAGCGGTACCGGGCCGCGGTGGCGGCGTTCGGGAGGGAGGGCACATGACCGGCGGGGTGACCCGGGCCGAGTACTGCGTGGTGGCCTGTGCCGAGGCATGGCGGGGCGACGGGGAGATCCTGGCCGCCCCGATGGGCGCGGTGCCCAGGGTCGGCGCCCGGCTGGCCAAGCTCACCTTCGCGCCCGGGCTGCTGCTCACGGACGGCGAGGCGATGATCGTGGGCGGCGATCCGGAGGTGGTGGAGGGGTGGCTGCCGTACCGGGCGCATCTGGCGCTGGTCACCGGCGGCCGGCGCCATGTGATGATGGGCGCGAGCCAGCTCGACCGCCACGGCAACCAGAACATCAGCTGCGTCGGCGACTGGAAGCGGCCCAAACGGCAACTGCTGGGGGTGCGGGGAGCGCCGGTCAACACCCTGAACAACCCCACGAGTTACTGGGTGCCCCGGCACTCGCGGCGGGTCTTCGTCGAACGCGTCGACATGGTGTGCGGGGTGGGATACGACCGGGTGGCGGCCGCGGGGCCGGCCGCGGCCCGCTTCCATGACCTCCGGTGTGTGGTGACCGATCTGGCGGTCCTCGACTTCGCCACGCCCGACCACACCCTGCGGGTGCGCTCCCTGCATCCGGGGGTGACCGCCGAGGCGGTGCGGGAGGCCACCGGCTTCCCGCTCGACATCGCCGACGACGTACCGTGCACGCGGGAGCCGACCCCCGCCGAGCTGCGGCTGATCCGGGAGGTCATCGACCCGGAGGGGGCCCGCGAGCGGGAGGTGCCGTCCTGATGGAAACCCCGCTGACCCGGCTCGTCGGGGTGCGCCATCCCATCGTCCAGACGGGCATGGGGTGGGTGGCCGGGCCCCGGCTGGTGTCCGCCGTGGCGAACGCCGGGGCGCTGGGCATCCTGGCCTCCGCGACCATGTCGCCCGAGCGGTTGCGCTCGGCCGTGCGCGAGGTCGCCGCCCGCACCGACGCGCCCTTCGGTGTCAATCTGCGCGCCGACGCCGGAGACGCCGGGGAGCGGGTGCGGATCATCGTCGAGGAGGGGGTGCGGGTCGCCTCGTTCGCGCTGGCTCCCAGGCGTGAGCTGATCGACCGGCTGAAGGACGCGGGCGTGGTGGTCATCCCGTCCGTGGGCGCGCGGCGCCACGCGGAGAAGGTGGCGGGCTGGGGCGCGGACGCGGTGGTGGTGCAGGGCTCCGAGGGCGGTGGCCACACCGGGCAGGTGGCCACCACCGTGCTGCTCCCCCAGGTCGTGGACGCGGTGGACATCCCGGTCGTGGCCGCGGGCGGCTTCCACGACGGACGGGGGCTCGCGGCCGCGCTCGCCTACGGGGCGGCGGGGATCGCCATGGGCACCCGCTTCCTGCTCACCTCCGACAGCACGGTCCCGGACGCGGTGAAGACGCGCTATCTGGCGGCGGCGGTCACCGATGTCACCGTCACCACGGCGGTCGACGGACTCCCCCACCGGATGCTCCGCAGCGAGCTGGTCGACTCCCTCGAGCGCTCCGGCCGCGCCGCCGCGCTCCTTCGCGCGGTGCGCCACGCCGCCGCGTTCCGGCGGCTGGCCGGGCTGAGCTGGCCGAGGATGGTGCGGGACGGGCTGGCGATGCGGCACGGCAAGGACCTCACCTGGAGCCAGGTTCTGCTGGCCGCCACCACTCCGATGCTGCTGAAGGCGTCGATGGTGGACGGCCGCACCGACACGGGGGTGATGGCCTCGGGACAGGTGGCCGGTGTGATCGAGGATCTGCCCTCCTGCGCTGAGCTGGTGGACCGGATCATGGCCGAGGCCGCGACGACCCTGGACCGGCTGACCAGCGGTCGTACAGTGGGGTGAAAGCGGCCAGACCATGACACGGGTAATGGGAGGTCGTCATGGCCGACCCCAAGGGTTTCCTCACCACACCCCGTCGTCTTCCGCCCCGGCGTCCGGTGGACGAGCGGGTGCGGGACTGGAACGAGGTTCCCGCGCCCGGCGGGCTGCTGCCGATCATCAGCGCCCAGGCGGGCCGCTGCATGGACTGCGGCATCCCCTTCTGCCATGAGGGCTGCCCGCTGGGGAACCTCATCCCGGAGTGGAACGACCTGGTATCCCGTGACGACTGGCTGCGCGCGAGCGAGCGGCTGCACGCCACCAACAACTTTCCCGAGTTCACCGGCCGGCTCTGCCCGGCCCCCTGCGAGAGCGCCTGTGTGCTGGCCATCAACCAGCCGGCGGTCACCATCAAGAACGTCGAGGTGGCCATCGCCGACCGGGCCTGGGAGAGCGGCCAGGTGACCCCCAAGCCACCGGACCGGCTGAGCGGCCGGACCGTCGCCGTCATCGGCTCGGGGCCCGCGGGCCTGGCCGCGGCCCAGCAACTCACCCGTGCGGGGCACACCGTGGCGGTGTACGAGCGCGACGACCGGGCGGGCGGACTGCTCCGCTACGGCATCCCCGAGTTCAAGATGGAGAAGCGCCACCTGGACCGGCGGCTGGAGCAGATGCGCGCGGAGGGCACCAAGTTCCGCACCGGCGTGGACGTCGGCACCGATATGGATGCCGCCGAGCTCCGGGCGCGCTACGACGCGGTCGTGATAGCCGTGGGCGCCCGGGCCTGGCGCGAACTCCCCGTCCCGGGAAGGGAGTTGGCCGGGATCCATCAGGCGATGGAGTATCTGCCGATGGCCAACCGGGTGCTGGAGGGCGACTACGCCCGGCCGCCGATCACCGCCGAGGGCAAACATGTGGTCATCGTCGGCGGCGGGGACACCGGCGCGGACTGTCTGGGCACGGTGCTGCGGCAGGGCGCCGTCTCCGTGACCCAGCTGGACATCCACCCCCGGCCCGGCGACGAGCGGACCGAGGGCGAGCCCTGGCCCACCTACCCCAAGATCTACCGGATGTCCGCCGCCCATGAGGAGGCGCGGGAGCTGGCGGCCTCTCCGGAGGCGGACGTGGACGCGCGGGTCTTCGCCGCGACCACGGTCCGCTTCGAGGGGACCCCACCGGACGCGGGGCGGCCGAACGGCGGTGTCCGGGCGCTGCGTCTGGTCGGGGCCCGTGCCGATGGGGAGTCCGGGCCGGGCACGGAGCGGGTGCTGCGGGCGGATCTGGTGCTGCTGGCTCTCGGCTTCCGCGGCCCGGAGCGGGACGGAGAGCTGCTGGACCAGCTCGGTCTCGAACTCGACGAGCGCGGCACCGTCGCCCGTGACGCGTCGTTCGCCACCGGCGCGGAGGGGGTGTTCGTGGCGGGCGACGCGGGCCGTGGCCAGTCGCTGATCGTCTGGGCGATCGCCGAGGGCCGCTCGGCCGCGGCGGCCGTGGACCGCTATCTCGCGGGCTCCACGACGCTCCCGGCGCCGATCGGGCCGACCGACCTGCCGATGACGGCCTGACCACCGACCTGCCGAGACGGCCCGACGACCGACCTGCCGATGACGGTCCGGCGCGGCGGTGGCCGGGTGGCCGGGAACTGACGCGGGCGGGGCGGGCCGCCTGCCGCGGGGGCGCGGCGCGGGCATAGTGTGCGTCCATGATCTCGCAATCCCCCCTCCTCACCGTGGCCGACGGTGTGCACATCTGGTCCCCGACCCCGAGCGCCGGCTGGGGTCTGGCCAACTGCGGTCTGATCGTCTCGCCCGACGGCCACGCCGCCTGGGTCGACAGCCCTTACGACCGCCGGATGGCCGGTGAGTTCCTCGAACACAGCCGTGCCCTGCTGCCCGACGGGGGCCGGATCGAGCGGGTGATCGTCACCCATGCCAATGGCGACCACCTGTGGGGCGCTGAGGTCGTACCGGACGCGGAGATCGTGGCCACCCGTGAGGCGCTGGGCCACATCGAGTACGAGCCCTCGCCGCAGCAGCTGCACGGCCTGGTGCACGGCAGCGATCCGGCGACTCCGCTCGGCTGGTACCTCCAGCGGCACTTCGGGCGGTTCGACTGGTCCGCCACCGAGGTGGTGGAGCCGACGCTCACCTTCGTAGGCGAGCTCGACCTGCGCGTGGGCCAGGTGCCGGTGCGGCTGTTCAGTCTGGAATCCGCGCACACCGCGGGCGATCTGGTGGCGTATCTGCCGCGGCAGAAGGTGGCGTTCACCGGCGATGTCATCTTCGCCTCCGGCCCCCGGGACCCGGGCGACCACGCGGTGCACTGGGCGGGCCCGCTGGCCAATGTGATCGCCGCGTGCGAACGGGTGCTCGAGACCGGGGCCGAGGTGATCGTGCCCGGCCATGGCCCGGTCCTCGACCGGGAGGGAGTGCGCGGCCACATCGGCTATCTGGAGCATCTGCGGGACCGCACCCGGCAGTTGCACACGGCCGGGGTACCGGCCCTGGAGGCCGCCCGCACCCTGATCGCCGAGAACACCTATCCGTCGCTGGGCCTGCCCGAGCGGCTGGTGATCACGGTGGGCTCGGAGTACCGGCATCTGAACGGTGCCGAGGAGGCGGCGGACCTCGTGACCACCATGGCCGACCTGGCCCAGGTGGCATGGGAGCGGCGCGAGGACACGCCGGCGCCCTCGGCCTGACCACCTGGTCAACCTGGTCACCGCAGGGCGCGTGCCCCGGCCGGGAGATCCTGCTCGGTCCAGATGATCTTGCCCTGGCTGGTGTAGCGGGTGCCCCAGCGCTGGACCATCTGGGCGACGAGGAACAGTCCGCGTCCCCCCTCGTCGGTGGTGGCCGCCCGGCGCAGATGGGGCGCGGTGGTGCTGCCGTCGGCGACCTCGCAGATCAGCGCCCGGTTGCGCAGCAGTCGCAGCCGTACGGGGCCCACGGCGTGCCGGATGGCGTTGCCGAGCAGCTCGCTGACCACCAGCTCGGTGGTGAAGGCGGCCTCCTCCAGGTGCCACTCGGCCAGGGTGCGGGCGACGGCCGCCCGCATCCTGGCCACGACCTCCGGGTCCGCCGGGAGATCCCAAGAGGCCACCCGGCGCGCGTCCAGCGCGGTGGTGCGGGCGATGAGCAGGCAGACGTCGTCGGTGCGCCGCGGTGAGAGCAGGGCGGCCATCACGGTGTCGCAGGCCCGCTCCGGGTCGGGGTCGGCGTCGGTGAGGGCGTCCCGCAACTGGTCCAGCCCGGTTTCGATGTCCCGTTCGCGGTCCTGGACCAGCCCGTCGGTGTAGAGGACGAGACGGCTGCCCTCGGGCAGCTCCGTCTCGGCCGCCTCGTAGAGCCGTCCGCCGAGCCCCAGCGGCGGTCCCGCGGGCAGGTCGAGGAAGGTCACCGAGCCATCGGGGTGGACCAGGGCCGGGGGCGGATGCCCGGCCCGCGCCAGGGTGCAGTGCCGGGAGACCGGGTCGTAGACCGCGTACAGACACGTGGCGCCGGCTGCCCCAGCGCCGGGGCCGGTCTCCTCGCGGTCGAGCTGGTCGACCACGTCGTCCAGCCGGGCGAGCAGCTCATCGGGGGGAAGGTCCACGACGGAGAAGTTGCGCACGGCGGTGCGCAGCCGGCCCATGGTCGCGGCGGCGTGCAGTCCGTGGCCGACGACATCGCCGACGACGAGGGCGACCCGGGCCCCGGACAGCGGGATGACGTCGAACCAGTCGCCCCGCACCCCGCCGGGGGCGGGCAGATAGCGCTGGGCGGCCACGACGGCCTGCTGCTCGGGGCGGCCGCGCGGCAGCAGGCTCTCCTGGAGGGCCAGGGTGGTGGCGTGCTCGCGCGCGTAGCGGCGGGCGTTGTCGATGGCGACGGCCGCCTGACCGGCCAGCTCCTCGCCGAAGGTCCGGTCCTCCTCGTCGAAGGGCGGGGTGTTCCCCGAGCGCCAGAACGCCGCCTGGCCCAGCCGGACGCCGCGCCCGCTGAGCGGAACGGTCAGCAGCGAGTGGATGCCGTACTCCCTCACCCACCCCAGCCGCTCCGGGTCCTGGGGTGTCCAGCCGGGGTGCGACGGCAGCTCGCCGACGTCGAACACGCGCGCCTGACCGGTGCCACCGGCCCGCTGGGTGACGGGGAAGGACGAGACCCGCTCACCGACCCGGCGCAGCGGGGGGTCCTGCCGGATGCCGCTGAAGGCGGCCCGGCGCAGCGGCGAGTCCCGGTCGCCCGGCTCCTCGCCGCGCAGGACGGCCTCGTGCAGATCGACGGTGGCGTAGTCGGCGAAGCGCGGCACGGCGACCCGGGTCAGTTCCTCGGCGGTGCCTTCCATGTCGAGGCTGCTGCCCACGCGGACTCCCGCCTCGTACAGCAGCTGGAGGCGTGCGTAGGCCCGGTCGGCCTTGTCCGTCAGGGCACGCAGCTCGGTGGTGTCCCGCAGGGTGGCGACGCTGCCCCAGGGCTGTCCGGCCCGCTTCGCCGGGCGCTGGTTGACCGCCAGCAGCCGGTGCCCGACCTCGTACACTTCGTCGGTGGCCTCGCGGCCGGAGGCGAGCAGCCCGGCGATCTCCGGGGGCAGGCCGACGTCGGTGATCTGCCGTCCGTCCGAGTCGCGTGCGAGACCCAGCAGGAGCAGCGCCTCGTCGTTGGCGAGCAGCAGCCGTCCCTCGTCGTCGAGGATCAGCACCCCCTCCCGGACCGAGCGCAGCACGGCGTCGTGGTGTTCGTACATCCTGGTGATCTCGGCGGGGCCGAGCCGGTGGGTCTGCCGCCGCAGCCGCCGGGCCACGAGCGCCGCGCCGCCACCGCCCAGGAGGAGGGCGAAGGCCGTGGAGCCGTAGATCACCGGCAGTTGGCGGCTGACCGTACGGGCCACGGAGGGGATGGAGACCCCGGCGTTGACGATGCCGATCACCCGGCCGCGGGAGTCGGTGACCGGAACGGCTGCCCGGATCGAGGCGGCCGGGCGGGTGACGCCCGGGGTCTTGTCGGTGAAGGCCCGGCCCACCGTGGCCGGGTAGAGGCCGCGGTCGACGCGCTTGCCGATCAGCTTGGGGTTCGGATGGCTGCACCGGATGCCCCGGGGGGTGGTCACCACGATGTAGTCGACACCGGCCCGCTTGCGGACCTTCTCGGCGTAGGGCTGGAGGGTCCTGGCGGGGTGGCGGGACTCCAGCGCCTGCTGGACGCCGGGGGCGACGGCCACGGCCCGTGCGACGGTCAGGGCACGGGCCCGGGCCTGGCTCTCCCGGCTGCCGCGCGCCTGGAGGGACAGCGTGGCCCCCGCGGCGAGCACCAGGAGCGTCACGATGATCAGCATCAGGGCGAACACCTGCCCGCCGACACTGCGCGAGCCCAGCGCCGAGCGCACTTTCACATGCTCTGTCTAACGCACATCCGCGGGTCGCACACCTGGTGGCGGCCGGGGCGGGAGCATTCGCGGTCAGAAATTGATCATGTGTCCGGCGAGCCCGTGGACGGCCTCCTTCACCGCCTCGCTGAGGGTCGGATGGGCGTGGACATTGCGGGCCACCTCGTGCGCGGTGAGATCCCACTGCTGGGCGAGGGTGAGCTCGGGCAGCAGCTCGGTGACCTCGGGGCCGATGAGATGGCCGCCCAGCAGCTCGCCGTGGCGGCCGTCGCCGATGAGCTTCACGAAGCCGACGGGGTCGCCGAGCCCCTGGGCCTTCCCGTTGGCGGTGAACGGGAACTTCGCCACCCGGACGTCGAAACCGCGCTCGCGCGCCTGGGCCTCGGTCCAGCCGAAGCTGGCGATCTGCGGCTGGCAGAAGGTGGCGCGCGGGATCATCACATAGTCCAGCTCCATGGACTCCGCCCCGGCGATGGTCTCCGCCGCGACGATGCCCATGGCCTCGGCGGCGTGCGCCAGCATCAGCTTGGCGGTGACGTCGCCGATGGCGAAGATGTGCGGCACATTGGTGCGGCACCGGCCGTCGACGCCGATGGCGCCCCGTTCGGTCAGCCGGACACCTGTGTGCTCAAGACCGTATCCCTCCACCCGCGGCCGGAACCCGATGGCCTGGAGCACCCGGGCGGCCTGGAGGGTCTGCCGCTGGCCGCCGGTGGTCACCATGACCTTGACCGCGGGGCCCGCGTCGTTGATCGCCTCCACCCGGGTGGAGGTGAGGATGTTCATGCCGAGCCTGCGGAAGCGCCGGGTCAGCTCGGCGGAGACCTCCTCGTCCTCCAGGGGCACGATCCGGTCCATGAACTCCACCAGCGTCACCTGCACCCCGTAGCTGTGCATGATGTACGCGAACTCCACGCCGATGGCTCCCGCGCCCGCGATCAGGACGCTGCCGGGCAGGGTGGGCGAGAGGATCTGCTCCTCGTAGGTGACCACCCGCTCGCTGAGGGAGGTGCCGGGCAGCAGATTGGTGATCGAGCCCGCGGCGATCACGCAGTGGTCGAAGGTGAGCGTCTCCGTGCCGCCGCCGGAGCGGGTGACCAGCATGTCGTGGGGGCCGGTGAAGGCGCCCCGCCCCTCGAACTGGGTGATCTTGTTCTTCTTCATCAGATAGTGGACGCCCTTGACCCGTCCGTCGGCCACCTTGCGGCTGCGCTCGAACGCGTCGCGGTAGTCCACGGTGACATCGCCGTTCACCCGGATGCCGAAGTCCTTGGCCTCGTGGATGAACAGATGGGCCAGCTCGGCGTTGCGCAGCAGGGCCTTGGACGGGATGCAGCCCACGTTCAGGCAGACGCCGCCCCAGTAGCGTTCCTCGACCACGGCCGTGGTCAGGCCCAGCTGAGCGGCGCGGATCGCGGCGACATAGCCACCCGGTCCGGCTCCCAGGACCACCACGTCGAAATGTGCGCTCATGCGTCGCACCTTAGACATTAGAGTCGGGGTATGGCTTCAGACGAGGGGTCCGTACGGGTGGACAGCTGGATCTGGTCCGTGCGGCTGACGAAGACGCGCTCCATGGCGTCCTCGGCCTGCCGCGCGGGGCACGTCCGGGTCAACGGCGAGCGCGTCAAGCCCGCGCACACGGTGCGGTCCGGGGACGAGGTGCGGCTGCGCCATGCGGGGCGCGACCGGATCGTGGTCGTCTCGCGCATCGTGCGCAAGCGGGTCGGGGCGCCGGTGGCGGTGGAGTGCTACGTGGACAACAGCCCGCCGCCGCCTCCGCGCGAGCACACCGTGCCGATCGGGCTGCGCGACCGCGGCACGGGCCGCCCCACCAAGCGCGACCGGCGCGAGATGGAGCGGCTGCGCGGCACGCCCGGGGGCCTCGGCTAGGGGGTGTCCGGCGGACCGCGCGGCGGAACCGCGTATCGGTGCTGTCCCCTCCCGCCGCAGGCGTACGTGTACCGCCGGACACCTCGTAAGGCCCGGTCAGTCCGCGGTGATGCGCACGGGGCCGCCGTGTGCGTCGGCCCCGGCGATCCAGCCGGCCGGCAGATGGAACGGCCGGTTGGGCGCCGCCGTATGAGGGAGGCGCCCGCGGTGCAGCGTCCGGCCGTCCTGGCTGACGGTGAGCACCGGCCGGGTCAGGAACCGCGTGGTGCGCAGGGTGAACCGGCCGCGCGGCGGACGGGGCCCGTCCGGAGTGAGCCGGTTGGGTGAGATCCACAGCAGCGGCGCCTCGACCCGCACCGGCAGCGGTCCCGGGGCCCATGGCGCGCCCGCGAGATGGCGCAGTACGGGCGCGGCGGCGAACCGGCCGTCGAGGGCGGCGACATCGGCGGTCTCGACCGGGTGCAGCAGATTGCCCACGGCGAAGACCCCGGGCTCGCCGGTGCGGAACTCGGCGTCGGTGGCCGGGCCCCGGGTGCCGGGGTCGAGGGCGATCCCGGCGCTTCTGGCCAGTTCGTGGTCGGGGATCCAGTCGCCGGTGAACACCACGGTGTCGCAGCCGATGGCCGCGGTCCTGCCGTCCCGGTGCCGCAGCCGTACGCTCTCCAGCCGCGCCCGGCCGGTCAGTTCGGCCACGGTGGCGTCGGTGACCAGCGGAACGCCATGGCGCAGCCGGGTGCCGAGGTGGCGCGCCGGGTGGGTCTGGTGGCGGGGCAGGTCGGTGACCATGGCGGCGACCTCGGCCCCGGCCCGGCGCAGGGTGGCCACCGCGGAGTAGCTGACCCGTTCCGCGCCGACGATGACGGCGCGGCGGCCGACGCTCTGATGGTGTACATGGACGGCCTGCTGCAACTCCCCGGTGGTGAAGACACCCGCGGGCCGGGTGCCCGGCACCAGCCGGGCGCTGCGCGGGCGTTCCCGGGCGCCGGTGGCCAGGACGACGGCCGTGGCGGTGATCCGTTCCAGGCCGGTCGGGCCGGTGACGTCCACTGTCCGCGGCGCCGCCCAGCCGGTGGCCGTGACCCCCGTGCGCAGCACGGCCCCGGCGCGGGTGGCGGCGGCGATGTGGTGGCGGGCGTAGTCCGGTCCGGTCATCAGCCGGCGCAGATCGCGCAGCCCGAATCCGGTGTGGTCGCAGTGGCGGGGGATGCCACCCGCGCGCTGTTCGCGGTCGAGGATCTCCACCCGGTCCACCCCGGCGGCGGCCAGCCGCGCGGCGACCGCGAGTCCGGCCGGTCCGGCCCCGATGACCAGGACGTCGACGGTGCGGTGGGTACGGTCGACGGGGGTCATCGCCGAGCCTCCGTCCGGTCCTGGGCCGCGGTGGCCGCCTCGAACTGGGCGCGCACCGCGGCGCCGCAGAAGAATCCCTGGCAGCGCCCGGCCAGGGCCCGGGTGCGGCGCCTAAGGCCGTCCAGCGAGGCCGGTGGCACAGTGGCGGTCAGCGCGTCGCGGATCTCGCCCCGGGTGACGCGTTCGCAGTGGCAGACCACGGTGCCGTACGCGGGGTCGGCGGCGATGAGGTCGGCGCGCTGGTAGGGCCGCGGGAACGCCTCGCCGATGGTGGGCATCCGCACGGGCTCGATCTCCCGCTCGGGCCCAGGGTCAAGACCGCAGCCGGCGAGGAGTTCCGCCACATGCGCGGCGATCGCCATGGAGGCGGTGAGCCCGGTGGAGCGGATGCCGCCCACGGCGACATACCGCCGCCCGGGGTCGGCGCGGATCTGGTAGTCGCCGTGCTCGGTGGCGGCGCGCAGCCCGGCGTAGACGGCGGTGACCTCCTCCTCCAGCAGCTCCGGCAGGATCCGCGCGCCCTTCTCGCGGAGCGAGGCCAGTCCGTCGGCCGACGATCCGGTGGCGGTCTTGTCGTCGAGGTCCTCGGCGGTGGGGCCGAGCATCACATTGCCGTACACGGTCGGCGCCACCAGCACGCCCTTGCCGAGCGCGGTGGGCACCGGCAGCAGGATGTGGTCGACCAGGCCGCGGGCGAACTTGTCGAAGACGATGAGCTGGCCGCGGCGCGGGGTCACGGTGAACTCCTCGTGGCCGAGCCGCCGGTTGATCTCGTCCGAGTACAGCCCCGCGGCGTTCACCAGGTGACGGGTGCGCAGCACCCCGCGCGGGGTGGCGATCTCGTGGTGGTCCGCCCGGGTGGTGATGGCGCCGGCCGGGCAGTTCAGATGCAGGGCGACGCCCGCGCGGACCGCCTGGGTGGCGTAGGCGAGCGTCGTCGTCCAGGGGCAGATGACGCTCTCGCCGGGGACCTCGAGCGCGCCGAGGGCACCGGGGCCCAGGTGGGGTTCGCGGGCGTAGACCGCCTCGGTGTCGAGGATGGCCGTCTCGTCATAGCCGTTGCGCGCGGCCTTCTCGGCGAGCGACGGCAGCGCGGCGAGCTGCTCCGCGTCCCAGGCGACGAGCAGCGCGCCGAGCGGTTCGAGCGGGATGCCGGTCTCGGCGGCGTAGGCGGTCAGCCGCTGGTAGCCCTCGCGCACCAGGCGGGCCTCCAGGGTGCCCGGGGTGGCGTCGAAGCCGGTGTGCAGGATCGCGGTGTTGGCCTTGGACGTGCCGTTGCCGACGTCGTTCGACGCCTCGACCAGGGCGGTCCGCAAGCGGTAGCGGGCCAGTTCGCGGGCGATGGCGGCGCCGACCACCCCGGCGCCGACGATGGCCACGTCGTAGACCTCGTCGGGGAGGTCACCCGTGGTCGTAACGGTCATGCTGGTCCCTTGCTCGGCGGTGGACACGGCTCCTGGTGCGCGGGGTCCTCAGTCGTGGTCGGCGGCCGTCGGCGCGTGGTCCAGCAGCGCGGCCACGGCCGAGCGGAAGGCGGCCAGCCGCTCGGCGGCCCGCTCCGCGCCGATCCGCGGTTCGTAGACGGCGGCGGGCTCCCACGCGGGAACCGCCTGCTCGACCGTCAGGCCCGGGTCCAGCCCCATCCGGGCGGCGGCGCCCACCCCCAGCGCCGTGACGTCCGGCAGCGCCGACACCTCCACCGGCCGCTGGAGCAGATCGGCCTGGGTCTGCATCAGCAGCGCCGAGCGGGTCAGTCCTCCGTCGACCCGCAGGACGGTCAGCGGCGCGCCCAGGTCGGAGGCGGCCGCCTCGGCGATCTCCACGACCTGGGCGGCGATGCCCTCGCACAGGGCGCGCACCAGATGTCCGGCGGTGGTGTCGAGGCCGAGCCCGGTCAGCGAGCCCTTGAGGTCGCCGCGCCACCACGGAGCGGCGAGTCCGGCGAGCGCGGGTACGAAGGTGACTCCCCCGGTGTCGGGCACGGTCCCCCCGACCGGGTCGAGGTCCCGGGGCCCTTGGATCACCCCCAGGTCGCTGAGCCAGCGCACCGCGGAGGCGGCGGTGTACACCTGCCCGTCCAGGCAGTAGCTGGTGCGCCCGCCGAACCGCCAGGCCACACAGGACACCAGGCCGTGGGGGCCGCGCCGGGGCCGGTCGCCGGTCTGGGCGAGGAGGAAGGCGCCGGTGCCGTAGGTGCACTTGGCGGTGCCCGCCTCGGTCACCCGCTGCGCCAGCAGGGCGGCCTGCTGGTCGACCAGGAGTCCGGTGAGCGGGACCTCGCCGCCGAAGGCCGTGGTGGTGCCGACCGGCCCCGCGGCGTCGACGACGCGCGGCAGCCGTTCGGCGGTCAGCCCATAGACGTCCAGCGCCTTCTGGGACCAGGCGACACGGTCGAGGTCGAGCAGTCCGGTGCGCCCGGCGGTGGCGGCGTCGGTGACGAACGCGCCGGTCAGCCGGTGGACCAGCCACACATCGCTGGTGGTGACCACGCCCTCGCCGGTCAGATGGCGCCGGATCCACGCCATCTTGGGCGCCGCGAAGTACGGATCGAGCGGCAGACCGGTGAGTTCGCGCAACGTCCCGGCGTGCGGCGCGAGCCGCTCGCACACCGTCTGGGCCCGCCGGTCCTGCCAGACCAGGGCGTCCGTCAGCGGCTCTCCCGTGACGGGGTCCCAGGCCAGTACGGTCTCGCCCTGGTTGGCAAGACCGACCGCCACCACCGGCTTCTCCGCGGCCGCGAGAGCCTGCCGCCCGGCCTCGAGGACCGAGGTGAGCAGCGCTGCCGGATCGACCTCGACCAGTCCGCCGGGCAGATGACGGGGCCGTACGGGCACCTCGGCGGAGCCGATCACCCCGCGCTCCGGGCAGAGCACCAGCGCCTTGGTGCCCGAAGTGCCTTGGTCGATGGCGAGGACCGGGCCGGTCGCGGGGTCGGCCGGGGTGCGGTGGCGACGCTCAGCAGGCAGCATGTCCGGTTCTTCGCTCGGGACGGGCGGATCGCTTCGGGCTCGGGGACGGCTCGGGCTCGGGGACGGCGCGCTCGCGGGACGGGGCGCGGATCTTGCCGGAAAGCCTGGTGCAGGCGCGGGGCGGGCGTCAAGACGGCCCGTTCGGGCACGCACCGGAGTCCCCCGTTCCCGAATCGTTGCGCCGGGACTATAAGATCCCTGCAACCATCCCCCAGGCACCTCGTTTTCCCGCGTCCGGTACGTCAGCTCCGTACGAAAGTCATCCGATGCCCGAGGAAGAGTTCCGCCCCGTGTACCACCCCGCGGGCTATGACGGCGGGCTGCGCGTGGCGCTGCACGATCTACGCACCGGGCGCTGGATATCGATGCGCAATCTGCTCGCGGAGACTCCCACCTGGTCGCTGTGGACCCAGCGCACCCAGGTGCTGGCCACGGCCGCCGCCGGATCCAACGTGGTGGAGGCGTGGCGGACCGAGGAGCCGCGGAGCGTGGCGGCGCTGGTGATGCACACCCGGGTCGGGGTGGAGCGCGCGGTGCGCGCACACCGCGAGGGACACCCCCGCACCCGGGAACTGTGGCGCGAGGCGTGGCAGTCCTGCCAGCTGGCCGCGCACCACTCCCCGGCGGACCCGGTGCCCTGGGTGTGTCTGCTGGCCCTGGCCCAGCTGGACAAGGAGCAGCGGCAGGAGGAACACCGGGTGGCCCCGCCGGGTCCGCTGCTCTTCCCCGGCCCCTGGGGGCTGCTGGCGGAGGCCGACCGGCGCGATCCTCATAACCGCGAGGCGTACCACCGGATGCTCCAGTTCGTGTACGCCCGACGGGCCGGGGGTTCGCTGGCCGAGGCGGTCAACTTCGTGCAGTGGGTGGCCTCGGGCGCGCCCGAGGGCTCCGCGCTGCACGTGCTGCCGCTGTACGTCCATGTCGAGCGGTACCGCGAGGAACGGGGCTACGAAAAGGCCCTCGACCTCCACTGGGCCACCGAGGACGCCACCCGGGACGCGCAGAAGGCACTGAACGGCTGGTTCGACCACGCGGATGTCACCACGAGCTCCCTGCTCGATCTCAACCATCTGGCACACGCCCTGTGGGGCGCGCTGCTGTTCCCCGACGCGGCCCGCGTCTTCGAGACGCTGGGGCCGTACTTCACCCCGCTCCCCTGGGCCTACCGCACCCGCGACACCGCCGACCGGGCCCTGGCTGAAGAAATGTTTCTTCGCGCCCGGGTCCGCTCACTGGCCGGCGCCCGTGGGCCAAGACCCGGGGCCGGCGGCTGAGCCGACCTCCCCCACCTGTACCACCCCTCGCCCGCCCCAGCATTCGGAGGTACATTCATGTCCACCGCATGGTCGAGTTCGAGTCCCGCCCCCCACCGGGACGATGAACAGCGGCTGCGTGAGCTCGGCTATCAACCCGTCCTGGCCCGCCGCATGGGCGGCTTCGGCAATTTCGCCATCAGTTTCTCGGTCATCTCCATTCTCTCCGGATGTATGACGCTGTACGGCTTCGGGCTGGACACCGGAGGCCCCGCGGTGATGATGTGGGGCTGGGCCGGAGTGGGGCTCTTCGTGTTGTGCGTCGGGCTCGCCCTGGCCGAGGTGACCAGCGCGTACCCCACCTCGGGAGCGCTGTACTACATGGCCGACCGGCTGGGCGGACGGACCTGGGGCTGGTACACCGGCTGGCTCAATCTGCTGGGGCTGCTCGGGGCCATCGCCGGAATCGACTACGGCGCCGCCCTGTTCACCGGAGCGCTCTTCAACCTCCAGTGGGGATTCGATCCCACACCGGAATCGACCATGCTCATCTTCGTCTGCATTCTGCTGCTGCACGCGGCGCTGAATCTGTTCGGAGTACGGCTGGTGAGCGTGCTCAACTCGGTCAGTGTGTGGTGGCACCTGGCGGGCGTCGCCATCATCGTCGGCGCGCTGGCGATCGTGCCCTCCCACCACCAGTCGCCCGAATTCGTCTTCACCGAGTTCGTCAATGACACCGGCTGGTCGAATCCGCTGTACGTGACCGCGATCGGACTGCTGCTCGCCCAGTACACCTTCTCCGGCTACGACGCCTCCGCGCATCTGTCCGAGGAGACCTCCAACGCCTCCGTCTACGCCGCCCGGGGGATCGTCCGCGCCATCTGGGTGTCCTGGGTGGCCGGATTCGTACTGCTGGCCGGGCTCACCTTCGCCATCCAGGACTACACCGGCACCCAGGGAAGCGCCACCGGAGTGCCGCCTGCGCAGATCCTGATCGACGCCCTGGGCACGGGCGGCGCCACCGCGATGCTGCTCATCGTCATCGTGGCGCAGCTGTTCTGCGGGAACGCCGAGGTGGCGGCGGCCAGCCGGATGGTGTTCGCCTTCAGCCGGGACGGCGCACTGCCGGGCTCACGGCTGTGGCAGCGGGTCAGCACCCGGACCCAGACGCCGGTGCACGCGGTCTGGCTGTCGGTGGCGGTGGCCTGTGTGCTGGCCCTGCCGTCCCTGTACTCCGAAACGGCCTACGGCGCGGTGACCGCCATCAACGTCATCGGGATCACCCCCGCCTACGCCATCCCCGTCTTCCTGCGGCTGCGCGCCGGGGACCGGTTCCAGCCGGGCCCGTGGAGCCTAGGCCGCTGGAGCAAGCCGGTGGGCTGGATCGCGGTGGTGTGGGTGGCGGTCGTGACGGTGCTGTTCTGTCTGCCGCAGTCCAGTCCGGTGACGGTGGACTCGATGAACTACGCCTCGATCGCGCTGGCCGTGGTGCTGCTGCTGGCCACGATCTGGTGGTTCGTGGCCCGCCGCTCGTACAACACGCCGTCCGCGTACGGCTCGGCGCGCGAGCAGGCGGAGATCGCCGAAGGCATCGTCTGACGGCTCCTCGTATGCGTGAAGCCGGGTGCGGAGGGTTCCGCACCCGGCTTCGACGACTCATCCGGAACGGCGCAGCGACTCGGCCGGGGGCCGCTCCCGGCCCGCGCCGTAGGCGAGGAAGTACGCGGGCGCCCGCTTCAGCCAGGGCGCCTTGGTGAGCACCTGGGCCAGTCGCAGCGGCTCCCCTCCGGCGGCCGGTGAACGCCCTTGCAGCAGCGGCCCGATGACCCGGGCGTGGGCGATCCGCTGCAACCCCTGCGTCGCGACGGTGGTCGGCCACCGGCGGCGCTGGACGGCGCGTACGTCGGCGAGGCCCACGGTGCCCTCACGCAGCGGCCGGGCCAGATGGCGGGCGGCGGCGACCGCGTCCTCGACCGCGAGGTTGATGCCGATCCCGAACACGGGCGACATCGCGTGGGCCGCGTCCCCGATGCACAGCAGTCCGGGGCGGTGCCAGCGGCGGAGCCGGTCCATCCGTACGTTCAGCAGCTTCACCTCGTCCCAGGACCGCGGGCCCGGCTCACGGCCGGCCGGCTCCCGCCGCATCCACGGGGTGGCCTCGGTGAACGCGGCGAGGAACCGGTCGAGGCCTTCGGCGCGGCATTTGGCGTCGGCCCCCTTGGGGATCAGGGCGGCGCACTGCCAGTAGTCACCACGGTCGATCATCGCGGTGAGGAAGCGTTCACCGACATTGCCCACCAGCCCCTGGGGGTCGCCCTCCTCGCGCGGCAGCCGGAACCACCAGACGTCCATCGGGCAGGCGAACTCCTGGAGTCCCAGCTCCGGCAGGTCGCGGGCGAGCGATCCCCGGCCGTCGCAGGCCACGGTGAGGGTGGCGCGCAGCTCGCCGGTGGAGCCGCTCGCGCGGTCGCGGTAGCGCACCCCGGTGACCCGTCCGCGCTCCATGAGGAAGGAGGTCACCTCGGTATCCGTCCGCAGCCGGAAGGTGGGTTCCCGCTGGGCCTCGTCCGCCAGCAGATCGAGCAGGTCCCACTGCGGCACCATCGCCACGTAGTTGTACTGCCCCGGCAGTGAGCCGATCTCGCCGACCGTGAACAGTTCGCCACCCCGCCCTATGGGCAGCTGGATGGAGTGCACATGCCGCTGCGGCAGGGCCGCGAACCGGTCGGCGAGGCCCAGGTCGTCCAGGAGCCGCAGCGTACTGGGGTGCACCGTGTCGCCGCGGAAGTCGCGCAGGAAGTCCCCGTGCTTCTCCAGGACGGTGACCTCCACCCCGGCCCGCGCCAGCAGCAGGCCGAGGACCATCCCGGCGGGCCCGCCGCCCACCACACAGCATGTGGTCCGCTCCATCTCATGGCTCCCTTCGACGTCCCCGAGGCCATGGGCACCCTCTCAGGACGGGTTACCCGGCGGCGCCACGCCACACCGGCGCCGCGGGGGCTCCGGGGCCTCCGGTTCACGATCGGCTTGAATCTTCCCGCGCCCGCGTCCGTATCCCCGCGTGATGGTGTGGGGCGTATAAGGAGGTCTGTATGGCAGCCGAACCCGATCCGGACCGACCAGCCGGGCGCCAGGTGATCGAGCCGACCGCCATCTTCCCCTCGACGCCGGAGTACGACGATGCCCCGGACGGGCCGGTCGAGGGGTGGATGGAGGAGCTCGACCTCTTCCGGCCGCCGGGCACCGAGCTGCCGCCCGAGGCGCCGCCCATGGCGGATGACGACACCCAGGAGATGACGGGCGGCCCCTCCGCCGCCGACGCCTGGCCCCCGCAGGAGGCGCCGGCCGCGCCCGACCAACCGCCCGTACCGCCCGCCCCGGCCGGGCGGCGCCGCCCCAGCGCCGCCCTGCTGGTGCTGGCCGGGCTCGGCGCGGGGGTCGCCCTCTCGCTGGTGGTGATGGTGGACCGGGACTCGGCGTCCGGCGCGGCCGGGGGCGGGGCCACACCGACCGCGTCCACCGCGTCCGCGACCCCCGGCGCGCCGCAGACGCCGAGCGCCCCCGGCTCCCAGGGCGCGGACGACCAATTGCCGCCGCCGGGCGACCCGGGCGATGTGCTGACCCTCGGGAGCACCGGCCCGGAGGTCACCGAGCTCCAGAAGCGGCTGCTGCGGATTCCGAACGTGTATCAGGACGGGCAGGTCAACGGCCAGTACGACCAGACGCTGGCCCAGGCCGTCTCCCGGTTCCAGGTGTGGTACGGGATCCGGGGCGACGCGAACGGGGTGTACGGGAGCGCCACCCGGCGCAGTCTGGAGTCGCGGACCTGAACGCCACGGCCGGAGGCGGACAGGGGCGGGGTGCCATCAGACGGCGCCGAAGACCTGGGTCCAGTACGTGCCCGCGCGGCTGCCGGTGGCATGGCCGACGCCGATATGGGTGAAGTCGGGCTTCAGGATGTTGGCCCGGTGACCCGGGCTGTTCATCCAGCCGCGCACCACCTCCTCCGGGGAGCGCTGGCCGCATGCGATGTTCTCGCCGACGCCGCGGTGGGTGGCCCCGGCGGCCCGTGCCCGGTACCAGGGCTGCTGCCCCTCGGGGCCGGTGTGGGAGTAGAAGTCGCGGGCCACCATGTCGTCGCTGTGTGCCTGCGCGGCCGCCGTCAGCCGCGGGTCGGGGGCGAGGGGCGCGAGCCGGGCGGCGGCGCGCTCCGCGTTGGTGCGGGCGATGACCTCGGAGGCCAGGCCCAGCAGCCCGTCCGGGGTGAACGGCCGGGCCCATACCGCCGTCCAGTAGACGTCCCCGGTGGTGGGTCCGTCGGCCCGGCCGATGCCCAGGTGGACGAGGGCCGGGTCGTGGAACGGGCCCCGGCGCTCGGCGCCTTCGAGGCAGTAGTCCACGAACTCGCGTGGGGTGCGCGGCCCGGAGACGATGTGCTCGGCGATGGTCAGCGGGCGGTATCCGTGCGTGGCGATCCGGTGGAAGAGCGAGATGCCGTCCGGGCCCTCCAGCGCCAGCGCGCCGTGGGCGGCCATGGCCCGGGCGTGTGCCCCGGCCGCCGCGGTCAGCCGTCCGTCGAGGGCCACGGGCGCGGCCCCGGCCCGGGCCCGCGCCGCGTTCACCATGTCGAGGGCCTGCCGCGAGGCCGCGTCGGCGGGCGCGGGGGCGCCGGGCGGCGGGACGGGACGCGCGGGGGCACTGGACGCCGTGGCGGGAGCCGCGAGAGGCATGGGAGGCACGGACGCGGGCGACGCGGGTACGGGGGACGCGGGTGCGGGCGCGGGCGACCCGGACGCCGGGAACCCGGACGCGGGCGACCCGGACGCCGGGAACCCGGACGCGGGCGACCCGGGCCCGGGGGACGCGGGGGCCGGGGACCGGGGCGCGAGGGACCCGGGCGCCGAGGACCGGGGCGCGGGGGACCCGGGCCCGGGTGACGCGGGCGCGGGGGCTCCGTCGTCGGCGATGTCGACGCCGAAGTCCCGGGCCACCCCGGCCAGTCCGTCGGCGTACCCCTGGCCGATCGCCCGCACCTTCCAGCCATCGCCACGGCGGTAGACCTCGGCGAGCAGCAGCACCGTCTCCCGCGCGGGGCGCGGCGGGGCGAACCGGGCCAGCGGCGCTCCCCGCTCGTCCAGGACGCTCAGCACGGGCGCCGGGAGCCGCCCCAGCGGGGTGCCCGGGTCGGCGGGGCTGATGACGAGGGTGACCCGGGCGGCGCCGGGCCGCAGCGACCGCGGCCGCAGGGTGACGGTGTCGCCGTCCAGCCGGGCGCCGGGCGCGGTGGGCTGGTTGAAGAAGACGAAGTCGCCGTCGCCCGCGACCTTTCCGTCCTCGCCGGTGATCAGCGCGGACAGGTCGAACGGGCCCGGCACCCGGATGGTCAGCGCGCCGTCGGGCAGCGCCTGGTTCCCGCCGGGCACCAACTCGACCATGTCCGCTCCTCATCGCCGCGTATCCGGAGGCAACGCGTCAATGGGGGCAACGGCCGGGCGCCCCCGGCGGTTCCGGCGGGCGCCCTGGGCCCTGTCCGGCGAATCCTCGCGGGACCGGGCCTGGCAGTGTGGCGGCGGTCAGACCGGCACCGCGACGTACTTGTACTCCAGGAACTCGTCGATGCCGACGCGGCCCCCCTCGCGTCCGAGCCCGGACTGTTTGACGCCGCCGAAGGGGGCCGCGGGGTTGGAGACCAGTCCGGTGTTGAGGCCGACCATGCCGACCTCGAGCCGCTCGCTCACCCGCAGCGAGCGGTTGAGATCCTGGGTGAACACATAGCCCACCAGGCCCCATTCGGTGTCGTTGGCGGTGGCGAGCACCTCGTCCTCGTCGTCGAAGGTGAGCACGGCCGCGACCGGTCCGAAGATCTCGGTCTCCATCAGCCGGCTGGCCGGGGAGACGCCGGTGAGCACGGTCGGCGGGTAGAAGCACCCGGGGCCCTCGGGGGTGCTGCCGCCGACCAGGACCTCGGCGCCGCGTGCCACGGCGTCCGCGACCAGCTCCTCGACCTTGGTACGGCCCGCCCGGTCGATGAGCGGCCCGACCTGGACACCGGCGCGGCTGCCGGGGCCGACCTCCAGCGCGCCCATGCGGCGGGCCAGCCGGTCGGCGAACTCCGCCGCCACGGAGGAGTGGACGAAGAAGCGGTTGGCCGCCGTGCACGCCTCGCCCATGTTGCGCATCTTCGCGGTCATGGCGCCCTCGACCGCGACATCGAGGTCGGCGTCCTCGAAGACGATGAAGGGAGCGTTGCCGCCGAGTTCCATGGAGGTGCGGACCACCGCGGGCGCGCTCTGGGCGAGCAGGGTGCGGCCGACCTGGGTGGAGCCGGTGAAGGAGAGCTTGCGGATGTGGCCGCCGGTCAGCAGCGGCTCCACGACCTCTCCGGCGCGGGAGGTGGTGACCACGTTGAGCACCCCGGCCGGAAGCCCCGCTTCCGACAGGATCGCGGCCAGCGCCAGGCTGGACAGCGGGGTCTGCGGGGCAGGCTTGAGCACCATGGTGCAGCCGGCGGCGATCGCCGGGCCGATCTTGCGGGTGCCCATGGCCAGCGGGAAGTTCCACGGCGTGATGAGCAGACAGGGGCCGACCGGGCGGCGCATCAGCAGCATGCGGTTCTTGCCGTCCGGCAGCGTGGAGAACCCGCCCTCGACGCGCACGGCCTCCTCGGAGAACCAGCGGAAGAACTCCGCGGCGTAGGCCGCCTCTCCGCGCGCCTCGGCGAGCGGCTTGCCCATCTCGGCCGTCATCAGCGCGGCGAGCGCGTCGGCCCGCTCCACGATCAGCTCATAGGCGCGGCGCAGGATCTCGCTGCGCGCGCGGGGCGCGGTGGCCGCCCACTTCTCCTGGGCCTCCTCGGCCGCGGCCAGGGCGCGCTGCCCGTCGGCGGGGGCGGCGTCGGCGATGTCGCACAGCACCTCGCCGGTGGCCGGATCGTCGACCGGCATGGTCCGGCCGCCCGCCGCGTCGGACCACGACCCGGCGATGTAGAGCTGCTTGGGCACCGCGGCGAGGACCTCGGCGGCCGAGGGGTACGAGGGGGTGGACATAGGGGCAATCTCCTATCGGACCGCCGCCGGTCCGAGGGGTTCGGACCGGCGGGCGGATCGGGCTCCCGTGGGTGACGTGCGGTGCGCGTCAGGAATCCGCTGTTCCGGCACTGACGGCGGCGGACCAGGCGCGCAGACCCTCGTCGATCGCCGCTTCGTCGACGACGAGGGCGGGGATCATCCGGACCACATGGTTCCAGGCGCCGCACAGGAGCAGCAACAGCCCTTCGTCCACGGCGGCGCGCTGCACCCGGGCCGCGGTCGCCGGGTCCGGCTCGCCGTCAGCGGTGACGAATTCACTGGCCAGCATGAGGCCGAGGCCGCGCACATCGCCGATGGCGGGGGTCTTGGCGGCCACGTCCTCCAGACCGCTGCGCAGCCGCGCCCCCATGGCCTCGGCGTTGGCGACGAGGTTCTCCTCGCGGACCACGTCGAGGGTGGCGGCGGCCGCCGCGCAGGCCACGGCGTTGGCGCCGTAGGTGCCGCCCTGGGAACCGGGCCAGGCCTTGCTCATCAGCTCCTCGGAGGCGGCGATGCCGGACAGCGGGAAGCCGCTGGCCAGCCCCTTGGCGGTGACCAGGATGTCGGGGCGGATACCGAAGTGGTCATGGCCCCAGAACCGTCCGGTGCGGCCCACCCCGGTCTGCACCTCGTCCAGGATCAGCAGGAAGCCATGGCGGTCGGCCCGCTCCCGCAGGCCCTGGAGGAAGCCCTCGGTGGCGGGCACGTAGCCGCCCTCGCCGAGCACCGGTTCGACGATGATCGCGGCGGTGTCGTCGGGCGGGGAGATGGTCTGGAGGACGTAGTCCAGCTCCCGCAGGGCGAACCGGGTCGCGGTCTCCTCGTCCCAGCCGTACCGGTAGGCCGTGGGGAACGGGGTCACCACGACACCGCTCATCAGGGGCGAGAAACCGGACCGGAAGCGGGTTCCGGAGGTGGTCATGGAGGCGGCGGCCACGGTGCGGCCGTGGAATCCGCCGTGGCAGACCAGGACGTTGGGCCGGCCGGTGGCCTGGCGGGCCAGGCGCAGGGCCGACTCGACGGCCTCGCTGCCTGAGTTGCTGAAGAACAGACTGTCGAGGCCGGTGGGGAGCACCTCGCCCAGCTTCTCGACCAGCCGCCGCAGCGGCGGGTGCATCACGGTCGTGTACTGGCCGTGGATGAGGGTGCCCACCTGCTCCTGGGCGGCGGCGACGACCCGCGGATGGCAGTGCCCGGTGCTGGTGACGCCGATGCCCGCGGTGAAGTCGAGGTATCGCCGCCCGTCCTCGCCGTCGATGTAGGCGCCCTCTCCGCGGACGGCGACCACCGGAGTGGCTTGACGGAGCTGCGGCGACAGATTGGTCATGTTCTCTCCCACACCCACGGGTCGGCGATGCGCTCGGACACTTCGAGGGTGAGGGGGCGGACCCGGTCAGGACAATGATCACTGTGTCGCGGGGTGGTGATCGCTATGGACGATCTGTCAACGACCCCGGGGAAGGGCCTTGTCAAGAGGTCGGCCGGGATCGTGGTTGCGCTCGGCGTGCGGGCTTGCCAGAGTGAGCGGCATGAACGGCTCCGGCGGCACCGCGTACGACGCTGCCGGACGGCCGCTGCCCCGGCCCGCCGAGGCCCCGCGGATCCCGGGGCGTCCGCCGCTCAGCCTCGCCGAGGTGCTGCGGCTGCCGGTGCTGGCCGCCGGGGCGCCGGAGGTGGTCTCCGGCCATGGGCAGCTGGCCCGGCCGGTCCGCTGGGTCCACATCACCGAGCTGCTGGACCCCGCGTCCTTCCTCAAGGGCGGGGAGCTGGTGCTGACCACCGGGATGCCGCTGCCCGAGGACCCGGCGCTGGTCCGCCGGTATGTCGACGAGCTCGCGGACGTCGGCGCCGCCGGACTGGTCATCGAGCTGGTGCGGCGCTACCACCGGCCGCCCTCGGAGCTGGTACGGGCCTGTCTGGCGCGGGACTTCCCGCTCGTCCTGCTCTCGCGGACGGTGAACTTCGTGGAGGTCACTCAGGTGCTCCACTCCCTGATCGTCGGCAGTCAGGTGGAGAGCCTGCGCCGGGCCCAGGACGTCCATGACACCTTCACCGCGCTGACCCTGCGGGGCGCCGGGCCCGAGGAGGTGGTGGACATGGCGGCCGAGATGAGCGGGCACCCCGTGGTGCTGGAGAACCTGGTGCACCAGGCCGTGATCTGTGGTTCGCCGGGGCGCGGGGTGGAGGGGGCGCTGACCGGCTGGGAGCGGCGCTCGCGCGCCACGCCCTCGCCCGACCGGACCGGGCTGAGCGGTCCGGAGGACTGGCTGGTGACCGCGGTGGAGTACCGGGGCGAGCGGTGGGGGCGGCTGCTGATGCTCCCGGACGGGGCCCGGGACCCTGCGGTCGGCCCCGAGGACGCGATGGTCCTGGAGCGCACCGCCACGGCGCTGACCATCGCCCGGCTCACCCATCACACCCGCTGGGAGCGGCGGGCCCAGCGCACACTGCTGCTGGACCTGGTGGAGCAGCGCTGCCGGTCCAGGGGCGAGGCCCGGGCGAGGGCCGAGGCGCTGGGCGTGCCGGTCGCGGGCCGCCGGCTGATGGTGGTGCTGGTCAGCCCCGGGCCCGGCGCCGGGGAGACGACCGAGCTGGAGGACCGGCTGACGGACGAGCTGGGGGCGGCCGGGGCCGCCGTACTGGTCGGCGCGGTGCCCGGTGACCACATAGGGGTGCTGCTGGCCCTGCCCGCCGCCACGCCGTGGCGGCCGCTGGTGGAGCGGCTGAGCCGGTCGGTGCGGGAGTCCCGGCCGGACGCCGTGATCAGCGTCGGCTCGGAGGTGTCGGACCTGTCGCAGACCGCCCGGTCGTTCCAGCAGGCGGCGCGGGTCGCGGACGCCGCCGTTCCGGGGACGCCGGACAAGGCGTTCCACGAGCTGTCCGACATCGGGCTGCGGCAGCTGCTGTACGCGCTGCGCGGCGATGTGCGGCTCCAGGAGTTCGTGGAGCGGCAGTTGGGACGGCTGGTGGACTACGACGAGCGGCACGGCACCGATCTGCTGCCGGTGCTGCACACCTTCCTGGACGCGGCGGGCAACAAGACGGTGGCCGCCAAGCGCGCGAACCTGTCCCGGCAGGCGTTCTACCAGCGGCTGCACTCGGTGGAGCGGGTGCTGGGCTGCGATCTGGAGTCGGGTGAGCAGCGCACCCAGCTCCATGTGGCGCTCACCGCCTTCCGCCTGCTGCGGCTGTCCCGGGGCCCGGCCCCGTCCTGAGACGGCGACGCGCCACGGCCGGCCCGGATCGAATCCGGGCCGGCCGTGGCGCGTTCGTGGACCTCCGCGGTGCGGAGGTCATTTGATGAAGTCGTCGACGACCTTTGGCGGCCAGCAGCCGACGTTGAGTACGCCGATGGAGTACGCGCGGGAGACAAGGGCCGCGCGGTTGGGCACCCGCAGCTTCCGCAGCAGCCGCGTCACGTGGTACTCGACACCCTGCCGGCTGAGGTAGAGCCGGGAGGCCAGGGGGATGGTGGAGAGCCCGGCGGCGATGCCCTCCAGGATGCGCGCCTCGGTCTCGGTGAGGAGCTTCTTACGGTTGGTGACCATCTCCACCTCCTCGCCACCCGCCGTGGGACGCATCACCACGAGGATCGAGGCCACATGGGCGGTGCCCTCGCGCACCGCCACGGCGGTGAGCCCGCTGGTGAAGGCGGCCCCCTCGGCCCCGATGGCCACCACATGGGTGGTGAACCGGTGGCGGGAGCCGTCGAGGAGCCGGGTGAACTGCCGCTTCAGCGCCTGCCGGACGCTGGGGTGGACAAGGTCACAGAAGTCGCGGCCGCACACGTCCGAGGAGGCGTCGTCGAACTGCCGGAAGAATTCCCGGTTCGCCTGCTGGACGATGAGCGACGGGTCGAGACAGACGACACACGCCCCTGGCTGATCGAACTGGCGCAATAGATCCGTGTACTCGGTCTGCTCGTGTCCAAGCTCGTGGGGGGTTGGCCGAGCCGAATCCGCTAGTAAAGGCAATGCCAAGGGACTGCCATCCCTTCCTAATTCTCAGTATTCGGAATTGAATATCGATATTCAATTCCAAATGTTCATTTCAGAATTGAGACTAGGGATCTACGGGCACGGAAGTCAACGTCAACAGGGGTGTCGCCACCCAATCCCGTGGTGGGGTGCCCCGAAGGTTCGGTCCGCACCCCACCCCTTCGGTGGGCCGGTACGGTCGGTTCACGAATCCTCGTCAAACAGCGTCCAATTATCGCCGTTAACGCTCCGTTCACGAATGCATGCGAGGCAGCAGCTCGATGAGCTCGCGCCGCCCGGAGACGCCCAGCTTGCGATAGGAACTCGTCAGATGCTTCTCGATGGCGCGGGAGCTCACCCCCAGCTCGGCCGCGACCTCCTGGTTGGTCAGTCCGCGTCCGACGAGGGAGGTCACGGTGCGTTCGGTACGGGTGAGGGTCGCCTCCGGCGGGGCGGCCGCCGCACCGCTGCCGTCCGCCGCCCGGATCCGCTCGACCAGCCGTGGCACCCCGCACGCCGAGGCCAGGGCCGCGGCCTCCCGGAGTACCGCCGCCGCCTCGCCGCCGCCCGGCCTCAGCCGCTTGCCCAGCAGCAGCAGCGTGCGGGCGAGTTCGAGTTCATTGGCCGAGGCGCGCAGCACGTCGACCGATTCGTGCAGCAGCCGCACCCCCTGGTCACCCTCGGTCAGCCGGGCCTTCACCCGCAGCGCGCGGCCGAGCGCCACGGGGGCGCCCCATTCCGTCGCCCGCAGCAGCTCCTCCTCGGCCAGCGCCCCGGCCGCGTGGGGGTCGCCGACCCGCCGGTGGAGGTCGGCCGCCCAGGGCCGCCAGGAGAAGAGCACGGGATTGCGCCAGCCCGACGCCTCCAGCTGCCGGCCGCAGGCCAGGAGGGTTTCCAGGGCGCTGGTCCAGCGGCCCTGCTCGGCGTCCTGCGCCGCCTTGACGAACTGGAGCGCCGCGGTCAGGGCCAGGCTCGAGGAGCGGCGCCGCCCGGGGCCGTCCAGAATCCGCTCGATCAACGCGGAGTCCTGGAGGTCAAGGGCGACGCGGGTGAGGGCGAGGGTGGAGACGACCCCGACCTCCTGCCAGTGCACCTCGGCCAGCCGCACGGCGCGCTCGGCGTACTCACGTGCCTGGGCGACGCGGCCGCGGGCGCCGAGCACCATGGCCTGCTGGACGTTGACGAGCGCGTCCACGACCGTGCCGCCCTGCCGCCGCGTCTGCCGCTCCATCGCCAGCCAGGAGCTGATCCCCCGTACCGAATCGGCGGCCACCAGCCCGATCACCACCAGCGGCAGCGGGGTGTGGACCTGGTCGGAGGTGGCCGGTTCGCGCTCCAGGATGCGATTGGCCAGCCGGGAGACCTCGGCCGCGGGCCAGCGGGCCGTCAGCACCGCCGAGTTGAGCAGCACCGCCGTCAGCTCGCGCTCGGCGGAGGTGATCAGCGGCGGCTCCTCCCCCAGCGCGGACAGCCGCTCGACCGCCGCGGCCAGCTCCGCCGGGTCCTCGTGTCCGGCGTGCCGCAGCCGCGCCTCGAGCCGCAGCGCCACATCGCGCGCCGTGCCCTCCAGCGAGGCGGCGGGCCCCAGATCCTCGGCGACCTGGTGCAGCAGATCGACGACCGATGGCGGCCCGAGGCCCACGATGGTGGGCGAGATCCGCAGGGCCGCGGCGGCCCTGAGCCTGGCCGTGGTCAGCAGGGGGATCGCCTGGGAGATGTGGCGTTCACAGGCGGCCGGGTCGAAGGCGCGCTCCGCGGTGGCCAGATCGATCAGCAGCCGGGCCCGGCCCTCCCCGGTGAGCGAGCCGTCCAGGAGTGCGCGGCGCAGATAGCGGGCGGCGGTGCGGGGCGCGCCGCGGCGCAGCGCGGTGTCCGCCGCTGCCCGCAGCACCTCCACCGCCCAGGGGTGGTCGGAGCTGGTGACGGCCAAGAGCTGGGCGGCGACGAGTTCGGCGGGGCGTCCGTTGTGGTACATCAGGGCTGCCGCGGCGTCATGCAGCCGCTCCCGTTCGGCCACGGTCATCGAGGACTCGACGGCGTCCTGCACCACCCGGTGCAGGAAGCGCGGCTCCTGCTCGGCGGCGAGCAGCCCCAGCTGGTGGAGGTCGCGCAGCGCGGCCCGGAAGCCGATCTGGTCCAGCCCGGCCAGCCGGCCCAGGAGGTCCGGTTCGGCCCGGTCGCCGAGGACCGCGATGGCGGCGGCCAGGTCGCGCGGGGGCCGGGGCTGGGCGCGCAGGGAGCTGGCCAGCCGCTCGCGCAGCTGGGCGGGGCGCGAGGAGCGGGCCGATTCGGCGTGTTCGGCGGTGGGCCGGTGGCCGCGCACGGCCAGGTCCGCCAGCACCGACTTCAGGAACAGCGGATTGCCCGCGGAGCTCTCGTGGCAGGCGCGGGCGAACTCCTCGTCCCCCGGCACGCCGAACTGCTCGAGGATCACTTCCTTGGTGGCGCCCAGCGACAGCGGCGCGGGGCGCAGCACCCGCCGCGCCGCCTCGACGATCTCCCGCAGCAGTGGGTCCCCGGGGCGCCGGTAGCCGTCCCGCAGCGCGCAGACGACCACGGCGCGCAGCCCGTGCAACCGCTTGACGAGGAAGGCGAGCCAGCGCAGCGATGGGGTGTCGACCCATTGCAGATCGTCCACGAGGATGAGCAGCGGGCGCTCGGCGCCGGCGGTGGCCAGCACCGAGCGCAGGCCGTACAGCGCCTCCTCGGGGATGGTGACGGCCCCGTCCTCGTCGAGCGGCGGGACGTCGTCGGAGAAGACCGTCCGGCACAGGTCGACGTCTGCCTCGATGCGCTGCCCGCGGAGCTCTTCCGGGGCGCCGGTGAGCAGGCTGTCGAAGAGCTGGCGTACCACGCCGAGGTCGAAGTCCTGCTCCATGGGCGCGGCGTTGGCGCGCAGGACCCTGATCTTCTCGCCCTCGCCGAGCATCGGCAGCTGGTGCAGCAGCGCGGTCCGGCCGGTGCCCAGCGGGCCGGTGAGCAACAGCAGCGACGAGTCCCCCGCCGCCGCGGCCCGCAGGGCCTCCGCGACCTGCGCCAGCTCGGCCTCCCGTTCAAGCAACATCGATTCCGCCTCCCTGTGCCGCCCGCAGCAACGCGATCAGCTCCGCGCGACCGCCGATCCCCAGCTTTCGGTACGCACCGCTGAGCCTCAGCTCCACGGTGCGTCTGCTGACGGAGAGGGTCTCGGCTATCTCCCGGTTGCCATGTCCGAGTCCGACGAGGGAGGCGGTGCGCTGCTCGGGTTCGGTCAGCGTCGCCCACGCCGGATGCGGGACGCGTCCGCGGACGGCGGAGGGCCCCGTCCGCTCGGACAGCTCGCGCACCTTCGCGACCAGCTTGCTGGAGGGCCGGTGGGCGATGACGAAGGTGAACAGCTCGGCCACCAGGGGGGCCGCGGCGCGCGGGTTCCCGGTGTCGAGCTCGGCCGTGGCCAGCTCCATCAGGGCCCCCGCGTAGGCGAGCCGGGCCGGGGTGCCGCGCAGGGTGGCCACCGCCTCGCGGAGCCGTTCGACCCGCCCCTCCCGGGCCACCCGTCCGGCGCCCAGCTGGGCCCAGCCGAGCGTGTTGGGAGCGCCCCACAACCGGGCCAGCGCGAGCTCCTCGTCGGCGAGCCGCCGTGCCTCCTCGTGGTCCCCGAGGGCGTCGTGGACCCGGGCGGCCATCGAACGCCACGGCATCAGGGCGGGGTTGATCCGCCTGCGGCCCAACTGCCATCTGCCGGTGGCCCGGAGCAGCTCCGCCGCCTCGGGCAGCCGGTCGTCCTTGACCGCCACCAGCGCCCGGGCGAAGAGCAGATAGCCCCAGGAGGCGCCCTCTCGCGACTCGGCGGGGGCGGAGGCGGCCGCGAGCACACCGGCCTGGCCGAGGTCGCCGTTCTCCAGGGCGATGAGGATCCGGACGGCCAGCAGATACGGGACGGTGTAGCGGTGCCAGAGGGAGCGGGGCAGTGACCGCTCGGCGGCGGCCACGTCCCGTTCGGCCATGTCGAGCCGGCCGCGCCGCAGATTCAGCTCGCCGCGGACGGCCAGGGCCTGGGCGGCGGCCGCACGGGCGTGGCGCCGGCGCAGATCGGTGTGGAGGATGTCCAGCCGGACCTCGGCCTCGTCCAGGTCGTCGGTCAGCAGCAGGGTACGGGCGGCGGTGAGCCGGGGCAGGATCAGGGCGCCCGCGCCGCCGTCCAGGGTGAAGACCCGATGGGCCAGCGTCCGGGCGGTGGGCAGGTCCGCCCCGCGCAGGGCCAGCCGCCAGGCGCGCGCCGCGGCCTGCACCGGGCAGACGGGGTCGTCGGGCAGCGGCGGGATCCCGTCCGGGACCAGATCGGTGTCGTCCGGCCCGTCGGACTCGGTGAGCCAGAACAGCCCCGCGAGCGCCCCCCGTTCCT
This sequence comes from Streptomyces sp. Inha503, assembly GCF_047215865.1. Lineage (NCBI taxonomy): Bacteria > Bacillati > Actinomycetota > Actinomycetes > Kitasatosporales > Streptomycetaceae > Streptomyces > Streptomyces sp. Inha503. The sequence continues at coordinate 10,839,077 of NZ_CP178360.1, read as the reverse complement.
CGCCGTCGGTCGAGGGCAGCACGTCGACGATCGCGCGGCGCAGCGCCTTGTCGTCGCCGCGGGAGAGCCCGAGGTCGGCGGCGCGTACCCGGATCGGGCCGGGCCCGCCGTCCCCGGTGCGGATGATCTCCGCCAGTCGGCGGACCGCGGCCTCGGGGGCGGCGAGCACTTCGATGGCGGCGAGTTCGAGGCCCAGCCGCGCGCGTGGCGCCGGGTCCAGCGGCTCCTCCAGCGCCCGGGACAGACAGGCGATCGCCTGGGCGGTCCGGCCCAGGCGCAGCGCTGCGGCGCAGGTGCGGCGCAGCACGGGGATCACCCAGGGCTCGTCGACCGGGCGTGCGGCGAGCAGCAGCCGGGCGATGTCCTCGTCGGCCACGGCCGCCCGGTAGGCCAACTCGGCCGCGCGGGCGTGGAGTTCGGCCCGCTCGTCAACGGGCATCTCGGCGAGGATCCAGCCGCGCGCCTCGGGCCGGCTCAGCCGGAACCCGGTCCCGGAGGCGATGGCGAGCCCGCTCTCCTGGAGGACTTCCGGCAGTCCGGGCTCGCTCGCGGCGCTGGGTCCGGCGAGCGCGTAGAGCAGGGAGAGATCCAGCAGATCGCCGCAGACGGCGAGCGCGCGGACGAGCGCGACGGCCGTGTCGGACAGCCCTCCGAGCACACGGGCGGCGTGTTCACCGCCCACGGCCTCGCTGATGGTGGACAGTTCCGGCACTCGCCCGGCGACCGGCGCGTAGCCGTGTTTGGTGAAGCGGCGCAGTGCCTCGGACAGCACCTCGGGGTTGCCCGCGCTCGCCTCCCGGGCCGCCGAGATGAAGGCGTTGTCGCCGGGGCGGCCGCAGATCAGCGCGACCGTGGCGGCCACGTCGCGCGGGGCGAGCGGGGCCAGTTCGCATTCGAGGGTGATCACCTGCTGCGGCGCGGTGGACAGCGGGCACGCGCCGGGGCGGAGCCGGCCGGTGCCACCGATCAGGAGGGCTATCCGGGCGTCGGGCAGCCGCCGGATGAGCGCCCCGAACCAGCGCACCGAGGCCGGGTCCAGCCATTCCACATCGTCGACGACCAGTAGTGTGGGCCGCTCCCGGGCGGTCCGCAGCAACTCGGCCAGGCCCGGTAAGCGGCTCTCGGGCCCCTGTCCGGTCAGGGCCTTCAACGAGCCTTCGGTGAGGCCGTCCATCGGGGCGAGCAGCTGTCCCACCACGCCGTGGCGCACATCGCGCTCACCGGGGGTCGCCTTGGCGCGCAGTACGCGGAAGCCCTGGTCCTCGGCCAGCCGGGCGGCGAGGTTCAGCAGGCGGCTCTGTCCGTAGCCGGGCCTGCCGATCAGTGTCACCACCGAGGAACGGCCCCGGCCGAGATCGGCGACGGTCTGGGCGAGCATGGCCTGCTCTCGTTCACGTCCGGGGAACGGGAGCCCGTTGAGCTGCATGGTGTGACTATATGCCTGGGGTGGGACATGGACCTGTCACCGAACCACCGTGCGCGCGTCAGCGCCGGCCGCGTGAGGCGAAGACCCACGCGGGGGCCTGTGGATCGGGAAGGTTCGGGGTGTTCAGCACCGAGGCCAGCTCCCCGCGCTGACCCACGCTCAGCTTCCGGTAGACGCTGGTGAGATGGGTCTCAACGGTCCGTACGGTGACGAACAGCGACTCGGCGATCTCGCGGTTGCCCGCCCCGCGCGAGGCCATCTGGGCCACCTTGCGCTCGGTGCCGGTGAGCAGGTCCACCGGTGAGGCGGTGATCTCGCGCATCCGGCCGCCCGCGGCCACCAGCCGGCTGCGGGCGTCCCTGGCGAGTGCGAGCGCGCCGCAGCCCTGGGCGAGGTCGACGGCCGAGCGCAGCCGCTCCCGGGCCTCGCGCGGCCGCCCCGCGTCCAGCAGCGCCCCGCCGAGCAGGAACTCGGCCCGGGCGTGCTCGGAGCGGGCGGGCGACCCGGAGAAGTGCTCGACCGCCTCGGTGAGTTGGGCGATGCCCTCCTCGCCGGGGGTGGTCACCCCGCGGGCGAGGGCGGCGAGCCCGAAGGCGCGCGGGGTGCTCCAGCGGCGGGCCAGTTCGGCGCCGTGCTCGACCAGGTCCCGCGCCTCGTCCGCCCGCTTCTCCGCCGCGAGCAGACAGGCCGCCTCGGCCCACCAGGGCAGGAACACCGGGTTGGCGAAGCCGGACTCCTCCAGGGAGGCGCCGCAGTCGAGCAGCAGCCGCAGCGCGGTGGCGCTGTCGCCGAGCGCCCAGCGGGCCCGGGCGCGGGCCATGAGGTACGAGTGGTACTCCATGACGAACCCGTCCAGGTTCGGCCGGGTGACGGCGGCCAGCAACTCCTCGGCCCGCTCCGGTTCGCCCCGGTCGATCAGGATCGTCGCGAGCGCCGTCTGCGGCATGGTCACATTGGCGCTCCAGCGCTCCTCGCCGATGATCTCGACGGCGGTCTGGGCGTCGGCGAGGGCGTCGGGGATGGCGCCGACACCGTGCAGCAGCAGGGCGCGGTAGGACAGCGTGATCACATACGACCAGACCGCGGCGTTGTCCTGGCCGTGGCGCAGCGCGTGCTCCAGGGTCTCCATCGCCTCCTCGATCTCGTCGGCCAGGCCGAGGGTGAACGCGGAGAAGAGCAGCGACCAGTTGTCGAGCCGGTCCGCCGAGCCCAGCGCGCGGCGGGCCTGCCCCACCGCCCGCTTTACCGAGCGGCCCTCCATCGCGGAGAGAACCGTCATCATGGCGAGCATCTGGCGCTGGGCGGGGGTGTCCCCGGCGGGTTCGGGGATGCGCGTGAAGCGCTCCCGGACCGTGTGGATCGTGGCCTTTTCGTCGGAACCGCTGATCAGCAGCGTCGATTGGACGAGGGTGCGCAGTTCGCGGTCGCGCGGATCGGGGTCGGCCCCCAGCTCGGCCTCGAGTTCGTCGAGCACCTCGCTGAGCACCCGTACGGCGGCCGGTGACTGCTGGACGGTGAGGCAGGTGAGGCCGAACTGCACGGCGATGGGCGCCTTGGTGCGGATGTCCGTGGCCAGCGTGAGCGCCCGCTTGAGCAGGCGGATGGCCTCGGCGGGATTGATCTCCGCGAGCGCCTTGGCGAGCGGGACATGCGCCGACAGGCTGTCCGGCTCCGCCTCCAGGACCCGGTAGAGATAGCGGGCGGCGGCCTCCGGGGCGCCGCGGTGCTCGGCCTGGGCCGCGGCCTCCCGGAGCACCCAGCCCATCCACGGCTGGGGGGTGCCGGGCACCAGCAGCACCTGGTTGGCGACCTCCTCGGCGGGCCGTCCGGCGTCGCTCAGCAGCAGGGCCGCCCTGGCCCGCAGTTCGGCCAGCCGCTCCGCCCCGGCGGCCTCCAGCACCGCCGAGCGCACCACGTCATGGGCCAGGTCCGCCCGGTCCGGCGCCATCAGCTCGGCCTCGCGCAGCTGCTCCACGGCCTCCGCGACACGGGCGGCGGGCACTCCGGCAAGCGCGCCGATGTGCTCCGCCTCCTCCTCGCCGAGCACCGCGATGGCGGTGGCCACGTCCCGGACCCAGTCGGGCCGGGCGTCGAAGAGCGCGCGCACGGACAGGGCGACCACATAACTCCCGACCTCGGCGATCTCGCGGATGCCGGTCTCGTCGGGTGCCACGCCCTTGGCCCGCAGCTCGCGCAGCAGCCGGGTGACGGTCAGCGGGTTGCCGCCGCAGACGGCGGCGGCGCGCTCGGCGAAGGAGGGCGCGACGGGGGCGTCGAAAACCTGGTGAGCCATTTCGGCCACCTCGGCGTCGGTCAGCGGGTCGAGGCGGATCACCGCGGAGCGCGGCTGGGCGAGGATGTCCGCCAGGGCCGCGGGGGCGACCGGCTCCGCCTCGCTGCGCTGGGCGAGCACCACCAGCAGCGGCAGTTGGTCGGCCCGGCGCAGCAGGAAGTCGATCCAGCGCAGGGAGCGCTCGTCGCACCAGTGCACATCGTCCAGGACGAGCACGAGGGGGCCCTGGGTCATCAGGTTGGCGGCGAGCCAGTACAGGCCGTGCAGCACCGGGTAGACGCTGGCGGCCGTGGGCGGCCCCTCCTCGCCGGGGCGGGGGCTGAGCGCGGGGAGGGCGCGGCGGGCGCTGCCGCGCAGCAGCGGGGAGTCCTGGGCGTCCTCGGCCGAGAGCCCGAGGCTTCCGAAGAGGGCGCGTACGCCGCCGTATCCGGCGCCGGCCACCACTTCACCACAGGCGCCGTACAGCACGGTCATCTTCCGGCAGGCTTCACCGTCGAGGAAGGCGCGCAGCAGGCTGGTCTTGCCGATTCCGGCCGGACCGGACAGGACCACCAGACCGGAGCGGGCGCCGTGGGCGGCCTCCGCGTGGGCGGTCAGCGCGGCGAGTTCGGCGGCGCGCCCGACCAGCGCGCCGGGTAAACCGGAATCCGTTTTCCGGTCCACCACGCAGCCTCCTCGAGCCACAAAATACGAAGAATTTCGGAAAAGTGTGTGCTGCTGACGCGATCAGCAGGCTACACGAGCGCAATGACGACGATCAATTTCGATCATTCGGGCCCGGAGCGCGAACAGCCGGGCCCGGAGACGGAAGGCGTGGTGAGGGCGTTCACCATTCCGTCTCCGGGCCGTTCGGTATCACTGTGTGGGTACGAGGCGTGAAGTCGTCTATGGCATCTCCCTTCGTCGGCAAACGATCACGGGGTCGTTCGGGCCTCTTCCAGGGCGGCCTCCAGGGCGGTGGCAGGCGGGTGGAGCTCGAACCAGACGACCTTGCCCGCCGCCGTACAGGTGGATCCCCAGCAGCGGGAGAGCAGATCCAGCAGATGGAGTCCGCGCCCGCCCTCGTCATCGCCGCACGCCCGGCGCACCCGGGGCTGCCCGGGGTCCTCGTCCGCCACCTCGCAGCGGAAGGCGCGGTCGACGGAGCACAGGGAGAGCGTCAGGCGGATCGGTCCACCCGCGTGCCGCAAAGCATTGGTAACCAGCTCGCTGACGAGCAGTTCGGCGTCATCGGCGAAGTCGTGCAGGGTCCACGCCGACAGCTGGGCGAGCGCCAGCCGCCGGGCCGTCGGCACCGAGGACGGCTCGGAGGGGAGCAGCCAGGACGTCCCGCCGCTGGTGGCGGGAGGCACCGTGTCGGGGCGGTGCGCGGTGCTCATCGGGGGGCCGTTCGTGAGGGTGGTGGCGTTCATGCTGAGGGGTCGGGGCTGGTCCGGGGGGCGGGGATGGCGCGCCCGTCGGGAAGGATCTCACCCGTGTCCGCGAAGATCACCACTCCGTTGCAGAGCAGGCTCCATCCCTGCTCGGGGTGGGAGGCCACCGGGCGCGCCGAATCGTGATCCGGTGCGTCGGCGGGAGGACATTGGGGTTGATGGAGGCACATGGTCCGAACCTTCGATCTTCCGCCATGGAAGGCGGCGGAACTCACCGAGGCCACCATCCTGGTCCCGCGCGGCCGGGCGCGGCGAGGGGAGATATCCCCGCATCGGTACCTGTCCCGCTCCCCTCCCCCGCCGGTGCGGTCACGGACGGGCGGCCGCCGATCACCCCCGGTGACCCCCGCCCGGCGCCCGCCCGGGGTGTGTGCGGCGGCCCGGCCCGGGCATAGCCTGGAAACAGGGCTTCGGGTCCGTGCGGGCGCAGGGTCCCGCCCACCCGGGGCCGTGCGAGGCATCGATGGGTGCGGTGGCGACGGGCACCCCGACCGGGCGGCAGACAGTCAGGCTGCCGGCCGAGGTGACGAGTTTCGTGGGACGTCGGCATGAGGCGGCCGAGGTCAAACGGATGCTGTCCGCGTCCCGCCTGGTCACCCTGACCGGGGCCGGCGGCGTCGGGAAGACCCGGCTGGCGCTGCGGGTCGCGGACGAGGCGCGCCGGGCCTTCCCCGACGGGGTCTGGCTGGCCGAGCTCGCCGAGCTGGACAACCCCACGCTGCTCGCCCAGGGCGTCACCGAGGCGCTGGAGATACGCGACCACTCCTCCCGCCCGGCGATGGACATCCTCGTCGACCATCTGCGGGACCGGCAGGCCCTGATCGTCCTCGACAACTGCGAACACCTGCTGGAGGAGTGCGCCCGGCTCGCCGACCGGCTGCTGCGCGCGGCCCCCCGGCTGCGGCTGCTGACCACCAGCCGTCAGGTGCTGGGCACCGCAGGTGAGCAGAGCCTGGCCGTCCCCACCCTGGGGCTGCCGGACCCCGAGGGCCCTCGGCCCTCCCTCGCGACGCTCGCGCACTGCGACGCGATACGGCTGTTCGTCGAGCGGGCCGCGGCCATCGTGCCCGGGTTCCAGCTCGACGAGGACAACCGGGACGCGGTCGAGCTGATCTGCCGCCGGCTGGACGGCATCCCGCTGGGCATCGAACTCGCGGTGGTACGGCTGCGTGCCCTGTCCGTGCGGCAGCTGCTGGACCGGCTGGACGACCGGTTCCGGCTGCTCACCACCGGCTCCCGGACGGTCCTCCCCCGCCATCAGACGCTGCGGGCGCTGATCGACTGGAGCCATGAGCTGTGCACCGAGCGGGAGCGGCTGCTGTGGGCCCGGGTCTCGGTGTTCGCCGGAAGCCTGGACCTGGAGGCGGCCGAGGCGGTCTGCTCGGGCGAGGGCATCGACCGCGAAGAGATCCTGGACCTGGTGGCCGAGCTGGTGGACAAGTCGGTGCTGCTCAGGGAGGAGCACCGGACGTCGGTGCGCTACCGGATGCTGGATACGTTGCGCGAGTACGGCCGTGAGCGGCTGGCCGCCTCCGGGGAGGAGGCCGTGTGGCTGCGGCGCCACCGCGACTACTACCGCGGCCTCGCCGCGGACGCGCGGGCGGCGCTCTTCGGACCGGCCCAGGTGCAGTGGTTCACCCGGCTCCACCTGGAGCACGCCAATCTGCGCACCGCCCTGGAGGGCTGCCTGGCCGAGCCCGACCAGACCGTATGCGGACTCGACATGGCCGCCGATCTGCTCTACCACTGGATCACCAGCTACTACCTCGGCGAAGGCCGCCGCTGGCTGGACCAGGCGCTGGCGCTGTGCACCGAACCCGACGGGCCGCGGGCGCGGGCCCTGTGGACCAACAGCTGGCTGGCCGTCATCCAGTCCGACGTCGACGCCGCCGCGGCCATGCTCGAGGAGAGCCGGTCCATCGGCACCCGGCTTGGCCTGGAGCCGGTGCTCGCCTACGCCGCGCTCTACTCCGGCATGGTCGCCATGTACCGGGGCGAGACCCGGTCCGCGATCGCGCTCTACGAGGAGGCGGTGGCCCGCCATCGCGCGACCGGCGATCCGGTGGGGCTGGCCCTGGCGCTCATCCGGCTCTCGCTCGCCCATTCCTTCATCGGCGACTCGCCGCGCGCGATCGCCCTGGGCGAGGAGTCGCTGGAGGTGTGCGACGCGTACGGGGAGGGCTGGCACCGGGCCTACACGATGATGGCGCTCGGCGTGGACGTCTGGCGCCAGGGCGACACCGCGAGAGCCGCCGCCCTGGAGAAGGAGAGCCTCACGTTCAACCGCTCGCTGGACGACCCGCTGGGCGTCGGGGTCAACCTCGAGGTGCTGGCCTGGATCGCGGCCACCGAACGGGACCACTTGCGGGCGGCCAGGCTGCTGGGCGTCCTGGGGACCCTCTGGCACGCCATCGGCGCCCCGCTCTCCGGCTACGGGCACCTGGTCCACTACCACGAGGAGTGCGAGGCCGCGGTGCGGCGGGCCCTGGGCAAACCGGCCTTCAACGCGGCGCGCAAAGAGGGTGCCCGGCTGTCCTACGCCGAGGCGCTGGGGTACGCGCTGGAGGACGAACTGCCCAGCGGGGAGACGTCGGCGGGCGGGCGGCCGTCGCCGCTGACGCCCCGGGAGTCCGAGATCGCGCGGCTGGTCGCGCGGGGGCTCAGCAACAAGGAGATCGCCTCGTCCCTGGTCATCGCCCAGCGCACGGCCGAGGGCCATATTGAGCACATTCTGAGCAAGCTGGGATTCACCTCGCGTGCGCAGGTGGCGGTCTGGGTAGCGGAACAGCACCGCACCACCGAGGTCGATGGCGAACGCCCGCCGGAGGATACGGTCTGAAGGCGGCGTCGGCATTCTCAAGGGACAAGGGGCGGAATTCTATTCGAGACCGGAGCGGGTGTCCCGGAAGTTTTCACAACCCCCACGAAAATCCTCGCCCGCCCCGGCTTCGAGAGATCATGCGTCAGGCTCGAGGGACGAGCCGCAACGGCCGTGTCAGTGCGTCGACGCGGCTCATGCGACCGAGGAGGTCCCGCCGTGACTGTTGCCGCAGTCGGCAATACCGGTGATGCCATGGAGCTTTTCCGTGGCACCGCCCACAGCCCGTCGTTCTTCGCGCTCAACCGCGCCGGGGTCACGGGTGGCGGACAGGAGCTCGTGGACTTCTGCATCCCCTGCAATCCGTACTTCCCCACCCCCGCGATGTTCGCCGTGATGGCGGTCAGGCTGCGGGACATCCTCACCTACTACCCGAGCTCCGCGGAGACCATCACCGCCGAACTGGCCGATGTGCTCGGGCTACAGCCGCAGACCATGGCGATGGGCAACGGCTCGACCGAGCTCATCACCTGGATCGACCATCTGCTGGTGAAGGAAAGCCTGGCGGTGCCGATTCCCACCTTCGGCCGCTGGACCGACCAGCCGATGGAGACCGGCAAACGGGTCGATATGTTCCAGCTCCCGGAAATGAGCGGATTCGCGCTCGACCCCAACGCCTTCGTCAACTTCGTACGCTCCCGGGGCTCCCGGGTCGCCGTGATCTGCAATCCCAACAACCCCGACGGCGGCCTGGTGTCCCGCCAGGCCCTCATCGGCATCATGGACGCCCTGGCCGACCTCGACCTGATCGTGATCGACGAGTCCTTCCTGGAGTTCGCGGACGCCGAGGCGTATCCGAGCGTCGTGGACGAGGCCATCCTGCGCCCGAATGTGATCGTGCTGCGCAGCCTCGGCAAGAACTTCGGGCTGCACGGGGTGCGCTTCGGCTATCTGGTGGCCAATCCCTCGCTCGCCGTGCAGATCCGCTCCCGGCTGCCGAAGTGGAACCTCAACTCCTTCGCCGAGGTCATCGTCTTCATGCTGAAGCGGTACCGGCAGGAGTACGTGGAGAGCCTGCGCATGCTCAGCCGCGACCGGCAGCAGATGACCACCCAGCTGGCCGGGCTGCCCGGGATGACGGTCTACCCCTCCCAGGGCAACTTCGTCTTCGTCAAGCTGCCGGCCGGGACGGAGGGCAGCTGGGTCCGCGACCAACTGCTGTCCCAGCACGGTGTGCTGGTGCGCGAATGCGGCAACAAGCTGGGCAGCAGCAGCCAGTTCATGCGGTTGGTGGTGCGCTCCCAGCCGGATGTGCAGCGGCTGCTGACCGGGCTGAGCACGGTGCTGTACGGGACGTCCTTCTACGCTCCGCAGGTCGGCTGGGACCAGCAGCCGTCGCTGCCCTCGGGATACGCGGGGTCCTCGGGGTCCATGGGAGTCGCCCCCTCACAGGCGCAGTCCCTGGACTACTCCTACCAGCAGCCGCCCCAGCTGCCCGCGGCGCCGATGGCGCAGGAGCCCCAGCCGATGTACTCCGCGGCCGCCCTTCCGGCCCCGCAGGGCGTCGCCGGGGACCTGTACGGGCAGGCGTCCTTCGCGAGCACGGGCATGGGCATGGGCGCGGGCACGGGCGCCTCGCCGGGCTACGTCCAGCAGCAGCCGCTCCCGGAGCTGTCGCCCGCCTATGTCGCCACTCCCCCGGCCCAGCCACCCCTGTACCAGGCCCCGGCCGCGCTGCCCCAGCCCCAGATGGTCCAGGCCCCGCAGCCGCAGATTCCGCAGCAGATGCCCGCGCAGCAGTTCCAGGCCGCGCAGTTGCAGCCGGTCCAGAGCCAGCCGCCGCAGGCCCAGGCGCCGTTAATGCAGATGGCACCCCAGCCGCAGAGCGCGCCGTACCAGGGCGTCCAGGCGCAGACCTCCCAGATGCCGATGGCCCAGGTCCAGGCCCAGGGTGCCCAGGGGCAGGGGACGGCGGCGTACGTCCAGACCCGGCCCGAGGAGACGACGATCGACCAGATCCCGGTCTACGGGCAGCAGGACACGGGAATACCCGAGCCAACGGCGATGGAGCGGACGCAGGCCATGACCTACGACCCCGCGGAGCTCAAGGCCGCCGCGGCGGCAGCGGCCCCGGTCGTTCCCCTCAGCGAGCAGGACGACGACCCGACCGGCCAGACCCCGGCGATGAAGCGCTATCCGCGCCCCGCGGCGTACCTCCAGGACGACTCGACCGCATGACCGGGCTCCGCCGCCGAGGTCATGACCGACGCAGCCGGCCGTCGCACGGCCAGGCCGGGGAGACCCCGGCCGCCGCGCAGACCGCGATGTGCAGCAGCAGGGGGTGGGTGTACGGCTCCCCGTCCTCCGGCCAGTGCACCACACCGGGCTCCTCGCTCCCCGTGGGGCGGTCCGTGGGACCGGTCCGCCGCCCGGGCGGGCCGGTCACCATGGCGCCGGCCGCGTAGACGGCGGGTGCGGGCCAGTCGACCCCGACGTCCGAATGGGGCGGCACGATCCACCACCAGCGCCCGGCGCCGGTGAGCACACATCCCGCCCGGGGCAGCAGGGCCATCACCCCGGGGCCGTGCCGCTCGGCGATCCCCACCGCGTCGTAGGCCCGGTCCGTCCGCAGCGCAGCGGGCAGTTGAAGGCGGTGGCGGCCGGACACCGCACGGAATCCGCGCCGGCCGAACCGGCCGCGGACGAGGCCGGTCAGCGCACCGGCGAAGGCGTACGTCATCTAGGGGCACTTCACAGAGGTCGGGCCGATGGTGCCTGCGGTCGCCGCGGCTGAGCGCGGTAACGGGATCATGCCGCAACTATGCGCATCGCCGGGGACACTTGGCAAGGGCCACTCTGAATTGTGCAGAGTCGTCAGTGCAATGTGTCCGTTCCGCACTGGCCATGGCACACTGCGAACATCAGCGTTGGGGAGGCCAGGGAGGGATTCAGGTGAGCGAACCGCGGTCGGCGCCGACCGTGGGCCAGGTCGTCCTCGGCAAGAGGCTCCAGGATCTGCGGGAGAAGGCGGGGTTCAAGCGGGACGAGGCGGCCAGGGTGCTGCGGGTGGCGCCCGCCACCATCCGCCGCATGGAGACCGCCGAGGTCGCGCTGAAGGTCCCGTATGTGCAGATGCTGCTGGACGCCTACGGGATCACCGGTGATGAGCTCGACTCGTTCATCACCCTGACCGAGGAGGCCAACAAGCCCGGTTGGTGGCAGCGGTTCCACGACATCCTGCCGGACTGGTTCAGCGTCCACGTCAGCCTGGAGGGCGCGGCCGAGATGATCCGGGCGTACGAGCCGCACTTCGTGCCCGGGCTGCTCCAGACCGAGGACTACGCCCGCGCGGTCATGCAGACCGGCGCCGTCGGCCAGGCCGACTCCCGGCAGGCGGAGCGCCATGTGGCGCTGCGCATGGAGCGGCAGTCCCTGCTCACCCGGCGGGATCCGCCCCGGCTGTGGGTGGTGATGGACGAGACGGTGCTGCGCCGGCAGGTGGGTTCGGCGGCGGTGATGCGCCACCAGGTCGACCGGCTGCTGGAGGCCGTGGAGATGCCGCACATCACGCTGCAAATCTCGGAGTTCTCCTCCGGGCACCATCCGGGCACCTATGGGCCCTTCGTCCTCTTTCGCTTCGCTGTACCCGAACTGCCGGACATGGTCTACGTCGAGTACCTGACCGGCGCCGTCTACCTGGATGAGCGCATCGAGGTGGCCTCCCATCTGGAGGCCATGGACCGCATGGCGGCCCAGGCGGCAACCGCACGACGCACAAAGGAAATCCTCCGGGATTTCCGCAAGGAGCTCTGATCGGAATGGATCGCATTCACAACGGCATGCGCGCGAGCGACCTCGGCAGTGAGGGCTGGCACAAGCCGTGGAGCGGTGGCAACGGCGGCAATTGCGTCGAGGCCATGAAGCTGGACGACGGCCGGGTCGCGATCCGTCAGTCGACCGATCCGGACGGTCCGGCGCTGATCTACACCCGCAGCGAGATCATCGCGTTCATCCAGGGCGCCAAGGCGGGCGAGGCGGACTTCCTCGTCTGCTGACGCGGCTCCCGTGCGCGCCGATGCCGACGGCCGGTGGGCCGTCGGCGTCGGCGCGGCGTCGGTGTGCCGTTATGTGGCGTCCGCCGCCAGTGCCCGCAGCAGACCGATGGTCAGCGCGGTACGGGCCGGGATCGGGGCGAGCACGGTGTGTTCGTGGCGGGCGTGGGCGCCGGAGCCGAGGGCACCGAGCCCGTCGAGGACCGGACGGCCGAGCGCGGAGACGAAGTTGCCGTCGCTGGCACCGCCGACCGCGGTCTCCTCCAGCTCCCAGCCGTGTTCCGCGGCGATCGCGTGGGCCTGCTCGAACAGCCGGCGGGACGGGCCGCTCGGCACCATCGGCGGACGGTTCCACTCACCGGTGACGGTCAGCCGCACCCGCTGGTCGGAGGGGGTGAGGGCGTGCAGCGCGGCGTCGATCCGCTTCATCTCCTCCGGTTCGGCGATCCGGATGTCGATACCGCAACTCGCCCGTGCGGCGATCACATTGCGCCCCGTACCGCCGCTGATCAGCCCCACGTTCACCGTGGTCCCCCGCTCCGGGGCGCTGAGCGCGGCGATCCGCGGGACCACCTCGGCCAGCGCGTGGATGGCGCTGGCGCCCGCGAACGGGTCGAGACCCGCATGCGATTCGACGCCGTGGGCCGTCACATCGAACAGCCCGACGCCCTTGCGGGAGGTCTTGAGCGCCCCGTCCAGCGATGCCTCGAAGACCAGGGTGGCCAGGACGTCCTCGCTCAGCCGCTCGATATGGCGGCGGGAGGCGGGGCTGCCGATCTCCTCGTCGCCGTTGAGCAGCAGCCGCACCGAGGGGTGCGGAAGCTTCAGCTCGCGCAGCAGCCGCAGGGTCCACACGGCCTGCACCAGGCCCGTCTTCATGTCGAAGACACCGGGGCCGCTCGCCCGGCCGTCCTCGACCTCGAAGGGCCATTCGGCGAGCGTTCCGGCCGGCCACACCGTGTCGTAGTGGCACAGCATCAGCACGGTGCCCGGGGCCGTGCCGCGATAGGTCAGGACGAGCACATCGCCCCGCGGTCCGCAGTCGTGGCGCTCGGTTCCGTCCGGCTCGCCGAGCCGGTCGACGACCCAGCCGCTGATCGTGGCGAGTCCGGCGTCCAGCAGCCGCTTGTCGTTGCTCGGCGTCTCCAGTTCCACCAGCGTCCGTAGGTCGTCGATCATCTCGGGCAGCGCCTGGGCGGTGGCGGCGGCGAGGTCGGAGGGGGTCATGCGATGAGGGTCCTTCCCGGGGGGTGGCGGGGGTGAGGGAGCGGCTGGGGATCAGGTGAGGGAGCGGCAGGGCATCAGCGGACGGGCGCGCCGGGGCCGAGCGGAATGCCCAGCGCCCACCAGACGTAGAAGAGCAGGGTCCAGGCCACCAGCATGGCCACGGACAGCGGCAGGGTCAGCGAGGCGAGGGTGCCGATTCCGGCGGAGCGCCGGTAGCGCTGGAGGAATCCGAGCGCCATGACGAAGTAGGCGCTCATCGGGGTGATGGCGTTGGTGCAGGAGTCGGCGATGCGGTAGACGGCCTGGGTGGCCTCCGGGGGGATGTGCAGCAGCATCAGCATCGGCACGAAGACCGGGGCCACCAGCGCCCACATGGCCGAGCCGCTGGTCATCGCCAGATTGATCACCGTGCACACCACCACGATGCCGAGGAAGGCGACCGGGCCGGTGACCCCGAGGTCCTTCAGCAGATCGGCGCCGCGGATGGCGAGCACCTGGCCGACTCCGGTCCACTTGAAGTAGGCGAGGAACTGGGAGATGGCGAAGAACAGCACCAGGATGGGGGCCATGTCCCGCATGCCCTGCGCCATGAAGTCCGGGATGTCACGGCCGCCGCGGACGGTACCGGCCGCACGCCCGTAGACCGCGCCGAGGAGGGCGAAGAGCAGTCCGAGCACCACGGCGATCCCGGAGAGCACGGGCGATTCGACGATGCTGCCGCCCTCGCCGCGCAGCGGTGACCCGGTGGGGATCATCGCCACCACGATCAACACAAGGTAGATGACGAGGGCGACGGTGGCGTGGCGCAGCCCGCGGCGCTCCTCGGGTGCCAGGGCGAGCTCGACGTCCCCGGTGGCTTTCCCGGTGGCTTCCGCGTCCGCCTCCTCGGGCTCGGGCGGAAGTGCCGCCACCCGCTTCACCAGCACCTTCTCGGTGACGAACGTGATCACGGCGGCCAGTACCACCGAGGAGGCGAGGGAGAAGAAGTAGTTGGACAGCGGGGTGACGACATAGCCGGGGTCCACGGTGTGCGCGGCGGCCGTGGTCAGCCCGGACAGCACCGCGTCCATCGGGGTGATCAGCGGGCTGGCGTCATAGCCCGCCGATACGCCGACGAACGCCACGACGATCCCCAGCAGCGGGCTGCGCCCGACGGCCCGGAAGGCCAGCCCGCCCAGGGGGACCAGCGCCACGTAGGCGGCGTCGGACGCGATGTGGGCGACCATCGCGGTGAAGGCCAGGGCGAAGGTCATCCAGCGCGCCGGGACCTTGGCGACACCGGCCCGCAGCATCGCCGCGAGCAGCCCCGACCGGTCGGCGACGGCGACACCGAGCATGACGACCAGGATGGTGCCGAGCGGTGGGAAGGTGGCGTAGTTGGTGATCGCATCGTTGATCATCGACCGCACCCCGTCGACCGAGATCAGGCTGCGCACCGCCACGGTCTTGCCCCCCGCCGGATCCACCGCGGAGACGTCCGCGGTGGCCAGCCCCCAGCTGATCAGTGCGAGGAAGGCGCTGAGGATGGCGAACAGCCAGAAGGGATGGGGAAGTCTGTTGCCCGCGCGTTCGACGGCGCCGAGCACCCGGAGCAGGGCGGACAGCGCCGCCGAGGAGTCCCCGGGCTCGTCGGGAGGCAGTTTGCCGGGGGTGTTGTCGGGTGTGGTCGTGGTGTCTTTGGAACTCACCGTCCGCACTCCTTCGTCGAGGACGCAGTAGTGGTCGTCCATTAGAGAAGGCATGACGGAATGAGGCAAGTAAAAGACTCGTTACGCAAGAATGATTCACGCATGGAGCACCAATCGCACGATAGATTCGTACCCATGGCAACCGTTCCCTCCACCCCACCGGTGCTCGACGACGCCGACCTCGATCTGGTGGCCGCCCTGCAAGTGGCCCCGAGGGCGCCGCTGAGCGCGCTGGCCGAGGTGCTCGGCAGTTCCGCCAGCACCGTCGGCCGCCGGCTGGCCCGGCTCGCGGAGGAGCGGCTGCTGCGGGTGATCGGGCAGGTGGAGTGGCCGATGCTGGCCGAGGGCAACCCCCTGCACATCTGGGTGGCCACGGCCCCGGGGCAGGCGTGGGAGGTGGCCCGGCAGCTGTCCGAGCTGCCCGAGATCCCGTTCGTCGCCACGACCACGGGCCGCGCGGATGTCTACTGCTCCCTGCACGCCACCCGGCGCGACCGGGCGCGTGAGCTGCTGATGACGCGGATCCCGTCCGTCCCCGGTGTGCGGTCCGCCCATACCGAGCTGGTGCTGCGGGCGACGGCGAAGTCCGACTCCTGGCGGCTGCGGCGGCTGGACGACGCCCGGACGCGGGCGTTGCGGGAGGTCGCCGATCCGGTGGCGGAGCCCGCGTCCGTCACCGGGTTCGGCGACGACGAGCTGCGAGCCATGGAGCTGCTGCGCCAGGACGGCCGGGCGAGCGCCGCCGATGTGGCGCGCGGGCTCGGCATCAGCCGGTCCACCGCCTACCGGCTCACCCAGTCGCTCCTCCAGCGCGGGCTGGTGCGGCCCCGCGTGGAGATCGAACCGGCGTTGCTCGGCCATCCGCTGGAGGTCGTGATCGAGCTGCATGCCGCGCCCGGGGCCATCCAGGAAGTGGCCGACGCGCTGGCCCGGCATCCCTCGGCGCGCTATGTCTCGATCGTGGCGGGCACCTCCTCGGTGATCCACCACGGGGTGTTCCGGGACGAGGACGGCCTGGCCGAGCTGCTCACCCGCGATCTGGCGACGCTTCCCGGCATCACCGCCTGCGAGGTGTCGGTGGTCCTCGATGTGCTGCGCCGGTACTGGATCGGCCGCGAGGACGGAAGACTGCTGGGCCAGGGCCGATGAGTTCCGCGCGGCGCGGCGGTCTGAGAGGTGAAACAGGGGGCGGCGCCTTCCCGCCCCCGCTCACCGAGGAGACACCATGAGCAGCGACGAGATCACCATCAGCCGGGACCTGGACGCACCGCGCGAGACGGTGTGGCGGGTGTGGACCGAGCCGGAGTACTTCGCCCGCTGGTTCGGCGCCGCGCCCGAGTCCGTCGACCTCGACGTCCGGCCGGGTGGCGCCTGGAGGGCGACCGTCGCCACTCCCGCGGGCGAGATGCCGATGCGCGGTGTCTACCGCGAGGTGACCGGCCGGGAGCGGCTGGTGTGGACCCTGGACCTGCCGCAGGGTGCGATGGAGATGACCGCCACCTTCGCCGATCTGGACGGCGGCCGGACCCGGGTGGTGCTCCGGCAGCCTGCTCCGCCACGGGAGCAGTGTGCCCAGGCCGAGGAGGGCGCGGCCCAGCTGCTGGACGCCTTCGCCAAGGTGCTCGCGTCGGTCTGAGCGATCCCGGTCACTCCCCCGGCGGCGTCCCGTCCCACTCGATGACGTCCACCTCGTCGCCCACGGCCAGTTTTCCGGCGCGGACCACGGAGAACTGGCAGCCGAACAGGGTGGCGCCGCCGGGGCCGCGCCGGTAGCCGGCCAAGGTGCGCAGCGGCTCGGGGCCCGCCTTGACGCCCGCGCTCTGATCGACCGTCGTCACGGCACACCGGGCGGTGTGCTTGGCGAAGCCCAGCTCGGCTCCGCCGACGGCGATCCTGCGGACCCGATCCTCCCGATGGGGTTCGTGCCATCCGCCGATCACGATGCCGGGGCGGAAGCGGTTCATCGGCAGTGGAGCGCCGCCCGCCTCGGCGATCCGCTCGTTCAGCCCGTCCAGGCTGGCCCGGGAGACGATGTGCACCGCGGCGCTGTCGGCGTAGCCGCAGGTGCCGGGGATCCATCCGTCGGTCACCCGGTCGTGCTCCGGGGGCACCCGCACCAGCCTGCTCGGCGCGCCCAGGAACCGGGAAAGCCAGATGGCGGCGTCCTCGCCCTGGTCGATGCCGAGATAGGGGGTGTCGAACACGGTGACCTCGCGCCGGGCGGAGGTGGTGTCGATGTCGATGGCCACCTCGTCCTCGCCGGGGGCGGACAGGGTGAGCCGGGTGCCGTGCCGGTCGATGGCGGGGTGGATGACGGCGAGCCGGGGATCCCGCCGCTGAGTGCGGCACTCTCCGTCCTCGCCGATGACCATGAAGCCGCGGTCGTGTTCCAGACCCGCCTCCGTCAGCAGCGCCTCGGACTGGGGGACGCCCGCGCAGCCCTTGATGGGATAGCAGGTCAGCTCGACAACGGTGGCCACGCGGGCACCCTACCCGAGGGGTGGCGGCGCCTCCGAGCGGCCGGCCGGGGCGCTCGGCCCCCATCGCCCGGTGCCCGACCGGCGTTTCATGGCACGGCCCGGTTCGGCCATGCGCCCCCGGCCCGGCGTCCAGCGGGAGGGCGTAGCACCCAGTACGCCGAATGACCCACCGCGCACGGCCGGTGACCACAGGCATACGCCGTAGGCGCGCTGCGCCTCCCGTCGATGGGAACCCAAATCGAACCGTTTCCAGGGAGCGACGGACGGGGCCGCGGGAAAAGCGCGGCCCCCGGCGCCGCCCGGGGTCCCGGACAGGCGGGGTGAAGGGTGATTATTCCGGGGCCGCTCCTGCGAGCGGCTGGAAGGGAGGAAGTCGATGTGAGGCAATGATATGCGCGGCGACGCGGTTCCCGCTATACACGGACGGCGTGATTCTCCGCCAGTTCCCCGCCGCCTTGACGACCGGGCCTTTTCGGAGAACTCCGGCGGCGCACGGGCGCTCGGCGGGGCGATGCCCGACAAGGGATACGGTAAACGCCGAGTCAAGTCCCGTTCCGTGGCCATGAGTTGGCCGGGACGCTGAGCGGCTTCCCCCGTTCCGCGGGCCATACCGGAGGCGCGAGGGCATACGAGTCGGGGCCGTGGTTCCACGCCCGGCGCCCTCGGGAGCGAGCCGTAGGGCGCGCCGGTGCCGAAAGCGACGAGGAGCGGGGAGCGAGGAACGGGGAGCGAGGAACGAGCGACCGCCGACGAGGAGTGCCGGCACCGGATCAGAGCGCCCGGAGGCGAGCGGCCCAAGAAGAGGCGTTCGCCTCGCCGCCGCCGCGCTGTCTCCCCGCCGTGTCGTCGCCGGGAGGCCGCGTCCGCTTCCGGCGGGCTCCGGCCCCGAACGCCACGGTCGGCGGCGGGTCCCCGTCGATACGTTTCAGTCTCCCGCCGCGCCCTGCGAAAGCCCGCCGGGCACCTCCGGCGCGTTCGCTCACGCGTCCCCCTCTTCCCCGCCCCACCGCAAGGCCGTCCTATTTCCCGCCCCGCCGGCCGCCTCCCGCTCTCCCCTTCCCTCCTCTTCCCTCTCCTCCCCTCCCCGGCATTCTCCGGATGCCGGGGAGGGGACCGGAACGGCCGGTTCCAGCGCGGTGCCGCGCGGTTACGGCGGCCTCATCGGGCCCGGCCGCCAAGCGGCCGATCTTGACCGGGAGGTGACGCAATAGCGCCGGGGAAGATCCCGTGCCAGGCGCCCGGCCCGCACCGGACGCCGTATTGCGCCGCCCACCGCTCGTCCGGTCTTCAACCTCCCGTGTCCCGGCGGCAATTCATCCGGACCGCCGTCCGGGATCGGTCACCGATCACCCGGAAACCAATACGGCGGAATAGCGCCCGCCCCGTCCGGCGCCCCGGAGAATCATTTCCCGCCGTACGAGGACGTCCGGCGGCCCGTGATCGCCCGCGCCCGCCCCCGGCCCGCCGCTCCCGTCCCGCCGGCGACCGTGCGCCCCCGGCCCTCCATGCGCCTCCCACCGCACAGCTGAGGGGGCGTCAGCCGATTCCGGGGTCGCACCGGGCGGCGCGCGGCGGTCCATGAGGCCCCCTGCGCCTTGTGACCGGCGGGGCCGGGCTGCGGTACTCGTACAGCCCGCCGGGTCCTCCGGAGGGCGACGTCGAGAGCCGTTGTGGAGAGGAACCAGCCTCATGGCCGTACGAGGAAGTCACCGACGCCCCGCATCGCCCAGCCGGGTCTCGCCGCTGTGCGCGGCGCTCACCGCGGGCGGTGTCGGCATCGTCCTGCCGCTCCTCGGCACCGGCGCCGCCCACGCGGCCTCGGTCGACACCTGGAACCGGGTCGCCAAGTGCGAGAGCGGGGGCAACTGGCACATCAACACCGGCAACGGCTACTACGGCGGACTACAGTTCTCCCAGCACACCTGGGCGGCGTTCGGCGGCACCGCCTACGCCGCGCGGGCCGATCTGGCCTCCAAGGCCCAGCAGATCACCGTGGCGGAGGCGGTGCTGCGCAAACAGGGCCCCGGCGCATGGCCGGTGTGCTCCGTCCGCAGCCGGCTGACCCGGTCCGGTCCACCCGCCGGAGTGACGAGCCAGAACGCCCAGCCCCGCGCCCAGCACCCGGCCAAGCCCAAGAAGTCGGCCAAGTCGGCCGCGAAGTCCCGGGCCCGGCAGCACACCGCCCGGCGCGCGGCGGCGTCCGGCTCCTACGCGGTCGTCCGCGGCGACACGCTGTCCCGCATCGCCACACGCGCGTCGGTCAGGGGCGGCTGGAAGGCGCTGTACCACGCCAACCGCCAGACCGTCGGCCCGAACCCGGATCTGATCCACCCGGGGCAGCGGCTGACCCTGCCCGCGGGCTCCCGGCATCCGCACAAGGCGGCGCCCCGCCACCGCGCCTCGACGGTCTCGAGCCACACGGTGGTCCGCAAGACGGCGGCCCGCCCGCACATGGCCCCGGTCGGTGGGCCGGTCAGCGCGGGGTACGGCACCCGCGGCCCGCGGTGGGCGAGCGGCCATCACACCGGCGTGGACTTCGCGGTGCCCACCGGCACCTCCGTGCGCGCGGCCGCCCCGGGCACCGTGGTGGCGGCCGGGTGGGGCGGCGCCTTCGGCTACCAGGTAATCATCCGCCACGCCGACGGGCTCTACACCCACTACGCGCATCTGTCGGCGCTGACGGTACGCACCGGGCAGTCGGTCGAGGCGGGCCACCGGATCGCCCGGTCCGGCAGCACCGGGAACGCCACCGGGCCGCATCTCCACTTCGAGGTCCGCACCGGCCCGCGCTACGGATCCGACATCGACCCGCTGGCCTATCTGCGCTCCCACGGCGTCAGCGTCTGACACCGCACACCGGACGCATGGCGTCCGCACGGTCCATCTCCGAGGGGTGGGGGAAGGGGAGGCCGCCCGAGGCACGGCTCGGGCGGCCTCCCGCCATCCGCGCGGGGACCGGTCAGTACCAGATCGCGACGGGCAGCCCGGTCTCCGTCGTCTGAGGCGGATCGGGAAGGCTCCGGGCGGCCCGGAGCGCGATGCGCCGCGCGCTCCAGGCCGCCGCCGCGGCGTCCAGGACGTCGTCGGGCGGCACCCGCCCGGCCGGTCCGAGGTCGTCGGGCAGGACGATGCCCTGGTCCTCCAGCAGCCGGCGGCGCACGGCCTGGCCGTTCCAGCTCTTCTTGCTCCAGGGCACCGGCCGCCCCTCGCCGAGGGCGGCGAAGGAGACCTCGGGATGGACCTCGTACAGCCGGTGGTCGCCCCCGTCGCGGCAGGCGTTCGCCTCGCGCAGCTTCGCGGCCAGGCCCCACGACTGGCGGCTCAGCCCCTTCTTGGCCACCCGTCGGCAGACCTCGTTGGCCTCGTCGTAGCCGTCCGCCTCCCAGACCTCGCGCGGTGGTACGGGGAAGACCCGGGAGCGGTGCGGGGCCACCATCGCGGTGGCCAGGAGGTCCGCCTCGCGCCATCCCCCCGCCAGCAGCCCCAGCGGCATGTCGACCGCCACCACGGCGGCGTCCGGAACCCGGCCGAGCAGTTCGCTCAGCACCCCGGCGGTGTCGGCCCCCGCGACGCGGCCCTCCTCGTCCAGGGTCACGGCCACCCAGCCGGTGCGGCAGGCGTCCACCCCCACGACGGGCGATTCGGCGCATCCGGGTGCGGGCTGAGTGTGAAAAACATCGCGACGGGAACCCATGCGCCGTATCCGACCACGCGGATGAGCCGGTGCGGGGCCGAACGGCAGGAAAGGACGGCGATGGGCGTACGTACATGGATCCAGGATTGGCCTGTCTACCGCCAGCTGACCGGAGGCGACCCGCTCGGCCGCGGCGCCGCCGCCACCTCGGCCGCCACCCGTGAGCAGCGCCCCCGCACCGTCACGGCCGACAAGGTGGTCAAGTCGGTGTGCCCCTACTGCGCGGTGGGGTGCGCCCAGAACGTCTATGTGAAGGACGACCGGGTGGTGCAGATCGAGGGCGACCCCGACTCACCGGTCAGCCGCGGCAGGCTGTGCCCCAAGGGTTCCGCGTCCCTCCAGCTGACCACCGGCGAGTCCCGGCGCCACGAGGTGCTGTACCGCCGCCCGTACGGCACCGACTGGGAGCGGCTGGACCTGGACACCGCGATGGACATGGTCGTCGAACGGGTGATCCGGACCCGCCGCGAGGGCTGGCAGTGGGAACGGGACGGGGTCGGCGTCAACCGCACCATGGGCATCGCCAGCCTCGGCGGCGCCACCCTGGACAACGAGGAGAACTACCTCATCAAGAAGTTGCTGACCGGGCTCGGGGTGATCCAGGTGGAGAACCAGGCCCGGGTCTGCCACTCCTCGACCGTGGCCGGGCTCGGCACCTCCTTCGGCCGTGGTGGCGCCACCACCTTCCTACAGGATCTGCAAAACGCGGACTGCATCGTGATCGAGGGCTCCAACTTCGCCGAGGCCCATCCCGTGGGCTTCCAGTGGGTGATGGAGGCGAAGGCTCGCGGTGCGAAGGTCATCCATGTCGATCCGCGTTTCAGCCGCACCAGCGCGCTGGCCGATCTGTACGTACCGATCCGGGCCGGCACCGACATCGCCTTCCTCGGCGGCATCATCAACCACGTCCTGACCGGTGGCCACGACTTCCGCGACTACGTCCTGGAGTACACCAACGCGGCCAGCATCGTCGGCGAGGAGTTCGAGGACACCGAGGACCTGGCCGGGATCTTCTCCGGTCTCGACGAGGAGACCGGCCACTACGACATCTCCACGTGGGCCTACGAGGGCGCCGAGGTCCAGGCGCCGCAGGGCGCGCCCGACGAGCTGTACGAGGACCGCACCCGGCGTGGCGCGTCCCTGGCGACCGCCGCCTCCTCCGAATCCCACGGCTCCGGCGGCGCGCCCACCTCCGCGAAGGTCCCCACCGACCGGACCCTGCGCCATCCGCGCTGCGTCTATCAGATCCTCAAGCGCCACTTCTCCCGCTACACACCCGAGATGGTCGAGACGACCTGCGGAATTCCCCAGGACACCTTCCTGGAGGTGTGCCGCGCGCTGGTGGAGAACTCCGGCCCGGACCGCACCTCGGAGTTCGTGTACGCCGTCGGCTGGACCCAGCACACCGTGGGCGCCCAGTACATCCGCACCGCCAGCATCCTCCAGCTGCTGCTCGGCAACATCGGCCGTCCCGGCGGCGGCATCCAGGCGCTGCGCGGCCACGCCAGCATCCAGGGCTCCAGCGACATCCCCACCCTGTTCAACGTGCTCCCCGGCTACATCCCGATGCCGCACGCCCACGCCCACGAGGACCTGGACACCTTCGTCGGGGCCGTGAAGACCGAGAAGGGCTTCTGGGGCGAGATGCGCTCCTATGTCGTCAGCCTGCTCAAGGCGTACTACGGCGACGCCGCGCACGCCGACAACGACTACTGCTTCGGCCATCTGCCCCGGCTGACCGGCTCCCACAGCACCTACCACACGGTCAAGGAGATGCTGGACGGAGTCTGCAAGGGCTACTTCCTGATGGGTGAGAACCCCGCCGTGGGCTCGGCCAACACCAAGATGCAGCGCCTGGGCATGGCCAACCTGGACTGGCTCGTCGTCCGGGACTTCTCCCTCATCGAGTCCGCCACCTGGTGGAAGGACGGCCCGGAGATCGAGACCGGCGAGCTGCGCACCGAGGACATCGCCACCGAGGTGTTCTTCTTCCCCGCCGCCGCCCACATCGAGAAGTCCGGCTCCTTCACCAACACCAACCGGATGCTCCAGTGGCATTTCGCCGCCAAGGAGCCGGACGGCGAGGCGCGCAGCGATCTGTGGTTCATGTACCACCTGGGGCGGCGGATCAAGGAGCGGCTGAAGGACTCCACCGACCCGATGGACCGCGCCGTCCAGGATCTGGCCTGGTCCTATCCCACCGAGGGGCCGCTGGACGAGCCCAGCGCCGAGGCGGTCCTGGCCGAGATCAACGGCCAGGACGCGCGCGGCGAGCCGCTCAGCGCGTACACCCAGCTGAAGGACGACGGCTCCACCTCCTGCGGCTGCTGGATCTACTGCGGGGTGTACGCCGACGGCGTCAACCAGGCCGCCCGCCGCAAACCGCACACCGAGCAGGACTGGGTCGCCGCCGAATGGGCCTGGGCCTGGCCGGCCAACCGCCGCATCCTCTACAACCGCGCCTCGGCCGACCCCGGAGGCAGGCCGTGGAGCGAGCGCAAGGCGCTGGTGTGGTGGGACGAGGAGCGGGAGCGGTGGACCGGCCATGACATCCCGGACTTCATCCCCGACCGGGCGCCGTCCTACCGGCCGCCCGAGGACGCCCGGGGCCCGGACGCGCTCAGCGGAGTGGATCCGTTCATCATGCAGGCCGACGGCAAGGGGTGGCTGTACGCCCCGGCCGGGCTGGTGGACGGTCCGATGCCGACGCACTACGAGCCGCAGGACTCGCCGGTGCGCAACCCCCTCTACTCGGAGCAGCAGCGCAACCCGGTCCGCGAGGTGATCTCCGATGTGCACAACGCCTTCCACCCCAGCGGGGGCGAGCCGGGCAGCGAGGTGTTCCCGTACATGATCACCACCTATCGGCTCACCGAGCACTTCACGGCGGGCGGGATGAGCCGCTGGACGCCGTATCTGGCCGAGCTCCAGCCGGAGTTCTTCTGCGAGGTCTCCCCCGAGCTGGCGCGTGAGCGGCATCTGGAGCACACCGGCTGGGCGACGCTGGTCAGCGCGCGCGGGGTGATCGAGGCCCGGGTGATGGTCACCGAGCGGATGTCCCCCATCAAGGCCGGGGGCCGCACGGTGCACCAGATCGGGCTGCCGTACCACTGGGGTCCCAACGGCTACACCCGCGGGGACGCCGCCAATGAACTGTCCGCCATCGCCCTCGACCCGAATGTCCACATCCAGGAGGTGAAGGCGATGAGCGCCGACATCCGTCCCGGCCGCCGCCCCCGCGGCCCGGAGCTGACGGCCCTGCTCGAAGAGTACCGGCGGCGCGCCGGCATCACGGTACGGACCGGAACGGAGGTGCGGGGATGACCGACACCTCGAAACGCTCATCGCTGATCGGCCGCAATCTGCTCGCCGGAACCGAACCGGATGTCGCCGGGGACGCCGGGCACCAGGACCATCCGCCCCGGGTCGGCTTCTTCACCGACACCTCGGTGTGCATCGGCTGCAAGGCGTGCGAGGTGGCGTGCAAGGAGTGGAACGCCGTCCCGGAGGACGGGCTGGACTTCACCGGCATGTCCTTCGACAACACCCAGGGTCTCTCCGCCTCCACCTGGCGCCATGTGGCCTTCATCGAGCAGGACAAGCCGCTGGGCCGGGCCGAGACGGGCGTCGACCACGGCGACGTCGATGTGCTGGCCCTCGCGGCGCGGGGCTCCGGGACCCCGGTCGAGGAGGCGGCGATCACCCCCACCTCCCCGGCGTCCCCGTCCGACGGCGGGCAGCACGGGCTGCGGTGGCTGATGTCCTCGGACGTGTGCAAGCACTGCACCCACGCCGCGTGCCTGGACGTGTGCCCGACCGGTGCGCTGTTCCGCACCGAGTTCGGCACCGTGGTGGTCCAGGACGACGTCTGCAACGGCTGCGGCTACTGCGTGCCCGCCTGTCCGTACGGGGTCATCGACGTACGGCCCGAGGACGGCGGGGCCCACAAGTGCACCCTGTGCTACGACCGGCTGGGCGCAGGGCAGGAACCCGCTTGTGCCAAGGCGTGCCCCACCGACTCCATCCAGTTCGGCCCCCTGGACGAGCTGCGCGAGCGCGCCGCCGCCCGGGTCGAGGAGCTGCACCGGGTGGGGGTCGAGGACGCGCGGCTGTACGGACACGACCCGGAGGACGGCGTCGGCGGTGACGGCGCCTTCTTCCTGCTGCTGGACGAGCCGGAGGTGTACGGGCTGCCGCCGGACCCGGTCGTCACCACCCGCGACCTGCCCTCGATGTGGCGGCACGCGGGTGCCGCGGCACTGACCCTGCTCGGTGGCGTGGCCGCAGTGTTCGCGGCCCAGGCCGGCGTGAGCGGGCGCCGTACCGGAAGGAGGCGCTGATGAGCGAGTCGGACGTCACCCGTGACGGCATCCGCGGCGCCCGGCCGGGCCGGGACGCGCAGGTCGGCAAGGGGATGGGGGACGGCGAGCGGCCCGGCCGCAAGGGTGGGAAGGGCCGCGGGGGCGAGCGGTCGATTGTCCCCCGGGCGGAGTTCACCTCCTACTACGGGCGGCCGGTGCTCAATCCGCCCACCTGGCGCCCCCGGGACATCGCGGGCTACTTCTTCCTCGGCGGGCTCGCGGGCGCCGGGTCGGTGCTCGCGGCGGGTGCCGAACTGACCGGCCGTCCGGCCATGGCCCGCGCGCTCAAGGTGTCCTCGCTCGCCGCCCTGACCGGCTCCACCGCCGCCCTGATCCACGACCTCGGGCGCCCCGGGCGGTTCGCCAATATGCTGCGGGTCTTCAAGCCCACCTCGCCGATGAGCGTCGGCTCATGGGTGCTGGCGGCCTACGGCCCGATGGCCGGGGCGGCCGCCGCCTCGGACCTGGCCGGACGGCTGCCGCGCACCGGCCGGGCGGCCACGGTGGGCGCGGCGCTGCTGGGCCCGGCGGTGGCCTCGTACACGGCGGTGCTGGCCGCCGACACGGCCGTCCCCGCATGGCACGACGGCTATCGCGAACTGCCGTATCTCTTCGTCGGCTCCGCCGCCATGGCCGCGGGCGGTATGGCCCTGCTCGCCTCGCCGGTCGCCGAGAACGCCCCGGCGCGGGGGGTGGCACTGCTCGGCACGGCGGTGGAGACCGCCGCCGTCAAGGCCATGGAACGGCGGCTCGGGGTGGTCGCCGAGACCTACCGCGAGGGCCGGGCGGGCAAGCTGATGCGCGCCGCCGAGGCGCTTTCGGTGGCGGGCGCGCTCGGCGGCGCCCTCCTCGGCCGCCGCGGCCGCCCCGCCGCGGCCCTCGGCGGCGCCGCCCTGCTGGCGGCCTCCGCGTGCACCCGTTTCGGGGTGTTCCACGCCGGGATGCGGTCGGCGGAGGACCCGAAGTACACGGTCCTGCCGCAGCGGGAACGGCTCGACGCGCGGCGGGAGCGGTCGGAGGACGACTGACCCGGGAGCGCCGTACGGCCGCCATCGGACGTGGTCGTACGGCGTTGCCCGAAAGGGCAGTCCGCACTGCCCTCTCCCGGTGGACCGGGGTCTGGACGGGGCGGCGCCCGCCCCGCGACGCTGGCTGGAGGCGGACATCCGGTGCGGGGAGGCAGTCCCCGGGGAGCGGCAGATGCGCGCACAAGAGCATGACCACGGACATGAGCACGATGAAACCCTCGCCTCGTCGAAGCGGACGGGCCCTCATGAGCGGGCGGAGTTTCCGCATCTGCTGCGGGCCGCCGCCACGGGCCGTACGGAGGTGCTCGGACCGTCCGGGATGAACACCTTGCAGCGCACGGTCGGCAACTCGGCAGTCGGCGCGGCGCTCCAGCGGGACGCCGAACACGGCGAGGAGGGCGAGCGGCGGTCGAGCGTCCATGACGTCGTCTCGTCCGGCGGCGGGGAGCCCCTGGACACCGACACCCGCGGCGACATGGAGACCCGGCTCGGCGCCGACTTCGGGGATGTGCGGGTGCACACCGGCTCCGCGGCGCACGAGTCGGCGAAGGAGGTCGGCGCCCACGCCTACACGGTCGGCAACAACCTGGTCTTCCAGCGCGACAGCTACGACCCGGCCTCGCATCAGGGCCGCACCACGCTCGCCCATGAGCTGACCCATGTCATCCAGCAGCGCAGCGGCCCGGTCGACGGTACGGAGGCCCCGGGCGGAATCCGGGTGAGCGATCCGTCCGACCGCTTCGAGCGGGAGGCGTCGGCCAACGCCGAGCGGGTGATGGCGGAGCCGTCCCCCGCCCCGGCTCCGGCGACCGCCCCCGAGTCCGCCACGCCCTCCACCGCGGCCCCGGGCGTACAGCGCCAGGAGGCGGACGAGGACGAGCAGCCGGCGGACGTCCAGGGGGCCTTCGTCCAGCGGGCCGCCAAGGACGGAGCGGAGGAAGAGGAGGAGACCCCGCCCGAGGGGTAGCGGGGTAGCCCGGCCCCGAACGGAAGCACTTGTCCGACGGGTGGGCCCGCCCCGGGCCGGACGGCCAGTCGTCGGCCTGGCCAGATGGTCAGTCGTCGGCCTTCGCCGCCGAGATCTTGCCGCCCAGGAACAGCGACTCCGAGCACTGGGACGGCGCCGGCGCCTTCACCGGCCGCCCCACCTCACGGCAGCTCACCGAGATCGTGACCTTGCCCTTGGCCGCCACCTGGATGGGGGTCACGAAGTGGTAGTCGGAGTCGCGGAAGTTCTCCAGCGCCAGATTGAGCAGCTGTCCGTCATCGCTGGAGATGATCAGCGTCCCCGCGTCGCCCTGCGGATTCTGCACCACGATGTCGGTGAGCTCGAAGCTCTTCCCCTTGGGGACCGTGTACGCGGTGCGCTCGGCGGCCCCGCCGCCCACCGCGTCGCGCACCTGCACCCGCGCGCTGGTCGGGGCCGCGGGCCCGCCCGGCTCACCCGGTCCGGCGCTCGAACCGTCCGACGGGTCACGGGACTTGTCGCCGCCGGGGCCGGCCGATCCCCCGTCCTGGCCTCCGTCCTGGCCCCCGTCCTGACCGCCGCCGCCCGACGCTCCCTGTCGGCCGTCCTGCTTCCCGTCCTGACCGCCGCCGCTCTCCTTGTCCCCTTGTTTCGCGGCGGATTCGACCGCCTGCGGGGTGATCGCCTCCCGGGCGGCCGACCGTACGGTGGGGCGCAGCAGCGCGTACCAGAAGCCGACCAGGAGCGCGGCCACCAGGACGGCGGCGGCGAGGGCCCGGGGCAGCCAGCGGGGCAGGATGGCCTGCTGCTCGTAGGAGCCGTCCAGGACCACCGGCTCGTACGGGTCCTGGCCATCGCCCAGCCGCGGTGTCACCACCGCCTGGAACGGATGGGTGATCGGGGTGCCGCGCCACAGCCGCTGGGCGGGGCGGACCGTGAGCGTGGCGAACTTGGCCTCGCCGGGCGGGACGGTCAGCTCGGCGGGCTGGAGGGCCGTCTTGGCACGTTCGGTGGCCCCGCGTGCGCCGAGCCCCACCGTGAGGGGTGTGTTGCCGCGGTTGTCCACCGCCACCTTGTGACGGCCGCGCCAGGCGCTGTTGGAGCCGCGGGGCACCAGTTCCGAGGTGACCTCGGTGAACGGCAGCACCGTCACACCGCGTTCGAGGATGGTGGTCTCGCTGTGTTCGCTGGTCGGCACCACCCGCAGCCCGAGCGGTATCTCCCCGGGAACCGTCCCGGGGCTGCGGGGCGGACGCAGCGTCAAGGTGGCGGTGCCCGTCGCGCCCGGGTAGAGCGACAGGGTCTCCGGTTCCACGGTGGTCCAGGCGGCACAGGGCCCGACCACCTCGAATCGGCACTCCTCCACGGTGGTTCCCGAATTGAGCACCTGTACGGGGAGTTCGGCCTCACCGCCGGGCTCGACGACGACGGAGGACTCGTCCAGGCTCGCCGAAACACTCATGCCGCGCACCGTATTCTCCGGTCCACGGCGTCGGCAGCGGCCGCACAGTCACACTTTCGGGCAATTGCGGTGCCCGGTGAGCCACGCGCAATTCCCTTGGGGAACTAGGGGGTTTACTGTGGTTTCCCGTTACGGGGAGGCGAGCGTGAATGAAATGTGTGGATGACATGGACACAACATGTGCATTCTTCAGGCCCCTCCCTCAGTCGCCCGAGGGGAGAGAGCGACGTGCACCACAAGACGGGAGATCGCGTTACGGTGGCGCTGCGCGCCCAAGACCCGGTGTCACAGGCCGGAGTGGCCAGCCAACTGCGCACCCGACCCGAGATCAAGGTCATCGACTCGGACGAACCGGACGCGCCACAGGTGGTGGTCGTCGTCCTGGACGTTCTCGATGACGGAGCTCTACGCGTGTTACGCCAGATTCAGCGGACCAGTGCCGCACGGGGGGTGCTGGTCACCACGCATATCGACGAACAGCAACTGGTCAACGCCGCCGAGTGCGGCTTCGTCGGCGTCGTCCGCCGCGCCGAGGCGACGCCGGAGCGGTTGGTCCAGGTGATCGGCGCGGTGGCGAAGGGCGAGGGCCGGGTCCCCCCGGATCTGCTGGGCAGCCTGCTCGAGCAGGTGGGCCGGCTCCAGGGTCAGGTGCTGGCGCCGAACGGGCTCAATTTCACCGGTCTGGCCGCCCGGGAGATCGAAGTGCTGCGGCTGGTCGCCGAGGGCTATGACACCGCGGATATCGCGATGAAACTCTCCTACTCCGAACGCACCATCAAAAACGTTCTGCACGCCGTCATGACGCGGCTGAATCTCCGTAACCGCTCCCATGCCGTGGCATACGCGCTCCGACAGGGATTGATTTGAGCATTGCCTCAAGGGGCAGCCGGCCCTTCCCCAAGGGCTGGCTCGCACCCCGGTGCGCCGCTCCCCGATGAACCGCGATCGTGGAGCCCGGCGCGCCGATCTCGAGTGGGGTGTTCTGTGCGTTCTGAGCGTTCTGTGCATGTGCGTTCTGTGCGTTCTGCTCGGGGGTTCCGATACTTCCGACCGCTGGCCGGTGCGCCTGGCGAGGCGCGTGCTCGCGCCTTCCGCGTGGGCACGCTGACCGCCGTTCTGCTTCTGGTGATCAGCGTCGTACCGGGCGCGGCCGCGGGCAAGCGCGCGGCCGCCCAGGGCCCGGCGGTCACCCCGGCCGTGGTGGACGAGCCGCTCGACCCGGGTGACGCGTTGACCGTGGACAAGAAGGTGCGCACGCCCGTGGTCCCGCCCCGGCCGGACGTGGTGCTGCTGGTCGACGGCACGGGCAGCATGCAGCCCACCATCGACAACGTCCAGGCCAACCTGGAGCAGATCACCACCAGGGTGCGCGAACAGCAGCCCGACTCCCGCTTCGCCGTCGCCACGTACGGCGATCAACAGGTGGACGGCGAAAGGGTGTTCACGACTCTCCAGCCGCTGACGGACGACCTCGACGCCGTACGGAGGGGTGTCGATCAGCTCACCGACGACCGCGGCTCGTACAGCCCCGGGCCCGCCGAGGACTGGATCAACGCTCTGTGGCAGATCTCCAACGGGGCGAGTGGAACCTTCCGGGAGGGCGCGAGCCCCGTCGTCGTCCTCGTCGGTGACGCCTCCAGCCACGACCCCAGCAAGGGACATTCGCTCACCGATGGCATCAACGCGCTCAAGGACGCGGGTGTCCGCGTTCTCGCCGTGGACGTGGCGACCGAACTCGGCGACGGCCTGAACGGCAACGGCGACAACGGCAACGGCCCGGGCCAGAACCAGGAGCCGACCCACGATCCCGATCAGGCCACCAAGGTCGTCCGGGCCACGGGCGGCAAGCTCTTCGGGAACATCGACGCCGGCGAGGTGGCCACCACGGTGGCGGAGGGGCTGACCAATCTGCCCACCACAGTCAGCCATCAGACCTTCGGCTGCGACCCCGCCCTCTCGGTCACTCTGGATCCCGCCACCCGGCAGGTGACCAGCGGGGAGGTGGCCACGTTCACCGAAACCATCACGGTGGCGGACGACGCGCCGCAGGGGGCCACGGTCCACTGCGGTGTGCAATTCCTGCTCGACGGCAAGCCGCCGAGCGGGCAAATGCCGGACGATGTGGTACCCGCCCGGGAGTTCCGCGGTCAGACCGATAACCCCGGCTCCGGCACGAGCTCCGACACCGATTCCGGCACGGACTCCGGCACGAATTCCGACGGCACAGGCGGATCCATCGCCGGGGCCATCGGGGGTGCCGTGGGCGGCACCGACGGTGGCGGGAACGGCGGACTCATCGGCGGCGCGGCCGGTGGGGTGTCGAGCGGATCCGACGGCTGCGGCGGCGGTTCGATCGCGGGCCTGGCCGTGGGCGGTGCCGGAGGCTCGGACAGCGGAGGCGACGGCGGCGTGATCGCCGGAGTGCTGGGCGGGCTCATCGGAGGCTCCGGCGACGGCTGCGGCGGAGAGGCGAACGGCGGTTCCGGTGCCGGGGGCAACGGCTCGGACGGCGGTTCCGTGGCCGGGGTCATCGGCGGGGTGGTCGGCGGAGCCGACGGCGGTCAGAACGCCGGTGCCATCGGCGGACTGCTCGGCGGAGCCACCAGTGGGAGCGGCGGCGAGAACGGCGGTCAGAACGGCGGTGGCCAGCAGAACGGCGGACAGAACGGGGGCGACCAGAACGGCGGCCAGGTCGGCGGCGAGCAGAACGGCGGGGACCAGAACGGCGGAAATCAAAACGGGGGCCAGCAGAACGGAGGCCAGAACGGCGGCCCCGGCGGCGGAGACGGTGGCGACGAGCCCGCCCCCGAGGACTACCAGCAGCACATCAGCATCACCGTCAACGATGTGACCGCCCCCGTCGTCACCGTGGACGACCGCACCATCGAGGCCACCGACGACAACGGCACCAAGGTCGACTTCACCGCCACCGCCCGGGACGCGGTCGACGGCGAACTGCCCGTCAGCTGCGCCCCGGCCCCCGGATCGCGCTTCCCCGTCGGCCGGACCCGGGTCAGCTGCACCGCCACCGACTCCTCAGGCAACACCGGTACCGATACGGCGACCTTCACCGTGCGCCCGGCCCCCGTACCGGACGAGGCGGATCTCGCCGTCACCACGACCGTCGGCCCCACCCCCGCCTACACCGGGCTGCGGACCGGCGCGCG
The DNA here is from genome assembly GCF_047215865.1 of Streptomyces sp. Inha503. Lineage (NCBI taxonomy): Bacteria > Bacillati > Actinomycetota > Actinomycetes > Kitasatosporales > Streptomycetaceae > Streptomyces > Streptomyces sp. Inha503. Next base: position 10,806,981 of record NZ_CP178360.1, on the reverse strand, counting down.
CCTCACCCTCACCAACTCCGGCCCCAAGGCGGCCAGGAACGTCGTGGTCACCACCGCCTGGCCCCGCACCGGGGACGCGGGCGACCGCGACCTCTCCAAGGTGTCGCGGTGCACCCGTGCCGCCCCGTGCGCCATCGCGCCGGGCGGACGGATCACGGTGACCCAGACGGCCGTCTACCGCACGGCGATCAGCGGTGGGCTGAAGGTCTCCGTCAGCGGTTCGCCCCGCGATCCCCATCGTGCCGACAACACGGACACGGCCCGCGTCCGTGTCCTTCAGCCCAAGCTGACCGTCACTCCCAAGGTCGCCCGCCCCGGCGATGTGGCGGTCGCCCGCGGCGAGGACTTCCCGCCCGGCGCCACGGTCGCACTCAGCTGGCGGCCGGGCGTCACCGCGGCCCGGTCGACCGTACGGGTGGGTCGTGGCGGCACCTTCGAGGCCCAGGTTCTGGTGCTGCGCAAGGACCGGCTCGGCCCCCGCGAGCTCCGCGCCACGGTGCGGGGACTGGAGCGGCTGGAGAAGCCCGTGCTCGTCGTACGGCGCAATCTGCAACCGCCCGACTTCGCCGGCCGGGGGTGAGACTCCGTGATCCACGAGGTCGACGAGGCGCTGCGCGCCATGTTCCGGAGCGACGCCCTGACGGGCGGCCAGGTGGCCGTGGTCTTCGACGCCCCCACCCGTGACTGGGCCGCCAAGGTCAACGCCCCCACCGTCAATCTCTATCTGTACGACATCCGCGAGGACATGCGGCTCCGGGAACGCGGTCTGCTCAATGAGTACGACGAGCAGGGCACCATCGTGGCCCGGCGCCGCCCGCCCCGCTACTTCAAGCTCTCGTACCTCATCACCGCGTGGACCAAGCGCCCCGAGGACGAGCACCGGCTGCTGTCCTCGTTGCTGTCCTGTCTGCTGCGGTACGAGGCCCTGCCCGCCGAACGGCTCACCGGTACGCTCGCCGAACTCGGCGTGTCCGTACCCATGACGGTCGCGCTCCCGCCCCCCGAGGACCGGTCGTTCGCCGATGTGTGGAGCGCGCTCGGGGGCGAACTCAAGCCCTCGCTCGACCTGGTGGTGAGCGTGCCGGTCACCGAATCGCCCGTCTATCCGGCGGGTCCGCAGGTGGGCGAGGAGGGGGTGCGCCTGGGCTTCTCCGACTCCTCGACGGAAGCCCCCGGGCCCCCGGCACCCACCCAGCCGATGCCGGGTGGCGCCAACCTGCCGCTGTACGGCACCCGCCGCACCGGTATCGCCTCCCGCGTGGCGGAAGAGCGAGCCGAATGACGAGCACGACGGACCCGGAGACCGAGGTACCGGACCCGAGCCTGCGCCACCTCCTCGACCGCGCCATTCTCGTCGAACAGCGGGTACGGCGCGCCGTCCACGCCCGTCAGCTCACCGACCCCAACCCCGACGACGCCTTCCGCGGTCTCTACCTCAGCGACGAGACCATCCACCGGCTTCTCGACTCCGGGCGCTCCCTCGAAGCCACCGCCCCCGACGAGGCCGATGCCACCCTCCTGACCGAGGCCGAGGCGCGCGCCGACACCGCGGCACGGGTGGGCCCCCCGACCCGGCTGCGCTCCCTCATCCATGACTTCGGCCTCTCCGCGCTCGATACGGAGATCCTGCTGATCGCTCTCGTCCCTGATCTGGACGATCGTTTCGAGCAGTTCTACGGCTACCTCAACGACGATGTCACCCGCCGCCGGCCGTCCATCGGCCTCGCCCTCGGCCTCTGCGGACTCTCCGCCGCCGACGCGGCCGCACGGTCCAGGCTGTCCCCGCAAGCCCCGCTGCAAGCGGGTGGTCTGCTGCTGGTCGAGGAGCCGGACCGCCCGTTCCTGGCCCGCGCGCTCCGGGTCCCCGACCGGGTCACGGCGCATCTCCTCGGCGATGACACACCCGATCCGCGCATCGTCGATCTGCTCGCCCCGTGGCAGGACGTGTCCGGCGTCGGCGATCCGGCCCCGCTCGCCCGTGCTCTCGCCACCGAGGAGCCCCTGGCCTATCTCCGGGAGGACCAGGGCGGCGCGGGCACGGCGCTCGGGGCGCGCGCCCTCGCCCGGTCGGGCCACGTCGTCCTCGGTCTCGACCTCGAACGCCTCGCGCGGGACCCCCATCCGGCCGAGGCGGTGCGGATCCTCGCCCGCGAGGCCCGGCTCACCTCCTCCGGTCTGGTGTGCGGTCCGATCGACGCCCTCGTCCGGGAGCGGCCCGAGGTCATCCGGCTGGTGACCGACGTCCCGCTCCCCGTCGTCCTGGTCGGCCGCGTCCCCTGGGACGCGGCGTGGTCCTCCCGACCGCCGTTGCTGCTGCACGCCCCGCGCGTGGAACCGACGGCACGGGCGGCGCTCTGGTCGGCCGCCCATGGCGCCCCGGTCCCCGCGGAGCTGGACCTCACCCACCTCCTCGCCCCGTTCCTCCTCGCCCCGGACCAGATCACCCGGGCCGCCCGGGGCGCCGCCCAGAGCGCCGCGCTGGACGGCGGCACCCTGCGCCCGGACCACATCCGCGCCGGGGCCCGGGCCCAGAACGCGGCGGGGCTCGACCGTCTCGCCCGCCGGATCGAACCGGCCGTGGGCTGGTCCGACCTCGTACTTCCACCGGGCACCCTCGCCCAGCTCCGCGAACTCACCGCCCGCGCCCGCCACCGCGACCGGGTCCTGGGCGAATGGGGCATGCGGCCGGGCGGCGGCCGGGGCCGCGGGGTCACCGCCCTCTTCGCGGGGGACTCCGGCACGGGCAAGACGATGTCGGCCGAGGTGATCGCCGCAGACCTGGGCCTGGACCTCTACACGGTCGATCTGGCCACCGTCATCGACAAGTACGTGGGCGAAACCGAGAAGAACCTGGAGCGCATCTTCACGGAGGCCGCCGGTATCAACGGCGTTCTGCTCTTCGACGAGGCGGACGCCATCTTCGGCAAGCGCTCGGAGGTCAAGGACGCGCATGACCGCTATGCGAACGTCGAGAGCGCGTATCTCCTCCAGCGCATGGAGACGTTCGACGGCCTGGCCATACTCGCCACCAACCTCCGCGCCAACCTGGACGACGCCTTCACCCGCCGACTCGATCTCGTCGTCGATTTCCCCCTCCCCGACGCCAACCACCGCCGTCTGCTGTGGGACCGCTCCCTGGGCACCGTCCTCCCCCGCTCCACCGATCTGGACCTGGACTTCTGCGCCGAGTCCTTCGAGCTGGCCGGCGGCAACATCCGGTCGGTGGCCGTCACCGCCGCCTATCTCGCGGCCGAATCCGGCAGTCCGGTGACGATGCCCGACCTCATCCACGCCGTGCAGCGCGAGTACCAGAAGCTGGGCCGACTCACCCTGGCCTCGGAGTTCGGCCCGTACACGCGGCTGCTGACGGACTGACTTACGGGCCAACGAAAGCTATCGCTTCGCCGACGGCGAAGCTGGGGCGGTTCCCCCGCCGGGGTTCGGACCGTAGGCGTCCAGGAAGCGGTCGCGGAAGGAGCTCATCTTCCACACCGGGGCCTTCGCGCCCGGCATCAGACCGTCGTCCCAGTTCCAGTGGGAGATCCGGTCCAGTACCGCCTTGTCGTGCGCGACGATCGACACCGGTACGTCCCGGCTGGCGTTGTCACCGCTGACCCGGGCGAGCGGCTGGTGGTCGCCGAGGAAGACCAGCACCGTGTTCTTGTCGCCGTACTTCAGCACGTAGTCGATGAGGCTGTTGACCGAGTACTGGATGGACCTTCCGTACTCGGTCTTCACCTTCGTGGAATCGGTGAACACGTCCGCGGGCTTCTTGCCCGCCTTCTGGATGGCCTTGTAGACCGAGCCGTCGCCGACCTGGCTCCAGGGGATCGTCTTGGGGATGGGCGCCCAGGGCTGGTGGCTGGAGGTCAGGATGATCTGCGACATCAGCGGCTTGTCGTGCTTCTTGCCGTGCTCCAGGCGCTCGAACGCCTTCAGGGCGTACTGGTCGGGCATGGTCGACCAGCTGAACTTCGGTCCCTTGTAGCCGAGTTCGCGGGAGTCGTAGACATGGTCGAGGCCGTAGAACTTGCCCTCCGGCCAGGCCTTCTGCACCCCCGGCATGATGCCCACGGTCCGCCAGGCACCGGTGCGCTGAAAGGCGCGGGTGATGGACATGTGGTCGCCCGCGGTGACGGTGCGGTAGCGGTTCTGGTTGTCGATCCACAGGCCGGTGAGGAAGGTGGAGTGCCCCAGCCAGCTGCTGCCGCCGTACGTGGCCGAGGTGAGCCAGCCGCTCTTGGACGCGAACCCGGCCTTGTTCAGCCGCTTGGTGGCGTTCTTGAGCGTCTTGTCGACACCGGGCGCGATCGCCGGGTCCTCGATGGCCGAGCGGCCGTAGCTCTCGATGAAGGTGAAGATCATGTCCTTGCCGCGCAGCCCGGTCAGCAGCTGGTCGCCGGGGGTGTCGCCGTAGGTGTCCACGGCGGCCACCTTGGCGAACTCCCGCTCGTCCCTGATGGTCTTGCGCACCCGCTCCGCCCGGTCCTGGACCAGCGCGGTGGTGCTCCTGGACGCGAACGGCGCCCCGGCCACCTGCACCCCGAGCGCCGCGCACATCACCCAGACGGTGCCGAGCACCAGGGTGGTACGGGTGGCCACGGCGGTGTTGCGCGCCATGACGTTGCTGACCCGCAGGACGGCGAGCGCCATCAGGACGACCAGGGCGACGGCGAGCACCACGACCCCGATCACGGCGACGGTGGCGGCCGTCCCGCCGACCGAGTCCTTGAGGTACGACTCGGCGTCGTCCAGCAATATCCAGTCGAGCACCACGTTGAACCCACGCCCGAGGAACTCATTGAAACCGATGTCGAGGAGGTTCAGGATGGTCAGCGCCCCCAGGACCGCCCCGCCGAGCACCGCCACCACCCGCCGCGCCATCGTCGGCAGCATGAGCAGCAGCGTGGCGCCGAAGATCCCTTCCACCGGGATGCGCATGAAGGCGCTGGGTTCGAGGAGGGTGAGCTTGGTGGGCAGGAGGAGGGCGATGAACACGAAGGCGAGGGACAGCCCCGTGACCGTCCACGCCACCGTCCGCGCCACGACGGGGTACTTGGCCCGCCAGCCCTTGCGTATGGGGGCCACGTCGGGCGCGGTGCCGACCAGCGGGCCGGTCACGGTGGTCTGGGCGTCCGCGCCGGTATCCACGTCCGCGGCGGGGTCCGCCACCTGCGCGGCGGCCGTATCCCGCTCCCCGGCGTCATCCCGTCCCTGGGCGGGGACATCCGGTGTGCGCTCAGGTGGACCCTCCGGTGACGAGCCCTCCGTCAGGCCCTCCCCCGTGGTTCCCTTGTCCGATTCCGACCGCTGGCGAGAGCTCGATTGGCGCGACAACCCGAAGGTCCTTCCCTGCGAAGCCCGGTGGTGACACGGCGGACCCGGCTCGGGTGGCTGGGCCGTCGTTATCCGTACGGCGTTCCAGGGGCCCGTGTTCAATCACCTGGCACTTTTCCCGGCGCCTTCGCCCCTCGCGAGCGCACCCACCCCACGATACGCTGAATCCTTCACATGAATGTGAAGGATGCGAGGGTTGAGAGGACGGGGCACATGCGCATCGGAGAGCTGTCGGAGCGCACCGGCACACCGCGCCGGCTGCTGCGCTACTACGAGGAGCAGGGCTTGATCCTGCCCGACCGCTGCGCGAACGGCTACCGTTCGTACGACGAGCGTCTCGTCGACCGGGTACTCCAGATCAGGGGCCTGCTCGACGCCGGGCTCCCCACCCGCATCATCAAGCAGATCCTGCCGTGCCTCGACAAACCGCGGCTCATCCACTTCTCCGATGCCACACCGGAAATGGTCGCCACGCTGGAGAACGAGCGGGACCGCATGACCCGGCGCATCGACTGTCTGACCCGCAACCGGGACGCGATCTCCGAGTATCTTGACGCCGTGCTCGGCAACCACACCACCAGCTGACTCACCCGGGGAGCCCACGATGACCGTCCGCCGTGTCGTACCCAACGTCCGGTCCGCAGCGATGCGCGAGAACCGGGAGTTCTACGGCCTCCTGGGCTTCGAGGAGGTGATGAACCAGGGCTGGATCATGACGCTCGCCTCCACCACCAACCCCACGGCCCAGATCAGCGTGCTGACCCATGACGAAACCGGACCGGTGGTCCCCGATGTGAGCGTCGAGGTGGACGACGTGGACGCGGCCTACGCGGCGATGTGCGACAGCGGCGCCGAGATCGTGCACTCCCTGCGGGACGAGGAGTGGGGCGTCCGCCGCTTCTTCGTCCGCGACCCCAACGGCCGCGTGATCAATGTACTGAGCCACCGCCGATAGCCCAGTGCGTGCCGTCGATGCACCGCGCTAGCGTTACCCCTCATGACGACGCCACCGCGCATCCGCCCGCACCGCTCCGCCGATGAGCGCACCCAGCTGCTGGGCTGGCTCGATATGCAGCGCGCCATCATCGCGTGGAAATGCGAGGGCCTGTCCGAGGCGGACGCCCACCGCTCCCTCCTCCCGACCTCGCCCCTGATGACCCTGGCCGGGATCGTCTCCCATATGCGCTGGGTGGAGCAGCTGTGGTTCGAAATCGTCCTGCTCGGCCGCCCGGCGCAGGGCCCCCAGTTCAACGATGACTTCGAGGACGCCGGTATGAGGGTCGAGGGCATCCCGCTCGCCCAGCTCCTCAAGGACTACGCCCAGCAGTGCCAGGTGTCCAACGAGATCATCGCGGACCACGCCCTGGACGACACCGGCCGCCACCCCGCCTTCAACGCCTCCTCCACCAGCCTGCGGTGGATCCTCTTCCATATGATCGAGGAAACCGCCCGCCACGCCGGCCATATGGACACCATCCGGGAACTCATCGACGGTGAGAAGGGCTACTACTGACGTCCCGCCACGGTGACCGGATGACGTACATCGAGATCAACGGATCGCCCGCCACCGCGGACACCCTGCGGCTGCCCGCGCTCACCAGCTATGGGCACTTCACGGCGATGCAGATCAGGAACGCGCGGGTCCGCGACACCGCCGACGTCCGCGACGTCTCGCTCCGGGTGTATGTCTACTGGCCCGAGGGCGACGAGCGAGCCACCCTGATGGTCACGGTGCGTCCCGCAGACGATGCCGACAGGACCGAAGTCCGTGATGCCGGTCCCCTTCGTCCGCGAGCTCCCCCACATCAAGCACCTGGGCCGCTTCGGCCAGAGCCACTACCTCACCGCCGCACACCGCGCCGGCCACGACGAGGCCCTCCTGACCGACCCCCAGGGCGTGGTGGCCGAGGGCGCGATCACCAACTCGCAGGGGTTCGCACCGGTGCGGCGGATCGACGAGGTGGAGTACACGGTGGACGGAGAGCTGATGGGGCGGGTGAGCGCGGCGTACGAGGCGGTGGAGTGGGACGCGGTCTGAGCCCTGATCGAGCCGGGCTTGGCTCTGACACCGAAACACGACACCGCCGCCGAGGAACTCGGCCCTCCCGAAGTCGTGGTCTACAACACCGCAATCATCCAGGCGGACGCCCCCAGCGAACTGTCGGTCCGCGGCCACTTGAACGCCTGGGCGGTCAACGTGGTGGGCGGGCACTTCCACCACCGCCGCACATGTGCTGCCCGCGATGGCGGAACGGGGAGGCGGAACAACCGTGTCGAGGAACTGCACGAGCGTGCGGACTCCGGGATCCAGAACGGCTCGCCGGTGTCATGTCGAGCACTACATGCCTGCTCAGCCGCCAATCCCGCCAGCCTTGACGCTGCTCACAAAGTCGACCCATGCATCAACAGAAAGAGAGAGAGCGGGCACATCAGGCGACTTGGAGTCGCGCACCCCAACCTTCCCCCTCAGATCCGCGACCTCAATGCACTCATTGCCCTCTCCACCGCTGTAGCTGCTCTTGAACCAAACCGCTGCTATCGGACCAGCGGAAGGGACACGCTCCGTCACGGGGACAGCTCCTGTCAGACTTTGGCCAGCAGCCGCAGAGACGCTGAGGGGTCGGCTGCCTGCGATCGAAGGTAGTCAAAGGTCAATTTATAGGACCGGACGTCCTCTGCCTCGTCCAGATACAGGCCACGACGGCGCATCTCGATATAGACCACGGCCATGGAGTTGAGCGGGTTCCGCTCATCGTCTCGCCCCAAGACCACGAAGTGACCCGTACCCGCCGCATGGGCGCCAGCCGTGAACGGCAAGACCTGAATGTCGACGTTCGGCGTCTGGGCCATCTCATGCAGATGGGCCATCTGCTCAGCCATAACAGCCCGCCCGCCGACGTCGCGCCGGAGCACGGCCTCATCGAGAACCACCCACAGATGCAAGGTCGGGTCCCGGCGCAGGATTTCTTGCCTCTGCATCCGCGCGTCCACCATGCGCTCAATCTCTCCGTTGGCACTGCGCAACTCCCGTGCCTGGTGGATCGCGAGGGCGTACGGGCGAGTCTGGAGCAGGCCGGGGACGACCGTGTTGGCGTAGACGTGTTCGTACGCCGCCTCGTGTTCGAAGGACACCAGCGGATCCATCCACTCCGGCACAGCGCTGTTGCCCACCCACCAGCCATCGGTCTGCGACTTGGCCACCTTGACGAGCGCGTCGCGTTCTCCAGCGGACGCGTCACAAGCATCGGCAAGCGCTTTGACCGTGGCCCAGCGGATACGAGCCCGGTCCTGCCACATCTCATAACGGCTGACCGTCGCCTTGCTCACTCCGGCGCGCTCTGCGACCTGGGCCTGTGTCAGGCCACAACGCTCCCGCAGAGCGATCAGCCCACGGGCGATCTGCATACGCCCAGCAGGCCCCGTCAGCGTGGCGGTCATCCCCGAACTCCCTCCACCAGCCAGGCAACTGCACCTGACGAACCGCTCATCAACGCGCCGAGCGTACGGCCCAGACGCGTTCGTTCGAGACCCCATCGCAAGCAGTCACTCACATGAATGAACTACACCGAGACGAAGACCATTCATTGAACTCCAATGACAGGCTTCTCATGAACGCCTCGCAGGTTGCTCTCCGGCAGCTCCGACCTGCATGCCACCGCCCGACATGAGGAGTAGCCATGACGTCCCGCCCTCTCCCAGCCGGCAGCCCATCCGAGCATTGGCGCCTCCCACGCCATCCACGCAGCGTTGGACGCGCACGTCAGCGCCTCCGGCAGGAGCTGGCGGAGGAACGGATCTCAACCGACATGCTGGCGACAGCGGAACTGCTCCTGTCGGAGCTGGTCACCAACGCGGTGCAGCACGCGCACGTCCCGCCGGGCCGAGAGATCGAGGTGCGCTACGAGCTGTCCGACAGTCACCTGCGCGTGGAGGTCGCCGACGCCTCGGAGGAACAACCGGAGCAATGCGCACCAGATACCGACGACGAGCGCGGCCGCGGCCTGCTGCTCGTGGACAGCCTTGCAGCCAAGTGGGATGTGAGTCCCCGAGACGCGGTCGGCAAGTCCGTGTGGTTCGAGCTACTGCTACCGCCCGAAGTAGAACGTTAATCGCGACGTCACATCTTGGAGAGACGGAGCCGATCGTACGCGATGCCGCAGAAGTTCTTGAGGGCATTGAAGCACCGCTCGACGATGTTGCGGCGGCAGTAGATCTCACGGTCGAAGCCGGGTGGCCGACCGCCACGGCGGCCCCCTTTACGGCGATGCTGCTGGTCAGTTTTCTCCGGGATGGTGTGGCCGATCCCGCGTTTGCGCAGGTAGGCGCGGAATCCTTGGGAGCTATAGGCCTTATCGGCCACCACGTGGCTGGGGCGACGTCGGGGTCGGCCGAGCCCGAGGCGGGGTACCTGGTGCTGAAGGGCATGGGTGAACACGCCCTCCAGCGCGTAACGGCGGAGGCGGGTGTACACGGTCTTCCAGGACCCGTACCGTTCGGGCAGGTCACGCCAGGTGATACCGGTGCGGATCTTGTAGACCATGCCGTTGACGACCCGCCGGTCGTCCGCACGCGGACGGCCAGTCCCAGCCTGAGGTATGAGCGGGGCCAGCAACTCCCACTCATGGTCAGTGAGCTCATGTCGACGCACCCGCCCATAATCCATCACGTTCGGACCTTCCCCAGTGATCAGTAGGAGCGGTGCGATCGCTAGGGTCTGCGGACATGATGGGGGCGGATGTTATCGACAGCATTGCTGGGGCCGTGGGCTCGCAGCTTCTCAGCGCAGCGGTTGCGGCAGTGCTCACCGGCATGGCCGGATTGGCGCGGTGGCTTGTGGTCAGACGATTGCCGGCCCGCCGCACGTGGCGCTACTCCAGTGCGAGTGAGCTTTCCATCGTTCTGGACACTTCTCACATAGACACGGGCCGCTACCAACGCCCAGTGGCCGGCCTGGGACAGGTGCGGGGGTTGTCCCTGCTCGTTCCTTCGCTCACCAACGCCTATCGGGACCTGGACTTGGAGAAGGTCCGGCTGTCGGCCCATCTGCCGGGGTACGAAATGGAGCACGACCTGCTCGTGCTGGGAGGGCCGAAGAACAACGAGGTTGCCCACCGCATCCTTGATGCCATGGCGGGCACCCTGCCGTTCCACCTCGGCGGTGGAGCCATCACCTGGGAAGGCACGGCCTACAAGGGCGAGACCGCTGACGGCCAGGTCATACGCGACTGCGGCTACATCGTCAGAGCCACCAATCCGCTCAACCCGAACAAGCGCGTCGTACTCATTGGAGGCTGGTCCACCTACGGCACCGTGGCGGCAGCTCGCTGGCTGGCAGAGAACGGCTCCCGCCGCTCTCTATCCGCTGATGCCGCCGTGCTCGTAGAAGCCTCAGTCCTGCGCGACGGTCATGTGTCCACTCCGCAAGCCCTGCATCAAGCGACTCTGTGCATCTGAGCTGCGGCATCAGGCGGTTTGAAGCCGGACCCTAGGGCCTGTCCGGCGGATCACGTGACCGTCGAGGATTCGGGTCGTCGGCATGAGCATGGGGCGGGGAGATTTAACGCATGCGGAGTGGGCCCGGCTGAAGTCGCATCTGCCGAAGTCCGGGAAGCCGGGCGGCCGTTGGGCCAGCCACCGCAGGGTCATCAACGGGATCCTGTACCGACTGCGCGCTGGGGTGCCATGGCGGGATCTACCTGCGCGTTTCGGTCCGTGGAAGACGGTGTACGAACGGCACAGACGTTGGTCGGCGGAGGGCACCTGGGACGGGATCTTCGCGGCCGTCCTGGCCGACGCCGACGCGGACGGCCGGATCGACTGGTCGATGGTGAGCGTCGATTCGACCTCGTGCCGGGCCCATCAGCACGCCGCCGGGGCTCGTACGAAACCGCCACGAGTGCCGGGAAAAGACGCACGCCCCGGCAGCATCGCCCCGACGAGGGACTCGGACGCTCCCGGGGCGGCCTGACCTGCAAGATCCACCTCGCTGGTGAGGGTGGACGCCGCCCCCTGGCCCTGCTGATCACTCCGGGCCAGTGGGGCGACGCTCCGCAGCTCATTCCGGTCATGGAACGCATCCGTGTTGGCCGCCTCGGTGGCGGACACCCGCGCACGCGGCCCGACCACCTCGGGGGCGACAAAGCGTATTCCTCCCGCCGCAACCGCCGCTACCTGCGACGACTCCAGATCAAGCACACCATCCCCGAACCGAAGAACCAGCGGGCCAACCGCCAGCGAAGGGGCAGCAAGGGCGGCCGACCCGCAGGCTTCGACAAGACGATCTACAAGCGAAGGAACGAAGTCGAGCGGACGATCAACACGTTGAAGAACTCCCGGGCCGTGGCCACGAGGTTCGACAAACGCGGCTACATCTTCCACGGCACCGTCACCGTCGCCTCGATCCGACTCTGGCTCCGCCCGTGATCTCCGCCGGATCTAGAAGTGCCGCAGGCGCAGCAGGAACTGGCAGCCGCCGGGGCGTCCGTCGGTGTCGATCTTCACTGTGACCGGAGAGCCGGCGGAGGCCGAGTGGGTCACGGGCGAGGCGTCCTCGCACTGGCCCGGTTCACCGTCGGCATAGAGCTGAACGTCGAGGACGATCCTGCCCGTCACGGTGAAAGTGAGGTTGCACCAGCCCGGCTGGTTGTCGGTGTCGACCCTGACCTGCTTCCCGAATGCCGGGATCGGCAGTATCGGCACCTCGTTGGGACTCAGGTTGTCCCCGCACTGGCCTACACCGTTGGTGCTGCGGGTGAGTTGATATTTGATGGAGGAGCCCGCGAGGGTGCCGTCCGGGTCGGTGACGCCGAACGCCAGCCGACAGCCGCCGGGACGGTTATCGGTGTCGAGGCGGATGGCCTCCGTCCAGTTCGGCGAGGTGGCCCACTGCTCCCCGGTCCTCCCTTCGCACTGACCCGTGCCGTCGGGGTTGAACTGGATGCCGATCTGCGGTTCGGTACCCAGCGGGGCGGCTTCCGACGCGTACGCCGCTGTACTGGACAGACCGCCGACCATGAATGCGCCTGCGGCCAGGACGAGGGCCAGCGATCTGAGACGTCCGGTGATCCGTAATCCGCTCATACGAGAGTCTCCTCGGAATTTGTGGGCGCGACGGCTGGGCCCGGCGCGCCGCTGTCGTGTGCCGACCGGCCAGCACGTCCGGCTGGTCCAGACCGCAGTATGGGCTGCTGACACCCCGCCTCTGTCGGCGTGAACACGCCAATCTTTGGCCCCGGCCGAGGCGGTCGCAGGGACTCGGGGATCACCAAAGTTAATCTTGGTCAGACTTCCCAGACTTGCCCCTACTGCGGCAGGTAGAGACCCGCTTCGCCGCGCAGTGCCGGCTTCTAGTCGCCGGTCGTGCCGTCGAGCATCTCGCGCAGGATGTCCAGGTGGCCGTTGTGGCGGGCCGTCTCCTCGGTGAGGTGGAGGAGGATCCAGCGCAGGTCGACGTGGAGGCCGTTGCGGACGGCTCGCTGGGCCTGTTTGTCCAGGCCGTTCCCGGCGACCAGTTCGCGGTAGCGGGTGCTCTGTTCGGCGTATTCGTCGAGCAACTGCGTGAGCGGGAAGTCGACGGCGATACGCATCTCGCGGTCGGGGTCCTCCTCGGTCCAGGGGCCCCGGTCTTCCTCGCCGAGGAAGACGACTTGGAACCAGTAGTACTCGACCCAGCGGAGGTGGTTGATCACTCCGCTCATGGTCATCAGCGGTGAGCCCGGCAGGAGCGACTTGCGTGCGTTCTCCGCAGAGACGCCATCGCACTTGGCGCGGGCGGTGTCACGTGCGTAGTCGAGAAACGTGGTGAGCTGAGTGCGCTCGTCCCACGCAGGTGGCGTGTCATCGATTCTGGTCATCGCGCGAAGCGTCCCCGAACACCGCGCCCGATGTCGAGGTATTTATCGACGGGCTCAACCTGCTCCGCCCAGTTCCTTGTCTGGCGGGTCGCTACAGCGATTCAGCGCTGGTGGGCCGCCGGCATGATCCGCCGGACACGCCCTAGTACTCCAGTCGCAGATCGCTATCGTCGCTGGTCAGGAGCGTGTCTGTGAGTGTACTTGCCTGACGTTCTGTCAGGTTGTGTGAGTTCGTGACTTCGGGTGCGACGGCGGTAGTGGCAGTGGCGGGCGATGGCCTGGTGTCGGCGTCGCCACCAGGACCAGCTCATCGCGTGGCCGGTGTGCTGAAGGTGTGCCGACGAGGAGTGACCAGCTGCCATGAGTCGCCGGATTTCTGCCACGGTGAGCGGTGCGAGGAAGTCGGAAGCGTTTCTGCGGCCCCCCTTTCCGGCCCCGCGGCGGCTGCCATGGCGGCGAGGAAGGCGTGGGTGAGCATGGCCAGGGTGATGTGCCGGTACCAGCCCGGATACCGACGGACCTCGTACTGGTCCAGCCCACACTCGTTCTTCGCGGCCTGGAAGGCTTCCTCGATCGCCCAGCGAGTTCCGGCGACGCGCACCAGTTCAGCGACGGCGGTGCCGCCGGCTGCGTAGGCGAGGTAGTAGGCGATCTCCTCCGGGCGGGCCAGGCTGCGTCGGGCCAGTACCCATCGTTGATGGGTGGGCTGATCGCCGTCGAATTCCTCGATGGCGGGCAGTTGGGCCGCTGCCCAGTCATAGACACGTGGCCCCTTCGCGCCGCTGCCGCAGGAGTGGCGTTCCCAGGCTTCTTCGGGCGCCTGGGCGATGGCGAAGTCAATGCGCCCCAGGGCGTGTACCTGCTGCGACTTCGGCACGGCCAGGACATAGCCGACGCCGGCCTCCTCCAGCATGCGGCGGAAGCGCCATTCCTGGCCGTAGGCCGAATCCGCGGTCACCCACGTGATCGGCAGCGGAGAGGCCAGGGCTCGGGCGACCATCGCCTTGGCCAGTTCGCCCTTGGTGGCGAACCCCCGCTCCTCGGGGATCTTCGCCGCCCGGCAGCGGCCCGCGTCGGACGTCCAGGACTTCGGCAGGTACAGCTCCCGGTCCACCAGGGCCCGGCCCTTGGGTGATGCGTAGGCGGCGAAGACACCTATCTGGCAGTTCTCGGTGCGTCCGGCGGTGCCGGAATACTGCCGCTGGACCCCGGCCGAGACAGTGCCTTTCTTGAGGAACCCTGTGTCGTCGACAATGAGCACCCCCGTCGGAGCCCCGAGCTTCTCTGCGACGTATTCTTGCAGGTCATCACGTATCTCGTCGGGGTCCCAGCAGGCCCGGCTCAGCAGATGCTGCAACCCGGCGGGAGTGCGGTGACCAGCATGCTCGGCCAACTGCCAGCTGTTCTTCCGGCCCACCGGCCCTAGCAAGCCGTGCACATACGCCCGCATCCGCCGCCGTAAGTCCACCCGCCCGAACCGGTGGCCGATACGCACGAGCAGTTCTTCCAGTTCAGCCGCCCAGGCATCGAGCTGCACATCGTCTTGCATGACCAGTACAACGGCCCGTCGCACCCGAAGTCACGAACTCACACAACCTGACAGAACGTCAGGCAAGTACACTCACAGACACGCTCCTGACCAGCGACGATAGAGATCTGCGACTGGAGTACTAGCCGTGCCTTCCTCGCCTCCCAGTGTGGCCTGGGTGTGACAGCCCTCTTCACAGGCGACTCGGGGACCGGCAAGACCAAACCCGACGATCCCTTCACCGCCACTTGGACTTGGCCATCGGCTTCCCCACGCCTGCCGTCCAGCGACACCTCCTCTGGGACCGCTGCACGGCGGGCTTCCTGGCTGCCGAGTCGGACAAGCCGGTTACGACGATGGGCCCGATCCACGCGTTGCAATGCGAATACCAGAAATTGGGCCGCCTGACGCTGGTGTCGGAGCTCGGCCCGTACATGTCCCTGCTCACGACCTGATTCACGGGGAGGTTCGATCACCCCATACCATCAGCCAAGGTGACAGCACCCTCCCAGGTCCTCAGTGCAACGATGTGGGCGAGCATGCTCGAATACGATGCGAATGCTGGCTCGATGATCTCTTCAACCGAGTTCCCCTCAAGCAAGGCGTACGCCAGGTCGTCCCCTGCGAACTCGAAAATACGTTCATCCTCCATGTTGAAGGTGTCGACCACCAAATAAGAATTATCCGAACCGTGCCACGACCCGACCACATAGCTGTGCGCTCGTTCCGCGAAATCCTCCAACACCTCTTCTCCCGCTTCACCAAGACCAATGCCGTACCAGATGTCGACCTCCGAGTCCGACTTGCTGCACTCGTAGTCATAACCGTCGAATAGCGCCAGCAGGGGCGGGTGGACAAAAGAAAGCGCGCACCTGGAGTTCCGGATATGCGACGGCAGCACCACACCGTCTCTGGATTCCACCTCGTCGAGAGATTCTTCACTGTCTCTCGTGAAAGTGAACGAGGGAAATCGCTTAATGAATCGAGCGAAGTTCTGCTTGTAGCGCTGCGGAAGATCGGAATCCCAAACCCACCGCAGGGCCGCATTGGCGTCGGCGAAAAGTTCCCGCCCTGTCGAAGATCCCATGACTCACCGGTCCCACTTATCGAACTTGTCCACCACTGTGCCGTGATTGGTCTGCTGCCGATCCTGTGTCACTGATTCGCCATTCTTGTCCACGCACGAAGGGTGGATGTCATGTGGGAACGAACCGTTCCCGTCCCATATCCATTCCATCATCACATTCCGTAGAGCCTGCACGGCTGCGGCCACCGAGCCGCTGCCCGTGAACGCAGTCCCGAGCTCGGTGTGGAACGGACCGGTCGGTCCGCCCTTCTGAACCATAGGCTTATTGTTGAAGGTTTTTCCGTTAATTTTCCCAGTGAAGTAGACAGCGCCGACATGCCCTTGCGGGATGCTGTAATTCTTCCCATTGACCGTCGTCTCGCGCGCGGATTTCGTAGGGAAGAATACAAGATGGGCAGTGTCGCTTCTCAGTGAGTTCTGAGCGTCGATCCACTTGGCCCCGTCGACATGATCCTTGGCGTTCCTCACAACATCCAGAAGATAAGAGGCGGGAAGCCATTCATGGTGTCCGTCCACCGCGTCCCGGAACCTATCACTCACCGCGCTCTTAACCTTGCTGTCCGACCAAGCCGCAGCAAAGAATCCGAAGTCAACGTCGTATTTTTTGCCGTCCAACTCAACGGAAACCACGCCTTCGGGCTTGGCTATCTCCTTCAAAAACTCCAGGGTTCCTACTGCATTCATCGCCGCACGGATAATGTCTTTCTTCTCCTTTGTGTTCAGAGCCGCAACTCCTACCACGCTGGGAGGGCTGGCCTCTGCAATGATGCGGAACTCTCCGGAATTACTTTCTCTGGGCTCAGCGTAAAGTGACTTCAATCCCTTGGGACGCAGCCGCCCGAAAACGTCGGCAATTATGCCATTCAAGAACTCCTTGCTCTTCAGCGGTTTCGATATGGGTTCGGACAGCATCTGACGTGCTTCGCGCTTTACATCCCTGCCCACATCTTTACCCCCTCCCTCGCCCACCTTCTGGTCAACGTCCTTCTTGCCACTGAAATTTCCCTTGGTTTTCTTACCGACCGCCTTGAGTTTGCCCCAGATTTTCTTGGCGGCCCGGACGATTTTGGCGGCGATTTTGTCTATGGCGCGGTTGACCGGGCGGGAGACCTTTTGGAAGACCTGCTTGATCTTGTTGGCCAGGCCACCGATGCCCAGCAACGACGCGAGCAGGCCGATGAGGAGGGGGATGCTGGCGGCCAGGGCTGTTTCGACCATCTTGGGGACGCCGGCTGCGCCGCCATTGGCTATCGCCACGACCGCGTCCAGGACCGCGTTGACGAACTCGATGATCTGGGCGCCCTGGTTCACGATGAACGTGACGATGTCGATGATGCCCTTGACCGCTCGGACGAAGGCGGAGGCGGGGTTGAGGAGGGAGAGGATCCAGGTGATGCCCGCGATGATGACCGTGGGGATCAGATAGGACTTGAGCTCTTCGAGGATGGTGGACTTCAGGTCGCCGGTCTCGGCGGTGATTTCCTTGGCGGCGCCTGCCGGGCCCTCGGTGGCGAGGGCTTTCGCTACCGGGACGGATTGTTCGGCCGCGCTCATGGCCTGGTCGGGGACCCCCTTGCGGGTGATGCGGGCGCGGATGTTCGCCCAGGTCAGGCCCAGCAGGGAGGCGATCAGCTGGATGATGCCCTTGAGGTCGAACTTCGCGGGGATCTCGATTCCGGCTTTGGCGCTCGTGCCCAACAGCCAGGAGACCAGGCCCGTTTGGAGGTGGGTGCCGATGTTGGAGATGAACTGCTGGAGGCCCGCGCCCACCGCGCGGACCAAGTTGCCCAGGAAGCCGATCGGGTCCTTGATGATCTTCATGATGGCGCCGGCAGCCTTGGCCAGGATGCCCATCAGGAGGTTTTTGAGCTCATTGATGGTTTTGATGACGCCGACGACGGCGTCCACGGCCTTCTGGACGAGGCCCTTGTTCGCCTCCTGGAGTTTCTTGATCTCCTCGTCGACCTTGTTGAGGGCCTGGGTGTACTTCTGGGCGAGGGTCTGGACCAGTTGCTTTGATTTGTCGTTGACCTCGGACTCGAGGTCGTCGAACTTTCCGGCGAAGTCCTTCGCCGCGTCCTGGCCGTACTTCTTCAGATCGGCGGGTAGCTTGTCGACCTCCGCCTTCAGTTCGGCGCGGCCCTTGGCGATACGGGCCTTGGCCTTGCCCAGTTCGGTGCCGATCGTGTCGGCGATGGACGAGATGACGCCCTGCATCAGACGTACGTAGAGCTTGCGGGACTCCTGGAAGAGCTGGTTGGCCTCCTCCGGCATGCCGGCGATCTTGTCTTTGGCCCATTTGGCCGGGCCCCAGAAACCGCCGTAGCGCTTGTCCTTGTACTCCTTCATCCGGCGCTTCTGGTCCTTGTTGAAGGCGTCCCGGGCCTTCTTCTCCCCTTCCTCGAACTGTTTGTCCACCTTGCCGTCGAGACCTTCGAGGATGCCCTCGACGTCCTTCTTCGCCGCGTCGAACACCTTCTGGAGCTTTGCGGTGACCTCCTCCCGCTTCTGCTCGTCCTTCGACTTGGCCTCGCCCTTGCCGCCGTCGACCTGTTTGCCCGCGCCCGCGCGGGTGGCGGTCAGGGCGGACATGGCCTGGGCGCCGGCCCCGGCGGCGTGTGATTTCGCCGCTGCCAGTTGCTGCTTCTCCGCCCCGCGGGCCTGCGCCGGTGCCTTCGCCGAGTGCTGTTCCGCCTTCTTCTTCTCGCCCAGGGCGCCGGTGAACTCCGGTTCGTTGCTCTTGGCCAGCTGCTCCTCGGTGACGTCCGCGTCCGCCATCTGCTTGTCGGTCTTCTTCGGGCCCTCGGAGAAGTCCGTGACTTCGGGCGGCTGTTGCTGCGGGGTCGCGTCCGCCGCGTTCGGTGCGCCCGGGTTGGCCGGAGGCTGGTCCGGCTTCATCGGGGTGACCTGCTTCTCCTTGGCCTTCGAGGTGTCCGGAGCGGCCTTCGTGGTCGTTTCTATGTCCTTCGAGGACGCCTTCTTGCCGTCGGTGACCTTGCCGTCGACCTCGCCCTTGATCTTGTCGGCCTTGCCGGAGTCGGCGAACTTATCGGCCTCGTCGAGGTTCTTGGGCGCCTGCGCGGCGATCGCCTCGTTCACCGCCGCGATGAAGCCCGCCTTGTCGAACTCCCCCGGTTTGGCGGCGTTCATCTTCTCCGCGTTGGCCGCCTTGCCCTGCGCCTCCTTGTCGTCCGGCGGAGCCACCGCCGCGTCCTGAGCGGACCGGGACTCCGCGGTCGCGGGGCTGTGCTGGGCCAATTTGCGCTTCTTCGCCGCGACGTCCGACTGGACCTTGCGGAAGCCGGGGGCCTGCGACGGCGGAGGCTTCACCGGCGCCGCGTAGCGCTGGGCGACCAGCCGGGAGACCGCCGCGTTCCCCGCCGCGGCCTGAAGGCGCTGGAGGTGACGGGGGGCCAGGCCGGGAGCGGGGGCGGCCGACGGCGCGGAGACAGCGGAGGGAGCGGTCGCCTGCTCCGGGGCCGGGGGTGGAGCCTTGCGTTCCTTGGGTTCAAGCCCCCCGGGCTTCGCGGACCTCTCCGAGGCAGACTTCATCGCATCATCCGCTCACCGGTCGGCCGGCGGTGCGTCCGCCACATATGCGTCCGCCACATAGGTGTCAGGGTGCTGGGCGGCGCCCGTCAGGCCCGTGGAAGGCCGGGTAGTGGTGGGGGCAAGGCTCGCTGCCCGATGGGGAAAGGGGCTCCGCTGCCTCTTCGGGCAGGGCGGTCTGTACGCGGGGGCGGCCGAATGCCCGTTCCCGGTGATCCTTTGCCCGGGAACAATCGCTCTCGTTTCCCCGGTCGAGGAGAGTGGCATGCCGTCGTACTTGTCCCCGGGTGTCTACGTCGAAGAGGTGGAATCCGGGTCGCGGCCGATCGAGGGGGTCGGGACCTCGGTCGCCGCCTTCATCGGGTTCGCGCAGAAGGGGCCGTTCAACGAGCCGACGCTCATCACCAACTGGACGCAGTTCACCACCATTTTCGGGGACTTCGTCGAGGGCACCTACCTCGCCTCCTCCGTCTACGGTTTCTTCGCCAACGGTGGTGGCATCTGCTACGTCGTGCGCGTCGGCGGCACGGAGGAGGCGGAGTCGGGCGGAGAGCGCGCGGGCACGGCGAAGGAGATCGCCTCGGGGCCTTCGGCGCAGCTCGGGCCGTATGTCGTCCGCCCCCTGCCCGGTGTCACCGGGGAAATCACCGTCGAGGTGGCCGATCCCGAAGGCGACGACCCGCCGCAGGACGTCTTCGCGCTGGTGGTCAAGCACGATGGAGTGGTCGCGGAGACCTACCCGGCCGTGACCACCAAGCGCAGCAAGGAGAACGTGGCCACCCAGGTCAGGGCCCGGTCCCAGCTGATCAGGCTGGAGGAGCCCGGTAAGGGCGCGGCGCCCGCGAGGCCCGAGGCACAAGTGGTGACGCTCGCCGCCTCCCCAGGGGCCGGCCCGGGGGCCGGGGCGGCCGTGGTGCCGGACACGCTGTCGGCTGATGCGTACGTGGGGGATCCCGACCGGCGGACCGGATTCGGCGGTCTGGAGGCGGTCGAGGAGATCACCATGGTGGCCGCGCCGGACCTGATGAGCGCGTATCAGCGTGGTGCGCTGGACCTGGAGGCGGTGATCACCGTACAACGCGGGCTGATCACCCACTGCGAGGCGATGGGCGACCGGATCGCCATCCTCGATCCGCCGCCCGCCCTGAGCCCGCGGCAGATCAAGACCTGGCGCGAGGAGACCACCGGGTTCGACTCCCGGTACGCGACCCTTTACTACCCGTGGATCAAGGTGTTCGACCCGGCCGTGGGCCGGGACGCCTTCGTGCCGCCCAGCGGTCATATCGCGGGGGTGTGGGCGCGGAACGACGAGACGCGCGGGGTCCACAAGGCCCCGGCGAACGAGGTGGTACGGGGCGCCGTCGCCCTCCAGACGCAGATCACCAAGGGCGAGCACGACCTGCTCAACCCCATCGGGCTCAACTGCATCCGCGCCTTCCCCGGCCGCGGCATCCGGGTATGGGGGGCGCGCACCCTCGCCGATGACGCGTCCTGGCGCTATCTCAATGTGCGGCGGCTCTTCAACTACTTGGAGGAGTCGATTCTGGCGGGCACCCAGTGGGTGGTCTTCGAGCCCAACGACGACGCCCTGTGGGCCCGTGTCCGGCGCACCATCTCGGCCTTTCTGGTCAATGAATGGCGCAAGGGCGCGCTCTTCGGGCTGACCCCGGACGAGGCCTTCTATGTGAAATGCGACCGCGAGACCAATCCGCCGGAGTCCATCGACGCCGGCCAAGTCATCTGCGAGGTCGGGGTGGCCCCGGTGAAGCCCGCGGAGTTCGTGGTGTTCCGGCTCGCCCAGCTCTCCGCGGGCACGGGAGCGGTCGACGAGTGATGACCACCACGGCCGAGCGATCCTAGGAGGCTGATATGCCGCTCCCCGAACTCGACAGCTCCGTAGGCCATTCCTTCGGACTGGAATTCGACAGCGTGCTCATCAGGCAGATCACCGAGGTCAGTGGTCTGAAGATGGAGCAGGACGTGATCGAGCTGAAGCAGAACACCGCCGACGGAAAATACGCGATCAAGAAGCTGCCCGGCCGTCCCAAGGCCGGTGAGGTCACGGTCACCCGCGGTCTGACCGAGGACAACAGCTTCGAGCAGTGGATCAGGGATTCCCGGTTCGGGAAGATGACCAACGCCCGGCGCAACGGCTCCATCATCGTCTACGACTACGAGGGCATTCCGATCAAGCGGTACAAGCTCATCAACGCCTGGCCCAAGTCCCTGGAGATCAGCACCCTCAAGGCCGGTGACACCTCCGTACTCACCGAGAAGCTGGCCATCACCTACGAGAGCGTGGAAGTCGACTGATGCGGCGCACCATCGCGGCATCGCCCGAGCGTCCATCCCCCGAGCGGGCCGGCCCGGACCGGCAGACCGAAACACTGAGGACCGAATTCCCCTTCGAGCTGCCGCGCGGATACGTGGACGAATCCGGAACGGTGCACCGCGACGGCGTCATGCGGCTGGCCACCGCCCGCGATGAGCTGGTCCCGCTGCGGGACGACCGGGTACGGGAGAACTCCGCCTACCTCTCGGTGGTGCTGATCTCCCGGGTGATCACCCGGATCGGCTCGATCGAGGACATCCATCCAGGCATCGTGGAGGATCTGTTCGCCTCCGACCTCGCCTTTCTTCAGGACTTCTACCGCAGGATCAACGCGGAAGGGCACACCAGGGCCGCGGTCACCTGCCCCTCGTGCCAGGAGAACTTCGCGGTGGACCTGTCCGGTGGTGGTCGCCTGGGGGAATCGTGACGTACGCGACCGACCGGATCCACGAGGAGGTCGCGTACCTCGCCTACCACTTCCACTGGTCCCTCGACGAGATCCTCGACCTGGAACACACCGACCGGTTGCGGTACGTGGACCACATCGCCCGGCTGAACGAGCGGTGATGTGAGATGGGATTGCTGTCCTGGCTGGCCGGACACCGGCGGAGCGATACGGGCCCGGCGGCGGACCCGGGGCGCGACGGATCGGAGACGAGTCGCCCGGTGTCGCCGCCCGTGCCGGGGTGGCGGGAGGTGCCACCGTTGCAGCGGACGGTGGCGGAGCCCGAGCTGGTGACCGACCCCGCCGGTTTCCGCACGGGGCTGGGGACGTGGCAGAACGCGTCGTTCCTCGGGACGCTTGGCCACCTGGTGAGCCCGCGGGCGCCGTCGGGGGTGGGGCATGGTCTCGCCACGCCGCCGCCCCCTGCCGATACGCCGAACGCGGCCCGCACACCGCCGACGGTGAGCCGCGAGGTCGGTCCCGTCGTGGCACGGGAGTTCGCCACGCCTCGGAGTGCGCCCGTACAGCGGGTGGCGGAGGGTACGGTCGCCCCGGACGCGCGGGGGACGGAGGGTGCCGTCGCCCCGGACGCGCCGGAGGTGGTCGAGCCGCTGATCTCCGCACGCCCTCCGGACGAACGGATCCGTCAGCTGACCGCACTGCCCCTCACCACGCCCCGGGCCCATACGGAGGCGAGCGACCCACCGGCCGCGTCCCCCTCCCCGCCCTCGCCACCGCTCCAGCGGCCCGCCGCCTTCGGGCTTGGCGAGCCGCTGACCGAGTTGCCGCCGACCGCCCAGCGCGAGCCCGTGGCGAGCACCGGGGCCCTGACGCCCAAGGAACCGGAAGCCGTACCGCCGGAACTGCCGCGCGGCGATGCTCCGTCCAGGCCCCTACTCCCCGACGACCCGCTGGTGGCGCGTACGGCGGACACCGGTCCAGCGCCCGAGCCGACGGCCGCGCCCGCATCCGCGACCACTCCCGTCCCGCTGCGACGGGCCACCGCCGCCGGGACCCCGATCGCGGCCGAACCCACCCGGGCAGCGGATCCGGTGGTGCCGCTGGTGGCACAGCGGTCGGTGCCGCTGTTCTCGGGCCCGCACGAGGTACCTCCCACACCCGGCGGCCCCGCACCCGAGCCGCCGGTCGTGCCGGTGCGGTGGTCCGCCACCCACCCGTCCCCCGCGAGGCCAGAGGTGGCCGCCACCGGCGGGCCGGCGGCCGCATATCACCCGGCGGCACTCAACGCTCAGCGGTCGGTGGCGCCGACGGTCACCGCTCCTCCACCAGCCCCCATCACCCGAGGCCACCGCCCCCTCGCATCGGCACCGCCCACCGCACCAACGGGCCCGGCCCGTCCGCTGGTCGACGCCGGTTCGGTGGCGGTGGCCTCGGGAGTGGCCCAGCGCATGGCGGACGGCTCCGTGGTGTTCCAGCCGCCGCGCGTTCCGCCCGGCCCTTCCCCGCTGGGGATACAGCGGGCGCGGTTCCTCCCGCCCGTACAGCGCGATGCCGAGAGCCCGGAGATCCCCGACATCCCCGACCCTCCCGAGCCGCCTGACCTTCCCGATCCGCCCGATCCGCCCGATCCGCCGCCGTCCGGCCCGTCCTCCGGGCCCGCTCCCGGGCCTTCTTCCGGGGGCGCGCCCCATGACGGCGCCCCCGGAGGGCCGGGGGGACACGGGGACGGCGGCAAGGGCGGTGCGTCACCCAAGGTGGACGACGAGCTGGTCCGCGCGCTGTACGCACCGCTCAGCCGACTGCTGAAGGCGGAGCTGCGGCTGGAGCGCGAACGGGCCGGACATCTGATCAACACCAGGCACTGACAAGTGCGGAGAGAAGGGACACGGCATGCCCGTTACCGATGACCCGGCGGTCAGCGTCTGCTTCGTCGTCACGGTCGACGGCATCGAGCTCGGCTCGTTCAACACCTGTGAGGGGCTGGGCTGCGAGGTGGTGCTCGAACAGCGGGAGGAGGGCGGCAACAACGGCCATCTGTGGCAGCTGCCCACCCGGCTGAAGTACCCCAACATCAAGCTGTCCCGGCCGCTGACCCGTGACACCGAGAAGGTGGCCAAGTGGTTCGCGTCCATGACCACCGGGATCGCCCGCCGCACCGCGCATATCGAGGCGCGGACGGGCGACGGGCACAGGGTGGCCCAGTGGGGTCTGCTCGAGGTGGTTCCGGTGCGCTGGACCGGGCCGTCGTTCAATCCGGAGTCACCCAAGGTGGCCATGGAGACGATCGAGATCGCCCACCACGGCTATGTGATGGAGGGCTGACCCATGAGCTCACCCGTGGCGTTCAGCGCGGCGGGCGGCGGGGCCGCCGCGGGCAGGGCGGGTGGCGGGGCCCGGCCCAAGCTGGAGCACGCCTATCTGGAGCTGCGCACCCCTCCGCCGGGGGGCGGTCTGACACCGGGCGGGCCGTGCGGGCGGATCGACTTCCAGTTCAACCCCAAGGAGCTGAGCCTGACCAAGGCGGCGGCCTGGAAGCGCACTCCGGCCAAGGGGGCGAAGAGCGCGGGGCCGCCCGAGTACCAGGGGCCGCAGCCCAGCAAGCTGACCGTCGAGATGTTCTTCGACGCGAGCGACACCCAGGACACCAGCGTGGTGACCTCGGTGGAGCGGCTGTTCACCTGCTGCGTGCCGACCAGCGAGACCCGGCAGCGGCAGCGGGCCTCGCCGCCGTGGGTGGTGTTCCACTGGGGCGGGCTCACCGGGTTCCCCGGCTATGTCAGCCAAGTCCAGGCGAAATACACCCTGTTCACCACCTCCGGTGTGCCGATCCGCGCGGTGTGCCAGGTGACGATGGAGGAGATCACCGGGGAGACCCCGGGGCAGAACCCGACGTCGGGCGCGCTGCACGCACGCCGGGTGCACCGGGTGCGCACCGGCGACACCCTGCCGCTGCTGGCCTGGCGTGAGTACGGCGATCCGGCGGCCTGGCGCGTCATCGCGGAGACCAATGGGATCGACGATCCGATGCGGCTGCCGGGCGGCTTGGAGCTGCTGCTTCCGGCGCTGGACGAGCTGGACCGCGACAAGCTGGACCGCGACGAGCCGGGCCGCGACGAGCGGCCCGGAGCCCCTGGGGGCGGCCACGGCGGGGGGTGGTGAGCGATGGCGGGGCAGAGCGTCGCCAAGGCGCTGGTGGTGGAGTTCGGCGGCCGTCCGCTCTCCCCCACACTGGTGAACACGCTGGTCGAGGGGTACGTGGACGACAGCCGCACGCTGCCCGATCTGTTCGTACTGCGCTTTCGCGACCCCGGCCGGGTGCTGCTGGAGCAGGCGGGGGTGGAGATCGGCACCGAGGTGCGGCTGCTGGCCGGCGCGGGCGGCGGGTCTTCGCCGCGCCCCCTGCTGACCGGGAACGTCACCGCGCTGGAGGTGGAGATCGACGACACCGGCACCTTCACGGTGGTGCGCGGGCTGGACGAGTCCCACCGGCTCTTCCGGGGCCGTCAGGTGGCCAGCTACCAGAACATGACCCTGGCCGACATCTGTGTCCGGGTGGCCCGGCGGGCGGGGCTGAAGCCGGGGAAGGTCGATGTGGCGGGCCCGGTGCTGGAGCACGTGGCGCAGCCGAACATCAGCGACTGGGAGTTCCTCCGCGGGCTCGCCGAGGAGGCGGGCGCGCAGGTGTATGTGACGGACGGACGGCTGCATGTGGCAAAGCCGACCGAGGCGGGCGGCGCCCCGGACACCTCGGCGCGCGCCGCCCGCGATCCCCTGGTGCTGGAGATGGGGGACAATCTGCTGCGCTGCCGGGCCGGGGTGTCGGCGGCCGAGCAGGTGTCCACGGTCGAGGTGCGGGGCTGGGACGTGAAGACCAAGCAGCCGCTGGTGGGCCGCGCGGACGCGGGCCGGGCCGCGACGCTGGACCTGGGGGTGACGGCGGCGGAGGTAGCGCGGCCGTTCGGCGAGGCGAGCTTTGTGGTGTCCGACGCGCCGTACGGGCAGCAGGCGCAGGTGGACCAGGCCGCGAAGGCCCTCGCGGCGCGGATCGCGGGGTCGTTCGCCGAGCTGGAGGCGGTGATCCGGGGCAATCCGGAGGTTCGGGCGGGTGGCGCGGTCACCCTGGCCGGGGTCGGCAAACCCTTCGAGGGGCGCTACACCGTCACCTCCTCGCGGCATGTGTTCGACCCGGTGCGCGGCTATGAGACCTGGGTGACGGTCTCCGGGCAGCAGGAGCGTTCGCTGTTCGGGCTGACCGGCGGCGGGTCCGGTGATGGCGCGGAGACCGGCTCCCGGTGTTCGGGGCTGGCCAATGGCACGGTCACCGACACCAAGGACCCCGACGGGCTCGGCCGGGTCAAGGTGCGGTTCCCCTGGCTGTCCGACGAGTACGCGAGCGACTGGGCACGCACCGCCCAGGCGGGCGGGACCGGTGGCGGGGAGGCGTTCATCCCCGAGGTGGGCGACGAAGTGCTGATCGGTTTCGAGCAGGGCCATCTGGACCGCCCGTATGTGCTCGCCGGTCTCTACAACGGCAAGGACAAACCGGGGCAGGGGCAGGGCGCTTCGGGGCAGGGGCAGGGTCTCGGTCCCCAGCAGGGCCAGGGCGACGGCCAGGACGCGGAGGCGGTCGACCCCACCAGCGGTGCGGTCAACAAGCGTGCGTTCGGCTCCCGTGGCGGCAACAAGCTGGAGCTGCTCGACGCGGCGAACGGCCCGCAGGGCGTACGGCTGGTCACCGGCGACGGGAAGCTCAGGATCAACCTCGACCGCAAGGGCACGGCCATCGTGGTGCACAGCGACGGCACGGTGGAGATCGAGGCCGAGGAGCAGGTGTCCATCAAGGCGGGCAGCGGGGTGTCCCTCGACGCGGGCGACGGCGCGCTGGAGCTGGGCGGCGCCACGGTGAAGCTGACCGCCCGCGACGGCGTGCAGGTGGACGGCGGCAACGGCCGGCTGAAGCTGTCCACCGGGGGTGCCGTGGAGGTGCGGGGCGGTCAGGTGGCGGTCGCCGGCACCACCCGCACCGAGCTCAAGGGCGGGGACTCACTCTCCGTCAACGCGCCCATGGTGCGCATCAACTGACCCCGCACGACACGGCGAAGATGCGCGAAGAGACGCGAAGAGACGCGAAGAGACAGCGACCGGGCAGGGGGCACAGCACATGCCAGCAGCCGCACGCGTCGGCGATCCCACCGGCCACCCCGGGGTGGTCGGCCCGCCCGGGGAGCCCACCGTACTGATCGGCGGGCGACCCGCGGCCACCGTGGGCAGCGCCCACCAGTGCGGTTCGCCCGCCGCGCACGGCCCGTCGAAGATCGGCCCGCCCGGCAGCTCCACCGTGCTCATCGGCGGCCGGCCGGCGGCCCGGGTGGGCGACACGGCGGGATGCGGCTCGCCGATCACGTCCGGCTGTCCGAGCGTGCTGATCGGAGGGTGAGGGATGGGTCGGCAGTTCATCGGCGCGGGCTGGGCGTTCCCACCCCGTACGGACGCCACCGGGTCGATCGCGCTGGTCCGGGAGGAGCGGGAGATCGAGGAGTCGATCCGGCTGATCCTGGCCACCTCGCCCGGCGAGCGTCCGATGCGCCCCGAGTTCGGCTGTGCCCTGGGCGACTACGTGTTCGCGCCCGCGGACGCCGGTACGGCCGGGCAGCTGGCCTACGAGGTGCGGCTGGCCCTGGAGCGGTGGGAGCCGCGGATCGAAGTGGCGGACGTCGCCGTGCGCTTCGACGAGGCGGACAACGGAGTGCTCTACATCGACATCAACTACGCGGTGCGCGGCTCCAACGACCCGCGCAACCTCGTGTTCCCGTTCTATGTGATCCCGCACAGCGAGGAGGGCGGATGACGCTCCCCAGCCCCAACCTGGACGACCGGAGGTTCCAGGGATTGGTGGACGAGGCCAAGCGGCTGGTGCAGCAGCGGTGCCCGGAGTGGACCGACCACAATGTCTCCGATCCGGGCGTCACGCTCATCGAGGCGTTCGCCACCATGGTCGACCAGCTGGTGTACCGGCTCAACCGGGTGCCGGACAAGAACTACCTGGCCTTCCTCGACCTGATCGGGGTGCGGCTGTATCCGCCGACGGCGGCGCGCACCGAGGCCACGTTCTGGCTGTCGGCACCGCAGCCGGAGCCGGTGCGGATCCAGGCGGGCACGGAGGTGGCCACGGTGCGCACCGAGACCGAGGAGGCGGTGGTCTTCACCACCGGCCGGGACCTGTCGGTGGTGCCGTGCGAGCTGAACCACCTGGCCACCTGGCCGGCCACCGGCGATGCCACCAACCGCTCGGAGGAGCTGGGGCTGGGCCGCGACGTGCCCTGTTTCGGCCGTACGCCCACCCCCGGGGACTGTCTCTACCTCGGCCTCTCCCAGCCGGTGCCGGGCTGCGCGGTGGTGCTGCGCCTGGACTGCCGGGTGGACGGGGTGGGTGTGGATCCGCGCCGCCCGCCGCTGCTGTGGGAGGCGTGGGACGGGAGCGCCTGGGTCTCCTGCGAGGTGGAGAAGGACGACACGGGCGGGTTCAACAAGGCGGGCGAGGTCATCCTGCATGTGCCGGCCACCCACACCGCCTCGGTGCTGGTGCGCGAGTCCGGAGGGTGGCTGCGCTGCCGGCTGCTGGAAGCGGCGGCGGACCAGCCCACCTATGTGGCGTCCCCGACGGTGCGTCAGGCCAGTGCGTTCACCATCGGCGGCACCGTGGAGGCCGCACACGCCGAGAACGTCGTCGAGGAGGTCCTGGGCCTGTCGGAGGGGGTGCCGGGGCAGGGTTTCCGGGTGGCGCGGCCCCCGGTGGTGGCGGGTGAGGAGCCGTTCGTGGTGGAGGTGGCCGAGGGCCACGGCTGGGTGGAGTGGACACGGGTGGACAATTTCGCGCACTCCTCCCCGTACGACCGGCACATCACGCTGGACCCCAACTCCGGGCAGGTGGACTTCGGCCCGGCGGTGCGGGAGCCCGACGGCACCCTGCGGCTGTTCGGGGCGGTGCCGCCGAAGGGCTCCCCGGTGCGGGTGCGCGCCTACCGTACGGGCGGTGGACACCGGGGCAACGTGGCGCGGGGCGCGCTGCGGGTGCTGCGCAGTTCGCTGCCGTATGTGGCGCGGGTGGAGAACCGGCGCCCGGCGCTGGGCGGGGTGGACGGCGAGACGGTGGAGAACGCACGGGTGCGGGGCCCGTTGACGCTGCGCACCCTGCACCGGGCGGTGGTGCCGCACGACTACGAGCAGCTGGCCCGCGAGGTGGCGCCCGACGCCGCCCGGGTGGCGTGCGTACCGGCGGGCGAGGCCGACGGCGGTGGCGGCGGCGACGGGGCGGAGGACCCGGCGGGCGGGGTGCGGCTGCTGGTCGTCCCGGCCGGGCGCGATGACGAGCGGGGGCGGATCCGGTTCGAGGAGCTGATCCCGCCGCCGGACACCCTCGCCATGATCGCGGCCTATCTGGACGAGCGGCGCCCGATCGGCACCCGGCTGTCGGTGGGGCCGCCGTACTACCAGGGCGTCACCGTGGTCGCCTCGGTGAAGGCGGGGCGCGGGGTGTCCGCCGAGCGGCTGCGGGAGGCCGCGCTGACCGCGCTGTACGGCTACTTCAACCCGCTGACCGGCGGGCCGGACGGGCAGGGCTGGCCGTTCGGGCGGCCGGTGCACTCCGGTGAGGTGTTCGCGGTGGTGCAGCGGGTGCCGGGGGTGGATCTCGTCGAGGACGTACGGCTCTTTCCGGCGGACCCGGTGACGGGGCGGCGGGCGGAGGCCACCACGAAGATCGAACTGGACCGGCACGCGCTGGTGTTCAGCTATGAGCACCAGCTGCGGGTACGGGAGGCATGAGTGCGCGGAACACTTCCCGGGCTGCCCACGGCCCATCCCCTGCTCCATCAGCTTCCCGCCGTCTATCTCGACCATCCGTTCCTCGAGCGGTTCCTGAGCGCGCTGGACGAGGTGCTGTCACCGGTGCTGCTCACCCTGGACAATCTGCCCGCGCATCTGCATCCGCGCACCGCGCCCGAGGACCTTCTGGCGTGGCTGGCCGGATGGGTGGCGGTGGAGGTGGACGCGGAGCGCCCGGTCACCCAGCGGCGCGCGGTGGTGTCGAGCGCCGTCACCCGCCACCGTCAGCGGGGCACCCGGGAGGGGCTGGCGGCGGCCGTGCGCGTGGAGACCGGGCTGGAACCGGACATCACCGAGAGCGGCGCCACGGGCTGGTCCACCGAACCGGGCTCGCCGCTGCCCGGTTCGGCGCGGCCGTGGGTGACGGTGCGGCTCACGGTTCCGGACCCGGACGCGGTGGCGCCGACCCGGCTGCGGCTGGAGAAGCTGCTCGCCGCGGAGGTGCCGGCGCATGTCGTCTACCAGGTGGAGGTCACGGCCGAGGGGACCACGGTCGAGGGGACGGAGACGTCATGATCTGCCCCGACTGCGGACACCGCAACGAGGCGGGGGCGCACTTCTGCGCTTCCTGTGAGGCGTTCCTGGCCTGGGACGAGGAGCCCGACGAGCCGGACCGGCGGCCGGGGCCCGCGGCACCGCCCGGTACTCCGCCACCCACCACTCCCCCGCCCGTCGCTCCGCCGCGCACCACGCCGCCACCTGCTCCGTCCGGCGTTCCACCCGCTCCGTCCGGCGCTCCGCCACCCGCTCCGTCCGGCACTCCGCCCGCTCCGCCTCGCACTCCGCCCACTCCGCCACCCGCTCCGCCCGCCTCCGGTACGGGCCAGGGGCCGCGCCCCCCGGATGCCACCGGGACCCCCACCGCCACCCCGCCCACCGCTCCGGCCCCGGTGCGCCCGTCCACCGCCCGGCCGGAGGAGCCCGCGGCGGCGCCCCGGCGGCCCGGAGACCCGCTGGACGACACCGGTACCGGTCCGGACCACCGGCCGGACGCACCGGACCCGCCCCCGGCGGCGCCCCCGAGGCCGGAGGCCCCGCCGCACCGCCCCGGACGCCCGTGTCCCCGGTGCCGTGCGGACAATCCGTCGGGCCGCAGGCTCTGTGTGCGCTGCGGCACCCTGCTCGACTCCGGGCCGCCGGCACCCGGTCCGCCGCGTCCGCTGCCCTGGTGGCGCCGGTTGTTCCGGCGTGACGCCCAGCGTCCGCTGGCCGCGGGCAGCAGGCCCAGGCGCCGGACCTGGCCGCGGCCCCGGCTGACCCTTCCGGTCCTGGTGCTGGTGCTGGCCGCGGCGGCGTGGTTCGCCCGGTCCCAGCTGTCCGACGTCTTCACCTTCACTCAGGACCAGACCGGCGATCCACAGGCGCTGCACCCCGCGACCGTGCGCGGCTCCAGCCAGGCGCCCGGCCACCGGGCCCAGGCGGCCTTCGACGGCTACAACAACCGCTACTGGGCGCCGGCCACCGCGGGCCCTGGTACGGGCGAGTATCTGGAGGCCGGTTTCGACCGGCCGGTGCGGCTGCGGAAGTTGCTGATCACCTCGGGGCGTTCGGCGAAGGCGGATGAGTTCCTGACCCAGGCGCGGCCCTCGGAACTCACCCTCACACTGGTCGACTCCGAGGGCGAGCGCACCACGAAGGGCGTCAACCTACAGGACCGGGCCGGTCAGCAGAGCTTCGATGTGCACGGCTCGGACGTGGTGCGGATCCGGCTGACGGTCGACGCGTCGTACGGCGCCCGGTCGGACCGGCGGTCGGCCATCGCCGAGGTGGAGTTCTTCGGCCGTCAGTGACGGGTGCGCCGCCCCGATGGCCGGTCATGGGCGCCATCTGGCACGCCCGGCGCCCGGCGCGCCGGCGGCCGGGTCAGCGGCGGGTCAGTGGCCGGTGCAGCGGCCGGGTCAGCGGTCCCCCCGGGCGGCGGTGCGCCGGGCGCTGTCGCGGCGGGGCCGCAAGGGGGCGTCCTCGTCGCTGAAGAGCTCGGGGTGCTTGGCTCGGATCTTCTCCACATCGCTGAAGACCAGCCGCAGATGGGAGCGGAGCGACGCGTCGGCGCGGTCCAGATCGCCCGCCTCCAGCAGGTCGACCACCTCGCGGTGCTGGCCGATGAGCAGGGACATCTGCTGGGTCATCGGCAGTGACAGCCTGCGGGCCCGGTCCAGCTGGGCCTTGGCCTGGCTGACGACCGGCCAGGCCGAGGCGTGGCCGCTGACGGCCATCAGCCGGGCGTGGAACTCCTCGTCCAGCTGGAAGAAGCCCTCCATGTCGGACTGGCGGTCGGCCTCCTCCTGCGCGGTGAGCAGCACCCGCAGCTCCGCCACGTCCCGCGCGCCGGCCTTGCCGACGGCCTCCCGCAGCGCGGCGCACTCCAGCGCCTCCCGGATGAACTGGGCGGAGGCCACGTCGCGCTCCCGGATGCGCGAGACGAACGTGCCCATCTGGGGGTAGATGTCCACCAGCCCCTCGTCGGCGAGCAGGATCAGCGACTCGCGCACGGGGGTGCGGCTCACTCCGAGCTCGGCCGCCAGATCGTTCTCCGAGACGGCGGAGCCGGGCTCCAGCTCCAGGCCGACGATGCGCGAACGCAGCACCTCATGGACCAGTTGCCGGGTGTTACGCCCCCGGGAGCGTGCCGCGTGCAGGCCCTCCGCCGATGTCATCTGGCCCCTTCCGAACCCTTGACTCCACTTGCTGACGTACTTGTATGGTAGCCGACCGACAGCCCGGACTCCACCCCGGGAGCCCGCTCAGTGAGGAGCACGCACGCATGGCCACGATCACGGAGGCCAAGGTCATCGTCACCTCGCCGGGTCGCAACTTCGTGACCCTGAAGGTGACCACCTCCGACGGCGTGACCGGTCTCGGTGACGCGACCCTGAACGGCCGCGAACTCGCGGTCGCCTCGTATCTGGAGGACCACCTCGTACCACTGCTGATAGGGCGCGACCCCGCCCGTATCGAGGACACCTGGCACTACCTCTACAAGGGGGCCTACTGGCGCCGCGGCCCGGTGACCATGACCGCCATCTCGGCCGTGGACACCGCGCTGTGGGACATCAAGGGCAAGGTCGCGGGCCTCCCGGTGTACGAGCTGCTGGGCGGCAAGGCCCGCGAGGGCGCCCTGGTCTACGGCCACGCCAGCGGCGGCGACGTCCCCGAGCTGCTGGACGACGTGGCCCGCTTCCAGGAGATGGGCTACCGCGCGATCCGCGCCCAGGCCGCCGTCCCCGGCTCACCGGGCACCTACGGCATCCGCCACGGCACGGTCGCCACCGTCTACGAGCCGGCCACCGGCGCGCTGCCGGAGGAGCAGCCGTGGTCCACCGAGGCATATCTGGACTTCGCACCCCGCTATCTGGAGGCGGTCCGCGAGCGGTTCGGCTTCGGCTTCCACCTGCTGCACGACGTCCACCACCGGCTCACGCCCACCGAGGCGGGGCGGCTCGGCCGCAGCCTGGAGGAGGTGCGGCTGTTCTGGATGGAGGACCCCACCCCCGCCGAGCTCCAGGAGTCCTTCCGCCAGATCCGCCAGTCCACCACCACCCCGATCGCGGTCGGCGAGGTCTTCAACTCCATCTGGGACTGCCAGCAGCTCATCACCGAGCGGCTCATCGACTACATCCGCGCCTCGGTGGTGCACGCCGGCGGCATCACCCATCTGCGGCGGATCTTCCACCTCGCCGAGCTGTACCAGGTGCGCACCGGTTCGCACGGCGCCACCGACCTGTCCCCGGTGAGCATGTCGGCGGCCGTCCACCTCGATGTCACCGTGCCCAACTTCGGCATCCAGGAGTACATGGCGCACGACCCGCTCACCCACGAGGTGTTCCGGCCCACCTACGAGCTCATCGACGGCGCCCTGCACCCCCAGGCCGCGCCCGGCCTCGGCATCGAGCTCGACGAGGAGGCGGCCGCCCGCTTCCCGTACGACCCGAAGTACCTCCCGGTGAGCCGCCGCACCGACGGGTCGGTGCACGACTGGTGACCGCCGACACCCCGCGGCGCCTGTCGCTGGCCACCCTGCCCCGCGTCCCCGCCGAGAGCCGCCCGCCCATCGACCCGGGGGCGCTGCGCCCACGGATCGTGCACCTGGGCATCGGCGCCTTCCACCGCGCCCACCAGGCCCTCTACACCGAAGCCGCCGAGGCCGCACACGGCGGCGGCTGGGGCATCGCCGGTGTCACCCAGCGCAGCCGGTCCGTCGTGGACGCGCTGCGCCCACAGGACGGGCTGTACTCCTTCACCGAACGGCGCCCCGACGGCCCGGCCACCCGCGTGGTCGGCACCGTGACCGAGGTGCTGCACGCCACCGACGACGGCACCCGGCTCGGCGCGCTCCTCGCCTCCCCCGAGGTCACCGTCGTCACCCTCACCGTCACCGAGAAGGGCTACCGGCGCGCCACCGCCACCGGCGGACTCGCCCTGGACGACCCGCTGATCCGGGACGACCTGGCCGGACGGCCCGCGCCCGCGAGCGTGGCCGGGCAGCTCGCCACGGGGCTGCGCGCCCGGCTGCGGGCCGGCGGCGCCCCGGTGTCGCTGGTCTCCTGCGACAACATGGCCGACAACGGCGCCGTACTGCGGCGCCTGGTACGGGAGTTCATCGCCGCCACCGCATGGGACGACCGCGACCGCCTGCTGGACTGGATCACCGGCTCGGTCGCCTTCCCCGCCACCGTCGTCGACCGCATCGTCCCCGCCACCACCGACACCGACCGGCGGACCGCCGCCCAAGCCCTCACCGTGGACGACGCGGGCGCGGTCACCGGCGAACCGTTCACCCAGTGGGTGCTCCAGGACATCTTCGCCGCCGACCGCCCGCACTGGGAGGCGGCCGGGGTGCGCCTCGTCCCCGATGTGAGCCCCTACCAGCTCGCCAAGCTCCGGCTGCTCAACGGCTCCCACTCGCTCATCGCGTACCTCGGACTCGGACACGGATGCGAGACCGTCGCCGACGTCCTGGCCACCCCCTGGGGCGAGGAAACCGTACGCGCCTACTGCGCCGAGGCCGCGCAGAGCCTGCCACCCACCGAGGGCCTTGACCTCCCCGCCTACATCGACAGCCTGGTGGACCGCTTCGCCAACCCCGCGATGCACCACCGCATCCAGCAGATCGCCATGGACGGATCCCAGAAGATCCCCGAACGGTGGCTCGCCCCGCTGCGCGAACTGCGCGCCGCCGGACGGGACACCCCGCTCCTGGCCACCGCCCTCGCCGCCTGGGCCCGCCTCACCCGCGACCGCCCCCTGGACGACCCCCGGGCCGAGGAACTGCGCCGCGCCTGGGACGGCCCGCACACCGAGGCCCCGCGCCGGCTGCTGCGGCTGCTGGGCGCCGAAGACCTCGCCGACGACACCGCCCTCATCGCGTCCGTACGGGCGGAGCTGGATCCCGGCGCCCGGCCACCGCGCTGACCCCACGCACCACCCCTTCGAAGGAGAGCCGCCTTGAAGACCCCCAGAGCCGTCCCCGCCACCGACCAGCCATCCCCAACCCAGGACGAGGCCACCACCGGACCACCCCGCCCCCGCGGGCTGCGCCACAACACCCGCTGGCTGATGGTCTTCCTCTGCTTCCTGGGCATGACCGTCAACTACGTCGACCGCGCCACCATCTCCATCTCCCTGCCCTATATGACCGATGACCTGCACATCGGCCCCGAGTGGCAGGGCGTCATCCTCAGCATGTTCTTCGTGACCTACGCGCTGGGCCAACTGCCCGCCGGGGCGCTCATCGACCGCTACGGCGAGAAGCGCATGTTCGCCATCGGCGGGCTGATCTGGTCACTGGTCACCGTCGGCACCGGATTCGTCCGGGGCATCGGCAGCCTGCTCTTCGCCCGCCTCGCCCTCGGCGCCGGCGAGGCCCCCGCCTACCCCTCATGCGCCAAGTCCGTCTCCCGCTGGTTCCCCGTCCGCGAACGCGCCCTGGCCAACAGCGTCTGGGACAACGGCGCCCGCGCCGGCACCGCCGTCGCCGCCCCCGTCGTGACCGCGCTCATCGCCTGGCAGGGCTGGCGGATGGCGTTCTGGGTCACCGGCGCCGTGGCCCTGCTGTGGGTGGCGCTGTGGCTCAAGACATACCGCGAACCCTCGGCGCGCGGCGGACTCAGCGCCGAGGAACGCGCCTACGTCTTGGCGGGCGGCGCCCGGCTCGAGGAGAGCCCCGCCGAGAAGACGACGGCGCCGCAGGAACCCGCCGTCCGCTGGCGCGACCTGTTCCGCCACCGCACGGTCTGGGGCATGATGATCGGCTTCTTCTGCCTCAATTACGTCATCTACTTCTTCATCACCTGGTTCCCCAGCTACCTCGTCGACGCCCGCGGCTTCGACCTGCTCAAACTGGGCTTCTACGGCGCCCTGCCCGGCATCGTCGCCATCGGTGGCAGCCTGCTCGGCGGCTGGACCAGCGACACCCTGCTGCGCCGCGGCTGGTCGGTGACCCGGGCCCGCAAGACCTGTCTGGTGTGCGGGATGCTCTTCTCCTCCGTCATCGCCTTCGCCGTGCTCGTCCCCGGCGCCATGTGGGCCCTGGCCCTGCTGTCCGTCAGCTACGCCAGCCTGGCCTTCTCCGCCGCCTCGGTGGCCAGCCTGCCCGCCGACGTCGCGCCCACCCCGCGCCATGTCGCCTCGCTCGGCGGCATCCAGAACTTCGCCTCCAACCTCGCCGGGGTGCTCGGCTCGACCACCACCGGTCTGCTGCTGGGCTTCTTCCACCACTCCTTCGTCGCCCCGCTGATGCTGTCCGGCGCACTGTGCATCGTCGGCGCCCTCACCTACGGCCTGGTCATCAAGCGCGTCGAACCGCTGCGGCTGACCGCCGCCTGAGCCCCCTCCACACCTTCGCGTACCAGGAGAACCACCCGATGAACGACGCCACCGCCGCGATCCTGCACGGCCCGAAGGATGTGCGCATCGAGCGGCACCCGATTCCCGGGCCCGCCCCCGGCGAAGTCCTCGTGGAGATCGGCGCGGTCGGGCTGTGCGGCTCCGACCTGCACTACTACGCCCACGGCGAGAACGGCCCCAATGTGCTCCGCTCCCCCACCGCGCTCGGCCACGAGACGGCCGGAACCGTCGTGGCGGGCGACGGCACGCTACCCGCGGGCACCCGGGTCGCGATCGAACCCGCCATCCCCTGCGGACGCTGCCGCGCCTGCCGCGCGGGCCGCTACAACCAGTGCCCGCACGGGCGCTGCTTCGGCTCCCCGCCCACCCACGGCGCCCTGACCGGACACCTCGCCGTGCCCCAGGAGTTCGCCCACCCCCTCCCCGACGACTTCCCCCTCACCTCCGGTGCGCTCATCGAACCCCTCGCGGTGGCCCTGCACGCGGTGCGCCGCGGCGGCGTCGCCGCCGGGGACCGGGTGCTGGTCACCGGCGCCGGGCCGATCGGCCTGCTGGTCCTCCAGGCCGCCCGCGCGGTGGGGGCGGGCGAGACCGTGGTGACCGACGTCAACCCCGGCCGGCTGGCCCACGCCCGCCGTCTGGGCGCCGACCGGACCCTGGACACCTCCCGCGAACCCCTCCCCCAGGAGCCGCTGTTCGACATCGCGCTCGACTGCTCCGGCATCGAGGCCGCCCTGACCGCCGCCGCCCACGCACTACGCCCCGGCGGCACCCTGGTCGCCGTCGGCAACCCGCCCCAGCCCCGGACCACCCTCCCGCTGGCCTGGATGCAGCGCCAGGAACTCAGCCTGGTCACCGCCTTCCGCTACGCCGGGGAGTTCCCCGCGGCGGTGTCCCTGGCCGCCACCGGACGGGTCGACCTGGAGTCGCTGATCACCGCGCGCTTCCCGCTGGAACGCTCGGCGGACGCGCTCCAGACGGCCCTCACCGACCCGGCGCAGCTGAAGGTCGTCATCGAGCCCTGAGCCGCTCGGACCGCGGGGGGCTACGGGTTGCGGATCTTTCCCCTCCCCGCCCCGACTTCGATATACGGTCCGCCGCGTGGCAGCGACTCGGCCCGTGGACTCGGGGCGGAAGCCCGGTCCCCCCGGGGCCTGGGGCACAACACCAACCCTCCACGGTCTGGGGCACAACCCCGACCCTCGGGGTCTGGGGCGGAAGCCCGGCCCCCCGGGGCCTGGGGCGAAGCCCCGGTTTCGGGGTCTGGGGCGAAGCCCCAGGTTCGGGAAGGGGCGGGGTGGGGAACAGCCCGCCGCAGGCGCTCCACCCCACCCGTCACAATGGGGATCATGTCCCGACGTACCCGACGCCCGCGGCCGACCAGCACCACCCCGGCCCCCTGCCCCTGCGGGCTGCCCGCGGCCTACGACGACTGCTGCGGCCGACTGCACAGCGGCCAGGCCACGGCGACCACCGCCGAGCAGCTGATGCGCTCGCGCTACAGCGCCTTCGCCGTCGGGGACGGGGCGTATCTGCTGCGCAGCCGGCACCCCACCACCCGGCCGCCCGGCGTGGATCTCGACCCGGGGCCGCGCTGGGTGCGCCTGGAGATCCTGGGCACCACCGAGGGCAGCGCGTTCCACACCACCGGCACCGTCGAGTTCCGCGCCCACTACACCCAGGGCGGCCGCGCGGGCTCACTCCACGAGAACAGCCGCTTCGTACGCCACGAGGGCGCCTGGGTCTATCTCGACGGTGTGACCGAAGACCGACCCCGCTGACCCCACCGACCCCACCCCGCGTCAGCGATCACAGTCCGCACCGACTTGGTCATTTGTTTCCCGTGTCGTCGCCGACGCCTTCTGGTGCCCGGTCAACTCCCGGGCGATGCTGGGGCGCTGTGCGTGTGAACCACGCGTGCCCCCCCGGCCCCATGGAGTTGCCGTGCCTCCTGTCGCGTTCGCCAGACCACTGGCGGCCCTGGCCGCGGTGTCCGCCCTCGTACTGGGCGCCGCCGGCCAGGCCACCGCCGACAACACCCCGGCCCCGGCGCCCGAGCCCGTCCCCAGGTCGTCCTCGGAGATGCTGCGCCCGGTCGCACCCCCGCCCGCCAGCGGTACGACCGGCACCCGGTCCGTGGCCGACGGGGACGGGGTGCAGACCGCCCGCTCCTCCCGGCCGGTCGCCCCGGGGGTTCGGCTGACCTCGTACGACCGGCTGGAGTCGGACAAATGGCTGCGGGTCGACTCGCTGTCGGTGGACCTGGCCGGCGGCACCAAGGTCGACTATCTCCACCCCGACAAGGTCGCCGAGCGCCGGACCGTCTCCCAACTGGCCGCCGAGCACGACCCCGGGCCGGGGCGCCGCACGGTCGCGGCCATCAACGGTGACTTCTTCGACATCAACCAGACCGGCGCCCCCGAGGGCAACGGCATCGGCGACGGCCGCCTCGTCAACTCCGCCTCCGCGGCCGGGCCCGCCCGAGCCGTCGGCATCGGCCCGGCCGACGCCGGCCGCGTCCTCCAGCTCTACTTCGACGGCACCCTGACCCTCCCCGACGGCCCCCACCCGCTCGCGGCGCTCAACGCCGCCAACGTCCCGGCCAACGGGATCGGGGCGTACACCGCCCAGTGGGGCGAGGCGGACCGCGCCCAGACCGTGGACGGCGCACGGCGCACCGCCGAGGTCACGGTCGTGGACGGCAAGGTCACCCAGGCGGCCGGCGCGCCCGGCAAGGGCCCGATCCCGGACGGTGCCACCGCACTGGTCGGCCGGGACGCCGGGGCCGACACGCTGTCCGAACTGGCCGTCGGTGACGCGGTGTCGATGGAGTACCGGCCCCGGACCGACGGCGGCGACCTGCCGCGCACCGCCCTCGGCGGCCGCGAATTGCTGGTGGTGGACGGCGAGGCGATCGGCCACGAGGGCGAGGGCAACAACGCCACCGCGCC
The DNA here is from genome assembly GCF_047215865.1 of Streptomyces sp. Inha503. Lineage (NCBI taxonomy): Bacteria > Bacillati > Actinomycetota > Actinomycetes > Kitasatosporales > Streptomycetaceae > Streptomyces > Streptomyces sp. Inha503. The sequence goes on along the minus strand of NZ_CP178360.1, from coordinate 10,767,208 downwards.
GCGCACCGCGGTCGGCTTCTCCCGCGACGGCCGCACCATGCGGATCCTCACCGTGGACGGCCGACAGGCCGACAGCGGCGGCGTCACCCTCACCGAGCTGGGCCTGATGATGAAGGACGCGGGCGCCTACAGCGCCCTCAACCTCGACGGCGGCGGCTCCTCCACCCTCGTCGCCCGCGAGCCCGGCAGCGACACCACCCAGGTGGAGAACAGCCCGTCCGACGGGGCCGAGCGCACCGTCCCCAACGGCCTGGCCCTCACCGCCCCCGACGGCAGCGGCCACCTCAAGGGCTTCTGGGTGGACACCGCGACGGACCGCGCATCCGCTCCCACCGCCGATCCGGTCCGGGGCGGCCACCCCGAGCGGGTCTTCCCCGGGCTCACCCGCCGCCTCACCGCCGCCGGTTACGACGAGACATACGGCCCCGCCGAGGGCACGCCACAGTGGCGGACGGACGACTCCCACATCGGCCGGGTCGACGCCGACGGCACCTTCACCGCCCGCCACGGCGGCGACACCACCGTCACCGCCCGGCGCGGCGCCGCCCACGGCGACCTCGACCTCACCGTCCTGGACCGGCTGGACCGGATCCAGCCCACCAGCCGGCTGGTCGGCCTGGCCGACGCCGAGGCCACGGGCCGGTTCGGCATCGTCGGCCTGGACGCACACGGCACCAGCGCCCCCGTCGAACCGTCCGACGTACGACTGTCGTACGACCACACGCTGTTCGACATCGCCCCGGACCCCCGGACCGGCACCTTCACCGTCAAGGCGCGCCACGACCAGGCCGCGGGGCAGGTCACGGTCGCCGTCGGCGGCACGACCACGGTGCTCGCCGTCACCGTCGGCCTGACCGAGCGGCAGGAGGCGTCCTTCGACGACGCCGGCCAATGGACCTTCAGCCAGGCCCGCGCCTCCGGTTCGGCCGAGGCCACGCCCGACGGACACACGAGCACCGGGCTCAAGCTGGACTACGACTTCACCCAGTCCACGGCCACCCGCGCCGCCTACGTCACCCCGCCGCAGCAGATCGCGGTGGACGGACAGCCGCAGTCCTTCGGCCTGTGGATCAAGGGCGATGGCAAGGGGGCCTGGCCCACCCTGCACCTCAAGGACGCGGCGGGTTCGGACCAGTTGCTGCGCGGGCCGTATGTGACCTGGACCGGATGGCGACATGTCGACTTCGCCGTACCGGCCGGAGTCGCCTATCCGCTGAAGGTCAACCGCTTCTACCTCGCCGAGACCTCCGCCACCCGCCAGTACACCGGCAGCGTGGTCATCGACGACCTCACCGCACGGGTACCGCCCTCCGTCGAACTGCCCACGGAGAGCGCGCGCCCCGATCCACTGATCTCCACCGCCGCCCGGACGCGGGGACGCGACTGGCGGTTCGCGGTGATGTCCGACGCGCAGTTCGTGGCCCGCGATCCGAACAGCCCCATCGTCGCCCAGGCCCGCCGCACCCTCCGCGAGATCAAGGCGGCCAAGCCCGACTTCCTGGTGATCAACGGCGACTTGGTGGACGAGGGCTCCCCCGCCGATCTCTCCTTCGCCCGTACCGTGCTGAAGGAGGAACTGGGCGATGAGCTGCCCTGGACCTACGTCCCCGGCAACCACGAGGTGATGGGCGGCTCCATCGACAACTTCACCGCCGAATTCGGGCCCGCCCACCGCACGTTCGACCACCGGGGCACCCGCTTCCTCACCCTGGACACCTCACGTCTAGGGCTGCGCGCCGGTGGCTTCGACCAGGTCAAGGAGTTGCGCGCCCAACTGGACGCGGCCGCCCAGGACCCCGACATCGGCTCGGTCATGGTGATCGAGCACGTACCGCCGCGTGACCCCACCCCACAGCAGGGCAGCCAGCTCCGCGACCGCAAGGAGGCGGCGCTGCTGGAGGGCTGGCTGGCCGACTTCCGCCGCACCACCGGCAAGGGCGCGGGCCTCATCGGCAGCCACGTCGGCACCTTCCACGCCTCCCGGGTGGACGGCGTCCCGTATCTGATCAACGGCAACTCGGGCAAGAACCCCGCCACCCCGCCCGGTCAGGGCGGTTTCACGGGCTGGTCGATGGTCGGCGTGGACCACGTCTCGGCGCGGGAGCAGGCCGCCGCGCGCCACGCGCCGTGGCAGGGCGGCCCGGACTGGGTGTCCGTACAGACCCGCGCCCATGTGGACGGGCTGACCGTCACCGCCCCGGCCGAACTGCGCACCGGGCAGGCGGCGGATGTCACCGCGACCGTCCTCCAGGGCGAGGGGGCCGCCGCCCGCCGGGTGCCGGTCGGCTTCCCGCTCAGCGCGGACTGGACCGGCTCGCCCAACCTCCACATCGGCGATCCGGACGGCGCCGGGCGCCGCGATGTGGCGGCGTACGACCCGGCGACCGGCAGGCTGACCGCGCTGCGCCCGGGAACGGCCACCCTCGCGGTGAGCGTGAACGGCGCCACCGCACAGGCGCGGTTCACCGTCACCGCGGCGGCCGCGGCACCCGCGGCCTAGCCGGGCCGGTGGGGGCGGGGCGGCCCGAGCGCCCCGCCCCCACCGGGCCCAGACACCCTGCCGGGCTCAGGCGTCCTGCCACGCTCAGGTGCCCCACCGGCCTCAGGTGTCCCAGACGCGGCGGACCTGCTCGAAGCGGGTGGGTAGCGGAGGGCGGCGACCGGCGTACCGGGCGTTCGTACGGTGGACGAACCGGCGCCAGGAGAGCACCAGACCCTGCCGGGTGATGGGCAGCCCGGCGGCCACGGTCACGCCGTTGTCATGGGTGTGGTGGACCGTCAGCAGCAACGCGTCCGGCACCGACCCCTCCAGCTCGGCGCAGAGCTCCCGACGCACCCGCAGCCAGCGGCGCAGCACCAGCACGGTGCCGCGGTCCAGTCCGTGCCGGCGCGGGACGCGGTGTTTGCCGTGCTCGATGGTCACCCATCCGGAGTCCAGGTCCAGCGCCGACAGGGTGCAGCGCAGCAGCCCGCCGTACCGGGCGCCGCTGGCCCGCGCCAGGCCCACCACCACGGCGAGCCGTACGGTCTCCGGCTTCACGCCGTCCTCCATCGCCTCCACCGACAGGCGGCGCCAGATCCACTCCGCCTCCGCCGTCGTGACCACCGGCCGCGGATAGCGGTCCCGTGCCGCCTCCTTCGCTGTACGCACCGCCACTTCCGCCCTCCCCCTCCCTGGGAACCCGCTGATCGAGCCGCTTGGCACACTATTTCTTCGGTCGACGCGCTCGTCAAGGGATGCGCGGCGGTACGGTCGTCCGTGTGCGCCTTCTGCTGATGTCCGACACCCACCTCCCCCGGCGTGCCAAGGTGCTTCCCGGGGAGCTGCTGGAGCGGCTGCCGGACGCCGACGTGGTGATCCACGCGGGCGACTGGGTCGACCTCGCCACCCTCGATCTGCTCGAGGAGCGCTCGCGGCGGCTGATCGGGGTGTACGGCAACAACGACGGGCCCGAGCTGCGGGCGCGGCTACCGGAGGTGGCCCAGACAGAGCTGGCCGGTGTGCGGCTTGGCGTGGTGCATGAGACCGGTCAGTCGAAGGGGCGGGAGCGGCGCTGTGCCGAGCGGTTCCCCGACCTTGATGTGCTGGTGTTCGGCCACAGCCACATCCCGTGGGACACCACCGCCGAGGGGCGGCTGCGGCTGCTCAACCCCGGCTCCCCCACCGACCGGCGCCGACAGCCGTACTGTACGTTCATGACGGCCGCGATCGAGGCCGGGCGGCTGACCGCCGTGGAGCTGCACCGGCTGCCGCCCCGCCGCTGACCGATCGCCGTTTCCCGGGCGTATCGCCTTCCCGGACGTATCGCCGTTCTCCCGGCGTATCCCGTCTCACTCTTCAGCCCCGGTATCCGACCTGTCCTTTCGGGTGCCGAGGAGTGAGTGATGACGACGGCAAGCGGTGGATCCGCATGGCGATGGGCGCTGGCGGCGGTGGCCGCGACCGTGTTCTGCGTGCAACTGGACGCCTTCGCGCTGAACCTGGCCCTGCCCGGGATCGGGCGCGATCTGGGGGCGGCGGGAGGCGGCCTCCGGTGGGTGGTGAGCGGGTATCTGCTCGCGGCCGGCTCGCTGATGGCGGGCGTGGGTCGGCTCGGCGATCTGTACGGCCGCCGACGGTTGCTGCTGGCGGGCCTGGCGGTGTTCGGCGGCGCGTCGCTGGTGTGTGCGCTGGCCCCGTCGCTTCCGGTGCTGGTGGCAGCGCGGGTGGCGCAGGGCGCGGGTGGTGCGGTGGCCATGCCGGTCGGGCTCGCCCTGCTGACGAACGCCTGCCCGCCCGGCGCGCGGGCGCGGGTCATGGGGCGGGCGCTGGGGATCGGGGGCGTGGCCACCGTATGCGGACCGTATGTGGGCGGGGTCCTCACCGAGGCGGTGTCCTGGCGGGCGGTGTTCTGGCTGAACGTACCGGTCGCGCTGGTAGCCGGAGCGTGCGCGGCACGGGCCGGCGAGTCGCGGGACACCACCGCGCCGCCGTCGGTGGACGTGGCGGGGCTGGTCACGGCCACCGGCGCGCTCGCGGCGCTCGCCGTCCTGGTCGACCGGGGGCCGCTGTGGGGCTGGGCGTCGAGCCCCTCGGCGGCGGCCCTGGCGGTGGCCGTCGCGCTCGGGTGCGCCTTCGTACGGCATGAGCGGGCGGTGGCGAATCCGCTGGTGGATCTCGCGCTCTTCGGCAACCGGCCGTTTGTGACTCTCACGGTGGCCGGGGCGGCGGCCAATGCCGCGACCGTGATCGTGCTGTTCGTCGTGCCCCTGGCGCTCCAGGGGCCGTGGGGGCTGTCGGCCATGGGCGCGGGGGTGGCCTTCCTGGGCCCGGCGGCGGCGCTGGCGCTGGCCGGGCCGGTGGCTGGGCGGATCCGCACGGCGGACGCGGTGCGGGTGATGGCCGGGGCCCTGGCGCTGGGGGCGGCGTCGCTCGGCGCCGCCGCCATGGCGACGGCCCTGCCGGTCTTCCTCCTGGCGATCACGGGGTGCGGGGCGGCGCTCGGGGTCGCGGGCGCTCTGACGCTCATCGCCACCCAGGCCGTGGTGCGGCCCGAGCGCGCCGGGGAGGCGTCGGGGGTGACCAAGACGGTCATCACCTCGGCGGCGGGGCTGGGGGTGGCCCTGTCCGGGGAGGCCGCCGAGGCACAGAGCGGCGCCGCCGTCGACGCGGCCCTGACGGCGGCCGGGGGCTGCTGTCTGGCCGGGGCCGCGCTCCTGGTCAGCACGCTGCTGACGCGGATACGGCCCGATGGCTCCCACGGAGGCCGGTCCGCCGCCGACGGACGTCCGGATTGAATCCGGCACCCCGGTGGAATAAAAAGTACTTAAGGTGCATATCGGATATCGGCTCGGCGATCCGCGCCGAGCCCGACCAGACGAGGGCGCCATGTCTTATTCCCCCTACGACAACGGCCCGGAGAACTCCTCCGCACCCGCCCCGCACTCGCCCAGATCCGCGGCGCACGTACTCCGCGCCCATGACGTCGGTCTGCTGGTCATCCGGCTCGGCGTCGGGCTGGTCGTCGCCGGGCGCGGCGCACAGCACCTCTTCGGCTGGTGGGGCGGCCTGGGCATCGACAAGACGGCGGTGGCGTTCGCGCAGTTCGGCTATCCGGCGCCCAAGGCCATGGCCGTGATCGCCGGGATCGCCGAGACCTTCGGGGGTCTCGCCCTCGCCGTGGGGCTGCTCACCCCGCTCGCCGGTGCGGCCGTCGCGGGCACGATGGCCAACGCGGTGGCCGCCTCCACACCGCTCGGCTATTTCGGCGGCATGGAATTCCCGGTGCTCCTCGGCGTCGGCGCCGTCGGGCTCGCGCTGTCCGGAGCCGGCCGGATCTCCCTCGACGCGTTCCTCCCCCTCCTGCGGTCGCAGCGGCTGATCTACGGCATCGCCATGCTGGTGCTGGCGGCGATCCTGGCGACGGTGACGATCTTGCTCAGCAAGACCTGACAGCCCTCCGGCGGTCGGGTGAACGCGCGGGGCCGGTTCTCCGTATGGGTCTGTGCGCGTCCTGCCCATGGGGACGCGCGCCGCCCGCACAGGCCGAAACCGAGACCGGAGGCCCCGTTCCATGAATGACCGGTTCATCCCTCCCATCCAGGCGCTGCCGGATGGCGACGCCGAAGTCCGCCTGGTGCTCCATCTGCCCTGGGACGTGGTCGCCGCACTGGGCCAGGAGGCCGGCCGGCTGGCGGCCCAGACACAGCGGCCGGTGAGCCTCGACGAGGCGGTCAGCCATCGGCTGCGCCATGGGACGGCCCAGACCCAGACCATCGGCGTCCACGCCAAACCGGAGCGGGAGCGGAACCAGCCCGCGCCCACCGCGTCCCACGGCTCGCCCCCGCTGGCGGCCCGCTCCCCCGGTGAGCAGGCCCGGCAGGCGATCGAGAAGATCAACGGCTCGGCGCATCCGCACAACGGCGCCGCGAACGGCTCCGCCGAGTCCACGCCCCCGCAGCACACCACCAGCGCACCGGATCCGGCCCCGCCCGATGCCCGGGGCATCCTGGAGCGCCCGACGCGTGCCACCGGAACGGTGAACGGTACGGCGACGGAGATGCCGAGATAGCACCGGGCCCCGGACACGGGGAAACGGCCGGAAAGGCCGCGCATACGGGGGTGCCGTCCCCATCCGGACGGCACCCCCGTATGCGCGGCTCCTTGGTGTTGCGCGGCACCCTCGTATATACGCCACCCTCGTATGCGCGGCGCCCTTCACAGACACGTACGAACGAGCCATTCGTCGGAGTTGTACGCGTCTCTCGCCGAATCCGGTGCCGTGGCCGGCTGCTCCTCGACCATGTCCTCCACCCGAACGCGTTCCGGGAGCGTGCCGAACCTGGCACGCCGCCTGGTCGCGTCGGCATCGGGGGGGCCGGGCTTTTCGGATGTCATGTCATCCTCCTCAGAATCGGTCGACGTCGAGGACGGCCTCGGCGAACGCCTCGGGCGCTTCCTGCGGCACGTTGTGGCCGATGCCCTTGAGCGTTCGGTGCTCATAGGGGCCGGTGAACTTGTCCCGGTACGCCGCGCCGTCACCGGCCGGGGTGAAGGGGTCCAGCTCGCCGTCGAGGGTGATCGTGGGCACCGCGATGTCGGGCGCGGCCGCCAGCCGCGCCTCGAGCCTGTCGTAGCGGGGGTCGCCCTTGGCCAGGCCCAGCCGCCAGCGGTAGTTGTGCACCACGATGGGGACGTAGTCGGGGTTGTCGAATGCCTCCGCCGTGCGATCGAAGGTGGCGTCGTCGAAGTTCCACGTCGGGGAGACATTGCGCCAGATGAGCTTCGCGAAATCGTGTCGGTGCTCCTCGAAGCCCAGCGCACCGCGTTCGGTCGCGAAGTAGTACTGGTACCACCATGCCCACTCGGCCGACGGCGGCAGCGGCAGCTTGTTCTTCTCCCGGTTGGTGATCAGGTAACCGGTCACGGAGACCAGGGCCTCGCACCGCTCCGGCCAGAGCGCGGCGATGATGTCGGCGGTCCGGGATCCCCAGTCGAAGCCTCCGAACACGGCCTTCTCGATCTTCAGGGCGTTCAGCAGGGCGATGATGTCGAGGGCGATCACCGATTGCTGTGCGTTGCGGAAGGTCTTGGGCGAGCGGAAGCTCGTGGTGCCGTGGCCGCGCAGATGGGGGACGATGACCCGGTAGCCCCGGGCCGCCAGCAGGGGCGCGACCTCCACGTAGCTGTGGATGTCGTACGGCCATCCGTGCAGGAGGATGACGGCCGGTCCATGGGCCGGACCGGCTTCGGCGTAGCCGATGGTGAGCTCACCGGCCTTGACCTGCTTCAGCGCGGGGAAGGACCCACCACCGGTGGGCGACGCCGGCGCCGACGCCGCCCTGTCGGCGCCCGGCCCGGATGACGACGAGGCCGCCGCCGACGAGGCCCCTGCCGACGAGGGGCCGCTCAGGCCGGTCAGTGATGCGGCAGCCGTTCCCGCCGCCCCCGCGCCGATGGCCTTGCCGAAGGTACGCCTGTCGATCATCTGTGAACCTGAACCGTTTCTGTCCGTGTCGGCAGAGCGGGCGCCGCACGCCCGGCTGAGTGTCTGAGCAGCCATAGTGGTGCTCCGGCGGCTTCGGGGCCTCGGTATCCGTCCGCAGGCGTCCTTCGGGTTTCCCGCAGCCGCCGCGTTCCGGAGCTCGTCCGGGACGTCGTCCGGTCGCTCCAGCGCTGCCCTGGGGCCCGGACCGGCCGGCCTCGCCCAGTACCTTTACTCCTGTGCATGCCGACCGCGCTGAACAGGGAGTGGATGCCATGTCGCGCCTCAGCGTGGTGATCGCCGACGATCATCCTGTGGTCCGTGCGGGGATGCGCGTGCTGTTGTCCCAGGACGATTCCCTGGAGGTCGTCGCCGAGAGCTCCACGGTCCCCGAGACCGTCGAGACCGTGACAAGGCACCAGCCGTCCGTGCTGGTCCTGGATCTCACCATGGCCGGCCAATCCAGCCTGCCCTCGATACCGGACCTGCTCGCGGCGTCCCCCGGCACCCGCGTTCTGATCCTCACGATGCAGGAGGATCCCGCGTTCGCCCGCGCGGCCCTGCGGATCGGGGCGGCCGGATATCTGCTCAAGGAAGCGGCGGCGGAAGAGCTGGTCGGCGCGGCTCGCCAGGTCGCGAGGGGAGCCACATACCTGCAACCCGCCATGGGCGCCCGACTGGCCATCGCGGACACCGGCGCTCCCGGCGCCGATGGAGATCCCGCTCTGACAGCGCGCGAGCTTCAGGTTCTCTCGCTGCTCGCCCTGGGCCACACCAACCAGGAGATCGCGCGACGTCTCTACGTTTCCGTTCGGACGGTGGAGACTCACCGCGCCAGGATTCGGGACAAGCTCAAAACCGAGACCCGGGCGGAACTCATCGCCGCGGCTCGCGAGCGTGGACTGCTGGGATGAACAGTTCGCCGCGGGCCAAGGCCGGCCCGATCATGGAGGCCACCGGTGCGGCGCTGCTCGTCATCGCCTTCGCGATCGAGGTGCTCCAGCAGCAGCCTCGCTGGGTGATGCGGCTCTCCCTCGGCGCGGCCGTCGTCCTCATCATCGCGGCGGCGCTGAACACCGCCGTCCGGCGGGCATGGCTGGCGGCCCTCTGCGGGCTGGCACTCATCCTCGCCGTGTCACAACTGGTGCGCATGACCAAAGAGCCGCTTTTCAACGGCTTGAACATCGTGCCTCTCCTGCTGATCGGCTGCGCCGTCATGCTGGGCCGCGGCGCGGTAGCGCGCCGCCGTAGTCTCGCGCGGGAGCGGGCTCAGGCTCGCAGCGACGGCGAAGAACGAGAACGGCGGCGCTGGGCACGTGAGTTGCACGATGAGACGCTTCAGGAACTGGTCGCTGTCCAGATCGTTCTGTCCACCGCCGTCGGCAGTGGCGAGCCCGCCGCCATGAAGGAGGCCATCAACCAGGCGCGCGACCTGGTCGCCAACCAGATCACATCGCTACGGCACCTGATCGTGGAAATGCGGCCCTTCGCCCTCGACCAGCTCGGCCTCGCGCCCGCCCTCGACACGCTGTGCCGACGTACCGGGGAAACCTTCGGGCTGGAGGTGGAACTGCGCGTCGGAGCGGAATGGAGCGGGCTCGGGGACGAGCTGTCGCCGGAAGCCCAGGCTCACATCTACCGCATCGTGCAGGAAGCGCTGAACAACGCGGTCAAGCACGCCCAGGCGAGCCACCTTCTCGTGGAACTCGACAGCGACGATCACGCGATCAGCGTGGCGGTCAGGGACAACGGCCGCGGAATGGCCCATCAAGCGTCCACCCCGGTCAACCGATCCGCGCTCCGCACCGTGGTCTCCACAGGTACCGGCCTGTCGGCCATGCGCGAGCGCGGCCACCTGCTGAACGGACACCTCACCGTTGATTCCACCCCCGGTGAGGGAACGCGCGTCTCCCTCCTGATACCCCGCCATGGCAAGCGACGCTCCAGGCCGAAGGACTCCGTAACACCGGAAAAGCCCTAGACCGCCGCGGCTCGGCTCCCTCCTGAACGAGCCGGCCCACGCGGATGCCACTCCCGATGACCGCCTGCCATCGCGACCTGACGAGCGGGGCCGCTCGTCACTTCCCCAAGGGCCTGCCGACAATGCCGAAACGCCGCCTCACGCATCACGCTTCTGCGTTGTGATCAAGGGGACGACATAAATCACCGCGGTGATTCCCGCGAAAAAGAGGAGACCGATCCACGGGCCATAGGGATAATCGACGGTATTCCCGGACACCCCCTCCGTGACCCGGTCGGGCTGGCCATCGGTCAGGAAGTAGTTCGCCGCCTTGAACGGCAGCCAGGGTTGCACATGCTCACCCAGCGCCGGGATCGACGTGACGACCGTTTCCAGAGAGTTTGGTCCGCTCGACTGCCAGCAGTGTCAACTTTCATCTCCGATCGAAGCCAGGAGGGACCGCTCCTCGATGGACCCCTGAATGTCCGCGTGATACTCGACCGCGTCACCGGTGATCTCCATGAACGCCTCTTCGAGCGATCCGTTCTGCTCCATCAACTCGTGCAGGGTGATCCGATGCGCGGCGGCGATCTCGCCGATCTCCTCGGTGGACGCCCCCGCCACCACCAGCCGGGTCGGTCCTCGCCGCACTCGACGCGGTACCCGGCCGCCTCGATGACCGCGAACACGGTGCGCCCCTCGGCCGCCAGCTTCTGCATGAACCGCCGGATCCACAGGATCCCTTCCGGATCGAGTCCGTTGACCGGCTCGTCGAACAGCAGCAACTGCGGATCGCCCAACAGGGCCGCCGCGATGCCCAGCCTCTGGAACATCCCGAGGGAGAAGCCGCCCGCGCGGCGGCGCGCCACTTCGGTCAGCCCGACCGTCTCCAGCACCTCGTCCGCACGGCGGGCGGGCAGACCGTTCGACTTCGCCAGCCACCGCAAGTGCGCATGCGCCGAACGATTCGGATGTGCCCACTTCGCATCGAGGAGAGCTCCCACCGTCCGTAATGGCCGGCCCAGATCGTGGTAGCGCTTGCCGTCGATCAGGACCTCACCGCCGTCGGGCCGGTCCAGCCCCAGAATCATCCGCATGGTCGTCGACTTGCCGGCGCCGTTCGGCCCCAGGAATCCGGTCACCACCCCGGGATTCACACTGAACGTCAGCTCGTCGACGGCCAGTTTGTCGCCGTAGCGCTTGGTCAGATGCCTGGCTTCGATCACTGTCGATCCTCTCCCCATATCGCTGTGTGCGGCAGACGCCGCGGCGGCCCGGACCTGGTACAGGTGCGGTTCCCGATGCCCTCTGCATGCGCGCCCTACGTCACCCCGGCCGTCCCGCGGCTCCGGTGTCGCTCCACTCGTCCTCCTCCGTGGGCCGGAACGGCGCCGCGGTGATGAGCACCACCGCCATCAGGGCCGCCATCAGCAGCAGACCCGCGGCCCATCTCCCGGCGACCACGTATCCGTGCACAGTGGCGCGCACGGCACGGATCCCGGGATGAGCGCCTTGGTACACCTTGGTGGCGTTGGCGGCGATGGTGTTGAGCAGCGCCGTGCCGATCGACGCGCCGATCTGAGTGGAGGTGTTGAAGAAGGCCGAGGCGACACCGCTGTCGCTCTTGGCGACTTCATTGGTGGCGGTGGCGGCACAGGGCGCCATCACGGTGCCCAGTCCGAGCCCCAGAACCACTTCGCCGGGCAGAATGCCGTCCCAGTACGAGCTCTCCGGCGTCATCCGGGTCAGCAGGAACAGGCCGAACGCGGCAACCGTCAGTCCCGTCGCCAGCAGATAGCGCGGTCGTACCCGGGGCAGTAGCAACGACCTTGTCGAAGGTCTCGTCCCGGAACGGGAGCGCGGTCGCCGCCCCTTCCCGGAATTCGAGATGCCGCGCCGCCGACTCCGCGCGAGCGCGTTCACGCGCCGCGCGCACCTGCCCCGGGGTGACGTTCACTCCGACGATCTTCTCCGGCTTGCACGTCTCCAGCCACCGGAAGTCCTGATCACCGTAGCCGAATCCGATGTCGCGTATGCGGTCGCCGGGGCCGAACTCACCCGCGTCGGCCACCAGGTCGGCCAGGGCCTGACTGGCCTCATCGATCGTCATGGATTCGCGCGGCCAGTGGCCCATTTGATTTAGGAGGTCTCATCTCCCATCAGATTGCTCTGGTGGTACAGCAGCTAGAGCCGCTGTACGCGTTTGGTCGGCGGGGCGGCCACCACGCGAATCACCCGGCCGATTTCCAGCACATCCCGGGTAACCTTGCCGATTACCGAAGTGGTCACAGAAAACTCAACTCCCGAAGACAGCGGAGTACCAATTCGGCTCCGGCTACGAGCACTTCGTCCACCAAGGCGACTATGCGACGGTCGACGGCGAAGAACTCCCGGTCTTCCGCTGGACGGCCCGGACCGCCATCGCGGAGTGATGCGGCCCTTGGAGCCCGTAACGCGATCTCGTCGATGCTCAGGAATGGGGGTTGATCTCGGCTGCGGTCAGGTCCGCAAGGCGTTGTGCGGTGTTGAAGTGGGGGGTGAGACGGGTCTTGGTCATCGCGAAGGAGGTGCCGGTGGCGGTGTCCGCATAGACGTAGCTGCCGCCACCACCGACCCAGCCGAACGTAGTGGGTGTCTCGTCCGGCCGCGTACCGATACGGCCGAGCGGATAGCCCAGTGCCATCCGGGCAGGGTTGCCAAAGACCTGGTCGGTGCCCTCGAAGGCCACCGCCGTCAACTCCCCGAGCTGGTGTGAGTCGATGAGCCGGCCATCGAGGACCGCGGCATTCATGGCAGCCATTGCCCGCGCGGTGAAGGTGCCGACCGACGGGATGTCCGCTTGCAGGATCTCGTGGCTGTTGCCCATGGCCGCGGTCGGCCGCATTTCCCAGGGCGCAAGAATGGCATCGCCGTCCGGCGGGGCAACCGGGAGCGGCGCGGCGGCTTCGAGCCGTGCCAGCCGGGCCAGGTCGGTTTGGGGCACACCGAAATACAGGCCGCCGTCGATGCCGAGTGGCACGGTGACCCACTCGCGCAAGAGGTGCCGCATCGGTTTGCCGGTGACCCGGCGTGCGATCTCACCGACCAGGAAGCCGTATGTGAACGAGTGGTACCCCGTCTCGGTACCGGGCCGCCAGCGCGGTTCGGCGCCGGCGATCGCGGTGCAGACCCGCGCCCAGTCGGGCAGGTCGGCAGGGCCGATGCCACGAGGCATCGCCGGCACGCCGACCGAGTGTGTCAGCACCTGCCGAAGAGTCGCGGTCGCCTTGCCGTGGGCGCCGAACTCCGGCCACACGTCGACCACTGGGGTGTCGTATCCGACCGCACCGGTCTTGACGAGCAGATGGGCGATCAGCGATGTCATGGCCTTGCCGGCCGAGAAGCTGAAGAACGGAGTCTCCGGGGTCACCCCACGCCCGGTCCGGCCGTCGGCGACACCGGCGACGGCGTCGACAACAAGAACACCCTGGTGGTGAACGGCCACCTGCAAGCCGGTCTCGGCTCCGGTATCAACGAGTTCGTCGAGGACGCTTTGGATCTTGTGCTGCAACGAGGGCATCATCGTCACCGGCTCGGCACGCGTAGTGAGTCTGGCTGGACGTTGGCAGCTTAGGGCGTCACATGCGGTCGCCCGTATCGGTCGGCGCGCACACCAGCGAGCTGTCGCCGCGTAGCCCACTGCCCGCAGTCCGGGGGACAGTGCGTCGGCGCCACGAACTTGTCGCCGGCCCGGGCCGGAGTGGCGGCCGCCCGGTGCGTTGCGCGCGTCTGGCAGCCATGATTGGCTCACCCGGTGAATCTTCTGTTGACGGCGAGCGGCCTGCGTAACGCGACGCTGCGGGACGCACTGCGGGACCTGCTGGGAAAACCGTTCAAGTCGGCGAACGTCGTGTACGTTCCCACGGCATCCGTCGCCGAGCCCGGTGACCACGGGTGGTACGTCGCGGACATGAACCGGCTGTACGGCCTCGGCTGGCGGGAGTTCGACATCCTGGAGCTGAACGGCCTGCCTCGGCAGATGGTGCTTGACCGGCTGCTGCACGCCGACGTCGTTTATGTCGAGGGCGGCAGTCACTACCATCTCGCGCGCAGCATCACCGGCAACGGTCTGGCCGAGGGCTTCCTGGAAGCCCTGGAGAGCCGTGTCTATGTGGGGGTGAGCGCCGGATCGATGATCTTCAGCCGGAATCTCACCGAACATTCCGCCGACGTCATCGGGGACGCCGCGGACCTGCACGTGCTCGGCGCCACCACGGTGGAGCCCCCGTTCGGTCTCTTCGACTGGTATCTGAAGCCGCACCTGTACTCGCCGAACTTCCCGGAGCGCGACGACGCCTGGGCTGATCGCATCGTCGAGCGGGCGGACTTCCCCATCTACTTCATCGACGACGACACGGCTATTCGCGTCAGTGACGATAAAGTGGACGTCGTCTCCGAAGGCCGGTGGCGGTTTCATCCGTGACTCAACGGGCGATGCGGCGCCAGTGGCAGCCCTTGGCGATGGCCCGCTGCCGTGAGGGGCACGTATCGGGTTCTGCCCCGTGAGCATCACACCTCCAGCGGAGCGGGTGCCCCGCCGGGGGGACGGGGGCCCGGCGGTCCGCGGCTGGGCCGTGTGGCCCCGGCGACCTCGCCGAGAGTCTCCAGCCGGGCGGTGAAGGCGTCCTTGAGCGGCTCGGGGGTGTCCTCGTGCGCGAACGCCAGGCCGCCGTCGAGCCGGAACATGGCGTCGTAGACCGCCGGGACGCGTTCGGCGAAGTCGAGGTAGGAGCGGGCGAGGACGGTGGCCCGGGCGCGCGGGCCGTCCGCGGCACGGGCCGCGGCCCGCAGCAACGCGGCCATCTCGGCGGCGCCCGCGAGGGCGACGGCGCCGATGATCTCGCGCTTGCCGCGGAAGTGGCTGTAGAGGACGGGCTGGCTGTACTCGATGCGCTCGGCCAGCCGGCGGGTGGTGACCGCGTCCCAGCCCTGCTGCTCGGCGAGTTCGCGGGCCGTCGCCACGATGAGGCGTTCGCGGCCCGCCCGCTCGCGCTCCTTGCGTTCCTGTACCGACATGATTCGATCCTAGCGCTGCTAGACAATCGAGCGACAGTAGCGCTAGCGTTGCCTCATCATCTAGCGACGCTAGGTTCCTGGAGGGGCATCATGCTCAACGCACTTGAGGTGTTCACCACCGTGGTCGTCGGCCTGATGGTGGGGGTGGAGTTCTCCGTCGCCTTCGTCATCAACCCGATCCTCAACGGACTCCCCGAGGACAGCAGCGTGCTCGGCCGCGCCCACGGGGGCCGGATGCTCGGCGCCCTGATGCCGGTCTGGTACATCACCTCGCTTGTCCTCACCGCCATCTGGGCCATCGCCGGATGGCATCACCACGGCGCCGGCCTCGTCGTCACCGCCGCCGCGCTGCTGATCCTCAGCGTGATCATGTCGATCCTGCTGCTCGTCCCGATCAACAACCGGGGCAAGACGTGGACCGCCGAGAACCGGCCCGCCGACTGGAAGCAGCAGATGAACCGCTGGGACCGCTTCCACTACGCCCGCGTCGCCGTCATCATCGCCGCCTTCACCCTGCTGGTCGCCGCCCTCACCTGACCCCGCGGGCCGACACCGCGCTGGTGGCGCACGATCCCCACCCGGGCTGGCGGCAGGTGTGGGCACAGGTCATCCTCCTGCTGGAAACGCCCGTCGCCACCGTCGGCGCGTGTAGGCATCGTCGGTGGACCGGGACCCGGCGAGCCCCGCTCAGTGTCCGCTCAGTGTCCGCTCACGCCGACACCGCCCGGCAGCCGACGCCGGGATGCCGGTCCGGACCCGGGCCGAGCATGCGGCAGGAGAGTTCGGCGAACTGGTTCAGTTCGTGCAAGAGGGTCATGTCCCGCAGGTCCTCGACATGCACCGCCTTGAGCCCCGCGAGCGGATGCACGCTCGACGGCCTGCGCCTGTTCCGCATGCTGGGTACTTTCGTCGGGCAGGAATACTTCGCGCCACTGAGTGCTCGGCCTGTTCTGAGACCTCTTCAATGACCTACGCGGATGACGTCCATACGGGCAAGCTAGGCATTCCCAAAATCTCTTCTCGAGCCGGTTTCCGTCTCCCGCCGAGCATCGCGGCCGACGACACGTCACGCCAATGCCGATTGCCCGAACCGTCATGCCGATCGGGCATGGAAGTCCCAGGGCGGGACGAGCTGGACGATCTGCTCCACGAGCCCGACAGAGCCGTTACCGACCGCGACCCGATCCGGCTCCACTCCCGACGCCACCCAGCCGACGCCGGCACGGAGGGGGCGGCTCACCACCCGCCGTACCCATAGTGCGCACTCCTGCCAGCAAATATTGCTCATCTCGTGCATGTACCGAGCATGTCTGGTGTCCTTAGCCTCTCCAGGAAGCACCACGAGGGAAGGCCACTCCTCTCTGGCCCTTAATTCCCCACCATGACGCCGGTCAGCGAGACTGGCCTTCCACGGAGGCGAAATGAATGCGGAATCGTACGATTACATCGTCGTCGGGGCAGGTTCGGCCGGCTGTACGGTTGCGGCCCGTCTATCCGAGGTTCCAGATGTCACGGTCGCGCTGCTTGAAGCGGGGCCGCCCGCCCGAGGTCGCCTCTTCGAGATACCCGCACTGTTCTCGCAGCAGCTCAAGACGGTATTCGACTGGGACTTCGAGACGGAACCGGAGCCCCAGCTCGGAGGGCGCCGCGCCTATCTGCCCCGTGGCCGAGTGGTCGGCGGCACCAGCTCGATGAACTGCGTGGGGCCGCCAACGCCGGACTCGCCCCCGCGTCGGACAGCGACCAGGACATCGACGAATACATTCGCACGCAGTCCTTCTCCTTCTACCACCCGTCGGGTACCTGCATGATGGGCAAAGTCGTCGACCATGAACTTCGCGTGCGCGGGCTTGATAATGTCCGCGTGGCGGATACCTCCATCATGCCAACACTCGTCACCGGGAACACAAATGCTCCCGCCATCATGATCGGAGAAAAGGCTGCCACGTTCATCCGGACCCCGGTAAGGTGACCCCGCTTTCAAATCTTCTTCCGTCACGCCCGCATCCAAGCACCTAAGGGGGTTCCGATCCATGTCCGGACCGGTCCGTCAGAATTACGTTCCCCAGGAACTTCGGCCCGATTCTCTAGTTTCCTTCGGTACTGCCGATGAGATCAGCACGGATGTTTTGATCATAGGCTCCGGTATGGGCGGGTCCACCCTGGCCTGGGCGCTGAGGGGCTCCGGCCTCGATGTACTCGTCGCGGAGCGCGGCAATTTCCTTCCGCGTGAGCCGGAGAACTCTCAGCCGGCCGAGATGTATATGAAGGGCCGGTACAAGAACGCGGGCTTCTGGTACGACGGCAGCACGGGCAAGCCGTTCGCGCCGGGCGTCTACTACTGGGTGGGGGGAAACACCCGCTTCTACGGCGCCATGCTGCCCCGTTTCCGGCGCAGCGACTTCACGGAAGTGGAACACCACGAGGGTGTCTCGCGCGCCTGGCCTTTCGGCTACGACGACCTCGAGCCCTTTTACACCACGATGGAGCGGTTGCTCCAGGTGCATGGGCAGGTCGGTGAGGATCCGACCGAGCCGCCGCGCTCCCAGCCCTATCCCCATCCCGCGCTCGAGCATGAACCGGAGATCGAGAGGTTCGCCCGGTCGCTGCGCGGGCAGGGCCTGCATCCGTTCCACACGCCGAACGCGTTGAACGTGAGCACGCAGGCCGATCGTGCCGCCGTCACGGCGGCCGATGGCTGTCCGGACGAGACGGGTATGAAGTCCGACGCCGAGAACAGGATTCTTCTCCCGGCACTGCGCGACGGCGTGAAGCTCCTTACGGGTGCGGAGGTCACCCGGCTGATCACGTCACCGGACGGCCGGAAGGTCGTCGCCGCGGAGGCGCGGCACGCCGACCGTACCGTCCGTATCAACGCCAAGAGCTTCGCCGTCGCCGGCGGTGCGGTGAATTCGGCGGCGTTGCTGCTCCGGTCGGCGGGCGACGCACACCCCGATGGCCTCGGCAATTCGTCGGGTCTGGTGGGCCGCAATTACATGGTGCACAACAGCACGTTCTTCGTCGGGGTCAATCCGCTGCGGACCAACCCCACGAAGTGGCAGAAGACCCTCGGGCTCAACGATTTCTACGAAGCCGGCCCGGGAACGCCCTTCCCGCTCGGAAATCTACAGATGCTGGGCAAGCTGCAAGCGCCCATGCTCAAGCCCGCCCGTCCGTGGGCTCCGATGTGGGCCCTGAAGTTCATGTCGGCCAGGAGTATCGACATCTATCTGACGACTGAGGACCTTCCCTCCCGGGACAATCGGGTGCGGGTGGACGGTGACCGCATCGTCATCGACTGGACGCCGACCAACCTCGAACCCCACCATGAACTGGTGCGCCGGGTGACCAGGGCGGTGCGCAAGGCGGGCTATCCGCTGGTCTTCAGCCAGCGCATGGGCATCGAGACCAACTCCCATATGTGCGGAACGGCCGTAGCGGGTCATGACCCGGCGCAGAGTGTCCTCGATCCGTCCTGCCGCAGCCACGACGTCGACAACCTCTGGCTGGCCGATTCGTCGTTCTTCCCGTCCTCCGCCGCGCTCAATCCAGCCCTGACGATCGGTGCGAACGCGCTGCGCATCGCTCCCTCCCTCGTGAAGGCGACCAAGGGCTGACCTCGTGGTGGTCAGGTGCGCCGCAGGGTCGGCTTGCGGAGCAGGTCATGGCCGCGTACGGCCAGTTGCAGCCGCTGCTGGTTGTCGACCCGTGTGAGGTCGAGCCGGAGAATTCCGGAGAGTTTCTCAAGGCGGTGGTAGAGGGTGCGCCGCTGGACGAAAAGCGCGTCCGCCGCCCGCGCCTTGTTTCCGCCGCAGTCGAGGAACATGCGGAGGGTCGGCAGGAGCGGGTTCTTCGCCAGCGCGTCGTGTTCGAGGAGCGGGCCCAGTTCATCCTCGACATAGCGCCTGAGTTCAGGGCCTTCGGAGAGTGCGACGAGCAGACGCAGAGCCCCCAGATCGTCGAAATGACGCACTTCCGGCACCGCCGCCGCGGCCGCCACGGAGGCCGCGCTCCGGCTCTGGCGCAGCGCCAGCGGTAGTGCGGCCGGTTCCACGAGGCGGCTGATGCCACCGCGCACACCGTGCTCGGTCAGCAGGGTCTGCACATCAGCCGCCTCGCCGCGCACCGGCAGGCCCACGACCGCCATGTCGAAGTCACCGGTGTCGCCCACGATGGCGGGCCAGTGGGTCTCCCGCAGCAGACGGGCGAGGGCGTGATCCTTGACGGGCACGTCCTCGCCCGCGTACGCCGTGACGACGATCAGGTCCCGGCCGCGCAGATCCTGTCCCAGCGCCAGGCCGAGGCTGACGAATCTCTCGCCCGTGATGTCGCCGAGCAGAAGCCTGTTCAGCAGGGCCGTCTGGCGTTGGGCCGCGCGTGCGCCGCTCTCCCGCTCGCTCAGCAACGTGATCGCCAGCGCGGCGGCCGCCCGCTCCAGTGTCCGTAGTTCGGCCGGGCTCGGCCGCGCTCCGCCGTGCAGGAGGTGGAGCCATCCCCATGACTCACCCCGGAGGATCACGGGCTGCCGCGCACACGGCACGACGTCCCGGAACGATGCCGCCGCGGCGGTGGGCGTCTCCGGACCGTGCTCGGCGAGGGAGCGGTGGCGTTCGTGGATCGCCCGGGAGTGTGCGTTCCACTCGTTCACGACGTCATCGGCCTCGGGTGTGGCGCCTCCATAGGCGAGCATCTGGTGGGCCACGTTCTCCAGCACCACGGCGTGCCCCGTACGGTCGGCCAGTTCCCTGACCACGCCCACGTAGTCCTCGTCGGCCAGCAGCAGGTCCATGAACGCCTGGCTGGTGGCCTCTTCGGCGATCATCTGCTTGACGCGCATGCCGACCAGTACCTCATGGACCTGGGCCGATGTTTCGACGAAGGGGATTTCGTCCGCCAGCCCCACCAGTGGCAGGCCGACGGCTTCCGCCTCCTCGATGACGGCTTCGGGCATGGAGCCGAACATGCGTCCGGCGAGTTCGATGACCAGGACGGCCGCGTGGGCGTCCGCCAGACGTCTGATGAAGGCGCGCTGCCGGGCGGCCGTCTCGCCCATGCCGAGTCCGGCGGTCAGCAGCATCTCCTGACCGGTGAGGAAGCGATGGATGTCCGGGATCTCGCCGGTGTGCACCCAGCGCACGGGACGGTCCAGATTCCGCTCCCCGGCGTAGACGCGCACCTTGGTGCGCCGGAAGACCTCGAGTTGCAGTGCGGCGCGGACGGTCAGGACTTCAGTCATGAGCTTCCTCAGTATGTGCAGGATCGGCGGCCAATATTGCACACACTGTGCCTGTCGTCATCCCTCCTTGTTTACCCAGACTTCAGGTCAAGCCCGCAGGCACGCCCCCTGCAAGGAGTGCAGAGTGTCCTCAGCAAGCAAGACCATCAAGGGCCCCGTCGCCACGGAGCCGTCGCGGACCAGCCGTCCGGAAATCGTCGAAACCGTTGCCGGCGTCATCGCCGACGTACGGCAGAACGGCGACACGGCTGTGCGCCGATGGTCACAGAAGTTCGACGCGTGGAGCCCGGAGTCCTTTCGGCTCGGCCCCGACCAGATCGCCTCCGTGGTCTCCTCCGTCCCCGAGACGGTCCTCGACGATCTGTGGTTCGTCCAGAAGCAGGTCCGAGGCTTCGCCCGGGCGCAGCGGGACTCCCTCACCGACTTCGAGGTGGAAACCCTGCCCGGAGTCTTCCTGGGACAGCGCAACATCCCCATCGGCGCGGCCGGGGCGTATGTTCCCGGTGGCCGCTACCCCCTCACCGCGTCGGCCCACATGACCGTCCTGACCGCCAAGGTCGCGGGGGTCGGGAGGGTCGCCGGGACGACCCCGCCGGACCGTGGTGCGCCGCCGCCCGTGAGCATCGCCGCGATGCACCTGGCGGGGGCCGACGAGATCTACGTCATGGGCGGCGTCCAGGCCGTGGCGGCCCTGGCCCTGGGCACGGAGACGATCGACGCGGTCGACATGCTCGCCGGACCGGGCAACGCCTACGTGGCGGAGGCCAAGCGCCAGCTCTTCGGCGAGGTCGGGATCGACCTGTTCGCCGGGCCGACGGAAGTACTGATCGTCGCGGACGGGACCGCGGACCCGTTCGTGGTGGCGACCGACCTGCTGTCCCAGGCCGAGCACGGACCGGACTCCCCCGCGGTCCTGATCACGACATCGGAGGAGGTGGCCACGCGCACCATCGCGTGCGTGGAGAAACTGCTGCCGGGCCTTCCCACCGGGGAGGTCGCCGGGCGCGCCTGGCGTGACCACGGCGAGGTGATCGTGGTCCCCACCCTCGATGCGGCCTACGACCTCGCTGACACATACGCCAGCGAGCACGTCCAGATCCTCACGGCCGAGCCCCGCGAGGCCCTGCACCGGATGCGGAATTACGGCGCTCTGTTCCTCGGGGACAAGACGTGTGTCGCGTACGGCGACAAGGTCATCGGCACCAACCATGTCCTGCCCACCCTGGGGGCGGCCCGCTACACCGGCGGGCTCTGGGTCGGCAAGTACCTCAAGACGGTGACGTACCAGGAGATCACCAACGCCGCGTCAAGCGCCGAGCTCGGCGAGATCTGCGGCAGGGCCTCCCGCATCGAGAACTTCGAGGGACACGCGCGCTCGGGAGACGTCCGCAGCGCGCGCCATGGATCGGCCCGGCTGGACTGGACCGACCACGCCTTCGATCGGGCCTGATCGGCGATGACGGATCAGGACTTAGACGTAACCGCACGTGCGGCGAGGCAACCGTCCGCCACGCAGCCTCGCCTCTCCGACCCACGGAGGTCGTCATGTCAGCCACAGAGAAGGACTCTCGGGTGCGATTCGGGACCACCCGCGTCAGTCCCCCGGGCGGGACCCCCGACCCGTCCACCACCGCCACCCCGTCCACCACCGCCCCGGCCACCGCCACCCGGGCGCCATCGAACGAGGACGCGGAACTCCTCGCGGCCCTGGGCTATGAGCAGAAGTTCGACCGCAAGGTCAGCCTCTGGGCGAACTTCGCCCTCGGCTTCGTCTACCTCTCGCCCCTCGTGGGCGTCGTCTCCCTGTTCTCGGTCGGACTGTCCACCGCGGGCGGGCCGTCCGTCTTCTGGATAGGCATCGTCGGCGTCGGACAGTTCCTGGTCGCCCTGGTCTTCGGCGAGGTCGTCTCACAGTTCCCGCTCGCGGGCGGGCTCTACCAGTGGGTCCGGCGGCTGTGGAACGGGCGCTTTGCCTGGTTCACCGCATGGACCTACATCTCCTGCATCACCATCGGCATCACCAGCACCGCGCTCTTCAGTTCGGATTTCGTGGCCAGTCTCTTCGCGGGTACCGCGGACCGGCCAGGGATCAGTTCCACCCCCGCTGAGCGCCTGTGCATCGCGCTCGCCGTCACGGCCGTCTGTCTGCTCTGCAACTGCCTCGGCAGCAGAACACTGGCCCTGATCTCCAAGATCGGACTGGCCGCGGAACTGATCGGCATCGTCCTCGTGGGCCTCTATCTCCTGCTCTTCGAGCGGCACAACTCCGTCTCGATCTTCTTCGAGGCCGGCGGTTCCGCTCATGACGGCTATTTCACGGCCTTCATCGCCGCCTCGCTCGTCGGGCTCTTCCTCTTCTACGGTTTCGAGGCGTGCGGCGAGGTCGCGGAGGAAGTCCCGAATCCCGCCCGCAGCATCCCGCGTGCCATGCAGCTGACCGTGGCCGTCGGAGGACTGGCAGCGCTCTTCGCGTTCGTCGGCTACGCGCTCGCCGCCCCGGACCTGGCCTCGATCCTCTCGGGAGAGGACACCAACCCGATCCCGGCGATCCTACAGAACTCGATCGGCACCATCGGCACGAAACTGGTGCTCCTGGTCATCCTCACCTCCTTCATCGCCGGCGTGATGAGCCAGCAGGCCGCCGCGAGCCGGATCGTCTTCTCCTTCGCCCGTGACGACATGTTCCCGGGCTCCCGCGTCTTCTCGAAGATCTCACCCAGGCACCGGGTTCCGCGGAACGCGCTGCTGGCCGTGAACGTCGCGCCGCTCCTGATCTTCGTGTTCGTCTACTACTCGCCGGATTCCCTCACCAAGATCGCGGCCTTTCAGATGCTGGCCGGTTACGCGGCCTTCATGATGGTCGTACTGGCCGCCCTGCGGATGCGACTGAAGGGCTGGCATCCCGCCGGAGCCTGGACCCTGGGCCGCTGGGGGATCGTGGTCAACGTCGCGGCCCTGGCCTATGGCATTCTCGGGATGGTCCTCCTGGCCCAGCCCACTGGCGACTCCGGAACTCCGTTCGTGGACCGGTGGATCGCACTGATCGGTTTCCTCATCGTTTCCGCGGTGGGCCTGGCGTACCTGCTGACAGCGAAGCCCGAGCGCAAGTCCACCGCGCCGGAAGGCGACGCGCTGGAAGTGGCGGAACGCCTGCGCAACCGCGCCGCATTCATCACATCCACCACCGGAGGGAAGAACGCATGACCCGGGTGCTGTATCTCTACGGAGGCTGGCCGGGCCACAAGCCCTACCAGGTCGCCAAGGAATGGGCCCTCCCGATCTTCAAGGATCTGGGATTCGTCGTCGAGGAGACCAACGACGTCTTCGCGCTCGACGCCGATCTCACCGGCTACGACCTCATCGCGCTCAACTGGAACAACGCCCTGCTGTCCGAAGGACTCAGCGCCGCTCAGGAGACACATCTGCTCGAAGCGGTGGAGGCCGGCACCGGGATCGCCGCCTGGCACGGCGCGGCCGCCGCGTTCCGGACGAGCCTGAAGTACCACTGGCTGATCGGTGGCAGCTTCCTCGAGCACCCGGCCGGCGAAGGGGTGAAGTACCCCTACGAGGTCTCCATCACGGACACCGGCCATCCAGCCACCGCCGGCGTGAAGGACTTCCGGGTCGCCTCCGAGCAGTACTACATGTCCGTCGACCCCAACAACCACGTCCTGGCCGAGACCACCTTCACCGGAGAACACCTCCCCTGGCTGGAGGGCAGGACCATCCCCCAGGCGTGGACACGTACCTGGGGACGGGGCCGGGTGTTCTACAGCGCGGTCGGACACGACCTGGACGACCTCCAGAACCCGGACGTGACCCGGATGTGCGCCCAGGGGTTCGCCTGGGCCGCCCGCCGGGACGCATGACCACAAGAACGAAACCGAGCCGAGTGGGAGCAACCACATGCCCGTCCTCACCGGAGGCCAGATCGTCGCGCGGACCCTGCGCAACTACGGGGTCGACTGCGTCGCCGGGATTCCCGGCCACGGCATCTGGTCACTGACCGACGCCTTCCTCGACGACGAATCCAGGATCCCCTTCATCCAGACGTTCCACGAGCAGAGCGCCGTCCACCTCGCGGACGGCTACTACCGGGTCACCGGCCGCCCGCAGGCCGCGGTGACCTCCATCGGCGCCGGAGCCAGCAACACCGTCATCGGCATGGGCACCGCGTTCACCGACTCCACGAGCGTCCTCGTCATCACCGGCGGCCCGCCCACCCATATGCGGGGCCACGGGCTGCTCCAGGAGCTCGACCGCTACACGGCCAACGACTTCCCCAAGGTGGCCGAAGCCGTCAGCAAACGGCACTGGGTCGTCACCCGCGTCGAGGAACTCCCCTTCGTCCTGCACCGCTGTTTCAACTCCATGCTGACCGGCCGCCCCGGCCCCGTGCACCTCGAAGTGCCGATGGACGTACAGGCCGAGGCCGCCGACGTGCAGCTCCACGACCTCGCCCGGCGTGTCCCCGCCGGACGCCAGCATCCCGATCCCGAGGCGGTGGAGCGCGCAGTCGAGATATTGCGCACCGCGAGGCGGCCCGTCATCGTGGTGGGCGGCGGGGCCATCACCTCCGAGGCGTCCGACCAGGTTCTCGCTCTCGCCGAACGGTGGCAGATCCCCGTCGTGACCACGTGGAACGGCAAGAGTGCCTTTCCCGAGGACCACGACCTGTTCGCGGGCAGCGTCGGCCAGACCGGCACGCTGGTCGGCAACGCGATCGCGAGCTCCGCCGATGTCGTCATTTCCGTCGGCTGCCGCTTCACCGACTGGTCCGCCTCCAGCTACGCCAAGGGCGTCAGCTTCTCGATTCCACCCGCGAAGCTCATCCACATCGACATCGACCCGCATGAGATCGGCAAGAACTACCCCGCCGAAGTGGGCATCGTCGCCGACGCCCAGCGAGCCGTGGCCGCGATCGTGGACTCCCTGCCCGCGAAGAGCGCCGACCGTTCCGAGTACCTGGCCGAACTCGCCACGCTCAAACGGGACTGGGAGGAGAAGCTCGCCGGCCGCCGCGACAGCGACCGCTTCCCGTTCACCTCGCAGCGTCCACTGGGCGCCCTGCGGTCCGTACTTCCGCGCGACGCGATCGTCGTCGCGGGCTCCGGCAACACCCAGGGAGCGGTCAAGCAGACCTTCCCGGTGTACGCACCGCGCACCCACCTCACCTCCGGCGGCTTCTCCTCCATGGGCTGGGCCGTCCCGGCGGCGATCGGCGCCAAGCTGGCCCGACCGGACCGCCCGGTGGTGTGCGTTCTCGGCGACGGCGACTTCCTCATGACCGCCCAGGAGATCGCCCTGAGCGTCACCGCCGGCGCGCCGGTCGTCTTCGTCGTCCAGAACAACGCGGGCTACATGTCCATCCGCGGCGGCCAGCGCAAGCAGACCTCACGGCACATCGGTACGGAGTTCTCCCACCCCGACGGCTCGCCGTACAGCCCGGACTTCGCCGCCATGGGCCGGGCCTTCGGGATCGAGTCGTGGAAGGTCTCCGACGCCGGATCCCTGGAGTCGACCCTGCGCAAGGCGGTGCAGTCGGGCGAGCCCGCCCTGGTCGAAGTACCGACGGACCGCGACGCCGCCGGCCCCTGGGTGCCCGGCTGGTGGGACTTCCCGGTGCCCGCGTACATCACCGACGAGCGACAGGACGAGTACCAGCGCACCCGCGCCACCGAGCAGCACCTCTGAGCAGGCCGTCACCAGCTTCGCAGCCGCTGCGTTCCGCGGCGGCTGCGGCTGCGGCTGCGGAGAAGGCATCCGCCGACGACCACTCGGGGCCCAGGTCTGAAGGCTGATCGGACCGTCAGGCCGAGATCCGTGCGAAATGCAGGATCGCGGTGACCACGGTCAGGCCGCGCATCATGCCCATCTGGTTCCAGTTCAGGCCGAACTCCGCGCGGTCGACGGTGAATTCTGTCTCCAGCATGAGCGCCTTGGCGTCCGCGCTGGTCAGCCGGGCGGTGAGGGACTGCGGGTGGCTGATGCCGCGCACCGTCAGCTGACCGGAGACCTGGACGGTGCCGCCGCCGCGCAACTCCGCGCTGCGGACGGCGAAGGTGATCTCGGGGTGGTTCGCCGCGTCGAAGAAGTCGGCGGAGCGCAGGTGCTCGTCGCGCTTCTTGTTCTTGGTGTCGAGGGAGGCGACGTCCAGGGTCAGGGTGCCGGCGGCGGAGCCGTCGGGCCGCACCTCGCCCTGCCCGCCCACGGCGGTGAAGATGCCTTTGACGGTGACGAGGCCCCACATCGTCTTGTACCGCACGGCGACGGTGGAGGCGGCGGCGTCCAACTGCCACAGGCCGGTTTCGACGGCGACGGTCATGATCTTCTCCAGTGGGCGATATGGTTCAAATGACGAGTTACTGATCCTTTGTCTGCTCGCCGAGCAGCCCGAGGGCCTGCGCATGACGCGTATCGCGGAGCTGCTCGGCCGCCCCAAAACCCGGCTGACGTACCAGATCGCCTGCCTCCAGCACGCCGGTCTGGTCACCCGCAAGTCGGTGTGCGGCGACAAGCGGGGCATCGAGGTCGCCCTCACCGAGAAGGCTCGCGGTCTGCTGTCGGATACGTCCGGCGTGCTCGCCGAGACGGTCGTCCAGGCCCTCACGCACGTCATGGGCCCGGCCCAGCGCGAGGCGATGCGCGGACTGCTGCCCGACTTCGCCGGGGAGACCGAGGCACCGTAGGGCGGGGCCCGCTGGTGGCGCGGGGCGACCATCACCGCCGTCTGCTCGGCCGCCAGGGCCGCCGACGTCCTGGCCCAGGGCGCCGACCGCACCCTCGACCGCGCCGCGGACCTCGTCGCCGAGTTGGGCGCGGGCTCCGGCGCCGTCCTGGCCCGTCGGCGTGGGCAGTGTCAGTCGACGGAGGCCATGAAGTTCAGCATCCTGCGGTTGGTCTCCTCCGCGTGGTCAATCTGCGGCCCGTGGCCCGTGCTGGAGATGATCTCGGCTCGAGCACCGGGGACCAGGCGCGGCACACGCTCCGCCTGCCGCTGCGGGTGCACGAGGAGGCTTCGCTTGCCGAGCACCAGATAGAGCGGAGTCCGGATCGTGGACAGCTCATCCTCGGAAAGGGGGAGCGGCGCCGGACGGCGTATGCGGTAGGCGCGAACCGCCGTTCTGATCATCGTGCGCAGTTCCGGCACGACGAGGACCGGCTGTTCGAGCCAAGCCGCCAGTCGCGGGCGGAGCGCCTTGGGCGCGCAGGTCGCGAAGAGGCTGGCGAAGATCCAGACGAAGAAGCGCAGTCCTACCTTTTCCAGGCCGCCGGGGTCGAGCAAGGTGACCGAGGCGAGGCGACCGGGCCTGCGATGCGCCTGGTTCAGGGCAAGCCAGCCACCGTAGGAGGAGCCGACGAGGTGGACGCGGTCGAGGCCGAGTCCGGCGAGCGTCTCGTCCAGCCACTGTGCGGCGCGTTCGGGTTGGTGGATTGGCTCGCGCTGCACACTGCGGCCGGGATCACCCGGGGTGTCGATCGCGTAGACGGGGCGGTCCGCGCTGAGGGCGGGGGTGTTCGGGTACCACATGGCGGAGCAGGAGCCCGCCCCGTGCACCAGGACGACGGGGGTGCGGGATCGGGCGGCCTCGTTCGCGGGGCCATAGCGGTAGACGTGCGTGGTGCCGAAGGACGTCTCCACGTCCTCTTCCGCGAGGGCGGGCGCCCCCAGTGCGTAAACCGCATCGCAGGCCGTGAAGTAGCGCTCCCGCCAGGCATCGCTCACATAACGGCCGACATCGGCCTGGGTTCGGGTAGCGGTTTCGGACATGGCCACCTCCGGCGTTCAGGTTTTGTGATACGAACGTACCACGAAGCTGGTACAGCTGTATCATCAAAAGCCCCATGGGAGCCGTAGCAGGAACGACGAGCGGAGTACCGGCCGATGCCCAAGCGCGTGGACCACGCAGAACGGCGCACCGAGATCGCCGAGGCCCTCGTCCGGGTCGCCGGCCGACGCGGGCTGCATGCCGTCGGGATGCGCGAAGTGGCGGCGGAGGCGGGCGTATCACTGCGGCTGGTGCAGTACTACTTCCAGACCAAGGAAAAGCTGCTGCTCTTCGGGCTCGAGCTGCTGGCGGAGAGATTCGGGGAGCGGGTCTCCGCCCGTGTACGGGCCGCCGGGGACAGTCCAGGTCCGCGCGCGATGGTCGAGGCGCTGCTGATGGCGGCGCTGCCGACAGACGACGAGAGCCGCACCTTCCACCACCTCTACACTTCGTACGCGGTTCTGGCCGTGAACGACCCGGCGCTCGCAGCCCAGCCCTTCATCAAGAACCCTGATGCCGCCGAAGACGCCCTGACCGAACTCCTCCGGCAGGCGCAGGAAGCGGCACTGCTTGAGCCCGGTGTGGACCCACAGTTGGAGGCAGTCGGCCTGCTTGCCATGTCTGCGGGACTCGGCACCAGCATCCTCGTCGGCCAGCGCAGCCCGGAGTCCGCGACCACAGTCCTGGACCACCACCTGAACCGAATCTTCCGCACCGGTGATGTCGCGAGTTGATGGGCGGCCATATACACCCTGTCGAGCCGATCTCACTACCAAGGCGCAGCCCTCACGGAAGCTCGGTCACAAGCAACCGTAGCGGTCAGTACCCCCCGTACCGGGAGCACCGGTTCACCGCGCTTCAGCTGGAGACGCACCCGCGCATCACACCCCTTGTGGAGATCCCACAATCCCGCTCATCGCCCGGGTGGGAGAGAAATGACACGCCCCGGGGTCATTCCCCGGACACTCATCCGCCGTCCCGCACATCGTGCAACTATGGCCGGGCGATATCCGGCTGATCGAGGGGGAAGATCCCCGCTCCCCTCGGCGTTGCTGCCTCGCATAAGGATTCGATGCGCGTGACAGGAGTGGAACACCGTATGCCCAGCCCTTCCAGCGCCCAGCCGACCGCCCAGATCGGCGTCACCGGGCTCGCCGTCATGGGTAGCAACCTCGCCCGTAACTTCGCCCGGCACGGGCACACCGTCGCTCTCCACAACCGCACGTTCGCCAAGACCAAGGCGCTGATGGAGGAGCACGGCCACGAGGGGAACTTCGTGCCGGCCGAGAGCGCCGAGGAGTTCGTCGCCTCGTTGCAGCGGCCCCGGCGGCTGATCATCATGGTCAAGGCGGGTGCGCCCACCGACGCCGTCATCGAGGAGTTCGCACCCCTCCTCGAAGAGGGCGACGTGATCATCGACGGGGGCAACGCCCACTTCGAGGACACCCGGCGCCGGGAGAAGTCCCTGCGCGAGCGCGGGCTGCACTTCGTGGGCACCGGCATCTCCGGCGGCGAGGAGGGCGCGCTCAATGGGCCCAGCATCATGCCCGGCGGTTCGGTGGAATCCTACAAGTCGCTCGGGCCTCTGCTGGAGAGCATCTCCGCCAAGGTGGACGGCACCCCGTGCTGCACCCACATCGGCCCGGACGGCGCCGGCCACTTCGTGAAGATGGTGCACAACGGCATCGAGTACGCGGACATGCAGCTCATCGCCGAGTCGTACGACCTGCTGCGGCGGGCGCTCGGCATGTCGCCGGGTGAGATCGCGGAGGTGTTCCGCACCTGGAACGGCGGCCGGCTGGAGTCGTATCTGATCGAGATCACCGCCGAGGTGCTCGGGCACACCGACGCCGCCACCGGCAAGCCGTTCGTGGACGTGGTGCAGGACCAGGCCGAGCAGAAGGGCACCGGCCGCTGGACCGTGCAGACCGCGCTGGACCTGGGCGTGCCGGTGAGCGGGATCGCCGAGGCGGTGTTCGCCCGTTCGCTGTCCGGCCACGCGGATCTGCGGGACGCCTCGCAAGGGCTGCCGGGGCCGTCCGGCAAGGGGCTCTCGGGGGCCGCCGCCGAGCGGTTCGCCGACGATGTCGAGCAGGCGCTGTACGCCTCGAAGATCGTGGCGTACGCGCAGGGCATCCACCAGATCGAGGCGGGCAGCCAGGAGTACGGCTGGGACATCGACCCCGGGGCGGTCGCGCGGATCTGGCGCGGTGGCTGCATCATCCGGGCGCGGTTCCTGAACCGGATCACCGAGGCGTACGCCAAGGAGCGCAAGCCCGTCACGCTGCTGACCGACGGCCACTTCGCCGAGGCGCTGGGCGCGGCGCAGGACGCCTGGCGCCGGGTGGTGGCCACCTCGGTGGAACTGGGCGTCCCGGCCCCGGGCTTCTCGGCGGCGCTGGCGTACTACGACGCGCTGCGCTCGGAGCGGCTGCCCGCCGCGCTGGTCCAGGGGCAGCGGGACTTCTTCGGCGCGCACACCTACCGGCGGGTGGACCGCGAGGGTTCGTTCCACACGCTGTGGGGCGCCGACCGCGACGAGCGTACGGCCTGAGGGCCGCGACGGCCGTGCTCCCGCCCGGGGTTCCGGCGGGGGCACGGCCGTCGTGCGTTCACCCGTCCGCGCGTGGCCGCGTCGTCAGGGCGTGTGGCGGCGCAATCAGGGCCCGTGGCGGCGCAATCAGGGCGTGTAGCGGCGGAAGGCGGGCACCGCTACGGCGAGCCCGAGTGCGCTGACGGCCACCAGCAGCCCGCCCGCGGCGACCGCCGCACGGGCCCCGAAGAGGGAGCCCGCGGTGCCGTGCAGCAGATCGGCGATGCGCGGGCCGCCCGCCACCACCACGGTGAACACGCCCTGCATCCGGCCGCGCATGTCGTCGGTGGCGGCCGCCTGGAGGATCGTCCCGCGGAAGACCATCGAGACCATGTCGGCCACGCCCGCGAGGGCGAGGAAGGCCACCGCCCACCACAGGTTGAGGCTGAGCCCGAATCCGGTGATGGCCACGCCCCAGGCCACCACGGCGGCGATGACCATCAGGCCGTGGCGGCGGGCGCGGGAGAAGGTGCCGGACAGCAGACCGCCGGCCACCGCGCCGAGCGGGATCGCCGCGAAGAGCAGGCCGAGCGCGAAGCCCTCGCCCCAGGGCGCGTAGGTGTGCGAGGCGAGTTGGGGGAAGAGCGCGCGGGGCATGCCGAAGACCATGGCGATGATGTCCGCGAGGAAGGACATCAGCAGGACGCGGTGGGTGGCGATGTACCGGAAGCCGTCGGCCACATCGCGCCATCCGCCGCGCCGCGCGCCGCCCGTGGCGCCCTCGGTGAGGGGCGGCAGGGCGGGCAGCCGCCAGACGGCCCACAGGGTGACGCACAGCGCCACGGCGTCGATGAGGTAGAGCGCGGGCAGGCCGAGGACGGGGATCAGGGCACCCGCGAGCAGCGGGCCGAGGATCATGCCGGTCTGGGCGACGGTGGACTGAAGGGCGCTCGCGGCGGGCAGTTCGTCGGCGGGGACGAGACGGGCCACCGAGGCGTTGCGGGCCGGGGAGTTCATGCCGAAGAAGCCCTGCTGGGCGGCGAGCAGCACGATGAGCACCGCCACCGAGTCCAGACCGGCGAAGGACTGGGCCCAGAACAGCACCGAGGTGACGGCGATGCCGACGTTGGTGACGAGCATCAGGGTGCGCCGGTCCATCCGGTCGGCGACCACCCCGCCCCACAGGGCGAAGACCACCAGCGGGATGAGCCCGGCGAAGCTTGCGTAGCCGACCCACGCCGATGAGCCGGTGATGTCGTAGATCTGCTTGGGCACGGCGACGGCGGTCAGCTGGCTGCCGATGGCGGTGACGGTGGTGGAGCTCCACAGCCGGCGGAAGGGACGGTGACGCAGCGGCCGGGTGTCCATGACCCAGCGGCGCCAGCCGGGTCTCGGCCGCGGGGCGGGAGCGCCGTCCCCGGCGCCGGGGACGGCGTCATCGTCGGCGGCAGTGGGTTCTATGTCGTCGTCGCTGCTTCGAGCGGTCTCCACGGCTGGTTCGATTCCTCCTACATCCATTCGGGCCGGGAACCATTGTGACCATCCCCGCCCCGGGCCGTGGCCGCGTCTCAGCCTCCGGCCGCGGGCCGCATCGGCTCCTGACCGTGGATGCTGCCGCTGAGGGAGGTCAGCCGGGTGCCGCTGCCGCCCCAGCGGTCGGCGATGATCTCGGCCGCGATGCTGACGGCGGTCTCCTCCGGGGTACGGGCGCCGAGGTCCAGGCCGATCGGTGAGGCGAGTTGGGCCAGCGCGTCCTCGCCGAGTCCGGTGGCGCGCAGCCGGCGGAGCCGGTCGTCGTGGGTGCGGCGGGAGCCCATGGCGCCGACGTAGGCCAGCGGCAGCCGCAGGGCGACCTCCAGCAGCGGCACATCGAACTTGGGGTCGTGGGTGAGCACACAGACCACCGTGCGTTCGTCGATCCGGCCCGCCTCCGCCTCGGTGCGCAGATAGCGGTGCGGCCAGTCGGTCACCACCTCGTGTGCCTCGGGGAAGCGCCGCGGGGTGGCGAAGACCGGCCGGGCGTCGCACACGGTGACGTGGTAGCCGAGGTACGCCCCGATCCGGGCCATGGCCGCCGCGAAGTCCACGGCGCCGAAGACCAGCATCCGCGGCGGGGTGGCGTGGACCGAGACGAACAGGGTGAGTTCCTCGTCCATGCGGACGCCGTCGTAGCCGTAGGCCAGGGTCTCGGTGCGCCCGCCGGCCAGCAGTCCGCGGGCGTCCTCGGCGACGGCCGCGTCCAGCCGCCCGGAGCCGAGGGATCCGGAGGTGCCCTCGGGCCGTACGACCAGCCGGCGGCCCAGCCGTCCCTCCGGGTCGGGCCCGTCGACGGCCACGCAGATCACCTCGGCCACCGGCTCCCCGGCGGCGACCGCCTCGGCCACCTCGCCCAGTTCGGGGAAGCCCGTGGGGTCGATCCGCTCCACATAGACATCGATGATCCCGCCGCAGGTCAGCCCGACCGCGAAGGCGTCGTCGTCGCTGACGCCATAGCGCTCCAGCACGGGCCTGCCGCTGTCGGTCACCTCCTGGGCCAGTTCATAGACGGCGCCCTCGACACAGCCGCCGGAGACGCTGCCGATCGCCGCGCCATCGGGGCCGACCAGCATGGACGTCCCGGGCGGCAGCGGCGAGGAGTGCCAGGTCGCCACCACCGTGGCACGGGCGAACGGCTCGCCCTCGCCCCACCATCGGTGCATCTGCGCTACGACGTCCCGCATGGAATCCATATCTCCTCGCCACGGATGTAAGAGGTTGATACATTCAATGTATGAGCCTCTCACATCACTCACCGAGTAGCGACATCACCTTGCGGATCAACGGCACGTCCCACTCCCTGACCATCGACAACCGGACGACCCTGCTCGATGTGCTGCGCGAGCGCCTGGGGCTCACGGGCACCAAGAAGGGCTGCGACCACGGTCAGTGCGGGGCCTGCACGGTGCTGGTGGACGGTGAGCGGGTGAACAGCTGCCTGATGTTCGCCGTGACCGCCGAGGAGCGCGAGATCGTCTCCATCGAGGGCGTGGCGGCGCTGTCGGACGGCGGGGAGCTGCACCCCGTGCAGCGCGCCTTCCTCGACCACGACGGGCTCCAGTGCGGCTATTGCACCCCGGGCCAGATCTGTTCCGCCATCGGGGCACTGGGCGAGGCCGGGCGCGGCTGGCCCAGCCATGTCACCGAGGACACCGCCACCGGGGTGGCCGATGTGTCGGCGCTGGACGCGCGGGAGGTGCGCGAGCGCATGAGCGGCAATCTGTGCCGCTGCGGCGCGTACAACGGGATCGTCGAGGCCGTGCTTGAGGCCGCGGGCGCCCAAGGTGCCCAGGACACGGCCACCGTCGGAGGCGCCCGATGAAGGAGTTCGCCTACGCCCGCGCGGGCGACGCCGCCGAGGCGGCCACGCTGATCGCCCAGCGCCCCGATGCCACCTATCTCGGCGGTGGCACCAATCTGGTGGACCTGATGAAGCTCGGCGTCACCGACCCGGGTCTGCTCATTGACGTCTCCCGGCTGCCGTACGACCGGATCGAGCACCGCGAGGACGGCTCCGCGCTCATCGGCGCCACCGTGCGCAACGGCGCGCTGGCGGGCGATCCGGGCATCCGCGAGCGCTTCCCGCTGCTGTCCCAGGCGCTGCTGGCGGGGGCCTCCGGGCAGCTGCGCACGGTCGCCACGGTGGGCGGCAATCTGCTACAGCGCACCCGCTGCGGGTACTTCCAGGACGTGACCAAGCCGTGCAACAAGCGCGAGCCGGGCACCGGGTGTCCGGCGATCCAGGGTGCCCACCGCGATCTGGCCGTGCTGGGCACCTCCGACCACTGCGTGGCCTCCCACCCCTCCGACATGGCGGTGGCCCTGGTGGCGCTCGACGCGGTGGCACACGTGCGGTCGGTGGACGGCGGCTCGCGCACCGTTCCGGTGGCGGAGCTGTATCTGCTGCCCGGCGACACACCGCACCGGGAGACCGTCCTGGACCACGGCGACCTCATCACCGCCGTGGAGCTGCCCCCGCCGCCGCCCGGTGCCCGGATGCGCTACCGCAAGGTGCGCGACCGCTGGTCGTACGCCTTCGCCCTGGTGAGCGTCGCCACCGCGGTGTCCGTGGCCGAGGACGGCTCGCTGCGGGACGTGCGGATCGCGCTCGGCGGGGTGGCGCCGCGGCCGTGGCGCGCCCGGATCGCCGAGGAGCGGCTGCGCGGCGCCCGGCCGGACGAGGAGACGCTGCGCGAGGCGGCGAGGGCCGAGCTGGCCGAGGCGCGGCCGCTGCCCGACAACGCCTTCAAGGTCGACCTGGCCACTGATCTGATCGTCGCGGGCGTCCGCGACCTCGTCGCGAGGAGTGATCGCGCATGACCACCGTCGAACAGAGCGTCGGCGCCCCGGTGACCCGGGTCGACGGCCTGGACAAGGTGACCGGCGCGGCGCGCTACGCCTATGAGTTCCCCACCCGGGAC
The DNA here is from genome assembly GCF_047215865.1 of Streptomyces sp. Inha503. Taxonomy (NCBI): domain Bacteria; kingdom Bacillati; phylum Actinomycetota; class Actinomycetes; order Kitasatosporales; family Streptomycetaceae; genus Streptomyces; species Streptomyces sp. Inha503. Next base: position 10,732,234 of record NZ_CP178360.1, on the reverse strand, counting down.
GTCAGTTACGTCTGGCCGGTGCAGGCCACCATCGCCCGCGGCCGGGTGACGGAGGTGGACCCGGCCCCGGCGCTGGCCCTGCCCGGTGTGCTGACGGTGCTCGACCACACCAGCGCCCCGCGGCTGAACGCGGAGGCGGAGGCGAGCGCGGACCTCTTCGTGCTCCAGTCCCCTCAGGTGGCGTACCACGGCCAGATCGTGGCCGCCGTGGTGGCCACTTCGCTGGAGGCGGCGCGCGAGGGCGCGGCGGCGGTCCGGGTGGGCTATGAGCGGGAGCCGCACGATGTGGTGCTGCGCGCCGACGACGAGCGGCTGGAGATCGCCGAGACGGTGACCGACGGCAGCCCCGGCCTGGTGGAACGCGGTGACGCCGATGGCGCCTGGGCCACCGCCCCGGTGCGGGTGGACGCCACGTACACCACTCCGGTGGAGCATCCGAGCCCGATGGAGCCGCATGCCACCATCGCGGTGTGGGACGAGGACCGGCTGACGCTGTTCAACTCCGACCAGGGTCCCTATATGAGCGCGCAGCTGATGTCCGCGCTGTTCGGGATCGAGCTGGGTGCGGTTGAGGTCGTGGCCGAGTACATCGGCGGGGGCTTCGGGTCCAAGGGCATTCCGCGCTCGCCGACGGTGCTGGCGGCGCTCGCCGCGCGGGCCGTCGAACGGCCGGTGAAGATCGCCCTGACCCGGCAGCAGATGTTCCAGCTGATCCCCTACCGCTCCCCCACGATCCAGCGGGTGCGGCTGGGCGCCGAGCGCGACGGCCGGCTGACGGTGATCCAGCACGAGTCGGTGCAGCAGCGCTCGGCCCAGGTGCCGTTCGCCGACCAGACGGTGTCCTCGACGCGGATGATGTACGCGGCGCCCCACGCCCGTACGACGGTGAAGGTGGCGCCGCTCGATGTGATGACACCGGCCTGGTTCCGCGCCCCCGGCCACACCCCGGGGATGTTCGCGCTGGAGTCGGCCGTGGACGAGCTGGCCGGGGCACTGGGCATGGACCCGGTGGAGCTGCGGATCCGCAATGAGCCGGAGACCGACCCGGAGAGCGGCAAGCCGTTCAGCAGCCGCAATCTGGTCGCCTGTCTGCGCGAGGGCGCGGCCCGCTTCGGCTGGGAGCGCCGCGATCCGGCGCCGGGGGTCCGGCGCGAGGGGCGCTGGCTGCTGGGCACCGGTGTGGCCGCCTCGCACCACCCGGACTACACCTTCCCCTCCTCCGCGGTGGCGCGCGCCGAGGAGGACGGGACGTACCGGGTGCGCATCGGCGCGGCGGACCTCGGTACGGGCGCTCGTACCGCCCTCACCCAGGTGGCGGCGGACGCGCTCGGCATTCCGCTGTCGCGGCTGCGGCTGGAGATCGGCCGTGCGTCGCTGGGCATGGCGCCGTTCGCGGGCGGTTCGCTCGGCACCGCCTCATGGGGCTGGGCCGTGGACAAGGCGTGCCGTGCGCTGGTGAAGGAGCTGGACACCTACGGGGGTGTGGTCCCGGACGGCGGCCTGGAGGTGGTGGCCGACACCGTCGAGGATCTGGAGCGGCGGGCGGATCTGTCGCGGCACACCTTCGGGGCGCAGTTCGCCCAGGTGCGGGTGGACGGCGACACCGGTGAGATCCGGGTGGACCGGATGCTGGGCGTGTTCGCGGCCGGGCGGATCGTCAATCCCCACACCGCGCGCTCGCAGTTCCTCGGGGCCATGACGATGGGTCTGTCGATGGCGCTGCTGGAGATCGGCGAGGTCGATCCGGTCTTCGGCGACTTCGCCAACCATGATTTCGCGGGCTATCACATCGCCGCCCACGCCGACGTTCCGCGACTGGACGTGGTGCTGCTGGAGGAGGACGACAACACCACCAATCCGGTGGGCGCCAAGGGCATCGGTGAACTGGGCATCGTGGGCGCGGCGGCGGCCATCGGCAACGCCTTCCACCATGCCACCGGAGATCGGGTGCGGGATCTGCCGATCCGCATCGAGCGCTCGCGGGACGCGTTGCGGGCCGCGCGGGGCGCCGAAAGGCGCAGGCCAGGGGCGGGTGAGCCGGAATCACGGGTCGGGTAGGGTCACCCGAATGGCACCCACCCCGAAGGGACGCGCCACCTACCACCACGGCGACCTGGCCGCAGCGCTGGTGCAGACGACCCTGGAGATCATCGACGAGGTCGGAGTGCGCGGCTTCTCCGTGGCGGAGGCCGCGCGCCGCACCTGTGTGAGCCCCGGTGCGCCGTACCGTCACTTCGCCGACCGTGACGCGCTGCTCGCGGCCGCCGCCCTGGAGGTCTCGCGGCGGCTGCGGGCCATCTACCTGGACTCGGTGGCCGACGTCGGGTCGGCCCAGGAGCGGCTGGCGACGGTGGCGGGCACCTTCGTGCGCACGGCGGCCCGCTACCGCGGCGGGCTGGACATCCTCTTCGCGCCGGGGCTGCGGGCCACCCATCCGGAGCTACGGGACAGCAGCAGGGAGTTCGTGGATCTGCTGCTGCCGAGCGCCTTCGAGGTGGTCGCCCCGGGCGAGGCCGCGGTGACGGCCGTGGCGTTGCTCGACGCCTTGCACGCGCTCGCCCGCGGCTATGTCGCCCAATTGCTGGAAGGGAAGTTCGGCGATCCGGATGACGTGGTCGAGGAGGTCGCCATCCGGGCGACCCGGGCCGCTAGGGCGCTGGTGGCGGGCTACGGCGTGCCGTCCGGGCCGGTCGGCGAGGAGGGCCGGGACCGCTGACGGAGGGACAGAATTTCCCGTTCCGCTTCACGTTCTTCGTTCGGCGCGCATACCGTCGATGCGGAACGGATCGGAGGAACAGATGTCCCTGAAATCCGGTAAGAGCCTGTGTCGTATCACAGGCTCCAAGGGCGCCCACCGGGCGCCTTCGCGTCTGCGCTCGCCCTACGCCATCGGCGGACTGGGAGTGGCGGTCAGCGCCGCCGTCCTCGCCACCCTCGTACCGGCCACGGCCTCGACGACCGACCCCGACCACGACGCCGGCAACGGCCCGGCCCCCGCGGCGTCCGTCCCGCACCCCGAGCGGGACTGGATGGGCTCGACCATCGCCCGCCACGAGAAGACCGACCCCGGCGCCACGCCCCGGGCCACCAGAGCGGCCTCGGTGGAGGGCGTGGACGTCAGCGACCACCAGGGTTCGGTCGACTGGGCGGCCCTGTGGGACGACGACGTCCGATTCGCCTACGTCAAGGCCACCGAGAGCACGACGTACAAGAACCCCTCGTTCGCCTCGCAGTACAACGGTTCCTTCCAGCAGGGCATGATCCGCGGCGCCTACCACTTCGCCCTGCCGGACCGTTCCAGCGGTACTCGTCAGGCGGACTTCTTCGTCGCCAATGGAGGCGACTGGTCGGACGACGGCAAGACCCTGCCGCCCGTCCTGGACCTCGAGTACAACCCGTACGGAGCAACCTGCTACGGACTGACCGACTCCCAGATCGTGAACTGGATCGGTGACTTCACCGCGCGGGTCAAGGAGCGCACCGGACGCCAGCCGGTGATCTACACGACCTCCGGCTGGTGGCAGACGTGCACCGGCGACAGCGCCGCCTTCGCCGACCGCAACCCGCTGTGGCTGGCGCGGTACGCGGCCACCCCCGGGCCGCTGCCGGCCGGCTGGAAGACCCACACCCTGTGGCAGTACACCTCGAGCGGACCGCTGGTGGGTGACCACAACCGGTTCAACGGAAGCCTGGCGGGCCTCAAGGCGCTGGCCGCGGGGTGAGGTGGCGGCGCTCAGCCGCCGAGCACACCGCCGACCCCGCCGAGCACCCCGTCCAGGGTGTCGCCGACACCGTCCACCAGCCCGCCCACCAGGCCCTTGTCGTGGTGGCCGCCCTGACCGGGGGTCTGCGACGGCTGGCCGGGCTGCTGCGACGGGGTGGTCGGATCGGCGCTCGGGGTCGTCTCGCTCGGTGAAGAGGGCGAGGAGGGCACCTGGTCGTTCCGCTGCGCGGGGGCGGTCGGCGCCATGGTGGGCGCGGCCTTGGAGGGGGCCGCGTCCGGGGTGGCCGGTGCGGCGTGCCGCGGCGTGCCGCCGCTCCGGTCCGAACCGCCGCCACCGGGGGTGGCGGCGTCGGTGTGGTCGGAGATCGGCTTCGGCTTCGTGGACTCGCTGGGCGAGACATGGCTCTGCGAGGGCGAGTGATCGGCGGTGGGCTCGACCTCGTCCGGCGCCTGTGCCTGCTGTGCGTTCACATCGGAGCGGGCCTCGACGGACTTGTCACCGCCGAGCGTCGAGTGGAGGCCGAAGGCTATGGTTCCGGCCACTCCGAGGGCGGTGGCCGCCTTGAGCGTCGTGGTACGCGCCTGCTGTGCGGCGGTCGGTCGGCTGTGTCGACCCATTTCGCTGGTCTCCCCGTTATGGCATGTGTTGGGTGGGGTGCCCCGGAAGCCCCGATTCCCAGCGGAACTGATGTCCGACGCACACGTGTTACAGAGTAAAGAACGAGCCAGATGATAACCACCGTCCCCCGGTGTACGGCCACCCGTGCACCGGGGAACGTGTGTTCCTGGCTAGCGCGCGGCCTCCGGGTAGAAGTCGCGCGGACGGCCCTTGCCGTCCTTGAGCTTCCCGAGCAGGCTCGCCGGGTACTCGATGGCCCAGTAGCTCACCGCGGCGGCGGCCACGGCCACCACCAGCACGATGACCACGGCCAGCGGGAAGCCCGACTGGCCGTCGGGCGGCAGCAGCCCCGCGTTGTACAGGCCCAGCATGATCGGCTCATGCCAGACGAAGAGGCTGTAGCTGGCGAGGCCGACGCCGGTGAGCCAGCGGGCCGTGAGCCATGAGTGCCACCGCCCCTGCCGCCGCACGTGGATGGTGCTGTACAGCAGCAGCATCCACAGCAGGGCGGACAGCGGATGGTAGAAGGTGGTGGGGAAGTCCTCCGCCTCCGTACCGGAGTAGGACAGCAGGTACAGCCCCACGAGGGCGGCCGCCCGCAGCGGGATCGCCACCTTCGCGTCCAGCCGTCCGCGGTCGCCGAGGGCGATCATCGCCACGGCGAGGCCCATGCCCGCCGCGAACCCCCCGAAGCGGGCCTGCGGTCCGAAGTACACCGGCCATTCGGTGTGCGGGATGTCCAGTCCGTAGCGGGCGACCGCGATCCAGATGAACGGCCCGATGTACAGCAGGGCACAGCCCACCGCGCACACCGCCACCCGGGATGCCCTCCGGCGCAGCGGACGGCAGGCGCGGACGGCCAGCGGGCCGAGCGCCACCAATGCCACATAGAACATGATTTCCAGCGACAACGACCAGGTGGGGCCGATGGTGTAGAAGATCTGTTCCTGGTCGAAGACCTGGGTGAAGGTGAGATGGTGCAGCAGATCGGACCACTCGCCGGGCAGGGTGGGGTTGCGGGTGGCCCAGATGAACGTCACCGCCAGGAAGTACAGCGGGACGATCCGGATGGCCCGCCGGAAGAGGAACACCCGGCCGGGGCGGGTCGAGCCCCCGTCGATCGCCGCCCGTGCGTAGGACAGCGTCAGCAGGTACGCGGACAGCACGAAGAAGAGGTCGATGACCTCCAGCGACACCAGCGCGTTCGCGTACCGGTTGGGCACCGGTGAGTGGGCGCCGTCCCGGTCGTAGGTGTAGTACTGCTGCCAGACGTGGAAGACGACGGTGAGGAGCGCCGCCACTCCCCGCAGGCCCTGGATCTCCTGGCTCATCCGGTTCCGCGAGGGCGCGCCCTTGGCGGGCGTGCCGTTGACCGCCCGGGGCGCGGTGGTGGGCGCGATGGTCGTGGACACCGTGCTCATGTCCGCTTCACCGCCTTGTCACCGGGGCGCGGGGTGACCCGCCACTGGCGGTCCCGCAGCACCTCCTTGAGGAGCGACTGCCGGGCCACGATGTTCTTGAAGTGGCTGTAGAAGACGGTGGAAACCACCAGATACCGCCAGAACCACGCCTTGCGGCGGCGCAGTTCGGGCACCGCGAGCCGCCACGCGAACAGCGCCTGCACCAGCCCGGCGGACAGCGTGAACAGGGTGGCCAGCAGGCAGACCGGCACCGCCCAGTCGAGATGGTCCACTCCCCCGGCCCGCCACGCCGAGTACAGCAGTACGGGCAGGATTTGCAGGGTCAGCCACGGCTGGATCTCCCGCCACCCCAGCAGCACCAGCAGCCCCGCCTTCTGGCGGGTGGTGAAGGCCGGGGAACGCAAGCCCCGCCACAGGTACTTCAGCGACACCTGGAGCCAGCCCTGGGCCCAGCGGGACCGCTGGTTCCACAGCGCCTTGAGGGTGGTGGGCGCCAGTTCGCGCGAGATGAGCGTGCGGTCGGTGGCGATCCGGGCGCCCTCGTGCAGGGCGCGCATCGTGGAGTCGATGTCCTCGGTGAGCATCGTGCCGTGCATCCGGGTCCGGGCGAGCAGATCGGTGCGCCAGAAGCCGTTGGAGCCGCCGAAGACACCGAAGGTGTAGAGCCGGGTCCGGCCGGGGTGGCTGACGGCGTAGATGGCCTCGAACTCCACGCCCACCAGCTTGGAGACCCAGGAGCTCTCGCCGTTGCGGATCACGCAGTGGCCCTGGACCACGTCGTAGCCATGGGACAGCCAGTGCCAGGCGTGCTGGAAGGCGTCGGGCACCGGGTGGTGGTCCGCGTCGAAGATGCCGACGAACTCACCGCGCACCCGGGTGACCGCGGCGTTGACGTTCTGCGCCTTGGAGGTGCTGCCCGCCACCGGCATCAGCACCAGCCGCGGGTCGCGGCGGGCCATCTCGCGCAGGGTCTCCTCGACGGGCATGGGGTGCGGCGTGTTGTACGCGAGCACGATCTCCAGCTCGTTGGGGTAGTCCAGGCGCAGGAAGGACTCGATGGTGTCGACGATGGTCGCGGCCTCATTGGGCAGATACGCGGCGATGACGGCACTGGCCGGTGGATACGGCTGCGCGGGCCGTTCGGGCCGGGGTTTGGCGTCGAGCGAGAAGAGGCACTCCAGCACGATCAGCGCGGCGGAGAGCACCAGGCCGGACACCACGACCCAGTACGCGGCCGAGCCGACGTCCCAGCCCAGTTCGTACATCTGCTGGTAGAAGACGAACGGTATGCCCACCCCGAAGAGGAGCACCAGGACGGGCGAGAGCGCCGACAGCAGGGTGCGGAGCGCGGTGGCGAGGGTACGGCGGCTGCGCCGGTGGGTGCCGCGCATCCACGCCGCGTACTTGACCGGTCGCAGATCCCGGTGGCGGATCGACTCCTCGACCGCGTTCCGGGCGTTGGCGACGGCCTGGGCGCGGTCCGCGCAGTCGGCCAGCGGGGTCCATCCGATCGCCGGGGTCAGCCGCACGTTCTCATCGGCGACCACGAAGCGGGTCCCGGCCACGGCGTTGGCGAAGCTCTGAAGTTCGCGGCGCGCGGTGTCCTCGTCCACACCGGGCATCAGCATCAGCAGATGGCCTTCGTCGTCCCAGCCGAGCCGGTCGCAGACGCCGCCCAGCTTCTCGGCCACTCCCGCGAGACGTTCGGCGACCTCACGGCGGACCCGCGGCCCCAGCCGGGCCTCGAGGGCGGCGATCTCGGCCACGCCCACCATGGCGACGACGCCACCGGTGCGGCTGTCGTCGACCCGTTTGAGCTCCCGGTCGAGCTCGCCCAGGAAGTGGGGCTGGGAGTACAGGCCGGTGCGCGGGTCGAGCAGCAGGTTCTCGACGGGGACCGGGACCCGGCGCAGCTTGGCCTCGATCCGGGCGGAGAGCTCGACGGGGTCGGAGGTCTCCGCCACGCAGTCGTCGGCGCCGCCACGCAGCATGTCGGCGACGCCGGTGGGGCGGGGGTCGGAGGTGACCATCAGCAGGGGGAGCGCCCGTCCCGCGGGGACGGCGCGGACCTCGCGTATCAGGTCCAGTCCGTCGTCGGCGTCGTCCAGGGCGACGATCGCGTCCGGCGGGGAGTGCCGCATCTGTCGGCTGACGTCGCCGGGCTCCGCATGGCTCACCTCATGCCCGGTGGAGACGAGTGTCCGTGTCAGCCGGTCGAGCCTGGGGCCCGGTTCGCCAACCGCCAGCACATGCCCGCTCGGTCCCGCCACGTCGCCGCGAGCGGCGGGCACGGGTTGCTGGGGTTCGCGTGATCGTGGGTGGTGCGAAGTAAGCACCTCAGGGGTTCCTTTCGTGGGGGGTGCGTCACCGAACGGGCCGTGGGCACGCGGACGTTCCGGCCGGGTCATGCGAGACCACGTGGCCGGACGGACCATGTGGCCGGACGGACCACATGACCGGGCAGACCACGTCGTCATGACAAACCACGTGGCCATGACAGACCGCGTGGCCATGGCAGACCACGTGGCCCGCAGGCATGTGCACAGGGGCAGGTGCCTACGGGCAGGCCGGAGGACGGCGTCGCCGGGAAGTCCGGGGCGATCCGCCGTTCGGTGAGTGGTGAGAGGCGGCTACGCCGCTACCGTGGCCGATCCGCGCGGGGAGAGGTGAGATCTCCGGCGGGGTCTCGGACAGACGGGCACGACGGCGGTGGGGATCACGCGGACGTGCTCCAGCGAATTGCGCATTAGGTCCCATCCTGTTCGGATCGTGGGGGGCGGACCGAACGTCACCAGTGCGGGGCGACCGATCTTTTGGGCTGACCGGTCGGAATCCCCAGTCTCATCGATCACTACGGAACCACACAACACATCGAAGTAACACTCTCATTAACCGATGAGAGAGTTCCGTTCGTCCACCGATCGACCCCGGCCACGCCCAACTCCCCCGCGACGCCGGTGTGTCGGCGCCCTGTCGGCACCGCGTCGGCGGCTCGTCGGCGCGTCATCGGCCCGGCGTCGGCGCCGCGTCGGTGCGGTGTCGGTGGCTCCGGCCAGTCTTTTTCGAGGCACCACATTCGGTGGTTGAATTCGGAAGGGACATCACCATGCGGAATGCACGGGTTCTGATTTCCGGGGCCAGTATCGCCGGGCCCGCGCTCGCCTACTGGCTGGATCGTTATGGCTTCCAGGTCACCGTCGTGGAGCGCGCCGCGCGGCCGCGCCCGGGTGGGCAGGCGATCGACGTACGGGGCCCGGCGCTGGAGGTGTGCGAGCGGATGGGCGTGCTGGAGGAGATCCGGGCGCACCGCACCGGGCTGCGCGGTATGTCGATGGTCGACGACGACGGGAAGGAGTTGTTCAGCACCACCGAGCGGACCGCGAGTGGCGGGGATCTCAACAGCTCCGACATCGAGATCCTGCGGGACGATCTGTCCTCGGTGCTGATGGCCGCGGGCGGCGACGGGATCGAGTACCTCTTCAACGATTCGATCGTCTCGCTCGTCCAGGGGCCCGACGAGGTGGCGGTCACCTTCCACCGGGGCGGTGCCCGCGCCTTCGACATCGTGGTGGCGGCCGACGGGGTGCACTCCTCCACCCGGGCGCTGGTCTTCGGCCCGGAGGAGGACTTCCTCCGCCATCTTGGGGGCTATCTGGGCGTGTGGACGGTGCCGAACTATCTGGGCCTCGACCGCTGGGAGGTCATCTACCAGATGGCCGGGGACGTCTGGGGCGGGATGATGATGAGCGTCCGCGACAACACCGAGGCCCGGGTCTACATCGGCATCGACTCCGAGGAACCGCCCGGCACGCTCCTCGGCTCCCGGTCCGTCTCGGAGCAGAAGCAGCTGGTGGCCGAGCGGTACCGGCACGCGCGCTGGGAGATGCCACGGCTGCTGGAGTACATGTGGGGGGCGCCGGACTTCCACTTCGACGCGGCGGCCCAGATCCACATGGACTCCTGGTCCCGTGGCCGGGTGGCCCTGGTCGGCGACGCCGGCTACTGCGGCTCGCCGGCGTCCGGGCAGAGCACCAGCGTGGCCGTGGTCGGCGCCTACGTCCTCGCGGGCGAACTGAAGGCCGCGGGCGACCACACCGCGGCCTTCGCCGCCTACGAGCGCGAGCTGCGGGGCTATGTGGCGGCCAACCAGCAGCTCGCCCTGGACAACATGGCCCGGAAGGGGGCGCGGGAGTCGTCGGCCGGGCAGGAGCCCGACACCAACCCGACCAATATCGACAACAGCTTCTACGAGGTGGTCAACTCCTACACCCTCAAGGACTACTGACCCGGCCCGGCCGCCGTGGCAGGGGCAGCAGCCGGAGCCAGGTCGGGAGCCGTGGCCGGGCTACGGGGTCCGGCGGATCTTGACGCCTGCGGCGAGCCGCTCCCCTACCCGCCCCTTCCCGTAACGAGGGGCTTCGCCCCCCGACCCCGGGGTCTGGGGGCAAAGCCCCCCACGCGGCGGAGCCGCATATCGTCAGGTGCCGGGAAGGGACGGGTAGGGGAAAGCTTCGACATGCGGCTCCGCGCGTGGTCCGCCGGACACCCCCTAGGACACCACGTCCTTGCGGCCGAAGCCGCGGAAGGCGAACGCGACGAGCACCAGGGCGTACGCGACGGACACCGAGACGCCCTTCAGCATTCCGCCCCACTCCATGTGGGGCTGGAGTGCGTCCGCCCACGCGAACTGCCAGTGCGCGGGCAGGAAGTCGCGCCACGAGCCGAGCGCGGTGACCGCGTCCAGCACATTGCCCACGATGGTGAGCCCCACCGCGCCGCCCACCGCGCCCAGCGGCGCGTCCGTGACGGTCGAGAGCCAGAACGCCAGGGCGGCCGTGACCAGCTGGGACAGGAAGATGTACAGCACCACCAGGGCCAGCCGGACGAGGGCGTCCCCGACCGGCAGCTCACCGCCCGTGGGCATCCGCAGCGGCCCCCAGCCGTACGCCACGGTGCCCACCGCGAGCGCGACCAGCGGCAGCAGCACCATGGCGGCCGCGCTGAACACCAGGGCCACCGTCAGCTTGCTCACCAGCAGCCGGGCCCGGGGCACGGGCGCGGCCAGCAGGTAGCGCAGCGAGGACCAGCTGGCCTCGGAGGCCACGGTGTCGCCACAGAACAGCGCGACCGGCACCACCAGCAGAAAGGCGGCCGAGACAAACAGCGCGGTGGCGGCGAGGTTGGCGCCGGAGGCGGTGGCCGTGGTCATCAGGGTGACCCGGTTCTCCCGCCCCTCGGGGGTGCCGCCGATGGCGAACGCGATCACGAGGACGAACGGCAGCAGGGCCAGCACCAGGCCCATCACCAGGGTCCGGCGACGGCGCAGCTGCCGTACGGCCTCGACCCGCAGCGGCAGGGTGTGGCCGGCCCGGTAGCCGGGCGCGACCTCGGTGACCCGGGACAGGGAGCTCACGCGGATCCTCCTCCGATCAGCGTCAAGAAGGCGTCTTCCAGGCGCCGGTTGGGCCCGAAGCTGGTCACCGGGACCTCCAGCCGCACCAGCTCGGTGAGCAGCCGCGCCGGGGTGGTCCCGTCGAGCTGGACGAGCAGCCCGTCGGCGGTGCGGCCGGCGGAGGCGACCCCGGGCAGCGCGCCCACCTTGCCCATCAGGGCCTCGCTCAGCTCGCCGTCGTGGCCCACCAGCACACTGCCGCCGTTACCGGTGATCTCGCCTACCGGGCCGGCCTGGATCAGCCGGCCGCGGTCCATCACGACCAGATGGGTGCAGGACTGCTCGACCTCCGCCAGGAGATGGCTGGAAACGATCACCGTACGCCCCGCGGCGGCGTACCGGATCATCACCTCGCGCATCTCACGGATCTGCGGCGGGTCGAGGCCGTTGGTCGGTTCATCGAGGATCAGCAGATCGGGCAGGCCCAGCATGGCCTGGGCGATGGCCAGCCGCTGCCGCATGCCCTGGGAGTAGGTGCGTACGGCACGCTCCAGCGCGCTGCCCAGGCCCGCGATTTCCAGGGCCTCCTCGATATGGGCGTCGGCGGCGGGGCGGCCGGTGGCCCGCCAGTACAGCTCGAGGTTGGCGCTGCCGGTCAGATGCGGCAGGAAGCCCGCCCCCTCCACGAAGGCTCCGACGCGGGAGAGCACGGGCGCGCCGGGCCTGATGGCCTGGCCGAAGACCCGGATCTCGCCGTCGTCGGGGGCGATGAGCCCCATCAGCATCCGCAAGGTGGTGGTCTTGCCCGCGCCGTTGGGCCCGAGGAGCCCGAGCACCTGCCCCTTCTCGACGCGGAAGGACAGATCGCGCACCGCGTAGCGGTCGGCGGACTTGGCGTAGCGCTTGCTCAGACCTGTGATCTGAAGGGGCACGTCGGCCAGTTCGGGGTCGGGCGGCGGAGTGGCCGTACGCCGCCTGCCGGTCAGCAGCAGCGCGAGCGCCACCACGGCCGCGCCGAGCGGCAGCCCCCACACCCATGCGGGCAGCGGGGCGGGCTGGGTGTGCACCCCGGGCGCGGTGGGCACCGTCAGACCGCCGTCCGCGAGCCCGACGGTGTAGGTGGCGGGCTCGTCCGGGGAGGCGTAGCCGAGGTCGGTGGAGGCGAGCACGAGCCGCAGCCGGTGTCCCGCGATGAGCTCGTGGTCCACGGCGGGCAGCCGCACGGTGACCGTACGGCCCTGTTCGGCGCCGTTGACGCGCAGCGGCGCGACCAGTTGCTCGGGCAGCACCTGCTGTCCGTCCGGTCCCACGTCGTAGACCTTGGCGAAGAGTACGGCGTCGTCCGTGTCGGCCTTGACCCGCACCTTCACCTCGGGCGATCCGGTGATCCGCAGGGGCCGGTCCAGCGGCTCCGAGTCGAACCGGGCGAACTGGCCGGGGATGTCGAGGGACAGGCCGACGCCGAGCGAGGACGCCTGGGACAGCCCGGCGATACCCGGCACGGTGGAGATGGAGGGCGGCCCCGCCCCGGGCGGGTTGGCGAACGACTGCTCGCGTCCGCGCAGCGGCACCTTCCGGCCGCCGTCGCCGAGGCCGGGGTAGCGGTCGCCGGTGGCGCCGCGCAGCTGGACCGCGCCGTTGGTGGTGTCGATGCCGCCGGTGCGGCTGACCCGGAAGGCGGGTCCGGTGTCGGTGTCCTTGTCGCCCTTGAGGTAGCGGTCGAACCAGGCGTCGGTACGGGCCGCCACCCGGGACGTCTCGCGGTCGCCGCCGTCATGTCCGCCGGCCGTCCAGTCGACGGCGACCGGCTCCCCGTTGGCGCGGATCGCCTTCGCCATGGCGTCGGCGTGACCGAGCGGGAAGAGGGAGTCGGCCTGCCCCTGGAGGATCAGCGTGGGGACCTTGATCCGGTCGGCGACGGCGGACGGGCTGCGGGCCTCGAGCAGCCGGCGGGCGGCGGTGTCGGGCTTTCCGGCGACCGCGACCCGCTCGTACATCTCGCAGAGCTGCTTCTCGAAGCGACCGCAGCCCTGGCCCCGGTCCGTCCTGGTCTCTCCCCCGCCGTTGGTGTCTCCCGGGTCCGCCGGGGCTCCTTGGCCCGTCCCGCCGCCTCCGCCGCCCTGGCCGCCCTGACCTCCTGGGCCCATCCCCCCGCCTGAGCCTCCCGCGCCGCTCGTGTCGCCCTGGCCGCCCTGGCCACCGCTGAGGTCGGCCGAGCCGGTGGTGAAGAACAGCCCGGCCCAGAGCTTCTTGTAGACGCCGTTCGGGAACAGCGCGTCGGCGAGGTTCCAGTAGGTGATCTCGGGCGCGATGGCGTCCACCCGGCGGTCGTATCCGGCGGCGAGCAGGGAGATCGCCCCGCCGTAGGAGGCGCCGGCGACACCCACCCGGGGGTCGCCCTGGCGGTCGAGCCGCACCTCGGGACGTTTCGCCAGCCAGTCGATCAGCCGCCGGACGTCGGCCACCTCGTGGTCCGGGTCATTGAGCCCGATCTTCCCGGTGGATCTGCCGAAGCCACGCGCCGACCAGGTCAGCACGGCGTATCCGTCGCGGGCGAGTTCCTCGGCGTGGTCGCGTACGTCCTCCTTGCTGCCGCCGAAGCCGTGGCCGAGCAGGACCGCGGGCCTGCGGCCGGTTCCGGCGGTGAAGTACGAGGTGTCGATGCGCGCGCCCGGCATGTCCAGCACGCGGTCCTGGCGGTGCACGGCCGGCCGGTCGCCGGAGGCGGCGACCGCCCAGGTGCCCGCGCCCGCGAGGAGGACCGCGGCGGCCACGGCGGCGACCAGGCGCCGGCCCCTCGGCCGGGTCTTTCGGAGATCCATGTCTGAAACCCTAAGAGGAGGAGGCAAACGCCGTGGCTGACACCAGACGGATTCTCGTCCACTCCCCGGGGAGTACTCGGACACCGTCCGTACACCCGGCGCGGTATGCCCCCGACCGTGGCACCCGGGCTTTTGGATCACTCGGATGATGCTCCATAGGATGCGGCGGTGATCATAAAGAAACGTCTGGCGACAGGCGCGTTGGGGCTGCTCGCGGCCCTCGCCTGCGGCCTGATATCCCCTCCCGCCGCCATGGCCGGCGAACCGGCTTCCGATTCCCCCAAGGTCGAGCTGGTACTCGATGTCAGCGGCTCGATGCGGGCCCGCGACGTCGACGGCGACACCCGGATGGCGGCGGCGAAGCAGGCGTTCAACGAGGTGTTGGACGCCACACCCGAAGAGGTGCGGCTGGGCATCCGCACCCTCGGCGCCAATTACCCCGGCAAGGACCGTAAGGCCGGCTGCCAGGACAGCGAGCGGCTCTACCCGGTGGGCCAGGTGGACCGCACCGAGGCCAAGGCCGCCGTCGCGACGCTGCGGCCCACCGGCTGGACGCCCATCGGGCTCGCGCTGCGCGGCGCGTCCAAGGACCTCTCCGGCGGCGAGGGGACCCGCCGGATCGTGCTGATCACGGACGGCGAGGACTCCTGCGGTCTGCCGGACCCGTGTGATGTGGCCAGGGAACTGGCCGCCCAGGGAACCCACCTGGTCGTCGACACGCTCGGGCTGACGCTGGACCGCAAGGTCCGCGAACAGCTCAGCTGCATCGCCGAGGCAACCGGTGGCACGTATACGGCGATCCAGCACCGGGACCAGCTCTCCAGCCGTATCAAGCAGCTGGTCCGGCGCTCGGCCGACACGCCCGTGGAGACGCCCACGCCGGTGCGGGGCGCCACGCAGTGCGCGAAGGCCCCGTATCTGGGCTCCGGCCTCTACAGCGACCGGGAGAGCTTCGGGGAACACCGCTGGTACCGGATGCGGGTGGCGCCCGGTCAGGAGCTGCGGGCCTCGGCGAGCGTGGCCGTGGACCGCGCCGTCGACCCGGACTACGGCGTGCTGGTGCGGGCGTTGACGCCGGGCGGCCGGGAGCTGGTGCGCGGCAGCGAGGCGGGCAGCGGCCGTACGGACGTCATCTCCAGCGGGCTGCGCTATCCGGTCGCCGATGTGGACGACGACGGGGACGAGACGGCGCGGACGGTGTGCGTGGAGCTGAGCCAGTCGTTCTCCGCGCCCGCCTCCGTCAAGCGCGCTCCGGGCCTTCCGGTGGAACTCGCCGTCGACGTGGTGGGCAACGACGATCCGCCCGCCGACGTGGCCGCCTTCGGCCTGGGCCGCGGCTGGTTGCTGCTGGGCGTGCTCACCGTGGGCGGGCTGCTCGTGGGGTTGCTGTGGGGCTGGCTGGCCCGCTGGCGTGTCACCGTCTGGAGGTCCAACTGATGCGAGCCCTGCGTACCCTGGGCGCCGCGCTCACCCTGTGCGCCGCCGCCTGGCTGACCGCCGCCGCACCGGCCGCCGCGGACGGTAAGGACAGCACGGACGGCAGGAGCGGCACGGAGGCGCCCACCGAGGCGGGAACGAGCTTCCGCACCGCCACCGAGCTCAAGCCCGGTCAGCGGGCCACCGCGGCGGCCTCCACCGGCGACTATCTGTACTGGGTGTTCCCGGCCGCCGCCGGGCAGGTTCCCGAGGTGGAGGCGGAGCTGAAGCTGCCCGACGCCTCGAGCCGCCATGGCAGCGCCACCTGGCAGCTGGATGTCTACGACGGTCTGCGCCGCCATCAGCCGTGCGCCTCGGGCACTCCGGCGCGCCGGGCGGCCCAGCAGGACCGGACGGTCACCGTGAGCTGCACCCTGCGCCAGGTGCGGTCCTGGTCCGAGCGCTGGGCCAACGACCCTCTCCAGGGCGCGTACTACGTGCGGCTCACCGTCGTCGATCTGCCCGCCCAGGACCTCGGGCTGCCGATCGACGCCGAGGTCGAGGCGTCCGTACGGGACGCGGGCGGGGCGCGTGCCGACGGCGGGGACATGACGCCGCTCAATCCGGTGCTGCGGGCCGGAACGGCCCCGGGGACGGACTCCGAGCCGCCGGACGACGACACGGCCTCGGATTCGCCGGACGACAAGGGCGGGGACATTCCGCACGCGGTCGCCGAGCCGGAGGACGGCTGGGGCTCCGGATGGTGGTCGGACCGGTGGGTGTGGACCGTGATCGGCGCGGCGCTGGCGGCGCTCGCCGGGGTGGGCGGCTACACCCTCACCCGGGGGCCGCGCTCTCCGGGCCGCCCGCCGATCGGGCCCGGATCCGACATCTGATCCGATGTCCGGAATCGGCGCGGGGCCCGCACGACGATCGTGCGGGCCCCGCGCCGCACCGGACCCAGGCGGCCCGGCCGCTCAGGAAGCTCTCGGGAAGCCGCCCGGCCGCTCAGGAATAGTCCTTGCCCATGAGCTGTCCAAAGCCTTCCGGATCCGCGTCGAATCCACGAATAGCGCTCTGAATTCCCCATTCCCCCGCGTCGTCCCGGGCGAATACCGCGACCGTGGCGGAAGTGGCTTCTGAGACACCGGTGAAGTCACTCGTCATGAGTTCGGTGTATCCCTCGAGAATCCGGACACTGGTGTTCGGGACATCCCCGAACGTCTTCCGCCCCGAACCCTGCTGGATGGTTATCCCGACGACCACCCGGGCGTATTCGGACGACAGCCGTTCGAGCTCGAGGGTCATGGACTCGTCGGTGCCGAGGCCCTGACCGGTGCGGCTGTCCCGGTTGAGGTTGATGGTGCCGTCCGGTGAGCGGCTGTCGAAGTGGACGAGGTACGCGGGCGCACCGTACGGATCGGCGGCGCGGTACGTCCCGGCCACGATGTCGAGATCGTGGGGCGGCTCACCGAGGGGGCTCGGATCCCACTTGAGCGCCACCTCGATTTTCTGAAGCCCCTTGTTGAGACCAGTCACCCGGACTCCCCTTCCCTCGAACCGTGCGGATTTGAATGCGCGTGGCGTCAAGCCTATCGCGGGGAGGGCGAGTTGAGGATTTTTCCACAGCCGGGTGCGGAGCCCCGCCGAGGGGTCTCTACTATGGGCCTCCGTACTAACGGCGGAAGGAAGCGTCCATGCGACGGTTGGGGGAGCTCGAGGCGGAGATCATGGACCGCCTCTGGGCTTGGCAGCGTCCCACGACGGTGCGGGAGATCGTGGACGACATCAACGAGCACCGCCCGGTCGCCTATACCACGGTGATGACCGTCGCCTCCATCCTCTACAACAAGGGCTGGCTGCTGCGCGCCAAGGAGGGCCGGGCGTGGGTGTACTCACCGGTCCGCAGCCGCGAGGAGTACACCGCGGCGCTGATGGAGGACGCCCTCGGCACCAGTGAGGACCGCTCCGCCGCCCTGACCCACTTCGTCGAGCAGATGGGCCCCGAGGAGGTCAGCGCGCTGCGCAAGGCCCTGCGGACCGCGGGGCGGCGGACCAAGGCGTGACGGCCGCCCTCGCCCTGGCCTGCTACGCCGCCGTGGTCGGCTCAGCGGCCCCGAAGGCGCTGGCGCGCAGCGCCTGGCCGCATCGCGCACCCGTCTTGGCGGTTGCCGTTTGGCACGGATTAGCCCTGTCGTTCACCATCGCACTGGCTCTGACCACTTATCACCTGGTCACCCCAACTTGGCATCTACGTAATGGAATGTCCGGCTTGCTCCGGATCTGTGGGTTGACGCTGAACGCCCGGATCCCCGGCACGGGCCCGATCGGCGTTCCGGCCATCGCCGTACCGGCCTCGGTGGCGTTGGTCCCGCTTGTCTGCTTCGGCCATGAGGTGCTGCGGGCCCGGCGCGTCCGCGCCCGCCACCGGGGCGTTCTGGACATGGTCGGCCGACGCTCGGCGCGACTGCGCGCCACCGTGCTGGACCATGACACGCCCGCCGCGTACTGCCTGCCCGGCCGCAGGCCGCGGATCGTCGTGAGCGCGGGCGCGCTGCGGCTGCTCTCCCCCGCGCAGCTGGAGTCCGTACTGGAGCATGAGCGCGCGCATATCGCGGGCCGCCACCATCTGGCGCTGGCGGCCACGGACGCGTTCGCCCGGGTGTTCCGGTGGCTGCCGCTGGCGCGCGAGGCCAGGGCGCAGACGGCGCTTCTGCTGGAGATGGCCGCGGACGACCGCGCAATGCGCCGCCATCCGCGCCAGGCGCTCGCCTCCGCCCTCTACACGATGGCGGCGGGCCACGCTCCCCACGCCCCCAGCGGAGCCTTCACCGTCGGCGGACCGGGCGCCGCGGTCCGGCTGCGGCGGATGCTGGACGCCCGGCGGCGTCCGCATCCGGCGCTGTGCGGCCTGGCGGCGGCGGTCGCGGTGAGCTTACCCCTGCTGCCACCCCTACTGGGCTGCGCCCCCGGGATGTAGCACTCCAGGCACGCCCCAGGACCCGCCCCGGACCACGCGGCCCGCCCCGGGCCCATGCGGAGGGACCGCGGGACCCGGGGCGGGGTGGGACGTGACGCGGAACTCAGAGCCGGTCGAGCAGGGTCCGCAAGGTGGTGACCTCGGCGGACTGGCTCTTCACGACGTCGTCGGCGAGCTTCTTGGCCTTGGCGTTACGGCCGTTCTTCTTCTCGTCCTTCGCCATGGCGATCGCGCCCTCGTGATGGTCGATCATCATGCTCGCGAAGGCCCGGTCGAAGGCGGGCCCCTTGGCGGCCTTGAGCTTCCGCATGTCCTCCTCGGACATCATTCCGCCCATGGCGCTCTTACCGTCCGAGCCATGGTTCATTCCGGGCATCTCGTCCGATGACGCCTTCTCCGGCTTGCCCCAGCCCTTGAGCCAGGACTTCAGGGTGACGATCTCCGGATCCTGAGCCTTCTCGATCTGCCCGGCCAGGCTCTTGATCCGCGCGTTCGAGGCCCGGTCGTCGGCCAGTCCGGCCATCTCCAGGGCCTGCTCATGATGCGGGATCATCATCTGCGCGAAGCTGACGTCCGCGTCGTTGAACGCTCCCGCGGCGGAGCCCGCGGTCGCCTCGGAGGTGGCGGACTCCTTCGCGCTCCCGTGGTCCATGCCCTTCATGTCGTCGTCCCCGCCACAGCCGGCGAGCAGCAGCCCTCCGGCGGCGACGGCGCCCACGAGCGCGAGACGGCGGTGGAGCGGCCGACGCGGGACATGCGTGAATGCGGTCATGTCGATATACCTCTTTTTGCCAAGTGTTGACTGTTCCATGGGGCGTACCGGCGCTTTACGCGCGGTTCGGCCTATATCCGCAGAACAGACAGGGCAGTGAGGTCGGGGCCGGGCGAGGGAGGATCGGGGCGCGCGACGACGGGCGCCGCCAGGGAAAGCCTCAGCGGCGGACCGCTCCGGCGGGTGAGCACGGCGTGCAGGAGCGCCCCGAGCACCCAGACGCCGAGCACCGCGACGCACAGCGAGGCCATGTCCATACCGGTCATGGGTTCGCGCGGCTTGCTCTCGGGCGCGGCCGGGGCATGCCCGGCATCGGCGGACGGCGCGGGAGCGGCCCGCTGAGGCCCGGTGTCGGTGGCGGCCGTACCGCCGCCGTGGTCGCCGCCGTACGCCCCGGGGGCGCCGCCGTAGACCCCGCGGTCGCCGTTGTACGCCCCGGGGGCGCCGCTGTCCGCCGCGGGGCGCATCTCACCGGGCGCATGGCTCGCCGAGTGGGTCATGCCCGAGCCGGAGCCGCCGTCGGGATGGCCCAGGGTGTGCATGACGAGGACCCCGAGCGCGAGCACGACGACGAGCAGAAGCCGCGGAAGGACTCCGTCCGCGCGCATGCTCCTGCCGGTGGTCACCGTCGCTCCTCGGGGTCGGTGCGATCTCTCTCGGAGTCACACCCTACTCCTAAAGTCATTAGTACGTGTGCGGACCCCGCCGAGTGCCCCGGAGCCGCTCAGCCCTCCCGCATCGCCAGCCTGGCCAGCATGTTCTTCGCGTCATCGGCGACCTGGGCGTCCGCGACCACCTCATAGCGCGCGGCCACGATCTGGCTCCGGGACGAGAAATCGCGCCGCCCTCCGGTCATCGCGTGCCCGACGAAACCGAAGACCGCCCCGAACACCGCGCCGTAGACCAGACCGCTCACCAGCAGCACGATCACGTTGTGGGCGCCCGCCGCGAACACGGACAGCAGCAGCCCGATCAGCAGTCCGAACCACGCCCCCGTACCGGCGCCCGCGAGCGCCGCACGGCCCCTGGTCAGCCGCCCGAGCACGGTCTCGACCATCCGGAGGTCCGAGCCGATGATCGCCGTGTGCTCCACCGGGAACTTGTTGTCGGCCAGGAAATCCACCGCGCGCTGGGCGCCGGCGTAGGTCGGGTACGAGCCGACGACCGTGCGGTCGATCACCTCCGACGGCGGTTGCTGGGTCATCGCTGACTCCCTCCGTCAAGGAGAGCGTGCGCCCGCGTCCGCACCCTCGCAACGGGAGGGACGCGGGGAAGAGACACGGGGAAGATCGGAGAAACCCGTCGAGGGTCCGCACGGCCGGATATCCGGAACGGCCACCGCGGCTCTCCGTGGAACATTTCCCCGGCGCTCTTCGCCCCTCAATTCCCACCCGGCCCGACACCGCGCGATTACCGGAACCCTCCGGTTCCTTTCCGCCGAGCGGAAAGGAACCGGAGGCGCGACGGACCTTGCGGGTCTCAGCCGCAGGCGGCGCGGCCGGTGTGGTCAGTGCGGTCGGTGTGGCCGGTGCGGTCGGTGTGGTCAGTGCGGATGAGGGAGCGCACCATCCGGCAGGTGGTGTCGGACGGCGGATGCACCCCGATCCGGGCGGCCGTGGTGCGTATCTTGCGGTCGGACGCCTGCTCGGGGCGGTAGACACCGGAGTTGAGCAGCGCGATGGCCAGCCGCATGGCCTTCAGACGGCGGTTGTGGGACTCGTACCACTCACGCGGGCGCCCGGCCGGCATCCGCTTCTTCGGCAGGGTCGGAAAGGTCGGAAGATCCTGAAGAGGGGGTCCGGCAACGGCCATCGGCAACCTCCTGAGTTGGTCGGGAAACCTTCCCTTCAACTCCCTCCATTCTACGGCCGGGTACTGACAAAGGCCCCTGGTCAGACCCCGTTCCAAGGCACTTTCGCGGTACCGTGTGCGGCATGGAGATCTGGATCAATCCGGCATGCTCGAAGTGCCGCAGCGCGCTCACCCTGCTCGACGCGGAGGGCGCCGGTTACACCGTGCGCCGCTATCTCGAGGACGTACCGAGCCAGGACGAGATCCGCGCGGCGCTCGACCGGCTCGGGCTGGAGCCGTGGGACATCACCCGGACCCAGGAGGCGGCCGCGAAGGAGCTGGGCCTGAAGGACTGGCCGCGCGAGGAGGGCGCACGGGACCGCTGGATCGCGGCGCTCGCCGAGCACCCCAAGCTGATCCAGCGGCCCATCATCACGGCGGACGACGGTTCGGCGGTGGTGGGGCGCACCGAGGAGGCGGTGCGGGAGGCACTGTCCCGGTCCCGCGGCTGACCTCACGGCCAGGCCACGGAAGCGCGCCGCAGGGCCACGGAAACGCCCCGGGGCCCCGTGTCGTACACGGGGCCCCGGGGCGTACGTGGTGCTCGGTACTGCGGGCCGGGGCGACTCAGCGGCTCCGCGGGGCGGCCTGCTGCGGGCGCAGCAGGAACCGCTGCGTCTTACCACTGGAGGTCTTCGGCAGCTCGGCCACAAAGTGCACCTGCCGCGGATAGGCGTGCTTGGCGTACCGATCCCTGACCAGCTGCTGAAGCTCGGCCGCGAGCGCGTCGCCCACCTCGGCCCCCGGGCGCGGCACGACGAACGCCTCCACGACCTCGCCGTACTCGTCGTCCGGTACGCCGACCACGGCGGCCTCCGCCACCGCGGCGTGCTCCAGCAGCACGGTCTCCACCTCGAAGGGACCGATGCGGTAACCCGCCATCAGGATGATGTCGTCGCCGCGCCCGGAGAAGAACAGATGGCCCTCCTCGTCGCGGGCGGCGGTGTCACCGGTGTAGAACCAGCGCCCGTCGGGGCTGAACTTCTCGGCGGTCTGCTCGGCGGCGTCACGGTAGCCCTTGAACCACATCAGCGGGCTTTCGGCGATGTCCACCACGACCCGTCCGGGGATGTCCACGCGGGCCAGCGCTGAGTTGGTGTCCTCGCGCAGCACCTTCACGCTCCAGCCGGGCAGCGGACGGCCCATGGAGCCGGGCTTGATCTCGTCGCGCAGGTCCGGGTGCCAGGCATGGGCGACCACCATGCCCAGCTCGGTCGAGCCGTAGTGGTCGCGCACGGGGACGCCGAGCGACTCGAGCGCCCAGTCGACGACGTCCGGGGGCAGCGGTTCGCCCGCCGCGGAGCAGCAGCGCAGCCGCAGATCGGCGGGGGCGGGGATACCGGAGGCGCGCAGCTTGCGGTAGACGGTGGGCCCGGCGGCGAAGTTGGTGACACCGAAGCGGGAGAGCACCTCCCAGGTGGACTCCGCGGAGAACAGGCCGTTCAGCAGCAGTCCGCGCTGTCCGAGGGCGAGGGGCCCGATGAGCGCGTAGTACAGGCCGTACGCCCAGCCCGGGTCGGCGGCGTTCCAGAAGACGTCGGTGGGCCGGTGGTCCAGGCCGAACCGCTGGTACATGGCGAAGCCCGCGACCGCCCGCAGCGGGATCGGGACGGCCTTCGGCGTGCCCGCGGTGCCCGAGGTGAACAGCTCCACGATGAGCCCGTCGCCGCCCACGGCCACCGGCTCGGACAGCGGGTCGTGCCCCTCGGCCAGCTCCGCGAAGGACAGATCGGCCCCGGTGACCGGCCCGGTGGTGACGATCCGCCAGGGGCGCTCGCCGGGGAAGCCCGACTCCGGGTCGAGCTTGGGGCGTTGGTCGGCGTCGCTGATCACGACCTTCGTGTCATTGCCCGTGATCCGCAGCGCGATGGCCGGTGAGGCGAACGCGGTGAACAACGGCACCTGGACGGCCCCGAGCCGCCAGATCGCAAGGCTCGCGACCAGCAGTTCGGCGGATTTGCCCATCAAGGTGGCGACGCGGTCGCCCACTCCGACCCCCAGGGCGGCCAGGGCACCGGCCATGCGCGAGGAACGGTCACGAAGCTCCCCGTACGTCATGTCATGACCGGTCATGTCCTTGCCCACCACAGTGAACGCGACGGCGTCGTCCGGGTGCCTGTCGCACAGCAGGTACGCGGTGTTCGCCGCAGGCTCACCGAAGGTCTTGAGCAGGTCAGCCATGCGCTGTTCTGGGCTGGTCAAGAGGGCTCCTAGTGCTGGTATCCACGAGTCGCGCCGGACGGGAGGGGCCGGTGCCCGGCCTCGGGCGAGCGCGGACGCACCTCGGGGGCGCGAGCGCACCTCACCTTCCGGGGTGGGCTGTCCCCGGGTTGCGCTGACGAAGTCCCAGGCGGCGGCAGCTCCCGTTGGCCGGTACACGCTATCGCGCTTACGTCCCGGGGCGCTCTGGCGTCCCCCCTTTCCCCGGTCCTACCTTTGGGCAGCGGTAGGCATACCGCTCGCACGGCTTGTCATGTCTGAGCTCCGAGACGCCCGACACGAGGTGAGCCTTGTTCCTCCCCCGAAGACCCGTCGGCCGGTTGACCGTCGTCGCCACCGTCCTCGCCACCGCGGCGGCCATCGCCGCCGGACCCGCGCGGGCCACGCCGGACGGCGCACCGCCGGCCGGGCCCGCCCGACCGTCGCTGGTGCGGCCGATCGATCCGCAGCAGTGGCGCAACCCCGACGACATGACCTGGGCCGACTACCGCGCGGTCCCCGGTACCCACTGGGCGGACCCCGCCGTCAAGCCCACCCAGCGCACCTTCAAGGGCGCGCTGGTGCTTCTGGACTATCCGGACGAGGAGTTCACGGTCAGCCGGCCGGCCGGGTCCACCCTGTTCGGCAATCCGCAGCCGAGCGCATCCGGTGTCCCGCGCGACCGTCTCCCGCGCTTCTACCAGGACTTCCTCAACACACCGGGGCCGCTGAACAACGGCCACACCATCAACGAGTACTGGATGGAGGACTCCGGCGGCCGTATCGGGGTCGATCTGACCGCCTTCGGTGTGTACCGCATGCCGGGCAAGTCCTATCAGTACGGCGTCGAGGACTCGATGAACCCGGGCGCCTGCCCGGCCGGGGACACCTGCGGCAAGGACATCCGGGAGGACGGCAAGGCCGCCTGGGTGGCCGATGTCGGCGCCGACGAGGCGGACTCGTTCGACTTCGTCTTCTATCTCACCGCCGGACAGGACGAGTCGTCCACCTGGCAGGAGTTCGGCCCGATGAAGTTCCCGGGCGCACCGGACGTACCCGCCGCCTGGGGGCCACCGGCCGCCACGGGCGACAACTCGGCCCGTACCCGCTATGTGCCGTGGACGTCCTGGCAGGCCGCCGCCCGTATCTGGCCCAACGCCGCCAACGGGTCGTCGGTGCAGGCCGAGAGCTCCGGCATGGCGGTGTACGCCCATGAACTCAGCCACATACTGGGCATCGGGGACAACTACAACAACCCGTACGGCACCCCCCTCAGCCGTTCGTACACCGGTATCTGGAGCATGCTCTCGCGCGGCTCCTTCAACGGCCCCGGCGGACCGCACACCCGCTGGCGGATCCCCGCCACGGCCGGGGGCTCGATAGGCTCCCAGCACGTGCTGCGCGACAAGCTGAAGCTCGGCATCGTGGACGAGAAGAACGTGCTGCGGCTGGACCGCGACGCGCTGAAGAACTCCGGCCTCGTCGTCGCCCGGGTCACCGCACGCTCGGCGCCACCGGGCGAGAAGGGGCTCTCCGGGGTCAACATCACCATGGGCGGCGATCTGTCGGAGCCCTGCGACAACGGCACCGACCCGCTGTGCGACGGCGGCGGCTACGACAACTACACCGTCGAGGTCGTCGACCGCATGGGGATGGACTCGTTCACCCCGGATCACGGGGTGCTGCTGGCCAAGACCAAGGACAAGGACCGGGCCCCGTTCGCCTGGGTTGTCGACGCCCACCCCGAGGACATCGACCTGGTGGACTTCCGGCGCCCCGACGGCACCGACCAGAAGATCACCATGGGCGACTACCGGCAGCTCAGCGATGCCCTCTTCCACGCCGGAGCCGACTCCGGCAGCCAGTACGAGTACATCGACCGGGCCAACCGGCTGCACTTCTATGTGCTCGACCTCAAGCGCGACAGATCCGGAGTGCTCTCGTACACCATCGCGGTGAAGTCCCTGGACGGCGCGGGACCGTGGCGCCGTGGAGTGGCCCTGCACCGCGGCGAGGCCAAGGGGGACCCCTCCCGCTCCCGGGCCATGTGCACCTTCGGCCTCGACAACACCGGACGCGCCACCGGGGACCGGGCGACGACTCCGGCCACGTCGGTGGACTCGGATGTCTACCGGCTGTCGGCGAGGGCGGTCGGCCGGGGCTGGTCCGCCTGGCTGCCCAACCGTCTCGCCACCGCCAGGGCCGGTGAGTCGGTGGATGTGGAGGTCGCCGTGGCCGCGAAGAAGGGTGCCGAGCGGCGGGGCGCGGTCGTCCTCACCGCCCGCTCCGAGAGCGATCCGCATCGGACCGCCAAGGCGCTGTGCCGGCTGTCGGGGCGCCGGTAGGGCGACGGGTGACGGCCCGCCGGAACCCGGCGGGCCGTCCCCGTTCGGCGGTCCCGTACCGCCGACGGTCTCCTTCGACGGTCCTACTCCGTCCCGCCGGCCGCGGTCTGGATCGGCACCCGGAGGGTGTCGGGCTCACAGCCCGCCGTACCGGCGATGATCCGCGCCGCCCCCTTGGTGAGCGGCACCAGGCTCTGCTCGTCCACCTTGTCCGGGGTGTCCCGCGGATCGAAGATGTACATGGGCGTGGTGATCAGCTGCACCAGCGGCACACCCGTGTAGTAGAAGTAGGCGCCGTCGGTGGCCGGGTTCGGCGCGAAGGCGGTCGGCGACAGGATCCATGAGCGGCGCAGATCCTCCGCCGCGAGCGACTCGGCCACCAGCTGTTCCAGCTGGGGCGCCTGGGTGGTGAACCACCAGCGCACCTCGGGGTCGTCGGTGGGCACGACCTCCCCGTCGACCACCTCCGCCTGGCGCGCGGCGTGCTCAAGATGCATTTCGAGGACGACCTGGGGGAACAGCTCGGGGTGCGCCGCGATGAACGCCTGGGTGCCCGCGGCGCCCGCCATATGGCCGGACGTGAGCACGAACAGCATGTTGTGCGGCCGCAGTTCCCGGGGCACCGACGCCCAGAACCTGGCCTGCGCCAGGACGAGCGCCACCCCGGAGGCGTCCTCCACGGCGGATGCCCAGGGACCGTCGTGGTGTGAGCCGACGATCACCCAGTGATCGGAGGCGCCGGGCAGGGTGCCCACCACGTTGTGGGTGGTCTCCTCGGTGATGGTGGCGTCGGAGACGATCCGGCCCTCGCACTCCCCCGACGCCATCAGCTCGCGGACCCGCTGCCCGTCCTTGCCGCTCAGCCAGATGCCGGGGATGGAGCGCCGTTCGGCGTCATAGGGCCAGTAGAAGTCGCTGGTCTCCCAGGGCAGTCCGGTGAGCAGGCCGACATAGGCCGTGGCGCCGTCCTTGATGGCGATGTCGAAGTCCAGCACATGGGGAAGGTCGAAGGGCACGGTCTGGACGAGGTCGGGGAAGACACCCTCGGGGTCGTAGGAGCCGGTGGCCCGGGCCCCCACCTCGGTCTGCGGCAGCTGGGTGAAGCCGATCTCCTGGACCGCGATGGAGCCCCGCACCTCCCCGTCCTCCATCCGCACCAGTCGGCCCTCGGTGCCCTCGGTCGGGGTGGTGTACGGCAAGGCCAGTCCCTCGAAGCCGATGACCTCATCGGGCCGGCCGGTGGGCCAGATCTCGAAGGCGGCGGACCGCGGCCGCCAGATGGGCGTGTCCAGCGGCTCCAGCCGTACGTCCTCCAGACCGGTATCCCGGAATTGTTCGGCGGCCCACTCCTCGGTCCAGCCGTCGGCCGGATAGCCCGCCCGGCGAATGCCCTGGCTGACGATCAGTTCGATCCAGGCCATCATCTCCTTCGAGGTGGGGGCCCGATCGATGTACTTCTCCAGCTCCGGCCAGCCGCTCATCGTCATCCTCCTCATCGCCATGGTCGGCATTCATGGTCGGTGGGCGGGCTAAAGCTGGGCTAATGCGAGGTCGGCACTCCCCTTTTCTCATCCGCGACGAGGCCACGTCTCTTCCGGGAGGACGCCAACGTCTCCTCCGGGAGGAGGCCAAGCCGGGCGTTAGACCCACTTTGGTGGCGGCACAAATGATGGTCGCCGTATCCGGACAAGCCGCCGATCAGGCGGCTCAGCCGCAGGTCAGCGCCCGATTGACGGTTGGGAGTCGAGTGTGCGTACCGAAAGCTCGGAGGAACGGGACCGGGAGCGGGAACCGCGGGGCACGGCCCGGCACAGGAGGTGGACCCGGCAGATCCCGGCCGGTGTCGTGGGTGTGGCCGCGGTGAGTCTGATCGCGCTCACCGTCTCCCCGGTGAACGCCGAGCCCGATACCAGAGCCAAACCGCCGCGCGGCAGGAATCCGCTCCCCGCTCCCCCGCAGATCCGCGATCTGGACTTTCTGCTCGGCTCCTACACCTGCGACTACACCCCACCGCCGGGCGGAAAGCCGGCGGTGCTGAAGCTGAACACCAAGCGGGCCATGGGCGGGCATTACCTCTATACGGACGCCACACTCGAACCCGGAAGCGTGGTCGGCCGTTCGTCCTTCGGCTGGAATCCCGTGGACGGGACATTCATCACCCAGTACCACGACAACTGGGGTTCCTCCGGAAACTACACCTCGTCCGGCTGGAAGGACGGCCATCTGATATTCAAGGGGCCCCTCACCCAGGTGATCACACCGAATGCCTCGGGGCAGACGACGGGCGTGAAGCTGGACCTCAAGGATGACTACCAGGTCCTCGGGCCGGGGCATTTCAAGGACACCACGAGCTTCACCTTCCCCGACGGAAGTACTTTGCAAGGCAGTTACGACTGCCGCCGCCAATAGCGTTCAGCGTTCCGGACCGAGGGAAGTGGGGGTGGCCGACCATGGCGAGCAATGAAGAGAAGCTGCTCGACTATCTGAAGCGGGTGACGGCGGATCTCCGGCAGACGCAGCGCCGTCTGAAGGATGTCGAGTCCGCGGGGCATGAGCCCGTCGCCATCGTGGGAATGTCCTGCCGCTTCCCCGGAGGCGTACGGTCCCCCGAAGAGCTGTGGGAACTCGTCGCCACGGAGCGCGACGCCATTTCGGAACTCCCCACCGACCGCGATTGGGATGTGGAGAATCTCTTCCACCCCGACCCGGAGCACCCGGGGACGAGTTATACGCGCGAGGGCGGCTTCATCGACGACCCGGCGGGATTCGACGCCACGTTCTTCGGCATCAGCCCCCGCGAGGCCCTTGGAATGGCGCCACAGCAGCGGCTGGCCCTCGAGGCGTCCTGGGAGGCCATCGAGCACGCCGGAGTCGACCCGGAGTCGCTGCGGGGTAGCCGGACCGGCACCTTCATCGGCTGCGATCACCTCGACTACTGTTCCGACGCGTCCCAGGTGCCCGAGGGCTCGGCCGGCTACTTCACCATCGGCAACTCCGCCAGCGTGGTGTCCGGCCGGGTGGCGTACACCCTCGGCCTGGAGGGGGCCGCGGTGACGGTGGACACCGCGTGCTCCTCCTCCCTGGTCGCCATGCATCTGGCCTGCCAGGCGATCCGGCAGGGCGAATGCGATATGGCGCTCGCCGGGGGCGTGGCCGTGATGTCCTCGACGGCACCGTTCATCGGCTTCAGCGAGCTGCGCGGGCTCGCGCCGGACGGCAGGTCCAAGGCGTTCTCGGCCAACAGCGACGGCATGACCCTGGCCGAGGGCGTGGGTGTCCTGCTGCTGGAACGGCTGTCGGACGCACGGCGCAACGGCCACCAGGTGCTGGCCGTGATCCGGGGCACGGCGGTCAACCAGGACGGCGCCAGCAACGGCCTGACGGCGCCGAACGGGCCCTCACAGCAGCGGGTCATCCGGCAGGCGCTCGCCAACGCCCGGCTGTCGGCGTCCGAGGTGGACGCGGTGGAGGCACACGGTACGGGTACGACGCTGGGCGATCCGATCGAGGCGCAGGCGCTGCTGGCCACATACGGGCAGGAGCGGCCCGAGGGGCGACCGCTGTGGCTGGGATCCATCAAGTCCAACATCGGGCACGCGCAGATGGCCGCGGGTGCGGCCGGGGTCATCAAGATGGTGATGGCGATGCGCCACGAGGTGCTCCCCGCCTCGCTGCACATCGACGAGCCGACGCCCCATGTGGACTGGAGCGCGGGCGATGTCCATCTGCTGACCGAGGCCCGGGAGTGGCCACGGGGCGAGCATCCGCGGCGGGCGGGGGTTTCGTCCTTCGGAATCAGCGGGACGAACGCCCATCTGATCCTGGAGCAGGCCCCTGAGGGGGGTGCCGAGGCGGAACCGGTGGAGCCGACGTCCTCGGTGGAGTCGGTGGGTGGGCCCGTGCCGTGGGTGGTGTCGGCGCGCGGTACGGCGGCGCTACGCGGTCAGGCGCGGGCGCTGGTGGCACGGGTGAACGCCGACCCGGAGGTACGTGCCGCTGAGGTGGGGTGGTCCCTGCTGCGGTCCAGGACGCTCTTCGACCACCGGGCGGTGGTCATCGGACAGGACCGCGAAGAGCTGGTGGCGGGGCTGGAGGCACTGGCCGCCGGAGAACCACATCCGGGACTGGTGCACCCCGGCCGGGCCGCCGAAATCACCGGGCAGACGGTGTTCCTGTTCAGCGGACAGGGCAGCCAACGCCCCGGCATGGGCGCCGAACTCTACGACCGCTTCCCCATCTTCGCCGAAGCCTTCGACGAAGTATGCGGCCTACTCGACCCGCATCTCGAACACCCACTACGAGAGCTCGTCTTCAGCCACGACCCCGAACACGCAGCACTACTGGACCACACCACCTACGCCCAGGCCGGGCTCTTCGCCCTGCACATCGCCCTGGCACGACTCCTCAACTCCGTCGGCGTACACCCCGACGCCGTCATCGGGCATTCGATCGGCGAAATCGCCGCCGCCCACATCGCCGGAGTCTTCGACCTCCCCGACGCCTGCCACCTCGTCGCCACCCGCGCCACCCTCATGGGAGGGCTCCCCACCGGCGGAGGCATGGCCACCATCGCCGCCACCCCCGACGAACTCGCCGACGACCTCGCCGCACACCACGGCCAAGTGAGCATCGCCGCCCTCAACACCCCCGGCAACACCGTCATCTCCGGACCCATCGACCTCGTCACCGAGATCAGCGCCACCTGGGCCGAACGCGGTCGTAAAACCCGCACCCTCACCGTCAGCCACGCCTTCCACTCCCCCCTGATGGACCCCATCCTCGAACCCTTCAAACAGGCCATCAGCGAACTCACCTACCACCCACCCACCATCCCCCTCATCAGCAACCTCACCGGACAACCAGCCGACGAACACATCACCACCCCCGACTACTGGACCCAACACATCCGCCAACCCGTCCACTTCCACCCCGCCATCACCCACACCACACCCCACACCAGCATCTACCTCGAACTCGGCCCCAACCCCACCCTCGCCACCGCAACCCACCACACCCTCCACCACCACACCACCGAAACCGACCGACCGACGCCACTCATCACCTCCACCCTCACTCGCAAGCAGCCCGAGGCGCAGGCCCTCACCCACACCTTTGCCCAACTCCACACCGCCGGTATCGACGTCGACTGGACCAGCTGGTTCCCCAGCGACCCGGCCCCGAAAGTCGTCGGGTTGCCGACGTACGCCTTCCAGCACCAGCGCTTCTGGCTGGCCCCGCCCGCCGCCCGTACGAGCCTCGAAGGAGCTGCCGGGGACCCGGCCGAGGCGCAGCTCTGGCATGCCATCGAGGAGCTTGACGTCGACGCCCTCACCAGCACACTCCAGCTGGACAAGGACAGCCCCGGCATCGACGCCCTGCTGCCCGCACTCCCCGTACTGTCCTCCTGGCGGCGGCAACACCGTGAACGCTCCACCATCGACTCCTGGCGCTACCGGGCCACGTGGCAGCAGCTCCCCGACCCGACCGCCCCGGCCCTGACGGGCATCTGGCTGGTGGTCGTCCCGGCCGGGCAGGAGGAGCACACCGCGGTCCAGGTCACCCTCCAGGCGCTGCGGGCACACGGCGCAACGGCGCTCCCATACGCGATCGACGCTCATGACATCGATCGCGCCGGGCTCCGCGAACGTCTCGACCGGCTCACCGAGGAGTCCCAGCCCGCCGGAGCCATCAGTCTGCTCGCCCTCGACCAGGAACCGCTCGCCGGCCACTCCGCGGTGTCCGCCGGGCTCGGCGCCACCACCGCGCTCCTCCAGGCCCTCGATGACGCCGGAATCAACGCGCCGCTGTGGTGCGTCACGCAGGGCGCCGTCGCCACCGGTCGCGGCGACCTCCTCCCCCACCCCGAGCAGTCACAGATCTGGGGCTTCGGCCGGGTGGCCGCGCTCGAGCATCCGCAGCGCTGGGGCGGTCTCATCGATCTGCCCGGCGCCATGACCCACCACACCGCGGGTCGGCTAGCGGCCCTTCTCGTCCCCGGGCAGCCCGAGGACCAGGTGGCCATCCGCACCACCGGTACGTACGCACGCCGCCTCACCCGTGTGCCCGCCGACGACGCGGCCCCCGCTCCCTGGGAGCCGTCGGGCACCACGCTCATCACCGGTGGCACCGGCGGTCTCGGCACCCAGATCGCTCACTGGCTCGCCGAGCGTGGCGCACCCCGTCTCCACCTCGTCAGCCGTTCCGGTCCCGACGCGCCCGGCGCGTCCGAGCTCCGCGAGGAGCTCACCGCGCTGGGGACGGACGTCACCATCACCGCCTGCGATGTCTCCGACCACGCCGGACTCCGGCGGCTCATCGACAGCGTTCCCGCCGAACACCCCCTCACCGCGGTCATCCACACCGCCGGCACGATGGAACTGGGTCGGATCGGCGAGCTGGACCCCGGGCGGTTGCAGCCCGTTCTGCGGTCCAAGGCCCTGGCCGCCGCTCATCTGCACGACCTCACCCAGAACCTCGATCTCACGGCCTTCGTCCTCTTCTCGTCGAACGCCGCGACATGGGGCAGCGGGCAACAGGCCGCCTACGCCGCCGCGAACACCTACCTGGACGCGCTCGCCGAACACCGCCGGGCCCGGGGCCTGCCCGCCACCAGCCTCGCCTGGGGGCCGTGGGGCGAGGCGGGCATGGCCGCCGACCAGCACACACTCTCCCACCTCAAGCGGCGGGGGCTCTCCCCGCTCCCGACCGACCTCGCCATCGCGTCATTGCAACACGCGCTGACACACGACGACACCACCGTCACCGTCGCGGATGTCGACTGGGACAAGTTCGGCCGTACGTTCACCGCGCAGCGCCCGAGTCCGTTCCTCACCCGTCTGATGCCGTCGAACGCGGAGCCCGCCACCTCCACGGCCACCGCCGACGACAATCCGCTGCGGCAACAGCTCGGCGCGGCGCCCGCCGCACAGCGTCATCAGATCCTGGTCCGCCATGTCCAGACCCTGGCCGCGACGATCCTCGGGCACCCCGGGCTGGACGCGGTTCCCCCGGGGCAGCCCTTCCAGGAGCTGGGCTTCGACTCCCTCACCGCGGTCGAGCTGCGCAATCAGCTCGCCGCCACGACCGGCCTCGCCCTCGCTCCGGCGCTGGTCTTCGACCATCCGACGCCGAACGCGCTCGCCACGTATCTGGGCGCCGAACTCACCGGGCAGAAGGCCGCCGTCGCCAGCCACACGTCGTCCGTGGCCGCCGACGACGAACCGATCGCGATCGTCGGCATGGCCTGCCACTACCCGGGCGGTGTGCGCTCTCCGGAGGAGCTGTGGCAGCTCGTCGTCGCGGGCCGGGACGCCATCGGGGAGATGCCCGCCGACCGCGACTGGGATCTGGACACCCTCTTCGATCCCGACCCCGAGCGTCTGGGCACCAGCTATGCGCGCGAGGGCGGTTTCCTGCACGACGCGGCCGGGTTCGACGCGACGTTCTTCGGCATCAGCCCGCGCGAGGCGCTCGCCATGGATCCCCAGCAGCGGCTGCTCCTGGAAACCGCCTGGGAGACCTTCGAAAGCGCGGGCCTGGACCGGGACACGCTCGCCGGGAGCAACACCGGCGTATTCGCGGGCGGCACCTATCAGGGCTACGGCGCCTCCGGCGGTTCCTCGGCCCGGGAGGTCGAGGGATACCTGCTCGCGGGCGGTACGCCGAGTGTCATGTCGGGCCGGGTGGCGTATGCGTTCGGCCTTGAGGGCCCGGCGGTGACGGTGGACACGGCGTGCTCGTCGTCGCTGGTGGCCATGCATCTGGCGGCCCAGGCGCTACGGCAGGGCGAATGCACGTTGGCGCTGGCGGGTGGCGTGACGGTGATGGCCACGCCGACCACCTTCGTCGAGTTCTCCCGCCAGCGCGGTCTGGCGGCCGACGGCCGGTGCAAGCCGTTCGCCTCGGCGGCCGACGGTACCGGCTGGGGCGAGGGCGCCGGGCTTCTGCTGTTGGAACGGCTGTCGGACGCGCGGCGCAACGGCCACCGGGTGCTGGCGGTGATCCGGGGCTCCGCGGTCAACCAGGACGGTACGAGCAACGGGCTCACCGCGCCGAACGGGCCCTCGCAGCAGCGGGTGATCGGCCAGGCGCTCGCCAACGCCCGGCTGTCGCCGGCAGAGGTCGATGTGGTGGAGGGACACGGCACCGGAACCACGCTCGGCGATCCGATCGAGGCACAGGCGCTGCTGGCCACGTACGGGCAGGAGCGGCCCGAGGGCAGTCCGCTGTGGCTCGGCTCCATCAAGTCCAACATCGGACACACCCAGGCCGCCGCCGGAGTGGCCGGGGTCATCAAGATGGTGATGGCGATGCGCTATGGGGTACTGCCCGCCTCGCTGCACATCGACGAACCGACCCCGCATGTGGACTGGAGCGCGGGCGATGTCCGCCTGCTGACCGAGGTGACGGAGTGGCCACGGGGGGAGCGTCCACGCCGGGCGGGTGTCTCGTCCTTCGGCATCAGCGGGACCAATGCGCATGTCATCGTGGAGCAGGCGCCCGAGGAGCCGGTGGCGGCGGCCGGAGCCGTCGAGGCGGGACCGGTGGACTCGGCGTACTCGGTGGAACCGGTGGAACCGGTGGGTGGGCCCGTGCCATGGGTGGTGTCCGCGCGCGGTACGGAGGCGCTACGGGGTCAGGCGCGGGCGCTGGTGGCACGGGTGAGCGCCGACCCGGAGGTACGTGCCGCTGAGGTGGGGTGGTCCCTGCTTCGGTCCAGGACGCTCTTCGACCACCGGGCGGTGGTCATCGGACAGGACCGCGAAGAGCTGGTGGCGGGGCTGGAGGCACTGGCCGCCGGAGAACCACATCCGGGTCTGGTCGAGCGGAGGGAGACGGTCGAGACCACCGGTCAGACGGTGTTCCTGTTCAGCGGACAGGGCAGCCAACGCCCCGGCATGGGCGCCGAACTCTACGACCGCTTTCCCATCTTCGCCGAAGCCTTCGACGAAGTATGCGGCCTACTCGACCCGCATCTCGAACACCCACTACGAGAGCTCGTCTTCAGCCACGACCCCGAACACGCAGCACTACTGGACCACACCACCTACGCCCAGGCCGGGCTCTTCGCCCTGCACATCGCCCTGGCACGACTCCTCAACTCCGTCGGCGTACACCCCGACGCCGTCATCGGCCACTCCATCGGCGAAATCGCCGCCGCCCACATCGCCGGAGTCTTCGACCTCCCCGACGCCTGCCACCTCGTCGCCACCCGCGCCACCCTCATGGGAGGGCTCCCCACCGGCGGAGGCATGGCCACCATCGCCGCCACCCCCGACGAACTCGCCGACGACCTCGCCGCACACCACGGCCAGGTGAGCATCGCCGCCCTCAACACCCCCGGCAACACCGTCATCTCCGGACCCATCGACCTCGTCACCGAGATCAGCGCCACCTGGGCCGAACGCGGTCGTAAAACCCGCACCCTCACCGTCAGCCACGCCTTCCACTCACCCCTGATGGACCCCATCCTCGAACCCTTCAAACAGGCCATCAGCGAACTCACCTACCACCCACCCACCATCCCCCTCATCAGCAACCTCACCGGACAACCAGCCGACGAACACATCACCACCCCCGACTACTGGACCCAACACATCCGCCAACCCGTCCACTTCCACCCCGCCATCACCCACACCACACCCCACACCAGCATCTACCTCGAACTCGGCCCCAACCCCACCCTCACCACCGCAACCCACCACACCCTCCACCACCACACCACCGAAAACCCCACCAACCGCCCAACACCCCTCATCACCTCCACCCTCACTCGCAAGCAGCCCGAAGCGCAGGCCCTCACCCACACCCTCGCCCAACTCCACACCACCGGCATCGACATCGACTGGACCAGCTGGTACCCCGCCACCCCCACCCCCCGCACCATCGACCTCCCCACCTACGCCTTCCACCACCAGCACTACTGGCTGTCGTCCGGCTCCTCCTCGGGCCCGGCGCCCACGGAGGCGGCTCTGGTCGACAGGGAGTTCTGGGAGGCGGTGGAGCGGGAGGATCTGGAGTCCCTGGCGGCGACCATCGACTCACCGGCGGACCAGCACCCCATGCTGGGCGCCGTTCTTCCGACGCTGTCCGCCTGGCGGCGGCAGCACCGTGAGCGGTCGGTCATCAATTCCTGGCGATACCACGCCACTTGGAAGGCGCTCCCCACTCCTTCCACGCGTCCGGACCTCTCCGGCACCTGGCTGCTGATCATCCCCGCGGGTCAGTCCGACCACCCTGCCGTGGCAACGGCCACACAGACCCTGACCGCCCACGGCGCCACTCCGCTCCGCCATGTGCTCGACACTCGTACCGTCGATCGTGACGCCTTGGCGGACCATCTCACCCGTCTGGCAATGGAGGGCGAACCCACCGGAGTACTGAGCCTGCTCGCCCTCGACGACGAGCCGCACCCCCAATACGCCGCCGTACCCTCAGGGCTGATCGCGACCACCGTACTCGTGCAGGCCCTCGGCGACGCCGAGATCACGGCACTACTGTGGTGTATCACCCAAGGCGCCGTCGCCACCGGCCCCGGCGATCCGCTCCCCAGCCCTCGGCAGGCGCAGATCTGGGGACTTGGCCGGGCCGCGGCCCTGGAACACCCCCGCCGCTGGGGTGGCCTGATCGATCTCCCGACCGTCATCGACCACCACACCGCCGACCGTCTGGCCGCCCTGCTCGCCCCCGGTGGGCCGGAGGACCAGACCGCCATCCGCGCCACCGGCAGCTACGCCCGGCGCCTTCGTAGGGCCGGTACGCCCACCAATGCCCCCAGGACCTGGCAGCCCACCGGCACCACGCTCATCACCGGCGGCACCGGTGGCCTCGGCGCCCATGTCGCCCGCTGGCTCGCCCGCCACGGAGCACCCCATCTCCACCTCATCAGCCGCTCCGGCCCCGACGCACCCGGCGCCGCCCAACTCGCCCAAGAACTCACCGACCTGGGCACGACCGTCACCATCACCGCCTGCGACGCCTCCGACCGGGCCGCACTCGAGCACCTCCTCGACACCATCCCCGCAGAACACCCCCTCACCACCGTCGTCCACGCCGCCGGGACGTCGGACACCGAGCTCATCGCCGACCTCGGGCCGGAGCGGCTGCGGCATGTGCTCGGGCCCAAGGCCCTGGCCGCCACCCATCTGCATGAGCTGACCCAGGGGCTCGACCTCAGCGCCTTCGTGCTCTTCTCGTCCGGCGCGGCCGTGTGGGGCGGCAGTCGGCAAGGCGCCTACGCCGCCGCGAACACCTATCTCGACGCCCTCGCCGAGCACCGCCGCGCCCGTGGACTCCCGGCCACCAGCCTCGCCTGGGGCCCCTGGGGCGATGCGGGCATGGCCGCCGACGAGACCGCGCTCGCGTTCTACGGGCGGCGCGGGCTGTCTCCGCTCAGCCCGGAGCTGGCCGTGGCATCGCTCCAGCACGCCCTGGACCAGCGTGACACGACGGTCACCGTGGCGGACATCGACTGGGAGAGGTTCCCGGCGGCGTTCACCGCCCAGCGCCCCAGCCCGCTGCTCGACGACTTGATCACGCCCGCCGACAACCCCACCGAGCGAACCGCCGGCACGTCCGCAGGCACCTCACTCCGGCAGCGGATCTCCGCCGCCACTCCCGAGCAGCAGCACCAGCTCCTCCTCGAGCGGATCCAGTCCCTCGCGGCCTCGATCCTGGGGCATTCCGGACCGGACGCCATTCCGCCCGCCCAGCCGTTCCAAGAGCTCGGTTTCGACTCCCTGACCGCCGTGGAGCTGCGCAACCAGCTCGCCACCGCCACCGGAATCGACCTCGCACCCACGCTCGTCTTCGACCACCCCACGCCCAACGCCCTCGCCACATATCTGCGCGCCGAACTCACGGGCCAGCAGTCGGCCGTCACCGTTCACACCCCCACCACGGCCGCTCAGGACGAGCCGATCGCGATCGTCGGCATGGCCTGCCGCTACCCCGGCGACGCACACTCCCCGAAGGAGCTGTGGGACCTGGTCATGGCGCACCGCGATGCCATCGCGGAGATGCCCACCGACCGCAACTGGGATCTGAACGCGCTCTACGACCCCGACCCGGACCGCGCGGGGACGAGCTACGTCCGCGAGGGCGGATTCCTCTACCAGGCGGCCAAGTTCGATCCCGGGTTCTTCGGCATCAGCCCGCGCGAGGCGGTCGCCATGGACCCCCAGCAGCGCCTGCTGCTGGAAACCGCCTGGGAGACCTTCGAGAGCGCGGGTCTGGACCGGGACACGCTCGCGGGCAGCAACACGGGCGTATTCGCGGGAGTGACGTCCCAGGATTACATCTCCCTCACCGGCGATACGGCGAGCGACGTCGAAGGCTATGTCGCCACGGGCAATATCGGCAGTGTGGTGTCCGGCCGGGTGGCCTACTCCTTCGGCCTCGAAGGCCCGGCGGTCACGGTGGACACGGCGTGCTCGTCCTCGCTGGTGGCCATGCATCTCGCGACCCAGGCCCTGCGGCAGGGGGAATGCACGATGGCCCTGGCCGGCGGGGTAACGGTGATGGCCACCCCGGGCGCGTTCATCGAGTTCTCCCGCCAGCGCGGTCTGGCGCCCGACGCGCGGTGCAAGCCGTTCGCGGCCGGGGCGGACGGCATGGTGTGGGGCGAGGGCGTCGGTCTCGTCCTGCTGGAACGGCTGTCGGACGCGCGGCGCAACGGCCACCGGGTGCTGGCCGTCATCCGTGGCTCCGCCGTCAACCAGGACGGCACGAGCAACGGCCTCACCGCGCCCAACGGGCCCTCGCAGCAGCGGGTGATCCGGCAGGCGCTCGCCAACGCCCGGCTGTCACCGTCCGAGGTGGACGCCGTCGAGGCGCATGGCACCGGGACCACCCTCGGCGACCCGATCGAGGCGCAGGCGCTGCTGGCCACGTACGGCCAGGAGCGGTCGGAGGGACGTCCGCTGTGGCTCGGCTCCATCAAGTCCAACATCGGACACACCCAGGCCGCCGCCGGAGTGGCCGGGGTCATCAAGATGGTGATGGCGATGCGCCACGGGGTACTGCCCGCCTCACTGCACATCGACGCACCGACCCCGAATGTCGACTGGAGCGCGGGCGAC
Organism: Streptomyces sp. Inha503; assembly: GCF_047215865.1. Taxonomy (NCBI): domain Bacteria; kingdom Bacillati; phylum Actinomycetota; class Actinomycetes; order Kitasatosporales; family Streptomycetaceae; genus Streptomyces; species Streptomyces sp. Inha503. The sequence goes on along the minus strand of NZ_CP178360.1, from coordinate 10,693,614 downwards.
CTGCGCCTGCTCACCGAACCCGTCCCATGGCCCCAAGGCGAACGGCCCCGCCGGTCGGGAATCTCCTCCTTCGGCATCTCCGGTACGAACGCCCATCTCATCCTTGAGCAGGCCCCCGAGCCGATCGAGCCCGCCCCCGTATCGGACGTCGCCGGTGTGGTGCCCTGGGTGATCTCCGCACAGAGCGACGCGGCGCTACGAGGCCAGGCGCGGGCCCTGACCGGGCACGTCATCGGTGAGCCCGAGGTGAGCGCCTTGGAGGTGGGCTGGTCCCTGCTGCGGTCCAGGACGCTCTTCGACCACCGGGCGGTGGTCATCGGACAGGACCGCGAGGAGCTGGTGGCGGGGCTGGAGGCACTGGCCGCCGGAGAACCACATCCGGGACTGGTGCACCCCGGCCGGGCCGCCGAAATCACCGGGCAGACGGTGTTCCTGTTCAGCGGACAGGGCAGCCAACGCCCCGGCATGGGCGCCGAACTCTACGACCGCTTCCCCATCTTCGCCGAAGCCTTCGACGAAGTATGCGGCCTACTCGACCCGCATCTCGAACACCCACTACGAGAGCTCGTCTTCGGCCGTGACCCCGAACACGCGGCACTCCTGGACCACACCACATATGCCCAGGCCGGGCTGTTCGCCCTGCACATCGCCCTGGCACGACTCCTCAACTCCGTCGGCGTACGACCCGACGCCGTCATCGGCCACTCCATCGGCGAAATCGCCGCCGCCCACATCGCCGGAGTCTTCGACCTCCCCGACGCCTGCCGCCTCGTCGCCACCCGCGCCACCCTCATGGGAGGGCTCCCCACCGGCGGAGGCATGGCCACCATCGCCGCCACGGCCGACGAACTCGCCGACGACCTCGCCGCACACCACGGCCAGGTGAGCATCGCCGCCCTCAACACCCCGGGCAACACCGTCATCTCCGGACCCATCGACCTCGTCACCGAGATCAGCGCCACCTGGGCCGAACGCGGTCGTAAAACCCGCACCCTCACCGTCAGCCACGCCTTCCACTCACCCCTGATGGACCCCATCCTCGAACCCTTCAAACAGGCCATCAGCGAACTCACCTACCACCCACCCACCATCCCCCTCATCAGCAACCTCACCGGACAACCAGCCGACGAACACATCACCACCCCCGACTACTGGACCCAACACATCCGCCAACCCGTCCACTTCCACCCCGCCATCACCCACACCACACCCCACACCAGCATCTACCTCGAACTCGGCCCCAACCCCACCCTCGCCACCGCAACCCACCACACCCTCCACCACCACACCACCAAAACCAACCGCCCAACACCCCTCATCACCTCCACCCTCACCCACAAACAACCCGACACACACGCCCTCACCCACACCCTCGCCCAACTCCACACCACCGGCATCGACATCGACTGGACCAGCTGGTACCCCACCACCCCCACCCCCCGCACCATCGACCTCCCCACCTACGCCTTCCACCACCAGCACTACTGGCTCGCCCCGCCCGCTCCGCGCGCCGAAGGTCATGTCAACGGCCACCACCCGGCCGAGGCCAGGCTCTGGGATGCCATCGAGGAGCTTGACGTCGACGCCCTCACCAGCACACTCCAGCTGGACAAGGACAGCCCCGGCATCGACGCCCTACTGCCCGCACTCCCCGTACTGTCGACCTGGCGGCGTCACCACCGCGAGCGCTCCACCATCGACTCCTGGCGCTATCGCGTCGCGTGGAAGCAGCTGCCGGACCCCGCCACCGCGCCGCCCCTCAGCGGGACCTGGCTGCTGCTCGTGCCCTCCGGGCACGAGCAGCATCCGGCCGTCCACGCCACCGTCCAGGCGCTGGATGCCCATGGCGCGGCCCATGAAGTCCTGTCGCTCGATGGCGTGGACGCCCGGCGCGACGCCCTCGCCCCACTGCTCTCACAGCTGCCCGATGGCAGCACCCCCGAGGGCATTCTGAGTCTGCTCGCGCTCGATCAGACGCCCCACCCCGACCACCCGGCCGTCCCCACCGGGCTGGCGGCGACGGCCGCCGTTGTCCAGGCCCTCGGTCAGACGCCGCTCATCGCGCCCCTGTGGTGTGTCACCCAGGGTGCGGTGGCCGCCACCGCCACCGATCCGCTCCCCCATCCGCACCAGGCCCAGATCTGGGGTATGGGCCGGGTCGCGGCCCTGGAGCACCCTCAACTCTGGGGCGGTCTCATCGACCTTCCGGCCGACGTGGACGCCCGTACCCCCGCCCGTATCGCCGCCGTACTGACGCCCGGCCAGCCCGAGGACCAGGTGGCGATCCGCGCCACCGCCCTGGCCCGCCGTCTGGAGCGCGCGACCTGCCCGGACACCGCGCCCACCGCGTGGCGCCCCGCCGGTACGGCCCTGATCACCGGCGGCACCGGCGGTCTGGGCGCGCATGTGGCCCGCTGGCTCGCCCGCCAGGGCGCATCCCATCTCCATCTCATCAGCCGCTCCGGCCCCGACGCACCCGGTGTCAACCAACTCACCGGAGAACTCACCGCGTTGGGCGCCGCCGTCACCGTCACCGCCTGCGACGTATCCGACCGCGCCGCACTCCAGCACCTCCTCGGCACCATCCCCGCAGAACAACCCCTCACCACCGTCGTCCACGCCGCCGGGCTCGCGGAGAACACCCCGCTCGCCGAGCTGGACCTTCCGGGGATCGAGGCGGTGCTGCGGCCCAAGGCGCTCGCGGCCGCCCATCTGCATGAGCTCACCGAGGATCTCGACCTCAGCGCCTTTGTGCTCTTCTCGTCCGGCGCGGCCGCGTGGGGCGGTAGCCGACAGCCCTCGTACGCCGCCGCCAACGCCTATCTCGACGCCCTCGCCGAGCACCGCCGCGCCCGTGGCCTGCCTGCCACCAGCCTCGCCTGGGCGCCATGGAGCGATGCGGGCATGGCCGCCGACGAGGCCGTCATCGAGTACTACCGCCGGCGCGGAATGCGCCCCCTGGACACCGATCTCGCCATCGCCTCGCTCCAGCACTCCCTGGACCACGGTGACACCACGATCACCATCGCGGACATCGACTGGGAGACGTTCCCGGCCGGTTTCACCGCACAGCGGCCCAGCCCGCTGCTGTCCGACCTGGCCGCCGCCGCGTCACCGGGCACCGATGCCATCCCGGACACCGACGCGGCGTTGAGCACTTCGCTTCAGCGGCAGCTGGCCACCGGCTCCCCCGCCCAGCGGCATCAGCTTCTGCTCCATCACATCCAGACGCATGCCGCCGCGATCCTCGGCCATGCCACCATCGACGCGATCCCACCCGCCCAGCCGTTCCAGGAGCTGGGGTTCGACTCGCTCACGGCCGTCGAATTCGGGCATCGGCTCTCCGCCGCCACCGGCCTCGACCTTCCGCCCACCCTGGTCTTCGACCACCCCACCCCCAAGGAGCTGGCCGACTATCTGCGCGAGCGGCTGGTCGAGGGGCAGCTGACCTCCGAGGGACATCTGCTGTCGGAGCTCGACCGGTGGGACTCGGTCTCGGAGCCATCGGCGGTGGACGAGGCGGCCCGCCGCCGGATCACCGGGCGACTGCGGCTGCTGCTGGCCAAGTGGAGTGACACGGAACGGGAAACGGAGCGTTCCGCGGCCCACAGCGAGCTCGAGACGGCGACGGCAGAAGACATTTTCGACCTCATCTCCGACGAGTTCGGAAAGTCCGACGAGCTCGGAAAGTCGTGAGCCCGATGACCCCCATCCTCCGCGACGCGCCAAGGAGCCTCCGCTAGATGTCGAACGAAGAGAAGCTGCTCGACCACCTCAAGTGGGTCACGGCCGAGCTGCGCCAGACCCGTGAGCGTCTGCGGGAGGCCGAGTCCGCCGAGCCGGAGCCCATCGCGATCGTGGGCATGGCCTGCCGCTATCCGGGGGGTGTGCGCTCGCCTGAGGAGCTGTGGCGGCTGGTACGGGACGGCGAGGACGCCGTCTCCGGCTTTCCCACGGACCGGGGTTGGGGCGTTGAGGAGCTGTTCGACCCGGATCCCGAAAGCCATGGGAAGTCCTATGTGGACCAGGGCGGATTCTGTTACGACGCGCCCGAGTTCGACGCGGCGTTCTTCGACATCAGCCCCCGCGAGGCCCAGGCCATGGACCCTCAGCAACGGCTGCTGCTGGAGACCGCGTGGGAGGCGTTCGAACGCGCCGGGCTCAACCGGTCGTCGCTGGGCGGCAGCAACACCGGGGTGTTCGCCGGGGTGGGTTCGCATGACTATCTGTCGGTCATCGGCGACATCACCAGTGAGGTGGAGGGCTACGTCGGGCCCGGGAACCTCGGCAGTGTGGTGTCCGGCCGGGTGGCGTACACGCTCGGCCTCGAGGGGCCCGCGGTCACGGTGGACACCGCGTGTTCCTCGTCGCTGGTCGCCATCCATCTGGCGTGTCAGGCGCTGCGCGGCGGCGAATGCGATCTGGCCCTGGCCGGTGGTGTGGCCGTGATGGCCACACCCGGCGCGTTCATCGAGTTCTCCCGTCAGCGCGGCATGGCCCCGGACGGCCGCTGCAAGCCGTTCGCGGCGGCCGCCGACGGCACCGGATGGGGCGAGGGCGCCGGGTTGATCGTCCTGGAGCGCCTGTGTGAGGCGCAGCGCCGCAACCGCCGGGTCCTCGGGGTGATCCGGGGTTCCGCGGTCAACCAGGACGGGGCCAGCAATGGTCTCACGGCGCCGAACGGGCCCTCGCAACAGCGGGTGATCCGGCAGGCCCTGGCCAACGCGCAGCTGTCCACCGCCGAGGTGGACGCGGTCGACGGGCACGGCACCGGCACCACTCTCGGCGACCCGATCGAGGCGCAGGCGCTGCTGGCCACGTACGGCCAGGGCAGGCCGGAGGACCGGCCGCTGTGGCTCGGCTCGATCAAGTCCAACCTGGGGCATACGCAGGCCGCCGCCGGTGCGGCCAGTGTGATCAAGATGGTGATGGCGATGCGGCATGAGCTGCTGCCCGCCTCGCTGCACATCGACGAGCCGACGCCGCACGCCGACTGGGCGTCGGGTGCGGTGCGGCTGCTGACCGAGCCGGTCGCGTGGCCGCGTGGGGAGCGTCCGCGCCGGGCCGGTGTGTCCGCGTTCGGGATCTCCGGTACGAACGCCCATCTCATCCTGGAGCAGGCACCCGCCCCCGCCGGGACGCCGCCCGTCGCAACGGTGCCGACCGATGGCGACAGCGATGGTGTTTCGGCGGGTGGTGTGGTGCCGTGGGTGGTCTCCGGGCGTGGCGCCGAGGCCTTGCGCGGTCAGGCACGGGCACTGGCCGAACGAATGGCCACCGACCCCGAGACAACAGCGGAGGAAGTCGGCTGGTCACTCATCGCCACCCGGTCCGTCTTCGACCACCGCGCCGTCATCGTCGGCCAACACCGCGACGAACTCCTGACCGGACTCAACGCCCTCGCCACCGGCAACACCCACCCCACCATCATCGAACCGAATACCACCACCGGCGGCGGCATCGGTATGGGCCCCGTCCTGGTCTTCCCCGGCCAAGGCTCCCAATGGCTCGGCATGGGCGCCGGACTCCTGAACACCTCACCCGTCTTCGCCACCCGCGTAGCCGAATGCGAACAAGCCCTCGCCCCCCACGTGGACTGGTCCCTGACCGAAGTCCTGCGCGGTGGAGTGGACGCCGCCGACCTCGCCCGCGTCGACGTCGTACAGCCCACCCTGTGGGCCGTCATGGTCTCCCTGGCCGCCGTATGGGACCACCACGGCGTCACCCCAGCCGCCGTCGTCGGCCACAGCCAAGGCGAAATCGCCGCCGCCTGCGTCGCCGGAGCCCTCTCCCTCGACGAAGGCGCCCGCATCGTCGCCCTCCGCGCCCACGCCCTCCGCCGCCTCACCGGCCACGGCGCCATGGCCTCCCTCACCCTCAGCCAAACCCACACCCAACAACTCCTCACCGAACTCGGCGAAAACGCCCAGGCAGTAGGCATCGCCGCCGTCAACGGACCCGGCTCCGTCGTCATCTCCGGACCACCCGAACAAGTCACCCACACCGTCACCGCCTGCCAACAAACAGGCCACCGCGCCCGCCTCATCGACGTCGACTACGCCTCCCACAGCCCCCAAGTCGACGAAATCGCCGGGGAGTTGCGGGACGTGCTGTCGGGGATCGAGCCCGTCCAGGCGGAAGTGGCGTTCTACTCGACGGTCACCGGCGCCCGCATGGACACCAGCGAGCTCGACACCGCGTACTGGGTCAGGAACCTCCGCGAACGAGTACGGTTCGCCGACGCCGTACGAGCACTCCTCGACGACGGCCACCGCGTGTTCATCGAAGCCAGCACCCACCCCGTCCTCACCATCGGCATGCAGGAGACCTTCGAGGAAGCCGGTGTGCCCGCGGCCGCGGTGCCGACCCTGCGCCGCGACCACGGCGACCACGCCCAGTTGCTGCGGTCGGTGGCGCAGGCGTTCACCGCCGGAGTCGACGTCGACTGGACCCGCTGGTTCCGCACCGACCCCGCACCCCGCGTCATCGACCTGCCCACCTACGCCTTCCAGCGGCGGCGGTACTGGCTGGACGGGCGGGGTGGCCACAGTGGCGACCCGGGTGACCTCGGGCTGGGGTCGGCGGAGCATCCGCTGCTCGGCGCCGCCGTGGAACTCGCGGAGGGCGGCGCGCAGCTGCTGACCGGCCGGCTGTCGCCGCGGACCCATCCGTGGCTGGACGACCACCGGGTGCTGGACACCGTCCTGCTGCCGGGCACCGCCTTCGCCGAACTCGCTCTGCACGCGGCCGCGCGAACCGGCTGTGACCATGTGGCGGAGCTGACCCTGCACGCGCCACTGGTGATTCCGCGGGGAGAGGCGGTCGATGTGCAGATCGCCGTGGCCGCTCCCGATCACACGGGCGAGCGTCCGATCACGGTGTATTCACGGCCGTCGGCCGACACCGGTGACACGGCCTGGACCCGGCATGCCACCGGTGCACTCGCCACCGCCGCCGCACCCAACTCCCCAGCCCTGGACGGCGCCTGGCCACCCCCCGGGGCGACACCGCTCCCCGTCGAGGACTTCTACCAGCGACTCGCCGACCACGGATACCACTACGGACCGTCCTTCCAGGGCCTCACCGCCGCTTGGCGGCTGGACGGCGACGTCTACGCCGAGGTGTCCCTGCCCGAAGGGGAGCGCGGGGGCGCGGCCGCGTACGGCATCCATCCCGCCCTGTTCGACGCCGCGCTGCACGCCCGTGCCCTGGATGTCGCCCCTGACTCAGAGGAGGCGCACCGGATCCTGCTCCCGTTCACCTGGAGCGGTCTGCGGCTGTGTGCCACCGGCGCGGACACTCTGCGGATCCGCATCACCCCGACGGCATCGGACCGGCTCGCCCTGCTCGCGGCCGATCCGACCGGCGCGGCGGTGGCCGTCGTGGACGATCTCATCCTGCGCCCGGTGCCGGACGGGCAGTTGGGCCGGGCCCGTACGGCGGGGAGGAATTCGCTGTTCCAGCTGGCCTGGACGCGGATGACACCGGCCGAGGGCACCTCCGCGTGCCGTTCCGTCGTGATCGGTCCGGACGGCGGTCCCCTGTCCGACGCGCCGCCCGATGCCTCCCACCTCCCCGATATGGCCGCCGTGCGGGCGGCGGTGGCGGACGGGGGCCCGGCCCCCGATGTGGTGTTCGCCTTCTTCGGCTCCTCCGCCGATGGCCGCGGCGATCCGGTGGAGCGCACCCATGACCTGGGCGGGGAGGCCCTTGGGGTGTTGCGGGAGTTCCTCGCCGCTCCCGAATGCGCCGACGCCCGGTTGGCGGTGGTCACCCGTGGGGCGGTCGCCCCGCAGAGCCATGACGATGTGCACGATCTGCCCGCCTCCGCCGTATGGGGTCTGGTGCGCAGCGCCCAGTCGGAGAACCCTGGCCGGATCCTGCTGCTCGACCTCGATGACCGGGATTCCTCGCTACGGGCCCTGTCCGACGCCGTGGCCTCGGGCGAGCCCCAGCTGGCGCTGCGGGACGGGGTGGCGTACGTACCGCGGCTGGTCCATGACGACGCGGCCAAGCGGCTCACCCCGCCGGAGGGGTCGGCCACATGGCGCCTGGGGCTGACCGGCCACGGCAGCCTGGACCAGCTCGCGCTGGTCGACTGCCCGGACAACACCCGCCCGCTGGGCCGGGGCGAGGTCCGGGTGGCGCTTCGGGCGGGCGGGGTGAACTTCCATGACGTCGTGGTGGCGCTGGGCATGGTGGAGGACCCCAGGCCGCTGGGTGGCGACGGTGCGGGCGTGGTCATCGAAGTGGGGCCCGGCACCGAGGAGTTCGCCGTGGGCGACCGGGTCATGGGCCTGTTCAACGGCACCGGACCGCTGGTGGTCACCGACGTCCGGATGATCACCAGGATCCCCGTGGGGTGGTCCTACGCACAGGCGGCCACCACACCATCCGCCTTTCTCACGGCCTACTACGGTCTCGCCGATCTCGCGGGGCTGCGGGCCGGAGAGAAGCTGCTGCTGCACGCGGCCACCGGTGGGGTGGGCCTGGCGGCCGTGCAGCTGGCTCGCCACTGGGAGGCCGAGGTGTTCGCCACGGCGGGACCCGCGAAGTGGCACGCCCTGCGGGAACGTGGTTTCGACGACCGTCATATCGCCTCCTCGCGCACCCTCTACTTCGAAGAGGTGTTCCGCGCCGCCGCCGGAACGGTCGATGTGGTGCTCAACTCCCTGGCCGGTGACTTCATGGACGCCTCCCTGCGGCTGCTGGCCCCCGGCGGTCGCTTCATCGACATGGGCCGGACGGATGTCCGTGACCCCGAGGAGGTCGGCGCCCGGTGTCCGGGGGTCGTCTATCGGGCGTTCGACCTGGTCGGCGGGGCGGGGCCGGACCGTATCCAGCAGATGCTGGCCGAGTTGTCGACGCTGTTCGAGAACGGGACGCTGCAACCGCTGCCGACCACGCTGTGGGACATCCGCCGGGCCCCCGAGGCGTTCCGCTACTTCAGCCAGGCCCGCCACATCGGCAAGATCGTGCTGACGCTCCCCACCGCCCTCGACCCGGAGGGCACGGTCCTCATCACCGGTGGCACGGGCACTCTCGGCGCCGCCACCGCCCGACATCTGGTGGCCCACCACGGCGTACGGCGGCTGCTGCTCATCAGCCACCGGGGCACCGACGCCCCGGGGGCCACGGAGCTGGCGGCCGAACTGACCGAGCTCGGCGCACACGTCTCCATCGTGGCGTGTGACGTGGCCGACCGGGCCGCCCTGGCCAAGCTGCTGGAGAGCGTGCCCGACCGCCATCCACTCACCGCCGTCGTCCACGCCGCCGGGCTGCTGCGCGACGCCACGGTCGAGGCGCTCACACCTGATCAGCTCGATGAGGTGCTGCGGGCGAAGGCCGACGCGGCGTGGAATCTGCATGAGCTCACCCGCGACGCCGGGCTGTCGGCGTTCGTGATGTTCTCCGCGGCGGCCGGGCTGCTGGGCGCCGCGGGCCAGGGCAACTACGCGGCGGCCAACGCCTTCCTGGACGCGCTCGCCGTGCACCGTCATGCCCAGGGCCTGCCCGCCACCTCCCTGGCCTGGGGGTACTGGGCCCAGGTCACCGGCATGACCGGTGGGATGACCGACACCGACCGGGCACGGCTGGCGCGGGCCGGGATGGTGGGGCTGGAGACCGAACAGGGCCTCGCGCTGCTCGACATCGCGCTCGACAGCGGCCTGCCGACCCTGGCGCCCATCCGGCTCGACCTGGCCACCATGCGGCGAGGGGCCCATACCGACGATCTGCCGCCCCTCTTCAGGAGCCTGGTGCGCGGCGCCGCCCCGCAGGCGGCCACCGCAGCCGTGGCCTCGGGCGGGGCGGCACCGGCCGAGGCGTTCGCCGCCATGTCCGGGGAGGACCGGCAGCAGGCACTCCTCAAGCTGGTGCGCAACGCCACGGCGACGGTACTGGGCCATGACACGGCGGATGCCATCCACCCCGCCCAGAACTTCCGGGAGCTGGGCTTCGACTCGCTGACCGCCGTGGAGCTGCGCAACCGGCTGGGTGCCGCCACCGGTCTGCGGCTGCCCGCCACCCTGGTCTTCGACCACCCCACGCCCACCGCGGTGGTGCGGCTGCTTGAGGAGCTCCTGGTCCCGGCCGGGGCGGCGGCTGCGGACTCGCTCCTCACCGGTCTCGACTCCCTCGACGCCGCCCTGACCGGGGGGATCGCCGACCGGGAGCAACAGGCCCGGATCGCGGCCCGGTTGCGGGAGCTGCTGCGCAAGGCGGACGGCCCGTGGCAGGACGCGGACGGCGACGACCCCGAGGAGGATCTGGCGTCGGCCAGCGACGAGGACTTGTTCCGGGCGCTCGACAACGAGCTGACCGTCCCCTCCGACGACAGTCTCCGATGAATCGGGACCGCTGGACCAGGACCACTGGACCAGGACCGCTCAATCAAAACCGCTGGATCAGGACAGCCGTGACGATCGGGTTGATGCGATATGACGGATGACGAGAAGCTCCGCAGCTATCTCAAGCGGGCGACCGCCGATCTGCGTCTGGCCAGGCGGCAGTTGCGCGAGGTCGAGGACCGCGCCCGGGAGCCCATCGCCATCGTCGGGATGGCCTGCCACTTCCCCGGCGATGTGGCGACCCCCGAAGATCTGTGGCGGGTGGTGGACGAGGGCGTGGACGTCATCTCCTCGTTTCCCGAGGACCGTGGCTGGGACCTGGAGAGCCTCTACGACCCGGATCCGGAGCACGCCGGCACCAGCAGCGCCCGCGAGGGCGGATTCCTCCGCGATGTGGCCGACTTCGACGCCGAGTTCTTCGGGATCAGCCCCCGTGAGGCCGCGGCGATGGATCCGCAGCAGCGGCTGCTGCTGGAGACGGCGTGGGAGGCGTTCGAACGCGCGGGGCTCACGCGGGAGGCGCTGAGCGGCAGTGCCACCGGGGTGTTCGCCGGGGTGGACTCGTACCACTATCTGTCGCTCATCGGCCAGACGACCAGCGACTCGGCGGGCTATGTGGCCACCGGAAACCTCGGCAGCGTGGTCTCGGGCCGGGTGTCGTACTCGTTCGGCCTGGAAGGGCCCGCGGTCACGGTGGACACGGCGTGCTCGTCGTCGCTGGTGGCCACGCATCTGGCGGTGCAGGCGCTGCGGCAGGACGAGTGCTCGCTGGCCCTCGCGGGCGGGGTGACGGTGATGGCCACGCCCGGTGGGTTCACCGAGTTCTCGCGCCAGCGCGCACTCTCCCCGGACGGGCGGTGCAAGGCGTTCGCCGCGGCGGCCGACGGCACGGGTTTCTCCGAGGGCGTCGGCCTGGTGCTGCTGGAGCGGCTGTCGGACGCGCGGCGCAACGGGCACCGGGTGCTGGCGGTGATCCGGGGTTCGGCGGTCAACCAGGACGGGGCCAGCAATGGTCTTACGGCGCCGAACGGGCCCTCGCAGCAGCGGGTGATCCGGCAGGCCCTGGCCAACGCGGGGGTGTCGCCGTCCGAGGTGGACGCGGTGGAGGCGCACGGTACGGGCACCACGCTGGGCGATCCGATCGAGGCGCAGGCGCTGCTGGCCACGTACGGCCAGGGCAGGCCGGAGGACCGGCCGCTGTGGCTCGGCTCCATCAAGTCCAACATCGGGCACACCCAGGCCGCCGCCGGGGTGGCGAGCGTCATCAAGATGGTGCAGGCCCTGCGGCATGAGGTGCTGCCCACCTCGCTGCACATCGACGAGCCGACACCGCATGTGGACTGGGACGCGGGCGAGGTGCGGCTGCTGACCGAACCCGTCGAGTGGGGGGCGAACGGACGACCGCGCCGTGCGGGTGTGTCGTCGTTCGGCATCAGCGGTACGAACGCCCATCTCATCCTTGAGCAGGCCCCCGAGCCGGTCGAGGCCGCCCCCGCGCCGGACACCTCGGGGGGCGGGGTGTCGGCGAGTGGTGTTTCGGCGGGTGGTGTGGTGCCGTGGGTGGTCTCCGGGCGTGGCGCCGAGGCCTTGCGCGGTCAGGCACGGGCACTGGCCGAACGAATGGCCACCGACCCCGAGACAACAGCGGAGGAAGTCGGCTGGTCACTCATCGCCACCCGGTCCGTCTTCGACCACCGCGCCGTCATCGTCGGCCAACACCGCGACGAACTCCTGACCGGACTCAACGCCCTCGCCACCGGCAACACCCACCCCACCATCATCGAACCGAATACCACCACCGGCGGCGGCATCGGTATGGGCCCCGTCCTGGTCTTCCCCGGCCAAGGCTCCCAATGGCTCGGCATGGGCGCCGGACTCCTGAACACCTCACCCGTCTTCGCCACCCGCGTAGCCGAATGCGAACAAGCCCTCACCCCCCACGTCGACTGGTCCCTGACCGACGTCCTGCGCGGTGGCGTGGACGCCGCCGACCTCGCCCGCGTCGACGTCGTACAGCCCACCCTGTGGGCCGTCATGGTCTCCCTGGCCGCCGTATGGGACCACCACGGCGTCACCCCAGCCGCCGTCGTCGGCCACAGCCAAGGCGAAATCGCCGCCGCCTGCGTCGCCGGAGCCCTCTCCCTCGACGAAGGCGCCCGCATCGTCGCCCTCCGCGCCCACGCCCTCCGCCGCCTCACCGGCCACGGCGCCATGGCCTCCCTCACCCTCAGCCAAACCCACACCCAACAACTCCTCACCGAACTCGGCGAAAGCGCCGAGGGGGTGGGTGTAGCCGCCGTCAACGGACCGGGGTCCGTGGTGGTCTCCGGACCACCGGACCAGGTCGCCCACGCCGTCACCGCATGTGAACAAACAGGCCATCGCGCCCGCCTCATCGACGTGGACTACGCCTCCCACAGCGCCCAAGTCGACGAAATCGCGGATGAGTTGAACGAACTCCTCGCCGGGGTCAAGCCGGTGTCGGGCCAGGTGGCGTTCTACTCGACGGTCACCGGCACCCGCATGGACACCAGCGGACTCGACACCGCGTACTGGGTCAGGAACCTCCGCGAACGAGTACGGTTCGCCGACGCCGTACGAGCACTCCTCGACGACGGCCACCGCGTGTTCATCGAAGCCAGCACCCACCCCGTCCTCACCATCGGCATGCAGGAGAGCATCGAGGAGGCGGGGGTCGACGCGGTCACCATCCCGACCCTGCGACGCGACCACGGTGGCGCGGCCCAGCTGGCGCGGTCGGTGGCGCAGGCGTTCACCGCCGGAGTCAGCGTCGACTGGACCCGCTGGTTCCGCACCGACCCCGCACCCCGCGTCATCGACCTGCCCACCTACGCCTTCCAGCGTGAGCGGTACTGGCTGGACGGAGAGGGCGGGCCGGGTGGCAACCCAGCCGATCTGGGGCTGACGGCCGCCGGGCATCCGCTGCTCGGCGCCGCCGTGGAACTCGCCGACGGCACCACTCATGTGCTCACCGGGCGGATCTCCACCCGGTCCCATCCATGGCTCGCCGAGCATGTGGTGGCGGGGGCGGTGCTGGCGCCGGGCGCGATGCTGGTGGAGTGGGCGCTGCGTGCGGCGGACGAGGTCGGCTGCGGCGGGGTGGAGGAGCTGGCGCTCCAGGTGCCGCTGGCGCTGCCCGAGTTCGGTGGGCTGCGGGTGCAGGTGGTGGTGGGCGCCGCGGCGGAGGACGGGCGGCGTGAGGTGCGGATGTACTCACGTCCCGACCGGCCCGACCGGCCCGACCGGCCCAACGCCTCCGACGACCCCAACACCGCCAACGGCCTCGGCCACGCCCCGGCCCTCGATTCCGGCCCGGACACGGGGTGGGTGTGTCATGCGGTGGGCGTGCTCGCACCCGCCGCCGAGGCCCCCGCACCGGTGGAGGGCCTGGGCGGGGCATGGCCGCCGCCGGGCGCGGAGCCGCTGGATGTCGGCGCCTTCTACGGGCAGGTGATGGCGGCGGGATACGGCTACGGCCCGGCGTACCAGGGCCTGACGGCCGCGTGGCGCCAGGGCGGGGATGTCCTCGCCGAGGTGGCACTGCCCGATGCGGCCGGAAGCCGGGACGGATTCGGCATCCATCCGGTGCTGCTGGACGCGGCGCTGCATCCGTCGCTGCTGATGGACCGGCCCGAGGGGCAGGAGGACGACGGCCAGGTGTGGTTGCCGTTCGCCTGGAACGGCGTGTCTCTGTGGGCCACCGAGGCGGCCACGGTACGGGTCCGGCTGTCCCGGGACGAGGAGCGGCAGTCGCTGCGGCTGACGGTGGCGGACACGGTGGGCGCGCCGGTGCTGACGGTCGACTCGCTGGTGACCCGTCCTGCCGCGACCGACCGGCTGCGCACGGCCGCCCGTGCCGTGGACGGGCTGTTCACCCTGGACTGGACTCCGCTGCCCGCTCCGGCCACCGCGCCCTCTCCCGACTCGGTGGTCGGTGAGGGTGGTTGGGTGGTGCTGGGCGAGGACCCGCTGAGGCTGGCGGAGCCGGTACGGGCGGGCACGAGCGATGCGGTGGCGTGCCATCCGGACCTGGATGCGCTGATCGCGGCCGTCGAGGCGGGCGAACCCGCTCCTGCCGTCGTCCTGGCCCATCCGTACGCCGCCGAGGGCGGCCACGGGGACGGGCTGGAGGCGACCGAGGAGCTGCTGGGGCTGGTGCAGTCCTGGCTGCGGCGCCCGGCGCTGGCCGACACGCGGCTGGTGGTCGTCACACGGGGTGCCGTGGCAGCGAGCCATACCAACGAAAACACCGACGACACCGACGACACCACACTGGACCCGTCCGGCGCCGGGGCGTGGGGGCTGATCCGCAGCGCCCAGTCCGAGAACCCGGGCCGGTTCGTCCTGCTGGACCTCGCCGAGGACCACGAGGACCACGAGGGCCACGCGGACCGCGAGGGCATCGTGGAGGCCGTGGTGCGCGCGATCGACGCGCATGAGCCCCAGGTGGCGGTGCGGGACGGACGGGTGCTGGTGCCCCGGATGGTCCGTGCGACGGCCGCGACCGGCCCGGCCGTCGATGGCCAGGACGAGGAGCGGACCACCGGGCTCGACACCGAAGGCACCGTGCTGATCACGGGTGGCACCGGCACCCTGGGCGCTCTGGTCGCCGAACACCTGGTGCGCGCATGGGGCGTCAGGCATCTGCTGCTGGTGAGCCGGAGCGGCCCGGAGGCGGCCGGTGCCGATGAACTCACCGATCGGCTGACCGAGTTGGGGGCGCGGGTACACATCACCGCGGCCGATGTCGCCGACCCGGACGCGGTGGCCGATCTGGTGGCCGGGGTCGATCCCGCGCATCCGCTGACCGGTGTGGTCCACGCGGCCGGGGTGCTGGACGACGCCGTCCTCACCACCCAGACCCCGGAGCGGCTGGCGCGGGTGTGGCGTCCGAAGGCCACGGCCGCGGCCCATCTGCACACCGCGACCGCGGAGCTGCCGCTGTCCCTGTTTGTGATGTTCTCCTCCACGGCGGGCACGCTGGGCGCCTCCGGGCAGTCCAACTACGCCGCTGCCAACGCCTATTGCGACGCCCTGGCCGCCCGGCGGAGCGCCCTCGGCCTGCCGGGGCTCTCGGTGGCGTGGGGCCTGTGGGCCGACGCCAGTGGCATGACGGGGCATCTGGGGGAGACGGACCGGGCCAGGATGAGCCGGTCGGGCATCGGGGCGATGTCCAGCGAGCGGGCGCTGGGGCTGCTGGACGCCGCCGTGCGCCACGGCCACCACCATCTGATCGCCATCGACCTGGACGTACGGGCGCTGGCGGGCCGGCCGGCCCTCACCCTGCCCGCTCCCCTGCGGGCGCTCACCGGTGGCGGTACGGCCCGGCGCACCGCGGCCACGGCCCGGCCGCACACCGACTGGGCCGGTCATCTGGCCGCGCTGCCGGTGCAGGAGCAGCGCCGTACGCTGCTCAATCTGGTCCTCACCCATGCCGCGGCGGCGCTGGGCCACTCCGACCCGGGGCGGATCCAGACCGAGCGTGGCTTCCTGGAGCTCGGTTTCGACTCGCTCACCGCGATCGAACTGCGCAACAGGCTGACGGCCGTGACCGGGCTGCGGCTGGCCACCACCCTCATCTTCGACCACCCGAATCCGGCCGCGCTCGCCGTCCATCTGCATGCGGAATTGGCGCCCGAGGATGTGGATCCGCTCGCCCCGATGCTGGGCGAAATCGACAGGCTGGAAAGCGCGCTGCTTTCCGTAGCCCAGGACGGGACGGCACATGAGGCGCTGTTGAAGCGCCTTCAGTCCACGCTGTCGAAACTGGGTGCCCTGCACGGCGGCGGAACGGAGGAAGGCCAAACGGCCGGCCGCATTCAGGACGCCACGGCCGACGAGATCTTCCAGTTCATCGACCAGGACCTGGGCCGAAGCGAAAGCGACGGAGAGCATGCACATGGGGGCACACGGTGATTGACGAGCGAAGCCGGAAGAAGCTCATTCTCGAGCACAGCCGCCGGATGAACGCCGCGGATGTCGACGGGCTTCTCGAACTCTACGCGGACGAGGTCACATTCGAGGATCCGGTCGGTTCGGGGCGCAGGACCGGGCGGGACGCCCTTCGTGCGCATTTCGAGGAACTCACCGCGGCGGGTATCACCGAGATTCCCGGTGAGCCGGTCGCCGGGCAGGACGGGGTGCATGTCCTGGTGCCGGTGACGGCCACCATGAACTATCTGCCCAAAGGTCCCGGCTTCGCCGAGCGCGGCTGGCTGGTGGCTCAGGACGCCCCGGAGAACTCCCGCATCACCTGGGAGTACGTCCTGATGATGCGCGCGGGGGCCGGTGGCCTCATTCAGGAACTGAAGATGTTCTGGGGGAGGTCGGACATTGGTATCGCCGACTGATTCCCCACGACCCCGGCACCGCACAGGAGGCGTTCATGGCCGATGAGGCGACCCTCAAGAGGATGGCTCTGGAATACGCGCGGCGCATGAACGAGGGTGATGTCGAGGCCGTATTGGAGTTGTTCTCGGACGACATCGTCTTCGAGGACCCGGTCGGCGCGCCCCCGCTCATCGGAAAGGACGCGCTTCGTGAACACATCGCCTGGTCCATCGAATGCCAGGTGCACGAAACCCCGGGCCGTCCGGTCACGTCCATGGACGGCCGCAGGGTGGCGGTGCCGACCACGGTCACGGTGTACGCGCCGACCAAACTCACCTTCAGCATCATCGGCGTGATCGAACTCGGCGATGACGGTCTGGTCCATCACGCCCAGGCCTTCTGGGGCATCACGGATACGAAGGTGGGCGACGGTCCCGAACTCACCGGTGTCGCGCATTTCATGGCCGTCACCCAGAACCTCGCCAAGATGGTCCAGGCCAAGGGCAGCCCCAGTCTGACGGGAAAGCCGTAAGCGGTGAAGGGAGGAGAGCGAGAACCATGACCGAACCCACACACGGAATCGTTCTGGGCGGGGGCTGGGCGGGAATGCTGGCCGCCCATGTGCTGGCCCGCCATCTGGAGCGTGTCACCGTCGTGGAGCGCGATGTGCTGCCGGACGGACCCCGGCACCGCAAGGGCTCGCCGCAGGGGCGCCATGTCCATGTGCTGTGGTCCAGCGGTGCGCGCATCGTGGACACGCTCCTGCCGGGCATGATCGACCAACTGCTCGACGCGGGCGCCCGCCGGATCGGATTCCACCAGGACCTGGTGACCTTGACGTCCCACGGCTGGCAGCACCGCTTTCCGGCCCGGCAGTACGCCCTGATGTGCACCCGCCCGTTCCTGGACTGGAAGGTCCGCGACCGCGTACTCGCCACCGGGCGGATCACCGTGCGCCGGCGCACCGAGATCCTCGATCTGGTCGGCGACGCCAAACGGGTCACCGGGGTCCGGGTGCGTGACGTGGACACCGGGGCGGGCGAAACCCTGGAGGCCGATCTGGTGGTCGACGCCTCCGGGCGCGGTTCCCGGCTCCGGCACTGGCTGTCGGCGCTGGAGGTGCCGCCGCTTGAGGAGGACATCGTCGACGCGGGCATCGCCTACGCCACCCGCGTGTACCAGGGTCCGCCGGGCGCCGCGGCCGGATTCCCCGCCGTCAACGTGGCCGCCGACCACCGGCTGCGCGAGCCGGGCCGGTTCGGGGTGGTGTATCCGCAGGAGGACGACACCTGGATGGTGACCCTGTCGTGCACCCGGGGCGCCGGGCTGCCCACCCACGACGACGAGTTCCTGCCCTACGCGCGGACACTGCGTCATCCGCTGGTCGCCGATCTCATCGCGCTCGCGAAGCCGCTGACCTCGGTGGCCGTCTCTCGGGTCGGTGCCAACCGGCGGCTGTATCCGGAGCGGCTGGACATCTGGCCGGAGGGGCTGCTGGTGCTCGGGGACGCGCTGGCCGCGTTCAACCCGATCTACGGCCACGGCATGAGCTCCGCGGCTCGTGCGGCCGCCGCACTGGACACCGAGCTCCAGCGGTCCGGGATCGCCGGGGGCGCGACGCACCGGGCCCAGCAGGCGATCAGCGCCACCGTGGACGACCCCTGGATCATGGCCGCGTCCAAGGACGTGGAGTACGTCAACTGCCGGATGAACACGACGGATCCACGGCTGACGGGCGGGTCCGTGGCACGGCAGCGCTTCTCCGATCTGATCGCCGACCGGTCGATTCGCTCCTCGGCGGTGTGTGATGTGGTGACCGACGTCATCAGCCT
This sequence comes from Streptomyces sp. Inha503, assembly GCF_047215865.1. Taxonomy (NCBI): domain Bacteria; kingdom Bacillati; phylum Actinomycetota; class Actinomycetes; order Kitasatosporales; family Streptomycetaceae; genus Streptomyces; species Streptomyces sp. Inha503. The sequence continues at coordinate 10,675,082 of NZ_CP178360.1, read as the reverse complement.
CACCGCCCCGCAGTCCGAGCTGGCGTCCAGCGGCTTCCTGTCACTGATGCAGAAGGACCGGGTCCTCCCGGAGCTCACCGAGCCGCCGCTGACCGCCGATGAGCTCGCGCTGGTGGATCTGAGCCCGCGCAGCGCAGTGGGTGCGGGCGGCTCATGAGCAACGAGGAAAAGCTCGTCGACTATCTCAAGTGGACCACGTCCGAGCTCCATGAGACCCGGCAGCGGCTGCGGGAGGCCCAGGAGGAGTTGGAGGAGCCGATCGCCATCGTGGGCATGGCCTGCCGCTTCCCCGGCGGTGTGCGCACCCCGGCCCAGCTGTGGGACCTGGTGGCCGACGGGCGGGACGCCGTCTCCAGCTTCCCCACCGACCGGGGCTGGGACCTGGAGAACCTCTATCACCCCGATCCGGAGAACCACGGCACCTCGTATGTGCGGGCCGGCGGTTTCATCTACGACGCGGCCGACTTCGACGCGGAGTTCTTCGACATCGGCGCCCGGGAGGCGGCGGCCATCGAACCGCAGCAGCGGATGCTGCTGGAGCTGGCGTGGGAGGCGACGGAGAGCGCGGGCATCGATCCGCACACCCTGCGGGGCAGCCGGACCGGCGTCTACACGGGGGTCATGTACCACGACTACGCCTCGCGTCTGGACGAGATCCCCGAGGGTCTGCTGGGCCATGTGGGCAATGGCAACGCGGGCAGTGTGTCCTCGGGCCGGGTGGCGTTCACCCTCGGCCTTCAGGGCGCGGCGGTCAGCCTGGACACCGCGTGTTCGTCGTCGCTGGTGGCGATGCATCTGGCGGCCGGGGCACTGCGGCGGCGCGAGTGCACGCTGGCGCTGGCCGGTGGCGCCGCCATCATGTACACCGCGAGCGTGTTCCAAGTGGCTTCCAGTCAGCGTCAGTTGTCGCCCGATGTCCGGTGCCGGTCGTTCGCGGACGCCGCCGACGGCATGGTGTACGGGGAGGGCGCCGGTCTGCTGCTGCTGGAGCGGCTGTCGGACGCACGGCGCAACGGCCATCCGGTGCTGTCCGTGATCCGCGGCTCGGCCATCAACCAGGACGGCGCCAGTACGGGCATGGCCGCGCCCAACGGCCCCGCCCAGCAGCAGCTGATCCGCGACGCCCTGGCGAACGCCCTGCTGTCCACGGGGGACGTGGACGCGGTGGAGGCGCATGGCACGGGTACCGCGTTCGGCGACTCCATCGAGCTCCAGGCGCTGCTCGCCACGTACGGGCAGGACCGTCCGGAGGACCGGCCGCTGCTGCTGGGATCCATCAAGTCGAACATCGGTCATACGCAGGCCGCCGCGGGAATGGCCGGTGTGATCAAGATGGTGATGGCGATGCGCCGGGGCGTACTGCCGCGTTCGCTCCACATCGACCGGCCGACCAGGCTGGTGCACTGGCGCAAGGGCGCGGTGCGGCTGCTGACGGAGCGGATGGACTGGCCGCGGGTGGACCGGCCGCGGCGGGCCGGGGTGTCCTCGTTCAGCGCCAGCGGTACCAACGCCCATGTGATTCTGGAGGAGTTCACCGAATCGGTGGAGGGCGCCGCCGACGAGGGTGGCGCCCGCGTCCCGGGGGTGGTGCCGTGGGTGCTGTCCGCGCGGGGCGCGGCGGCGCTGCGTGGCCAGGCCCGTGCGCTGGCCGCACATGTGGCCGCCGCTCCCGGGCTGTCCCCCACGGACGTCGGTTGGTCGCTGGTGACCACGCGGTCGGTGTTCGACCACCGGGCGGTCGTGGTCGGCCGGGGGCCGGACGAGCTGAGGGCGGGGCTGGCCGCGCTGGCGGCCGGTGAGCCGCACCCCTCGGTGGTGGGGCCCGATGTGGCCCGTACCGGCGCGACGGCCTCGGCGGGCGGGACGGTGTTCGCCTTCGGTGGCGAGGGCGGTCATCGGCCGGGGACGGGCCGCGAGCTGTACGACCGGTTCCCCGTCTTCGCCACGGCCTTCGACGAGATCGGTGAACGGCTCGGGGTGAAGGGGGTGCACGACGCGTCCTCCCGGGCCGGGCTGTTCGCCCTCTATGTCGCGCTGGCCCGGCTGCTGGCCTCGGTGGGGGTGCGCCCCGACGCGGTGGTGGGCCGTGGGGTCGGTGAGATCGCCGCGGCACACCTCACCGGTGCTCTGGACCTCGCCGACGCCTGCCGGCTGGTGGCCACCGACGCCGATCCGGGTCCGGTGGAGTACGAGCGGCCGCCCATGCCCTCGCTCGACGGGGCCGGTGCGGTGTGGGAGCTGGGGCCCGGGGCGATGCTGCCTTCCGCCCCGGCCGCGCTGGTGCTGGCGCCCTTCCGTGGTGAGGGGGCCGAGGTGCGGGCGCTGATGTGCGGCCTGGCCCGTACGCACACCTGGGGCGCCACCGTGGACTGGGCCGCCCTGTTCGACGGCGACCCGGCTCCCCGCGCCGTCGCCCTGCCCACGTACGCCTTTCAGCGACAGCGCTTCTGGCTGGAGAACGAGGCGCCGTCGGATGCCGTGCCCACGGTGGAGACCTGGGCGGAGGCCGAGTTCTGGGATGCCGTGGAACGTACGGACGCGGCGGCCCTGACCCGGGCGCTCGAGGTGCCCGCCGAGCGGCGGGAAGCGCTCGCGGAGATCCTGCCCGCCCTGGCCACCTGGCGGCGGCAGCGGGAGTGGCGCCACCGCATCGCCTGGAAGCCCCTCCCCGACCCGCCGACACCACGGCTGACCGGCACCTGGCTGGTCGTGACGTCCGGCGACGGCGGCGAGGACGCCACGGTGGCCGCCGTGACCACCGCGCTGCGCGACCATGGCGCGGAGACCGTCATGTTCGCTCCGGACACCGCACTCTCCCTCGCCGGGCCGCCGGTCGCGGGGGTGCTCTCCCTCCTGGCGGTGGAAGACGCTCGGCCACCGGCGGACGACGGGCGGAGCCCGGCGCTGGCCCCGACCGTGGAGTTGTTCGAGACGCTGCGGCGGGCTGGGGTCGAGGCCCCTGTGTGGCTGGCCACCCGCGGTGGCGTCAGCGTCGACGTGGGCGATCCGATGTCCCGTCCGGAGCAGGCCGGGCTCCGGGGCCTGGGCGGCGCGCTGGCGATGGAGCGTCCGCGCTGGTGGGGCGGGCTGGTCGAGCTGCCGGACAGGTTCGACGACCGCGCGGGGCGGCGGCTCGCGGGCGTGCTGGCCGGGGCGTACGGCGAAGTGGACGTGGCCGTACGAGGCGACAGCTGCTTCGCCCGGCGTCTGGTGCGCGATGTCCCCACGGCCCTCGCCATCCCCGCCCGACGGCTGCGGGGAACGGTCCTCATCACGGGTGCCGCCACCGCCCTGGGTGCCCACACCGCCCGCTGGGCGGCCGGGGACGGCGCCGAACACCTGCTGCTCGTCGACACCGCGCCACCCTCCGCCGGCCTGGTGGCCGAGCTCGGCGCCTCGGGCGTACGGACGTCCGTGGCCACCGTCGATGCGGCGGACCCGGAGGCGCTCACCGCGGTCGTCGCGGGCATTCCCGCGGAGTTCCCGCTGACGGCCGTCCTGCATCTCACGGCGCCCCTGGCCGCGGAGGCGGGGCAGCTGGAGGTGGCGCGGATCGAGCGCGAGTGGGCGGCCACGGTGGCGGGCGCGGTGAACCTCTGCGCCCTCGGCACCGACCATGAGCTGTCGGCCTTGGTGCTCGGATGCTCGGTCGTGGGCGTCCTGCCCAGCCCGGGTCTGGGCAACCAGGCGCCGGCGCACGCCTACTTAAGCGCGCTCGCCCAGGAGTGCCGGGCCCGGGGCGTCCCGGCGACCTCGGTGTGCTGGGGCTCGATCGACGACCCCGACACGGCCGTCGGCGCCGCCAAGCAGCTGCGCGCCAACGGGCTGCCCGCGCTCCCCCAGCGCTCGGCCGCCGCCCTGCTGCGGCAGGCGGTCATGGCGGACACGGCAACCGTGATCATCGCGGACATCGACTGGGCCTGGATGAGCGCACACGCCTCCGAGCTGGGAACACATCGGCTCCTCGATGACGTCTCCGGCCCTTCGAGCACGCCGCACACCCACCGCGGTCGGTGACCGACGCCGACCGGCCCCAACCAGGCGGGAGTACCCATGAACGCACACACCACAGTCAACAACCACACCCCCGGCGACGGCACCGAAGCTCAAGGAGAGGGATCCGCGATGCAGACGGAGAAGAGCGAGACCGCACTCGACGGGGCGGCGCTGCACCAGGCGCTCGCCATCGCCACGGCCGAGGAGCGCGAGGACGTCATGCGGGAGACCGTACGGGCGCAGCTGGCCGACATCCTGGCCCCCACCGTGGTGGACGACGACAGCAACTTCCTGGAGAACGGGCTCACTTCGCTGACCGCGCTCGAGCTCACCCGGAATCTGATGACGCTCACCGACGTGGAGATCCCCCTCGTGGCCATCCTGGAATACCCCACCCCGGCCCAGCTGGGCCACTACCTGGCCGAGGCGTACGCCGCGGTGAACTCCGGTGACGGCGCCACGGCCTAGTACGGCCCGCGGGGCACAACGCCGCGCGGGAGGGGATCGGCCCCCTCCCGCGCGGCGTTCTCGGTGCTGCGGGGCAGGTGCGTCAGAAGGCGCACTCCACATGCTTGATGGCCTCGACGAAGCTGGCCACCAGCCGCCGGGGCTCGCCAACCGTGCGGATCTCCGGCAGCCGGCTGAACAGCTCGCGGAAGAGCACCGTGACCTCCATCCGGGCGAGATGCGCGCCCAGGCAGAAGTGCGGTCCGACCGACCCGAAGGTCATATGCGGATTGGGGTCCCGGGTGATGTCGAACTCGTAGGGGTCGGGGAAGACGTCCTCGTCCCGGTTGGCCGACCAGTAGAAGAGCAGCAGTTTGTCGCCCTCCTCGAAGCGGTGGCCGTTCACCTCGCAGTCGCGCCGGACGGTGCGCCGCATCCAGTTGATGGGCGTCGCGACCCGCAGGATCTCCTCGACCGCCCCCGGCGCGTGCGCCTCGAAGTCGGAGAGCAGCAGCTTCCGCTGCTCCGGGTGCTCGCTGAGCAGCACCAGACCTCGCGAGATGGCGTTGCGGGTCGTCTCCATTCCGGCGACAACCAGCAGGATGAAGAAGGACGAGAGTTCTTCGGGGCTGAGCCGCTCACCGTCGATCTGCGCCTGCACCAGCCGGGTGATCAGATCGCCCGTGGGGTTGCGGGTGCGGTCGGCGGCGAGCCGTGCGATGTAGTCGGCGAGTTCATGGGAGGTCTTCAGCAGGGCGGCGGTGGCCTGATCGGCCCGGGGAACATATTCCGGGTCGAAGGTGCCGACGATGATATTGGACCGGTCGTAAATGAACTCGTAGTCGTCGTCGGGAATCCCCATCATGCCGCTGAGTACCGCGATCGGCATGATGGCCGCGACCTTCCGGACGAAGTCTCCCGGCCCTTCCGCGATGAGGTCGTCGACAATCTTCCGGGCCGCCTTGTGGGAAGCCGCCTCGAACTCGGCGGCCATTCCCCGGCCGAACGCGCGGGAGACCAGCCGGCGCATCCGGGCGTGCTGGGGATTGTCCATATTGATCATCGATCCGAAGAAGTTGTTGAACTCCTCCGGCAGATCGATGATGCTGATCGCGGTGGGCACGGAGCCGAAGTCCTGCGGACGCCGGCTCACCTCGGCGATATCGGCGTGCCGGACCATCGCGTAATAGCCGGACCCCTGCCCGAACCCGGGCATGACCGGCTCGCGGAAGAGAACCGGCTCCGGCCGTCCGCGCAGCGCCGCGAAGGCGGCGTCGCGGTCGCCGTAGGGCTGTGCCCAGAAGGACAGGTCGGTGAGGTCGATGTTGTCGATATGGGCGAACCTGGATTCCGGGGGATACACGGCGCCTCGCTTCGGCTCGGAGTCTACGGTCGGCAAGGGAGGTGGGTCGGCATGCGAGTATGAATCGCCCGGCCAGCCAGCATCTCGCCTCCCGCTAAAGCGCCGCTAATTCGCGCATACCTCATCTCCCCGGCGGTCGAATCGGATTGGGCGGTCCGGCTAGAATTCCGCCATGGATCTTTCCGTGCCCGTAACCGACGATGTGAAATTGCATTTCCGGCACCGGCCGGGAACGGCGTCGCTTCCCTTTCTCCTGGTCCACGGCATGGCGTCGAGCGCCCGGCTGTGGGACGAGGTCGCCGACCATCTGGCCGCCGCGGGCCATGCGGTGTACGCGGTGGATCTGCGCGGCCACGGGGACTCCGACACCCCGGAGACCGGATACGACATCCCGACCGCGGTCGCGGATCTGGTGGCGGCGTCCACCGCCCTCGGGCTGGACCGGGTGGTGGTGGCCGGTCACTCCTGGGGCGGCAACATCTCGGTGCGGCTGACCGCCGAGCACCCCGGGCTGGTCGCCGCGCTGGCCCTGGTGGACGGCGGCTGGCTGGAGCCGGCCAAGGCGTTCCCCTCCTGGGACGCGTTCGTCGGGGCGCTGCGCCCGGCGTCCTTGGAGGGCGCCACGGTGCGGAGCGTGAGCGACTACTTCCGCGCCATCCACCCGGACTGGTCCCCGGCGGCGATCGATGCCGCGGTGGCCACGATGCGCGAGAACCCGGACGGATCGCTGTCCCGGCGCATGTCCATCGAGCAGCACATGTCGATCCTGCACAGCATCTGGAACGAGCCGCCGCGGCCGTGGTACGCGGCCATCGACGTGCCCACCCTGCTGATGCCCGCCATCCCCAAGGGCGCGGACGCGAAGTGGGCGGACCGCATCCGCTCCCGCATCAGGGAGACCACGGCCGATCTGCGCCATGCGACGATGCGTGAATATCTCGACTCCGAGCACGATCTGCATGCCCAGCACCCCCGGCGGGTGGCCGACGACCTGCTCGACCTGGCCCGCGGCCTCCGCCCGGCCGGCATCGCCCGCTGACCGGCACGGCCGCTCCGCCACCGGCGGCGAGGCCCTGTCCGGTGGATCTTTCCCCTGGCCCGCCCCTTCCCGAATACTGGGGCTTCGTCCCAGACCCCGGGGTCCAGGGGCGAAGCCCCTGCCACGCGGCGGAGCCGCAGATCGATACCGCGGGAAGGGGCGGGCCAGGGGAGCGGCCCGCCGTAGGCCTCAAGATCCGTCGGACACCCCCTGGGCCCCCCGCAGGGTCTCGGCTCGCTTCTCGATCGCCGAGATCAGCGCCCCGACCGTGGTCTCGAAGATCTGCTCGTCCGTCACCTCGGCGAGTTCGGCGCTCAGACGGGTGATGTTCGGGAGTGCCCGCGGGTCGACCAGCCGGTACTCGCGGGTCCAGGCGGACTCGTCAGCCGCGCGGGCCTCCGCGTCGAACAGGAAATAGGCGGCCTGCTGACCGACGTAGGCGAGGAGTGAGTCCGCGACCATCCGGTAGTGGAGGGCCGCCTCGGCGCCCTCGAGCCCGGCCTCCATGACGGCGCCGAGGATGAGTTCGACGACCCGGAACTCGTTGGGCCGCCGGGTGGTCCGGCTTGCCATGGCCGAGCCCACCACCGGGTATTTGAGGGCGACCGCAAGCGAGCCGTCGGCGAGTGCCCGGATGCGCCCCTTCCAGTCGAGGCCCTCGGGGATGCTGTCGAGCACCTCCCCGAGCGTACGGTCCGCGACGGACAGCAGCAGCTCGTCCTTGTCGCGAAAGTGCCGGTAGATCGCGGTCGGGTCGGCACCGAGCTCCTCGCCCAGGCGCCGGACGGTGAAGGCGTCCTCGCTGCCGCGGGCCGCGATGCGCAGGCTCGCGTCGATGATCGCGTCGGGCGTCAGCTGACTGCCTGCGCGCTTGCTCCGGGCCGTGTTGGCGGGTGACTTCGGCATGGTGCGGCCAGTGTATCGATCCAGGAAACGATCAGCGCAATACCGTTGACAACAGCATTGCGCTGCCGTTCACTCCTCCACAACGAACAAGCCAGCGGGTCAGCCCGCCGAGCCGGAGGTTGCTTCGATGGCACACCGCAGCCAACAGGCCGACACCGTTTTCGTGGGTGGCCGGGTCTTCACCGGGGCCGGAACAAGGCCCACCCCGGTGGACGCCGCCGTCGCCGTAGGGGGAGGCCGGATCCTCGCCGTCGCCGAGGCGAGCGCGGTGTGGTCGCTCGCCGGCGCCGCCACGGAGGTCGTCGACCTGGAGGGCGGACTGCTCGTCCCCGGGTTCCAGGACGCCCATGTCCATCCCGTGGTGGGCGGATCCTTGATGCTCGGCTGCGACCTGGGTGGGCGGAGCACCGCCGAAGACTGTCTCGCGGTGGTGGCCCAGTACGCCGAGGACCATCCGGACGCGGCCTGGATCCGCGGCGGCGGCTGGTCCATGGACAGCTTCCCCGGGGGTACGCCGACGCGCGGCACGCTCGACGCGGTGGTGCCGGACCGGCCCGTCCTGCTCACCAACCGCGATGGCCACGGCGCCTGGGCCAACACCCGCGCACTCGACCTCGCGGGGGTCGGCCGCCACACCCCCGACCCGCTGGACGGCCGGATCGAGCGGGAGCCGGACGGGTTCCCGGCGGGCACCCTGCACGAGGGCGCCGTGGAGCTGGTGGCCCGCCATATGCCGATCGCGACACCGGACGAGGCGTACGCCGGTCTGCTCGCCGCGCAGGAGTACCTGTTCTCGCTGGGAGTGACCGGCTGGCAGGACGCCATGATCGGCACCTTCCCCGGCAACCCCGACAACTTCGATGTCTATCTGCGCGCGGCCCGCGAAGGCTCGCTGCTCGCCCGCGTCGTCGGCGCCCTGTGGTGGGACCGCGAACGCGGCCTGGAACAACTTCCCGAGCTGGTGGAGCACCGCCGCACCGGACAGGTGGGCCGCTTCAACGCCACCAGCGTGAAGATCATGCAGGACGGCGTGGCGGAGAACTTCACCGCGGGAATGCTGGAGCCCTACCTCGACGGCTGCGGCTGCCCCACCGCCAACTCCGGGCTGAGTTTCGTCGACCCCGCCCTGCTCATCGAGGCGGTGTGCGCGCTCGACCGCTCCGGCTTCCAAGTGCACTTCCACGCGCTCGGCGACCGCGCCGTCCGTGAGGCCCTCGACGCGCTCGCCGCGGCCCGCGCCGCCAATGGCGTCAACGACAACCGGCACCACATGGCCCACCTCCAGGTCGTCCACCCCGACGACATCGGACGCTTCGCGAGCCTGAACGTGGCCGCGAACATCCAGGCGCTGTGGGCAGCGCATGAACCGCAGATGGACGAGTTGACGATCCCGTTCCTGGGCCCCGAACGGGCCGCGCTGCAATATCCGTTCGGGGATCTGCGGCGCGCCGGGGCCCGCCTGGTCGCGGGCAGCGACTGGTCGGTGAGCAGCCCCAACCCGCTGTGGGGCATCCATGTCGCGGTCAACCGCACCGTGCCGCCGGAGGAGGCCCCCGGCGCGCCGTACCCGCCGTTCCACCCCGAGCAGGCCCTGTCCCTGGCCGAGGCGCTCACCGCGTACACCGCGGGCAGCGCCTGGGTGAACCACCTCGACGACATGACCGGCACGATCGAGGAGGGCAAGTACGCGGATCTCGTGGTGCTCGACCGCGATCCGTTCGCGGGCCCCTCCCAGGAGATCGCCGACGCCCGGGTGCGCCGGACCTATGTCGACGGTCGGCTCGTCTTCGCCGCGACCGACTGACGTATCCCCTCCCCTTCACCGAGCCCACCCCGGACGGAGCCAGCCGATGCCCATAGGGAGCGCAGGAACGAGACGACGGACACGGCCATCGCGGCGCACCGTGGGGACCTTCCTCACCGTGGCCGCGGTGCTCACCACCGGTGCGTGCAGCGGCACCGCGCACTCGGACAAGGGCGGCGGCACGAGTGCCGCGTACCGACTCACCGATCGAACTCCGGCCGCCACAGGGGCACTTGACTCCTTCAGCTGGTCGATCTTCGCCGAGCCCACCTCGATCGACTACGCCTACGCCTTCGACTACCCGCCCAACCAGATCCTCTCCAACGTCTGTGAGAGCCTGCTGCGCTGGAACCCGGATCTGACGACGTCACCGAACCTCGCGTCCTCGTACCGCAATCCGACGCCCACCACCTGGGTCTACAAGATCCGCCCCCATGTGCGCTTCCACGACGGGACGGTGCTCACCGCGCACGACGTCGTCGCCTCGCTGCGCCGCCACCTCGACCCGGCCGTGGGCAGCGCCTGGGCCAACTCCTTCCGCAATGTGAAGTCGATCGACCAGTCCGGTGAGCTGGAAGTCACCGTCAGGCTGAAGAGGCCGGACTCGACCTTCAACCAGGAGATGGCGGCCAGCCCCGGCACCGTCGAGTCCGCCGCCACGCTCGCCGAGGAGGGCAAGGACTACGGCGGCCCCAAGGGCGGTGTGAACTGCACCGGGCCGTTCTCGTTCGGGTCCTGGAACCCGGGCCAGTCGCTTGTGCTCAAGAAGTTCGACGGCTACTGGAACCCCAAGCTCAAGGCCAAGGCCGGCCAGGTCAAGTTCGTGTTCCTGAGCGATGCCACGACCCGCGTCAGCGCCTTCCAGAGCGGTGAGGTGGACGGCGGCTGGATGGTCCCCACCGATTCCTACGCCCAACTCCGCTCGTCCCGGGCGGGAAAGCTCTACTTCGGCCGCAACACCACCGTCGCGGACGAGGTGGTCGGCGATCTCAAGGGCCCGCTGGGCGACACCCGGGTGCGCAGGGCCCTGCTCATGGCCATCAACCGCGAGGGCATCGTCAAGGCGGGCGCCGGTGGAGTCGGTGAGGTCGCCGACTCGCTGGTCACCGACAACGTGTGGAACGGGGCGCCCGCCGCGACCCGCAAGGCCCTCCGCGAGGATCTGCCGCGCTATCCGTACGACCCGGCCAAGGCCAAGGAGCTCGCCGAGCAGGCCGGAGTGCGGGGCCGGCGGATCACCATCGCGACCAGCCCGCTCGACTCCCAGTCGACGATCACCACGCAGGCTGTCGCCCAGGCGGCCAGGGACATCGGGCTCGACCCCAAGATCGACACGCTTCCCCCGGAGAAGTACTCGACGCTCTTCACCGACCCCGCCGCCCGCAAGGGCATCGACCTCTTCCTCACCTTCTGGTACACGTCGATCACCGACCCGCTGGACATGTACACCTCCCTGGAGACCGGCGCGTCCACCAACTACGGGGGCTGGTCGAACAGGGACTTCGACAGGGCCGTCGAGCGGGCCATCGGCACCTACGAACCGGCCGCGCACGCGGAGGCCAACGCGGAGGCGCAGCGGATCGCCCTGCGGGAACTGCCCTGGCTGCCCCTGCACACCCAGCCCGTGAGCGTCTTCCTCGGCAACCGGATCACCGGCGTCCAGCCGTCGATCGCCTATCTGTACTACCCGTGGGCGGCCGAGATCGGAGCGAAGGGATGAATCGCACGGCGACACGGGCGCTCGGGGGTCTGCGCAGACTGGCCGGGATGGCCACGACCCTCCTGGTCACCTCGTTCCTGGTGTTCTCCTCGCTGTACCTGGCGCCCGGCGACCCGGCGAGCTTCCTGGTGCGCGGCCGCAGCGCGAGTCCGCGGGAACTCGCCGAGATCCGGCACCAGTACGGGTTCGACCAGCCGTTCCTGGTCCGGTACGGACACTGGCTGGACCAGGTGGCGCACGGCGACTTCGGCCGGTCCTACGTCTTCCACCAGGACGTCAGCTCGGTCATCTGGTCGCGCCTGCCGGCCACGCTGCTGTTGGTCGGGGTGTCGGCGCTGCTGATCGCGGTGGTGGGCATCGCGGCGGGCACGGTCGGCGCGCTGCGCCGCGGTACGCGGACCGACTCCGCGCTGATGCTTCTGGTGACGGTGGGGGCCGCGGCCCCCGCCTTCGTCGTCGCGGTGCTGTTGAGGTCGCAGTTCGGGGTGCGGCTCGGCTGGTTCCCGACCATCGGCAACGGCACCGGCGTACTCGACCGGCTGCATCATGTGGTGCTTCCGGCGGTGGCCCTGTCGGTGACGTTCATGGCGCTGGTGACCCGGGTGACCCGCTCGGCGATGCTGGAGGAGCTGGGCCGTGAGCACGTCGAGGTCTCGGTGAGCCGTGGCACACCGCGGTGGACCGTGATCCGGTGTCATGTGCTGCGGAACGCGCTCGGGCCGATCGTCACCGTCTCCGCGCTCCTGATCTCGGGAATGCTGGTGAGCACCTCGATCGTGGAGACCGCGTTCGGGATGTCGGGCGTGGGATCGCTGCTCGTGCAGTCGGTCAACCAGATGGACTTCCAGGTGGTGCAGGCGATCGTGCTGCTCGTGGTGGCCGCGTTCGTCGTGGTCAACGCCCTGGTGGACGTGGCACATCCGCTGATCGATCCGCGGGTGGCGGCAGCGGGGAGCGCACGATGAGCGTACGGATCCCAGGTGTGACGCGCGGTCCGGTCGCCCGGCCGCGGTCCTTGGGCGGCGGGTGGTCGCAGAACCTGTGCCTGCTGCTTCTGGTCCTGTTCGTCCTGGTCTCGGTGTTCGCTCCGTGGCTCGCGCCGCAGGATCCGACCTACGGCGACCTCGGCTCGGGGCTCGTGGGCCCGAGCGCCGAGCATTGGCTGGGCACGGACCAGGGTGGGCACGACACGTTCTCGGCCCTCGTCGAAGGGAGCCGTACGAGCCTGGTCGGGCCGCTCACGGTGGTGCTGTTCTCCACCGTTACGGGCATCGCCGTCGGCCTGTTCACCGCCTGGCGGGGCGGCTGGGCCGACACCGTGATCGGGCGGCTGATCGACGTCCTGTTCGCCTTCCCCGCACTGCTCGTCGCGATCCTCGCGGTGGCGGTCTTCGGCAAGGGGATGACGGCACCGGTGATCGCCATGTCCCTCGCGTACATGCCGTACACCGCCCGGTTGGTGCGCGGCCTCGCGTTGCGGGAGCGGGCCAGGCCCTATATCGCCGCCTACCGTGTGCAAGGACACTCCGGGATGTTCGTCGCGGTCCGCCGACTGCTGCCGAACATCGGCCCGACCGTGCTCGCCCAGTCGACCGTCAACTTCGGCTACGCGCTGCTCGACCTCGCCGCCCTGTCCTTCCTGGGCCTCGGCGTTCAGCCGCCGACACCCGACTGGGGCGCGATGATCAACCAGAGCCAGGCCGCGGTGCTGCAAGGGCGGCCACTGTCGTCGATCGTGCCCGCGGTCGCGGTCGTCCTGGTCGTCGTCGCCTTCAACGTGGTCGGAGAGAACTTCGGCGACCGGCTCGCGGGGAGGGATTCCTGATGGCACTGCTGGAATACGAGGCGCTGAGCATCGCCCTGCCCGGCATGGCCCGCCCGGTCCTCGACGGCATCGATCTGACCGTGGCCGCCGGTGAGGTCGTCGCCCTGGTCGGTGAGTCCGGCTCCGGGAAGTCGGTCACCGCGCGCGCCGCCCTCGGCCTGTTCCCCGCGAGGGCCGAAGTCGAAGGCCGGGTCCGGGTCGATGGAGCGGATCTGGTGAGTGCCGACGCCACCGGTCTGCGGACCATCCGTACGGCCAAGGCGTCGATGATCTTCCAGGACCCCCGGGCGGGCATCAACCCGGTGCGCCGCGTCGGGGACTTCCTCACCGAATCGCTGCGCGTCAGCCACGGCTGGACCAAGGACCGAGCCAACGTCCGGGCCGCCGAACTGCTCGCCGCGGTCGGCCTCCCGGACCCGGCCCGGCACCTGAGGCAGTATCCGCACCAGCTCTCCGGCGGCATGCTCCAACGCGTCATGATCGCCGGAGCGCTCACCGGCGAACCCCGGCTGCTGCTGTGCGACGAACCGACCACCGCCCTCGACGTCAGCACCCAGGCCGAGATCATGGCCATCCTGGGACGGCTGCAACGCGAACGCGGCCTGGGCCTGCTCCTCATCACCCACGACATCGAACTCGCGGCCGCCACCTGCGACCGCGTCTACGTGATGTACGCCGGGCGGATCGTGGAGACGGCGCCCACCGCCGAACTCTTCGCGGCGCCCCGCCACCCGTACACCGCGGGCCTGCTCGGCTCCTCCCCTCCCCTGTCGGCGCCGAACGGCCCGCCGGCCCGGCTGACTCCGATCCCCGGGGCCCCGATGGGTCTGCTCGACTCCGCCCCGGGCTGCTCCTTCGCGGCCCGCTGCCGCTTCGCCCGCCCCGGCGTCTGCGACCAGTCACCACCGCCCCTGGAGCGGCACGGCACGGGCCTGGTCGCCTGCCACCGCGCCGACGACCTCACCTCCGTACCCGACGCGCTCGCCACGACGGTGACCGCTCCCAACTCACCCCAGCTGGAGGACGGTTGACCAGCGAGACGGACACGCTGCTCCAAGTGAGCGGGCTGCGCAAGACCTACCGGACGGGAAGGGCGGAGGTCGTCGCGGTCGACGACCTGTCGTTCTCCGTACGGGCCGGCGGCGCGCTCGGCATCGTAGGGGAGTCGGGCTCCGGCAAGACGACCACGGCCCGGATGCTGATCGGCCTCGAACGCCCCGACGCGGGACGGATCCTGGTCCAGGGCGAGCCACTGACCGCGACCGTACGCGGCAGGGCGGCCCGCCTCGCCCGGGCCAAGGCGGTCCAGATCGTCTTCCAGGACCCGTACCTCTCGCTGGACGCGCGCATCAGCGTCCGCGCGACCATCGACGGGGTGCTGCGGCTGCACGGCCTGACGGACCGGGCGGACCGGGCCGCCCGCACCAGGGAACTGCTCGCCCAGGTCGGCCTCGGAGAGCGCGAGGCGGCCGCGCTCCCCCGCGGGCTCTCCGGCGGCCAGCGCCAACGCGCCGCGATCGCACGGGCGTTGGCCGTGCAACCCGCCGTGCTCGTGCTCGACGAGGCGGTGTCGGCCCTCGACGTGTCCGTACAGGCGCAGGTGCTCAACCTCCTGTGGGACATCCGCCGCGACACCGGTGTCGGGCTGGTCTTCGTCAGCCACGACCTGGCCGTGGTGCGATACGTGTGCGACGACGCGCTCGTTCTGTACCGGGGCCGCACGATGGAACACCGCCCCGTCGCGGACCTCCTCGGCGACCCCGGACACCCCTACACACAGCTTCTGCTGGCGTCCGTTCCCCGACCGGGCTGGGACCCCGACTCGATCAGCAGCCGACGCCGGGAGCACGGCGGTTGACGCACCGGCGGTCGCGGGGCCGGGACCCGCGACCGCCCGGTCAGACCCGAGCTCCCGGTCAGACCCCGAGCTCCCGGTCGATGAGGGCGAACACCTCATCGGCGGTGGCCGCCGCCAGATCCTGCTCGCCCGCGGGCGCCTCGGCCTCCTGCGCGGTTGCGGTGTACTTCCACACCAGGGCCTGCAACCGGTTCACCAGACCGGCGCGGCGCGGGTCGCCGGTCGGCAGCCCGGCCAGTGCGGCCTCGAGCTCGTCGAGGTGTCCGGACACCGGATGTGCCGCGTCGGCCTCCCCCGGGTCCACCTCGGCCAGCAGCTGGCCCGCCAGCGTACGAGGCGTCGGATAGTCGAAGACCACCGTGGTCGGCAGGCTCAGCCCCGTGGCGGCGCGCAGCCGGTTCCTGAGCTCCACGGCCGCGATGGAGTCGAACCCCAGCTCCTTGAACGGGCGGTCCGGCTCGACCGCCTCCGGCGCCGGATAGTGCAGTACGGCCGCCACATGGGCGCGTACCAGCGCCAGCAGCCGCTCGACCCGCTCTTCCCCGGGCAGGGCGGCCAGCTCCCGCCGCAGGGCGGACGCCTCGTCGGTGCCGGTGTCCGCCGCGGGTCCCCGCGCGGCCTCGATGGCCCGGCGGGCGGCCGGGACACCGTCGAAGAGCCTGCTGGGGCGGGCGAGGGTGAACAGCGGCGCGAAGCGCTCCCATGCCACATCGGCGATGGTGACGCCCGGATCGTCGTGGTCGAGCGCCTGGCGCAGTGCGGTCAGCGCCGGCCGGGGGTCCAGCGGGGGCAGGCCCTGCCGCCGGGCGCGCTCGGTGTGCGAGGGCGTCGTCGCGTCCGCCGCCTCACCGCCGTACGACAGGTCCCACAGCCCCCACGCGATCGAGACGGTGGACCGGCCCTCGGCCCGGTCGCGCCGGGCCAGCGCGTCGAGGCAGGCGGTGGCGGCCGCGTAGGAACCGTGGTCCTTGCTGCCCCAGGACGCGGCGACGGTGGAGAAGTAGACCACGGTGTCCTCGGGGCCCATGCCGCAGAGTTCGTCCAGGTGGCGCCCGGTGTCGTCCAGATGGGCGCGGATCTCCCGGGCCAGCCGCCGCGGGGTGAGCTCCATCAGCGGGGCCAGCTCACCGGAGGCCGAGGTGTGGATGATGGTCCCGATCCGTCCGCTCGCCTCCGCCACGCGCTCGACCAGGCGCGCGGTGCCTTCCCGGTCGGCGGGCGCGTGGTCGGCCACGGTGAGTCCGGTGCCGAACGCGTCGAGTTCGGCCTTCAGCTGCACGGCGCCGGGGGCATCGCCACCTCCAGGGCACAGCATCACGATGTGTTCCGCCCCGTCCGCGGCCAGGTGGCGGGCGACCTGGGCGGCGGGCCCGTCGGCGGTTCCGGTGATGAGCACGGTGGACCTGGGCCTCCAGGTGCGCCGCGGGGCACGGCCGCCGATCGGGTCGGGCACCAGCCGACGAACATACGCACCTGCCGGGCGCAGCGCCACCTCGTCCTCGCCCCGGGCCCCGGTGAGCGCGGCGCGCAGCCGCTCCGCGTCGAGGGTGTCCGGGCTCATGGGCAGGTCCACCAACCCGCCCCAGCGGTCGGGGTGTTCGAGGGCGGCCACCCGGCCGAGCCCCCACAGCTGAGCCTGGTGGGGCGCGTCCAGCGGGTCGGAGTCGTCGATGGCGACCGCGCCGCGGGTGGCGCACCACAGGGGCGCGGTGACGGCGGCGTCCACCAGCGCCTGGAGCAGGGTGAGCGTGCCGGTGAGACCGGGGGCCACACCGGGCAGCGGCGGCGCGTCGTCGTCCAGGGCCAGCAGCGACAGGACGCCCGTCGGTGACGGCTCCTCGGCGCACCGGGAGCGCAGCGACTCGGCCAGCCGCTCGCGGTCGGTGTCCTCGGCCACCTCCAGCCGCCGCACCTGGCCGCCGTCCGCGCCCAGCGCCCGTACGCAGGCGTCGGTCCAACCGTCGGAGGTGCCCTTCGGGTGGACCACGAGCCAGGGGCCCCCGGCAGCGGGAGCGGCATCGGCGACGAGCCGCCTGTCGTCGGCGACGGGCCGCCACTCGACGCGGTAGCGCCAGGTGTCCACGGCGGAGCGCTCACGCCGGGCGCGGCGCCAGGTCGAGAGCGCGGGGAGCACGGTGCCCAGCGAGGCCCGGTGGCCGGTGTCGTCCGGGAGGCTCAGCGTCTCGGAGAGCGCGCTGAGGTCTTCGCCCTCCACGGCGGCCCAGAACCGGGACTCCTCCTCGTCCGCCGCGGGCCGGGGGTCGAAGGACACCGAGTCGGCCAGCCAGTACCGCTCCCGCTGGAAGGCGTAGGTGGGCAGTTCGACGGTGCGCGGGGCGGCGGGTCCGGTGGGGTGGAGGGTGGCCCAGTCGACCGCGACGCCCGCCGTGAAGGCCAGCGCGAGGGACTCGATCAGCCGCGCCGGGCCGCCGTGGTCGCGCCGGAGCGTGGGCACGGTGACCGCCTCGGCTCCGGCCTCCTCGAAACTCTCCTGCATGCCGACGGTCAGTACGGGGTGGGTGCTGCTCTCGA
Organism: Streptomyces sp. Inha503; assembly: GCF_047215865.1. NCBI lineage: Bacteria > Bacillati > Actinomycetota > Actinomycetes > Kitasatosporales > Streptomycetaceae > Streptomyces > Streptomyces sp. Inha503. Next base: position 10,657,592 of record NZ_CP178360.1, on the reverse strand, counting down.
TGAACACGCGGTGGCCGTCGGCCAGCAGCGCCCGGACGGTGTCGGCGAACCGCACCGGCTCACGGAGGTTGGTCACCCAGTAGCCGGTGTCCAGCGCGGTGGTGTCGATCCGGCCTGCGGTGACCGTGGAGTAGAACGCCACCGTGGACGCGACCGGTCGGACACCGGCCAGGGCCTCCGTCAGCTCGTCGGCGATCTCGTCCACCTGGGGGCTGTGCGAGGCGTAGTCCACCTCGATCGGCCGGGCCCGGTCACCCGCCTCGCGACACGCCGCCACGGCATGCGCCACCTGCTCGGGCGGTCCGGAAACCACCGTGGACGATGGGCCGTTGACGGCCGCCACGCCCACGGCCGACGTCTGCTCGCCAAGCCCCGCCAGCAGCTTCTCGGCCCGCTCGCGGCTCACTCCCAGGGAGGCCATCGCCCCGCCACCGGCCAGCCGCCGCAACGCCTTGCTGCGCACCGCAACGACCTTGGCGCCGTCCTCCAGCGACAGGGCCCCGGCCACCACGGCCGCCGCGATCTCGCCCTGGCTGTGCCCGATCACCGCCGCTGGACGTACGCCATGGCCTGTCCACACCGCGGCGAGTGACACCATCACGGCCCACAGGACGGGCTGTACGACGTCGACACGGCCCAGGTGGCCCGCCCCGTCGGCGCCGCGCAGCGCATCGGTGAGGGACCAGTCGACGTACGGCGCCAGGGCGCGTTCACACTCCGCAACGCGGGCGGCGAACACTGGTGAGGCGTCGAGCAGTTCGGCGCCCATGCCCGCCCACTGCGAGCCCTGACCGGGGAACACCAGCACCGGGCCCAGCCCCCCGGCCACGGCCGCGCCACCGGGGTGGACCAGGGCCGGGTGCGTCCCGCCGGTGGCCAGTGCCTCCACGGCCGCCATCAGCTCCTCGCGGGTCTCGGCCACGGCCACGGCCCGGTGGTCGAACACCGAGCGGGTGGTGGCCAGCGACCAGCTCACCTCGGCGATGGACGGCCCCGGGTCGGCGGCCATCCGCCGGGCGAGCGCGGCGGCCTGCCCCCGCAGGGCCTGGGCACTACGGGCGGACAGCACCCAGGGCACCACCGCCGTCGCCACCGCCGGCCCCGCCGTGGAATCGCGGTCGGCGGGCTCCTCCTGCCCGGCAGGGGGGTTCGGCTCGGGGGCCTGCTCCAGGATCAGATGGGCATTGGTGCCGCTGATCCCGAACGAGGACACCCCGGCCCTGCGGGGGCGCTCACCCCTCGGCCACGCCACCGGTTCCGTCAGCAGCCGTACCCCGCCGCCTTCCCAGTCCACATGCGAGGTCGGCTCATCGATATGCAGGGTCACCGGCAGCGTCTCGTGGCGAAGCGCCATCACCATCTTGATCACACCGGCCACCCCGGCGGCCGCCTGGGCATGGCCGATGTTCGACTTGAGCGACCCCAGCCACAGGGGTCGTTCACCGGGCCGGTCCCGGCCGTAGGTGGCCAGCAGCGCGTGTGCCTCGATCGGGTCGCCGAGGGATGTGCCCGTGCCATGGGCCTCCACCGCGTCGATCTGATCGGCGGCGAGCCGCGCATTGGCCAGCGCCTGGCGGATCACCCGCTCCTGCGATACGTCGTTGGGCGCGGTCAATCCGTTGCTGGCACCGTCCTGGTTGACGGCCGAGCCCCGGATCAGGGCCAGCACCCGATGGCCGTTGCGCCGCGCGTCCGACAGCCGCTCCAGCAGCACCAGGCCGACGCCCTCGGAGAAGCCCGTGCCGTCCGCGGCGGCCGCGAAGGACTTGCAGCGGCCGTCCGGGGCCAGCCCGCGCTGCCGGGAGAACTCGGCGAACGCGGTGGGTGTGGTGAGCGCGGTGACCCCGCCCGCGAGCGCCAGATCGCATTCGCCCTGGCGCAGCGCCTGACCCGCCAGATGCATGGCCACCAGCGACGACGAACACGCCGTGTCCACCGTCACCGCCGGGCCCTCCAGACCGAAGGTGTACGCCACCCGGCCGGAGACCACACTGGTCAGGCTGCCGGTCGTGGCATAGCCCTCGAACCCCTCCGGCACCTGGGGCATCCGGGAGAGATAGTCCTGGCTGGACACACCCGCGTACACACCGGTCCGGCTGCCCTTCATCGTCACCGGGTCGATGCCCGCGCGCTCGAACAGCTCCCAGGCCACTTCGAGCAGCAACCGCTGCTGCGGATCCATCGCCAGGGCCTCGCGCGGGCTGATCCCGAAGAACTCCGCGTCGAAGCGGTCGGCGCCGTCCAGGAATCCGCCGTGCCGGACATAGCTGGTACCGGGGTGGTCGGGGTCCGGGTGGTAGAGGCCGTCCAGATCCCAGCCGCGGTCGGTGGGGAACGCGGTGATGCCGTCGCCACCGGAGGCCACCAGCTCCCACAGCTCCTCGGGGCAGCCGACCCCACCCGGATAGCGGCAGGCCATGCTCACGACGGCCACCGGCTCCTGGGACCGCTCCTCCATCTCGCGCAGCCGCTGACGGGCCTGCCCGAGGTCCACCGTGACCCGCTTCAGATACTGGCGGAGTTTCTCTTCCGTACCCGACATCAGTCCTCACTCACGCTCAAGAGGGCAGTTCCCTGTCGATGAACTCGAACAACTCGTCGTCCGACGCGGAGTCGAGGGCGCCGTCGTCCGCGGCGGGGCGGAGCTCGCCGGTGGCCTCAGCCGGTGTGTCGTCATTGAGCCGCCACAGCAGCGCCTCCAGGCGCTTCGCCAGCCGGCCGCGGGCCTCGTCGTGGGCACCGAGCCCCGCCATCGCCGCCTCCAGCCGCTCCAGCTCGCCGAAGACGGGCGCCGAGGTGTCCGCCTGCGCGGGGCACAGCCGCGTCCGCAGTTCGGCGGCGATGGCCGAGGGCGTCGGATGCCTGAAGACGACGGTGGCGGGCAGCCGCAGCCCGGTGGCGGCGGCGAGCCGGTTGCGCAGTTCGACACCGGTCAGCGAGTCGAAGCCCAGGTCCTTGAAGGGGGCGTCACCGGACACCGCCCCGGCATCGGTGTGGCCCAGGACCGCCGCGGCCTGTGTGCGCACCAGCGTGAGCAGGATCCGGTGCCGCTCCTCCGCGGGCACCGCCATGAGCTGGGCGACCAACCCGGCGGCGGGCGCCCCGGTGGCGGCGGTACGACGGGTGGTCGTGCCGCTGTCGAGGAGCGTGCGCAGCAGGGCCGGCAGGGTGTCGCCGGGCTGGGCGGCCAGGGTCCGGAGGTCGAGCCGTACGGCCGCGGGTTGCGGGGCGCCGTGCCAGCACGCGGCGTCCATCAGCCCCAACGCCTGCTCGCCGGACATGGCGGCGATGCCGGAGCGGGACATCCTGGCCAGGTCCGCCTCGTCCAGATGCCCGGTCATACCGCTGGCATCGGCCCACAGTCCCCAGGCCACCGAGACCGCCGGGAGGCCCATGGCCTGGCGGTGGACGGCCAGGGCGTCGCAATAGGCGTTGGCAGCCGCGTAGTTGGCCTGGCCAGGGCTGCCCATCACGCCCGCGGCCGAGGAGAACATCACGAACATGCCGAGCCGCAGACGCGCGGTGGCGGCGTGGAGATGGGCCGCGGCCGTGGCCTTGGGCCCCCACACCCGCGCCAGACGCTCCGGGGTCTGCGAGGTGACCACCGCGTCGTCCAGCACACCCGCCGCGTGCACGACCCCGGTCAGGGGGTGTGCCGGATCGATGCCCGCGATGAGGTCGTGCACCGCGCCGCCGTCGGTGACGTCCACCGCCTCGATCCGGGCCTCGGCCCCCAGGTCGGCGAGGTGGGCCGCCAGTTCCTTGGCCCCGGGCGCGCCGGGGCCGCCGCGGCTCACCAGCAGCAGATGGCGGATGTTCCAGGTGCGGACGAGATGTTCGGCCACCAGCGCGCCGAGGGTACCGGTGCCGCCGGTGATGAGCACGGTGCCGTCCGGATCCACCGGGGCGGGGACGTCCAGGACCAACTTGCCGGTGTGCTTGGCCTGACTGAGACACCGCAACGCCGCACGCGCCCGGCTGAGCGGCCAGGCCCGTACCGGAGGCGGCTCCAGCACACCGGAGGCGAACAACTCACCCAGCTCGCACAGCATTTCGCCGATGCGGTCAGGGCCGGCGTGAGTGATCAGGTCGTAGGCCCGGTAGGTCACTCCGGGATGCTCGGCCGCGATCAGCTCCGGGTCGCGGATGTCGGTCTTGCCCATCTCCAGCAACCGCCCGCCCGCGCCGAGGAGACGGAGCGAGGCATCGACGAAGGGTCCGGCGAGGCTGTTGAGCACCACGTCCACACCACGGCCACCGGTGGCCTCACGGAACGCCTCCTCGAAGTCCAGGTCGCGCGACGAGGCCCGGTGGGCCGCGTCGATGCCCATCTCCTCCAGCACCCCGTGCTTCGCCGGGCTCGCCGTCGCGTAGACCTCCGCGCCGAGACGCCGGGCGATCCGCACGGCGGCCGTCCCCACGCCACCGGTCGCGGCATGGATCAGCACCGACTCTCCGGGCCGTACCCCGGCGAGGTCCGTCAGTCCGTACCAGGCGGTCAGACAGGCCACCGGCACGGCCGCCGCCTGCCGGAAGCTCCAGCCATCCGGGATCGGCGCCAACAACCGCGCGTCGGTGACCGCGAGCGGTCCGAACGACTGGTCGAGGACGCCCATGACACGGTCGCCCACGGCCACATGGGTCACCTCGGGGCCGATGTCCACCACGACTCCGGCGCCCTCGCCGCCGAGTCCGGTCTGGCCGGGCACCATGCCCAACCCGACCATGACGTCACGGAAGTTGACACCGGCGGCGCGTACGGCGATCCGCACCTGGCCCGCGCCCAGGGGCTCCAGCACCTCGGGGCAGGGCACCGGTACGACGTTCTCCAGGGTCGCCGTGCCCGCCGTGTCCAGCCGCCATGCCTCGGGCTGCGCCACGGGGCCCACCAGCCCCGCGCCACCGGTACCGGCATGGACCAGACGGGGCACGAGGGCCCGACCGGCGCGGAGGGCCAGCTTGGGCTCGTCCATCTCCACGGCGCGCGCCACGGCGGTGCGCACGGCGTCGGTGTACGGGTCGGCTTGGGAGTTGGGCTCATCGTCGCGGTCGAGGAGGACGAAGCGGCCGGGGTGCTCCGACTGTGCGCTGCGTACGAGGCCCCATACGGCGGCCCCGGCCAGGTCCACCCGGGCGGTGCTCTCGGGGCCGTCCACCGCCACCGCGCCCCGCGTGATCACCACCAACCGGGCGTCCGCCAACCGTGGTTCGGCCAGCCAGCCCCGTACCAGCTCCAGCGCCCGTCCGGTCGCCGACAGCGCCTCGGCCGACGCCTCCTCGACGCCCTCACCGGTGGGCCTGATCAGGCTGGCCACGTCGGTCAGGTCGGTCAGGTCGGCGAGAACGACGGGCGGTACGGGCTCGTCGTCATCGAGTGCCGCGACGAGCGCGGCCGGATCCGGGTGGCCGCCAGCCCCCAGGACCGCCCAGCCATCGTCCCCGGCCACCGCTTCTCCGGCCCCTGCCACCGCCTCTCCGGCCCCTGCCGCGAACGGCAGAGGAGTCCACTCGACGGTGAACAGACTGTCCGTGGCATGGCCGCCGGGGGCCACCGCCACCCGCAGCTGATCGACGCTCGCGGGCCGCATCGCCACGGAGTCGACGGTCAGCACCGGAGCGCCGACGGCGTCGGCCACGGTCAGCCGCAGGGCACGCTCGCCCTCGGCGGTCTCCTGGTGGGGAGAGAGACGTACCCGGACCGTGGTCGCCCCGGCCGCCCACAACGTCACACCGTTCCAGGCGAACGGCAGCCAGACCCGGCCATCGGTGGGCTCGTCACCGGTCGTCCCGGTGTCATCGCGCGTGTCGAGCTGGTCGATCAGCAGCGCGGGATGCAGCGCGGCGTCCAGCAGCGCCGGGTGGATGCCGAATCCGGTCTGCTCCCCTGCGGCCTCGGGCAGGACCACCTCCGCGCACACGTCGGCCCCGTCCCGCCATACGGCCCGCAGCCCCTGGAAGGACGGCCCGTAGGCATAGCCCGAAGCCGCGACCCGGTCGTAGAACCCCTCGACGCCGAGCGGTGCCGCACCGGCCGGAGGCCACGCCCCGCCCAGTCCCGGCGCCTCGTCGGAACGGTCCGTGGGCGGGCTCAGCACACCCTCCGCATGGCAGATCCAGCCGGTGCCGGAGTCTCCTTCACCGGCGGCGGGCCGGGAGTACACCCGCACCTCGCGGCGCCCGTCCTCGGCGGCCGCCTCGCCCACGACGATCTGGACCCGTAGCCCGCCCGACGGCGGCAAGACGAGTGGCACATGCAGCGCCAGCTCATCCACGCCGCCACAGCCGACCTCATCGGCCGCCCGCAGCACCCACTCGGCCAGCGCCGCGCCGGGGACCAGCACCGCGTCCGCCACCACATGCTCACCGAGCCATGTGTGCCTACGCGCCGAAATCCGGCCCGTCAGCACATGGCCACGGCCATCGGCGAGTTCCACGGCGGCGCCCAGCAGCGGATGTCCGGCGGAGACCAGCCCCAGGTCGGCCGGGTCGCCGGCGCGTCCGCCGTGGCCGTCGAGCCAGTAGCGCTCGCGCTGGAACGCGTAGGTGGGCAGAGGGACCACGCGGGGCGCCGGGGAGTCCGGGTACAGGGTGGTCCAGTCGACGTCGACCCCGGCGGTGAACGCCTGGGCGAGCGAGTGGAGGAGCTGGGCCTGCCCGCCGTGATCGCGGCGCAGGGTGGGCACGGTGACGGCCGGGGTCTCGGCTTCCTCGAAGGTCTCCTGCAATCCGAGGGTGAGCACGGGGTGGGTGCTGGCCTCGATGAACACCCGATGGCCATCGGACAGCAGGGCCTGAACGGCATCGGTGAACCGGACCCGCTCACGGAGGTTCCGCACCCAGTAGTCCGTATCCAGGGCGGAGCCGTCGGTCCGGCCACCGGTCACGGTCGAGTAGAACGCCGTGCCCGAACCGGACGTGTCGAGCGGACGGACACCGGCGAGGAGCTCGTTCAACTCCTCACGGATCTCGTCCACTTGAGGGCCGTGCGAGGCATAGTCCACCTCGATCGGCCGCGCCCGCTCCCCCGCGTCCTGGCACGCGGCCACGACAGCGGCCACCTGCTCGGGCGGCCCCGAAACCACCGTGGACGAGGGACCGTTGACGGCTGCGACGCCTACGCCTCCGGCCTGGTCTCCCAGATCGGAGAGGAGTTGGCCCGCCCGCTCCTGACCAACGCCGAGGGAGGCCATCGCCCCACCACCGGCCAGCCGCCGCAACGCCTTGCTCCGCAACGCCACGACCTTGGCAGCGTCCTCCAACGACAGGGCCCCGGCCACCACGGCCGCCGCGATCTCACCCTGGCTGTGGCCCACCACCGCCGCAGGACGTACCCCGTGTCCGGCCCACACCGCCGCTAGCGACACCATCACCGCCCACAACACCGGCTGCACCACATCCACCCGCCCCAGATCCCCCGCACCCTCCGCACCGCGCAACACATCCGTGAGCGACCAATCCACGTAGGGCGCCAGCGCCCGCTCGCAGTCCGCCACCCGCGCCGCGAACACGGGCGACGCTTCCAGCAGCTCGGCGCCCATACCGGCCCACTGCGAACCCTGACCGGGAAAGACCAGCACCGGGCCTACGTCTCCCGTCGGCGCCGCCGCTCCCGACCGCACGACGCCCGGATGCGACACATCCCCCGCCAACGCCTCCACGGCGGTCAACAACTCCGCGCGGTCATCGCCCACCACCACCGCTCGATGCTCGAACACCGATCGCGTGGTGACCAATGACCACCCCACATCGACGGGCGAGAGCTCGGACGCGCCGCCCACGCGGTCGGCCAGGGCGGCGGCCTGTCCGCGCAGCGCCTCCGCGCTCCGCGCCGAGAGCACCCACGGGACCATGCCCATGCCGGAGGAGACCGGCCCCGTCTCCGGCCCGTCCGCCTCGGGAACTCGTTCCTCGGGAACCCGCTCCTCAGGAACCCGCTCCTCAGGAAGCTGCTCCAGGATCACATGGGCGTTGGTTCCGGAGGCGCCGAACGAGGACACCCCGGCCCGGCGCGGCCGCTCGCCGTTCGGCCACTCCGCCGCCTCGGTCAACAGCCGCACCGCACCGCTCTCCCAGTCCACATGCGGGCTCGGCTCATCGATATGCAGCGAGGCGGGCAGCATTCCATGGCGCATGGCCTGCACCATCTTGATGACACCCGCGACACCCGCCGCCGCCTGCGTATGCCCGATGTTGGACTTGATCGAGCCCAGCAGCAGCGGCCGCTCGGCCGGGCGTTCCTGACCGTACGTGGCCAGGAGGGCCTGCGCCTCGATCGGGTCACCCAGCGTCGTACCCGTACCGTGCGCCTCCACCGCATCGACATCCGACGCCGACAACCCGGCGCTCGCCAGCGCCTGCCGGATCACCCGCTGCTGGGACGGACCGTTCGGTGCCGTCAACCCATTCGACGCGCCGTCCTGATTGACCGCCGAACCACGGATCACCGCCAGCACCTCATGGCCGTTGCGGCGGGCGTCCGACAGCCGTTCCAACAGCAGAACGCCCACACCCTCGCCCCAGCCGGTGCCATCGGCCGCAGCGGCGAAGGGCTTGCAGCGGCCGTCGGGGGCCAGGCCACGCTGACGGGAGAAACCGGTGAACACATCCGGGGTGGCCATCACCGTCACCCCACCGGCCAACGCCAGCGTGCACTCCCCCTGCCGCAACGCCTGCGCCGCCAGATGCATCGCCACCAACGACGACGAACACGCGGTATCCACCGTCACCGCCGGACCCTCGAAGCCCAGCGTGTACGCCACCCGGCCCGAAACCACACTGCCCGACCCCGCGAGCATCGCATAGCCCTCGAGCTTCACATCGGCGCCGCCACCGCCGAGCCCGGCCGCGTAGTCGTGGTACATCACGCCCGCGTAGACACCGGTCGGGCTCCCCTTCAACGACACCGGGTCGATCCCCGCCCGCTCCAGCACCTCCCACGACGCCTCCAACAGCAACCGCTGCTGCGGATCCGTCGCCAGCGCCTCCCGCGGACTGATCCCGAAGAACGCCGCATCGAACGCATCGGCGTCATTGAGGAAGGCACCCTCGTTCGCATAGCTGGTGCCCGGGTGATCGGGGTCCGGATGGAACAGCCCGTCCAGGTCCCAGCCCCGGCCGGTCGGAAACTCCCCGATCACGTCCTTCCCCGAGGCCACCAGGTCCCACAGCGTTTCGGGGGAGTCCGCACCTCCCGGGAAGCGGCAGGTCATGCCGATGATCGCCACGGGATCGTCCGCATCGGCCCGCACCGCGAGGGGAGCGCGGGAACCCGTGGTCGTGCCGGTCAGCCGGGTGCACAGATACTCCGCGAGCGCCCGAGGCGTCGGATAGTCGAACACCAACGTCGCCGGCAACCGCAACCCCGTCACCACCGACAACCGATTACGCAACTCCACCGCCGTCAACGAATCAAAACCCAACTCCTTGAACGCCGCATCCACCCGCACCTCACCCAACGAACCAAACCCCAACACCACCGCCACACCACCCCGCACCACATCCACCACCACACCCAACCGACCAGCCGCATCCAACCCCACCAACTCAGCCGCCAACCCCGAAGCCGACGAACCACCCTCCGCGGCCCGCCGCCGCACACGGCCGGACACCAACCCCCGCAGCACCGCCGGAAGCCCCTCCCCGGCCACCCCGGCCGGGTCGAAGTCCACGGCCACCATCAGCGGGTTCGCGAACCGGCACGCGGCGTCCAGCAGGGCCAGCCCACGCTCGGACGCCAACGGCCGCATTCCGCGCAGCCGCGTCAGATCCGCCCGGCCCATATGCCCGGTCATCTCGCTGGCCCGCGCCCACAGCCCCCAGGCCAGGGAGAGCCCGGGCAGCCCGAGCGCCCGCCGATGGGCCACCAGCGCGTCGACAAACGCGTTCGCCGCCGCGTATCCGGCCTGACCCGCGTTGCCCACGACTCCGGCGGCCGAGGAGAACGTCACAAACATGCGGAGCGGAAGATCCGCCGTGGCGGTGTGCAGATGGGCGGCCGCCGTTGCCTTCGCCGCCCACACCGCCGCCACCTGTTCCCGCGTCTGCGAGGTGACCACCGCGTCATCCAGCAGCCCTGCCGCATGAATGACACCGGTCAGCGGATGCGCCGGATCGATACCGGCCACCGCCTCGGCCACCGCGTCCGCGTCCGTGACGTCCACCGCGGCGATCCGCACCCGCGCACCGAGATCGCTCAGCCGCTCGGCCAACTCCGGTGCGCCGGGCGCGTCCGAGCCGCGTCGGCTGACCAGGACCAGATGCTTGACCTGCCACGTACGTACCAGATGCTCGGCCACCAGACCGCCCAGCAGACCCGTACCACCGGTGATCAGCACCGTGCCGTCCGGGTCGAGCCCACCAGAGGTCAGCCCGCCGGATCCCGCCTCGTCGGCACCGTCGGTGTCACGGCCGGTGTCATGCGCGCGCATCAGCCGGGGCACCACCGGCCCCTCGGTGCGCAGCGCCGCCTGTGGCTCATCCGCCCGTACGGCACGGACCACGGCATCCGCCACCTCACCCGCGGCCGGATCGATGGCCCGGTGGAGATCGAGGAGAACGAATCGGTCCGGGTGCTCCGCCTGCGCACTCCGCAGCAGACCCCACAGCCCCGCGGCGGCCATATTCAGCTCTCCGCCGCCGGTTCCGCCTTCAGGGTTCCCGATCGACACCGCGCCGCGTGTCACCACCACCAACCGGGCGTCGGCCAGCCGTGGTTCGGCCAGCCACCCCTGCACCAGCTCCAGCGCATGGCCGACGGCAGCCAAGCCATCGGCCGCCCTCGCCACGGCTCCGGCCTCCGCCGGACCACCGTCGGCGGGCAGACAGGTCACGACGAAGGCGGGAGGTGGCGTACCGTCGTCGAGGGCGGCGACCAGCCCTTCGAGACCCGGATGGCACACCACTCCCCCGCCGCCGAGTCCGGGCTCCTCCGCCAGGTGGAGCGCGTCCTCGCCCAGTACGACCCAGCCCGTGGTGTCGGAGGCGTCCGCGTCGGGCAGGTCGGGGATTGGGATCCAGTCCAGCGTGAACAGCCCATCGACGCCACGTCCGCCCACGGATCGCAGCTGACGGGGGTCGGCGGGGCGCATCGTCAGGGAGTCGACCGTGAGCACCGGGCCGCCCATGCCATCGGCCACGACCACCCTCAACCCGCGCTCACCCGCCGCACCGTGCTGATGGGGCGAGAGCCGGACCCGGGCCGTGGTCGCCTCCGTGGCCCACAGGGACACGCCATTCCAGGCGAACGGCAGCCGCAGCCCCCCATCGTCGGCCGACTCGATGTCGACGGCGAGCAGCATGGGGTGCAGGGCGGCGTCGAGCAGTGCCGGATGGATGCCGAATCCCTCCGCGTCCCCGGCCGCCTCGGGCAGCACCACCTCGGCCAGCAGGTCCGCCCCGTCCCGCCACACCGCGCGTACCCCTTGGAAGGACGGCCCGTACGCGTAGCCCCCCGCCGCGGCATGCTCGTAGAAGTCCTCGACGTCCATCGGCTTCGCGCCCTCGGGAGGCCATACTCCCGTCAGCTCCTCGCCCGCGCTCGGCGCGGTCGCCGCGGTCGGTGGGCTCAGGACGCCCTCGGCGTGGGACACCCAGTCGGGGTCCGCGCCGGGCTCGGCATCGCGGTCGGGCCGGGAGTACACCCGCACATCGCGCCGCCCGTCTTCGGCGGCCTCGCCCACCACGATCTGCACCCGCAGCCCGCCGGACTCCGGCAGCACCAACGGCGCCTGTAGCGCGAGCTCCTCGATGCCGCCACTGCCCGCCTCATCGGCCGCCCGCAACGCCCACTCCACCAGCGCCGCGCCCGGCACCAGCGACGCTCCCGCGACCACGTGGTCACCGAGCCAGCAGCCGTCACCGCCGGTGGCCGACACCCGTCCGGTCAGCACCAGCCCGCCATCGGCAAGGCCCACCGCCGCGCGCAACAACGGGTGCTCCACCCGCTGGAGCCCCGCGGCACCCACATCACCGACCCCGCCGGTGGCAGTGGCCCAGTAGCGTCGGCGCTGGAAGGCGTACGTGGGCAGATCGACCGTACGAGGGGTGGGGTCACCCGGGAACGCGGCCCTCCAGTCGATGTCGACCCCGGCGGTGAACGCCTCGGCGAGCGAGTGGAGGAGCTGGTCCTGCCCGCCGTGATCGCGGCGCAGGGTGGGCACCGTGACGGCCGGGATCTCGGCTTCCTCGAAGGTCTCCTGCAAGCCGAGGGTGAGCACGGGGTGGGTGCTGGCCTCGATGAACACCCGATGCCCATCCGCCAGCAGCGCCTGAACGGCATCGGTGAACCGCACCCGCTCACGGAGATTGGTCACCCAGTAGGCGGCGTCCAAGTCGGTGGTGACGGCACGGCCGCCAGTCACGGTCGAGTAGAACGCCGTATCCGAACCGGATGTATCGAGCGGACGGACACCGTCCAGCACCCGCGTCAACTCATCGCGGATCTCATCCACTTGAGGGCCGTGTGAGGCATAATCCACCTCGATCAGCCGCGCCCGCTCGTCAGCGGCCTGGCACGCGGCCACGACAGCGGCCACCTGCTCCGGCGGACCCGAAACCACGGTGGACGAGGGGCCATTGACAGCTGCCACGCCCACTCCGGCGGCCTGGTCTCCTAGCTCGGAGAGCAGTTGGCCCGCCCGATCCTGGCCAACGCCCAGGGAGGCCATCGCCCCACCACCGGCCAACCGCCGCAACGCCTTACTCCGCAACGCCACAACCTTCGCACCATCCTCCAACGACAGCACACCAGCGACCACAGCCGCCGCGATCTCACCCTGGCTATGACCCACCACCGCCGCAGGACGCACGCCATACCCCGCCCACACCGCCGCAAGCGACACCATCACCGCCCACAACACCGGCTGCACCACATCCACCCGCCCCAAATCCGCCGCACCCTCCACCCCACGCAACACATCCGCAAGCGACCAATCCACATACGGCACCAACGCCCGCTCACACTCCGCCACCCGCGCCGCGAACACGGACGACGCCTCCAGCAACTCGGCGCCCATACCGGCCCACTGCGAACCCTGACCGGGAAAGACCAGCACCGGACCCACATCTCCCGCCAACGCCACCGCACCCGACTCCACCACACCCGGATGCGAAACACCCCCCGCCAACGCCTCCACACCCCCCAACAACCCGGACCGGTCAGCACCCACCACCACCGCCCGATGCTCGAACACCGACCGCGCCGTAACCAACGACCACCCCACATCGACCAACGAAAGCCCGGACGCGCCGCCCACCCGCTCAGCCAACGCGGCGGCCTGCCCCCGCAACGCCTCCACACTCCGCCCCGACACCACCCACGGCACCACCCCACCCACATCAGGAGCCGACGCCGACGCATCATCCTCAGGAGCCTGCTCCACGATCACATGGGCATTGGTGCCGCTGATCCCGAAGGACGACACACCGGCCCGGCGCGGGCGCTCACCGTTCGGCCACTCCACCGGCTCGGTCAGCAGCCGTACACCGCCCCCGTCCCACTCCACATGGGGCGTCAGTTCCTCGGCGTGGAGGGTGGCCGGGAGTACGCCGTGCCGCAGCGCCATCACCATTTTGATGACACCGGCCACGCCCGCCGCGCCCTGCGTATGGCCGATGTTGGACTTCAGTGAGCCGAGCCACAGCGGTCGGTCCTCCGGCCGGTCCCGGCCGTACGTGGCGATCAGCGCGTCGGCCTCGATCGGGTCACCCAGCTTGGTGCCCGTGCCATGCGCCTCCACCGCGTCCACCTCGGACGGAGCCAGCCGGGCGCTGGCGAGGGCCTGGCGGATCACCCGCTGCTGGGAGGGGCCGTTCGGCGCGGTGAAGCCGTTGCTGGCGCCGTCCTGGTTGATGGCCGAACCGCGGATGACCGCCAGTACCCGATGGCCGTTGCGCCGGGCGTCGGACAGCCGCTCCAGCAGCACCAGGCCGACGCCTTCGCCCCATCCCGTGCCGTCGGCGTTCGCCGAGAACGCCTTGCAGCGCCCGTCCGGGGACAGCCCGCGCTGCCGGGAGAAGCCGGTGAACACCTCGGGGGTGGTCATCACCGTCACCCCGCCGGCCAGGGCCAGGGCGCACTCCTCCTGCCGCAGCGCCTGGCAGGCCAGATGGATCGCGACCAGCGACGACGAGCACGCCGTCTCCACCGTGACGGCCGGTCCCTCCAGGCCGAGGGTGTAGGACACCCGGCCCGAGAGCAGGCTCGGTGCGTTGCCCGCGTATCCCTCGGATCCCTTCTGGGGAAGGTCACCCGATGTGGTGCCGCCGGTGGTGGCCGTACCGGCGTAGACGCCCGTCCGGGAGCCCTTGAGGGACACCGGGTCGATTCCCGCCCGTTCGCACGCCTCCCAGGCGGTTTCCAGCAACAGCCGCTGCTGGGGGCTGGTGGCCAGCGCCTCGCGCGGGCTGATGCCGAAGAACCGCGGGTCGAATCGGTCGGCGTCGTAGAGGAATCCGCCCCGGCGGACGTACGTGGTGCCGGGGTGGTCCGGGTCCGGGTGATAGAGGCTGTCGAGGTCCCAGCCGCGGTCGGTGGGGAAGTCCCCGATGGCGTCCACACCGTCCGCGACCAGCCGCCACAGGTCCTCGGGTGTGTTCACCCCGCCCGGGAACCGGCAGGCGATGCTCACGACCGCGATCGGCTCCTGGTATCGCTCCTCCACCTCACGCAAACGCAGGCGCGTATCGTGCAGATCCGCGGACACGCGCTTGAGATACTCGACCAGCTTCTCTTCATTCACGTTCACCATGAGGTTTCACCCGGCCCTCAGCGGTCGTCGCACCCGGCACATTCAGGACACGCCCAGTTCGTTGTCGATGAAGTCGAGAACCTGGGCCGCGGACGCGGACTCCAGCCTCTCCGCGGCGGTCATCTCTTCCTCCGCCGGCTTTCGTGTCGCCTTCCACTTCGCCAGCAGGCTTTCGAGCCGCGCCGTGACCGCCCCCGAGTCGTCGTCTTCCATCTCAAGGCCGATCAGGGTGGTTTCGAGCCTGGCCAGTTCGTTGAGGACCGGATCGGCGCCTCCCCGGCCCGGTGTGGCACCGACGGCAGGCGCGATGCGCCCCAGGAGGTAGCTGGCGAGCACGGCCGCGTCCGGATGGTCGAAGACGAGCGCGGCGGGCAGGCGCAGACCGGTGGCGGCGGCGAGCCGGTTGCGCAGTTCGACACCGGTCAGCGAGTCGAAGCCCAGCTCCTTGAAGTTGGTGTCCGCCTGCACCGCTTCGGCGTCGGCGTGTCCGAGCACGGTGGCCACATGGCCACGGACCAACTGGAGGACGGCGCGGTGCTGTTCCGCGGCGGACAGGCCCGCCAGCCGGTCGGCCCAGTCGTCCGACCGTGTGTCGGCTGCCGCCGCCGTGCGCCGCGACGCCGCGCCACCGGCACCGGAGGCCGCGAGGGCGCGGAGCGTGGCGGGGAGGCTGTCGGCGGGCTGGGCGGCGAGGACACGGGGGTTCATATCCGCGGCGATCAGCTGGTGGCCGCCGTGCTCGGAGGCCGCGTCGAGCAGCCGGAGGGCGTGGTCCGCGGCCATCGCGCTGACGCCCGAGCGGGACATCCGCGCCAGGTCCGCGTCGGCGAGGCCGCCGGTCATCTCGCTGGCCTCGGCCCACAGGCCCCACGCCACCGAGACCGTCGGCAGGCCCAGCGCCCGGCGGTGGGCCGCCAGCGCGTCGCAGAAGGCGTTGGCCGCCGCGTAGTTGGCCTGTCCCGGGCTGCCCATGACCCCGGCGGCCGACGAGAACAGCACGAACGCGCCCAGGCGCAGATGTGCCGTCGCGGTGTGCAGATGCGCCGCGGCGGTGGCCTTCGCCGCCCAGACCCGCGCCAGCCGCTCGGGGGTCTGCGCGGTGACGACGGCGTCGTCCAGCACACCCGCGGCATGGATGACCGCGGTCAGCGGATGCGCGGGATCGACCCCGGCCACCAGATCGGCCACGGCTGTCGCGTCGGTGACATCGGCCGCGACGATGCGTACTCGCGCGCCCAGGGCGGTCAGCCGGGCGGCGAGACCCTGGGCGCCGGGCGCGTCCGGGCCCCGGCGGCTCACCAGCAGCAGATGCCCGATCCGCCAGACCCGTACGAGGTGTTCGGCGACCAGCGCGCCCAGCGTGCCGGTGCCACCGGTGATGAGGGCCGTGCCGTCCGGGTCCACCGGGGCGGGGACGTCCAGGACCAGCTTGCCGGTGTGCTTGGCCTGGCTGAGGTGGCGCAGCGCCTCACGTGTCCTGCTCAGCGGCCAGGTCCGCACCGGCAGCGGCGGCAGGGCCGCGGTGGATCCGGGCGCTCCGGTGGATCCGGGCGCTCCGGTGGGTCCGGTGGCCTCGGCGGCTCGGGTGGTTACGGCGGCCTCGGTAGCTTCGGCGGCTCCGGCGGCCTCGGCGGCCCCGGGAGCCCCGGTAGCTCCGGCGGCCCCGGTAGCTCCGGCGGCCTCGTCGGCCTCGGCGGCTCGGGTTGTGAACAGCCGGCCCAGTTCGCCCAGCATCCGGCCGATGCGTTCGGGTCCGGCGTCGGTGATCAGGTCGTAGACCTGGTACGTCACCCCAGGGTGCTCCTCCGCGACATGCCCCGGGTCACGGAGGTCCGTCTTGCCCATCTCCATCAGCCGACCGCCCTCGGCCAGCAGCCGCAGGGAGGCGTCAACGAACGACCCGGTGAGGCTGTTGAGCACCACATCGACGCCACGTCCGCCGGTGGCCTCGCGGAACAGCTCCTCGAATTCCAGATCGCGCGACGAGGCCCGGTGGGCGGCGTCGATGCCCATCTCCTCCAGCACACCGTGTTTCGCCGGGCTCGCCGTCGCGTAGACCTCCGCCCCCAGGTGGCGGGCGATCCGTACGGCCGCCATGCCCACACCGCCGGTCGCGGCATGGATCAGGACCGACTCCCCGGCCCGGAGCCCGGCCAGCTCCACGAGCCCGTACCAGGCGGTCAGGTACGCCACCGGCACCGAGGCCGCCTGCGGATAGGTCCACCCGGCGGGAATGGGCGCCACCATGCGGGCGTCGGTCACCGCCGTCGGGCCGAACGCGCGGTCGAAGACCCCCATGACCCGGTCGCCCACGGCGAGCCCGGTCACCTCGGGGCCGTGGCCCAGCACCACGCCGGCGCCCTCGCCACCGAGCCCCGTCTGGCCCGGGACCATGCCCAAACTGATCAGCGCGTCACGGAAGTTGATACCGGCCGCGTGCACCGCCACCCGCACCTGGTGTGGTCCGAGGGGCTCAAGCACCTCCGGGCACGGCACCGGCTTCACGTTCTCCAGCGTGGCCGCGCCGGTCAGCTCCAGCCGCCACGCGGGCTGTCCCACCAGCGCAGCCACACCGCCGCTGCTCGCGCCACCGGCACGCATCAGCCGGGGCACCCGAAGCCGCCCCGCCCGCAGCGCGATCTGCGGCTCGTCCAGATGCGCCGCCCACGCCACCGCGCTGCGCACATCCTCCGCGAGCGGCACGTACTCCGCGAACGGCTCGTCCTCCGGGAGCGGCACATCCTCCGGGTCGAGATCGATCAGAAGGAACCGCCCCGGGTTCTCCGCCTGCGCACTGCGCACCAGTCCGCACACGGCGGCCCCGGCCATGTCCACGCCGCCGCCTCCGGGGGCCTCCGCCTCGGGTGCGTCGATCGCGACGGCCCCCCGCGTGACCACCACCAGCCGGGCGTCGGCCAGCCGAGGTTCGGCCAGCCAGCCCCGCACCAACTCCAGCACGCACTCCGAGGCCGCCAGAGCGTCGGCCGCCAGGTCTGTGCCGATGTGCTTCTCGGACGTGTCGCCAAGTGCGGGCAGATACGCGATGGCCGCCGAGGGAACGGTGCCGTCATCGTCGAGTGCGGACACCAACGCCTCCAGGTGCGGATGGCGTACCGCGCCCGGCACGACCGGCCCGCACTCGTCCGGCCCCAGAACCACCCAACCGCCGCCGTCCGCCGGATCCGGCTCCTGGCCCTCCGTATCGGTGTCCTGTGTGGGAATGGGCAGGGACGTCCACTCCAGGGTGAACAGCCCGTCCACCCGCGGCCCACCGGAGGTTTGCAGTTGGTCGACGGCAGCCGGTCGCATCACCAGCGAGTCGACGGTCAGCACCGGACCGCCCACGGCATCCGCCACCTCGACCCGCAGCCCGCGCTCGCCCTCGGCGCCACCAGCCTCCTGCCGCCGGGGCGAGAGCCGCACCCGTGCCGTCGTGGCACCGCCCGCCCACAGCGATACGCCGTTCCAGGCGAACGGCAGCCACACCCGGCCGTCGTCGTGGTCCTCCTCGGGCCGGTGCAGGAGGAACGCCGGATGCAGCGCGGCGTCCAGCAGCGCCGGGTGGATCCCGAACCCGTCCGGGTCTCCGGCGGCCTCGGGCAGCGCCACTTCGGCGAGCAGCTCGGCGCCGTCCCGCCATACCGCCCGCAGTCCACGGAACGACGGCCCGTACGCGTACCCGGACGCCTCGGCGCGCTCGTAGAACCCGTCCAGCCGTACGGGCTCCGCGCCCACCGGAGGCCACACCGGACCCGGCTCACCGACCGCGCCCCGCGCGGGGCTCCGCGGAGACGGCAGGCCCAGGATGCCCTCGGCGTGGCACACCCAGCCCGGTTCGGTGCCGGGCTCCACATCGCGGTCGGGCCGGGAGTACACCCGCACATCGCGCCGCCCGTCCTCGGTGGCCACGCCGACCACCACCTGAACGCGCAGCCCGCCGGACGCGGGCAGGACGAGCGGGACCTGGAGCGCCAGCTCCTCCACCCCGCCACAGCCCGCCTCGTCGGCGGCCCGCAGTGCCCACTCCACCAGCACCGCGCCCGGCGCCAGCGCGGCGCCCGCCATCACATGCTCGGCCAGCCAGCCCCCGGCGCCCCCGGCCGTAACCCGGCCGGTCAGCACCAGCCCGCCATCGGCGAGTCCGACGGCCGCCGGTAGGTGCGCGTGCTCAACGCGCTGTAGCCCGGCGGCCGCCACGTCCCCGACGCCACCGCCCGCCGCCAGCCAGTAGCGCTCGCGCTGGAAGGCGTACGTCGGCAGATCGACCGTCCGGGGCGCCGGATCGGCCGGGAACCAGTGGGCCCAGTCGACGTTCGCGCCATGGGTGTGCAGTTGGGCGAGGGCGTGGCCGAGCGCGTGGACATCGGGGCGTTTGCGGCTCAAAGTGGCCGCCACCAGCGGGCTCGGCCGCCCGGTCCCGCTTTCGCCTTCGCCCTCGCCCTCGTCGGTGGCGGCCGCCGCCTCGTCGGTGGCGGCCATCGCCTCATCGGTGTCGGCCGTCGCCTCATCGGTGGCGAGGTGCTGGAGGGTGTGCTGGGTCGCGGTGGCCAGGACGGGGTCGGGGCCGAGCTCGAGGAAGACACCGGCTTCGGGCGCGATACGGGTGACGGCGGGATGGAAGCGTACGGGTTGGCGGATGTGCCGCACCCAGTAGTCCGGCGTGGCCATCTCCTCATCGTCCGGCTCACCGGTGAGGTTGCTGAGCACCGGAAGGGTGGGCCGGTGGAAGGTCAGGCCGTCGATGGCTCGCGCGAACGGCTCCAGGATGGGGTCCATCAGCGGGGAGTGGAAGGCGTGGCTGACCGTCAGCGTTCTGGTCTTGCGGCCCTTCGCCGCCCAGGTGGCGCGGATGTCGGCGACCAGCTCGACCGGGCCGGAGACCACGGTGTTGCCGGGGGTGTTCAGGGCGGCGATGCCCACCTGGCCGTCGTACGCCACCAGATCCTCGGCGAGTTCGTCGGCCGTGGCGGCGATAGTGGCCATGCCTCCGCCATTGGGGAGTTGACCCATGAGCGTGGCGCGGGCGGCCACGAGTCGGCAGGCGTCGG
This sequence comes from Streptomyces sp. Inha503, assembly GCF_047215865.1. Lineage (NCBI taxonomy): Bacteria > Bacillati > Actinomycetota > Actinomycetes > Kitasatosporales > Streptomycetaceae > Streptomyces > Streptomyces sp. Inha503. The sequence continues at coordinate 10,637,797 of NZ_CP178360.1, read as the reverse complement.
GGAGGTCGAAGACCCCGGCGACATGGGCGGCGGCGATCTCTCCGATGGAGTGTCCGATGACGGCGTCGGGGCCTACGCCGAACGAGTCGAGCAGCCGCGCCAGGGCGATGTGCAGCGCGAACAGCCCCGCCTGGGCGTAGGTGGTGTGGTCCAGCAGCCCCGGCCGCTCGGCCACACCGTGGAAGACCACATCGCGGAGGGGATGTTCCAGATGGGGGTCGAGCAGCCCGCAGACCTCGTCGAACGCGGTGGCGAACACCGGGAACCGGTCGTACAGCCCGGCCCCCATCCCCTGGCGTTGGCTGCCCTGACCACTGAAGAGCCACACCGTCTTGCCCGCCACCGCCGCTCCACTGCCGGGGAGCACCACACCCGGATGAGGCTCACCGGTGGCCAGCGCCTCCACGGCGGCCAGCAGCTCGGCACGGTCATCGGCCAACGCCACCGCCCGGTGCTCGAAGAGCGCCCGGGTGGTCGCGAGCGACCAGCCCACATCGGCCGCCGACATCTCCGGGTGCCCGGCCGCCCGTTCGGCCAGCGCGGCGGCCTGGCCGCGCAGCGCCTCCGCGCTCCGGGCGGACAGCAGCCATGGCACGGCCGGTAGGTGGTCGGGCGAGGCCACGGGCTCGGTCGTGACGCGCTCGACCGGCTCGGGGGCCTGCTCAAGAAGGAGATGGGCGTTGGTTCCGGAGGCGCCGAACGAGGACACCCCGGCCCGGCGCGGCCGCTCACCGTTCGGCCACTCCGCCGCCTCGGTCAACAGCCGCACCGCACCGCTCTCCCAGTCCACATGCGGAGTGGGTTCGTCAATGTGCAGCGAGGCGGGCAGCGTTCCGTACCGGATCGCCTGCACCATCTTGATGACGCCCGCGACACCCGCCGCCGCCTGGGCATGCCCGATGTTGGACTTGATCGAGCCCAGCAGCAGCGGCCGCTCGGCCGGGCGTTCCTGACCGTACGTGGCCAGCAGCGCCTGCGCCTCGATCGGATCCCCCAGCGTCGTACCCGTACCGTGCGCCTCCACCGCATCGACATCCGACGCCGACAACCCGGCGCTCGCCAGCGCCTGCCGGATCACCCGCTGCTGGGAGGGGCCGTTGGGCGCGGTGAGCCCGTTGGACGCGCCGTCCTGGTTGACGGCGGAGCCACGGATCACCGCCAGCACCTCATGGCCGTTGCGGCGGGCGTCCGACAGCCGTTCCAACAGCAGAACACCCACGCCCTCGCTCCAACCGGTGCCATCGGCCGCAGCGGCGAAGGGCTTGCAACGGCCGTCGGGGGCCAGGCCACGCTGACGGGAGAAACCGGTGAACACATCCGGGGTGGCCATCACCGTCACCCCACCGGCCAACGCCAGCGTGCACTCCCCCTGCCGCAACGCCTGCGCCGCCAGATGCATCGCCACCAACGACGACGAACACGCGGTATCAACCGTCACCGCCGGACCCTCGAAGCCCAGCGTGTACGCCACCCGACCCGAAACCACACTGCCCGAACTGGCCAGCATGGCGTAGCCCTCCAGCCGCGCGTCGCCGCCGCTGAGCCCGGCGGCGTAGTCGTGGTACATCACGCCCGCGTAGACACCGGTCGGGCTGCCCTTCAACGACACAGGGTCGATCCCCGCCCGCTCCAGCACCTCCCACGACGCCTCCAACAGCAACCGCTGCTGCGGATCCGTCGCCAGCGCCTCCCGCGGATTGATCCCGAAGAACGCCGCATCGAACGCGTCGGCGTCATAAAGGAACCCGCCTTCACGCGCGTACGAGGTACCGGGGTGATCGGGGTCGGGGTGGAAGAGCCCGTCCAGGTCCCAGCCCCGGCCGGTCGGAAACTCGCCGATGGCGTCACGACCCGAGGCGACCAGATCCCAAAGCTCCTCCGGCGAGTTGACCCCGCCCGGGAAGCGGCAGGTCATCGCGACGATCGCGATCGACTCGTCCGCGTCGGCCCTCGCGGCGAGGGGAGCGCGGGAGCCCGCGGTCGTGCCGGTCAGCCGGGTGCACAGATACTCCGCGAGCGCCCGAGGCGTCGGATAGTCGAACACCAACGTCGCCGGCAACCGCAACCCCGTCACCACCGACAACCGATTACGCAACTCCACCGCCGTCAACGAATCAAAACCCAACTCCTTGAACGCCGCATCCACCCGCACCTCACCCAACGAACCAAACCCCAACACCACCGCCACACCACCCCGCACCACATCCACCACCACACCCAACCGACCAGCCGCATCCAACCCCACCAACTCAGCCGCCAACCCCGAAGCCGACGAACCACCCTCCGCGGCCCGCCGCCGCGCACGGCCGGACACCAACCCCCGCAGCACCGCCGGAAGGTCCTGACGAGCCACCCCGGCCGGGTCGACGGCGGCGGCGACACAGAAGGGGCCGCCCCGCGCACAGGCGGCATCGAGCAGGCCCAGCGCCTTCTCGCTGGACATCGCGGTGATGCCCGAGCGGGACATCCGGGCCCGGTCCGTCGCGGCGAGCTTTCCGGTCAGCTCGCTTGACTGGGCCCACAGGCCCCAGGCCACCGACAATCCAGGGAGTCCATGGGCCTGACGGTGGGCGGCAAGGGCGTCACAAAAGGCGTTCCCCGCAGCGTAGTTGGCCTGACCGGGGCTGCCCAGGACGCCGGCGGCCGACGAGAACATCGCGAACAGGGACAGCGGAAGATCGGCAGTGGCGGTGTGCAGATGCGCCGCGCCCATCGCCTTGGCCGCCCACACCCTGGCAAGCCGTTCGGGCGTCTGGGAGGTCACCACCGCGTCGTCGAGCAGCCCCGTGGCATGGATGACACCGGTCAGCGGATGATCGGCGTCGATCCCCGCCACGAGCTCGGCCACCGCCGACGCGTCCGTGACGTCCACGGCGGCGATCCGCACCCGAGCGCCCAACTCCTCCAGGCGCGCCGCCAGTTCATCGGCTCGCGGGGCGTCCGGCCCGCGACGGCTCACCAGGAGGAGATGGCCGACCTGCCAGGTGCGCACCAGATGTTCGGCCACCAGGCCGCCGAGGGTGCCGGTGCCGCCCGTCACCAGTACGGTGCCGTCGGGATCGAGCGCCACCGGGGCGTCCCGCCCCTCCGGACCGCTGTCGGCGGAGGCACGGATCAGCCGTGGCACCCACACCTGCCCATCCCGCACGGCCAGCTGCGGTTCGTCCAGGTCCACCGCTCGCGCGACGGCCCCCCGTACATTGTCCGCGCTCGCGTCGGCTGCCGGGTCGAGGTCGGTGTCAAGGTTGAGGTCGGTGTCGGTGTCGAGGTCGAGGTCGAGCAGCAGGAAGCGCCCCGGGTTCTCCGCCTGAGCGCTCCGCAGAAGCCCCCAGAGCGCGGCGGCGGCCACATCCGTACCGCCCTCGGCATCGGCGACGGTGACCGCGCCACGCGTGACCACGACCAACCGGGCATCGGCAAGCCGTGGCTCGGCAAGCCACTTCTGCACCAGTGCCAGAGCCCGCTGTGCCATCGCCAGACCGGCAGTCGCCAGACCAGCAGTCGCCAAGTCGGCCACGGCGTCGGCATTGGCGTCGGCCTCGGCGTCCTGGCGCGGGAACTCGGCGAGCACCACGGCCGGAACCGGCCCCCCGTCATCGAGCCTCGCGAGCAACGTCTCCAGATTCGGGCGAGCGCCCTCGGTGGCCAACACCACCCAGCCATCGCGATCGGCCACCGGCCCGTCGGTTCGAGTCGGCTGCGGCAGTGGGGTCCAGTCCAGGACGAACAGACCGTCCACACCACGCGTCGCCCCGGCCCGCAACTGCTCTACGACAGCCTGTCGCGTCACCAGGGAGTCGACCGTCAGAACGGGGTCGCCCACGGCATCGGCCATCACCAGCCGCAGCCCGCGCTCGCCCTCGGCACCGCCCCGATGCGGGGACAGCCGAACGCGTACGGTGCTGGCTCCAGCGGCCCACAGCGACACTCCGTTCCAGGCGAACGGCAGCCACACCTGGTCGCCGTCCCGCTCCTGGTCAGACCCGGTGTCGAGCAGGAGGGCCGGGTGCAGGGCCGCGTCGAGCAGCGCCGGGTGGATACCGAACCCGTCCGCGTCGCCCGCCACCTCGGGCAGCGTCACCTCGGCCAGCAGGTCCGCGCCGTCCCACCACACCGCGCGCAATCCCTGGAACGACGGCCCGTACGCATAACCCGCCGCCGCGGAGCGCTCGTAGAACCCCTCCAGATCAACCGGTTGCGCACCCGCCGGAGGCCATGTGCCGCCCAGCCCCTCGGCCGACCGGTCCGTGCCTTCCGGCGCCGGACTCAGCACCCCCTCGGCATGGCACACCCAGCCCACGTGGGCGCCCGGGTCGGCCTCGCCATCCGGACGGGAATAGATCCGCACATCGCGCCGCCCGTCCTCCGCCGCGGCGCCCACCACCACCTGGACACGCAGCCCGCCCGACTCGGGCAGCACCAACGGGACCTGGAGCGCCAGCTCCTCGACCCCACCACAGCCGACCTCGTCGGCCGCTCGCAACGCCCACTCCACCAGGGCCGCGCCCGGGGCCAGGGTGGCGTCCGCCACGATGTGCTCGCCGAGCCAGCCATCACCGCCACCGGCCGCAATGCGCCCGGTGAGCAGATGGGTGCTTCCATCGGCCAGCTCCACCGCGGCGCCCAGCAACGGATGGCCCGCGGCGACCAGGCCGAGCCCGCTGGGGTCACCGGTCGCACCCGAGGCGTTCATCCAGTAACGCTGGTGCTGGAAGGCGTACGTGGGCAGATCCACGGTACGGGGGGTGGGGTCGGCCGGAAACGCCGCCCTCCAATCCACCTCCACCCCGGCGATGAACGCCTGGCCGAGGGAGTGGAGAAGCTGGGCCTGACCACCATGGTCGCGACGCAGGGTCGGTACGGCGACCGCGTCCACACCCGCCAGCTCGAAAGACTCCTGCATACCGATGGTCAACACGGGATGGGTACTGGCCTCGATAAACACCCGATACCCATCGGACAACAGCGCCCCGACCGCCTCGGCGAACCGCACCCGCTCCCGCAAATTCCGCACCCAGTAGTCCGTATCCAGGGCAGATGCATCGACCCGGCCGCCCGTCACCGTCGAGTAGAACACCACCTCATCCACGCCACCGACAATCGGGCGGACACCAGCAAGGACCTCGTCCAACTCCTCACGGATCTCATCCACCTGAGGACCGTGCGAGGCATAATCCACCTCAATCAGCCGCGCCCGCTCGTCAGCGTCCTGACACCCGGCCACGACAGCGGCCACCTGCTCCGGCGGACCCGAAACCACGGTGGACGAGGGGCCATTGACGGCTGCCACGCCCACTCCGGCGGCCTGGTCTCCTAGCTCGGAGAGCAGTTGGCCCGCCCGATCCTGGCCAACGCCCAGGGAGGCCATCGCCCCACCACCGGCCAACCGCCGCAACGCCTTACTCCGCAACGCCACAACCTTCGCACCATCCTCCAACGACAGCACACCCGCCACCACAGCCGCCGCGATCTCACCCTGGCTATGACCCACCACCGCCGCAGGACACACCCCATACCCCGCCCACACCGCCGCCAACGACACCATCACCGCCCACAACACCGGCTGCACCACATCCACCCGCCCCAAATCCGCCGCACCCTCCACCCCACGCAACACATCCGCAAGCGACCAATCCACATACGGCACCAACGCCCGCTCACACTCCGCCACCCGCGCCGCGAACACCGGCGACGCCTCCAGCAACTCGGCGCCCATACCGGCCCACTGCGAACCCTGACCGGGAAAGACCAGCACCGGACCCACATCTCCCGCCAACGCCGCCGCACCCGACTCCACCACACCCGGATGCGAAACACCCCCCGCCAACGCCTCCACACCCCCCAACAACCCAGCCCGATCACCACCCACCACCACCGCCCGATGCTCAAACACCGACCGCGACGAAACCAACGACCACCCCACATCAACCAACGACAACCCCGAACCCCCACCCACCCGCTCAACCAACGCCGCAGCCTGCCCCCGCAACGCCTCCACACTCCGCCCCGACACCACCCACGGCACCACCCCACCCACATCAGGAGCCGACGCCGACGCATCATCCTCAGGAGCCTGCTCCACGATCACATGCGCATTGGTGCCGCTGATCCCGAACGCGGACACCCCGGCCCGGCGGGGCCGCTCGTTCCTCGGCCACGCCACCGGGTCCGTGAGCAGCCGCACCGCCCCGCCGGACCAGTCCGCGTGTGGGGTCGGCTCATCGACATGCAGTGTGGCGGGCAACAGCTGATGGCGGAGGGCCATCACCATCTTGATCACTCCGGCCACACCCGCCGCACCCTGCGTATGGCCGATGTTGGACTTCAGCGAGCCGAGCCACAGCGGCCGGTCCTCCGGCCGGTCCCGGCCGTACGCGGCGAGCAGCGCCTCGGCCTCGATCGGGTCGCCGAGCGTGGTGCCCGTACCGTGGGCCTCCACCGCGTCCACCTCGGCGGACGACAACTGTGCGTTGATCAGCGCCTGGCGGATCACCCGCTGCTGCGAGGGGCCGTTCGGCGCGGTGAGCCCGTTCGACGCGCCGTCCTGGTTGACGGCCGAGCCCCGGAGCACCGCAAGCACCTGGTGGCCGTTGCGCCGCGCGTCCGACAGCCGCTCCAGCAGCAGAAGTCCTACGCCCTCCGAGAAGCCCGTCCCGTCGGCGGCGGCGGCGAAGGGCTTGCAGCGGCCGTCGGGGGCGAGACCGCGCTGGCGGGAGAACTCCACAAAGGCGTTCGGGGTGGTCATCACGGTCACGCCACCGGCCAGGGCCAGGGTGCATTCGCCCTGCCGCAGCGCCTGGCAGGCCAGATGCATCGCGACCAGCGACGACGAACATGCCGTATCCACCGTCACAGCGGGCCCCTCCAGCCCGAGGGTGAAGGCCACCCGGCCCGAGACGACGCTCAGGGTGTTTCCGGTGAGCAGATATCCTTCCGCGCTCTTTTCGATCTGCGGGGTGCCGAAGCCGAGGATTCCGGCGCCCGCGTAGACCCCGGTGGGGGTGCCCTTCAGCGAAGCGGGGTCGATTCCGGCGCGTTCGATCAATTCCCAGGAGACCTCCAGCAGTTGGCGCTGCTGGGGCTCGGCCGCCAGGGCCTCGCGGGGGCTGATACCGAAGAAGGTGGCGTCGAAGCCGTCGGCCCGGTCGAGGAATCCGCCGTGGCGTACATAGCTGGTGCCGGAGTGGTCGGGGTCGGGGTGGAACAGCCCGTTCAGGTCCCAGCCGCGGTCGGTGGGAAACTCGCCGATCGCGTCCCCGCGCGAGGCGACCAGCTGCCACAGGTCTTCGGGCGAGGTGATTCCGCCGGGAAACCGGCAGGCCATGCTGACGATGGCCACCGGCTCCTGGGAACGCTCCTCCATCTCACGAAGCCGCCGACGTGTCTGCCCCAGATCGGCCGTGACCTTCTTGAGGTACTGGCGGAGCTTCTCTTCGGTACCCGACATCAGTTCCGAGCCTCCATCAGGGCAGTTCACGGTCAATGAGCTCGAACATCTCGTCGTCCGAGGCGGCTTCGAGGGTGTCGAAGCCGGTCGCGCCGGCCGGGTCGCCTGACCCGGCGCCGTTCCACTTCGCCAGCAGGGCGCCCAGCCGTTGGGCGATCCGCTGTCGGCCTTCGTCGTCCGTGTCGAGGGTGGCCAGGGTGGTGTCCAGCCTGGCCAGCTCGCCCAGGACCGGGTCGACGGCGTCCCGCCCCGGTGTGGCCCCGTCGCCGGGGGCCAGCCGTTCCAGCAGGTGGTCGGCGAGTACGGCCGCCTCCGGGTAGTCGAAGACCATCCCGGCGGGCAGGCGCAGTCCGGTGGCGGCGGCGAGGCGGTTGCGCAGTTCGACGGCGGTCAGGGAGTCGAAGCCCAGCTCCTTGAAGCTGGCCTCTGCCTGCACGGCGTCCACGTCGGCGTGTCCGAGCACCGTGGCGGCGTGGCCACGGACCAGGTTGAGGACGAGCCGGTGTCGTTCGGCCGTGGACAGGCCCGCGAGCCGGGCGCCCCAGTCGACCTGCCGGTCCTCCCCGGCCGCCGCCGCGGTGCGCCGCCCGGCGCCGCCACCGCCACCGCCGCCCGTGGCGGCCAGGGCGCGCAGCGTCGCGGGCAGGCTGTCGGCGGGCAGTCCGGCGAGGGTACGCGGGTCCACCTGGGCGGCGATCAGATGGGCGCCGCCATGCTGGAGGGCGGCGTCGAGCAGGGCCAGACCGTGCCGGGTGCTCAGGGCGGCCACGCCGGTACGGGACATCCGGGCCAGATCCGCCTCGGCGAGGTGTCCGGTCATGCCGCTCGCGTCGGCCCACAGGCCCCAACCGATCGAGACGCCTGGCAGCCCGAGGGCCCGGCGGTGGGCGGCGAGGGCGTCACAAAAGGCGTTGGCGGCGGCGTAGTTGGCCTGTCCCGGACTGCCGAGTGTGCCCGCGGCGGAGGAGAAGAGGACGAACATGCCGAGCCGGAGATGCGCCGTCGCCGTGTGCAGTTGGGCCGCGGCCGTGGCCTTGGCCGTCCAGACCCGCGCCAGCCGTTCGGGGGTCTGTGAGGTCACCACCGCGTCGTCCAGCACGCCGGTGGCGTGGATGACCCCGGTCAGCGGATGCTCGGGGTCGACCCCGGCCACCAGCTCCGCCACCGCCGAGGCGTCGGTGACATCCACCGCCGCGACGCGCACCCGCGCGCCCAGTTCCTCCAGCCGGGCGGTCAGGTCGCGGGCGCCCGGGGCGTCCGGCCCCCGCCTGCTCACCAGCAGCAGATGGCGGATGCCCCAGGCGCGGACGAGGTGTTCGGCGATGTAGCCGCCCAGGGTGCCGGTGCCGCCGGTGATGAGGACCGTGCCGTCCGGGTCGACCGCGGCGGGTACGTCGAGCACCAGCTTGCCGGTGTGCTTGGCCTGGCTCAGCTGCCGTAGCGCGTCCCGCGCCCGGCTGAGCGGCCAGGGCCGTACGGGTGCGGGCCGCAGCACTCCGGCGGCGAACAGCTCGCTCAACTCGTGCAGCATCTCCCCGATGCGGTCCGGCCCGGCATCGGGGACCAGGTCGAAGGCGCGGTAGCGGACGCCCGTACGCACGGCGGCGAGCTGCTCAGGACCGCGGATGTCGGTCTTGCCCATCTCGGAGAGCCGTCCACCGTCGGCCAGCAGCCGAAGGGAGGCGTCCACGAACGGCCCGGCGAGGCTGTTGAGCACCACGTCGACACCACGTCCGCCGGTGGCCTCGCGGAACGCCTCCTCGAAGTCCAGATCGCGCGACGAGGCCCGGTGCGCCTGGTCGATGCCCATCTCCTCCAGCACACCGTGCTTGCCGGGGCTCGCCGTGGCATAGACCTCGGCGCCCAGGTGGCGGGCGATCCCCACCGCCGCCATGCCGACGCCGCCGGTGGCGGCGTGGATCAGCACCGTTTCGCCGCTCCGCAGCCCGGCCAGGTCCACCAGCCCGTACCAGGCGGTGAGGAACACCACCGGTACGGCGGCCGCCTGCCGGAAGCTCCAGCCGTCGGGGATCGGCACGACCATGCGCGCGTCCGCCACCGCCCACGGTCCGAACGCGCCCTCGAACAGGCCCATGACCCGGTCGCCCACCGCGAGCCCGGTCACCTCCGGGCCGATGTCCACGACCACTCCGGCGCCCTCGCTGCCGCGGAACACCCCGCCCCCGGGGTACATCCCGACGACGATGAGCGCATCGCGGAAGTTCATGCCCGCCGCGTGCACCGCGATCCGGACCTCTCCCGGCCCCAGCGGCTCCAACACCTCGGGGCACGGGACGGGCGTCACATGGTCCACGGTGGACGCGCCCGCCACGGCGAGCCGCCACGCGGACTGTGCCACCGGGCCCACCAGACCACCGCTGCCAGGGCCGCCCGCACGCATCAGGCGGGGTGCCCGTACCCGGCCGGAGCCCACCGCCACCTGCGGTTCGTCCAGGGCGACGGCCCTCCGCACACCGTCCAGCACCGCCGCGCCGATCTCGTCGGGGTCGGGCGCGCCGTGCGGATCGCGGTCGAGCAGGATGAACCGGTCCGGGTTCTCCGCCTGTGCGCTGCGCAGCAGCCCCCACACCGCGGCACCGGCCGTGTCCACGGCCCCCGAGCCGGGGTCCTCCGCCACCGGGCCACCGGACGCGACCGCGCCGTGTGTCACCACCACCAAGCGGCTGTCGGTCAGCCGGGGTTCGGCCAGCCAGCCCCGCAGCAGGTCCAGGGTTCGCCGTACGGCCGCCAGGGCATCGGCCTCGGCGGTCCCGATGTCCACGGCGGCGGTGGTCGAGGCCGGTACGGCGGTCAGCGCCACCGAGGGCACGGGGGTCCCGGCGTCGATCGCCGCGACCAGCGACTCCAGGTCCGGGTGGCGGACCACGCCCGAGGGGGCCCAGTCCAGGCCCTCGGAGCCCAGCGCCACCCAGCCGCCGTCCCCGGCCACCGGCCGTGGCAGGCCCGTGTCCGCGCCGGGTGCCGGCTCGGGGAGCGGGATCCAGTCCAGGGTGAACAGCCCGTCCACGGCGCCTCGTCCGGCGGTCCGCAGCTGATCCGTACGGGCCGGGCGCAGCACCAGCGAGTCAACCGTCAGAACCGGGTCTCCCACGGCGTCGGCCACGGCGATACGCAGCGCCCGCTCGCCGTCCGCGCCCTGCTCACGCGGGGACAGCCGGACGCGTACGGTGGTCGCTCCGGCGGCCCACAGGGACACGCCGTTCCAGGCGAACGGCAGCCACACCTGGCCGTCGTCGTGCTGCTCCTCGGGCCGGTCGGGTTGGTCGGGTTGGTCGGGTTGGTCAACCCGGTCGGTCCGGTGGGTCCGGTCGGTCCGGTCGGTTCGACCGGACCGGTCGAGGAGGGACGCCGGGTGCAGCGCGGCGTCCAGCAGCGCCGGGTGAATGCCGAATCCTGCCCGGTCGCCCGCGGCTTCGGGCAGCGCCACCTCGGCGAGTACATCCGCGCCGTCGCGCCACAGCTTCCGGACGCCCTGGAACGCGGGGCCGTATCCATATCCGGCGGCCTCGGCACGCTCGTAGAAGCCGTCCGTGTCCAGCGCCTCCGCGCTCGCCGGGGGCCAGGTCCCGGCGGGCCGGGGTGCCGGTTCGCCCTGGGGGCAGAGTACGCCGATCGCATGGCATACCCAGACCGGGTCGGCGGTGGTTTCGGCGTCGCGGTCGGGCCGGGAGTACACCCGTACGTCGCGGCGTCCGTCGTCGGCGGCCTCGCCCACCACCACCTGGACGCGCAGCCCACCGGTGTCGGGGAGGACGAGCGGGACTCGCAGGGCGAGTTCCTCCACCGTGCCGCAGCCCGCCTCGTCGGCGGCCCGCAGCGCCCATTCGACCTGGGCCGCGCCCGGCACCAGCCGGGCGCCCGCCACCACGTGTTCGCCGAGCCAGCCCTCGCCGCCACCGGCGGTCAGCCGTCCGGTGAGCAGATGGGTGCTGCCGTCGGCGAGCTCCACGGCCGCGCCGAGCAGCGGGTGTTCGGCGGAGACCAGGCCGAGGTCGGTGGGGTCGCCGCCCCGGCCCGCGGCGCCCTCGAGCCAGTAGCGCTCGCGCTGGAAGGCGTAGGTGGGCAGCGGCACGGTGCGGGGCGCGGGGTCGGTGGGGAACAGCGTGGTCCAGTCGACGTCGACCCCAGCGGTGAACGCCTGGGCCAGCGATCGCACCAACTGGGCGAGACCGCCGTGGTCCCGGCGCAGGGTGGGGACGGTGGCGGCGGGCACGCCCGCCTCTTCGAAGCTCTCCTGCATGCCCACCGTCAGGACGGGATGGGTGCTGGCCTCGATGAACACCCGGTGGCCATCGGCCAGCAGCGCCTGGATCGCCTCGGCGAACCGTACCGGCTCCCGCAGGTTCCGTACCCAGTAGCCGGTGTCCAGGACGGAGCCGTCGGCACGGGCACCCGTCACGGTGGAGTAGAACACCACCCCGGAGGATCCGGAGGATCCGGGTGTGCCGACCGGGTCAACTCCCCTGAGCAATTGGGTGAGTTCGTCGGCGATCTCATCGACCTGGGGGCTGTGCGAGGCGTAGTCCACCTCGATCGTCCTGGCCCGTTCCCCGGTGTCCCGGCAGGCGGCCACGGCCGCGGCCACCTGCTCCGGCGGGCCGGACACCACCGTGGAGGCGGGGCCGTTCACGGCGGCCACGACCACGGCGTTGGCACGGTCGCCGAGGCCGGACAGCAGATCCGTGGCCTGCTGCTGACCCACGCCGAGGGAGGCCATGGCCCCGCCACCGGCCAGTTGGCGCAGCGCCCGGCTGCGCAGGGCCACGATCCGGGCGCCGTCCTCCAAGGTGAGCGCCCCGGCCACACAGGCGGCGGCGATCTCGCCCTGGCTGTGGCCCACGACGGCGGCGGGCCGCACCCCGTGGCCCGCCCATACGGCGGCCAGGGACACCATCACCGCCCAGAGCACCGGCTGCACCACGTCCACCCGGCTCAGATCGCCCGCGCCGTCCACGCCGCGCAGCACATCGGTGAGCGACCAGTCGACGTGCGGCGCGAGTGCTCGTTCGCATTCGGCCACCCGGGCGGCGAACACCGGTGAGGCGTCCAGCAGTCCGGCGCCCATCCCGATCCACTGCGAGCCCTGCCCGGGGAAGACCAGCACCGGACCCGCGCCGCCCGTGGTGGCGGCCGTGCCGGTGTGCACCACGCCCGGGTGTGTCTCGTCGGCCGCCAGCGCCTCGATGGCCGCCATCAGCTCGGCGCGGCTCTCGCCGACCACCACGGCGCGGTGGTCGAACAGGGTACGGGAGCGGATGAGGGACCAGCCCACCTCGACGGGCGGGGCGGAGGGGCCGGTGGCCAGCCGCGCGGCCAGCGCCCGCGCCTGGTCCCGCAGCGCGCCCGCGCCCCGCGCGGACAGCACCCAGGGCACCACTCGGGGGCCATCGGACTCGAGCTCGGACTCCGTACGCTGGTGGGGGGCCTGCTCCAGGATCACATGGGCGTTGGTGCCGCTGATGCCGAAGGAGGACACACCGGCCCGGCGCGGACGCTCGTCCGCCGGCCACTCGACCGCCTCGGTCAGCAGCCGCACTCCGTCGTCGTCCCACTCCACATGCGGGCTCGGCTCATCGATGTGCAGCGAGGCGGGCAGCAGGCCATGCCGCATCGCCATCACCATCTTGATCACACCCGCCGCGCCCGCGGCGGCCTGCGTATGACCGATGTTGGACTTGATGGAGCCGAGCCACAGCGGACGCCCCTCCCGCCGCTCCTGCCCGTACGTGGCCAGCAGCGCCTGCGCCTCGATGGGATCGCCGAGTGTGGTGCCCGTGCCGTGGGCCTCGACCACGTCGACGTCCGCCGGGGAGAGCCGTGCGGTGGCCAGGGCCTGCCGGATCACCCGCTGCTGGGACGGCCCGTTCGGCGCGGTCAGACCGTTGGACGCGCCGTCCTGGTTGACCGCCGACCCACGGATCACCGCCAGCACCTCACGGCCGTTGCGGTGCGCGTCCGACAGCCGCTCCAGGACGAGCAGCCCGATGCCCTCGCCCCAGCCGGTGCCGTCGGCCGCCGCGGCGAACGGCTTGCAGCGGCCGTCCGGGGCCAGTCCGCGCTGCCGCGAGAACTCCACGAAGGTGTTCGGTGTGGCCATCACCGTGACGCCACCGGCCAGGGCCAGGGTGCACTCGCCCTGCCGCAGGGCCTGCGCCGCGAGATGCATCGCCACCAGCGAGGACGAACACGCCGTGTCCACCGTCACCGCCGGTCCCTCCAGGCCGAAGGTGAACGCCACCCGGCCGGAGGCGATGCTCGGTGTGCTGCCGGTCATCAGCCGGCCCTCGACACCCTCGGGGGTACGGCCCAGGAAGCGGCTTCCGTAGTCGTCGTACATCACCCCGGTGATCACCGCGCTGCGGCTGCCGCGCAGGCTCACCGGGTCGATGCCCGCGCTCTCGAACGCCTGCCACGCCGTCTCCAGCAGCAGCCGCTGCTGCGGGTCGGTGGCCAGCGCCTCGCGGGGCGAGATCCCGAAGAACTCCGCGTCGAACCGCGGTGCCCCGTAGAGGAATCCGCCCTCGCGTGCGTAGCTGGTACCGGTGTGGTCCGGGTCGGGGTCGAAGAGGCCCCCGAGGTCCCAGCCGCGGTCCGCGGGGAACTCCCCGATCGCGTCCACACCCTCGGCCACCAGCCGCCACAGCTCCTCGGGGGAGCCGACGCCGCCCGGATAGCGGCAGGCCATGCCGACGATGGCGATCGGGTCGTCGTCGGTGGCCACGACGGCCGGCGCCGTCGGGAGCGGTGTCCCGGCCGGTGCGCCGACCAGCCGCTCCCGCACGAAGCGCACCAGGGCGTCGGGGGTCGGATAGTCGAAGATGACGGTGGCCGGGATCCGGGTGCCGGTGGCGGCGTTGAGCCGGTTGCGCAGGTCGAGTGCCGTGAGCGAGTCGAAGCCGAGGTCCTGGAAGGCCCTGCCCAGGTCGATGGCCTCGGGTGCGGGATGGGCGAGCACGGTGGCCACCTGGTCGCGTACCAGCTCTCCGACGAGCCGGTCCTGCTCCTCGGTGGACAGCCCGGCGAGCCGCCCGGACAAGGAGCCCGAACCGGTGGGCCGCGCGGCCCGCGTGGGGATGTGCACCAGCCGCCGGAGTACGGGCGGAAGTGGCCCGGCGGCGGCCCGGGTGCGCAGCGCCGCGAGGTCGAAGCGCGCGGGGACGAGCGTGGGGTGGTCGGTGGTGAGCGCCGCGTCGAGCGACGCCAGCGCCTGCTCGTTGGAGACGGCGGCGACACCGGAGCGGGCCATCCTGGCGAGGTCCGCGTCGTCCAGGTGGCCGGTCATGCCACCGGCGGACGCCAGCAGCCCCCAGGCCAGCGTGTGGGCCGTCCGCCCCTCGGCGCAGCGGTGCTCGGCGAGGGCGTTGAGGAACATGTTGGCCGCGGCGTAGTTGGCCTGGCCGCCGTTGCCCATGATGGAGGCGGCGGAGGAGAACATCACGAACGCGGCCGGATCCATGTCCCGGGTCAGCCGGTGCAGATGCCACGCGGCATCCAGCTTCGGGGCGAGTACGGTGTCGAGTTGCTCGGGGGTCATGGCGGTGACCACACCGTCGTCGAGCACCCCCGCGGCGTGGATGACCGCCGTCAGCGGATGGGCTTCGGGGAGCGTGGCGAGCAGGGCGGCCAGCGCCTCGGGGTCGGCGGCGTCACACGCGGTGACGCGTACGTCCGCCGCGCCCAGCGCGGTCAGTTCGTCCGCGAACGCGTCGATGTCCTCCGTGATGCCACCGCGCCGGCTGACCAGCAGCAGATGGCGGGCGCCGTGTGCGGCGACCAGATGGCGGGCGACCAGCCGGCCCAGCGCTCCGGTGCCACCGGTGATCAGTGCGGTGCCGTCCGGGTCGAGGGCGCGGGGCGGTCCGTCTTGGTCAGGGCGGACGGTGACCAGACGGGGCACATGGGCCGTTCCCGCCCGCACCGCCACCTCGGATTCGGCACCCGCGACGGCGGCGGGGAGGACGGTGCGCAGGGCATCGCGCGAGGCGGGGTCGTCGTCCAGGTCGAGCAGCAGGACGCGCTCGGGGTGTTCGGCCTGGGCGGCGCGGACCAGGCCCCATACGGGCGCGGTGGCCAGGTCGGCGGGCCCGTCCCCGGGGCCGGTGGCGACCGCACCACGGGTGGCGACGACCAGCCGGGACCCGCTGAACCGCTCGTCCATCAGCCAGGTGCGCAGCGCGTCGAGGACGTGCTGGACCGCCGCGCGTACGCGGGCGGGCGTTTCGTCCGGGCGCGTGGAGAGTGCGCCGGGGCATTCGAGGATGACGATGTCGGGGGCGGGCCGTCCGCCGTCCAGGGCGGCTTGTAGTGCGGCCAGGTCCGGGTGTGCCGGGAGGGCCCGGTCCGGGTCCTGGGATCCGACGAGCGCCCAACTCGCCGGGGGCGGGGCGGTGTCGGCGGGGACCGGATACGGCTGCCAGTCCAGGCGGTACAGCGGGGCGTCGGCAGCGGCGGCGCGGGCCGAGCGCCAGCGGTCGGCGGGAATCTCCCGCAACCCGAGGGCGTCGATGCTGGCCACGGGCGCGCCGTGGTCGTCGGTCAGCCTCAGGGTGATGGTGTCCGGGGCGGTGGGGGTGATGCGTACGCGCAGCCGGGTGGCACCGGTGGCGAAGAGCCGCACCCCGCCGAAGGAGAACGGCAGCCGGATGGTCCCCTCGGCGCCGTCCGGCGCGTGGTCGCCGCTGAGGCGGCCCGTGCCACCGGAGCCGCCGGAACTGCCGAAGCCGCCGAAGAGCTCTTCCACCGGGTGCAGTGCGCTGTCGAGCAGAGCGGGGTGCAGCCCGTAGCCGTCGGCCTCGCCGCGCTGTTCGGGGGGCAGACGTACCTCGGCGAACATCTCGTCGCCGAGCCGCCATGCGGTGTGCAGTCCGCGGAAGGCGGGCCCGTAGGCGTACCCCTGCGCGGCCAGGCGCTCGTACAGGTCCGCCACGTCCACCGGGACGGCCTCGGCGGGTGGCCAGGCCGTGGCGGACGGCTCGTCGTCGGGCGGTGGCGTGGCCGCGTCGGACAGGAGGCCGGTGGCGTGGTGGCGCCAGGCGGCCGGGGCATCCAGGATGTCGCCGCCCTCGTCGGCGGGGCGCGAGGCGATGGTGACGGTCCGTCGTCCGGCCTCGTCGGGCGGGGTGACGGCGAGCTGGATCCGTACCGCGCCGGAGGCGGGCAGGATCAGCGGGGCCTCCAGGGTGAGGTCGTCGATCAGCTCGCAGCCGGTGTGCGCGGCGGCGAGGAGGCCCAGCTCCAGCAGGGCCGTGCCGGGCAGGGGGACGCTGTCCGCGATGGTGTGGTCGGCGAGCCAGGCGTGGGTGTGCGCGGACAGCCGTCCGGTGAGCAGCAGCCCGCCGTCGGGCGTTTCCACGGCGGCCTGGAGCAGGGGGTGGCCGGTGGCGCCGAGGCCGACGGCGCGTACGTCGGCGGTGGCGTTCTGGACGGGCCGCCAGTAGCGCTGCCGCTGGAACCGGTAGGTGGGCAGGTCCACATGGTCCGCGTCCTCGGGGATGGCGGCGGCGAAGTCGACCGTGCCGCCGTCGATGTGCGTCAGGGCGAGGGCGGTCAGCAGCGTACGGGGTTCGTCGCGGCCCGGACGCAGGGCGGTGGCGAACACGGGCGCGGGGTCCGGGGTGTCGGCGGTGTCGGCGGTGTCGGCGGCCAGGGCGTCCTGGGCCATGGTGGTGAGGACGGCGTCCGGGCCGAGTTCGAGGTAGCGCGTCACGCCTTCGCCGTGCAGGGTGCGCAGTCCGTCGTGGAACCGTACGGGCTCGATGACGTGGCGCACCCAGTACTCGGGGTCGCGCAGTTGCTCGGGGTCGGCCTGCCGACCGGTGACGTTGGAGATCAACGGGATGCGCGGTGCGTGGTAGGTGAGCCGCCGCGCCACCTCGCGGAAGTCGTCGAGCATGGGGGCCAGGAGGGGCGAGTGGAAGGCGTGGCTGACCCGGAGCCGCTTGGTGCGGTGCCCTCGCTCCTTCAGGGTGCGGGCGATCCCGTCCACGGTTTCGGCGGCTCCGGACACGACCACCGAAGTGGGGCCGTTGACCGCGGCGAGCGCCACGCGGTCCTCATGGCCCGCGAGCAGGGGGAGAAGCTGCTCCTCGGTGGCTTCCACGGCGGCCATCGCGCCGCCGGAGGGCAGCGCCTGCATCAACCGGCCGCGGGCGGCGACCAGTTCGCAGGCGTCCGGCAGGGACAGCACGCCCGCCACATGTGCCGCCACCAGTTCGCCGACGGAGTGTCCGGTCAGGAACGAGGGGGTGAGGCCGAACGACTCGACCAGCCGGAAGAGCGCGGTCTCCAGGGCGAAGAGGGCCGCCTGGGTCACACCGGTGCCGTGCAGGGCCCGCGCCTGGTCGGTGTCCTCCGCCGCGAAGAGGATCTCGCGGAGCGGCCGGCCGGGCAGCGGATCGAGATGGGCGCAGACCTCGTCCAGGGTGGCGGCGAACACCTCGAAGGTCCGGTACAGCTCACGGCCCATACCGGGCCGCTGGCTGCCCTGGCCGGTGAACATGATGGCGGTGCCACCGGAGCGGGTCGCCGCCGTGGCCCTGAGCAGCCCGGGGTGGCTCCGGTCGTCGGCCAGGGCCCGTACGGCGGCCAGCAGCTCGTCACGGTCCTCGCCGATGGCCACGGCCCGGTGCTCGAAGGCCGAGCGGGTCCGGGCCAGCGACCAGCCCACATCGGCCACGGGCAGCCCGGGGTGGGCGGTGAGGTGGGCGGCCAGCGCCTCGGCCTGGTCCCGTAACGCCTGGCCGGTACGGGCGGACACCACCCAGGGCACCACGCGGCGGTCCGGCGTCGCCGCCTCCACGGCGGTCGGCTCAGGGGTCCCGCCCGACGCGGAGGGTTCGTCGGCGGGGGGCTGTTCGAGCAGCAGATGGGCGTTGGTCCCGGAGATGCCGAAGGAGGACACCGCGGCCCGGCGGGGCCGCTCGCCACGCGGCCACTCGACGGCTTCGGTGAGCAGGCGTACGGCGCCGGGGTCCCATGCCACATGGGGCGTGGGCTCGTTGACGTTCAAGGTGGCGGGCAGCGTCTCATGCCGCATCGCCATGATCATCTTGATGACACCGGCCACACCCGCGGCGCCCTGGGTGTGTCCGATGTTGGACTTGACCGACCCCAGCCACAGCGGCCGGTCCTCGGTCCGGTCCCGGCCGTAGGTGGCGAGCAGCGCATGGGCCTCGATGGGATCGCCGAGACGGGTTCCGGTGCCATGCGCCTCCACCACGTCCACCTCGTCCGGGGACAGCCGTGCGTTCGCCAACGCCTGGAGGATGACGCGCTGTTGGGAGGGTCCGTTGGGCGCGGTCAGCCCGTTGGAGGCGCCGTCCTGGTTGATGGCCGAGCCCCGGATCACCGCCAGCACCCGGTGGCCGTTGCGCCGGGCGTCGGACAGCCGCTCCAGCAGCACCAGGCCCACGCCCTCGGAGAAGGCGGTGCCGTCGGCGTCGGCGGAGAACGCCTTGCACCGGCCGTCGGGGGCCAGCCCCCGCTGCCGGGAGAACTCGGTGAAGACGTTCGGAACGGCCATCACCGTCACCCCGCCGGCCAGGGCCAGGGTGCACTCGCCCTGCCGCAGCGCCTGACCGGCCAGGTGCATCGAGACCAGCGAGGACGAGCACGCCGTGTCCACCGTGACGGCCGGGCCCTCCAGGCCGAGGGTGTACGCCACCCGGCCGGAGAGCACACTGGGCGCGTTGCCCGTCACCAGATAGCCCTCGGCGCTCTTCTCGATATGCGGGGTGCCGAAGCCGGGCAGCGCGGTCCCGGCGTACACGCCCGTCGAGGTGCCCTTCAGCGAGGCCGGGTCGATTCCGGCCCGTTCGAGCAGTTCCCAGGACACCTCGAGCAGCAGCCGCTGCTGCGGGTCGATCACCAGCGCCTCGCGCGGGCTGATCCCGAAGAACTCGGGGTCGAAGCGGTCGGCGTCGTAGAGGAAGCCGCCCTCGCGCGCATGGCTGGTGCCCGGGTGGTCCGGGTCCGGATGGAACAGTCCCTCCAGGTCCCAGCCGCGGTCGTCGGGGAACTCCCCCATCGCGTGCGCCCCGGAGGCCAGGAGCCGCCACAGCGCCTCGGGCGAGTCGGCCCCGCCGGGATAGCGGCAGGCCATGCCGATCACGGCCACCGGCTCCTGGGAGCGGTCCTCCAGCTCGCGCAGCCGCTGACGCGTTTCGTGCAGATCGCCTGCCACTCGCCTCAGATAGTCGACCAGCTTCTCTTCATTAGCGTGCGTCACGGAGGATCACCCGGCCTTCAGCGAAGGGCGCGCCACGTTGTTCATGACAGGCCAAGTTCGTTGTCGATGAATTCCAGAACCTGATCGGCGGTCGCCACCTGCAACCGCTCCACGGCGTTGCCGTCGTCCGCCCGCGCCGACGAGCACATCGCCTTCCACTTGGACAGCAAGGTCTCCAGCCGGACGGTGACCGCCCCGGAGTCCACGTCCTCGACGCCGACGGCCGACAGGCTGTTCTCCAGCCTGACCAGCTCATTGAGGACGGGGTGGGGCTGGGCTACGGCTGGGTCCGGGGCGCCCGGCTCACCGTCCGGGGAGAGCTCCCCGCGCAGATGCTCGGCCAGCGCCGCCGCCTCCGGGTGGTCGAAGACGAGCGCCGCGGGCAGCCGCAGTCCGGTGGCCGCGGCCAGCCGGTTGCGCAGCTCCACGGCGGTCAGCGAGTCGAAGCCGAGGTCCTTGAACGACGCGTCCGGCCGCACCACACCGGGATCGGCGTGGCCGAGGACCGTGGCCGCCTGGGTGCGCACCAGGTTGAGCAGCAGCCGGTGCTGTTCGGTGGGCGGCAGCCCCGCGAGCCGGCCCGCCCAGTCGGTGTTCAGTCCACCGGCGGCCGCCGTGGGCCGGGCCCGCCCGCCGCCGCCGACGGTGGCCAGAGCCCTCAGGGGGGCGGGGAGGGTGGCGGGCGCCTGAGCGGCGAGGGAGCCGGTGTCCAGATGGAGCGCCAGCAGATGCGGATGGCCGTGGTGGCAGGCCGCGTCCAGCAGCGCCAGCCCCTCCTCCGTGCTGTTGGCCTTGATGCCCAGGCGGGCGATCCGGGCCAGATCGGCATCGGCGAGCCGTGCGGTCAGGCCGCTGGTGGCCGCCCAGAGTCCCCAGGCCACCGACAGCCCGGGAAGCCCGGCCGCCTGGCGGCGAGCGGCCAGGGCGTCGCAAAAGGCGTTGGCGGCGGCGTAGTTGGCCTGGCCGGGCGTACCGAGGTCGGAGGCGAAGGAGGAGAACAGGACGAACATGCCCAGCCGCAGATGCTCGGTGGCGGTGTGCAGATGGGCCGCCGCCGCGGCCTTCGCCGCCCAGGCCCGCGCCAGCCGCTTCGGATCCTGTGCGGGAAGCATCGCGTCGTCCAGCGCCCCCGCCGCGTGCACGACCCCGGTCAGCGGGTGCGCCGGGTCGATGCCCGCGAGGACTTCCGCCACCTGTGCAGGGTCGCCGATGTCGCGGGCGGCGATGCGTACGTCGGCCCCCAGGTCGGCGAGCTGGGTCGTCAGCTCCTTCGCCCCGGGCGCGTCCGGGCCGCTGCGGCTCACCAGCAGTAGATGGCGGATGTTCCGGCTACGGACAAGGTGCTCGGCGACGCGTGCGCCGAGGGTGCCGGTGCCGCCGGTGATGAGCACGGTGCCGTCCGGATCCACCGGGGCGGGGACGTCCAGGACCAGCTTGCCGGTGTGCTTGGCCTGACTGAGACACCGCAACGCCTCACGCGCCCGGCTGAGCGGCCACGCCCGTACCGGGGGCGGCTCCAGCACACCGGAGGCGAACAACTCGCCCAGTTCGCACAGCATTTCGCCGATGCGGTCAGGACCGGCGTCGGCGATCAGGTCGTAGGCCCGGTACGTCACTCCGGGATGCCCGGCCGCGATCAGCTCCGGATCGCGGATGTCGGTCTTGCCCATCTCCAGCAACCGCCCGCCCTCGCCGAGGAGACGCAGCGAGGCGTCCACGAACTCACCGGCGAGGCTGTTGAGCACCACGTCCACACCACGGCCACCGGTGGCCTCACGGAACGCCTCCTCGAAGTCCAGGTCGCGCGACGAAGCGCGGTGGGCCGCGTCGATGCCCATCTCCTCCAGCACCCCGTGCTTGCCGGGGCTCGCCGTCGCGTAGACCTCCGCGCCGAGATGCCGGGCAATCCGCACGGCGGCCGTTCCCACGCCACCGGTCGCGGCATGGATCAGGACGCGCTCGCCCGCCTGGAGCCCGCCCAGCTCCACGAGCCCGTACCAGGCGGTGAGGAACACGACGGGTGCCGCGGCCGCCTGCCGGAAGGTCCAGGCTTCGGGGACGGGTACGACCGTACGGGCGTCCGCCACGGCCAGTGGGCCGAACGCGCCCTCGAACAGGCCCATCACCCGGTCGCCCACGGCGAGTCCGGACACGCCGGGGCCAACCTCCCGCACCACACCGGCGCCCTCGCTGCCACCGAACACCGCGTCGCCGGGGTACATCCCCAACACCATCAGCGCATCGCGGAAGTTGACACCCGCCGCGTGGACATCGATGCGCACCTGGCCCTCCCGCAGCGGCTCCAGCGCCTCCGGGCACGCCACCGGCCGTACGCCGTCCACCGTCCCGGCGCCGTCGAGCCCGAGCCGCCACGCGGACTGCCCCACCGGGGCCGCCAGGCCCGCACTCGGCGCGGCGCGCACCAGTCGGGGCATCAGCGCCCGCCCCGCGCGCAGGGCCAGCTGCGACTCGTCCATCTCGATGGCGCGTGCCACGGCATCGGCCACGAGGTCGGCGGACGCCTCCTCCTGAGGGTCGAGATCGAGCAACAGGAAACGATCCGGGTTCTCGGCCTGGGCGCTGCGCACCAGCCCCCAGACCGCGGCGCCCGCCACATCCACGCTCTCGGCCATGGGGTCAACGCCAACCGGGCCGCCGGTCGCAACGGCGCCATGCGTCACCACCACCAACCGGGCCTCGGCCAGGCGCGGCTCGGCCAGCCAGCTCTGCAAAAGCTCCAGGACCCGCTCCGCCGAGGCCAGCCCGTCGGCCGCCATCCCGCCATCCCGGGCGTGGACCGCCTCGGCGGGCTCGAGGGCAAGGACGACGGCGGGGCAGGGGGCGCCCGCGTCGAGCGCGTTGATCAACGCCTGCGGATCCGGATGGCATGCGGCGGCGGATCCGGCCGGAGCCCGGTCCTCTGGCCCCAGGATCGCCCAGTCGGCGTCGACGGCCGGGGGACGCGCGGACCGCCCGTCGCCGTTGGGCGGTGCGGGGACCGGCAAGGGGGCCCAGTCCATGACGAACAGCCCGTCCACGCCCGGCCGTTGGGCCGTACCGAGCTGATCGGCGTGGGCGGAACGCAACACCACCGCGTCGGCACTCAACACCGGGGCGCCCAGGGCGTCCGCCACGGTCACCCGCAGCGTACGTTCCCGCTCCGCGCTCGGCTCGTACGGAGAGATCCGCACCCGTACCGTGTTCGCCCCGGCCGCCCACAGCGACACCCCGTTCCAGGTGAACGGCAGCCACACCCGGCCATCGGCCGACCCGGCGTCGCTCGGTGACCCATCGGTCAGCAAGACGGGATGCAGGGCGGCGTCGAGCAGCGCCGGGTGGATACCGAACCCCGTCCGCTCCCCCGCGGCCTCGGGCAGCGCCACCTCGGCCAGCAGATCCGCACCGTCCCGCCACACGGCGCGCAGCCCCTGGAAGGCGGGGCCATACGCGTACCCCGATGCCGCGATGTGTGCGTAGAAGTCCACGGGGTCGATCGGCTTCGCACCCGCCGGTGGCCACGCCCCGCCCAGCACCTCGTGTGGCGTGGAGCTGTCGGGAGGCGGGCTGAGCACGCCCTCCGCATGGCACACCCACCCGGCCGCCGTGCCGACGCCGTCGTCGGGGCGCGAGTACATCCGCACATCACGTCGACCATCGGCGCCCGGCCCGCCGACGACCACTTGCAGGCGCACCCCACCGCTGGACGGCAGCACGAGCGGTACCTGGAGCGCCAGCTCCTCCACCCCACCGCAGCCGACCTCGTCGGCGGCCCGCAACGCCCACTCGACCAAGGCCGTCCCGGGCACCAGGACCGCGCCCGCCACGACATGGTCGGCGAGCCAGCCATGGGACTGCGCCGAGAGGCGTCCCGTCAGCAAATGGCCCTGGCCGTCGGCGAGTTCAACGGCTGCGCTCAACAGCGGATGGCCCGCGGCGACCAGTCCGAGGTCGGCGGGATCGGCTCCCCGGCCACTGAGGCCGTCGAGCCAATAGCGCTGGTGCTGGAAGGCGTACGTGGGCAGGTCCACGGTACGAGGGGTGGGGTCGGCCGGGAACGCCGCCCTCCAATCCACCTCCACCCCGGCGATGAACGCCTGGCCGAGGGAATGGAGGAGCTGAGCCTGACCACCATGGTCACGACGCAGGGTCGGTACGGCGACCGCGTCCACACCCGCCAGCTCGAAAGACTCCTGCATACCGATGGTCAACACGGGATGGGTACTGGCCTCGATAAACACCCGATACCCATCGGACAACAGCGCCCCGACCGCCTCGGCGAACCGCACCCGCTCCCGCAAATTCCGCACCCAATAGTCCGTATCCAGGGCAGATGCATCGACCCGGCCGCCCGTCACCGTCGAGTAGAACACCACCTCATCCCCGCCACCGACGACCGGGCGGACACCAGCAAGGACCTCGTTCAACTCCTCACGGATCTCATCCACCTGAGGACCGTGCGAGGCATAATCCACCTCAATCAGCCGCGCCCGCTCCGCCACCTCCTGACACCCGGCCACGACAGCGGCCACCTGCTCCGGCGGACCCGAAACCACGGTGGACGAGGGGCCATTGACGGCTGCCACGCCCACTCCGGCGGCCTGGTCTCCTAGCTCGGAGAGCAGTTGGCCCGCCCGATCCTGGCCAACGCCCAGGGAGGCCATCGCCCCACCACCGGCCAACCGCCGCAACGCCTTACTCCGCAACGCCACAACCTTCGCACCATCCTCCAACGACAGCACACCCGCCACCACAGCCGCCGCGATCTCACCCTGGCTATGACCCACCACCGCCGCAGGACACACCCCATACCCCGCCCACACCGCCGCCAACGACACCATCACCGCCCACAACACCGGCTGCACCACATCCACCCGCCCCAAATCCGCCGCACCCTCCACCCCACACAACACATCCGCAAGCGACCAATCCACATACGGCACCAACGCCCGCTCACACTCCGCCACCCGCGCCGCGAACACCGGCGACACCCCAAGCAACTCCGCACCCATACCGGCCCACTGCGAACCCTGACCGGGAAAGACCAGCACCGGACCCACATCTCCCGCAAACGCCACCGCACCCGACTCCACCACACCCGGATGCGAAACACCCCCCGCCAACGCCTCCACACCCCCCAACAACCCAGCCCGATCACCACCCACCACCACCGCCCGATGCTCAAACACCGACCGCGACGAAACCAACGACCACCCCACATCAACCAACGAAAGCCCGGACGCGCCGCCCACCCGCTCAGCCAACGCGGCAGCCTGCCCCCGCAACGCCTCCACACTCCGCCCCGACACCACCCACGGCACCACCCCGCCCACATCAGGAGCCGACACCGACGCATCATCCTCAGGAGCCTGCTCCAGGATCAGATGGGCGTTCGTGCCGGAGATGCCGAACGACGACACCGCCGCTCGGCGGGGCCGCTCCAGGTGGGGCCACTTCACCGGCTCATTCAGCAGCCGCAGCCCGCTGCCCTCCCACTCCACATGCGGGGTGGGCTCGTCCAGATGCAGGTTCGCGGGCAGTCCGGGGTGCCGGAGTGCCATCACCATCTTGATCACGCCCGCTACGCCCGCCGCCGCATGCGTATGGCCGATGTTGGACTTCAGCGAGCCCAACAGCAGTGGCCGGTCGGCGGGGCGGTTCCGGCCGTACGTGGCGATCAGGGCCTCGGCCTCGATCGGGTCGCCGAGTTTGGTGCCGGTGCCGTGTGCCTCGAGGGCGTCCACATCGCCCGGCCCCAACTGCGCGTTGGCCAGTGCCTGGCCGATGACGCGCTCCTGGGCCACGTCGTTGGGCGCGGTGAGGCCGTTGCTGGCACCGTCCTGGTTGATGGCGGAGCCCCGGATCACGGCCAGCACCCGATGGCCGTTGCGTCGGGCCTCCGAAAGCCGCTCCAGCACCACCAGCCCGACGCCTTCGGAGAAGCCGGTGCCGTCCGCGTCGGCGGCGAAGGACTTGCACCGGCCGTCCGGCGCCAGTGCGCGCTGCCGGGAGAACTCGGTGAACATGATGGGGGTGGCGAGCGAGGTGACACCGCCCGCCAGGGCCAGGGTGCACTCCCCCTGCCGCAGCGCCTGCACCGCCAGATGCATGGCCACGAGCGAGGCCGAGCATGCGGTGTCCACCGTCACCGCCGGCCCCTCCAGACCGAAGGTGTAGGCCACCCGACCCGAGATCACACTGGTGAGTCCGCCCGTGGTGGCGTAGCCCTCGAATCCCTCGGGGATGCGCGGGGCCCTGGACAGATAGTCCTGGCTGGACACACCGGCGTAGACACCGGTGCGGGTCCCCTTCAGCGACACCGGATCGATACCGGCCCGCTCCAGGGATTCCCACGCCATCTCCAGCACCAGCCGCTGCTGCGGGTCCATGGCGAGCGCTTCCCTGGGGCTGATGCCGAAGAACGCCGCGTCGAACCGGTCCGCCTCGATGAATCCGCCCTGGCGGACACAGCTGGTGCCGTAGTGCTCCGGATCGGGGTGGTAGAGGTTCTCCAGGTCCCAGCCACGGTCCGTCGGGAAGTCCCCGATCGCGTCGATGCCCGAGACGAGCAGTTCCCACAGCTCCTCCGGGGAGGTGACCCCGCCGGGAAAGCGGCAGGCCATGCCGACCACGGCCACCGGCTCGTGGGAACGCTCCTCCACCTCGCGCAAGCGCAGACGCGTATCGTGCAGATCGGCGGAAACGCGCTTAAGGTACTCGACCAGCTTCTCTTCGTTCGCCATGAGGGTCACCCGGCCTTCAGCGATCGTCGCGCCCGGCACATTCAGGACACACCAAGCTCGTTGTCAATAAACTCAAGGACCTGATCCGCGGAGGCGGACTCCAGCCTTTGGGCCGCGCTCATTTCATCCGTCGGCTGCCGTGGCAATTGCGTGCTCGGAGGGACGATCGCGGTGGGGGTGGCATCCGTACCGTCGGAGGTCAGCCGTCGCACAAGGTGGTGGGCGATGCCTTCCGGGGTCGGATGTCTGAAGATCAGGGCCGCGGGCAGCCGCAGACCCGTGGCGGCCGCGAGGCGATCGCGCAGTTCGACGGCGGTCAGCGACTCGAAACCCAGCTCCTTGAAGCTGGCGTCGGCGTGCACCGCCTCCGCATCGGTGTGCCCCAGCACGGTGGCGGCGTGGTCGCGCACCAGGCCGAGGAGGGTGCGATATCGCTCCACGGCCGACAGCCGTGCCAGCCGGGCGGCCCAGTCGACGGACGAGGCTCCGGCGGCAGCGGCGGCGCGCCGCCGTACGCTTCCGCCACCGGCACTCACGGTCGCCACTCGGCCGGTGTTCAGGGACCGCAGCTGCTCGGCGTCGGCGTGGCGCAGCACCAGCACGTCGATCGTCAGCACCGGGGCGCCCACGGCGTCCGCGACGACGACCCGCAGTTCACGCTCACCCTCGGCCTCGGCCTCGGTGGCCTGCGGACGGGGGGTGAGTCGGACGCGTACGGCGGTGGCCTCGGCCGCCCACAGGGACACTCCGCCGATGGTGAACGGCAGCCACATCCGGCCCTTGTCCTCCTCCCCCTGGGTCCGGGCCATCCGGTCCACCGCGTCCACCGCGTCCATCGCATCCACCGCGTCCATCAGCAGCGTCGGATGCAGCACCGCGTCCAGCAGGGCGGGGTGGATACCGAACCCACCGGGCTCCCCCGCGGCCTTGGGCAGCTCCACATCGGCCAGCAGATCCGCGCCGTCCCGCCACACCGCGCGCAGCCCCTGGAACGCGGCTCCGTAGGCGTATCCGGATGTGGCGATCCGTTCGTAGAACCCGTCGATGTCCACCGGCCGGGCTCCGGGCGGCGGCCAGGTCACGGGCAACTCCCCCGACCGGCTTTCCGGTACGGCGGGGCCGAGGACGCCCATGGCGTGGCACATCCAGTCGGTGTCGCCATCCGTGCGAAGGCCGTCGTCGGGGAGGGAGTAGATCGCGATGTCGCGGCGTCCGTCGTCGGCAGGCGGGCCCACCACCACCTGGACACATCGGCCGCCCGTCGCGGGCATCACCAGGGGCAGCCGCAGCGCGAGCTCCTCCACCGTGCCACAGCCTGCCTCGTCGGCCGCCCGCAGCGCCCACTCCACCAGCGCGGCTCCGGGCACCAGGGCCACGCCCGCCACCACATGGTCGGCGAGCCAGCCGTGCGTCTGCGGGGAGATTCGTCCGGTCAGCACATGGCCACTGCCGTCGGCGAGCCGCACCGCGGCGCCAAGCAGCGGATGGTCTGCGGCCACCAGGCCGAGGGCGCCGGGGTCCCCCGCGCGCCCGCCGGGGGCGTCCAGCCAGTAGCGTCGGCGCTGGAAGGCGTACGTGGGCAGATCGACCGTACGGGGCGTGGGGTCGGCCGGGAAGGCGGCCGACCAGTCCACCTCGGCCCCGGCGACGAACGCCTGCGCGACCGACTTCGTCAACTGGGCCAGGTCCCCGTGGCCCCGCCGAAGGGTCGGCACCGCGGCGGCGCCGATCTCGGCGTGCTCGAAGCCCTCCCGCATCGCCATGGTGAGAACGGGGTGGGTGCTGGCCTCGATGAACACCCGATGCCCAGCCGACAGCAACGCCTCGACCGCGTCGGCGAACCGCACCCGCTCCCGCAGATTCCGCACCCAGTAGTCCGTGTCCAGGGCGGATGCTTCGGCCCGGCCACCGGTCACCGTCGAGTAGAACACCACCTCGGAGGCTCCGGGCGCCTCGACCGGCTCAACTCCCCCGATCAGCCTGGTGAGTTCCTCGGCGATCTCATCGACCTGGGGGCTGTGCGAGGCGTAGTCCACCTCGATCATCCGCGCCCGCTCGCCCGCGTCCTGACACGCGGTCACCACCGTGGCCACCTGCTCCGGCGGCCCGGACACCACAGTGGACTCGGGCCCGTTCACCACCGCCACCACGACCGCGGCGGCCCGGTCGCCGAGCCCGGTCAGCAACTCCTCGGCCCGCTCATCGCCCAGTGCCAGCGAGGCCATGGCCCCGCCCCCGGCGAGTCGGCGCAGGGCCCGGCTGCGCAGCGCCACGACCTTCGCACCGTCCTCCAGGGACAGCGCTCCGGCCACCACTGCCGCCGCGATCTCACCCTGGCTGTGGCCCACCACGGCAGCGGGGCGCACGTACTCGGCCCATACGGCGGCGAGGGACACCATCGCCGCCCAGAGCACCGGCTGCACCACATCCACCCGGCTCAGCTCGGCGGCGCCTTCGGCTCCCCGCAACACATCGGTGAGCGACCAGTCGACGTGGGGCGCGAGCGCTCGTTCGCACTCGGCCACGCGGGCGGCGAACACCGGTGAGGCGTCCAGCAGTCCGGCGCCCATCCCGGCCCACTGCGAGCCCTGCCCGGGGAACACCAGCACCGGGCCCGCGTCCACTGCCGCGCCGGAGCGAGTGGCACCCGGGCCCACCACACCCGGATGCGTCTCGTCGGCCGCCAACGCCGCGAGGGCGGCGGTGAGTTCGTCGCCGTTCCCGCCGACCACCACCGCGCGATGGTCGAACGCCGTCCGGGTGGTGATCAGTGACCAGCCCACGTCCCGGGGCGACGGTGTGTCGTCGGCGGCCATGAGGGCGGCCAACTCCCGGGCCTGCCCCCGGAGGGCTTCGGCACCGCGGGCGGACAGCACCCAGGGCACCGGCCGGTCATCCTCGTCCGCTCGCGGACAGCTGGGGACGGATTCGGGCTCGGGGGCCTGCTCCACGATCAGATGTGCGTTGGTGCCACTGATGCCGAAGGAGGACACCCCGGCCCGGCGGGGGTGTCCGCCGCGCGGCCACTCCACCGGCTCGGTCAGCAGCCGCACCGCGCCGCCGTCCCAGTTGACGTGGGGGCTGGGCGCGTCGATGTGCAAGGTGGCGGGCAGCAGTCCGTACCGCATGGCCATCACCATCTTGATGACGCCCGCCACGCCGGCCGCGGCCTGGGTGTGGCCGATGTTGGACTTCAGCGAGCCCAGCCACAGGGGCCGCCCTTCCGGCCGCCGCTGCCCGTAGGTGGCGAGCAGGGCCTGCGCCTCGATCGGGTCCCCCAGGGTGGTCCCGGTGCCATGCGCCTCGACGGCGTCCACCTCGGACGGGGACAGCCGGGCGTCGACGAGGGCCTGACGGATCACCCGCTGCTGGGAGGGGCCGTTGGGCGCGGTCAGGCCGTTGGACGCGCCGTCCTGGTTGACGGCCGAGCCCCGGATCACCGCGAGCACCCGGTGGCCGTTCCGCCGGGCGTCGGACAGCCGCTCCAGGAGCAGCAGGCCGACGCCCTCGCCCCATCCGGTGCCGTCGGCGGCGGCCGCGAAGGGCTTGCACCGCCCGTTCGGGGCCAGGCCGCGCTGGCGGGAGAAACCGGTGAACATGCCGGGTGCGGCCATCACCGTCACCCCTCCGGCCAGGGCCAGCGCGCACTCGCCCTGCCGCAGTGCCCGCACCGCGAGATGGATGGCCACGAGCGACGACGAACACGCCGTGTCCACCGACACCGCGGGCCCCTCCAGGCCGAAGGTGAACGCCACCCGGCCGGACACCACGCTCGGGGTGCCGCCGGTGAGCAGATGGCCGTCGAGCCCCTTGGGCGCCTCGTGCAGCCGGGGGCCGTAGTCCTGGGGCGTCACTCCGACGAACACCCCGGTGGCGCTGGACCGGAGGGCGGTGGAGCGGATGCCCGCCCGTTCGAAGGTCTGCCACGCGGTTTCCAGCAGCAGCCGCTGCTGTGGGTCGGTGGCCAGCGCCTCCCGGGGGCTGATCCCGAAGAACTCCGCGTCGAATTCCGGTGCGTCGTAGAGGAAGCCGCCCTCATGGGCGTAGCTGGTGCCGGGGCGGTCCTGGTCGGGGTCGAAGAGTCCGGCCAGGTCCCAGCCGCGGTCCCGGGGGAACTCCCCGATCGCGTCTACGCCCTCGGCCACCAGCCGCCACAGCGCCTCGGGCGAGTCGACGCCGCCGGGGAAGCGGCAGCCCATGGCCACCACCGCGATCGGCTCGTCGGCGTCGCGCGGTGCGGATGTCGTTTGCGCCGATGGTCCGGTGGCGGGGCTGGTGTGAGCCCGCAGATGGCCGGCGACGGCCAGGGGCGTGGGGTGGTCGAAGGTGAGCGTGGCGGTCAGGGGCAGCCCGGTGGCGGCGCCGAGCCGCTCGCTCAGCTCGGTCGCCGCGAGCGAGTCGAAGCCCAGCTCCTTGAAGGTCAGGCCGGGATCGATGGCGTCCGGCTCGGAGTGTCCGAGGACGAGGGCCACTTGGGTCCGTACGACCTCCAGCGGGTCCAGGTCCGGCCCCGTGCCGCCGGGCTCGGCCGTCTCTCCTGCGGGCGCCGCCCGGTGCGGGGCGGCCTCCGGCCCGGTGGTGTGAGTGCCCGGCGCGGTGGTTCCGGGTGTGGCGCCGGGCCAGTAGCGGTCCCGCTGGAAGGCGTACGTCGGCAGGGGGACCCGCTGCCGGGGGTGCCCGCCGCAGGCCCGGTCCCAGGCCACTTCGGCGCCGCGGACGTACGCCTGGGCCATGGCGGCGGCGAAGGTGCGCGCCTCGGGGCGGTCGCGGCGCAGCGCCGCCACGGCGGCCGGGCGCGGCCGCCCGGGGGCCGGTCCTGGCCGCGCGGCGAGGCATTCGCGGGTCATGGCGGTGAGAGGGGCGTCCGGCCCGAGTTCGAGGAAGGTGGTGACACCGGCGTCCAGGAGGGTGTGCACACCGTCCATGAAGCGCACCGCGTGGCGGGCGTGCCGGGCCCAGTAGTCCGGTGCGGCGAGCTCCGAGGCGGTGGCGAGCCGTCCCGTCACATTGGAGACGAGAGGGATGGCCGGTGCGGAGAAGGTCAGTCCGGAGGCGACGGCGCGCAGTTCGTCGAGCATGGAGTCCATGTGCGGCGAGTGGAAGGCGTGGCTGACCTTCAGCAGCCGGGCCTTGCGGCCACGCTCGCGCCATGCGGCGGCGGTCGTGTGGACGGCGTCGTGGTCGCCCGAAATCACCACGGAGGATGGGCCGTTGACGGCGGCGAGGCCCAGTCGGTCCTCCCACCCGGCGAGCAGTCCGGCGGCCTCGTCCGGGTCGGCCTGGAGCGCGGCCATGGCACCCGTCGCCGTGATCGACTGCATCAACCGGCCGCGGGCGGCCACCAGGGCGCAGGCGTCGGGCAGGGTGAGCACACCGGCCACATGGGCCGCGGAGATCTCGCCGACCGAGTGGCCCATCAGATGGCCGGGGGTGAGCCCCCAGGATTCGGCCAGCCGGTAGAGGGCCACCTCGATGGCGAACAGCGCGGGCTGGGTGTACGAGGTGCGGTCGAGCAACCCCGCTCGCGGGGACGGGGGTTGGGCGAACATCACCTCGCGCAACGGCTCTGCCAACTGCCCGTCCAGACAGTCGCACACCTCGTCCAGCGCCGTCGCGAAGACCGGATGGGCGGCGTACAGTTCACGGCCCATGGCCGCTCGCTGGCTGCCCTGGCCGCTGAAGAGGACGGCGAGACCGCCCTCCGTGGTGCTGCCTCGCACCACTCCGGCGGCCTCCGTGCCGTCGGCCAGCGCGTCCAGCCCGCCCAGTAGCTCGTCGGCGCCCGCCCCGAGGATCACGGCGCGGTGGCCGAAGGCGGTCCGGGTGGTGGCCAGAGAGTGTCCGATGTCGGCCGGGGAGAGGCCGTCATGGTCCGCCAGATGGTCCCGCAGCCGCCCGGCCTGGGCGCGCAGCGCCGCGGGGGTCTTCGCGGAGATCGGCCAGCCCACCACGGGAGGCAAAAGGCCGTCGCCTGCGGGCACCGGCGCCGACGCGGGTGCTTCGCCGAGGACGAGATGGCAGTTGGTGCCGCCCATGCCGAAGGAGCTGACCCCGGCGAGCAGCGGCCGGTCCGGACGGGGCCACTCGCCGAGCCGGTCCTGCACCCGCAGTCCGAGTTCGGCCAGCGGGATCCGCGGGTTCGGGGTGGTGAAGTGGAGGCTGGGCGGCAGCAGTCGGTGGGTGATGCCGAGGGCGGTCTTGAGCAGTCCGACGATGCCCGCGGCGCCTTCGAGGTGACCCACGTTGGTCTTGGCGGAGCCGACGAGCAGTGGTGTGCCGTCCGTCCGTACGGTCCCGAGCGCGGCGCCGAGCGCCGCCGCCTCGACGGGGTCACCGACGGGGGTTCCGGTGCCGTGCAGCTCGACGTACTGGACCTCGTCGGGTGCGGCTCCGGCCCGTCGGTGGGCGGTGCGCACCACGTCCGCCTGGGCCGCCGGGCTGGGGGCCGTCAACCCGTCGGTGGCGCCGTCGTTGTTGACGGCGCTCGCGTGGATGACGCAGTACACCGGATCGCCGTCGCGTACCGCCGCGGCGAGTGGCTTGAGGAGGACCGCCGCACCGCCCTCGCCACGCACGAAGCCGTTGGCGCGGGCGTCGAAGGTGTGGCAGCGCCCGTCCGGGGAGAGCCCGCCGAACTGGGCGGCGGCCGCCGCCATGCTGTCCTCGGTGAGGATGAGGTTGACGCCTCCGGCCAGGGCCAGGGCGCACTCCTGGCGGCGCAGGCTCTCGCAGGCGGTGTGCACGGCCACCAGCGAGGAGGACTGTGCGGTGTCCACGGTGAGGCTGGGGCCGCGCAGACCGTAGCCGTGGGAGACCCGGTTGGCGATGATGCTGCGGTGGACACCGGTCATGGCGTGCCGGGTGGCCGCGGTGTCGTCCCGGCGCAGGAGGGCGGCGTACTCGTCCCAGATGGCGCCGACGAACACACCGGTCGGGCTGTCCTTCAGCGTTCCGGGCCGGATTCCCGCGTCCTCGAACGCCTCCCAGGCGAGTTCGAGCATCAGCCGCTGCTGCGGGTCCATGGCCGTCGCCTCGCGGGGCGAGATGCCGAAGAAGGAGGCGTCGAAGGTGTCGACGCGGTCCAGGAAGCCGCCGTA
Organism: Streptomyces sp. Inha503; assembly: GCF_047215865.1. Taxonomy (NCBI): domain Bacteria; kingdom Bacillati; phylum Actinomycetota; class Actinomycetes; order Kitasatosporales; family Streptomycetaceae; genus Streptomyces; species Streptomyces sp. Inha503. The sequence continues at coordinate 10,604,266 of NZ_CP178360.1, read as the reverse complement.
CCAGGTCGGCGCCGGCCGGTCGGAACCGTCGCCGAGGGGACCGTCGGAGGCGGCGCCATCCGTGGCGGAGGCGCCGGTTCGGCGGCGGTCGTCCGGCATGGCGGTGATGGCGTCCCCGCCCTGCCGCAGCAGTCGCCAGAAGGCCGACGGGCTGGGTGCGTGCGGCAGGCGGCAGGCCATTCCCACCACGGCGATGGGCTCAGCGTGCTGAGGTGTGCGGATGGGCTCGTCGCTATCCATCGCACCCCATACGGCGCTCGGAGAACGGCTGCGTGTTCGTGGTCATGGGCGGCACTCCCGCTCCGGATTGATGATCGGTGCGAGCACGTGGCCCATCGTGGGGCGCGGTTCTAAAGCAAGACCAAATGGGTCACGGCCGGTGACTTTAGAGACGCGTTACCGGAACCCCGGACGATCGCTTGAGCGGGTGAGCCTTTATGTGCCCTGGGCCGACCCGATCTTTCGAGCACACAGGAGGAGTGCCATGACCTCTCCCTCGGCCGTGCCCCCGGGCGGCACGGTGTCGGACTACTACAGCTCGCTGGGCCCGCTTCTCCAGATGGCGTGGGACGACAACTTCCACTTCGGCTACTGGGACGGCCCGTCCGATACCCGTTCGGTGCGAGAGGCCACCGATCGCTTCACGGATCTGCTGATCGAACGGCTGCGGGTGGGGCCTGGAGACCGGGTGCTGGATGTCGGCTGTGGTATCGGGAAACCCGCGATGCGGCTGGCGTCCGCCACCGGCGCCAATGTCCTGGGCGTCACGATCAGCGAGCTCCAGGTCAAACAGGCGACCGAATCCGCCCGGCTGGCCGAGCTGTCCGACCGGGTGGCATTCCAATACGCCGACGCCATGGCGATGCCTTTCGACGACGCGGCTTTCGACGCCGTACTCGCATTCGAATCGATCAATCACATGGACCGGCCGACGGCGCTGCGGGAGATGGCCCGTGTGCTGCGGCCGGGAGGCCGGGTGGTGCTCACGGATGTCACCCCGCCGAGCGACGGCAGTTATCAGCCGGACGACGATCCCGCCGTGGTCACCTCGCTGACCCGGCTGGAGGACTGGCCCGGTCTGGTCGGTGACGCCGGGCTGGTGCTCGATGAGCTGACCGATGTCACCGAGAACACCAAGGACACCGCCAACCGCATGATCGACGGCATCCTGCGCTGTCGCCGGGAGTTCGAGGCGCGCCACGGGGTCAGCGTGCAGGAGGTGCTGGACGCCGCCAAGTCGGCGCTGCCCACCGTGCCCAGCGCCGGCTGTGCCATCGTGGTGGCCCACAAGCCCTGAATCGGCGGGAAACCTGACGGTTATTCGAGAATCCTTCATGGGTCCCGCGCAGACGGAATTCTCCGCTCCTCATCAAAGCGCCGCCAAGGGGCCCATGATCTCGCAAGATGCGCTTGTCCCGGTCGATGCGATCCGCGTATTCTCTTTCGCGGACTGCAACACCTCAAGTGCGGGATATCCGGACTCCGATCTTCCGGACCGTATTGCGAATACCCGCTCCGCACCGTCGAGGACGCCGCCTCGAGGGCGCGTATATCCGGATTCTAGGTGAGGTGGGTAGTCATAGGACTCGCTTACGATGTGGGGCACCTGCCGAAGGCGTCGATCTCGTCCATCCTCTGATTCCTCGGCAGGCCCGCGATTAAAGAGGGGTGAGTAATGGCAGTCGCGAACGGCGTGCGTCAGTGGATCCGGCGGCACCGCCCGTCCCCGTCCAGTGCGGCGCGGTCGGACCACTTTCCACACGCAAGCGGCTCGGCAAGCGCCCACTTCCCATCCCCTTCGGGGTCGCCGGACTCCGGGGACGTGACAATTCCAGCGCGCCACCCGGACGGCAGGGGTCGACGATCCGCATGGACCGCCAGAGCCCGACCCGCACACGCGTTCGCCTCCGGAAGCAGACCGCCCTCGAAATCGAGAGAACATACAGACAACCCCGCGGGCAATTCCGGCAAAGGCGCCGACTGTCCCATGACCGCACTCGTCGGCGACTCGGATGGGGCACATCGTGCGATATGAGATCATGGGACCTCTCCGCGTAGTGGAAGAGGAGAGGAAATTAACTATCAGGGCGCGGAAGATCGAGGTCCTGTTGACCGTACTCCTCGTCCGCGCCGATCAGGTGGTCCCGATCGACCAGCTCATCACGGAGATCTGGGGAGAGGATCCGCCGCGCAGGGCGATCGCCGGGCTTCATGTGTATGTCTCCCAGATCCGTAAGTTCCTGCGCCGGCCCGATCGGAACGAAAGCCCCGTTATCACCCGCCCGCCGGGATATGTCCTGCGGCTGGGCCACGACCGCCTCGACTTCCACTGCTTCGAGCGGCTGGTGTGCGAGGGCCGGGACCATCTGCGGGAGCGGCGTTACCAGCAGGCGACGGCGACTTTCGAAAGCGCGCTCGATCTCTGGCGCGATCCATTGCTGGACGACGTATGCCATGGGCCGATCCTCGAAGGCTTTCAGACCTGGCTGAAGGAAGCCCGGCTGGAATGCATCGAGATGCTGACGGATTCCCGGCTCATGCTCGGCCGTCATCGCGAGCTGGTGAGCGATCTGTATCAGCTGACCACCGAGCATCCCTTACGGGAGGCGCTGCACCGTCAGCTGATGCTGGCGCTCTACCGCTGTGGCCGCCGGGCGGACGCCTTGCATGTGTATCAAGCGGCGCGCAAGACGCTCAATGAGGAACTCGGGCTCGAACCGTGCCGGGCCCTGCAAGACATGCAGCAGGCCATCCTCACCTCGGATGACCGACTGGAACTGCATGTTCCCGTTTGAGGAGGACCGCGTAAGGAGGTGGAGACATTGAGCGAACACATCGGTTATCTGTCCGAGGGCAGTCCGATCGAGGTCGTCCTCGAAGGCGGACCGGACGATCTGCCCCGGGCATTCCGGACCGGGCGGTCGACGCTCACCGGCAAGAAGCTCAAAATCCAGCACCGCAATGGATACGAGCACTTCGAACTCGTCAACGATTCCGCTGACATCACCACAGCGGTCTTCCGCTGGACCATGCGTACGAAAATCGCCGAGTAGCCTCCATGGCTCCGGAACCCCGGGATCGCCGACCGGCCACCGCCGGCCGGCGGTCCCGGGGCGGGGGCCGTGGCCAGGAGGTCCGTATGCGCACTTCACGATGGAGCGGGGTCGTGATCGCCGCGCTCACCATGTCGACAGCCCTTGCCACACTGCCCGCCGGGCCCGCGTCGGCCCGGACATCCGCCAGACCCGCCACCAAGGTGGTGGACGGCCGTACTCAGCCGGTGTTCTCCTACGCGGACGCCGTACGTGAGCATCTGATGGTCCAAACGCCGGTCGACAGTGACGGCGATGGCCACAAGGACCGGGTCGCGGTGGACATCATCCGGCCCAAGGAGACCCAGCAGGGTCTCGAGGTGCCGGTCATCATGTCGTCCAGCCCGTACAACGACACCGTGGGCCGTGGCTTCGAGTCGGAGCGCAAGGCCTACGACGCCCAGGGCAACCCGGTCAAGTTCCCTCTCTTCTACGACAATTACTTCGTACCGCGCGGCTACGCCGTGGTCGATGTCGATGTGACCGGCACCGGCAGATCGGACGGGTGTCTGACGGTCGGCGGCGCCGCCGATGTGGCGGCCGCCAAGGCCACCATCGACTGGCTGGGCGGCCGTGCCACCGCGTACGCGGCCGACGGCAGCGAGGTGAAGGCCTCCTGGTCCACCGGCAAAGTGGGCATGATCGGCCACTCGTACGAGGGCATGCTGGCCAACGCGGTGGCGGGCACCGGGGTGGAGGGGCTGGAGACCATCGTCCCGATCTCCGGGGTCAGCTCCTGGTACGAGTTCGCCCGCACCAACGGCGCCAAGCACTGGAACGGTTTCGCCTCGTATCTGACCACCGCGCTGGACACCGACCCTCCCCAGAAGTGCCAGGCGGTGCGCGAGCGGTTGCAGGCCGGTGAGGACGACGCCACCGGCAACTACAACGCCCACTGGAATGAGCGCGATTACATCGCACGGCCCGCGCCCGAGGCGGACAAGGTGCGCGCGAGCGTACTCGCCGCGCATGACATCAGCGACTACAACATCCGGATCGACCAGCTCACGAACTGGTGGGGTGCGCTGGCCGAGCGCGGGGTGCCGCGCAAGCTGTGGCTGGGCCGCTACGGCCACACCGATCCATTCGACTGGCCCGGTCGGCGTGCGCAGTGGGTCGACACCGTGCACCGGTGGTTCGACCACTGGCTGTACGGCGTCCGGAACGGAATCATGGACGAGCCCCGCGTCGATCTCCAGACCGGCCCGGACACCTGGACCACCCAGGCCGACTGGCCCGCGGGCACCTCCTCGGTGCCCCTCCACCCCGGGCCCGACGGCTCACTGGCGCTGAGCCCCGCGAGCGGCACCGGATCCTTCATCGACACCAAGCTGAGCGAGGCGGATCTCACCGCCGACCCGTCGGCGAACCACCCCGGCCGGCTGGCCTTCCGTACCCCGCCGCTGCGTACCGGGGTACGGCTGTCCGGCACACCCACCGCCGATCTGCGGGTCACACTCGACAAACCGACGTCGAACCTCACCGCGCTGCTCGTGGACTACGGCGAGGACGAACGGATCGACTGGAACCGCAACGAGCCCCAGAACCGGATCCACGACGGTCTGCGGGGGCTGGACGAGGAGTCCTGCCACGGGGAGAGCACCGCCCAGGACGACGGCTGCTACCAGCGGACCGCCAATGTGACGGCGCGCAAATCCTCCGAGGTGATCGCCCGGGGCTGGATGGACGCCCAGAACCGCCACTCGCTCACCACCCCCGAGCCACTCACCCCCGGCCGGTCCTACCGGATCACCTGGAAGACCCTGCCGGGCGACTACGAGATCAAGCCGGGCCATCGGCTGGGACTCGTCCTCGGCGGCACCGACGCCGACTTCCTCTACTTCGAGGACCCGACCGGGGCGAAGGTGACGGTGGACCTGGGTGGCAGCCGGGTCACCGTACCGGTGACCGCCACCGAAGGGCTCCGCAACTCCCTTCGCCAACAGGCGCGTTGACGACAGCCCGGGCCGCCGCCACCGGCGGTCCGGGCTCAGTCCCACAGCCGGGCACCCGGCCCGGCGTCCACGCGCCTCACCCCTGCCTCCAGGCGTGGATCACATGGGCGCCGAGGTCCGCGTACCCCCCGGCCATGCGGTGGCCGCTCTCGTACCGGGCCGTGAGGTCGCGGTAGCGGATGTCCTCCCTCGCGGACAAGCCCAGCCGACGCAGTGCGTCCGCGAGCTCGTCCGGCGTGAAGAAGCTGAGGAAGGGCTCACCGGCCTCGGCGGCCCACGCCGCGCGCGCCTCGTGCACGGCACGTTGCTCCGGTGGCAGCGCGCCCGGCGGCTCACCGTAGTCGAAGACCACGCCCGAGCCGCCCGGCAGGGCCGCGATGAAGCCGAGCGTGTCCAGTACGGCGGTGTACGTCAGGTACGGCACCACCCCGAGCCAGAAGAAGAACGCCGGGCGGGCCGGGTCGAAGCCCGCCGCCGTCAGCCCGTCGGCCAGGCTCTGCCGCTCGAAGTCCACCGGCGCGAAGGTCAGTGACGGCGGTACGGGGATCCCCGCGGCGGCCAACCGGTCGCGTTTCCACTCCTGGGTGGCGGGATGGTCCACCTCGAACACCCGCAGGCCCTCCGCCTCGTACGGATTGCGGCAGCCGAAGGTGTCCAGCCCGGCACCGAGTGCCACCGCCTGCCGTACCCCGCGTGCCACGGCTGCCGCGACGGCGTCCTCGGCGAACCGCGCACGGGCGGCCACGGACAGCCGCACATCCTCGCGCTCGGGGTGGAAGGCCGCCTCGAGGACGGGGTCGTCCGCGTCGGCGGCGAGGATGCGGAGCGCCAGCGGGTCGTGGAACACCCGGCCGGACTCCAGCTCCTGGTGAGCCGCGCGGAACGCGGCCGCGCCGCGGGCGGTGATGCTGGGCCGGCCGATCTGCATGGAACGTCCTCCCCCGAGGTCCCACCGCGGATTCCGCGAGCGACACCTCCATGGTGTCAGCTCCGCGCCCCGCACACACCGCTGACGGCCCTTGTTCACAGGGGAGTTACGCGATGAACGGCCGTCCGGGACCGCCCCGGCGGCGCCGCGCGGCGGGCGCGCATTGTCCCATCGATGGGCTCCGGAGAGGGGTTGACCGGGCCCATCGGGTGCAACCTGTCGGCCGAACCGGTGAAGCTCCCCACCACTCCGCAAGCCCCTCTGTTGTCGTGCAATAAATATGACAATCCGACAATCAGAACAAAAGGGTCCGGCATGGCCGGACCAGTGCGGAGTGCACCGTGTCCCATCACCCACGCCATCGGACGGCGCTCCTGGCCGTCGCCCTGCTCGGCGCCGCCACCGCGTGCGGCAGCGGGACATCGGCCGCCCCGAAGGCCGAGGCGAAGCCCTCGAAGACCTCGGCGGTGGCCAGGAGCGGGTCCATGAAGAACTTCACCCTCGTGGCCACCGGCGATCTGCTGGTACACGCCTCGGTCATCCGGCAGGCGAAGGCGGACTCGGGCGGTGAGAGCTATGACTTCCGGCGCATGATCCGGGCGGCCGCACCCATCGTCGCCCAGGCCGACCTGGCCATCTGCCATATGGAGACCGTCTACGGGGCCACCCAGGGGCCGTTCACCGGCTATCCGACCTTCAAGACGCCTCCGCAGCTCGCCTCGGCCGTGAAGGACATCGGCTACGACTCCTGCTCCACCGCCTCCAACCACACCCTCGACGCCGGTCCCGAGGGGGTGGTCCGCACCCTCGACGCCATGGACAAGGCCGGGCTCAAGCACGCCGGATCGGCCCGCTCCGCCTCGGAGAGCGTCCGTCCCACGATCATGGAGGCCGGTAGCGCCAAGGTGGCCCATCTCGCCTACGCCTACGGCACCAACGGCATCCCGGTCCCCAAGGGCAAACCGTGGCTGGTCAACCTCATCGATCCGGCGCGGATCATCAAGGACGCGCGGGCCGCGCGGCGCGCCGGGGCCGATGTGGTCGTCGTCAGCGTGCACTGGGGCACCGAGTGGCAGCAGGCGCCGGACAAGCTCCAGCTCTCGCTCGCCAAGAAGCTCACCGCCGCCAAGGACGGCGGCCGCCGCGACATCGACCTGATCATCGGCACCCATGCCCATATCCCCCAGGCCTACGAGAAGGTCAACGGCACCTGGGTGGTCTACGGCATGGGCGACCAGATCGCGGGGGTCATGCCCGACAAGCGGGGCCAGATGGGCTCGGCGGCGCGCTTCACCTTCACCCCGCCCTCCGCCCCGGGCAGGGCGTGGCAGGTGAAGAAGGCGGAGTACATCCCGCATGCCGTGGACAACGACCCGATCACCCTGGTGAACCTCCCCCGGGCCCTGGAGAAGAGCCCCGGCAACCCGGGTTACACCAGTGCGCTCAGCACCATCCAGGAGGCGGTGCTCAGCCGGGGCGGCAAGAAGGACGGCCTGTCCATGGGGCGTTGACCGGGCTCGCGCCGGGTGGGGCTACGGCTCCGGCCGCTCCGCCCCGCCCGGCTGCTCCGTATGACCCGGCGGACCGGGCTGCCCCGTCCGCTCGTCGGCCTCCTGTGTGTGGAAGGTCAGCCGGTCGTCGTGCACATCGACCCGGACCTGGCTGTGCGCGGGCAGCTCGCCACCGAGCAGCATCCGGGAGAGCGGATTGTCGACCTCGCGCTGGATGGTGCGGCGCAGCGGCCGGGCGCCGTACTCCGGCTGGTGTCCATGCTTGGCCAGCCAGTCGACGGCGGCCAGGGTGAATTCCACGCCGACGTCCTGGGCGTGCAGCCGGCGCCGGGTCTCCTCAAGCAGCACATCGGCGATCTGCCGCAACTGGTCGTCGGCGAGCCGGCGGAAGATGATGATCTCGTCGATGCGGTTGAGGAACTCCGGCCGGAAGTGCTCCCGCAGCGGGCGCAGCACCCGCTCCCGGCGCGCCGCGTCGTCGGCCTCCTCGCCACCGCCGCCGAAGCCCAGGGGGCCACCGCGGCCGGTGATGGCCTCCGAGCCGAGGTTGCTGGTCATCACGATGACGGTGTTCTTGAAGTCGATGGTGCGGCCCTGGGCGTCGGTCAGCCTGCCGTCGTCGAGCACCTGGAGCAGGATGTTGAAGACATCGGGGTGGGCCTTCTCCACCTCGTCCATGAGCAGCAGCGAATAGGGCTGGCGGCGCACCGCCTCGGTGAGCTGTCCGGCCTCCTCGTGCCCGACGTATCCGGGTGGCGCGCCGACCAGCCGGCTGACGGTGTGCTTCTCCTGGTACTCGCTCATATCGAGGCGGACCATGCGGTCCTCGCTACCGAAGAGCGCTTCGGCCAGTGCGCGGGCGAGTTCGGTCTTGCCGACGCCGGTGGGGCCGAGGAAGAGGAAGCTGCCGCTGGGGCGGTTGGGGTCGGCGAGTCCGGCGCGGGCGCGCAGGACCGCGTCGGCCACGGCGGACACGGCCTCCTCCTGCCCGACCACCCGACGGTGGAGGTGCTCCTCCAGGCTCAGCAGCCGTTCGCGCTCCTCCTGGGTGAGGCTGGAGACGGGGATGCCGGTCTGCCGGGAGACGATCTCGGCGATGTCCTCGACGGTGACCTCGGCGACGCGCCCGCCGTGGTACTGCGTTCCGGACGCCTGCGCGATCCGGTTGTTCAGCTCGGCGATCCGGTCCCGCAGGGAGGTGGCGCGTTCATAGCCCTCGGAGGCGACGGCCTGGTCCTTGTCCCGGGTGAGCTGCTCGACCTCCCGTTCCAGGGCGCGCAGATCGGTGCCGCGGGCGCTGGAGCGCAGCCGTACCCGGGCCCCCGCCTGGTCCATGAGGTCAATGGCCTTGTCGGGCAGGAAACGGTCGGTCAGATAGCGGTCGGAGAGCTCGACGGCGGCGAGCAGCGCCTCGTCGGTGTAGCGGACCTGGTGATGGGCCTCGTAGCGGTCACGGAGGCCGTGCAGGATGGCGACGGCGTCCGCGGGGGTGGGCTCGGGGACCATGATGGGCTGGAAGCGGCGGGCGAGCGCGGCGTCCTTCTCGATGTACTGGCGGTACTCCCGGAGCGTGGTCGCGCCCATCACATGCAGTTCGCCGCGGGCCAGCGCGGGCTTGAGGAGGTTGCTGGCGTCCATCTGGCCGCCCTCGGAGCCACCGCCGCCGGCGCCGACCACCGTATGCAGCTCATCGATGAAGATGATCAATTCGTCGGAGTTGGTGCGGATTTCGTCGACGATGCTGGTGACGCGCTGCTCGAAGTCGCCGCGGAAGCGGGTGCCGGCCACGACGCTCGCGATGTCGAGCTGGACGACCCGGCGGCCGAGCAGGATGTCCGGCACATCGGCGTCGGTGATCCGCTGGGCGAGCCCTTCGACGACGGCCGTCTTGCCGACTCCGGCCTCGCCGATGAGGACGGGGTTGTTCTTGCCGCGCCGGGCGAGCACCTCGATGCTCTGCTCGATCTCCTCGTCGCGGCCGATCACCGGGTCGATCCGCCCCTCGCGGGCCAGTTCGGTCAGGTCGCGGCCGAACCGGTCGAGGTTCGGGGTCTTCCGCTGGTCCATGACGGGCCTCTGGTCTGCCGTGGGGGCGCTCGGGGTGAGGCCGCCGGTCGGCGGGCCGGGGGCGCGGGGTTCGAAGCGGGCGGCGCCCAGGATCTGCCCGGCGGTGGACTCGCGGTTGGCGGCGAGCGCGATCAGTACGTGTTCGGGGCCGATGTACGAGGAGCCGCGCGAGCGGGCTATCTCATGGGCGTCGAGCAACGCACGTTTGACGGCCGGGGTGACGGCGACCGAGTTGCGCGGCGGCCCGCCCCCCGCCTCCCGGTCGATCTGCGCGGCGATCCGGTCGGGGTCGGCTCCGGCACGCGAGACCATGGTGCGGGTGGGCTCGGCGGAGAGCGCCGCCCGCAGCAGATGTTCGGTGTCGAGGTCGGTGCTGCCGTGTTCGGCGGCGTAGGAGGCGGCGGCCGAGACGAGATGGCGCGCGTTCTCGCTCATCAGCCGGCCGAAGTCGACATGGCGTGAATCGGGCCGCTGCCCGGCCGGCCCGGTCCCGAGGAAGCGTGCGAGGAAGTCGCCGAGTGGATCCGGCCCGAAGTCCTCGGGGCCCTGATTCGGGCCCTCGTTCCCGCTGCCCATATGACCAGTTTACGAGCGATCGAGACCGATGTCCGTTCCTGGGCGGTTCCGCGAACGGGCACCGCGGCCCGGCTGTGGCTTCCGGGTGGCGCCCGGCGCCACCGGCCGCGTCAGTGCTCCACCCGGTGGCGTTCGAGGACGACCAGGGCGGCGTCATCGCCCTGGTGGCCGCCCGTGTGGCTGAGCAGATCGCGGCGCAGACGGTCGATGAGGTACTGGGGGCCGCCGCCGTCCGCTCCGGGGAGCCGCTCGGCGAGCGGGAAGAAGGTGCCCTCGCTGTTCCGCGCCTCGATGACCCCGTCGGTGTAGAGCAGCAACTGATCGCCCTCGTCGAACGGGAAGTCCTCGGTGTGGTAGTTGCCGGCCGCCAGGTGGCCGAGGCCCAGCGGCAGTGCGGGCGCTTGGCCCTCCAGGGCCGTGACCCCGGAGTCGCACAGCAGGAGCGGCGGCGGGTGCCCGCAGTTGACGAGGCGGACCACCGGCCGGTCGTCGGGGATCTCCAGCACGGCGGCGGTGACGAACGACTCCCCCGCCCCGGGCGCCTTGTCGCGGGGTTCGGTCCGCTCCGCGGACAGCGCGGTGTCCAGGTGGGACGCCAGATCGGTCAGCGGTACGGGCCAGTGGGCGATCGCGCGGAAGGCGCCGAGCACCAGGGAGGCGTCCGCGACGGCGGTCAGCCCGCTGCCCCGGACATCGCCGATGATCAGGCGGGTGGCGTTCGAGGTGCGTGCCGCCGCGTACAGATCGCCGCCGATCTCCGCCCCCGGCTCGGCCGCGAGGTAGACCGAGGCGATCAGCAGCGGGCCGACCCTGACGGGGAGCGGGCGCAGCAATACCCGCTGCGCCACGTCGGCCACCGCCCGCACCCGGTTCAGCTCGCGCATATGCCGGTCGAGGACCGCGCGGAACAGCACGATCATCGCCGAGACCAGGACCAGGGTGATCACCTCGGCCAGCCGGCCGGGCTGGCCGAGGAACCCCTCCGACGCGTTGGCCGCGACTTGTGCGACGACGGCCAGCAGCCCGACGCACGCGGTGAGCAGGGGCCCGGCGAACGAGGCGGTCATGGCGGGGGCCGCGATCAGCAGCGGGCTGAGCCGGACGTTTGCCGGGGACAGCACATCGCCGAGCGTGATCAGCCCGATGGCGAGCAGGGGGATCACGACCAAGAAGCGGGTCCGCCACCTCGGCCGGCGCGGATCCGAGAGACCTTGCCGCGTGTGCACATCTACTGCTTACGCCTGCCGTGGCCCCCGCGCCAACCCGCCGGCCCGGGGCACGACCGCGCTCCCGGGGGCGGTTGTCACACTTCCGGCCGCTGTCTCGTCCTCCTTCTCAGGCCGAGGAGAGGATCGGGACATGGCAGAGCTGACCGCATTCGAAGAGCAGCGCGACCGGCTGTGGGCCGTCGCGTATCGCATCACCGGCTCGGTCGCCGACGCCGATGACGCGGTGCAGGAGACCTGGCTGCGCTGGCAGGCGCTGTCCGCGGACGAGGTGGCCGACCCCCGCGCGTATCTGACCACCGTCATCAGCCGCATCTGCTACGACCTGCTGGGTTCGGCGCGGGTGCGGCGCGAGCGCTACGTCGGCCCGTGGCTGCCCGAGCCGGTGGTGGCGGCCGGCGGTCCGGAGGACCGGGTGACGCTGGACGAGTCGGTGGGTCTCGCGCTGCTCACCGTGCTGGAGCGGCTGACTCCGGCGGAGCGGACCGCCTTCATCCTGCACGATGTCTTCTCGGTGCCGTTTCCCGAGATCGCCGAGGTGGTGGGCCGGAGCCCGGAGTCCGTACGGCAGCTGGCCTCCCGCGCGCGCAAGCGGGTCCGGGCGGAGGCGCCACGGCGCTCGGTGGACCGCGAGGAGCACCGGCGGGCCGTGGACGCGTTCCTCCAAGCGGTCATGGGCGGCGACATGGACGGGCTGCTGGAGATCCTGGATCCGGAGGTCGTCTGGCGTTCGGACGGCGGCGGCAAGGTGGCGGCGGCCCGGCTCCCGGTGCTGGGGAACGAGAAGGTGGCCCGCTTCGCCCATCGGCTGGCCCGGGGATTCGACCCGGCCACGATGCTGGTGCACCACCGCGACGTCAACGGCGCCCCGGGCCTGGTCATCGTCGACAGCGCGAGCGGGCAGGCCGTGGTCTTCGCGTTCTCCGTACACCAGGGTGTGATCACCGAGATCGACGCGATCGCCAACCCCGACAAGCTCAGCCACCTCGACCTGCCGAACCTGTGACCGGCATCACGGTCACACCTCGGGCCGCCATGTCGTCCTCATCGTGAACACCGACCGGCAAGCGTGAACACCGACCGGCAAGGAGGCCGCCCACATGGAGAAGCAGCAGGTCCTAGTGCTCGGCGCGGGCTATGCGGGGCTGATGGCCGCCCTGCGGCTGGCCCCGCACACCCGTGTCACCCTGGTCGATCCGAGCCCCGCCTTCACCGAGCGCGTGCGGCTGCACGAGCGGGCCGTCGGACGGCCCGACATCACACATCCGCTCGACGCGCTGACCCGGCGGGCCGGGATCGTCCACGTGGCCGCCCGCGCCACCGAAATCGATCCGGCCGCCCGGCGGATCACCACCGACGACGGCCGCCGGCTCCCGTACGACCGGCTGGTGTACGCGCTCGGCAGCCGCACCGCCGACCCCGGTGAGCGCGCCTACACCCCGGAGACGGCGGCCGAGCTGCACAAGCGGCTGCTGGACGGCCCGGGTGAGCTGACGGTGGTCGGCGGGGGACTCACCGGCATCGAGCTCGCGGCCGAGATCGCCGAGTCCCACGACGCCTGGAGGGTCCGGCTGGTCACGGGCGAGGAGGTCGGCGCGGGGCTGTCGGCGAAGGGCCGCGCCCATGTCCGTACGACGCTCACCGGGCTCGGTGTCCGGATCGAGGAGGGCCGCCGGGTGGCCCGCCCGGAGGACATCGACGCCGACGCGGTGGTCTGGGCCACCGCGATGACCGCGAACACCGCGCCGGCCGAGGCCGCCGGGATCGCCCTCGACCCGGGCGGCCGCGTCCGCGTCGACGCCACGCTGCGCTCGGTGTCCCATCCGGAGATCTACGCGGTGGGCGACGCGGCGGCCATGACCGCCCCGGCCGCCGGTGCCCTGCGCATGGCCTGCGCCACCGCGATCCCGTCCGGTTCACACGCCGCCTCCTCGATCATCGCCGAGACGCGGGGGCGGGAGCCCAAGCCGTTGCGCTTCCGCTACGTGGCGCAGTGCGTGAGCCTGGGCCGCCGGGACGGGCTGATCCAGCTGGTGCGGGCGGACGACTCCCCGCGCGAGACGGTGCTGCGCGGTGGCGCGGCCGCGCGCGCCAAGGAGCAGGTGGTGCGGACCACGGTGAGGGCGCTGCGGCTGGCGGCGCGCCGCCCCGGGGCCGTGCCCCTCATTCCCGGGGTCGGCTGAGGGGCCCGGGGACCCGGGGTCGGCTGAGGGGCCCGAGGAGCGGCCCGAGCCAGGCGCCCGCGCTACGGGGTGTCCGGCGGGCCACGCGGCGGAGCCGCACGCTTCCCCCTGCCCGCCCCTTCCCGTTACCGGGGGCTTTGCCCCCGGACCCCCTTAGAACGGGTAGCGCGCGTGCTGGGTGGCGAGGGTGATCCACCGGGTGTCGCTGAACGCCTCGATGCCCCACCGGCCGCCGAACCGCCCGTATCCCGAGTGCTTGACGCCACCGAACGGGGCCTGGGGCTCGTCCGCCACCGACTGGTCGTTGACGTGCACGATGCCGGTCCGGACACGGCGGGCGACCTTGAGCCCATGGGTCCCGTTCTCGGTGATGATGCCGCAGGTCAGGCCATGGTCGGTGGCGTTGGCCAGGGCCACGGCCCGATCGTCGTCGGTGAAGGTGTCCACCACACAGACCGGTCCGAAGGCCTCGGCGTGGTGGATGTCCATGTCCGGGGTGACATCGCTGAGCACCGTCGCCGGGTGGACCGCGCCGTCCGGTTCGCCACCGCCGGTCAGCACCGTGGCGCCCTTGTCCACCGCGTCCTTCACCAGGGCCGCCACCCGGCGCGCCGAGTCGGCCGTGATCAGCGGTCCGACCACGGTGGCCGGTACGGCGGGGTCGCCGCACGGCAGGGCGGCCACCTTGGCGGTGAACTTCGCGGTGAACTCCTCGGCGAGGCTCTCATGGACGAGTATCCGGTCGCCCGACATGCAGATCTGCCCGGAGTTCATGAACACGCCGAAGGTGGCGGCGTTCACCGCGTGTTCCACATCGGCGTCGTCCAGGACGATGATGGCGTTCTTGCCACCCAGCTCCAGCACGGCAGGCTTCAGGTGCCGCGCGGCGAGTGAGCCGATGGTCCTCCCGACTCCCGTGGAGCCGGTGAAGTTGACGATCCGTACGCGGGGGTCGGCGATGAGCGCCTCGGCCACCTCGGCCGCGTCCTCACGGGCGTTGGTGACCACGTTGAGCACCCCGTCGGGCAGCCCGGCGTCGCGCAGCACATCGGCGATGAAGAGCCCGCAGGCGAGCGGGGCGTCCTCGCTGGGCTTCATCACTACCGTATTGCCCGCCGCCAGGGGCGCCGCGACGGCGCGGACACCGAGGATGACCGGCGCGTTCCAGGGGGCGAAGGCCGCGACGACACCGGCCGGTTCGCGGACGGCGAGACCGAGCGCGCCCGCCTCCTGGGCGCTGAGCACCTCACCGCGCGGGGCGGTGATCGCGGCAGCGGCCTCGCGGAGGATGTTCGCGGCCAGGCCCACGTTGAAGTGCGCCCAGGGCGCGGTGCCCCCGGTCTCCTGGGCCATGATCTCGGCGGCCCGCGCGGCGCGCGACTCCAGCAGGTCCGCCGCGGTCAGGAAGATCGTACGGCGCTCGAACGGCGCCAGCTCCGCCCAGGCCGGGAAGGCGGCGTCGGCGGCGGCCACCGCACGCGCCACGTCCTCGGCCCCGGCGCCCGCGACGGTGGCGAACACCTCCCCGGTGTAGGGGTTGAGGTCGTCGGCGGTGCGCCCCGAGACGGCCGGGGTGTCCTTGCCATCTATCAACAGATCACGGTGGAGGGTCATATCGGATGTCCTTTGTGGTCCCTCGCCCCAAGGGCTTGTTCGCGCAGTGAACTTCGGTTCACTCCGTGCGGACCGTCAGTCTCCGACGCACCCCGGGCAGTCGTCAATGCGGAGGGCGCCGACGGCGCCACCGCACCCCGCCGGACGCCGTCACCGCCAGGAGGCCCAGCAGGGCCAGCGCGGCGGCGGGGGCGAGCACCGCCCACGGGGCGCGTTCGGCGTAGGGGTGGTTCTCGGCCAGCAGCCGGCCCCACTCCGGGGACGGCGGCTGGGCGCCCAGGCCGAGGAAGCCCAGCGCGGCCAGGGCGAGCGCCACGGCCGGCAGACGCAGCAACGCGTGGCGGACGACCGGGGGCAGGACCGCGGGCAGGACGTGGCGGCGCAGCAGATGGCGGCGGGAGGCGCCCAGCGCGCGGGTGGCGGCGAGATGCGTGGCGGCGCGCTGCTGCCGCAGCAGGGCGGAGGTGTGCGTGGCCAGCGGGGCCCAGGCGACGGCGGCCACGGCGAGCGCGGGGGTGTACGGGCCGCGGCCCGCCGCCCCGGCGACCAGCAGCCCGGCGAGCACGGGCGGCACCGCGTTCACCGTCTCGGCGAGTCCGCCGGACAGCCGGGGCACCAGCCCGAGCACCACGCCCGCCACCAGCGCGGCGGCGCTCACCGCCACCGCGAGCGCGAGCGTGGACAGCGCTCCGTGTCCCACCCGGGCCAGCAGATCGCGGCCCAGCGCGTCGGTGCCGAACGGATGCGCCCAGGACGGGGCGGTGAGCCGGGCGGCGGTGTCCACCACCAGCGGGTCCCGGAGGGCACCGAGCGCCACGACGGCGAGCAGAAGCCCGCCGTGGAGCAGCGGAATGGCGCGCGCGGACGGGACGGTCGGCCGGTCGAGCGAGGGCAGCGCCCCGTCGCGCAGCGCGGGCCCGAGCGACAGCCGGGCCGCGAGCCGGGCGAGACCTCCGGCGACGGCCGCGAGCAGGATCAGCACGAGGGCACACGCCTGGAGCATCGGCAGGTCCTGGGCGATGGCCGCCTGGAGGGAGAGCCGGCCGAGCCCGGGGATGTCGAAGACCTGCTCGACGGCGACCGCGCCTCCGGTCAGCCCGACCACGAACAGCCCGATGTTCGGCAGCACTCCTGGCACGGCACGCCGCAGCGCCTGGCGGGCGATCCGCCGGGCGGGCAGCCCGCGCGCGGCGGCGGCCCGCGCCCAGGGTTCGGCGAACGCGCCGGGCAGCGCGTCGTCCAGGACCCGGCCCAGCAGGGCGCCCGCGGGCAGGCCGAGGGCGAGCGAGGGCAGCACCATCCACCGCGGCCCGTACCAGCCGACCGCGGGCAGCCAGCCGAGCCGCACCCCGACCACGGCGGCCAGCACGGACGCCAGCAGGAACTCCGGCAGCGCGGCGAGCAGCGCGCCACCGCTCCCCGCACCGGCCCCGCGCCGGGCGGCCCGCCGCCGCGGCCCGAGCCACAGCGTGCGCCCGCACACCGCGCCCGCGGTGGCCGCCGCGACCACCAGCGCCCCGCCCATGAGCAGCAGCGACACGCCTAGCGCCGCGGCCACCGAGGGGGCCACGGCCGTCCCCGAGATCCAGGACGCGCCCGCGTCGCCGTGGGGCAGCCCGGCGAGCCACCGGCCGAGCAGCCGCAACGGCCCATCGTCGAGGCCGAGTTGGGAGCGCAGGGAGTCCAGGAGCTCGGGGCTGGGGTCGCGGTCGGCCGCGCGCGCCTTGAGGACGGTGCGGGCGGGGTCGGTACGGGACAGCCAGGGCAGCAGACCGATGCCGCACAGCAACGCCCCCGCGAGCGTGACGCGCCAGAGCGCGACCAGCCCGGTGGACCGTGCGGTGCTCGGCCCCGTCGGTCCAGTGCTCGGCGGTACCGCGTCCCGCCCGGTGGACCGCGTCCGTGCGCCGCTCAACGCCGCGTACCGGTGCCGACGAGCGTGCGCTCGTACGGATCGAGGATCACACCGCGCACCGAGGCGCCGACGCCGTGGAGGATCCGCTGATGGACCAGCGGGACGACCCCGTCCGTGCGCAGGACGGCCGTCTGCGCGGCCAGGGCGGCACGGTGGCGCGCGGCGCCGTCGGCGCGGGAGCCCGCCTCCGCGACCGCGCGGTCCACGGCCTTGTCGCACAGCCGCGCCAGGTTGTAGCCGCCGTCGCAGGTGAAGTCGTCGGCGAGATAGGACACCGGGTCGCCGGTGTCGAGCATGGTGTTGCGTGCGGCCACCACGGCGTCGAACTTCCCGGCCAGGGCGTCGCTTTCGAGCCGGGAGTACTCCCGCACCTCCAGCTTCACACCGAACCCGGCCCTGCTCAGCCGCTGTTGCAGCACCTGCGCGACCTCGGGCAGCTCGGGCCGGTTGTCGTAAGTGGCCAGGGTGATCGAGGTGTTCCGGACCCGCGTGGCGGCGGCGCGGCCGGACGGCCGGGGGCGCTCGCCCGCGGCCCAGGTGAGGGCCGGGCCGAACAGCCCGCGGCCGGTGTCGGCATGGCCCTCGTACACGTCCTCGGCGAGGGCGGAGGCGTCGACGGCCTCGCGGGCGGCGGCACGGACGGCGGGGTCGGCGAAGGGGCCGGAGCGGGTGTTGAGGAAGAGGGCGGTGGTACGGGCGGTGGGCACCTCGCGGAGAGTGGCCTTGTCGAGGGTGGCCGCCTGGGAGACCGGGACCGCCTCGGCCATGTCCACCTCGCCACCGCGCAGCGCGTTGGTGCGCGCCGTGCCATCGGCGATGAAGCGGACGTCGAGGCCGGAGGCGTGGGCCAGGCCGCCCCAGTAGTCGTCGAAGCGGTGAAGGGTGGCGCGGGTGGTGCCGGTGGCCTTGGCCAGGGTGAACGGACCGGTGGCGGTGCCGGCCGGATCGACCGCCGCGGTCCCGCCCACCGCCTTCCCTTGCCTCGTACCGCCCTTCGTGCGGTACGCCTTGGGCGAGAGGACGGCCAGGCTCGGGCTGGACAGCCGCAGCGGCAGGGCGGAGTCCGCGGTCGCGGTGGTGACCCGGACCCGCCGCTCCCCCACCGCCTCCGCGGTGAGCGCGACTCCGGTGAGCGCGGCGGGCGGCGGATCGGCGCGGGTGGCATGGGTGAGTGCGCCCGCCACCGCCGCCGGGGTGACCTCGGTGCCGTCCTGGAACCGCGCCTCGCGCAGGGTGAACACCCAGCCCCGGCCGCTCTCCCGGGTCCAGGACTCGGCGAGGGCGGGCACCGCGCCGCCGTTGCCGTCCAGCCGGGTCAGCCCCTCGGTGACGCCGAGCCTGCTGAGCAGGGTGGCGTCGGCGCCGTACGGGGAGAAGCGCTCGGCGGGCGGGAAGGCCATCGCGACCCGGAGGCGGCCGCCGCCCGCCTCGGCCCCGGCGTCGTACGGCGAGCCGTCGCGGGCCGCGAAACACCCGGCGAGCAGCGGGAGGAGCGGCAGCGCGGCGGCCCAGCGGCGGCGGGCAGAGTGCATGGGCGTGGTTCTCCAAGGGGCTGCGCGGGGACGGCCGAACACAAAACGCTAGATGATAATCATTTCCATAAGGCTCAGGGTGCCCCGGGGGTCATGGGCACCTCGAAGTGGACGATGCCCTGACCGCCCCCGGGCGCCTCCCGCTCATCGCAGACGACCTTCGCCAGGGAGCGCCAGAACGGTTCGGCGCCCGGCACCGCCGGATCGGTGTGCAGATAGACCGCGCGATAGCCGCCGTCCGCCGCGGCGAAGTCGAGCAGTGCGCGCACCAGCCGCCGGGCCAGCCCGTGGCGCCGGTGCTCGGGGCGCACATAGACCCGGCGCAGCTGGGCCGTCTCGCCCGGCGGATAACGCGCGGCCAGCCATGGGGGGTTGGGCGGATGGGCCGGGCCCCGGGAGTCGAGCGCGGCGGTCGCCACGACCGCCCCGTCGCCATCGTCCACCGCGACCAGCAGGGTGTGGCGCGCGCCGTTCAGATACGCGGCGGCGGGGTCGATGATGTCGGCGTGCCAGCGCGGCACATAGCCGGTTCCGAAGTCGCGGTAGACGGTGTCGAGCATCACGCCACGGGCGGCGTCGAGGTCGTCGGGGGTCGCGATCCTGATGCGGTAGCTGGGCACCTGCGCATCGTACGCAATAAGCCCGTCCGCCGATCGTACTGGCAGACTGGACGCCAAGGGGAGGAGGGGCCGATGGGGCGGGCACGGCCGTCGATGCAGGAGCTGATCCAGCGGCGCAGGAACGCCGGATTCGTGGGCCGGCGCCGGGAAGTCGACGCGTTCAGGGACAATTTCGGGCTGCCGCCGGAGGACGCGCGGCATCGCTTCGTCTTCCATGTGCACGGCCACGCGGGCGTGGGCAAGACCTGGCTGACGCGACGACTGGAGCAGACCGCCCGTCAGGAGTACGGCGCGCTGACCGCCCGCGTCGACGAGACGGCCGGTTCCGTACCCGAGGCAATGGCCGCGATCAGCGAGCAATTCGCCCGCCAGGGACGGGAGTTGACGTCCTTCGACCGACGGCTCGCCACTTATCGGCAGCGCCGCCACGAGGCGGAGTCGGTACCGGCGGAGGGCGAGCGGCAGGGGCCCAGCACCGGCAGTATGGCCGCCGCGCGGGCGGGTCTCGCGGGGCTCGGCCTGGTGCCGGGTGTCGGGGCGCTGGCGGGCGCCGTCGATCCGGTGCCGCTGGCCGAGGGCACCGACCGGCTGCGGGCGGCGCTCAGCTCGCGGTTCCGCGACCACAAGGACGTCCAGCTGGTGCTGGACCCGGTGGAGACGCTGTCCCCGCTGCTGGTCAGGGAGTTGTCGGAGGCGGCCGCGGCGGTGCCGTGGCTGGTGCTGCTCTTCGACACCTACGAGCGTCTCGGACCGCTGCTCGACCCCTGGCTGCGCACCCTGCTGACCACCGAACGCCTCGGCACCCTCCCCGACAACACCGTGCTGGTACTGGCCGGGCAGACCCGGCTGGACCCCGGCTGCTGGGGCGATCTGGCCGATGTGGTCGCGGAACTGCCGCTGGAGCCGTTCACCGACGCGGAGGCCCGTCAGCTGCTGACCGCCAAGGGGATCACCGAGGAGCCGGTGGTACGGGAGGTGCTGCGGCTCTCCGGCCGGCTGCCGGTCCTGGTGTCCACCCTCGCCGAGAACCCCGGGACCGGCGGGGACGTGGACGACCCCAGCGCCACCGCCGTCGACCGGTTCCTGAAGTGGGAGCGCGATCCGGTGCGCCGCTCCGCCGCCCTGGCGGGCGCGCTGCCCCGGCGGCTCAACGAGGACGTCTTCAGGGCGGCGGCGGACGACGACGGGGCCGGGCTGTTCGGCTGGCTGCGGTCGCTGCCGTTCATCGGCGACCGCGATGGCGCGGCCCGCTACCACGATGTGGTCCGCGCCCCCATGCTGCGGCTCCAGCGGACCACCTCACCGCAGCGGTGGGGCGCGGCGCACACCCGGCTGGCGGAGGCCTTCGCCGGGTGGCGGGAGGCGGCCGCCGGAGGGCTCGACCCGCACGACGGATGGCGGCTGGACACCTGGAGCGGACCGCGCCTGGAGGAGTGGTACCACCTGCTGTGCGCACGCCCTTCGGCGGCGCTGCCCGGGGCGCTGCGGGACGGGATCGGCGCCTGCGACGCGGGCCCCGCAGTGGCCAGGCGCTGGGCGACCACCCTGGTCGAGGCGGGCGAGGACGCCGACTCGGACGCGGTGCGCGCCTGGGGACGGCACCTGGTGGAGGCGCTGGCGGACGAACGGCGGCGCGGTATCGAGGCGCTGGGGCTGCTGCTGGCGCGGGCCGGGCTGGACGCCACCGCCCGGGTCGCGGCCCTCGTCGTACGGGGCTGGCACCGCCGTTCGGTCGAGGAGTTCGACGGGGCGCTGGGGGACTTCCACCGGGCGATCGAGCTGGACCCCGGGAATGTGCGCGCGCACTTCGGGCGTGCCGTGGTCCACCGGGCGACCGGGGAGTTCACCGCGGCGATGGACGCGCTGGACCGGGTGGACGCGCTGGAGCCGGGCGCGACCTGGGTCCAGCGGGAGCGCGGGGAGACCTGCCGCCGGGCGGGCCGGTACGAGGAGGCGCTGGCCCGGCTCGACCCGGTGATCGAGGCGGACCCGGCGGACCATGTGGCCCTGGGCAGCCGCGGCCAGACCAAGATGGCGCTCGGCCGGATCCAGGAGGCCCTGGCGGACCTGGACCGGGCCATCGAGCGACACGGCGACTACACCTGGGCACTGCTCCGGCGGGCCCGGGTCCGCAGCACCCTGGGGGACACGGCGGGCGCGCTGGAGGATCTGGACCGGGTGGAGGCGCTGGAGCCGGGCATTCCGGGAGCGCTCGGCGAACGCGGCGATGTCCACCGCTTCGCGGGCCACTACGAGGAGGCCATCGCGGTGTACGACCGGGCGCTGGCCCTCGACCCCGGCTACGCCTGGGCCCTGGGGAGCCGCGCGATGGCCAACGAGGCCCTGGGCAGACGCGCGGAGGCGCTGGCGGATCTGGAGCGTGCGGTGGCACTGAACCCCGGCTACGCCTGGGCCGTGGCGCAGCGCGAGCGGTTGCTCTCGAGCGGGGATTCACCGGAGGGCGGGCGGAACGACGGGCCGGTGTGACCTCCCGGCACCCGTACTTCCGGCTCCTCTCCCTCGGCGGCCGGTCAACGGTCGACGGCCGTGCGTCAACGGCCCTGTGTCACCGGCTGTGTGCGTCACCGGGCTTGGGTGTCACCGGCCTTGGTGTCACCAGCCCGGTGCGTCACCGGCCCTGTCGTGACGCGCGTCCGGCGAAGCAGGACGACACGGCATGGCGTACGGCACGCAGCACCGCGCGGCAGCGCGACAGGTACCGGGACGGGCGGGCCCGGCGCACGGGGCGCGGTGCGGCGGATGGAGCCGGTACGGTCGACGGAGCCGGTACGGCCCTCTCGGGGGGCGTGTCCCGAACGGTGGCGGCCACCTCGCCGGGAGCGGCCGGATCCGCCGCGGGCGGCGACGGATCGGCGGTGCCGGCCCGCGGGGTGACGGGGCGCCGGGTGGCTTCCGCGCGCAGCATCGCGCGCATGGCGGCATAGACATCGATGGGCATGCGGATACTCCTGCGGTCTCGGGCGTCCTACGGCTGAGCGGGTAGGCCGGACCGCATCCGGGATCCGCGACGGACGCGGAAACGGGATGACGGACGGCCGGGCCCGGTCAGCAGCGCAGCACGACGGACCGCGAGGAGAGCCGGCCTGCGGGGACGTCGCCCCCGGCGCCGAACGCGCCGACGCCCGGCGCCGGGTCGGCGGGGCGACCGCGGACCGCGCCGAGCACGAGGGGGCCGAGGGAGGTCGAGAGGGACCGATGGGCGCCGCACGAGGCACCGTGAGCCACCCGTCCGGGACGGTGCCGGGCCGGATGCCCGGCACCGTCCCGGGCGGAGAACACGGCCGACGCCGAGGCGGCGGAGCGCTCGTCCTCGGCCTCCGGCGCCACCGGAACAGGGGTGACGGGAGCGGGAGCACCGGCGGGGGCGGGCGCGGGGAGGGCCCGGACCGGGACTGGAGCCCCGACGCCACCGGGCACGGACGTGGCCGGGGACCGGTACGGCACCCCGGCCACCCCGGCCGCCCCGGGCTTCCCGGCCGCGCACCGCTCCGGCTCGATGGACGGCGAGGCGCGGACGGCCCCCAGGGCCAGCACGGCGTGCAGCAGCGTGGCCGCCAGCAGCAGAAGGACGGCGGCCGCGCACGGGCCGCCGCACACCGCGGGGCGGTTCGTCCTGCCGCCGAGCACCATGCGGCCTCCCTCGCTGATCCCCCTCCAGGGAACCCCGCACAGCGGAAGACAGCACTCCGATTACCGGGAAAAGTCCAGACTTTCACCCGTGTCGGTTATCCACTCGAACACCCATAACGCCACATTTCGAGGGCCAGAGGAGCCAGAGGAGTCATGGGCCGCGTGGTGTGATCATTCGAGCAATGCGGCCGGTGCGGCCTGCCGCCAGGAGTCGAGCAGGATGTCCCGCAGCTCATCGAGGTCCTCCAGCGCGGCGAGCCGCACCCGCACCCAGGCCGAGCTCGCCTCATGGGCGGCGACCCAGAACTTCTCCGGCTCCGCCAGCACCAGCTCCTCCCGCTCCACCTTGGGGCATCTGACGGCCATCGAGGTCTCGTCCTCGGGCAAGGTGGCGAACATCTTCCCGGCGACCCTGAACGTGGGCATCGACCAGGCGATCTTCTCTGTGGTCTCCGGCAGCGACAGGGCGATGGCACGGACATCATCGGAGGTCGTCATGGCCCGACCGTAGAACACCCGACCGACAAGACCACCTGGCCACCTCCGCCCGGCCCCGGCTGTCGTCACGCCCCGTACACGTACGGCGTGGTGGTGGTCAGGGGCACGAAGCCGAGCCGGCGCAGGATCGGGCGGCTCAGGTCGGACGCGTCCACTTGGAGATAGCGATAGTCGCGGTCGGCGGCGATACGGGCCCGGAACGCGACCAGGGCGCGGTAGACGCCCCGGCCGCGCCACTCCGGCACGGTGCCCCCGCCCCAGAGCCCGGCGAACGGCGCCCCCGGCGGCAGCTCCATCCGCGCCGCGCTGACCGGCCGGTCGCCGTCCATGGCCACCACCGCGACGACCGCGTCCGGCTCCTCGGCGAGCTGGGTGAGGAGCCGGTGCCGAAGCGCGGCGCCGTCGTCGCCGAACGCCCGCTCGTGGACGTCCACCACCCGTTCCACACCGGCCGCGTCGGCCACCGGGAGCAGCCGGACGTCCCGGGGCGGTTCGACGGCGGTGTCCAGGTCCGCCACGTGGGCGACCATCAGCGTCTCCTCGGGCTCGGGGACGAATCCGGCCGCCCGGAGCCTTTCACCGAGGTCGCCGGGGCGGTCGTGGGCGTACAGCTTCCACTCGAACGCGCGGTCCGCGCCCCCGAAGTGCCGAATCTGCGCGGCGATCGCCGCATCGGCGGTGGCGTCGTCCAGATCCGACCACAGGACGCCGTTCCAGTCGTCGCGGCCGCCGGTCTGCCGCACCACCCCGCCCACGCGCTCGACCCGGACGCCGGGGCCGTCGGCCCGCGCACCCTGTCTCATCTCCCGGTCGTACAGCTCACGCACCACATCACGGTCCATGCGCCCACCCCAGCACCGGGCCCGTCCGGCGGCAATCGATTATCGGCCCCCTCGTCCAGCCTGGTCCCGGAGAGGGCCGAGGTCGGCGCGTTACGACCCGCCCTTCGCCCCGGCCGCGTAGTGGATCGCGATCCGCGCCCCGAGCCGCGCGTTGTTCTTGACCAGGGCGATATTGGTCCGCAGGCTCTCCCCCTCCGTCAACTCCACGATCCGGCCCAGCAGATACGGGGTCGCGTCCTTGCCGCCGATCCCCGCGTCCGCCATCTCGGCGAGGGCCCGCTCGATGATGCCGTCCATCCGGTCCGCGGGGATCTCCTCGGCCTCGGGGACCGGGTTGGCGATGCTCAGCCCCGCCGTCATGCCCAGCTCCCACTGGGCCCGCATGGTGGCGGCGATCTCCTCGGGTGAGTCGACGCGCAGCGGGGAGCGGAAGCCGCTCACCCGGGAGTAGAAGGCGGGGAAGTCGTCGGTGCCGTAGGTGAGCACGGGGACGCCCAGTGTCTCCAGCTTCTCCAGGGTCAGCCCGATGTCGAGGATGCTCTTGACCCCGGCGCTGATGACGGCCACCGGAGTGGTGGCGAGCTCGGTGAGATCGGCGCTGATGTCGAAGGACCGCTCCGCTCCCCGGTGCACACCGCCGATGCCGCCGGTGACGAAGACCCGGATCCCGGCGAGCGCGGCGAGCCGCATGGTGGACGCCACGGTGGTCGCGCCATGGCCGCCGCGCGCGATGACATGGGCGAGGTCGCGCACGCTGACCTTGCCCACCTCGGGGCTGGTGGCGAGCAGTTCCAGATCGGCCCGGTCCAGACCGGCGCGCGGTCTGCCGTGGAGGACGGCGATGGTGGCGGGGACCGCGCCCTCGGCGCGGATGATCTCCTCGACCTCGGTGGCCATCTCGACGTTCTGCGGATACGGCATGCCGTGACTGATGATCGTGGACTCCAGCGCGACCACGGGACGGCCGTCGAGCAGGGCCTCCGCGACCTCCTCGGTGAGGTTCAGCCGGGGGTGGGGGGTGGTCATGTGGTCCTCCGCAGCGGGGCGTCGAGCGCGTCCTCGATCAGACGCGGGGTCAGGTCGGGTCGTACGGTGGCTGGTGTGGCCACCGTCAGCGCGGCGGCGACGTGGCCGTAGCGTGCGGCGTCCACCGGGTCGGCGCCGCCGAGCAGGGCGTGGGCGAACGCGCCGAGCATCGCGTCACCGGCCCCGGTGACGTCCCGCACCTCGGCCGGTGGCGCCTCCAGCGGCACCCGGCCCTCGTCGAGGGTGCTCAGCAGGGAGCCGCGCGCGCCGAGCCGCACCCACACATGCCGCGCCCCGCGCTCATGGAGGGCGGCCACCGCCCGGAGCAGCTCCGGGTCGTCCGCGTCCATGGCCCCGTCGAGGTCCCGTCCGGCGAGCGCGCCCAGCTCCGCCACGTTCGGCGTAACGGCGAAGACCGGCCGCCCGGCGGCGAACAGCGGGGCCAGCAGGGCCGCCTTGGGGACGCTCACCGGGTCGATCAGCGTCTGGACCCCGGTGGCGGAGGCGATGTCCAGGACGTAGGAGAGCACCCGCGCGGAGAGGTTCCCGTCCAGCACCAGCAGACCGGCGTTGCCGATGAGTTCCCGCGCGGTGTGGAGGTGCTCGGGGGCCAGCGCGTCGGTGGCGGCCATGTCGGCGATGGCCACGACGAGATCGCCGTCGGCGTCCAGCACCGCCGTATAGGTGCCGGTGGGATGCGGGCCGCGGTGCACATGCTCGACGCGCACCCCGGCGGCCCGGGTCTCGCTCAGCAGCCGCTCCCCCGCCGCGTCCTGCCCCACGGCGGCGATGAGATGGGTGGGGGTGCCCAGCCGGGCCAGGTTCTCGGCGATGTTGCGGGCCACCCCGCCGGGGCTGGTGTGGGACCGCCCCGGGTTGCTGGTGCGGTACGCCACGGGGGCGAGGCTGCGCACCTTGATGTCCACGTTGGCCCCGCCGATGACCACCACCGCGTGCTCCTGGCGCAGGATGTAGCCACGCCCCAGGATGGCGCCCTTCTTGCCGAGGTTGGACAGGTGCACATTGACCGCGGCCCGCGTGGTCCCTAGGGCGTCGGCGATGGACTGGGCGCCGGCCAGCGGGTCCCGCCGCAGCAGCGCGAGTATCTCCCGCTCCCTGCGCGTCAGCGTCATGTTCAGCAGACTAAAGCAAACTTAGCCCGATAAACAGGCCCCATGGGGGCCGGTGAACGGGCCGCTGACGGCCATGGGTTGGCCCAGGAGATCGTGAAAGAACGGCGGATGACATCCTGAGGAGCCATGGCGCGCCGGACACTCTCGGCAGCGGCCCGGGAACCTGTCCGGTGACGAGGGAGAAGGCCGATGAGACTCTGCTTTCTGGTGGAGGAGCGCTATCGCCATGACGGCATGCCGCGTGAGGTGATCCGTCAGCTCTCCGCCTGGGGTCACCAGGTGGATGTGATCCGGCCGGGTCGTTCCCTGCTGCGGATGTCCGACGCGGTGCGGGCGGGCAGCCATGACGCCTGGGTGCTCAAGACGGTGTCCGGCGGCCCCGGGCTGATGCTGCTGGAGGCCGCGGCGGCGGTCGGGCTGACCACCGTCAACGACGCCCGCTCCATCCGCGGCGTACGGGACAAGGCCCTGGCGGCCGCCATCGGGCGCAGCCGTGGCCTGCCGATGCCGCCCACCTACGCGGCGGCCCGGCCCGAGGCGCTGGAGGAGATACCGGAGGCCGAGTTCCCGCTGGTGGTCAAGCCCGCGGACGGCAGCTCGGGACGGGCCGTGCGGCTGGTGCCGACCCCGGACCGGCTCCGGGCGCTGCGCGCCGAGCTGGCGGCGGAGGGCATGCTCATCGCCCAGCCGTATGTGCCGAACTCGGGCGTCGACCTCAAGGTGTACTGCGTGGGCGGGGAGTTGTACGCCACCGAGCGGGAGTCGCCGCTCGGCCCCGACGGGGGCGCACGCGGCCGGCGGGTGCCGCTGTCCGCCGAAGTGGCGGCCATCGCCGCGGAGGTCGGCGCGGTCTACGGCCTCGATCTGTACGGGGTGGATGTGCTGCTGGGCCCGGACGGGCCGGTGGTCGTCGATGTGAACGACTTCCCCAGCTTCAAGGAGGTGCCGGACGCGGCGGCGCGGGTGGGGCGCGCGGTACTGGAGTTGGCCCGCGGGGGCGGTGGCCGGTCCGGGCCCGCGCTCGTCGGCGCCCTCACCGGAGCCGAGCCGCCGGTACCCGCTTCTGAGCCGGTCCCGGCCACCGCCGCGGTGAGTGGCGGCCGATGAGGATCGGCCTGATCACCGCCGACCCCGGCCATCAACTCCTCGCCGACGCCACGGCCTTGCTCACCCCTCGCCATGAGGTGGTGGCGCTCGACCCGCGTGGCCACGGCGGAACGGGGACGCGGGGCCCGGCCTCCCCCGGGGAGCTCGCCGATGTGTATCTGCTGAAGGCCCGGACACCGCCCGCACTGGCGCTCGCCCGGTCCCTGGAGCGGCGTGGCGCCCCGGTGGTGAACTCCGCCGCCGCCACCGCGTGGTGCCAGGACCGGACGGCGATGGCCGAACGGGCGCTCCGCGCCGGTCTGCCGTTCGCCCCCACCCGTACCGTGGCCTCCCTCGCCGGACTGGCGGCCGAGCCGCCGCGTCGGCCCGTCGTCGTCAAGAGCCGTCACAGCCGCCGCCATGACCTGGTGGCCCGCGTGGACGACACCGCACGGCTGCGTGCCCTGACCGCGGACTGGGCGGATGAGCCCGTGGTGGTGCAGGACTTCGTCCCGAACGACGGCTGGGACCACAAGCTGTGGGTGGTCGCGGGCCGGGTGTTCGCCGCGCTGCGCCGGTCGGAGCTGGCCGCCGACGGCCGCGGTCCGAACCTGCCGCTGGCCCTGGACGCCCTGCCACCGGGCTGGCTGGATCCGGTGCTCCGGGTCGGTGCGGTGTTCTCGCTGGACGTCTACGGTGTGGATCTGATCGACGCGGGCGGCGGCGCGCCGCTGATCGTGGACATCAACGCCTTCCCCGGCATCCGCGGTCAGGCCGGGGCCCCCGAGGCGCTGGCGGCCCTGGCGCTGCGGACGGCCGAACGGGGCGGACTCACCGCCTCCCGCACATGACCGACACGAGGGAAATACTAGGGGACTCCCGGCCGAAATAGGGGTGGCCGCAGGTCGGATGGGACGGGCAGGGTGGTCTACTGGTCTGCGCGCGACCCGAGGCACGCGCGTGACAGCCACCCGACAGCCGCCCAGAGCGAGCGGCACGAAAGGACATCACGTGACCGCAAACCCCACCGGCACAAGCCTGTGGATCAGGCAGTTCCACCCCGCGCCGGCAGCGGCGACGCGACTCGTCTGCCTGCCCCACGCCGGCGGGTCCGCCTCCTACTACTTCCCCGTCTCCAAGGCACTCTCGCCCACGGTCGACGTGCTCGCCGTGCAGTACCCGGGGCGCCAGGACCGGCGCAACGAGAAGTGCATAGACAACATCGCCGAACTGGCCGACGCGCTGGTGCCCGAGTTGCTGCCCTATACGGACAAGCCGATGGCGCTTTTCGGCCACAGCATGGGCGCCACGCTGAGCTTCGAGGTCGCCCTGCGCCTGGAGCAGAAGGGCGTGCAGCCGGTGGCGCTGTTCGCGTCGGGGCGGCGCGCCCCGTCCTGCCACCGTGACGAGTCCGTCCACCTCCGCGACGACGACGGGCTGATCGCCGAGGTGAAGGGCCTGAGCGGCACCGACACCTCGCTGCTCGGCGACGACGAGATCCTCCGGATGGTGCTGCCCGCGATCCGCAGCGACTACAAGGCGGCCGAGACCTATCGCTACACCCCCGGTCCGCGGCTGGCGACGCCCATCCATGCGCATGTGGGGGACGACGACCCCAAGGCGTCCGTCGAGGAGGCCCGCGCCTGGGGCGAGCACACCACCGGTGGCTTCGATCTCCAGGTCTACTCCGGCGGCCACTTCTACCTCAACGACCAGGCGCCGCGGGTGATCGCGTCGATCCGGGACGTGCTGACCTCGAAGTCCTGAACACCCGCCCGGCCGCGGGGCGTTCAGCCGCCTGGCTGGTGGGTCAGGACGGTCCGTATGTAGTCCTCGACGGTGGTGTCCAGGCCCACGTCCCGGCCGGCCCGCTCGGACAACAGCCAGCGGTGTTCCAGCAGTTCGTAGTAGATCTGCGCGGTGTCGGTGGCACCGCGCAGTTCCTTGGGGACGGCCCGCACGGTGGGCCGGAAGACATCGCGGACCCACCGGTGGGCCAGCACCTCCGGGCGGGCGCCGAGCGGATCGCCGGGCGCGTAGTCGTCCTGGGTGGCCATCCAGGTCTCCAGGTCGTTCAGGAGGCTGCGGGCCTGGTTCTCCTCCGCGTCGAGCCCGGTCAGCCGCAGCAACTGCCGCTGGTGGTGGCCCGCGTCCACGACCTTGGGCACGAAGGTGACGGTGTCGCCGTCCGGCGAGCGCTCGATCTGCATCTCCGCGACGTCGAACCCGAGGTCGTTCAGGCGCCGGACCCGCTGGTCGATGGCGTGGCGCTGGGCGAGCGGATAGACCGACTGACGAGTCAGTTCGTGCCACAGGTCGCAGTAGCGGTCGACGATGGCCTGGCCGAAGAGGACCGGGTCGACCGAGGGGTGCAGCGAACCGCCGGCCTCCAGGTCCATCAGCTCGCCCGCGATGTTCACCCGCGCCACCTCGACGTCGTACTCCCGCTGTCCACTGGTGAGCCTCGGCTGGATCTGCCCGGTCTCGGCGTCCACCAGATAGGCGGCGTACGCGCCCGCGTCGCGCCGAAAGAGGGTGTTGGACAGCGAGCAGTCGCCCCAGGCGAACCCCGCCAGGTGCAACCGCACCAGCAGCACGGCGAGCGCGTCGAGCAGCCGTCTGATGGTGCTGGGCCGCATGGTCGTCTGGAACATCGACCGGTACGGCTGCGACCCCACCAGATGGCGGGTGATCAGCGCCGGTTCCAGCGGATCGCCGTGCTCGTCGGTGCGCCCGGTCACCACCGCGAGCGCGTCCACCGCGGGCACCGCGAGCCGGTCCAGATCGCGCAGCAGCCCGTACTCCCGCACCGCCGCCCACTCGCCGACCTCCTTGACCGCCACGATCTCGCCGCCCGCCCGCGCGAAGCGGACGACATGGCGGGAGATGCCCCGGGGGAGCGCGACCAGGTGCTCCTCCGGCCACTCCGCCAGCGGGACGTTCCACGGCAGATCGAGCAGGGACGCCGGATGCTCGGGCGAGGTGGCGGTGATCTGGAGCTCCATCAGTCTCCTAGCGAAGGGGACCACCGGCTTCGGCCGGTGGGGGAATCGCTTCCCTGGACCGTGATATTTTCTCTTTGTCCCGGAAGGGATCGGTTCGGACTGGACCGCAACCTTCGGGTTGGAAGCCCCCCTCCTTCAGGTGAGGGAGCGGAGTCACGACACCCCAGTGTGCGGCACGGCCGTGCGAACGGAGCCGGTTGTCCCTGCCGGAATGCCCGCCGAGGCGCGCGTTCCGGCAGGAACAACCGCGCCAGGGGTCGGGCAAGCTCGACCGCGCCCGCCACACCCTCGCCGGACACGGCACCACCGTACGCGGACTCCGCGTTGACCTCGCCCACCCCGGCGCCGTACCCCATGAGGTGGCCGCCGCCGCGGCCTTCCTCGCCTCCCCCGGGGCCGGGTGGACCACCGGCACCATCATGAACCTCGACGGCGCCGACGCGGACGGCGCCCTGGCCGTCCGCTGACGGCCGCGGCGGAATCCACGCCCCGGCCACCGGCTCCGGTGGCCGATACCATGAGGTCGCGATGGAGAGAATCCGCCACACTCCCCGGGCGACGACGGGCCAGCGCCCGCTGCCCGCCGGTGGTGGCATCGACGCGCACCGGCATGACGAGCACCAGATCGTCTACGCCGGACGCGGGGTGCTGGCGGTCACCACCGACGCGGGCAGCTGGATCGCGCCCGCCAACCGGGCGCTCTGGATCCCGGCCGGGACCGTCCATGAGCACCGTGCGTACGGCGCCACCGACCTCCATCTGGTGGGGCTGGCGGTGGCGGACAACCCGCTGCGGCTGGAGCAGCCCGCGGTCCTCGGCGTCGGCCCGCTGCTGCGCGAGCTGATCATCGAGTACACCGCGCGGCCGGCGGACCTCGGCGCCGAGCGCCGCCGGCTGCGGGCCGTACTGCTCGATCAGCTCCGCCGGTGTGCCGAGCAGCCGGGGTATGTGCCCGCCGCCAGGGATCCGCGCCTGGCGGCGGTGTGTTCCATGCTCCACGACGACCCGGCGGACAACCGGACCCTGCGGCAGCTCGGCGCCGCGGCCGGGGTCGGCGAGCGCACCCTGACCCGGCTGTGCGGGGCGGAGCTGGGGATGACCTTTCCGCAGTGGCGCACCCAGCTGCGGCTGCACCACGCCCTGCGGCTGCTGGCCGAGGGCGTCCCGGTCACGGCCGTGGCCCATCGCTGCGGCTGGGCGTCCAGCAGCGCCTTCATCGATGTCTTCCGCCGGGCCTTCGGCCACACCCCAGGAGCCCATCGCGCGCTCGGCTGACGCCCCGCGCCCCGCGTTCAGTCCTCGGCCAGGACCACGACCGTATCGCCCTCCTCCAGGGTCAGCGGCGCGGACTTGGACGGGTTGAGGTGGACTCCGTAGAGCGGTGGCTCGTCGCTGTGCCGGGCCACCCGGTAGCCGATGGCCGTCTCACCGCGCTGGCGGGCGGCCTCGATGACGGTGGCGAAGTTGGCCTCCGCGCCGGGTATCAGATAGCTGGGCGCCGGTTTGAGGTAGATCTCGGAGCCCTGCGGGTCGAAGAGGTCGGCGAAGACCGCGTACAGATGGCGGTTCTCGGTGAGCTGGGTCAGCAGCAGGCTGATCACCTTGGTGGAGACGATGAAGTCGTCGGCCTTGGTGACCTGCGCGACCTCGCGGTTGGCGTCGTCGTGCATCTCGGTGACGATGGAGTACGGATCGCCGAGCTGGATCTCGATGTCGCGCAGATGGAGCAGGGTGACCAGGGTGCGGTCGTCGGCGCGTCCGGGGTCGATCCCGTCGTCCGTCAGCACCACGATGTGGCGGTAGCCGTCCAGCCCGAGCGCCTCCAGCGACGGACGGCGGGTGGGTTCGCAGTACTTGAAGCCGACCGTGAGGTTCTTCAGCTCCCGGTTCGCCTCCTCCCGGGGCGGGCGCGGGGCGGCGATGTCCACCACCGACCCGGGTTTCACCAGGAGGTCGAGCTGCGCGATGATCTTCTCCGCGCGGGAGTTCCAGCCGATCAGCAGCGTCCGGTCCGGCACCGGTGGCCGGAACTCGGCCATGGCCATCGCCGGGCGCAGGATACGGGGCCGGGTGGCCGCGGCCTTGATGAGCAGATCGTCCTCCGCGACCATCAGCAGCCGGTCCCCGCGCCCGATGACGGTGTCCATGGGCGGGTTGACCAGCACCTCGCCGTCGGCGCGGTGCACACCGATGGGCGCGCCGAGCTCGAAGGCGTTCAGCGACTCACCGTAGGTGGCGCCGGCCAGTGCGGGCTCGTCCCAGGGGTAGATCTCGTTGCCGACGAAGCTGAGCAGTTCGTTGAAGACGGTGGAGAGACCGGACTGGCGGTGGGACTGCACGATCAGCCCGACCGCGATGTCATCGGCGTCGATCACCAGCGCGGTGTCCCCCGCGGCGAGCCGAGCGGCCGCCAGGTTCGCCGAACTCTGCACGGCGGCCACCACATTGGGCCGGGTCCCGGTCCAGGTGCGGCTGTTCAGCAGCAACAGCGACTTGATGACGTCGATGTCGCTGTCGTCCCCGATGGGCGAGAGCACCATGATGGCCTTGGCGCTGTCCGGGCTCACCAGCTCCAGGTCGCCGCGCTGGAGCGGATTGCCGGAGCGGCAGACCACCCGGGTCTTCCCGGTGTCCGGGATGCGGCGCCGGATCTCGTCCTCCATGTCGACCTTGTCCCGGTCGGCGAGGATCACCACACAGGAGCGCCGCTCGCTCTGATTGGCCTCCACCAGCTCCGCTATCACCGTGAACACCTGCTCCGACCAGCCCAGCACAATGGTGTGGTTGCGCTCGATCAGCCGTGAGGTGCCCTTGCGCAGCTGCTGGATCCGGGCCTCCAGGCCGGTGGTCATTACACCGATCAGCGCGCTGACGATGAAGATGCCGCCGATGGTCACCGTGAGCATGAGGACGAGGAACAGCGGCCGGCCGCTGTCCCCGCCCATCGTGCCCGGGTCGAGGGTGCGCAGCAGGCTCATCCAGACGATGCCCGGCCAGCCGCCGTTCTCCTTGGTGTCGTGGTGGGCGAAGGCGACCGCCGCCCCGGAGACCAGGGTGATCAAGGCCAATGAGACCAGCCCCAGCCAGCCGATCAGCGCCGGGGTGCCACGGTCCATCGTCCCGTCGAACCAGTACCGCAGCCGCTCCCGCAGCCTCTTGCGCATGCCGCATTCCTCCATAGCCCATCGCGCCGCCGGGCCCAACGGCCCGTGGTGAGCGGCGCTTTACGCCATGAGGGTGTCGTCTGACGGGGCTTCGGCGCCAATCGGGATCAGCCGGAGAGGTCGGCCCACTGGTCGAGGAGGTCGTCGTCCGTGGCGTCGCCCACCGGGGGCACCGGGGCGGTCAGCGGCTGCTCGGCCCAAATAATCTTGCCGTTGGGGGTGTAGCGGGTCCCCCAGCGCTGGGCGTACTGGGCCACCAGGAAGAGCCCTCGGCCGCCTTCGTCGGTGGTGGCGGCGCGGCGCAGATGCGGGGAGGTGCTGGAGCCGTCCGCCACCTCGCAGATGAGGGTGCGGGCGCGCAGCAACCGGACCCGGCTGGGGCTGCATCCGTAGCGGATGGCGTTGGTCATCAGCTCGCTGAGGATGAGTTCGGTGGTGAAGCCGACCTCCTCAAGACCCCATGCGCTCAGTTGCCCGGCGGCCTCATTGCGGATGCGGGCCACCGCGGCGGGGTCGGAGGGCAGCTCCCATTCGGCGACGTGCCCTGGGTCCAGCAGATGGGTGCGGGCCACCAGGAGGGCGATGTCGTCGCCGGGGTGGGAGGACGCCATGGTGTCGAAGACGGCCCGGCAGGTCTCCTCCGGAGTGCGCTCGGGCAGTCCGGCGAGGGTGGTGCGCAGCACGCCGAGCCCCTCGTCGAAGTCCCGGCCGCGGTCCCGGATCAGCCCGTCGGTGAACAGGGCCAGCCGGCTGCCCTCGGGCAGTTCCAGCTCCACGGTCTCGATGGGCTCGCCGCCCAGGCCCAGCGGGGGGCCGAGGGGGACGTCGGGGAAGGTCACGGTGGAGTCGGGGAGGACCACCGCCGGGCCCGGGTGGCCGGCGCCCGCCATCGTGCAGCGGCCGGAGACCGGGTCGTAGATGGCGTACAGACAGCTGGCGCCGCTGATCCCCGGGGCGTCGGTGCCCGCGGCGGCCTGGTCCTGGTCGAACCGGCTGACCAACTCGTCGAGATGGGCCAGGAGTTCATCGGGCGGCAGGTCGAGCGCGGAGAAGTTGTGCACGGCGGTGCGCAGCCGGCCCATGGTGGCGGCGGCGTGCAGTCCGTGCCCGACGACATCGCCGACGACGAGGGCGACCCGGGCGCCGGGCAGGGGGATGACGTCGAACCAGTCGCCGCCGACTCCGGCCCGGGCGGGCAGATAGCGGTGGGCCACGTCCATGGCGTCCTGTTCGGGCAGGCCCTGGGGCAGCAGACTGCGCTGGAGGGTGGCCGCCATCGCGTGTTCGCGGGTGTAGCGGCGGGCGTTGTCGATGGCGACCGCGGCGCGCGCGACCAGCTCCTCGGTGAGCGCCACGTCGTCCTCGTCGAACGGCTCGGACTTCTCCGAGCGCCAGAAGGTGGCGATGCCCAGGGTGACGTCCCGCGCCCGCAGCGGGATGGTGATCATCGAGTGGATGCCATACTTGACGATCTTGGTCGCCTGTTCGGGGTCCTGCTCCTGCCATCCCTCGTAGGTCCGCAGATCCGCCTCGAGCACCGGCCGGCCCGCGCCGAAGCCCAGCGCCTGGGGCACGGTGCCGCTGTAGGTGATCATCTTGCCGACCCGCCACAGCGGATGGTCGGACCGGATGCCACAGGTGGCGGTGCGGCGCATGGCGCTGCCCACGGGCTCGTCGCCGCGCAGCACGGGGTCCACGAGGTCGACGGTGGCGAAGTCGGCGAACCACGGGACGGCGAAGCGGGTCAGCTCCTCGGCGGTCCGTACGACATCGAGGGTGGTGCCGACCTTGGCGCCCGCCTCGTAGAGCAGCCTCAGCCGCCGCTCCGCCACTTCGGCCTTGCCGGACAGCGCGCGCAGTTCGGTGGAGTCGCGGAGCGTGGCGACGCTTCCGGACATCCCGCCGTCCCACCGGGTGTGGCGCTGGTTGACGGCCAGCAGCCGCTCCCCGGCCAGATGCACCTCGTCGGTGGCGACCCGGCCCGAGGCGAGCAGTTCGGCGGTGCGCGGCTCGATGCCGAGCTCGGTGACGGGGCGGCCCTCGGCGTCCGGCGGCAGGTCGAGCAGCCGGCCGGCCTCGTCGTTGGCGAGGACCAGGCGGCCGTGGCTGTCGACGATGAGCACGCCTTCCTTCACGGAGTGCAGAACGGCGTCGTGGTGCTCGTACATGCGGGTCATCTGGGCGGGGCCGAGCCCTCGCGTCTGCCGCCGCAGCCGCCCGCCGACCAGCGCGGTCCCGCCGGTGGCGAGCGCGAGCGCACCGGCGGCGGAGCCGAAGACCAGCGGCAGCTGGCGCTCGACCCGGCCGCTCACATCGGCGGCGGTCATCCCGGCGCACACCACACCGGCCACGGTGCCGTCGCCCTTGGGGATCGGGACGGTGGCCTGGACCTCACGGCCGAGGGGCCCCTGCACGGACTCGGTGACGATCTTGCCCTTCACCACGGGCCGCCAGTCGGCCACCAGTGTCTTGCCGATGTACTGCGGCTTGGGGTGGGTGTAGCGGATGCCGTGGGTGTTCGCCACGACCACGAAGTCCAGATGCGCCCGCTGGCGGGTCTTCTCGGCCCGGGGCTGGAGCAGGGTGGTCGGATTCTCGGTGTACATCGCGGACGCGGTGCCCGGGGAGGTGGCGAAGGTCTGGGCGACGGCGGTGGCGCGGTTGAGGGCCTCCTGCTCGCTGTCGATCCGGGCCTGGAGGATGAGCGCCGTCGTGGCCGCCACGATGAGCAGGCACACGAGCAGCACCTGGACAGCGAAAACCTGCCCGGCGATGCTGCGCACGCTCAGGCTGCGCAGGCGCAGGAGCGAGCGGAGACGCGTCCGGGAGGGGGTGTGTGGGGCAAGCCTTGATCGACCGAAAACTCCGACCACGGACCCTTCCTACCATTTATCCCCCTCCGATCCGGAAGCCTCATCGCGCACGATCCACGGCCGTCCCGATGCGTGATACACGTCAGCACGGTACGTGGCGCCTCACCCACGCAACGTCAGGCCTCTTCCGCGGGCATCACCGGCCCCGCCCGGGGCGAGGGGGCACGGTCACACATCGAGCCGGAGGGCCACATCGCGCATCGTCGCCCTCGCGGCGTCCAGATCCACCCGCGCCCGGTCGGCCACCAGATAGATGAAGACCCCCTGGCTGGCACGCTGGCTGAGCGGACGGATCAGGTGGTACTCGGTGTCCAGCGTGACGACGATGTCCTCGAGCCGCTCCGGGCTGTAGCCGAGAAACTCCAGAGTGGACAGCTTGGCCCGCAGCACATCAGTGTCCCCGTAGGCCACCTTCTCCAGGTTCGGTCCCTGCGAGGTCTGGACGGCGCCCAGGGTGATCCGGCTCAGATAGTCGACGACCGAGGCCGCGAGTGCGCCCTCGCACTCCATCATCTCGCTCAGCGACTCTTGGATATCGGTCATGGCCCGTCGCCCTCCCGGGAGCTGTGAGGGGGCGCCGACAGCGGCCGGACACGTCCACCGCGCCGGGGCCCTGGAGGTCATGTCCACTCATTTCATCCTTGCACAGGGTCCACCCGTGCACCCTCCGCGCGGCCGTCCCGGCGCCGTGCGGCGCTCCCCGTGGTGGCGGGCCGCCGATCGTCCTATCCTGCGCAGGCGTTGATCGACTTCGGATTGAATCGTTTGCTTCCGCTGGAGGACGCATGACCGTCGGCAGCACCCCGTCCCGGGCCGTGGTGGTGGGCACCGGCTCCCGGGCCCAGATGTTCACCGAGGCGCTGGCCCGCCGCCCACGGCTGAGGGTCGCCGCGCTGTGTGATCCGAACCCGGTGCGCATCGCCCACCACCAGCGGCTGCTGAAGGAGGCGGGCGAGCCGGAGGCCGCCGCCTGGAGCCCGGAGGAGTTCGAGCGGCGGCTGCGCGCGGACGATATCCAGGAGGTGGTGGTGACCTGCGTGGACGCGCTGCATGACGCGTACATCGTGCCCGCGCTGCGAGCCGGCTGCCGAGTGGTCACCGAGAAGCCGATGACCACCGACGCGGCCAAGTGCCGCCGCATCCTGGAGACGGTCCGGGAGACCGGCAACCATCTGGCGGTCGCCTTCAACTACCGCTTCAACCCGGTGCACGAGGAGGTCCACCGGCAGCTGTCCGGCGGCGCCATCGGCGAGGTGCTGTCGGTGCACTTCGAGTGGCTGCTGGACACCCGGCACGGCGCCGACTACTTCCGCCGCTGGCACCGCGAGAAGGAGCACAGCGGCGGGCTGATGGTGCACAAGTCCAGCCACCACTTCGACCTGGTCAACTGGTGGCTGGGGGCACGGCCGGAGGAGGTGTTCGGCTACGGCCGGCTCGGCTTCTACGGCCGCGCGGCGGGCGAGCGCAGCGGCTACCGGCGCGAGTACGAGCGGGCCCACGGCGCCGCCGCCGCCAGGGACGACCCGTTCGCGCTGGAGCTCGCCGAGAACGACGCGATGCGCTCGCTGTACCTGGACGCCGAGGGCGCGGACGGCTACCACCGCGACCGCAATGTGTTCGGCGACGGCATCACCATCGAGGACGACATGGCGCTGCTGGTCCGCTATGACACCGGCGCCACCATGACGTACCACCTGACCGCCTACTCCCCCTGGGAGGGCTACCGGGTGATGTTCAACGGCACCCGGGGCCGGCTGGAGCTGGAGGTCGAGGAGAGCGCGTGGCAGCCGCCGCTGCTGGGCACCGCCTCCGGCCGCGGCACCATCCACGGCGACCAGGCCCTGGCCAACGCGGGCGGTCCGCGGCTGGTGCTGCGGCCGCTGTGGGAGCCGCCGCGGGAGGTGGAGCTGCCGGCGTTCGACCACGCGGGGCACGGCGGCGGGGACGAGCGGATGCTCGATGTGCTCTACGGCCCGGTGGATCCGGGGGACGGCCGGGTGGATTCGGCGGACGGCCCGGGGGATCCGGCGGCGGCCACCGGAGCCGCGGCCGTGGACGCCTCGGACGCCTCCCGCCGGCGGGCCACCGAGGAGGACGGGGCGCTCGCCCTGGTGACCGGGCTCGCGGCCAACCAGTCGTTCGTCAGCGGAAGGCCGGTGGCCACGGCGGACGTCGTGACGCCGTAACCGGGACGTTCGGTCCAACGCGGCTCATCCCGCCCGGCGTTGGGGCAGGATGAGCCGCATGGACACGAATGGGATCACCACACCCCGGGCGCCCCTCTCCCGGAGCGCCGCCCGGCACCGCCGAAGACGGCTGCTCGGCTCGCTCGCGGCGGCCGGGCTGCTCACCGCGTGCGGTACGCAGTCCTCGTCGGGAGTGGCCGCGGTGCCCGACGAGGCCACGTCCCGCCCGGCGGGCCCGACACCCTCCCCGGACACCCCCTCCCCCACCGCTCCCGCGGCCTGCCCCGACTCGGGGGTGCTGCTGCGGGCGGCGGAGGCCGACGCGGCAATGGGGCTGCGGGTGCAGCGGATCGAGCTGGTGAACTGCGGCACGCGCGCCTATACGGTGAGCGGCCATCCATCCGTCCAGGTACTGGACGAGGACCTGGAGCCGCTGGAGGTCACGGTCAGCCACGGGGCCTCGGCCATCGCCACCCTCGACGGCTTCGAGACGGCCACCGGGCCGGTGCGGCTGAAGCCCGGTGAACGGGCGGTGGCGCGGCTGGCGTGGCGGAATCTGGTGACGGACGTGACGCGTCCCGCCGCCGACGGGCGCTATCTGAAGATCGCGCCGAACGGCGGGGGTGAGGACGCGCAGACCGTGCCCGACCATGTCGACCTGGGCACCACCGGCAAGCTGGGCGTGAGCGCCTGGGCCCGCCCGGCCCCGGATTCCCCGGAGCGCCCGGACGCCCGCCCGTAGCCGCCCGCCGGTGGCGCCGATGAGGTCCCGCGCTCCCGTCAGCCCGGAGCGCCCAGCCGCTCCTCCGGCCGGTCGGCCGGGTCGAGCTCCAGCTGCTGGGCGAGCCCGGCGGCCAGGGCCTCCACGGTCGGGTGCCGCCAGACGAAGTTGCCCGCGAGCTTGATGCTCAGCCCCGTCTCCAGCCGCACCCGCAGCTCCATGGCCAGCAGCGAGTCGAAGCCCAGCGACTTGAGCGGGGTCCGGGGATCGAGGGTGGTGCCGCTGAGCCGCAGCACGGCTCGGATGTGCTCGGTGAGATAGGACTCCAGCGCGGTGCGGCGGGCTGGACCGGCCGGGAGGGCGGCCAGCCGGGCGCGGATGTCGCCGGTGCCCTCCCGGGTGGCCGCCGGGGCGTCGTCGCCGGGGAGCAGCGCGGCGAACAGCGGGGACCGGCGGCCGGTGGCGGGGATCCAGGTGGCCGGTTCGCCGGGGATCACCCCGGTCTGGACCCGCCGATGGGCCAGCAGGGCGCCGAGCGCGCGCAGCCCCTCGTCCGTGGGGATGGTCTGGTAGCCGCGGTCGGCGAAGCCGGTGGCCACTCCGGTCTCGCCCCACGGGCCCCAGTTGACCGCGAGGGTGGGCAGGCCGCGTGCCGAGCGCCAGGCGGCGAAGCCGTCCAGCCAGGCGTTGGCGGCCGCGTAGGCGCCCTGTCCGGCGTTGCCGAGCAGGGAGGCCATCGAGGAGTACACCGCGAACCAGTCCAGCCGGTGTCCCTCGGTGGCCTGGTGCAGCCGCCACGCCCCGGTGGCCTTCGGCGCCCATACGCGGCGCAGCTGGTCATCGCGGATGTTGGCCACGGCCGCGTCGTCGAGGACCATCGCGGAGTGGACGACGCCGTGCAGGGACGCCCCCTCGTCGGAGGTGGCGGCGGCCACCAGCCGCTCGGCCGTGTCCGGGCGGGCGATGTCGCCGGTGACGACGGTGATCCTGGTGCCGGCGGCGGAGAGTTCGGCGAGCGTACGCGCGGCGGCGCCGACCGGCGCGGTCCGTCCGTTGAGCACCAGGTGGCCCGCGCCCTGGCGGGCCAGCCAGCAGGCGGTGGCGAGCCCGAGGCCGCGCAGGCCGCCGGTGACGATGTACGCCCCGCCGTCCCGCACCGTGCGGGGTCCGTCGGGCAGCACCGCGTCGACCTGGCCCTCCTG
This sequence comes from Streptomyces sp. Inha503, assembly GCF_047215865.1. Lineage (NCBI taxonomy): Bacteria > Bacillati > Actinomycetota > Actinomycetes > Kitasatosporales > Streptomycetaceae > Streptomyces > Streptomyces sp. Inha503. The sequence continues at coordinate 10,563,660 of NZ_CP178360.1, read as the reverse complement.
CGGGATGGTCAGCACGAGTTTGCCGATGTGGCGGGCGCCGGCCATCTGCCGGAACGCGTCGGTGACCGCCGCGAGCGGATAGGTGGTGCAGCGCAGTGGCTTGAGGCGGCCCTCGCCGATCGCGGTGAGCACCTCGCGCAGCATCGCCGCGTACTCCCGCGGGCGGTCCAGCTGGAGCTCCCTGAGGTCCACGGTGGAGAAGGTGATGTTGTGGCGCAGCGGGGAGAGTCCGAGCGGGGCGTCGGAGAGGATGTCGCGGACGCCGAGTTCGACGAAGCGGCCGAAGGGGCGCAGACATTCGAGACCGGCGCGGATGGCGGCCCCGGAGAGGGAGTTGAGCACCACGTCGACGCCCTCGCCTCCGGTGGCCGCCTTGACCTCGTCGCGGAAGTCCAGCGACCGGGAGTCCATCACCCGGGCGATGCCCATCCCCCGCAGGAAACGCCGCTTCTCCTCGCTGCCCGCGGTGGCCAGCACCTCGGCGCCCAACAGCCGGGCCACCGCGATGGCGGCCAGCCCGGTGCCGCCGGTGGCCGAGTGGATCAGCACCCGCTCCCCCGCGCTCACCCGGCCGATGTGGCGCAGCGCGTACCAGGCGGTGAGGAACGCGATCGGCAGCCCGGCGGCGGTGTGCGGGTCCAGGCCCTCGGGGAGGGGCGCGGTGCGGTCGGCGGGGACGACGGTGAAGGAGCCGAAGGCGCCGCCGCGCACATCGGCGGCCACCACCCGGTCACCGGCGCGGAGGTGGTCGACGCCGGGCCCCACCGCGCTCACCTCACCCGCGCATTCGAAGCCGAGCCGGTAGCGGATGTCCTCGTCGCCGGGGAGCAGCCCCATGGCGGTGAGGACGTCACGGAAGTTCAGCCCCGCGGCCAGCACCCGCAGTTCCACCTCACCGGGTCCGGGCGGGCGGCGGGGGTTGGTGGTGAGTTCCAGGCTGCCGAGGTCACCGAGGCGGCCGGCGCGCAGCCGGAAGCCGTCGGTGCCGCAGTGCGCGGTGCGGGCGGCGGCGGTGGTGCGCTCGGTGTCGGTGAGGGGCGCGTGGTCCAGTTCGGCGGTGTAGCGGGCTCCGTCGCGCAGTGCGATCTCGTCCTCGGGGGCGTCGGCGAGGAGTTCGGCGGCGAGGGTGTCCGCGAGCTGGTCCGGGGCGGCCGGGTCGGTGTCCACCAATGTGGCCCGCAGCTCGGGGTGTTCCAGGGCGAGCACCCGCAGAAGTCCGCGGAGTGCGCTCTGTCCGGGGTCGGCCAGGTCGCCGGGGGTCACGGTGCGGGCGCCCGAGGTGGCGGCGTAGAGGCGGGGCGGTTCGGGGAAGCGGTCGGTGAGTGCCTGGGCGGCGGCGAGCAGCCGGCGGGTGCGGCGCAGCCCGTCCTCCGCGCCGCCCTCGGCGGAGGGCGGGCCGCATACGAGCACCACGGCGCGCGGCCGTTCCCCGGAGCGGGTGAGCCGGCTGGTGAGGGCGTCGCGGAAGGCGTCGAGCCCCTGGTCGGCCAGGGGCACCTGCCACACCCGGGCGGTGGCACCGGCGGCGCGCAGGGCGGCGGCCACCGGGCGGGCGGGGCCGTCCGCCTCCCCGACGATCAGCCACCGTCCCGGGGGCCGGGTGGCCGGGGGCCGGGCGGCGCGCCGCCAGCCGACCTCCAGGAACCACTGGTCGACCTCGGCCGTGCGCTCCAGGGCCCGGTGGACGACCCGCAGCCCGTCGACGGCCAGGACCGGCCGGCCGTCCGCGTCGAGCAGGCGGACGTGGCCGATGGTGGCTCCGGCGGTGGTCTCGGCGAGCCTGGCGTGGCAGTACACGGCGGTCCCGGGGTCGCCGAGGACGCGTACGCATCGCATCCGCGCGGGCAGCATCAGCCGCCGGTCGTCCTCGTCGAGCAGTCCGGCGATGAGGAGTTGGGCGCACATGTCGACCAGGACGGGGTGGACACGCAGCCCGTGTCCGGGCTCGCGGGCGGCCTCGGGGACCCGCACCCGGGCCCAGAAGCTGTTGCCGTGGCGGGAGGCGGACACCTCGGTTATGCCCTGGAACGCCGGGCCGTGTGCCACGCCCCGGGCCCGCAGGCTGGCGTACAACGCCTCGGCCTCCACGGGCACGGGATGGCGCAGGGCGAGCGTACGGACGGAGGCGGCGCGGGACCGGGGCGGTACGGCGAGTCTGCGCAGCACCGCCGTGGCCTGCCGCACCCAGGCGCCGTCCTCGTCGCGTCCGAAGATCTCGCATTCGGCGCGGTCGGCGGCGGCGAGGGTCACCGTGGTGGACAGGTCGGTGTGGTCGGCGAGCCGCAGCAGTTCACGGAAGTGCAGATCGGTGACCTCGACCTCCTCGGGCCCGGCGTCGAACACCTCGCAGGCGGCGGTGAGCGCGAGGGCGTAGGAGGCCGCGCCGGGCAGGACGGGGGCGTCGTGCACCCGGTGGTCGTCGAGCCAGGGCAGGGCCGCGGTACCGGTGCGGGCGCGCCAGAAGTGGCGGACGGGTTCGCCGGGCACCTCGAGGTGCGCGCCGGGCAGCGCACCGGCCGGGACCGCGTCGGAGGGGGCGGGGGGCGGGGCGTCGGCCCAGCGGCGGGTGCGGTCGAAGGTGATGGGCGGTACGTCGGCGAGTGCGGCGTCCGCGTACAGCACGGACCAGTCGACGGGGACTCCCGCGCAGTGCAGCGCGGCCAGATGGGTCCGGAAGGTGGTCGGCTCGTCCGCCTCGCGGCGGAGTGTGGGCAGGACGACGGGGTCCTCCACCAGACCGGCGAGACCGGCCAGGACGGGGTGGGTGATGACCGGGTGGGGGGAGATCTCGACATACACCAGGTGGCGGTCGGCCGCGGCGGCGGCGACGGCCGCGGAGAACCGGACCGGGTGGCGCAGATTGGCGCACCAGTAGTCGGCGTCGAAGGCGGGCGGGGTGTGCGGATCGTCCAGGACGGTGGTGTAGAAGGGCACCTCCGGGCGGCGGGGTTCGAGGTCGGCGAGGGCCGTGCGCAGATCGGCCAGGAGCGGGTCCACCTGGGGCGAGTGCGAGGCGACGTCCACGGCGATCGGCGCGGCGGGGACGGAGCGGGCCTGCCAGCCGGCGACGAGGCGTTCGATCTGTGCGGTGTCCCCGGCCACCACGGTGGAGCCGGGCGCGGCCATGACGGCCACGGTGACGGCTTCGGCGCCGCCGCCGTCGAGTTCGGCCTGCACCTCGTCGGCGCCGAGGCCCACCGTGGCCATGGCGCCGTTTCCGGCGACGCGGGTGAGCAGCGCGGAGCGGCGGCAGATCACCTTGGCCCCGTCGGCGAGGGAGAGCGCCCCGGCCACCACGGCGGCGGCGACCTCGCCCATGGAGTGGCCGATGACCCCGGCGGGTTCCACGCCGTGGGCGCGCCAGGTGGCGGCGAGCGCGGTCTGGAGGGCGAACAGCACGGGCTGCACCCGGTCGCAGCCGGTCACCGGCGCACCGCGGCGGACGATGTCGAGCACCGAGAAGCCGGACTCGGCGGCGATGAATGCGTCGGCCTCGGCGAGCGCCTCGGCGAAGACCGGTTCGGTCTCCAGCAGCCGCCGTCCCATGCCGGGCCACTGGGAGCCCTGTCCGGAGAACACCCAGATCGGCCGGCGGGAGACCGCGGCGCCCACGGCCCCGCTCACCACGGCGGGGTGGGCCTGACCATCGGCGAACGCCCTCAAGGAGTCCACGAGTTCGGCGCGCGAGGCGGTGATGACGCCGAGCCGCCCGCGGCCGGCGCCACGGCGCAGCGCCAGGGTGTGGGCGATGTCGCGCAGCGGGGTGTCCGCGCCGTCGCCCTCCAGCCAGTCGGCCATCCGGCGGGCGGCGCCGGGCAGCACGGCCGGGGAGCCCGCCGGGACGAGGAACACCTGCGGAACGGCGCGGGTGGCGGGCCGGGGCCGTGGCGGTGTGGGGCGGGGCGCGGGTGCGGGCGGCTGTTCCAGGACCATATGGGCGTTGGTCCCGGAGAAGCCGAAGGACGACACGACGGCCAGCCGGGGGCCGGTCCGCACCGGCCAGGGGGTGAGCTCGCGGGGAATGAAGAAGCGGGTTCCCTCGGCGGCGATGGCGGGGTTCCACCGGGTGAAGTGCAGATTGGGCGGGATCTGTCCACGGCCCAGGCACAGCACGGCCTTGATCAGCCCGGTGACACCGGCGGCGGGTTCCAGATGGCCCAGGTTGGTCTTGACCGAGGCCAGGGCGCAGCGGTCGCGGCCGGTCCCGTAGACCTGCGCGAGGCTGGTGAATTCGACCGGGTCGCCGACGGGGGTGCCGGTGCCGTGGGCCTCGACCATGCCGACGTCGGCGGGGTCGACGCCGGCGCGGCCGAGCGCCTCCTCGTACAGGGCGCGCTGGGCGGTGGCCGAGGGCGCGGCGAGCCCGTCGGAGTGGCCGTCCTGGTTGACGGCCGAGCCGCGCAGTACGGCGAGGATCCGGTCCCCGTCGCGCAGCGCGTCGGTGAGGCGTTTGAGGACGACGATGCCGCAGCCCTCGCCGCGGACGAAACCGTCGGCGGCGGCGTCGAAGGTGTGGCAGTGGCCGGTGTGCGAGAGCATGCCCATCTGGTCGAACGAGCGGGTGGTCCGCGGCTCGAACATCAGCGTCACCCCACCGGCCAGGGCCAGTTCGCACTCCCCGGCGCGCAGCGCCTGGGCGGCCAGGTGGATGGCGACCAGGGAGGAGGAGCACGCGGTGTCCAGGGCCACCGACGGGCCGTGGAGGCCCAGGAGGTAGGAGATCCGGCCGGTGGCGACGCAGTGCCCGTTGGTCAGGACGGAGCCCTCGACCTCCCGTTCCCGGGGGCGGCGGTCGAGCCGGTTCATGTAGTCGTTGTAGCTGATCCCGGCGAAGACGCCGGTGTCGGTGGAGCCGAGCCGGTCGGGTGGCATTCCGGCGTGTTCCAGGGCCTCCCAGGCCACTTCGAGCAGCAGCCGGTGCTGGGGGTCGAGGACATCGGCCTCGCGTCCGGAGACGCCGAAGAAGTCGGCGTCGAAGCCGGACACATCGCGCAGATATCCGCCGCGTACGGGCGGTGCGGAGGCGGGCCGGGCGGTCGTGGCGGGGTCGGCCGCCCAGAGCGCGGCGCGTTCGGCGGGCGGTTCGCCGACGGCGTCGCGTCCGTCGGCCAGCAGCCGCCACAGGGCGGCGGGCGAGTCGGTGTCTCCGGGGAGCCGGCAGCCCATGCCGACGATGGCGATGTGGCCGGGGGAACGGCCGGGGGCAGGAGTGTGCTGACGCATCGGGGTCTCCGTGGGTGGTGCTCGGCCCGGGGTGGGGGCCGTGAGGGGCCGTGGGGTGGAGATCGCCGCGGGGGTTGCGGACTCAGGTGGCGTCCGGGCCGCCCAGCAGCATCGCGTGCTTCACGCCACCGATCTGGTAGTTGAAGCTGAGCGCGTGGTCGAAGTCGAGGGGACGGGTGCGGGTGCCGGGGACGGGGTCGAAGGGGAGCCCGTCGGCGGGTTGTTCGCAGTTGGCGGTGGGGCACACCTCGCCGTACTCCATCATCATCACGGTGAGGGCGAGGTCGAGGCAGCCCGAGGCCGATCCGAGGTGGCCGAAGCATCCTTCCTGGGAGGACATCAGCACTGTGGAGTCGGGGCCGTAGAGCTCGCGGACGGCGTTGGCCTCCAGGGCGGTGACGACCGGGTCGCCGTCACTCGCGCCGTTGATGTACGGCAACTGCTCGATCCCCCAGCGGTCGCCCGTGCACAGGCGAACGGCCCTGATCAGTTGGGCGCCGGAGTCGTCGGCGGCGAGCGGGTTGGCCAGGCCGTCGCGGGTCAGGGCGGTGGCGAGCACCTGGCCGTAGATGTGGGCACCCCGCCGTTGGGCGTGTTCCCGGCTCTCCAGGATCACGGTGGCGGATCCCTCGCCGTGGTTGATGCAGTCCGCTCGCCGGTCGTAGGGACGCATCAGGGAGTCGATGGAGGGCAGCAGATCGGGCATGCCGACGGCGTCCGTCGCGTCGTGGGCGTGCTGGGCGCCGCGCAGCAGCCGCTGGCTCTTCTGGATCAGGCCGACATTGAAGACGTCGACGCCGGTCACCAGCGCGAGATCGGTCTCGTCGGCCGCGATGAGCCGACGGGCGTTGCCGATCTGCACGGCGGCGGACGCGCAGCCGCAGGACACGGTGAAGCAGGGTCCGACGGTCCGGGCCAGGGCTCCCTGGACGAGGACGACGTCGGAGGGCGAAACGGCCTGTTCGGTCGCGACGAGCGTCTCCACGGCGTCGAGCGGGGTGGCGGAGTCGGGGTCGGCGCCGAGCAGGTTGACATAGCTGTCGACATTGGCGTCCACGCCGCCCCGGCCGACGAGCACGGCCGCCTCGCCCAGCTCACCGGCGGTCACGTCCAGTTCCGCGTCGGCACATGCCTCGACGAGGGAGACCAGGCCGTAGCGGTGGGCGTTGGTGTAGTGGCGGGAGAAGAATTCGGGGATGTCGGGGAGGCGTTCGGCGAACTGCTCGGCGCTGAGGCGCACCGAGCCGTAGTGGATGCCGTGCCGGCCGAGGACGGTGCGGCCGTGGGAGGCGATGTCCCACACCTGGGCCGTGGTGAAGACGGGTTCGGCGCCGCCCGGGAGGCAGAAGCCCAGCCCGGTGACGACGGCGTCCCGGGGGTTTCCGGGGCCCCCGGGGGCCGGCCGGGGTGGGTGCCGGCGCGGGCTCACGACGCCCTGCCGGATCTGAGGAGGGTCATGACGGTGGTCCCTTTCGCTCACACCGGAGTACGGGGCCGCCGGTACGGCGAGTCGCCGAATGCACGGTGGGGCCGCCGGTGTTCCGGAATCGGTTCATAGTGAATTCGGCGCGTGCGGCGCGGCGTTGGACGTACTCGAAGCCTTTCCCCGTTGGATGGTGAGTCGTCTCCGTCGGGAGAGCCGCTCATCGTCCGGAAAGGACAGGTGGAATAGTTGACGCTACGCCTGGAGGGACCGGGGCCGGTAGGTGGTGTCGTATCACCGCGGTGGATTCGGCCGTTGCGGTGCACCGCCCTTGTACCCCCGGAGCCCATACCGCGCGACCCCGGAGAAAAGGGGGCTCGCGCCCCGGTTCACGCCCCCTCTTGTGGAATCTTTCTGAAAGAGCGTAGAGAAAAGGACGCCTCAGGCACTCACTGAGTATGCGGCGGTTTTGAGCATAGGGAAGAGACCCCGCACACCGGGGACGAAAGACGCAAAGGGTGATAGACGATGACACATCAGTCCGTACCGTTCGACGATCTGGACCGCAAAATCGTTGCGGCGCTGGTCGCCAACGCCAGGACCAGCTTCACGGAGATCGGCGCCGCGATCGGGCTCTCGGCCTCCGCGGTCAAGCGCCGCGTCGACCGGATGCGGGAGACCGATGTGATCACCGGCTTCACCACCACCGTGCGCCCGGCCGCCCTCGGCTGGCGGACCGAGGCATATGTCGAGGTGTACTGCGACAGCGCCGCGCCGCCCCGGCGCCTCGCGGAGGTCGTGCGCAACTATCCGGAGATCATCGCGGCCATGACGGTGACCGGCGGCGCGGACGCCCTGCTGCATGTCATGGCCACCGATGTGGAGCATTTCGAGGAGGTTCTGGAGCGCATCCGGGCCGAGCCCTTCGTCCGCCAGACGATCAGCTACATGGTGCTGTCGCACCTGCTCACGGGCAGTGCGGAGGCCGGCGCGGCCCCTCCCGCCACGGTGACGCAATGAACCGCCGCGAACCGGCCTCCGCACGCAGCGTCGGTGCGCCGACGCGCAGTCTTCTTTCCTTGTCTCCCCTCTCTTCCGCTTTCTACCGTTGATTCATCCCCCGGTCGCCCGCGGAAGCGAGAGGAATCCTCCGTTGCCCCTTACGCGTGTGCCGCGCCCCAGGCGCTTCCTGACCTGTGAACCCAGATATTTCGATGTGCGGTATGCCATCAATCCCTGGATGCGCGAGGACACCGAGGTCGACACCGACCTCGCCCAGACGCAATGGGAGACGCTGATCCGCGCCTACCGCGACCACGGTCATCGGGTCGAATTCATCGAACCGGTGGCGGGCCTGCCGGACATGGTGTTCGCGGCGAACTCGGCCCTCGTCCTGGAGGGCCGGGTCTTCGGCTCACGATTCCACGCACCGCAGCGCCGGCCGGAACAGCTCGCCTACGAACGGTGGTTCAAGGCGGCGGGATTCGACGTCCATCCGCCGGAATCGGTGTGCGAGGGCGAGGGCGACCTGGTGCCGGCCGGGCCCTATGTCCTGGCGGGCACCGGCTTCCGCACCACCCGGGCGGCCCATCAGGAGGTGCAGGAGTTCTTCGGGGTGCCGACCATCAGCCTGCTGCTGGTGGACCCGTACTTCTATCACCTGGACACCGCGCTGTTCGTCCTCGACGACCGGAACATCGCCTACTACCCGGAGGCGTTCTCCCCCGGCAGCCGTGAGGTGCTGGGGCGGCTCTACCCCGACGCGCTGATCGCCACCCGCGACGACGCCATGGCCTTCGGGCTCAACTCCGTCTCCGACGGCCGCCATGTCTTCGTCGCGCCCCAGGCCACCGGGCTCATCGACCAGCTCACCGACCGCGGTTACGTCCCCGTCCCCGTCGACCTGTCGGAACTGCACAAGGCCGGCGGGGGCATCAAGTGCTGCACACAGGAGATCCGCTGATGACCGCCACCACCCCCATCGCCTCCGACTCCTCCGCCTCCGGTTCCGGCTCGGCCGTGGCGAACGGCGCGGCTCGCTCCTCCCAGGAGCTGATCCGCGCCGAGGAGACCTCGCTCGCGCACAACTACCACCCGCTGCCCGTGGTCGTCGCCGGCGCCGAGGGCGCTTGGGTCCGGGACGTCGAGGGGCGCCGCTATCTGGACATGCTGGCGGGGTACTCCGCCCTCAACTTCGGCCACCGCCACCCGGCGCTGATCGAGGCCGCCCACCGCCAGCTCGACCGGCTCACGCTGACCTCCCGGGCCTTCCACAACGACCGGCTGGCCGGGTTCGCCGAGGGGGTGGCGGAGCTCACCGGGCTCTCCATGGTGCTGCCGATGAACACCGGCGCGGAGGCGGTGGAGAGCGCCATCAAGGTCGCCCGCAAGTGGGCGTACGAGGTGAAGGGCGTCGCCCCGGACCAGGCCACCATCGTGGTGGCGGCCGACAACTTCCACGGCCGCACGACGACGATCGTCGGATTCTCCACCGACCCCGTGGCCCGCGACGGCTTCGGCCCGTTCGCCCCCGGCTTCCGCGTCGTGCCGTACAACGACCTCGCGGCGCTGGAGGCCGCCGTCGACGAGACCACGGCGGCGGTCCTCATCGAGCCCATCCAGGGCGAGGCGGGCGTCGTCATCCCCGATGACGGCTATCTGCGCGGGGTGCGCGAGCTGACCCGGCGCACCGGGACGCTGTTCATCGCCGATGAGATCCAGTCCGGTCTGGGCCGCACCGGCACCACGCTGGCCGTCGAGCACGAGTCGGTGATGCCGGATGTGCTGCTGCTCGGCAAGGCGCTGGGCGGCGGCATCGTGCCGGTGTCGGCGGTGGTGGCCGACCATGCGGTGCTCGGGGTGCTGCGCCCCGGCGAGCACGGCTCCACCTTCGGCGGCAATCCGCTGGCCGCGGCGGTCGGCTCGGCCGTGGTCGATCTGCTGCGCACCGGCGAATTCCAGCGCCGGGCACGGGAGTTGGGCGAGGTGCTGAGGGACGGGCTGGCCGCGCTGACCGGCAAGGGCGTCGTGGGCTACCGCTGCCGCGGGCTGTGGGCGGGCGTCGATGTGGACCCCGCGCTCGGCACCGGCCGTGAGGTGAGCGAGCGGCTGATGGCCGAGGGGATCCTGGTCAAGGACACCCATGGCTCGACGATCCGTCTGGCCCCGCCGCTGACCATCACCCGCGCCGAGTTGGAGGGGGCGCTGGCGGCGCTGGAGAAGGTACTCGGCTGATCGCGGAGACGCGGCCGATCGAGCCGACCGATTGATCGAAACCACGAGGCGCCGGGCCGCATTATGTTTCATACGGCCCGGCGCTTCGTCATGTTCAATCGCGCTCGGAGATTCTTTATCGGCGGCCCCGTCGCGGTCCTGTCAGAACCCCGAACCGTAGGTAACGCCCAGGTCACGGCGGCCTATCCGGGTTTTTATGTACGTTGTTGAGCATTCCACTGTTCCCGATCGCACGGTGTGGAACACTTCGTGTCATCTCGCCGGGCACAACAGGCGAAGGTAACGGCACGGAAAGGAGTTGCGGCTGGAGTGGACAGTGAACCGGTCACGGTGACTGCCGCATACCGGGTGGACCCCGGCCGCGAAAGCGAGTTCTATGCCTGGGCGATCGAGATGCTCAATGCCGCGGCAAGCCTTCCGGGATATCTCGGAGGCGGGGTGATGGGATCCGGTTCGGCCTCCTCGGAGTGGCACGTCCTCTACCGGTTCGAGGCGGAAGGCGCGGCTCGGGCATGGGATTCCTCGCTGGAGCGCGCACGATTGGCGTCCCGTACCGGGCCCTTCGTCGAGGAAAAGGGAACACAGCGCACCGCGGGACTGGAGAACTGGTTCAAAGGGCCGGTGCGGCCGCTGCCGCCACCGCCCAAATGGAAGCTGTGGCTGGTGAATCTGAGCGCGGTCTTCCCTCCGGTTCTCATCTTCAATGTGCTGGTGATCCCGTTCATCAAGGACGCCAATTTCCTGCTGCGGACACTGGCCCTGTGTCTCGGTGTCACCGCGATGGTGACCTGGCTGGTCATGCCGCGGCTGCAACGGCTTCTGAAGAAGTGGCTCTACCCACCGCTTCAGTCGATACGAGGACGTCACAGGCGGATGGCGGCCGACGGCCCACGCGCTCGCCGGTAGGCGAGCGGGGCCTCGCGGCCCGAGGACCGGGGCGGGTGATACCCGGTCGGTTTTCTCATCGCAAGGAGGCAAATCCGGATGGAATCGCTGAGGACACTCCTCGTCGATCATTACGACTCGTACACGTACAACCTCTTTCATCTGCTGACCGAGGTCAACGGCGAGGAACCGGAGGTGCTTCTGCATGACGCGCCGGAGTGCGCGGACATCGATCTCTCCGCGTTCGACAACATCGTGCTCTCCCCCGGCCCCGGCCATCCGGCGGACCCCCGGGACTTCGGCGCCACCGCCCGGCTGATCGAGCGGTCGCCCATCCCGGTGCTGGGGGTGTGCCTGGGGCACCAGGGGATCGCGCTCGGCGCCCAGGCGCGGGTGGTGTCCGCGCCCGAGCCCAAGCACGGGCATCTGTCCCGGATCAAACACGGCGGGCGCGGGCTGTTCCGCGGCCTTCCACAGGACTTCACGGCCGTGCGCTACCACTCGCTGTGCGTGGCCGAGCCACTGCCGCTGGGGCTCCAGGGCATCGCCTGGTCCGAGGACGGTGTGCTGATGGGGCTGCGGCACCGGGCCCGGCCACTGTGGGGCGTCCAGTTCCACCCGGAGTCGGTGCTGACCGGATACGGCCACCGCATGCTCGGCAACTTCCGCGATCTGACCGTCGAGCACGCCAACGGCGAGTCGGTGACGTCCACCGTGGCCCCCGCCTCCGCCGTGGCCCCCGCCTCCGCCTCCGCCGAGGAGCCGCGCCGCGCCCGTACCGCCTCCAAGGCGGCGAAGGCGGCCAGGACGGCCAACAAGACCAAGAACGCCACCGCGCCGGGCTCCCCGCCCGCCCCCGGAGCGGACCCCCGAACCGAACTGGCCCGGCCCGCCCCCAAGAAGGAGGCTCCGGCGGAGCCACCCCCGGAGGGCCCCGGCTACCGGCTGCACGCCCGTTGGCTGGCCGACGCCACCGACACCGAGGCGGCCTTCACCCGGCTGTACGCCGAGGCACCGCACGCGTTCTGGCTCGACAGCTCGCGCGCCGAGTCCGGCGAGGCCCGCTTCTCCTTCCTCGGGGACGGCACCGGCCCGCTCGCCGAGTTCGTCCGCTACGACACCGACACCGGCGGGTGCGAGGTCGAGCGGGCGGGACGGCCCGCCGTACGGGTCGAGGGCGACGTCTTCGACTACCTCAAGCGGGAGCTGAACCGCCGCCGGATCAAGGCCCCCGATCTGCCCTTCGACTTCACCGGCGGCTATGTGGGTTACTTCGGCTACGAACTCAAGGCCGACTGCGGCTCCCCCAACCGCCACCGGGCCGCCACCCCGGACGCCTGCTGGCTCTTCGCCGACCGGTTCGTCGCCGTCGACCACCAGGAGGGCGTCACCTACATCTGCTGCCTCGCCGAGGACACCCCCGACGGCCACCGGGAGGCGAAGGACTGGCTGGACACCACCGTGACCGTGCTCAGCGGGGTGCCGACGCTCACCGGACCCGCCCCGCAACCGCCCGCCCTCACCACCACGGCCGCCGTGGAGCCCTGGCTGGTGCGGGACCGGGAGCGGTATCTGGCCTCGATCGAGGCGTGTCTGCGGGAGCTGCGCGCCGGGGTGAGCTATGAGATCTGCCTGACCAACTCCGCCTGGCTGCCCGCCCCCGGCGACTCCTACGCCTTCTACCGGGCCCTGCGGCGGTTCAACCCGGCGCCGTACGCCGCCTATCTGCGGTTCGACGGCACGGATGTGGCCTGCGCCTCCCCCGAGCGCTTTCTGCGCATCACCCCCGACGGCACCGCCGAGGCGAAGCCGATCAAGGGCACCGCCCCGCGCGGCCAGAGCCCGGAGAAGGACGCGCGGACGCTGGCCGCCCTCGCCTCCAGCTCCAAGGCCCGCGCCGAGAACCTGATGATCGTGGATCTGCTCCGCAACGACCTGGGCCGGGTGTGCGCGCCGGGCAGTGTGTATGTGCCGCGGCTGATGAACACCGAGACCTACGCCACCGTCCACCAGCTGGTCTCCACCGTGCGCGGCCGGCTGCGCCCGGAGACCACCTCCGTCGACTGCGTACGGGCCTGTTTCCCGGGCGGCTCCATGACCGGCGCGCCCAAGCTGCGCACCCTGGAGATCATCGACTCGCTGGAGACCGGGGCCCGCGGCGTGTACTCCGGCGCGCTCGGCTACCTCAGCTGCAACGGCGCGGCCGACCTCAACATCGTCATCCGCACGGCCGTGTTCACCGGCGGGCGGATGCACATCGGCGCGGGCGGCGCCATCGTTCTCGATTCCGATCCGGCCGAGGAGTACGAGGAGATGCTGCTGAAGACCGCCGCCACCATGCGCGCCTACCAGGCCGTGGAGCCCGCGTCCGGCGGGGAGCCCGCGTCCGCCGGGGAGATCGGCGATCTGCTGGTGGCCGCCGCCGCGGCGCCGCCCGCCCCCGCGGCGAAGGAGCTCGGCCGGTGACCGCCGTATCGGTGTCCGCCCCGCCCATGCCCGTCGGGCCCACCGTCTCGGCCAACGTGGCAGCGCATCTCGCGGCGCTCGCGGACCGCCGCGGCTGGTCCGGCCGGGCCGCCTTTTTCGAGGGCCACCGGGTCTGGACCCACGGCGAGGTCCACGACCGCGCCGAGCGCGCGGCCACCGTGCTGGCGGGCCGGGGGGTGGCGGCCGGTGACCGGGTGCTGCTGGCGTCGCCGGACGGCATCATGTGGGTGACCACGTTTCTGGCCGCCGCCCGGCTGGGCGCCGTGGCGGTGCTGGTCAACCCCGCGCTCACCGCCGACGACCACCGCTTCATGGCCGAGGACTCGCGCGCCGCGCTGGCAGTCTCCGGCCCCGGTCTCCAGGACCACTTCGACGGCGTCCCCTGGCTCGGCGCCGACCATTTGTCGGCCCTGACCGGCCCGCCCGCCACGCCGGGCTCGGCGGCCCCGGCCCCGGCGGCGGAGCCGGTGACGGCCGCCACCCCGCTGTACGTCCAGTACACCTCCGGGACCACCGGCCGCCCCAAGGCGGTGGTCCACAGCCATGGCGATGTGGCCGCCTATCACGATCTGGTCGGGCAGGAGGTGCTGGACATCGGCCCGTCGGACGTGTCGTTCTCGGTGTCCAAGCTGTTCTACGCCTACGGCTTCGGGAACGCCTTCGCCTTCCCCCTCTTCTCGGGGTCGGCCGCGGTACTCACCGCGGACCGTCCCGGACCCGCCCTCATCGACGACCTCGTGGCCCGGCACCGGGTGACCCTGCTGTACTCGGTGCCGTCCTCGTACGCCGCCCTGGTGGACGAGCGCGGCACCGGCCACACGGCCTGCTTCACCTCCGTCCGGGCCGCGGTCAGCGCGGGCGAGGGGCTGCCGCCCGCGCTCGGTGAGCGGGTCGGTGAGCTGCTCGGCGCACCGGTGCTGGAGCAGATCGGCTCCACCGAGGCGGGCCACGCCTTCTGCGCCAACACGGTGTGGGACAACGTCCCCGGCACCCTCGGCCGTCCGGTGCCCCGCTTCGAGCTGGAGCTACGGGACGGCGAGGGCGCGGTGGTGGCGGACGGCGCCGACGGCTCGGCCGAGGGCGAGCTGTGGGTGCGGGGCCCGACGGTGGCCACCGGCCGCCCGGAGGACGGCGGTTGGCTCGCCACCCGGGACCGGGCCCGGCGCGGGCGCGACGGGACGTACCGCCATCTGGGCCGGGTGGACGACCTGGAGATGGTCGGCGGGATCACCGTGTCGCCGCTGGAGGTCGAGGAGGTGCTGCGGCAGCACCCCTCGGTACGGGAGGTGGCGGTGGCGGCCGTCCCCGACGAGCGGGGCGCGACCCGGCTGCGCGCCTATGTCGTACCGGCGGCCGGCGCGGCTGGCCGGACGGACGATACGGGTGGCCGGACGGACGACCGGGACGGCTCCGGCAACCCCGGCGGCAACGGCGGCCCGGACGGCCCTGCGGTGGACGAGGAGAGGCTGACGGCCGATCTGATCGCGCTGGCCCGGCGGCGGCTCGCCGCCTACAAGGCGCCGCGCACCGTACGCCTGGTGGCCTCGCTGCCGCGCACCCCGACGGGGAAGCTGCGGCGCCATGTCGTCCGTACGGGCCGCTGGTGACGGGTCAAACCGGCTTGCCGCCGCGCCGCAGCGCGCGGCCCCCTGACCGACTTCGAACGATGAGGAACTCGATATGTTGCAGCGGCTGCTCCCCGAGCGCGGGTTCTATCTGGGGCTGATGTTCCAGGAGGCCGCGGCCCGGCACGGCAGGGTCAGGGTGACCCTGGACCGGCCACTGGACGTCGCCCCCGACGCCGGTACCGACCTCGGCTACACCGAACTGGCCGATCTGGTCGACGACCTGGCCGCCCGGCTGTGGTCGGCGGGGGTGCGCCCGAGTGAGCATGTGGCGATCCTCAAGGGCGACAACGCCGACATCGTGCTGCTGACCTGTGCCGTCTCCAGGATCGGCGCGGTCCCGGCGCTGCTGTCGCCCGCGCTGGACGGACAGGTGGCCGCGGTGCTGCTCGACCGGCTGCACGCCCCCTGGCTGATCACCGACCGGGCGACGCTGGAGTCCACGCTGAGCACGGTGGACACCACCCTGGCCCGGGGCGTGCTGACGGTGGACGAGGCGCCCGGGAACACCATCGCGCTGGCCGCGCTCGCCGGGGTGGCGCGCCACCCGGCGATCCGGCTCCACCCCCGGGAGCCCTCGCTGATCACCCACAGCTCGGGGACCACCGGCATACCGAAGCTGGCCGTGCACTGCCCGCACGCCATGTGGAACCGGCTGGTGCCCCAGCAGGCGCTGGGCCGGGCCACCCGCGGGGAGGCGGCCGCGCTGCACATGTCGTTCGTCCACTCCCGCTTCTACCATCTGCTGGGCGTACTGCTGCACTTCGGCAGCCCGCTGCTGCTGCTCGTCGACCCCGACCCGGCCCACGCGGGTCCACTGCTGGCGGCGCACCGCCCCGGCATCGTGGAGACGCATCCCAACACCTATGTGCTGTGGGAGGAGCTGGCCGACGGGCCGAACGGCCCGCTGTCCAACGTCCGGGCGTACGGCTCCACGTTCGACGCCATCCACCCCCGTACGGTGCGGCGGCTGCTCGCCGCGTCCCGGCGCCGCGACCCCCGGCTGATGCAGCTGTACGGGCAGAGCGAGACCGGGCCCGTCGCCTTCGGCTGGTACACCCGGCGGGGCGCGGACCGGGTGGAGGCACGGCGGGTGGGCACCGGCATCCCCGGGTTCACCCGGATCCGGGTGGTGGACGAGCGGGGCCGCAAGTGCCCGCCGGGTGCGACGGGGGCCATCGAGGCCCGCACCCGCGGCCGGATCCTCACCTATCTCGGCGCGCCGGAGAGTTACGCCCGGCAGGTGGACCGGGGCTGGTGGCGGATGGGCGACATGGGCTACCGCGACCGGTGGGGCGCGCTGTATCTGCTGGACCGCGAGGTGGACCAGATCTCCACCGTGGACAGCACGCTGGAGGTGGAGGACGAGCTGCTGTCGCGGTTCGCCGACCTCCGGGAAGTGATCATCGTCCACGGTCCCGGGCGCGAGCCGGTACCGGTGGTGTGCACCCGGGGGAACGAGCCGCTGGACCCCGACAGCTGGCGGCGGGCGACCGAGGATCTCCCGGCGCTGGCCGAGCCGGTGCAGTGCCGCTTCGAGGATCTGCCGCGCACCGCCACCTGGAAGATCAAGCGGCTGGAGATCGCCCGGCAGCTCGCCGCGGGTGAGCTGCCCACCCTGTCCACCGCCCCGGTCGGTGGCTGACATGGCGGCGGGCAAGGGCGGCGGGCCGGTTCTGGTGGTGGGCGCCGGGCCGGTCGGGATGACGGCGGCGCTCACCCTGCGCGCCGCCGGGCTGCCGGTCCTGGTGCTGGAGGCCGGGGCGCGGGACCGGGTGCGCCCCGGGAGCCGCGCGCTGTTCGTCCACCGGAGGTCGCTGCGGCTGCTGGAGCGGGCCCGCCCGGGACTGGGCGCCCGGATCGCGGCGTACGGAACCACCTGGCGCACCCGGCGCACCCTCTACCGCGGCCGCGAGGTGTTCGTACAGACCTTTCCGCGGGCCTCCGGGGACGGGGCCGCCGCGGCCCTGCCCGCCTTCACCAGCCTGCGTCAGGTGGACACCGAGCGGTTCCTCCACGAGGCGTGTGCGGAGGCGGGCGTGGAGTTCCGCTTCGACGCCGAGGTGGCCGGGGTGCGCGCGGACGGCGACGGGGTGACGGTGACCGACGGGGCCGGCCGGAGCTGGACGGCCGGCCATGTCATCGCCGCCGACGGGGCCCGTTCGGGGGTGCGCAAGGCGCTGGGCATCCCGCTGGAGGGCACCCGGTCCGACGGCTATCACGTGGTCGTGGACGTGGCGGATCCGCCCGGCGGGGACCTGCCGGTCGAGCGGGTCTTCCACTACGAGCACCCCGGTACCGGCGGCCGCACCGTGCTGCGGGTGCCGTTCACCGGGGGCTTCCAGATCGATCTCCAGTGCCGCGCGGACGATCCGCCGGAGTCCTTCGCCACCGAGAAGGCGCTGCGCCGCTGGCTGCCCCGGCTGGTGGGCGAGGACTGCGCCCACCGGGTGCTGTGGGTGTCGCGGTACCACTTCCTGCGCAAGGTGGCCGCGTCGTTCGCCGATCCGTCCGGCCGGGTGCTGCTGGCGGGCGAGGCGGCGCATCTCTTCCCGCCCTTCGGGGCCCGAGGCATGAACAGCGGGATCGCGGACGCGGTCGCGGCGGCGGAGGCGGTGTCGGCGGCATGCTCCGAGCCATCGCGGGGACCCGCGACGGTGGCCGGGTACGCCTCCGCCCGCCGGAGCGCGGCCCTCTACAACAGCGAGGCCGCCGGGGCGGCCCTGGACCATCTGCGGCCCCGGCCGTGGAAGCGGGCGACCCAGCGCGCGGCGGCGGCCCTGTCCCCGGTGGTCCCCCGCTGCGGGGAGTGGCTGGAACGCGCCCCCTACGGCCCCCGGGGCGGCCCGGCGCGCGGCTATTGACCGGCAATCCAGCGAGCGCGGCTAGGAACCCGGCCGGACGACGGAAAAACGCAACAACGGAACGCGGACGTAGGACACCGGGGCAGTGCGGTCGGACATCGAGCACATCGAGCACATCGGGAAAGTCGAGCACATCGGGACGGAGACGTGGAAGCGGACATGGTCGCCACACAGAACGTCGGTCACGCCGACGCGTCGGACCATAAGCAGTGGACGCTGATGTGGCGCGAGGACGGCGGGCTGATGCCCTCCCGGGCGGTGCCGGACAGCGCGCTGCTGGCCGCCGACTCCTGGCTGATCGACGACGGGCGGGTGCGCGGGCTCGACCGCCACCGCCGCCGGTTCGTCGCCGCGTGCGTCGAGGCGAGCGGCGACTCCCCCGCCCGGATCGAGAGCTTCTGGCGCGACGCGATCGCCGCTCTGCCCCGCACCGAGCGGTGGTTCCCCCGGGTCGAGCTGGCGGGTCCGGAACCGGCCCGGCTGTTCCTGCGGGTCCGGCCCGCGCCGCCGCGGACGGTCAATGTGACCGTATGCCTGACCGAGGAGTTCGATCCGCGGTCGCATCCCCGGCGCACCGGCCCCGACCTCGCCCTCCTCGCGCATCTGCGGGAGCGGGCGGCGGCCCGCGGCGCGCAGGAGCTGCTGCTCACCACCCCCTCCGGGCTGGTGCTCGAGGGCACGGCGGCGAGCGTCCTGTGGTGGGAGGACGACGTGCTGTGTCTGCCGCCCCCGGAGCTTCCGCTGCTGGCGGGCGTGACCTCGGCCCTGATCCAGGACCGGGCGGCCGAGCTTGGCGTCCGCACCGAGCACCGCCGCCGCACCGTGCAGGAGCTGGACGGCCGTGAGGTGTGGCTGGTCAACGCGGTGCACGGGATCCGCCCGGTGACCGCGTGGCTGGGCCGCCCGCTGCGGGCGGGCCCGGCGCTGCGCGCCGCCTCCTGGCAGACCTGGCTCGACGGCGTTCCCGATCCCCTGACCGCCCCGATTCCCTGACGGTCCCGAGGCCCTGATGGCCCCGACCCCCTGACCACGACCGAACGCGACCGACCGCAACCGACCGCGACTGACCGCGACGAACGGAGTTCACCGATGACGACGACCACCCCGGCCCGCACCACCGCCCGGCTGGATCTGAAGGGCCTCGCCCCCGAGGTGTCCGCCGCGATGGGCGAGCTGCACCGGGCGGCGGTGCGGGCCGCCCGGGCGGCGGGGGTCGAGCCCGAGCTACTGGAACTGGTCAGGATCCGCGCCTCGCAGCTCAACGGCTGCGCGTTCTGCCTGGACATGCACACCAAGGACGCCCGCGCCCAGGGCGAGACCGAGCAGCGGATCCACACCCTCGCCGCCTGGCGGGAGACCCCGTTCTTCACCGAGCGGGAGCGGGCCGCGCTCGCGCTGACCGAGGCGGTGACCTCGATCCAGGACGGCCATGTGCCGGACGAGGTCTATGCGTCCGTCCGCGAGGTCTTCGACGAACCGCAGGTGGCGGCCGTGATCTGGGCCGCCGTCGTGATCAACGCCTACAACCGCACGGCGATCAGCGCGCGGATGGTGCCCGGCGCCTATCAGCCCGCCCCGCGCACCTGACCCCGACGCCCGCGCGACCGCGCGCCGGCGTCAGCACCCGCTGGAGGCCAGACCATGAACACCCACGGACCGCGACGCGTATTCGGGCCGCGTCCGCCCCTGCTCAAGCGTCCGACCAAGGGGCCCAACCCGCTGCGCCGCCGGACGGACCGGATCCAGACCTGGTGCACCGTGCTGTTCGCGCTGATCCTCGTGGTCGGGCTGCCGGCCGCCGCGATCAGCGCGGGGTACGCGGCACACGCCTCCCAGATGCGCGTCGTGGCCGCCGAGACCTCGGCCCGGCACCAGATCACCGCACGGCTCGCCGATGCCACCCCCGGCCCGGCCCACAGCGATGTGCGGGAGCCGCGGCAGGCGAGGGTGCGCTGGGTCGCGGACGACGGTGAGCGCCATACGGGCACCGCCACGGTGGCGGGCGACGGCGACTCGGGGGACCGGGTACGGGTCTGGGTGAACCGCGAGGGCGCCCTGGCGCAGCCGCCCTCCTCCCCGTCGACCGCGCGGACCATGGGCTGGTTCACCGGCTGTATCACCGCGGCGACGGTGGCCGCGCTCGCGTTCACGGGACGGGCCCGGGTCCGGCGGGCCCTGGACCGCAGGCGTTACGCGCGCTGGGAGGCAGAGTGGAAGGTGGTGGAGCCCGCGTGGTCCGGCAGGAACCGCCGCTGAGCGGGGCTCCGGCCGCCGCCGCGGGGTCCGGCCGCTTCTGGGCACCAGAAGCGGCCGCCAGAAGGTGCCGCCAGAAAGGTGCGGCCAGAAGGTGCCGCCAGAAGGTGAGGAGCAGACCATGTCGCACACAGTGGAGTGGAAGGTCCATCTCTATCTCTCCGAGGACGAGGGGCGGACCAGGGCGCGGGTGGAGCTGGACACCGGGTCCACGGCGCTCACCGGCCGGGGACTGGCCCGGTGCAACCCGGACGACGAGGACGTGCCCGTGATCGGCGATGAGCTCGCGGCCGGGCGCGCGCTCAGCGATCTGGGGCAGCAACTGGTCCGGGCCGCCGAGCACGACCTGGAGGGCGTGGGCGCGCCCCCGGCCTCGCGCAGACCACGACCCGGTTACGGCTGGATCGCCTGAGGGGCCGTCCCCAATAGGAGGGGCCGCCCCCAACAAGAGGGGCCGCCCCGCAATAGTCGGCGCGACCAGCAATGGCCATTATTTATGGATACATCTTGACAGCCCATGGGCACCCCCGGACGATGAACCGATCTCTCGTCTCTGTCATCGCCGAGCCGCCGACCGCGGGGAGCCCCCTGTGACGCTGTCGCCGCACCTGCCGGACAAACTGACCATCTCACTCTGGGACTTCAGCTGGTACACCCGCACCGGCCCGGATGAGCCCTTCGCCGATCTCGACCGCGCCTTCGCGGACGCCGTGGCCCGCGGCTACAACACGGTGCGCGTCTGCGCCATGCCGTTCCTGCTCTTCGGCTCCCGGCTCGATACGACCAAGCTGCGGCCGTCGGCGCTGGGCGGCGCGTACGGGCAGCGGATGCGCTGGTACGACCTGGGCGGCGGGGGCGAGATCGACGGACGGGCGTGGCTGCGCGAGCTGTTCGAGGCGGCTCTTCGCCATGACTGCTTCGTCATCCTCTCCAGCTGGGAGTACCAGCAGAGCCCGTCGTTCGGCGAGGACCGCGCCTGGTTCGACGCGCTGATGGCCGTGGATCCCGAGCGGCGCGCCGAGGCGCTCGCGGACGCGCTGGCCGATCTGATCGACTTCCTGGTGATCCACGGTCTGGACGACCGGATCGCCTTCACCGAGCTGCACAACGAGGTCCAGGGCAGCCGGCTCGCCGAAGGGCTGGACGGCGTGGACAAGGTCGTCGCCCTGCGGCCACGGCTGGAGCGGGGCATCGCCCGGTTCAAGGAGCGCCACCCCAGCCGGCCGGTCACGGTCAACTACGCGAAGGTGCCGGTCGGTTCGCTGCGCGGGATCCCCCGCGAGGTGGATGTGGCGGTCTTCCACCCCTATGTCTACGGGGTACTGGACGAGCTGCTGACCACCTTCGCCGTCCGCGACCGGGCCCGCCCCTTCCCCCAGGAGGCGGCCCGCCGGGAGCTGCTGCGCCCCGGCGCCCCCGACCTGGCCGACTGGGCCCCGCCGCCCGGCGATCGCTGGCGGCTGGAGGCCACCACGGTCGGCCCCCGGGAGATCTACGTCCACGACTGGTGCGACCCCGACCGCTGGGACGCCTGGCTGTACGACCGCTACGCCCTGCACCGGCTGGCGATGGACCAGCGGCTGGTCACCTGGATCGAGGCGGCGGCGGACTGGGCGGCCGCGAGCGGGGTCCCGCTGGTCTTCGGCGAGGGCTGGATCGGCTACACCCCGCTGCACGGGACCTTCGAGGAGGGCCCGGTGGGGGCAGCGTTCTGCCGCCGCGCCGTAGAGGAGTCGGCACGGGTGGGCGCGTGGGGCGCGGTGGTGTGCTCCAACGCGGCGCCCCAGCATCCGATGTGGCAGGACATCGCGCTCCAGCGGGAGTGCAACGCGGTGCTGCGCGGCTGACGGCGCGTACGGCACCGCGTTGACCGGCCCCCGGGGCCGTACGGGATCTGCCCGGACCTCGGGCGCCGCTGGAGCCGGGCTCGCACCGGTAACCGCGCTCCCTGACGGGTACGGACATCACATCCCCTTGGCGGTGACGGCTGAAAGGGCCCGGATGTGACGACGTCCCCAGCGGATCCCAGTGAGCGTGTCGCCGGGCGGGCCCCGCGCCGTGCGCTGGTGGCCGGTTCGGTCGGCAACTTCATCGAGTGGTACGAGTTCGGTGTCTACGGCTTCTTCGCGACGATCATCGCCGCGAACTTCTTCACCCCGCACGGCGGCAATGAGCTCGAGGGCCTGGTCAAGACCTACGCCTCCTTCGGGATCGCGTTCTTCTTCCGCCCCATCGGCGCCGCCGTCTTCGGCCGGGTCGGCGACCGGATCGGCCGCCGGCCCACGCTGATCCTCGTACTGCTGCTGATGACCGGCGCCACGACGCTCATCGGGGCGCTGCCCACGTACGACACGCTGGGCGCGGCCGCGCCCTGGCTGCTCACCCTGTTGCGGATCCTCCAAGGTCTCTCCGCGGGCGGGGAGTTCGGCGGCGCGGTGTCGATCATGACGGAGTTCGCTCCGCCGGGCCGCCGCGGGCTGTACGGGGCGTGGCAGTCGTTCACCGTGGCGCTGGGGCTGCTGGCCGGGGCCGGGGTGGCGGCGGCGCTGGCCACCGTGATGAGCGAGGAGTCGCTGGGCGACTGGGGGTGGCGGCTGCCGTTCCTGCTGACCCTGCCGATCGGGCTGGTGGCCCTGTGGCTGCGGCTGAGGCTGGAGGAGACCCCCTTCTTCCGCGCGGCGGCGGACGGGGACACCGGCCCGGCGTCGGCCGCCGGGCCGGAGCGGGTGGCGGACCCCCGTGAGGTGGCCGGGGCGATCGTCATGGGGGCCGCGCGCATCATGGGCTGGGCGGCGGCCGGTTACACCTTCCTGGTCGTCATGCCCTCGTATCTCCAGGCCACCTTGAACGCCACCTTCCAGCAGGCGCTGGTCGCCACCGTGGTGGCCAACGCGGGCTTCGCGCTCGCCATCCTCCCGGCGGGGCTGCTCAGCGACCGGATCGGGCGGCGGCCGGTGATGCTGACCGGGGCCGCGCTGGTGGCGGTGCTGGCCTTCCCGCTGCTCAACGTCCTACAGGATCCGGGCAGTTCGGCTTGGGTCCAGGGGGCGGCGGTCTTCGTGGCGGGCGTGGTGGTGGGCCTGGTGGCGGGGCCCGGTCCGGCCATGCTCGCCGAGATGTTCCCGACCCGGGTCCGCTATACGGGCCTCGGGCTGGCGTACGCGCTGTCCAACGCGGTGTTCTCCGGATGCGCCGGGCTCATCATCACCGAGGTGATCAAGCACACCGGCGAGGTCGACATCCCGGCCTACTACGTGATGGTGACCTGTGCCATCAGCGTGGTCGCCCTGTTCACCCTGCGCGGGGAGAACCACCGCGGCGCGCTGCCCGACGCGGCGCGCCCCACGACGGGGGCCGAGCGGGAGGAGGAGACACCATGCGGGTGATCGGACTGATGTCGGGCACGTCCCATGACGCGGTGGACGCCGCGGCGGCCGATCTCGTGCTCGACGGCGACACCGTGGTGCTGGCGCCGCTGGGGCTGGTCAGCGAGGCGTATCCGGAGGCGCTGCGGTCGGCGCTGAGCGCCGCGCTGCCCCCGGCGGCCACCACCATGCGGGACGTGTGCGCGCTCGACACCCGGATCGGCCAGGCGTTCGCCGCGCTCGCGGTCCGCGCCGACCGGGAGCTGTGCCAGGGGCGTACGGACCTCATCGGCTCCCATGGCCAGACGGTGTACCACTGGGCCGAGGGCGGTCGGGTGCACGGGACGCTCCAGCTCGGCCAGCCCGCCTGGATCGCCGAGGCCACCGGCTGCCCGGTGGTCTCCGATCTGCGCACCCGCGATGTGGCCGCGGGCGGCCAGGGCGCTCCTCTGGTCAGCCTGGTGGACGTCCTGTGGCTGCGCGGGCGGCCCGGTGTGTGCGCCGCCCTGAACCTGGGCGGGATCGCCAACATCACGGTGGTCTCGGGCGCCGGGGAGCCGCTGGCCTTCGACACCGGCCCGGCGAACGCGCTCATCGACGCCGCGGTCGGCGATCTGACGGGCGGGCGTCTTGACCATGACGCGGACGGCGCCATGGGGGCGCGCGGCTCCGTCCACGAGCCGCTGCTGGAGCGGCTGCTGGCCGAGCCGTACTACGCGCTGCCCGCGCCCAAGACGACGGGCAAGGAGCTGTTCCACGTGTCCTATCTGCGCGCTGCCCTGGCCGCCACGGGCCCGGTGCCGGACGATGACGTGGTCGCCACCGTCACCGAGCTGACGGCCCGGACGGTGGCCGACGCGGTGCGGTCGGTGCATGCCACGGAGGTGATCGCCTCGGGCGGCGGCACCCGCAACCCCACCCTGATGGGAGCGTTGCGCCGGGAACTGGGCCCCATCGCGCTGCGGACCTCCGACGACCTGGGTCTTCCGGCGGCGGCGAAGGAGGCGTACGCCTTCGCCGTCCTCGCCTTCCTGACCGCCCATGGGCTGGCCGGTACGGTGCCGAGCTGCACCGGTGCCCGCCGTGCCAGCGTGCTGGGGTCGGTCACCCCGGGACGTCGCGGCCTCGGTCTGCCCGCGCCGGGGCGGCCCGCGCCCACCCGGCTTGAGGTCTTCCCCCGCTGAGCGGGGGCGGCGCCTCGCGGCCGGTGGAACCTCACGGCGGGAAAGGGATATCGGTGCCGCCCGCACCCGGAGTACGTTGGGGAACGGCCCGCTATCGAAGGGGTGAATGTGGGTAAAGGACCCCTAGTTGCCGACGGGGGGCCTGAACGGGGGGACGGGGGCACGTGGCGGAATCCGGAATGGGTGTGGGCTTAAGAGGCCGCAGCGGGATCATCAGTCTGGTCGGGGAGTGCCTCAGACTGGAGCCCACGGACGAGCGGCCGGTGATCATGCTGTTGGGGCCGCGCGGCAGTGGGGCCAGCGACGCCCATGGCGCGCTGATGGAGAAGTTCGGCCCCGAGACGCCGTTCGCGTATGTCAATGTCGGCGGTGAGCAGGCCCTGCTGCCGCGGTACGCCCTGGCGCTGCTCGCGCGCCAGCTGGAGCGCAAGCTGCCGCGCTACCGCCGCTCGCACTTCCCGCGGCTGACGCTCGGGCTGCTCGCCTCCGACCACCAGCTGCGGATGACGAGCCTGGCGGAGGGGCGGCGCAACATCCGGCGGGAGCTGGACGCGTTCCAGGAGCAGGCGGAGGCGCGCTACGGCGACTATCTCGCCGCCTTCTTCGAGGTGGCCGGAGGCGCCGTGGGCGCTCCCGACGGCGCCTCCACGGCGGCGCTCGCGCTGCTGCGGGACGCGCTGCGGCGCGGCCGGAGGCGGCTGCCGGGCCGCAAGTTCACCAGCAGCGCGGCCTGGTACGGCGGCCATCCGCTGCTGCGGAGCCGGGATCCGTGGGAGGCGCTGGTCGAGCTCAACCTGTGGCGCCACGACGGGGACGAGGACGATCAGGAGCGGCTGGACCGGGTGCTGTTCTCGGCCCTGCTGGAGGACATGCGCGACAATGTGCGCCATTCGTTCATGCCCCGCTCGTATCTGCTGATGCTCGACAACTCCCATACCGAGTACGGCCGTCGCTTTCTCGATCTGCTGATCCGGACCCGCCATGACGACGCCGTGATGGCGGGCGCCGACTGCGATCCGCTCACCGTCGTGGCGAGTTCCAACCGGTGGCTGCCCCGCTGGGGCCCGGCCACCGGCGACCAGTGGCCGTGGCGGCTGCGCGGCCCGGACCGGGCCTCCCTGGCCGACTGGAGCGAGCACCGGCCGGGCCGGGACAGCGATGACACCTGGTGGTATCCGCTGCGGCTGCGCGACCTCAATCTGGACGAGGTGCGGATCCGGATCGAGCTGGAGCTGCGCCACCACCCCGACCTCGCGCCGTTCACCCGGCTCGCGCCCTTCGTCCACCGGCTGACCGCGGGGCTGCCCCGGGCGGTCAGCCTGGTCCTGGAGCTGCTCCGGCACTCGTCCGTGCCGGTCGAGGACGGCGCCGAGCAGGACCGCTGGCTGCGCACCCTGCCGGACCGCACACCGCGCGAGGGCGAGGACACCCGGACGCTGGCGGAGGCCGCCCTGGACCATCTGCTGCGCGATTTCGACCCCGCGCGGCGGGTGGCGCTCGAGGAGTGCGCGGCGGCGCGCGACCTGTCCATCGGCACCCGGCTGCTGGGCTCGGGCGACTCGCTGTTCGGCGAGGTACGCGGCCGCTGGCTGCTGCACAGCCCGGGCACCGTGACCCCGGCCCTGCACCCCTGGCTGCGGCGGCTGTTGCTGTGGCGGCTGGCCGGGCGTCCGGACGACTGGGACGCGGTGCACGAGCTGCTGGCCGAGCACTTCAGGTCCGAGGGCCGCCCGGTCCAGGAGATGTACCACCGGCTGGCGGCGGAGCGGATCGACGAGGTGACCGGGTATCTGGTGGAGCGCTTCCCGGCGGTGCCCGCGGCGCAGTGGATCAGCGAGTTCAACACCATCACGGCCGCCCCCAACCGGCTGGGCCAGGCCGGCGGACCGCTGGAGCTGCTCGCCGACCTCGCCCCGGACGAGCCCCCGGAGGCGGTCACCACGGCCTCGGTGATCCGGGAGCTGATCACGGTGCGCTGGGTGTGGAGCGATCCGCTGGCCGACCCCGGGATGCGGCTGAACGACATGATCGCCGACGGCTTCAACCAGCTCTCACGACTGCGGAGGAACGACATCGTGGCCCTGTTCAACGAGGCGGAGCGGTACCGCCACTGGCGCCATCCGCTGACGTCGACGAGCGAGGGGTGAGACCGGTGCCGAGACTGGAATGGCCGCTGCACATCGTGCGCCGAGTGGTGATCGGCGTGATCGTCCTGGCCGTGCTCGCGGTGGCGATCCCGCTCACCGTGAACTGGATCGAGGACAGGCGGGCCCGGTGCGGTGACGGCGTCGTCAAGATGGGCGACGACCACGAGTGCGTGGGCGTCACCGACGGCTCGTACACCTTCGCCGGCCACCTGGCGCCCGTGGAGAAGAAGATCAAGGCGGAGAACGAACTGGTGGAGAAGCACGGTGACAAGTACGTCAGCGTCGCCTATATGACCTCGTTCACGCTGACCGAAGACGACAGCAACTCCGAGGAATCGGTCCGGCATGAGCTCGAGGGCGCGTATCTGGCGCAGTACCGGCACAACCGCGGCGATCTCTCCTCCTCCCCCAAGATCAAGCTGTTGATCGCCAACATGGGCAGCAGCGCGGCCCATTGGGAGCACACCGTCGATGAGCTGATCGACCGGAAGACCTCCGACGACAAGCTCGTCGCGGTCACCGGGCTCGGCCCCAGCGACACCCAGAACCTCGACGCGCTGAGGCGGCTGTCCGACAACGGTCTCGCCCTGGTCGCCAGCACCATGACGGCCACCAACATAGAGGGCATCAAGGGGCTCGTCCGGGTCTCGCCGACCAATGTGGACGAGGCGTACGCCGCCTCCGCGTATCTCAAGAAGGAGAAGGTCCGCCGGGCGGTGGTGGTCCAGGACGACGCGCGGGAGAACTACTACGCCAAGACCCTCGGTGACGCCTTCACCAAGGTCTTCCAGGACATCGAGGGCCACGAGCTGGTGGCGGACAGGATGACCTATGACTCCTCGGTGCGCGGCGCCTGGGAGAACGAGCTGCGCTATATGCCGGGGCAGCTGTGCGACCAGAAGCCGGAGGCGGTCTTCTTCGCGGGCCGCGGCAAGCACCTCACCCGGTTCCTGGACGCGATCGCCAACCGTCCGTGCCAGAACCGGGAGTTCATGGTGATCACCGGCGACGACACCACCAACCTCACCGCCGATGACCTGGCCCACGCCGCCGAGAGCAAGGTGCGGGTGCTCTACACGGGCCTGGCGCACCCCGATATGTGGAAGGAGGACCCCGACTCCGTCTCCCGCCCGTCGGCCCAGCACTTCCAGCCGGGCGGGCTGCTGGCCAAGTGGTTCCCCGACGACCAGCACCAGGACGGCCAGGCCATCATGGCGCATGACGCGGTGCTCACCGCCGCCCAGGGCATCCAGATGGCGGCGCTGGGCGATGTGACCGGGGAATCGGTGGCGCGGATGTTCCACCAGATGAACAGCCGTCAGCAGGTACCGGGGGCGAGTGGGTTCATCTCGTTCCAGAACAATGGCAACCCGCGCAACAAGGCCATTCCGATCCTGCATCTCAACGCGAAGGGGCGCTCGGAACTCGTGGAGGTGTCGGCGCGCCGGGGCGAGCCGGCCAGGAAGCAGTGACGGTCGGGAAGCCAGTGACGATCGGACCGCTCCGGAAGGCGGTGACGGTCGGGCCGCTCCGGAGGCGGTGACGGTCAGCCGGCGCCGCCCTTGGGCTCGTCCCCGGTCTTCTCATCGTCGACGATCTCCGCGTCCACGACGTCCTCCTCGGACGCGTGGGCCCGGCCCTCTCCGTCGCCGGAGGGGCCACTCGATCCGCCGCCGGGGGACGGGCCGGACTGCTGGGCCTGGGCGTAGATCGCGGTGCCGATCTTCTGCCCGATGGTGGCGGTCCGCTCGGTGGCCTCGCGGATCGCGTTGGTGTCCTCGCCCTCGAGCGTCCTCTTCAGATCCGCGACCGCCACCTCGGCCTCCTGCCGGACGTCCCCGGGCACCTTGTCGGCCTGGTCCCGCAGCAGCCTCTCGGTCTGGTAGACGAGCGACTCGGCCTGGTTGCGGGTCTCGGCGGCCTCGCGGCGCCTGTGGTCCTCCTCCGCGTAACTCTCGGCCTCGCGCATCATGCGGTCGATGTCGTCCTTCGGCAGCGCCGAGCCGCCGGTGACGGTCATCCGCTGCTCCCGGCCGGTGCCGAGATCCTTGGCGGAGACATGCATGATGCCGTTGGCGTCGATGTCGAAGGCCACCTCGATCTGCGGCACCCCGCGCGGCGCGGGCGGCAGCCCGGTCAGCTCGAACATCCCGAGCTTCTTGTTGTACGCGGCCATCTCGCGCTCGCCCTGGAAGACCTGGATCTGCACCGACGGCTGGTTGTCCTCGGCCGTGGTGAAGACCTCCGAGCGCTTGGTCGGGATCGTGGTGTTGCGCTCGATCAGCTTGGTCATGATGCCGCCCTTGGTCTCGATGCCGAGGGACAGCGGGGTGACGTCCAGCAGCAGCACGTCCTTGACCTCGCCCTTGAGGACACCGGCCTGGAGGGAGGCGCCGATCGCCACGACCTCGTCCGGGTTGACGCCCTTGTGCGGCTCCTTGCCGGTCAGCTCCTTGACCAGGCCGGTCACGGCGGGCATCCGGGTGGAGCCGCCGACCAGGATCACATGGTCGATGTCGGAGGTCTTGATCCCGGCGTCCTTGATCGCCTGGTGGAAGGGGGCCTTGCAGCGCTCCAGGAGGTCCTCGGTCAGCTGCTGGAACTGCGAGCGGGTGAGCTTCTCGTCCAGGTGCAGCGGGCCCTGGTCGGAGGCGGTGATGTAGGGCAGGTTGATCGTGGTCTCGCTGGCCGCGGAGAGCTCGATCTTGGCCTTCTCGGATGCCTCGCGCAGCCGCTGGACCGCCATCTTGTCCCGGGCCAGATCCACGCCGTAGCCGTTTTTGAAGCGGGAGACCAGATGGTCCACGATCCGCTGGTCCCAGTCGTCGCCGCCGAGGTGGGTGTCGCCGTTGGTGGCCCTGACCTCCACCACCCCCTCGCCGATCTCCAGCAGCGAGACGTCGAAGGTGCCGCCGCCGAGGTCGAACACCAGGATGGTCTGGTCGTTCTCCTTGTCCAGCCCGTACGCCAGGGCGGCGGCCGTCGGCTCGTTGATGATCCGCAGCACCTTCAGCCCGGCGATCTCGCCCGCCTCCTTGGTGGCGGTGCGCTGGGAGTCGTTGAAGTACGCGGGGACGGTGATCACGGCGTCCGTCACGTCCTCGCCGAGGTACGCCTCTCCGTCGCGCTTGAGCTTCTGGAGCACCCGCGCGGAGATCTCCTGCGCGGTGTAGCGCTTGCCGTCCACGTCGCCGGTGGCCGGGAACCGCCATCGGTCCTCGCCCATGTGGCGCTTGACCGATCGCGCGGTGCGCTCCACGTTCGTCACCGCCTGGCGCTTGGCGACCTCCCCCACCAGCACCTCGCCGTTCTTGGCGAAGGCCACCACCGAGGGGGTGGTCCGGGCGCCCTCGGTGTTGGTGATGACGGTCGGCTCGCCGCCCTCCAGGACCGATACGACCGAGTTCGTCGTACCCAGGTCAATACCGACTGCGCGAGTCATCTCAGCCCTCCTCCCGGTCTGCCTCCCAGTATCCCAAAAGGGATATCCGGGATGGAGTGCGGAAGAGGGCCGGGGGTCAGTCCCGCAGGTGGTCCACCTCGCGCATCTTGTTGGTGGCGTCGAGCGCGGCGACCTTGTAGGACTCGGCGAAGGTCGGATAGTTGAACACCGCGTCCACCAGATAGTCGACGGTGCCGCCGCAGCCCATCACGGCCTGGCCGATGTGGATCAGCTCGGTGGCGCCGGTGCCGAAGCAGTGCACCCCGAGCAGCCGCCGGTCCTCCGGGGAGACCAGCAGCTTCAGCATGCCGTGGCCGTCGCCGACGATCTGGCCCCTGGCCAGCTCGCGATAGCGGGAGACCCCGACCTCGAAGGGCACCTTCTCGTCCGTGAGCTGGTCCTCGGTGCGGCCGATGAAGCTGATCTCGGGGATGCTGTAGATCCCGATCGGCTGGAGGTGGTGGATCGGGTTCACCGGCTCCTCGCAGGCGTGGTACGCCGCGCTCCGCCCCTGCTCCATGGAGGTCGCGGCCAGGGCCGGGAAGCCGATCACATCGCCGACGGCGTAGATGTGCGGCACGGCGGTGCGGTAGTGCTCGTCCACCGCGATCCGGCCCCGCCGGTCGGCGGTGAGCCCCGCCTTGGCGAGGTCCAGCGCGTCGGTGAGCCCCTGGCGTCCCGCGGAGTACATCACCGCGTCGGCGGGGATCTTCTTACCGCTCTCGAGGATGGTCAGGGCGCCCCGCTGATGGCTCTCGACGGCCGCCACGGTCTCGCCGAAGCGGAAGGTGACGGCCAGGTCGCGCAGCCGGTACTTCAGCGCCTCGACGATCTCGACATCACAGAAGTCCAGCATCCCCTCGCGCTGCTCGACCACGGTGACCTTGCTGCCCAGGGCGGCGAACATCGAGGCGTACTCGATGCCGATCACCCCGGCGCCCACGATGACCATGGAGCGTGGCACCCGCTCCATGTTGAGGACGCTGTCGGAGTCCATGATCGTCCGCTCGTCGAACTCCACGCTCGCGGGGCGGGCCGGGCGGGTGCCGGTGGCGATCACGATGTGCCGGGCGGTGAGCAGCTGCTCCTGGCCGGTGGCGTCCGTGACGGCCACGGTGTGGTCGTCCACGAACCGCCCGGTGCCGGAGAACATCGCGACCCGGTTGCGGGACAGCTGGTTGCGGACGACGTCCACCTCACGGCCGACCACATGCTGGGTGCGGGCCGTCAGATCGGCGACGGTGATCTCCTCCTTGAGCCGGTAGCTCTGGCCGTAGAGGTCCCGCTGGGTCAGTCCGGTGAGATAGAGCACCGCCTCGCGCAGGGTCTTGGACGGGACGGTTCCGGTATGCAGGGAGACCCCGCCCACCATCTCCTTACGGTCGACGACGGCTACCCGGCGACCGAGCTTCGCGGCTGCGATGGCAGCCTTCTGGCCGCCAGGCCCGGACCCGATCACAAGCATGTCAAAGTCGGTCACGGGCCGAGTCTGACATCGGATGACGCCCCGCTGGAAGAGTGAATCACCGGTCAACCCGCCCCGGAGCGGGCGGTCTTGGGGCGGACTACTCGGCGTGGGGCCAGAGATGGCCCTGGGCATCCCGGGCCAGGGAGGTCAGGGACGCCAGCAGAACGAGGCCGACCAGCCCGGTCGGCAGGGCGGGCGCGGCCCGCGCGGCGTGGGCCACCAGCAGCCCGCCGGCCGCGGCGCCCACCACCAGGCCCGCCAGCAGCGCGATGCTGAGCCGGCGCAGCGTTCCGCTGCGCACCGCGTCGACCAGCACCCCGGTCAGGGTGCCGGTGAGATACGTGGTGGAGAAGCCGGGCGGCCCGACGGCCCGCACCAGACCACTCTGGCCTCCCATGGCGAGCGCCGCCACCGCCAGCAGCCCGAGCTGCCGGTCACCGGCGGGGTGGCCGCCGGCGGACGCCCACACCGCCCAGAGCCCGCCGAGCGCGAACAGTTCCACCGTGAGCGCGCACCGGGCCCGCAGGGCCGGCCGGGAGCCGCGCACGATCCGGCCGCTGACCAGCGCGCCCACGATGTATCCGCCCATGGCGACCGCGGAGTCCCGGGCGAGCGTCGCGTCCAGGGACGCGGTGGACATGCCGAGCAGGGAGAGATTGGCGGTCATGACGCTGGTGAAGACGCCGCCCAGGGCCAGGAAGCTCATCGCGTCCATCGCCCCGGTCGCCACGGTCAGCGCGACGGCGGCCACCGCTCCCCCGGAAGCGCAGGCCCGGCCGGGGTGTCGTGCTTTCGGTGCGGGGTCGGTGTCGCTCTCTTCGGCCATCGGCAATCCTCCGGTCACCTCGGGTGCCCCGGGCCGCCCACCGGAAACAGCGGCCCTGGGAGCGCCGGGCTTCCGCAACACCCGCCCGGCACACGGGGGCGTCAGGACCCGGCCGGGGCGGCGGACGCCTGCCGCCGCCGGTGTTTCGCGGCCTTGGCGCTGTTGCCGCACAGCCGCATGGAGCACCACCGGCGCCTTCTGCCCGGCGTGGGGTCGAGGTAGATCATGGTGCACAGGGAGGAGTCGCACGCTCGCAGCGCCGCGCGCCGCTCCGGGTCTCCGAGCACCGCTATGAGGTCGCGGACGACGGCCGACTCCAGCTCCCGCCCGGACAGCGGACGATCGGCGCCGTCCACCTCGACCCCGGCACCGGTGGCCCTCAGCAGCGGCTGCGGTGGGGCGGGGCGCGCCCGGTCGTTGAGCAGCGCGACGGACGCGGCGGCCGGGGCCCGGCCGTGGACGGCCGCCGCCACCACGTCGTACGCCGCCTCGCGCAGCGTGCGCAGCTCGGTGAGGAACTCCTCGGTGACGGCCTCGTCGTGGAGCCGCAGCCCGACGCCGTCGCACCACTCCCGCAGCCGGTCGAGGGTGCCGAGGCGCTCGATCGGGGTGCTGCCGCGCCGCCCGAGGGAGGCGACGAGGTTCAGGGCGAGGCTGCCGGCGTCGAAGCGCAGTGCCCGCAGCCGAGCGGTGACCCGCGGCCGCGGGACCTGCTCCGTCGAGGGATCCATGCGAATATAGTAACCGCCTGAAGGGTTACTAAGCCCAACTTGAGGACGAGGGGACATCATGCGGATCGCGATCATCGGCGCGGGTGGCGTCGGCGGATACTTCGGTGCGCGGCTCGCCGCCGCGGGGGATGAGGTCACCTTCGTGGCCCGGGGCCGCCACCTCGCGGCGATCCGGGAGAAGGGGCTGACGGTGCGCAGCCCGCTGGGGGACCTGCGGGTGCCGTCCGAGGCGGTCGTGCCGACGGTTTCCGACCTCGAGGCCCCGGATCTCGTCATGGTGGCGGTGAAGCTGTGGGACACCGGGGACGTCGCCCGGCAGCTGGCACCCCTCGCCGAGAGCGGCGCCGCGGTCGTGTCGTTCCAGAACGGAGTCCAGAAGGACGCGGAGCTGCGGCGCCATCTGCCCGCGGGGTCGGTCCTCGGCGGGGTCGGCTATATCTCGGCGTTCATCGAGGAGCCGGGGGTGGTGGTGCACAACGGCACTTTGCAGCGGCTGGTGTTCGGGGAGTACGACCGCAAGGAGTCCCCGCGCGCCCGCCACTTCCTCGACCGCTGTCTCGCGGCCGGTGTCGACGCGGAGATCAGCGGGGACATCGAGCGCACCATCTGGGAGAAGTTCGTCTTCCTGGTGGGCCTCTCCGGGACGACGTCGGCGGTGCGGCAGCCGATCGGCGTGGTCCGCGGGAATCCCGGGTCACGGGATCTGCTGCGCGATGTGATGCACGAGGTGGTCGCGGTGGGACGGGCCAAGGGGGTGGACCTGGACCCCGGTTTCGCCGACGACCGGCTCGCCTTCTGCGACACGCTGCCCGCCACCATGACGTCCTCGATGCACAACGACCTGCTGCGCGGCAACCGCCTGGAACTGGGCTGGCTCAGCGGGGCCGTGGCCGACCTCGGCGCCGACCTGAGGGTCGCCACCCCGCGCAACCGGGCCATCGCCGACATCCTCGCCCCCTACGCGCTGGGCGATCCGGCCACGCCGGGTGGCACGGAGGTCAGCGCAGCAGGGGGAGCTTCCCGATGAGCCTGCTCACCTTGTTCCGCGGGCCGACGATGCTCACCGCGAGATAGTCGAGATCCTCGGTCTTGGTGCCGGCCAGGCTGTCGAGGTACTCGTCGTAGACCCGTGAGGTCTGGGCCTGCCCTGGCATGTCGACGAGGAACAGATCGTCCTTCTCGGCGGCCCTGGCCCGCAGCTCGCGCAGCGCCGCCGGGCCGGCCGCCAGGATCGAGCAGCCGGCCCACGGCAGCCCCGGGTGGCCGGCGCCGGAGCCGTCCGTGCCGTCCGGCCCCAGCAGCTCCGGCATCGCCCGGCCGACGGCGGCGGCCATGCAGGCGGCCGCGTTCACCGCCCGGCCCGCGGGCAGCTCCTCGTTCACGACGATCACCCACTTGAGCTTCGCCTGCCGGGTGGACTGATCGGTGCGTACGTCCTCGTCGGACAGCTGGGGAACGGACACGAGCGGTACTCCTTGTCGATGGCTAATGTGGTGGACGGTACCCATCCATCCGAGCCGGGGCACGGCTCGCCGAATTTCCTCAGGCAAGGGAGCGCTTTCGTGGAACTTGATGCACTCGACCGCGCTCTTCTGCGGGAGCTTCAGAACGATGCACGGCAGACCAATCGCGAGCTGGCCCTGCGCACCGGGGTCTCGCCGTCGACCTCCCTGGAGCGGGTCCGGGCGCTGCGGGAGCGCGGCATCATCAGCGGCTATCACGCCGCCGTCGACCTGGAGGCGGTCGGCCGCCCCGTGCAGGCGCTGATCTCGGTGCGGATCCGCCCGCCGTCCCGGCCGGTCATCGAGGGGTTCCGGGAATGGGCCGCCCAGCTGCCGGAGACCATCGGGCTGTTCGTCACCTCCGGCGCCCATGACTTCCTCATCCATGTGGCGGTGCCGGACACCAATGGGCTGTACGCGTTCGTCATCGACCGCCTCACCGAGCGCCGTGAGGTGGCGGATGTGCAGAGCACGATGGTGTACGAACACGCCCAGTCGCGCTGTATCGACCCCGCACCCGCCGAGCGCCCCGCGCCCTCGCGCCGGAGGCGATAGCGGGAAGGGGTGAGGGCGCGCCGAAGGGCGGGCGGCGCCGCCGTTCGCGACACCGCCCGCCCAGGCTCATTGACGCTCCGTCAGGATCCCGCCACCGCCGCCGTCTTCTGCTGCTGGGGCTCGGCCGTGCCGGGGGTGTCCCGCGTCCACAGCGGCCGCAGCCGGTAGGTCAGCAGGTAGAGCACCGCCGAGGCGCCCGCCGCGACGAACATGCTCAGATCGCCCGCGTGTGGATACGCCGAGGCGAACGCCCCGGTGTAGAGGTCGGACTGCCAGAACGGCACCGAGGCCAGCACCCCGCCGGTCCAGGCGACGAAGCCCCAGGAGAGCACCCGCCCGCGGTCGTACAGCTCGGCGATCCGGTTGGGGTCGGAGCGGCCGCCCAGGTGGTAGTCGAGCAGCAGCACGGTGGCGAACGGCGCGATGAAGTACGCGGTGAGGTTGAGGAACACCGAGAACTTGTCCTCGGTCCCGGAGTGTCCCCACAGGCTGATCACATACGCCAGCGCGCAGATGAGGGTGACGGCCTGGGTCCTGGTGACCGGCACCTTCAGCGTCTGGACGGAGATCGCGCCGCCGTAGACATTGAGGAAGTTCTGCGCGAGCGCGGAGAGCCCGATGGCGATCAGCGCGGGGATGGCGAACGGCCCGGTCAGCTGGTGCAGGGCGGTGATGGAGTCGGTGCTGGTGGCGTTGGAGCCGAGGAGCACACCGAGGATGCCGAGCCAGCAGATGGTGACGAAGTTACCGAGCCCGGTGTACCAGGCGGTGCGCCTCACCACGCTCGGCGAGTCCGGCAGATAGCGCGAGTAGTCCGAGGCGAACGGCGCCCAGGCGACGAGGAAGGAGAGGAACCAGCCGCCGAAGGTGATCCAGCCGCCGGTGGAGCCGACGTAGTCCGCCGCCTTCGGGTCGGCGTCGAACGTGCCCGCGCCCCGAACCAGGGCCACCACCGTGATCATCACGAACAGCGGGGTGAGGACGTAGGTCAGCACCCGCTGGAGGAAATTGATCATGTTGTAGCCGTAGATGGACACCACCAGCTCGACCAGGGTGAGCGCCAGTCCGCAGACCCAGAAGGGCAGATGGGTCAGCTCGGCGATGGCCTTGCCGCCGAGGATCACGGTCACGGCGGCCCAGCCGACCCCGGCGAACACATTGATGTACGCCACCGGCAGGAAGTTGCCGAAGAAGCCGAGCGGGCCCCGCGCCTGGATCTGCTGGGGCACCCCCAGCCGTACCCCCATCCGGGACATCACGGCCATCAGCAGCGAGCCGAGACCCGCGCCGACCACGATGGCGGCGACGGCGGCGCCGAAGCTGAGGCCGAGCCCGACCGCGCTGAACCCGAGCAGGATGATGGGGAAGTTGAGACCGGCGGCGAACCAGACGAAGAACTGCGAACTGGGCTTGCCGTGCCGCTCGTTGTCGGGGATGTGGTCGACCCCGAAGGGCTCCACCTTGGTGACCGCGCTGCCGTACACCGGCGCCGTGTCATCGTGGGTCATGGGCGTGCTCCTGGGACGGGAGGAGTGGGCGTCAGGGGGTGGCGGGGGTCCGGTGGCGCCGCGGATCGGGGCGGCGGTGTCTCACCACGGCAGCGGCGCGGTCTGGGAGATGTCGAAGAAGCCACCGCCGCTGTAGACCAGCGGGGCCAGCTCCTCATGGCGGGCGGACACCACCCGGCCGGTGAAGACGGTGTGGCTGCCGGCCTCCAGCCGCTCGCCGATCTCCACCTCCAGCTGGGCGCAGGACCGGTCGATCAGCGGGACGCCGAACTCGCCGGGGGTCCAGGACAGCCCGGCGAACTTGTCGTCGGCCTTGGAGGCGAAGGTCTTGGCCACATCGAGCTGACCGGCGGCGAGGATGTTGATCCCCAGATGGCTCGCCCGGTGCAGCGCGGGATGGGTCGTGGAGGTGCGCTGCACGCAGACCAGCACCATCGGTGGGTCCAGTGAGATGCTGGCGAACGCGTTCACCGCGAGCCCCCGGGGCTTACCGTCGTCGTCGCAGGTCACGACGGTGACACCGGTGATGAACTTGCGGTGCACACCACGGACCACATCGGCGTCCACGGCCGCCTGCTGGGTGGTGGTGATGATCCCGAGCGCCTCCAGCAGCTGGCGCGGGTCCCAGGTCACCCACTCCTCGCTGACCACACCGTGGTCGAAGCGGGTGAAGGTGGCGCCGGAGACCTCGACCGGCCTGCCGGTGGCCGGGACTCCGAGGAAGTCGCCGGTGTGGCTGCCGGTGCTGCGCCAGCGGATCGCCAGCGATTCGCCGTCCTCGACGATCTCCTCGATCTCGGTGCGGAGATCGGGAAAGGCCCGGCGGATGGCGCGGATGGACTCCTTGAACTGCTCTCGGTCCTGGGGGGCCGCGGCGGGCCCGCGGCGGCGTACATAGGCGGGGCCGAGCAGCTGGTCGAGCGCGTCGACCTCGCCCCGGTCCCAGACCGCCTGCCAGGTGGAGCGGATGCGGGCGGTGCGGTCAAGAGTGTGCGTCATGACGTCTTCCCTCAGTCAGCTCTTGTATGGCAGAGGACCGTAGAAAGGCCGTCGGCGGCTGTCAACACCTTGGGACAGATGAGCCGAGAAAGTTCCGAGCGCTCACTAAAGCCACAGGTCAAGGTTGTTTTTCCAATGTCGGCCCTTGACGGGCCCGATACGGACTCCTAGCCTCCCTGCCATGGCACAGCGTGAGCCGGAAGAACAGGACGGACGCTGCATGCGCTTTTCGATATTCCACAACCTCGGTGCCCCGGGCCGTCTCGGTGAGTACGCCGAAGTCATGAACGAGGCCCGGGAGTTCGCGGTCACCGCGGACCGGGCGGGCTTCTGGTCCACCTGGTACACCGAGCACCACTTCGGGCACGAGGCGATCGAGATCACCCCGAACCCGGTGCTGATGGGGGCGGACATCGCCGCCCGTACCGAACACATCCGGATCGGCCAGGCGGCCTCGATCGCCACCTTCTGGCATCCGCTGCGGCTCGCCGAGGACATCGCGATGCTCGACCAGCTCTCGGGGGGCCGGGTCGAGGTCGGCCTCGGCCGGGGGCTGTACGGCCGCGAGGCGCTCAACCTCAACGCCCTGGCCGACCCGCGCGACCAGGAGCAGAACCGCGCCCTGTACGACGAGACCGTGGAGGTCCTGCGCAAGGCGTGGAGCGGCGAGTTCTTCTCGCACCGGGGCCGGTTCTACGAGTTCCCCTCCCCCGGGGTGAAGTGGAACCACCCCCTCTCCCCCGCCACCCCGGAGTACACCGATGCGGGTGTCATCACGAAGATGCAGGTCACGCCGTTTCCGCTACAGCGGCCGCACCCTCCGCTGTGGCAGGTGATCGACAGCCCCCGCTCGATCAAGTCGGCCGCGGCCGACGGTGTCCAGGGGCTCTTCTGGCTCCCGCCGGTCTCGGCGCTCAAGGAGCGGTTCGAGCTCTACCGGGACACCGCGAGCCAGGCGTCCGGGCGTGAGTACGCGCTGGGCGAGGGCATCGGCCTGGTGCGCGACGTGTATGTCGCCGACACCATGGAGCAGGCGCGCGCCGAGTTCGAAGAGGCGCTGATGACCACCTACCGGTGGATCATGCACTGGCGGGGGCTGTCCAACCTCATGGAGGCGGGCGAGGAGCTCACCGACGCCCATGAGCTGTCCTTCGACTTCCTGCGCGAGCGCAATCTGCTGGTCGGCACGCCGGAGTATGTCTCGGAGAAGATCGCCGAGCTGCGCGACGAGGTGGGCCTGGAACACCTGCTGCTGTGGACCACCCACCCGGGTCTGCCGCACCGCAACGCCATGCGCAGCCTGGAGCTGTTCGCCGAGAAGGTCATGCCGCGGTTCACCACCGGTGGCGGTCATGGCTGAGGCACGGCTGCGCAAGGTCGTCACCGTCGCCGATGAGCTGCTGCTGGAGCTCGGCCGCCCGGTCGCGGCGCCGGTGCGCCGGGTCGCGGCGGCAGCGGTGATCAGCAACCCCTGGGCCGGCGGCGGCTTCGTCGCCGACCTGGGGCCGGAGGTCGAGCGGATCGCACCGGGGCTGGCCCGGCTGCTCACCGACCGGATCAGCGAGGCGCTGGGCGGGGTCGACCGGATCGAGTCCTTCGGCAAGGCCGCGATCGTCGGTCTGGACGGGGAGATCGAACACGGCGGCGCGCTGATCCACACCCCGTTCTTCGGCAATGTCTTCCGCGAGCTGACCGAGGGCACCTCGATCATCGTCTTCAGCGACGACCGGCTGCCGGCCGGTGAACCGCTGACCGTGCCGCTGTGGCACAAGACCGCGGCCGCGACCCGCTCGCACTACCAGACCTGCCAGATCCGTATCCCCGACGCGCCCCGCCCGGACGAGATCGTCGTGATCGCGGCCGGGGCGTCCGGCCCCCGCCCGAACGCCCGGATCGGGGACCGCGCCACCGACCCCCTCATCCGCCTCGCCGATCTGGACGACCTGGAGACCGTGACGTGAACATCCGCAAGATCATCACCTTCACCGAGGACATCCACAGCGAGGGCGGCCGCCCGGTGGACCCGCCCGCCCGTACGGCCGTGGTGCTCGCCGTCATCGAGAACCCCTGGGCCGGGCAGGGCTTCGTGGCTGATCTGCTGCCGGGGATCGACGAGGTGGCGCCGAAGCTGGGCGAGCTGTTGGCGCCGCGCGTGGTCGAGGCCCTGGGCGCGCCGGTGGAGGCGTACGGGAAGGCCGCGATCGTGGGCCTCGACGGGGAGGTCGAGCATGGCTCCGCGCTGATCCACACCCTCAAGTTCGGCGACCACTTCCGCCGCGCGGCGAACGCCACCACCCTGCTCCCGGCCGTGGAGAAGCGAGCCGCCGCGGGCACGGTCTTCGACATCCCGCTCAAGCACATCACCGACGCCACCATCCGCTCGCACCACCAGAGCATCGAGGTGCGGGTGGCGGACGGGCCGCGCGCCGACGAGATCGTCGTGGGGCTCGCGGCGGCCGCGCAGGGCCGCCCCCAGGCCCGGCTGGCGCCGCTGTCGACGGAGCGGTGAGCGCATGGTGAGTGATACGGGCGGGTTCGATTCGGGTACGCGGGCGCGCGTCGCGGCCTCCCGGGCCGGGCGCAGTCCCGGCGCCGCGGCCACGGCAGGAACGGAGCCGTCGGAGCGCACACCGGAGGCGGACGCCGCCGCCGCGCCCGCGGACCCTCCCCGTGCTTCAGCGCGACCGGAGGGCCCCGGCCGGTCGGCGCGGGCCGGGGCCCCGGTGCCCGTGGCGCTGAGCCACGAAGCGCACGGCGACGGCCCGGAGCTGGTGCTGCTGCACGGCGTCGGCCTCGACCGCCGCATGTGGGACCGGTGCCTCCCGGCCCTCGCGGCCCGGCACCGGGTGACGCTGGTCGATCTGCGCGGCCACGGCGCCTCCCCGGCCGCGGCGGCCGGGGTGTCGCTCGCCGAGCTGGCCGCCGATGTCGCGGCGCTGCTGAGCGGCCCCACGCATGTCGTCGGCTTCTCGCTCGGCGCCCTGGTCGCCCAGCGGCTGGGCCTTGACCGGCCGGAGCTCACCGCCTCGCTCACACTGGTCAGCTCGGTCGCGGGCCGGTCGGATGAGGAGCGCGCGGCGGTGGCCCGCCGCCAGGAGCTGGCCGCCCAGGACTTCGGGGCGTCCGCGTGGGCGGCGGTCGACCGCTGGTTCTCGCCCGCCTGGCGGGCCCAGGACCCCGAGCTGGCGCGGCAGGTGCTCGATACGCTGCTGGCCAACGACCGGGCCTCCTACCTGGCCTGTTACCGGGTCTTCGCGACCGCCGACACCGCGCTGTGGCGGTGGCTGCCCCGGATCGCCGCGCCCACCGTGGCGGTGACCGGCGAGCGGGACCCCGGCTCGACCCCGGCCATGTCGCACCGGCTGGCCGAGCGGATCCCGGGCGCCCGGTCGGTGATCGTGCCCGGCGCCCGCCATCTGCTGCCGCTGGAATGCCCGCGGGAACTCGCCGACGTGATCCTCACCCAGACCGGAGGCCACGCCGGAAACCAGACCGGAAGCCACACCGGAACCGCCGGAAGCCAGACCGGAACCCACGGAAGCCACACCGGAACCCACCCCGGAACCCCCACCGGACAGGAGTCCCACCGCTCATGAACCCCCTGCCGCGCCATGACCACTACATCGCGGGCGAGTGGACCGCCCCCGCCGAAGGCGGCTACTTCGCGAGCGTCAACCCGGCCACCGCCGAGCCCTGGTACGAGGCGGCGCGCGGCACCGCCGCCGATGTGGACCGTGCGGTGGGCGCCGCCCGCACCGCCTTCGAGGATCCGCGCTGGCGCGATCTGAGCCAGACCCGGCGCGGTCGGCTGCTGCGGAACCTGGGCGATCTGATCGGTGAGCACGCGGAGCGGCTGGCCCGTACCGAGACCCTCGACAACGGCAAGCTGCTGCGCGAGATGCGGGCCCAACTCGCCGGGCTGCCCGAGTACTTCCACTACTACGCGGGGCTCGCCGACAAGATCCAGGGCGAGGTGATCCCCGGGGCGAGCCGCGAGACGCTCAACTACACCCTGCGCGAACCGGTGGGCGTGGTCGGCGCCATCACGCCCTGGAACTCCCCGCTGCTGCTCACCACCACCAAGCTGGCCCCGGCCCTGGCCGCGGGGAACACGGTGGTGGTCAAGCCCTCGGAGCACACCTCGGCCTCGCTGCTGGCGCTCGCACCGCTCTTCGAGGAGGCGGGGTTCCCGCCGGGGGTGGTCAACGTGGTCACCGGGTACGGACCGGAGGCGGGCGGGCCGCTGACCGAACACGACGGCGTGTCCAAGGTGACCTTCACCGGCTCCAGCGGGACCGGCCGCCGGATCGCCCGCACCTGCGCCGACCGGCTGATCGGCTGCACCCTGGAGCTGGGCGGGAAGTCGCCCAACATCATCTTCCCGGACGCCGACCTGGGCTCGGCCGCCATGGGCGTGATCGCGGGCGTCTTCGCGGCCGCGGGCCAGACCTGTGTGGCGGGCAGCCGGGTGCTGGTGCACCGGGAGGTGTACGACGAGATCCTGGAGCGGGTGACGGCGCGGGCGGCCACGATCCGCATCGGCGATCCGCTGGCGGAGACCACCGAACTCGGCCCGCTCGCCATCGCCGAGCAGTTGGAGAAGGTCGAGTCGTATGTCGAGCTGGGGCAGGCCGAGGGCGGAAAGGTGGTCTGCGGCGGCAGGCGTCCTGAGACCGGTCTCGACGGGTACTTCTACTCCCCCACCGTCTTCACCGGCACCGACAACGGGATGCGGATCTGCCAGGAGGAGATCTTCGGGCCGGTCGCGACCGTCATGCCCTTCGGCTCCGAGGAGGAGGCCCTGGCGATCGCCAACGACTCCGCGTACGGCCTGGCGGCGGGCGTGTGGACCCGGGATGTGAACCGGGTGCACCGGATGGCCGCGCGGCTGGAGGCCGGGACGGTGTGGGCCAACACCTATCGCTCGATGTCGCCGATGTCGCCCCGGGCCGGGTTCAAGACCAGCGGGATGGGGACCGAGCACGGCACGGAGGTGATCCGGGAGTACACCCGGCTGAAGAGCGTCTGGATCAACACCAGCGAGGAGCCCGCCGGGGATCCGTTCATCCTGAGGTCCTGAAACTCTCAGGTCCTGAGGCCCTGAAGC
This sequence comes from Streptomyces sp. Inha503, assembly GCF_047215865.1. NCBI lineage: Bacteria > Bacillati > Actinomycetota > Actinomycetes > Kitasatosporales > Streptomycetaceae > Streptomyces > Streptomyces sp. Inha503. The sequence continues at coordinate 10,520,832 of NZ_CP178360.1, read as the reverse complement.
TCTGAGCTCCGGAGGGCCTGAGCTCCTGAAGTCCCGGCCCTCCGGACCGAGGAAGGGTTGTTGTATGGCACAACACACCATCGTTCCCACAGTTGACGGGAAGCAATGGCCACACCTAGGGTCCCGTGCCATGCAACGACCCACAGGGAAGCGGCTTCAGCAGACCAGCATGCAGGCGAGGGTCGCCGAAGAGCTGCGGCAGATGATCATCAGTGGTGAGCTGCCGCCCCGCTCCAGCCTCTCCGAGATGGCGCTGTCCGAGACCTTCGGCGTCAGCCGGACGCCCATCCGCGAGGCCCTCAAACAGCTCCAGATCGAGGGTTTGGTCGAGGTGCGGCCGCGGGTCGGCACATTCGTCGCCGTACCGTCCCGGCGCGAGCTCACCGAGCTGTTCCAGATGAAGGAGCTGCTGGAGGGCGCCGCCGCCCGGCTGCTCGCCTTCCGCGGGAACGTACCGGAAGTGGACCGGCTCGCGGCCAATATGAAGGCGGCCGACGCGGCCGTCCGGGACGGCGACGCCGAGCAGTACGCGGCGCTGGTCCACGAGTTCCACGATCTGATCGTGGTGGGCGCGGACAACAGCAAGCTGGAGGCGCACTACCGCACCCTGATGAACCAGCTGGCCTATGCCCGGCTGGTGCGTACCTCGCTGTCCCGGCCCGGCCGGCTGGACGAGTCCGACGATGAGCACCATCGCGTCCTCAATCTGATCCAGGCCAAGGACGGCGACGGCGCGGAGCGGGTGATGCGGGAGCATGTGCGGATGAGCCACCAGGCCCTGATGGCGGGCATGGACGAGCGCCGGGCCTGACGAGGCGGTTCACTCCCGCGGTGCCGGAGCGCGGCCGTCCGGACACGCTGAGCGCACTCGGCGCCGGACGTACCGGGGGCCGGGACGCCGATCCTGTCGTACGTTGGCAGAAGACCCAGGTGGCGGCCGCATCCCGCGCAGGGTCGTGACCGGCATGGTCTTGGGGAAAGCGGGCTCGGGGAGAACCGATCGCCGAAGACCAGGACGAAGACCATGAACGATGTGCGCAGACGTACGGTGCTCGCCGCCGCCGGGGGGACGGCGGTCGCGGGCAGGGCCGCGGCCGCCCATGCCCAGGCCCCGCCCTCCCCCGGCCAGGCCCGGCCGGGGCGCGAGCCCGGTCCGTACGAGACCAGGATCCAGGCCCTGATGGCGCGGATGTCCATCGACGAGAAGCTCGGCCAGCTCCAGCAGCTCGCCTGGACCGGCGCCACCGGGCCCGGTGGCGGGCAGACCGCCGCCGCGGAGAAGGCGGCCCGCAGGGGCAGGCTCGGCTCCGTGCTCAACATCTACGGGGCCCGCACCACCAACACGCTCCAGCGGATGGCCGTCGAGGAGTCCCGGCTGGGCATTCCGCTGGTCTTCGGGCTCGATGTCATCCATGGCATGTGGACCACCTTTCCCATCCCGCTCGCCCAGGCCGCCGCCTTCGATCCCGCGGTGGCCGAGTGGGACGCTGAGGTGTCGGCGCGGGAGGCCCGCTCCAACGGGGTGCACTGGGCGTTCTCGCCGATGATGGACGTCACCCATGAACCGCGCTGGGGGCGGATCGCCGAGGGTGACGGCGAGGACCCGTATCTGGCGGCGCGGCTCGCGGCCGCCAAGACCCGTGCCTACCAGGGCGACGACCTGCGCTCCCGGCGCCACCTCGCGGCCTGCGCCAAGCACATGATCGCCTACGGGGGCGTCGAGGGCGGCCGTGACTACAACACGGTGGATGTCTCCGAGGCCCGGCTGCGCAACTTCTACCTCCCCCCGTTCCGGGCGGCCCTGGACGCCGGGGTGGCCACCGTCATGGCGAGCTTCAACACCGTCAGCGGGGTCCCCGCCCACGGCTACCGGCATGCGCTGACCGAGATCCTCAAGGAGGAGTGGGACTTCGGCGGCTTCGTCGTCAGCGACTACAACGGCGTTCAGGAAATGATCGTCCACGGCTATGCCGCCGACCGCTCCGACGCCGCCCGGCTCGCCTTCAACGCCGGGATCGACATGGAGATGGCCAGCACCACCATCAACGAGTACGGCAAGCGGCTGCTGCGCAGGGGTGAGATCACCACCGAGCGGCTGGACGACGCGGTGGCCCGCATCCTGCGGCTGAAGTTCCGGCTCGGGCTCTTCGAACATCCCTACGCGGACGAGGACAGGGCGATCGCCGGGCCCACGAAGGCGTCCCGGGCGGCGGCGAGGGAGGCGGCCGGGCGCACCATGGTGCTGCTCAAGAACGAGAAGTCGACGCTACCGCTGGACAAATCGGGCTCCATCGCCGTCGTCGGGCCGTTCGCCGACTCCACCGATCTGCGCGGCTCCTGGGCCGGGCCCTGGGCGGAGAAGTTCCACCCGGTCACCGTGGTGGACGCGGTCAAGGACGCGGCGCCGAAGGCCCGGATCAGCCATGTCGAGGGCGTGGACGCGTCCGGCCGGAACACCCGCGGCATCGCACGGGCGGCATCGGCGGCCAGGGCGACCGATGTGACCGTGGTGGTGGTCGGGGAGGCGGCGACGCTCAGCGGGGAGGCGTCCGTGCGCAGCGACCTCGGCCTGCCCGGCCGGCAGGAGCGGCTGATCTCCGCGATCGCGGACACCGGCGCGCCGTTCGTGGTGGTGCTGCTCAGCGGGCGTCCGCTGACGATGGAGGGCTGGCTGGACCGTACCCCCGCCGTGCTCCAGGCGTGGCATCCGGGGATCGAGGGCGGCAACGCCATCGCGGATGTCCTCTTCGGCACCGTGAACCCCGGTGGCAAGCTGCCCGTGACCTTCCCGCGCACGGTCGGGCAGATCCCCATCTACTACAACCACGAGAACACCGGACGCCCCTACGACCGGGCCAACCACTACACCTCCAAGTACCTCGACCTGGCCCACGGACCGCGGTTCCCCTTCGGCCACGGCCTCAGCTACACCACCTTCGACATCGGCGAACCCCGGCTCAGCGTCAGCCGCGTCCGGGCCGAGGCGCTGCGCAAGGGCGACACCGTCGAGGTCGCGGTGGCGGTGCGCAACACCGGGCGCCGCAAGGGCGATGAGGTGGTGCAGCTGTACATCCGCGATCCGGTGGCGAGCATCGTGCAACCGGTGCGCAGGCTCAGTGGCTTCCGCCGGGTCAGCCTCGGCCCCGGGAAGGCCACCACGGTCCGATTCCGGCTGAGCGCCGAGGAGCTGGGCTTCTGGACCCAGGATCCGCACGGCCGGTTCCTGCTCCAGAAGGGCGAGATCCGGGTCTTCGCGGGCAACAGCTCGCTGGCCGGGCGGGGCCGCACCCTCACCATCACCTGAGCCCGGACACCCCCGCTCGTCAGCGACGTCACAGCGCGGCGGCCGAATTACTTGTAGGGTGCATGCTGACCCTACGCACCCGGAAGACGCCCTTGATGACCGCCGCGCCCTGGCCCTCGACCACCACGACGAGCGGACGAGACCCCGCGACACCCCGCGCGGGCGGCACCGGCCACGGTGGGGTGGAGGCCCAGTGGGCGGTGTGATCACCGGCTTCGGTGTCATCGCGACCATCATCGTCACCGGCTATGTCATCGGGCGCCGCCGCTCCTTGGGCGCCCACGGCCGCGAGGTGCTCACCAAGCTCTCCTTCGATGTGGCCTCCCCCGCGCTGCTGTTCACCACGCTCTCCAAGGCCGACCTCTCCGTCGTCGTCTCCACACCGCTGCTGGTGACGGCCCTGTCCACCTTCGTGGTCGCGGGCACGTTCGTGGCCGTCGGAGCCGTACGGCGGTGGAGCGTCGGCCGGACGACGATCGGCGCGCTGTGCGCGAGCTATGTGAACGCGGGCAACCTCGGCATCCCGATCGCGATGTACGTCCTGGGCGACGCGACCCTGATCGCCCCGGTGCTGCTCTTCCAGCAGCTCGTCATGACACCGATCGCCCTGACGGTCATCGACCTCTCCCGCCCCGATACGCGCCCCTCGTTGATCCGCAGACTGACCAGCCCGTTCCGGAACCCCATCGTGATCGGCTCGCTGTCCGGTGTCCTGGTGTCCGCCACGGGCTGGCGGATCCCCGGGCCCGTCGTGGAACCGCTCTCGCTGCTGGGCGGCATGGCCGTGCCCGCCGTACTGCTGGCCTTCGGGATCTCGCTGCCGGGCAGTCAGCTCCCCGGGCGCGGCGAGGAGCGCGGGCCGGTGCTGCTGTCGGTGGCGCTGAAGTCCTTCGCCCAGCCGGTGGTGGCCTGGGCCATCGCGGCGGGTGTGTTCCGGCTGAGCGGCCCGGCGCTGTTCGCCGCCGTCGTCACCTCGGCGCTACCGGCGGCTCAGAACCTGTTCACCTACGCCTCCCGGTATCAGACCGCCACCGTCCTGGCCCGTGAGTCGATCCTGCTGTCCACGCTGCTCGCGCCGCCGGTGCTGATGACGGTGGCCGCGCTGCTCGGCTGAAGGACTTTGTTTGCCCCTGGAGGCCCAGGGCAGACGGATATTCGTGCTTCGGACCGTAGGCACGCACCGCGGGAGCAGTCTGCGACGCTCCAGACCGCGGCGGCGCGCCGGTCCGCACGTCCCCGTGAACCTCCCGCGATGCACTCCCGGTCCCAGGTGACCCGTCAGCCCATCGCAGGAGGTGTGTTCCATGACGACCGCCACGCAGGACATGACACGGCCCCAGACCGGCCCCACGAAGCACCCGCATGACGACGCGCCGGACACCGGCGCCGAGTTCGCGGAAATGGCCCGGCTCCCCGACGGCCCGGAGAAGGAGGCGCTGTGCCGCCGGGTCGTGGAGGCGTGGATGCCGATGGCCGAACGGCTGGCCCGGCAGTACCGCAACCGCGGCGAATCCCTGGAGGACCTTCAGCAGGTGGCCGCGCTCGGCCTGGTGAAGGCCGTCAGGCGGTACGACCCGGAACACGGCACCGCCTTCGCCGGGTTCGCGGTGCCCACGATCGTCGGCGAGATCAAGCGCCACTTCCGGGACCATCTGTGGGTGCTGCACGTCCCCCGCCGGGTCCAGGATCTGCGCAACCGGGTGCGGGCCGCCCACCGCGAACTGTCCCACGGGGTGGACGACCGGCCGCCGCGGGCCCAGGAGATCGCCGAGCGCACCGGGCTGACCGAGAAGGAGGTGCGCGCCGGTATGGCGGCCATGGGCAGCTTCACCCCGCTCTCCCTGGACGCCCAGCTGACCGGCGCCGACGACGGCTACTCGCTGGCGGACACGCTCGGCGCCCAGGAGCCCGCGTACGATCGGGTGGTGGACCGCGAGGCCGTGCGCCCCGGTCTCAGCAGGCTCCCGGACCGGGAGCGGCAGATCCTTTACCTGCGTTTCTTCTGCGATATGACACAGAGCCGGATCGCCGAGCAGTTGGGCATCTCCCAGATGCACGTCTCACGGCTCATCAACCGCACCTGCTCCACCCTGCGCGCACAGGCGCTCGCGGAGGCCAACTGAGCCGGTCGCCACGTTGCGCCGCTGGAACGATGTGCATCGCCTTAGCGGGTGACCGTGGCGCCGTGGGGGGCTACGGCTCCCCAGGCGGGCTGCGAGGGTCGGGGCGGCGGGTGACGGACCAACGAAGGAGACCGAACCAGTGAACAGCAATCCCGATCGTCCTCCTCCGGTACCTGTCCCGGAACTCCTCAAGGGGCAGAAGGCGCTGGTCACCGGGGCGAACTCGGGGATCGGAAGGGCCACCGCGATCGCGCTGGGGCGCTCCGGCGCCGATGTGGTGGTCAACTACGCCAGCGACCGGCCGGCCGCCGAGGCCGCCGTCGCCGAGATCCAGAGCCATGGTGTGCGGGCCTACGCCCATCAGGCCGATGTGTCCCAGGAGGACCAGGTCACCGACCTGGTGTCCACCATGGTCGACCGCCTGGGCACCATCGACATCCTCGTCGCCAACGCGGGGCTCCAGCGGGACGCGCCCACCACCGAGATGACGCTCGAGCAGTGGCAGAAGGTCATCTCCGTCAACCTCACCGGCCAGTTCCTGTGCGCCCGGGAGGCCATCAAGGAGTTCCTGCGGCGCGGTGTGGTGCCGGAGGTGTCGCGGGCGGCCGGGAAGGTCATCTGCATGAGCTCGGTGCACCAGACCATCCCCTGGGCCGGCCATGTGAACTACGCGTCGTCCAAGGGCGGCGTGGCGATGCTGACGCAGACCCTGGCCCAGGAGTTCGCACCCCACAAGATCCGAGTGAACGCGATCGCGCCTGGCGCCATCAAGACCCCGATCAACCGCAGCGCCTGGCAGACCCCCGAGGCGCGCGACTCCCTCCTGCGGCTCATCCCGTACGGCCGTGTGGGCAACACCCTGGACATCGCCAACGCCGCCGTCGTCCTCGCCTCCGACCTGTGCGACTACGTAGTGGGCACCACCCTCTACGTCGACGGCGGCATGACCCTCTTCCCGGGCTTCGCCACGGGCGGCTGAGCGGAGGCCGGGGCGCGGCGGGCGGAGTTCGGGAAGACTGGCGCGCATGCCCGAGACCCCGGTTTCCCTCATCCACCCCGTGCCCTACTACGCCCAGTGGGAGTCGCCCGGCCTGGTGCCCGACATCATCGCGGGCGCCCTGTCGGCGGCCGAGGATCCGCTGTGGCAGAAGTCCGGGGCCGCGAGTCCGGAGGAGTACGCGTTCTGGTCGTGGCGGCTGTGCGGGATGGCGTGTCTGCGCATGGCGCTGGACCACTGGCGCGGCACCGCGCCACCCGCGGTGACACTCGCCGAGGAGTATGTCGGGGCGGGGGCGTATGTGCGCCACCCGGACCGGGTGGACGGGCTCGTCTACGCCCCGTTCGCCGCGTACACGCGACGGCGCTGGGAGCTGTTCGCCGAGTCCCGGCCGCTGCTTCCGGCCGAGGAACTGCCCGGACACCTCGCGGCCGGGCGGCTCGCGATGCTGTCCGTCCACCCCTCCCTCCGCACCCTGGACCCGCGGCCGCCGCACCGGGGCGGCCATCTGGTGCTGGCCGTCGGCGCCACCCCGGACCATCTCCTCGTGCACAATCCATCGGGCTTCCCGGACGGCTCCCAGCGCTTCGCCGAGGTCCCCTGGGGCGACCTCGGGCGGTTCTACGCGGAGCGCGGTGTCCTGCTCGGTCCGGGCGAGTCCCGGCCGTAGGACTCGCGCCGCCCGGTCCGGCCGCCACCCGGCCGTGTCACTCGTGCGCACCGTTGTGGATTCCGCACGGCCGGGTACCCATGTGGTTCCCGTAGGTCATCCACGCACCGTCCCAGGGAGCCGCAGTGAAGTTCGGCGTATCCACGTTCGTCACCGACCAGGGCATCCGGCCCGCCCCCTTGGGGCGGGCCCTGGAGGAGCGCGGTTTCGACGCGCTCTTCATCGCGGAGCACAGCCATATCCCGGTGGACCGCCGTACCCCCTATCCGGGCGGCGGGGACCTGCCGGAGGTCTACTACCGGACCCTGGACCCGTTCGTGACACTGGCCGCGGTCGCCACGGTCACCCGGCGTCTGCTGCTGGGGACCGGGATCGCCCTGTTGGTGCAGCGGGACCCGATCACCACCGCCAATGAAGTGGCCTCCCTCGACCTGATCTCGGACGGGCGGGCCGTCTTCGGGGTCGGCGCGGGCTGGAACCGCGAGGAGATGGAGAACCATGGGACGGATCCGTCCACCCGGGGCCGGCTGATGGACGAGCGGCTGCGGGCGATCCGCGAGCTGTGGACGAAGGAGAAGGCCGAGTTCCACGGGGAGTTCGTGAACTTCGACCCCGTCTTCCAGTGGCCCAAGCCGGTCCAGCGGCCGCATCCGCCGATCTATGTGGGCGGTGGCAGCGACGCCGCGTTCCGGCGGATCGCCGCCGTCGGCGACGCCTGGCTCGCCAACAGCGGATCCCCCGAGGAGCTGCGCCCGCAGATCGAGCGGATGCGCGAGGTGGCCGGCCGCGAGGTGCCGGTGACGCTGTACGCGATGCCCGAGGACGCCGAGGCGGCCGAGGGGTACCGGCGCATCGGTGTGGAGCGGGTGCTGTTCTACCTGCCGACGATGCCGGAGGCGGAGACGACCGCACGGCTGGACTCGATGGCCCGGATCGCCGCCCGGTTCCAGTGAGCTGCCGGGGGTCGCGATGCCGCAGCTGACGAGCGCGCAGGCGCGGGAGCGCTTCGCACGGGCCAGGCTGGCCCGGCTGGCCACGGTCGGCGCCGGGGACCGTCCGCATCTGGTGCCGGTGGTCTTCGCGCTGACCGGCGACACGGTGGTGACGGCCGTCGACCACAAGCCGAAGCGGACGACACGGCTGAAGCGCCTGGACAACATCCGCGCCCACCCCGCCGTATGCCTCCTGGTGGACGACTACGACGAGAACTGGGACCACCTGTGGTGGGCGCGCGCCGACGGCACGGCCCGCGTCCTGCCACCGGCCGACGAGTCGCCGGTGTCCGCGGACCACGTCCGGCTGCTCGTGGACACCTACCCGGCCCAGTACGGGGGCCGGCCGCCGCGCGGACCGGTCGTGGAGATCACCGTCGGGCGGTGGAGCGGCTGGCGGGCCGGATGAGCCCGTTCGCCCGTGCGCGGGTCAGCGCGCGGACTCCGCCATCCTCGCGAACTCGCTGCCCAGCTGGGACATGGCGTGGCCGTACTCCTCGGCGGAGACGGCCTCCCGGAGCGTGGCGAGGACCGCCCGGACACCCCGGTCGGCCTCCGGCTCGGACAGCCCGGTGCGCATGTGCACCCTGCGGACCGACTCCTCGGGGTCGAAGATCTCCATCTCCCCCGGCCCGCGCCGAAGGGACTCCCGGAGGTGTCCGGGCAGCTCCTGGGCGAGCTCGCGGGCCTCGCCCGCGCTCAGCCGGGCCGCCAGGGTCTCGAGCGTGGCGCGGGTGACGTCCGCCGCCTCCTGCCGTGACAGCTGGGTGCGGTCCGCCACCGTCTGGAAGAACTCCCGGTCGTCCATGCGGGCCTCCCTATGACGCGCACCAGGACACGGCCTCACCACCACCTTGCCATGCGGTTCCACCGCCCGCGAGGCGCTGGAACCGGCACGGAGGGACGATGGATCTGTGGGCTACGGCCATCTTGTCCCCCCGAGGAGGTGGACGACCATGACTTACTCCTCCGACAGTCCGCATGGCGCCGGGCGGCCGAGCGAGGAACCCTACGGCCGGCCGGGAGGGCGGCCCTCCGGCGAGGGCAACCCCTACGCCACGATGCAGAACATGCTGTCCAACACCACCTGGCAGGTCCTGGTGACCGCGGGTCTGGTGGCGATCGCGCTCGGTATCATGGTGCTGGCGTGGCCGGGTCCCTCCCTGGTGGTGATCGGCGCCCTGTTCGGCGCGTATCTGCTGATCAGCGGGATCTTCCAGCTGGCCGGGGCCTTCGGTTCGCATATTCCGAGGAATCTGCGGGTGCTGAGTTTCGTCACCGGCGCGCTGAGCGTGCTGCTGGGGCTGCTCTGCTTCCGGGGACCGGCCCAGTCGATCCTGCTGCTCGCGCTGTGGATCGGCTTCGCCTGGCTGATCCGGGGCGTGATGCAGACCGCCATGGCGGTCTCCGGTGAGGACCTGCCCGCCCGGGGCTGGCAGGTGTTCCTCGGTCTGCTCACCATCCTCGGCGGGATCATCCTGATCGTGGCGCCCTTCGGCTCGATCACGGCGCTCAGCGTGGTGGCCGGTATCTGGCTGCTCGCGCTGGGCATCATCGAGATCATGCACGGCATCCAGCTGCGCACCAGTCTCGGCGGACCCGGCGCCCCGCGCGCCGAGCACCGGGGGATGCACTTCCCGCGCTTCCGCTCGCAGCCGCATCCTCAGGCGTAGCCCGGCCGCCGTCCCCGCCGCCGCGACGGCCGTGAGTGGCCGTCGCGGCGGACCGCGGACGATCAGGGTCAGGGGCTCCGGCTCGGGACGGGATGGCGGGGTGGGGTGGGGTGGGGTGGGGGGTGTCAGCGGGTCTGCACCCACCACGCCATCAGCCCGATGGCCGCGGTGCCGCACGCATACGAGGCACCCCGGACGAAGTTGGCGGCGGCGAGTCGGCCGTATCGACGCCATCTGCTGCTGGAACGGCTGGGTACCGGCGGGCGAACCTCCATGGTGTGCATATGGAGCCCCTTTCGTGAGCGTACGGACAGTGACTGTCCGACACGGGGGAACGACGCGCTGGAGAAAGCATACAAAAGTGTGAACTTGCTCCATGCATCGGACTCGCCGGAAAAATTCCTTTCGACACGATTTCAGGATGTGGGCGGTCAGCGGGTCCTGGCGGTCGCGGGGACGGTGCGGGTGGCGGTGTTCCAGCCCGAGATCCGCACCGAGGGGGCCGAGCCGCCCAGGTCCGCGGTGCGATAGGTGGCGGTGAGCGTCACCGACTCGCCCGGCCACAGGCTCACCTCGTTGTCCGACCAGCGAACGGGCAGGACCGGCTTGTCCGAGCCGTTCACCAGATGGGCGTCCACCAGCAGTGCCGGTGTGCGCCCGCTCCCGGTGTTGCGCAGGGTGACGGTCGTGGTGGCGGTGGAGTCCGGCCCGCCGGTCGTGGTGGCGGTGGCGGACACCGGCGCATCCGCCATGTCGTCGAGCCCGGTCAGATCCGCGTACGAGGTGGTGGGGGTGTAGTACCAGTCGGTGTTGTCCCAGTCGAGTACGTCCTTCTCGGTGGAGAGCCAGTACACATTGCGGCTGACCTCCTTGCCCGCGCCATCGGTGAGCTGGAGCTTGACCAGATAGGCGCCGGACACCCCGCTCACATCGGCCGGGACGGTGAGCGCGGTGGCCTTGCCACCGTCGCCCGGCACCCGGAGACCGGTGGCGCTCTTGTCGAACTTCCGGGTGCCGTCGGGGGTGTAGAGGCTGACCCGGGCGGTGAGACCGGTGGCCGCGGTGTGTTCGCCGTTGACCACGACCACCGAGCGGGAGTCGTAGGAGTACTGGATGTGCAGCGGCTCATTGGCCTTCTTGGCGCCGTAGTAGGCCCCGCCCTGGTCCAGGTAGCGGTCGAAGAGCTGCCAGTGGAGCGAGGTCCAGCCGCTGTTGAGCATCCAGTGGACGACACCGGTGGCGGGCCGGGAGGTGTCGGAGAAGTTGCGCGCGTACGCCTCGAACTGGGCGCGTACCGCCTCGTACCGCGCCAGCCCCGCCTTGCGTACGTAGTCCGTCAGCCCGGTCGGCTTTCCGTAGCGGCCGATCAGCGCGTTGTCGAACAGCTTGAGGTCGCCGAAGGTGCCGGACGGGGAACGGTGGTACTGCTTGGCCGACGGATCCCGCCACAGGGTTTCCAGCTCGCTCGGGGACATCATGCGGCGGAGCGTGTCCAGGGTGGGGATGTCGGGTCCGGCGCTGGTCTCGGAGTTGAAGCCGGTGGCGCCGCCCTCGCGCTTGGCGTACCAGTAGTCCGGCGGGACCCAGTCATAGGGGCCGGTCATCTTCATGCCGGACTTCCCCAGCTGCGGGGAGGACTTGGCGGAGGCGGCGGGGATCACCGGGTTCGGCCAGTCGGCCGCCTGGAGGGCGTCCAGGTAGTTCTTCTCGATGGTGGCGTCGGGGGCGAAGTCGCTGCCGATGAGGAAGGAGATGACGCTGGGGTGGTCGCGCAGCCGCGCGGCCTCGGCGGTCATCGAGTCCTTGGCGACCGGGTAGTCGGCGGGGGTCCACTTCTCCCCCGTCTCATCGCCGTTGACCTGGCCCTCCCACTTGTCGCAGCACTCCCAGCCGGGGAGGGTCAGGATGCCGTAGCGGTCGGCGAGGTCGAAGAACTCGTCCGGCTCGATATGGCCTTCCAGGCGGACGGTGTTCAGCCCCAGGTCGAGGGTGTACTTCAGCCGGTCCTCCACCGAGCGGGCGTCCCAGCGCAGAAACACATCGGGGGACCAGCCGCCCGCCTTGACCAGCAGCGGGCGCCCGTTGACGCGGTACTGGCGGGCACCGTCGGCGTTCAATGGCGCCTTGACGTCGCGGATGCCGAAGCTGTGGTGGGCGGTGTCGGAGGGGGTGCCCGAGACGGTGGCGGTGAGGTCGAGGTCGTACAGCGGCTGGTCGCCCATCCCGGCGGGCCACCACACCTTGGGCCGGTCCAGGCGCAGCTGGGGGAAGTCGGCGGGGGTGAAGGTGACGGCCTTGGTCTCGTGCGGGGCGAGCGAGACCGCGCGGCTGACGGCCGCGGGGCCGGCCGTGCCGGAGACCGTGGCGGTGACCGACGAGGCGGAGTCGTTGCGGACCCGCGCCTTCACGGTGAGCTCGGCGGAGGCGAGCGATTCGGTGTCCAGCCGGGTCGTCACATGCGCGTCGCGCAGGGCCACCGGGCCGCCACGGCGCACCAGCACATCGCGGACGATGCCCATGTTCTCGTCGGGCGGGGGCTGAAGCCAGTCGATCCAGCCCATCGTGAGGTTCTTGCGCGGATCGTTGGGCTGGACGCGAAACGCCACCGTATTGGTCCCCGCCCTGACCAGGTCGGTGACGTCCAGCTCATGCTGGGTGTACGCACCGGCGATCCGGTCCTTGGTGGCCACCTGGACGCCGTTGACATACACATCGGCCGCGGACACCACACCGCTGACGTCCAGATAGGTGCGGCGGGAGGGGTCGGCCACGGTGAAGTCGCCGCGGTACCACCAGGGGACGGCGAAGTCGGCCGCGGGGATCTTCTCGAGGTTGGTCGAGTAGAACGGATCCGGGTACGCACCAGCCGCGAGCAGCCCGGCGAGCACCGTCGACCGGGGCCCCACCGAGTGCCAGCCGGACGCGGGATAGCCGGGGGTGGAGATGGCCGCCGGGCTGTCGGACACCTTGGCCGAGGACTGCGTGGCGAAACCCGCGAGCGGGGTCGCGGTGCCGGGGGCCGCGCCCACCCGGGTCACCGGGGTGGGGCCGCCCGCCGCCGGTCCGCCGCGCGGGGGCGCGGCGCCCGTGGTGAGGGAGACGGTGAGGAGCAGGCCGCCGACCGCGAGCGAGGCGGTCAGGGCGCGTCGGACGCGGGCTCGCGCCCGCCGCCGGAATGGTGCCGGACGGAGGACCACGGATGTCTCCCTGAGGGCAGGCAGGGCATTGGTTAAGTAGGTTTCCTAACAACCAACGGACCGTAGAGAGATGAGCGAGCCATGTCAACCAGCCCCGCCCGGAAATGGCCCTTCCGGGCGTACGGTGCGCATACGGAAGGGCCGGGCGCGGAGCGCTGACGCTCAGCGCCCGGTCCCCGCGCCTGGTCCCGCGCCCGGCCCCGCGTCTCGTTCAGGCGTGCCAGCGCAGCACCGCGCCCAGGCCCCCGGCCGGTCCCTGGAGCCCCTCGGGCACCACCAGCACCTCGGTGTCGGCCACCGTCGCGGACCGCATCAGCGCGTCGTCCGCGCGGGCGGGTTCGGGTGTTCTGACGCCCATGGCGCGCGCCTGGGAGCGCTGCACGGCCACCTGATCGGCGTCAGGACCGATCCACACCTCATGGCGCATATCGCCCCCCGCGTGCCCCAGCAGCAGCGTGGCCGCCTGGTGGCGGCGCATGGCCTCCACCACCGCCGGTACGCCCTCCGCCGCACCGCTGCTCGGCGGCCCGGTGCCGTCGTGTCCGCCCAGGGCCGGTCCGCCGGGGCGGCCCCGCCCCGCGCGGAAGAGATCGAGGACCGTCACCAGATGGGCGCGGGCGTACTCGGCCCGGGCGTGGTCGATCTCCGCGTTCAGCTGCTCGGAGCAGCCTGCGGCCCTGCTGCCGTGGCGGGTCTCCTCCGTCTTGGCCCGCAGCGGCTCGGGCAGCCGGTCGCGCACGGCCCGGCGCTCGCGCGGATCACCGGCCAGGATCAGCAGGTCGGCGTCGGTGTCCGTCCACTGCCGTATCAGCTCGTCGGCCACCCGGTCGGCGGTCTGCTCAAGGGTGTTCCCGACCCGGTTGCGGTAGTGCCACTCGAAGCGGTCGGCGGGCACCGACCGATGGCCCCGGCCATGCGCCCTGCGGCCCCCGGCGCGCCCGGCCGGGCGGGCACCGGTGTCGTCCCGCAGCTCCAGATCGGCCCCCGCCTGGTCGACGAAGGCCACCAGACAGGCCGGCCACTCACCGCGGAACGCGGCCAGCGGCGCCACTCGCGGCAGCATCGACCAGGACGTCACCACGTCGATCGGGGACGTGGCCAGCGGCAGGTCGAGCACCACCTCGCCGTCCGTGGCGAACAGCGCCCGACCCGCGGACGCCCTGGCCCATTGCTCACCGGCCAGCCGCTCGATCACCGCGTCGCAGGTGGCGCGGTCGGCGCCCTGGCCGGTCAGCTGATCCGCCACGAACCGCTCCCGCAGCCTGCGCCGCCTGGGCGCATCCTCCGTACTGCGGGAAGTGTCCATGTAGACGCCCGCCCATGGACCGGGGCGGTCGAACAACGGCTTCAGGAATCCAACGTCCATGACCTCCCCCAAACCCGGGGAAACATACGGAAGAAACCGGTCGACCCGACTCGCGCGGATCGCCGTTTCGCTCCTGACACCAGGATCCCTCCACCTCACCGGGATCGCCAGAGCCGACTAAAATCGCTCTCATGGCTCGCTCCAACGAGGAGGTCGAAGCCCTCCTGCGCGAATACGCCGATCTGCTCCTGATCACGGGCGGGGACGCGTACCGGGCGCGTGCGTACGAGAAGGCCGCCCGGGCGATCGGCGGCCACGCGGCCGACATCTCGCAGTTCGACGCGAAGGCGCTGCGGGACATCCCCAATGTGGGCCGGTCGATCGCCGACAAGGTGGTCGAGTACCTGCGCACCGGGACCATGCCCGCCGTCGAGGAGGCGCGCGCCGCGATCCCGGCCGGGGTGCGGGAGCTGACCGCCATCCCGGCGCTCGGGCCGAAGAAGGCCATGATCCTCTACGAGGAGCTGGAGATCTCCTCGATCGACCAGCTGGCCCAGGCCATCGAGGGCCACCAGCTGCGCGACCTCAAGGGCTTCGGGCCGAAGTCCGAGGAGAACATCCTGCACGGCATAGGGCTGATGCGTGCCGCGGGCAACCGCATCCCGCTCGACGAGGCCATGGACGTGGCCGATGACATCGTCTCCGCCCTGTCCAAGGTGCCCGGCTGCCGGCGGTGCGCGTACGCCGGGTCGCTGCGCCGGATGAGGGAGACCGTGGGCGATGTGGACATCCTGGTGGCGGCGGAGGAATCCGGCCCGTTCATGGAGGCGTTCACCCGGCTGCCGCTGGCCTCCGAGGTGATCGCCCACGGCCAGAAGAAGACCTCGATCCGCACCACCAAGGGGCTCCAGGTGGATCTGCGGGTCCTGCCGCTGGACTCCTGGGGCGCGGGACTGCTCTACTTCACCGGCTCCAAGGCGCACAACATCCGCGTCCGCGCGATCGCGGTGCGCCATGGCCTCAAACTCTCCGAATACGGCCTCTTCGAGACCAAGAGCGGCAAGACCATCGCCTCACGGAGCGAGGAGGACGTCTACGCCCGGCTCGGCATGGACTGGATCCCACCGGCGCTGCGCGAGGACCGGGGCGAGGTCAAGGCGGCCCTCGAAGGTCAACTCCCCCGGCTGGTCGAGGAGTCCGACCTCCGGGGCGATCTGCACACCCACACCAACCTCACCGACGGGCTGGAATCACTGGAGGACATGATCGCCAAGGCGGAGCGGCGCGGCTACGCGTACTACGCCATCACCGACCACGCGCCCAAGCTGTACATGCAGCAGATGACCGAGGAGAAGATGCTGGCCCAGCGGGAGCGGGTGCGCGCGCTCGACCGGGGGCGCGGCCGCGGGGACACCCGGCTGCTGCACGGTGTGGAGCTGAACATCGACGTCGACGGGGACGTGGACTGGCCGCCCGGCTTCCTCGCGGACTTCGACCTGTGCGTGGCCTCCGTGCACACCCAGTTCGGCCAGGACCGCAAGGCCATGACCCGGCGGCTGGTGCGCGCCTGCGAGAACCCCCACGTGCATGTCATCGGCCATCCGACCACCCGGCTGATCGGCAAACGGCCCGGTATCGACGCCGACTTGGACGAGGTGTTCGCCGCCTGCGCCCGCACCGGCACCGCGCTGGAGATCAACGCACATCCGGACCGGCTCGATCTGTCGGACGAGAACATCCTGCGGGCCAAGTCGCACGGTGTGGTGTTCGCCCTGGACAGCGACGCCCACTCGACCCGGGACCTGGACAACATGCGGTACGGAGTGGGCATGGCCCAGCGGGGCTGGCTGACCCCGGACGATGTCATCAACACCTGGTCGCTCACCCGGCTGCGGCGTTTCCTGCGCAAGGACTCGGGGCACCAGCCCCCAACATGACCACTTCCGAACCCGACCGCTCCTACCCCGCCCGTCAGGCCCCCGGCGCCGAAACCCTCGCCGAGCTGGACGCACGGGTCATCGACTGCCGCGCCTGCCCCCGGCTGGTCCAGTGGCGGGAGGAGGCCGCCCGCACCAAGCGCCGGGCCTACGCCGACTGGGAGTACTGGGGGCGTCCCGTACCCGGGTTCGGGCCGCCGGACGCCGGGGTGGCGATCGTGGGGCTCGCACCGGCCGCCCACGGTGGAAACCGCACGGGCCGGATGTTCACCGGCGACCGCGCCGGTGACTTCCTGTACGCGGCGCTGTACGACCTGGGGCTGGCCAGCCAGCCGACCGCCACCCACCGGGGCGACGGTCTGGAGCTGTACGGGGTCAGGATCACCTCGCCGGTGCACTGCGCCCCGCCCGCCAACCGCCCCACCCCCGAGGAGCGGGACACCTGCCGCTCGTGGCTGGCCCGGGAGCTGCGGCTGCTGCGGCCGACGCTGCGGACCGCGGTGGTGCTCGGCGCGTTCGGCTGGCAGGCGGTGATGCCCGCCTTGGAGGCGGGCGGGTGGGCCGTACCCCGGCCCCGGCCGGTGTTCGGCCACGGCGCACGGGCCACGCTGCGGGCGGCCGACGACGGGCCGCCGCTCACGCTCTTCGGCTGCTACCACGTGAGCCAGCAGAACACCTTCACCGGACGGCTCACCCCGGCCATGCTGCGCGAGGTGCTCGGCGCGGCGGCGGAGGCGGCGGGGGTGCCGGTCTCCGGCTAGGGCCGGGAGGGTGGCCGTGGGGGCGTGGGGCCATGGGAGCGTGGGGCCATGGGAGCGTGGGGCCGAGGGGCCGAGGGGCCGAGGGGTCGTGGGGTCGTGGAGAAGGGGAGGCCCCGGGCACTGGGGCAGGAGGGCGCCCGGGGCCTCGTTCATGGGGTGGGCCGGATCAGTTGAGGCCCTGGCCCGCGACGCTGCCGGTGTCACCGGCCCCGGCGGCGTCACCCGCGTCACCGGCGCCCGCGTCACCGGCTCCGGCGTCGCCCGCGGCGTCTCCGGCGCCACCGGCCGCGTCACCAGCACCGCCCGCTGCGTCACCGGCGCCACCGGCCGCATCACCAGCACCACCGGCCGCGTCACCAGCGCCACCGGCCGCATCGCCAGCGCCACCCGCCGCGTCACCGGCACCACCGGCCGCATCGCCAGCACCACCGGCCGCATCGCCAGCACCACCGGCCGCGTCACCAGCGCCACCCGCCGCGTCACCGCCACCGGCGCCGCCGCCGTCCGCGCCGATGACCGCGCCAGTGGCCTCCAGCGCGGCGGTCACCGGCTGGAAGAACGTCTCGCCGCCCTGGGTGCAGTCGCCGCTGCCGCCGGACGTCAGCCCGACCGCCGCGTCCTCGGCGAACATCGCGCCACCGCTGTCGCCGGGCTCGGCGCACACATCGGTCTGGATGAGGCCGTTGACGATGTCGCCGTTGCCGTAGTTCACCGTGGCGTTGAGGCCGGTGACCGTGCCGTCGGTGACCCCGGTCGTGGAGCCGGAGCGCTGCACCTTCAGGCCCACGCTCGCCTCGACGGCGCGCCCGATCTCCTGGGTGTTGCCGTTCTGGAGGTCGACCGTGCTGGATGGCTGGGTGGTGGCGTCGTCGTACATCACCAGCGCGAAGTCGTTCTCGGGGAACTTGGAGTCCTGCACCGTGCCCACCTGCTGGGCCCCGGCCTCGTCCGAGGTCCAGGTCTGGGATTCGTTGCCGCAGTGGCCCGCGGTCAGGAAGCCCGGCGCGCCGTCGACGCTGACGTTGAAGCCCAGGGAACAGCGGGCGCCACCGCCGAAGATGGCATCGCCGCCGTCGAGCCCACCGGCCGCGGCGTCCCCGCCGCCACCGCCGCCACCAGCGCCCCCAGCGGCATCCCCGGCCCCGCCAGCGGCATCACCCGCGCCGCCCGCCGCGTCCCCGGCGCCACCCGCACCCGCGTCACCAGCACCCGCGTCACCAGCACCGCCCGCCGCACCGGCGGCGTCCCCGGCGCCCGCGTCACCCGCATCGCCCGCATCGCCCGCGTCACCCGCCGCGTCCCCGGCGCCCGCGCCGCCGTTGTCGCCGGGCTGAGCCGCCTCCTCGCCGTCGAACTTCTTGAACTCACCCTTGCTGCGCTTGACGCTGACCGTGTCCGCCATCTGACCCGTGGCCTTGGTCAGCGTGCCCCACTTCGTGCCGGTCACCGTCCGGTCGGCGGTCACCTGGACCTTGTTGGTGATCGGGTCGATCGACCAGGCGGTGCCGGGCACCGACGCGTCGCTGCTCAGCGTCTGGGTGGCGGCCTTCAGATCGGCCATGCTGTTCTGGACGACCTTCGCCACGGCGCCCTTGGCCCGGACGGACTCGGCGGAGTTCTCGTCCACCACGTTCATGACCAGTTGGCGGTTGCCGTTGTCGTAGTACCAGCCCGCGCCGTTGTCACCGAGGTCCGAGGCGAGACTCCTCGCGAGCTTCACGGCGGCCGGAGACGAGAAGGTCTTGGCTCCCGACGACTCGTCCGGGTTCGCGTTCGCGTTGGGCAGCAGAATGGCGGCTGCCCCGAGCGCGGTGATGGCGGCTCCGGAAATGGCGAGGGTCCGCTTGTTCACACGTCGGTGGCTCAACTCACTGACCTCCAGTCGGGGATGCGCGGCAGACGTGTGCGGAGCGCTTGTCGCGTTCCGCCACGCCCCCGCGCGGGGCCACCACGTCGTACGTGGACGCGTTCGCCCCGCTCTCACCCGTACTCAAGGTCTGATGAAAGGCTGCGCCGAACGATCCGGACCGGTAGGCTCCGCCGGTTCGGCCGATCGTCCCCGCTACGGGCTACCAGGGACTCGCCCCTGGGCCCCGGGGTCTGGGGCGGAGCCCCAGTTGAGGGAAGGGGCGGGTAGGGGAAAGCAGCCCGCCGCGGGCGTGACGACCCGCCCGACACCCCCTACCCGCGCTCGGCGGCCTCGGCCTGGGCGCGCAGCTCCCACACCTCGTCGAGCGCCATCCGCTCCGCCTCGGCGGGGGAACCGCCGGTGTCCTCGAAGTGGTCGACGTACGCGCCGATGAACTCCTGCCAGCGCTGATTGGCCGGGTCCTCGTCCAGCGCCGCCATCGCGGCCGCGAAGTCCTCGCAGTCCACCAGGTGGAAGAGATGGCGTCCGCTGCGCCAGATCCGCCAGTTGGTGATCCCGGCCCGGCGCAGCGCCGCAAGCAGGTCCTCCGGGACCGTGGCGTGCACCTGCTCATAACCGGACTCCTGGCCCTCCTTGAGAACCGAGTGCAACGCCACCCGCATCGGCGCTCCTCCTTCTTCTTCCGCTGCTTCCGCTGCCGGGCGGCCACGGTGGCCGCCCGTCAACGATCCATGATGCAGCGCTCACCCCTTCTGTTCGACGCGCACCCAGTCCACCCACCTCCGCCTGCACTCCCCCGGCCGGGTACGCCCCGCCCAGGGTGAGGTTGAGGATCACGTACTGGTTGTGGCCGAAGACCCACTGGCCACGGGTGGACTCGAGCTTGTTGCGGCTCGTCTCCTGAACCACCCGGTCATCGACGAGGAAGCGCATCCCGGTGGGTGTCCACTCCACCGCGTAGGTGTGCCACTGGTCGGCGGCCACCGCCCGGGTAGGTCTGGCGGGCGCCGATGTTGCCGTCCGCCGAATAGCCGGGGCCGTGCAGGGCGGTGCTGGTCCAGTCGGCGTAGCCGATGTTCTCCATGATGTCGGTCTCACCGGAGGCGGGCCAGGACACCGAGGGATCGTCCACATCGCTGCCCAGCAGCCAGAACGCGGGCCAGTAGCCGTCGCCGACCGGCAGCTTCATCCGGGCGCTGACCCGCCCGTAGGTGAAGTCCAGGTTGGTGTGGGTGTCGACGCGTCCGGAGGTGATGTCGTACGTGCCGCCACCCGTCTGGGTACAGCCCTTGCGGTACTTCGCCCTGAGGACGAGATTGCCGTTCTCGGTGCGGATGTTGTCGGAGGAGTCGACGTACGCCTGCGACTCGCCGTTGACCGACCCCATCTCCTGGCCGGTCCGCACCACACGCCACTTCGAGCGGTCGAGGGAGGCGCTCGTGCCGAAGTGCCGAAGTGCCGGTGTGCCGTAGTGCCGTGGTGCCGATGTGCTTTGCGTAGTGGCTGTGTGCCGCGGGTGGGCTTTTCCCCTCCCCGCCCCTTCCCGCTACCAGGGGCTCCGCCCCTGGACCCCGGGTCTGGAGCGAAGCCCCGTCACGCCGCGGAACCGCATATCGATGCCGCGGGAACGCCCGGAAAGGCAAGCAGCCCACCGACCACGCCCGCTACAGGGGCGCCACCCCTGGCCGCCCGGGCCCTGGGGGCGGAACCCCGGCCCGAAGGCCCGGGACAGAACCCCGGCCCGAAGCCCGGAGCAAAACCCCCGGCCCAAAGCCTCCCGGGCCCCCGGGCCGGGGGTTTGCTCCGACGAGAACCCCAGTCCGAGGCCTGGGACAGAACCCGGTTCCGGGAGCCAGGGGCAAACCCCCCGCCCCGGAGACCCGGGGACAGAACCACCAGTCCGAGGTCTGGGGCACAACCCCGGTCTCGGGCCCGGGGCAGAACCCCAGTTTCGGGCCCTGGCCAAAACCCCGGCCCAGGACCCAAGACAGAACCCCCGCCCCGGAACCCCAGGACAAAACCCCCAATCCGAAGCCTGGGGCAGAAGCCCGACCCGAAGCCCGGAGCAAACCCCCGGCTCCGGGGACCCGGGACAGAACCCCCAGTCCGGGGTCTGGGGCGGAGCCCCGGTTTTGGGGGCTGGGGCGGAGCCACAGGTTCGGGAAGGGGCGGGGAGGGGGACACGGCCGCCGCGGGCGTCGGGAACCCCCGGACGCCCCCTAGGCGGCGCGGCGAGCCCGGCCCCGGTGGTCGCGGATGATCTCCGCGTAGCGGTGGCCGGTTCCCTTGATGGTGCGGGCCTGGGTGCGGTAGTCGACGTGGACGAGGCCGAAGCGCTTGTCGTAGCCGTACGCCCACTCGAAGTTGTCCAGCAGCGACCAGGCGAAGTACCCGGCCAGCGGGGCACCCTTGCGGACCGCCGAGGCGCAGGCCGCGAGGTGCTGGACGAGGTAGTCCTGGCGCTCGGGGTCGTCCACGGTCCCGTCCGGCCGTACGACATCGGGGTAGGCGGAGCCGTTCTCGGTGACGTACAGCTTGCGGGCGCCGTATTCGCCGGTCAGGCGCAGCAGCAGGCTTTCGATGCCACCGGCGTCGACCTCCCAGCCCATGCCCGTGCGGGGAACGTCCGGGCGCCGGACGGCGCGGGCGTGCGGGGCCGGGCCGGTGGGGTCGTCGGTGACGGTGGCCGGGAAGTAGTAGTTCAGGCCCAGCCAGTCCAGGGGTGCGGCGATGGTGTCCAGGTCGCCGGGGCGCTCCGGCAGTTCGACCCCGTACACCTCGCGCATGTCGGCGGGGAAGCCACGGCCGTGCACCGGGTCCAGCCACCAGCGGTTGGTGTGGCCGTCCATGCGCCGCGCGGCGGCCTGGTCCTCCGGCCGTTCGGTGGCCGCCTCCACGGTGTTGAGGTTGTTGACGATGCCGACCTCGGCGCGTGGCGCGGCGGCCCGGATCGCCTGGGCGGCGAGGCCGTGGCCGAGCAGCAGGTGGTACGAGGCGCGGACCGCCGCGGTCAGATCGGTGAGCCCGGGCGCCATCACGCCGTCGAGGTGGCCGATCCAGGCCGAGCACAGCGGCTCGTTGAGGGTGGTCCAGTGGCGTACCCGGTCGCCGAGGCGGTCGGCCACCACCGAGGCGTACGCGGCGAAGTGCTCCGCGGTGTCGCGCTCGGGCCAGCCGCCCCGGTCCTGGAGCACCTGGGGCAGGTCCCAGTGGTACAGGGTGACGGACGGGGTGATGCCCGCCTCCAGCAGGCCGTCGATCAGCTCGTCGTAGAAGGCCAGCCCCTTGGCGTTGACCGGGCCGTCGCCGCCCGGCACCACGCGTGGCCAGGCGATGGACAGCCGGTAGGCGTTGGTGCCCAGCCGCTTCATCAGCCCGATGTCCTGGCGCCAGCGGTGGTAGTGGTCGCAGGCCACATCGCCGTGGTCGTCGCCCGCCACCTTGCCGGGGGTGTGCGAGAAGGTGTCCCAGATCGAGGGCGACCGTCCGTCCTCGGCGACGGCTCCCTCGACCTGGTAGGCGGAGGTGGCCGTGCCCCACAGGAAGTCGTGCGGGAAGGCTGTGAGGTCCAGGAGTTCGGACACGTACGTCCTTTCAGAGGTGGGAAGGTCAGGGGCGGGGAGGCCCGAAGTGGGGAGGCCCAAGGTGGGGAGGCCGGTCACTTCACCGCTCCCGCGGTGAGTCCGGCCACGAGATAGCGCTGTAGCAGCAGGAAGCCCGCGACCACGGGGACACTCACGACGAGCGAGGCGGCCATGACCTGGTTCCAGTACACCTCGGTCTGGGTTGCGTAGCCCTGGAGGCCCACGGCGAGGGTGCGGGTGGTGTCGTTGGTCATCACCGACGCGAAGAGCACCTCGCCCCAGGCGGTCATGAACGCGTAGACGGCGACGGCGACGATGCCGGGGATCGCGGCCGGGACGACGACCCGGAACAGCGCGCCCAGCGGTCCGCAGCCGTCCACCAGCGCCGCCTCGTCCAGATCGCGTGGCACCGAGTCGAAGTACCCGATGAGCATCCAGATCGAGAACGGCAGCGAGAAGGTGAGATAGGTGAGGATGAGGCCGCCCCGGGAGCCGAAGAGGGCGATGCCGGTGGCGTTGCCGATGTTCACGTAGATGAGGAACAGCGGCAGCAGGAAGAGGATCCCCGGGAACATCTGGGTGGACAGGACGGTGACGGTGAACACCCGCTTGCCCCGGAACCGGTACCGGCTGACCGCGTACGCGGCGAACACGGCGATCACCACCGAGCAGACGGTCGCCGCGCCCGCCACGATGGCCGAGTTCATGAAGTACTTGGCGAGCGGCACCGTCGACCAGATGTCGATGTAGGGGCGGATGGTCAGCCCGCTCGGCAGCCAGCGGAACGTCCCCGAGACGTCCTCCAGTGGCTTCAGGGAGCTGGAGACCATGACGTACACCGGCAGCAGGACGAACCCGGTGAGCAGGGTGAGGAAGATCCGGCGGGCCCAGAGGAAGGACCGGGGGGCGGCCATGGGTGAGCGGTGCCGCACAGGGGAGGTGCTAGACATCGGCCGTCTTCCTCTCTCGGGAGGTCAGCAGGAGGTACAGGCCCGTCACCACGAGCAGGAAGAGCAGCAGCAGGACGGACATGGCGGACCCGGTGCCGAAGTTCCAGGTGGCGAACGTCGTCTGGTAGACGTGGATCGAGATGAGGTCCGCGGCCTCCGGCGCTGCCTTGCCGAACAGCACATACGGGGTGTTGAAGTCGTTGAACGTCCACAGGAACAGCACCAGCGCCAGCACCTGGTTGACGGGGCGCAGCGAGGGCAGCGTGATGCGGCGGATCTGCTGCCACATCCCGGCGCCGTCGAGGGCGGCCGCCTCGTAGAGCTCCTTGGGGATGTTCTGGAGACCGGCCATGACGACGAGGAACGCGAACGGCCAGCCCTTCCACACCGACACGGTGAGCAGGGCGATGAAGCTGTTGTCGCCGATGAGCCAGAACGAGGGCTTGTCGGTGAGGCCCAGCTGGTCGTGGAGGACGTGGTTCACCAGCCCGTTGTCATGCTGGAACATGAACGCCCAGGTGATGACGGCCGTGTAGACGGGCAGCGCGTACGGGACCAGGAACAGGGTGCGCAGCACGCCCCGGCCGCGGAAGGTGTCCTGGAGGAAGATGGCGGTGGCGGTGCCCAGCAGCCAGCACAGCCCGACCGACAGCACGGTGAAGCCGCAGGTGACCCAGAAAGAGTGGAGCAGCGCCTCACCGGCCGGCGCGTTGATGTCGACCGAGATCTTGTAGTTGTCGAAACCAGACCAGGGGGCGGCGCTCCAGTCCCGGATGGAGAACCGGGTGAGCGCCTTGAAGCTCATCAGGATGCCCATCACCATCGGCACCAGATGGACCAGGAGCTCGAGGACCAGGGCGGGCAGGAGCAGCAGATACGGCAGTCCGATGCGGCGGATCCGCCCGGGGCGGCGCGGGCCTCGCGCCGCCCCGGGGGCGCTCCCCGACACGGTCCGCCGGTCTGCCTTCGCGGTGGCGGTCGTGGTGGTCATGAGGGGGCCGCGCTCACTTCGCCGGCATCTGCTGCTGGGCCTTCTCCAGCTTGGCCTTCACCGATGCGGTGGTCACCGGGCGTCCGCCGGCGGCGTCCGCGAACAGCTCCTTGACGGCCGTGCCCACGGACGTCTCGAACTGCGACTCGTCGGCCACCTGCGGCAGCGCCTCGGCGCTCTTGGCGAGGGTGTCCCGCAGGGCGGCCGTCGCCCGGGTGTTGAACGCGGGGTCGGACTGGGCGGCCTTGACCGGCGGGATGGAGCCGTACGCCTTGTTGAGGATCTTCTGCTCCGCGTCGCTGGTCATGAACTTCACGAACTTCAGCGCGCCGTCGTGGTTGTCGGTGTTCTTGAAGACGGCCAGGTTGATGCCGGCGACCATCGAGTTGACGGCGGTGCCGGTGCCGGGGGTGCCGGAGCGTACGGGCGCCGGGGCCACGCCCCACTCGTCGTCCTTCATGCCAAGGGAGGCGAAGGTGGCGGAGGCGGTCTGCCACAGGACCATGGCCGTCTTGCCCTTGGCGAAGTCGCTGAGGGACTGGTTCTGCGCGTACTCGGCGTTGCCCGGGGCGATGATCTTCTCTTTCGCCATCAGGTCGACGTACTGCTTGATCGCGGAGACCGCGCCGTCCGAGGTGAAGTCGGGCTTGCCGTCGGCGGTGAAGAAGTCCGCGCCGTGCTGCTTGGCGAAGACGAAGACCTGGTGGATGTTCTCCGAGAGGTTCGCGCCCTCGGCGCCGAGGCCCCACTTGCCGTCCTTGGAGAGCTTCTTGCCGGCGGCGACGACCTCGTCCCAGGTGGCGGGCGGCTTGGAGATGCCCGCGTCGGCGAACATCTTCTTGTTGTAGTAGAGCGCGTACGCCATCGAGTACAGCGGCACCGCGGCCGGGTCCTCGCCCTTCACCCCGGTGGAGCCGAGGGCGGAGTCCACGAAGCGGTCCTTGCCGCCGATGCCGCCGAAGTTCTTGTCGTCCCACGACAGCAGCGCGCCGGACGCCTGGAGCGAGGCGCTCCAGGTGTTGCCTATGTTCAGCACATCGGGGCCCTGGCCGGAGGTGGTCGCGGTGAGGATCCGGTTCAGCAGTTCGGACCAGGGGATGACCTCGAGTTTCACTCTGATCCCGGTCTGTTTCTCGAACTTGTCGAGCTCGGGCTTCAGGACCTTCTTGTCCACCGCGATGCTGGCGCCCTGGTTGGAGGCCCAGTACGTGAGCGTCTTGGGCGAGTCGTTGGATCCGCCGCCACCGGCCGTCGAGGAACCGCCTCCGCAGGCCGAGACGGCGAGGGCGAGTGACAAGGTGACGGCGCCTATGGCCGCGACCCGGATGCTGCGCATGGCTCCTGGTGTCCCTTCCGGGAGTGGTGAACGCCAAGAAGGACCCGGGTACGCGACCGCGTTCAACTCCCGAAGCCTCTCACGGCTTAATTTAGGACGTGAGTTAAACCTCAAGAGAAGGTCGCGTCAAGAGATCCGGCGGCGGTATCTTGCGGCGCGGAGCCCGGAGTTGAGGAGGCCAGGTGACGGCGAACAACGGCCGTACGGTTCGTGACCTGCGGCGGGAGAACCGTGCCGCCGTGCTGCGCCGGTTGTACTTCGACGGGCCGATGAGCCGCTATTCGCTGGCCCCCGCGACCGGGCTGAGTTCAGGTTCCATCAGCAACGTGGCCGCCGAACTGCTCGCCGAGGAGCTGGTGGAGGAGGCGGGCAGCATCGACTCCGACGGCGGCCGTCCCCGCACCCTGCTGCGGATCGCCCCGCACAGCGGCCACATGATCGGGGTGGATGTCGGCGAGACCCGGGTCCGCGTCGAGCTGTTCGACCTCGCACTGGCCGAACGGGCCCATGCGGACCGGCCGTTGCCCACACGTGGCACCGGGCACCGGGACCGCTACGACAGCGAGCTGATCGCGGGTCATATCCGCGGCGGCGTCGCCGAGGTCCTGGCGGCGGCCGGGCTCGCGCCCGATCGGCTCCTCGGCGTCGGCATCGGCGTCCCCGGCATCGTCGAACACTCGGAGGAGGGCGGTGCGGAGGAGGGCGGTGCGGTGGTGCACTGCCAGCCGATCGGCTGGGAGGCGGTCCCGCTGGAGCGGATGCTGCGCGGCGGGCCGGGCCGTCTTCCCCCGGAGGTCCCGTACTTCATCGAGAACGGCGCCAAGACGCTGGGGCAGGCCGAGATGTGGTTCGGCGCCGGGCGCGGTGCGCGCAACGCGGTGGTCGTGCTCTTCGGATCGGGCGTCGGCGCCTGCGTCGTCACCGAGGACGTCGAGCACGGCCGGGCGGTGGAGTGGGGCCATCTCACGGTGCGGGTGCGGGGCCGCCGGTGCCGCTGCGGGGCGCTGGGCTGCCTGGAGGCGTACGCGGGCGCGGAGGCTCTGCTGGAGCGCTGGCAGGAGGCGGGCGGGCAACCGCCGTCCGACACCGACGAGGAGACCGCCCTGACGGCGATGCTGGCCGCCGCCTACCCCGAGGACGGTGGCCATCCGGACCCGGTGGCGGCCGCCGTCCTCGCCGAGACGGCGGAGTACCTGGGCGCGGGTCTTTCCGACCTGATCAACCTCTTCCAGCCCGAGCGCATCCTCGTCGGCGGCTGGGCCGGGCTCCAGCTCGGCGCTCGCTTCCTGGACTCGGTACGCCACCACGCGCTCTCGTACGCGCTGCCGTACCCGTCCGGACGCGTCGGCATCGACCTGGGGGCGCTGGGGCCGGACGCGGTGACGGTGGGCGCCGCGATCCTGCCGCTCGCCGACTTCTTCGCCCGCGGTGGGCGCCGCCTGCCCGCCGGGCCCTCCCCGGAGCCGTCCCCGGCGTGGCGCACGACCCTGGGCACCCGGCTGGCGTAGGGCGGGGCGGGCGCCCACGCACATGGCGCGGGGATCGCGCACACGCTGCGCCCGCGCGGGGGTCGCGCACACGCTACGCCCACGTCCGGCGCGGGGCTGCGCCCATGTCCGGCGCGGGGCTGCGCCGAATCCCGTGCACTACGGAATCCGTGCCGCTTCGCCGACTCCATGCCGCTACGCCGACTCCCGTACCACCAGCTCCGGTTCGAAGAGGACCGCGACCGGATCGGTGCGCAGGCCCCGTACGTGCTCGTCGAGCAGCCGGGCCATCGCCGCCGCCATGTCCTCCACCGGCTGGCGCACCGAGGTCAGCGGCGGGCGACAGGTGGCGGCCACGCTGGAGTCGTCGAAGCCGACGACCGCCACATCGTCGGGCACCCGCCGGCCGCGCTCCCTCAGCACCTGGCAGACCCCCTGGGCCATCAGGTCGTTGGCCGCGAACACGCCTTCCACATCGGGGTGTTCGGCGAGCAGCGCGGTCATCGCGGCCACCCCGCTGTCCAGTGTGAAGCCGCCCTCGGCCACCGGCACGTACGGGTGGCCACCGCGGGCCATGGTGTCGCGGAACCCGGCGAGCCGCTCCTGGCTCGCCGCCACGGCCCACGGTCCCGACACGGTGGCCACCTTCCGGCACCCCCGGGCCAGCAGGCGCTCGGCGGCGATGCGGCCACCGTCCCAGTGCGCCAGGTCGACATGGCTGAGCGCCACCGGCCGTACGGGCCGGGCGAACAGCACGGCGGGCAGTCCGGCCTCGGCGAGCAGCGCGGGCAGTGGATCGTCGGGGTGGGTGGACACCACGAGGGCCCCGTCCGCGTTCCCCTGCCGCAGATACCTGACCACCTCCTCCCGGGCCTCGGGGGACTCGGCGAACATCAGCACCGGGTGCGTCGAGCGCGGCCGCAGGAATCCCACCACACCGCCGACCACCCGGCCGAAGAACGGGTCCGAGAACACCCGGGCGGCGAAGGCGTTCTGCTCCTCCTCCGAGGTGTCCCCGGCCCCAGAGACGACGAGCGCCACCGTGCCGGTGCGCCGGGTCACCAGCGATCTGGCCGCCCGGTTGGGCGCGTAACCGGTCCTCTCGATCGCCAGCCGGACCAGGTCCTGGATGGCCGGATCCACATTGCGGACGCCATTGACGACCCGGGACACGGTCGCCCGGGAGACACCGGCCTCCCGGGCGACATCCTCCAAGGTCGGGGCCTGTCGGTTCATGTCCGCACCCTAGTGGCAGCGTGTCCCGGGAGGATAGAGCGCTCTCCCGCCGCTCAGCGGCTCAGCGGCTCAGTGGTAGACGCCGAACGAACTCGTAGAGCGAGTAGCCGTAACCGGACTTGTCCCCCGGCGCCTTGCAGGTGGTGCGGCCGGCGTCGAGGGAGGCCGTGGTGCTGGCCGCGTCGGTCGTGGTGTTGCCCATGAAGGTGTGGTCATGGGACGCGCCCGGTCGCTGCGGATACACGATGGGGTCGTCCGGCTTGGTGTGGCTCACCGAGCAGTTGGCCTGGAACTCGTGGAAGTAGGGGTGGGGCGGCTCCTTGGTGGACGGGGTGACGCCGGTGACCGGCGGGTTCGCGGGGATGTAGCCGTCGCCGTCCGGGTCCTCGGGCGAGGAGGCGGAGGACGCCGCCATGGCGTGCCCTGCGTGGGCCGCGTGCCCTACGTGGGCCGCATGGGCCGCGTGCCCCGCATGCCCCGCGTACGCCGCCGTGACACCGCCGCCCGTGGACCTCGCCGCGGGCGTCTCGGCGCTCATCGCGATACCGCCGAGCCCCAGCGAGGTCAGCAGCAGCGCGCCCGCGATCAGAGTGGATGAAACGATCTTCGATCTCCGTGCCACGGGGGCCGGGCCGCCCGTATGACGGGCCGTCACCGGCTCGCGACAACAATGGGAGAGCGCTCTCCGAAATGGGAGTGTCCGGGCGGGAGTGCGAAGGCGTCGAGGCGTCGAGTGGAAAGGATCAGACACCGGTCCCCCTTTCTCTCTTGAACACAACGGCCAGAGATATGGCCGACCACAAATCTCCCCAAGTTCCCCCGAACCACCGGATCCACCAGGGCAGTTGACATTCAAAAGGCAACAACATGTAAGGACCGCGGTCACAACTCTTGACGAGTCGTTCACATGGATGAAGCATGCGACGGCAAGAGAGCGCTCCCTCACCCCCCATCCCGTTCATTTACTGAACCAGGAGAGACGCCCCCATGACGCCTTCCCCCACGTCTTCCTCCTCCGGCCGCTCCGCGGTCGGCCGCCGGGCGGTGCTCGGCGCCGCGGCCGCCGTCGCATCGGCACCCGCCCTCGGCGGCCTGGCCACTCCCGCGGCCGCCGCCCCCTCGGGCCGGGGCAGAAGCCCCAAGGCCCTGCCCGGCGGCGGCGACCTCGGCCCGAACGTCATCGTCTTCGACCCGTCCACGCCCGGCATCCAGGCCAAGCTGGACGAGGTGTTCAAGAAGCAGGAGTCGGCGCAGTTCGGCACCGGGCGCTACGCCCTGCTGTTCAAGCCCGGCAGCTACAGCGGGCTCAACGCCCAGATCGGCTTCTACACCTCCATCGCCGGGCTGGGGCTGTCCCCCGACGACACGACCATCAACGGCGACATCACGGTGGACGCCGGGTGGTTCAACGGCAACGCCACCCAGAACTTCTGGCGTTCGGCGGAGAACCTCGCGGTCGTACCGGTCAACGGCACCAACCGCTGGGCCGTGGCACAGGCGGCCCCCTTCCGGCGGATGCACGTCCGCGGCGGGCTCAACCTCGCCCCCGACGGCTACGGCTGGGCGAGCGGCGGCTACATCGCGGACAGCCGCATCGACGGCCAGGTCGGACCGTACTCCCAGCAGCAGTGGTACACCCGCGACAGCGCGATCGGCGGCTGGCTCAACGGCGTGTGGAACATGGTGTTCTCCGGTGTGGAGGGCGCGCCCGGGCAGAGCTTCCCCAACCCGCCGTACACCACGCTCGACACCACCCCCGTCTCCCGGGAGAAGCCCTTCCTGTACCTCAACGGCAGCGAGTACCGGGTCTTCCTGCCCGAGAAGCGCACCAACGCCCGCGGAGTCACCTGGGGCAACGGCACCCCCAGAGGCACCTCGCTGCCGCTGTCGCAGTTCTACGTGGCCAAGCCCGGCGTCACCGCGGCCACCCTCAACGAGGCGCTCACCCAGGGGCTGCATCTGCTGCTCACCCCGGGGATCTACCACCTCGACCGGCCGGTCCAGGTGAACCGCGCGAACACCGTCGTCCTGGGGCTCGGCTACGCCACGCTCATCCCCGACAACGGAGTCACCGCGCTGAAGGTCGCCGATGTCGACGGGGTGCGGCTGGCCGGCTTCCTCATCGACGCCGGCCCGGTCAACTCCGCCACGCTGCTGGAAGTCGGCCCGCAAGGGGCCGCGGCCGACCACTCGGCCAACCCCACCACCGTCCAGGACGTGTTCATCCGCATCGGCGGCGCGGGCCCCGGCAAGGCCACCACCAGCATGGTGATCAACAGCCGCCACACCATCGTCGACCACACCTGGGTCTGGCGCGCCGACCACGGCGACGGGGTCGGCTGGGAGACCAACCGCGCCGACTACGGGGTCCGGGTCAACGGCGACGACGTGCTGGCCACGGGGCTCTTCGTGGAGCACTTCAACAAGTACGACGTGCAGTGGTTCGGGCAGCGGGGCCGGACCATCTTCTTCCAGAACGAGAAGGCGTACGACGCCCCGAACCAGGCGGCCATCCAGAACGGCTCCATCAAGGGCTACGCCGCCTACAAGGTGGCCGATGCGGTGACCACGCACGAGGGATGGGGGCTCGGCAGCTACTGCTACTACAACGTCGACCCGAGCATCGTGCAACACCACGGCTTCGCCGCGCCGAACGCGTCGGGGGTGAAGTTCCACAATCTGCTGGTCGTCTCGCTCGGCGGCCAAGGCCAGTACGAGCGCGTCATCAATGACACCGGATCTCCCACCTCGGGCACCTCCACCGTGCCGTCCACCGTGGTGTCATATCCCTGATCTACGATGCCTCGCGGGTCGGTGCCCCCGGTGAACCGCCCCTCGAAGTGCCGACCGCCCAGGAAGGACCACACACCATGGCCATCACCCCCGTGCGCGACCGCTCCACGATCATGGTGCTCAACGGACCGAACCTGAACCTCCTGGGCCGCCGGCAACCCGAGATCTACGGCACCGACACGCTGGCCGACATCGAGAAGCTGGTGGCCGAGACGGCCGCGCCGCACGGTCTGACGACCGACTGCCGGCAGAGCAACCACGAGGGCCAGCTGATCGACTGGATCCATGAGGCCCGGGAGCGCCACGCGGCGGTCATCATCAACCCCGCGGGGTACTCCCACACCTCCGTCGCCCTGCGCGACGCCCTGGCCACCTGCGACGGTCTGCCGATCGTGGAGGTGCACATCTCCAACATCCACCAGCGGGAGACCTTCCGGCACCACTCCTATGTCTCCGCGCTGGCCAGCGGGGTGATCGCCGGTTGTGGTGTCCAGGGCTACGCGTTCGCCGTCGAGCGGGTGGCGGCCCTGCTGACCGCCGCCAGGGCGTAGCCATACGGCGACTCAGGTCCTGATCAGACCTCAGGCCCTGATCACGCGGACACCGGCCTCGGTGTACGGAGCGACCAGCTCCTCATCGGCGCCGGTGTCCGTGATCAGCACATCGATCTCGTCCAGTGCGCAGATCCGGGCGAACGCCCGGCGGCCCAGCTTGGAGCTGTCGGCCACGACCACCACCCGGGTGGCCCGGCCGGCCATGAGGTGGTTGATGCTGGCCTCGCCCTCATGGTGGGCGGTCGCGCCCTGGACCGTGTCCAGCGCGTCCACACCGAGGATCGCCAGATCCAGCGACACCTGGTCCAGCACTCCGGTGGCCAGCGGCCCCATCAGCTCGAAGGACTGCGGACGGGCCACCCCACCGGTGAGCACGATCTTCACCTGGGGGCGCACCGCCAGCTCATTGGCGATGTTCAGGGCGTTGGTGACGACCGTGACGGCCGGGCCGCCGCCCGAGGTGGAAAGGTCACCGCGCATGGAGATGGCGCGGGCGACCTCGGTGGTGGTCGTCCCGCCGTTGAGCCCCACGATCGAACCGGGTTCGGCCATCCGGGCCGCGGCCGTGGCGATGCGCTGCTTCTCCGAGGCGCGCCGGGCGGTCTTGTAGCGCAGCGGCAGATCGTACGAGAGGTTGTGCGCGACCGCGCCGCCACGGGTGCGCGTCAGCATCTGCTGCTGAGCGAGTTCATCCAGGTCGCGCCGGATGGTCGCGGCGGATACCGCCAGTTCGGCGGCCGCCTCCTCGACATCGATTCTGCCGTCCCTGCCCAGCAGATCCAGCAGGGCGTTCCAGCGCTCGGGCCGTTTCACGCCGATCACCCTACCCCGCTCCCCGCATGCATCGGCTCTGGACTTCCGTGCGTGATTCTGCGCATTATCAGCCCGTACGAAACAACTCCGCGCATCCGCGCATCCATACTGCTCGGGTCATCCGTGCGACGAGGGGAGCCCCATGAGCCACACCGAGGCCGAGATCGCGAGCCAGCCCGACTGCTGGCGGCGTGCCATCGCACTGGCCCAGGATCCGGAGGGGCCCGTACGGGCGGCGCTGCCCCGGGCGGGTGAGCGGGTCGCCGTCGTCGGCTGCGGCACCTCGTGGTTCATCGCCCAGTCGTACGCGGCGCTGCGCGAGGCGGCGGGCCAGGGCGAGACGGACGCGTTCGCGGCGTCGGAGACGCCCCTCGGCCGCGCCTACGACCGGGTGGTCGCGCTGTCGCGGTCCGGCACCACGACGGAGGTGCTCGAACTGCTCGGCGCGGTGCGCGGCCGGGTGCCCACCACCGTCGTCACGGCGGTCCCCGACTCACCCGTCGTGGGCGCCGCGGACGCCGCGGTGGTACTGGACTTCGCCGATGAGCGATCGGTGGTCCAGACCCGCTGGGCCACCACCGAACTCGCCCTGCTCCGCGCCCACTTGGGCGCACCCCTGGACCATCTGGAGGCGGACGGGGAGGCGGCGCTCGCCGAGCCGCTGCCCGGGCCGCTGGTGGACGCCGGGCAGTTCACCTTCCTCGGGCGGGGCTGGACCTACGGGGTCGCCCAGGAGGCCGCGCTCAAGATGCGCGAGGCGGCGGGGGCGTGGACCGAGGCGTATCCGGCCAAGGAGTACCGGCACGGCCCGATCAGTGTGACCGGCCCGCGGAGCGTGGTGTGGTGGCTGGGCGAGGGGGCGTCGGACGTGGCGGACGAGGAGATCACCCGCACCGGTGGCCGGGTCGCCGGCTACGGCCGCGACCCGCTGGCCGAACTGGTGGTGGTGCAGCGGCTCGCGGTCGCGATCGCGGCGGCGCGCGGGCTCGACCCCGACGAGCCGCGCCATCTCACCCGCTCGGTGATCCTCGGCTGAGCAGAGCCGGGCAGAGCCGAGCGGGGGCGGGCGGGGGCGGGTACGGGCGGTCCGCGCGGGTGTGGGCGGATCGCGGGATACGGGACAGGCCGGAACTACGGAAAACGGGCGGAAGGAGCCGGTAGATGCCGTTGGTGGCCACCGGGGAGATCGTCGGGGCAGCCGCGCGGGCCGGGCTCGGCGCGGGTGCGTTCAATGTCATCCAGATCGAGCACGCCCAGGCCATCGTGGCCGGGGCGGAGGCGGCGGGCGCGCCGGTGATCCTCCAGATCAGCGAGAACGCGGTGCGGTACCACGGCGCCCTGGCCGCCATCGGGCGGGCGACCGTGGAGGTGGCCCGCGCGGCGCGGGTGCCGGTGGCCGTGCATCTGGACCACGCCACCGGGCCGGAGCTGGTGCGGGAGGCGGTGGACCTCGGCTTCGGCTCGGTGATGTTCGACGCCTCGGCCCTGGACTACGACGGCAATGTGGCGGCGACCGCGGAGGTGGCGGCCGACTGCCATGCCCACGGGGTGTGGGTGGAGGCCGAGTTGGGCGAGGTGGGCGGCAAGGACGGCGTCCACGCGCCGGGCGCCAGGACCGACCCGGCCGAGGCCGCCGCCTATGTGACGGCCACGGGCGTGGACGCGCTCGCGGTCGCGGTGGGCACCTCGCACGCCATGGTCGTCAAGGCCGCGGTGGTGGATCTGCCGCTGGTGGCGGCGCTGCGCGCGGCCGTGCCGGTACCGCTGGTGCTGCACGGCTCCTCCGGGGTGCCCGAGTCGGATCTGACCCGGGCGGTGGAGGCGGGGCTGACGAAGGTGAACATCGCCACCCATCTGAACGTGGCCTACACCCGCGCGATCCGCGACCATCTGGCCGGCCACCCCGAGGTGGTCGACCCGCGCAGGTATGTCGCGGCCGCGCGGGACGCGGTGGCGCGCGAGGTGACGCGGCTGCTGAAGCTGGTGCGGGCCACGCCCTGATAGGTATTGACATGAGCTTATCAACTCACCCAAGATGCCCCAGTCGAGGTTAGGAAAGGTTCCTAACAAAGGGGTGTCCTATGCGCAAGCGTTTCGCGTTCGTGATCGCCACGGCCGGTCTGCTGGCCGGCTCCGTCACCGCCGGCGCCCACGCCAACACCCGGGGCCCCGCACCGGCCCCCGCGTCCACCAAGGAGGGCACGGTCACCGCGGCGCAGCTGCTCGCCAAGGTGCAGAGCTGTTCCCAGATATCCAGCGGCAAGTACCGCACCGACGAGGAGACATCGGCCACCGTCCCGGTCTGCGGTGCCAATGGGGCGGTCTTCTGGAAGGCCGACATGGATGTCGACTGCGATGGCCAGGTGACCTCCCGGTGCAACGAGGACACCGACCCGTGGTTCCAGGACGACACCGCCTTCCACCAGTCGGACGGCAAGCCCCTCATCGCCGACAAGCTGCCGTATGTCGTGGTGCCGAGCCCTAGCTCCACCTGGGACTACCGGCAGGCCGGCATTAAGGGCGGCGGTGTGGTCGCGGTCATCTACAACAACAAGGTCGAGTACGCGGTGGTGGGCGACACCGGGCCGAACAAGATCATCGGTGAGGCGTCCTACGCCACGGCCAACGCGCTCGGCATCGACCCCGACCCGGAGACCGGCGGCGCCGAGTCGGGGGTGACGTACATCCTCTTCAAGAACTCCTCCGTCTCCCCCATCGAGAACCACGACAAGGCCGTATCGGTCGGCGACGGGCTGGCGAAGCAGTTCGTCCAGAACAACTGACCCGCCATCATCGGGGAACGTGCGGCACGGCCGCGCGCTCCCCGATGATTTTTCCCGGGCCGGGCGGTCTGCACAGGTGAACGCCGCGACAGGAGGTGGACGTTGACCGGTCCCGAGCCCGAGAATCCGCCCATGCCGTCCCCGGCCGTGCTGGTGCTGGTGCTGGTCCAGCCGGTCACCCGCGCCGAGGTGGCGCGGCTGTGCGAACGGCTGACCGCGCTGGCGCGGCGGGCCGGTCCGGGGCCGGTCACCGTGGACGTGGGCGGGGTGGGGCGGCCGGACCTGGCCGTGGTCGAGGCCCTGGCCCGGCTGCGGCTGACCGCCGGCCGACTGGGGCGCGGGATCCAGCTCCGCAACGCCCGCGGCGAGCTACGGCGGCTGCTCGCCTGGACGGGGCTGGACGAGGCCCTGACGGCCCCCGCGACATTAGGCCGCGCCCTCGGGCCCGAGCCAGGCGGGGAGGCCGAACAGCGGGAAGAGGCGCTCGGTGTCCAGGAAGGAGTTGAGCCCGGTGATCCGGCCCCCTGATATCTCCAGGACCTGAAGCGCCCAGGGCTCATGGCGGCCGTCGGCGCCACCCGGGCGGTACTGGCCGAAGGCGGGCATGCCATTGGCCACGGTCGGCACCAGACGGGAGCCGCGGCAGCCGATGCCATGGCCCAGCAGCCACTGGCGGATGTCCTCGTGGCCGCGCAGCCACAGCTCGTACGGCGGCATGGAGAGCGTGGCGTCCTCGTGCAGCAGGGCGGTGAGGGAGTCCAGGTCATAGCGCTCGAAGGCGTCCACATAGCGGGCCAGCAGCGCGCGCTGCTCCTCGTCCAGCGGCTTGACCGGGTCGGAGTCGCTGACCTGGCTCGCGGCGAGGGTGGCCCGGGCGCGCTGCAACGCGCTGTTGACCGACGCGACGGTGGTGCCCAGCAGCTCGGCGACCTCGCTCGCCTTCCAGGCCAGCACCTCGCGCAGGATCAACACCGCCCGCTGGCGGGGCGCCAGATGCTGGAGCGCGGCGATGAACGCGAGCCGCACCGCGTCCCGCTGGGCCGCGACCTCGGCGGGGTCTCCCCCGTCCGGCAGCACCTGGCCGTCCGGGACCGGCCCGATCCAGGTGGCCTCCGGCTGCTCGGCGAGCGTGGCCGGGAACGGGGTGGCCGCGGAGGTCAGGTCCATGGGCCGGGCCCGCCGCTTGCTTCCGCTGAGCATGTCCAGGCACACATTGGTGGCGATGCGGT
This sequence comes from Streptomyces sp. Inha503, assembly GCF_047215865.1. Taxonomy (NCBI): domain Bacteria; kingdom Bacillati; phylum Actinomycetota; class Actinomycetes; order Kitasatosporales; family Streptomycetaceae; genus Streptomyces; species Streptomyces sp. Inha503. Next base: position 10,484,246 of record NZ_CP178360.1, on the reverse strand, counting down.
AGAGCCACGACCGCAGCGCGGACCGGCCCTCGAAGCGGTCCAGCCCCCGCCAGGCGCGCACCATCGTCTCCTGGACGGCGTCCTCGGCCTCGAAGGCCGAGCCCAGCATCCGATAGCAGTAACCGGTCAGCTGCGTGCGGTACGGCTCCAACTGGAGCTCGACACCTGCCGCGCCGTCCACCGCCGCCACATCACTCATCGCCGCACCTCGATCGCTTCGACCGCTCTTCGGACTCCCATCGGCGCCAAACCTAGCGGGCCCCACTGACAACGCCGCCGACCTGCGCAAACGACAGACGGCTCGGGGCGCCGGACGGGTGACTCAGGACACCGGGCGGGCACTGACCGCGGCGGCGTGCACCTGATGACCGCCGCTAGCGATCATCCGCACCTCCGCACGGTCGCTGATCTCCGCCCGCACGATGCCGGTGTCGTCCACGTACACGGGGTGGCCGCCCGGACCGCTGCTCTCCGTGCGGTGCACCACCACGACGTCCTCGGCTCCCGGGTCCGGGGCGGTCGTATCCAGGAAGACCAGCTCATACCGCTCTCGGCTCCGCATCACGCCCTCCTCCACACCGACCCGCCCCCGTCATCTCAAACCGGGACATTCAACACTATCGCTCGGGCCGGGCGGCGCAAGAGGTTCGGTGCTCACCGCGGTGCGGCGGCCGTCGGCCGGTCCGCGGCGTCCGTGCGCTCCTCCTCCGCCTCCTCCTCCGGCGGCGTCCTGTCGAGGTGCAGCATCGGCGCGAGGATGGGGCCGAACAGGGTGGCCGCGGTGATGGAGCCCAGGGTGATGGCCCAGGCGAACGGGCCGAGCGGGGTGCAGTCGAAGAACTGGCTGACGCCCGGGGTCTGGATGATGGCGGCCAGCACCGCGGCCGAGCCCAGGCCGGCGATCAGGACGTGCCGGTCCAGGCCGCCCGTCGTCAGCGTCTGCGCCAGCTGGGTGCCGACCAGGGCGGCGAGCGCCACCGTACTGGCCCGGCGGCCCCGGCCGGTGACCCGGGCGCCGGTCCACGCCAGTCCGGCCCCGGCGGCCGTGATGACGCCCCGCAACAGCATCTCCTTGGTGAGCGCCGCGCCCAGCGAGCGGCTGGGGCCCTCCTTGAGCAGCCGTTCGCCGGTGTGCCCGGTGGGCTCGCGCACCGCGATGGCCAGCGCGGGCGCGAGGTCGGTCAACAGGTTGACCAGCATGATCTGACGTGCGCTCAGCGGCGTGGTGCCGGTCAGGGCGGAGGCCGCCACGCTGAAGGTGACCTCGCCGAAGTTGCCGCCGATGAGGATGGCGAGGGCGGCACGGACCGAGGCCCACATGGCGCGCCCCTCCATCAGGGCCGAGACGATGGTCTCCAGGCGGTCGTCGGTGACGACGAGGTCCGCCGCGGCGGTCGCGGCGGGGGTGCCGCGCCGGCCGAGGGCGATCCCGACGTCCGCGAGCCGGATCGCGGGGGCGTCGTTGGCGCCGTCGCCGGTCATGGCCACCACCCGGCCGAGGCGCTGATACGCCTGGACGATGCGGACCTTGTGGTGCGGGCTGCACCGGGCGATCACGTCCACCGTGGGCAGCAGTTCGTCCAGCCGCTCGTCGTCCATCTCGTCCAGCTCAGGACCGGTGCTCACCTTGGGCTCGGGGACGTCCATGACGGTGGCCGCGATGGCGTCCGCGGTGGCGGGGTGGTCGCCGGTGAGCATCACCGTCTGCACGCCCGCCTCGCGCAGCCGCTCGGTGGCCGGGCCGGCGCTGGTGCGGACGGGGTCGGCGAGCGCGATGAAGCCGAGGAAGTCCAGGTCCCGCACGGTGTCGTCGGTAAGGTCCGCACCCTCCCGCATCGGGCGCTCGGCCACCGCCAGCACCCGCCGCCCCGCTCCGGCCAGCTCCTCGGCGGCGTCCGCCAGCTTCTTGATGTCCTCCGCGTCCAGTGGCGTGGCCCGTCCGGTGCCCGGTTCGCGCCGTCGGGCGACCCGCTCCAGGACGCCCTCGGGCGCCCCCTTGACGCTGAGCAGCGCGCCGTGCGAGGTGCGCCCGGCGGTGGCGTGGTAGGCGCGGGAGGGTTCGAAGGGCAGCGAGTCGGTACGGCGCCAGCGGGGCGCTCCGCGCCGCACCCCGACCCCGGCCCGGCGCGCCCCGACGCTCACCGCGCGGTCGGTCTGGTGCGCCATGGGCTCGGCCTGGCGGGCCGGCGGGGTCGCGCGCAGGGCGGCGGCGAGCACGGCCTTACGGGGCGCGTCGAGCCGGTCGGCGGGCAGCGGGCCGCCGCCGTCGCTGACGGCCGCGAGCTGGAGGGTGCCCTCGGTGAGGGTCCCGGTCTTGTCGAAGCACAGCACGTCGGCGCGGCCGAGCGCCTCGATGGTGCGCGGGTTGCGGACCAGGGCGCCGAGGTCGGCCAGCCGTCGGGCGGCGGCCAGCTGGGCGGCGTTGACCAGGAACGGAAGCCCCTCGGGGACGGACGCCACGGCGAGGTTGACGGCGGAGGCGAGGTTCTCGGTGGGCGGCAGGCCGTGCAGCAGTCCGGCACCGGCGACCGCGGCGGCGGACCCGACCGCGATGGGCACGCTGGAGCGGGTGAGCGCGGTCAGCCGGGCCTCGACACCGGTGACGGGGGCGGCCTGGCGGGCGGTGGCCAGGCTGCGGCCGACCTCGGTGGCCGGTCCGGTGGCCACGACGACGGCCTCCGCCCGCCCCGCGGAGACCGTGGTGCCCTCGTAGAGCATCGACCGGCGCCGGGTGATGTGGGCGCCGACGACCGGCGCCGGGGACTTGTGCACGGGAAGGGACTCTCCGGTCAGCGAGGACTCGTCGACCTCGAGCCCCTCGGCCGCCAGCACCCGGCAGTCGGCGGGCACCACGTCCTCCGGGCCCAGCACGACGATGTCGCCGGGGACGAGGTCCCCGGCGGTCACCAGGCGTTCCGTACCGCCCCTGCGGACCCGGGCGCCGATCGCCGACCGGGCGAACAGCTCGGACAGCGCCCGCTCGGTCCTGACCCGCTGGAATCCCCCGACGAGCGCGGAGACGCCGGTGATGGTGGCCACCAGCACGGCGTCGGCGCGCGAGCCCACGGCGGCGGCCAGGGCGGCCCCGGCGGCCAGGACCGGGGTGAGCGGGTTGGCGAGTTCCTCGATGAACGCGGCGGGCAGGGTGGTGCCGGTGGGCTCACCCCGGCGCGGCCCCTGCGCGGTGCGTGATGCCGCCTCCTCCGGGGTCAGCCCGTCGGGTCCGGTGCGCAGCCGCTCCAGCACCCGGGGGACGGGCATCAGATACCAGGGGGTGGTGGTCACCGGCGGGTCCATGGGGCGGGCGAGGAGCTGGCGCGCCCGCCAGTTGCCCAGGGCGAAGGCCAGGGTCCCCGCGGTGGTGCCCGACGCCGCGCCGCGCGCGGTGGCCTGGTCCGGGGGCGCCTGGAGGGCGGCCACCGCGCCGATGGCGCTGCCGCCGGCGGACAGCAGGGCGCTCTCCCGGTCGACCCGCGCGGCCACGCCGACGGCGTCCACGATGAGCCCGGCCGACTCCAGGTCGGCGCCGACGAGCAGATGGGCGCCCCAGGCGGGCGGCTCGCCGTCGCGGTGCACCCCGATGCCGCAGTCGGCGGCCCCCAGGGCCCGGCGGTTGCCGGAGAGCAGCAGCACCACGGCGCCGTCGGCCTGGAGGGAGCGTACGGAGGCCACCAGGCGGCCGCCGGCGGGCACCACCGCGTCGGCGAAGGTGATGTCCGTGGGCTGCTGCCGGTCGGTGGCCAGGACGATGCGGGACCCCGCCCGCCGGGCGGCGGCCGCCACGGCCTCGGCGCCCGGCACGGTCTGCGGGGCGAGGCCCACCACCGCCTGGAGCTTGCTCCCCCGGGCCAGGCCGAGCGTCCGCTCGCTGCCCCTGCGGCGGAGCCTCGCCGCCGTCTGCTGCCCGGTGCGGCCCGTCAGCTCCAGCGTGTCCAGGGCGCCGAGCACCCATCCGCCGGCGCGGCGGGTCTCCAGGGGCTCATCGGGGTCGAAGAGGTCGAAGAGCCGCCCGGCGGTCCGCTCGGGGTCGGCGCCGCCGAGGATTTCCAGGTCGATGGGCTCGTAGCGGTCGCCGCGCAGCGCCGCCTCGTCCAGCACCACGGTGTCGACCTGGCCCAGCCGCCGCAGCGAGCTGCGATCCATGGCCAGGACGCCGCGCAGCGCCAGGAACCGGCCGAGGCTGGTCGCGAACCCCTCCCGGCCCGCCCCCGGCGCCTTGGGCACGGAGGAGAACCCGACGGCGAACCCGCGGCGCGGGCCGGCGAAGGGCGCGGTGAGGACGCCGGCCACGGCCCCCGCGGCCATGGAGCGCTCGGCGAAGCGCTCCACGGCGTCCTTGGGGGACGGCCCGGGGCGCTCGACCACGATGGGCTCGGCCACCACGTCCTGGGGGCCGTGCACCAGGTGCGGCTCCATCGCGGCCCAGGCCCGGCCCTCCGCCTCCGCCTCCCGCCACAGGGCCACCCGCTGGATGAGGTCGAGCGCGAGCCCCCCGCCCCGGGTGGCCACGCCCTGGGTCAGCGCGCTCAGCACCGGCAGCGTCGACTCGGTCGGCCGGCCCCGGGTGACGGCCAGGGCGAGGCGCCGCAGTCGGGGGTGGTTCTGGATGACGGACATGGCGGCGGCCACCTCGGTGGGCAGCTTGAGCCAGGGAACCACGCGCAGCACGGTGGCCACGCTCAGGCCCACGACGTCCGCGGCCACGACGGCCAGCGACTGGGCCTCCCTGGCACCGCCTGAGGGATGGCGCGGCTCGGGGGCCCATTCGTCGAACTCCTCGGTGGGCCCGACGGGCTCCTGGACCTCCGCGCGCTCGATCCGGGCGATCAGGTCCAGTTCGGACGGGGGCGGCTTGCCCACGGCCACCACGACCCGCTCGGAGGGCGCGTTCACCCGGGCCCACCGCACCCGCGGATGCTCCTCGAGCGCCCGCTCCACCCGGCGGGCCACCTGCTCGCCGCCGATCCCGTGCACCCCGCGGACCTCGATGTAGTACCGCCCCGGATAGGACCAGATCCCGCGCTCGGAGGGCCGGACCAGCCGTCCGACGGCCCCGGCGGCATCCCGTACGCCCGCGGCCACACCGCTCTTGATGGGCGCGAGCAGCAGCGAAGACGGCAGGGACAGTCGCAGTGCTGACAGCGAGGGCAGCGGTGACATCGAGGGACCTCCGCTCTCCGGGCGGTCTGACCGGTTCATCACGATTACCCTGAAAAGGGAAGAAGATTCCAATCACCGTGTGGACGTGAGACCAGTGACCACTCCCGCTACTTCACGCAAGCGCAGTTCCTCGACCGCCGCGAAGAAGACGGCATCGCCGGCGCGCGGCGGCAAGTCGACGACGAAGTCCCAGACCTCGTCGGCCACCTCGAAGCCCTCGCAGGCCAAGAGGGCGACGAAGTCCACCAGGCCGTCGAAGACCACACAGCGGCAGCGGACGGCGAAGGCCGCGAAGGGCCCCATGGAGACATCGCGCAGCGACGACAGGCGCCGCCTGACCGTCACGGTGCCCACGTTCAACGCCATGGGCCACGCCACGAAGGAGGGGTTCGACACCGTCGGCCACGCCACCAGGGAAACCCTCGACACCGTGGGCCACGCCACGATGGAGACCTTCGGGACGGTCGGCCACGCCACCACCCGGGCGACCGGCGGTGCGGCCAAGGTGGCGATGAAGCCGATCGAGGTGGCCCGCCGGGTGCTGCCCGCCAAGGGCGGACTCCCGCTGTACGTGGGGCTCGGGGCGCTGGGCGCCGTGGAGGTCATCGAATGGCCGGTGGCCCTCGGCATCGGGGTCGGTTACGCGGTGCTGCGCAAGGGCGGCATCATGGCCGAGCCGTCCGAGCAGCGCGGCACGGCCCGCGGCGGGGGCCGTACGGCGGGCCGCTCGAGTTCGAAGAGCGCCCGTTCCGGGAGCCGTTCGCAAACGCGCAGGTCCGCCAAGGCCGCGGCGTAACGCTTCGACCAGCGGCTTCGCGCCGTATCGATCCCGTCCGCAAAGCGGTCAAAAAACGGGCACAACTCTGTTGGAAACGGGCACCCCACAGTCACCGTAGCGTTGGTATACACCAGGAAGCGGGCCTAACACCCGTCACTGAATTCCCCCTGGGGTCCGGCGCATTGCGTGGCCGCGATGCGCCGACCCTCCGTCACCTGGGGGTTCACCCGAGACGGACTGACCACTCCGTCACGAACCGACCGAAAGCGGTGACTCCTCTTGGCCCTCCCCCACAGCGCTCAGAGTGCCCCTCGAGTGCCCGGACAGGCAGTGCCCGCCGCCTCGCGGCATGCCACCGGAATGGCCACACTCGCCCCCGACCTCCATGTGGTGGCCGGGGACGAGGACTTCTTCCGACACTTCGGCGCCTCGTCCGCCGAGTTGTGCGGCCGCAGCCTGTTCGACCTGCTGCACCCCAGCACCCCCTCCGTCCTGCGGGAACACTTCTCGCGGCTGCACGACGGGCGGCGCACCCGCTTCACCGAGCGCGTCCTCGGCTACCACTCACGGGGCCAGGTGTTCTCGGGCAAGCTGACCGGCACGGCCATCCAGGGCCGGTCCGACCGACTCGCGGCCATCGTCGTGATGGTCAAGCCTGATGCCGAACGACCAGAGGAGGAACCGACCCCCACCAGCCAGAAGTTGCTGTCGCCACTGGAGGCCCGAATACTCGAGGGCGTGGCCACCGGCGCGTCGACCGTACAGATGGCGGCCAAGCTCTATCTCAGCAGACAGGGCGTCGAATACCACGTGGGATCCATGTTGCGGAAGATGAAGGCACCCAACCGGGCGGCCTTGGTCTCGCGCGCCTACGCGGCGGGCATGCTGACCGTCGGCACCTGGCCGGCCCGCGTTCGCCCGGAATTCATCAAGTGACACACGTCATGTGACGCCGCGTCATACCGAACAGGCCCGGGGCAGTGCCGCCCCGGGCCTGCCGTCTTCGGCGACCCGGCCGAACCTCACGGGTCCCGCGTGGCACGCCTGACGTCCCTCAGTAGGCTGAGACGGCCATGCGTTTACTCCCCACCGGATCGCGCAGCACCGCGCGACGACGCCCCCGCCCCAGGCTGCCCCGCGCCCTCCTGCCCGCCGTGGTGGCCGCGTGCGCCGCCGTGACCGCCGCGGGGTGCGCGGCCCAGGCGGGAGTGCGGGACGACGGCTCGGCGCCCTCGCTCTCGGCACCGGCCAGCGCGGTACCGCTGTGGCCCCGGTACACCCCCTCGGCCGTGACCACGCCCCGCGAGAAGCCCGACTTCGCCCGCTATCTGCCGGTGGACGAGGTCAAGGTGCCCTCGGGCGGACTGGCCGGCCTGTCCGCGAAGAACCTGCTGCTCCACGACCCCAATGTGCCGGCGGTGGTGCAGAAGGAGATCTCGCTGTGCCAGGACGGCGGCCACTGCCCGCTGCGGGACGCCGTCCACCGCGATCTGACCGGTGACGGCCGGGACGAACTGGTGGTGGCGGCCGATCTGCCGGCGTTCGAGCGGACGCTGCTCCAGGTCTACACCGCCTCGGGCCGCACGGTCCGCCCCGTACTGATCTACTGGGGCCCGCCCGGGCTCACCGGCGAAACCTTCGGCCGTGATCTGCTGATCTCCGCGATCGGCGGGGACGGCCGGGTCACCACCCGCTTCCGCTGGAACGGCACCGTCATGGCGGCCGTCACGCCCGAGGACGGCACGGCCACCCGGACCCCCGTCCCGGAGGACGGCGCGGCCTCCCGGCCGCCGGTCCCGGGGGAGGGCGCGGCCGCCCGGACCGCCGGCCCCGGCGCCGCACCGGAGGCCGTGCCGAGCGGCACCGGCGCAGCCGCCGACACGGGGGCCCGTACCGTTCCCCGTACGGAGACGAGGACGACGCGATGACCACCGCCTTCACCCCGCCCGGCGCCGGCTCCCCGACCGAGGCGCATCTGCTGCTCGTCGAGGACGACGAGGTGATCCGCAATACGGTGCGGATGGCCCTGGAGCGGTACGGCTTCACCGTGTCCACCGCGGGCGACGGCCTCACCGGACTGGAGATCTTCCGGGAGAGACAGCCCGATCTGCTGCTGCTGGATGTGATGCTGCCCGAGCTGGACGGCATCGGACTGTGCCGCAGGGTCCGCGAGTTCAGCCTGGCGCCGATCCTGATGATGTCCGCGCGCGGTGACTCCCTGGACGTGGTCTCCGGTCTCGAGGCGGGCGCCGACGACTACGTGGTCAAGCCGTGCGAGAGCGCGGTCCTGGTGGCCCGCATCCGCTCGCTGCTGCGCCGCGCCTCCTTCACCCCCGTGGTCCGCGCCTCGCGCGCCGAGGCGCGCGGCGGGGCACCGGAGACGGATGGCGCGGCCGGTTCCGACACCCTCGTCTTCGGCGATCTGACCATCGACACCCGCGGCATGGAGGTGCGCCGCGCGGGAGAGCCGCTGGCCCTGACCCCCACCGAACTGCGGATGCTGCTGGAGTTCGCCGGCTCGCCCGGTGTGGTGCTGGAGCGCCGTACGCTGCTCAGCCGGGTCTGGGACCACGCCTGGCAGGGCGACACCCGTGTGGTCGACCTCCATGTGCAGCGGCTGCGGGCCAAGATAGGCGCCGAACGGATCGAGACGGTCCGCGGCTTCGGCTACAAGCTGCGGCGCTGACGATGACGCTGAGATGGCGGATAGTCGCCCTGGTGGCGGCGGCGACCTGTGCCGCCGCGGCCGCGGTGGGCGTCCTGGTGCACCACGCCTCACGCGATCGCGAACTGTCCCAGGCGCGCGACGGGGCCCGGACCACGCTCGACCGCGCCGCGGTCATCTACGCCCGCACCGGCGCCGTCCAGGGCTCCGGGGCGGTGCTGGACGCGCCCGGGCTCCCCGGGGATCTGCGGCGCCTGGTGGAAAAGGGGCATCAGGGCACCGAGTTCACCACCGGCCCGGGCGGCCCCGCGATGTGGGCGGCCCGGCCCGCCGACGACCAAGTCCTGTCCGTACGCCTCGACATGAGCACCGCGATGCGCGACATCGGCGCGCTGGACACCAACATCATCCTGGCCGGGCTGATGACCACCGCCGTGGTGCTGCCGCTGGGCGTGCTGACCGCCGAGCGGATGAGCCGGCGGCTGCGGCTGGCGGCGGCCACCGCGCGGCGGATCGCGGCTGGGGACCTGGACGCCCGGATCTCCCCCGCCACCCGCCCGCACGACGAGATCGCCGAGATCTCCGGGGCCGTGGACTCGATGGCCGCCGCGCTTCAGGAGCGGCTGCTCGACGAGCAGCGGTTCACCGCCGATGTGGCGCATGAGCTGCGTACTCCGCTGATGGGTCTGGTCACCGCCGCCGAACTGCTCCCGCCGGGCGAGGCGGCCGGGTATGTGCGCGACCGGGTGCGGGTACTGAGCACGCTGGTCGAGGAGCTGCTGGAGATCTCCCGGCTGGACGCGGGGGCGGAGGAGGCCGATCTGTCCCCCTGCCCCCTGGGGCCGGTGCTCGAGGAGGCCATCGCGGGCACCGGGCTGTCGGCACGGCTGCGGACCGGCGCGGCGGAGGACACCGGGCGGCAGGACGGCGAGGACGCCTGGCAGCAGGGTTGCGAGGGCACCGGGCAGCAGGACGTCACGGACGGCCCGAAGGTGTGGACGGACCCCCGCAGGCTGACCCGTATCGTCGCCAATCTCGTGGTCAACGCCCATCGCCATGGCCGCGAACCGGTCGAGGTGACGGTGGCGGCGGACGGCCGGACCGTGACGGTCCGCGACCACGGCACCGGCTTTCCGGACGATCTGCTGGAGAAGGGCCCGCAGCGGTTCCGCACCGGGGTCCGGGAGCGGGGCCGGGGCCATGGTCTCGGGCTGACCATCGCGGCCGGCCAGGCTCAGGTCATCGGCGCCACGCTGGAGTTCGGCAACGCACCGGACGGCGGCGCAGTCGCCACGCTGCGCCTGCCCGAGCAGCCCGAACCGCCGGATTCCGGACCGATACACGGCTGATACACCGTCGAGCGGAAGTCGAGACCCGGCCGAGCGCCCGCCGAGACCGCCCGTTGCGGTTCCGAAGATCTTCGCTGAGGAGGATGGCGCCGACCCGCGCGAAACCTCGCGGCCGGGATCGACTGAGGAGCAATCGGCATGGCAGGTCCCCTGACGGCACTACGCGTACGGTTCACACCGGACTCGGAGCAGATGCCGCGGGACACCAGACCCCCGGGCCGGCGGCGCGGAGCGAGGGGACGCGGCAAGAGGAAGCGCACCGGCATCCGGCGGTTCTTCACCTGGCGGAAGCTGCTCGCCTATGTGGCCGGTCTGTGCGCGCTGCTGATCGGGGCGTTCACGGTGCTCTACTACTCGATCGACGTCCCCAAGGCCAACGCGCAGGCGAAGGCGCAGAGCAACGTCTACAAGTTCAGCGACGGCACGATCCTCGCCCGCACCGGCGAGATCAACCGCGAGATGGTCACCCTCGACCGGGTGCCCACCGGTGTGCAGCACGCGTTCGTGGCGGCCGAGAACAAGTCCTTCTACAAGGACTCCGGCGTGGACCCGATGGGCATCCTGCGGGGGCTGGTCAACACCGTGACGGGCAAGGGCACCCAGGGCGGTTCGACGATCACCCAGCAGTACGTCAAGAACTACTACCTGAGCCAGGAACAGACCGCCACCCGCAAGATCAAGGAGCTGGTGATCTCCCTCAAGGTCGACCAGCGCAACTCCAAGGAGGACATCCTCGCGGGGTATCTGAACACCAGCTACTTCGGCCGCGTCGCCTACGGCGTCCAGGCCGCCGCCCGCGCGTACTACGACAAGGACGTGGACGACCTCACCGTCGAGGAGGGCGCGTACCTCGCGGCGCTGGTGCAGGCCCCCAGCCAGTACGACTGGGCCGTCGCGAGCCCCAAGGCGAAGCGCCTGGTCACCCGGCGCTGGAACTACGTGCTGGACAACATGGTGGACATGCGCTGGCTGGACCCCGCGGAGCGGAAGCGGATGCGCTTCCCCGTGCCGGTGGCCCCCGAGCCCGCCCCCGGTCTCGGCGGCCAGGCCGGGTATCTCGTGGACGCGGCCCGCAATGAGCTGATCGCCTCGGGCGTCAGCGAGCAGGAGCTCGCCGCGGGTGGCTGGACCATCACCCTCAACGTCGATCCGGCCAAACAGCGGGCGCTGGAGAAGGCGATGCACCAGGGCCTCGACGGCTCCGCCAAGGGCGGGCGGGCCCGTGCGGACGCGGCCGCCACCCAGGGCGGCGCGGTCTCGGTGGACCCGAGGAACGGGCGGATCGTCGCGCTCTACGGCGGCCGGGACTACACCCGGCACTATCTGTCCAACGCGACCCGCGGCGACTACCAGGTGGGCCCCGTCTTCGAACCGGTCACCGCCGCCTCGTCCCTGGACGCCAAGATGCGGGACGGGGCCACCGCCGGCGGACTGCCGGAGGTCAAGCGCACCGCCGGGGCGCTGGGCATGGACACCGACGGCGGCGGCTTCGCCACCAAGGAGTCGGTCGGGCTGGGGCTGATGGGTTCGAGCCCGCTGAGGATGGCCGGTGTCTACGCCTCGTTCGACCACCAGGGCAAGCGGGTCACCCCGAGCATCGTCAAGTCCGCCCGGCGCGGCGACGAGACGGCCGGGCCGCCGAAGGCGGTGGGCGACCAGGCGATCGCCCCCGCGGCCGCCCAGCTGATCACCCGGAACCTCATCGGGGACGGCGGAGCGACCGCGGTACGCGCCGTCAAACGGCCCTCGGCGGGCAAGGGCGGGGTCTCCGACGACAAGAGGGCGGCCTGGTACGTCGGTTACACCCCGGACCTGGTCACCGCGGTCGCCCTCTTCGGCGAGGACGCCAAGAAGCGGAATCAGATCCCCCTGAAGAACGCCCGTGTCCAGCGGGTCGCCGAGCTCTGGAACGACTACACCGCCCAGGCGCTGGGCGACGCGCCCCCGGCCTGGTTCGACTTCGGCCCCGGGTCGGGGTCGGTTCCGGTCCCGGCCCAGACGGGGCCTACCGCACGGTGAGGGCAGTGGCGAGGCCGCCGGAGAGGGCCGCGGCGCCGAGGAGGCAGACCAGCAGCAGCCGGCGGCGCAGCGTCCGGTAGACCTCCTGGTACTCCGCCCGCAGCTCCTCGCAGCGCCGCACCACCGCACGCAGGGTCTGCTCGGTGACGGCCAGCTGGTCCTGGAGGTAGACCCGCTCGACCTCCGCCCGCTGGGCGGAGGTCAGCCAGTCGAGCCGGCCGGTGAGACGGCGGGCCCGCTCCCGGGCCGCGTCCCGCTCGCCCTCCAGCAGCAGATAGCCCTCGATCTGGTTGATTCCGGCGGCGATACCTGGGGGCTCGGCGGCTCTGGCCATACTCACGCCACACTCTCCTTCTGGCCGACATCGGGATGGTGCAGATCGAACGCGGGGGATTCGGAACGGATCTTCGGCAGGCTGACGAAGTTATGGCGCGGCGGCGGGCAGGAGGTCGCCCATTCCAGCGAACGGCCGTAGCCCCAGGGATCGTCGGTGACGACCTTCTCGCCGTACTTGGCAGTCTTCCAGACGTTGTAGAGGAACGGCAGGAACGACAGGCCGAGGACGAAGGAGCTGATGGTCGAGATGGTGTTCAGGGTGGTGAAGCCGTCGGCCGCCAGATAGTCGGGAATTCTGCGCAGCATTCCCTCGGCGCCGAGCCAGTGCTGCACCAGGAACGTGCCGTGGAAGCCGAGGAAGAGGGTCCAGAAGGTGATCTTTCCCAGCCGTTCGTCGAGCATCTTGCCGGTGAACTTGGGCCACCAGAAGTGGAATCCGGCGAACATGGCGAAGACCACGGTGCCGAAGATGACGTAGTGGAAGTGGGCGACCACGAAGTAGGTGTCCGAGACATGGAAGTCCATCGGCGGCGAGGCCAGGATGACGCCGGTCAGACCGCCGAAGACGAAGGTGATGAGGAAGCCGACCGCCCAGAGCATCGGGGTCTCGAAGCTCAGTGACCCCTTCCACATCGTGCCGATCCAGTTGAAGAACTTGATGCCGGTGGGCACGGCGATCAGGAACGTCATGAAGGAGAAGAACGGCAGCAGCACTCCGCCGGTGACATACATGTGGTGCGCCCACACCGTCACCGAGAGACCGGCGATCGAAATGGTCGCGGCGATCAGGGAGATGTAACCGAACATCGGCTTCCGGGAGAACACCGGAATGACCTCGGAAATGATGCCGAAGAACGGCAGCGCGATGATGTAGACCTCCGGATGGCCGAAGAACCAGAAGAGATGCTGCCAGAGCAGCGCCCCGCCATTGGCCGCGTCGAAGACATGCGCCCCGAATTGGCGATCCGCCTCCAGCGCGAACAGCGCCGCCGCGAGCACCGGAAAGGCCAGCAGCACCAGCACACCGGTCAGCAGCACATTCCAGGTGAAGATGGGCATGCGGAACATCGTCATGCCCGGGGCGCGCATGCAGATGATCGTGGTGATGAAGTTGACCGAGCCGAGGATGGTGCCGAAGCCGGAGAGGGCCAGACCCATGATCCACATGTCCGCGCCGACACCAGGTGAGCGGACCGCGTCCGACAGCGGGGAGTAGGCGAACCAGCCGAAGTCGGCCGCGCCCTGCGGGGTCAGGAACCCGCCCACCGCGATCAGCGAGCCGAAGAGATACAGCCAGTACGCCAGCATGTTCAGCCGCGGGAACGCCACATCGGGCGCACCGATCTGGAGCGGCATGATCCAGTTGGCGAACCCCGCGAACAGCGGGGTGGCGAACATCAGCAGCATGATCGTGCCATGCATGGTGAACGCCTGGTTGAACTGCTCGTTCGACATGATCTGGATACCCGGACGGGCCAGCTCGGCGCGCATCAGCAGCGCCATCACCCCGCCGATGCAGAAGAAGGCGAACGAGGTGATCAGGTAGAGCGTGCCGATCGTCTTGTGATCGGTGGTGGTCAGCCATTTCACGGCCGTGGCCCCCGGCCCGGGGCGGCGCGACGGCGGGGCGGCCGACGCCGCCACGACAACGGTGTTGTTCCTCATGACCGCTAGGTGTCCGGCACCCCGTTGGTCGTCACTCCGACGGCCGGTCAGGATTGCCCGCCGTGAGGTGTGATGATCTGTGGTGTGCCGGACACCTTCGGATCATGAGCACCGACGACGCCTTCGACGCCGCCTACCGTGAGCATTACTGGGCGGTCAGCCGTTTTGTGGCACGGCGGCTCGACGACCAGGCATGGGACGTCGAGGAAGTGGTCGCCGAGGTCTTCGCGGTGGCCTGGCGGCGCCGGGCCGAACTCCCCGAGACACCGCTGCCGTGGCTGTACGGAGTGGCCCGGCACTGCCTGGCCAACACGGTGCGCGGCAAGGGCCGTTACCGCAGACTGCTGCTCAAGCTGGGCCACCACGAGGTGACGCGCGGCGGGCGCACCGTGGCGAGCCCGGACGCGGAGCGGCCGGGCTCCTGGGTGCTGGACGCGCTGTCCCGGCTCGCCGAGGCCGACCAGGAGGTGCTGCGGCTGACGGCGTGGGAGGAGCTGACCGTCGAGGAGCTCGGCACCGTGCTGGGGTGCGGCCGGTCCGCCGCCGCGATGCGGCTGCACCGGGCGCGGCGGCGGCTGCGGGAGCAGATAGAGACCCTGCGCCGGGACGACCGGGTCTCGCTGGGGTGTACGAGCGGCAAGGGCGACAGGTCCCAGAGGGCTGACAGGGCCGGCAAGGATGGACACGCATGACCGACGAACTGGATCTGCTCCGCGAGGCCGACCCCGTGTCCGCCGACACCGGCCCCTGGCGGGACCGGCCGCTGGACGCGCGGGCCGAGCTGCTGCTGCGGCGGCTGCCGTCCCGGGACCGGCGGCGCCGTACCGTCCGGCGGCGCGCGGTCTGGAGCCTGGGGGCCGCGGCGGCCGCGACGGTCGTCGCCCTGGCGCTGACCGTCTCGGGCACCGGCTCCTCCCCCGCCGTGGCCGCGCCCAGGCCGGTGCCGCTGGTGGCGCATGTCTCCCGGGCGGACGTATCGATCGCCGAGATCGCCCGGCGGGCGCGGGCGGCGGCCGAGGAGTCCCCGGGGAAGAGCGAGCGGGGCAGCCATTTCCAGAGCTGGGCGCTGAGCATGAAATCGGGCGAGGACGCGGTGACGCTGCCCCGGGAGTCGCTGACCCGCTGGAACGCGGACGGCAGCGGTTCCACGCTGGAGGTGGCCACCGATCCGCGCCATCCGGGCCGCCCGGTGATCGAGGACGGCCCTCCGCCGCGTACGGTCCACGACGGCAAGGTGCTGAGCGAGGAGCGCTATCCGCCGGGGATCTACGGCGCCAACCAGAGCTATTTCGAGGACCCCCCGGCCGGTGTCCCGGCGCTGCGCGCGTACCTCGCCGTCTGGACCCCGGACGCGGACCGCGACCCGGTGGAGCTGCTCTCGGCCGTCCGGTCCTTCCTCACGGTGTGGACGCCGGGACCGCGCCAGCGGGCGGACATCGCCACCCTGCTGTCCGGGATCGAGGGGCTTCGCCCGGCGGGCGAGGTCACCGACCGGCTCGGCCGGGAGGGCCAGGGATTCCGGTTCACCGGCACCCCCGGGAGCCGTTACCTGATCGTCCTCGACCCGGACGACGGCAGGGTGCTGGACGTCGAGGAGACCTTCACCCAGGACGCTCCCGAGTACCGGGTGAAGGCGGGCGATGTGATGTCCTACACGGCCTACCTCTCCTGACCACCGGCCGCGTCGGGAGGGGCGGGCGGTACCCGGGGGCGCGGGTGGCCCGGTCGGGCGTCAGGCGTCCTCCCGCTGGCAGTTGGGGCACCACAGGCTCGTCCGCCCGGAGATCCGGCCGCGGCGCAGCGGATTGCCGCAGCGGGGGCAGTGCGGATCCGGATCATCGCGCCGCCCGGTGAGCCAGTCCGGGTCGTCCGGCACCCGCCCCGCCCGCACTGAGGCGCGCAGCACCTCGCGCAGCGCGCCGTGGAGCCCACCGCGCTCGTCGTCGGTCAGCGCGTTCACCGGCCGCCGCGGATGGATCCGGGCGTGCCACAGGATCTCGTCGCCGAGCAGATTGCCGAGTCCGGCGATCACGGCCTGGTCGGTGAGGGTGGCCTTGACGCGTCCGCGCCGCCCCTCCAGCAGCCGGTCCAGCTCGGCCCGGCTCAGCGAGAGCGCGTCCGGGCCCTGATCGCCGATGATCCGGTCGATGTCGTCGTCGGTGGCGGCGAGCCAGATGCCCTTGAGTTTGCGCTGGTCCTCGTAGCCGAGGCGGTGTCCGTCGTCGAGGTCGAAGGCGACCCGCTGGAACCGGCCGGCCGGTTCGGAGTCCGCCCCGCAGACCAGCCGCCCGGTCATGCCGAAGTGGAGTACGACGGTGGGCCCGTCGGTGGGGGCGATCAGCCACTTGCCGTGGCGGCGCGGTGCCGCGAAGCGGCGGCCCTTGAGGTCGCGCTTCAGCCGCTGCGCGGTCACCCCGTGCAGCACCCCCGCGTCGGCCACCTCCGCCCGCTCGACGCGGTGGCCCTGGGCGCAGGAGGCGAGCGTCCGCCGGAACCCCTCGACGTCCGGAAGCTCGGGCATAGCGTCAGGCTACGCCCGGGGCTTCCGTGGCGCGTTGTGGAGAGCACCCCCGTTCGGGGGTCTTCATCGGATAAAGTACCCAATTATGCGATTCATGCGCGCCGCCCCGGGGGTGAGCGGTCGCAGCCAGACGCTGTTCGCGATCACACGGTGTCTGCCGTTCCTGGTGCTGGCCGCGGTACTCAGCATCGAGCTCTCCCCCGCGCACACCCTTTACACCGGCCCCCTGCTCTCCCCGGCGCCGGCGCTGGCGGCGGTGACCATGGGGCCGGTCGGCACCGTCGGGGTGGCGGTGCTGGCGGGCGTGGTCAGCGCGATCACCGCCAGCCACAACGACGCCTGGGGCGGCCCGCAGGTGTACACGAATCTGCTGGCCCTGCTGGTGGTGGCGGTGGCGAGCGTGGCGACCAGCGCGGTGCGGGCGCGCCGGGACCGCGAGCTGGCCCATATCCGCCGGATCGCCGAGGTGTCCCAGAACGTGGTGCTGCGGCCGCTGCCCGCCCGGATGGGCGTGGTGAACACCGCCAGCGTCTATCTGGCGGCCGAGCGCGGTGCGCAGATCGGCGGGGACCTCTACGAGGCGATGTGCACCCGCTACGGGGTGCGGCTGATCGTCGGCGATGTGCGGGGAAAGGGACTGGCCGCGGTGCGGTCCGCCGCGGCCGTCGTGGGCGCCTTCCGGGAGGCGGTGCACTACGAGCAGGACCTCGCCGAGGTGATGCACCGCTGTGCGGCCGCGCTGGCGCGCGAGTACGAGCTGCTGGACCGCTCCCAGCTTCAGGATCCGCGGGAGCTGGAGGAGCAGTTCGTCACCGTGCTGCTCGCCCAGGTGACGGACGAGTCGCTGATCCAGCTGATCAACCGTGGCCATCCGCCGCCCCTGGTGATGCGCGAGCGCGAGGTGCGCTCCCTGGACCCGGTGCGCCCGCTGCCGCCGCTCGGCCTCGAGGAGTTCCTGGGCCCGCCCGCGATCGGCGTCGAGACCTTTCCGTTCCTGCCCGGTGACCGGCTGTTGCTGCACACCGACGGGGTGATCGAGGCCCGCAACGACGACAACGAGTTCTTTCCGCTGCACCGGACCATGGAGACGCTGGACTGCGCCACCCCGTCCGAATACCTGGACGGGCTGCGCCACGCCCTGATCCGGCACACCGAGGGACGGCTGGCGGACGACGCGGCCATGGTCCTCATCGAGCGGGACCCCGGCGGCCCGGACCGGCCGTTCCGCTGAGCCGGTCGCGCCACCGCCGAGCCGGTCGTGCCCGGGCGCCGTACATCCGCCGTGCCGTGGGCCGGTGTTGGCCGCTCCGGCATGGGTTGACGCCCTCGCGGAGCGCGACGAGACTGAACGGGCGCGGTCTCGCTGCCTCGCGAGCCCCCGATGATGGGATCGGTGGAGATGCCCAGGACCGACAGCCACGGGGACGGCGCCCGCCGGTATCCCCGTCCGTTGTCCCCGCTCCGCCGGCTCCACCTCCTGACCAGACGGCTGCACATCGATCTGCTGCGCATCTGTAGCGCCTCCAGTCCAGCTCTCTGAGTCGGCCCGAGTCGACACGGTCACCGAGCGCGGTCCCGCGCCGCCGGGGGTCGGGTGTGTCCCGGCACCGTCCAGGCGGGCGCCCCGCGCGGGCTTCCCTTCCGTCGCCCCATCGGCGCCGCCCCCGACCGGCGGTGGCCGGGGCTTTTCGCCACTGCCTTGGAGAGTCATGTCCGAGACGTTTCCGGTCAGTTCAGGTCCCGCCGCTCTTCTCGACCCCGACCCCTGCTCGCCCCGCCCCCGGATCGCCCCGCCCGTGCCACCGCACCGCT
This sequence comes from Streptomyces sp. Inha503, assembly GCF_047215865.1. Classification (NCBI taxonomy): domain Bacteria; kingdom Bacillati; phylum Actinomycetota; class Actinomycetes; order Kitasatosporales; family Streptomycetaceae; genus Streptomyces; species Streptomyces sp. Inha503. Next base: position 10,465,941 of record NZ_CP178360.1, on the reverse strand, counting down.
TCCGCAGCCGCATCGGCGTCGACCTGGCCGGTGGCTTCTATCCGGTGCCGCATCGCTATCGGCTCTATCTCTCCGCGAGCTGTCCGCTCTCACTGCGCGTCTCCATCACCCTCGATCTGCTCGGGCTGCGGAACACCGTGGCCACCACCCTCGTCGGGCTCCCGGACGACACCCCCGAGGCGTACGCCGCACTGCGCGGGGCCTACGAAGCCACCTGGCACCGCTACGGCGGACCGGTGGACGCGCCCGCGCTGTGCGACCGCTGGACCGGACGTGTCGTCAGCAATCACACGCCCGACATCCTGCGCGACCTCGCCGGCCATCTGAGCGACGACAGCGGAACCGGACGCCCCCCGCTGCGCCCGGCGGCCCTCGCCACGGACATCGACGCCCTCCGGGACCTCATCGACGCGGACCTCATCCACGCCGCCCGGCAGGCCGGGACGGCGGCCGAGGCGGAGTGCCGGGACGCGGCGCTGGAGCGGCTGCTGACCACCCTCGGCCGCCTCGACCGCGGGCTGACGGCCGCGCCGTACGCCCTGGGCGAGGAACTGACCGCCGCCGATGTGGACCTGTGGGTGGCCCTGGTCCAGCTGGACACCGAGCACCGGCTCCTCCTGGACGCCGACGCGGCGGACCGGGTCTCCCGCCATGGGCAGCTGCGCGCCTACGTACGGCGGCTGCACGCCCACCCGGCCTTCCACACCACGCTTCCGGAGGCCCTCCAGGACGAGGTGTCCTGAGCGGGCGTCGAGGCGGCCCCGGCCCCGAGAGGACGTCCAGGTGCCCTGAGCGGGCGTCATGGTGCGCCGTCAGGCGGCGGTTCGGGGCCAGTCGTCCAGGCTCTGGTGGTGGCGCACCGCCTCTTCCAGCGCCGCTTTCCCGAGGGCTATCAGCGGGTTCCGCCCGCTGCCCCGGCGTACGCAGGTGAGGATCCGCCGCGTCGGCATGTTCTCGCCCGCCACCGGCACTCGCGCCACCGCCTGGCCCGCCGGGCCCTCGGCAAGCCGCGGGATGAGCGAGACGCCCAGCCCGTTCCCGACCAGCGACCAGACCGCCGACCAGTGGGTGGCGGCGTGCACGATCCGCGGCGAGAACCCGGCCGCGGCGCACAGCATCCGCACCCGCTGGGCGTGGTCGCAGGTGCCCGGGTCGGCGACGATCCAGTCCTCGGCCGCCGCGTCCTCCAGTCGCACCGACACCGCCCCCGCCAGCCGGTGGTCGGCGGGCACCAGCATGATGTGCGGCTCCTCCAGGAGGGGGCTCTGCTCGAACCGCGCGTCATCCGGCGGCGGCCCGCCCTCGATGGGCTCCACGACCGCGAGATCCACCTCGCCCGCCACCAGCAGGTCCATGCTCTCCTCGGTGTCGCACTCGCGCACCCGCACCAGCAGGTCGGGGTGGCTGTGCCGCAGCCGCCCGGCCGCGGGGGCGATCAGGCCGCTGATCGCGGTGGTGAAGCCCGCGATGCGCAGCGGTCCGGTCATGCCCGCCCGGTAGGACTCCAGCTCCGCCCGCGCCTCCTCCCACCGGGCCAGCAGCGCGTCGGCGTGCTCGATGAGCAGGTGTCCGGCCGGGGTCAGCCGGACGCCGCGGCCGTGCGGCTCCAGCAGCGGGACCCTGAGCTCGCGCGCGAGCTCGCGCATGTGGTGGGAGACCGCGGACGGGGTGAGGTGCAGGGCCTCGGCGGCCGCGGTGACCGTGCCCTGCTGGCGCACCACCCGGAGCATATGAAGCCGACGCAGGTCAATCATGAAATCATTTTGCACATAGGACCCGCAAAACGTGCAATGGACCGCAACGGTCGTCCGGCGTCATCCTGCTGCCATGAACACCGACACGCACACCATCGTTTCCCGGCACACCACCAGCGAGGGCGTCGTCGTCTGGAGCCGCTGCGCCTGCGGACGGCTCCAGATGGTCCTGGTCCCCTACGGCGCCGGCCGCAGGGGAATCGCCGCGGGCGGACATGACTTCCAGTGCTCCCGCTGCGGCCGTTAGCGCGCTCGGCGGCGCGGCGAACGGCCCGGCGCTCAGGACAGCGCGGCCCGCGCGTCGCCGAACTCGCCCAACGCCCCGGCCACGATGGCCTCCAGACGGGCGTGGTGGGCACCGCGCCAGTAGACCCGCTCACAGACCGTGCAGCGGGCGAAGACGTCGTACGTACGCCGGGTGCCGTGCCGCAGCTCCTCCCGGACCGCCTCCTTGTCGGCGTCCTCCAGCGGGCCGTTGCAGGCGGTGCAGCGGGTCCAGGGCGCGAGGTTCGGGGTGAACCGGCCGAGGACGTCGCGCAGTTGCTCATCGGGGCGGTCGCTGTAGACATACGCCCCGGCCCACAGCTCGCGGCGGCGCAGCAGCCCCCGGTCGCGCGAGAGCAGCACCCGGTGCTGGGCGGCGGAGCGCGCGGCCAGCTCGGGGTCGCCGATGTCCTCGTTCTCGTACGCCGCGTCCACGCCCAGCAGCCGCAGCCGCCGCGCGAGCGTGCCCAGGTGCACATCGAGCAGGAAGCGCAGCGGCGCGCCCGGCACCCGCTGCGGGCGGACGACCGGCCGGACCTCCACGGCCTCCCCCGCGCCCGGCACATGCGAGACGGCGGCCTCCTCGCCGTTCACCAGCAGCGTGCCCACCTCGGTGAGCGGCACCCCCAGCGACTCGACCACATGGCCGAGGGTGGAGACGCCGTCGGTGGCGACGGCCGTCCAGGGGCGGCGCCGGTCGGGAACGGCGAAGAATCGCAGTTCAGGGGCGAGGCTGACGTGGATCTCGGGTCCATTCACACCGCCAGCATGCCAGCCGCCCCCGGCCCGGGGCGACGGCGTTTCGGGGTCAGCGGCAACCCCGCGTCGGCCACGTGGCCGTCTCGGGAAAGAGCGCGCGGGCCGGGGCGTCACTCCGGCGGTCCGGCCGCCTTGGTCCGGTCGCGGCGGCGCTTGCGGCGCCAAGCCACCATCCGCAGATAGTCCTCGTGCAGCACCCGCCCGACGAGCGCACCGCCGAAGACCACGAAGCCGACGCCGACCAGCCAGGACTGGACGACCAGGACGGTGCCGACCGGGCCGTAGGAGACGGTGCTGGAGGCGATCAGCGGGGAGAACACCAGCTGGGAGAAGACCCGCAGCCCCAGCAGCCCGATGCTGGTGGCGAGCGCGCCGGGCAGCAGGGCGCCCCAGCTGATCCGCCCGCCGAGCAGCAGCCGCTGCGACCACCAGAAGAACAGCAGCGTGCCCAGCACCGCCACCAGCACCCGGGAGAGGCCGGGCTCCAGATGGGCGGAGAGCAGCAGATAGCAGATGAGCACCACGAGCCACACCAGATGGCGCCAGACGGTGTGCCAGCGGCCGGCCGGCAGCTCCCACACCTTCTCGTAGCCGACCTGGAGCACCGTGCCGAAGCGCAGTCCGAAGATGGCCAGCGTGGCCAGACCGAAGGCGGTGGTGGACTCCAGCGCCTGCTTGGGCGGGGCGAACAGCCGCTGCACCTCGTCCCGCGAGGTCGAGGTCAGCCCAAGGCCCTCGGCCAGCCACTGGGCGAAGCCGAGCCGGTTCACCGGATCGGCCGCGGCGACCACGATCAGCAGGGGCACCAGGGTGAGAAAGCCCAGGGCGGCGAAGCCCATCGCGCGGTGCAGCAGCTCGAATTCGCTGCCCCGGCGCCATCCGCGTCCGATCGCGGACCGGTCGAACGCGTCCTCCAGCCGCTGCCACCAGGACCAGGACCGGGGCCCTCGGGAGCCGGACGCGGTCCGATTCTCGGACATACCCACTCCCCTACTCGCGCCACCGGCTCGACCTGGGCAGTGCCGTCCAGACTACTCGGGGTGGTGACGTCCCGCCGGGAGTTGCGCCGGGACTCCCGGCGGAACACATGTGCGGCGCCCGGACCGCCGTCGGTGCCCGTTCGGCGGGCCTCACGCCGTGGCCATGACCGGGGCCCCGCTGTCCGCGTCGATGACGCTGACCCGGACGGCGGGCTCACGCACCGTGTCCAGGCTGGCCCCGGCGTCCACCGCGAAGAGCACCAGCACGGGCCTCGCGGCCGGGCCGCCCCCGTACACCCCGGCGAACTGGAGGATGCGCCAGCCGCCGTCGTCCCAGTGGTCCAGCAGCGCGGAGCGCACCACGCGGGAGACGCTCTGCCAGGCGCGCGAACGCTCCAGCAGTTCGACGGTCGCGGCGACCGGGACCGCCGTCCGCGCTCCGGTCGCGGCGAGCGGATGCCCGGTGATCCGCAGCCGCAGCCGGCGCAGCGGCATCCGCCAGCGGCGGTCCGGATCGGCGGAGAGGGCCGTCAGGGCCGCCGCGGCGGCCAGGACCACGCACAGCGCCACGGCCGGACGGCGGCCCGCCGCGGTCCACCAGGGCTGCTGGGCCAGGGCCGCCGCGACCCCGCCCGCGAGGACCGCGGCGGCGCGGGCGAAGGCGCGCCAGGTGAGGGGGGCGTCCCGCCGCGCCGTACAGCCGCAGGAGGAGCCGGGCGCGGCGGCGCGGGCGTAGCCGAGGTAGCAGAGGAAGCCCGCGCCGAGGAGGGCGGCCGCCGCCCCCGGGAGCGGGGTGAGGGGCGGCGCCGACAGCGCGGCGGTGAGGAGGAGTTCGACCGCGCCGAGGACGCGGAGGGCGAGCGCGGCCCGACCGCCGTCGCGCAGCAGCGGCGCGAGCGCGGTACGCGGCGCCTGCCGGGCGGTGCCCCGGCCGAACAGCTTGCCCGCACCGGCCGGCCCCAGCACCCCGGCGAGCACCAGCGGGGCGAGGTCGCGGACCAGGGAGTCGAGGTCGCGGACCAGGGCGCTCACCGCCGCCTCCCCGCGCCGGGGGCGACCGCGACCCGGACCAGGTCCACGGAGCCGTCGGACGGCCGCCACGCGCCCAGCACCTGGGCGCTCTGCCCGATGGTGAGCCGGGAGAGGTCGGCGGTGGGCGAGGCGGTGCCGTACGCGGCGCTGGTGGTCTCCGCCATGAGGTTGCCGACGATCTCGTGCCGCCCGTGGGCGAGGTGCAGCCGGGTCTTCTCGATGCCGCGGATGGTGGCGTGGAGGTTCACGATGTTGACCCACACCGCGTCGGCGGCGAGGGTGCCGTCGGGCAGGGGGACGCCACGGGCGTAGAGGCCGTCGCCGGTCTCGATGTCGGCCGCGGTGGTGGCCCGGGCCTTCCAGACGCTGGTGGCGCCCGTGACCCGCACCCGGGAGTGGTCGCCGTAGGAGCCCGCGACCGCCAGGACGTCATCGTTGATCGCGGTGATCCGCCCCTCGGCGAAGGCGCTCTCGGCGACCGCGGGGTCCAGGGGGCGCATGGGCGCCGCGAAGGCGGCGTCGGCGTCCACGGCGCCCAGGGCGGTCGCCCCGACGACGGTGGCGCCGTGGAGGGCGGCGGTGGTGAGGAAGCGACGGCGGTCGAGGGGGTCGCCGGTTCGGTACGCGCTCATGGCCGGGCCCGCCTCATTCGAAGATGGAGACCGGCAGGGTGCCGGAGCTCAGGCTGCCGATGGCGGAGAAGGCGGCGGGGGTGAGGTCGATGACCCGGTTGGTGCGGCAGACCCCGTCGCAGCAGGTGGACTCGGAGCAGAAGCTGCGGGTGCGCGGGCCGCAGTCGCTGACGGTGACACAGACGCTCGCGCCCGAGCAGTCATGGCGCACCTTCATCACCGAGCCGCAGCCGCGCCGGGGTATGGCCTCGCCGCACAGGTCCGGCCGGGTGATGTCCCAGCACGCCTTGGAGGCGTTGGGCCATGCGGCCTGCAAGGCGCTGGACCGGCAGGTGCCGCACGCGCCGCCGCCCGCGGAGGCGCACGGACCCCAGGCGCTGCCACAACAGAACCACGTGGCCTCGCCGTTCCAGAGCTTGGTCGATCCGCACGCCATGGCACTGTCCTCCCGGCCTCGGTCCCGCCCTCGGAGCAGCACCATCATCTGTGGGGCCGGGCACGGTCGCCACGGGAAGGCGTCCGGTCGGAGTCCTACAACCGCTCGACGATCGTGACGTTCGCCTGGCCGCCGCCCTCACACATCGTCTGAAGGCCGTAGCGGCCGCCGGTGCGCTCCAGTTCGTGCAGGAGGGTCGTCATCAGCTTGGCGCCGGTGGCGCCGAGCGGGTGGCCCAGGGCGATGGCGCCGCCGTTGACGTTGACCCGCTCGGGGTCGGCGCCGGTCTCCTTCAGCCAGGCCAGGACGACGGGGGCGAACGCCTCGTTGATCTCGACCAGGTCGATGTCGCCGATGGTCAGCCCGGTCTTCTTCAGCGCGTGCGCGGTCGCCGGTATGGGCGCGGACAGCATCCGGATCGGGTCCTCGCCGCGCACCGACAGATGGTGCACCCGGGCGCGCGGGGTCAAGCCGTGCTCCCGTACGGCCTGTTCGGAGGCGAGCAGCAGGGCCGCGGCGCCGTCGGAGACCTGGGAGGAGAGCGCGGCGGTGAGCCGCCCGCCCTCGATGAGCGGCTTGAGCGCGGCCATCTTCTCCAGACTGGTGTCCCGGCGCGGCCCCTCGTCCACCGAGACGTCCCGGAACGGGACGGTCTCGCGGTCGAAGCGGCCCTCGTCGATGGCGCGCAGCGCCCGCTGGTGCGAGCCCAGGGCGAACTCCTCCATGGCCTCGCGGGTGATGCCCCACTTCTCGGCGATCAGCTCGGCGCCGTAGAACTGGCTGACCGGCCGGTCGCCGTAGCGCGCCCGCCATCCCTCCGAGCCCGCGAAGGGGCCCTCGGTCAGCCCCAGGGGCGCACTGGCCTTGCCGCTCGCGAAGCCGATGGGCACCATCGACATGTTCTGCACCCCGCCCGCGACCACCAGGTCCTGGGTGCCGGAGAGCACCGCCTGGGCGGCGAAGTGCAGGGCCTGCTGCGAGGAGCCGCACTGCCGGTCGACGGTCACGCCCGGGACCTCCTCCGGGAGCCCGGCGGCCAGCCAGCAGGTGCGCGCGATGTCCCCGGCCTGCGGGCCCACGGTGTCCAGACAGCCGAAGACGACGTCCTCGACGGCGGCCGGGTCGGCGCCCGAGCGCTCCATCAGGGTGCGCAGGACATGGGCGCCGAGGTCGGCGGGGTGGACGGAGGCGAACCCGCCCTTCCGCCGTCCCACCGGTGTCCTTACCGCTTCCACGATGTATGCCTCGGGCATGGCAGCTCCTTGGGGTCCCTCAGGTCATGACGGTCTTACGGTCGTTGTGTCTTCGGTTGTGCCGGGTCCCGGCGTTCTTCTCGCGGTGTGATGCCGTCCAGGACCATCGACAGATACTGCCGGGCGATCTCCTCGGCGCTGTGCCCGCCGCCCGGTCGGTACCAGGAGGCGGCGACCCACACCGTGTCGCGCAGGAAGCGGTACGCCAGCCGGGTGTCGAGGTCGGCGCGGAAGGCCCCCTCGGCCACTCCGCGCTCGAGCGTGCCCAGCCATGCCCGCTCGAACCTCGCCTGCGATTCGGTGAGATAGCGGAAGCGCGGCTGAGTGGACAGGTGTTTGGACTCCTTCTGGTAGATCGCGACGGCGGCGCGGTGCCGGTCGATCTCCCGGAAGGACTCGGTGACGAGTGCCTCGACGGTCTCCCGGGGGCCGAGTCCGGCGCCGAGCACCTCGTCGTACCCGGCCCAGAGCTCGTTCAGGAAGGTGGAGAGGATCTCGTCGACCATCGACTCCTTGGAGTCGAAGTGGTAGTAGAGGCTGCCCGCGAGCATCCCCGCCTCGTCCGCGATCCGGCGGACGGTGGTCGCGTTGTACCCCTGGGCGGCGAAGACCTCCGCCGCGGTCGAGAGCAGTTCGCGCCGTCGCTCGGGGGACGGGGTCACGGTCGTCTTCTTCTCGCTGTTCTTCGCACTGTTTCCGGTGGAAGCGCGGTTCCTGGTGGAATTCGGCACGTTCTCATTCTCGCCTCATGGGTGCTGGCTGCTCACGGACACCGTCTCGCCCGTCATGTACGACGAGTAGCCGCTGGCCAGGAAGACGATGACGTTGGCCACCTCCCAGGGCTCGGCGTACCGGCCGAAGGCCTCGCGCTCGGTGAGCTCGGCCAGCAGTTCGGGGGTGGTGACCTTCACCAGATGCGGATGCATGGCCAGGCTCGGCGAGACCGCGTTGACCCGCACCCGGTACGCGGCGGCCTCGACCGCGGCGCAGCGGGTGAGCGCCATGACGCCCGCCTTGGCCGCCGCGTAGTGGGCCTGACCGGCCTGGGCACGCCAGCCGACGACCGAGGCGTTGTTGACCACGACGCCACCGTGGCCGCCCGCCTTCATCCGGCGCAGCGCGGCGCGGGTGCAGCGGAAGGTGCCGTTCAGGGTGACGTCGATGACCTTGTCCCACTGTTCGTCGGTCATCTCGGTCAGCAGGGCGGTGCCACCGAGCCCGGCGTTGTTGACCACCGCGTCCAGCCGTCCGTGGCGCTCCTCGGCGAGGTCGTACAGCGCGGTGATCTGGGCCTCGTCGGTCACATCGCTGACGCGTCCGGCGACCCGCTCCTCGCCGAACTCCCCGGCGAGCGTGGCCACCGTCTCCTTCAGCCGGCGCTCATGGGCGTCACCGAGGACGACGCGCGCGCCCTCCTCGAGGAACCTGCGGGCCGTGGCGCCGCCGATTCCGGTGCCCGCGGCGGCGGTGATGACGGCCGTGCGACCGGTAAGGAGGCCATGGCCGGGGACGTACGGCGCCTTGTTGTCCATCACGACACCACGGTAACCTACCAAACACTTGTTAGGGAACCCGCACGGAGCCGATGGAGGGGCGCCGATGGACCTCGATCTCACCGAGCGGCAGTCGGCGTTCCGGGCCGAGGCCCGGCGGTGGCTGGCCGCGCACACACCCGCCGCTCCCCTCCCCTCCCTGGAGACCGCCGAGGGGTTCGCGGCGCACCGCGCCTGGGAGCGCGCCCTCGCGGCCGACCGCTGGTCGGCGGTGACCTGGCCCGAGGAGTACGGCGGCCGGGGCGCTTCGGTGATCGAGTGGCTGCTGTTCGAGGAGGAGTACTACGCGGCGGGCGCGCCCGGCCGGGTGAGCCAGAACGGGATCAGCCTGCTCGCCCCCACCCTCTTCGAGCACGGCAGCGCCGAGCAGCGCGCCCGGATCCTGCCGCCGATGGCACGCGGAGAGACGATCTGGGCCCAGGCGTGGTCCGAGCCGGAGTCGGGCTCCGACCTCGCCTCGCTGCGCTCCACCGCCCGCCGCACCGACGGCGGCTGGCGCTTGAGCGGACAGAAGACCTGGTCGTCCCGGGCCGCCTTCGCGGACCGGGCCTTCGGCCTGTTCCGCAGCGGCCCGGCGGCGGACGCCCCGCACCGGGGGCTGACGTATCTGATGTTCGCCCTGGACGCGCCCGGTGTGACCGTGCGCCCCATCGGCCGCATCGACGGCAAGCCCGCCTTCGCCGAGCTCTTCCTGGACGAGGTGTTCGTCCCCGACGAGGACGTCATCGGCGAGCCGGGGCAGGGCTGGCGCATCGCTATGAGCACGGCGGGCAACGAGCGCGGGCTGACCCTGCGCAGCCCCGGCCGGTTCACCGCGGCGGCGCGGCGCCTGGTGGCGCTGTGGCGGGAGCGGGCGGACGCGGCCGGGAGCGATGCGGGGACCGAGGCGGCCGCGCTGCGCGACCGGGTCGCCGACGCGGTGATCCGCGCCCGCGCGTATGAGCTCTTCGCCTACGCGGGCGCCTCCCGGCTGGCCGCCGGGGACTCGCTCGGGGCCGAGTCCAGCCTGAACAAGGTCTTCTGGTCGGAGCTGGACATCGCCCTCCACGAAACGGCGCTGGACCTGCTGGGCCCCCACGGCGAACTGTCCGACGCCGCCGACGACCCGGACGCGCCCGGCCCGTGGTCCGACGGCTACACCTTCGCCCTGGCGGGCCCGATCTACGCGGGCACGAACGAGATCCAGCGCGACATCATCGCCGAGCGGCTGCTGGGCCTGCCGAAGGGACGCCGGTGAGGGTGACGGGCCCGTGGCCGAGGCCGAGGCGGGGCGTCCCGTGGCAGATGACGAGCCCATTGGCTGACGAGGGGACGCTCGGATGAGGTTCATGCTGGATCAGGCGCAGACGGACTTCGGCCGCACCGTGGACCGGATGCTCGGCGGGGCCGACACGCCGCACGCCATCCGGGCCTGGGGGCGCGGCGAGCACGCGCCGGGGCGCGCGGTGTGGGGGCGGCTCGCCGACGCCGGGGTGACCGGGCTGGCCGTACCGGAGGCGTACGAGGGCGTCGGGCCGCTGCCCGTCGAGCTGGGCGTGGCGTACGTCGCGGCGGGACGGCACGCCGTGCCGGGGCCCCTGGCCGAGACGGCCGCCGCCGCGGTGCTGCTGGGGACGCTCACCGAGGGCGGCACGGCGCGGAGCGGTCAGGTGGCCAAGGACTGGCTGCCCCGGATCGCCGACGGACGGGCGCTGGTGACGCTCGCGGCGGCCGACGGCGGGCCGTACGCGCTGGACGCGGACGCCGCCGACGCCGTCTTCGCCGTCGCGGGCGAGGAGCTGTGGCTGGCCCCGGGGCACGGGCCGGTCCAGCCCTCGTTCGACCCGGCCCGGCGGCTGGCCCGGCCGCTGCCCGGCGGTGAGTTGCTGGCCCGGGGCCCGGCCGTGGCCGAGGCCGCCGTGCGCGCCGCGGACTGGGCCGCCTTCGCCACGGCCGCGCTGTCGCTCGGCACCGGGCTCGCGCTGGTGGAGCGCACCGCGGCGTATGTCGGGCAGCGCACCCAGTTCGGCCGCCCGATCGGCTCCTTCCAGGCGGTGAAGCACCGGCTGGCGGACGCGCTCATCGGCCTGGAGTTCGCCCGGCCGCTGCTGTACGGGGCCGCGGTGGCGCTCGCGTCGGGGCCCACGGGCGGCGCGCTCGCGTCCGGGCCCACGAGCGGTACGCACACCTCCGGGCCCACGAGCGGCGCCCACGCGTCGGGGCCCACGAGTAACGTCCGGGCGGAGGTCGCCGCGGCGAAGGTGGCCACCGGCGAGGCCGCGTACACGGCCGCGCGCACCGCCCTCCAACTGCACGGCGCGCTCGGCTACACCGACGAGTACGACCTCTCGCTGTGGATCCGCAAGGCCCGCGCCCTGCGCTCCGCCTGGGGCTCCCCGTCGGTTTGCCGCGCCCGCGTCCTCGCGCCCTGACCGGTCTTGATCCATGCTGTATCGACCCGTCAGTGAGCGAACAGCGAGGTATGCGCGGATGCACCGGCCCCGGCCAACCCTGGAGAGCGTGGCGCGGCGCGCGGGTGTCTCGCGCGCCACCGTCTCCCGTGTCGTCAACGGCTCGACCAAGGTCGGTGAGGACAGCCGTGAGGCGGTCCTGAGCGCCATCCAGGAGCTGGGCTACATCCCCAACCAGGCGGCCCGCAGCCTGGTCACCCAGCGCACCGACTCCTTCGCGCTGGTGCTCCCCGAGGAGCCGGGCCGGGTCTTCTCCGACGACCGGTTCTTCCCTGGCGTGGTGCGCGGGGTGAGCCAGGAGCTGGAGGCCGCGGACAAGCAGCTGGTGCTGATGATGGCCCGCTCCGCCGCCAGCCGTGACCGCATCGAGCGCTTCGCGCTGGCCCGGCATGTGGACGGGGTCATGGTCGCGTCGATGCACGGCGCCGATCCGCTGCCCGCCGCGCTGACCCGGATGGGCATCCCGGTGGTCTGCAACGAGCGGGTGCCGGGCCCGGCGTCGCCGCCGTACGTGGGGGTGGACAACGCGGCGGGCGCGGCACTGGCCGTGGAGCATCTGATCCGCTCCGGGCGCACCCATATCGCCACGGTCGCGGGCCCGCGGGACATGGTGGCCGGGATGGACCGGCTGTCGGGCTACCGGGCCGCGCTGGACGGGGCGCGGCTGGCGGCGCATGTCGCGGTCGGGGACTTCACCCAGGAGTCGGGGGCGGTGGCGATGCGGGAGCTGCTGGACCGGGAGCCCCGGCTGGACGGGGTGTTCGTGGCCTCGGACCTGATGGCGATCGGGGTGCTGCGGGCGCTGCGCCGGGCCGGCCGGCGGGTGCCGGACGACGTGGCGGTGGTCGGCTTCGACGACATAGAGCCCGCGCGCTACACCGAACCCCCGCTGACCACCGTGCGCCAGCCGATAGGCGGCATCGGCCGCCGTCTGGCCCGCCAGCTGCTGCGCCTGACCGCGGGAGAGAGCATCGAACCGGCGCTGGTCCTCCCCACGGAGCTGGTGATCCGCGAATCGGCGTAGCCGGGCGCGGGGCGGCCTCCACCGCCAGGGGGCACCGCCGTGGTCAGCCGCCCGCGTATCGCGGCAGCCACGCCCGGAAGTCGCGTTCGAAGGCGTCGTAGCGGCGGCGCAGCTCCGCACCCGGCCAGTCCTCCGGCAGGAGCCGGGCGGGGAGGACGGGGTCGGCGAGCAGGTGGCGGAGGGCGGCGGCGGCCACGGTGAAGCGGTCGGCCGGTTCCTCCGCGTCGTCCAGCGCCGCGCCGAGCAGCTGGGCCTGGTGGGCCCAGCCGTCCAGGTCCCACAAGCGCGCGGCGAGCTCGGCCGGATCGCCTTCCGGCCCGCCGGTGAACCAGCCGCACTGCTCGGCGGCGACGTCCGGGCGCGGGTGGACCAGGTTGGCGGGGCGCATCCAGGTGCCCTCGCGCAGTTCGGCCAGGCGCAGGGCGGCCATGGCCTGGCGGAGGGCGGCGCGCTCGGCCGCCTCGCGCCGGTCGGAGGTGACGATCGCGATCTCCCAGGTGCCGTCCCAGCGGCGGGTGCGGGGGGCGCGGCTCTCGTCCTGTCGCGCCTGGCGGGCCAGCAGCCGGTCGGTGAGCCGGTAGGTGCCACCGCTCTGCTCCAGGTCACCGGCGGCGACCATACGGGTGAGCGCGACCCGGATGGTGCCCTCGGCGGTGCCGAAGAGCGCGCCGACGCGCACCAGGGCGCGGGCGGGCAGCTGGGGCGGGTGCAGGCCCAGCAGGGTGCTGAGCACGACCGAGCGCGCGGTCAGCGGCCGCAGGGTGGGGGCTCCGGTGTCGTCCATGGTTACGCGAAACCCTATCCATTACAGTTCGACGTCGCGCATACTGGAAGTGTAAGACCCGGGAATATGAGACCCGGCCGGGCCCGGGAGACCACCGCGAACGAGGAGATGTCTGCCATGAGCGCCACGCACGAGGTCCTCAACCAGGCCCCGCCGCTCATCGGCTTCAGCACCGCGGACGACCCCGCTCTGCTGGAGGCCCTGCGGCGGCACGGCGGCGGCTGGGGCGAACAGGAGGTGCGGGACCTGGGCGCGCGGGCCGGTTCCGCCGAGGTGCAGGACTGGGCGCGGATGGCCGAGGAGCACCCCCCGGTGCTGCACACCCACGACCGCTACGGTCACCGCGTCGACGAGGTCGAGTACCACCCCGCCTACCACCAGCTGATGGGCGTCGCCGTGGAGAGCGGCCAGCACGCGGCGGCGTGGGCCGAGACCCGCCCCGGCGCCCATCTGGTGCGCGCGGCCAAGTTCTACGCCTTCGCACAGGCCGAGCCCGGCCATGGCTGCCCGATCTCCATGACGTACGCCGCGGTCCCGGCGCTGCGCGCCGAGCCGGAGCTCGCCGCCGGGTACGAACCGCTGCTGGCCGCCCGCGCCTACGACTTCGGGCTGCGCCCGCCGCTCGGCAAGCGGGGCCTGATCGCGGGCATGTCGATGACGGAGAAGCAGGGCGGCTCGGACGTCCGCGCCAACACCACCCGGGCCGTACCGGACGGCGAGGGCCGCTACGTGCTCACCGGCCACAAGTGGTTCACCTCCGCGCCGATGAGCGATGTCTTCCTGACGCTGGCCCGGACGGAGGAGGGGATCACCTGCTTCCTGGTGCCCCGGGTGCTGCCGGACGGCAGCCGCAACCCGCTGCGGCTGATGCGGCTCAAGAACAAGCTGGGCAACCGCTCCAACGCGTCGGCCGAGATCGAGTACGAGTCCGCCCTCGCCTGGCGGGTCGGCGAACCGGGCCGCGGGGTGCGGACCATCGTGGAGATGGTCAACGTCACCCGGCTGGACTGCGTCATCGGCTCGGCGGCGGGCATGCGGGCCGGGCTGCGGCAGGCGCTGCACCACGCCGAGCACCGCCGGGCGTTCGGCGCCGAGCTGGTCGACCAGCCGCTGATGCGCAATGTGCTCGCCGATCTGGCGGTCGAGTCGGAGGCGGCCACCACGCTCGCGATGCGGCTCGCGTCCGCGCTGGACCGTGCCGAGGACGGGGACGAGAGCGAGGCGGCGCTGCGCAGGCTGGGGCTCGCGGTGAGCAAGTACTGGGTGTGCAAGCGCGGCGCCACCCATGCCGCCGAGGCCCTGGAGTGCCTGGGTGGCAACGGCTACGTGGAGGAGTCCGGGATGCCGCGCCTGTATCGCGAGGCGCCCCTGCTCTCGATCTGGGAGGGCTCGGGGAACGTCGCGGCGCTCGACGTGCTGCGCGCGCTGGGCCGGGAGAACGGCGCCCTGGAGGCGTTCCTGGCCGAGGTCGACGCCGCGGCCGGGGCGGACGCCCGGCTGGACGCGGCCGTGGACCGGCTGCGCGGGCTGCTGCCGCAGCTCACCGACCCCGAGCGGGCGCAGCTGCTGGCGCGCCGGCTGGCCGAGCAGATGACGCTGGTGCTCCAGGGCAGCCTGCTGGTGCGGTACAGCCATCCGGCGGTCGCCGACGCGTTCTGCGCCTCGCGGCTCGACGGGGACTGGGGGCACGCCTTCGGCACCCTGCCGCCCGGCACCGATACCGGCCCGATCCTGGAGCGGGCCCGCCCGAAGGACGCGCGGTGACGCCCACGGGCGGTGCGGCCGACGCCGGGGCAGCGGAAGACGCGGCCGGTGCGCGCCTTACGGTTCGCACGGAGCGGGCGGGCCCGGTCACCACGGTCGTGCTCTCCCGGCCAGAGGTGCGCAACGCCGTCGACGGCGCGACCGCCATGGCGCTGGCCGACGCCTTCCGCGCCTTCGACGCCGATCCGAAGGCGCGGGTCGCGGTGTTGTGGGGCGAGGGCGGCACCTTCTGCTCCGGCGCCGATCTGAAGGCGGTCGGCACACCGCGCGGCAACCGGGTGGCCGAGGACGGCGACGGCCCGATGGGGCCCACCCGGCTGCGGCTGTCCAAGCCGGTGATCGCGGCGGTCAGCGGCCACGCGGTGGCGGGCGGGCTGGAGTTGGCGCTCTGGTGCGATCTGCGCGTCGCCGAGGAGGACGCGGTCTTCGGGGTGTTCTGCCGCCGCTGGGGCGTCCCGCTGATCGACGGCGGAACGGTAAGGCTGCCACGGCTGATCGGCGCCGGCCGGGCGATGGACCTGGTGCTGACGGGACGGCCGGTGCCGACCGACGAGGCGTACGCCATCGGGCTCGCCAACCGCGTCGTACCGCCGGGGCGGGCGCGCGCTGAGGCGGAGCGGCTGGCGGCCGAGATCGCCCGCTTTCCGCAGACGTGTCTGCGCTCGGACCGGGCCTCGCTGCTGGAGCAGGAGGGGCTGCCCGAGGACGAGGCCATGGCGCGGGAGCTGCGCCACGGTCGGGCGGCGCTGGCCGAGGGGCTGGACGGCGCGGCGCGGTTCGCCGCGGGCGCGGGACGGCATGGGAGCTTCGGCGAGCCGTGACCGGCGCGCTCGGCTGCGACCGGGGCCCACCGCCCCGGTCAGCCGAGCGCGCATGAGGGGAATGTCCTCGGCTGAACAGGGGAATGTCCTCGGCTGAACCTCGATGCGCCAATGTCAGCACCGCCCGTTCCCCTATTCGGGGTAATTCCGGTGGTCACACGGCTGGCGGGCGCCCATTCGGCCGAACATCTCCTCGTGAAGCGATGGCAGCGCGTATGGCGTGCGGGGGTCCTGGCCACTGCCCTTGTCCTCACCTCGGCGGGGGCGACAGCCCTGGCCGACGGGGACGGTGACGGTCCGGCGAACGCGCCCGCCTCCCCTCGGCCGACGGCCGATACCCGGTCCTGGGCCGGGGGCCCGGACGACGGACCGTTCGCCTCGGTGCGGATCCGGATCGGTCCGGGCCTGTGTGTGTGCGTCGCCGCCTCGGCGGGCCCGGTCGGCCTCGTCGCCCGATACGGCTGGTGCCCCAAACCGCCCAAGCCGACGCCGACCCCTACGCCCACGCCCACCCCCACACCGACACCCACGCCGTCGCCGACTCCTACGCCCACCCCGACGCCGACGCCGTCCTCGACGCCCACCCCCAGTCCGTCCGCCACTCCGAGCCGTACGCCCACGCCGACCCCCACTCCTCCCCCCACCCCGACGCCGCGGGCCCCCTCCCCCACGCCCGCTCCGCGGCTCCCCGCGCCGGGGCCCACACGCGCGCCCGCGCTTCCGCCGCCGTCCCCGCCCTCGCGTACCCAGCCTCCGGCATCACCCCCCGCGCCGGCTCCCGCACCGACCAGGACCCGTGCCGTCGAGATGCACGCGTATGAGAAACCCGCGCGCAAGAAGCCCGACGACGGGACCTCCTTGGTGACCTTCACTCTGCTGCTCACCGCGCCCGCGGTCCTCGCGGCCGCCGCTCTCCGTCCGCGTTCGCGCTCCGGCGCGCGCGGCGGGCGGCGCGGCTGATGGCCCACCGCCGAACCGCTTGGGAGGTTCATCCATGCCCGAATGGCTGATTATGACCCTGGTGATGGCCGGGACCTGCGCGGTCGTGGTGACCGGGGCGGTCCTCAACTCCCGCAGACTCGGGGAGGACGACGATCCGGACGAGACCCCCGATGTCCTCGACTACATGATCATGATGATCGGCGTGGTCTACGCGATCGTGCTGGGCCTGGCCATCGCCGGTGTCTGGGAGGCGCGCTCCGCCGCGCAGGACGGGGCCCGTACGGAGGCTCAGGCGCTGCACGAGGTGGCCGAGCGGGCGAGCATCTACCCCGGTCCGGTGCGCGACCGCATCCGTGACGACGTGGACGCGTATGTGGACCATGTGGTGCACACCGAGTGGAAGGTGATGATCGACAAGGGTGAGCTCACCGACCGCGGCACCGAGCTGCTGACCACCCTGCGCCGCGATGTCACCCACGCGGCCCCGCACAACGACCTCCAGTCGCAGGCGTATCAGCCGATGGTGGATCAGGTGGCCGCCGTGGACGACGCGCGCGGCGCCCGGCAGCAGAGCGCGGGGCCCACCATGCCGCCGCTGGTCTGGTTCGGCCTGGTGCTCGGCGCGGCGCTGGTGATCGGACTGGTCTTCACCCTGCAAATCCGCCGCTCGCCCCGGGAGCTGATGCTCGCGGTGATGTTCACCGCGCTCATCGTCTTCCTGCTGTTCCTGGTGTGGGACTTCGACGAGCCCTTCGGACGGTCGGTCGGCGACTCGACCACGGCCTTCACCGATCTGTTTCCCAGCGCACGGGGAGGGTCTTGAGGCCGTTCTGGAAGTTGGAGGTGAGCCGCACCGGCTCACCGTCCCGGCGCAGTCCCGGCAGCCGGTCCAGGGCGGCGCGCAGCATGGCCCGCATCTGGACCCGGGCCAGATGCGCACCCAGGCACACATGCGGTCCGAAGCCGAAGCTCAGATGGTCGTTGGGGGCGCGGGTGATGTCGAACCGGTCGGGGTCGGTGAACACCGTCTCGTCGCGGTTGGCCGAGGCATGGAAGACGACGACCTTCTCACCGCGCCGGATGAGCTGTCCGCCGAGCTCCACATCGCGGGTGGCGGTGCGCCGGAAGTCGATGACGGGCGGCCAGTAGCGCAGCATCTCCTCCACCGCGGAGCCGGTCAGCTCGGGCCGGTCGATCAGCAGCCGCAGGCTCTCGGGGTGGTCGAGCAGGGTGAGCAGCCCGCCGGGGATGCCGTTGCGCAGCGTCTCGTTGCCCGCCACGGCGAAGAGGAAGAACATGTTCTCGAACTCGTCCCGGCTCAGCCCGCCCTCCCGCATCCGCGCCATCACACTGCCCGGCCGTGGCCGCTCGGCGAGTGCGTGGGCGTACGCGAACATATCGGCCAGGGCCTCGCGGGAGCGCGGGTTCATCGGCCGGCCGTCGGGGCGGCGCGGCGCCGAGGACGGCCGGTGGGCGAGGGCGGCGCGCCCGATGGGGCTCAGCTCCTCGCGGGCCGCGGTGGACAACCCGGCGTAGTCGGCGTCCTGGTAGCCGATCACCCTGCCGGCCCAGTCGAACAGCAGCCGTCGGTCGCCCTCGGGGACGCCCATCACCTGGGCGAGGGTCCAGACCGGCAGATCGGCGGCGAGCTCCACGAAGTCGGCCTCGCCGCGCCCGGCCACGGAGTCCACGAGCGCCGCGGCCCGCTCCTCGATGGCCGCCTCCAGCTCCCGTACGGCGCGAGGGGTGAAGGCCGCGGCGACGATGCGGCGGCTGCGGGAGTGGTCTGGCGGGTCCTGGTTGAGCATCATCGCCCGCACGAACTCCAGGTCGGCGGGCGTGTCGGGGTCCCGGATCTGGGTGGCCCCGAGGTGGGAGGAGAAGACCTCGGGGGTGCGCAGGACGTGTTTGACGTCGGCGTGCCGGAACACCGCCCAGAAGCCGGGGCCGGCCGGCCAGGCCCCGACCGCGGGCTCGTCGATCCGGCAGACGGGGCGGGTGGCCCGCAATTCGCCGAACAGGGCGTACGGGACACCGGCGGTGTAGGTCTCGGGGAGGAACGCCTCGACAGGGTTCACAGCCGAGACCGTACGGCGCCGCCCTCCGGGCCCGTCAAGACACCCCGCGCGTCAGGACGCGCCGCCCCACAAGGTCCAGTGCCACCCCGAGCACCGTCGCGACGCCCCCGAGCACCGTCGCGACGCCCCCGAGCACCGTCGCGATGCCCTCAGCACCCTCGCGATGCCCCCGGGCCCACCGGACACCGCGCGGCCCCCTACGGCACCGGCACCGGGAGGATCCGGCGCAGCGGGTCCTCGGGCAGCCGGCCGTGGGCCTTCCACTCCCTGGGGTAGCCGACCGAGACCTCCTGGAACTTCACCCCGTCCTCCACCGTCGTCCGGGGGATGTGCAGATGGCCGTAGACGACCGTCTCGGCCCGGAACCGCACATGCCAGTCGGCGGTCAGCTCGGTGCCGCACCACAGGGCGAAGTCGGGGTAGCGCAGCACCCGGGTGGGCAGCCGGGTCATCGGCCAGTGGTTGATGAGCACGGTCCGCAGCTCCGGGTCGATGGCCGCCAGCCGCGCCTCGGTCTCGGCGACCCGGGCCCGGCACCACGCGTCGCGGGTGGGGTAGGGGTCGGGGTGCAGGAAGTGCTCGTCGGTGCAGACCACCCCCGCCTCATGGGCGTGGGCCAGCGCGGCCTCCTTGGTGGCCAGGCCGTCGAGGCGGAAGGTGTAGTCGTAGAGCAGGAACAGCGGGGCGATGACCAGCGGCCCGCCGACGCCCTCCCAGAGCGGATAGGGGTCCTCGGGCGTGACGATGCCCTTCGCCCGGCACATCTCCACCAGCGCCTCGTAGCGCGCCACCCCCCTGACTTCCAATGGGTCCTTGGGATGGGTCCACAGTTCGTGGTTCCCGGGTGACCAGATGACTTTGGCGAAGCGCTCGCTCAGCAGGCCGAGAACCTCCTCGATCTCGGAGAAGACCTCGCCGACGTCCCCCGCGACGATCAGCCAGTCGTCGTCGGAGCCGGGCCGCAGCCGCTCGACGATCGCCCGGTTCTCCGGATAGGCCACATGAAGGTCGCTGATGGCGAGGAGTTCGCCCCCGTGGGTGCCGCCCATTGTCTCTCCTGTCGTACGGTGGCGGTCATGACGCGGTCGCGGTGCGCGAGCACCGCTTGACGGGCCGGGTGATCACCGGACCGTCCCTGGCGCTAGCCTCGCAGATGTGGTGGACAAACTCCCTCCGTCTTTTGAACGGGGAACCGACGGACCGAAGGTCATCGTGGCCGGACTGGACGGTTCCGAATCCTCCTGGCGCGCCACGGCCTACGCCGCCGGGCTGGCCAGACGCCAGAAGGCGCTGCTGGTCGTGGTCTACATCCAGCCGGTGCTGGCCGCGGGGGCGGCGCTCGGTGCCTCGGTGTCCGACACCACGGGTGAGGTGGCCGAGGAGCTGATGCGGGAGATGCGGGAGGCCACCGAGCGGCTGCGCGGGGTCTTCGAGGTGCGCTGGGAGTTCCACACCTTCCGGGGCGATCCGTACAACGGCCTGGCCCAGGCGGCCGATGAGCTCAAGGCCGACGCCGTGGTGGTGGGCGCGTCCGAGCAGGCCGGGCACCGCTTCATCGGCTCGGTGGCCGTACGGCTGGTCAAGGCCGGGCGCTGGCCGGTCACCGTGGTGCCGTAGAGGCCGCACGTCCGGCTCGCGGAGCCCGGCCCGGTGAGGCACCGTGCAGCGTGCGCTCGAGTCCGTCAGGACGTCGTGTCCTCCAGCCGGAATCCGAGCTTCAGCCCCACCTGGTAGTGCGCGATGCGCCCGCCTTCGAGGTGCCCGCGGATCTCCGTGACCTCGAACCAGTCCAGTTCCCGAAGAGTCTTCGAAGCCCGGTCGACGCCACTCCTGATCGCGTCGTCGATGCTCTCGGTGGACGAGCCGACGAGTTCCGTCACCCGGTATGTGTGGCCGGACATACGCCTCTCCCCTCAACAGGAATCCCCCTCCACCGTGCACCGCGCGATCCACCCCCGCGACTTTACAGCGTCATCCGGGAACGTCCGCGAACGCAAAGCAGCCCCGCCCGGCGCCACGGGGGTGACGTTTGGACAGGGCCACACGGGTTGTCCAGAACGGGTACCGATATGATCACCTGTCCATGGACGCGAGCGCGGGAAAGATGATCGCCATCCCGCCGGGGCAGGTAACGCTGTCGGACCGGCGGACACAGCGCAGCTGGTCGGTCGAGCTTGCGCCCTACGAACTCGCGGCTCTCCCAGTCACCCAGGCACTGTACTCACAGGTCACCGGCTTGTGGCCGAGCACCGCCCAGGGCACCCCGCTGCCCGTCGAGAGCGTTTCCTGGTGGGATGCGGTCCACTTCTGCAACGTCCTGTCCCAACGCGACGGGTTCGCGCCCGCCTACCACCTCCATGCCGACGGCGAAGGCATCGAGTGGGACGCGTCCGCCGACGGGTACCGGCTGCCTACCGAAGCCGAGTGGGAGCACGCCTGCCGCGCCGGTACGACCGGACCGCATTACGGACCTCTCGACGAGATCGCTTGGTATCGCGGCAACTCCCACGAGCAGATCCACGACGTGGGCCGCAAACGGCCCAACCCGTGGGGCCTCTACGACATGCTCGGCAACGTCTGGGACTGGTGCTGGGACATCTACGACGCCGAGGTCTACGGCGCCTACAGGGTGCTACGCGGCGGAGGCTGGTTCGACGAGCACTGGAGCTGCCGGGCCTCCGCGCGGCGGCGCAGCCACCCGACTTTCCAGGTCGACGACGTGGGATTCCGCATCGCGCGTTCCCTCGTGTGCTGATCCACGTGTGCTGATCCACGTGTGCTGATCCACTCCAGAACGCGAACCACATGTCCTGCCTCACGCAGGCGCCGAGCTCAGCCGGACGGCGTGACCGTGGACCGCAGGCCGAGCCACTGCTCGGCGTCCCATGCGTGGAACCGCTCTACCTCGGTGAACCCCAGCTTCGCCGCGAGGCGCATCGAGCCGACGTTGGCGGTCTGGGTGGTGAGCACCACCGGCTCGCCGGGAAGGACGCCGTCGAACCAGTCGAGTGCCGCCGCGCACGCCTCGGCGGCGTACCCGAATCCCCACGCCCGCGGCAGGAACAGGTAGCCGAGCTCGACCTTCCCCACGGCGGCCGGACGGCGGTGCCCCGTCGCTCTCCTGAGCAGGATCTGGCCGATCATCGCCTCGTCGAGATCAACGACGAAACTCCCAGGCCGCCGCTCGGGCGTCCCGGGCATCTCGCGCTCGAGCTCGTCCCGCGGCCGGGGGCCGCCGAGGTAGGTGTGCACCTCTGGCGACGCCAGCAGGTCGATGAACGCCGGACGGTCCCGGGCCTCGGGCTCGCGGAGCACGAGCCGCTCGGTCCGTATCGGGGCAGGTGGCCAGGTGACGGATCCTGGTTCAGTCATGGCGGGCAACCTGTCCCACGCCCGCCGAGCAATACCCGCTCTCACAACTCACGGTCCCGGGTGCGGCCCCGGCTGACCCCGGCTCAGCCACGGGGCAGGACGGTGGACAGCACGGACGGCAGCGGATACCAGTCGGCGGTCGCGAAGCTGGCGTGCCGTGCGGCGAGTTCGGACACCCGGTTCCGCGCCTGGGTCTCGGTGGGGTTGGTGCCGTCGATCGGGGGCGCCACGTTGTGCGCGTCCGTCATGATCAGCAGGTAGTGGCGGTCGTCGTACCAGGCGGTGTCGATACCGCTGGTGACATACGTGGACGCGTCACCGTCGAAGAGCACGAACCAGGGCCGGAGGGCGGCGTCGGTGTAGCGGGTGCGCGGGTCGCCCGAGGCGGCGCCGTGGACGGCGGGGAAGGCGGCGGCCTGGCCGAGCTTCCCGGCGGCGGACAGGTCCCGCAGATGGGTGGCGTACTCGCGGTCGGTCCACAGCGTGTCGAGGGGGTTGTTCTCCTCGACCGTGCCCGGTATCAGCTCGACGACGAACTTGCCCGCGAGCGCCGAGCGGGACGGCCAGCCACCCGCCTGAACCGCCTCGTCGAGCGTGGCATGGCCGCCCACCACATCCGCCGGGCGCAGCACCGCGTCGCCCAAGGTGGCGCCGAGGAGGGCGTCGAGGTCGGCCGGGCCGCGGCCCTTCTTGCCGTTGAAGCCGTCCTTCATCTCCACCTTGACGAGGATGGGACGGTGCCCCGGATGGGCCTGGTGCCAGGCCCGCATGTCGGCGAGGCAGCCGGCCAGGCTCTGGTCGCGGGGCTTGGTGCGCAGCTCGTCCGGGCCCGCCGCGTTCTCGCAGTTGTTGTCGTTGCCGAGCGGGTTGGAGTGCGAGACCCGCCAGCCGGCGCCGAAGGCGTTGGTCCACACATCGAGTTCCAGGAGTGAGGCTCCGGAGTCCAGCGCGTCGGCGAAGTAGGGGTACTTGGCCTTCTCGTAGGCGTTGTGCACCCCCACCGAGGTGGTGGCGGAGTAGGACGGATCGTCGGCGGTGGCGGGCCGGGCCTCGGCCGGTGCCGTCAGACACAGTGCGGCGGCCGCCGCGGCGACCGCCACCGTTCCCGTGCGCCGGGCATGACCGCGCGCCGGACTCCCCACCCTGCCCATGTGTCCCCACCCTCGTCGACATCCCGACCAACTGGGCAGCAGCGTACGGGAGTCGGGTCATGCGTTACGAGTGGCCACGGGTCACAGCGGTACGGGCCCGGCGGCGTGCTGCCGCTGAGCCCGTGTCATGTGCCGCGTCTCACACGGCTGGGGGTCCGGGGTCGTTCAGGGGGCCGGGGGCCCGTCAGGGCCGCTCCCCCACGCCGGTCGTCGCGGCCTCCTGCGCCCGTCCGCCGGGGAGCTTGGGGGCCAGCGGCGCGGTCTGGTCCATACCGGTGCCGCGCCGCAGCCCGGTGAGGAACTCGTGGAGTGTTTCGACGGCGGTGTGCCGGGGCCGCCAGCCCAGTTCCTCCTGGGCGCGGGTGGTGTCCATCAGCGGGAGCCGCAGGGCGGCGTCGAACAGCTGGGGCGAGGGCGGCAGCAGATGCAGATGCCAGGCCGTGGCCATGGCCGAGCGGGCGGCGAAGCGCGGGATCCGCATCGTCCGCGCGTCGAGCAGCCCGGCCAGCGTCTCGCCGTCCACCGGCGGTTCGGCCGCGAGGTTGAAGGCGCCGCGCACCTGACGGCCGAGCGCCAGCCGGTACGCCTCGGCGGCGTCGTCGGTGTGCAGCACCTGGAGCCGCAGTCCCGGCAGATCGAAGACGGCGGGCAGGAAGGTGGAGCGGACCAGCCGCCGGGGCAGGAACGGGCCCATGAACAGCCGGCGCTGCTCGGCCGCCGCCTCCTCCTTGAAGAGGAAGCCGGGCCGCATCCGCACCACCCGGACCTGCGGATGCTCCCGTTCGAAGGCGTCCAGCACCCGCTCCACATACGCCTTCTCCCGGCAGTACGCGGCCTCGGGCCAGCCGTCGGTGGGCCAGGACTCGTCCACCGGGCGGCCGTCCTCGGGGCCGGGCGAGTAGGCGCCCACCGAGGAGGCGTACACCAGCACCGGCACCTCGGCCCGTGCCACCGCCTCGAAGACCCGCTTGCTGCCGAGGACATTGGTGGCCCAGGTGACGGCGGGCCGGTGGCTGGGCTGGATCAGCCAGGCGAGGTGGATGACCGCGTCGGCGCCCTCGAAGTGCCGTACGAGGTCGGCCTCCTCACCCGCGTCCCGCCCGATGTCCGCGCGTACCCAGGTGGTCTTCGGCGGCGACCAGCTGGGCACCCTGCGGGCGACGCCCACGATCGACTCGATGTCCGGGGCCTCGCCGAGCGCGCGGACGACGCTCGTACCGGCGTTGCCGGTGGCCCCGACCACCACCACGCGCATTCCGTGCTTGACACCCATGTGTCCGCTCCTTCCGGCCGTTTCGTGCTCTCGGCGATCCCGCCCCTCAGTCGTTCTCAGCCCTTGCCGACCAGTTGCCGCGCGGCCGTGACGATCGCGTCCGCGTCGATTCCCGCGTCGCTCAGCTGCTCCTCCGGGGTCGAGGAGGCCGGCATCATGCGCACCGCGAGCCGGATCATCCGGGGCACCGGACGGCCGTCGCCGAACGCCTCGAGCACCGCGTCGCCCAGTCCGCCCTCGGGGTGGTGGTCCTCCACGGTGACCAGCCGGCCCGTCGCCTCGGCGGCGGCGCGCAGCGTCTCGGCGTCCACCGGCTTGAGCGAGTACAGGTCGATGACGCGGGCCGGGATGCCCTCCTGGGCGAGCCGGTCGGCGGCCTTAATGGCCTCGTGCAGGGTGACCCCGGCGCCGACCAGGGTGACCCGGTCGTCGTCACTGGAGCGCACCACCTTGGAGCCGCCGATGGGGAAGCTCT
This sequence comes from Streptomyces sp. Inha503, assembly GCF_047215865.1. Lineage (NCBI taxonomy): Bacteria > Bacillati > Actinomycetota > Actinomycetes > Kitasatosporales > Streptomycetaceae > Streptomyces > Streptomyces sp. Inha503. The sequence goes on along the minus strand of NZ_CP178360.1, from coordinate 10,441,144 downwards.
CGGTGGGCGGGTAGATGACCGGCGTTCCGCTGCGGGTGGTGCGCAGATAGCGGATGCCGGACCGCTCCGCCATGGCCGCGGTCAGCTGGGCGGTCTGGTTGGCGTCGCACGGGTAGAGCACCGTGCTGCCGTGCACCGCCCGCATGGCGGCCAGGTCCTCCAGGCCCATCTGCGAGGGTCCGTCCTCACCGATGGCCACCCCGGCGTGGGAGCCGATGAGGTTGAGGCCGGCGTCGCTGATGGAGGCCATCCGGATGAAGTCGTAGGCCCGGGTGAAGAAGGCCGCGAAGGTGGAGACGTACGGGTTCCAGCCGCGGGTCTGCATGCCGACGGCCGCGGCCACCAGCTGCTGCTCGGCGATGAAGAACTCGAAGTACCGCTCGGGGTGCTCCTTGTGGAAGTACTCCAGCCGGGTGGAGTCGCCCACCTCGCCGTCGAGCGCCACCACATCGCCGCGGGCGGTGCCGACGGCGGCCACCGCCTCGCCGAACGCGTCACGGCTGGGCACCGAGTCGCCGGTGTTGTAGCGCGGCAGCGCCAGCGGGCCCTCGGACGCGGGCCGGGTGGGGGTGACCGAGGGCGGGCCGAGCACCGGTACGGCCATGTTGCGTACGCCGCCGAGCTCGGCGATGGCCTCGTCCGCGTTCTTCAGCGGCTTGCCGTGCATGCCCTCGCGGTTCTCCACCGAGGCCACACCACGGCCCTTCATGGTGCGGGCGATGATGGCGGTGGGGCGGCCGACGGTGGACAGCGCCTCGGCGTAGGCGCGGTCGATGGCCTCGATGTCATGGCCGTCGATCTCGATGGTGTGCCAGTCGAAGGCGCGGATGCGCCGGGCGTAGGCGTCCAGGTCCCATTCGTGGCGGGTGGGCCCTCGCTGGCCGAGCCGGTTCACATCGATGATGGCGGTGAGGTTGTCCAGCCGCTCGTAGCCCGCGTGCTCGAACGCCTCCCACATCGAGCCCTCGGCCATCTCGCTGTCGCCGCACAGCACCCAGACGCGGTAGGGCACATGGTCCAGCCGCTTGCCGCTCATGGCCATGCCCACGCCGTACGGCAGGCCCTGTCCGAGCGATCCGGTGGCCACGTCCACCCACGGCAGCCGGGGCGTGGGGTGGCCCTCCAGCCTGCTGCCGCGCTTGCGGAAGGTGATGAACTCCTCGTCGCGGAGGGCCCCGGCCGCCTTGTACACCGAGTAGAGCAGCGGGGAGGCATGGCCCTTGGAGAAGATCAGGTGGTCATTGCCCGGGTGGTCGGGCTGCTCGAAGTCATAGCGCAGATGGTTTCCCATCAGGACGGCCAGCAGGTCCGCCGCCGACATCGACGACGTGGGATGGCCGGACCCGGCGGTCGCGGCGGCACGCACCGAGTCCACACGGAGCTGCTGCCCGAGCTCGCTGAGCTGTTCGTGTCGCATTGTTCTCCTTCCAGGTTTCACCGGCGGTCGACCGCCGCCCGGGCGGTCTGCGCGACTTCGGGCGACTCGGTGTCCAGCGGCACCGCCCAGGGCGGGACCATCCCGAGCTGTACCCCCTGGCGTGGCAGCACCGCGTCGAGCAGCCAGTCGGCGGCGACCCGGACCCGGTTCCCCGGCATCGCCATCAGGTGGTAGCCGCGGGTGACCGCGTTGGCGATCGGCCCGGACAGCGGGATGTGCATCGGGTCCGCGGCGGCCTGCACCCCGCCGAGGTCGACGGTGAACCCCAGGTCGTGGTGTTTGTACGGCTTGGCGGTGCCGCGCCCGAGGGACGCCAGGACGTTGTGGCCCGCGACCTTCCCCTGCCGCTGGGCGTGCTGCGCGGTCATCGGGGTGAACTGGCCCGGCCGGGTCAGATCGGGCACCGCGGCGGCGTCCCCACAGGCCAGCACGTCGGGATAGCCGGGCACGGCCAGATACTGGTCGACCCTCAGCCGACCGCGTTCGGTCGGCATCCCGAGCTGCTCCACCAGCGGGTCGGGGCGCACCCCGACGCACCAGATCAGCGACCGGGTTTCGATGAACTCGCCGTTGTCCAGCAGTACGCCCTCCGAGGTGGCCTCCTTGACCGTGGTGCCGGTGCGGACCTCGACACCCCGTTTGCGCAGCACCCGGTCGGCCGTGCGGGACAGCTTCTTGTCCAGCTCGGGAAGGACCCGGGGGGCGATGTCGAGCAGCATCCAGCGGGGCCGCGGCGCGTCGCGCAGCGAGGTGTTCTTCCGCGCGAGCGAATCAGTGACGAGCACCCCGTGGGCGGCCACCTCGGTGCCGGTGTAGCCGGCGCCGACCACCACGAAGGTACGGCGGGCCTCCCGCTCCCGGGGGTCGGCGGCGGTGCCGGACATCTCCATCTGCCGGGTGATGTGGTCGCGCAGGTAGAGCGCCTCGGGCATGCCGCGGAAGCCGTGGGCGTGCTCGGCCACACCGGGGATCGGCAGCAGTTTGTTGACGCTGCCCACGGAGAGCACGAGCCGGTCGTAGTCCATCTCGCCGGACCGTCCGTCCGGGTCCCGCCAGGAGATCTTGCGGGCGTCCAGGTCGACGCCGTGGACCTCGCCCAGCACCAGCCGGACGTGCGGCAGGGTGCCGGTGAGGGAGACCGAGACACGCCGGGGTTCCAGGACCCCGGCCGCCACTTCGGGCAGCAGGGGCAGATACAGGAAGTAGTCATTGGGATTGATCAGGACGATGTCCGCCGCGCCGCGCAGGGTGCGGGAGAGCGTACGGGCGGCCTGATAACCGGCGAATCCGGCACCGACGATCACTATGCGTACTGGGCTCACACGAATCTCCCGGGCATACGGGGCCAGGGAGCTCCAAGTGCCCGTGAGAGTCCGGGCCAAACGTGGGGCCCGGTCGGCCCCGCCCCCGGGAAGGGCGGGGCCGGGCGGGGCCGGGGTATGTCAGCGGCGTCGGCGGGCCGTCTGCGCGTCGATCCGCTCGTCCCAGTCGATGCGGTATCCGGTCAGCCAGTCCGAGGCGCCGTTGGACGCCCGGTCCAGCTTGCGCGGCATGGTGACATCGCGCAGGGCGCGTGCCACCGGCCCCGGCGCCGTGCGGCGGGCCATGCCCGCACTGGCCGCGGCGACCTTCTCGACCCGCTCCCGGCGCAGCGCCTCGTACGCGGCGAAGGCCGACTGGGGCGTGCGCAGATCGCGCAGGCATTTGGCGAGTACGACACCGTCCTCGATGGCCATCGAGGCGCCCTGTGCGGCGTTGGGCGCGCAGGCGTGCGCGGCGTCGCCGACGATGACCATGGCCTCCTCGGACCAGGTGGGGGTGGAGACGAGGTCGTAGGCGGCGGTGGCCACGATGGTGTCGCCGGTGGCGCGCACCAGGTCGGCGGCGGGCGTGTTGTCCTCGGCGAAGAGCGTCAGCAGCCGCTCCCGCCACTGCTCGGAGGTGACGGCGGCGAGCTCGGCCTTGGACATCTCCTCGGCCGGGGCGTTGCAGAACCACCAGACCTCGCCGTCCGGGGCGGTGGTGCAGCCGAAGAACGCCTGCTTGCCGAAGATCATCGTGTAGGCGTCGGGGTCCGGCGGCGGGTCGGCGTCGCGGGTGTAGCCGCAGACGGTGTGCTGTCCGGTGTAGCGGGGCCGGGGCGCGGCCGCGTCGATGAGCCTGCGGACGAGCGAGTGGATGCCGTCGGCGCCGATCAGCATGTCGCCCACGGCGCGGCCGCCGTCGGCGAAGGAGCCGACGATCCGGCCGTCGGGGCTGGTGTGGGCGGCGAGCAGCCGCTTGCCGCCCTCGACGCGCACTCCGCGGCGCACCGCCTCCTCGCGCAGCACCCGGGCGAGGGTGGCGCGTTTGAGTGTCACGGAGCCGAGGCCACCGTCCTGCGATCCGGACATGGGGCGGTTGCCGAGCCGCTTGCCGGTGTTGCTGATGAAGTCGACGCGGCCGGCCGGGAAGGAGTTCTTCAGCACCGGTTCATGGGCGTCGATGGTGCGCAGTGCCTCCAGGCCGTTGGCGGCGACGACGAGGAACGCACCGGCGTCGACGGCGTCCGTGGGGTACGTCTCGTAGACGACCGCGTCGATCCCGGCTTTCCGCAGGGCCATCGCGGTCACCGTGCCGGCGATGCCGCCACCGATGATCAGGGCTGTGGTCATGGTGCTCCGTGACGTGGCGTGGGGTGTCATGTCGTGGGTTCGCGACAGCACCATATGGCGGCCCGGAGCTCCCCGGGTCAAGAGCGGCGGTTCAACTAACGGGCGCCGGGCGGCATTTGGGGCGGAACCCGGCAGGTACGCCACTTGAGCCAGCCACTTGAGCAACCGCTTGAGCTGCCGCTTGAGCAGCTATTTGAGCTGTCACTTGAGCAACCGGGACAGCCGCCGGTCGGCGAGCGGCTTGCCGCCGGTCTGGCAGGTGGGGCAGTACTGGAGCGAGGAGTCGCGGAAGGACACCTCGCGGACGGTGTCCCCGCACACCGGACACGGCTGCCCGGCGCGGCCGTGCACCCGCATACCGCCGCGCTTCTCCCCCTTGAGGTCGGTGGCGGCCAGGCCGCGGGAGCGCTCGACGGCGGAGCGCAGCGTGGCGCCCATCGCCTCGTACACCCCGGCGATCTCCGCTTCGGTGAGGTCCGAGGCGAGCCGGTAGGGCGACATCCTGGCGGCGTGCAGGATCTCGTCGGAGTAGGCGTTGCCGATCCCGGCGATGACGCTCTGGTCGCGCAGCACCCCCTTGATCCGGTGGCGTACGCCGCGCAGCAGCCCGGCGAACGCCTCAAGGGTGAAGGAGTCGTCCAGCGGGTCCGGGCCCAGCCGGGCGATTCCGGGGACCTCCCGCGGGTCGCGGACCACGTACACCGCGAGCCCCTTGCGCGTCCCGGCCTCGGTGAGGTCGAAGCCGGAGCGCTCAGGACCGGCCAGGAGCAGCCGCAGCGCGAGCGGGCCCTTGCCGGGCCGGGGCGGGGCCTCGGGGAGTCCGTCCCGCCAGCGCAGCCAGCCCGCCTTGGCGAGGTGGACCACCAGATGGGGACCGTCGGTGGCCAGGTCGAGGAACTTGCCGTGGCGGGACGCGGCCGCGACGGTGCGGCCCTCGAGCGCGCTCAGCGGCGGGTCGTAGGTCTTCAGGACGCTCACCGCGACGGGGAGGACGCGGGCGATCTCCCGGCCGGCGGCGCGCTCGGCCAGGATCGCGCTGAGGGCCTCCACCTCGGGCAGCTCCGGCATGCCACCAGTGTGCCGCAGGCCGGAGCGGAACCACCCGGGGCGCCCCGGGCGACCGGTTCCCCCCGGCGCACCGCTCCGGGCTGCGGCCCCGCACGCCCTCCCTTAGCGTCTCATTTGTTCCCCATCGTCCCTGCCTGCCTCGTACGGAGCGTTCCCCATGGTCAACACCGGACAGCAGTCCGTACGCGGCGAGGCGGCACGGCTCGGGGTGGCGGGCGGGACGGGATGCGCGGCGTACGAGGGCCATGAGGCGTACGAGGGCGGCAGCCCCGAGGCCGAGTGGCTGCGCTTCCAGAAGCTGGCACACGAGCTGATGCGGATGCGGCGGTACTCCGGCGACACCGGCGGCACCGACGGCTCGGGCGCCCCGCGGCCGCCGCTCGCCTTCCACGGTGAGGCGGCGCTGGGCGTGGAGAACGCCCGGCTTCGGTTCCGTGACGACCTTCCGCCGGAGCTGTGCGTGGGATACGCCCGGCCGGGCGCCGAGTACCCGGCCGTGGTGCGGCTGTCCAGCGCGAGCGGCTCCGAGGGGTACGGCGCCACGCCCGATCTGCGCCGGCTGGCGGTACGGGTCCAGGCCGGTCCGGAGGAGACCCACGATCTGCTGGCCACCAGCTTCCCGGTGTCCCACGCCGCCGACGCGCATGAGTTCGTCGCCTTCGCCAAGGCCACGGCGCGCGCGGGGAGCACCGTGGAGAAGGCGTTCGGGCTCTTCGTCCGGCTGCCGCTGGCAGTCGGCTGGGCCACCGCCGACCGGATGCGCCGCAACATGCGGATCGCCACCCGCCACACGGTGGGCTCGCTGGCCCGCGAGACCTTCTGGAGCCGGGGCGCGATCCTGTGGGGCCCGGCCGGTCCGGTGCGCTACCAGCTGCGTCCGGCTCCCGGCGGCACCCCCGCTCCGCCGCCCGACGGCGGCGACCCCGACTATCTCCACCGTGAGCTGGCGATGCGGCTGGCCACCGGCGACATCGCCTTCGAGCTGTGCGTACAGCGCTATCTGGACGACCGCCGCACCCCCGTCGAGGACGGTTCGGTGGAGTGGCGGGAGAGCGACGCGCCGGTCGTCCCGGTCGCGGTGCTCACCGTGCCGCGCCAGGACCTGGACGGCGCCCGGGCCCGCTCGACGGCCCGCCGGGTGGAACAGCTGACGTTCAACCCCTGGCACACCACCGAGGAGTTCCGTCCGCTCGGCAACCTCAACCGGGCCCGCAAGGCCGCGTACGAGGCCGCCGCGGCGCACCGGCTCGGCCCGCGCTTCCCCGCCGCCGAGCAGCGGCCCACCGCGCTGCTGCCCGTCCCGGTGCGCGCCGCCTTCGACCTGCCGGTGCGGGCGGCCTTCGGCCTGGTGGACCGCTGGGTGCCCTGGCATCGGCTGCCGGCGCCGCTGGGGCTGCTCAACCCGGCGGCGGCGCTGGGCCGGTCGCTGCGCCGGTTCGGCCTCGTCGAGGGGGACGACGCACCCGAGGCGCCGCGGCGCCCGGCACCGGCCGGGGAGAGACCGCGGGTGGCGCGCTCGTATCCCGCCGTGGCGCGGAGGGACGTGGCCGGGGCCGCCTCCGGCGGCGGGCTGCGCCTGAAGGACGGCCATCTGCCGCCGGGCAGGGGCGGGGCGCCGCCGATCGGCCCGGCCAACACCTGGTGGCTGGGGCTCGGCGCCATGCACACGCTCTTCGCCCGTGAGCACGACGCGGTCCGCGAGGCGCTGTGCCGCACCCATCCGACGATGAGCGAGGAGTCGGCGCACCATGCGGCCCGGCTGGTGGTCTCCGCGCTCATCGCCAAGATCCATACGGTGGAGCGGATCACGGAGATCCTCGCCACCGGGATGAGCCCCGAGATGCCGTTCGCGCTCGCCGAGGAGTTCATGGCGGTCTACCGGACGCATCCGCTGCTCCCGGACGGCGTCGAGCTGTGCGACCACGTGGTGGATCTGGCGCGGGCCCGGCGGCGGGGCGTGCCCCGGTATGACGACTTCCGGGCCCGGCTGGGCACCTCCCCGCTCCGCTCCTTCGAGGGGCTGGCCCCCGGCCCGGACGCGGTCGCGCGGCTGGAATCGGTGCGGCTGGAAGCGGTCTGGCACTGCCCGCAGCTGGCCGGGGTGTTGCCGCGCGGGGCGGGTCCGTTCGCGCCCTGGCGGCCGGTGGTGCCGTCCCGGTCCTGACCGCCGCACCCGAGCTCTTCGAGCCGACCGCACCCGACTGGACCGGTTTACCGACGCGCTATCGTGTGGCGGTCCACAGGGGACGGACACGGCGGGGAGCGGTGGCATGGACAGCGAGGCCGGGACGGAGCCGCCGCGGCGCGTCACCATCCGGGATGTGGCGGCGCGGGCCGGGGTGTCCAAGGGCGCGGTCTCGCTGACCTTCAACGACCGGCCCGGGGTCTCCCGGGCCACCCGGGACCGCATCTTCGCCGCCGCCCGGGAACTCGGTTGGTCACCCCATCTCTCCGCCCGGTCGCTGTCCAACTCCCGCGTGGACACGGTCGGTCTGGCCATCGCCCGTCCGGCCCGGACGCTGGGCCTCGAACCGTGGTCCATGGAGTTCGTCTCGGGCATCGAGAGCGTGCTGGTCGAGCGGTCCTGCTCGCTGCTGCTGCGGCTGGTCCGGGATGTGCGCGAGGAGATCGCGGTCCAGGAGGCGTGGTGGCGGGGGCGGCAGGTCGGTGGGTCCATCCTGGTCGATCTGCGGGACGGCGACCCCCGCGTCCCCGCGCTGCGGCGGCTCGGCCTGCCCGCCGTGGTGGCCGGGCACCCCTCGCTCGCGGACGGGTTCACCTCGGTGTGGACGGACGACGCCACGGCGGTCACCGAGGCGGTGCGCTATCTGGTGGCGCTGGGCCACCGCCGGATCGCGCGGGTGGGCGGGGCCCCCGGGCTGGGGCACACCACGATCCGTAAGGCCGCCTTCGAGGCCGCCGTACGGGAGGCCGGGCTGGGCGAGGGGCGCACGCTGGCCACGGACTTCTCGGGCGAGGAGGGGGCACGGGCCACGCGTGCCCTGCTGGCCTCGGCGGACCGGCCCACGGCGATCCTGTACGACAACGACATCATGGCGGTGGCGGGGCTTTCGGTCGCCGCCGAGATGGGGCTTTCGGTGCCGGCCGATGTCTCGCTGCTGGCCTGGGACGACTCACAGCTGTGCCAGCTGACGCACCCCACGCTGTCGGCGATGAGCCACGATGTCTTCGGCTACGGGGCGCAGGTGGCGCACCGCCTGTTCGAAGTCCTGGACCAGGCGGCCCCCCGCGCCCATCAGGCCCCCACCCCGGCGCTCACTCCGCGGGGCAGCACGGCCCCGCCGCGCCGGGGCGAGCCGTGACGCCCATTGGCCGCGGCCTTGAACCTGGCCCTGCCAACCACCGCCCGGTTACCGCCCGTTGAACCGGTTCAGTTCCGCCGGAAGCGGTTGATGGCCGGGAGATGGCGCTCGCGCAGCTCCGGGTCGCGTACCCCCAGCCCCGCCTCCGGGGCCAGGCACAGCACGCCGACCTTCCCTGAGTGGCGGTTGCGGTGGACGTCCTGGGTGGCCGTACCGACCGCGTCGAGCGGATAGACCTTGGAGAGCGTGGGGTGCACCATCCCCTTCTCGATCAGCCGGTTGGCGGCCCACGCCTCCCGGTAGTTGGCGAAGTGGGTGCCGATGATGCGCTTGAGCGCCATCCACAGATAGCGGTTGTCGTACTCGTGGCGGTAGCCGGACGTCGAGGCACAGGTGACGATCGTTCCGCCGCGCCGCGCCACATACACACTGGCGCCGAAGGTCTCCCGGCCGGGGTGCTCCACGACGATGTCCGGGTCCTCGCCGCCGGTCAGTTCGCGGATCCGGGACCCGAAGCGCTTCCACTCCTTGGGGTCGGGCGTGGTCGGGTCCTTCCAGAAGCGATAGCCCTCCTCGGCCCGGTCGATGACCAGCTCGGCCCCCATGGAGCGGACCAGTTCGGCCTTGCGCCGCCCGGAGACCACGCACACCGGGATCGCCCCGCCGTTGACGGCCAGCTGGGTCGCGTACGAGCCGAGGCCACCGGCCGCGCCCCAGATGAGGGTCACATCGCCCTGTTTCATCTGGGCGCCGTTGCGCGAGACGAGCTGCCGGTACGCGGTGGAGTTGACCAGTCCGGAGGACGCGGCCTCCTCCCAGGTGAGGTGGGCGGGCATCGGCATCAGCTGGTTGGCCTTGACCAGCGAGAGCTCGGCGAGCCCGCCGTAGTTGGTCTCGAAGCCCCAGATGCGCTGCTCGGGGTCGAGCATGGAGTCGTCATGGCCGTCCGGTGAGCGCAGTTCGATGGACAGGCAGTGGGCCACCACCCGGTCGCCCGGCTTCCAGTGGCGCACCCCGGGCCCGGTGCGCAGCACCACACCGGCCAGGTCGGAGCCGAGCACATGGTAGGGCTGGTCGTGGCGGGCCGCTCCGGGGTCGTCGGTGCGTGCGTAGCGCTCCAGGAAGCCGAAGGTCGGCAGCGGCTCGAAGATGGCGCTCCACACGGTGTTGTAGTTGATCGCGCTGGCCATGACCGCGATGACCGCCTCGCCCGGCCCCGGTTCGGGCGTGGGCACCTCGCGGATGTGGAGGGACTTCTGGGGGTCCTTGTCCTTGGTGGCCATGCCCTCGAACATCTCGGATTCCTCTTTGAGGATCACCGCGCCCCGGTAGGACTCGGGAAGGTCCAAGGCGGCGAAGTCCGCGGCCACCGCGTTTTCTGCCAGCACGGCGCTGATGATGTCCTGCATGACATGTCCTCCGATGTACCGCTCCGGGCACTCTGTGTCCCGGAGGCTATGGCAGCGGCCACGATCCGAATAACCCCTAGCTCCGCCCGGGTCGCGCCCCCTAGGCGCCCCCCTATACGGCCAGGGAGTGCAGACAGGCGATGAGCGTGCGGGCCTCGACGTTGACGTAATGGCTGTGGCGGATCAGGTCGAGCAGCTGACGCACCGCCATCCAACGGTAGTGCGGCGGCTCCTCGGGGACGGCGGTCATCTCCGTCTCCACGACCAGATAGCGGTTGAAGGCGTGGAAGAAGCGGCCGCCCTCCTCGGAGAGCACGGTGTCGAACCGCACCCGCTCGGCCGGTGCCTCCACCACCTCCTTGAGGAACGGCGGGGTGGCCCCCTCGGGCAGATGGGTGTAGTTGCGCGGGGTGCACTGCACGGTGGGGGCCAGCTCCACCACGTCCGTATAGCCGGGTTCGGCGCGGGCCTGCACCAGCACATGCGGCACCTTGTCGGCGTGGGCCAGCAGAAAGGCCGCCACGCCCGGTCCATGGGGCTCGATCATGGGCTGGGTCCAGCCGCCGACCTCGCGGCCGCCCGCCGTCACGTCCACGGCCATCACGCTGAAGAAGCGCCCGCTCTCATGGGAGATCCGGTGGGCGCCGCGGTGCCAGCCGGTGGTCTCCCGCAGCGGTATCCGCTCGGTGAACACCTCGCGCTCGGTGCGCAGTCCGGTGATCCAGCTGAGGATGTCGGCGTCGCGGTGGAGCGTGTGCCGCCCCTGCCGCTCCGGCTCGGCGGTCCCGTGTGATCCGGCGGCCGGGAAGGTCTCCCCGGGGTCCAGCGGGGAGTGCGGCAGACAGGCCAGGACGCTGCGCGCGTCCATGTTCACCAGGTCCTCCACGGCCAGCAGATGGTGCAGCTGGCCCAGCGTCAGCCAGCGGAAGCCGTCGCGCACCTCGACGTCCGTCTCCGGCGCCACCTCGACCAGCATGTTGCGGTTGCGCTTGCGGAAGAACCAGCTGCCCTGCTCCGACTGGCGGACGTCGGCGAGCACCCGGTGCCGTTCGGTCCGCTGGAAGTACTCCAGATACGGCACCGCCCGGCCCTTGTGCACCCGGGTGTAGTTGCTGCGGGTGGCCTGGACGGTGGGCGACAGCTGGAGCCCGCCGTGGTTGCCGGGCTCCATCTTGGCCTGCATCAGGAAGTGCGGTACGCCGTCGAAGTCCTTGACCAGGATGCCCAGGATGCCGATCTCCGGCTGGTGGAGGATCGGCTGGCGCCACTCCTCCACGGGCGCCCCGGGCATCCGCACCCGGATGCCCTCGACGGTGAAGAACCGGCCGGTCTCATGGACGAGGTTGTGGCTGTCCGGTGCGAAGTCCCAGCCGCGCATCGCCTCGAAGGGGATGATCTCGATCCGGGACTCGTCGGCGTCGACGCGCTCGCGGAACCAGCGCTGGAAGTCGGCGAGCAGGGTCACCGAGCTGTCGACGGTGGCGGCGGAGCGGATCAGCCGCTCCTGGAGCGTGCTCACCACGCCCACGCCTCCGGTCCGGGGCCGCCGTTGCCGATCGGCGGGAAGAGCACGTCCAGTTCGGCCAGCACCTCGTCGGACAGCGTCAGCTCCATGGCCCTGAAGGCCCCGGTCAGCTGGTCCAGGCTGCGCGGCCCGATGACCGGCGCGGTGATGCCGGGGCGTCCCATCACCCAGGCAAGACCCACCTCGGCCGGGTCGGCGCCGAGCCCTTCGCACAGCTTCTCGTACGCGGCGACGGCGTCCCGGTGGACCTCCAGCGCCTGGGCGGCCCGGCCCTGCGCGGTCTTCATCGCGGTGCCCTCGGCGAGCTTGCGCAGCGCCCCGCTGAGCAGCCCGCCGTGCAGCGGTGACCAGGCGAGCACCCCGACCCCGTACCGCTGGGCGGCGGGGATCAGCTCCAGTTCGATATGGCGGGTGACGAGGTTGTAGACGCTCTGCTCGGAGACGATGCCGAGGAAGTGGCGGCGGGCCGCGGCCTCCTGGGCCTCGGCGATGTGCCAGCCGGCGAAGTTGGACGAGCCGACGTAGCGCACCTTGCCCTGCCGGGTCAGCGTCTCCATCGCCTGCCACACCTCCTCCCACGGGGCGTGGCGGTCGATGTGGTGCATCTGGAACAGGTCGATCCAGTCGGTGCCCATCCGGCGCAGCGAGTCCTCGCAGGAGGCGATGATGTGCCGGGCGGACAGCCCCGAGTCATTGGGCCAGTCGGTCATCGGGTTGAAGACCTTGGTGCCCAGTACGACCTTCTCGCGCCGGCCGCCGCCTTGGGCGAACCAGCCGCCGAGGAACTCCTCGGTGTAACCCTTGTGCTTCTGCCAGCCGTACTGGTTGGCGGTGTCGATGAAGTTGACCCCGCGGTCCAGGGCGGTGTCCAGGATCGCGTGGCTCTCCTCGTCGCTCGCCCTGACCCCGAGGTTCAGGGTGCCCAGGCACAGTCGGCTCACCTTGAGGGCGGTGCGGCCGAGATAGCTGTACTGCATCAGTGTCCTTCGGTACGGGCCGCCGCGGCAGCCGGTCGGCTCGAGGTGGCGGAGGCGGCCCACAGGTCGTGGAGGGATTCCTTGAGGGCCACCTTCGGCGACCAGCCCATGAGCCGCCGGGCGAGGCGGATGTCGGCCTGGGTCCAGCTGCCGCCCTTGCTGTGCACGGCGCCGCTCTCCTCGCGCACCAGACGGCCGGGGACCTGGGAGGCGGCGATCAGCAGCCAGGCCAGTTCGCGCATGCTGAAGGCGTCGCCCTGCCCGATGTTGAGCACCCGGCCGGTCACCGGGCTGCTCGCGGCCAGCACCACGGCCTCGGCGACATCCCGGACGTCGATGAAGTCGCGCCGGTCGTCGACGAGGGTGACGGCGAGCGGGGCGTCCTCGGTGGTGTGGCGCAGCCGGTGGGCGAGCCCGCCGAGGAAGCTGCCCCGGGGGGTGCCGGGTCCGCAGACGTTGGTGACGCGCAGCACGCAGCCGTCGATACGGCCCGCGTCGGCGGCGCCGAGGACGATCCGGCTGCCGACGAGCTTGGTGCGGGCGTAGGGGGTGCGGGGGGCGGTGGGGTGGTCCTCGGCGATGGCCGTGCCGTCGGGGACGGGGCCGTACTCGTGCACCGAGCCCAGATGGACCAGCCGCGGCCGTCTGGGGAGGGTGGCCACGGCGTCCACCAGCCGGTCCACGAGCGGGATGTGCGAGGCCGTCATGCTCGCCTCGTCGCCCTCCCAGCTGTCGCCCGCGGCGTTGACGACGAGATCGGCGGACCGTGCCGCCCGGGCGATGTCCTCGCTCGGCGCGGATACCGCGTCAAGTGCCGAAAAACCGACTCCGGGAATGGGTTCGGCGGGTTTTCTCGCGATTGCCAGGACTTCATATCCGCGCTTGGCGAGAGCTCTACAGATATGTCGCCCGATGAATCCGGTGCCGCCGATGACAACGGCCTGCCGATCTCGGATGTGGCCCATATCGCCACCGTATTGGCGCCGCTTCGAGCGGAACAACCCCTACCCTCGTCCACCCCTATCGGGCACCCCTATAACGGCCCCGACCTGCGGCGTCATTCGAATAGATGTCGTTTATGGGCCTCGCTGACCGCTGCCGCGCGATCCTTCACCCCGAGTTTCTCGTAGACATGCAGAAGATGCGTCTTGACGGTCGCCTGGCTGATGAACAATGCCGCCGCGGCCTGTCGATTCGTGGCCCCGTCGGCGATAAGCCGGAGCACTTGGAGTTCACGGTCGCTCAGCGGGCCCTGGGTGGGTTTGCGGACCTGGCCGAGAACGCGTCCGGTGACCGCGGGCGAGAGGACGGACTGGCCCGAGGAGGCGGACCGCACGGCGCGCGTCAGCTCCTCGCGCGGGGTGTCCTTGAGGAGATAGCCGGTCGCCCCGGCGGCCAGGGCGCCCATGACGTCGCTGTCGGTGTCATAGGTGGTCAGCACCAGGATCCGGGCCTCCGGGTCGCCGCGCAGCAGCCGTTTGATGGCCTCCACCCCACCCATCCGGGGCATGCGCAGATCCATCAGGACCACATCGGCCGGCCGCCGCTCGTACAGCTCGACGGCCTCGGCGCCGTCACCGGCCTCGCCGATCACCATGAAGTCGGGGTCCCGCTCCAGCACTCCGCGCAGCCCGTCACGGACCACCGGGTGGTCGTCGACGATGAGGATGCGGATGGGGCCGGCGGTGTCGCCGCCATGGGTGTTTCCGCTGGGGGTGTTTCCGCTCATGCACCGGCTTCCTGGGGGATCACGGGGACGGCCGCGCTGATGGCGGTGCCCTCGCCACGGGCGCTTTCGATGTCCAACGTACCGGCGACCCGGCCCAGCCGGCGCCGCATCGCCACCAGCCCGAGGCCGTGGCCGCCGGAGGTGCCCGCCTCGGCCTCGGCGGCCGCGGGGTCGAATCCGACGCCGTCGTCGAGTACGTCGAGGACCACCACGTCCTCCATGTACGACAGGGTGATGCCCACCTTCGACGCACGGGCGTGCTTGGCGATGTTGGCCAGGGCCTCCTGCGCCACCCGGTAGAGGGTGGCCTCCAGTTCGGCGTGGAGCGGGATGGCGGCCCCGGTCGTCGCGAACGCCACCTTCGGCTCCCGCTCCTGTGACCACCCCTCGACCAGCGACTCCAGGGCGTCCGGCAGGGTCCGGGACTCCAGTTGCTCGGGGCGGAGCGCCTGGACCGAGCGGCGCGCCTCGGCGAGGCTGTCCCGGGCCAGGTCCTTGGCGGCGACGAGATGGCGGCGCCACACCTCGCGGTCGCCTTCGGCGTGTTCGGCGGCCTCCAGCTGCCGGATGATGCCGGCCAGCCCCTGGGCGAGGGTGTCGTGGATCTCCCCCGCCATCCGCTGGCGCTCGTCGAGCACCCCGGCCTCACGCGCCTGGGTGATCAGCTGGGCGTGGAGTCCGGCGTTCTCGGCGAGTGCGGAGCGGAGTTCGGCCACGGTCCGTTTGCGCCGCTGGTGCTGTTCGTTGAGCCGGCTCGACAGCAGGTTGATCCAGCCGATCACCACGGTCTGGAAGACGATGGCGGCGAGATAGCCGACCACCGCGCCGGTCGTGGCCCGGGGGAAGCCGTCCGGCACGGTGTTGACGACGAACGAGGTGGCCGCCACGGACACCAGCGCCCAGACGGTCGGCAGCAGCACCAGCGCCTGGAGGAACCCGGTGGCGGCGAACAGCATGAACACCTGGTCCCGCGCCATCAGCGCGGCGGAGAGGGCGAGCAGCCCGGCGAAGTAGACGGCCGTGCGCACCGTGCCGTACGGCTGTCTGCTGCGGCGGCCCGTGGGCAGGGTGTAGGTGCCCAGGATCCAGACGGCGGCCACGGCCGCGAGGCCGAGCGTGGTGAGCAGCCGCCGGGCCGGTGGCGGGCCGTGGACCAGGCTCAGGGCCGTGGACAGGAACAGCAGAAGGTAGGGCAGCCCTCCGAACAGGATGTCGGAGTGCCGCTCCCACCGTCCGCCGTCGTCCTTGGACGCGCTCACCTCACTCCCAGCGGAACAGCTTGGCCGCGGCCGCGGTGGCGGCCACCGCGATCACTCCGAGGACGGTCAGGTGCAGTGTCTGCGGCCACTGGTTCTCCCAGGAGTCGCGCAGCGCCTGGAGCGCGGCGCCCAGCGGGGTGTAGTCGCCGATGGTGGACACCGTCTCCGGCAGGTCCTCCTTGGGGAGGAAGGCGCCGCCGAAGAAGAGGCTGGGGAACAGCAGGGACAGGCCCATCGCGGTGGCGGACTTGCTGCTCGGCGCCACGGCCGCGATCACCAGGCCGATGGAGAACAGCGCCCAGGTGCCCAGGACGAAGCTCACCAGGAAGGCGGGGACGTCACCGGGCAGTTTGGTGTCGAAGGCGGTCTTGCCGACGATGAGCACCAGCACCGCGGAGACCGCCGCGGTGACCAGGTTGATGAAGAGCTGGGCGAGCAGCAGGTTCCCCGGGTGGATGGGGCTGGCGGCCATGCGCCGCAGGATGCCCTTCTCGCGGTAGGTCGCGAGGGTCGTGGGCAGCAGGTTGAGGGCCAGCATCGTCAGACACAGCGACATGGCCATCGCGGGGACGAACGCGGCCATCGACGCCTTGGTGGCGGCGTCGTCGTCGGACTTGGTGGTGACGAAGTGGAAGATGGCCAGCAGCATGATCGGCAGTGCGATGACGAAGAACACCGCGGTGGGATCGCGCAGGAACAGCTTGCTCTCGACGTAGGTGAGCTTGGTGCGCCCGGACATGGCAGAAGTCTCCTCGGCGGCTTTAGTTGGCGGGCTTGGAGCCGGTCAGGGCGACGAAGGCGTCATCGAGACTCGCCTGTTCCAGGCGGAGTTCGTTCGCCACGATCTGATTGCGGGCCAGGACGGAGATCACGGCGTAGACCACATTGCCCTTGCCGACCACCGTCACCTGGGACTTGGACCGGGTCACACTGCTCACCTCGGGCAGCGAGGCGAGCAGTTCGTCGTCCATCGGGACGGACGGCTTGAAGCGGATGATCTGCTGCTCATCGACCCGGGACACCAGTCCGGAGGGGGTGTCGAGGGCGACGACCCGGCCGGATTCGATGATGGCGATCCGGTCGCAGAGCCGCTCGGCCTCCTCCATGAAGTGGGTGACCAGCAGCACGGTCACATCCTGCTCCCGGACCTTCTCGATCAGCTTCCAGGTCTCGCGCCGGGCGTGCGGGTCGAGCGCGGTGGTCAGCTCGTCGAAGACGGCGATCCTGGGCTTGCCGACGAGGGCGAGCGCGATGGACAGCCGCTGCTGCTGCCCGCCGGACAGCGATCCGTACGCCGTGTCGGCCTTGCCGGACAGGCCCCAGTCCTTGATGAGCTCGCGCCAGTCGACGGGGTCGCGGTAGAAGGTGCTGTAGAGCTCGAGCGCCTCCCACACCTTCATCTTGGGGGGCAGTTCGCTCTGCTGGAGCTGGATGCCGATGGACTCGCGCAGCTCGGCGAGGTCCTTGTCCTTCAGCGGGTCAAGACCCATCACGGAGATCTCGCCGCCGTCGCGCTTGCGCATGCCCTCGATGCACTCCACGGCGGTGGTCTTGCCCGCGCCGTTGGGGCCGAGGATGCCGAAGATCTCGCCCTCCTCCACGGAGAAGGACACGTCCTGTACCGCCACGTGATTGCGGTACTCCTTGCGCAGGTTACTGACCTCGATCAGCGGCATCGGCCCGGGTCCTCCTCGCTCGGTTCTTTCACTCTTCCACCGTAGGAAGCGGATATCCCCGGGGGATCGGCCCATCGGCTGCCCACCGGGCTGATCCTCCCTCCACCGACCGGCCGATCGGCCGCATCAACCGATCGGTGGATGGGGGTACGCCGGGCTCTCAGCCGCGCCGGGTGTGCAGCGCCCGGCAGAGTTCGTAGGACGGCAGCAGACCGGCCCGTTCGGCCTCGGCCAGCCCGGGGGCGTTCCGGTCGCGCGCGGAGACCAGGTATTCCAGGTCCTTGGGCCAGGGCAAGCCGAGCGCGGGGTCGAAGGGGTCGATCTCGTGCTCGGCGCCCGGGTTGTACTCCTCCGAGTTGAGGTAGGCCGCCACGGTGTCGTCCCGCAGCGCGATGAACGCGTGGCCGAGGCCCTCCTCCAGATACACCGCCCGGTACGAGACGGGGTCGAGACGCACGCTGTCCCAGCGGCCGAAGGTGGGCGAGCCCACCCGCAAGTCCACGACCAAGTCGAGGAGTTCGCCGCTGACACAGGTCACCATCTTGGCCTGGCCCGGGGGTACGTCCGCGTAGTGCACCCCGCGGACGGTGCCGCGCCGGGAGACGCTGTGGTGGTTCTGGCCCAGGCGCAGCGGATGGCCGACGGCCGCGGAGAAGGCCGATTCGGTGTAGTGGGCGACGAACGCGCCGCGTTCGTCGCGGTGGACGTCCGGGCTGAACTCGTAGGCGCCGGACACCGCCAGCTCGCGCACCTTCATCGGCCGTGCTCCACGGTGAGCCTCTCCAGCACCGGCACCACGTCGTGCGGGGTGGGGGTGCGCAGGTTCTCCTCGCGCAGCCGCTCGGCGGCCTCCTTGTACGACGCGTCCTTCAGCAGCCGTTCGACGCTCTCCCGCAGCACCTCGGCGGTCAACTCCGAGGCGTGGACGACGAGTCCGGCACCGGCCTCGTGCAGAGTGGTCCCCTTGTTCCACCAGTCGGCGTAGCGGATGGTGGGGATGAACTGCGGTACGCCGCTCGCCAGCGCGGTGCCCCAGGAGCCGAAGCCGCCGTGGTGGATGAGGACCGAGGCGCCGGGCAGCAGGGCGTGCAGCGGAACGAAGTCGACGATACGGGTGTTGGCGGGGACCTCCAGCGCCTCGACCTCCTCGGGCGGCAGCGCGGCCACCACGTCGATGTCCATGCTCCCCAGGGTGTCGATCATGTCGGCCACCGGCATGAAGGTACCGCCCAGGGCCGCCCGCGCCGAGACCCCGGAGGTCAGCACGACCCGCGGCCGCTCAGGGGCCTCGCGCAGCCAGCCGGGGATGTCGGAGGGGCCGTTGTAGGGCAGATAGCGGACCGGGACCCGCTGGAGGGACAGCGGCAGCTGGAGGCTGCTGGGGATCTGGTCGATGGTCCACTGGCCGACCACGACCTCCTCGTCGAAGGTGCGGTCGTAGCGGGCGAGGATGGAGCCGAGCCAGTCGGCCATCGGGTCCTCGCGGCGCTCCTCGGGCTGCTCGGCGAGGCGGGCCAGGAACACCTCGCGCATCTTCGCGTAGATGTCGACGCACCACAGCAGCCGGGCGTGGGCGGCGCCCACGACGCGGGCGGCCACCGGGCCCGCGTAGGTGACCGGATCCCAGATGACCAGGTCGGGCTGGAAGTGGCGGGCGTAGTCCACCAGCTCGTGCACCATGCAGTCGTTGTAGGTCTGGTACGCGAACATCACGCTGATCTTGAACTTCATCAGCACCTGTTCCCAGGAGTGCTGATCGAGCTCGGGGGTGGACCAGTCGGAGAGCGGGTTCTCCAGCGACTCGCGGTTCTGCGTCAGCATCTCGTGGAGATTGTGGTCCTTGCCGACCGAGACGGCCGTCAGCCCGGTGCTCTTGATGGACTCGGTCAGCGCGGGGTTGCTGGCGACATGCACCTCGTGGCCGGCCGCGGCCAGCGACCAGGCGAGCGGGACCATGGTGAACAGGTGCGATTTCTCGGACACCGTCGCGAAAAGGATACGCATCGTCGGTTTCTCTCTCAGTCGATGGGTCGTCGGGGGCGGGCGGTGGCCGCCCGCAGGGTGTCCGTGATGACTCCGGCCACCGCTGCCTTCTGCTCACCCAGGTAGAAGTGGCCGCCGGAGAAGACCTCCAGCCGGAAGGAGCCCGAGGTGTGCTCCCGCCACCCCGCCACTTCCGGGGCGGTGACGCGGATGTCGCTGTCACCGGTGAGCCCCACGATGTCGCAGGCCAGCCGGGCGCCGGGCCGGTATGCGTAGGTCTCGGCCGCCTTGTAGTCGCTGCGGATGGCGGGCAGGGCCAGCCGCAGCAGTTCGGTGTCGCCGAGGATCCGGGAGTCGGTCCCGCTGACCAGCTGGAGCTCGGCGATGAGCCCGGCGTCGTCGCGCCGGTGGATGCCGAGGCTGCGGTGGTGGGAGGGCGCGGGCCGGCCCGAGGCGAAGAGCGCCACGGGCACGGTCCCCAGCTCCCCTTCGAGCAGTCTGGCCAGCTCGAATCCGACGCTCGCGCCCATGCTGTGCCCGAACAGCGCGATCGGCCGGTGTGCCGTGAGCGGCCTCAGCGCCTGGTAGATCTCGCGCGCCAGCTCGTGGATGTCCTCGATGGGCGCGTCATGGCGGCGGTCCTGCCGCCCCGGGTACTGGACGGCCAGCGCCTCCACGGTCGGCGGCAGCAGCTCCGAGATCGGGAAGTAGAAGCTGGCGGCTCCCCCCGCGTGCGGCAGGCAGACCAGGCTGACCTCGGCCTCCGGGCGCGGATGGAACCTGCGGAACCACAGGCTCTCATCGGTGACGGGCAACGCCATGGTCATTCCTTTCGCGGTGCGGGGAGGGCGCCTGGGGCGGGGTGTCCGGATGGGGTCAGGCGGCGTCGCGCTCCAGTCGCTCCAGCCAGTCCTCGATGGCCTGGGCGGTGGGGAGGGAGTGGTCCTCCATCATGGTGAAGTGGTTGCCGCGCACATCGACGATGTCGTGCGGCAGCTCCCAGAAGGACCGCCAGTCGGGCAGCTCCTCCAGCTTCAGCGATCCGGTGGACAGCGGCTCCAGCGCGCGCACCAGGAGGGTGGGGGTCTCGATCGGCTCGGGGTCCCAAGCGCCGAAGAGGTTGAGGTACCAGCCCATGGCCGACAGCCGGGCGTCGTCCATGGTGACGAACACGCCCTCGCGCTCGGTCATCCCGTCCATGAGCGAGAGCCCGAACTGGTTGAGGATGCTGCTCTTGGGCACGTAGGTGTCCACCAGGACCACCGCGGTCGGCCGGATGCCCATCCGCTCCAGATGTCCCGCCGCCGCATGGGCGAACCAGCCGCCCGCCGAGGAGCCCAGCAGCACGATGGGCTGCCCGTCGGCGGCCTTCGCCACCGCCTCGGCCTGCGCGGCCACCACCGCGTCCGCCGTCTCCGGAAGGGGCTCACCGCGGCCGAAGCCGGGCAGCGCGAGCGCCGACACATCGCGCCGGCCCCGCAGCGAGGCCGCGAACCGCGCGTACTGGTGGATGCCCGCGACCGCCAGGCACGAGGAGAAGCAGAACAGGTGCTGCTCGGCCGGGCCCTTGCTGAGCCGGACCGGCATCGGCAGCCTCTCCAGCTCGGAGGGGCCGCTGAACCGGGGCCGCAGCGCCGCCGTGGCGTGCAGCAGGTCGAAGATCTCCTTCCATTTCCCGGTCTCGAACGCCTCGGTGTACAGCGTGCTCAGCGTGGTGGACTCCCCCGCCACGGCGGGCGCCGCGTCCGCGGGCGCCTGCTCGGACGGGCCCGGCTGCCGGGCCGCGGCCAGTTCGGTACGGAGCCGGGCGGCCAGGTCGGTGGGCGTCTCGTGGTCGAAGACGAGCGTGGCGGGCAGCCTCAGCCCGGTGGCCGCGTTCAGCCGGTTGCGCAGCTCGACCGCGGTGAGCGAGTCGAAGCCGGAGTCCACGAACTCATGGGCCGGGCCGATGGCGGACGGGTCCGGGTGGCCGAGCACGGTGGCCACCTGCGTACACACCAACTCCACCAGCATGGCGTCCTGTTCGGCCTCGGGCAGCGCGGCGAGCCGTTCCCGCAGCGCGGAGCCGCCGCCCGGCGAGCCACCGCGTGTGGTCGCGCCCGCCCGGCGCGCCGGTGTCCGCACCAGTCCGCGCAGCAGCAGCGGCACCGAGCCGGAACCGGCGCCCGCGCGCAGCGCCGCCAGGTCGATCCGCATCGGGATCAGCAGCGGGGTGTCCAGGGCGAGGGCGGTGTCGAGCAGTTCCATGCCCTGTTCGGAGGAGAGCGCGGCCACGCCCGAGCGGGCGGCCCCGGCCGTGTCCGCCGTCCCGGTCATCGTGCCGGCAGGCGCCCACAGCCCCCAGGCGAGGGAGTGGGCGGGCAGCCCCTGGGCCCGGCGGGCCTGGGCGAAGGCGTCGAGGAAGCCGTTGGCGGCCGCGTAGTTGCCCTGGCCCGCGCCGCCGAGCACACCGGCCGCCGAGGAGAAGAGCACGAACGCGGCCAGGTCCAGCTCCCGGGTGGCCTCGTGGAGATGGAGCGCGGCGTCGACCTTGGGCCGCAGCACCGTGTCCAGCCGCTCGGGGGTGAGCGAGGAGATCACCCCGTCGTCCAGCACCCCGGCGGTGTGGAACACCCCGGTGAGCGGATGGTCTGCGGACACCTGGGCGACCAGGGCGGCCACCGCGTCCCGGTCGGCGGTGTCGCATGCCGCCACGGCCACGGTCGCGCCGAGCGCGGTCAGCTCCTCGCGCAGCCGCCCGGCCCCCTCGGCGGCCGGTCCCCGGCGGCTGGTCAGCAGCAGATGGCGGACGCCGTGGTGGGTCACCAAGTGGCGGGCGAGCAGCCCGCCGAGCGTACCGGTGGCACCGGTGATCAGTACGGTGCCGTCGGGGTCCAGCGCACGGGTGGCGCCGGCCGCGCCGGCCGCGCCCTGGGCGCGGGCGAGCCGTGGGGTGTGCGCCTGTCCGGCGCGCAGCGCCAACTGCGGCTCCCCGGAGGCGAGCACCGCCGGGAGGGCCCGTACGGACTCCTCGTGCTCGTCGAGGTCGACGAGGGTGAACCGGTCCGGGTTCTCCGACTGCGCCGAGCGCACCAGGCCCCAGACGGCGGCGCCCGGCAGATCGGTGACCTCCGCGCCGGGTGCGGTGGCCACCGCGCCACGGGTGACGAACACCAGCCGGGAGTCGGCGAACCGCTCGTCGGCCGACCAGTTCCGGGCCAGCTCCAGGGCGGTGCGCAGGGAGTCCCGCACCGCGTCGGCCGGTGCGCCGGGCCCGGCGGCGCAGGACACCAGGACCGCCGCGGGGGCGGCCGTACCGGCGTCGACGGCCGCGCCCAGCGACTCCAGGTCCACATACGACTCCAGGTGGGCCCCGGCCGCGAACAGGCTCTCGGTCACCTCAAGACCGTCGTCGCCGACCAGCGCGGCCCGGGTCAGCGGGACGGGCCGATCGGAGTCCGCGAGCGCGGGCCAGTCGAGCTGGAACAGCGACTCGCTGCTCGCGGCGCGGGCGCCACTGAGCTGATCGCCGGTCATCTTCCGCAGCAGCAGGCCCTCGACGGTGGCCACCGGGCGGCCGGTGGGGTCGGCCACCGCGAGCGCCACGGTGTCCTCCCCGGCCGGGGAGATCCGCACCCGCACCTCGTCGGCCCCGGCGGCGTGCAGCGACACCCCGGTCCAGGAGAACGGCAGCCGCCCCTGCGCCGTCTCGGGGTCCTCCCCGGCGAAGAGGGTGCCGAGCGCGATGCCGTGCAGGGAGGCGTCGAGCAGGGCCGGGTGGATCCCGTACCCGGCGGCGGCCGGCCGCTGCTCCTGGGCCAGCCGCACCTCGGCGAACACCTCGTCGCCGCGCAGCCAGGCGGCGCGCAGGCCCCGGAAGGCCGGGCCGTAGCCGAAGCCGCCCGCCGCGTACCGCTCGTACATGTCGCTGACGTCGAGTTCGGTGGCGTCCGCCGGGGGCCACGCGGTCAGTTCGGCGGGGGCACCCGGCGTGGCGGTGGCCAGCGTGCCGGTGGCGTGCGGGGTCCACGGCTCGCCGAATCCGGCGCCCTCGGGGCGGGAGTGGACGTTCAGCGGGCGCCGTCCGCTCTCGTCGGATTCGCCGACCGTCACCCGGAGGGCGAGCGCGCCGCGCGCGGGGAGGATCAGTGGCGCCTGGAGGGTCAGCTCCTCGACCTGGTCGCAGCCGACCTGGTCACCGGCCTGGATGGCGAGCTCGAGGAACGCGGTGCCGGGGAAGAGGACCGTGCCGGAGACGGCGTGGTCGGCCAGCCAGGGCTGGGCGGCCAGGGACAGCCGACCGGTGAGCACCAGGCCGTCGGTGTCGGCGAGTTCGACGGTGGCGCCCAGCAGCGGATGCCCGGCCGGGCCAAGACCCGCCGAGGTCACATCGCCCGCCCGGTCCGAGCCGTCGAGCCAGTAGC
The DNA here is from genome assembly GCF_047215865.1 of Streptomyces sp. Inha503. Taxonomy (NCBI): domain Bacteria; kingdom Bacillati; phylum Actinomycetota; class Actinomycetes; order Kitasatosporales; family Streptomycetaceae; genus Streptomyces; species Streptomyces sp. Inha503. Next base: position 10,417,700 of record NZ_CP178360.1, on the reverse strand, counting down.
GCTGCCGCTGGAAGGCGTACGTGGGCAGCTCGACCCGGCGGGCGCCACGGCCCGCGAACACCTTCTCCCAGTCCACCGCCCCGCCGTGGGCGTGCACCCCGCCCACCCCGGCCAGCAGCGACTCGGCCTCGTCGCGGTCCCTGCGCAGCAGCGGGACGAACGCGGCGGCGTCGGGGTCGGCGACGCACTCCTGCCCCATCGCGGACAGCACACCGGACGGGCCCACCTCCACATAGCGGGTCACGCCCTGGTCCTCGAGGAACCGCACCCCGTCCCGGAACCGCACCGGCTGCCGCACATGGCGCACCCAGTACTCGGGCGTGCACAGCTCCTCGGCCGCCGCCTCGCCGGTCACATTCGACACCACCGCGATCCGGGGAGTGGCGTAGGTCAGCTCGCCGGCGACCTTGGCGAACTCCTCCAGCATGGGCTCCGTCAGCGGCGAGTGGGCGGCGATGCCGATCCGCAGCCGCTTGCTCCTGACGCCGACCGCGTCCGCGATCCGGAGTACGGCCTTCTCCTCGCCGGAGATCACCGTGGCGGCCGGGCCGTTGACCGCGCCCAGGGACACCTGGTCCTCCTCGCCCGCCAGATGGGGCAGCACCTCGGCCTCGGCCGCCTGGAGCGAGACCATCGCGCCTCCGGCGGGCAGCGCGTCCATCAGCCGGCCCCGGGCCGCGACCAGCGCACACGCGTCCTCCAGCGAGAACACGCCCGCCACATGGGCGGCCGCCAGTTCGCCCACCGAGTGGCCGACCAGGAAGTCCGCGGTCACGCCCCAGGACTCCAGCAGCCGGTACAGCGCCACCTCGACGGCGAAGAGACCGGTCTGGGTGTAGAGGGTCCGGTCGAGCAGTTCGGCGTCGTCGCCGAAGACCACGTCCCGCACCGCGTGCCCGACATGGCCGTCCAGGTGGCGGTCGAGCTCGGCGCAGACGGTGTCGAACGCGGCGGCGAAGACCGGGAAGGCGGTGTGCAGGACGCGTCCCATGCCGAGCCGCTGTGCGCCCTGCCCGGTGAACAGGAACGCCGTCCTGCCCGCACCGGCCACCGCGCCGGGGGTGGCGCCGGAGACCAACTGGTCGAGTTCCCCGAGCAGTTCGGCACGGCTCGCTCCAACGGCCACCGCGCGGTGGGCGAAGGCGGAGCGGGTGAGCGCCAGCGAGTAGCCGATGTCCACGGGGGACGGCCCGGACGCGCCCGCCACGTAGGAGCGCAGCCGCGCTGCCTGGGCGCGCAGCGCTTCCTCGGTACGCCCCGACAGCGGCCACGGCACCAGGTCGGACGACACGGCGGCGGGCGCGGTGTCCGCGGGTGTTTCGTCAGCGGGCGCTTCGTCCGCGGTGTCCTCGGCGGGGGCCTGCTCCAGGATCACATGGGCGTTGGTGCCGCTGAAGCCGAAGGCGGACACGGCGGCGCGGCGCGGCCGTCCGTCCTCCGGCTCGGGCCACGGCCGGGCCTCGGCCAGCAGCCGTACCGCGCCCGACTCCCAGTCCACGTTGGGCGTCGGCTCCTCGGCGTGCAGGGTCTTGGGCAGTACGCCGTGGCGCAGCGCCAGCACCGTCTTGATGACCCCGCCGACACCCGCGGCGGCCTGGGTGTGACCGATGTTGGACTTCAGCGAGCCGAGCCACAGCGGCCGGTCCTCGGGGCGGTCCTGGCCGTAGGTGGCGAGCAGCGCGCCCGCCTCGATGGGGTCGCCGAGCGGGGTGCCGGTGCCGTGTGCCTCGACCGCGTCCACATCGGCCGTCGTCAGCCCCGCGTCGGCCAGCGCCTGCCGGATGACCCGCTGCTGGGAGGGGCCGTTGGGGGCGGTGAGCCCGCTGCTGGCGCCGTCCTGGTTGGTGGCGGAGCCCGTGACGACCGCGAGCACCTGGTGTCCGGCGCGCCGCGCGTCCGACAGCCGCTCCACGAGCAGCATGCCCACGCCCTCGCCCCAGCCGGTGCCGTCGGCGGACGCGGCGAACGCCTTGCAGCGGCCGTCGGAGGCGAGCCCGCGCTGACGGCTGAAGTCCACGAAGGCCACCGGTGTGGACATCACCATCGACCCGCCGACCAGGGCCAGGGAGCACTCCCGGCGGCGCAGCGCCTGCGCGGCGAGGTGCAGGGCCACCAGCGAGGACGAGCAGGCGGTGTCCACGGTGACCGCGGACCCTTCGAGACCGAAGGTGTAGGCGATACGGCCGGAGGCGATGCTGCCGGAGCCACCGCTGCCCACGTACCCCTCGACATCGTCGGGCACCTGGCGCAGCCGGGTCGCGTAGTCCTGGTACATCACGCCCGCGAAGACCCCGGTGCGGCTGCCGCGCAGCGTGGCCGGGTCGACCCCGGCGCGCTCCATGGCCTCCCACGCGGTCTCCAGCAGCAGCCGCTGCTGCGGGTCCATGGCCAGCGCCTCGCGCGGGGAGATGCCGAAGAAGGCGGGGTCGAAGTGGTCGGCGTCGGTGACGAAGCCGCCTTCGCGCGCGTAGCTCGTCCCCGGCTTGTCCGGGTCCGGGTCGTACAGGGCCTCCAGGTCCCAGCCCCGGTCGGTGGGGAACCCGGTGACCGCGTCACGGCCGTTCGCCACCAGCTCCCACAGGTCCTCCGGCGAGGCCACGCCACCGGGGTAGCGGCAGGCCATCCCGACGATGGCGATGGGCTCGTGGTCCTTTGTCTCGGCCTCCTGGAGGCGCTGGCGAGTGCGGTGCAGATCCGTGGTCACTCGCTTGAGGTAGTCGCGGAGCTTTGCCTCGCTCACCGTTTACCGCCCATCTCTGTGAATTCCAACTCCGTGCGCTACAGGCCGAGTTCGTTCTCGATGAAGTCGAAGATCTCGTCGTCCGAGGCGGCGTCGATGCGGCCGGCGACCGCGTCCTCCGCGTCCTCCGGGCCCTGGCCGAGCCGTACCAGCAGGTCCTGAAGGCGCGAGGCGAGCGCGGTGCGGGCCTCGTCGTCGGCGGCGACCTTCGCCAGGTTGCCTTCCAGGGCGTCGAGTTCCGGGAAGGTCATCGACGCGGCGGTGAATGCCTCCGGGGCGATTTCCGCTTCCAGGTACGCGGCGATCGCCGTGGAGGTGGGGTAGTCGAAGAGCAGGGTCACCGGCAGGCGCCGGCCGGTGGCCTTGCCCAGCTGGTTGCGGAGTTCGACCGCGGTGAGCGAGTCGAAGCCGAGGTCCAGCAGTCCGCGCTCCGCGTCGACGGCCGCCACCGACTCGAAGCCCAGCACCCCGGCCACGGTGGTGCGGACCAGGTCCAGCAGGAACCGGCCGCGCTCGTCCTCCGGCAGGCTCGTCAGATGCCGCTTGAGCCCGTCGGGCCGCACGGGCGCGGCCCCGGCTGCGGCGGCCGTCCGCCGGGCGGGCCTGGTGGCGGGCGCGGCCCGCACCAGCCCGCGCAGCAGCGCCGGTACGCCACCGGGCCGCGCCCCGAGCCCCGCGGTGTCGAGCCGCATCGGCAGCACGACGGCGGTGTCCACGGCGCGTGCGGCGTCGAAGAGCCCGGCGCCGTCCTCCGAGGAGAACGGGACGATGCCACCGCGCGCCAGCCGGTTCAGATCGGCGCCCGCCAGCTTGCCGGTCATCTCGCTGCGCTGGGCCCACAGCCCCCACGCGTGTGACTGGACGGGCCGGCCCTGGGCGCGGCAGTGCTGGGCGAAGGCGTCGAGGAAGGCGTTGGCCGCCGCGTAGTTGCCCTGGCCCATTCCGCCGAAGGTGCCGGCGATGGAGGAGAACAGGACGAGCGCGGACAGGTCCAGGTCGCGGGTCAGCTCGTGCAGGGTGAGCGCGGCGTCGACCTTGGGCCGCAGCACCGTGTCCAGCCGCTCGGGGGTGAGCGAGGAGACCACACCGTCGTCCAGGACTCCCGCCGTGTGCACGACGGCCGTCAGCGGATGTGCGGCGGGGACGGTGGCCAGCAGCGCGGCCAGCGCCTCCCGGTCGGCCATATCGCAGGCGGCGAGGGTGACATGGGCGCCCGATTCCTCAAGTTCCGTGCGGAGTTCGGCCGCGCCCTCCGCGTCCGGGCCACGGCGGCTGGTGAGCAGCAGATGCCGCACTCCGCCCTCGTTCACCAGATGGCGGGCGATGACCCCGCCGATGGTGCCGGTGGCCCCGGTGACCAGCACCGTGCCCTCGGGGTCCCAGGCGGGCGGGGCGGTGTCGGGGACGGGGGTGGTGGCGAGCCTGGCCACCGCGATGTCGCCCTGGCGCACGGCGAGTTGTGGCTCGTCCAGGGCGAGCGCGGTCGGCAGGGCGAGCGCCGACTCCTCGTGCTCGTCGAGGTCGACGAGGACGAACCGGTCGGGGTTCTCCGACTGCGCGGAGCGCACCAGGCCCCAGACGGCGGCGTGCGCCAGATCGGGCACGTCCGCGCCGGGCGTGGCGGCCACCGCGCCCCGGGTGATGAACACCAGGCGGGAGTCGGCGAACCGGTCCTCGGTCAGCCAGGCCCGGAGCAGCGCCAGCGCCCGGTGGGTCGCGGCCCGTACGGCGTCGGCCACGCCCTGGGGCTCCGGTGCGCAGGGCACCAGTACGGTGGCGGGCACGGCGGCCGGGTCGGCGGGCAGCGCCTCCAGGTTCGGGTATGTGCCCACGTCGAGTCCGACCAGCTTGAAGTCGTCGTCGCCGAGCAGTGCCCAGCGCCCGGAGGGTGGTTCGGGCGTGGCCGCGGAGGTGTCGGCGACCACCCAGTCCAGCCGGTAGAGCGAGTCGCCGCCGGTGCCGGGGTCGCCGAGCCGTTCGGGCCGCTTGCGCAGCACCAGCGACTCGACGGTGGCCACCGGCCGTCCGATGGTGTCCGCCACGGTCAGGGCCACCGTGTCGGTGCCGCTCGGCGTGAGCCGCACCCGTACTTCACCGGCGCCGGAGGCGTGCAGCGTCACCCCGCTCCAGGAGAACGGCAACCGGCCCTCGCCCGCCTGGAGCATCGGGCCGAGCGCGATGGTGTGCAGCGCGGCGTCCAGCAGGGCGGGGTGCAGTCCGTAGCCGGTGGCGGCGGACTGCTGCTCCTGCGCCAGCCGTACCTCGGCGAACACCTCGTCGCCGCGCAGCCAGGCCGCGCGCAGCCCCTGGAACGCCGGGCCGTAGCCGAAGCCGCCCGCGGCGAACCGCTCGTACAGGTCCTCGACCTCGATCGGCTCGGCGCCCGGCGGCGGCCACGCCCCGCCCAGGTCGTACGAGCCCTCGGCGGCACCGTCCGCCAGCACCCCCGTGGCGTGCCGGGTCCAGGGCAGCTCACGGTCCGTGTCCTCGGGGCGGGAGTAGACGTTCAGGGCGCGCCGGCCGTCCTCCTCGGGCGGGTCCACCACCAGCTGGAGGGTGACGGCGCCACGCTCGGGGAGGACGAGCGGCGACTGAAGGGTCAGCTCGTCGACGCGGTCGCAGCCCACCCGGTCCCCGGCCTGGACCGCGAGCTCCAGGAACGCGGTGCCCGGGAAGAGGACCACACCGGAGACCGCGTGGTCGGCCAGCCAGGGCTGGCCGCGCGTGGACAGCCGACCGGTGAGCACCAGGCCGTCGCTGTCGGCGAGTTCGACGGCGGCGCCCAGCAGCGGATGCCCGGCGGCGCCGAGACCGGCCGAGGCCACGTCGCCCACGGTGGCGGGCGCGTCCAGCCAGTAGCGCTGCCGCTGGAAGGCGTACGTGGGCAGCTCCGCCCGGTGGGCGCCACGGCCCGCGAACACCTGTTCCCAGTCCACCGCGCCACCGTGGGCGTGCACCCGGCCCACCCCGGCCAGCAGCGACTCGGCCTCGCCGCGGTCCTTGCGCAGCAGCGGGACGAACGCGGTCTCGGTGTCGGCCTCGTTGTCGGCGTCGGTCTCGGTATCGGCCTCGGCCAGGCACTCCTGGCCCATGGCGGAGAGCACACCGGCGGGGCCGAGCTCGACGAAGCGGGTCACATTCCGCTCGGTGAGGAAGCGGATGCCGTCCCCGAACCGCACCGCCCGGCGGACGTGGCGCACCCAGTACTCCGGCGAGCACAGCTCCTCGCCCGCCACCTCACCGGTGACGTTGGAGACCACCGCGATGCGCGGCGCGGAGTAGCCGATCCCGGCGGCCACCGTGCCGAACTCGGCGAGCATGGGGTCCATCAGCGGCGAGTGGAAGGCGTGGGAGACGGTGAGCCGCTTGCTCTTGGCCCCGGTCGCTTCCGCGATCCGCAGGACGGTGTCCTCGTCGCCGGAGATGACGGTCGCCCGCGGCCCGTTGACCGCCGCCACGCTCACCCGGTCCTCGTGGCCTTCGAGATGCGGCAGCACCTCGGCCTCGGCCGCCTGGAGCGACACCATCGCACCGCCCTCCGGCAGCGCCTGCATCAGCCGGCCCCGGGCCGCCACCAGCGCACAGGCGTCCGCCAGCGAGAACACCCCGGCCGCATGGGCGGCCGCCAGCTCGCCCACCGAGTGGCCGACCAGGAAGTCCGGCGCCAAACCCCAGGACTCGACCAGCCGGAACAGCGCCACTTCGAGGGCGAACAGCGCGGTCTGGGTGAACACGGTCCGGTTCAGCGGCTCTGCGTCCTCGCCGAAGACCACCTCACGCACCGAACCGTCCAGATGGCGGTCCAGCTCCGCGCACACCGCGTCGAACGCCGCCGCGAACACCGGGAAGGCGTCGTACAACTCCCGTCCCATGCCAGGTCGTTGAGCGCCCTGACCGGTGAACAGGAAGGCGGTCTTCCCGGCGTCGGCCACCGTCGCCCGCGCCGCCCCCGAGGCCAGCTCCGCCAGGCCCCGCAGCAGTTCCTCCCGCTCGGCGCCGACGACCACGGCGCGATGGCCGAAGGCCGAGCGGCCCGTCGCCAGCGCGTAGCCGACATCCACCGGGCGCAGCTCCGGCCGCTCCTCCAGATGCGCGCGCAGCCGCCCGGCCTGCGCCCGCAGGGCCGTCTCGCCGCGCGCGGAGAGCACCCACGGCACCACGTCGGAGCCGACCGTCCGCTCGGCCACCGGCGCGGTGTGCTCGGGGCCCTGCTCCAGCACCACATGGACGTTCGTGCCGCTGACGCCGAAGGCGGACACGCCCGCGCGCCGCGGCCGTCCCGTCTCGGGCCACTCCCGGGCCTCGGTCAGCAGCTCCACCGCACCGGCCGACCAGTCCACGTCGGGCGAGCGCTCATCGGCGTGGAGGGTTTTGGGCAGCACGCCGTGGCGCAGCGCCAGCACCGTCTTGATGATCCCGGCGACGCCCGAAGCGGCCTGGGTGTGGCCGATGTTGGACTTCAGCGCGCCCAGCCACAGCGGCCGGTCGGCAGGCCGCCCCTGGCCGTAGGTGGCCATCAGGGCCTGCGCCTCGATGGGGTCGCCGAGCCGGGTGCCGGTGCCGTGGGTCTCGACCGCGTCCACATCGGTGGCCGACAGGCCCGCACCGGCCAGTGCCTGGCGGATCACCCGCTGCTGGGAGGGGCCGTTGGGGGCGGTCAGGCCGTTGCTTGCGCCGTCCTGGTTGACGGCCGAGCCACGTACCAGCGCCAGCACCTCGTGGCCGTTTCTCCGCGCGTCGGACAGCCGCTCCAGCAGCAGCATGCCGACGCCCTCGGCCCACCCGGCGCCGTCGGCGTCCGCCGAGAACGCCTTGCAGCGGCCGTCGGGGGCCATGGCCCGCTGCCGGCTGAACTCGATGAAGGTGTCCAGCGTGGACATCACCACGACACCGCCCGCGAGCGCCAGCGAGCACTCCCCCTGGCACAGCGCCTGGGCCGCCTGGTGGAGGGCGACCAGCGAGGACGAGCAGGCGGTGTCCACGGTGACCGCGGGCCCTTCGAGGCCGAAGGTGTACGAGATGCGCCCGGACGCCACGCTGCTCGCGCTGCCGGTGGCCAGATAGCCCTCGAACTCCTCGGGCGCGCGGGTGAAGCGCGAGCCGTAGTCGTTGTAGCTTGCGCCGATGAAGACTCCGGCCTGGGCGCCCTTCACCGAGGCCGGGTCGATCCCGGCCCGCTCGAACGCCTCCCAGCTGGTCTCCAGCAGCAGCCGCTGCTGCGGGTCGATGGCGAGCGCCTCGCGCGGTGAGATCCCGAAGAACTCGGGGTCGAAGTGGTCGGCCTGGTGGAGGAAGCCACCGCCGGTGGCGTAGAAGGTGCCCGGCTTGTCGGGGTCCGGGTCGTAGTGGCCCTCGATGTCCCAGCCGCGGTCGGTGGGGAAGTCCGAGATGGCGTCCCGGCCGTCCATCAGCAGCCGCCACAGCTCCTCGGGGGTGGTCACCCCGCCGGGGAGGCGGCAGCTCATGGCCACGATGGCGATCGGGTCGTCGTCCACCGCGACGGCGGCGGGCACCGGGCCCGCCGGGGCGGCGGCCGCGGTCTCACCCGCGCCGCTCTCGGTCAGCAGGAAGCGGGCCAGCGCGGTGACGGTCGGGTAGTCGAAGACGAGGGTGACCGGCAGCCGCAGCCCGGTGGCGGCGTTCAGCCGGTTGCGCAGATCGACGGCGGTCAGCGAGTCGAAGCCCAGCTCGCGGAAGGCGCGCCCGGCCTCGACGGCCGCGGTGTCGGCGTAGCCGAGCGCGGCGGCCACTTCGGTGCTGACGAGGTCGGCCAGCGCGTCCTCGGCCTCCTGCGGCGACAGCCCGGCCAGCCGCTGGGCCAGCGGGGTGTCCCGCTCGCCCGTGGTGGCGGCCGCCGCCTCCGCCCGCCGGGCGTCGGGGAGTTCGCCGAGCACGGCGGCCCCGTCCAGGGAGGGGGTGGCGGCGATGAGCCGGTCCCACTCGACATCGGCCACGGCCACATGGGTGTCGGCCACGTCCAGGGCGCGCTGGAGGGCGGCGATCGCCAGGTCGGGCGCCATCGCGGGCATACCGGTGGCGCGCAGCCGCGCCTCGACGGCCTCGTCCACCAGCCCGCCGCCGGACCACGCGCCCCAGGCCACGGAGGTGGCGGGGAGTCCCTGGGCGCGGCGGGCGTACGCGAGCGCGTCGAGGAAGGCGTTGGCGGCCGCGTAGCTGCCCTGGCCGGGGCCGCCGAGCGTGCCCGCGAAGGAGGAGAAGAGCACGAAGGCGGACAGCTCGCGGCCACGGGTGAGCTCATGCAGATGGAGTGCCGCGTCCACCTTCGGGCGCAGCACCCCGTCGGCGCGCTCGGGGGTGAGGGTGTCGAGCACCCCGTCGTCCAGGACGCCCGCGGTGTGGACGACCGCGTCGAGCGGTGCCTCGTCCGCGTCCAGCGTGGCGAGGAGGTCGGCCAGCGCGTCCCGGTCGGCCGCGTCGCACGCGGCCACGGTCACCCGGACCCCCGACTCCCTTATCTCGTCCGCGAGTTCGGCCGCTCCGGGGGTGTCGGGGCCCCGGCGGCCGGTGAGCACCAGGTGTTCGGCGCCGCCGCGGGCCAGCCAGCGCGCCACATGGGCGCCCAGGCCGCCGGTGCCGCCGGTCACCAGCACGGTGCCGCGCGGCCGCCACGGCGCGGTGGCGTCGGCCGGTGCCGCCGAGGCCCTGACCAGCCTGCGCCCGTGGACCCCGGAGGCGCGCACCGCGACCTGGTCCTCATCGGTCAGCCGGCCGGCGAGCACACCGCACAGCCGCGCGATGGCGCGGTCGTCGAGGGTGCCGGGCAGATCCACCAGACCGCCCCGGCGCCGCGGGTACTCCGCGGCCGCGATCCGGCCCAGGCCCCAGCTGAGCGCCTGCAACGGGTGGTCCAGCGCGTCCGCGCGGCCCACGGACACCGCGCCGCGCGTGGCGTACCACACCGGGACGTCGGCGCCTGTGTCGCCGAGCGCCTGAAGCAGGGCGAGGTTGAGGGCCAGGCCGAGCGGCTGTGCCGTGCCCGCGCGGTACGGGTCCTCGACGAGCGCGAGGAGCGAGAGCACCGCGGTCGGTGGCGCATCCGCCGTGGCCTCGCCGAGCCCGCGGGCGAGCACCTCGCGTACGGCGTCGGTCTCGGTCAGCTCCACCAGCCGTACCTGGGCTCCGCGTTCCCGTAGCGCCTCCGCGACGCGCGGGCCCTCCGGCGCTCCGGCGGGCGCGGCGATCAGCCAGCCGGCACCGGCCGACGAGCGGTCGTGGGGGGAGGTGAGAGCGTCGCCCAGGGGCTTCCAGGTGACGTGGTAACGCCAGGAGTCGAGCACGGACCGCTCGCGGCGCGCCCGGCGCCACGCGGCCAGCGCCGGAACCACCATGGCCAGGGACGACTCCTCGGCGTCCACCTCCAGCGCGGCGGCCAGCGCGGCCAGGTCCCCGCGCTCCACGGCGGCCCAGAAGTCCGTGTCCACCGCCTCGCCTTCGGCGGGTGCGGAGGCGGGTGCGGAGGAGCCTTCGAGCCAGTAGCGCTGCCGCTGGAAGGCGTACGTGGGCAGGTCCACCACGGACGCGCCCAGCCCGGCGAACACCGCGGCCCAGTCGACGGCCACGCCCCGGACGAACGCCTCGCCCAGCGAGGCCAGGAACCGCTCCGGACCACCCTCGTCCCGCCGCAGCGACCCCACGACCACCGCGTCCTCGGCGGTCGCCTGGAGCGGCATCGTCAGCACCGGATGCGGAGACATCTCCAGGAACGTCCCGAACCCGGCGGCCGACAGAGCCCGCACCGCCGACTCCAGCTCCACCGTCTCCCGCAGATTGGTGTACCAGTACCCGGCGTCGAGTCCGGTGGTGTCGATGGTGCCGCCGGTGACCGTCGAGCAGAACGGCACCTCGGCGCGGCGCGGGGCGATCGGGGCCAGGACGTCGAGGAGTTCAGCGCGCAACTCCTCGACATGGGCCGAGTGGGACGCGTAGTCCACCGGGATCGGCTTCGCCCGTACGCCCTCGGCCTCGCACTCCGCCTGGAGCTCACACAGCGCCTCCGGGTCACCGGACACCACGATCGAACCCGGACCATTGACCGCCGCCACCGATATACGGCCGCCCCAAGCGGTGATCCGCTCCCGCACCCGACCGGCGCCCTCCGAAACCGACATCATCCCACCACGACCCGCCAGCCCACGGGCAATGGCCTGCGAGCGCAACGCAACGACCCGCGCCCCGTCCTCCAGCGACAGCCCACCCGCCACCACCGCAGCCGCGATCTCCCCCTGCGAATGCCCCACCACAGCGGCCGGAGCCACCCCACACGCCCGCCACACCTCCGCCAACGACACCATCACCGCCCACAACGCCGGCTGCACCACATCCACCCGCCCCAACGCCTCCTCATCCCCCAGCACATCCGTCAACGACCAGTCCACAAACCCCGACAGCGCCACCTCACACTCCGCCAACCGACCCGCGAACACCGGCGAAGCACCCAGCAACCCCACCGCCATCCCCACCCACTGCGACCCCTGCCCCGGAAACACGAACACCGGACGGGTGTCGGTCGCCGTCGCTCCGTCGCCGCGCACCACACGCGGGGACTCGCCGCCCGACGCCAGCGCGCCCAGTGCGTCGATCAGCTCGTCGCGGTCGCCGCCCAGAACCAGCGCTCGGTGGTCGAAGCGGCCACGGGTGGTGGCGAGCGAGTGGCCGACGTCGGCCGGGGACAGCCCGGGGCGCGCGGTCACATGCGTCAGCAGCCGCTCGGCCTGCGCCCGCAGGCCCGCCGCGCTCTTCGCGGACAGCACCCACGGCACCACTCCCCGGCCCACCGGGGCGTCCCCCTCGGCCGCGGTCTCCGCATGCTCCTCCTCGGGCGCCTCCTCGAGGATGGTGTGCACATTGGTGCCACTGGCCCCGAAGGCCGAGACGGCGGCCCGGCGGGGCTCCTCGCCGCGCGGCCACTCCCTGGCCTCGGTCAGCAGCTCCACCGCCCCCGCCGACCAGTCGATCCGCGAGGAGCGCTCCTCGGCGTGGAGCGTCCTGGGCAGCAGGCCGTGGCGCATGGCCTGCACCATCTTGATGACACCGCCGACACCACCGGCGGCCTGCGGATGGCCGATGTTGGACTTCAGCGAGCCGATCAGCACGGGGCGGTCCGCCGCGCGGTCCTTCCCGTACGTGGCGAGCAGCGCGCCGGCCTCGATGGGGTCGCCCAGCGGGGTGCCGGTGCCATGGGTCTCGATCGCGTCGATCTGCTCCGCCGTGAGTGCGGCGCTGGCGAGCGCCCGGCGGATCACCCGCTGCTGGGCCCGGCCGTTGGGCGCGGTCAGGCCGTTGCTGGCGCCGTCCTGGTTGACGGCCGAGCCGCGCACGACGGCCAGCACCTTGTGGCCGTTGCGCCGCGCGTCCGAGAGGCGTTCCAGCAGCAGCATGCCGACGCCCTCGCCCAGGCCCATGCCATCGGCCCCCTCGGCGAACGCCTTGCAGCGGCCGTCCTGTGCCAGCCCGCGCTGCCGGGCGAAGCCGATGAGCCCCATCGGGGCGCCCATCACGGCGGCGCCGCCCGCGAGGGCGAGCGAGCAGTCGCCCTGGCGCAGCGACTGGCAGGCCAGGTGGAGGGCGACCAGCGAGGACGAGCAGGCGGTGTCGATGGTGACGGCCGGGCCCTCCAGGCCCAGGGTGTAGGCGACGCGGCCGGACATGATGCTCGCGGAGATGCCCGTGACCAGGTGGCCCTCAAGACCCTCCGGCATATGGGGCCAGTCGGGGACGTAACCCTGGTAGGCGGCGCCCACGAAGACGCCGGTCTTGCTGCCGCGCAGCGCCGCCGGATCGATTCCGGCGCGCTCGAACGCCTCCCAGGAGGTCTCCAGCAGCAACCGCTGCTGCGGGTCCATCACGGTGGCCTCGCGGGGCGAGATGCCGAAGAACGCGGGGTCGAACTGGTCGGCGTCGTGGAGGAATCCGCCCTCGGTGGCGTAGACGGTGCCCTGCCGGTCGGGGTCCGGGTCGTAGAGGTTCTCCAGGTCCCAGCCGCGGTTGCCGGGAAATCCGGAGATGGCGTCGCGCCCACCCGTGACGAGCTCCCACAGATCCTCGGGACCGCGCACATCGCCGGGGTAGCGGCAGCTCATCGCCACGATGGCGACGGGTTCCCGGGAGGCGGCGGTGAGTTGCTGATTGACCCGGCGCAGCCGTTCGGTCTCCTTCAGAGACTCCCGCAGCGCGCCAACGATCTTGTCGGTTGGGTTTGCCATTGTCAGCTCCGCAGTCGAGTCTCGTCAGAGGTCGTTCTTGTCGTAGGCCATGCGCACGAGGTCATCCACGTCCAGGTCGTCGATGGACTCGGCGGGCTCCTCGTCCGCCGGTGCGGTGGCGGGGTCGTCGGAACCGGCCAGCCGCAGCAGCTCGTCCAGCAGTCCGGATTCGCGGAGCCGGAGCAGGGGGATGGAGGTCAACGCCGCGCGGACGTCGGCCTCTTCGGGGTCGAGGGCGGTCGCGGCGGCGGTGTCGGCGGGGTCATCGGGGAAGAGCTCGGCGCCGATGTGTCCGGCGAGCTCCTCCGCGCTCGGATAGTCGAAGACGACGGTGACGGGGAAGCGGAGCCCGGTGGCGGTGCCCAGGCGGTTGCGCAGGTCGACGGCGCTCAGGGAGTCGAAGCCCAGCTCGCGGAAGGCGCGCGTGGCATCGACGGCCTCGGGGCCGGGGTAGCCGAGGACGGTGGCGATCTGCGAGCGCACCAGCGACAGCACGGCCGCCCGCCGGTCCGCCGGGGTCAACTCGGTCAGCCGGTCGCGCAGCGACGAGGACTCGCCGGTCGCGTCCGCCCGGGTGTCGGCGTCGGCTGCGAGGATCCGCGCCACGTCCGGCACCTGGCCGATGAGCGGGCTGGGCCGGGCCGAGGTGAAGACGGGGACGAACCGCTCCCAGTCCACGTCGGCGACCACGACCACGGTCTCGTCCCGCTCCATCACCTGCCAGAACGCGTCGATGGCGAGCCGGGGGGACATGAACGGGATGCCACGGCCGCGCAGTTGCTCCTCGGCGAGGTTGGCCGCCATCCCGCCCTCCTCGGGGCTCCAGATGCCCCACACCACCGAGGTGGCGGTGAGGCCGCGGGCCCGGCGGTGCTCGGCGAGCCCGTCGAGGTAGGCGTTGGCGGCGGCGTACGCGCCGTGTTCGCCACTGCCCCAGACGGCCGAGATGGAGGAGAAGAGCACGAAGGAGTCGAGCGTGTCCCGGTCGAAGAGGGCGTCCAGGTTCGCGGCGCCCGCGACCTTGGCCTCCGCCGTGTCCGCGAACTCCCCCAGATCGGTGTCGGCGAGCGGGACGAGCACACCGGCTCCGGCGATGTGCAGTACGGAACGGATGGGCGGGCCCTCGGCCTCCACCTGCCGTATGAGCGCCTCCAGCGCGGCGCGGTCGGCCACATCGCACGCGGCCACGGTGACCTTGGCGCCGAGCTCGGTCAGTTCGGCCTTGAGCTTGTCGGCGCCGGGCGCCTCGGGGCCACGTCGGCTGGTGAGCACGAGGTGTTCGGCACCGGCCTGGGCCAGCCGGCGGGCGATCTGGGCTCCGACGCCGCCGGTGCCACCGGTGAGCAGCACGGTGCCCCCGGGGGTCCACGCGGGGCCGCTCCGCCGGTGCCCCGCGGCCCGTACCAGCCGCCGGACGAACACGCCGGAGGGCCGCAGGGCCAGCTGGTCCTCGTCGTCGAGGCGGCCCGCGAGCACACCGCACAGCCGGGTGGTCACCCGGCCGTCGACGGTGTCCGGCAGGTCGACCATGCCGCCCCAGCGCTGGGGGTGTTCGAGCGCGGCGACCCGGCCCAGTCCCCATACGGCCGCCTGGGCGGGGCTGTCGAGGGCGTCGGTGCCGCCGACGGACACGCCGCCACGGGTGGCCAGCCACAGCGGGGCGTCCAGCCCGGTGTCGCCGAGGGCCTGGACGAGGGCGAGGGTGAGCGCGAGTCCCATGGGCACGCCGGTGTGTGCGGGGTGCGGTGCGTCGGGGAGCCCGAGCAGCGAGAGCACTCCGGCCGGGGCGGCCCCGGCGGTGGCCTCGGCGAGCCGCGCGGCGACCGCGGCGCGGTCGGCCTCGGCCACCTCGACGGTGACGACCGTGGCGCCGTGGGTCTCCAGGCCACGGCGTACGGCGTCGACGAGCTCGGGGCCGGGGTGTCCGGCCGGGTACTCGGCGGGGTGTCCGACGAGGTTTTCGGCCGGGACCGCGAGCAGCCAGGTGCCGGCCAGGGCCGCCGACGCCGGGTCCGGCACCCGGTTCCAGGTGACGTGGTAGCGCCAGGAGTCGAGTACCGACCGCTCACGGCGGCCGCGTCGCCAGGAGGACAGCGCCGGGAGCACGGTCCGCAGCGACGACCGCTCCTCGTCGGCGTCCACCTCCAGCGCGGCGGTCAGCGCGGCCAGATCCTCACGCTCGACGGCGTCCCAGAACTCGGCGTCCACCGGGTCGCCCCCGGTGGCGGCCACCGGCGTCGCGGGCCGCTCCAGCCAGTAGCGCTGCCGCTGGAAGGCGTACGTGGGCAGGTCCACCACGGACGCGCCCAGCCCGGCGAACACCGCGGCCCAGTCGACGGCCACGCCCCGGACGAACGCCTCGCCCAGCGAGGCCAGGAACCGCTCCGGACCACCCTCGTCCCGCCGCAGCGACCCCACGACCACCGCGTCCTCGGCGGTCGCCTGGAGCGGCATCGTCAGCACCGGATGCGGAGACATCTCCAGGAACGTCCCGAACCCGGCGGCCGACAGAGCCCGCACCGCCGACTCCAGCTCCACCGTCTCCCGCAGATTGGTGTACCAATACCCGGCGTCCAGACCCGCGGTGTCCAGGGGGGTGCCCGTGACGGTGGAGTGGAAGGTGATGTCCGAGGTGCACGGGCGGATCGGGGCGAGCAGGTCGAGCAGTTCCCCGTGGAGCGCTTCCACATGGGCCGAGTGGGACGCGTAGTCCACCGGGATCAGCTTCGCCCGTACGTCCTCGGCCTCGCACTCCGCCTGGAGCTCACACAGCGCCTCCGGGTCACCGGACACCACGATCGAACCCGGACCATTGACCGCCGCCACCGATATACGGCCGCCCCAAGCGGTGATCCGCTCCCGCACCCGACCGGCGCCCTCCGAAACCGACATCATCCCACCACGACCCGCCAGCCCACGGGCAATGGCCTGCGAGCGCAACGCAACGACCCGCGCCCCGTCCTCCAACGACAGCCCACCCGCCACCACCGCAGCCGCGATCTCCCCCTGCGAATGCCCCACCACAGCGGCCGGAGCCACCCCACACGCCCGCCACACCTCCGCCAACGACACCATCACCGCCCACAACGCCGGCTGCACCACATCCACCCGCCCCAACGCCTCCTCATCCCCCAGCACATCCGTCAACGACCAGTCGACGAACGCCGACAGCGCCACCTCACACTCCGCCAACCGACCCGCGAACACCGGCGAAGCACCCAGCAACCCCACCGCCATCCCCACCCACTGCGACCCCTGCCCCGGAAACACGAACACCGGCTTCCCGGCGTGGCCCGCCACGCCCTGGGCCACGAGGCCACCGGGCTCGGCCCGGGTGAGCGCCGTGAGTCCGGCGCGGAAGTCCTCGACGCCGCCACCGACCACCACCGCTCGGTGGTCGAAGCGGGCGCGGGTGGTGGCCAGCGAGAGGCCCACATCCGCCGGGGACGGCTCCGGACCCTCCGCGAGGCGAGCCAGCAGCCGCTCCGCCTGGCCCCGCAGACCCGACTCGGTCTTGGCCGACAGCACCCACGGCACCACCGCGCCGCCCACGGGTGCCACGCCCTCTGCCGAGGTGTCCGCGGGCCCGGGGGCCTCGGGGGCCTGCTCGATGATGGCGTGGGCGTTGGTGCCGCTGGCGCCGAAGGCGGACACCCCGGCGCGGCGGACCCGCCCGGTCTCCGGCCACGGCCGGGCTTCGGTGAGCAGTTCGACGGCGCCCGAGGACCAGTCCACGTTGGGCGAAGGCTCCTGGATGTGCAGGGTGCTGGGCAGCACCCCGTGGCGGATCGCCTGCACCATCTTGATCACGCCGCCGACGCCCGCGGCGGCGGCCGTGTGGCCGATGTTGGACTTCAGCGAGCCCAGCCACAGCGGCCGGTCCGCCGGGCGGTTCCTGCCGTACGTGGCGAGCAGGGCGTTCGCCTCGATGGGGTCGCCAAGCGACGTTCCCGTGCCGTGTGCCTCGACCACGTCCACATCGGTCCCGGAGAGGGTGGCGTTGGCCAGCGCCTGGCGGATCACCCGCTGCTGGGCCCGGCCGTTGGGCGCGGTCAGGCCGTTGCTGGCGCCGTCCTGGTTGATGGCGGAGCCTCGTACGACCGCGAGCACGGTGTGGCCGTTGCGGCGGGCGTCCGAGAGCCGTTCCAGCAGCAGCACTCCGACGCCCTCGCCCCAGGCGGTGCCGTCGGCCGTCGAGGAGAACGCCTGGCAGCGGGAGGAGGTGGACAGCGCCCGCTGGCGGCTGAACTCGATGAAGCCACTCGGCGTGGACATCACGGTGGTGCCGCCGGTGAGCGCCATCGAGCAGTCGCCCTGGCGCAGCGCCTGGCAGGCCATGTGCAGCGCCACCAGCGAGGACGAGCACATGGTGTCGACCGTGACGGCCGGTCCCTCCAGGCCCAGGGTGTAGGCGACCCGGCCGGAGAGGATGGCGCCCGAGGCGCCCATGGACATCTGGCCTTCAAGCCCCTCGGGGAGCTCGGTCAGATCGCGGGCGTAGTCGAAGTCGGTGGCGCCCATGAAGATGCCGGTGTCGCTGCCGCGCAGGGTGCCCGGGTCGATTCCGGCCCGTTCGAAGGTCTCCCAGACCACTTCCAGCAGCAGTCGCTGCTGCGGGTCCATGGTGAGGGCCTCGCGTGGCGAGATGCCGAAGAACGCCGGGTCGAACTGGTCGGCGTCCCGGAGGAATCCGCCCTGGCGGGCGTAGGTGCGGCCCTCGCGGTCGGGGTCCGGGTCGAAGAGGTTCGGCAGGTCCCAGCCCCGGTCGGCGGGGAAGTCGACCATGCCGTCCCGGCCTTCGGCCACGGCCTGCCACAGGTCTTCGGGGGAGCGGATGTCGCCCGCGTAGCGGCAGTTCATCGCCACGATGGCGATGGGCTCGGGGGCCTGAAGCTCCTGGATCCGGCGGTGTGCGGCGCGGAGGTGGCCGGTGGCCCGCTTGAGGTAGTCGCGCAGCTTCTTCTCGTTGTCCATGGTCGTCAGCTCCTCAAGAGGGCCGGAACGTCGGTGGCGGCCGGGGCGGTGGCGCGGCGGTTCATGGGGCCGTCAGATCCCGGCCCAGCAGCTCGAACATCCCGTCGAGCAGCTCGAACATCTCGTCGTCGGTGGCCGATTCGATGTCTTCCAGCTCCAGGGCGGCGAGGGTGGACTGGACGCGGTCGAGCTCGGCGAGCGCGGCGGTGTCCACGGACTCCCCGCCCGATGGCAGGAGTTCGTCCCGCAGCAGCACGGCGAGGTCGTCGGCGGTCGGGTAGTCGAAGACGAGGGTGACCGGCAGCCGCAGCCCGGTGGCGGCGTTCAGCCGGTTGCGCAGATCGACGGCGGTGAGCGAGTCGAAGCCCAGCTCCTTGAAGGCCCGTCCGGTCTCGACCGCGCCCGCGTCGGCGTAGCCGAGGGCCGCGGCCGCCTGCTCGCTCACCAGCTCCACGAGGGCGGTGTGGCGGTCGGCCGGGCTGAGCTCCGCGAGCCGTGTGCGCAGCGCGGCGGCGCCACCGGCCTCCTCCCGCTCCGCCCCGGCCGGGCCCCGCCCGGTGCCGCCCGCTTCGGGGAGGTCGGCGAGCAGCGGCAGGGGGCGGAGGGCGGACAGGGCGGGGGCGAAACGGCCCCAGTCGATGTCGGCCGCGACGAGGAAGCCATCGCCCCGCGCGACCGTCTGCCGCAGCAGCTCCAGCGCCCGTGCGCCGTCGATGGGCGGCGCGCCGCGGCGTCGCAACTGGTCCGCCACCTCGCCGTCGATCATTCCGCCGCCCGCCCAGGCGCTCCAGGCCACCGAGGTGGCGGGCAGGCCGTCCGCGCGGCGCAGTTGCGCGAGCGCGTCGAGATACGCGCTGGCCGCCGCGTAGTTGCCCTGTCCGGCAGCGCCCACGGTGCCCGCGATCGAGGAGATCAGGACGAACGCGTCCAGGTCCCGGCCCTGGTCCCGATCGCGGCCCCGGCCCCGGCCCCGATCGCGGCCCCGGTCCCGCGTGAGTTCGTGCAGATGGCGTGCGCCTGCCACCTTGGGGCGCAGTACGGCCTCGATCCGCTCGGGGGTGAGCGCGTCGACGGTGGCGTCGTCCAGCGCGCCCGCGGCGTGCACCACGGCGGTGAGCGGGTGGTCCGCGCCGTCGCCCGCGACCTGGTCCAGCAGATGTGCCAGCGCCTCGCGGTCGGCCACATCGCACGCGGCGACGGTCACCCGGGCGCCGCGCTCGGTCAGTTCGGCCTCCAGTTCGGCCGCGCCCGGGGCCGAGGGCCCGCGACGGCTGACGAGCACCACGTGTTCGGCGCCCTCGTCGACCAGCCCGCGGGCGATCTGGGCGCCGACGCCCCCGGTGCCACCGGTGATGAGGACGGTGCCGCAGGGCTGCCAGCGCTCACCGGAGCGGTTGGTCCCGGCCCGCCTGAGCCGCCGGGCGAGCGTGCCCGAGGCGCGTACGGCCAACTGGTCCTCGCCGTCCCGGCCGGTCAAGGCACGGGCGAGGGCCAGGAAGGCACCCTCGTCGAGCTTGCCGGGCAGATCGATCAGACCGCCCCAGCGCTGTGGATGCTCCAGGGCGACCGCGCTGCCCAGGCCCCAGACGAGGGCTTGGGCCGGGGCTTCGACGCGGTCGGCGCCGCCGGTCGAGACGGCCCCGCGGGTGACACACCACAGCGGCGCGTCGACACCCGCCTCGCCCAGCGCCCGCACCAGGTCGAGGGTGGTGGCGAACCCAGTGGGGACGTCGGGGTGTTCCGGATGCGGAGCCTCGTCGAGAGCGAGCAGGGACACCACTCCGCCGGGCGCCCCGGCGTCCCCGATGGCCTCGGTGATACGGGTGGCGAGCGGGGCGCGGTCGGTGTCGTCCGGGCCGATGCGTAGGGGAACGACCTCGATGCCGAGCGCGGCGAGCCCGGCGGTGATGGCCCCGGCGGTGGCGGGCTCGGCGGTGGCGGATCCAGCCGCGGCGGCCCCGGTCGCGGCGGCCCCCGAGCTGACGGACCCAGCCGCGGCGGTCCCGGTGTCGGTGGCCCCGGTGTCGGCGGCCCCGGCCTCAGCGGGGAGCACCACCAGCAGGCGGGCGGGGAGCGTGGCGGTTCGCTCGGCGTCGAGCGGCTGCCAGCCGATGCGATAGCGCCACGAGTCGAGCATTGCCTGGTCGCTCAGCCGGGACCGCCACGACGAGAGCAGCGGAAGCACCTCGCTGAGCGGTGCGTCGGCAGCCGCGCCCAATGTGGCCGTCAGCGCGTCCAGGTCGGCCTTCTCGACCGCGGTCCAGAATTCCGTCTCCGCCGGGCCGGTGGCCGCCTCGGTGACGGGCCCGGTCTGGGGTTCGACCCAGTAGCGGGTGCGCTGGAACGCGTACGTGGGAAGGTCGACACGCCTGGCGCCGCGCCCCGCGAACAGCCCCCGCCAGTCCACCTCCGCGCCGTGGACGTAGCCCTGGGCGAGCGAGAGCAGCATCCGCTCGGGGCCGTCCTCCTCGCGGCGCAGGGTGCCGATGACGGCGGCCGAGCCCTCGGCGGCCTCGACGGTGGCCTCGATGGCGGCGGCCAGCACGGGGTGCGGGCTCACCTCCACGAACAGCCGGTGGCCGCTGGTGAGCAGCGCCCGCGTGGCCGCTTCGAGCCGTACGGTCTCCCGCAGGTTGCGCGCCCAGTAGGCGGCGTCGAGCCCAGCCGTGTCCAGGGGTTCACCGGTCACGGTCGAGTGGAAGACGATCCGCGAGGTGCGGGGGCGGATGGGGGCGAGGATCCGCAGCAGCTCGTCGTGGATCTTCTCCACCTGCGCGGAGTGCGAGGCGTAGTCCACCGGGATCAGCTTCGCCCGTACGCCCTCGGCCTCGCACTCCGCCTGGAGCTCGCGCAGCGCCTCCGGGTCACCGGACACCACGATCGAACCCGGACCATTGACCGCCGCCACGGAGATACGACCGTCCCAGGCGGCGATCCGCTCCCGCACCTCCTCGGCCGGGAGCGACACGGACATCATGCCGCCCTGTCCGGCCAGCCCGCGCCCGATGGCCTGCGAGCGCAGCGCCACGACCCGCGCCCCGTCCTCCAGCGACAGCGCACCCGCCACCACCGCAGCCGCGATCTCCCCCTGCGAATGCCCCACCACAGCGGCCGGAGCCACCCCACACGCCCGCCACACCTCCGCCAACGACACCATCACCGCCCACAACGCCGGCTGCACCACATCCACCCGCCCCAACGCCTCCTCATCCCCCAGCACATCCGTCAACGACCAGTCCACAAACCCCGACAGCGCCACCTCACACTCCGCCAACCGACCCGCGAACACCGGCGAAGCACCCAGCAACCCCACCGCCATCCCCACCCACTGCGACCCCTGCCCCGGAAACACGAACACCGGACGGGCCTCCGGCACCGCCGCGCCCTCGCCGCGCACCACGCCCGCGGACACCCCGCCGGAGGCCAACACCTCAAGCTGGCCCAGCAGTTGAGAGCGGTCCGCGCCCACCGCCGCGGCGCGGTATTCGAAGGCCGACCGTCCGGTGGCGAGCGAGTGGCCGACATCGGCCGGGGACGACTCGGGGCACTCGCGCAGATGGGCCAGCAGCCGCTCCGCCTGCGCCCGCAGGGCCGCTTCGCTCCTGCCGGAGAGCACCCAGGGGACGGCGGAGCCACCGAGCGCGGTCCCGTCGAGGGCGTGGGTGCCTTCTTCGTCGTCCTCCCCCTCGGCCGGGGCCTGTTCGAGGATGACATGGGCGTTGGTGCCGCTCACGCCGAAAGCGGACACCCCGGCGCGGCGCGGACGGCCACGCTCGGGCCACTCCCGGGCCTCGGTCAGCAACTCCACCGCGCCGGAGGACCAGTTGACGGCCGGGGACGCCTGCTCGACATGGAGCGTCTTCGGCAGCGTGCCGTGGCGCAGCGCCATCACCGTCTTGATGACGCCGCCGACCCCGGCCGCTGCCTGGGTGTGGCCGATGTTGGACTTGAGCGAGCCGAGCCACAGCGGCCGGCCGGAGGTGCGGCCCTTGCCGTAGGTGGCGAGCAGCGCGCCCGCCTCGATGGGATCGCCGAGCGCGGTGCCCGTGCCGTGGGCCTCGACGGCGTCGACGTCGTCCACCGTGAGCCCGGCGGCGGTCAGCGCCGCCTCGATGACCCGGCGCTGGGCGGGGCCGTTGGGCGCGGCGAGGCCGTTGCTGGCGCCGTCCTGGTTCATGGCGCTGGAGCGCAGCACGGCGAGGACGGGGTGTCCGTTGCGGCGGGCGTCGGACAGCCGCTCCAGCAGCACCATGCCCGCGCCCTCGCCCCAGCCGGTGCCGTCGGCGCCCGCGGCGAAGGACTTGCAGCGGCCGTTGGCGGCCAGTCCGCGCTGATGGCTGAACTCGACGAAGACACCGGGGGTGGCCATGACCGCCGCCCCTCCGGCCAGCGCCAGCGAGCATTCGCCACGGCGCAGCGCCTGGGCCGCCAGATGCATGGTCACCAGCGAGGACGAGCACGCGGTGTCCAGGGTGATGGCCGGTCCTTCGAGGCCGAGGGTGTAGGAGATCCGGCCGGAGGCCACGCTGGAGACGTTGCCGATGAGCAGATGGCCCTCGACGCTCCGCGGGGCGTACTGCGGGTCCCCGCCGTACTGGAACGAGGCGAGCCCCACATACACCCCGGCCCTGGTGCCCTTCAGCGAGAGCGGGTCGATGCCCGCGCGTTCGATCGCCTCCCATGACACCTCCAGCAGCAGCCGCTGCTGCGGGTCCATGGCCAGCGCCTCGCGCGGGGAGATGCCGAAGAAGGCCGGGTCGAACTGGTCGGCGTCGTGGACGAAGCCGCCTTCGCGGGTGTTGCAGGTGCCGGACCGGCCCGGGTCGGGGTCGTAGAGGCCATCGACGTCCCAGCCCCGGTTGGCGGGGAACTCCGAGATCGCGTCCCGGCCCTCGGCCACCAGCCGCCACAGATCCTCCGCCGAGCGGACACCGCCGGGGAAGCGGCAGCCCATCGAGACGATGGCGATCGGCTCCCGCTCGTCGGCCTCGATCCGCTCCAGCCGGTCACGGGCCTGCTTGAGGTCGGAGGAGACCCGCTTGAGGTAGGTGAGGAGTTTTTCTTCGTTCTCGTTCGCCATCAGGAAGCCCCGAATTCGTTGTCGATGAAGTCGAAGACCTCGTCGGCGGTGGCGGAGAGGAGGCCGGTGTCGGGGGACGGCCCGCCGGTGTGTTCCACGGGCGTGCCGCCCAACTTCGCCATGAGGTCGTTCAGACGCCCCGCCAGCCGCTCCCGCACCCCGTCGTCGGCCATCAGTTCCGGCAGCGCGGACTCCCACCGGTCCAGGTCGTCGAGGAGGGTGCGCGCGTCCGCCGGGCGGGCCGACGGCAGCTCGCCGCGTAGGTATTCGGCCAGTGGTGCGGGCGCCGGATAGTCGAAGACGAGGGTGGCGGGCAGGTCCAGTCCGGTGACCGCGGCCAGCCGGTTGCGCAGTTCGACGGCGGTGAGCGAGTCGAAGCCCAGCTCCTTGAACGGGCGGCCGCCTGCGACCGCGTCGGACGAGGAGTGGCCGAGCACGGCCGCCGCCTGGGCGTGCACCAGATCCCGCAGCGCCCGGTCCAGATCCTCGCCCGTCAGGCCCGCGAGGCTCGCCAGGAAGGTGTCCGCCACGTCGTCCGGCCCGGTGGCGTCGGGGGCCGCGATGGCGGTGGCGAGGGCGTCGCGCACCTCCGGCAGCTCGCCGATCAGCGGCCGGGGGCGCGCGGCGGTGAAGCCGGGGACGAAGCGGTCCCAGCGCACATCGGCGAGGACGAGGGAGGTCTCGCCGGTGTGCAGCGCCTCGCCCAGCGCGGCCACCGCCAACTCCGGTGCCATCGCGGGCAGCCCTCGGCGGCTCAGGTGCTCCGCCACCTCGCCGTGCTCGATCATGCCGTGGTCGGCCCAGGGGCCCCAGGCCACCGAGGTGGCGGGGAGACCGCGTGCCTCGCGGTGCTCGGCGAGGGCGTCCAGGAAGGCGTTGGCCGCCGCGTAGGCGCTCTGCCCGCCGCTCCCCCAGGTGGCGGCGATGGACGAGAAGAGCACGAACGCCTCGAGGTGGTCCTGGTCCAGCAGCGCGTCCAGATGGGCGGCGCCCAGCACCTTGCCGTCCGCCATCTCCGCGAAGTCGGCCACCGTACTGTCGGCGAGCTGCGAGAACTCCACGACGCCCGCCGCGTGGAATACGGCGTGCACCGGGTCGCCCCCGGTGGTGATCCGGCGCAGCAGCGCCGTCACCTCGCCGCGGTCGCGGACGTCGCACGCCGCCACCGTCACCCGGACACCGCCCTCGCCCAGCGCGATCAGTTCGTCGCGCAGTTCGGCGGCTCCGGGCGCCGCCATGCCACGGCGGCTGGTCAGCACCAGATGTTCGGCACCGGAGCGGGCCAGCCAGCGGGCCACCTGGGCGCCGAGCCCGCCGGTGCCCCCGGTGATCAGCACGGTGCCATGCGGCTTCCAGCTCTCCCGGCCCGGTGTGCGCAGCGGCGCCCGGACCAGCCGCCGGACGAACACCCCGGCGTCGCGGAGGGCGAGTTGGTCCTCCGGACCGCCGTCGCCTGCGATGCCGGAGAGCGCGGCGCACAGCCGGTCAGCCGTGCGCTCGTGGAGGTCCCCGGGGAGGTCGACCAGACCGCCCCACCGCTGGGGGTGCTCCAGGGCCACGACCCGGCCGAGGCCCCAGGTGGCGGCCTGTGCCGGGCGGCCGAGCGGATCGGATCCGCTCACCGAGACGGCACCGGTGGTGGCGAGCCACAGCGGTGCGGCGATCCCCGCATCGCCCAGCGCCTGGATCAGGTCGACGTTGAGCGCCAGACCGGTGGTGAGCGCGGTGTGTTCGGGGTGCGGATCGTCGTCGAGGGCGAGCAGCGAGAGGACACCGGCCGGTGTGCCACCGGTGTCCGTCTCGTGGCGCAGCCGCGCGGCGAGCGCGTCACGGCCGGTGGTGGCCACGGTGAGGGGTACGACGCGCGCCCCGCGCCGGTCGAGGGCGGCCGCCACGGTGGCGGCCCGCGCGCCGTCCGCCCGTCCCTCCGGCACGGCCACCCACCAGGTGCCGGACAGCGGCGCCGTACGCTCCTCGACGGCCACCGGGGACCAGGTGATCCGGTAGCGCCAGGAGTCCACGGTGGCGCGGTCGCTCTGACCACGGCGCCAGGAGGAGAGCGCGGGCAGCAACTCACCGAGCCGCGCCTGCTGGTCGATCTCCAGGGTGGTGGTCAGCGCCTCCAGATCCTCACGCTCGACCGCCTCCCAGAAGCGGGCCTCAACGGAAGACGCGTCCGTGGTGGCGGCGACGGTCGGCGTTCCCGGCGTGGCGGGGCCGAACCAGTAGCGCTGTCGCTGGAAGGCGTACGTGGGCAGCTCCACCCGAAGCGCACCGCGCCCGGCGAACACCGCCTCCCAGTCCACGTCTCCGCCATGGGCGTGCACCTGGGCGACACCGGAGAGCAGCGCCTCGGTCTCGTCGCGGTCCTTGCGCAAGAGGGGGATGAACGCGGCCGGACCGGAGACGCATTCCTGGCCCATGGCGGAGAGCACACCGGCCGGGCCGAGCTCCACATAGCGGGTGACACCCTGCCCTTCGAGGGACCGTATGCCGTCCCCGAAGCGGACCGCCTGACGCACATGGCGCACCCAGTACTCCGACGAGCACACCTCCTCGCCCGCCAACTCGCCCGTGAGGTTCGAGACGAGCGCGATACGCGGCGCGGCATAGGTGATCCGGCCCGCCGCCTCGGCGAACTCGGCCAGCATCCCCTCCATCAACGGTGAGTGAAACGCGTGCGAAACGCTCAGCCGCTTGCTCTTGACCCCCACCGCCTCCGCCACCGCGAGCACCGCCGACTCCTCACCGGAGACCACGGTCGACGCCGGGCCATTGACCGCCGCGACACTCACCCGGTCCTCATAACCGGCCAGATGCGGCAGCACATCCGCCTCCGGAGCCTTCAGCGACACCATCGCACCGCCCTCCGGCAGCGCCTGCATCAGCCGCCCCCGCGCCGCCACCAGCACACAGGCGTCCTCCAGCGAGAACACCCCCGCCACATGCGCCGCCGCCAACTCCCCCACCGAATGACCCACCAGGAAGTCCGGCGCGAGACCCCAGGACTCCACCAGCCGGAACAACGCCACCTCCAGAGCGAACAGCCCCGTCTGAGTGAACACCGTCCAGTCCAGCACCCCGGCGTCCTCACCGAAGACCACCTCACGCACCGAACCATCCAAATGACGGTCCAGCCCGGCGCACACCTCGTCGAACACCGCCGCGAACACCGGAAACACGGCGTACAACTCCCGCCCCATACCGAGACGTTGAGCGCCCTGCCCGGTGAACAGGAACGCCGTCCTGCCCTCGTCGTCAGCCACCGTGCCCGGGGTGATGCCCGTGGCGAGCTGGTCAAGGCCACTCAGCAGTTCCTGCTGGTCACGGCCGACGACCGCCGCGCGGTGGCCGAAGGCGGACCGGGTCACCGCCAGCGAGTAGCCCACATCCACCGGTTCCAGCTCAGGCCGCGCCACCACATACGACCGCAGCCGCTCCGCCTGCGCCCGCAACGCGCCCTCGGTACGGCCCGACACCACCCACGGCACCACATCGGTGCGCACGGACGGCTCCGCCTCCGGTTCGGCGGACGGTTCGGTGGCCGGGGCGGCGGGCGGTTCCTCCAGGATGAGGTGGGCGTTGGTGCCGCTGATGCCGAAGGCGGACACCCCGGCGCGCCGCACCCGCTCGCCCGTGGGCCACTCCCTGGCCTCGGTCAGCAGCTCCACCGCCCCCGCCGACCAGTCCACATGCGGGGTGGGCTCCTTGACGTGGAGCGTCCTGGGCAGCAGGCCGTGGCGCATCGCCATGACCATCTTGATCACACCGGCGCCACCGGCCGCGCCCTGGGTGTGGCCTATGTTGGACTTCAACGCGCCCAGCCTCAGCGGCCGTTCGGTCTCCCGGCCCTGGCCGTAGGTGGCGAGGATGGCCTGGGCCTCGATCGGGTCGCCGAGCGTGGTGCCGGTGCCGTGCGCCTCGACGGCGTCCACCTCGGCTGCCGACAGCCCGGCGTTCGCCAGCGCCTGCCGGATCACCCGCTGCTGGGAGGGGCCGTTGGGGGCGGTCAGGCCGTTGCTTGCGCCGTCCTGGTTGACGGCCGAGCCGCGCACCAGCGCCAGCACCTCGTGGCCGTGGCTTCGCGCGTCGGACAGCCGCTCCAGGAGCACCATGCTGACTCCCTCGCCCCAGCTGGTGCCGTCGGTGTCGGAGGAGAACGCCTTCGACCTGCCGTCGGGGGCGAGCCCGCGCTGCCTGCTGAACTCGATGAAGAGACTCGGCGTCGACATCATCGTCGTGCCACCCGCCAGCGCCATCGAGCATTCGCCCTGGCGCAGTGCCTGCGCCGCCTGGTGGATGGCGACCAGGGAAGAGGAGCACGCGGTGTCGATGGTGAGCGCCGGGCCCTCCCAACCGAGGGAGTAGGCGATGCGGCCGGAGACCACACTGGCGGCCTTGCCGGTCAGCAGATACCCCTCCATGTCCTCGGGTATCTCGCCCAGCCGCGAGGCGTAGTCCTGGCCGGTGGAGCCGATGAACACGCCCGCCGTGCTGCCCTTCGTGGAGTGCGGGTCGATCCCGGCGCGCTCCAGCGCCTCCCAGGAGGTCTCCAGCAGCAACCGCTGCTGCGGGTCCATGGCCAGCGCCTCGCGCGGGGAGATCCCGAAGAACTCGGGGTCGAAGTCGTAGGCGTCGTAGAGGAAGCCGCCTTCCTTGGCGTAACTCCTGCCCGGCGTATCGGGGTTGGGGTCGTAGAGCTCCTCGACGTTCCAGCCGCGGTCGGTCGGGAAGGTCGAGATCACATCGCGGCCGTCCGCCACCAGCTCCCACAGGTCCTCGGGGCCGCGGACCCCGCCGGGCAGTCGGCAGCTCATGGCCACGATGGCGATCGGATCGTCGTCGGCGGGGCGGACGGCGGCCACCACGGCCGCCACTTCCGCCCGCTCGCCCAGTGCCTCGCGCCGCAAGTGTTCCACCAGCACGGCGGGGGTCGGGTAGTCGAAGAGGAGGGTGGTCGGCAGCCGCAGCCCGGTGGCGGCGCCCAGCCGGTTGCGCAACTCCACGGCGGTCAGGGAGTCGAAGCCGACCTCACGGAAGGCGCGGGTGGCCTCGATGTCGTCCGGGGCGGCGAGCCCCAGCACGCCCGCCGCGTGTTCCCGCACCAGGTCCAGCAGGAACGGGTCCCGGTCCGCCGCCGGCAGTGCGGCCAGCCGCCGCCCGAACGAGCTCTCGTCGGTGGCCGCGGCCCCGCCACCACCGGCCCGTACGACGCGGCGGACCGGCGTCCGGACCAGGCCGCGCAGATAGGCCGGTACGGCGTCCTGGCCAGGGGTGGCGGCGGCGCTCGCGGCGCGCTTGCGCAGATCGGCCAGGTCGAGCCGGACGGGCACGAGCATGGCATCGCCCGCCGCCCGCGCCGCGTCGAAGAGCTCCATGCCCTCCGCGCTGGGCAGCGGACCGATACCGGAGCGCGCCATGCGCCGCACATCGGCCTCGTCCAGATGCCCGCTCATGCCGCTGCGCTGCTCCCACAGGCCCCAGGCGAGGGACTGGGCGGCCAGGCCACGGGCCCCGCGGTGCTGGGCGAGGGAGTCCAGGAAGGCGTTGGCGGCGGCGTAGTTGGCCTGTCCGGCGTTGCCGATGGTGGCGACGACGGAGGAGTAGAGCACGAACGCGGCCAGGTCGTGGTCCGCGGTCAGCTCGTGCAGATTCCACGCGGCGTCCACCTTGGGCCGCAGCACCCGGTCCAGCCGCTCGGGGTTCAGCGCGTCCACGACGCCGTCGTCGAGCACCCCCGCCGCGTGGATCACGGCCGTCAGCGGATGCGCGGCGGGTATCGCACCGAGAAGCCCGGCGAGCGCTTCCCGGTCGGCGGCATCGCATGCGGCGACGGTGACGGTGGCCCCCAACTCGGCCAGCTCGGAGCGGAGTTCGCCCATACCGTCGGCCGCGGGCCCACGCCGACTGACCAGCAGCAGATGCCGTACGCCGTGCTCACCCACCAGATGGCGGGCGACGAGCCCCCCGAGGGTCCCGGTGGCACCGGTGATGAGAACGGTGCCTTCGGGGTCCAGCGGCCGACGGCTGTCGACGAGCCCGGCTGCCCCGGTGGCGGCCTCGGCGGCCTCCGTTCCCCTCGCCACCCGACCCAGCCGGGGCGCCCGCACCCGGCCCTCGCGGACCGCGCACTGGGGTTCGCCGGAGGCGATCGCGGCCGGGAGGGCGGTCGCCGACTCCGGCTCGGCGTCGAGGTCCACGAGGACGAAGCGGCCGGGGTGTTCCGACTGGGCCGAGCGCACCAGGCCCCATACGGCGCCGTGGGCCACATCCGGTACCTCTTCGCCGGGGGTGGCCGCGACCGCGCCGCGGGTGACGAACACCAGCCGGGAGGTGGCGAGGCGTTCATCGGAGATCCAGCGCTGGATCAGCGCCAGCGCTCGGTGGGTGGCGGCGTGGGCCGCCTCCGCCACATCGACGTCGCCCTCCGCGACGCACGGCACCAGCACCGCGTCCGGTGCGTCCGCCGTCTCGTCGTAGGGCACCGCCTCCACGGCCGCGGAGAGCCCGAGCGGATCGTCACCGAGCACCGCCCAGGCCGCCGGGGTCCCGGTCGCGGTGGTGTCGGCGGCGGACACCGCGGGCCACTCCAGGCGGAACAGCGACGGGTGGAGGGCGGAGTGGCCGCCGATCGGGTCGGGCGTGGCCACCGCGCGCAGCACGAGCCGGTCCACCGAGGCCACCGGGGCGCCGCTCAGGTCGGCCGCGACGACCGCATACGTATCGGGACCCGTCGGCGTCAACCGCACCCGCAGCGCCGTGGCGCCGGTGGCGTGCAGGGCGACACCGCTCCATGCGACCGCCAGCCGCGCTCCGCCACCGCCGCCATGGCCATCGCCACCGTCGCCATCGGCGCCGCCGCCATGGCCATCGCCACCGCCACCGTCGCCATCGGCGCCGCTGCCATGGCCATCGCCACCGCCGCCACTGCCGACCGGGGCTTCCACCGCGTCGAGTGCCGACTCCAGCAGCACCGGGTGCAGTCCGTAGCGCCCGGCGTCGGCCTCCTCGGCCTCGGTCAGCCCGACCTCGACGTAGCGGTCCTCACCGAGCCGCCAGGCGGCGACCGCGCCGCCCGCCACCTCCGCCGGGACGGCGTCGGCCGGTGGCCACGCGGCGAGGCCGATGTCGGCGGCCCGGACACCGGTGCCCAGGACCGCCGTGGCGTACCGCGTCCATGGCTCGTCGGAGTCCGCGCCCTCGGCGCGCGCGTGGACGCTGAGGGCGCGCGAGCCCCCGCCGTCCGGGGCGCCGACGCGCACCTGGATCACCGCGGCGCCCCTCTCGGGCAGTACCAGCGGCGCGTCCAGGGACAGTTCCTCGATCCGGTCGCAGCCGACCTGGTCGCCCGCCCGGATCGCCAGTTCGGCGAGGGCGCTGCCGGGGAGCACGGTCGCGTCGGGAACGGTGCGCTCGGTGAGCCAGGGGTGGTCCTGTGCGGAGATCCGGCCGGTGAACAGGTGGTCGTCCGCGCCCGCCAGCGGGACCGCCGCGCCGAGCAGCGGATGCCCGGCGGCGTCGAGTCCGGCCGACGCCACATCGCTCGCCGCGACCGGCTTGTCCAGCCAGTACCGCTGCCGCTGGAACGGATACGTCGGCAGCTCCAGGGCACGCTCACCACGCCCCGGCGCGCCCCCGAACGCCACGTCCCACGACGGCTCGACACCCTGGACGTACGCCTCGGCGAACGAGCCGGCGAAGCGCTCCGGGTCGCCCTCGTCCCGGCGCAGCGTGCCGACGACGGCCGCGCTTCCGCCCGCGTCCTCGATGGTCTGCTGGAGCGACATGGCGAGCATGGGGTGCGGGGCGCATTCGATGAACGCCGTGTGGCCGTCGGCCAGCAGCGCCCGGGTGGCCCGCTCGAAGTCCACCGGCTCGCGCATGTTCCGGTACCAGTAGTCGGTGTCCAGCTCGACGGTGTCCAGCGGCCCGCCGGTCACCGTGGAGTAGTACGCGGTCCGCGAGGCGCGCGGCCGCACCCCCGCCACTTCGCGCAGCAGCCGCTCGCGCAACCCGTCGACCTGCGGGGAGTGTCCGGCCGTGTCCACGCCCGGCACCCGGCGGGACTTCACCCCGTCGGCGGCGAGTTCGGCCATGAAGGCGTCCAGGGCCTCCGGGTCGCCGGAGACGGTCACGGTGGCGGGGCTGTTGACGGCGGCGATGCCGAGCCGTTCGCTCCACGGCCGCAGCCGCTCCGCGACCGTCCCGGCGGACGCGAGCACCGAGAGCATGCCACCCTTGCCGCTCAGCTCGGCCCACGCCTGGCTGCGCCGGGCCACCACCTTCGCGGCGTCCTCCAGGGAGAGCCCTCCGGCCACGTACGCGGCGGCGATCTCGCCCTGCGAGTGGCCGACCACCGCGGCCGGTTCGATGCCGTACGACCGCCACAGCGCCGCGAGCGACACCATCACCGCGAACAGCGCGGGCTGCACCACGTCGATACGGGACAGCGACGGCGCGCCCGGCTCACCGCGCAGCACATCGCGCAACGACCAGTCCAGGAACGGCTCCAGGGCATCGGCGCACTCCTCAAGCCGCTCCCCGAAGACCGGCGAGGCGTCCCGCAGCGGGAGTGCCATCCCGATCCACTGCGAGCCCTGCCCTGGGAAGACGAACACGGTCTTCCGCCGGCCGCCCGCCGTGCCCTTGACCACATGGGGCGCCGGGGTGCCCTGCGCGAGCGCGCCGAGGCCGTCCAGGAGCCGTTCCCGGTCCCGGCCGACGACCACCGCCCGGTGGCCGAAGGCCGTACGGGTGGTGGCGAGGGCGTGGCCGAGCGCGGCGAGGTCGGTGCCGGGATGGTCGGCCAGATGGTCCCGCAGTTGCTCGGCCCGGGTGCGCAGGGCCTGTTCGGTGCGCCCGGACAGCACCCAGGGCAGCACGGGCAGCGCCGGGGCCGCCGGGCGCGGCTCGTCGTGGCCGGCGGCCGGTTCGGCCGGGGCCTGCTCCAGGATGGCGTGTGCGTTGGTGCCGCTGATCCCGAAGGACGACACGCCCGCGCGGCGTGGCCGCTCGCTCTCCGGCTCCGGCCACGGCCGGGCCTCGGTCAGCAGTTCCACGGCCCCGGACGACCAGTCCACATGCGGCGAGGGCTCGTGTATGTGCAGGGTCCGGGGCAGTACGCCGTGGCGCAGCGCCAGCACCATCTTGATGACCCCGGCCACGCCCGCGGCCGCCTGGGGGTGGCCGATGTTGGACTTCAGCGAGCCCAGCCACAGCGGCCGGTCCTCGGCGCGGTCCTGACCGTACGTGGCCAGCAGCGCACCCGCCTCGATGGGGTCGCCGAGCGAGGTGCCGGTGCCGTGTGCCTCGACCGCGTCCACATCGGCCGTGCTCAGCCACGCGTCGGCCAGCGCCTGCCGGATGACCCGCTGCTGGGCCGGGCCGCTCGGGGCGGTGAGGCCGTTGCTCGCGCCGTCCTGGTTGGTGGCGGAGCCACGGACCAGCGCCAGCACCTGGTGGCAGTTGCGCCGCGCGTCCGACAGCCGCTCCAGCAGCACCATGCCCACGCCCTCGCCCCAGCCGGTGCCGTCGGCGTCGGACGAGAACGCCTTGCAGCGGCCGTCGGGCGACAGCGCCTTCTGACGGCTCAGCTCCACGAAGATCCCGGGGCTGGACATCACGGTGGCACCGCCGGCCAGCGCCAGCGAGCACTCGCCCTGGCGCAGCGACCGTACGGCCATGTGCAGGGCCACCAAGGAGGACGAGCAGGCCGTGTCGACGGTGACCGCCGGGCCCTGGAGACCCCAGGTGTAGGCGATCCGGCCGGAGGCGACGCTGGTGGTACCGCCGGTCAGCAGATAGCCCTCGAACCCTTCCGACGCCTCGTCCATCCGCGGCCCGTAGTCCTGCGGCATGGCGCCGACGAAGACACCGGCGTCGCTGCCCTTGAGCGTGGTGGGGTCGATCCCGGCGCGTTCGAACGCCTCCCACGCGGTCTCCATCAGCAGCCGCTGCTGGGGATCCATCGCCTGGGCCTCGCGGGGGCTGATGCCGAAGAAGGCCGGGTCGAACTGGTCGGCCTCGTGGAGGAATCCGCCCTCGCGCACATAGCTGGTGCCGTGGCGGGCCGGGTCCGGGTCGTAGAGCCCTTCCAGGTCCCAGCCCCGGTTGGCGGGGAAGCCCGCGATGGCGTCCCGGCCCTCGCTGACCAACTGCCACAGCTGCTCGGGGGTGCGCACCCCGCCGGGGAGGCGGCAGCTCATCGCCACGATGGCGATCGGGTCGTCGTCGCCCGTGGTGGCCCGGGTGGCGGCCGGGCGCGGGGCCACGGCCGCCGGGGAGCCCGCCACCACGTCCCGGAGGTGGTAGGAGAGGGCCAGCGGGGTGGGGTGGTCGAAGAGGACGGTCCCGGCGAGCCGTGTTCCGGTGGCGGTGCCGAGGAGGTTGCACAGCTCGACGGACATCAGCGAGTCGAGGCCGAGATCCTTGAAGATCTTCTCGGGGTCGACGGCGTCGGGTCCGGGGGAGCCCAGCACCCAGGCGGTGTGCGTACGGACGAGCTCCAGCGCCACGCGCTCGCGCTCGGCGGCGTCGGTCAGGGCCGCGAACTCCTCACGCCACGAAAGGGGTTCGTCGGTGGCGGCGTCCTCGGTGCCGGGGAGGTCGGTGTCCAGCCAGTAGCGCTGTCGCTGGAAGGCGTACGTGGGCAACTCCACCCGACGCGCACCGCGCCCGGCGAACACCG
The DNA here is from genome assembly GCF_047215865.1 of Streptomyces sp. Inha503. Classification (NCBI taxonomy): domain Bacteria; kingdom Bacillati; phylum Actinomycetota; class Actinomycetes; order Kitasatosporales; family Streptomycetaceae; genus Streptomyces; species Streptomyces sp. Inha503. Next base: position 10,383,996 of record NZ_CP178360.1, on the reverse strand, counting down.
CCTCCCAGTCGACCTCACCACCGTGAGCGTGCACCTGGGCAACGCCGGAGAGCAGCGCCTCGGTCTCGTCGCGGTCCTTGCGCAGCAGCGGTACGAACGCAGCCGGACCGGAGACGCACTCGCGGCCCATGGCGGAGAGCACACCGGCCGGGCCGAGCTCCACAAAGCGGGTGACACCCTGCCCTTCGAGGAACCGTATGCCGTCCCCGAAGCGGACCGCCTGACGCACATGACGCACCCAGTACCCCGGCGAGCACACCTCCTCGCCCGCCAACTCACCCGTGACGTTCGAGACGAGCGCGATACGCGGCGCGGCATAGGTGATCCGGCCCGCCACCTCGGCGAACTCGGCCAGCATCCCCTCCATCAACGGCGAGTGAAACGCGTGCGAAACGCTCAGCCGCTTGCTCTTGACCCCCACCGCCCCCGCCACCGCGAGCACCGCCGACTCCTCACCGGAGACCACGGTCGACGCCGGGCCATTGACCGCCGCGACACTCACCCGGTCCTCATAACCGGCCAGATGCGGCAGCACATCCGCCTCCGGAGCCTTCAGCGACACCATGGCACCGCCCTCCGGCAGCGCCTGCATCAGCCGCCCCCGCGCCGCCACCAGCACACAGGCGTCCTCCAGCGAGAACACCCCCGCCACATGCGCCGCCGCCAACTCCCCCACCGAATGACCCACCAGGAAGTCCGGCGCGAGACCCCAGGACTCCACCAGCCGGAACAACGCCACCTCCAGAGCGAACAGCCCCGTCTGAGTGAACACCGTCCGGTCCAGCACCCCGGCGTCCTCACCGAAGACCACCTCACGCACCGAACCATCCAGATGACGGTCCAGCCCGGCGCACACCTCATCGAACTCCGCCGCGAACACCGGAAACACGGCGTACAACTCCCGCCCCATACCGAGACGTTGAGCGCCCTGCCCGGTGAACAGGAACGCCGTGCCGCCACGGCCCGCCACCGCGCCCGGGACCACGCCCGTGGCGAGCTGGTCAAGGCCGTTCAGCAGCTCCTCACGGTCACGGCCGACGACCGCCGCGCGGTGGCCGAAGGCGGACCGGGTCACCGCCAGCGAGTAGCCCACATCCACCGGGTCCAGCTCAGGCCGTGCCGCCACATACGACCGCAGCCGCCGTGCCTGCGCCCGCAACGCGCCCTCGGTACGGCCCGACACCACCCACGGCACCGTGTCGAGGCCCGTCGGGCGTTCCTCGGCCGGGCCGTCGGCGGGTGCCTCCTCCAGCACCATGTGCACATTGGTGCCGCCCATGCCGAACGAGCTGACGCCCGCGAGCCGTGGGGCGTCCGCCTCCATGGCCCAGGCGTCGAGCGTGGTCTGGACCGTGAGGCCCAGGGTGTCCAGGGGGATCGCGGGGTTCGGTGTCTCGTGGTTGAGGCTCGGGAACAGCTCGCGGTGGGTGAGCGAGAGCACCGCCTTGATGAGGCCGGTGATTCCGGCCGCGCCTTCGAGGTGGCCCACGTTGGTCTTGGCGGAGCCGACCCGCAGGGGCGCGCCGGCCGCCCGGCCGGCGCCGAGGACCGCGCCCAGCGCCGCGGCCTCGACCGGGTCGCCGACCTTGGTCCCGGTGCCGTGCAGTTCGACGTACTGGACCCGGGCGGGGTCGACTCCGGCGCGCTCGTAGGCGGCGCGCAGCATGGCCTCCTGTCCGTGGGCGGCGGGGGTGGTGAGGCTGTCGCCGCCGCCGTCGTTGTTGGCGTCGGAGCCGCGGATCACACACAGCACGGGGTCGCCGTCGCGCAGCGCGTCCGGGAGCCGCTTGAGCACCACGAGGCCGCCGCCCTCGCCGCGCACATAGCCGTTGGCGCGGGCGTCGAAGGTGAAGGAGCGGCCGTCCGGGGAGAGGGCGCCGAACCGGGAGGCGGCGATGAAGCCGTCGGGGGCGAGGTTGAGCTGGACGCCGCCCGCGACGGCGGTCTCGGTCTCGCCGCGCCGCAGGCTCTCGCAGGCCAGGTGCACGGCGGCCAGGGAGGAGGACTGCCCGGTGTCCACGGCCACGCTCGGGCCGCGCAGTCCGAGGGCGTAGGAGACCCGGTTGGCGATGATGCCGCGGTTCAGCCCGGTGAGCGTGTGCTGGGTGATGTCGGCCGGTTCGCCGCGGTGGACCAGGGCCGCGTAGTCGTCGGCGATGGCGCCGATGAAGACGCCGGTGCGGCTGCCCTCGAGCCGGGCCGGGACGAGTCCGGCGTTTTCCAGGGCCTCCCAGCACAGTTCCAGCGCGAGCCGCTGCTGGGGATCCATAGCCCTTGCTTCTCGGGGTGAAATCCCGAAGAACTCCGGATCGAACTCGGCTGCCCTTTCGACGAACCCACCGAATCGAATACCGGCGTCCCGGAGCTCATCGGCATACCGGTCCGCCGGGATCTGGGTGATGGCGCTCTCTCCATTGCGCAGCAACTGCCGGAACTCATCCGGGGTCGATGCGCCCGGTACGCGACATGCCATACCGACGACCGCGATGTGCCCGTCACGCACCAGGGAGTTCTCCGACATCACGACCTCAGACTCTTCTCTCAGTTGAGATTCCGACGCGACTGGACTGACCATGATCCGGAAGTCGACGGTATGGGGCGGGAGTCGACTCAACCACCCCTAACCGCATCCACCCCTAACCCCGGTAGGGGTGGTCACATCTTCTTGAGCGGTTCCCACCAACCGCGGTGTGCCATGTACCACTTGGCGGTTTCCGCAAGGCCGGTCTCGAACGACATCTCCGGTCGGTAGCCGAGTTCCCTGGAGATTTTCGCGATGTCCACCGAGTAACGGCGGTCGTGGCCCTTGCGGTCGGGCACCCGCTCGATCAGGGACCGGTCGGCGCCGAGCAGTTCGAGCAGCCGTTCCGTGAGTTCCACATTGGTCAGCTCGGTGCCGCCTCCGATGTTGTAGACCTCTCCCGGGCGGCCGTTCTCGGCGACCAGGGCGATACCGCGGCAGTGGTCGTCCACATGCAGCCAGTCCCGGACATTCCCGCCGTCGCCGTAAAGCGGCACCGGTTTGCCGTCCATGAGGTTGGTGACGAAGAGCGGAATGACCTTCTCGGGGTGCTGGTACGGGCCGTAGTTGTTGGAGCAGCGGGTCACGCAGACGGGCAGCCCATGGGTGCGGTGGAAGGCCCGTGCCAGCAGGTCGGAGGACGCCTTGGAGGCGGAATACGGCGAGTTGGGTTCGAGGGGTTCCTCCTCGCTCCAGGAGCCCCTTTCGATGGAGCCGTAGACCTCGTCCGTGGAGATGTGGACGAACTTTCCGACCTCCGCGTTCGCGGCCGCGTTGAGGAGGGTGTGGGTGCCCAGGACATTGGTGCGCACGAATTCCTCGGCGCCGGATATCGAGCGGTCGACATGCGATTCCGCGGCGAAGTGGACCACCAGATCGGTGTTCCGCAGCAGCTCGCCGACGAGCTCGCCGTCGCAGATGTCACCGCGTACGAAGCGCAGCCGGGGGCTGTCGGCGACCTCGGCCAGGTTGGCCTCGTTGCCCGCGTAGGTGAGCTTGTCGACCACCACGACCTGGGCGTCCGCCCAGGCCGCGTACGCCCCTGTCAAGGTCTGCCGGACGAAGTGGGAGCCGATGAAGCCCGCGCCGCCGGTCACAACTATGCGCACTGGAGACAACCCTTCAGCGGTTATTGGCCGCGATATCCATCAGATATTGTCCGTAGTCCGTCTTGCTGAGCTCCGCACCGAGCTCATAGCAGGCGGCGGCGTCGATGAACCCCATCCGGAAGGCTATCTCCTCGAGACAGGCGATCCGCACGCCCTGGCGCTGCTCCAGAAGCTGCACATACTGGCCCGCCTGAAGCAGCGAGTCATGGGTTCCGGTGTCCAGCCAGGCGAATCCGCGGCCGAGCCCCACCAGTCTGGCCTTTCCGCGTTCCAGATAGACGCGGTTGACGTCGGTGATCTCCAGTTCGCCGCGTGCGGAGGGCCGTACGTTCTTGGCGATGTCCACGACGTCGTTGTCGTAGAGATACAGACCGGTGATGGCCAGATTGGATTTGGGGGCGGTCGGCTTCTCGTCGAGGGAGATCAAACGTCCCTGTTCGTCCATTTCCCCGACGCCGTAGCGCTCGGGGTCCTTGACTCCGTAGCCGAAGAGCACACAGCCGTCGACATGGCTTGCCTCATGGTGCAGCATCTTCGAAAACCCGGGCCCGTGGAAGATATTGTCGCCGAGGACCAGCGCCACCTGGTCGTCGCCGATGAACTCGGCTCCGATGATGAATGCCTCGGCGATTCCATTGGCCTCGGGCTGCTCGGCGTACTCGATCGAAAGACCCAGTCGGCCGCCGTCGCCGAGAAGCGCGCGGAACAGCTCCACATGGAGCGGGGTCGAGATGATCTGGATTTCCCTGACGCCGCCGAGCATGAGCACCGACAGCGGGTAATAGATCATCGGCTTGTTGTAGACGGGAAGGATCTGCTTCGACACCGCATGTGTCAAAGGATGCAGTCGGGTACCGCTTCCTCCGGCGAGGACTATGCCCTTCATGCGGCCAGAAGCTATCAACGCGGTCAGCCCGCGCTCCAGGTCTGCCGCCGCGATAGGGGGGTAATCAGGGGTGGGCATGGAACAGGGGTGGCCGCATGCGGCCACCCCTTCCGCGGGACATCGCCCCCGTCATCGCTCAGGCGATCCCCATCATCGCTCAGGCGATTTCGTCCACCTGGGCCCGGAGCGCGGTCGGCAGCTGCTGCCGACTCCTGATATTCAGTTTGCGGTACACCCGCGTCAAATGCTGTTCCACCGTGCTGATGGTGATGAACAGGCTGGCGGCTATTTCCCGGTTCGTATAACCGTCCACCGCCAGGGCGGCCACCCGGGCCTCGGATTCGCTGAGCTTGGTGCCCAGGGACGGCGGCACCGCCGGTTTCGGGCCGAGCGGTCCGGACACCGGCCGCACCACCGACCGTGGATCGCGGGCCTCCAGACCGGAGTCGAGACGGATCCGGGCGCACAGCTCCTCGGCACCGCACTCCTTGGCCATCCGCCAGGCCCGGCCCATGATGGCGTCGGCCCGCCCCAGCTCCCCGGATCCGCGCAGCGTACGTCCCAGATCGTCCAGCGCCCGGGCCAGCTCCAGGCGGTCGCCGGAGCATTGCAGCTCCTCGACGGCCTGGCCGAGCAGCCGGGACCGGTTCTCGATGTCTCCCGCCGCGGCCAGTAACCGCAGGGAGACGCCGCGGACCCGGGAGTCCCCGGCGCCGTTCCTGGCCAGCTGCTCGGAGACCAGGTTGGCGGCCTTCTCCCGGTCGCCGAGCTCCAGCCATGCCTCGGCGGCGTCCGACCGCCAGGGCAGCAGTGCCGGCTGGTCGAGCTCCCACAGCTGGGCGAGCCGGCCGGCCATCAGGAATTCGCCGAGCGCCGCGTTGATGCGGTTGGTGGCGAGGTAGTAGCGGCCCCGGGCGCGGGTGTAGCCCAGTCCGTAGATGCTCTTGAACAGCGCCTCGGGGACCGGGCGGCTCAGATGCCGCGCCGCCGCGTCGTGCTTGCCCATCTCCGTGTACGCCAGGATCTGGCTGGCCAGGGGGCCGCCGATGAAGACGCTTCCGTCGCGGCCGGGCACGATCTCCAGGGCGGTGGTCGCATAGGCCGCCGACTCCACGAGATTGCCCTGCCGCAGGGCGATTTCGGCGCGGATCGAGGCGAAGATGGCCCGCCAGCCCGGCGCCCGGCGCCGCTCGGCCTCCTCCATCAGCGCGTCGCACCACGGCGCCGCCTTGTCCGGGCGGCCCGCGTACACCAGCGCGTTCACCGAGTTGACGATGGGTTCGAAGGTGGCGTCGGTGAGCGGCGAGACCTCCAGCACCTTCTCCGCCGCCGCCACCGGCGACTCCTCACTCCCCCCGCGCCCGAAGAAGCCGCTGAACGCCGCGGTGATCGTCGACAGCGAGGAGGGCCTGCGGGACCTGAGCTGCGTACGGGAGGCGCCGTCCTCGCCCTGGCGCGCCGCGGCTCCGGGGGCCCGGTCCTGCGCGCCGGACTCCTGGGCCCAGCGGGCGGTCAGCCGGAACTGGGACATCGAGGTGGGTCCCGCCTTGCTCATGACGGCGTTGAGCCGGCCGATGGCGGCGCGGGCCTCCTCGATCCGGCCGTGGGCGAGCAACAGCTCGATCAGCCGCCCGATATGGGAGGCGGGCAGCCGGTCGGAGCACAGTGCGGCCAGCGGCTCCTCCAGCATCCGCTCGGACGCCGAGGGGTTGAGCCGCCACATGATCCCGGCGGTGCCGATCCTGATCCCGGCCCGCAGTTCCTCGTCCGCGCAGGCCGCGTACGCCAGTTCCAGGCAGGCCACCGCCAGCTTGGCGTCGTCCTCGGCGAGCGCCTGCTGCGCGGCGTCCCGCAGTAGCGGCACCGCCCAGGGCTCGTCGGCCGCCTGGGCGGCGAGCAGATGGCGAGCCACGGCGAGGGTCGCCCCACCGCCCTGGTGCAGCAGGACGGCAGCGCGCCGGTTCATGTCCAGCCGGACCTCGGGGTCCATGTCCTCCAGCACCGCGGCCTCGACATACGGGTGGCGGAAGGCGAGACCGTCGACGAGGCCCGCCGCGTCCAGCGCGGCGACTCCGCGCCGGGTTCCGGCGGGGCCGATGCGCAGCAGCCGGCCGAGGAGTTCGAGGGAGGCGGACGCCCCGAGCACCGCGATGCCCTCGGCCAGCCGGGAGACGGTGCGCCCGCTGCGGTAGACACAGGTGAGCACGGCCTGCACAAACATGTCGCCCACCACGGGCTCCACTGCGCGGCTGCGCCGTGGGGGCGCCCCCGCGGTGCGGTAATCGTCCATCACCGCGCGTAGCAACAACGGATTACCGCCGCTTACCTCATACCAGGTGTAGGCGACATCGGTGGAATCCGGAAGTCCCAGACGGGTGGTGAGCAGATGCGCCGTCTCGTCCCAGGGCAGCCGCTCCAGCCGCAGCCGCTGGAAATTGGGCTGGCGCAGCAGTTCGGTATTGAAGACGGCGTCTTGTCGTTCGCTGTCCGTCGCCTGCGCGAACACCATGAGGAGTTTGGCGGAGCGCGAACGGGTCGCCAGGTACAGCAGGTACTGAAGTGACGCCGCGTCGACGAGCTGGAGTTCGTCGACGCAGATCACCACCGGTTCACGGGAGGCGAGTTCATGGAGTGCGGCGCGGAACTCGCGGGCTCCCTGGACATGGGCGGGGTTCCCGCCAACGGGGTCGCCACCTGGGGTTTCCCGGGGCGGTGCGGCGTCGAGGGCGCCATGGCCGAGTGCCCGGCGCAGCTGGTCGGCGGTCGCCCTGGGCAGCCGGGGCGAGTCCAGGAGCTGGCGCAGGGTGCCGAGCGGAGCCCGGTCGGCCGAGGTCCCGTACGCCTTGAGGACGAGGGCTCCGGCCTTCGCCGCATGGGCCGTGACGGCTTCGAGCGTATGGGTCTTGCCACAACCGACCGCGCCCTCGACGAGTACGATGCCCGCCTCCCCGGACAGACATCTGGAAAACGCTCGCCGAAGTCTCTCGAATTGCGCGTCGAATTGTCTGGCTCTGGCCGATGAAAACACCATTGCTCGCACCCCCGAATGCGACGCGAAGCACTGCTCACGGCAGTCCGAACGCCTCCCAGCAAGCTATACGCCCACCGGTCACGCCACCATCGCCGCACGTAAAATCATCGTTAACGAACTACCAATTCTGAGCGGACTGCCCGACGATCGACAAAGGCGATGCGAGCGGGACGCCCCTACGTGGGGCAGCACGTTGAAGCCGAAGTACACCGACACCCTGACAACCTGCGCCACCCCCGTTCACGTGGGCATTTGTTCGGAGGGGCCAGCATACACGAGACCCCCTAGCCATACCCGGGGTAATCCATAACATCCTTGCCCGCGGCACCAAGTGGTCATCGATAGGGACGCGCCGGGATCCGTTTCGAACATTTATTTGCCCGTTTTGATCGCTAATGCGATTCTTATGTCTGTTGCCCTCGGTAACCGCAAGCGATTCGCCAGGAATTCTCCTGCCATAAAGCGGACAGCGAGATTCCACACCTATTCCCGCGACGATGAATTCCGAGGCCATCCACCTGCCGTTGGACTATTCCAACGGCATCTGCATCCGCGCACCCACTGTCATCGCTCGTGGCGGTGCAGCCCCCTTCCGCCCTTGCGGCCCAGGTGACCCGCCTCGACCAGCCGCCGGAGATGACGGGCCGGGGTCAGGGCCGGATCCCGGAAGGTGCCGTGCAGAGTGCGCTGGATCGCGAGGGACACATCCAGGCCGATCACGTCCAGCAGCCGCAGCGGGCCCATCGGATAGCCCTGCCCGGCCGCCATCACCGTGTCGATGTCATCGGCGGTGGCCCAGCCCTCCTCGAGCATCGTCACCGCGCTGTTCAGATAGGGGAAGAGCAGGGCGTTGACGATGAAGCCCGCCCGGTCCGGACAGTCCACCGCGCGCTTGCCGAGCGCCGCGGCCACCGCGTGCGCCGTACCGAGCGCCTCCTTGGAGGTCAGCACGGTGTGCACCACCTCGACCAGCCGCATCACCGGGGCGGGGTTGAAGAAGTGCATCCCGATGACGTCCTCGGGCCGCCGCGTCGCCATCGCGCACTCGATCACGGGCAGGCTGGAGGTGGAGGTGGCGAGCACCGCGCCCGGTGCGCACACCCGGTCCAGATCGGCGAAGACGGCCCGCTTGACGTCGATGTCCTCCGCCACCGCCTCGACCACCAGATCGCAGGCGCCGAGCGCCTGGCGTTCACCGCCCGCGGTCAGCCGGTCCATCGCCTCGGTGAGCAGTTCGGGCGCCAGCTTGCCGCGGCGCACCCCGCGCTCCAGCGAGCGCTCCACGGCGGCCGTGGCCTCCTTCGCGCGCATCTCGCCGCGGGCCACCAGCACCGTCGGATAGCCGGAGCGCGCGCACACCTCCGCGATCCCGACGGCCATCGTGCCCGAGCCCACCACCCCGATCCGCCGCACCGCGCGGGCCGGTACGGGCTCGCCCAGACCGTCCGTCTCCCCGCCCCGGGCCGCGCCGCCCGCCCCGTACTCGTAGAAGCCGCGTCCCGCCTTCACCCCGAGCAGACCGGCGGTCACCATATGGGCCAGGGTGGGCGCGGGCGCGTACCGCGGATCGCCGGTGCGCTCGTACAGCGCTTCCAGGGAGTCCCGCGCGGTGTCCAGGCCCATGGCGTCCAGCTGGGCCAGCGGCCCCATCGGCAGCCCGCAGCCCAGGGTCATGGCGGTGTCGATGCTGTCGCGCGAGGCGTAGCGCCGCTCGTACATGGCCACCGCGTTGTTGAGGTACGCCATGGTGAGCGCGCCCCCGACGAAACCCGGCCGGTCGGCCACCCGCACCGGGATCCGGCCCAGGTCGCGGACCAGCTCCCGGACGTCGGCCAGGACCTCGTCCGCGGTGAGCGGGGTGCCCACCACCTCCACCGCCCGCTGCTCGCGGTCGGGGCCCAGCGGGAAGAGGTGCAGCCCCACCGTGCGGTCGGTCCGCCCGGAGCCGACGGCGATCTCGGTCACCGGCAGCCCGGTGGTCGTGGTGGCGAACACCGTCTCCGGCGGACAGTCGGCGTGGGCGCGGAGGAGCAGCTCGCGCTTGGTCTCCAGCCGTTCGGGGACCGCCTCGACCACCAGATCGGCCCGGGCCGCGGCCGCCGGGTCGGTGGTGAACTCGACGGCGGATTCCGGCGCGGCCACCCCCGCCCGGCCGCGCCGCAGGGCCGGTTCGTCCCGCTCCACGGCGATCACCCGCCGACCGCCGCGGACCAGGGCGTCCACGAGGTGGCGGCCGGTGGTGCCGAGCCCGAACACCGCGACGCTGGGGAAGCGCTGTGCCATGCCGATGAGTCCTTTCGCTGGCTGGGACCTTGGGTTGGTCACGGACCGCGGTGGCCGTCCCGCCATATGACCGGGTTGGTCACGGACCGGTGGACATCGGCGCGGATCCCGGCGTCCGGGAGGGCGGCGTGGCGGTGCTCGAGAAGAAGCATTGGGGGGGTTCCCTCCGGGTCCATACCGGGCTTCGACGCTACGGACCGGGCACGGCACGGATAACCCCTAACCCATCACCCCCCTAGGCCCCCTACCGAATGAACCCGGTCCGCCGTATGACGCGGCGCATGACGGGCACCCGTCGGAGGTGGTACCGGATACATGCAGGCCGAAGGCGCACCAGCCCAGGGAGCGGTCCCCATGGAGTGGTTCACCTCATCCGACTACTGGCTGAGCCGGCTGGTCTTCCAACGGGGGCTGGCCGCCGTCTATCTGATCGCCTTTCTGGTGGCGGCCAGGCAGGGGCGGGCGCTGCTCGGCGCGCGGGGGCTGACGCCGGTGCCGCGCTTCCTGGACCGGGTGCCGTTCCGCCGCTCGCCCAGCCTGTTCCATCTGCACTACTCCGACCGGTTCTTCGTCTGCTGCGCCTGGCTGGGGGCCGCGCTGTCGGCCGCGCTGCTGGTGGGGGCGGCGGACCGGGCGCCGCTTGCGGTCGCGATGGTGGCGTGGCTGGTGCTGTGGCTGCTCTATCTGTCGATCGTCAACGTGGGGCAGGTGTGGTACGGCTTCGGCTGGGAGTCCCTGCTGCTGGAGTCGGGGTTCCTCGCCGTGTTCCTGGGCAATGAGCACACCGCGCCGCCCGTGCTCATCCTGTGGCTGACGCGCTGGCTGCTGTTCCGGGTGGAGTTCGGCGCCGGGCTGATCAAGATCCGTGGAGACCGCTGCTGGCGGGACCTGACCTGTCTGTACTACCACCATGAGACCCAGCCGATGCCCGGGCCGCTGAGCTGGTACTTCCACCATCTGCCGAAGCCGCTGCACCGGGTGGAGGTGGCGGCCAACCATGTGGCGCAGCTGATCGTGCCCGTGGTGCTGTTCACCCCGCAGCCGGTCGCGAGCGTGGCCGCGGGGATCGTCGTGGTCACCCAGCTGTGGCTGGTGGCCTCGGGGAACTTCTCCTGGCTCAACTGGCTGACGATCCTGCTGGCGCTCCCGGCGGTCGACGGCCGCCGCGCCGCCGGGGTGCTGGGGCTGCCCGGACCGCCGGACCTCGCCGCTCCCCCGGTCTGGTACGAGGCGGTGGTGCTGGCCGCCACCGCTCTGGTGCTGGTGCTCAGCTACTGGCCGGCCCGCAATCTGCTGTCGGGCCGTCAGCTGATGAACTTCTCGTTCAATCCGGTGCACCTGGTCAACACCTACGGGGCGTTCGGCAGCGTCAACCGCAGCCGGCAGGAGGTGGTGATCCAGGGCACCGACGACGCGGTCCTCACCCCGGACACGATCTGGCAGGACTACGAGTTCCGGGGCAAGCCGGGCGATGTGCGCCGGTTGCCGCGCCAGTACGCCCCGTACCATCTGCGGCTTGACTGGATGATGTGGTTCGCGGGGCTCTCACCGGGCTACGCCGGGTCCTGGTTCACCCCGCTGATCGGCAAGCTGCTGGTCAACGACCGGGCGACGGTGAAGCTGCTGCGGACGAACCCGTTCCCGGGGACCCCGCCCACCCATCTGCGGGCGCGGCTGTATCTCTACCGCTTCACCACCCGGGCGGAGCGGCGGGCCACCGGGGCCTGGTGGCACCGCACCCTGCTGAGCGAGTTCCTGCCGCCGGTCAGGCTGGAGGACCACGGCTCGCCACGGAGGTGAGGGAGCCGGGCCGGGCTCATGTGGATGCTGCTGGACCGCGTGTCGGCGGTGCTGATCGACGCGCGGGTGCCGTGCGCCCACCGGCCACACCGGACATCACGGGCGTTTCCCACCCAGATCTTTCCGTCCGTTAACCCGCCGCTCACCCGATGTACGCCGCCCGCTTTCCGGCCCAGGTCAGGCTATGGAACTGGAAGCGGATGCCTCGCTTCCGCTCGTGTTCCATCCAGTGAGGTACTCATGGCCGACATTCTCACGACCGTCCTGGTCAAGCTGGCCCAGCTCGCGCTGGAGGCGTTGGCCGCCCAGCTCGCGAAGACGCTTCTGACCGCCGCCCTCAGGCCGACCGCCGCCCCGGCCGCGGCCTGACACGGCCGCGCCGCCAGCCGTTCCCGGATCCCCACCGCCCGCTCCCGGACCCCGCTCAGCGGCCGTACGACGCGGCCCTGTGCACCGGGCCGTGGGCGGTCGGACAGTGCTCCCCGTCCGGGCGCCCCCGCTCGGCGGGCTCGTCCAGATGGTCCACCTGGAGCGTGGTGTGGGTGATCCCGTACTCGCCGCTCAACACCGCCTCCAGGTCCTCCCGGACGGCGTGGCAGTCGCCGCCCGCCGCCACCAGGACATGGGCGGAGAGCGAGACCTCGCCCGAGGTGATCTGCCAGACATGCAAATCGTGGACCTCGGCCACCTGCCCATGGGCGACCAGCCGGCCGCCCACCTCATCGGGCTCGACACCGGCGGGGGCGGCCTCCAGCAGCACCCGGCCGGAGGCCCGCAGCAGTTCCACGCCCGCCTTGATCATGAGGAGCACCACCAGCAGACCGGCGATCGCGTCGGCCCGGGCGAAGCCCGTCGTCACCACCACCAGTCCCGCGATGGCGGTGGCGATGAAGGCGTAGAGATCGTTGAGCACATGCTGGAAGGCGCCCTCGACATTGAGCGAGGAGCGGTTCGCCTTCGACATGCACCACGCGGCCGCGAGATTCACCACCACACCGGCCAGTGCGGTGGTCAGCACCAGACCACCGGTCACCTCGGGCGGATCGATCAGCCGTCCCACGCCCTCATAGCCGAGATAGGCGCCGAGCAGCAGCAGGGAAAGCCCATTGGCCTGGGCGGAAAGGATTTCCGACCGCTTGAGCCCGTAGGTGTATCCGCCACGTGCGGGGCGCGCGGAGAGCCGGATCGCGATGAGCGCGAGAACGATCGAGGCGGCGTCGGTGAGCATATGGGCCGCGTCGGACAGCAGCGCCACGGAGCGGGCGACGATCCCGACGATGACCTCCACCGCCATGAAGCCGCTGATCAGCGCGAGGGCGAGGGTCAGCCACCGACGGTCGGCGTTCTCCGCCACCCCGTGGGTGTGGCCGCCGTGGCCAGGCCCGCCGTGCCCCTCGTCGGGTCCGTGCGCATGAGCTCCCACCGGCTCCTCCTCGGATCGTCTTCGGGACAACGCAATTGAAACAGGCCCGAGGGGAATTCACCAAAGGCTGCAATGGACACGGTTATCAATAAACTCTTGCCCCGGCGACGAATGAGCTTTATGAATGCGGCAATGCTTTTCATTTCGCGTTGAGCGTGCGAAAAGGGGAACGGACCGGTCGCCCGGGACGGGTATCGGTGACGCCGCCGGGCCGGGCCACCAGGCAGTCGCTGACATGTGCGACACCACGCCGATGCGGGTGAGACCGGCGCGCGGAAGGTGACCCGGCGGGGCGCGGCGCGTTGTCCGAATATGACGACGACGATGCGACGCCGTTCTCTCTCGCAGCCGAGCAGAGCGCTGGACCGGAGCACCGAAGGCGACGGAACGGTTCATCAGACCGTTCACACATCCACATCCGTACCGATCTACGCGGCGCTGGTCGAGCGCTGGGCCTCCGCGGGGCGCGCGGTGCCCGGGCGCTACGACCGCGAGTGGACCGAACTGGTCAACTGTCCCCCCTGGCCGGACCGGATCCGGGCGGCGACCCGCCCGGCGGCACGCCCGTCCGCCGACTGAGCCACCGCCGGACGCACGGGGAAGCCGCCGACGCGCCTGCCAAGCCGCCGACGCGCCTGCTGAGCCGCGGACGCGCCTACTCGTCGTCCCCGCCCTCCAGGCCGCCCTCCGTCTCCAGGTACAGCTCCCGCACCCGCTCCAGCACCTCCGGGTCGGGCTCGTCCCACAGCCCGCGGCTCTCGGCCTCCAGCAGCCGCTCGGCCATGCCGTGCAGCGCCCAGGGGTTGGCCTCCTCCAGGAAGGCGCGGTTCTCCGGGTCGAGCAGATAGGTCTGGGCGAGCTTGTCGTACATCCAGTCGGCGACCACGCCGGTGGTCGCGTCGTAGCCGAAGAGGTAGTCGACCGTCGCGGCGAGCTCGAAGGCGCCCTTGTAGCCGTGGCGGCGCATCGCCTCGATCCAGCGCGGGTTGACCACCCGGGCCCGGAAGACCCGTGAGGTCTCCTCGTGGAGGGTGCGGGTGCGAACCGTCTCGGGACGGGTGGAGTCGCCGATGTACGCGGCGGGCGCGGTGCCCTTCAGCGCGCGCACGGTGGCCACCATGCCGCCGTGGTACTGGAAGTAGTCGTCGGAGTCGGCGATGTCGTGTTCGCGGGTGTCGGTGTTCTTGGCCGCGACCGCGATCCGGCGGTAGGCGCTCTCCATCTCCGCCCGCGCCGGGCGGCCCTCAAGCCCGCGGCCGTAGGCGTAGCCGCCCCAGACCGTGTAGACCTCGGCGAGGTCGGCGTCGGTGCGCCAGTCGCGGCTGTCGATGAGCTGGAGCAGTCCGGCGCCGTAGGTGCCGGGGCGGGAGCCGAAGATCCGGGTGGTGGCGCGGCGCTCGTCACCGTGTGCGGCGAGGTCGGCGCGGGTGTGCGCCCGTACGTAGTTGTCGTCGTCGCTCTCGTCGAGGGAGGCGGCGAGCCGTACGGCGTCGTCCAGCAGCCCGACGACGTGGGGGAAGGCGTCCCGGAAGAACCCGCTGATGCGCAGGGTGACATCGACCCGCGGACGGCCCAGCTGGTCGAGGGGTACGGGTTCGAGTCCCGTCACCCGCCGCGAGGCGTCGTCCCACACCGGGCGGATGCCCAGCAGCGCAAGCGCCTCGGCCACATCGTCGCCCGAGGTGCGCATGGCGCTCGTCCCCCACAGCGAGAGGCCGACGGACTTCGGCCACTGACCGTCGTTGTCGGCGCGGTAGCGCTCCAGGAGCGAGTCGGCGAGGGCCTGGCCGGTCTCCCAGGCCAGCCTGCTGGGCACGGCCTTGGGGTCGACGGAGTAGAAGTTGCGGCCGGTCGGCAGGACGTTGACCAGTCCGCGCAGCGGCGAGCCGGACGGCCCGGCCGGGACGAAGCCGCCGTTCAGCGCGTGCACGGCGTGGTCGATCTCGTCCGTCGTGGCGGCCAGCCGGGGTACGACCTCGCGGGCGGCGAAGTCGAGGACCGCGGAGACGGCGGGGCGCTGCTCATCGGGCAGGGTGAGGACGGCCTTCTCGACGGCCTCCGGGGCCCATGCGGCGTCCTCCATCGCCTGGACCAGCGCTCGGGCCCGCTCCTCGGCCTCGTCGGCACCGGTGCGGGTGGCGGCCGACTCGTCCAGGCCGAGCGCCTCGCGCAGACCGGGCAGCGCGGACGTGCCGCCCCAGATCTGGCGGGCACGGAGGATGGCCAGCACCAGGTTGACGCGCTCGGGGCCGGTCGGCGCGCCGCCCAGGACATGCAGTCCGTCGCGGATCTGGGCGTCCTTGACCTCGCACAGCCAGCCGTCGACGTGCAGCAGGAAGTCGTCGAAGCCGTCGTCGTCCGGCCGCTCCTCCAAGCCCAGGTCGTGGTCGAGCCGGGCGGCCTGGATGAGGGTCCAGATCTGGGCGCGGATGGCGGGAAGCTTGGCCGGGTCCATCGCGGAGATGGCCGCGTACTCGTCCAGCAGCTGCTCCAGCCGCGCGATGTCGCCGTAGGAGTCGGCGCGGGCCATCGGCGGCACGAGGTGGTCGACCAGGGTGGCGTGGACTCGGCGCTTGGCCTGGGTGCCCTCGCCCGGGTCGTTGACCAGGAAGGGGTAGATCAGCGGCAGATCGCCGAGCGCGGCGTCGGGGCCGCAGGCGGCGGACAGCCCGGCGTTCTTGCCCGGCAGCCACTCCAGGTTGCCATGTTTGCCCAGGTGGACCATGGCGTCGGCGCCGAAGCCGCCGTCCGTCCGCGCGGTGGCCATCCAGCGGTAGGCGGCCAGGTAGTGGTGCGAGGGCGGCAGATCGGGGTCGTGGTAGATGGCGATGGGGTTCTCGCCGAAACCGCGCGGCGGCTGGATGACGACCAGGAGGTTGCCGCGGCGCAGCGCGGCCAGCACGATCTCGCCCTCGGGGTCGCGGCTGGTGTCCACGAACATCTCGCCGGGCGGCGGGCCCCAGTGCTCCTCGACCGCGTCCCGGAGCTCCCGAGGGAGCGTGGCGTACCAGCGGCGGTAGTCGGCGGCGGGGATGCGGACCGGGTTCTTGGCCAGCTGCTCCTCGGTGAGCCAGTCCTGGTCATGGCCGCCCGCCTCGATGAGGGCGTAGATCAGCTCGTCGCCGTCGCCGGAGACCAGGCCCGGGAGCGCGTCCGGTCCGTCCTCGGGGCCGAGGTCGTAGCCTTCGGCGCGCAGTCGGCGCAGCAGGGCGACGGCGCTCGCGGGGGTGTCGAGTCCGACGGCGTTGCCGATCCGGGAGTGCTTGGTGGGGTAGGCGGAGAGGACGAGCGCGAGGCGCTTGTCGGCGGCGGGGATATGGCGGAGCCGGGCGTGTCGTACCGCGATTCCGGCGACACGCGCGGCGCGTTCGGCGTCGGCGGCATAGACCGGCAGACCGTCCTCGTCCACCTCCTTGAACGAGAACGGCACGGTGATGAGCCGCCCGTCGAACTCGGGGACGGCGACCTGGGTCGCGGCGTCCAGCGGCGAAAGACCCTCGTCGTTCTCCTCCCACGCGGCGCGCGGCGAGGTCAGGCACAGCGCCTGGAGTACGGGCACGTCGAGCGCGGTGAGCGCGCCCGCGTCCCACGCCTCGTCGTCGCCGCCCGCGGACGCCTCGGCGGGGCGGGTGCCACCGGCCGCGAGAACGGTGGTGACGATGGCGTCGGCCGCGCCGAGGGCCTCGATCAGCTCGGGTTCGGGGGCGCGCAGCGAGGCGACGAACAGCGGCAGCGGGCGGCCCCCGGCGTCCTCCACGGCGCGGCACAGGGCCTCCACGAAGGCGGTGTTCCCGCTCATGTGGTGGGCGCGGTAGTAGAGCACCGCGATGGTCGGGGCGGCGGCGTCGCCCGGGGCCGCCGCGTGGCCGGTGCGCTCCAGCGGACCCCAGGTGGGCGCGGGCGCGGGCGGTTCGAAGCCATGGCCGGTGAGCAGCACGGTGTCGGAGAGGAACCGGGCCAGCTGATCGAGGTTGGCGGGGCCGCCGTGGGCGAGGTAGGCGTGGGCCTCGGCGGCGATGCCGACCGGGACCGTGGACGCCTCCATGAGCTGGGCGTCCGGGGCCTGTTCACCGCTGAGGACCACGACCGGGAGGTCGCCCGCGAGCAGCGTGTCGAGCCCCTCCTGCCAGGCGCGGATGCCGCCGAGGAGCCGTACGACGACGAGTTCGACGCCGTCGAGCAGGCCGGGGAGGTCATCGAGGGCGAGGCGGGCCGGGTTGGCGAGACGGTACGGCACCGGGCCCGTGGCGGCACGGGCGCTGAGCAGGTCGGTGTCGGACGTCGACAGCAGCAGAATCATGCGGCGCATGCCTTCCTCGGGGTCCGCGCCCCGGGCGGGTTGAAGACGGCGGCAGTTCCTGGCTCGCGCGTCCGCTGCCGTTCGGCAGCCGCCGCGCTCACAGTGGCGGGACCGCGCCGGATTTCCACCGGCTTCCTACCGTGAGTGCCGTCTTGTGCGTGTCGCGGGTCGGGACCGACCCGCCGCTGAGCATAGTAAGCGTTGCTGACCTGCCATGGGGCGGTGCGTTCCGGTCTCCGGGGAGGCTGGCCGGGGCGGTGGGCCGGACCGGATCGTCGGTATGCTCGCCGCCATGTCCCTCCCCCCGACAACCACCCCATCAGGGGATGAAACCCCCGTACGCGGACGCGATGACGCCTGTCCGGGCGCGCTGCGGCTGCACCCGGCGGACGACGGTTCGCTGGCCCGGATCCGGGTGCCTGGCGGGCTGTTGACGGCTCGTCAGGCGCGGGCGCTGGGGCGGGTGGCCGAGGAGCTGGGCGACGGGCGGCTGGACATCACCTCACGGGGCAACGCGCAGGTGCGCGGCCTGGCGGCGGGGTGTGGCGGGGAGCTGGCGGCCCGGCTGCGGGCGGCCGGGCTGCTTCCGTCGGACCGCCATGACCGGGTGCGCAACATCGTGGCGTCGCCGCTGTCCGGCCTGGACGGCGCGGGGCACGCCGATGTGGTGGCGTGGGTACGGGAGTTGGACGCCGTGCTGTGCGCTGAGGCAAGCGTCGACGCGTTGGCGGGGCGCGGGGAATTGTCGGGCTTGTCGGGCAGGTTTCTGTTCGCGCTGGACGATGGGCGTGGCGATGTGGCCGCGTTGGGCGCGGATGTGACATTGATCGCAACGCCTGGTGGTGGAGCGGTGCTGCGGGTCGGGGGGCCGCCGGCGGGTGCGGGGGTGGCGAGCGTCGGCACGGGCGGGGCGGCCGCACGGGGTGATCTGCGGGTGCGCGGCGAGGACGCGGCGCGGGCGGCCGCGCTGGCGGCGGTGGAGTTCCTGGCGCGGGCACGGGAGAGCGGGACCCGGGCGTGGCGCGTCCGGGAACTGCCCGCGCAACACGCCGTGACCGCCGATCGCTTGGCGGCCCGACTCGCCGACGCGGACATCCACACCGAGCCGCACCCGGGCGCGCCGGGCCCGCGCCCGCCGCAACCACCACCCGCCCCCGGCCTGGTCCCCGGCCCGGACGGGCGCCACGCGCTGTCCGTCGCCCTCCCCCTGGGCCGGGTGAGCGCCGCGCAGTGGCGGCTGCTCACCGGGCTCGCCTCCCGGAGCGGGGCGGATGAGCTGCGTATGACACCCTGGCGCGGCGTGGTGCTCCCCGGCTTCGCCCCGGACGACACGCGCGGCGCCTTGTCGGAACTGTCCGACGCGGGACTGGTGACCACGCCGGACTCGCCGTGGCTCGGGGTCGGCGCGTGTACGGGACGCCCCGGCTGCGCCAAGTCCCTGGCGGATGTGCGGGCCCACGCGACACGCATGGCCGCGGGCACGGCGCGCCAGGGCGCGCCCGATCCGCTGCCGGTGTACGTCTCCGGCTGTGAACGGCGCTGCGGCCACCCCGGGGGCCGCTGGGTGGACGTGCTGGCGACCGGCGACACGGATTATCGGGTCACCGTGCGCGGCGGCGCGAAGGACGACACGCCGGAGGCGGAGGACGGTGTGGAAGTGACAGCAGAGCAGTTGGCCGGCGCCGTTGCGGCGGCCCGTGGAACGACATGATCGAGGACACCGTGTTCGACTACGAGAAGGACGGGGCGGCCATCTACCGCGCGTCCTTTGCCACCATCCGCGCCGAGGCCGACCTCGGGGGGCTCCCCGCCGACGTCAGCCAGGTGGCGGTGCGGATGATCCACGCCTGCGGCATGGTCGACCTGGTCAAGGATCTCGCGTACACCCCCGAGGTGGTCTCCCGCGCCCGCGCCGCGCTGCGGTCCGGCGCGCCCGTGCTCTGCGACGCGCGCATGGTGGCCAGCGGGGTCACCCGCAAGCGGCTGCCCGCCGACAACGAGGTGATCTGCACCCTTGCGGACCCCGCCGTACCGGAGTTGGCGCGGCGCATGGGCACCACGCGCAGCGCCGCCGCGCTGGAGCTGTGGCGGGACCGGCTCGAGGGGTCGGTGGTGGCGGTCGGCAACGCGCCCACGGCGCTGTTCCGGCTGCTGGAGATGATCGAAGAGGGAGGGGCGGGCGCGCCGCGCCCGGCCGCCGTGATCGGCGTGCCGGTGGGCTTCATCGGCGCGGCCGAGTCCAAGGAGGCGCTGGCCGGGCATCCGGCGGCGCTCGACCACCTGGTGGTGCACGGCCGGCGCGGCGGCAGCGCCATCGCCGCGGCCGCGATCAACGCGATAGCGAGCGAGGAAGAGTGAGCGAGCAGCAGACGGGCCGGCTCTACGGTGTGGGGCTCGGCCCCGGCGACCCCTCCCTGATGACCGTACGCGCCGTGGAGGTCATCGCCGCGGCCGACGTCATCGCGTACCACAGCGCCCGGCACGGGCGCAGCATCGCGCGCTCCATCGCCGAGCGCCATCTGCGGCCCGACCACATCGAGGAGCGGCTGGTCTACCCGGTCACCACGGAGACCACCGACCACCCGGGCGGCTATCGCGGCGCCATGGAGGAGTTCTACGCGGACGCGGCCGCACGGCTCGCCGCGCATCTGGACGCGGGGCGCACGGTGGCGGTGCTCGCGGAGGGCGATCCGCTCTTCTACGGCTCGTACATGCACATGCACAAGCGGCTCGCCGACCGCTACCCCACCGAGGTCATCCCCGGTGTCACCTCGGTCAGCGCCGCGGCCGCACGGCTCGGCACACCGCTGGTGGAGGGCGAGGAGGTGATGACGGTCCTCCCCGGCACGCTGCCGGAGGAGGAGTTGACGGCCCGGCTGGCCACGGCGGACGCGGCGGCCGTGATGAAGCTCGGCCGGACCTTCCCGACGGTGCGCCGGGCGCTTGAGCGGTCGGGACGGCTCGCGGACGCGCGCTATGTGGAGCGCGCCACGATGAACGCGGAGCGGACCGCCCCGCTGGCCGAGGTCGACCCGGAGTCGGTGCCGTACTTCTCGATGGCGGTGCTGCCGAGCCGCGTGGACGCGCCGCGCGGTGACGACGTGGACGCGGCGCGCGGTGACGACGGCGACGCGCCGATCGGCGACCGCGGTGACGCGCCGAGCCGTGACCGCGAGGGCGCGCCATACGGTGACCGCGTGGACGCGCCGAGCGGTGCGTCCGGCCGTCCGGGCGAGGTCGTGGTCGTCGGCCTCGGCCCGGCCGGTCCGCTGTGGCTCACCCCCGAGGCGCGCGGCGAGCTGGCCGCCGCCGAGGATCTCGTCGGCTACACCACGTACCTGGACCGAGTGCCCGTACGGCCGGGCCAGCGGCGTCACGCATCCGACAACAAGGTCGAGGCCGTACGCGCCGAGTTCGCCCTCGACCTCGCCCGGCGGGGTCGGCGTGTCGCCGTGGTCTCCTCGGGCGACCCGGGCGTGTTCGCCATGGCCACCGCCGTCCTGGAGGCCGCCTGCGAGGACCCCTACCGCGAGGTCCCGGTGCGGATCGTCCCCGGTATGACGGCGGCCCACGCGGCCGCCGCCCGGGCCGGTGCCCCGCTCGGCCACGACTACGCGGTGATCTCACTCTCCGACCGGCTCAAGCCCTGGGAGGTCATCGCCGAGCGGCTGCGCGCCGCCGCGGCGGCCGACCTGGTGCTCGCCCTCTACAACCCCGGCTCCCGCAGCCGTGTCTGGCAGGTGGGCAAGGCGCGCGAACTCCTGCTGGAGCACCGCGCCCCCGACACGCCCGTGGTGCTGGGCCGCGACATCGGCGGCCCCGGGGAACGCGTGCGGATCGTCCGGCTGGCCGACCTCGACCCGGCCCAGGTCGACATGCGCACGATCCTCCTGGTGGGCTCCACCCAGACCCGCACGGTCCGCCGCGGCGACGGCACCGACATCGTCTGGACCCCGCGCCGCTACCCGGAGTCGTAGCGTCCGGCGTGCTTCTGGCGCGGAGCGCCCCGGCTCAGGCCAGGGTCGTCCACAGCCAGGCGGCGGCTTCGGCCGGGGTTTCGGCCACCGGGATGCCCTGGGGAGCGGGTGGGCGGCGGATGATGACGACCGGGAGGGCGGCGGCGCGGGCCGCGGCGAGTTTGGGGGCGGTGGCGTGGGCGCCGCTGTCCTTGGTGACCAGCACCTCGACGCGATGGCGGCGCAGCAGCTCCGCCTCGCCCTCGAGGGTGAACGGGCCGCGGTCGAGGATCACCTCCATCCGGGGCGGGACCGGCGGCTCGGGCGCGTCGACCGAGCGGACCAGGAACCACTGCCCCGTCAGATGGGCGAAGGCGGCCAGGCCCATCCGTCCCGTGGTGAGGAAGATCCGCTCCCCCAGGCCGGGCAGCAGCCGCGCGGCCTCGGCCAGCGAGCCCGCCGAATGCCAGCGGTCGCCCGGGCCGGGTACCCAGCCGGGGCGGCGCAGGGCGAGCAGGGGAACATGGACGTCTGCGGCCGCCCGAGCCGCGTGGGAACTGATCGTGTCGGCGAAAGGATGGGTGGCGTCGATGACCGCGTCGACCTGGTGCTCGCGGAGCCAGCGGGCCATGCCCTCGGCGCCGCCGAACCCGCCGATCCGCACCCGCCCCACCGGCAGCCGCGGCGCGGCGACCCGGCCCGCGAGGGAGCTGGTGACGCGCAGCGCGGGCGTGTCGGCGAGCTCCTCGGCGAGGCGGCGCGCCTCGGTGGTGCCGCCGAGGATGAGCACATGGCGCGCCGGTGCGCTGTTCATCGGGATCGGGTGCCTTTCGTCGTCCGTGCGCCCGTCATCGTATGCGCGGCGGCCCACCCATGGCTGAGGCGGAGACGACGGCCGAGGCGGAGACGACGGCCGAGGCGACCGGGGGGCGGGGCGCGCAGCTGGAGCGGTCGGGGCTGCGGCACGGCTGGACCACCGGGGCGTGTGCCACCGCCGCGACCACGGCCGCGTACACCGCGCTGCTGGGCGCGGAGTTCCCCGATCCGGTGACCATCGAACTGCCCAAGGGCCAGCGGCCCGCGTTCGCGCTCGCCGCCGAGGAACTGACGGCGGACCGCGCTATGGCCGCGGTCGTCAAGGACGCGGGGGACGATCCGGATGTGACCCACGGCGCGCTGGTCAGGGCCACGGTACGGGTTCTGCCGCCCGGCAGCGGAGTGGTCTTCCGGGCCGGTCCCGGCGTTGGCACGGTGACCCGGCCCGGACTCCCGCTCGACGTGGGCGAACCCGCCATCAACCCCGTCCCGCGCCAGATGATGCGCGACCACATCGGCTCGGTCGCGGCCCGGCACGGCGGAACCGGCGACGTCGAGATCGAGATCTCGGTGGACCACGGCGAGGAGATCGCCCGCTCCACCTGGAATCCACGCCTGGGCATCCTCGGCGGGCTGTCCATCCTCGGCACGACGGGCATCGTGGTGCCCTACTCCTGCTCGGCCTGGATCGACAGCATCCGGCGCGGAGTGGATGTCGCCCGCGCGGCGGGGCGCACGCATGTCGCGGGCTGTACGGGCTCGACGTCCGAGAAGGTGGCGGTGGCCGTGCACGGGCTGCCGCAGGACGCGCTGCTGGACATGGGCGACTTCGCGGGCGCGGTCCTGAAGTATCTGCGCCGCCACCCGGTGGACCGGCTGACGGTCGCCGGCGGCTTCGCCAAGCTCTCCAAACTGGCCGCGGGCCATCTGGACCTGCACTCCTCCCGGTCCCAGGTGGACAAGGGCTTCCTCGCGGAACTGGCCCGCCGGGGAGGGGCCGACGAGGAGCTCGCGGAGGCGGTGGCGACGGCCAACACCGGCCTGGAGACCGTACAGCTCTGCACCGCCCGCGGCGTCCCCCTCGGCGACCTGGTCGCGGCGGCGGCCCGCGACACGGCCCTCGGGGTGCTGCGCGGGGCACCGGTGGCGGTGGACGTCATCTGCATCGACCGCACCGGCACGATCGTGGGCCGCGCCGACCCACGCGGCCCCCGGGCCCGCTGACCCCGTCGTCGCGCGTGGCGCGCCGCGCCATGTGCGGCGGTGTACCGCCCCCCTCAGCCCGACACACCCCAACGCGACGTCACACGGCACCGCACGGTACCGCCGCCGGTCAGCCAAGGCGCGACACGCCCCGCCCGCCGGTGCCGACGGCTCCGGCCGTCGGCACGACACGCCGGAGAAGCGTACGGCGCCCGCCACGCGCCACTGCGGGCGGATACCCTCCTCGCCCAGTGCCCCGGGCCGGGCGTGCGGATCGCGGCACCCACCGCTCGTCCCCCGGCACACGGCGCCGCTGCCTTCGCCCCCGGACGCGACACGCCACGCGCCGCCCCGCCCACGCGAGGCCGCACACGGCCCGCCGCGCGCTGGTCATGGCGCGGCCCGTACGCCGAGGGGTGTGGTCACCGAGCTCACCCGCGGGCCGTCGCGCATGACGTCGCCGCCATCGCCACCGCAGCCATGGCGTGCCAACGGCAGCATGGCCTGCATGAGCCCGCCGCACGCCACCGGGCCGGGCGCCTGTCGCACCCGGTCCCCTATGCCGCACAGGAGCGCGGATCGCGCCCACTCCGCGGTCCGCCACGCGCGGCGCTGATTCCCTCACCGTCGCGGACACGGCGCGCCACGCGCGGCACGGCACACCCGAAACCGCGCACGGGCGCCTGCCGGGAGCGAGAGGCTCAGCTGGTGGGCCGGGAGCCGGGGACGCAGGGGCGGGTCCTGGCCGGGGAGTAGAGGTGGCTGTCGGGGAACTGGGCGGCGGCCAGGGTTCGGCCGACGATGATGACCGCTGTGCGGACCACGCCTGCCGCCTTCACCTGGGCCGCTATGTCGTCCAGGGTGCCGCGCAGGACCAGTTCGTCGGGGCGGCTGGCCATGGCGACCACGGCGGCCGGGCAGTCGGCGCCGTAGTGCGGCAGGAGTTCGGCGACGACGCGGTCCACATAGCGGGCGGCGAGGTGCAGGACGAGCAGGGCGCCGCCGCGGCCCAGGGTGGCCAGATCCTCGCCGTCCGGCATGGGGGTGGCCTGCTGGGCGATGCGGGTGAGGATGACGGTCTGGCCGACGGTCGGGATCGTCAGCTCGCGCTTCAGAGCGGCGGCCGCGGCGGCGAAGGCGGGGACGCCCGGGACCACGTCGTACGGAACGCCGGCCGCGTCCAGGCGGCGCATCTGCTCGGCGACGGCGCTGAAGACCGACGGATCGCCGGAGTGGAGGCGGGCCACATCGTGGCCCGCCTCGTGGGCGGCGACCAGCTCGGCGGTGATCTGGTCCAGGTCGAGCTGGGCGGTGTCGACGAGGCGGGCGTCCGGCGGGCATTCGGCGAGGAGTTCACGGGGCACCAGGCTGCCCGCGTACAGGCACACCCGGCAGCGGGCCAGGGTCCGGGCGCCGCGCACCGTGATCAGGTCGGCGGCGCCGGGGCCCGCGCCGATGAAGTACACCGTCATCGTGTTTCTCCTTGTGCGGCTTCGACGGATCCCCCGGGATCGGCGGCGTCCCCGCCAGGGCCTCGGGAAGCGAGCGGTTTGGTGGCGGACCACTGGGTGACCGGCATCGCCTGCCGCCAGCCGGTGAACGCCCCGACCGGGGTGGCGTGGGAGACGGCGAGGCGGACGAGGTCGCCGCCGTGGCGGCGGTACCAGTCGGCGAGCAGCGCCTCGGATTCCAGGGTCACGGTGTTGGCCACGATCCGGCCGCCCGGCGGCAGGGCCGCCCAGCACGCCTCCAGCGCTCCGGGGGCGGTCAGGCCGCCGCCGACGAAGACCGCGTCGGGGGCGGGCAGTCCGGCCAGCGCGTCCGGGGCGGCGCCGGTGACGACGGTCAGCCCGGGCACACCGAGCGCGGCGGCGTTGCGGCCGATGCGCTCGGCGCGCACCGCGTCGCGTTCGACCGAGACCGCCCGGCAGGTGCGGTGGGCGCGCATCCACTCCACGGCGATGGACCCCGAGCCGCCGCCGACGTCCCACAGCAGCTCCCCGGGGGCCGGGGCGAGCGCGGCGAGGGTGGCGGCCCGCACATGGCGCTTGGTCAGCTGGCCGTCGTGGTCGTACGCCGCGTCGGGCAGCCCCGGCGTGAGCGCCGGCGGCCGGGCGGCGCCGTCCGCCGGGGCGCAGTCGACGGCGATGACGTTGAGGGGGTCGCCGGGCGGGTGGGGCCACGCCTCGGCCGTGCCCTCCACACAGCGCTCCTCCGCGCTCCCCAGCTGTTCCAGCACCCGCATCCGGCTCGGGCCGAAGCCGCGCTCCCCGAGCGCCCCGGCCACCTCGGCGGGGGTGTCCGCGCCCGCGCTGAGCACGAGGAGCCGCCGTCCGGCGTACAGCTCACGGTTCAGCGTGGCCAGGGGGCGGCCGACGAGGCTGACCACCTCGGTCTCCTCCAGCGCCCAGCCGAGCCGCGCACAGGCCAGGGAGACGGATGACGGATGGGGCAGCACCCGCAGCCGCTCGGCGCCCAGCAGCTCGGCCAGGGTGCGGCCGATGCCGTAGAACATGGGGTCGCCGCTGGCCAGCACGGAGATCCGCCGCCCGGTGTGCGCGGCGAACAGCCCGGGGACGGCGGGGCGCAGCGGGGACGGCCAGGCCACCCGTTCACCGGGGCACTCCCGCGGCAGCAGGCCCAGATGGCGCCGTCCGCCGATGACCACCTCGGCCGTGCGCAGCGCCTCGCGGGCGGCGGGGCCGAGCCCCTCCCAGCCGTCGGCGCCGATCCCGATGACGGTCACGGGGGGAGGCGGCGGGCTCACGGTGGTCACCTTCGGGGTCGGGGGCGGCTTCGGGGCCGGGGACGGTCCGCGAAACTCTGGGGACGGTCCACGAAACTCTACTGACCTGCTACGACGCCCCGGCCCCCGGCTCCCGCTCGCGCTCGCGCTCCAGCTCGGCCAGTGCGAGCAGTTGCTCGACGGTCATGTCCTCGGGGATCGGCACCGGCGCCGGAGTCCGCAGCGGTGGCTGCCAGCCCTCTTCCGGGGCCCAGCGCCGTATGATCCGGGCCGGCGCCCCGGCCACCACGGCGTGGTCGGGCACCTCGCCCCGTACGACCGCGCCCGCCGCGACCACCACATTGCGGCCCAGCCGCGCCCCCGGCAGGATCACCGCGCCCGCGCCCAGCCAGCTGCCGGGGCCGATGCGGACGGGCGCGGAGCGTGGCCACTGACGGCCGATGGGCTGGTCGGGATCGTCGTAGGAGTGGTTGTCGCTGGTCACATAGACGTACGGGCCGCAGAAGACATCGTCGCCGAACTCCACGCGCACGGAGGCGATCACATGGCTGCCCCGGCCCAGCACCACGCCGTTGCCGATGCGCAGCACCGGTTCGGGGCCGAGGTCCACATCGGGCATCATGCCGGCGGTGAGGGTCACCTGCTCGCCGATGACGCAGTGCTCGCCGAGCTCGATCCACGGTTCGCCGAAGAGGGTGCCCTGGGGGAACGCCAGCCGGGTGCCGACGCCGATGCGGCCGAAGCGGTACGGGCCGGGGCGCTCGGCGGTCACCGCGCCGGCCCGCTGTACGGCGCGCCATCCACGGTGGACCAGCCGGGAAGTGACACGTCCGCACCAGCCCCGCCAGGATGAGAACACGTTCTCCTTCTTCGGCATTCGCCCACCGTATCGACCCATCGGGAGAGCGTCCGCCTCACCCCGGCGTCCCGCGCCCACTCCCCCGCCCCGGCGCCTCGCGCAAGACGCAGTCGCCGCACAACCCGCCGCCCGGCACCCGGTAGTAGAGACAGCAGGTGCGGCGCCGATAGCCAAGGGGCGCGGTGCTCAGGGCGCCGACGTCGCGCAGCGGCGGGTGGTCGAGTTGGGCGCGCGCCAGCTCGACGGCCCGGTCCGCCGCCTCGGCGCGGCCGCGCGCCCGGCACCAGTCGTGCAGCACCCGCAGCGAACCGGTCAGCGCCGAGGCCGCGTTGCCCCACAGCAGCCGCCCCGAGACCCGGTACGCCCGCTCGACGGCGCGGTGCAGCGGCATCAGATGGACGAACGCCGCGGTGCCCAGCTGACCGGCGAGTCCTCCCGGTTCGCCCATCACGGACGGCGCGCCGGGCCACCACAGGTCGTCGGGGGCGACACGCCCGGGGTTCCACCACAGCCGGTCGGGCCGGAGGTGGGGCACCGCGCCGGAGAGGGCCGCCGGGCCGAGCGCGAGCGACCACACCCGGGCGGCGAGCCCCTGGAAGACGAGCGAGGCCGCGACCCTCGACTCATCGGTGCCCAGGCTCGCGGCGACCGCCTCGACACGGGCGCGCAGCACCGGTCCCGCGGCGCCCGTGCCGGTCAGCCGGTAGGCCTCGCCGATCCGCGCGTACCCCTCCGCGCTCGGATCGCCGCCGCCGGTGCGCAGCGCGAAGAACGGTCCGACCAGCGCCGCGTCCGGCAGCGGCGCCTCATCCACCCTCGGCCGGGCCCTGGAACGCCGCCAGCAGCCGGTCCGCCGCCAGCGTGGCCGTCAGCGCGCCCTCACGGACCCGCTGCTCCAGCTCGGGCCCGAGCCGCCGCACCTCGGGGTGGGCGTGCAGTCGCGCGAGCAGCTGGTCGCGCACCATCGACCAGGTCCAGTCCACCTGCTGGTCGCGCCGCTTGGCGTGCAGCGCGCCCGTGGCCTCCAGCACCCGCCGGTGCTGCTCCAGGCGCTCCCACACCACATCGAGCCCGGTGGACTCGCGGGCGCTGCATGTGAGCACCGGCGGGTTCCAGGGCGCGTCCGGCGGCTGCAACAGCCGCAGCGCGCCCGCCAGTTCACGGGCGGCCGACTTGGCGTCCCGCGCGTGCGGTCCGTCGGCCTTGTTGATGGTGACCACGTCGGCCAGCTCCAGGACGCCCTTCTTGATGCCCTGGAGCTGATCGCCGGTGCGGGCCAGGGAGAGCAGCAGGAAGGAGTCGACCATGTTGGCCACCGCGGTCTCGGACTGGCCCACGCCCACGGTCTCCACGAGCACCACGTCATAGCCCGCGGCCTCCATGACGACCATGGACTCGCGGGTGGCGCGGGCGACCCCGCCCAGCGTCCCGGCGCTGGGCGAGGGCCGTACGAAGGCGCCTGGATCGACCGCCAGCCGCTCCATCCGGGTCTTGTCGCCCAGGATGGAGCCGCCGGTGCGGGTCGACGATGGGTCGACGGCCAGGACCGCGACCTTGTGGCCGACCCCGGTGAGCATGGTGCCCAGGGCGTCGATGAAGGTGGACTTGCCGACACCGGGGACCCCGCTGATGCCGATCCGCCGGGCCCCGCCGGTGTGCGGAAGCAGCTCGACCAGCAGCCGCTGTGCGAGGTCGTGGTGGTCGGGGCGGGTGGACTCGACGAGCGTGATCGCACGCGCGATGTACGCGCGCTTGCCGTCGAGTACACCCTTGGCGTACTCCTCGATGTCGATCGTCCGTGGCATTACAGCTCGTGGCCGAGGTCGGCGGCCAGCTTCCGCACCAGGTCGTGGGCGGCGTCCGGGATGACCGTGCCCGGCAGGAAGACGGCGGCCGCGCCGGCCTCGTGCAGGGTCTGGACGTCCTGCGGCGGGATGACCCCGCCGACCACGATCGTGATGTCCTCACGCCCCGCCTCGGCCAGCTGCTCACGCAGCGCGGGGACCAGCGTGAGGTGGCCGGCCGCGAGCGACGACACGCCGATGATGTGCACATCGGCCTCCACCGCCTGCCGCGCGACCTCCTCGGGGGTCTGGAACAGCGGGCCGACGTCGACGTCGAAGCCCAGGTCGGCGAAGGCGGTGGCGATCACCTTCTGGCCGCGGTCATGCCCGTCCTGGCCCATCTTGGCGACCAGGATGCGCGGGCGGCGGCCCTCCTCGCGCTCGAACGCCTCGACCAGCGTACGGGTGCGGTCCACGCCGGACGACGGTCCGGCCTCGTCTCGGTACACACCGGAGATCGTACGGATCTGGCCGGAGTGGCGGCCATAGACCTTCTCCAGCGCGTCGGAGATCTCGCCGACGGTGGCTTTGGCGCGGGCGGCGTCCACGGCCAGCGCCAGCAGATTGCCCTCAAGACCGGTGCCGGGACCGGATTCGGCGGCCGCGGTCAGGGCGCGCAGCGCGTCCTGGCAGGCCGCCTCGTCACGCTCGGCGCGCAGCCGCCGCAGCTTCTCGATCTGCTGGGCGCGCACCACGGAGTTGTCGACCGCGCGGACCTCGATCGCCTCATCGCTGTCCACCCGATACTTGTTGACGCCGATCACCGGCTGGCGCCCGGAGTCGATGCGCGCCTGGGTGCGGGCCGCGGCCTCCTCGACGCGCAGCTTGGGGATGCCCGCGTCGATGGCCTTGGCCATACCGCCGGCCGCCTCGACCTCCTCGATGTGCTGCCAGGCCCGCCGCGCCAGGTCGTAGGTCAGCTTCTCGACGTACGCGCTGCCGCCCCAGGGGTCGATGACCCGGGTGGTGCCCGACTCCTGCTGGAGCAGGATCTGGGTGTTGCGGGCGATACGCGCGGAGAAGTCGGTGGGCAGCGCCAGCGCCTCGTCCAGGGCGTTGGTGTGCAGCGACTGGGTGTGGCCCTGTGTGGCGGCCATGGCCTCCACACAGGTGCGCGCCACGTTGTTGTAGACGTCCTGGGCGGTCAGCGACCAGCCGGAGGTCTGCGAATGGGTGCGCAGGCTGAGCGACTTGGGGTTCTTCGGGTCGAACTGCTTGACCAGCTTGGCCCACAGCAGCCGCGCCGCCCGCAGCTTGGCGACCTCCATGAAGAAGTTCATGCCGATGGCCCAGAAGAACGACAGCCGGGGCGCGAAGGCGTCCACGTCCATCCCGGCGTCCATCCCGGCCCGCAGGTACTCCACACCGTCGGCGAGGGTGTAGGCCAGCTCCAGATCGGCCGTGGCCCCGGCCTCCTGGATGTGGTAGCCGGAGATGGAGATGGAGTTGTAGCGCGGCATCCGCTGCGAGGTGAAGGCGAAGATGTCGGAGATGATCCGCATCGACGGCTGCGGCGGATAGATGTAGGTGTTGCGGACCATGAACTCCTTGAGGATGTCGTTCTGAATGGTCCCGGCCAGCTTCTCGGGCGGTACGCCCTGTTCCTCGGCGGCCACGATGTAGAGCGCGAGCACGGGCAGCACCGCGCCGTTCATCGTCATCGACACGCTCATCCGGTCCAGCGGGATGCCGTCGAAGAGCTGCCGCATGTCGTAGATGGAGTCGATGGCCACACCCGCCATGCCGACGTCACCGGTGACCCGGGGGTGGTCGCTGTCGTAGCCCCGGTGGGTGGGCAGGTCGAAGGCGACCGACAGGCCCTTCTGGCCGGCCGCGAGGTTGCGGCGGTAGAAGGCGTTGGACTCCTCGGCGGTGGAGAAGCCCGCGTACTGCCGGATGGTCCAGGGCTGGTTGACGTACATCGTCGGGTACGGGCCGCGCAGATAGGGCGCGGCGCCGGGGTAGGTGCCCAGGAAGTCGACGCCCTCGAGGTCCTCGGCGGTGTAGAGCGGTTTGACCCCGATGCCCTCGGGGGTGTCCCACACCAGGTCCTCCACGCCCTTGCCCACGCCGTTCTGGAACGCGGCGGCCCAGTCACCGGAGCTGGGCACCGGGCCTTCGGCCGGTCCGTCCAGATCGACCGCCGAGAAGTCCGGGATCTTCCCGGGCTCCACCGGAGAGCCCGTCATCACGCCACCCCCATGGTGTCCAGAGCCGAGGTGAGCACCTCGACCGCGTCGCAGCCCGCGAAGACGTATCCGTCCACTCCGGCCCGCTCGTACTCGTCCTGTTGTGCCCCCGGCCGTCCGGCCAGGTAGACCCGGGTCGCCCCGGCCGCCTTCAGCCGCTCGGCCACGGCGGCCGCCTCCTCCGCGTACAGCTTGTCGCTGGAGCACAGGCAGGCCACGCGGGCGCCGCTGGCGGTGAACGCCTCGGCGACCGTCTCCGCGGTCACGGTGACCGGCTCGTGAACGGCCTCGATGCCGCCCGCCTGGAAGAGGTTGGAGGCGAAGGAGGCGCGGGCGGTGTGCGCGGCGGCGGGGCCCAGCGCGGCCAGGAAGATCCTGGGCCGGCCGCCCTCGGCCGCCAGATGGGCGTCGGAGCGGGTGCGCAGCGCCTCGTACGCCTCGTCGCGGCGGACCCTCGGCAGTCCGCCGCCAGGCTGCTCGGGCGCGCGCTCGCGCTCGACGGGCGGCTCGGCGAGGTTCGGGAACTCGCTGACGCCGGTGATCGGCTCCTTGCGGCGGGCGAGGGCGCGGCCGCGGCGGGCCCAGGTCTCCGCGAGCCGGTCGCGGACCAGCCCGGAGGCGAGGGCCGCGGCCATGCCCCCGGCGCGCTCGATCTCCTGGAACCAGGCCCAGGCGGCGCGGGCGACGTCGTCGGTGAGCTTCTCGACGTACCAGGAGCCGCCGGCCGGGTCGATCACCCGGGCCAGATGCGACTCCTCCAGCAGGATCGTGGAGGTGTTGCGGGCGATGCGCCGGGCGAAGTCGTCGGGGAGTCCGATGGCGCTGTCGAAGGGCAGCACGGTGACCGCGTCCGCGCCGCCCACGCCCGCGGCGAGGGTGGCCACGGTGGTGCGCAGCATGTTCACCCAGGGGTCGCGCCGGGTCATCATCACCGGCGAGGTCACCGCGTGCTGGCGCTGGGCGCGCGCCTCGGAGGGCGCGCCGCACGCCTGCGCCACCCGCGCCCACAGGCGCCGGGCGGCCCGGAGCTTGGCGATGGTGAGGAACTGGTCCGCGGTGGCCGCGTAGCGGAACTCCAGCTGCGCGCAGGCGGCTTCGACGCTCAGCCCCTCCCCGGTGAGGGTGCGCAGATACGCCACGGCGGCGGCGAGGGAGCAGCCGAGCTCCTCGGCGGCCCCGGCGCCCGCCTCGTGGTACGGCAGCGCGTCCACGGCGAAGGCCCGCACCCCCGGGTGGTCGCGGTCGCAGGTCAGCGCGAGGTCGGCGGCGGCGGCCAGCCGCCCGGCCAGGCCCTCGTCGCGTCCGGTGCGGGCCGCGAGCCCCAGCGGGTCCGCGCCGAGGTTGCCGAGCGCGGCGCCGGGCGGCACCTCGCGGCCCGCGTAGAGCCGCAGCAGGGCGCGGGCGGCGTCCTCGAAGTCGGCGCCCGCGTCGAGGGCGACGGTGGCGAGGTCGAGGTAGACCCCCTTCAGCGCCTCGGGCAGGGCGTCCACGGGCACTCCGGCCGCGCCGACCGCGAGCCAGACCGAACCGGCGCCGTTCTCCAGGTCGGCGAGGATCGCCTGGTTGGTGCGCGCCGGATCGGGGTGGGCGTGGCGCTGGCGCACGTCCCAGCCGGATACGGCGGAGCCCTCGGCCCGGCCGCCGCGCACGAAGGGCGCGAAGCCGGGGAAACCGGCGTCCCCGGGGGCGTCGTCGGCGGTGTAGAGGGGCTGGACGGTGATTCCGTCCTCGAGTGCGGTCGCGAGGGCCTCTTCGGCCTCGGCACCCACGGCGTCCGAAGTGCCGGTTTTACGCAGCACGCCTTCGACGAGGTGGCGCCATTGTTCTCGCGTCACTTCCGGGAAATCGTCGGCTAGGGGAAGCCCGTCGGGCAGGACCGTCATAGGAGGAGGCTAATGGGGTCCGCTAAAGCCGGAGCAGTGGTTAGGGCTGTGAGCTTACTCTCTAGTGATCTCAGGGGTGAGCCCTAGGGATTTCATGGGTGGCGCCGCATGGCACCCCGGGCACGCAGAGGCCCGCCCGGTGCGACGGGGGATGCACACCGGGCGGGCTCGAAGACCTTTTTACCGCATCGGCGGGGGGTTATGCATCAAAAACCTGTTCGCTTCCCCCGATCACCATGCGACAGGCAGCGAGATCAGGCCACGCGCGCGGATCGTCGGCCGCCACCGGAGCCGCTCCCTCGGAACGTCCAGCCGCAGCCCCGGGAAACGGCGAAGCAGCGCGGCCAGAGCGGTTTCCATCTCCATTCGGGCCAGCGGCGCGCCGAGGCAATAGTGGATGCCATGGCCGAGCGCAAGGTGACCGGACCGGCCAAGATGTGGATTGAACTCGTCCGGATCCTTGAACTGGGCCGGGTCACGGTGGGCCGAGGCCACCGACAGCAGCACGGTCTCCCCGGCGGGAATGGTCACACCGCCGATCTCGATGTCCTCCAGCGGGAAGCGGCGGATCCCCAGCGCCGCCGGGCCCTCGTACCGCGCCAGCTCGTCGAACGCGGCCGCGAGACCGCTCGGATCCTCGCTCAGCTCCTGGAGGACCGTGGGGTGGTCGAGCAGGGTGAGCACCGAATTGGCGATGAGATGGACGGTGTTCTCATAGCCCGCGAGGAGGATGAGGAAGGCGAGCGAGGTCAGCTCGTCCTCGCTGAGCCTGCCGCCGTCGCCGCCGCCGTCGCCGGCCTCGTCGTCACGGACCCGGATCAGATCCGAGAGCAGATCGTCCGCGGGCTCGGCGCGCTTCTTCGCGATCAGCTCGGTGTAGAAGCGCAGCATGCTGCCGACCGCTTCCTTCGCCGCCCGCGGCCGTGCCGGATCGGGCGTGATCAGGGCATCGCTCCAGGCCCGGAAGTCGCGCCGGTCGCGCTGGGGGACGCCGAGCAGATCGCAGATGACGATGATGGGCAACTGCCCGGCGTAGGCGGCCAGGAGGTCCGCGCGGCCGTCGGGCTCGATCGCGTCGAGCAGTTCCTCGGCGACCCGCCGGACCGGTTCGCGCATCTTCTCCACGCGGCCGGGGGTGAACGCCTTGACCACCAGCCGGCGCACCCGGGTGTGGTCCGGCGGGTCCATGTTGAGCAGATTGGCGTCGAGGGCGGGCGGCAGGGAGAAGCCGCTGTAGTTGCCCGGCGCGGCGTGGCGCTTGTCCAGGGCGAGGCGCGGATCGGCGAACAGCCGCCGCACATCCTCGTAACGGGTCACCAGCCAGGCGGGGCGTCCGTCGGTGCCGGCGATCCGGTGGACCGGGCCGGCCTCGCGCAGCGTGGCCAGGGCCGGGTAGAGGTCCTCGATCAGCGGGGCGGTGTCAACGAGCTCCGGGCCGTCCGTTCCGGCGGCGTTCGCGGTGTTCTGCATGGATCCCGACTCTAGGCCGTGGCGTCCGCGGTGCCTGGACGGGTGGGCCATTCCAGCCCGTCCAGGCGATGTGCACGCCGGTGGTGAATGGTGGTGGCCGGGAGGCGGCGCCGGGGCTGAATCTCCCCGGCGCCGCCTGTGCCACGGGCGGCCCCGACCCCCGTCCAGGGCCACCTCGTCTGTGATCCCCCCGTTCACCGCCGCTGGGCGGCGGTCTCCTCTCTCAGTTCCGCGAGCACCTCGTCCACCAGCGGCAGGTGGTAGACGTCGGCGACGCGGGCCAGATGCTCGTGCTCCGCCACCAGTTCGGCCCCTGTCGTCACCACCACGCTGTCCGCCGCGGACTCCGGCACATGTCCGTCTGCTTGATTCAGCAAACCGCGTCTGAGCGCCGCTGCTTCCACTACGGCAGCAAGTTGCCAATCGTCGAGTCGCGCCGCGCCGCCCTTGACATGCGCAATCTCCAGCGCGCGGGCCTCCACATGACGCCGTACGCCGCGCTGGACGTCCCGGATCTCCGCCATCTGACGGTTGGCCCGCCACTCCAGGTCCGCGAACGGCCACCAGCCGGTCCAGCGG
Organism: Streptomyces sp. Inha503; assembly: GCF_047215865.1. Taxonomy (NCBI): domain Bacteria; kingdom Bacillati; phylum Actinomycetota; class Actinomycetes; order Kitasatosporales; family Streptomycetaceae; genus Streptomyces; species Streptomyces sp. Inha503. Next base: position 10,349,098 of record NZ_CP178360.1, on the reverse strand, counting down.
GACTGCCCCATGGACACCTCGGGGGCCTGCTCGGTGACCTCCCGCCACAGCGGCCGCAGCCTCCGGAAGCGGCGCCACGCGGAGGCCCGCGGGCCCACGGCGGGGATGGCGAAACCGGCCAGCACCAGGAGCGCCGCGACGGACGCGGTCAGCGGGGCCACTCCGTTGGAGAGCCAGTACAGCTCATGGCCCGCCCAGGAGAAGACGAAACCGATCAGCTTGCAGGCGCAGTACGCCAGTCCCAGCCAGCATCCGGCGGCCAGCACCCGCAGCCCCCGGGCCAGCCATGAGCCGCGCAGGCTGGCGGCATAGCGCGGGCACAGGATGCCGAGCCCCGCCAGACCGGCTCCGAAAATGGCCAGATACAGCACCAGGAAGAGGACCACTCCGGGGGCGTCGGCGTAGGCGGTGCTGAAGTCGCGGGGGTGCTCCACGGCGTCCGGGCGGCCCACCGCGAAGCCGACGACGGCCACCGTCCACGCCACCGCCACGGCGGCGACCACCGCGCGGGGCGGCACCGCGGAGCCGGTCCAGCGCAGCAGCAGTACCAGGGCGCCGGTGGCGAACACCACGACGGAGGAGTACAGGAAGACCATGGCGAGATTGGCGACGCCCACCAGCCCGTCGAACCAGCGGTAGACGCTGGGCGCGGAGAGCAGGAACACGTTCGCCACGGCCGCGGTCATCACACACGCCAGGCCGAGATCGGCGTTGGCGCGGTCGCGGAACCAGGCGCGGGCCTTGTAACCGGCCATCGCCCAGGCGGCGGCGCCGAAGCACAGATAGACCAGGTCAAACACCGGCGTCACCGCCCGGTTCACCGGGTACGCCGTCGGTACGGTCGGTACGCACGCCATCGGTACGGTCGGCGCGTACGCCATCGGCACGGTCCACCCCGTCGGTGCGCACATGGCGCAGCGCCGGGCCCAGCGCCGCGGCGAGTTCGGCCGCCCGGCCCCGGAGCGGCAGCCCCTGGTCCGGCGAGGTCGGCACCACACGCTCCATCAGGAGGGTGCCCAGCACCTCGGTCTCGCGCTCGGTGAGGTTGTCGTAAGCGTGGTGGCGGGCGAAGTCCGGGGTCATCCCCAGCCGGCGCATCGCGGTGGTCACATCGACCGACGGCGTCCACATCCGCAGCGCGTCCTCGGTGACCGCCGGGTCCTGCTCGTGGCCGAGCAGCAGATGGCCGATTTCATGCAGCACGATATGGATCTGGTGCCAGGGGGACGTCCTGAGCTCGTAGAAGATCCAGTAGTCCTCGTCGGTGGAGGCGGTCATGCCCGAGACCACACCGCCCAGGCTCATCGGCACCAGATGGACGGGGCGTCCGACGCGGCGGGCCACGAGGTCGCACAGACCGGGCAGATCGGTCGAGGCGGGCAGCCCGAGCTCCTTGATGAGCTGCTTGCACCGCCGCCGAATCCGGCCCACTCGCATGCCTGTACCACCCTCGTTTCCGGTCCGTCGCCAGGAGGAGAACAGTTCCGGGTCATCGATGGCCATTCGTCGCCCCGCCGTCCGGGCCGCCCGAGCCGTCCGCCTCTCCGGCGCCGTTCGTACCGGGCGGTTCGGGCGGAAGGTTCATCTGCTGCCGGAACTGGGAGATGATCGTGGTGAGACTGTCCTGGACCTCTGGCGGGAGGCCCACGGAGCGCAGCGCGATGCTGCGGACCCGCTTGTCGCGCATGGCGACGAGGAACCGAACCTCCTCCTCGACCCGCTCCGCCTGCGCAGGCGACAGATCACCCAGCAGATACCCGACGGGCACGGCGAAGAACTTGGCGAGCGCCCGCAGCACATCCGGGCTGGGGTTGGTGCGCCTGCCGTTGCGCAGCATCGACAGATACTGCTCGGTCAGGCTCACCCCGCCGTACTCCTCGCCGCCGCTGATCTCCTCGGCGACATACGCGTTGGTGTACGGCGCGCCCGGCGGGTGCATGGTGGTGAACAGGTAGTTGAGCCGGTCCGCCAGCGGGCTGCCGGGCGCGTCCGGTGACCTGTCTCCACCCGCTGCCATCTGCGCCCCCTCACGGCTGCTCCCGGGCTCGCACGCCCTCACGGTTGGTTAAGGCGGACGACGCCGCGCGATGCATCCTGCCATGTGTCTCGCGGGACACACCAGCCCGGTGCCGGATCGCGGGGGTGGAGGACTTAACTACCAGTTGGTAGCTGAGCCAGAAGAGTGATCCATCGGGCGAGGGAGGCGACCGGTCGACGGCCGGGATGTCCGCTTGTTGCCAGCGTCCGCGGCCGGGCGACCGGTCTCCTCCCTCGCTCTCAGCGCATGCGCCGGGTCATCAGTCCACGCTCTGGAGGATGTGCGGCTCGGCGAGGTCGTCCTCGTAACCGGCGAGCCGGATCGGCGCGGAACGCGCCCATACCTCCAGACTGCCCACCTCGGCGGCCTGCACGAACCGCCCGCTGTTATCGGCGCGCGCGTCGTCGCTCTGCGTTTGTTCGGGGGTCACCGCACACTCCCTCGTGTCGGCTGAACCGGATCTGTCGTCAGATTAACCAGCGCCTGAACGCTCCGCGCGTCGATTCTCAGGGAGTGGACAACGAACCGCCGCCCGGACCGCGTTCCGCGCCCGGTGGCCGCGGGGGGCCGTCCGGGGTGAGCTGGTACGTACGGGATCCACCGAATACGTCTCACTTGGTGGACAGCGCGGCACGGCATCCCAGGCGACACGGCGAGGGATGCGCCGACGCACCCAGACACCCCCCGGGCCAGGAGATCCGAGGTCTCGCCGCGCCCGCGCCGGTACGGGCGTCATTTCCGCCTGCCGGGCCCGCCGTCCATCCGATGTTTATGCCGCCCGAGGGGTTCCGGTTCCGCCACAGGGGCTGCATCATGCCCGAGGGGTTCAGATCGAGGAACCTCAGGCATGTACGTGACCGCCGCGCCCCGCCGCCCCCGCCGAAGCACGCCCGCACCCCGGTTCACACCCCTGGAGCGTCATGTCATCCGCACCCACCAGAAGGACCGTCGTCGGCACCGCCATGGCCGCGGGCGCCGCCGCCGGACTCGCCGGCCCGGCCACCGCGTACGCCGCCGAGCCGCGGACCCCCGCCGCGGCCACCCGCCCCGCGGGGGACCCCTGGGCCACGGTCCTCGCCGACGCCGACATGGTGTGGCAGAAGATGCCGCAGACCTGGTACGAGGGCCCCTTCCTCGGGAACGCACTGCTCGGCTCGGGCATCTACGCCGAGCCGGGCGACGGACACGCGGTGCGCTTCAATGTGCAGCACAGCGAGGTCCAGGACCACCGGCCGGAGTTCGGCTCCCTCTTCGGGCTCGCGCGGCTGCCCATCGGGTACTTCACCCTGGAGCCGGTCGGCGCCATCACCGCCGTCGACTGGCGGCTGCGGCTGCGCGACGCCGAGCTGACCGGGACCATCACCACCGACAAGGGCACGCTCGCCCTCCGCGCCCTGGTGCACAACTCCCGCTCCGTCATGGCCATCGAGGTGACCCCGAGCGCCGGTGAGGCCGCGTTCCGCTGGGTGTTCCACCCCGCCGAGGCCATCAGCCCGCGGGTCGACTTCAAACCGGTGCCCGACGGCTACACCGGCAACCCCCCGGCCGTCGTCGAGGACCACCACGGCGTCCGGGCCGCCGTACAGCCGCTGCTCGCAGGCGGACAGCATGTGACGGCCTGGCGGGAGCGGACCCGCGCCGGGCGGCGGACGCTGTACGTCACCGTGGCCCACTCCCACCCCAGGCGCACCGCGCGCGACCGTGCGCTCAAGGACATCGAGTCCGCCTCGGCGCTCCCCTACGACGCCCTCGCGCCCACCCATCGCGCCTGGTGGCACGCCTACTACCGGAAGAGCTTCCTCTCCCTCCCCGACGCCCGGCTCCAGCGCTTCTACTGGATCCAGCTGTACAAGGTGGCCGCGGCCGCACGCGCCGACGCCCCCGTGATGGCCACCTCGGGGCCCTGGCTGGAGTCCACCCCGTGGCCCGCCACCTGGTGGAACCTCAATGTGCAGCTGGAGTACTGGCTGATCCACGGCTCCAACCACCTCGAACTCGACGCGGTGACACGGGCGCTCGGCGAATTCCGCGACAACCTCTCCAACCAGCTCGACGCCCCGTACCGCAAGGACTCGGCGGGCATCCCCCGCACCACCGACATCCACCTGATCAACGGCGGCGCGGTGGCAAACGGCGGCTTCGCGGTCGGCATCCCCGGCCAGGACCCGCCCACCCCCGAGGTCGGCAACCTCACCTGGGCGCTGCACAACGTGTGGCTGACGTACCGCCACACCATGGACGAGTCGGTGCTGCGCGATGTGGTCTATCCGCTGCTGCGCAAGGCCATCGCCTACTACCTCCACTTCCTCACCCCCGGCAGCGACGGCAAGCTGCACCTGCCCGCCACCTTCTCGCCCGAGTACGGCGTCAACGCGCCCGACTGCAACTACGACCTGATGCTGCTGCGCTGGGGCTGCGCCACCCTGCTGGACTCGGCCCGGATCCTCGGCGTCAAGGACCCCTCCGCGCCGCGCTGGCGGGAGGTGCTGGCCAAGCTCACCCCGTACCCCGTCGACGAGAACGGCTTCATGATCGGCGCGGGGGTGCCCTTCGCCAAGTCCCACCGCCACTACTCCCATATGCTCGCCGTCTATCCGTTGTACGAGGTCACCTGGGAGGACCCGGCCAAACGCGAGCTGATCGAGACCTCCCTCAACCACTGGGTCGGCTTCGAGGGCGCGCTCCAGGGCTACACCTTCACCGGCGCCGCCTCGATGTCCGCGCAGATGGGGCGCGGTGAGGACGCGCTGAAGTACCTGGGCGAGCTGATGCGCCGCTTCATCCAGCCGAACACCATGTACAAGGAGTCCGGCCCGGTCATCGAGACGCCGCTGTCCGCCGCGCAGTCGCTGCACGACATGGTGTGCCAGAGCTGGGGCGGGGTGATCCGGGTCTTCCCCGCGCTGCCCGCCGCCTGGGATGAGCTGATGGTCCACGACTTCCGCACCCAGGGCGCCTTCCTGCTGAGCGCCGCCCGCGAGGGCGGCCGCACCCGCTGGGTGCGGCTGCGCAGCGAGGCGGGCGCGCCCTGTGTGGTACGGCACTCCCTGGACGGGCCCATCGAGGTGCGGGACGGGCGCGGGCGGCGGCTGCCGTACGAGACCGTGGGCGCGGGCACGATCCGGATCGCACTCACCAGGGGCCAGGAGGCGATCATCACCGCTCGCGGCGACCGCCCGGATCTGACGGTCCGCCCGGTCGAGGCGGGCGAGCCTGCGCCGCGCTGGGGGCTCCCCGCGTCCTGAACCGCGTCCCGAACGGCGCCCCGAACCGCGCCCGCGGTCCCCCGGCCGGGCCCCGGTCGCCGACGGATGACGCGTGCCGACCGCCGTTCCGGGTTACCCATCACGCATGAGACACATCAGTGACCTCGACCGCCGGCTGTTCGCGCGGGTGGCGGACAGCCGGCTCCGCGGTGCCCATCCGCTGCTGCCCCGGCTCAGCCGAGCCGCCGACCACGGCCGGCTGTGGTTCGGCACGGCCGGGGTGCTCGCCACGGTCGGCGGCCGCACCGCGCGGCGGGCCGCGCTGCGCGGTGTGGGCTCACTCGCCGCCGCCTCACTCGTGTCGAACGTCGTGGTCAAGTGGACCGTGGAACGCAAGCGTCCGGTCCTGGACTCGGTGCCCCTGGTGCGCCGGCTGCGCCGGCAGCCGTGGACCAGCTCCTTCCCCTCCGGGCACTCGGCCTCGGCCGCCGCCTTCGCCACCGGGGTGGCCCTGGAGTCCTCCCGGTACGGCCTGCTGGTCGCCCCGCTCGCGGCCGCCGTCGCCGCCTCCCGGGTGTACGTGGGCGTCCACTACCCCAGCGATGTGCTGGCCGGTATCGCCCTCGGCTCCGGGGCCGCCGCGCTGACCTGCCGCTACTGGCCGCCGCGCCCCGAGGTCCCGGCGCAGGCCCGGCCGCGGATCTCGGCGCCCGCCCTGCCCAAGGGCGACGGTCTGGTCGTCATGGTCAACCAGCGGGCCGGTACGGGAACCCCCACCGGCGGATTCACGGTCGCCGAGCAGCTGCGGGTGCTGCTGCCCGCCGCGGACATCGTGGAGTGCGGGCCCGACGACGACTTCATGGGCCTGCTCCGGCGGGCCGCCCAGCGCGCCGCCGAGCGGGCCGGGGCGCTGGGCATCTGCGGCGGGGACGGCAGCGTCAACGCGGCCGCCACGATCGCGGCCGAACGCGGGCTGCCGCTCGCCGTGTTCCCCGGCGGCACCCTCGACCACTTCGCGCTGGACCTCGGCGTACCGGCCTTCGAGGACACCGCGCACGCGGTGACCGAGGGCGACGCCGTGGCCGTGGACCTCGGCCGCGCCACGCCCCTCGTCGGCGGCGGCGGGACCAGCCACTTCGTCAACACCTTCAGCCTCGGCTTCTACCCGGAGCTGGTGCGGATCCGGGAGAGCCTGCAAGGCCGGCTCGGCAAGTGGCCCGCGGCCGCCGTCGCGCTCACCCGGGTGCTGCGCACCGCCCGTCCCATGGAGGTCGAGGTCAACGGGCGGCCGCGGCGGCTGTGGATGCTGTTCGCCGGCAACGGCGTCTACTCCCCGGAGGGTTTCGCGCCCACCTACCGTCAGCAGCTCGACGACGGGCTGCTCGATGTGCGGGCGATCGACGGCGAGGAGCGGCTGGCCCGCACCCGGCTGCTGATCGCGGCGCTCACCGGCACCCTCGGCCGGTCACATGTCTATACGACGCGGCGAATGCGCCAACTGCGCCTGTCGGGCCTCCACAGCGTGGACAGCCGTGCCTACGATGGAGAAGTGGCCGCCGACCCCGCCGAGCAGCTGTTCATCGACAAGTGGCCGGGGGCGCTCACCGTCTACCGCCCCGCCGAGCCGCAGAACGAGCTGCTCCAAAGGGCCCGTACGGCGGCCGCGAAGGCACCCCATCGGTGGAGGGCCCTACTACGCAAGTAGTACTCACAAGTCTGTGCTCAAGGACGACGACGAGGGCACACCCCACCGTCAAGGATGAGGGCATGGACGAAGACCGATCGGCCCAGGGGGCCGCGACGTGACCTCCCTCGCGCTGTCTGTGCTGCTCGCCCTGGCCTCGGCGGTCTGCTACGCCGCCGGAGCCATACTCCAGGAGCATGTCGCGGCCACGACGCCGCGCCTCGCGTCCGCTCCGCTGCGGCGCGGGAGTTGGTGGACCGCGGTGACCCTCAACGGGACGGGCGCGGTCCTCCATGTGATCGCCCTGGCCTACGGCCCGCTGAGCGTGGTGCAACCCCTAGGGGCTCTCACGATCGTCTTCGCCCTGCCGATGGCGGCCCTGTTCGTCCGCCGCCGGGTCGGCGCGGCCGGCTGGCGGGGCGCGCTGCTCGCCACCGTGGGGCTCGCCGGGCTGCTCTCGCTGACCGGCTCCTCGCGGGCCCAGGCACTGGCCGAGCGGGACGGCTTCTGGCTGATCGTGATCACGGTCTCCGCCATCGCCGTCCTGACCGGGGCGGCCCGTCTGATGCGGTCGCCCGGGATCCGAAGTGTGCTGCTGGCGGCGGCCGCGGGGACGGCCTTCGGTGTCTCGTCGGTGGTCACCAAGAACGTGGCGGTGGAGTGGACCTGGGACGCGTGGGAGGACGCCCTGCCCGGCCTGGTCACGATCGGGCTGCTGGCCTCGGGCGGGGTGCTGCTGTCCCAGGCGTCGTACCGGGGCGCCGGACTGGCCTCGCCACTGGCGACGGCGACCGTGGTCAACCCCGTGGTCGCCACCGCCGTCGGCCTCGCCGCGCTGGGCGAGCACTTCCGGCACGGCGCGCCCGGCACGCTGCTCGCCCTGGTGGCGGCCCTCGTCGCGAGCACTGGTCTGGTGATGCTGACGGTGCACAACGCCGAGGCGGAGGCCGAGGCGGAAGCGGCCGCCAAGGAGGCCGAGGCCGCGGTCATCGAGCAGCCGGACGTCCCCGGCCACGACGGGCACGATGCCGCGGGTGGAGCCGGTGGAGTCGGCGGGCCGGAGGGGTCCGGCGGACCCGGCCCGCACGGGGTGCCGCTCGGCCCCGACGTGCCCGCCGAGACCGGCCCCTCGCTCCGTCTCCCCCACCCGATCCCCCGCCAGCCCACCGGCGACGACGAGCCCGACCCCCACCTGTCCGACCCGCGCCTGCCCGACTGCGGCGAGGCCGTCCTTCAGCACCACGCCTAGGCGGCGCCGGGCCGCCCCTGGCCGAGCAGTTCCACCAGCCCCGAGAGGCCCTCATGGCCATGTCCGCCGGCGACCCGGCGGGCCATGAGGTGGCCGATCGGGGCGATCAGTTCGGGGCTGATGCCCTGGTCCCGCGCGGAGCCGGTGAAGTTGACGAACGCCGCCGACTGCATGGCGAGGTTGGAGACCACCCCGGTGGCGTGGTCACCGGAGTCGATCTGCCGGGCGTAGCCGTCCACCGCCCCGGACATGGCGGTCAGCCAGCGCCCCACCAGCGGGGCGACATCGGCCGCCGCCACACCGTCCGACCGTACGAGGGCGTAGGCGTGCAGCACACCGGAGAACATCCCGTACATCGCGCTGAGCAGGGCGATGTCATACAGCGGGGCACGGCCGGGGTCCTCGCCGAGGTGGTGGCTCTCGCCGAAGAGGTCCAGCACCCCCCGGTGGTCCGCGAAGGCGGCGGGCGAGCCGCTGTAGAGGAGGAAGGCGGCGGGTGTCCCGATCATCGGCGGGACGGCCATGATGCCGCCGTCCAGGTACTGGGCACCGTGTCCGGCCGCCCACGCCGCCAGCTCACGGGCCTGCCGCGGAGTGCCGTTGGTGAGGTTGACGACGGCCTTGCCGGACAGGGCGTCCCCGAGGGGATCCAGCACCTGCCGTACGGAGTCGTAGTCGAGCAGACAGACCACCACCAGGGGGCTCGCCGCGACGGCCGCACCGGCCGTGGCGGCCGTCAGCGCGCCCTCGGCGGCGAGCGCCTCGGCCTTGGCCGCCGTACGGTTCCACACCGTCGTCCGGTGCCCGGCCCGCAGAAGGGCGCGGGCCAGGGCGGTGCCCATGTCGCCGAGGCCCAGCACCGTCACGGGGGATTCGCTCATTTCGGTTGCTCCAGGGGTTTCGATACCGCTTGGTCGTAGGGGTCCGGCGCGCCGATCACAGGCTCGTTCCCCGGCGGTAGTGTGGGCAAGTACGCACTAAATAGTGCGTACTTACCTTGAGGTCAGTGGGGGCGGGCGGGGCTTTGGGAAAGCAGCCTTATGTCTGCGGTCTGGACGCGGCCGTGGATGTGATCGACGGGAAGTGGAAAGTCCTGATCATCTGGGCGCTCAATCACCAACGGTGCCGTTTCGGGGAGCTGCGGCGGCTGGTTCCGGGTGTGACCGAGAAGGTGCTGACGCAGCAGCTGAGGGAGTTGGAGGCGGACGGGATCGTCCACCGGGAGAGCTACGACGTGAAGCCGCCGAAGGTGGAGTATTCGCTGACCGAGCTGGGCGACGAGCTGAATACGGCGCTGGGCCCGCTGGGCGCGTGGGGCAAGCGGCGGATGGCGGCGCTGGAGGATGCGGAGCAGGGCTGACTGCCCCGCGGAATCTCTTTTCCAACCGGCCCTCCGCGGGGTAGGGGTGTGGAGTTCACCCCGCTCACTTGGAGGCCCCGTGACCGACAGCGCTCCCCGGAGCCAACCACGCACCCCCTGGCGAGCCGTGTTCGGCGGCTCGATCGGAAATCTCGTCGAGTGGTACGACTGGTTCGTCTACGCCAGTTTCGCCACCTACTTCGCCGGAGCCTTCTTCCCCAAGGGCAACGACACGGCGCAGCTCCTCAACACCGCCGGGATCTTCGCGGTGGGCTTCTTCATGCGTCCCGTCGGCGGCTGGCTGCTGGGCCGGTTCGCCGACCGGCGCGGCCGCAAGGCGGCGCTCACCCTGACGGTGACGCTGATGTCGGCCAGCGCGCTGCTCATCGCCATCGCCCCGACCTATGACCAGGTCGGCTACTTCGGCGCGTTCGTGCTGCTGGTGGCGCGGCTGCTGCAAGGGCTGTCGGTGGGCGGTGAGTACGCGGCCAGCGCCACCTATCTCACCGAGGCGTCCCTGCCCGGCGGCCGCGGCTTCGTCTCCAGCTTCCAGTACGTGTCGATGACGGCGGGTCAGCTGATCGGCCTCGGCCTTCAGATCCTGCTCCAGCACACCATGTCCGACGACGCGCTGCACTCCTACGGCTGGCGCGTTCCGTTCGTCGTCGGCGCCGTGGGCGCGGCCGTGGTCTTCTGGCTGCGGCGCAATCTGCTGGAGACCGAGGTCTACACCGAGGAGGAGGACCGCCAGGACCAGGAGCGGGGGACGATCGCCGAGCTGCTGCGCCACCGCAAGGAGGCGGCGCTGGTCATCGCGCTGACCATGGGCGGCACGGTCGCGTACTACACGTACACCACCTATCTCACCAAATACCTGTCGAACACGGCCGGGATGAGCAAGTCCGACGCCTCGCTGGTGAGCTTCTGCGCCCTGTTCCTGTTCATGCTGTTGCAGCCGCTGGCCGGATCGCTCTCGGACCGGATCGGGCGCCGCCCGCTGCTGATCACCTTCGGCATCGGCTCGATGCTCTGCACCGTTCCCATCATGACCGCGCTCTCGCACGCCGACAGCTTCGCCGGGGCGCTGCTGCTCTCGCTCGCGGCGCTGGTCATCGTCACCGGCTACACCTCGATCAACGCCGTGGTGAAGGCCGAGCTGTTCCCCACCCATGTCCGGGCGCTCGGGGTGGCCCTGCCGTACGCGCTGGCCAACGCGCTGTTCGGCGGCACCGCCGAGTATGTGGCGCTGTGGTTCAAGAAGGGCGGTGTGGAGTCCGGGTTCTACTGGTACGTCTCGGCGTGTGCCGCGGTCTCGCTCATCGTCTACCTCACCATGCGGGAGACCCGGGACGCCGCCCTCTCCCGGGGCCGCTCCGACGACCCGGCCGCCCCGGGGAAGCGGCGGACGACGGCGGTGTGACGGACCGAGGGGCCGGTCCCGGCGTCAGCGGCCGACGGTCACGCTCATCTGGGCCCAGACCACCCGTCCGCCATTCACGCCCGACCGGTCCCCCCACGCGTCGGCCAGGGCGCGGACCAGTGCGAGTCCACGCCCGCACTCATCCTCCAGACCGGCCTCCCGGGGTGTGGGGACGGCTGGTCCGCCGCCCTGGTCGGCGACCTCGACATAGAGCATCCGCCGCTCATGGGCGCGCAGTACACAGAGGATCTGCTCGCTTCCGGTGTGCACCAGGGCATTGGTGAACAGCTCGGACATCACCAGCTCGGCGGCCTCGCAGACATCCTCCGCGAAGCCCCACTCCGGCGCCCGGGACCGCACCCGGTGCCGGGCGATCGCGACCGAGGCGCCTCTGGCGGGCAGCTGGAACCTCTCCTGGCGGAGGGCGGAGTCAACGCTCCCGGAGCTCGGGTGGTGGGCCATCGTCGAGCGCTGACGCAATGCCACGGCCATGTGCCTTCCGTCCGTCCTACCTGTGGGGCGTGAATGCCGTACGTGAATGCCGCAAGTGCGCGACACAGCAGCCACGTTGGACTGGTCACACCCGTCACTATCGTTGCTGCGAGCATCAGTTGGCAAGGCGCGATCTGCAAAATGCAGAATAGCCAGAGCACTCTGTTGTCCTCACCTCGTCCGTGGCACACTGATCCCGACAAGACCGTCCCAGGAGGTACGACGTGGGTGAAGCGCGATCTGCCCCGACCGTCGGGCAGATGGTCCTCGGCATGCGGCTGAGGGACCTTCGCGAAAAAGCCGGCGTCAGTTACGACGTGGCTGCCAGGGCGCTGCACGTCAACCAGACCACGGTGCGCAGGATGGAGAAGGCCGAAGTCGGCCTGAAACTCCCCTACGTCGAGAAGCTGCTACAGACCTACGGCGCCGAGCAGCAGGAGATCGACTCCTTCCTCGCACTCGCCGAGGAGGCCAACCGGCCAGGCTGGTGGCACCGGTTCCGCGATGTGCTGCCGGACTGGTTCAGCCTCTATGTGAGCCTCGAGGGCGCCGCGAGCCGGATCCGCGCCTATGAGCCGCACTTCATCCCCGGACTGCTGCAAACCGAGGACTACGCCCGCGCGCTGCTCTCCATCGGCTTCCCGCACGGGTCCGACCAGGAGATCGAGCGCCGGGTGGCGCTGCGGATGGAGCGTCAGGAGCTGCTCAGCCGCCCGGACGCACCGCATCTGTGGGTCGTGATGGACGAGACGGTGCTCCGTCTGTCCATCGGCAGTCCCGCGGTGATGCGCGCCCAGGTCGACCGTCTGATCGAAGCGGTGCAAAGACCGAACATCACCCTTCAGGTGGTGCCGTTCTCCGCCGGCCCCCACCCGGGCATGGGCGGACCCTTCCAGCTCTTCCGGTTCCAGATCCCGGAACTGCCGGACATCGTCTATGCCGAGGGCCTGACCGGCGCCGGCTATCTCGACCAACGTTCCGATGTGGTCGCCTATCTGGAAGCCCTGGACCGCATGGGCACCCAGGCCACACCGGCGCGGCGGACGGAGAACTTTCTCCGTGGGATTCGCAAGGAGCTCTGACTGTGGATCAGGTACACGTGTACAACGGCATGCCCGCCAAACATCTGGGAACCGAAGGCTGGGCCAAGCCCTGGAGTGGCCCCAACGGCGGTGCCTGCGTGGAGGTCATGCGGCTGAACGACGGGCGGGTGGCCCTGCGTCAGTCGACCGATCCGGACGGTCCCGCCCTGATCTACACCCACCACGAAATCGAGAAGTTCATCCAGGGTGCCAAGGCCGGCGCCGCGGACTTCCTGCTCACACGCCCAGAAAACCTGACCACCTCGGCGGGTACCGCATCGGAACGGAGGGCCGCGTGACCGACAACGGGCTCGCCCCTGACCAGATCGACACCACCAAGCCGCACCCGGCTCGGATGTACGACTTCTACCTCAACGGCAAGGACCACTACGAGGTCGACGCGGAGGCCGCCGGGCGGGTGCTGGAGGTCTATCCGACCGTCCGGCTCAACGCCACCGTCAACCGGGCCTTCATCCACCGTGCCACCCGCTGGCTGGCCCGGGAGGCCGGGATCCGGCAGTTCCTCGACATAGGCACTGGCATACCCACCGAGCCCAACCTCCACCAGGTGGCCCAGTCGGTCGCCCCGGAGGCCCGGGTGGTCTACACCGACTACGACCCCATCGTGCTGGCCTACGCCCAGGCGCTGCTCGTCGGCACGCCCGAGGGCCGTACGGCCTATGTGCAGTCGGATGTGCGCGATCCCCAGCGGATCATGAGCGCGCCCGAGCTGCATGAGACGCTGGACCTGGACCAGCCGGTGGCGATCTCCGTGAACGCGCTCTTCCACTTCATTCCGGAGGAGGACAAGCCGTACGAGATCATCCACGAGCTGATGGCTCCGCTGGTCCCGGGCAGCTTTCTGATGCTGACCCACTCCACGCATGACTTCTCCCAGGAGACCTGGCGGAACGTCATCCGGGTCTACAAGGAGAGCGGGATCTCCTTCACCACTCGCTCGCAGAGCGAGGTCGGGGCCTTCTTCGACGGTCTGGAGCTGATCGAGCCGGGTGTGTCGGAGCCCCACCACTGGAATCCGGACCCCGAGGACCGGCCGGAGGACATCCGCAGCGCGGACATCAACATGTGGGCGGGAGTGGCCCGCAAGCCTTAACGCCTGCGGCGGGAAAGCATCGATATGCGGCTCCGCCGCGTGGCCCGCCGGACGCCCCCTGGCGGCCGAGGCTTCGCGGCGTGGGGCCTGGGGCGGAGCCCCAGTTCAGGGAAGGTGTTACGGGGCCTCCGTGGCATCGCCGACCGTGAAGCCCAGGATCGCGCCCCCGCCCGGGCGCGGCCGGGCGAAGACGGTGCCGCCGTGTGCGAGGGCGACCTCGCGCACGATGGCCAGGCCCAGCCCCGAACCGGGCAGACTGCGGGCGCCGGGCGCGCGGTAGAAGCGGTCGAAGACCCGCTCGCGGTCCTCCTCGGCTATGCCCGGGCCCCGGTCGAGGACCTCCACCCGGCGGCCGCTGATCACCACCTCGACGGGCTCGGTGCCGCCCTGGTCGAACTTGGCGGCGTTCTCCACCAGGTTGGAGACCGCGCGCTGAAGGGTGGCCGGGTGGCCCGTCAGCCGGGTGTCGCCCTCGGCCCGTACGGTGATCTCCCGGCCGGTCCGGCGCCGGGCGAGGGTCACGGCGGTGGTGGCCACCTCCTCCAGCGAGACCTCGGTACGGGGTTCGTCGTCCCGCTGCCCGGCCGCCAGGTCCACCAGTTCGTTGACGAGGTCGGTCAGCTCCCGGGTCTCCCCCGCCAGATCGGCCAGCAGATCCTCGCGCGCGGGCCCCGGCAGCTCCTCGAAGCGGCGCAGCAGGGAGATGTTGGTGCGCAGCGAGGTGAGCGGGGTGCGCAGCTCGTGTCCGGCGTCCTGGACCAGCCGCCGCTGGTCGTCCTTGGAGCGCGCGAGCTGTCCGAGCATGCCGTCGAAGGCCCTGCCGAGGCGGCCCACCTCGTCGTCCCCGGCGACCGGCACCGCCACCTCCATCCGGCCGGTGGCGGCCACGCTCTCGGCGACCCGGGTCAGCCGCACCAGCCGCCGGGTGATCCGCCCGGCCAGCCACCAGCCGGCCAGCCCGGCGGCCAGGATGACGGCGACCACGAACAGCGCGGTGCGCTTCTGGAGCTCGCGCAGCAGATCCTCGGTGTCGCTGATCTGCTGGGCCACCTGGATCGCGCCGGTGCCGTCGCCCACGGCGACCGTGGCCATCCGGTACTGCTCCCCGCCGATGCCGATCTCGCGCCGTACGACGGTGCCCGCGGTGGCGGAGGCGGCGGCCGTCCGGTCGTCGTCGACGACCGGCAGCGGGGGCTTGCCCACGTCGTAGACCGTGCCCCGGCCGTTGATCACCTGGACGTCCATCCGGCTGATCCGCCGCAGATCGTCCCGCAGGTCGTACGGGACGGGCACGACGGACTCCGTGGGGTACTGCCGCAGGATCACCTTCTCGCTGCGGACCTCGCTGCGCAGATCGCGGATGATGTCGTCGAACGACGACTGCTGGTCCACCCGCACCAGCCCGGCGGCCGCGTCATAGCTGAGCCCGCCGACCAGGAGGGTGACCACGGTGGCCGCCGCCGAGAACGACAGGGCGAAGGTGGTCCGCAGACTGGGGCGACCACGGCGGAGCGCGGGGAGCCGCACCATCACTCCTCCCGCAGGCTGTATCCGACCCCGCGCACGGTGTGGATCAGCGGGGCGCGCCCCTCCGGATCGACCTTGCGGCGCAGATAGCCGATGTAGACGGCGAGGTTCTTCGAGCCGGGGCCGAAGTCGTAGCCCCAGATGCGGGCGTAGATGGTGGTGTGGTCCAGGACGATGCCCGCGTTGCGGGCCAGCAGCTCCAGCAGGTCGAATTCGGTGCGGGTCAGCTCCAGCTCCGTACCGCCGCGCCAGACCCGCCGGGCCGAGGAGTCCAGGCGCAGATCGGCGACCTCCAGCACCCCGTCGATGGCGGCGTCATCCGGCGCGGCCGGTTCGGCCGGTTCGGCGGGGGCGGCGCGGCGCAGCAGCGCGCGCAGCCGGGCGAAGACCTCCTCGACCTCGAAGGGCTTGGCCACGTAGTCGTCCGCGCCGGCGTCAAGACCCTCGATGCGGTCGGCGGTCTCGACCCGCGCGGTGAGCATGAGGATGGGGGTGCGGTCCCCCTCGGCGCGCAGCACCCGGCACACCTGGAGCCCGTCCACGCCCGGCATCATCACGTCCAGCACGACCACGTCCGGACGCTCGCGGTGGATGGCCGCCAGCGCCTCTATCCCGTCGGGTACGGCGATGACGCGGTACCCCTCCAGGGTCAGGGCGCGTTCCAGGGCCTGGCGGATGGCACGGTCGTCCTCGGCGAGCAGCACGGTGTTGGTCACACCCCGAGTCTGCCAAGGCCGCAGCGGTGCCCGCGGCGGGCGGGGTCCTGAGCGGGGCTTCTTACCCCGCTCTCACCTTCTTCAAGCGGTGGACTTACCGGACCTCGACAAGGTGTCGACCAGCTTCCGGGGGAAACTCGCCCCGGGGACGCACCCGGCCGGAGAAAATACCGCATGAAGATCGCATTCCTGCTGCACAACGCCTACGGGATCGGCGGAACGATCCGGACGACCATGAACCTCGCGACGGCGCTCGCCGACCGCCATGAGGTCGAGATCGTCTCGATGATGCGGCACCGCGAGACGCCGCGTTTCGCCCTCGACCCGCGGGTGCGGCTGGTCCCCCTGGTGGACACGCGTCCGGAGAGCGCGGACGCGAAGGACCCGCTGTTCTTCGAGGCCAGCCGGGACTTTCCGGCCGCCGAGAAGCGGATCAAGCAGTACAACCGGCTGATGGACACGCGGGCCGCGGGGTATCTGCGCGGCTGCGACGCCGATGTGATCGTCGGCACCCGGCCGGGGGTGAACGTCTACATCTCCCGCTTCGCCCCGCGTCGCGCCCTGCGCATCGCCCAGGAGCATCTGCGGTACGAGGCGCACAGCAAGAAGCTGCGGGCGGAGCTGGCCCCGTTCTACCGGGCGCTGGACGCCGTGGTCACCACGACGGAGGCGGACGCCGCGGTCTACCGCAAGAAGATGCCGATGCCGGGGGTGCGGACCCTGGCGATACCCAACAGCGTCCCCGAGCCCGACGTGGCCCCCTCCGAGGGCACCGAGCCGGTGATCGCCGCGGCCGGGCGGCTGGTCCGCGGCAAGCGCTTCGACCTGCTGATCGACGCCTTCGCGGAGATCTCGGCGAAGTTCCCGGCCTGGCGGCTGCGGATCTACGGCGGGGGCGCGGAGAAGGAGCGGCTCGCGGAGCACATCGAGCGCCTGGGCCTGTCCGGGAGCGCGGAGCTGATGGGGTCCCGCTCCCCCATCGAGGCGGAGTTCGCCAAGGCGTCGCTGGTCGCGGTCGCCTCGGACGCCGAGTCGTTCGGGATGACGATCGTGGAGGCCATGCGCTGTGGGGTGCCGGTGGTGAGCACCGACTGCCCGCTCGGCCCCGCCGAGATCATCAAGGACGGGGTCACCGGGCGGCTCGTCCCCACCGGGGACAAGCACGCGCTGGCGAGCGCCCTGATGGAGCTGATGGGCGACGCCCCGGCCCGGCGGACGATGGGCGCGGCCGCCCTGGAGCGCTCCCGGATCTATGACCCGGAGCCGATCGCCCGGCGCTACGACCAGCTCTTCGAGGAGCTGCGCGCGAGCCGGTCCGCCCGCCTCTGGGAGCGCTACCGGACCGCCGCCCGCGCCCGCCTGCGGCGGCTGGCCCGCCGCTTCGGCCTCTCGCCCGGCCGCCGCGCCCCGGCGGCGGGCCGCAAGGCGAGCGCGTGACCTGACGCCGGTCGGGGGGTGCCGGGGGGCTCCGCCCCCACACCCCCGACCGGGGCTCCGCCCCGGACCCCGGTCCTCAATCGCCGGACGGGCTGGAAATCCTTACCAGGACGTGGGGGCGTAGTCCTTCAGGAAGCAGCCGAAGAGATCCTCGCCGCCCTCGCCCCGGACGATCGGGTCGTAGACCCGCGCCGCGCCGTCCACCAGGTCGAGGGGGGCGTGGAAGCCCTCGGCCGCCAGCCGCATCTTGTCCGGGTGCGGGCGCTCGTCGGTGATCCACCCGGTGTCGACGCTCGTCATCAGGATGGCGTCGGACTCGAACATCTCGCGTGCGCTGGTGCGGGTCAGCATGTTCAGCGCGGCCTTGGCCATATTGGTGTGCGGATGGCCCGCGCCCTTGTAGCCCCGGCCGAACTTCCCCTCCATCGCGGAGACGTTGACCACGTACTTGCGCCGGGCGGGCGAGGCGGCCATCGCCGGGCGCAACCGGCTCACCAGGATGAACGGCGCCGTCTCATTGCACAGCTGGACCTCGAGCATTTCGACCGGGTCCACCTCGTTGACCCGCTGCACCCAGGTGTTGCTCGGGTCCAGGTCCGGCACAAGACCGCCCGCGTCGATCGCGGTCCCGGCCTCGATCCGGGCCGGTGAGGCGGAGCCGCTGGTGAGAGCTAGGGCGGTGAGATCCTGCGGGGTGAGGGCGCCGTCCCGGGGCGCGCGGGGCGCCGGCAGGGCCGCCTGGGCGCCGCTGCCGAAGGCGCCGAGGACCATGGACTCGGGGAGTTCCCCGGCGGGGAGCGGCGCCGACTCGCCCGCTATCAGCTCCGCGTACGCCTGCGGGGTGCGGCGGACGGTCTGGGCGGCGTTGTTGATCAGTATGTCCAGCGGGCCCGCGGCGCTCACCGCGTCCGCGAGCCCGATGACCTGGGCCGGGTCGCGCAGATCGATGCCGACGACCTTGAGCCGGTGCAGCCACTCCCCGCTGTCCGGCATGGCCTTGAAGCGGCGGATGGCGTCGACCGGGAAGCGGGTGGTGATGGTGGTGTGCGCGCCGTCGCGCAGCAGCCGCAGAGCGATATACATGCCGATCTTCGCCCGGCCGCCGGTGAGCAGGGCACGGCGCCCGGTGAGATCGGTGCGGGCGTCGCGGCGGGCCCGGTTCTCGGCGGCGCAGTCGCGGCACAGCTGGTGGTAGAAGGCGTCGACCTCGACATACCGGGTCTTGCAGACATAACAGGAACGGGGGCGCTTCAGGATGCCGGCGATCTCCGTGGTGACGGAGCTGGTGAGCGCGCGGCCCAGGGTCTCGTCGTCGATCCGGTCGGCGGCCCCGGTGGCGGTGGCCTCGGTCACGGCCTTGTCGTTCGCGGTCTTCGCGGCCCGCCGCTCCTGGCGCCTGCGCTGCTTGACGCTGCGGTAGATCCCGGAGGTGGCCCGGCGGACCATGATCGCGTCGGGGTGGTCGACCGGCAGCCGGTCGAGTTCCGCGAGGACGCTCAGACAGGTCGCCAGCCGCTCCGGGTCGATGCCCGGCTCCTCGGCCGGGGCACGCTCGGCCCGGCCTTCGTCAATCACCGTCATCGCCGCTGCCGCTTTCTGGTTCGCCTGTTCCCCTGGACAACGGCGAAACTTTACGGAAGCGGGAGCGTATGCGCCAAACCGCGCCCGGCCTCACCCTCCGGGCTTGCGGTAGGCGTAGCCGCCGGTCGGCGCCGGGGTGCCCGCTCCGGCCGGGTGTCCGGGGTCCGTCGTCAGCGCGCGGATCACACCGTGGTCGGGGGAGAGCGCACAGGCCGGGTCGGTGCGGGCGGCGTCGCCGGTCAGGGCGTACGCCTGGCAGCGGCAGCCGCCGAAGTCCTCCGCGCGGCGGGAGCAGGTGCGGCACGGCTCGCGCATCCAGTCCTCGCCCCGGTAACGGCTGAAGGCGCCCGAGTGGTCCCAGATCCACTCCAGGGGGTGGTCACGGACGTTGGGCGGGTCCAGGTCCGGCAGGCTCGCGGCGGCGGGGCAGGGCAGCACGGTGCCGTCGGGCGCGACGGTCAGCGAGACCGCGCCCCACCCGCCCATGCAGGGCTTGGCCACGCCGTCGAAGTAGTCGGGCACGACCCACACCAGGTCGGTGGCGCCGCCCAGCCGGTCCCGCCACCGCTGGACCGTGTCCCGCGCCCGGCCGAGCTGGTCGCGGGTGGGGAGCAGGGCGTCCCGGTTGCGCAGCGCCCAGCCGTAGAACTGGGTGTTGGCCAGCTCGATCCGGTCGGCGCCCCACTCCAGGCCGCGTCGGATGATGGCGTCGAGCGCGTCGAGGTTGTCGCGGTGCAGGACGACGTTGATCCCGAGCGGCAGTCCGGCCGCGCGCACCAGCGCGGCGGCCCGTTCCTTGGCGGCGTACGAGCGGTGTCCGGCGATCCGGTCGGAGGCGGCCGGGTCGGCGTGCTGCACGGACAGCTGGACACTGCGCAGCCCGGCGGCGGTCAGCGTGGCCAGCCGGGCACCGTCCAGGCCCACTCCGCTGGTGACGAGCTGGGTGTAGATCCCGGCGGACTCGGCGGCGGTGACGATCTCGGCGAGATCGCCGCGCAACAGCGGTTCCCCGCCGGAGAGATGGGTGTGCACCACGCCCAGCTCCCCCGCCTGGCGCAGCACCTCCGCCCACTCGGCGGTGGACAGCTCACGGGAGCGGCGGACCAGCTCCAGCGGGTTGGAGCAGTAGGGGCAGTGCAGCGGGCAGCCGTGGGTGAGCTCGGCGAGCAGGGCCCAGGGGCGGGGCGCGGCGGTCATCGGACCCAGCCCTCCCCGCGCATCCGGTTGAGGAAGGCGGGCACGTCCTCGGCGACGGGCGCTCCGGGGAAGCGGCTCTGGAGTTCCGCCACGATGGCGTCGAGGTCGCGGTCGCCGTCGCACAGCCGCAGGATCTTCGCGGCGCTGCCGCGCAGCACCACCACCCGCTCGGGCAGCACCAGCAGATCGGCGTCCCGCACCCGGTCGTGGCGCAGGCTCACCGCGGGGGACAGCGCGGGCCGCCATCCGGCCGGGGCGGGCGGGGTGCCGGGTCCGGTCGTCATGTGCCCTCCCCCGGGCCGTCCTTGGTGTCGGCTTCCGTGCCGTCCTCGGTGTCGGCTCCCGGCCCGTCCTTGGTGTCGGCGTGGTCGACCGCGTCCAGCAGCGACCACAGCACATCGCATTTGAAGGTGAGCGCCGCCACCGCGCGGTCCTCGTCCTCGGGGGTCCGTGCCCAGGTCAGGACCAGGTCAAGGGCCTCGGTGCTGTCCCGGCGCCCCTGGTCGACCCGGTTGCGGAAGTAGGCCAGGCCCTCGCGCTCGATCCATGGGTAGTACCGCTCGAACGCGTCGATCCGGGTGAGCATGATGCCGGGCGCGGACAGCTCGGTGAGCGAGGCTGCGACGGCTTCCAGGGGCCCGCGCAGCCGGCAGAAGTTGACATAGCCGTCGACCGCGAGCCGCACCCCGGGCACCACCTCATCACCCGACAGCAGCCGGTCCCGGTGCAGCCCCGCGGCCTCGCCGAGCCGCAGCCATCGCTCGATGCCGCCCTCGCCCTCGGTGGCGCCGTCGTGGTCCTGGATGCGCCGCAGCCACATCCGGCGCAGCCGCGAGGTGTCGAGCTTGGCGGTGATCAGCGCGTCCTTGACGGGGATATGGCGCTGGTAGTGGAAGCGGTTGAGGATCCAGCGGCGCAGCTCGGCGGGGGTGAGCTCGCCCGCGTGCATCCGTACGTTGAAGGGGTGGCGGTCGTGGTAGCGCTCCTGCGCGACCGCGCGCAACCGCTCCTCGAGCCGTGTCCGTGGGCTGCTCACAGGTCGATCACCATCCCGTCGGCGGCCACCTCGACGCCCAGCCTCGCCAAGCCCGAGTGCTGGGGCGCGGCCGGGTCGTTGAGGGGGTTGGTGTTGTTGAGGTGGGTGTACAGGGTGCGCGCTCCGAGCGCGGCGAGCCGGTGCGCCGTGCCGTCCGGTCCTTCGATCGGCAGATGGCCCATGGCGGTGGCGGTACGCGAGCCGAAGCCGCTGGTGAGGGGTTCGTCATCGGACCAGAAGGTGCCGTCGACGATCACGCAGTCGGCTTCTTCGGCGGCGAGTTGGAAGGTGTCGGGCCAGACGGCGAGCGCGGGGGCGTAGAGGAGGGAGCGGCCGGTGGCGCGGTCGGTCAGCCGGAGGGCGACCACCCAGGCGTCGTCGTCCGGGGCATCGAGTCCGGCCGCGTAGCGGGGGCGTTTGGCGGAGACGGGGACGGCGCCGACGGCGATGGGCGAGCCCTCGGCGAGCGGCCGGTCCCCGGGGCCGAGGGGGCGCCAGTCCAGCCGGGCGTAGGGGGTGAGGATCTCGCCCAGGTGGAGCCCGGTCAGCAGGGCGTGCCGCACCGGGGCGGTGGCCACGATCTCGATGCCGTCCGCCTCGCGCAGCCGGGCGATGCCGAGGGTGTGGTCGAGTTCGGCGTCGGTGAGGATCACCCCGGCCAGCGGGGTCCGGCGCGGTTCGGGCCCGGGGTGCAGTTCGGGGCAGCCCTCGACCTGGTCGCCGAGGTCGGGGGTGGCGTTGACCAGATACCAGCGGCCTTCGTCGGCCTGGACGGCGAGCGAGGCATGGCGGCGGCGCCACCCCGGGTGGGCGCGTGCCCCGGAGCATCCGGGGCACGCGCAGTTCCACTGGGGTACGCCGCCACCCGCCGCGGTGCCGAGCACGCGCACGCGCATGGCGGGGAGCTCAGCGGGCGTTCAGCGAGTAGGCGGTGACCTCCAGCGCGGTCTCCACGACCACGTAGTCGGGAGTCTGCCAGGCGGTCTCGCCGGCCTCCGTACGGGTGCGGTCCGCCGCCTCGGGCGCCGTGTGGGGTGTGGTGTCGTTCATGGCTTCTGCCTGCCTTCCATCTCGGTGGGGGATGAATCAACGGGACGGGGCGGACGGGCCGTCAGCGGGCGGTCCGGATCCGCGGTGCCCCGCCGTCGGTGGTGGTGCGGCCGCTCCCGGGGTAGGCGGACCCGACCCGCACCTCGTCCAGCAGCAGCTTGCGATAGTGCTTGGTGTCGGTGGCCGCGGCCCAGGTGCTGTTCACCGTGAGCCGGACGTAGCGCTTGGTGGTGGCGGGGATGTCGATGAACCGCACCCCGCGGGCGCTGGGCAGCGTTCCGGAGGCGACCGGGCTGCCCCAGTCGCGTCCGTTGTCGGAGACGTGCACCTGGTAGTCGCGGATGCGGGCGGACTGCTCGGTGTCGGAGCGGGCGTAGGAGACCGACCACTCCCGCTGGTTCACGGCCAGATAGCGGACGCTCTTGGCGGAGCGCAGATCGAGGGTGACCGAGGCGGGCAGGGTGGTGTCGTTGTCCCAGTACGTCCGCGGATCGCCGTCGAGTACGGCGGAGGCGGGGTGGCCGCTCGCGGAGACGTCGGCGCTCGCGGTGAGGGAACCGGGCGGAACGATGCCCTGGCGGCCGTCGGTGCGGACCGCGAGGACGGTGTCGTACGCATCCCAGTCGGTGATGCCGGAGATGGTGATCCGGCCGTCGCCCTGGCGGAAGTCGAGCTTCTTCCCGGTGCGGTAGTCGGTGACACCGGTCGCCTTGTAGCCGTTGTCCCGCACGGTCAGCGTGGAGCCCGAGGGCCGGGTGAGGACGTGGACGAAGTGGCGGTCGGGGTCGGCCGTGCTCACCGTGGTCACCCCGTGGGCGCCGTCGTTCCAGGCGCCGGGCTGGAGCCCGCCGTAGGAGTAGCCACCGCCCTCGGTGCCGCCCAGCGAGCCCCAGATTTTGTCGAGGTAGGTCTTGGCGTAGTTGTTGAACGCCTCCTGTTTGCTGGGGAAGCGCCCGTTCACCTGGGCGGTCTCGGCCATGAGGGATTTGACGGAAGACCCCGAGTCGCTGATCAGCCGGCCGAGGGTGAGTCCGTGGTCCACCGCCGAATCGGTGCCGCTGTACCACCAGGCCCCGCTGCTGGGCAGCTTGAAGCAGGCCTCGGTGAGCCGGGGCTGCGGGGTCCAGATGGCCTGGGGGTAGTCATAGGCCGGGGTCATCCCGGTCTTCTGCTCATTGCTGACCGTGTCCATGATCGGCGTGTCTTCGTTGTTGTTGCTCAGCAGCCAGCCGGGACGGTCGGCGCGGATCTTCTCGTAGAGCCCGTGGTCGATCCAGTAGTCGTTGTCGTTGTCGATCCAGAACCCGGACAGCTCGGGGTACTTCCGCATCACTTCCACGAAGTTGTCGTAGGAGTACTCGCCGAAGCCGTCGCGTGTGGTCAGGTCGACGTCATGGCCCTTGTGGGCCGAGTAGGCGGCCGAGTCGAGCCATTCGTGGCCGCCCTCGGCATGCCACTGGGGATCGTCGGTCATATAGAGCATGACCTTCAGCCCCTGGGCGCTCGCCGCGTCGATCAGCTCACCGAGGAAGTCCCGCTTGGTGGAGCAGCTTCCCGGGATGGCGGACGGCCAGGCCCGCGCATAGCCCAATCGGCTGTGGAAGGAGGCGAGCACCAGATAGGAGGCGTGCAGCTTCTTGGCCTGGGCCACCCAGTAGTCCGCGTCCCAGCCACCGTCGGTGACCGCCTTCTCCCAGGCTGAGCAGCTGGTGTAGCCGGGCGAGGTGCGCATGCCCCAGTGCAGGAAGAGCCCCGCCTGGGACTGGCGCAGCCACTGCTGCCGGGGGTTGGTGATCTCGGCCCGCGCCGGGGTGGGGCCGGTGAGTGCGAGGGTGACGACGGCCGACAGCACGACGGCCAGCCAGGCGCCGGGGCGGCGGCGCGATCTGCGGCCCATGAGGGCTCCTTCTCCGAGCTGTGAATGCCGATGGAGGGATGGAGCGTGGTGATGTTCCGTTCTGTTGCAGGGTTACCAGCTGTCCGGGTGCGGTCAAGAAGCGTGCATCAAAAAGGTCATCCGACCTCTGATGGTGCGGCAGCCCAGGACGGGCGAAACCGACCACGTGGCCAATATCCTGGCCCATACCAATCCTTGACGCTCCATAAGACACCTCCTACCTTCCGCGATGCACTGGCTCCTCCCGTCGAAACTGTTTACGCATTAGGAAACCTTCTTTACGGTTCCCCGCATGTGAACGGGGATCAGACAGGAGAACGCGATGAAGAGGTACCGGACCACCGCCGCCCTGGCGGCCGCCACCGCACTCGCCGCCGGACTGCTGATCGGGACGGCCGGCACCGGAACCGCCGCCCCCGGGCGGGCCGATTCGGCTCCCTCGGACATCAAGACCATCTCGTCCGGCTGGAGCATCCCCTGGGGGCTCAGCTGGCTGCCCGACGGCTCGGCGCTGATCACCGAGCGGGACTCCTTCAAGCTCTACAAGCTCACCCAGTCGGGCACCAGGACACAGGTCGGCACGGTGCCCAATGTGGTGACCACGAACGGTGAGGGCGGGCTGCTGGGCATCGCGGTCTCCCCGAACTGGAACACCGACCACGCCATCTACCTGATGCACACCGCGTCCGACGGCAACCGCATCGCCCGGATGACCTACGACGGCTCCTCGCTCGGCGGCTACAAGGCGCTCGTCACCGGCATCAAGAAGAACAAGTACCACAACGGCGGACGCCTCAAGTTCGGCCCGGACGGCTATCTCTACGCCACCACCGGCGAGGCGCAGACACCCGACCTCGCCCAGGACAAGAACTCCCTCAACGGGAAGATCCTGCGGATGACCACGGACGGCAAACCCGCCCCCGGCAATCCGTTCGGCACGCTCGTCTACTCCTACGGCCACCGCAATCCGCAGGGCATCACCTGGGACCCGCAGGGCCGGCTGTGGGAGGCCGAGTTCGGCAACAGCAAGTACGACGAGCTCAACCTCATCGAACCGGGCAAGAACTACGGCTGGCCGATCTGCGAGGGCGAGTGCTCCACCTCGGGGATGACCAGCCCCAAGCGCCAGTGGGCGACCGGCGACGCCTCGCCCAGCGGGGTCACCTACGCCGACGGCGCGATGTACCTCGCCGCGCTGCGCGGTGAGCGGCTGTGGCGGATCCCGGTGGACGGCACGAACGCGGGCACCCCGAAGGCGTACTACACCAGCTCCTACGGGCGGCTGCGCACCGTGGAGACCGTACCGGGCAAGAACGCCCTGTGGCTGTCCACGACGAACGCGGACAACAACGGCGGGGAGCCGGACGGCGCGGACAAGGTCTTCCAGGTCGAGTTGAAGTAGCGCCTCCGCGGGCGCGGGTGGGTACGGGCGCGGTCCGCGGACCGCGCCCGTACGCCCGGGTCAGTGCGCGAGCCGCTCGTTCATCAGCAGGAAGGCGCCCAGACCGTGGAGGTCGTTCGTATTGCGCTTGCGGCCGAGGTAGTAGGCCAGGTCCCCGACGTTGGTGCCCTCGCTGATGTCGGTGATGTTCGTCAGCCCGTCGGAGCCGACCGACACCTTCTTCAGCACGCCCTGATAGCCCCTGCGGGCCGCCGAGGCGTAGCCGCCGCCGCTGATCCAGCCGTGCTCCAGGGCGGCGTGCAGCATCAGGGTGTACATGCTGGAGGCGGAGGTCTCGGTCCAGTTGCCGGGGTCGCTCGCCTTGTCGACGACCTGGAACCAGCGGCCGGTGGCCGGGTCCTGGTAGCGCGCGAAGCCCTTCGCCAAGTGTCTTATGTTGCCGATCAGTTCGGCACGGCGCGGGTGTTTCGCGGGGAGCAGTTCCAGCACCTCGACATGGGTCATCGCGGTCCAGCCGATGGCCCGTGCCCAGAAGTGGGCGGAGGTGCCGGTGGTGGGGTCGGGCTTCCAGGGGGCGTCGCCGTCGGCGTCGTAGGCGTGGTAGATCAGCCCGTTGGCCGCCTTGAGGTGGCGGAAGTACACCGAGAGGTTCCTGGTGACCTCCTCGTACGCGAACGCCTCGTCGCCGTAGGCGATGCCGTAGCGCAGCAGGAACGGCTGGGCCATGAAGACCCCGTCGCCCCACAGCTCGTTGGTCTTGCCGGTGGCGTGCCACATCCCGCCGTCGGCGGTGCGCGGATAGGTGGTGATCCGGTCCCGGATCTGGTCGGCGGCGGTCCGATAGCGCGGATCGCCGGTCTCCTGGTGGAGGATCAGCAGCAGATTGCCGGACTGCATCGCGTCCAGGTTGTCGAAGGTCCGGCTCATATGGCCGTCGGCGTCGACGAAGTTGTCCACCCACCCCTTGATGTACGCCAGGTAGGAGGGCTCCTTGACCCGCTGGTAGACGCGGTAGGCGCCCAGCAGGAAGAGCCCTTGGGTGTAGCCCCAGCCGCCGAGGGTCGTGGGGTCCGGTTTGCGGGCGATGGTGGAGTCCACCACCGCCCGGGACCAGTCGGCGGGCGCCGCGTCGGCGCCCGCCGTCGGGAGGAGAAGGCCGCCGGTGATGCCCAGTGTGCTCGTGAGCAGGGTTCTGCGACTGATCACTTAGCCCTCCTTGGGTGTCAAGGCGCCTCATTGGGCGCCATGTCCACGCCAAGCCTACCCTGAATACTGACGAACACTCCGTACCGGTCCAAAAGTGGAGGAAATACCAGGATCCGCAGTGCCCGCCAAGGTCCTGACTCGATCCGGCCCGGAGCGCGCTGCTGCTGGAGGCGCGCTCGGCGGGCGCCCCGGACCGGGCGGACGAGGGTCCCGCGCCGGTGTCCCGGCTGACGGCGCGGGAGACGCTGATCGGCTGGGCGGAAGGCGGCCTGTCGCCGGTCCGGGTCGCCGAACGGCCGCACATCCACCGGAACGCCCTGCCGTACCGGCTGGAGAAGATCGGAAAGTCGTCGGGCCGCCGGGTGCGCGAGCTCGGGCAGGCCATCGAGATGTATCTCGCCTCCCTCGGGGACACCCTCCGGGAGGGGGCCAGGTGACGTAGGCGGTCTCCGCTACGTGGCCGAAACCGGACGCCTCGGCGGGTGGGCCGACCCCCTCTACGCCCCGGTCGGTCGTGTCAACCACCGACCGGCATAAGCCACCGTCACACCCCGTATGCGATCGGGACAACGCGTCACCACAAGACCGTCCGCAGGCAATAGTCTCGGCGTACAGGACGTGGCTGAGGAGGCGCCCATGGGGACCGGGGAACGCGAGCAGGCATACGCACGGGCACGGCAGGAGGCCGAGCGGCTCACCGCGAACGGCGTCCAGGCCATCGCGCTGACCTGGGTGGACAACGCCGGTCTGACCCGGGTGAAGTCCGTGCCCACCGCGCGGCTGCCCCATGCCGCCCGGCGCGGGGTCGGGATGTCCCCCGTCTTCGACGTCTATCTCGTGGACGACTCCATGACCACCAGCCGCCATGTCGGCGGCCCGGACGGGGATCTGCGGCTCCTCCCCGACCTGGACCGGCTCACCCCGCTGGCCGCGCAGCCCGGCTGGGCCTGGGCCCCGGTCGACCGGTACGACCAGCGGGGCCGGGCGCACCCCGTCTGCCAGCGGCTGTTCGCCCGGCGGATGGCCGAGCGGGCGCGGGAGCGGGGGCTGACCGTGCGCATGGGGTTCGAGACCGAGTGGGTCGTCACCACGGGCGACCCGGACCAGGACCCGCCGCGGTACCCCACCGCGGGCCCCGCCTACGGCATGGCGCGGGTGGTCGACCTCGCCGACTACCTCGCCGATCTGCTCGGCGCGCTGGACGCGCAGCAGGCCGAGGTGCACCAGCTCCACCCCGAGTACTCCCCCGGGCAGTTCGAGGTGTCCCTGGCGCCCGCCGATCCGGTCCGCGCCGCCGATCTGGCCGTACTGGTACGGGAGACGATCCGGGCGTGCTCCGGGCGCGCCGGGCTCAACCCGATGTTCGGCCCGGTGGTGGACCCGGGCGGGGTCGGCAACGGCGCCCATCTCCATCTGAGCCTGTGGCAGGGCGACCGCAATCTGTGCCGGGACGGCGACGGGCCCCACGGCATGACCGCGACGGCCGAGGCGTTCCTCGCCGGGGTGCTGCGCGAGCTGCCCGCCCTGCTCGCCATCGGCGCCCCCACCCCCGCGAGCTACCTCCGGCTCGAACCCTCCCGCTGGGCCGGGGCGTACCAGTGCTGGGGCCTGGAGAACCGGGAGGCCGCGGTGCGCTTCATCACGGGCGCGCCGGACGACCCGGGCGCATCCAACGCCGAGATCAAGTCCTTCGACCCGGCGGCCAACCCCTACCTGGTGGCGGGCGCGGTCATCGCCGCGGGCCTCGGCGGGATGGACTCCGGGCTCTCGCTGCCCCCACCCGTCTCCGGGGACCCGGCCGTCGAGGGGCGCGAGCGGCGGCTGCCCACCTCGCTGCTGACGTCGCTGGAGCACTTCGAGGACTCGACCGTGCTGCGCGAGGCGCTGGGCGATCCGCTCTTCGAGTCCATCGCCGCGGTGCGCCGGGCGGAGTCCGCCCTGTTCGAGAAGTCGTCCCCGCGCGAGATCGCCATCGCGACCCGGAGGCGGTACTGACCGATGGAGGCCGCCGAGCAGACGGATCCGACCGAGCCGCCGCTGCCGCCCCTGGTGGACCACCACTGCCACGGGGTGGCCCGCGCCGAGCTGGGCTCGGCCGACTTCGAGGCGTTCCTGACCGAATCCGACGCGCCCGCCGCGCTCGGCACCACCTTCTTCGACAGCCAGCTGGGGTTCGCGGTGCGCCGCTGGTGTCCGCCGCTGCTGGACCTCGAACCGCACTGCCCGCCCGCCCCCTATCTCGCCCGGCGGCGTGAGCTGGGCGCGCGGGAGGTGAACCGGCGGCTGCTGAGCGCCGTCGGGATCAGCGAGTTCCTGGTGGACACCGGGCTGCCGGGCAATCTGACCACCCCTCAGGAGCTGGCCCTCGCGGCGGGCGGCACCGCCCATGAGATCGTCCGTCTGGAGCAACTGGCGGAGCGGATCGCGGACACCTCGCTGACCGCCGATGACTTCCTGACGGGGATGGCGGACGGGATCCGGGAGGCGGCCCGTACGGCGGCCGGTTTCAAGTCGGTGGCCGCCTACCGATACGGCCTGGACTTCGAGCCCGATCCGCCGGGCCCCGGCGCCGTCCACACCGCCGCCGAACACTGGCTCGCCCGGCGCGCCCAGGGCGGCACCGCCGCCGCGCGGGTCAGCGACCCCGTGCTGCTGCGCCATCTGCTGTGGTCGGCCGCGTACACCGGGCTGCCGCTCCAGCTGCACACCGGGTTCGGCGATCCCGATCTGCGGCTGGACCGCTGCGATCCGCTCGCCCTCACCGACTTCATCCGCGCCGTGCGCCCCACGGGCTGCACGCTGATCCTGCTGCACGGCTATCCGTACCACCGCGGCGCCGCCTATCTGGCCGCCGTCTTCCCGCATGTGTACGCCGATGTGGGGCTGGCCCTGTCGCACACCGGGGCGCGGGCCGGGGCCGTACTCGCCGAGATGCTGGAGCTCGCCCCGTTCGGCAAGGTGCTCTTCTCGACCGACGCCTACGGGCTGCCCGAACTGTATGTGGTGGGGGCCCGGCTCTTCCGGGAGGCGCTGACCGGGCTGCTGACCCACTGGGTGGCGGAGGGCGCCTGGTCGCGCCGCGACGCCCGCCGGGTGGCCGCGCTGCTGGGCGCGGACAACGCCCGCCGCGTCTACGGCCTGGGCACCCCGGCCGCCCGCGAGGGGTAAGGGGCGTCCGGCGGCTCGTGACGCCTGCGGCGGGCTGTTCCCCTACCCGCCCCTTCCCTCAACTGGGGCTCCGCCCCAGACCCCGGGGTCCAGGGGCGAAGCCCCTGCCCCGCCGCGTGGCCCGCCGGACACCCCCAGCCACCCCGATGCGGCACCTCACCGGAACGGCCCGCTCCCGGGGGCCCGGAGACCCACGGCCGCCGACGCGTACGGGCCGGGGGACACGCCGTCGCGGGCCGGCGCGTGCGTACGGGGGCGGGCCCATGCCATGCGCGGAGCGCATACGCAGTACCGTGCCCGGAACGTACTCGACCGTAACCGGAGGAGATCGCATGCGGATCGCCGGCACGACCGTCCTGCTCACCGGGGCCACCGGCGGCATCGGCCAGACACTGGCCCGCGCGTTCGCGGCCAAGGGTGCCAAGCTGCTGCTCACCGGGCGCCGTGAGGAGGTGCTGCGGCCGCTGGCCGAGCGGCTGGGCGGCCGGGTGATCGTCGCCGATCTGGCCGAACGGTCCGATGTGGAGCGGCTCGTCGAGGAGGCGGCGAACGCCCGGATCCTCATCGCCAACGCCGCGCTGCCCTCCAGCGGCCCGGTCCTTGACTACCGGCCCGAGGAGCTGGACCGTGCCCTCGATGTCAATCTGCGCGCGCCGATCCTGCTGTCGAGGCTGATGGCGCCGCGCATGGTGGAGGCGGGCTCCGGCCATCTGGTGATGATCGGCTCGCTGTCGGGCCGTACGGCCTCCCCCGGCGCGGCACTCTACAACGCGGCCAAGTTCGGGCTGCGCGGCTTCACCCTCGGGCTGCGGCAGGACCTGCACGGCACGGGGGTCGGGGTCTCGCTGGTGCAGCCCGGATTCGTGGGCGACGCCGGGATGTTCGCCGACGCGGGCACGTCCCTGCCCACCGGGGTCCGTACGATCTCCTCCCGGCGGGTGGCGGCCGCGACGATCCGGGCGATCGAGCGGAACCGTGCCGAGGTGAACGTGGCCCCGCTGGAGCTGCGCCTGGGCAGCGCCATCGGCGGGCTGTTCCCGAGCATCGCCGAGCGGGCCCAGCGGGGCGCGGGCGCCGGCGAGACGTCCCGTCAGCTCGCCGACGGGCAGCGCGACAAGCGATAGCTCGCAGACGGGCAGCGCGCGACAAGCGTTGGCCTCCCGCGCTCCCGCGCTCTCGCGCCCTCGCGCCCGCACGCCCGCACGCCACGGCCCGGTGCGCGGGCGGTGTCATCGGCCTGTCCGTCGATGACCCGCCCGCGCACGGGTCATTGACACCGCCCAGCCCCCGTGCCAAAGTTTCGCGACCCTGGTCGACAACGTTGTCAGACGGAGGTGCGTCCCATGCGGTCGCTGATCGGTGGAATCCGTGCGCGCGCTGCGGGCACGGTCGCGGGCGTGATGGCGGCGGCGCTGCTGGGCGGCGGTCTGCTGGGGCCACCGGGCGCCGCGGCGGCCCCCTCGGCCGCGTCCCCTCCGGCCGACCCCACCTCGCTGGTCCACCCCTTCGTGGGCACCGAGAACTTCGGCAACACCTTCCCCGGGGCGAGCGCACCGTTCGGCATGGTCCAGGTCAGCCCGGACACCGGCGGCCAGGGCGGCTACGACTACGACCAGAACGCCATCCACGGCTTCAGCCAGACCCATCTGTCCGGGGTCGGCTGCGGGGTGGCGGGCGAGCTGCCCATCATGCCGACGACCGGCGCGGTCAGCGACGTCGACCCGGAGCACTACCGCTCCACCTACAGCCATGACGACGAGGAGGCCACCCCGGGCTACTACCGCGTGGGCCTGAAGTCCTACGGCATCGACGCCGAGCTGACCGCCACTCAGCGCACCGGCTGGCAGCGCTACACCTTCCCGGCCACCGGCGCGGCCAATGTGCTGTTCAACACCGGCAAGGCCAACCAGAAGGTCTTCGGCTCCGAGGTCCGCGTGGTCGGCGACCGGACCGTCGAGGGCCGGGTGGAGGCCGGGAACTTCTGCGCCGGAAAGGACCGGCACACCGTCTACTTCACCGCCACCTTCGACCGCCCCTTCGCCTCCTACGGCACCTGGCGCGGCACCACCCCCACCCCCGGCTCCCGCGAGGCGGCCGGCGAGGGCGGCAACGGCGCCTGGGCCACCTTCGACGCGACCCAGGACCGGGATGTGGTGGTCAAGGTCGGGCTGTCGTACACCGGTCCCGAGGGCGCCCGCAAGAACCTCACGGCCGAGACCGGCGGCTCCTACGACTTCGACGCCACCCGCGCCGCGCTGCACGACACCTGGCGGAAGAAGCTCGACGCGATCCGGGTCGGCGGCGGCACCGAGGAGCGGCAGCGGGCGTTCTACACCGCGCTGTACCACGCCCAGCTGCACCCCAATGTGGCGGGCGACGTGGACGGCCGCTACACCGGCTTCGACGGCGCGGTCCACACCGCCTCCGGCTACACCCCGTACCAGAACTTCTCGCTGTGGGACACCTACCGGCCGCAGAACCAGCTGCTGGAGATGGTGGAGCCGGGGGTGGCCCGCGATGTCGCGCTGTCGGTGGTCGCCATCGGCCGGGACGGCGGCTGGCTGCCGCGCTGGGCGCTGGCCAACAGCGAGACCAACATCATGACCGGTGACCCGGTGACCCCCTTCCTCGTCGAGGCGTGGTCCAAGGGGCTGCTGGCCGGGCACGAGGACGAGGCATACGCGCTGCTGAAGAAGAACGCCACCAGCACCCCGCCCGCCGACTCGCCCTACAACGGCCGCTCCGGAGTGGACTACTACCGCGAGCTGGGCTACGTCCCCTCGGGGCTGAAGCTCGGCACCGACTGCGCCGACAAGGGCGGCGACAACGACTGTGTCCACCCCGCCTCGGCCACCCTGGAGTACTCGGCCGCGGACGCCGCGCTCGCCCTGATGGCGCGCGGGCTCGGACACCGTGCCGACGCCCGGATGTTCGCCGAGCGCGGCCAGACCTACCGCACGCTGTGGGACGCCTCGATCGGGCAGTTCCGGCCGCGCACGGCCGACGGCGCGTGGATGACCCCGTACGACCCGGTGGAGGCGGGCCGGCAGTTCCACGAGGGCGGCGCCTACCAGTACCAGTGGCTGGTGCCGCAGGACCCGGCCGGGCTCGTGGGGCTGATGGGCGGCAGGAGCGCCACCGAGAAGCGGCTGGACGACTTCTTCGCCTACGGCAAGCTGCTCACCGACCCGGCGGGCACCGCCCGTAAGGACTGGATCTCCGCCCCGTACGACTACTACGGCAAGCCCACCTACAACCCCAACAACGAGCCCGATCTGCACGCCCCGTACATGTATCTTTGGGCGGGCGCGCCCGCGAAGGCGGCGACCGTGGTGCGGGCGGCGATGACCCTGTTCACCACCGGGCCGGACGGGATGACCGGCAATGACGACCTCGGCACCATGTCGGCCTGGTACGTCTTCTCCTCGCTGGGCCTGTACCCGACGATGAGCGGCGGGGACTTCCTCGCCCTGTCCAGCCCGCAGTTCTCCTCGGCCGTGGTCCGCATCGGGACGTACGGCACCCGGCAGGGCGGCACGCTCACGGTCACCGCGCCGGGCGCGAGCGACGCCAAGCGGTATGTCCGGAGTGTGGCGCTGAACGGCCGTGACGTGGCGCGGACTTGGCTGGACTGGGACCAGGTGGCCCACGGCGGGAAGCTGGCCCACCGGCTGTCCACCGAGCCGTCGTCCTGGGGCACCGGCCGGGGTGCGGAACCGCCGTCGGTGGGCGCCACCCGCAAGGGCTGATACCGGCCGGTTGTGGTGTAGGTTCTATGGCCCGCCTGGACACACGGGCCATGGGGGATGTGGTCGAGCGAGGGAGCGGTGTCCATGCGTGCTGTGGTGTTCGACGAGTTCGGGCGCCGGCCCGAGGTCCGGAGCGTCGAGGACCCCGCTCCCTCCCCGCGCGGCGCGGTGATCCGCGTCGAGGCCACCGGGCTGTGCCGCAGCGACTGGCACGGCTGGATGGGGCACGACCCGGACATCCGGCTGCCGCACGTCCCCGGCCATGAGCTGGCGGGGGTGATCGAGGAGGTCGGCCCCGACGTCCTCAACTGGCGCCCGGGGCAGCGGGTCACCGTGCCGTTCGTATGCGCCTGCGGGCGCTGTGCCGCCTGTGCGGAGGGCGCCCAGCAGGTGTGCGAGCGGCAGACGCAGCCGGGGTTCACCCACTGGGGCTCGTTCGCCGAGTACGTGGGAATCGGACACGCCGATGTGAACCTGGTCGGAATACGCAACGAGCTGTCGTTCACCACCGCCGCCGGCCTGGGCTGCCGCTTCGCGACCGCCTTCCGCGCCGTCGTCGCCCAGGGCCGGGTGGCGCCGGGCGAGTGGGTCGCGGTGCACGGCTGCGGTGGGGTGGGGCTCTCCGCGGTGATGATCGCCGCCGCGGCCGGGGCCCGGGTGGTGGCGGTGGACATCTCGCCGCAGGCGCTCGCCCTCGCCGCCCGGTTCGGCGCGGCGGTGTGCGTGGACGTGGCGTCCACCCTGGGCTCGGTGGCGGAGGCGGTCGCGGACGCGACGGGCGGCGGCGCCCATGTCTCGCTCGACGCGCTGGGCTCCCCGCGGACCTGCGCGGCGTCCATCAAGAGCCTGCGCCGCCACGGCCGCCATGTCCAGGTCGGGCTGCTGCCCCCGGCCGCCGGGACCCCGATGGTCCCGATGGACCGGGTCATCGCGCTGGAGCTGCGGCTGCTGGGCAGCCACGGCATGGCCGCCCACGACTACGGTCCGATGATGGAGATGGTCGAGGCGGGTTCGCTGCGGCCGGATTTGCTGGTCACCGATGTGATCGGGCTGGACGCGGCCCCGGAGGCGCTGTCCACGATGGCGTCCGGCGGCAGGGGCGGCGTCACGGTCATCGAACCGCACCGCCCGCCCCTGACCCGGAGCTGACGGGCCGCTTCGGCGCGGTTCCTACGGCACCCACACCGTCCCGCCCGTCACCCGGATCCGGTCACCCGCCGCCGGGTCGGCCGCGATGGGGGGCACATTGGCCGGGGTCAGCTCGGGGGCGTGCCCCGGCTCACCACCGCGCGGCACCGTGCGCACGACCTGGCTGGGCGGCATTTCGGCCCGCCCTTGGAGCCGCTCCCACATCAGGTCCAGGGCCTGCTGGTAGTAGTAGCCGAGCGGGACGTACCGGTTGTCGAACCCGGCGGCCTGGGAGTCGCTGTGGTGGGCGTGGGTGATCTCGGCGTAGCTGACGGTGCCCGGCCCGTGGTCCGCGCGCGAGGTGAGCCCCAGATACGGCCGCGAGCTGTGGTTGACCGGCACCCTGGTGTCGTCGCGGCCCTGCACGATCAGTGCCGGTTTGCCGTGCAGATCGCCGTCGCGCCGGGTCTCGTCCAGGCCCTCGGCGAGCCGCCCGGCCCAGTCCCGCTCGGCGCTCGGCGCCCCGGGCCGGGGGAAGGCGAGCCGGTAGACGCAACGCTCTCCCCGCAGGTTGTAGTCGTGCTCACCGCCGGGTCCGACGGAGCGGGCGTCGGCCACGGGCCCGCCGGGTGAGTTCTCGTCGATCAGCACGCCCGGGGCGGGCGCCCGGCCGGAGCTGGTGCCGAAGGCCCCGGCCAGCTCCGCCGTGCGGTACGGCGCCGGGGAACCGGAGGAGTCGGTGCGGGCCCAGCCGTACCCGCACAGCCCGTCGGCGACCGAGGCGCGGGCGAGGCTCATCGCGTAGGAGGCGGGGGTCTGCGGGTCGTAGTGCGAGACCTGGAGATACCCCGACTGGGGCTGGAACCCGGCGCGTACCAGGGCCTTCTGGGCGAGGCGCGGCAGCCCGTCCGGGCCCGCCCGTTCGGCGTCCCGGCGCGGGATCAGTCGGGGGTCGTCCCCGACGAGGGCGGCGCAGCGGCGGCGGGCGGCGGGCACGTCCAGCGTGGCGTAGCCGGGTGCGGTGGGCTCGGTGAGCGCGGCGCACGGCTGGAGCAGCGAGGCCAGCGCGTTGTAGCGGATCAGCGGCAGCCCCGCGGCGGGCACGGCCCGCCCGCCCTGGCGGACCCGGACGCCGTTCAGCGGGGCCAGGTTCAGCTGCGGTTCGGAGGCCACGACGGCGTCGACGAGTCCGCCGCGGTCGTCCTCGCCCGCGGCGACGGCCGCGCCCCCGCCGTTGGAGACACCGGTGGCCAGGACCGTGGTGGAGGCCGGGGTGTAGCCGCCGCCGGGGGCTCCGGCGCGCCAGTCGCGGTTCAGCACGGCGAGGGCGAGCCGTATCGAGCGCAGCACGTCGCGCCCCCAGGTGGCCTGCGGGTTCATCCCCGAGTGGGCCATCTTGTAGGCGACGCGGTACGGGTGCTCCGCGTCGAAGCGGGCGCGCTCGGCGTCGCTCAGCCCGGCGTCGAAGGCGGTG
Organism: Streptomyces sp. Inha503; assembly: GCF_047215865.1. Lineage (NCBI taxonomy): Bacteria > Bacillati > Actinomycetota > Actinomycetes > Kitasatosporales > Streptomycetaceae > Streptomyces > Streptomyces sp. Inha503. Next base: position 10,312,885 of record NZ_CP178360.1, on the reverse strand, counting down.
CGGCCGTGGAGTCGGGTGCGCGGACCGGTCGTTCCGTCGTAGCCCATGACGGTGCCCGAGTGCAGATCGTCGAAGGCCGGGCCCATCCCCTTGTCGGTGTAGGCGACCGCGCAGCGGTGGTGCAGACCCCAGGCCCCGGCGGTGCCGACCATGCTGTAGACCCCGCCGAGCCCGGTGGCGGGCGCGGCGACGACACACGGCCGGGCGCGGTCGACGTCGTCCGGGACCTGGACGACGAAACTCACGCTGTGGGCGCCGCTGCCCGCCACGGCCCGGTACTCCACCCCCGCGACCTTCCCGTCGCCGGGCACGCGGCGGCCCCGGTCCACATCGGGGCCGTAGAGCCTCCCGAGGCCGCCGCCGGATCCGGCGGACAGCCCGGCGGAGGCCCAGACGGCCTGGCGGCGCAGCTCGGCGGCGGTGGGACGGTCGGGGTCGGCGGCCCGTGGCATGGGCCCGCGCAGCCCCGCGAAGCCGAGCCCCGCGGTGAGCAGATCGTCGCTCCGCCCGTCGTACCGCCGCTCGGTCAGCTCGCTGATGAACGAGGGAAGCGCCGAGCGGGCGGACGGGGTGCGGTCGGCGGCGTGGGCGAGCGGGGAGACGAGGGCCGCGGTGAGGGCGAGGGCCAGGGGCAGGGACAGGGCGGGCAGGCGGCCGGCGGATGGCATGGGCGGTCCTACCTTTCAAGGCATGGGTCTGATCTGGTCATTCGTACGTCTTTGGGCCCGGCACGATGTCGGGGGCCGCACCCTTGGCAGGGTGACGATCGCCCACCCACGGGCCGGTACCCTCACGCTCGATCTCGAACGGTTTCCCGTGCCCTCCGCACCGGGACAGCAGCTGGTGGTCTACTCCGCAGAGGCGGGCAGCCGGTCGCACGAGACACTGCATCTGCTCGCGGAATCAGCCGACTGACAAGTTGCCATTTCGATTGCACTGGTGTGGAGGCCGACGGGGGTGATCGGGGCGATCTCCCTGGACACGACCAATCCGGCTGCCTGACCGGATGGTCTACGACGGCGGGCCAACCGCGTCGTCGGTGCGCGACCGGTACCTGTGGTCTCAGGGTTCCGCGCGCAGGGCCGCACCGGCTTGTCGGGTGAGCCAGTGTTCGGCTTGGTCGAAGGTCCAGCCGCTGTCATCGACCAACGTGAAGAAGCCCGCGTAGCCGAAGTAGAACCACAGCACGTCGGTCGCCTGCTCCACCGTGCAGTCGGGGTGCAGGCCGCCGACCTCGTCCAGCCGCCTGGCGAGGGCGGCGACGGCATCCCGGTACCGCCCGGTCGCGACGCGCAGACCCTCGGCGACCGCGGCGTGGTGCGGGGCGGTGGCCAGCACCACCCGCATGATGTCCCCGTACTCCTCGCGCATGCCCCGCACGGTGGCGGCCGCGTTCCGCAGAATCTCGTCCGCGTCTGTGAGTTCCGCCCAGCGGCGGCGTGTCTCCTCGACGATCGGGGCCTGGCTCCACAGGTCGACGAGCGTGCTGATCAACCCCTGCTTGCCGCCGCCGACCGCGTAGACGGTCGCGGGCGCGACCCTGGCGGTTTTGGCGATGTCCTCGACGGTGGTCGCGAAGTATCCCTGCTGGGCGAACAGTTGGCGGGCGGCGTCGACGATGGCGGCACGGGTGGCTTCCGCGTACTCGGCTCGGCGGCTCGTGGGCGATGACGTCATGGCCTGGTGAGCATAGCGGTTAAGCCGAGTTCAGAGCGTTCAGTTGTTCATCAGAGATTGACTCTGATGAACAGAGTCATATTCTGAACGCATCAACTACCCATCTCCGAGGCAAAGGCAGCTCGTGACCACATCGACGGACAAACGGATCGACCGCCTGGCCGACACCCTTCGCCGCACGATCGACAACGGCCAGGTCGTCACCTCCGGGTCCGCCTACGACGCCGACGTGAACGTGTGGAACGGCGCGGTCGCACACCGCCCCGACGTGGTCGTCCGCTGCGCCACCCCCGCCGACGCCCGGGCGGCAGTCCTGGCCGCCCGGGAGCACGGCGTCCCGCTCTCGGTGCGCGGCGGCGGACATGACTGGGCCGGCCGCGCGCTGACCGACGGCGGCCTGACCATTGACCTGTCCGGCATGCGCGCAGTGCGGGTGGACCCGGACACAGCGGTGGCCGAGGTGGCCGGAGGAGCGACCGGCGCCGACCTCGCCCGCGCTGCCCGGCTCTTCGACCTGACCGCGGCGACCGGCACCGTCGGCACCGTCGGCATGGCGGGCCTGAGCCTCGGCGGCGGCTACGGGCCGTTGAGCGGCCGGTTCGGGCTCGCGCTGGACAACGTGCTGTCCGCGGACGTGGTGCTCGCCGACGGCTCACTGGTCACGGCCGACGCCGAGCGGGAGCCGGAGTTGCTGTGGGCGCTGCGCGGCGGCGGGGGCAATTTCGGCCTGGTCACCGCGATGCGCGTCCAGCTCCACCGGACGCCGACGCTCCTGTCCGGCCAAATCCTGTTCCCCTGGGCGCAGGCCTCCGCGGTGCTGGCCCGGCTGGCGGAGTTCGTGCCCGAAGGGCCCGACGAGCTGACCGTGCAGTGCGGCGTCCTCGCCGGCCCGGACGGAGCGCCCGCCGTGTTCGTCATGCCGACGTGGAGCGGCGACGACGCGCGGGCCGGCGAGGAAACGCTGGCGCGGCTCACCGCCCTTGGTGAGCCTCTGGTCGCTCAACTCGGCCCCACCACCGGTCACGACATGCTGGCGAGCACCGACGCGATGTTCCCGTACGGCAAGCACGTCGAGATCCGCACGCGGACCGTCCCCGCGCTCACTTCCGCTGTGCGGGCAGCCCTCCTCGACGCAGGTGACACTCTGACTTCGCCGCTGTCCGCCGTCTCCCTGCACAGTCTGCACGGCGTCGCGTCCCGGATACCCGCGACGTACACGGCATTCGGAAACCGCACCCCCCACCTCATGGTGGAGACCATCGCCCGCTGGGAACCGGGCGACCCCCGGGAGCCGGAACACCGCGCATGGGCACGTGACGTGTCCGCAGTGCTGGAATCCGAGGCGATGCCGGGCGGTTACCCCAACCTGCTAGGGCCCGACGAGACGCAGCAGATCGCACACGCTTACGGACCGAACACCGAACGGCTGCTCGCGGCGAAGCACCGATTCGACCCTCATGGGGTGTTCCGCGCCATTCCCCTGCCGACCCCGTCCGTCTGAGATCCGCGTCTTGTCCTTGCCGGCCATCGCTTCGGGCTCCGCGATAACCGGTTGTGAGCCTGCCTCCGGAACCCAGCGGCTCTGACACCGGCGACGGAGCACCACGTGGAGGGGACGGGCAGACCGTGAACGACCCGGTGGTGGCCGCACCCTCTACGGACAGGCCGGCACACGCAGGATCGACGCGGTCTGCTCGCCGAGGTCCGGCGTGAGACCGGCAGCGCGCAGCGCATCGATCATCCAGCCCATGCTCCTGGTGACCACCGGGGTCGGCGGCACGGAGCGGGTGCGGGTGAGATTGCACTCCTGGAAGGACACCACGCCACCCGTGCGGACCAGTCGGGACAGGGCGTCGTATGGCCGCGGCCGGCTTCTCGAGGTGGAGCAGGATCAGCCTGCCGACCACCGCGTCGACCTGCTCGTCCAGCCGCAGGTCGGTCAGGTCCGCCTCGAGGTACGACACGTTGGTCAGGCCGGCGTCGGTGGCGCGGGCGCGGGCCGACTCCAGGATGGTCGGGTTCATGTCGACGCCGATCACCGCGCCGTCCGGCCCGACCAACTCGGCGAGCAGCATGCTCACGTCGCCCGCGCCGCAGCCGACGTCCAGCACCCGCATGCCCGAGGTGATCCCAGCCAGGCGGAACAGGTACGCGCTGTGCGGAGCGAGAATATGCGCCTCAAGCTGGAGCCGCTCGGTCTCGGCGGACGTACGGCCCATCACATAACCGTCGGTCGTGTCCCCACCCGTCCTGCCGCGGTGACAACCCCGTAGGAACGACCTGAGCGGTTGGAGCCGCAGGACAACAAAGTCAACGGGGCGGCCGGCCCTGTGCCGAGAGCCGGCGTCAGCATCGATGACGCACGTGGCGCACGACGGTTGCCGAGAAGGGTAGACATTGCACAACCTCCGTGAGGCATTGGCGGTCCCTTCCGGGTCAGAGCGGCAGGGCGCCCGTCGCGAGGGCGGCGGCGGTCATCACGAGCGTCGTCCCGAAGGCCCAGCGGAAGATGAAGCGCTGGTGCTCCCCGAGCTGTACGCCGCTCATGCTCAGGAGGATGAAGGTCGCGGCGGTGAGCGGGCTCAGCGGGAAGCCCGTGGTCATCTGGCCGAGGACGGCGGCGCGGGCGATCTCGGCGTGGTCGGTGCCGAAGGCGTCGGCGGTCCCGGCGAGCACCGGCAGCACCCCGAAGTAGTAGGCGTCCGGGGTGAGGACGAGGCTCAGGGGCATGCTGGTGACGGCCACGAGCACCGGAAGATGGCCGCCGAGCCCGTCGGGGATGATGTCGACCAGCGCCTCGGCCATCTTCCCGATCATCCCGGTGCCGCCGAGGATGCCGGTGAACACCCCGGCCGCGAAGATCATGGTGATGACGAGCACCACGCTCCTGCCGTGCCTCTCCAGCAGCTCCTGCTGGTCCTCCCAGCGGGGGTGGTTGACCAGCAGCGCGAGGACGAAGGCGAAGACGAAGAGCACGGGCAGCGGCATGGCCTCCAGCACCAGGCAGACCAACAGCGCCACGGTGAGCAGCAGGTTGAAGACGGTGAGCGCGACACCGGCACGGGCGGCGACCCGGGGTGTGCCGGGGCCGTCCCCGACCGCCACCTCGGCCGGTGGCGCGGGCTCGAGGCCGCCGAGCCGCCGCCGCTCACGGCGTCCGATGAGATACGCGGCGAGCAGCACCCAGGCGATACCGGCGGCGAGGGCGGGCAGCAGCGGTGTGATGATGTCGGAGGTGTCGATCTTCAGGGCCGCCGCGGCGCGGGCCGTCGGCCCGCCCCACGGGATCATGTTCATCACGCCCGCGCCCAGGCCGACCACCCCGGCGAGCACCAACCGGCTCATCCCCAGCCGCTGATACACGGGGAGCAGCGCGGAGATGGTGATGAGGAAGGTGGAGGCGCCGTCGCCGTCGAGCCCGACGCATACGGTCAGAACGGCGGTGCCGACCGTGATCCGTACCGGGTCGTTCCTGGTGGCGCGCAGAATGCCGCGGATCAGCGGCTCGAAGAGGCCCGCGTCGATCATCAGGCTGAAGTAGAGCACCGCGAAGGCGATCATGATGCCGGTCGGGGCGACCTTGGACAGCCCGTCGAGCGCCATCGGGCCCAAGTCGTCGCCGTATCCGCCGATGACCGCGGTGGCCACCGGCGTGAGGACGAGGGCCACCAGCACCGAGACCCGTTTGGTCATGGTAAGCAGCAGAAAGCCGCCGATCGTGCAGAACCCCAGTGCTGCCAGCATGGCCGCTCGCTTCCTCGTCCGGTCGGGTGCTGCCGAAGAGTTTCCGAGCGGGGAAAGATCCGCGTCCAGCATCGAACACAGATCTATCCATGCGTTTCGCGCAACAGTTCCCCTGCCCGGCCGCCGCGCCTACGCTCACGGACCATGGACGTCACCCTGCGCCAGCTGACCGCGTACGCCGCGGTCGCACGCGCCGTGAGCTTCACCGCGGCCGCCGCCGAACTGCATGTGTCCCAGTCGTCGCTGAGCCGTGCGGTCGCCGATCTGGAACGGACGCTGGGGATGCGGCTGCTGGAGCGGGACACCCGCAATGTGCGGCTCACCCCGGCGGGCGCCGAGGCGCTGCGCATCGCCGACCAGATCCTCTCCGCACACCGCGCGGGCCTGGCCCAGCTGGGGCGCTACGGGGCCGGTGAGCGCGGGGCGGTGGCCCTGGCGACCCTGCCCTCGGTCGCGGCCGTGCTGCTGCCGCCGGTGATCTCCGCCTTCCGCGCCCGGCGCCCGGAGACGACCGTACGGCTGCTGGACGGGCTGGAGCGCTCGGTGCTGGACCGGGTGATCGACGGGGACGCCGACTTCGCGGTCAGCACGGTGGCCCGGCGCGCCCCGGGCATCACGCTGCGGCCGCTGGTGCGGGACCGCTTCGACGCGGTGCTCCCGGAGCACCATCCGCTGGCCGCGCGGGCGGAGGTGACCTGGGAGGAGCTGGGGCGGGAGCCGTTCCTCGCGGTGGGTACCGACTCCAGCGTGCGCCGGATGACCGACGCGGCCTTCGCCCAGGCCGGGATGGAGGCGAACCCGACGGCCGAGGCGTCGAACGTGGCCACGGTGGGCGGTCTCGTGGCGGCCGGGCTCGGCGTCTCCGCGCTGCCCGCCCTGGTCCATCCCCTGGTGGGGCCGGGCCGGCTGGTGCGGCGCCCGCTGGTGGGGCCGGTGGTGGAGCGCCGGCTGTACGTCGTCCTGCCGACGCGCCGCACGCTTCCGCCGGGGGCCCGCCGCTTCCTGGAGCAGCTGGAGGAGTTCCGCTCCGCGGCGGACGCGTTGCCGGCGGGGGTGGTGTGGGAGGAGGCGGGCGAGGACCGGTGAGACCCGGGGGCACCGCCCCGGCTCATGCGGGGTCCGGCGATCCTTGCGAGATCCGCATGAATTGATCCCCCTTCATTGCTGGACGCGCATACTCCCCGCCCCGCAGCCTGGCCGCATGGAGGACCAGACCAGCACAGGGCAGGGACAGCTCACAGGGTTGAAGGTGGTGGAGTTCGCGCATGTGGTGGCGGGCCCCCTCGCCGGGGGGATGCTCGCCGACCAGGGCGCGGACGTCGTCCACGTGGAGCCGCCGGGCTCCGGTGACGCGGCGCGGGCGATGGGCCCGCGGCGCGACGGCGTACCGCTGTGGTTCAAGGTGGCGGGCCGCAACAAGCGCTCGGTGACCCTGGATCTGCACCACCAGGAGGGCAGGGAGGTCGCCCGGGAGCTGATCGCCTGGGCCGATGTGGTGATCGTGACGCTCCGGGCGGGCCGGCTGCGCGCCTGGGGCCTGGACTGGGAGGCCGTCCACGCGCTCAACCCCACCGCGATCCTGCTCCAGATCTCCGGTTTCGGCGCCACCTCCTCGCGGGCCGACGCCCCCGGCTTCGGAAAGATGGGCGAGGCCCGCAGCGGGGTGGTCCATCTGACCGGCTTCCCCGAAGGCCCGCCCGTGCACACCGGCTTCTCGCACGGGGACGCGGTCACCGGGCTGATGGGCGCGTTCGCGGTCCTGGCCGCGCTGCACCGCCGGGACACCGATCCGGACTCCTTCGACGGCGAGTGGATCGACCTGGCGCTGTTCGAGCCGCTGTACCGCCTGGTGGAGTGGCAGATCATCGCGTACGACCAGCTCGGTACGGCCCCCGAGCGGGCGGGCAACCAGCTGGCCGTCGCCCCGGCCGCCGTCATCAACACCTACCGCAGCGCCGACGGCGACTGGCTCACCGTCACCTCCGCCACCACCCGGTCGGTGCGCAATGTGGTGCGGCTGCTGGGCCTGCCCGACGAGGAGTTCACCACCGTGGAGCAGCAGCACGCGGGGCGCGAGCGGCTCGACGCGGCGCTGCGGGAGTGGGTGGCGGCGCGCCCGGCTGCCGAGTGCCTGGCGGCGTTCGAGCGGGCCGAGGTGGTGGCCTCGCGGGTGTTCACCGCCGCCGACATCGTCGCCGACCCGGTCTACGCCGAACGCGAGGACATCATCACGGTGGACGACCCCGACCTCGGCCCGGTGCGAATGCAGTCGGTGATCCCGCGCTTCCACCGCTCCCCCGGCGCGGTGTGGCGGACCGGCCCCGCGCTCGGCGCGGACAACGCGCTGGTCTACGGGGAGTGGCTGGGCATCGACGGCGGACGGCTGGCGAAGCTGGAGGCAGAGGGTGTCATCTGACGGCGTGACGACTCCCCGTATCCCCCTGCGCTCCCTGCTCTTCGTGCCCGGCAGCCGGACCGGCTGGCTGCCCAAGGCGGAGGCGGCGGGCGCCGACGCGGCCATCCTCGACCTGGAGGACGCGGTCCCGGAGGACGGCAAAGCGGCGGCGCGCGAGGCCGTGGCCGCGGCCGTCGACCGGGCGGCCGGGACGCCCCCCGGCCCGATGCGGCTGCTCGTACGGATCAACGCGCTGGACCGCGCGGCGGGCTGGCAGGGCGCCGACGAGCTGCGAGCGGTCGCCCGCCCCGGGCTCTACGGCATCGTGCTGCCCAAGGTGAGCGGCCCCGATGACGTGACCACCGCCGACCGGCTGCTGGCCTGGTGCGAGCGCGAACACGGCCTGCCCGAAGGGCATTTCGCCCTGCTGCCGCTGCTGGAGACGGCACGCGGGCTGCGCGAGGCGTACGCCATCGGCCGGGCCGCCGCCCGGATCGCCCACCTGGGCGCGGTGGCCGCGCCGGGCGGGGACGTGGAACGGGCGGTCGGCTACCGCTGGAGCCCGGAGGGCGAGGAGACCCGCGAGCTACGGGCCCGGGTGCTGCTCGACGCCCGCGCCGCGGACCGCCCCCATCCGGTGGCCGGGCTGTGGGCGGACGTGGCGGACCTCGCGGGGCTACGGCGCTTCGCCGAGCAGAACCGTGCGCTGGGGTACGAGGGGATGGCCGTGATCCACCCGTCACACGTGCCGGTGGTCAACGAGGTGTTCTCACCGGACGCGGAGGAGCTGGCCCGCTGCCGTCGGCTGATCGCGGCGGTGGAGCGGGCGCAGGCGGAGGGGGCGGGGGCGGTGCGCTTCGAGGGGCGGATGGTGGACGAGGCGATGGCGGCCACCGCCCGCCGGACCCTGGCCCGCCACGGAGGGGACTGAGGACCGCTCCCCCACCCCGCCCCTCCCCGAAACCGGGGCTCCGCCCCGCCCCAGAGCCGCAGCGCGCTGCCCCCTCTACCCGCCCAGACCGTCAGGCTGGCCGAAACCGATGAGTTTCGCCGTGGTCCGGAGTCGTAGACAGGCACCGAGCGAAGAAGCGGGACCGCGAGACCGCGAGACGGGAGTGCCATGAGGATCGTCGTCATCAACCACGTCACCCTGGACGGTGTCACACAAGGGCCCGGCCGGGCCGATGAGGACACTCGCGACGGGTTCGCCCTCGGCGGCTGGGCCGCCGAGCGGGGTGGGGACGAGGCCGTCGGGAGGGAGTGGGGGCGACGGCTGGCGGCGAGCAGTGGGTATCTCCTGGGGCGCCGCACCTACCAGGACGTTCTGGCCCACTGGAACACCCAGGACAGCCCGTTCCGCGACGCCCTCAACAACGCCCCCAAGTACGTCGCCTCCAACACCCTGGCCGAGCCCCTGCCGTGGCCCAATTCCACGCTGCTCAGCGGCGACATCCCCGCGGCCGTCGCCGAGCTCAAGCGGACCCCGGGCGACGACCTGCACATCATGGGCAGCGGCGCGTTGATCCAGTCACTTTCCCCGCTGGGCCTCATCGACGAATACCTGCTCTGCGTCCACCCGCTCGTCCTGGGCGCCGGGCGCCGTCTGTTCGCCGACGGCTTCGGTCCCGTCGCGTTCGGTCTCGCCGACGCGACCCCGACGGCCACCGGCATCATCATCGCCACCTATCGGCCCCTCGGAGACCACGCCTGACCATCCGACGCCCCGGCGACGAGCAGCAGCTTCGCTGCCACCGTCGTCCCGTCGGTGCGCATCCTGCCCGCCACGGCTCTGGCCCGGGCCCGGGTCCCGTGGGCCAGGGCCGTTGTCAGGGCGGCCGACAGGGAGTCGGGGGTCGGGGCCGGACCGTCGTGTGCCGCGCCGATGCCCAGCTAGGCTGCCGTCCGGACGAAGTCGTCCATGTGGGCGCCGAGGAGATCGGCGATGACCGCCAGCACGTCGACCGGGGGCGTCGACCGGCCATTCTCGTACATCGAGATCGAGGTGAAGTTGCGGTCGATCGCGGCGGCGAGCTTCCGCTGAGTCACACCACGCTCGCGCCGGATCTGGCCCAACGCGTCAGGGCTGAATGTGGGTGCATGCATTGGGGGTTCCCGTCGTCGGCGTTGCGTCGGGTGCCGAACACGGCGGGGAACCTGGGGCCGCACCGCCGAAGCGGGGCCCTGGCCGAGGGCTGTACCACCCGGCTACTTCCAGGAGAGCACGCAGGCCGAGCGCTGCACAATTTGCGTATGGCGCACGGTCCGTAGGGGCCGCCGGCCTTCTCCGCGGCTGTCACGAGAAGTATTGAGGAGGCCGATCACGCGAAGTAAGGCCAGCGAGCTCCCGGGGCCTCAACATGACGCCGTCCCGGGCCTTCAGTTCGTCGAGCCGCCCGGCTCTATCTCCTTCTTCGGCTGCTCCGGAAGCAGCCGGTTGACCATCATTTCCGGGGCCGCGTCCATGCCGAGTGCTTTCATGGCGGCAGCAGAGTTGAGATCGTCCCTTTGCTTCGAGTCTGCAACCCGGTCGATGAACGTCGTCGCGATTTCGAGCTTGTGATCGATGTCGATCTTCTTCTCGTTGTCCTCGGCCGCCTTCGTCAGGTTGGCCATGGTTCGCTTCGAGTGGAGCGCCAGCGCACCGCCGCCGACCGTGATCAGTGCACCCGTCAGGCTCGTCACCAACGGCAGGTAGCTGAGGTCAGGGTTACCGGCGTGAACCAGCGCCAGCACTCCTCCCGCAAGGATGATTAAGGAGCCGCCAGTCATGAACAACACGCTCAGGCGGAACGTCCACTCTGCCTGCTTCAGCGTGTGGTTCAGGAAGTCGAAGTGGAACTTCTGTCGCCGTTCGGGAAGGCTTAGATCGCGAGAAGCCTGATAAACATGCCCGCTATTGACACTTCCGATGTGGATGTTGCTGATGACGCCCGACTGCACCACCGAACCGTGCACCATCCCACCAGAGATCCCGGACTCAGGGATGCCGTCATCGTCGTCTGTGGTGTCCGCCATCTTCAGCCCCCCGTTCACAGCAGCTGACATAAAGCCAACTCACACCAGCATAACGGGAGTCACCGGAGTGGGTGCCTGCTCTCGATGACGGCTGACCTCAGAAGGGCACGCCAGCGCGCTTGGCCAGCCGCGTAAGCCTCGGGTTGCTGCGTCGGTGCAGCGACGTGAGCACACGCATCAGCTCTTGGCTGGTCGGATGGACACGGGCCATCTCCGGGGCGACGTCCCAAGCCGCTTCGAGCGATTCGAGAGCCCCGTCACGGTCCCCCAGGGCGAGCTTTGACCGGCTGATGTTCATGTGCAGCGGGCCAACGCGCGTGGCCGGAAGCGTCACCCCGCCCCGGATCAGGTCGTCCGCCGTGTTGAGAGACTCGCGGTAGTCCTCCATGTCAGAGGCCGTCGAAATGACATGCACAGCTGTGTTCTCGGGCCCGAAGTGGATGCCATGGTCCTCGACGTCCTCAGGGAACTTCTCGGCCACCTGCCACGCTGCCGCGATGTGCCGTTGGGCGGTTGCCTTGTCCTTGATCCGACCGGCCAGCGTCAGCCCGCGCAGGTGCAGGATGCCCAGGCCATAGGCGCGGTCATGGCCTCGCAAGGTCGACTCGGCCTCAACAACGGCACGGTCCACAATCGCCAACCCGCCCGCGAAGTCCCCGGAGTTCAGGAAGGCTCCGGCCTCGTCCCGGGCGGCCACCGTGGCCGCGATGGGGTGCGCACGCTCGGCGGCCAACCGCTGCTTCATGACGGCCAGCTCGGCGAGGTGCATCCAGCGGTGTCGGGCGGCCAGCCAGTAGACCACCGAGTACGTGTCGGCGACACGGGTCCAGGCATCGGGCGACTGGGTGGCGTGCGCGTAGTTCGTCGCGTCTGCCAGCACGCCCGGGAGCTTCCGCAACACCGCCGACAGCTCGGTCCGGTACCGGTGCTCGTTCAGCTCGGCAAGCTCGCGCGGAAGGTCCTCAGGGTGTGACGGCGGCGTATCGGGAATGTCGAACCGCCGAATGGCGTAATTGAGGGCAGCAAGGCTGTTCTCGTCGGCGCGCTCTACGGGGGCCGTGCCCAGCAGCTCATCCAGCGTCAAGCCCATGGCATGAGCGAGAGCGGCGGCAATACCCTGGGTCAGCGCGCGGTCGCCTACCTCGATCTTGCTGAGCAGCGAAACCGACACGCCAGCACGCCGGGCAAGGGCAACCTGGCTGAAGCCGCGCGCCTTGCGACAAACGGCCACATTCGCACCGGGTCCGGGAATCTTGGTCACGCTCATGGTGTGCGTCTTCCCCGCTCGACTACCGTTACCTCTGATCCATCTTCTCACTCTCAGCACTCACGCGCTTGCGCCTTGTGCAAGAGGTGTGCAAGTTCCCTTTGCACAGCGGCAGTTCTCTTGTGTGAGCTACATATGCCCAAGTGGGACGAGGGATCATGACACAGACAGAACAGAAGCCGCCGACGGTGCTCAGCCACGGCGATCTGCCGTATCCAAAAGGCACACTCGTCGAAGACGCCGAGACCGGTCAGACGGGCGAACTGCAAGGCGTGATCGAGGAGCGAGTCAAGGGCACCGGAAAGCTGTTCAGCCAAACGGCGTACATGCGACCGAGGGGAGGTGGCTTTGAGTGGGAAGCCCCTTTGGACCGCATCAGGCCCACCGACGACAAGAACGGTTAAGCCTGCCCACCAAGTGCGCTGCCCTGATCGGCCCGGGTGACGTGATCGGCTATCACGGCGAGTGGCGCACGGTCAAGGAGGCGTCGACCGCCCAAGGGCCGATGGGCGGGTTAGCCGTCGTGGTCACCTGGGAGGAAGGGGGCGCGGCGCGCTTCCCCGCCGGTGACAAACTCCTCCTTGGAAATCCGGACTCCGCCTGACCAGCGCCTGAGCCCCACCCCGGTCACATTTGGGGTGGGGCTCAGTTGTGCCTTGACACCCTGTCTTAGGGCGGTGCGCTAACGTGGACGTATTCAGAGGTGGAAAGATCTCTGTTGGATCCCCAGAGGATGTCCTACGCAACGCTGGGACGCAGGGCTTCTCGCCATCCTCGGCGCATTCGGCATTCTGTCGATCGCGCTCTTCGCCCTCAAGGGGTCATCGATCAGTTGCCCGAACTCTTTGCTCCCATCCGGCGCGCCTGGGAGGCGTAACAGGAGTTGAAGCGTGCCCGGAGGGAGGCAGCCCAGCGGGAGGGATCGCAGTCGCGCCCGCCCTCGTAGGCCGTCCCGGGCTTCCGCGGGGTCTCGGAGCACACGAGACCGCTCCCCCGGGCGCCGGCCCGCCGCACATACGAGAGAGCCCCAGAGACCCCACGACGGGCTCCGGGGCTCTCGGCACCGCAAGGGCCAGTCGGCAGAGCGTAAGCGGAACAACCGCGCTGCCCCTTGGCCAAACAGAACGCCGTCCGGCACCTGGTCCGTCTCGGCCCAGAAGACATCGGGCGCCTTGCTCAAGAACTTCTCCAGCTCCTCCGCCAAGTGACCCTCATGGCTGCCCTGCTCAGGGGGCTCGAAATTCGCCCCGTTAGCGGACAGCCTGTGCACACGCTGCCACTCGTTACCGACCCAAATCTCAATATGCAGGATTCTCATGACATATAGGGGTTCCGGTTCTCAAGCCGATTGGAAACCGGACCCCACCGAGCCGTCAGGCGGCGATGGCCAGCCGGAACCGGATCGGAGCCAGAGCGGTGCGTCCGGAAAGAGGTCCGGGCGCGTTGATTCAGTCACTTTCCCCGGCGGGCCTCACCGACGAATACCTGCTCTGCGTCCACCCGCTCGTCCTGGGCGCCGGGCGCCGCCAGAACACGGCTCCTCCGGGTCAGGAGCACCGCGAGCGACCGCGCGGTGATCACCACGGTCGAGGCCAGGGCGGCCGCGGCCGAGCAGATGACGAGGGCGGGCCAGACGTAGCCGAGCTGGGCCAGGGTTCCCTCGCGGTTCATGGACAGGCCCACCAGGTCGGCGAGTTGGGCGAAGAGGACGATGGGGACAGCGCAGGGCAGCATGCGCAGGCCCACTCGCCACAGCGGCCGGTCCGCGGTGCGCCGCGCCCAGCGGCGTGCCCGAACGGCTCCGAGCACGCCCAGGGCGATCGCCGACAGGGTCAGCGCCGCCAGGACGTAGTCGGCCTTCATCGTGAACGGAGTGCGCACCGCCGGCGACTTGCCCTGGGCCAGGTCGACCAGCCCGTCGAGCATGACGGCGGCGTCGTCCCCGGAGATCATGCCGGTGTTGGCCACGATCGCGATGCCGGTCCGGCTGTCGGGCAGCAGCGTCTGGATGGCGTTGTGGGTCAGGAGTTCCCCGGTGTGCCGGATCTGCCGGGGCTGTTCCCCGGGCGGGGTCACGGACCAGCCCATGGCGTACTCGCGACCCTTCGGTGGGGTGTGCGTGATGTCGATGCTCCGTGCGGAGACGACGCGCCGCCCCGCCGCGGACACGCCCTGGTCGTTCTGGGCGATCAGCCACTGGGCGAGGTCGTCCGCCGTGGTGACGACGCCGTGGCCGCCGGCCGTGAACCAGCGGGGGTGGGTGCGCGGGAACATCATGCCGTAGGCGCGGACGTAGCCCCGGGCGTGATCGGGCATGTCATCGGTGGTGTTGACCGACTCGGTGTGGGTCATGCCCAGCGGCCGGAAGACCTTGGCGGCCAGGTAGTCCGCGAAGGGCCGCCCGCTGACGACCTCGACCAGCCGGGCGGCGACGAAGTAGTTGGGGTTGTGGTAGTTCCACTCGGTGCCCGGCCGCGCCGCGAGCCGGGCGCCGCGCATGTCCGCGACCGCCTCGGTGAGCGTATGTGGCTGGGGCCGGGTGAGGTCGGGGTAGGCGGAGTCGGCCATGCCCGAGGTCTGGTTCAGCAGCTGCCGTACGGTGATCTTCTCGGCCCGCCGGTCGGCCATCGTGAACTCGGGCAGATAGCGATGGGCCGGTGTGTCCAGGTCGACCCGGCCGTCCTCGACCAGCCGCATGACGGCCAGCGCGGTCATGGACTTGGAGAGCGAGGCCACCGGCACCGGTGTCCGCGCGGTCATGGCCTTCCCGGCCGCGGTGTGCCCGTATCCGGCCGCGTGGACGACCCGGTCGCCCCGGGTGACCGCCACCACGGCGCCCGGCAGATCGGTCCGCTCCATATAGGCGTTGACGTAGGCGTCGATCGAGGCGGCGTTCAGCGTGGGTTGGGAGGGGACGGTGGCGTGCGCGGTCGCCGGGCAACCCAACGCCGTCGCGGCGATGAGCAGGGCGATCGCCAGGTGGAAGAGACGTCTGTATCCATGGGTCGGCATGGCGCTCATCCCACCGGGGGCGGGGCGGGCACCGCATTGGTGTGCGTACGAGATCAGAGGTAGTGCGCGCACTACCGACCGGGGACGGACGGCTCGCATATCTTCTGCGGGTGCCTTCTCGAACAGCCTGGCAGGCTCTCGCTCAGCGTCCGTTGGGGTTCCTGGCCTCGGCCTGGCCCTGGCGGGCGTTGGCCTATCTGCTGTCCGGGGTCGTCTTCGGCGCGATAGCCATGGTCACGCTCCTGACCATGGCCCTGGCCGGGCTGGTGTCGCTGATCGTGGGGGTGGGCGCCGTCCTCCTCCTCGCCGTGGCGCTGTCCGGCATCGTCGTCACCCGGATCGAACGCCGGCGGCTGCGGCTGGTGGACCCGGACCCGGCGCCGGATCCGCACCGGGCCCCCGAGCGCCCCGGGCTGCGCGGGTGGCTGGAGACCCGGCTGCGGGAGCCCGCGACCTGGCGGGAGCTGAGCTTCACGGCGGTGTCGATGACCGCCCTGTGGTGGATGGACCTGCTCGTCCTGGCCTTCGCCCTCGCCCTGCCCGTCCTGCTCATGACGTCGCCGATGGACGACCCCGGCGCCTGGCCGTGGCTGGTCATCGGCCTGTGTCTGCTGCCCGCGGCGCCGTACACCATCACCGCCTGGGCCGGCGCCCGCGCCGCGCTGACCCGTCTGATCCTGGCGCCGCGCGACGGTGAACTGGGCCGGGAGCTCACCGAGGTCCGGGCCTCCCGGGCGCGTCTGGTGGACGCCTTCGACGCGGAGCGCCGACGGATCGAACGGGACCTGCACGACGGCGCCCAGCAGCGGCTGGTCTCCATCAACGTCATGCTCGGCCTGGCCGGTCTCGACGCGGAGCCGGGCTCGCCGGTGGCCCGGCAACTCGCGCTGGCCCAGGGCGAAGTCACCCTCGCCGTGAACGAGTTGCGTGAGCTCAGCCGGGGTGTGCACCCCAAGGCCCTCACCGACCACGGCCTCGCCGCGGCCGTGGACAACCTCACCACCCGCTCCGCCCTGCCGGTCACCGTCGACATCCGGCTTCCGTACCGCTTGCCCGCCGCCGTGGAGAGCACGGGGTACTTCGTCGTCGCCGAGGCCCTGGCCAACGCCACCAAGCACAGCCGGGCCACCCGGGCCGAGGTCCACGCCCGGCTGGACGCGGACGTCCTGACGCTGACGGTCCGGGACGACGGCGTCGGCGGGGCGGACCCGGCCGCCGGCACCGGTCTCGTCGGCCTGGCCGACCGCGTCGCCGCGGCGGACGGCAGACTGCGGATATCCAGCCCGGCGGGCGGCCCTACACTGCTGCGCGTGGAGCTCCCGTGCCGCTGAACATCGTGCTCGCCGAAGACTCACCGCTGTTGCGGGACGGCCTGGTCAGCGTGCTGACCCGGTTCGGCCACCAGGTGTCGGCGGCCGTCGGCGACGCCGACGCGCTGATCGCCGCGGCCCATGAGCACGACCCCGACATCGTCATCACCGATGTACGGATGCCCCCGGGCAACGCCGACGACGGCCTCCGCGCCGCGGTCGCGCTGCGCGGCCACCGCGCCGGTCTGCCCATTCTGGTGCTCAGCCAGTACATCGAGCAGTCCTACGCCACCCACCTGCTCGACCTGGGCAGCGAGAGCGGCATCGGCTATCTGCTCAAGGACCGGGTCAGCGCCGTCGCCCACTTCGCGAGCGCGGTCGAGCAGGTGGCCGCCGGGGCGACGGTCATGGACCCCGAGGTGGTGCGCCAGCTCCTGCGGCGGCGGCAGGACCCCCTGCGGCGGCTCACGCCCCGGGAGCGCGAAGTCCTCTCCCTCATGGCCGAGGGGCGCTCCAATGCCGAGATCGCCCGCGACCTCTATGTCACCGAGGCCGCGGTCAACAAGCACGTCAGTTCCATCCTCCAGAAGCTCGACCTCCGCCTGGACGGCCACGGACACCGGCGCGTCCTCGCGGTGCTCACCTATCTGCGCGCGTGACCGTCTGTCCACGCGCCGGACCGTCTGTTTGCGCGCGTGGCCGTCTGTTTGCGCGCGTGGTCTATTCGCGCGCCTGACCGTCCGACGCCCCGGGGTCGAGGAGCAGCTTCGCGGCCACCGTCGTCCCGTCGGTGGGCATCCTGCCCGCCACGGCCCTCGCCCGCGCCCGGGTCTCGGGGGCCAGGGCCGTTTTCAGCGCGGCCGACAGGGAGTCGAGGGTCGGGGCCGGACCGTCGTGTGCCGCGCCGATGCCCAGCTCGGCCACCCGGGCGGCCCAGTGCGGCTGGTCCGCGACCTGGGGGACCACCACCTGGGGCGCGCCCGCCCGGGCGGCCGTCGTCGTGGTGCCCGCGCCACCGTGGTGGACGACGGCGGCCACCCGGCCGAACAACGCCTGATGGTTGACCTCCCCGACGGCGAGGCAGTCGTCCCGGTCGTCGATCGGGGCCAGTCCGGCCCAGCCACGGGCGAGGAGCACACGGCGGCCCCGCGCACGGACCGCCTCGACGGCCACCCGGGCGAGGTCGGTCGAGGTGTGCATGGCCATGCTGCCGAAGCCCACGTACACCGGAGGTTCACCGGCGTCCAGGAACGCCTCCAGCTCATCCGGGAGCGGACGTTGGTCCGGCAGGATCCACGCGCCGGTCTGTACGAGGTCGAGTTCCGTCATGTCCTGCCACGGGCCCAGGACCGGGTCCGCCGCCAGCAGCGCCCGGTCGGTGAAGACGTAGTCGCGGACGTTGTCCACCGGCGGCAGGCCGATCGCCGCCCGGTGGCGGTTCTCCGCCTCGGCGTACAGCTCGTTCACGCGCTGGGCGTCCTGCTCCCACAGCACCTTGAGGTCGGTCTCCTCCTTCGGGGACGGCGTGCCGGGCCGCCTTCCCGGACGGAAGTGCCGCGAGGGCAGTCCGAACGGATGGAAGCACGCGAACACATAGCGGATGCCCAGCTTCTCGGCCACCGAGCGGGCGCCGGCCGGCATCAGGCCGGTCGCGAGGAGTACGTCACTTCCCCCGGCCGCCGCGGTGAGGGTGTCGAACCGCGCGGCGACCAGCTCGGGTGCGAGTCGGAACGCGGACGGCGGACGCTCGCCGGTCACCACCGAGCGCACCGTCGGGCCGAGCGGCACCAGCTCCACGCCGACACCGGCGAGCAGCGCCGCGAACTCCTCGTCCGGCGGTGCGCACACCCGCGCCTCCGCGCCGAGTTCCCGCAGCCGCACCGCGAGTCCCGCCAGCGGTTCGACGTCCCCGCGCGACCCCCATGACGACAACACCACACGCATATCGCAAACCCCACGTTTCCCCAGGTCCTGGCATCGGCCGCCCATCCTGATCCACCCCCCGGGTCTTGCCGCAAGCCCCCCGGTGCGCTATAGGTTGATAGTGGCAGGGAGAACTATCTCCCTGCCTTTGCTGTTTCGTCGGCCCAGGCCCATCGGGCCGGGCCCGTCGGCCCAGGCCCGTCACGCCAGGCCCGTCACGCCAGGCCCGTCAGTCCAGGTCCGCCAGATCGAGCCCGCTCAGCCGCTCGGGGTCGGCCAGGATGTCGATCGCCACGATCCTGCCGTCCGCGACCGTGAAGGCCAGCACCGAGTACGGCCGCCCCTCCCGCGAACTGACCACGCCCACGGCCCCGTTGACGAGCGCCGGCCGGGCGTGGAGCCCCGGGCCGCTGAGGCGGGAGAAGGTGAGCGCCTGGTCCGCCACGGCCGCGGCGCCGTGCACCTCGCGCGGGGCGCGGGCGGGCGCGGGGCCGTAGTCGGCGCGCAGCACGACATCCGGGTCGAGCACGGCGATCAGCCCCTCGAGGTCGCCGTCGCGCGCGGCGGCGAGGAAGGCGCCCACGACCTCGCGCTGCCGGGCGAGGTCCGCGTCGGGGACCGGGGCCGCTCCCCGCACCCGGCGGCGGGCGCGGCTGGCGAGCTGACGGGCGGCGGCCGGGGTGCGGTCGACGATGGGGGCGATCTCGTCGAACGGCACGGCGAACAGATCGTGCAGTACGAAGGCCAGCCGTTCGGCGGGGGCCAGCGTCTCCAGGACCACCAGCAGGGCGAGGCCGACCGAATCGGCGAGCAGCGCCTGGTCCTCGGGGCCGGGCCCGCTCGCACGGCTGATGACCGGGTCGGGGAGGCGCACCCCCAGGGGCTCCTCGCGCCGGGCGGTGCGCGAGCGCAGCATGTCCAGGCAGACCCGGCCGACGACGGTGGTCAGCCAGCCGCCCAGGTTCTCCACCGCGCCGGTGTCGGAGCGGCTGAGCCTCAGCCATGCCTCCTGGACGGCGTCGTCCGCCTCGCTCAGCGAGCCGAGCATGCGGTAGGCCACCGCGCGCAGATGGCCGCGGTGGGCCTCGAAGCCCTCCGCCAGAAGGTGGTTCTCGTTCATCGGTCACATCCCCTTGTCCGGACCGTACCGTCGCAGGCCACACCGTGCTGACGGATGGGCCGGGTGCGATGTGACAGAGGGGCTGGATGGACCGTGCACCCGTCCAGTCCCTTGACGCGCTGCGATCACATCATTACACAAGTTGGGAGCGCTCCCATGCCTCCCACTCCCCAGGAGGGTCCCTCATGTCCCTGCCCCTGTTACGCCGTCCGCGCGGTGCGACGCGGACCGCCACCGCGCTGCTCACCGGTGCGCTGCTGCTGATCGCGGCCCAGTCCGCGCCCGCCGGAGCTGACTCCCCCACGGTTCCTGCGGCTGCCGCGCCCTCCGCCGTTCAGGTCAATCAGCTGGGATATCTGCCGGACGGCCCCAAACGCGCCACCGTCGTCAGCGCGAGCACCACCGCCCTGCCCTGGCAGCTGCGCGACGCCGCGGGGCGGACGGCCGCCTCGGGCACCACCGCCGTACGGGGCGCGGACGCCGCCTCCGGGCAGTCGGCCCATCTGGTGGACTTCTCCTCGTACCAGGGGACGGGCACCGGCTACACGCTCACCGTGGACGGGCGGAGCAGCCACCCCTTCGACATCCGCGCGAACCTCTACGAGGGCTTGCGCGCGGACGCGATGTCCTTCTTCTACCAGCAGCGCAGCGGTATCCCCATCGAGGCGTCGCTGGCCGGCGCCGCGTACGCACGCCCGGCGGGCCACCTGGGCGTCGCCCCCAACCGGGGCGACACCGCCGTACCCTGCGTCAGCGGGGTGTGCGACTACGCCCGGGATGTCAGCGGCGGCTGGTACGACGCCGGTGATCAGGGCAAATACGTGGTCAACGGCGGACTCGCGGTCTGGCAGCTGGTCAACTCCTTCGAGCGCGCGAAGCGTACGGGGCACGCGGCCGCGCTCGGGGATTCCACGCTGCGCGTCCCCGAACGCGGCAACCGGATCCCCGATGTGCTCGACGAGGCGCGCTGGGAGCTGGAGTTCCTGATGCGCATGCAGATCCCGGAGGGAAAGCCGCGGGCGGGCATGGCCTTCCACAAGGTCCATGACGCCGCCTGGACCGGGCTGCCCACCCGGCCGGAGCAGGACGCCGAGCCGCGTGAGCTGCACGCGCCGTCCACCGCCGCCACCCTCAACCTGGCCGCCGCGGCGGCCCAGTGCGCCCGCGTCTACGCGCCGTACGACGCCGCCTTCGCCGCCCGCTGCCTGGACTCCGCGCGCCGCGCCTGGGCCGCCGCGCGGGCCAACCCCGATGTGCTCGCACCGGCCTCCGACTCCACCGGCGGCGGGGCGTACGAGGACAGCGAGGTGGGCGACGAGTTCTACTGGGCGGCGGCGGAGCTGTACGCGACCACCGGGGAGGCGCGGTACCGGGACGCGGTCACCTCCTCGCCGTACCACACCGCGAGCGATGTGTTCACCCCGGGTGGCTTCAACTGGCAGGACACCGGGCCCCTCGGGCGGATCGTCCTGGCCACGGTCCCCAACGGCCTGCCCGCCACCGACCGCGCCCGCGTCCGCGCCTCCGTGGTCTCCGCGGCCGACGCCCGCTTGAGCACGATGGCCGGTCAGGGCTACGCGGTGCCGCTGCCGGCGGACGGCTACGTATGGGGCTCCAACGGCCAGGTGGCCAACAACGGGACCGTCATGGCCGTCGCCTACGAACTCACCAAGCAGCGGCGGTACCGCACCGGGGCGCTGGAGACGCTGGACTATCTGCTCGGCCGGAACGCGCTCGGCCAGTCGTATGTCACCGGCTACGGCGAGCACGCCTCGCAGAACCAGCACCACCGCTTCTGGGCGCACCAGTACGACGCCTCGCTGCCGAACCCGCCCGCCGGATCGATCGCGGGCGGCGCGAACTCGGGGTTGCAGGACCCGGTGGCGCAGGAGAAGCTCCCGGGCTGCGCGCCCGCGGCGTGCTACGTCGACGACATCGGCTCGTACTCCACGAACGAGGTGGCGATCAACTGGAACGCGCCGCTGGCGTGGCTGGCCGCGTTCGCCGCGGAACGCGGCTGACCGGGTGGGGCGGGGCGAGGGGCCGCCTCCCAGCCCCTCGCCCCACCCGCTTCCCCTCGCCTCACCGGGGCAGCTGCGCCTCGATCGCGGCGACGACGTCGTCCGCCTCCGGCTCGGTCCGCGGCCGGAACCGGCCCACGACCTCACCCTCCGGCGAGATCAGGAACTTCTCGAAGTTCCACTGCACATCGCCCGCCTCGCCCTGCGCGTCCGGCGTCCCCGTCAGCTCGGCGTAGAGCGGATGCCGCTGCTCGCCGTTGACATCGGTCTTCTCCAGCAGCGGGAAGGACACTCCGTAGGTCGTCGAGCAGAACGTCTGGATCTCCTCGCTCGTCCCCGGCTCCTGCCCCGCGAACTGGTTGCACGGAACCCCCAGCACGGTGAACCCGCGCCCGGCATAGCGCTGTTGCAGCCGCTCGAGCCCCTCGTACTGCGGGGTCAGACCGCACTTGGACGCCACATTGACCACCAGCAGCGCCGCACCCCGATGCTCACCGAGCGAGGTCGGCTCGCCGGTGAGGGTGCGCAGGGGGATGTCGTACAGGCTCATGGGATCTACCGCCTTCGTCGTTCGATGGGTGAGCCCAAATCTATGTGCTCCCGGGCCAGTGACGCCGGACCACAATATGAACACCGAGCACACACAACCTCTTCACTTTTCAATCGGCGCGGCTAAGGTCGGTTCCTCGCGTATCACTCAAGGGGGGACCATGTCCTGGAATAACCAGCCATCACCGGCACCGAGACGGCCCGGATGGGCACGCAAGCGCGTCGCCGTCCCGGTCGCGGCCATCCTGCTCTTCGCCGGAGTCGGCATAGGGTCGGCCCAGGGCGACGACACGAGGTCGTCCGACGGCGACAAGCCCACGCCCAAGGTGACGGTCACCGTCACGGCCAAGCCCGCCCGGGTGAAGGACACCGCCGAACCGACCCCCACCGTGACGGTCACCAAGACCGTCACCGCGAAGCCGAAGCCGAAACCCGCCGCGAAGCCGAAGGAGAGCGGTGCGGACGACTCGTCCTCCTCCGCCGGCGGTGGCGGCACGTCATCCGGCGGGACGTCCTCGTCGAGCTCCGGAGGCGGCGGGTCGTCTTCCGGCGGCTCGTCGTCCGGCGGATCTTCCGGCGGGTCGTCGTCCAGCAGCACGGGAGGATCGAGCAGCGGAGCCACGGCGCTCTGCAACGACGGCACCTACTCCTACGCCGCCCACCACCAGGGCGCGTGCTCGCATCACGGTGGTGTCGCCGTCTTCTACCGGTGATCTGACACGGCGATGCCGCGAGCGAGCATCTTGCGCCAGTTCAGGGTGCTAGGGCCGCCACTCGTCGCGGTGGTCGGGGTGGTCGGCGTAACACAAGGCGAGCAGACGGAGTGCCGTGATCTCGCTGGGATCGGTCTCCGGGCACAGCCCGGCAGCGATGTCATCGGCGCTGTGACCGCATCCCCACTCGCCATCGATCTTCGCCTCGTAGGAGAACACCTCGGCCATCAGGCGCCGCTTGGCCTCGATCTCGGCGAGGACGCGAGTCGGATGGTGGCGGGCGATGTGCTCGGCGTCCCGGGTGTCGCACTCCGCTCGGGCCTCGTGCACCTCCGGCTCGCCGGCAGGGATGGCGTAGGTGAACTCGGCGACGACCGGGGCCCCCTCGCCGCGTCGACAGACCTGGAGGGTCTGCCCATGCCAGGCCAGTGGCCATGGGCCGTGCGTTGCCTGCTGAGAGGTCAGCTCGTCTTCGAGGAGCCGGAGTATCAGGAACCACACGAGATCGCCGCGCACGTCGCCCCCTGATGCTGCCGCCCGCCGATGAACCCATGCTAGGAGGGGGCACCGACAACACCGGGACATGAAGCAGTCCGCGCCGACAGGGACGCGGCGCCCCGTCCCGGTCCTGTCCGGGTCCTGTCCGGGTCAGGACCCGGACAGGGGCGTCGGCCGGGCCGGACGAGGAAGCGGCTGTCCGGAACGCATGGCACCCGTTGCCTACTCCGGCGGGGTCGGCGTGTCGTGGTTGCGGTACATCGCCTGGATGTCGAGTTCCAGCTTGACCGTGGGGCCGACCACGGCGATGCCGCGGGCGAGCATATTGCGCCAGTTCAGGGTGTAGTCCTCGCGGTGGAGTTCGGCCGTGGCGAGGGCGGCGCAGCGCAGTTCCTGTTCGTAGCCGCCGTTGACGGCGCCGAGGTACGTGGTGTCGAGGGTCACCGAGCGGCTCACGCCGTGCATCGTGAGGGGGCCCTGGAGGGTCCACTTGGGGCCGCTGCGCCAGGTGAAGCGGTTGCTGGAGAAGTGGATCTCCGGGAAGTTCTCGACGTCGAGGAAGTCGGCCGAGCGCAGGTGGGCGTCGCGGGTGTTGTTGCCGGTGTTGATGCTGGAGGCGTCGATGACGACCTCGACGCGGGAGTCCTCCATCCGCTCGGCGATGTGGATACCGCCCCGGAAACGGGTGAAGCGGCCGTGCACATTGGCCATGCCGACGTGGCGGGCGATGAAGCGGATGGCGGTGTGCGGCGGGTCGAAGAGCCAGGTGCCGGGCGGGGGGAGCTCGAGCTGCTGGGAGGGCTCCATCTGCACCCTGCGGGGAGGTTCGCTCTGGCCGGGGGCGATGTCGACGGTGAGGCGGTTGGGCTGGAGGCCGCTTCCGGTGAGCAGCACCGTGTACTGCCCCGGCTCGAGCGTGGCGAGGAACAGTCCATGCGGATCGGTGGTGGCCTTGGCCACCGTACGGGCGGCGCCACGCGTCTCGGTGACGGTGACCTCCACACCGCCCAGGGCCTGGCCGACGGGGTCCAGGACCTCGCAGCTGAAGGCTCCGGCACCCACGGGCAGGGGGATGCTGAGTCCTGATCCGCGGTCCGGACGCTTGGTCCGCATGCGCCGGAGCAGTGCGAGGGGCATTGCAGTCATCTCACTAACGGTTTCTCTGGGGATGGGGGCGTGTCCATGATGAAGCCCCAGGTCGGGCTCCGGACGCATGGGGGGTGGATGTCAGCCGTGGCCGAGGTCTTCCGTAGCGCGCCGGGCAGCGGGCGGGCCGCTGCCCACGGCCGGTCTCCCGGCTCCACCGTGGTGGCCGGTCCGCGGCCCGATCGGTGATCGACGACCGGCCATTGATGATCTTGTTCCAGAACCCGGACTCCCAGGTGTCTCATTTCGAAACAGTGGCGACGTATACGGTGGAGGGGCTGTGACGACCACCGACGACACCCCCGCCGACCCGGCCCTCTCGTCGCTGCGCCGGGCGCGCGACCGGTTTTTCAGCGGACGGCCACCGGGCGACGGGATCCCCGAGGATCTCGCCCAAGCCTGGCGGCGGGCGCGGTTCTTCGGCGTACCACGCGATCTGGCGGCCCCGCCCAGGGTGCGGCCGCCGCTGGACTCACCGCTGCTGGCCACCGCGCGCCCCGTACTGGACCGCGTGGCGCCCACGCTGAGCGGCGCGATGGGGCTGCTGCTGGTCGACTCCCGCTGCCGGGCGCTGTGGTCGGGCGGCGGCCGTTACGCCGGTACGCCCGCGCCCGACGGGATGGCCGGTCTCGATCTGTCGGAGAGGGCGGTCGGGCACAACAGCGCCGCGCTCGCGCTGCGCACGGGGCGCCGGGCCGAGGTCCACGGCCCCGAGCACTTCCTCGACCTGTGGCAGGAGGTGTCGGCGGTCAGCGTTCCGCTGTACGAGCCGCCGGCGGGCCGCCCGGCCGGCACCGTCACCGTGGTGGTCCCGCTGGGCGAGGGCCGCACCGCCCACCCGGGCGCGGCGCTCGCCGAGGCCACCGCGCACGCGATCGAGACGGAGCTACGGGGCCGGGCGCGCCCGCCGGAGCGGGTGCTGCTGGACGCGTATCTGCGGCAGCGGGCCGAGGGGGCGGCGGTGGTGGCGCTCGACGGCAACAGCCGCCTCGTCAGCCCGGAGGCCGCGCGGCTGCTGTCGCACGAGACGCTGGCGCGGCTGGAGCGGCATGCCACGGCCCTCCTCAGGGACGCGGATACGGGACCGGCCATGGGACCGGCCACGGAATCGGCCATGGGACCGGCGACGGGATCGGAGGAGCACGCACCGGAGGAGATCCCCGTACCGGACGGCGAGATCCCCGTACCGGACGGCGAGATCCCCGTACCGGACGGCGCCGGGCTCACCGTAAGGATGACGCGCCTCGTGCACGAGGGCGAGGTCATCGGGGCCATGGCCACGGTGTGCACGGCGGCCCGGCGGGCGCGGTCGGCGAAGCGGCGGGGCCATGACCGGCTCCCGGGGCTCATGGGCACGTCCCGGCCCTGGCGGCTGACCGTCTCCCGGGCGACGGAGCTGGCGCGGGCCGCGGAGCCGCTGCTGCTGATCGGCGAGCCGGGCGTGGGCAAGACCGCGCTGGCCCGCGCCCTGCTCGGCCTGCGGGGCACGGCCGCGCCGCGTGTCGTCGACGCCGCCGAGCAGGTGCCCGGCGAGGTCCCGCGCTGGTGTCACGCGCTCGCGGAGCTCCCGGAGTCGGAGGCAGAGGCGGAGAGAGCGGCGGAGGCGGACGGCGGCGCGCCGCCGCTGCTCCTGCGCCACGCCGAGCGGCTGGGTCAGTCCGATGTGGCCGCGCTGCTCTCGCTGCTGGCCGAGCGGCCCGCGGTTCCGCTGGTGGCGACGCACACCCCGGGCACGCCCACCGGTCCGTGTCTGAGCCGACTGCTGGACATTCTCGCGGCCCGGTCGGTGACGCTGCCGCCGCTGCGCGAACGCGTCGAGGACATCCCGGCGCTGCTGGCGGGCCTCGCCCGGCGCCCCTCCCCCGGGCGTCCCCCGCTGACCTGGAGCCTGGACGCCCGCCGGGCGCTGGAGCAGCACACCTGGCCGGGCAATGTGGCCGAACTCGCCCATGTCGTACGGGAGGTGGCCGAGCGCCGCCGGGCCACCGGGCCGGTGCGGCGCGAGGAGTTGCCGTACGGGCTGCGGGTGCCACCGGCCACCCGCCGGCTGAGCGGTATCGAACGTGCGGAGCGCACCGCGATCCTGGAGGCGCTGCGCCGGCACGGGGACAACAAGGCGCGGGCCGCCGAGTCCCTGGGCATCGGCCGGGCCACGTTGTACCGGAAGTTGCGGGCGTACGGAATGGACCAGGCGTAGCGGCGGAAACAGTCACCAGGGGGCCGGTCACACCGGAGCCGGTCATGGGCCGCGGAGGGGGCACGGTGACGCGAGACAACAGCGCCGAGAGCGAGGCGGTCACGGGCAGGCTGCTGATCCTGGAGTACGAGCAGGTGAAGGAGGAGCAGCGGGCGCGGATCGGGTTCCGCGACAATCTGCTCTACGCGACGCTTGCCGCGATGGCCGCCATCATCACCTTCTCCCTCCAGAGCCATGGACGCCCGGAGCTGCTGTTGCTGCTGCCCCCGGCGTCGGCGCTGCTGGGGTGGGCTTATCTGGTCAACGACGAGAAGATATCGGCCATCGGACGGTATGTCCGGGAGGATCTGGGGCCCCGGCTGACGGCGCTCGCCCCGGGCCGACCGCCGGTGTTCGGCTGGGAGCGGGCCCATCGCGACGACGGCCGCCGGGTCTCCCGCAAGCGGCTTCAGCTCGCGGCGGACCTGCTGCTGTTCACGGTGGCGCCGATCGCCGCGCTCATCGTGTACTGGACGTCGGAGCCGGTGCGGGCGGTGCTGCTGGCGGTGTCGGTGGCGGAGGTGGCGCTGGTCACCGTACTGGCGGTGCAGATCGTGCTGTACGCGGATCTGCACCGGCCGTGATGTGGGATGACCCGTGGGGTTCGTTCAGGCTCGTAAGGTGTCGGCAAGGGCAGTCCTAGGGGGATCGGGGGGAACCGTGGGCGCTGAGGGCGATGGCGGTGCGGTGCGGGCCGATGTGGTGGTGCTGACCGCGCTGGAGGTCGAGTACCGGGCGGTGCGCGCCCATCTGGAGGATCCACGTCCGGTCCGGGCGGAGCGGGGCGCGCTGTTCGAGCTGGGGGTCTTCCGCGAGGAGTCCGAGGAGCGGACGGTCGCCATCCATATGACGGGTCCGGGGAATCCGGGTGCCGCGGCCTCGGTCGAGCGGGCGGCGGCGCTCTTCGCGCCCCGGGCGGTGTTGTTCGTGGGGGTTGCGGGCGGCCGTAAGGATGTCGCGCTGGGCGATGTGGTGGCCGCCGACGCGGTGTACGACTACGAGACCGGCAAGGACACCGAGACCGGTTTTCTGCCCCGGCAGAAGACCTATCAGTCCGCGTACGGGCTGGTGCAGCTGGCCCGGCTGGCGGCGGCGGCCGACACCTGGCAGCAGCGGATCCGCCCGGGGGACGACGCGCCGCGCCCCCGTGCCCATGTGAAGCCCCTCGCGGCGGGCGGCCGGGTGGTGGCGCACCACCGCTCGGACGTCGGGCTCAGGCTCGCGGCCAGTGCGGGTGACGCCCTCGCGGTGGACATGGAGGGCTTCGGCTTCCTCGCCGGGGCGTATGTCAACCAGCAGCTGGACGCGCTGGTGATCCGCGGCATCTCGGATCTGCTCGGGGACAAGGGCGAGGCACACGACGAGCACTGGCAGCCGGTGGCCTCCCGGAACGCCGCCGCCTTCGCCTTCGAGCTGATCGGCCGCATCCCGGCCGCGGCGGACGCCCCGACAACGATCCGACCGCCCGCCGCCGGCACGCAACCGCCCGCCGCCGGTACGCCACCCCTTGCCGCCGGTACGCGATCCCTCGCCGCCGGTACGCCGCCCAAGGGCCCCCGGCGGCGCAGGCTGACCATCCGTGACCTCGGCGCACTCGCGGACACCCTGCTGGCCGTGCCCGGGATGACCTCCCCCGTGCGCTGGCAGCAGCTGCTCGACGAACTGCCCACCGTCGGCACCGCGGTGGGCCGTCAGTCGGCGAGCCGCGCGGAGGCTCTGTCCCTGCTGCGCGTCTGCGAGGCGCGGCGGGCGATGGGCGAACTGGTGGAGGTGGTCGCGGTGCTCGCGCCGGACGATCCGGCGGCCGCCGAACTCGCCCGGCGCGTCGCGGAACTCGGATTGGAGTGACCCTCCTCACCCTCCCATCCCCGCGGGCGACGGCCCCGGGCCGCCCTCCCCCGCACCCACTCCGAGCCACCCCGGGAGGGCACCCCGCGCCCGAGCTCGGCGGAACCGTCCAGGTGGGCCCCTGAGGAGGACGGCCCTCCGCCTCGCGACCGCCGTGGGCGCGGGCTCCCCGGCCCACCGCCGGGAGGTGTCCCGGGCGTGCCCTGAGCCCGCCCCGGGCGCGGCGGACGGTGCCACGGACATACTCGCCAGGGGTGTCACGAGAGGCTTGCGGGGCATACAAGTTGTCCCGGAGTCCCGGCGGGTGGCACCCGCGTGTGGCAGGGTCTCCGGCGGAGATCATCGGCGGCGGGGACCGGTGATGCGGCCTCGGGGGAGGGCACGGCATGGCGGCCATGGGGGAAGGTGGCCTGAAATCGGTCGGCAACCTCGTCACGGCGTTGAAGGAGTTCCGCTGTCTGACGGATCCGGATCTGCGCACGCTGTGTCTGGATCTGGTCGCCATGGAGCTGGAGATGACCAGCGTCCCCGTGCGCGCCCACCGGGTGACCGACTACTTCCTGGTGGAGCTGGCCCGCGAATGCCTGGAAAACGTGCGGATCATGCACGCGCTACGCGCGTCCCTCGCGGTGATGGCGGCGGCGGACGAGGACGCGATCAAGCGGCTCGACTCGGTCATGGAGCAGATGACGGCCCGTCCGGCGCTGCCCGAGACCGCCGTCGCGAAGCTGCGGCCGCTGCTGGAGGAGCTGGAGATCGAGCAGCTGGGCCAGTTGTGCCGTACGGCGGCGGGCCCGCTTCAGGACGTCCCCGCGGTCACCGGCCCGTGGCACGCCTTCGAGGTGCTCAGCCGGATGAACGCGCAGCCGGGCGGGCTGCCGCCGCAGCTCGCCCTCGTGGAGTACTTCGCGGCGGCGGCGCGTCCGCTTCAGCGGGCCGACGCGCTGCGCGACTGGGCCGATGAGCAGGCGCGGGAGCTGGGCCTGACGCCCCAGCTGCGGTCGCTGCGGCAGCAGGTGGGGCATGCCGCCCCGGCCGGTCCGGTGGACGCCTATCTGGTGATCCGGTTGCTGCCGCGGGAGGAGGCCGGGGCCTATGAGCTCTCGTCCTGGCACCAGTACGACCCCACCGGCTGGCATCCGGTCCGCGGCCCGGTCACCCAGGTCACCGCGGAGACCGCGGAGCGGGCGGTCCAGACGCTGGTGTACCAGGCGGCCGAGGAGTGGGACGACGCCCGCGCGATCCACATCGAGTTCATGCTCGGCCCGGATGACCTGAATCTGCCGGTCCACCGCTGGCGTCTGGAGCTCGACAGCGAGCTGCCCATCCCGCTGTACATGCACTACCCGGTGGTCGTACGGAGCCTGGAGCGCAGCCGGACCAGGCGCTGGCACCGGGAGTGGAAGCACCGCTGGAACCTCCTCGACCAGCAGCCCGAGCGCGCCAAACAGCTCGTCGTGGACGGCGAGGACCCGGACAGCCCGCGCTCCGGCGACCCCACCGCCCTGCTGGCCCGGCTCAAGGCCGATCCGCAGGTGGTCGCGCTGGTTCTGACCTCGCCCCCGGGCATGACGCCCGAGGGCACCTCGGAGGCGCTGACCGCCTGGCGGGCCGGGATTCCGGTGGTCTCCTGGGACGGCCGGGCGACCCGGACCCCCGGCTTCGTCCAGCAGCTGAGACAAAATCAGGCCGACGCCAGCGGGAACCTGGCACGGCTCCGCGAAGCCGTGACAGAGTTACGTCTGGACGCCCATACGATCGATTCCGCGGAGCGGGAGCATCACCTGGGGCAGCATGTGGTGCTCGTTTGGGACGACCCGACCCGTCCCGTGGAACCGCAAGGGCGCATTACGGGGCCGGACGAGGGGGTGGGTGGTCGATGAGCGACGAAGAGCCTGCGCGGCGCCACAACGGACGGATCCACCAGGATTCCGGTTCCGCCTCGGCCGCCCTGCCGTCCGGGATACCGCGCCCCTGGTGGATCTACCAGGGAACCGGGCGTCCGCTGCACGATGTGAGCCTGGAGGAAATCCTTCCGCCGCCGCCCCCGTGGCGCGCCTTCGGCGGGGTCTCGGCCCGCCCGGTCGAGGGCAACGGCCGGTCCGGCGCGTTATCGGACGCGGACGACGCCCCGACCGAGGCCCCGGCGCCGTCGGAGGACGAGCAGGACGCCGCCCGGCGGCTGGGCGCGGCCCCCCTCGGGGTGCGCTCCGACCCGGAGGAGGCCGATCTCGTCAACGCGGCGCTGATCCTCAGGCGTCCCCTCCTGGTGACCGGCCGCCCGGGCACCGGCAAGTCCACACTGGCGTACCGCATCAGCCGGGAGCTGGGCCTGGGCCGGGTGCTGCGCTGGCCGATCACCACGCGTTCGACACTGCGGTCCGGGCTTTACGGCTACGATGCCGTCGGCCGTGTGCACGCCGCCGCGGCCGGCCAGGCGTCGGAGGGGGACACGCACGAACCCGGACCGGAGGACATCGGCGACTTCCTCCAACTCGGGCCGCTGGGCACGGCGATGCTCCCGCACCGCCTGCCGCGCGTCCTGCTCATCGACGAATTCGACAAGAGCGATATCGATCTGCCCAATGACCTCCTCGACATCTTCGAGGCCGGCGAGTACGCCATCCCCGAGCTGGTGCGCATCCGCAGACGCCGTCCGGCCGTATCGGTCCTCACCGACGACCCGGAGCGCAGTACCGTCATCGCCTCGGGGCGGGTGCGCTGCCGCGCCTTCCCCGTCGTCGTCATCACCAGCAACGGCGAGCGGGAGTTCCCGCCCGCGTTCCTGCGGCGCTGTCTCCAGCTGCGGCTGCCCGACCCGGACGCGGACCGGCTCGCCGCGATCGTGGCCGCGCATCTGGGGCGGGCCGACGATCCGCGTGCGCGGGAGCTGATCCAGATGTTCCTCGAGCGCAGCGAGCGCGAAGGCGGCCTGGCCGCCGACCAGTTGCTCAACGCGGTGTATCTGGTGACGTCCCAGTCACATGTTCCGGGGCCCGAGTGGGAGGAGCTACTCCAGGCCGTCTGGCATCGGCTGGACAGCGCAGCGGGCTCGACATGACACATGACCCAGGCGGCAGGTCCGCCGGGCCGGGCCCACGGGGCCTCGACTGGCGGCAGCTCGCCGACGCCCTGTGGCTGGCGGTCTGCAAGGCCGAGACGGACCGTGGCCCGGGACCGCCGGACCCCGGCCCCCTCCCCGGGACACCGGAGGCGGACGCCCCGCCGCCCGGTGACGAGCCGTCGGACGAGCCGCGGCAGGACCTGCGGGGGGAGCGCCCCCCGTCCGGGCCCGAGGCGGCGCCCCCGGTGCCGGAACCGCCGCTCCCCGCGGAGCTGGCCGGCGTGTCCGCGCCGCCCGGCGAGGCGGAGCCGGTGACCGTCGCGGAGGCCTTCGTGCCGGCGCGCCGGCCGTCCGCCGACGGGCCGCCGCTGCCAGAGCGCGCCCTGTCCCGGGCGCTGCGGCCGCTCAAGCGCACCGCGCCCTCGCCGGTCGAGACGGAGGTCGACGAGGAGGCCACGGCAGAGCGCGCGGCGCGCGACGGGCTGTGGGTGCCCGACCTGGTGCCGGTGCGCGAGCGCTGGATGGACGCCGTCCTGGTGGTGGACTCCGGCAGTTCGATGGTGGTGTGGCGGCGGACGGCCGCGCATCTGGTCACCGTGTTGCGACGCACCGGCGCCTTCCGGGATGTGCGGGTGCACCGGGTGAACACCGACCATCCGTTACCCGAGGAGGACCGGTCGCCGGTGGCGGGGATGGCGCCGCGCGGCAAGCGTACGGTGCTGGTGCTGACCGACGGCATCGGTGCGGCCTGGGCCGATGAGAGCGCCCAGCGCGCGCTGGCCGGCTGGGCGCGGCAGGCGTCGGTCGCGGTGCTGCACGTCTTACGTCAGGGCCGCTGGCATCACACCGGGGTGGCGCCGGAGCGGGTGCGGGTGCGGATCCCCGAGCCGGGCGCCCCCAACGGCAGCTGGCGGCGGGCGGACGGCGGCTCCTGGCCGGGCGGCGCGCCGCCGGTCCCGGTGCTGGAGCTGGAGGCGCGGTGGATGGCCAACTGGGCGCGGCTGGTGGCCCGCCCGTCGGCGCGCGGCGAGGACACGATGGCGCTGCTGCCCGGGGCGCCCGCCGAGCGCTGGGATCCCGAACCGGAACCGAGCGCCTGGGACCGCGTCTTCCGGTTCCGCGCCACCGCCTCGCCGAGCGCCTTCCGGCTGGCGTCCCGGCTGGCCGCGGCCCCGTTGAACATTCCCGTGATGGAGTTCGTGCAGGGCATCCACCAGCCGGAGGG
The DNA here is from genome assembly GCF_047215865.1 of Streptomyces sp. Inha503. Classification (NCBI taxonomy): domain Bacteria; kingdom Bacillati; phylum Actinomycetota; class Actinomycetes; order Kitasatosporales; family Streptomycetaceae; genus Streptomyces; species Streptomyces sp. Inha503. The sequence goes on along the minus strand of NZ_CP178360.1, from coordinate 10,280,122 downwards.
CGCTCCGGGCGATCTGGCCGAGATCCTGCTGGGCGGGCTGCTGCGCAAGGTGGGGACCGCCGACCCGCTGGACGAGACGGGTATCGGCTACGAGTTCCACGACGGGGTGCGCGAGCTGCTGCTGTCGGCCGGGATGCGGGACGAGTCGCTGTACATCCTCGGCAGCGTCCTGGACCGGCTGGGCCGCCGCTGGAAACCGCTGCTGATGCTGCGGGATCTGCTCAACCACCCCTCGGGCTCGGTGGGGGACCTTCCCAGGACGGAGCGGCTGCTGCCCTACATCCGCCTCCAGGAGCAGGTCTACCAGGCTCTTTCTGGGCCGTACCTGGAGGGTGCGCGCTCCTTTCGCGCCCTTGTCCTGGCCCATCAGGCGCTCGTCCGCTCGGGGGAAAGCCCGCCCGATCCAGTTGAAGACGCATCACACAGGGGAAAATATGTGGTCTCCGAGGCGGTTGCGGCCATGACTGACTCCATGACTCCCCGACCAGACCCGCTGTCCCAGGCCGACGATTCACCATCCCCGCCGGCGCCCGGCACGCCGGGCCCGGCGGGGGAGCATCTGAGAGGAACATTCGTGTCCGTGACCGCTGCCCGGACCCTGCCCACCGTGGAGGAGCGCCAGCCCGGGGAACCCCCGTCCATTTGGGGAAATGTACCGCCCCGGAACAACAACTTCACCGGTCGGCAGAGGCTGCTCGACACTCTCCACGAGCGGCTGAAGAGCGAGGGCACCGCCGCCGTGCTGCCCGAGGCCCTGCACGGGCTGGGCGGGGTGGGCAAGTCACAGATCGCCCTGGAGTACGTCCATCAGCACGCCGCCGACTACGACGCGGTGTGGTGGATCCCGGCCGAGCGCCCCGAGCAGATCCGCCAGGCGCTGGTCCAGCTCGCCGACCGGCTCGGGCTGCACGCGGGCATGGAGGCCAACACGGCCGTGCCCAGCGTGCTGGACGCGCTGCGCACCGGACGCCCGTGCCGCAACTGGCTGCTGGTCTTCGACAACGCCGAGGAGCTGGAGACGGTTCGGCCGTTCTTCCCCGCGGGCGGCCCCGGCCGGATCCTGGTCACCTCGAGGAACGCCCAGTGGTCGCGCGCCGCCCGCACCGTCGAAGTGGACGTCTTCGAGCGGGAGGAGAGCATCGAGCTGCTGCGCCGCCGGGGGCCGGAGCTGCCGCGCGAACAGGCGGACCGGGTCGCCGACGCCCTGGGGGACCTTCCGCTGGCCATCGAGCAGGCGGCCGCGTGGCTCACCGAGACGGGGATGCCGGTCGACGAGTATCTCCAGGTCTTCGAGGACGAGCGGGCCGATGTCTCGACCCGCCGCAATGAGCTGCTGGCGGCGGGCGTTCCGGTGGACTACCCCGAACCGGTCGCCGCCGCCTGGAACATGTCGCTGCGGCGGCTGGCCGAAACCCATCCCGGTGCGCTCCAGCTCCTCCAGATGTGCTCGTTCTTCGCGCCCGAGCCGGTTTCCCGGCGGCTCTTCTCCGGGGTGCGCGGGGTGTCCCTCTCCCCCGAGCTCTCGGAGGTGCTACAGGACCCGATCAAGCTCGGTCACGCGATCCGTGAGATCAACCGCTACGCCCTGATCAAGATCAATCACCGCAGCAACACGATCGAGATGCACCGGCTGGTGCAGGCCGTGCTGATCGGCCAGATGTCCACGCAGCAGCAGGCGGACATGCGGCACAGCGCCCATGTGCTGCTGGCCTTCGGCGACCCCAATGATGTCGCTCCCGCGAACTGGGGGCGGTACGCCGACCTCCTCTCCCACGTCCGGGCGTCGCGCGCGATGGAGTGCGATGACAAATGGGTGCGGCAGATGGTGCGGAACCTGGTTCGCTTCCTCCACGTCTGGGGCGACCACGAGGGCGCGCTTGAGCTCGCCACCCAGGTGCGCCGGCAGTGGGTGGAGACGCTCGGCGAGGACAGTGCGGAGACGCTGGCCGTCTCCCGGACCCTGGGCCATGTCCTGACCGTGCTCGGCCACTTCAACGAGGCCCGGGAGCTCAACCGCCGGACGCTGGAGCTCCAGCGCGCCAGGGAGGGCGACGACCACGAGAACACCCTGGTGACTCAGGGCGCGGTCGCCGTCGACACCCGCTACCAGGGCGACTACGCCCGCTATGTGGAGCTGGAGAAGGACCGCTGGACCAGGACCCTGCGGCTGTTCGGGGACGAGGACCCGTACTCCAGCGCCGCGACGAACGACTACGCCGTGGCGTTGCGCGCGGCGGGGGACTACGAGCGCGCCCGGCAGCTGGACGAGAGCGCCCGGCGCACCACCGGTCTGGTGCTCGGCGAGGACGCCCTGCTCACCATCCTGGTGGAGGCCAACCTCAGCATCGACGTCCGCGAGGGCGGGGACTACCTGGCCGCCCGCGACATGCTGGAGCAGACCTGCGCCCGCGCCCGCCAATTGTTCCCGCCGAACACACCCACCGTGGTCTACGCCCTGCGCAACCTCGCCGTGGCGCGCCGCAAGGCGGGGGACCACGAGGGCGCGCTGGACCTCAGCCGGGAGGTGCTGGAGCGCTACCGGCTGCGCTACACCGAGCCCAACCTCCACATCACCAACTCGGCCCTGGCCCTCTCGATGGATCTGCGGCAGACCGCCGATCTGGAAGGCGCCCGTGAGCTGGGCCGGAAGTGCCTCGACGATATGCGCGTCCTGCTGGGGGAGCGGCATCCGGCGACCCTGGGCGCGGCGGTCGACCTCGCCGTGACGCTGCGGCTGCTGGGCGAGACGGACGAGGCGCTCGCGCTGAACAAGGAGACGCTGCCGGTGCTCGTCGAGCGGCTGGGGGCCGACCATCCCACGACACTGGCGTGCGCCATCAACACGGCCAGCGACCACTACACCCTCGCGGACTACCAGGAGGCCCACGACCTGGACACCGCGACCCTGGCGGCCTGCCGGTCCCGGCTCGGCGAGGACCACCCCACCACGCTCGCGTGTGCGGTCAATCTGTCGGGGGATCTGCGCGCGCTGGGCGAGGGCAGGCAGGCGGAGGAGCTGCACCAGGACGCGCTCGGCCGGCTGCGCCGGGTGCTGACGGCCAACCACCCGGCGACGGTCGCGGCGGCCCGGGGCATCCGGGCGGACTGCGATGTGGAGTCGATCTCCATCTGAACCGGCGTCCGCGTCGCCGTTCGCGGGGCCCGTGCCGCGCGCCGTTCACCCGTGGGTACGGGTCCCGATCCACCGCGCCAGCGCCACCGGATCGGGATCCGTGCCCGGCGCGGTGCGCAGCTCCCGGTGGACGGACAGGACCAGTTCGGGGTGGTTCAGCAGCGTCGTCCTGGCCGCGCCGTCCGGCAGGCCGAGCGCGAGTCCCGCCCATGCCGCGATGTCGTCCGGGTCCGCTTCCAAGCGGGCCCGGTAGCCGCGCAGCGCGGCCGCGGTGTCCCCCGCGGCCCAGTCGAGATCGGCCCGGTCGGGGGCGTCACCGCCCCCGGGCAGCCCCGCTCCCCCGCCCTCGCACAGCCGGGCGAACCCCGCCGGATCCGCGAGCCGGAGCCGGGCGAGCGCGGGGCGCGCCGGCGCCTCGGGACGGGTCGGCCGGACCGAGGTGCCCGGCAGCTCCCCGGGAGGGTCGGTCCGCTCCCGCCAGGCCCGCGCCCACCGAGCGGTCGGCTCCGGGTCCGCCGCCAGGTGGCGCATGCGGTGGACGAGCCGGTGATCGTGGATCAGGTCCGAGGCCAGCCCCTTCGGCACGGAGGGCACCCGCTGCGCGAGCCACAGGGTCAGCCGGTCCTCCAGCCGGTGGAGGAACTCCTCGCCCCTGGCGGTCAGTTCGGCGTGGGCGAGGAGCGTGCGCAGCCCCGATGCGGTCTGCGCCCGGCGCAGGGCGAACTCGAACGCGGCGGTGTCCCGGGCCGGGCCGGGCTCGGCGCGCCGCAGCCGGTCCCACCAGAATCCGGTCACGCCCAGGAACGCGTACACCCCCTGGAGGAGCCCGCGCAGCGGTCGCGGGTCCAGCCGCCAGGGCGCGTAGTGGATCTCCTCCAGGCCCCCTTCGATCAGGGGCACCAGGTCCATCAGGGCGCTGAGCTTGATGTGCTGGGCCTCGTGCACCAGCGCGGCGGCGAGGGTGAGCGGGTCCGTGGCCCCGTTGAGCAGCACACAGCCGTAGGCCTCCGGCGATGAGGCGCTGAACGGTTCGGGCCAGGCGGCGTACGGCACGGGCACGACGGAGGACAGGCAGGCGCCGATCCCCCGCGGGTCCACCTGACGCTGTTCCGAGACCAGCCGCCACGCATTGCCGAATCTCTCCTGCCAGCCCTGCCACTCTTCGTCGCCGAGCCGCTCCGGGGCCCGGATCCGGAGAAAGTCACGATAGGGGTCGAGGTCGTCGACAAGGGGGGCACACACAATCCCCTCGTGCTCTCCGCGCAGCCTCCGCAGTCCGTGCCAACCGGGAGCGTCCTCGGAGAAGTCGGCCGGCAGCGTCACCGAATACGGGCCGGATAACACCGCCGCCTTCTGCCCGCTCCTGACGACCTCGGCGACATCGGTCGTGTCCGGAATGCGGGCGATTCCCAGAGCCGGCAATATCACCCCGCCCTCGCGCACCGGAACGGTGCCGCGAAAGTCGATTCCCGCGAGAAGAGCGGCCGAGACGGCTATGGCGTGCAGATAACCCACCGCACTCCACAGCGGCTCGTCCCCCGATTCCAGACCGCGCAGCCTGCGCAGGGAGCGGTTGAGCCACACGCCCATGGGAGGGTGCAGCAGCAGCCTGTCCACGGCCGCCGGGGAGCTGCGCTCGGCCCGAACCAGCAGGTGCCAGGCGTCCCGGGGCGGGGGAAGGGGGCCGAGCGGGGCGGGGTCCGCGGAGGCGATGTCCACCAGGGCGCGCAGCAGCAGCATGGCCCGGCTGCGCTGCCCCGACCTCAGTTCGGCCACGGCCGAGGGGCCGCCCGAACCCCGCGCCAACTCGGCGAAACCCCCCGCCGATAAACGATGGTTGAGGCCCCACGTGACGGAGGACGTCATAGCCGCCTAACTCACACAGGGTTCCGACGTCGACGAGTTGCCGATCGTCGGCGGGCGCTGGACGAGGTCGAGCAGCCGCTCCGTCACCGCGGAAAGCCCTTCGTACCGATCGAGGTCTTCGAGTGTCGCCCCCGAAAGGTCCAGCAGCTCTGTCTCGACCTCGGTCGCGACCCGCTCCATGACACCGTCCCCCTCCGGACGCTCCCTAACGGCTCATATGAGGCATCCCTATGGTGGCCTACCCCTAATGATTGCGAAAGAGTGAACACGGCCAGTCGACGCCTGCGTTGTCAAGATTTTCGGACACTTGCGCGCGCCCCGGAGCCCCCCGATATGCCGGTGTCATCCCCCGGTTCCGGATTGCATCGCCTCGACCTCGAACACGCCTCCGCACACCCGGAACGACCGGGCCGAGACGTCCATCGCGTCGAAGGAATCCGGCGGATAGACCCGGATCCGCGCGGCGGTGCGCCGGCACGGGGTGTCGTTCATGCCCTCGTTGAGCGTGTGCAGACTGCTCGAGGCGCTGCCGCCGGGCGGCAGGGAGACCGGGGAGCGCGTGGGACCGCGCCGGGTGGCGGGGTCGCCGATCACCGCGCCGGTGGAGTCGAGCAGCGAGACACCGGGGTATCCGGTGAGCGTGCACGTCGTGGCGGACTTGTTGGTGAACACCAGGGGCAGGTACACATTGCCGGCGCCGATGTCCATCCGGCCGACCGCCAGCGTCAGCCGCGCCTTGGAGCAGACGCGGCGCACCCCGGACGCGGCGGCGGGCTGCGAGGAGGACGGGCGCGAGGGCGGAGGGGACTGCGCGGTCCGCGAGGCGGGCCGTTCGTTCCGGGAGGAGCCGCTCTCGGACGAGGCCGAGGAGGCGGCCGAAGGGGAAGAGGGTGGCGCGGCGGAGGCGGAGGTAACGGACGAGGCGCGCCGCGCGGAGTCCCCGTCCCCGGTGTCGCTGCCGCACGCGGTGACCGTGGCCAGCGCGCCGATCAGCAGGGCGCATAAGACGGGCGGCCGGGACCGCGCCGCCGTCGTGCGCCGGGTCCTGCGCCGAGGAGCCGAACCGTTCCGTTGACTCATGAGCGACCTCCCGAGGTCAGCCGTCTGCCGGGGGCCACCGGCATCGAGGGCGGGTGCCCCGATGCCTCCGGTGCATTCCCCCTGGGACTCCCTTCCCCGCGCGCGGGCTCTTATGTCCGGGGCACATTGATCGCGTCGGGGCTCAAATTCCTCACATTGGATTCTCTACCGCAAACATCCGAACACCTTGTCCACGCCAGAACCCTGGGATTACTGTTCGGCAGCCATCGCACTCGCCAACTGCCGTACCAGGACAGGAAGAAGGACTCCATGGCCGCACGCGGACGTCATCGCCGGCCCCGGCCCCACCGTGTCTCGCGCACCTCGCTCGCGATCACCGCGGGCGGTGCCGGCGTCGCCCTGCCGCTCATCGGCATCGGCCAGGCGAACGCCGCCTCAGCCCCCACCCCCACCTCGCCGACCCCGAACGCCACCACCGTCTCGGCGGTCACGACCACGAGGGCCGAGCCGCTGCTCATCGTCCCGAAGGCCGTGCCCGAACCACCGGCCAAGGCCCAGCCCGGGCCCGGGTCGTACACCGTCGTCCGCGGCGACACCCTCTCCCGGATCGCGGACCGGGAGAGAGTGGCGGGCGGCTGGGAACGGCTCTACGAGATCAACCGCCAGGTCATCGGCGCCGACCCGGATCTGATCCGGCCCGGCCAGCAGCTCACCCTCGGCCACCGCTGAACGAGCCCGTACCCGGACAGCGCACACGGGCAGCGCATACGCACAGGAGCCTCCGCCCGCGGTGGACCACCGCGGCCGGAAGCTCCTTCGCCTCAACGGCCTTACATCACCAAATGCGCCTTGGAGTGGGTGACTTCCTCAATGTCGCCGCCCGCCTTGCCGATCAGCCGGTGCGCCAGGTTGGTCAGTGCCCGCGCCGCCGCGATCTCCTCGCCGACCCTCGGCTGTGCCGGGTCGTCGGGGTTGCGGTTGGCACGGCCCTGGGCCAGCATCTCCGTACCGTCGTGCATCCTCAGCCGGACGACCGCTTCGGTCAGCGGACCGATCTCACGGAACTCCATCTGAATGTCGCATCCCACGATCGTCTCCATCGCGCTCACCTCCTGCATCACCTTCCAGGATGCGCCTCACCGGCCTCTCCGGTCGACCGGGACAGCAACTCCACCACCTCGTCGTCCGAGGTCTGCGAGAAGTCCTCGTACCACTCCCCCACCGCCGCGAAGTCCGACGGGGTGGAGAGGGCCACCACCTCGTCGGCGTCCTCGCGCAGCGCGGCGACCGCGTCCGGCGGCGCCACCGGCACGGCGAGGACCACCCGCGCGGCGCCCTGGGCCCGTGCCACCCGGCAGGCGGCCTGGGCCGTGGCGCCGGTCGCGATGCCGTCGTCCACGATGATCACGGTGCGGCCCTCGGCCGGGATCCGCGAGCGGCCCTGCCGGAACCGGCGCGCCTTGCCGGCCAGCTCCTCCCGCTCGGTCCGCTCCACCTCGGCGAGATCCTTCTCATCGGCCCGGCTCATCCGGACGATCGCCTCATGGATGACGCGTACATCGCCCTCGCCGATGGCGCCGAACCCCAGCTCCCGGTGGTAGGGGACGCCCAGCTTACGGACGATGATCACGTCCAGGGGCGCATGGAGCGCCCTGGCCGCCTCGAAGGCCACCGGCACCCCGCCCCGCGGCAGCCCGAGTACGACCGGTTTCTCATCCGCCAAGGGGCGCAGCGCCTCGCCGAGGCGCCGCCCGGCGTCCGTCCGGTCGGTGAAGATCATGACTCACCCCCGCTCCTGAAGGACTCGTCCACGTATCAAGCCGATATCCATCGAGTCGGCGGTCCGCCCATCAGCGAACCGGCGGTTCCCGGCCGCCGGCCGGGGCGCGCGGATACCGGAGACCCGGCACTCTGGAGGTATGGAGAACACCACCGGCCCGGACGAGTCCGGTTACCCCGTCTTCGTCGAGTCAATCGAGGCCGACGGCCGCTACCGGCTGGTGCGGCTGCGTGGCTTGGGGTGCGAACCGCTGGAACGGGAGGAGTTCGAGCCGCGCGTCCGGCAGGTCTTCCCCGATATCGACCTGGACGACCCGGCCCAGGTGCACTGGGAGGACCGGCCCGGGCAGTGGCCGCCCTGGCATCCGGGCGAGGCATGACCGCCCTGGTCGGCACCTCGGGATGGCAGTACCGGGACTGGCGCGGCGATCTCTACCCCGAGGGCTGTCCGCAGCGGCTGTGGCTGGAGGAGTACACCCGCGCCTTCGCCACGGTGGAGAGCAACAACGCCTTCTACCGGCTGCCGTCGTACGACCAGTTCGCCACCTGGCGGGAGCGGCTGCCGGAGGGCTTTGTGATGGCCCTCAAGGCGAGCCGCTACCTCACCCACATCAAGCGGCTGCGCGATCCGGAGGAGCCGGTGGAGCGGCTGATGTCCCACGCGGCCGGGCTCGGCGACCGGCTGGGCCCGGTGCTGGTGCAGCTGCCGCCCACCCTGCGGGCCGACGGCGAGCTGCTGGACCGCTGTCTGGGCTGCTTCCCCTCAGGGACGCGGGTGGCCGTCGAACCGCGGCACACCTCCTGGTGGACCGAGGAGATCCGCGCGGTGCTGGAGCGCCGCTCGGCCGCGCTGTGCTGGGCCGACTCCGGCTCCCGGCCGGTCACCCCACTGTGGCGGACCACCGGGTGGGGGTATCTGCGCTTCCACGGCGGCCTCGCCCGCCCGGCCCCGCGCTACGGGCGACAGGCGCTGACCACCTGGGCGCGGCGGGTCGGGGACGCCTGGCCTGCCGACGCGGAGGTCTACGCGTACTTCAACAACGACACGGGCGGGGCTGCGGTGCACGACGCGGCCGTCTTCGCCCGCGCCGTGGCCAGCCTCGGCCGCCCGGTCAGCCGCACCCCCTCGGCTTGAGCCCGCTGCCCGCCGGACTCACTCCTTCACCGCCCCGCCCAGCATGCCCTCGATGAACCGGCGCTGGAGCGCCACATAGACCACGACCACCGGCAGGGCGATGAGTACCGAGGCGGCCGCGAGCAGCGCCGCGTCGGAGCTGTGCTGCCCCTGGAAGAAGGCGAGGCCGAGGGGGACCGTGCGGTGGGCCTCGTCGCTGACCATCACCAGGGCCATCAGGAACTCGTTCCAGGTCCACATGAAGGTGATCACGACCATGGTGGAGATCGCCGGGCGGCCCATCGGGACCAGCACCCGCCACAGCGTGGTCCAGGTGTTCGCCCCGTCGATCCGGGCCGCCTCGATGACCGCCCGGGCGCTGCCGCGGAAGTACGTGCGCATCCAGAAGACCCCGAAGGCCAGGGACTGCGCGGTCTGCGGCAGGATCAACGCCCAGTAGCTGTCGGTGAGTTCGGCGTAGCGCAGATCGAAGTAGAGCGGGACGACCAGTGCCTCCTGGGGCAGCGTCAGCCCGATCACGAAGAGGTGGAACAGCACCGTGGAGCCGGGGAAGCGCATCACCCCGAAGGCGTACGCGGCGAGGATGGCCAGCACGGTGGTGGCGGCCACCACGACCGCCGTGACCAGCACCGAGTTCCCCAGATAGGTGCCGAAGTGGCCCCGGCTCCAGGCGTCGGCGAAGTTGCTCCAGTGGAGCCCGTCCTTGGGCAGTGAGAAGCCGGTGTCCAGGGAGTTCTGTGAGCCGAAGGCCGTGGAGAGGATGCCGATCACGGGGGTGAGGGCGAGGACGGTGAAGAGGGCGAGGATGCCGTAGGTGACGTTGCGTTCCAGGCGTGTGATCATGCCCGCCGCCCTTCCACGAGCCGGGAGACCGTGACGGTCAGGACGAAGATCAGGACCGTGAGGGCCACGCCGACGGCGGCGGCCGAGCCGACCTGGTTGGTCTCGAAGGCCCGGTGGTAGACCTCGTAGGCGGGGACTGAGGTGGCGTTTCCGGGGCCGCCGCTGGTGGTGATGTAGATCAGGTCGAAGTTGCGCAGCCCCGCCACGATGGTCAGGGTCAGCGCCACCGCGATCTGCGGCCGCAGTCCGGGCAGGGTGACGGTGCGGAACTCGCGCAGCGGCCCTGCGCCGTCCATCCGCGCCGCCTCGTACAGCTCGCGCGGGATGCGCTGGGCGCCGGCGAGGAAGAGGACCATGCACAGCCCGGTGCCGACCCAGGTGCCGACGACGCCGACGGCGGGCAGCGCCCAGGTGTAGTCGCCGAGCCACGGGCGGGCGAGGCTGCCGAGGCCGACGGCGCGGAGCGCGTCGTTGAGCAGCCCGTCCGGGGCGAGGATCGAGCGCCAGGCCACGCCGACCACGATCAGCGCCAGGACCTGCGGCAGGAACAGGACCGTACGGAAGAAGGTCATCCCCCGGACCCGGGCCCGGGACATCACGGCGGCCAGCAGCAGCCCGATGGCCACCGGCAGGGCGGCGTAGAAGACGAGCAGCAGCAGCGCGTGGAGGAAGGGGGCGCGCAGGCTCGGATCGGTGAACAGCGCGCGGTAGTTGTCGAATCCGGCGGGGGTGGCGACCGTCAGCCCGTCCCAGTGCACGAAGGACAGCCACACCGACTGCCCGAAGGGGTAGAGCAGGAACACGGCGTACACGATCACCGCGGGCAGGATGTAGAGGTAGCCGATGGCGCGCGGCTCACCGGGCGCGCGGCGGCGGTATGCCCTGGTCAGGGCGGCGAGCCTCATCGGGGCCCCGCCGAGGTGTGCTGCTCGCGCTGCTTCTTCATGAAGGCCCCGTAGTCCTTCTGGAGGGTCGCGGCGAAGCCGTCCGGGGAGGTCTTGCCGCTGACCACGCCCTGGAGGGCGGCCGAGAGGGTGTCGTAGAAGGTGGGGGTGGAGTAGTCGAGGTACGGGACGAGTCCATCGGCGGCGCTCAGCCGCTTCCAACCGGCGATCATCTGGCCGTCGGCGCTGTCCGGGCTCACCCCCGCCGCGGCCTTCGCGGGGACGGCGGGCAGCACTCCGTGCCGGGTCATCACGTCCGCGGCGTGTGCGTCGGTGAGGAAGTCCAGATAGGCGGCGGCCACCTCCGGGTGGCGGGAGCGGGAGGTGATGGACCAGGCGAGGCCCTGGCCGCCGGTGGTGACGGGGTCGCCGCCGGCCTTGGCGGGCGGGGGCGGCATGATGCCCAGCTTGTCCCCCATGGGCTTCTTCAGATCGGCCAGCTGCCAGGTGCCGGTCAGCAGGTACGCGCCGTCACCGGAGGCGAACTTCTTGGCCGCGTCGTCGTACCCGAGGCCGTTGGCGCCACCGGGCAGATAGCCGCGCTTCGCCCAGTCGGCGAGGGTGGCCGCGGCGTTCTTGGCGGCGGCGTTGTCGAAGCCGTCGCCGCGGCCGAGGACGGTGTCGCGGGCGTCGGCGGCGCCGAGCTGGTCGTGCAGCACCCCGAAGGTGTGGATGGCGGGGTACTTGTCGAGGTTGCCGAACTGGATCGGCAGCTCGCCGCGGTCCTTGAGCCGGGCCAGGCCGTCGGTGAACTCGCCCCAGGTGCGCGGCGGTTGGAGCCCCGCCTTCTTCAGCACGCCCTTGTTGTAGTAGAGGCCGATGTACTCGCCGGTCTGGGAGATGCCGTACAGCCGCCCCCTGCCGAAGTCGTCGCCGTCGGCGGAGACCCGGTTGAGGTTCAGCAGGGTGGCGGGGTAGCGGGTGTTCCAGTCGTAGATCCCGGCGTAGTTGTCCAGCGGGGCGAGCAGCCCGGCCCGGACGAAGGCCACCATGTCCGGGTAGCCCTGGTTGGCCTGGATGACATCCGGCGGATGGTTACCGGAGACGGCCAGCTTCAGGGTGGTCTTCAGATCGGTGAAGCTCCGGGCGACCCGCTTGATCCGCACATTGGGGTACTTCCGCTCGAACTCCCGGTTCAGCTGCTGTATCTCGCCGTTGGTCCCGCCGCGTATCTCCTGGTCCCACACGGTCAGCGTGGTCTTTCCGGCCTTCGCCGGATCGGGTATGGCGGTGGCCGCGCCGGTCCCGGCACCGGCGGCCCCCGAGCCGTCGGTGCCGGGGACACACCCCGCGGCGAGCAGGACGACGCCGATGGCGAGGGCGGCCGGGACGGCTCTGCCGCGTGTCCGGCGCGCCCCGGTACGGGCGAGTTCCATGGGGTTCTCCTCGATGCGGTGATCAGGGCCGTCAGGACCGTTGGGCGCTGTCATGCACCCGGAAGCCGATGGTGGGCAGGGCCCGCAGCCGTGGGCAGCCGTGCACCCGGTCCGGGATCAGATCGCCCAGGAAGGCGTAGCGGCGGGCGAGTCCGGACGCCTCCGCCCCGCCGTCGGCCGCCCGGCGCGCACGGTTCCACCAGGCGGCCACCTCCGGCCAGCCGGGCGCGGCCAGGGAGCCGCCGAAGTGCTGGACGGAGAGGGCGGCGGTGAGGTTGGCGAAGGCGAGCCGGTCGGCGAGCGGCCAGCCCGCGAGCGTGCCGGTCATGAATCCGGCCACGAAGACATCGCCCGCTCCGGTCGGGTCCAGCGCGTCCACGGGCAGCCCCGGGACCTCGGCGCGCTCCCCGGTGAGCGAGTCGATGGCCACGGCGCCCTCGGCGCCCCGGGTGACGACGGCGATCGGCACCAGCTCCGCCAGGGCGCGCACCGCCCGCTCGGGGCTGTCGGTGCGGGTGTAGCGCTGGGCCTCGGCGGCGTTGGGCAGGAAGGCGTGGGCGTAGTGCAGATCGGGGAGCGCGGCGGGGTCCCAGCGGCCGGTTTCGTCCCAGCCGACATCGGCGAAGATCTCGCTGCCCTGGGCGTGCGCCCGGCCCACCCAGTCCTCCTGGCGCCCCGGTTCGAAGGTGGCCACACAGGCGCGGGAGCGGGGCGGCGCGCCCCGGACGGCGGGCGGCGGGGCCGGGTGCTCATGGGTGACCATGGTGCGCTCGCCCTCGTACGCCATGGAGACGGTGACCGGGGAGTGCCAGCCGGGGACGCGGCGGGAGGGGGTGAGGTCCACACCCTCGCCGAGGGCCAGGCTCTCCCAGCAGTAGTCGCCGTAGACATCGGTGCCGAAGGCGGCGGCGAGCGTGGTGTGCAGGCCCAGCCGGGCCAGGGCGGTGGCCATGTTGGCGATGCCGCCGGGGCTGGATCCCATGCCGCGGGCCCAGGACTCGGTGCCGCGGACGGGGGCGTGGTCGAGCCCGGTGAAGATGATGTCCAGGAACACGGTGCCGGTGAGGTAGACGTCGTGCTCGGGGTCCGTGGAGGCGCGCAGCGCCGCGAGCGGGTCGATCGGGTGGATCGGATCGGGGGTTCCGGCCGTGGTGCTCACCGACGTGCCTTTCCTTGTGCGGCGGGGCCTGTTCGCGCCTTGTGTGGCAGGTTCTGTTCGCGCCCAGGACCTGGTGGCGTGAGCGACACCTTGCACCTCACCCGGGGTGAATGCAAGAGGTCGATCAGAGTCGCGCACACTCGCTCACCTGGAGTACGTTGCCACCATGCTGCGAGAGAGCCGCCACGAGAAGCTGCTGAGCATCCTCGGCGAGGAGGGCGTGCTGCCCATCGGGGAGATCGCCACGCGTCTCGGCGTCAGCGAGGCCACGGCCCGGCGGGACATCACCGAGCTGGGCCGGGCGGGGCGGCTCACCCGGGTCTACGGCGGCGCGGTGGCGGCGCCCACCCAGGACGAGGAGCGCCCGTTCAGCGAGGTGGTGGTCGACGACCTGGCCGACAAGGAGGCCGTGGCCCGCGCCGCCGCCGAGCTGGTGGCGGACGGCGATGTGCTGCTACTGGACATCGGCACCACCACCCTCCAGCTCGCCAAGCTGCTGCGCGGCCGTCCGGTCACCGTGGTGACCAGCAATCTCGCGGTCTACGACGAGCTGCGCGACGACCCGCGGGTGACCCTGATCCTGCTGGGCGGACAGGTGCGCGCCAACTACCGCTCCGTGGTCGGCTTCCTCACCGAGTCCAACATCCGCCAGCTGCGGGTCGGCCGGCTCTTCCTCGGCGCGAGCGGCGTGCTCCCCGACGGCAGCGTGCTGGACAGCACCCATGTGGAGGTGCCGGTCAAACGGGCCATGCTCGGCGCGGCCCGGGAGGTGGTGCTGCTGGTCACCGCGGGGAAGTTCCCCGGTGACACGGGCCTGGCCCGGATCTGCGGACCGGAGGGCATCGACACCCTGATCACCAACAAGACGTCCGACCAGGCGACGCTCGCCGTGTTCCGCGAGGGCGATGTGGAGGTAGTGACCGTATGAGGCTGACCGTGCTGGGCGGCGGAGGGTTCCGTATGCCCCTGGTGTACCGGGCGCTGCTCGATGACACCGGGGACGCGGCGGGGCGCTGCACCGAGCTGGTGCTGTACGACACCGACCAGCGCCGGCTGGACGCGATCCGCGCGGTCCTGGCCGAGCAGGCCACGGGCCGGCCCACCGCCCCCGCGGTCCGGGCCACCACCGATCTCGACCAGGCGCTGCGCGGCGCCGACTTCGTCTTCTCGGCCATTCGCGTCGGCGGTCTGGAGGGCCGGGCGAACGACGAGCGGATTCCGCTCGGCGAGGGGGTGCTGGGGCAGGAGACCGTCGGCGCGGGCGGGGTGCTCTACGGGCTGCGCACCCTGCCGGTGGCGCTGCGGATCGCCGAGCGGATCGCCACCGTGGCCCCGGACGCCTGGGTCATCAACTTCACCAACCCGGCGGGCATGGTCACCGAGGCGATGCAACGGGTGCTCGGCGACCGGGTGATCGGCATCTGCGACTCCCCGGTCGGCCTGTGCCGCCGCGCCGCGCGGGCGGTCGGCGCCGATCCGGACCGGGCCACGTACGACTATGTGGGCCTGAACCATCTGGGCTGGCTGCGCCGGTTGGTGGTGGACGGCCGGGACCGGCTGCCGGAACTGCTCGGCGACACCGGCGCCCTGGAGTCGTTCGAGGAGGGCAGGCTCTTCGGCGCCGAGTGGCTGCGGGCGCTGGGCGCGCTGCCCAACGAGTATCTGCACTACTACTACTTCAACCGGGAGGCGGTGGCCTCGATCCGGCAGGCCCCGGCCACCCGTGGCGAGTTCCTCCGCGACCAGCAGGCCCGGTTCTACCAGACGGCGGGCTCGGGCGCGCCCGGGGCGCTCAGGGAATGGGAGCGCACCCGGCTGGAGCGCGAGGCCACGTACATGGCGGAGAGCCGCGAGGCCACCGGTGGCTGGGAGCGCGACTCCTGCGATCTGGACGGCGGCGGCTACGACCGGATCGCGCTGGCCATCATGCGGGCCATCGCCCGCGATGAGCGCGCCACGCTGATCCTCAACGTACGCAACCGCAACTCCGTCCCCGGTCTCGATGAGGACGCCGTGGTGGAGGTGCCCTGCCTGGTGGACGCGGGCGGCGCGCGGCCGCTGGCGACCGGCGCGGTGGCACCGGACCAGCTCGGCCTGATGCTGTCGCTCAAGGCGGTGGAGCGCTCGGCCATCGAGGCGGCCACGACCGAAGCGGGCAGCGATTCGGGCATCGCCCGCGGTGCGGCCCTGCGGGCCCTGGCGCTCCACCCGCTGGTGGACTCGGTCAAGGTCGCGGGCCGGATTCTCGACGCCTCCGGGGCGCTGACCGGCTCTTAGCACATGTCCGTTCGGGCATTCCCCAGTATCTGAACCCGCCCGGACGGGCTCCGTTCACGCCCTCTTTCGGCAAACGGGCGAGAAACGGGCCCGCCGGGTGGACAACCAGGCATCCGGGTTCCTCACCGTCCGTTGCCTCATCCGCCATGACCTGCTCTTATAACGGTTGTGAAACGGGCGCATACGGTCACGATCTCTGTGGTGCCAAGACTGGCTTCCCCTGTTGCACGCTTGTAAAACTGCCACGCAAGCCGAAAGACCTAGGCAGGAGGTGCGGCGTGGACGCGGAGGAACGCCGTCGGGAGATCCTCGACACGGCTCGCCGTGCCGGCGTCGTCGACGTCGGCAAGCTCGCCGCCGACCTCGGGGTGTCCAAGGAGACGGTCCGTCGCGACCTGCGGGTCCTTGAACAGCACGGACTGGTGCGGCGCACCCATGGCGGCGCCTACCCCGTGGAGAGCGCCGGTTTCGAGACCACCCTCGCCTTCCGCACCACCATGCACGTACCGGAGAAGTCGCGGATCGCGACCGCGGCGGCCGATCTGCTGGGCGATGCCGAGACGGTCTTCATCGACGAGGGATTCACCCCGCAGCTGATCGCGGAGGCCCTGCCCAGGGACCGGCCGCTCACCGTGATCACCGCGTCCCTCACGACCGCCACCGGCCTCGCCACCCGTGACAACACCACCGTGCTGCTCCTCGGCGGACGGGTGCGCGGGGGCACGATGGCCACCGTCGACCACTGGGCGACGCATATGCTCTCGGGCTTCGTCATCGACCTGGCGTTCATCGGCGCCAACGGCATCTCCCGCCAGTACGGCCTGACCACCCCGGACCCGGCGGTCAGCGAGGTCAAGGCGCAGGTGGTGCGGGTGTCCCGGCGGAAGATCTTCTCCGGGGTGCACACCAAATTCGGAGCCGTCAGCTTCTGCCGGTTCGCAGATGTCTCGGACTTCGAAACGATCGTGACCGACACGGGTCTACCGCTGACCGAGGCACACCGCTATTCGCTGCTGGGCCCCCAGATCGTCAGGGTCTGACGCCCTTCCCCCGCTGTTTTTCCTTCCCCACGTCCCTTCGATTGGACCCGTTATGCCAGTCCTGACTCTTCGTGCTGCCCGGATACCGGTGGTGGCCCTGACCGCGGGCGCGCTCCTGACCGGTTGCGCCGGTATGGGGGGCGGCAGCTCAGGCGACAAGACCATCCGCGTCCTGATGGTGAACAACCCGCAGATGGTGGACCTGCAAAAGCTCACCAAGAAGTATTTCACCAAGGAAACGGGCATCAGGGTCGATTTCACGTTGATGCCCGAGAACGAGGTCCGCGACAAGATCAGTCAGGACTTCGCCAATCAGGCGCGCCAGTATGACGTGGCCACCATCAGTAATTTCGAGGTGCCGTTCTACGCGAAGAACGGCTGGCTGATGCCGCTCGACGGCTACGCCGCCAAGGACAAGGCATTCGACCAGAAGGACGTCCTCCCCTCGATGCGGCAGTCGCTGACCGCCGAGGACGGCAAGCTCTACGCCGAGCCCTTCTACGGGGAGTCGTCGTTCCTGATGTACCGCAAGGACGTCCTCGCCGAGAAGCATCTGAAGATGCCCGAGCGGCCCACCTGGCAGCAGGTCGCGGACATCGCGGCCAAGGTGGACGGCTCCCGCAAGGGGATGAACGGCATCTGCCTGCGCGGACTGCCCGGCTGGGGCGAGCTGATGGCCCCGCTGACCACGGTGGTCAACACCTTCGGCGGCACCTGGTTCACCAAGGACTGGAAGGCGAAGCTGGACTCGCCGGAATTCACCAAGGCGACCAAGTTCTATGTCGACCTGGTGCGCAAGCACGGTGAGGCCGGTGCGGCCCAGTCGGGCTTCGCCGAGTGCCTGAACAACCTCACTCAGGGCAAGAGCGCCATGTGGTACGACGCCACCTCGGCCGCCGGGTCGCTGGAGGCGAGCAAGTCCCCGGTCAAGGGCAAGATCGGATATGTCCAGGCACCGGTGGTGAAGACCCAGAGCTCGGGCTGGCTCTACACCTGGGCGTGGGGTGTCCAGAAGGCCTCGCGCCACCCCGACAACGCGTGGAAGTTCATCTCCTGGGCATCCAGCAAGAAGTACGAGTCCCTGGTCGGCAAGACCTTCGGCTGGGCCAATGTGCCCGCGGGAAAGCGGTCGTCCACCTACACCACTCCGGAGTACCGGGAGACCGCCGGCAGCTTCTCCGAGGAGACCCGTAAGGCGATCCTCAGCGCCAAGCCGCGTGATCCGGGAGTGCAGCCGCGGCCGACCATCGGCATCCAGTTCGTCGACATCCCCGAATTCGCCGATCTCGGCACCAAGGTCGCCCAGGAGATCAGCGCCGCAATCGCCGGAAAGCAGTCCGTCGAGACGGCATTGAAGAATTCGCAGAAGCTGGCCGAGAAGGTCGGCGAGGAGTACCGATGAGTAATCCGACGACGGCAGTACCCGTGAGTGGCCAGCGGCCACCGAGCGCGGCCCCCGCCTCCGCGGGGCGCCCCAAGGCGACCCGGAACCGGGCCCGGGAGTGGGCCACCCGGGCACCGCTGCTGCCCGCGCTGATCTTCCTGATCGTGGTCACCCAGCTTCCGTTCGTGGCCACGCTGGTGATCTCGCTCTTCGACTGGAACTCCTTCCGGCCCGACCGCCGCGCGTTCGCGGGGCTGGAGAACTACAAGACGGTGCTCAGCGACGCGTCGCTGCGCGAGTCCATCGTCACCACCGTGCTGCTGACCGCCTCCGTGGTGATCGTCAGTGTGGTGCTGGGGCTGCTGCTTGCGCTGCTGCTGGACCGCAAGTTCCGCGGCCGGGGCGTGGTCCGCACCATGCTCATCGCACCGTTCCTGCTGGTGCCGGTGGCCTCGGCGCTGCTGTGGAAGCACGCGCTGTACAACCCCGAGTACGGCCTGTTCAACGGCGTGCTCAACTGGCTGGGCGGGCCCCAGCCGGAATGGCTCACCGATACGCCGCTGATCGCGGTGGAGGCGTCGCTGATCTGGCAGTGGACGCCGTTCATGATGCTCATCCTGCTGGCCGGGCTCCAGAGCAAGCCGCTGGACATGGTCGAGGCGGCCCGGCTGGACGGGGCCGGCAACTGGCAGATCTTCCGCTTTCTGACGCTTCCGCATCTGCGCCGCTATCTGGAGCTCGGCACCCTGCTGGGGTCCATCTACATCGTGCAGAACTTCGACGCCGTCTTCACCATGACCCGCGGTGGCCTGGACACCGCGAACCTCCCCTACACCATCTACGAAACCTTCTACAACGCCCACGAGTACGGGCTGGCATCGGCGGCCGGAGTCGTGGTGGTGATCGGCACGATCATCATCGCCACCTTCGCGCTGCGCGTGGTGTCGTCCCTCTTCCGTGAGGAGGCGTCCCGCGCATGACCGCCGTGAGCACCCCGGTGCCCATCACCTCCGTTCCGGAAGCCACCCGCCGGGCCAAGCGGCGCGGCGCCGCGCTCGGCGTGCTGGCCTGGTTCGTCGGCATCGTCTTCGTACTGCCCGTGCTGTGGATGCTGCTGACCTCGTTCCACTCCGAGGCCGACGCCGCCACCAACCCGCCGTCGCTGGCCGCCCCGCTGACCCTCGACGGGTACAAGGACTTCTTCGGTGTGGGCGGCGGGGCGAGCCCCTGGCCCGCGCTGCTCAACTCGGTGGGCACATCGATCTTCTCCACCTGCTTCGTGCTGGTGCTGGCGCTTCCGGCGGCGTTCGCGCTGTCGATCCGGCCGGTGCGCAAGTGGACGGATGTGATGTTCTTCTTCCTGTCCACGAAGATGCTGCCGGTGGTGGCCGGACTGCTGCCGGTGTTCCTGTTCGCCAGGGACATCAACTTCCTGGACAACGTCTGGCTGCTGGTCATCCTCTACACCTCGATGAACCTGCCGATCGCGGTGTGGATGATGCAGTCCTTCCTCGCCGACATCCCGGTGTCGATCATCGAGGCCGCCCAGATGGACGGGGCTCGGCTGCCCACCATCCTGTGGCGGGTCGTGGCCCCGATCGCGGGGCCGGGCATCGCCGCCACCTCGCTGATCTGCTTCATCTTCAGCTGGAACGAGATGCTCTTCGCCCAAGTGCTCACCGGTGTGGTCGCCCAGACCGCCCCGGCGTTCCTGACCACCTTCGTGACCAGCCAGGGACTGTTCCTGGCCAAGGTGTGCGCCGCGTCGATGGTCATTTCCCTGCCGGTGCTCGCCGCAGGTTTCGCCGCCCAGGACAAGCTGGTCCAGGGCCTTTCGCTAGGAGCAGTCAAATGAGGGCCGCAGTCATCGAAGCCCCCGGGAAGGTCACCGTCGCCACCGTCGCGGACCCCACCCCGGGCCCCCGTGAGGTCGTGGTGGATGTGGCGGCCTGCGGGCTGTGCGGCACCGATCTGCACATCCTCCAGGGGGAGTTCGCGCCCACGCTGCCCATCGTCCCCGGGCATGAGTTCGCCGGTGAGGTCGTCGGTCTCGGCAGCGACGTCACCGAGCTGGCGGTGGGCGACCGGGTCGCCGTGGACCCCTCCCTGCACTGCCATGAGTGCCGCTACTGCCGGATCGGCCGGGGCAATCTGTGCGACAACTGGAACGCGATCGGGGTCAGCGTCCCCGGCGGGGCCGCCGAGTTCGCGGTGGCCCCGGTGGCCAACTGCGTCAAGCTGCCCGAGCAGGTGGACGTGGCCGACGCGGCCCTGATCGAGCCGCTGTCCTGCGCGGTGCGCGGCTATGACGTGCTCAACGGCAACCTGGGCGCCGAGGTGCTCATCTACGGCTCCGGCACCATGGGGCTGATGATGCTGGAGCTGGCCAAGCGGACCGGCGCCACCAGCGTGGACATGCTCGATGTCAACTCGGAGCGGCTGTCCACCGCCACCACGCTCGGCTGCTCCCGGTCCGCCGCCTCGGCGGACGAGCTGGACCAGCCGCGGGGCTGGGACGTGGTCATCGACGCCACCGGCAACCAGGCCGCCATTCAGGACGGCCTGGGCCGGGTGGCCAAGGCCGGAACCTTCCTTCAGTTCGGTGTCTCCGACTACGCGACGCGGGCCACCATCGAGCCGTACAAGATCTACAACCAGGAGATCACCATCACCGGCTCGATGGCCGTGCTGCACAGCTATGAGCGTGCCGCCGGGCTGTTCGCGAGCGGGGTGCTGGACCCGAAGATCTTCATCAGCCACCGGATGCCGCTGGAGGAGTACCCCAAGGCGCTCGACCAGTTCAAGGCGGGAGTCGGCCGGAAGATCGTGGTCGTCCCATAACCGTGTGTGGTTGACGGCCCAAGCCCGGGGTACCAGGCTTGGGCCGTTATCGATCACGGTCGGCGGGAGGGGCGGGCACTATGGGCAAGGGCGACGCGGTGGTGGTGGGCGGGGGTTTAGCGGGCACGCTGGCGGCGGGCGCGCTTCTCGGCCACGTCGACACGGTCACCCTCGTGGAGCGCGACCGCTACCCGGACCAGCCCGCCTTCCGCAAGGGCGTGCCCCAGGGCCGCCATCTGCATGTCTTCCTCAGTGGCGGGCGGCGCGCCCTGGAGCGGCTGTTCCCCGGGCTGAACGGCGAGTTGGAGGCGGCGGGCGCGCACCGCCTGGAGGAACCGCGGGATGTGATCACCAAGGGCCCCAGCGGCTGGCGGCGCCGCTTCCACGAGGGCAGACACGCCACCACCAGCTGCACCCGGGCGCTGTTCGACGCCACCGTACGGGCGCGGGTGCTCGCCGAGGCCGAGGGGTCCGGGACCCGGGTGGAGGTGCTCCAGGGCACCGAGGCCGTCGGGCTGCTCGGCGGCGCGGACCGGGTCACCGGCATACGGGTGCGGGCGCGGGGCGCCGGGCGCGCCGAGCGGGAGCTGCCCGCCGATCTGGTCGTGGACGCCTCGGGGCGCGGCTCGCGCGCTCCCAAGTGGCTGGCGGAGCTGGGCGCTCCGGTGCCGCGCGAGGAGGTCGTCGACGCCGGGATCGGCTACTGCACCCAGGAGTTCCGGCCCGCCGAGCCGCTGGCCATGGCGATGGTCGTCCAGCCGCGCCCCGACTGTCCGCGAGGCGCGGCCTGGTGCCCGGTCGAGGGCGGTTCCTGGCTGCTGACGCTGGGCGGTGTGCGCGGTCACCATCCGCCGACCGAGAGCTCGGAGGTGCCCGGCTTCGTCAAGTCCCTGGGCGAGCCCGCGCTGTACGAGCATCTGCTGACCTGTGAGCCGGTGTCCCCGCCGTACGGCTTCCGCGACACCTCCAACCGCCGCCGCCACTACGACGCCCCGGGCGGGGTGCCCGAGGGGTTCCTCGCGGTCTCGGACGCCGCCTGCACCTTCAACCCGATCTACGGTCAGGGCATGGCGGTGGCCGCCCTCAGCGGGCTGGCCCTGCGCGGCTGCCTGGCCGAGGGGGGCCTGCGGCCCGGTTTCGCGGCCGCGGCACAGCGCGCCGTGGCACGGGCGGGCGACACCGCCTGGCTGACCGCCGTCGGCGCGGACCGCCCGTACGCCACGGACGCGGACACCACACCGCCGGGGGCGGCCGAGCGGCTGCGGAGCTGGTACTTCGGGCGGCTGGCGGGCCGGGCGGCGATCGACCCGGTGGTCGGCGCGGCGTTCCGCGATGTCACATTTCTGGCGGCGGGCCCGTCCCGGCTGCTGTCCCCTTCGGTCGCCCTGCGGACGGTGCTGCTGCCGAGGGCCCGGGGCCTGACGGAACCGCCGCTGCGGGTGGAGAGCTGACCCGGGACGGCGTCCGGGAGGGTGCGCTCAGCCGGTCGCGTCGCGCAGATGCGCGGCCGCCGCCTGCTCCAGGTGGGCCAGATCGCTGCTGACCGTGGCGAAGGTGAAGCCCTGGGCCAGGCGCCCCGCGGCGGTGGCCCCGTCAGGGCAGTGGATACCGGCGGCGATGCCCGCGGTCCGTGCCTCCTCGGCGACCTTCGCCAGCGCCGCCTCGAACTTCTCCGCCACCGAGGTGTCCGTCGAAGTGCGGCCGCCGAGCGCGATGGTGAGGTCGGAGGGGCCGATGTAGACGCCGTCAAGCCCGTCGGTGGCGCAGATCTCCGCGGTGTTGGCCAGCCCCTGGGCCGTCTCGATCATGACGACGCAGGCCACTTGCCGGTTGGACTCGGCCGGGGCGGGGCCGACGCGCAGACCCGAGCGCATCGGACCGTAGGAGCGCACCCCGAGCGGGGGGTAGCGGCAGTAACTCACCGCGGCGGCCGCCTCCTCGGCGGTGTTGACCAGGGGGACGATCACCCCGCGGGCGCCGGCGTCGAGGGCCTGGCCGATCCAGAAGCCGTCGTTGCCCGGGACGCGCACCATACCGGCGGCGGTGCCACGGGCGTCGATGGCGGTCATCGCGCCGAGGGTGCCCTTGTAGTCGAGGAGGCCGTGCTGGGCGTCTACGCAGATGTAGTCGTAGCCGAGCCCGGCCAGGCGCTCGGTGCCGACGGGATTGTCGAGGACGACCCAGTAGCCGATGATCCGCCTGCGGGCGCGCAGCCGGTCCGCGAAGTCGGCGGGGGAAGTGTTCATGCTGTCGGCTTCTCTCCTTCGGCGAGTTGTGTTCGGCGAGTTGCGGCCTCTTCGCTCCATGCGCGTTGTGAGCGGCACGCTCGCATGATTGCACGTAACACGCAAGAGTCCCCCGGCATTCGCGGAGAGACAGCGCGAAATGCGCAGACTGATAAGGTTGCTCAGGGCTGCGCAGAGTCGCGCAGAGTTACGGAAGGATGGGGGCCGCGATGCGTCAGGAGGTCGGGGCGGAGGAGCGCAGGCGGCTGCGCGCCGGGGACCGCCGGGAACTGATCGCCCGGATGATCCAGACCGATGGCACGGTCGTCGTGGAGGAGCTGGCCCGCTCGCTGGAGGTGACGCCCTCCACCATCCGCCGGGATCTCGCGCTCCTCACCGAACAGGGCACCATCGCCCGCACCTACGGCGGCGCGATGAGCGCGGGTCACACCGCCGAGCCCACCCTGGGGCAACGCAGCGGACTGGCGGTCGCCGAGAAGGACCGCATAGGACGCTGGGCGGCCGCGCGGATCGTACCGGGCGACACCGTCATCCTCGACGCCGGCACCACCACCGGACGGCTCGCCCACCATCTGCGCGCCCGCGGCGATCTGACCGTGATCACCTGCGGGCTCACCGCGCTGCGCGAACTGGCCGAGGCGGACGGCATAGAGCTGATCACCCTCGCCGGGACCCTGCGCCATGTCAGCCAGGGCTTCGTCGGGCCGCTCGCCGAGCTGACCCTGTCCCGGCTGACCGCCGACAAGGTGTTCCTCGGCGCCGACGGGCTGGACGCGCGGCTGGGGATCTGCGAGGCGAGCCTCCAGCAGACCTCGCTCAAGGAGATGATGGCCGACCGCGGCAAGGAGGTGTACGTCCTGGCCGACAGCAGCAAGCTGGGCCAGTCCCCGTTCACCGCCTGGGCCCCGCTGGACCGGCCGTGGACGCTGGTCACCGACAGCGGCGCCACCGATGACCAGCTCGGCCCGTTCCGGGCGCTGCCCGACACCGAAGTGATCACCGTCTGACGGCACACCACCACGGCGACGGGGTGAGCGGGCCGGGAGCCTGGCTCCCGGCCCGCTCGGGTCAGTCCCGGTACATCCGCGGCGTCGCGGCGGCCGTCGCGCCCGCGCCCACGAGGCCGAAGCTGTCCTCGACCTCGGCCTTCTCGGCGGCGTTCGGGTTGGGGTTGGTGCAGGAGACCCCGGCGGTGGAGCCGGACATCAGGCTCGAGCACGGCCCCGGCTTCATGTCCGGCAGACCGAGGATATGGCCGAGCTCGTGCGAGGAGATCCGCACCGTGTTGTAGCCCTCGTCG
This sequence comes from Streptomyces sp. Inha503, assembly GCF_047215865.1. Taxonomy (NCBI): domain Bacteria; kingdom Bacillati; phylum Actinomycetota; class Actinomycetes; order Kitasatosporales; family Streptomycetaceae; genus Streptomyces; species Streptomyces sp. Inha503. The sequence continues at coordinate 10,255,758 of NZ_CP178360.1, read as the reverse complement.
ACGGCCTCACGGCCGAAGTAGATCGTGCCGCTGCCCAGACCGGTCGAGAGGGTGCGGGGCCAGCCGTTGTCCGCGATGATGCGGACGTTGGCCCGCTGCCCGGACGTGGCCGGTTTCAGCTGGACGTTGACCACGCTCTCGTTCCAGATCGCCGCGCCCTTGGCCACGGCGTCCTTGAACTCGGCGGCCCCGCTGGCGTCGTACGTCACCGTCCGCGCGGCGGCGGTGTGCTCCGCCGGGGCGGCGGGGGCGGGGGCGGCCACGGCCTGCCCGGCCGTCAGGGCGAGCACCGCTGTCACCGCGGCGGGTAAGGCGCGTACGAACTTGCTGGATCTCACGATCGGCCTCCTCGTGGGGGAAGGACGGACGGAGCAAGTGGGCATGAGCATGGCATGTCGCCGTCTCATCGGCCACTGTGCCCACCCACCTTCTCCTATCCGGCCGGTTGTCCACAGGCGGTCACCGCGAGTACCTCCCGGCACCCTAGAATCGCCGGATGGCTCTCCCCGACACCGACCCCGGCACCGACCCCGGCACCGGCCCCGACATGAGCGACGCGCCCGGCCCCGAGACGAGCGAGGCGCTCGGCGTTCTGCACCGCGTCTTCGGCTACGACTCGTTCCGGGGAGGGCAGCAGGAGATCATCGACCATGTGGTGGCCGGTGGTGACGCGCTCGTCCTCATGCCGACCGGCGGTGGCAAATCGCTGTGCTACCAGATCCCGGCGCTGGTGCGGAAGGGCGTCGGCGTCGTCGTCTCCCCCCTGATCGCACTGATGCAGGACCAGGTCGACGCGCTGCGGAACCTCGGAGTGCGGGCCGGGTTCCTCAACTCCACCCAGGACCTGGACGAGCGGCGGCTGGTCGAGGCCGAGTTCCTCGCGGGCGAGCTGGATCTGCTCTATCTCGCCCCGGAGCGGCTGCGGGTCGAGCACACGCTGCGGCTGCTGGACCGGGGCCAGGTCTCGCTGTTCGCCATCGACGAGGCGCACTGTGTGGCGCAGTGGGGGCACGATTTCCGGCCCGACTATCTGGCCCTGTCCGAGCTGCACGAGCGCTGGCCCACCGTGCCGAGGATCGCGCTGACCGCGACCGCCACCGAGGCCACCCACACCGAGATCGCGTCCCGGCTGAAGCTCCAGGACGCGCTGCACTTCGTGGCCAGCTTCGACCGGCCGAACATCCAGTACCGGATCGCCCCCAAGAACGAGCCGAAGAAGCAGTTGCTGGAGCTGTTGCGCACCGAGCACCCGGGCGAGGCGGGGATCGTGTACTGCCTGTCCCGCTCCTCGGTGGAGAAGACGGCCGAGTTCCTGGTGGCCCAGGGCATCGACGCGGTGCCGTACCACGCGGGGCTGGACGCGCGGACCCGCGCCGAGCACCAGGCGCGCTTCCTGCGCGAGGACGGTCTGGTCGTGGTGGCCACGATCGCGTTCGGCATGGGCATCGACAAGCCCGATGTGCGGTTCGTGGCCCATCTGGACCTGCCCAAGTCCGTGGAGGGCTACTACCAGGAGACGGGCCGGGCCGGACGCGATGGACAGCCCTCCACCGCATGGCTGGCGTACGGGCTCCAGGACGTGGTCCAGCAGCGGAAGATGATCGACACCTCCGAGGGCGACGACACCCATCGGCGCCGCCTCGGCGCCCATCTCGACGCGATGCTGGCGCTGTGCGAGACGGTGGAGTGCCGCCGGGTGGGGCTGCTGGCGTACTTCGGCCAGCGGTCCACCCCCTGCGGCAACTGCGACACCTGCCTCACGCCCCCGGAGTCCTGGGACGGCACCATCCCCGCGCAGAAGCTGCTGTCCACGGTGGTGCGGCTCAAGCGGGAGCGCAACCAGAAGTTCGGCGCGGGGCAGATCATCGACATCCTGCTCGGCAAGAAGACGGCCAAGGTCATCCAGTTCGACCATGACGCGCTGTCGGTGTTCGGCATCGGGACCGAGCTGCGCGAGGCCGAATGGCGCGGGGTGGTACGGCAGTTGCTGGCCCAGGGGGTGCTCGGCGTCGAGGGGGACTACGGCACGCTGGTGCTCACCGACGCGAGCGCGGAGGTGCTGAACCGGCGGCGCGAGGTCAGGCTGCGGCGCGAGCCGGAGAAGGCGTCGCGCACCGCGAAGGCGAAGACGGGGGCCTCGGGGAAGGCCAAGAAGGCCCCGGTGGATCTGCCGGAGGAGGCCGTGCCGGTCTTCGAGCGGCTGCGCGCGTGGCGGGCGGCGACCGCGAAGGAGCAGGGCGTCCCCGCGTATGTGGTCTTCCACGACGCCACCCTGCGCGAGATCGCGACCCGTGCCCCGGCCACGCTCGAGGAGCTCGGCACGGTGAGCGGGGTCGGCGAGAACAAGCTGGTGAAGTACGGGCAGGGGATTCTGGACACCCTGGCGTCCTGACCGCTCCAACCTACTGACGGTACGTCAAACCCCCGCTTCCGCAAGCCGGGAGCGGGGGTTTGGCAGGTCTGGAGCACAGGGGTTACCGATGAGTGTTACCTGAGGTAACGTCAGGGCCCGTGACCCATGGTCCGTGGCCGCCGGGGACTGGGGTGCTCCGGCGGCCACTCACCCTCGCGCCGTTCCTCATGCCGTACGAGGCGGTTCCTACAGCTCTCCTACAGCTCCTTGATGCGGATGTCGCGGTACGAGATCACATCATCGGTGCTGTGGACCTGGAGACCGATGTACCCGGAGTCGTACCGACGGCCGTCCGTGCCGGGGTCGTCCGAGCGCGGCGGGGTGAACTCCTGGCCACCGGTGTTGTCGAACTCATTGAGCAGCACACCGTTGCGGTAGATCGAGAAGTGCTGACCGACCACCCGGATCTCATAGTCGTTCCAGCTGCCCTTGGGGGTGACCCCCGCCCCGGCCAGCCCGACCCGGTCGAAACCGTAGATCGATCCGGTCTTGTACATATCGCCGTCCGGGCGGTCGAGGATCTGCACCTCGTGCCCGTACTTGATGGCGACCCACTCCGGGCGGGACTCCTCGGGGTGGTCATGGACGTACGGGAAGCGCACGAAGACACCTCCGTTGGCATTGCCCGTCCCGGGTGCGTCATCGCGGAACTGGAGCTTCAGCGAGAAGTCGTCGTAGGTCCGCTGCGGGAACCACAGCATGCCCATGCCCTCGACCGAGGTGTCGCTGGTCATGCTGCCGTCGTCATTGAGACCGAAGGCCCCGCCGCCCACGTGCTGCCACTTGTCGAAGGACTTCTTGGTGCCGTCGAACAGCGGGCGGTAGCCCTCGTCCTGACCGGGCTTGCCGATCCCGGACCGCTTGGCCGCCTTGTTGATCGCCCGGTACTCGCGCTGGTCGATGACGCCGTCGGCGAGCAGCTTGTCGGTGACGGCGGTGACGTGCTTGAGGAACAGGGCGTGTGAGGACCAGTCCTTCTCGTCCTCGATCAGCTCATTGATGGTGCAGCGGCTGCGGGTGATGCGGTTGGGAACCCCGGTGTCCACCGTGCCGACGATCACCGTGAGGCGCTCGTCCCACTCCGGACACGCGGGTGCGGGCACCCCGCCGCCCTCGGCCACGGTGAAGGCGATCGCCTGCGCCTCGGAGGTGTTGCCCGCCTTGTCGGTGGCGCGGTACGCCACGGTGTGACGGCCCACCCGGTCCACCACCACGGGGGTGGTGTAGGCGAGATACGGGCCGCTGTCCAGGGAGTACTCGACCTTCTCCACCCCGGAGTCGTCGTCCGCGGCGGTGAGCGTGACCTTGGCGCTGCCCACATAGGCGCCGTCGGAGTTCTTCGTGCCGTCGACCTGCGCGGAGGTCGACGGGGGGATGGTGTCCTCGGCCGGCGGGACCACCACCGTGAAGTCCACCGACTTCACCTCCGACACGTTCCCCGCCTTGTCCACCGCCCGGAAGCGCACCGTGTGCGCGCCCGCGTCATGGACCATCACCGGACCGGTGTAGGGCTGGAACTCCCCCTGGCCCAGGGCGTAGTCGATCCGGTTGACCCCGGAGCCGGTGTCGGAGGCGGTGACGGTCACGGTGGCCATGCCGATGTACGCGCCGGACGGGTCCTTCTCGCCGGAGACGGTGGCGGAGGTCTCCGGAGGTGTGGAGTCGTCCGTCGGCGGCGAAACCACCGTGAAGTCCACCGACTTCACCTCCGACACGTTCCCCGCCTTGTCCACCGCCCGGTAGCGGATGGTGTGCTGCCCGACCTGGTGGACCATCACCGGGGCGGTGTACGGCTGGAACGCCCCGTCGCCCTCGGCGAACTCGATCCGGTCCACACCGGAGCCCTCGTCGGTGGCGGACACGCTGACGGTGGCCATCCCGATGTACGCGCCGTCCGTGTTCTTCTCGCCCTCGACCTTCGCCGTGGCCTCGGGCGCGGTGGTGTCCTCGCCCCCGCCGCCGTCGGTGACCACCAGGATCCCCTGCATCTGGCCGTGGCCGGGGATGGTGCAGTGGTAGCGGTAGCGGCCGGGGCTGAGGGTGACCTCGGCGGTGTGCTTGCCGCCGCTGTCGTCCGAGGGGTTGGCGAGGATGTTCAGCGGGACGTCGTTGTTGTACTCGGGGTCGGAGACATCGAAGGTCAGGGTGTGCGGCATCCCCATGGTGTTGCCGGTGGCCGTGCTGTTCTCGAAGACGATGGTGGTCTTTCCGGCGACCGCGGTGGTGGGCGCCGAGGCGTACTTGGTGATGTCGTCACCCGCGGTCCAGGTGAGGGTCTGCTGGGCGGCCTGCCGGGTGTCGTCCTGGCCGTAGGCCACCGACGCCGTCGCCGAGCTCAGCCCGAGGACCATGAGCAGCGCGGCGAGCAGTGGCAGCCAGGGTCTGATGGGTTTGGGGCGCCTTCGTTTCACGGTCACTCCGCCTTCCTGGCCAGATCCTGGGCGAGCGGAGTGGGCTCGCCGCCGTTGTACGTGATGTGCCACAGCGCCGACTTGGAGTCGGAGGTGAAGAAGCCGCGCCCGTAGTCGAGGACGTAGAGCGAGCCGTCCGGGGCGAACTTCCAGTCCATGAGGTTGCGGATGCCGTCCGCGCCCACCGGGATGATCTTCTTGAGGGATTCGGCGTGCACCGGCAGCCCGCCCTTGCCGACGGTCTTGGGGTCGGTCAGCACGGCGTGGCGCGGCTGGTCGGCGTCGTAGAAGTCGCCGACGAACCATTTGCCGTCCCAGTACTGGGGCCATTTGGCGGTGCTGTCACTGGTCGCGTCGTACCGGTAGACCGGGCCGTTCATGGTTGCCTGGCCGCCGCCCTTGAGCCATGGCAGCAGGTACTTGGCCTCCGACGTCTTGTAGCTGGGGATGCCGTTCGCGTCCCGCGGATAGTCGGGGGCGCCGCCCTGGGGCGAGTACCAGATGGTGTTCCCGGTGATGGGCGGCAGGTTCACCAGACCGTCGTTGTTGGGCGACTCGTTCTTGGGGTGATCGCAGTCGTACCAGCCCAGGGGCTTGCTCGGATCGGGCAGATTGCGGTCCCGGTAGGGCTGCTTGTTGCCCATGCAGAACGGCCAGCCGTGGTTACCCGCCTTGGTGATGGCGGCGAAGGTGTCGTACTTGGCCGGGCCCCAGGTGGTGCTGGGCTCGCCCGCGTCCGGGCCGACCCAGCCCGCGTAGAGGATGTCGGTCTTCTGGTCCACGAAGATCCGGGCCGGGTTGCGCACCCCCATCACATAGATCTCGCCGCGTGTCTTGCCACCGCCCTCGTCGGGCTCCTTGCCGGTGAAGAGATTGCCCTCGGGGAGGGTGTAGGTGCCGTCGTCCTCGGGGTGGATCCGCAGGATCTTGCCGTTGAGGTTGTGGGTGTTGCCCGCGGTGCGGCGGGCGTCGGCGAAGGAGACGCCCTTGTAGTTCGGCTGTGGGTTGTTGCCCGAGTAGCCGTCGCTGAACTGGGAGGAGTTGTTGTCCCCGGTGGCGATGTAGAGGTTGCCCTTGGAGTCCCAGCTCATCCCGCCGCCCGCGTGGCAGCAGCTGTGGATCTGGACCGGCCAGGAGAGCAGGACCTTCTCCGAGCCCAGGTCCAGCTTGTTGGTCTTCAGGTCCAGGGTGAACCGGGAGACGCGGCGCTCGGCCATCTGGGTGTCCCGGTTGATCCGGGAGTGCGGGGTGTAGTGCAGATACACCCAGCCGTTGGTGAGGAAGTCCGGGTCCAGCTCGATGCCGAGCAGCCCCTCCTCGACCTTGATCAGCTCATCGCCGCCGCCCTTGTTGCCGAAGACGGTCAGGGCGCCCGCGAGCGTCACCTTGCCGGTGGCCGGGTCGTAGACATGGATCTGTCCCTGGCCCTTGCCGATGTCCGGGTCGTTCCAGTCGGTGACCACGGGCGCGCTGTTGTCGCCGCCGCCCCGGCCGATGTACAGCACCCGGCCGTCCTTGGCGACGACGAGGCCGTGCGGCTCGCCGATCTGGTCGGACTGGCCCGGCTGATTGGGCTTGGTGACGCGCTCGGCCTTGTAGTTCGCGTTGATGGTGGCCTTGCAGTCGGCGCGGGAGAGCCGGGTGGTCCACAGCAGCGCGCCGCGCAGATGGGCGCGGAAGTCGGTCTCCTGGAAGGTGGACACCGTGCCGCCCATGCCGGTGTAGAAGGAGCGGCCGCCGTCGTAGTCACGGCACCAGGAGACCGGGTGGTCCGCGCCGTTGGCGCCGGCGCCCGGCTGGTAGCTGGACTCGCGGACCCGGGCCACGGTGTGCACGGTGCCGGAGGGGTTGGCCTTCCAGTTGGTCCAGGTGTCGGTGCGCTTCCACTCCAGCGGCAGCTCCTTGGTGGCCGGGTGGACGCGGTCGCCGACCTCCACCACGGCCCGCTGGGCGGTGGCCGGGCTGGTGGCGGCCGGGCGGGCGCCGATCAACCCGCTGTACCAGTCGGAGTACGGCTCGTTGCGGGCCGCGTCATGGATGCCGAGGAAGCCGCCGCCCGCCTCCATGTACGCCTCGAGCCCCGCCTCCTGCTCGGAGTCGAGCACATCGCCGGAACCGGTCAGGAAGACCACGGCGTTGTACTTGCCGAGCCGGGGCTTGGTGAAGACCGAGGCGTCGGCGGTGGCGTCGACGGTGAACCGGGTCGCCGCGGGGCCCTGGTTGCCGATCCGCTCGATGGCCTCGATGCCCGCGTTCACCGTGGCCGGCTCGTCCCCGGCCGAACCGTGGAACACCAGGACCCGGACGTTGTCACCGCCGGGCGGCGACGGCAGCGTGAGTGGCGCACGATCCTCGGGCCGGGCGCTGGCGGGGGTCCCGCCGAGCAGGGTCGCGGTGAGGGCGCCGAAGAGCAGTGCCGCCACCCCCGCGCGTCTCCTTCGCAGCCGACCGACTGTCAGTCCTCTCCTTTTTGAGGGCATTTGGTACGGTATGTCCCGCATTGGTCACCCATCCCTCCCACGTACCGATAACACCGCTGAAGGAAGCTAGACGGCTTTTCGCAAGTCGCCAATAGCTATGACCGCAACTCAACGAACTTTGTCCTGAGTGTGGATGAACGGGCATCCCCCGGCTACCGTGAAAGCACCCCGGGGCATCTGCGCATCGTCAACGGCAGGGGATCCACAGCGATTTGGGAGAACGATGAGCGACGCACCCGGCTTCACCACCAGACGCGGTCTCAGCAGACGGCTCTTCACCGGCGGCGCGGCCGCCGCGGCCGTCGGACCGCTGGCCCTCACCTCCCCCGCCGCCGCGAAGGCGCCGAAGGCCCCGTCCGGCGGGGTCAAGACGGCGGCCGCGGGCGGTACGGTCCGCCATCTCAAGCTCTACGCGGAGAAGCTGCCGGACGGATCGATGGGGTACGGGCTCGAGAAGGGCAAGGCCAGCATCCCCGGTCCGCTGATCGAGCTGACCGAGGGCGACACCCTGCACATCGAGTTCGAGAACACCATGGACGTCACGGCCAGCCTCCATGTGCACGGGCTGGACTACGACGTCGCCAGCGACGGCACCCAGCTCAACCGCAGCGCCGTGGAGCCGGGCTCCACCCGCACCTACACCTGGCGCACCCACGCCCCGGGCAAGCGCGCCGACGGCACCTGGCGGCCGGGCAGCGCGGGCTACTGGCACTACCACGACCACGCGGTGGGCACTCCGCACGGCACCGGCGGCCTCCGGAAGGGGCTGTACGGGCCGGTGGTGGTGCGGCGGGCGGGCGACATCCTGCCGGACAAGCAGTTCACGATCGTCTTCAACGACATGACGATCAACAACAAGGCGGGGCATGACGCCCCCGAGTTCCGCGCCACGGTGGGCGACCGCGTCGAGATCATCATGATCACCCACGGCGAGTACTACCACACCTTCCATATGCACGGGCACCGGTGGGCGGACAACCGCACCGGACTGCTGGAGGGCCCGGACGATGTGAGCCGGGTCATCGACAACAAGATCACCGGGCCCGCCGACTCCTTCGGCTTCCAGGTGATCGCCGGGGAGAACGTCGGCGCGGGCGCCTGGATGTACCACTGCCACGTCCAGAGCCACTCCGACATGGGCATGGCCGGGCTGTTCCTGGTCGCCAAGGCCGATGGCACCATCCCCGGCTACGACCCGCACCGGCTGTCGGCGCACCGCCCGGGGTAGCCGCCGGAGCGACACGACGGGGCGGGCCGCCGGGCCCGCCCCGTCGCCTTGTCGCCGCCCTCCCCCGTCAGGCGGTGTGCAGCCGCAGGCCGTACACCGAAAGGATCTCGTTGACCGGCTGGTACCAGGTCTCGCCGCCGCTGGAGCAGTTGCCCCAGCCGCCCGAGGTCACGCCCTGGGCCTGGTCGCCGCTGATGAACGAGCCGCCGGAGTCGCCGCCCTCGGCGCACACGCTGGTCTTGGTCATCTGGTACACCGCGCCCTGGCTGTAGTTCACCGTCTCGTTCTTGGCCAGGACCGTGCCGCAGTGCCAGTGGGTGGTGGAGCCGGACCGGCAGATGGAGGCGCCGATCGGGGCCTCGGCGGAGCCGCGGACCAGCTGGTCGGGGACGGTGCCCCAGCCGAGCACCACCGGCACGGTCCACCAGCCGCTGCCGACGCTGACGTAGGCGTAGTCGTTGCCGGGGAAGGAGGAGCCCTGGAAGTTGCCGATGTACGAGCCGTCCCAGCCGCTGACGGAGCCCCCCGCCTGACCGCAGTGCCCGGCCGTGACGAAGCCGCCCTGGACCGAGAAGCCTATGGAGCAGCGGACGTTGCCGGTGTAGTACGGGTCGCCGCCGACCGTGCCCGCGGCGAAGGTCGTCGGCGCCTGGGCGGGGGCCTTCTCGACGGTGACCGGGACGGAGGCCGAGCGCTTCGCCTCGCGGAGGAACGCGCGCACGGCGGCGTCGCCTTCGCTCCCCTGCCGGACCCGGACCACGACGGCGCCCGCGCGGGGGTCGGTGCTCCAGCTGCTCACCCCGGCCGGGGCGGCCTGCTTCCGGGCCTTCTCATCGAGGCGCGCCTTGGCCGCGTCGAGCGCGTCGGCGCTGTGCTCGACGATCCGGGTGGTGGCGCCCGTGGCTCGTACCGACGCGGCCCGCTCGGCGCTGGTGACGCCGACGACCAGCTTCCCGCTGCCCGTGTCGAACCACGAGCCGCCGTAGGAGGCGCCCGCGGCGCGCTTGGCCTTGGGCTCCAGCCGCATGGCGGCGGCCTCCTGGCCCAGCCGTTCCCGCGCCTGATCCGCGGTCAGGCCGAGGTCCCGGCCGAGCGCGCGGACGAGGGTGGCGGACGGCGCCGACGCGGCGGCCGGCTTCGCCGCGGGGGCGTCGGCGCCGGATGCCGCGGCGGCGGTCGAGAAGGCCCCGCCGGCGCCCGAGAGGGCGCCGAGGACGAGGAGTGCGGACAGTCCGGCACGGACAACGGGCTTCCGTCTCATGGAAGTTCCCCTTCTGCTCAGCAGGTGAGAGCGCTTTCACGTGTCGATCGCGCAGAGCCTAGCGAGCCACCGGGGAAAGTCCAGACCAAAGCCGTGATCGGTCACGGTCGGGCAGGAGGTCGGGCAGGGGGCCGCCGCGGGCTCAAGTGGCTTCGTCCGGATTCCAGTTGAGAAGCCGGACCTGGGCGACCGTGCGGACATGGCGGCGCATGGCCGCGGCGGCGGCCTTGGGGCGGCGCTCGGCGATGGCGTCCAGGATGCGCTGGTGCTGGGCGAGCGAGCGCCTGGGGCGGCCCGGTTGGCGCAGCGACTCCTCGCGGCTCTCGGCGATCTGGTCGGCGATCGAGCGCATGAACTCGGCGAGCAGCGGGCTGTGCGCGGCGGCGGTGACGGCGGCGTGGAAGCGGCGGTCGCCCTCGACTCCGTGGCGGTCGGACTCGATCTCGTCCTCCATCCAGTGCAGGGCCTGCTGGAGGGCGATGAGATCGTCGTCGGTGCGGCGCTCGGCGGCGAGTTCGGCCAGCTTGGTCTCCAACGCCTCGCGGGCGTCGAGCACATCGGGCAGCCGGCGGCGGCGCTCCACCAGCCGCTCGACGGACTCGGTGTCGAGGCTGTCGCGCAGCAGGCACATCCCGCCGCCCTGGCGCACCTCGACGAGCCCCTGCACCTCGAGGACGACGATGGCCTGTTTGACGGAGGCGCGGCTGATGCCGAGGCGCTGGGCCAGCTCGCGCTCGGTGGGCAGCCGGTCGCCCGCCTTCAGGCCGCCCTCCTCGACGTAGGCGCGCAGCCTCTCCAGCACCTGCTCGTACAGGCGCTGACGGTTCATCGGGCGCAGCGCGTCCTCGGCCATACGGGCTCCCCCCATCGCGGTTTGTGATGGCCCCGATTCGCAGCGTAGCACCGGGTGGCCGGGCGGTGTGATGGTTGTGTGGTCCGGTGGAGCATTGGTCAATTGGCTGAGCCAATCTGCCACCGATGTCTTGACGGCCGAACCGCCCGGCCCGCAACGTGAGTCAGCCAGCAGGCCACTTGGCCCGACCGTCCCCGGTCCGCCGACCGGGTCCCCGTGACGGGAGCGCTCGATGTCCGACGAATTGATCTCGATACTCGTGCTGGTGGTGGTCTTCGTCATCGCCACCACCCGGTCGATCAACATGGGCGCCCTGTCCTTCGCCGCCGCCTTCGGCGTGGGCGAGCTGGTCGCCGACTTCAGCGCGGACCACATCTTCGCCGGGTTCCCTGGCGATCTGTTCGTGGTGCTGGTGGGGGTGACGTATCTGTTCGCCCTCGCCCGGGCCAACGGCACCACTGACTGGCTGGTGCACGCCTCGATCCGGCTCGTGGGCGGGCGGGTCGCGCTGATCCCGTGGGTGATGTTCGCGATCAGCGGGGCGCTGACCGCGATCGGCGCGGTGAGCCCGGCGGCGGTGGCGATCGTCGCCCCGCTCGCGCTCTCCTTCGCCGCCCGGTACCAGATCAGCCCACTGCTGATGGGTGCCATGGTGGTGCACGGTTCCCAGGGCGGCGGCTTCTCCCCGATCAGCATCTACGGATCGATCGTCAACGGCATCGTGGACCGGGAGAAGCTCCCCGGCAACGAGATCACGCTGTTCCTCACGAGCCTGGTGGTCAACCTGATCATCGCCGCCGTCGTCTTCGTCGTCTGCGGCGGGCTGAAGCTCCCCAGGACCGCCGTCGCCGCCGATGAGAAGCGGGAAGATGAGAAGCGGGAAGACGGGTCGGAGGGGGCACCGGCCGATGCGGAGGGCCGTCTCACCCCGGCCCGTATCGCCACGCTGGCCGCGCTGGTGGCGCTGGTGGTCGCGGTGCTCGCCTTCGATCTGGACGCCGGGCTCACCGCGATCAGCCTCGCCGTGGCCCTGAGCGTCTTCTGGCCGGACCACGGCAAGAAGGCGGTGAACGAGGTCACCTGGCCCACCGTGCTGCTGATCTGCGGTGTGCTCACCTATGTCGGGGTGCTGGACGAGATGGGCACCATCGACTACGCGGGCAAGGCGGTCAGCGACATCGGGATTCCGTTGCTCGCCGCCCTGCTGCTCTGCTACATCGGCGCGATCGTCTCCGCCTTCGCCTCCTCGGTGGGCATCATGGGCGCGCTGATCCCGCTCGCCGTTCCCTTCCTCGCCCAGGGCGACATCGGGGCGGTGGGGATGATCGCGGCCCTCGCGGTGTCGGCGACCGTCGTCGACGTCAGCCCCTTCTCCACCAACGGGGCGCTGGTGCTGGCCAACGCGCCGGATGTGGACCGGGACCGGTTCTTCCGGCAGCTGATGATCTACGGCGGGATCATGGTGGTGGCGGTGCCGCCGGTCGTCTGGCTGGCGATGGTGGTCCCCGGCCTCGGCTGAGCGGACCGACGGGCAACCGGCCGGGCGGAAAGGCGAGTTCAGCCCGGTGGCAGCGGAACCCAGTGGGACTCGCCCGGGGCCACGGTCAGCGAACGGTCGGCGAGCCGCACCTCGATCGGGCGCTCCTCCGAGTCCGGCACGCTGATCCACAGCCGCCCGGACCGCACCCGCAGGGCGACGCCCCAGTGGCCGCGATAGCGCATCGAGAACCGGTACTCCGACAACCCTGGCAGCCCGGACGGCTCGGGCAGCGGCACCGGGTCCAGCCACAGGGCGTCCTCGCGGGTCTCAAGACCGGTCAGCCCGCGCTGCACCAGATCGAGGGTGCCGCCCATGGCCCCGAGGTGGATGCCCTCGCCGGTGGTGCCGCCCTGGACGTCCGCCACATCGCCGAGCAGCGCCTCCTGGCAGTACCGCCATGCCTCGGTCCGGCGCGCCCGCACCAGCACCCAGCCGTGCACCAGCTCGCTGAGGGTCGAACCGTGGCTGGTCCGGGCCAGGTAATACTCCACCGTGGCCCGCCAGATGTCGTCGTCCAGGGCGTAGCCAAGCCGCCGGAAGAGGCCCGCCAGCTCGGCGGGGCCGAAGAGATAGCCGAGCATCAGCGCGTCGGCCTGCTTGGAGACCTGGTAGCGGTTGACGGAGTCGCCCTCGAACTCCAGGATCCGGTCCATCCGGCGGATGTCGTGGTAGCGGGCGCGGTAGCCGTCCCAGTCGAGCTCGGCCAGCTCCCCGTAGCCGTCGAACTGGCTGATGACGCCCTGGTGGAAGGGGACCAGCAGCCGCCGTGAGACGTCCTCCCAGCGCTCCGGCTCCGCGCGGTCCAGGCCCACCCGCTCGAACAGTTCGCGGCGGCGCGGCTCGGGCAGGGTGCGGGCGAGCTCCAGGGCCCGGTCGAGCACCCAGGCGGCGGTGACGTTGGTGTACGCGTTGTCGTCGATCCCGGGACGGTCGGCGCCGGGGTAGCCGTCGTGGTACTCGTCGGGCCCGACCACCCCGCGGATGCGGTACCGCCCCCGCTCCGGATCGAGAACGGCCGTGTCCGCCCAGAAGCGGGCGATCTGCAACAGCATCTCCGCGCCCTTGGTGTGCAGGAACTCGGTGTCGCCGCTCGCCTGGCAGTACTGCCACACGTTGTACGCCACCGCCGAGCCCACATGGTGCTGGAGCCGGGAGTTGTCCGGCAGCCAGCGCCCGGAGCGCGGGTTCAGATGCAGGGTCTGGGTCTCCTCGCGTCCGTCGCTGCCGCTCTGCCAGGGGTACATCGCCCCGGCCCGCCCGGCGTCCGCGGCGGCGCGGCACGCCTGGGGCAGCCGCCGGTGGCGGTAGTGCAGCAGGGCCCGGGACACCTCGGGGAAGTGGAGGTTCAGATACGGCAGCACGAACAGCTCGTCCCAGAAGACATGGCCGCGGTACGCCTCGCCGTGCAGGCCCCGGGCGGGGACGCCCACGTCCAGCTCCGCGGTGTGCGGGGAGAGCGTCTGGAGGATGTGGAACAGGTGCAGCCGCAGGATGCGGCCCGGCTCGCCGGAGACCTCCAACGCCGCCTCGCGCCACAGGTGTTCCCATGCGGTGCGGTGGGAGGCGAGCAGCTTCCCGAACTCCGGCGCCCGGGCCACGCCGTCGAGGGCGGTCTGGACCGGATCGCTGATCGCGGGGTCCTTGGAGGTGTACAGCGCCACGGTCTTCTCGACGGTGGCGGGGGCGTCCGGCGCGAGCGGCACGGCCAGGGTGCGCATCGCCGCGCCGTGGGTGAGCCGCTGCCCGGTGCCGGTGGGCGTTCCGCCGCGTACGGCCAGGGTGCGCGCGGCCATGGCCACGCGCACCTCGGAGCTGGTGGTGCGGCAGCTCAGCCATACGGTGTCGGGGCCCGCGGCACCGGTGCGGTGGTCGACGAGATGGCGGCCGGCCAGCGCGTCGTAGCGGGCCACACCGGTGTTGGCCACGGCACCGTCGAGCCCCGACTCCAGCTCGACGGTGCCGGACCAGCCCTCGGCCCGGAAGGTGGTGCGCAGGGCCGCCAGATGCGGATCCCCCATGTGGACGAGGCGCTGCTGCTCGACGTGGAGCACCCGGCCGTGGCCGTGGGTGAACCGCAGCCGCCGCGTGAGGGTGCCGTGCCGGAGGTCGAGGGTCTGCCGGTAGCCGGTGAGCTCGTCCCCGTCGGGGGTGAGCCAGCCGCCGGGGCCCGCGGACCGGTCCGGGTCGCGGACGCGGTAGCGCAGCGGCAGCCAGTTCGGCAGGTTGACCATGTCCTCGTTCTCGACCTGGCGCCCGCCGACCACCGAGGTCAGCCGGTTGTAGCAGCCGGCCACATAGGTGCCCGGGTAGTGGGTGTCATCGGCGGCCGTCTCGGGGGCCGCGCCCCGGGTGGCGACATAGCCGTTGCCGAGCGCGCACAGCGACTCCCGCAACCGCTCCTCGCCGGGCTCGTAGCCCTCGTACTCCCACACCCAGTCCGACACGGCCGCTCACCGGCTCTCCTCCTCGACACCCCCATTGTGGTCCGGGCCGGAGGGCTTCACCGGCTGCGCCGCGCCCCCGCGCGGCGCGCGGCTCAGCAGTTCGTGTAGTCGACCCGGCTGTTGTTGTACGAGCAGGTGTCGACCGTGGAGCCGCCGGTCTTGCGGAGGGTGGCCCTGTCGCGGTCGTTGTTCCAGACGTACGCCCGGCGGTCCTGGTACTTGGTGGCCGAGGTGTCGGAGCCGGAGCCGGTCCGGACGGTCACCGTCTTGCCCGCGCCGAGGGTGTAGCCGGGGAAGGTGTACTTGTGGTTGCTCGAGTCGACGAGCACCCAGCCCTTGAGGCTGACCCCGCGCGAGGTGGAGTTCTTGATCTGGACGTACTCGCCGTTGAGGCTGGAGTTGCTCCGGTTGTCCGTGCCGGGCGAGTCGTAGTAGATCTTGGAAAGGTGTACGGAGCCTGCGGCCCCGGCGGGTGTGGCCGGGTACAGCAGGGCGATCGCGCAGCCGGCGGCGAGCGCCGCGCCGATGCGGGCGGTGTGTGCGGACATGAGTCCCCCCTTGCGTTGGTGCGTGGTGAAGCAGCGGTTGGCGCCTGTGTCATATCCCCGGCTCCAACGCAGGACGGACGGGCGGCCGCGCCCGAAGATGGTTTGGAGTCAGCGAGCTGACTCCTTCGGTGCGGCCGTCCGTCCGTCTTCCCCCCACCTGTGTGGAGGACCAGAGTGGACCATGGCCGGAAGGCGGCGGCAGGGCTGCGCGGCCCCTGCTCCAGGGCCGAACGGCCCTAGCGCGAATCCGATTCCCCGCTCCCGGCGCTAGGGTCAGCGGCCGTACTGCGCCCCGCCGTTGATGTGCAGCACCTGGCCGGTGACATACGCGGCCTCCGGGGAGGCCAGATAGCGGATGGCGGCCGCGATCTCGACGGGCGTCCCGGGCTGCCCGGTGAGCGTCTGCCCGATCTGCTGGGCGATGAACTCGGGGGTGCCGCGCTCGCCGAAGAACTCGGTGTCCTCGACATAGCCGGGGGCCACCGCGTTGGCGGTGGCGCCCTCCGGGCCGAGCCGCCTGGCCAGCTCGAAGGTGTAGGTGTGCAGCGCGGCCTTGGTGCCGCCGTACGACCCCGGGCCGCGCAGCGCCGCGACCGAGGACAGGTGGACGATCCGGCCGCCGGGCCGGGTGAGGTGGGGCAGCAGCGCCTCGGTGAGCAGCACGGCGGTCAGCACGTTGGCCTCGAAGTTCCGCTGGTACTGACCGGCGATGCCCTCGAGGGTGCCGTCGTTGGAGGGGGCGACATTGCCGCCGGCGTTGGTGACGAGGACATCGACAGCGCCGCCCCCACCGTCCGCGGTGATGAACTCGGCGGCGCGCCGGGTCTGCTCCGGGTCGCTGAGGTCCGCGCTGGTCCAGGTGACCAGGCCGGCGCCGTGAGCGGCGTTCAGCTTGTCCGCCGCGGCGCGCAGCACCTCGGCGCGGCGTCCGAGGATGACCACTCGGTCGCCTTCGGCGGCGAAGGTCTCCGCGGTCGCCAGTCCTATGCCGGTACCGCCGCCCGACACCACGATCCGTCGCCCCATCACGGGCCTCCTCAGTGCAGCTTGTTGAATATTGGTCACATCTATGAACAAGCACGCTAGGAAGAAAGCGCATTCCCGTCAAGGCTCGGCACCCAACAGCCGGGCTGTTGCCTTGCGTTCACTATTGACAGGTTCTGTTGGAGATGGCGCAATGGCGGCGCCCCACTTGTCCCAGCAGCAGCCACAAAAGCTGTTCCAGCAAGGAGGACATGTGCGTTTTCGTTCATCTTTCGCCAGATCCGTGGTCGCGACCGTGACCCTGGCGCTTGGCGCGCTCGGTCTGCTGACCGCCCCCGGTCCGGCCGCGGCCGACACCCGCTCCGACGACCCCTCGATCGTCCATGGCCTCCGCGGCGACTACTACCTCCAGTCCGCCCCGGGGGCCTTCGACTTCCACGAGCTGAAGGCCACCAGCCTCGACCCCGCCCTCGACTTCGGCAATCTGGAGCCGCGGCTACAGGCCACCACCGGACGGTCCGACGACGTCAGCGTCCGCTGGACCGGCCAGATCACACCGGAGCGCTCCGGTGCGCACACCTTCTCGATCACCGCCGACAACGGCTTCCGGCTGTGGATCGACGGCAAACCGGTCATCGACCACTGGGTGGACGACTGGGACAAGGAGCAGACCTCCCAGCCCGTCGAGCTCACCGCGGGCAAGGCGTATGACATCAAGGTCGAGTACTTCGAGCACTACGGCGGCTCCAACTTCCACCTGTCCTGGACCCCGCCGGGCGCGGCCAAGGCGCCGGTGCCCGCGTCCGCCTTCCGGCTGCCCGCCGACTTCGACTACGACGGCCCGGTGGCCAGCGCCGTCCAGCCCGACGGCCGGACGCTGCTGCTGGACTTCGCCCGGCCCCTGACCACTCCCCCGGCCGATCTGACGTCGCATCTGTCCGCCGTCATCGGCGGCGCGCAGTGGCCGCTCGGGCGCGCCCGGCTGGACGCGGCCGATCCGTCCCGGCTGCTGCTCTCCCTGAAGGAGCCGGTGGTCGGCCGCGGCGGCGAGGCCGTCGTGCGCTACGACGGCGAGGGCGGCCTGGAGGACGGCGACGGCGCCATCGACCCGTATGTCTCCTTCGGCGGCAACAAGTCGACGTATCAGCTGAGCACGCCCTGGGCCAAGGACGTCGGCCCGGACAACGCCCACCCCGAGTACCCGCGCCCCCAGCTGACCCGCGATCAGTGGCGCAACCTCAACGGCAGCTGGGAGTTCGCCGCGGCGAAGGAGGGCCAGAAGCCCCCGGTCGGGCAGAAGCTCAAGGAGCGGATCCTGGTGCCGTACCCGGTGGAGTCCAAGCTCTCCGGGGTGGAGCGCCATGAGGACCGCATGTGGTACCGGCGGACCTTCACCGTCCCGGCCGACTGGAAGGTCGGCGACGGCAAGCGGTTGCGGCTGAACTTCGACGCCGTCGACTGGCAGGCCGAGGTCTATGTGAACGGCACCCGGGTGGCCGACCACCGCGGCGGCTACGACCGGTTCAGCGCCGATGTCACCGACGCCCTGCGGCCGGGCCGCACCCAGGAGCTGATCGTCGGCGTCTACGACCCGACGGACGCGGCCGACGGCGAGAACCCGCCGATGGGCAAGCAGCGCCTCGACCCGAGCGGCATCTTCTACACCCCCTCCTCCGGGATCTGGCAGACCGTCTGGATGGAACCGGTCGCCACCGACCACGTGGACACCCTCAAGCTCACCCCGGACGTCCCCGGCAAGGCCCTCACCACCGAGGTCCGCGGGGTGCGGGACGGCGTCCCGGTCACCGCGACCGCCTACGACGGACGGCGCGTGGTCGGCACCGCCACCGGGCGCACCGGAAAGCCGCTGACCGTCCCCGTGCCCTCCCCGCATCTGTGGTCCCCCGACGATCCGCATCTGTACCAGCTGAAGGTGACGGTCGGGCGGGGCGCCTCGGCGGACCGGGTGGAGAGCTACTTCGGCATGCGGAGCATCGCCGTCAAGGAGGTGGACGGCAAGAAGCGCACCGTGCTCAACGGAAAGCCGATCTTCTCCATGGCCACCCTCGACCAGGGGTTCTGGCCCGACGGACTGCACACCGCGCCGACCGACGAGGCCCTCGCGTACGACCTGAAGATGCACAAGAGCATGGGCTTCAACTCGGTGCGCAAGCACATCAAGGTCGAACCCGACCGCTGGTACTACTGGGCCGACCGGCTGGGCCTGATGGTGTGGCAGGACATGCCCGCGATGAACACCGTCACCCCGTCCGAGAAGGCGCAGGCGCAGTACGAGCACGAGATGAAGCGGATGATCGACCAGCACGTCAGCAGTCCGTCGATCGTCATCTGGGTGACCTTCAACGAGGGCTGGGGCCAGTACGGCGGCCCGAAGGTGCCGGCGCTCGCGAAGGGCTGGGACCCCAGCCGGCTCATCAACGGCGCCAGCGGCTGGAACGACACCGGCAACGGCGACCTCGCCGACATCCACGCCTACCCCGGACCGGGCGATCCGCGCCCGGACGCCTCACGGGCGGGGGTCACCGGCGAGTACGGCGGTCTCGGTCTGGCCGTACCGGGGCATGCCTGGCCCGTGCAGCACACCTATGTCGGCGTGGACAAGGACCAGTACACCGACGAGTATCTGAAGCTGCTGGACAAGGTGCGCGGGCTGGTCGCGTGCAACGGCAGCAGCGGGGCCGTCTACACCCAGATCACGGATGTGGAGGGCGAGCTCAACGGGCTGCTCACCTATGACCGCAAGGAGATCAAGCCCGATGTGAAGCGGCTGCGCCAGGCCCATCAGGCGCTGATCCGCGACGCGGCGGACCCGGCGTCCATGGAGTGCACCGGCTGAGCGCTCCGCGGCCTGACCCGTTCCGGGGCGTGGGTCCCCGGGGCGGGTCATTCCGCCGCCAGCGCCTCGACGGCGGCCACCGTACGGTCCACCACCGCGTCGTACAGCCTGCTGTGCGCCCGCGGCAGCCGCGCCAGCAGCGGGGCCACCACCTCCCGCTCGTCCGGGGGGTAGAGGGCCAGCGCCTCGCTCAGGGCATCGAGCTTGCGGGCTGAGACGGGGCCGCGGTGGGTCTCGTAGACCGCGTGGCCGATGACGGTGGAGCCGATGAGGGTCACGGCCAGCGCGAGATCGTCCTCGGTCAGCTTCAGGGGGCGCAGCATCCGGGTGAGGGTCACCAGGGAGGAGATCCGGGCGGGCTGCTGGGTGGCGGCCATATAGGGGAGCAGCTGGCGGTAGGGCAGCAGATAGTCGCGACTGTTGTGCATCCAGGCCCGCAGCCGCTCCTGCCAGGTGTCCCCCGGCGGGTCCTTGTGCTGGGCCTCGGCCAGGACGCGGTCGGCCACGGCCTGGAGGAGGTCGTCGCGGTCGGGGAAGTAGCGGTAGAGCGCCATGGGGGCGGAGCCGACCGCCTCGGCGACCCTCTTGACGGTCAGCGCGGTCTCCGGTTCGCGGACCGCGAGCTCCGCGGCGCTGCGGACGATCTGCTCGCGCGACAGACGGGGCGGGCGCCCACGTCCTCTGCGGACGGTACCCTCCGCGGTCCCGGCCATCCGGTGTCCTTTCGCTCGCCCCCGTCGTACCAGGCCCCAAGGCTACGCAAGGTCGCTCGGGCGCCGCTCGTGGCCGTACGGGGCCCTGAACCCCTCATGACCGTGCGGCGCCTTGAACGCCGCCGCGGTCCGGCTGCCCGCCAGGACGGCGGTCGTCGACGGACCGCGGTGAACTGCGGGAGATCTACCGGGACATGGCCGAGGAGCCGACCGGTGATCGGGGCGGCCATATTTGACGTACCAGTTACACAAAATTATGCGACACTGCTGCACTGATGTGAATCGGCCATGCCCCGACGAAGGACCACCGTGACTTCCTCACCTCCGACCCCCGATGCCCCCGAAGCGGCGATGACCGCCCACCCACCGCGCTCCGGCCCGGTGGTAGCCGTCCTGGCCTTCGGCGGGATCGTCGTCTCCCTGATGCAGACCCTGGTGGTGCCGCTGGTCCCGGACCTCCCGGAGCTGCTGCACACCTCGGCCTCGGACGCCTCCTGGGCGATCACCGCCACCCTGCTCGCCGGCGCCGTGGCCACCCCGGTGCTGGGACGACTCGGCGACATGTACGGCAAGCGGCGGACGCTGCTGCTCAGCCTGACGATGCTGGTGGTCGGATCGGTGGTCTGCGCGCTCTCCGACACGCTCGCGCCGATGATCGTCGGCCGTGCGCTCCAGGGCTTCTCGGCGGGTGTGATCCCGCTGGGCATCAGCATCATGCGCGATGAACTGCCCGCCGAACGGCTCGGCTCGGCGATGGCCCTGATGAGCTCCTCGCTGGGCGTCGGCGGCGCGCTCGGTCTGCCCGGCGCCGCGGCGCTGGCCGAACACGCCGACTGGCATGTGCTGTTCTGGGTCTCGGCGAGCCTGGGCGCGGTGGTGATCGCGCTGGTGCTGACGGTCGTACCGGAGTCCCCGGTACGCGGCGGCGGCCGCTTCGACCTGGTGGGCGCCCTCGGGCTGTCGGCCGGGCTGCTCTGTCTGCTGCTGGCCATCTCCAAGGGCGCCGACTGGGGCTGGGCCAGCGGCGTCACCACCGGGCTGTTCGCCGCGGCGGTGGTCGTGCTGCTGCTGTGGAGCCGGTGGGAGCTGCGGGTGAGCGGGCCACTGGTGGATCTGCGCACCACCGTGCGCCGTCAGGTGCTGCTGACCAATCTGGCCTCCATCGTCATCGGCTTCGCGATGTTCGGGATGTCGCTGGTGCTGCCGCAGCTGCTCCAGATGCCCGAGGCCACCGGGTACGGACTGGGCCAGTCGATGATGACCGCCGGTCTGTGCCTGGGCCCGTCCGGTCTGGTGATGATGGCGATCTCCCCGCTGTCCGCGCGGATCACGGCCACCTCGGGCCCCAAGACCTCGCTGATGCTCGGCGCCGGGGTGATCGCCGTCGGCTACGGCATGGGCATCTTCCTGATGGACGCCGTGTGGCAGATCGTGGTCATCTCGTGTGTGATCGGCGCCGGGATCGGCCTCGCGTACTCCGCCATGCCCGCGCTGATCATGTCGGCGGTGCCGGTGTCCGAGACGGGCGCGGCCAACGGGCTCAACACCCTGATGCGGTCCATCGGCACCTCGACCGCCAGTGCGGTGGTCGGCGTCGTCCTCGCCCATATGACCACCGCGTTCGGGCCCGTCGAGCTGCCGTCCCTGGACGGCTTCCGCACCGCCTTCGCGATCGGCGGCGGCGCCGCGCTGGTGGCGCTCGCGGTCGCCGCGCTGCTGCCGGGCCGCGGTCCGGACCGGCTCACGGCCACTTCGGAGCGGCCGGGCACACCGGAGCCGGTGGCGGGCCGCTGACCGACGGCCCAGGTCGATACGTTCCCCTCCCCGCCCCTTCCCGATACCAAGGACTCCGCCCCTGGACCCCCGGGGGTCTGGGGCGAAGCCCCGCACGCAACGGAACCGCACACCGCGGCTTCCCCCTCCACGCAACATCGATACGCGGCTCCGCCGCGCGACAGTCGCTCCGCCCGCAGGCCCCGGGGCCTGCGGGCGGAGCACTATCTTCCAGCCCCTCCGGCGCGTGAGAAGCAGGGCCTGGAGCCGAGCCCCACCTTCCAACCCTTCCGGCGCTCAAGGAGCACGGCCTGGAGCCGAGCCCCACCCTCCAGCCCCTCGCGCCTACGGAGCAGGACCTGGAGCCGAGGTCCACTTCCAGCCCCTCCGACGCTCAAGAAGCACGGCCTGAGGCCGAGCCCCACCCTCCAGCCCCTCGCACCTAAGGAGCACGGCCTGGAGCCGAGCCCCGCATTCCAGCCCCTCCGGCGATTGAGGAGCGGGGGCTGGGGTGGAGCCCCAGTTTCGGGAAGGGGCGGGGAGGGGAACAGCCCGCCGCAGGCGTCACGATCCGCCCGCCCACACCACAGCGAGGCCATACGGGCGGCTTTGTCGTGACGGGAGCGCATAGGAGCCATCATGTGGACAGCGGTTGACGGAACGAGCCCACGCGGTGCTGAATGATGCGAGTGAGGACTGAGCTGCCCCTGGTCACCCGCGACCACATCGACTTCGGTCGGGTGTGGTCCGCCTCCTGTTCCGGCTGACCCGGCAGCGGGCCGCCGAACCGGCCGCCCTCCTCTGATCCATCACGGGCCCCTCGCCCATCGCCTCCCGCGCCCGACGCGCCATCACCCCCGGTGGGCCAACGCCCCTTCCGGGTCCGTGGCGCTTCCCGCATTCCCGCATACCGCATTCCGCATTCCCGCATTCCCACCTTCCTCGGCTTCTCCGCCTTCCGAAAGGTCACCCCATGCCCGTGGAGTTCCTCGGCATCGCCGCCACCAACGACGGCTCCGAGACCGGGCCGCGCTCCGGCGCGGCCTTCGACAAGGAGTACACCCTGCGGCTCGCCCGGGCCCATGAGGACCACGGCTGGGACCGGGTGCTGTTCGCCTACGGCTCCGGCTCGCCCGATCCCGCGCCCGCCGCCGCGTACATCGCGGCCAGGCTGGACCGGCTCCAGCTCCTGCTGGCCCACCGGCCCAACGTCTCCTATCCGACGTACGCCGCCAAGACGTTCGCCACGCTCGACCAGATCAGCGACGGCCGGCTGACGGTGCACTTCATCACCGGCGGCAACGACCACGAGCAGCGGCGTGAGGGCGACACCCTCACCAAGGACGAGCGCTACGCGCGCACCCGCGAGTACATACGGATCGTCAAGAAGATCTGGACCACCCATGAGCCCTTCGACCACGAGGGCGAGCACTACCGCTTCCACGACTTCGTCAGCGATGTCTTCCCGGTCCAGCGGCCACGGCCGGGCGTCTCCTTCGGCGGCTCCTCCCCCGCGGCCTACGCGGCCGGTGGGGCCGAGGCCGACATCTACTGCCTGTGGGGCGAGCCGCTGGAGCGGACCGCCGAGCAGATCGAGGCGGTGAAGGCGGCCGCCGCCGCGGCCGGGCGGAGCGATGTGCCGAGGATCCAGGTGGCGTTCCGGCCGATCATCGCCCCGACCGAGGAGCTGGCCTGGGAGAAGGCGCACCGCACGGTGGCCACCATCCGCGCCCGCAAGGAGCGGGGCGAGGCGACGACCGTGCGCCACCACCGCAGGGGCACCCCGGAGGCCGCGTCACCTCAAAACACCGGTTCTCAGCGGCTGATCTCCATCGCCGAGGCGGGCGAGCGCTACGACCGGGCGCTGTGGACCCCGACCGCCGCCGCCACCGGTGGCGCGGGCAACTCCAACGCCCTGGTGGGCACGCCGGAGACGGTGGCGCAGGCGCTGCTGGACTACTACGACCTGGGCGTGGACATCCTCTCCGCGCGCGGCTACGACCTGCTCGGCGACGCGATCGACTTCGGCCGCCATGTCATCCCGATCGTCCGCGAAGAGGTCGCCAAGCGGGACGCCGAGCGCGCGGCCCGGGGCCCGCAGACCCTCGCGGCGGTGCGCTGATGACCTCCGTGGCCGAGCCGCAGCCACGCCCACAGTCACAGCCACAACCCCAGCCCCAGCCCCAGCCCCAGCCCCAGCTGACGGTGGTCCGGGTGACCGTGGACGACCCGCGGGTCGAGCCGCTGCTGCGCGAGCTGGCGCATGAGTACTCCACCCGCTACGGCAGGGCGGCCGACGGTGAGCTGAACCGCTATCCGCCCGAGGAGTTCGCCCCGCCACACGGGGAGCTGCTCCTGCTGCTGGACGGCGGTGAGCCGGTCGCCGGGGGCGCGTACCGGCGGTACGACGAGCGGACGGCGGAGCTCAAGCGGATCTGGACGCACTCGGGCCACCGGCGGCGCGGGCTGGCCCGCCGGGTGGTGGCGGAGCTGGAGCGGTCGGCCGCCGAGCGCGGTTACCGCCGGATCTACCTCACCACCGGGCCCCGCCAGCCGGAGGCGCGCGGGCTGTATCTGGCCACCGGCTACACCCCGCTGTTCGATGTCTCGGCCGATCCGGAGAGCATCGGTCCGCTCCCGTTCGAAAAGGGGCTCTAGGCCCGGCGGAGGCGCCCTCCGCCAACGCGTGTCCGTCCGTCCGCCCGGCCGCTCCGGGCGGACGGACGCATTCCCCCCGTTTACGGTTGACGGTTCTGTGTCAACTGTTGCCGGGCGCCCGTGGGTGCGGTTTTAGGATGCGGTAATTCTGCCGCGACCCGACCGTCCGAAGGCATGCCATGACCAAAGTCCTGAACGTCGATGCACTACCCGAGCCGTCCGTGCTCAAACGCGCGAAGCGACGGCGTCCCGGACTTCTGGTGGCCAATGCGATCGTGCTGGTACTGGCCGCGATGGCGGTGACCACGATAATCACCAACCCCCGTTTCGAGTGGGAAACCGTCGGCAAATACTTCTTCGAGATCCGGGTGATGAAGGGCATCGGGGTCAGCATTGGAATGACCGCAGCGACCATGGTTCTCTCTTTGGTGTGCGGCACCGTGGTCGCCTTGATGCGCATGGGAAATTCCCGGCTCATGTCCATGGCCGCGGCCGCCTTCATCTGGGTTTTCCGCTCCATTCCGATGCTGGTGCAGCTGCTTTTCTGGTACAACCTCGCGGCCCTCTTTCCGACGCTTTCCCTGGGAATTCCCTGGGGGCCGCGTTTCGTCACCTTCGATTCGAACAGCGTCATCGGCCCGCTGACCGCCGCGATCATCGGCCTGACCCTCCACGAAACCGCCTACATCGCGGAGTTGATCCGGTCCGGACTGCTGTCCGTGCCGGATGGACAGCGTCAGGCGGCGTCCGCACTGGGGCTGACACCGACTCAGATCTTCTTCCGCATCACCCTCCCGCAGGCGCTGCGGGTGATCGTCCCCCCGATGGGAAATGAGCTGATATCTCTCCTCAAGGCCACCTCCCTGGTCAGCGTGATCACCCTGGCCGACCTGCTCTACTCGGTCCAGCTGATTTACGCCAAGAACTTCCAGACCGTTCCACTGTTGATCGTGGCAGCCATTTGGTACATGATCATCACCGGCGCCATTACTCTTCTTCAGCAGCGCCTGGAACGACGTCTGGGACGACACACCCTGATTTCGGCCGACAAGGTCGGGAAAGTGAAGAGGATCGAGCACTCGGTATGACCGCGGCATCGCAAATGGAATCGCAGGCCATCGTCTCCCTGCGCGGGATCCGCAAGTCGTTCCGCGGCACCGAGGTGCTGCACGGCATCTCCCTGGATATCCACCGAGGTGAGACGGTCTGCCTGATCGGCCCCTCCGGATCCGGGAAGAGCACACTGCTGCGCTGTGTCAACCACCTCGAAGTGCCCGACCAGGGCGTGGTGGTGGTCGACGGCAGCGTGATCGGCTATCAGCTGCGCGGGCGCACCCTGCATGACCTCGGCGCCCGGGAACTGGCCGCCCAGCGCTCGGCGATGGGCATGGTGTTCCAGAGTTTCAATCTGTTCCCGCACCTCACCGCCCGCGAGAACATCGTGGAGGCCCCGCGCCGGGTACTCGGGCTCTCCAAGGCCGCGGCCGACGCGCGGGCCGAGGAGCTGATGACCCGGGTGGGGCTCGCCCACAAGCTGGACAGCTATCCGGACAAGCTCTCCGGCGGCCAGCAGCAGCGGGTGGCCATCGCCCGCGCCCTGGCGATGCGCCCCAAGGTGATGCTCTTCGACGAGCCGACCTCCGCCCTGGACCCCGAGATGGTGCAGGAGGTCCTCAGCGTCATCAAGGATCTGGCCCGCGACGGTATGACGCTGGTCGTCGTCACCCACGAGATGCGCTTCGCCGCCGATGTGGCCGACCGGATCGTCTTCATGGACGACGGCCGGATCGTCGAGGAGGGCACCCCGGAGGCGCTGCTGCGCGCTCCCTCACACGACCGCACCCGCATGTTCCTGTCGAAGGTCAGCCCATGAGCACCGAACTCCCCCTGCCCACCAAGACCGCCCGGCGCCTGAAGCTGTGGGACTCCTACCGCTCGTACCAGTACCTGGCGGCCGGGGAGGACTACCACGCCTTCGAGCTGGCGCCCGCGCTCGGACGGGTCCCCGGGGCCGCGCTGGAGTGGAGCGAGGACGTCGAGGTCCGCGCGCGGGACTTCGAGGAGCGCCATCTGGTGGTCTCCGCGCATGACCACCTCTCGCTGCGCCCCGCCGATCCGGGCGACTTCGCCGCGTACCGCCGCCAGGGCCGGGAGTCGATCCCCTACGAGGGCATCGCCCACTCGGGGGTGGACCTGTTCTTCGACGGCGGCCCGGCCGCGGTGAGCATGATCCGCTCCCATGCCCCCTGGGACTGGGACGACGCGG
This sequence comes from Streptomyces sp. Inha503, assembly GCF_047215865.1. NCBI lineage: Bacteria > Bacillati > Actinomycetota > Actinomycetes > Kitasatosporales > Streptomycetaceae > Streptomyces > Streptomyces sp. Inha503. Next base: position 10,229,329 of record NZ_CP178360.1, on the reverse strand, counting down.
TCAGCGATCTGGCCATGCGCCAGGCGGACCTCGCCCATCAGCGGCTGGTGGCGCCCGTCCGCTCCCTCGAGGACGCCGACCGGGCGCGGGCCGGCCACCAGGTGGGGGTGGTGCTGACCCTGGAGTCCGCCTCCCCCATCGGCAATGACGTCGACCGGCTCGATCTGCTCTACGGTCTGGGCGTACGGCTGCTCGGCCTGGTCTACAGCGAGAGCAACCAGCTGGGGTCGGGGCTCGCCGACGCCGGGGACACCGGTCTGACCCTGCTCGGCCGCCGGGCGCTGCGCCGGATGAACGACCTCGGGATCATCGTCGATGTCTCGCACAGCGGGGACGCGACGGCCCTGGACGCCGTGCGCCGTTCCACCGCCCCCGTGGTGATCACCCATGCCGGGTCCCGGGCGCTGTGGCCGACCCCGCGGATGAAGCCCGACGATGTGATCCGGGCCTGCGCCGGGTCCGGCGGGTTCATCGGCGTCGAGGCGGCGCCGCACACGACCGTCACCGCCCGGCACCCCCGGCACGATCTGGACTCGGTGATGGAGCACATCGAGCGCTGTATCGATCTGGTCGGCATCGACCATGTGGCCTTCGGGCCGGACACCAACTTCGGCGATCACACGGCCTGGCACCGGACGTTCGCCCCGCTCTTCGGCAAGGACGACGCGCACGACGGCAAGGCCCCCGAACTGCCGCCGCACGAGGAGGTCGAGTACGTACGGGGCTGTGAGAACCCCGCGGAGGCCGTCGGCAATATGATCCGGTGGCTGTTCGACCGCGGCTACTCCGAAGCGGACGTGGCCAAGCTGGCCGGGGGCAACGTACGGCGCGTCGCCGAAACCGTCTGGGGCCGCTGACCGGTCCCGTACCTCCGCACCCCCCACTTCCCGGAATGGAGCACCCATGCGCAACCGTCCCCATGTCGCCGCATGCGCCCTGCTGGCCTGTCTGACCCTCAGCCTGTCGGCCTGTTCGGTGGACGACACCCCCGAGGACGGCAAGGACAGCAAGAGCCGTCCGGCGGTCACGCTCGCCCCTGAGCCCAAGGACAGCGCGCTGGCCGCCGAGGTGCCCCCGGCTTACACCAAGAAGACGCTGGTCATGGGCGTCAGCGAGTACGCGCCGTATGTCACCTTCGAGTCCGATGGGAAGATCACCGGGCTGGTCCCCGACCTGGCCGCGCAGCTCTCCTCGTTGCTCGACATAAAGATCAAGGTGGAGCGGACCAACTTCGACGCGGTCATCCCGGGGCTGAAGTCCGGCCGGATCGACCTCAGCGCGCCCTCCGGTGACTTCACCGAACGCCAGAAGGAGGTGGACTTCGCCGACTTCGCGCAGAGCAGTGTGACGATGATGGTGCTCACGGACGGCCCCTTCCGCCCCAAGAACGGCCTCGATGTCTGCGGCCACAAGGTCGGCGTCGAGAAGGGCGCCGGAACGCAGAACGTGCTCGCGGCGCAGAACAAGCGGTGTGCCGCGAAGGGCAAGCCGTCGGTGGACGTGAAGCTCTACACCGATCTGCCCGCCGCCTCGCTGGCTCTCCAGAGCAAGCGGGTGGAGGCGGTGGCCGCGCCCAGCGCCTCCAACACCTCGGTGAGCCAGAACTCGCACGACCGCTTCGAGACGCTCGAGCTGAAGGACATGCTGGACCTGCCCGCCGCGACGGCCATCTACGGCATCCAGGCCAAGAAGGGCGTCGGGCTCGCGCCCGTGATCGTCAAGGGGCTGCGGAAGCTGTACGAATCGGGCACCTACGCCAAGCTCTTCGGCCAGTGGGGGCTGCCGCTGTCCACCGTCACCCGGGACCAGATCGCCCTCAACGGCTCCAAGCAATCCCAGACCCAGTGAGATCTTCCATGGCACGAACCAGTCAGACCGAAACGACCGGCGACAGAGGGCGGGCGGCCCGGGAGGAGCCCGCCCGCCCGCTGGACGAGCGGGTGTGGCGACGCACTCTGCGCGTCCCGATGCGGGACGGGATCGTCCTGGCCGCCGATCTCTTCACCGACCGGGAGCGGCCGGGCCCCCGCCCGGTCATCCTGGAGCGGACCCCCTACGGCCGCCGGCAGATGCGCGACTCCGACCGCAGCCGCCACGACGAGCCGGTGCCCACGCCCGAGGAGACCTCGGCGTTCTTCGTCCGCGCGGGGTACCACGTGGTGCGGCAGGACTGCCGGGGCCGCGGGGACTCCGAGGGCACCTTCGTGAAGTACCTCGGCGAGGGTCCTGACGGGGCGGACACCATCGACTGGATCGCCGCCCAGCCCTGGTGCGACGGCCGGGTGGCCATGATGGGCGTGTCCTACTCGGCCCACGCCCAGACGGCCGCCGCGGCCGAGTCCCCCGCCGGGCTGTCCGCGATGTTCATGGACTCCGGCGGCTTCGCCAGCGCCTACGAGGCCGGGATGCGGATGGGCGGCGCCTTCGAGCTCAAGCAGATCACCTGGGCCTTCCGGCACGGTGAGGAGAGCCCCGAGGCGGAGCGGGACCCGCTGGTGCGCAAGGCGTTCGCGGGGACGGATCTGCGCGACTGGTTCACCGTACTGCCGTGGCGGACCGGCGTCTCACCGCTGCGCCAGGTGGACAGTTACGAGCGCTATCTGCTGGACCAGTGGCGCCATGACGCCTTCGGGGCGTACTGGCGCCAGCCGGCCATCTACGGGCGCGGCCACTACGACCGCTTCCCGGACGTGCCGACGCTGCACATGTCGAGCTGGTACGACCCGTATGTCCGCTCCACCATCGAGAACTTCACCGCCATGGGCCGGCTCAAGCGGTCCCCGGCGTATCTGGTGATGGGGCCGTGGAAACACGGGCTGCGCTGTGTCACCTTCGCCGGTGACGTGGACTTCGGGCCCGCCGCCACCCTCAGTGGCAATGTGGACGCCTCGTATCTGTCGTTCCGGCGGCGGTGGTTCGACGCGGTGCTGGGGGGCGGCGACCCGGAGTCGATCCCGCGGGTCCAGTACTTCCTGATGGGCGGCGGGGACGGCCGGCGGGACGAGGCCGGGCGGATGCGGCACGGCGGCCGGTGGCACACCGACACCCAGTGGCCCCCGGCCGGGACCCGAGAGACCGCGTACTACTGCCACCCCTCGGGCGAGCTGAGCCCGGAGCGGCCGACGGCGGCACGGGCCTGGGTGGAGTACGACTTCGACCCGAACGACCCGGTGCCCACGCTCGGCGGCCAGGTCACCTCGGGTGAGCCGGTGATGGTCGGCGGCGCCTTCGACCAGGTGCCGGACGAGCGGTTCTACGGTGCCCGCCCGCCGTATCTGCCGCTGAACTCCCGGCCCGATGTGATCTCGCTGGCCACCCCGCCGCTGGAGGAGCCGCTGGTGGTGGCCGGGCCGGTCACCGCGCGGCTGTTCATCTCCTCGTCCGCGCCGGACACCGACTTCACGGTGAAGCTGGTCGATGTGCATCCGCCGAACGAGGACTATCCGCACGGCTTCGCGATGAACCTCACCGAGGGCATCTTCCGCTGCCGCTTCCACAAGTCCTTCGAGCGCCCGGAGCCGCTGGAGCCGGGCGAGGTCTACGAGATCGAGATCCCGGCGCCGGACACGGCCAACCGCTTCGAGGCCGGGCACCGGCTGCGGGTGGACATCTCCTCGAGCGACTTCCCCCGGTTCGACGTCAACTCCAATACGGGGGTGCCGGAGGCGGTGAGCCGCCGCAAGGTGGTGGCGACCAACCGCGTCCACATGGACGCGGACCACCCCTCGGCGGTGCTGCTGTGGACCCAACCGGGCTGATGGGCGGCCGGCGTAGGGCCGTCACCGCATGATCGTCGTCAGCACGTCCTGCCCCAGCCGGAGCAGGGTGCTGGTGGCCAGCCGGTGGTAGACGTACTTGCCCTCGCGCTCGGACTCGATGAGCCCGGCGTCCCTGAGCTGGCGCAGGGTGCGGGAGACCTGCGTATCGGCGAGCCCCAGCCGCTGGGCCAGTTCGGAGGTGGTGATGGGCTCGCCCAGCAGATGGCGGCACAGCTCCATCCGGCCCAGGGACGCCAGCGCGGACATCCGGGCCCGCAGCTCGGCCTGGGTCAGCTGATCGGCCGTGCCGCCCTCCTGGGCGGCGAACTGGAGCACCACGGGGTGGCACTCCTCGTCCTTGACGGTCAGATGCGGCCAGACATGGACGGAGGGGAGCAGGAAGAGCGGGCGGGGGCCGATCTCGATCTCGGCGACGGCCAGCTTGTCGTAGCGCACCCGTGAGCCGCCCCGGGAGACCACCGCGGTGGGGCTGAGCCCGGCCAGCACCTCGGCCAGACCGCGCCGCCGGATGTCGGCGCGGACCCGGGCGGCGGCCGACTCCAGCCGGTCGCGGACCGTGCGCCACTCGGAGGCGAAGAACGCCTCGGCGCAGGATTCCAGGAAGCACAGGAGCCGGTCGCGCAGCCCCTCGGGCGAGGCCACCAGGTCGTGGGCCAGCTCGCCCCGCCGGAAGGAGCGCCGCTCGCACTGCTCCACATAGCGCTCGGCGGCCCCGGGGTCGGTGAGCAGGCTTCCGGCCGGGGGGACGGCCTCACGGAAGCCGAGCACCCCCTGGGAGCACAGGCCCACGAACTCCTCGAGCGGCAGCTTCTCCAGATGGCGCAGCTCGTCCTCGAAGGGCTGGTCCAGCGGGAGCTCCAGCGGGAACAGCAGCCGGCAGCGGAGCCGGGCCCACAGCGGGGACAGTGCGCTCATCTCATGGGCGAGGGAGGGGGCGAGCGCCGTCCCGAGCCTGCGCGTCCAGCGCTGGGCCTCGGGGTGGTGGTCGGGCTCGGCCATGATGTGCAGCACCGACATGAGCTCGGCCAGCGATGACCGGCCGACGTGCACGTCGGCCGGCTGGGCGCGCTGGAGGTTGAGCGTGATCCCCACACCCGCACATTACTCGGCGGCCGCGGGAACCGACCCGTCCGGTCAGCGGTCCCGGGGCAGCAGGGGGCCCAGCGGGCCCAGGTCCAGGTTGAGGTCGTCCTCGGTCAGCCCGAAGTGCTCCCGCAGCTCGGCCATGTTCCGCTCCAGGGCCATCAGCGTCAGCCCCAGCTCCTCGATCTGCTCATCGCTGATGCCGCCCTGCTCGACGCGGCGCAGCGCCTGCCGCTCCATGAGCTGCCGCAGCAGTTCGACGATGGTGAGCACCAGACCGGCGAGGCTCCTGCGGACCGACTCCTCGTCCACCTCGATCCGCCGGCCGGGCCGCCGGGGAGCGCGGTCATCCGTCATCGCGGTCCCCTTGGTGACGATCATGGCGATCATGGCGGTCCCCCTCCCACCCCTCCTCGTTCTCCACCCGTACGGAGGCGATCAGGGCGCGCAGCGAGATCCGTACCAGGTCGATGTCGGCGATGCTCAGGGTGATCTCCCCCGCGATCACCACGCCTCCGGCGAGCACCCGGTCGAGCAGGTCGACCAGCGCCACCTCCCGCCGTTCGATCGCCCGGGTCACGACGGCGTCTCCTCCGGGTGGGCCTCTTCCACCGGTTTCGGCGGGGCGGTGAAGGAGTACGGCGGCCAGGGGCCGCTGACCTCCAGGGTGATGGCGGGGTAGCGCTCCCCCAGGTCGGCCACCAGGGCGGTGAACTCCTCGCCGAGGGCGTCGGGCACCAGATAGGAGTTGTTCAGCACCATCCAGCCCTCGTACGCGGCCAGCGCGGTGTCCTGCGGTGGATGGGCGGCCGTGGCCACCGCCAGCGCGGCGAGCGAGGCATGGACCTCCTCCGCCCGCTCGGTCGCGCGCAGATGCGCGGTCTCCTGGTCCTGGCGCTGGGCCCGCCGCCGCAGCAGATAGGCGGTTCCGGGGCTCTCCTCGCCGTCGGTGGGCTCGTCCGGGTCGGGCAGGAAGGACCTGGGGTCGACATACGCCTTGACGCCCCACTCGGTGCGGTCCGCCACCCGTCGCAGCGTGGCCGTGAAGTCGTCCCGGCGCTCCTGGAGCATCGCCCGGACCCGGTCGTCGTCGTGGTAGAGCGTGGCGAAGCGCAGCGGGATGACCTGGCCGTGGCGGGCCGCGCCGTTGATCACCCGGTGGTGGGCGCGGGCGGTGCGCTCCAGCCACTCCAGATCCTCCAGATGGTCGCGCAGCGCGTCCTCGCCGAAGTCCGCCAGCGGTACGGAGCCCACGACGGCGGCCAGCCCCGCGCTCTCCACCAGGCGTACCGGCTCGTCCGCCACACCGGTGAGCTCCCTCGGCGGGGTGCCCTCCTCCGGGGCGGCCGTCACCGCGTACAGCCAGGTGGCGAGGGAACCGTTCACCGTCCGTCCTCCCGCTCCGCGCCGTGGGTCCCGTGGTCGTCCTCCCGGCGTGCGCCGCGGCCGTCCTCCAGCTCGCCCACGCGCCGCCGCAGCCGCTCGTTCTCCTCGAGGACGTCCCGGGCGCCGGAGGACAGTGAGGGGTCGTGCTCCCACCAGTCGATGCCCATCTCCTTGGCCCGGTCCACGGAGGCGACCAGCAGCCGGATCTTGATCGTCAGCAGTTCGATGTCCAGCAGGTTGATCTGGATGTCGCCCGCGATGACGATGCCCTTGTCGAGCACCCGCTCCAGGATGTCGGCCAGGCTGGACGGCTCGGCGCCCCCGCGGGCGGGTTCGCGCCCGGCGCCGGTGCGCCGGACCGGGGGGTTCCAGTCGGAGCTCTGGTTCATGTCCGGTTCTCCGCCCTGCCCCGGTAGTAGCGCTCGGTGCGGCGGTAGGAGAGGAGTTCGCCGCGGTCGTCCAGCTCGACCTGGTACTCGGCGAGGAGGTCGGTGGAGTCCGGGATCCGGTGGGTCTCGACGACCTCGATGCCGATGGTCCAGCCGTCCTCCGTGCGCTCCAGCGAGGTGACGCCCTCCGGGGTCCGCCCGGTGAGCCCCCGCACATGGCGGGCCGCGCTGCGCGCGGCGTCGCGGGCCACGAGGGCGGGACGCCGGGGGTGGGGGCCGGGGCGCTCCCGCTCGGGCTCGCGCCGCTCCGGCTTGCCGTCGCGCCGGTCCGGCTCGGGCTCGTGCCGGTCCGGCTCGGGCTCGCGCCGGTCCCGCTCGGGCTCGCGCCGGTCCCGCTCGGGCTCGCGCCGGTCGCGCTCGGGCTCGCGCCGGTCGCGCTCCTCGCGGTGGCGTTCCTCGCGGGGCCGTTCGCGGGGCACGGCTCATACCTCCAGGCCCCCGCCGGGCGGCCCCTGGGACATCAGCCTGCGCACCAGCTCGTCCTCCTCCCGGCCCGCCTCCTCCTCGGTGAGCTCCCCGCTCTCCCGGGCCTCCGCGACCTCCTCCAGCCGCTGCTTGATCACCTCGGGGTCGTACAGCTGCCGATGGGCCTCGTCATGGATCCGCTCGGCGATCCAGACGACGCCGCGCACCGGGGCCAGCGGCAGCGTGGCCAGGCCGGTGAACAGTCCCATGGCTACTCGTCGCCTTCCTTCCCCTCGAACGTCGCGTCGGCCGTCGCGTCGGCCACGAAGTCGTACGGCGCCAGCGGGCCGAGCAGCCGCATCCGGACCCGGCCGTGCCAGTGCGCGGCAAGCTCCTCGGCCGCCTCCTCGAACGCCTGCCGTTTCGCGTCCTCCACCAGGAACGAGGCGTTGACCAGCCCTTCGGAGGACGCCGGCTCCTCCGACACCGAGCCCAGCGCGTACGGCGCCAGCCGCCGGTCGAGCTCCAGCGCGTCCACGCTCCGCTTCGCGGCGATGCTGTCCATGACGAGCTGACCGAGCTCGATCCGCTGCTCGTAGCCCGCGTCCTCGGGCAGCCCCCGCAACTCGTCGCGGAGCCGTCTGGCCTCCGGCTGTTCCGTCACCACCTCGCGCAGCACGGCGTCCTGGTCATAGCGGGCCCGGACGGTGAGCTGCGTACGGCCGCGGAGCCGGTCGAGGCCGCGGGCGAAGTCGTCGTGCCCCTCGACCAGCAGCTCGTCCGTCACCGCCGCGGTGTCGCGCACCACGGTGCCGAACCGGAACGGCAGCACCGGTGAACCCTGCGCGGCCAGGTGGTCCAGCACCCTGGCGTGGGTGCGCAGATCCTCCGGGGTGCCCAGCGGCTTGTCGACGGGCACCTCGCTGACCACCGCGGCCTGGCCGCCCCGGCGGACCAGGGTCACCGGGGCCTCCGGATCCCCGACGGCGGGCAGGTCCTTGACCGACTCATCGGGCCGGTCGTCCGTGACGACCCCGTACACGTAGCAGGCACGTTCGTCCTCGGCCATCACCGCTCGCGCTCCCTGTGGCTGTGGGAACCCCTGGTGCGCCGGGGCTGCTCCCGCTCCTCGGCCTCGGGTTCCCGGTCCTCGTCGTCATCGTCCCGCAGCAGATCCGAGACCGATTCCTTGACGCCCTCCAGGGCGCCCTTGGTCTTCTTCTTGCCGCCGCTCTCCTGGATCTGGTCCATGAGGCCGGGCAGACCATGGGTTTCGGTGCCGCTGCGGGCGAGGTCGAGTCGGTTGGTCGCCTCCGCGAACCGCAGATACGTGTCCACGCTGGCGACGACGATACGGGCGTCGATGGTCAGGATCTCGATGCCCACCAGGGACACCCGCACATACACGTCGATGACCAGGCCCTTGTCCAGGATCAGGTCGACCACGTCGACCAGGGCGCTGGAACTCGCCCGGTCCAGATACTGGCTCTGCTGCTGCCGTGCTACGGTCACCGCGCTCACCCGTTCCGGGGGCGGGGTCCGTCAGCGGCGCACGCGGCGCCGGGCGGGCTCCTCGTCCTCGTACTCCTCTTCGTATTCGTCACGGGGCTCTTCGTCCTCGTACTCCTCGGGCTCCTCGTCCCCGTATTCGTCGTAGCGTTCGTGGCCCTCCTCGGGCTCCTCGCGCTCCTCGGGCTCCTCGGGCTCTTCCTCCTCGGGCTCCTCCCGTCCCTCTCGCTCGTCGTCCTCGACGATCTCGCCGTCGCGCACCACACCGCGCCAGCCCACGACCTCGTCGGGGTCGAGCAGCACCTCGCGCATGAGGTGGCGGCGGAAGTGCTTCATCTCCAGGCGCACCCGGCGGCCCTGGGCGCGCCAGAGGTTGCCGGTGCGCTCCATGAAGCCCTGCGGCCAGTACTCCAGGACGAACAGGATGCGGGTGAGGTCGGGGGCCAGCTCATGGAAGGTGATCGTGCCGTCCACATGGCCCTTGTCGGCCCGCGACTTCCAGATGATGCGCTTGTCCGGCACCTGCTCGATGACCTCGGCGCGCCACTTGCGGTGCGACCAGAAGACCTGGGCCTTCCATTCGGATTCCGTCCCGGCCTCGTCCTCGCGGTCCTCGTCGGCCTCGTTCTCGACGTCCTCGACCTTCTTCATGTACGAGGGGAAGTTCTCCCACTCCGTCCAGAGGTTGTAGGTGAGGGAGAGGGGCGCGCCGACGTCCATCTGCTCCACGATGTTGGTGACCTTGAGCTTCTTTCCGCCCTTGCCCCCGCCGTCGCCGCCACCGCCGCCGAGGCCCGGGATGATGCTCTTGGCCTTGTCGACGACCTTCTCCTTGACCTTCCCCTTGACCTGGTCCTTCATCTGATCCTTGGCCGTGTCGACGACCTTGTCCCTGACCTGCTCGAGACCGCCCTTCAGCGCGCCCGTCCCGGGGTTGCCCATATGGGTGACCGATTCCAGGGCCCGTTCGCCCAGCGCCGCCAGCAGGCCCTGCGCCTCCTTCAGCAGACGGTCGGTGGGCAGGTCCCGGGCGAGCTCTCCGGCCCGCCCCTTGGTTTCCTCAGCCATGGCCCTCACCTCTGGCTTCGCCGCGCGGGCCTTTCGGAGCCGGTCCGCTTGCTGGTCTGCGCCGGACGGTCGGTCGGCCTGCGCTGTCTGCCGGCGCGCTCGCGCTGCCCGCCCTCGCGGGACCGTCCGCTCCCGCGCTCCTCGCGCTCGCCGCGTTCCTCGTTCTCCTTCGGTTCCTCGTGCTCCCCGGCCTCCGGCTCCCGGTCCCCCGCACCACCGGTGCGCAGGGTCGCGGCGCGCCGCTCCAGCCGGTCGCTCAGGGCGTCCATGCGGTTACTGGCCGCCGACATGGCCGCTTCCCGGCCCGCGGAGACCAGCCGGCTGCCGATGTCCTGGCCGAGCCTGCCGAGCTCGGAGGACTTCAGCTGCTGGGCGCCCGATGGGCTGATGCCGGAGCTGAGGCGCTTGCCCGCGGCGAGACCGGCGAGGCCGAGGACCAAGGTCCCCCTGTGGCCGCGCCCGAAGAGATAGCCACTGGCGAAGGCCAGTGCCACCCGGGAGTTCTTCATGATCGCTCCTCCTCCCGGAGCTGAACGAGAAAGCCGTTCGGGTGCACAGGACCAAGTATGGTGCATATCACCCTATTCAGTGATGTGTCAGGCGGCGAGCGCCGGATGCAGCACCACTTTCGTGTAGCCCTCGACCCGCTTGTCGAACTTCTCGTACGCCTGCGGGGCCTGGTCCAGCGGCAGTTCATGGGAGACCACGAAGCTGGGCCGGGCGCGCCCGGCGATGATCAGGTCGCGCAGCTGGCGGTTGTAGCGCTTGACGTTGCACTGGCCCGTGCCCATGCGCTGCCCCTTCTCGAACATCCGGCCGATGGAGACCAGCAGCTGACCGCGCTTGGCGTGCTCATCGGGGCCGCCGGGGTCGGACGGGACGTACAGCCCCGGCACGCCGAGCCGCCCGGTCGGCCGCACCGTGTCGACCAGCGAGTTGAGCACCGACGCGGGCTCCTCATGGCTGGCGTCGTGCGCCTGGGCCTGGTAGCCCACCGCGTCGATGCCCTTGTCGGTGCCCTCGCCACCGGTGCGGTCCATGATCTGCGGCACCGGGTCGCCCTTGCTGAAGTCGATGGGGACGGCGCCGATCTCCCTGGCCTTCTCCAGCCGCTCGGGGACCCGGTCGACCACGAACACCGTGGCGGCGCCGCGCAGCAGCGCGGAGTAGGCGGCCATCAGTCCCACCGGGCCCGCGCCGTAGACGGCCACGCTCTCGCCCGGGGAGACCTGGGCCAGCTCACAGCCGTGGTAGCCGGTCGGGAAGATGTCGGCGAGCAGGATGAAGTCGGTCTCGAGCTCATCGCCCTGGGGCAGCTTCAGGCAGTTGAAGTCGGCGAAGGGCACCCGTAGCCGATCCGCCTGGCCGCCCTTGTACGGGCCCATCGCCACATAGCCGTAGGCGCCGCCCGCGAAGCCGGGGTTGACGGTGAGGCAGAAGCCGGTGTCGCCCGCGAGGCAGTTCTTGCAGAAACCGCAGGCCACGTTGAAGGGCATGACCACGCGGTCGCCCTTGGACAGCGAGACGACGCCGGAACCGGTCTCCTCGATCACGCCGAGGTTCTCGTGCCCGAAGACGATGCCGGGCTCGGCCGCCGTCCGGCCCTCGTACATATGCAGATCGGAGCCGCAGATCGCGCTTGAGGTGACGCGCACGATCACATCGTTCGGATGCTCGATCCGAGGATCGTCGACGTCCCTCACCGCCACCGAGTAGGGCTTCTCATAGACGACGGCTTTCACCTGGATCACCTCCGCGTCGATCGCTGACAAGCGGCGGTGGTGGCGGACACGCCCGTTCCCAGGGTGTCTCGGCCACCACCGGGTACTTCCAGCGAACCGCCACGGGACGCCCGGCGCAACCGGGTCCGGCGCGGTCGTTTCGCCCCGGGCCCCGCCGGGCCTACTCGACCGTGACCCAGTCCAGGGTGCGCTGGACGGCCTTCTTCCAGCCCGTGTACCCCTCCTTCCTGGTCCTCTCGTCCCACTGGGGCTCCCACCGCCTGGACTCGCTCCAGTGGGAGCGCAGCTCATCGGTGTCCCGCCAGAACCCGGTGGCCAGCCCCGCGGCGTAGGCGGCGCCCAGGGCGGTGGTCTCGGCGATGACCGGGCGGCTGACCGGTACGCCCAGCACATCGGCCTGGATCTGCATGCACAGATCGTTGTCGGTGACCCCGCCGTCCACCCGCAGGACGTCCAGGTGGATGTCGGCGTCCCGCTCCATGGCCTCGACCACGTCCCGGCTCTGGTAGCAGATGGCCTCCAGGGTGGCGCGGGCGATGTGGCCGTTGGTGTTGAAGCGGGTGAGCCCGACGATCGCGCCACGGGCGTCGGAGCGCCAGTACGGGGCGAAGAGCCCGGAGAAGGCGGGCACGAAGTACACCCCGCCGTTGTCCTCGACGGTGAGGGCGAGCCGCTCGCTGCCCGGGGCGTCGTCGATCATCTTCATCTGGTCGCGCAGCCACTGGACGGCCGAGCCGGTGACGGCGATCGAGCCCTCCAGGGCGTAGACGGCAGGGCTGTCGCCGAACTGGTACGCCACGGTGGTGAGCAGCCCACTGGCCGAGCGGATCAGCTCCGCTCCGGTGTTGAGCAGCAGGAAGTTGCCGGTGCCATAGGTGTTCTTGGCCTCGCCGGGGGCGAAGCAGACCTGGCCGACCGTGGCCGCCTGCTGGTCGCCGAGGACGCCGGTGATGGGGGTGGCGGTGCGCAGCGGGCGGGAGGTGCGGGCCTGGCCGTATGCCTCGGGGTGGGAGGAGGGGTTGATCGTCGGCAGCATGGCCCGCGGGATGCCGAAGATCTCCAGCAGTTCGTCGTCCCAGTCCAGCGTCTCCAGGTCCATCAGCATGGTGCGGCTGGCGTTGGTGACATCGGTGGCGTGGATACCGGCACCGGGGCCGCCGGTGAGGTTCCACAGCACCCAGGCGTCGGTGTTGCCGAAGAGCGCGTGACCGGCCTCCGCGGCCTCGCGGACGCCCTCGACGTGGTCCAGAATCCACTTGATCTTGCCGCCGGAGAAGTAGGTGGCGGGCGGAAGCCCCGCCTTGCGGCGGATCACCTCGCCCTGGCCGTTCCGTTCGAGCGCGGCCGCGATGGTGTCGGTGCGGGTGTCCTGCCAGACGATGGCGTTGTAGTACGGGCGGCCGTTGCGCGGATCCCAGATCACCGTGGTCTCGCGCTGATTGGTGATGCCGATCGCGGCCAGGTCGGCGGGGGACAGCCCGCCCGCGCGGAGGGCGTTCTGCATCACCGAGTTGGTGCGCTCGTAGATCTCCACCGGGTCGTGTTCGACCCACCCCGCGCGCGGCAGGATCTGGCGGTGCTCCAGCTGGTACCGCGCCACCTCGTCACCGTCGTGGTTGAAGATCATGAAACGGGTGCTGGTGGTTCCCTGGTCCACCGCACCGATGAATTCCGGCATGCTGCCGCCTCTCGTGGGTGGGGTACGGTCCGGATCGGCTACTCGGGGGTCGGGGTGCGGCCCACCTCCGTTTCGGCCGCCGGGAGGAAGGGGCTGACCAGGACCTTGTAGAGGGCGGCGCCGACGAGCCCGCCGATCAGCGGGCCCACGATCGGCACCCAGAAGTACAGATCCCCGTACTGGTCCCGCCACGCGCTGCGGTATCCGGTGATGAAGCTGGCCAGCCGGGGGCCGAAGTCACGGGCCGGGTTGATGGCGTACCCCGCGTCGGCCCCCCACGCCATGCCGATCGCGACCACGATCAGCCCGATGACGAAGGGCCCCAGATTGGCCTTCGGGGCCGAGTTCAGCACATCGGTGACGGCGAAGATGAGCAGCATCAGGATCGCGGTGCCGATGATCTGGTCGCGCAGCGCGCCCCATTCGCTCACCGGCAGGACTCCGTTGCCGGGGAGGGTGGAGAAGACGAACTGGGTCTTGAAGGTGTGCCGTGGGTCGGCGTGGCCCAGCGCCTCGGTGTAGTTCCAGCGCACCAGCAGGGCCCCGACGAACGCGCCGACCGTCTGCGCCACGGTGTACGGCAGGACCTTGCTCCAGGGGAAGCCCTTGAAGGCCGCCAGGGAGAGGGTGACCGCCGGGTTGATATGGGCCCCGCTGAGCCGCGCCGCCACATACACACCCAGGGTGACGCCCAGCCCCCAGGCCCAGGCGATGGAGTCGTGGTCGCCGAGTGCGCCCGGGGGCTTGGTGAGGTCGCCGCCCGCCACGACCTGCGCCACCACACCGCAGCCGAAGAGGATCAGCACCATGGTGCCCGCGAACTCCGCACAGAGCTCGCCGAGCAGTACCGACCTCGGGCGTTGTGGTCTCGGGGCAGTCATGGGCCCATCGTCGGGGCGCTTCGGCACGGCGGCCCGTCCTGCTGGGCCGTCCGGGTCATGGACGGGGTCGTGGACGAGGGCGTGGACGTGGACGGGGTCATGGACGGCGAATCCGGGTCTGTACGGATCAGGGTGCGGACCTGTACGAAGGTGCTGACAACATCACCCATCGCCCTCCCCTCACCCATCGCCCTCCAGCCGGAACAGGACGACACGGATGCCGACCACCCAAGCCCCGACGAACTGGGCCGGGAACATCATCTTCTCCGCCGCCCGGCTCCACCACCCGGACAGCGTCGACGAACTGCGGCGGATCGTCAGCTCCGCCGACCGGGTACGGGTACTGGGCACCGGCCACTCCTTCAACCGCATCGCCGACACCGAGGGCGATCTGGTGAACCTGGACCGGATGCCGCACCGGGTGGAGATAGACCCCGGGAAGGGCACCGCGACCGTCGCGGCGGGCATGCGCTACGCCCATGTGGCCCAGGCCCTGCACACGGAGGGCTTCGCGCTGGCCAACCTCGCCTCGCTGCCGCACATCACGGTCGCGGGGGCCTGTACCACCGCCACCCATGGCTCGGGGAGCGACCAGCGCTGTCTGGCGGCGGGGGTCGCGGGTCTTGAGATCGTCGGCCCCGACGGCGAGGTGACCCGGATCGACCGGGACCAGGACCCGGACCGGCTGAACGGGGCCGTGGTCGGGCTCGGCGGTCTTGGCGTGGTCACCGCCATGACGCTGGACATCGAGCCCACCTTCGACGTGGCCCAGTGGGTGTGGACCGGGCTGCCGCTGGACCGGCTGGACGACAGCTTCGAGGAGATCTTCGGCGCCGCCTACAGCGTCAGCGTCTTCACCGACTGGCGCTCGGGCGAGGGCGTGGTGTGGCTGAAGTGCCGCACCGATCTGCCCGATCCCCCCGACCCCGGGCAGCCGTGGCTGGGGGCCCGCCCGGCCAACCGCCACCACCACCCGGTGCCCGCGATGCCACCGCTGCACTGCACCGAGCAGCTGGGCGCGCCGGGGCCGTGGCATGAGCGGCTGCCGCACTTCCGTCCGGACTTCACCCCGAGCAATGGCGATGAGCTCCAGTCGGAGCTGCTGCTGCCGCGCGAAGCGGCCTCGGCGGCATTCGCCGCGCTGCGCGGCCTCGGCGACCGGATCGCGCCCGTGGTGCAGGTGTCCGAGGTCCGTACGGTCGCGGCGGACGAGCTGTGGCTGAGCCCCGCGTACGGCCGGGACAGCGTGGCCTTCCACTTCACCTGGGTCCCCGATCACGACGCGGTGATCGAGGTGGTGGCCGCGATGGAGGAGGCGCTGCTGCCGCTGGGGGCGCGGCCGCACTGGGGCAAGCTGACGACGGCCGCGCCGGAGCGGATCCTCTCCTCGTACGACCGGGCCGGCGACTTCGCGCGGCTGCTGGCCGAGTACGACCCGGCGGGGAAGTTCCGCAACGCCTATCTGGAGGGCTACTTCCCCACCGGGTGAGAGCACAGGGTGAGACCGGCACCGGCCGGTGTTCAGCCGGTCCAGGACCATTCGGCGACCTCGGGCATATCGGTGCCGTGCTCGCGGATCCAGGCCTGGTGGCGGGTGCGGGCGTCCTGCATCCGCTGCCGTACGGCCGTGGCGCGCACAGCGAGCCCGGGGGTCCGGTCGATGACGTCCATCACCAGCCGGTAGCGGTCCAGGTCGTTGCGGACCACCATGTCGAACGGCGTGGTGGTGGTGCCCATCTCCTTGTAGCCGCGCACATGGAGGTTGGGGTGGACGGCCCGGCGGTAGGACAGCCGGTGCACCAGCCACGGATAGCCGTGGTAGGCGAAGATGACCGGCCGGTCGCGGGTGAACAGGGCGTCGAACTCGTGGTCCGTCATCCCGTGCGGATGCTCCTCCTTCGGCAGCAGCCGGGTCATGTCGACGACATTGACCACCCGCACGGCCACATCGGGCAGATGGCGGCGGAGGATCCCGGCGGCCGCGATGACCTCCTGGGTGGGCACGTCGCCCGCGGCGGCCAGCACCACATCCGGCTCCCCCGCGCCGTTCTCGGTACCGGCCCAGTCCCAGGTCCCGGCGCCGCGGGCGCAGTGGGCGCGCGCCTGGTCGAGATCGAGCCAGTCGAAGCAGGGCTGTTTGCCCGCGACGACCACGTTCACGTAGTCGCGGCTGCGCAGGACGTGGTCGGCCACGCTGAGCAGGGTGTTGGAGTCCGGCGGCAGATAGACGCGCACCACCTCCGGGCTCTTGTTGAGCACATGGTCGACGAAGCCGGGGTCCTGGTGCGAGAAGCCGTTGTGGTCCTGGCGCCACACATGGGAGGTCAGCAGGTAGTTGAGGGAGGCCACCGGGCGCCGCCAGGGCAGTGAGCGGGACACCTTCAGCCATTTGATGTGCTGGTTGACCATGGAGTCCACGATGTGCACGAATGCCTCGTAGCAGGAGAAGAGGCCGTGCCGCCCGGTCAGCAGATAGCCCTCCAGCCAGCCCTGGCAGAGGTGCTCGGAGAGGATCTCCATGACCCGGCCACCGCGGCCGAGGTGCTCGTCGGTGGGCAGGATGGACTCCTGCCACGCCTTGCCGGTGGCGCGGTAGAGGGCCTCCAGCCGGTTGGAGGCGGTCTCGTCGGGGCCGACCACCCTGAAGTCGCGGCGGTCGGCGGTGTCCTCCATGACCTTCTCCAGCAGCCCGCCGAGGACCCGGGTCGGCTCGTGCAGGGTCGCGCCGGGCTTGTCCACGGGGACCGCGTACCGCTCCAGGTCGGGCACGGGCAGCGAGCGCAGCAGCAGTCCGCCGTTGGCGTGCGGATTGGCGCCCAGGCGGCGGTCGCCCTCCGGGACCTCGGCCAGGAGGTCCGGCCGGGGCCGCCCGTCGGCGTCGAAGAGCTCCTCGGGGCGGTACGAACGCAGCCAGCGCTCCAGCTGCCGCAGATGCTCCGGGTTCTCCCGGACGCCCGGCAGGGGGACCTGGTGGGCGCGCCAGGTGCCCTCCACCGGCAGCCCGTCGACCTCCTCGGGACCGGTCCAGCCCTTGGGCGTACGGAGCACGATGACGGGCCAGCGCGGCCGCTCGGCGATGCCCTCCTCGCGGGCGGTGCGCTGGAGCAGGGCGATCCGGTCCAGCGCCTCGTCCAGGGCGTGCGCCATGGACCGGTGCACCTGGAGCGGTTCGTCCCCGGCGACGTGGATCGGCTCGTGGCCGTACCCCCGCAGCAGTTCGTCGAGTTCGGGCTCGGGCAGCCGGGCGAGCACCGTGGGGTTGGCGATCTTGTATCCGTTGAGGTGGAGGATCGGCAGCACGGCGCCGTCGTGGACCGGGTCCAGGAACTTGTTGGCGTGCCAGGAGCCGGCCAGCGGACCGGTCTCGGCCTCGCCGTCGCCGATGACGCACGCGACCAGCAGCCCGGGGTTGTCCAGCGCGGCCCCGTAGGCGTGGGCGAGGGAGTAGCCGAGCTCACCGCCCTCGTGGATCGAGCCGGGGGTCTCGGGGGCCACATGGCTGGGCACCCCGCCGGGGAAGGAGAACTGCCGGAAGAGCCGGGCCATGCCCGCCGCGTCCCGGCTGACGTCCGGGTAGACCTCGGAGTAGCTGCCGTCCAGCCAGGAGCCGGCGAGCACCGCGGGGCCGCCGTGGCCGGGGCCCCAGACGCAGATGGCGTCCAAGTCGCGGTCCTTGATGACGCGGTTGAGATGGGTGTGGACGAGGTTGAGTCCGGGTGAGGTGCCCCAGTGGCCCAGCAGCCGGGGCTTGATGTGGTCCGGGCGCAGCGGCTCGGTCAGCAGCGGGTTGGCCAGCAGATAGATCTGGCCCGCCGCGAGGTAGTTGGCGGCGCGCCAGTGGGCGTCCAGGGCGCGGATCCGGTCGTCGGCGAGCCCGCCGCCCGGCGAGCCCGTCGTGGTCGGTGCGTCTGGCATGGACCTCTCTCCCTCATGGTCTGTGGTGACGTGCCGGTCTCGTGGTGTCCGGTTGTGTACCCGCCGGTCGTGCCGCCGGTCGTGCCGTGTGTTCGTGTGCGGGTGCCGTGTGCGGGTGCGTGTGCCGTTCAGTCCCGGTCCGGCGCGTTTCAGTCCCGTTCCGGCACGATCACCACCGGGCAGGGCGCGTGGTGCAGGGCCGCGTGGGCGATGCGGCCGAGCTGGAGCCCGGCGGTGCGACCGTGGCCGCGGCGGGCGCCGAGGATCAGCAGATCGGCGGTGGCGGCCGCGTGGAGGAGCGCCTTGCGGGCCGTTCCCTCGACCGTCGCGTGGTCCACGCTGACCTCGGGGTGGTCCCGTCGGAGGGCCCGCAGGGCGTCCTCCAGCGTCCGCTCCGCCCGTGCCCAGTGGGCACGCACCGGGTCCCCCTCCAGCAGCAGATCATCCGTCACCTCACCGGCGGGCGCGCGCCAGGCCCGTACGGCCTCCAGCGTGCGACCGCCCGCCTCGGCCTCGCGGAAGGCGAACCGGGCCGCGGCCGATGGACCGCCCGCCTCGCCGGGCTCGCCCGCCTCGCCCACGCCGAGCACGATCCGGCCGAAGGCGCCGCCCCGGTTGGGCTCGCCGCCCCGTACGACGGTCACCGGGCAGGTGGCGCGGGCGGCGACGGCGAGGCTCACCGAGCCGAGCAGCAGCCCGGCGAGTTCACCGCGGCCGCGGGAGCCGACGACCACTCCCGAGGCCTCCCGCCCGGTGCGCAGCAGCGCGTCCACCGGGTCCTCCGGCAGCACCTCGGCGGCGACCTTCACATCGGGGCCACGGCGGCGGGCGCGCTCCGCGGCCGACGCGGCGATCTCCTCGGCCCCGATCCGCTCCCAGGGGCGCTCGGGGTCGGCGGCGGGCGCGATGCCCTCGTACCGCTCCCACAGCGAGGCGTGGACCAGCCGCAGCGGCACCGCGTGCCGGGCCGCGGCGTCCACCGCCCAGTCCACCGCCTGGAGGCTGTGGTGCGAACCGTCGACGCCCACCACGAGGGGGAGCTCCACCATGGCCACCACCTTCCGCACGCCTTCGCCCCCCGTCCCGACGCCTTCACCCTCGTGCCCGTGCGGGATTCCACGCGAGGGGCGTTTCGGCCCTGTCAGGGGTCGTTCGGCCCAGGGCACCCGTTCGGGCCGAACGGTCCCGAGCGCACCCCGGGCAGCCCAAGAAGGGGGCGGAAGCGCCGTCCCACGCTGGGAGCGGACCGGGGAGGCATGGATGAAGCACCGCAAGATCGGCAATGTGATGACCGACGACGTCATCCGGGTGAGCTCCAAGACGTCGTTCGACGAGGTCGACGCGCTGCTCTCCCGGCACCGCTTCAACGGGCTGCCCGTGGTGGACGAGGACGACAAGGTGATCGGCATGATCACCGGGACCGATCTCAGCGAGCCCGCCCGGACGGCCGGAGAGCTGATGTCGCGCCCCGCGGTCACCGTGCGCCCCCAGAACAGCATCGTGGACGCGGCCCGCGCGATGGACCGCCATCGCGTCGAGCGGCTGCCCGTCGTCGACGAGGAGGACCGGTTGATCGGCATCGTCACCCGCCGGGACCTGCTGCGGGTCTTCCTCCGCCCGGACGACGAGATTCGCGCCGAGGTGATCGACGAGGTGCTGGTCCGGTCGCTGTGGCTCGGCCCGCAGTCCGTCGCGGTCACCGTGACCGACGGGGTCGTACGGCTGGAGGGGCGGCTGGACCGGCACAGCGAGATCCCCATCGCGGTCCGGATGACCGGGCAGGTGGACGGTGTGGTGGCGGTGGTCGACCGGCTCAGCTACCGGGTCGACGACTCCGCGGGCCGGGGAGGTGCGCGGCGATGACCCGCCCGGCCGGCAAGCCGTCGCGGGACGGCCGGGTGGTGGTGGGCCTGGACGGCTCCGACAGCGCCTGGGCCGCGCTGGACCGGGCGGTCGCCGAGGCGCGGCGGCGTGACGCCACGCTGGAGATCGTGCACGCCTGGCCGTGGGCCCGGACCGACCCGCTGGCCTTCGACCCGGACAGCGAGCCGCGGCGGCCCGCGGTGGAGGTCGCCAGGACCGTGCTGCGGCTGGCCATGTCGCGGGCCCAGGAGCAGGATCCGCACCTGCGGATCGTGCCCACCCTGACGGCCCAGGACGCGGTGCCCGAGCTGCTGCGGATCGGCGAGGACGCCTCGCTGATCGTCATCGGCACCCGGGGGCTCGGCGGCTTCACCGGGCTGCTGCTCGGCTCGGTCGGGCTGCGGCTGGCCGCCCACACCCGGCGTCCGCTGCTGGTGGTGCGCGGCGGGTCCACGAGGGCGTACGGGCCCGAGGGCCACGGCAAGGTGCTGGTCGGGGTGGAGACCGGCGCGGACGCGGCGGCGGCCCGCTTCGCCTTCGAGGAGGCCGCCCGGCGCCGGGCCCGGCTGCGGGTGCTCTACGCCTGGCCGAAGCCGAGGGTCTTCGCGGGCGATCACGCCCTGCCCGCACGCGAGGTGGTGGCGCTGCGCGCCGAGCGGGAGCAGACGGTGGCGCACGGGATGGTGGCCGGGCTGCGCGAGGAGTTCGGCCACATCCGGGTGCGGGAGCACACCACCCACAGCGCCCCCGCGCAGGCCCTGGTGGAGGCGTCGCGGGCGGCGGACGTCCTGGTGCTGGCCGTCCACCGGCGGACACCCCGGCTCGGCATGCAGCTCGGTCCCGTCACGCATGCGGCACTGCACCATGCGCACTGTCCGGTGGTGCTGGTGCCGGTCGAGTAGACACCGGTCGGTTGTCGAGTGCGGGTTTCGTTTCGCGTTTGGTGCCGGTCGAGTAGGCACCGGCCCGGTTGTTGAGTGCGGTTTCGTTTCGCGCCTTCGGCGCCTTTGAGCAGCGGGGCAGGGGGCGGGGGCTCGGGCCTCGCCGCCGGCCGCCGGGCCGGTGGGGGCTGGGCCGGTGGCGGCTTCGGGGCTCGGTGGCCGAAGCCCCCTCCGGACTGCGGGTCCGGTACCCCCTTGTGAAAAACACTCGATCTGGCGCAACTGTTTCATCAAGCGATGTCCAGGTGGCGCCGGGGCGACCCGGGCGCGGAAAGGGCCGTAAGGCCTGGTCCCCGGGGCCTCCCCGGGACCGGTCGGCCCTGTCGGCGGGAGCCCGGTCATGGTCCGCTGGAGATGGCACCGGGGGCAACCGGCAGACGCGGAGAAGCGGAGATCCCACTGCCGTGCACCGCGCAATCAGGGCCCGCGAGAAGTGGGCGCCCCCGGCGCCGCGCCTCGGGCACGTCCCTGCCGGGAAGGAGACAGCGATGGCGCGCCCCGTCACCGTCGGACTGGATGGTTCCGACGAGAGTCTGGCCGCCGCCGGCTGGGCGGCCCATGAGGCATGTTCGCGCGGCGCGCCACTGCGGCTGGTGAACGCGTGGCCGGGGCCCGAGCAGAAGGATCTGACCCCGGGCCGGGAGGCCGCCTGGCAGTACTGGTCCGAGCGCGCCCTGCGCTCGGCACACGCCGAGCTGGACGCCGACCACCCGGAGACGACGATCCTCACCGCTCAGATCTCCGGCCTGCCCGCGCCCGTCCTGCTGGCCGAGGCGGAGCGGTCCCAGCTGTTGGTGGTGGGGTCCCGCTCGATCGGCGTGGTCGCGGGCTTCTTCCTCGGCTCGGTCGGCCTGGAGCTCGCCGCGCGCTCCATGACCCCCGTGGTCCTGGTGCGGGCGGACGGGCACGAGGAGCGGCGCGGCGATGTGGTGGTCGGCGTGGAGCCGCGCGAGCCGTGCGACGACATCCTGGACTTCGCCTTCGACGCCGCGGCCCGGCGCGACGGTGTGCTGCGGGCCGTCTACGCCGACCGGGTCCCCGCCATCCGGGGCGACGCCCCCTGGGTGGTGGACGTGGGGCTGAGCGATGCGCGCAAGGAGGCGGAGCACGCGCTGGGCGAGGTGCTGGCGCCGTGGCGGGACACCCACCCCGAGGTGCGGGTCTTCGAGGAGGTCGCGTCGGACAGCCCGGCCCGGCGGCTGGTGGCCGCGGCGGCGGGTACGGCGCTGATGGTCGTGGGCCGCGGTCCGCGCCGGGTGGGGTTCGGCCCCCGGCTGGGGCCGGTCACCCAGGCCGTGGCGCACCACGCCGCCTGCCCGGTCGCGGTCGTGCCCCAGCGATGAGCCCAACCCGAGAGAAAGGGAAACGGCCATGAAAGCACTCGTCTTCCACGGGCCGGAGCGGTCCTCCTGGCAGGAGGTGCCCGACCCCGAACTCGAGGCCGCCACCGACGCGATCGTCCGGATCGACACCACGACCATCTGCGGCACCGATCTGCACATCCTCCGCGGCGAGGTGCCGGACGTCGAGCCCGGCCGGGTGCTCGGTCACGAGGGGGTCGGCGAGGTGGTCGAGACCGGTGCCGACGTCCGCGGGATCCGTCCCGGAGACCGGGTGCTGATCTCCTGCATCTCGGCCTGCGGCCACTGCCGCTTCTGCCGGGAGCGCGGCTACGGGCAGTGCCGTGGCGGCGGGGGCTGGGTCCTGGGCCGTACGGCCGACGGCACCCAGGCCGAGTATGTGCGGGTGCCGTTCGCCGATCTGTCCACGCATCCGCTGACGGGGACGGCCGAGGGCCATGACGCCGTGCTGCTGGCGGATGTCTTCCCCACCGCGTACGAGGTGGGCGTCCTCAACGGCCGGGTGGGGCCGGGCGATACGGTCGTCGTGGTGGGCGCCGGGCCCGTCGGGCTGGCCTCCGTCGCCACGGCGCAGTTCTTCTCCCCCGGCCGGACCATCGCCGTCGATCCGGACCCGGCTCGGCTGGACGCCGCCAAGCGGGTCGGCGCCGACGCGGTGGCGGACTCCGCCGAGGACCCGGAGCGGCTGGTCGACGATCTCACCGAGGGGCTAGGCGCCGATGTGGTGATCGAGGCCGTGGGGAGCCCGCGGTCCTTCGAGACCTGCACCCGGATGGTGCGCCCTGGCGGCCGGATCGCCAACGTGGGGGTGCACGCCCGGCCCGCGACGCTGCATCTCGAAGAGCTGTGGATCAAGAACGTGACGATCACCACCGGGCTGGTCGACACCTATTCGACCCCCACCCTGCTCTCCCTGCTGTGCGCCGGGCGGCTGCCCACCTCCACGCTGATCACCCATCTGTTCGAGCTGGACCAGATGGAGGAGGCGTACGACGTCTTCGCCCACGCCGCCGAAACCGGCGCGCTCAAGATCGCGCTCGGCGAGGCGGCCCGTCCGCTGGTGGCCCGGGGGACGTGAGCGGGAGGCGATGCGCATGGGAGCACCCATCACCGTCGGGGTCGACGGTTTCGCCGAGAGCCCGCCGGCCGCGCACTGGGCGGCGCGCGAGGCGTTGCTGCGCGATCTGCGGCTGCGTCTGATCCACGCCTGGAACCCGCCGTCGCCCCCGGCCCCGGCCCTCCCCCACGAGGACGACCAGAGCTACTGGTCGCAGCGGCTGCTGACCGATTTGGTGGACGAGTTGCGCGACACCCACCCGGGGCTGCGGGTCTCGGCCGAGCTGGTGCCGCGCAAGACCGTGCCCGCCCTGCTGGACGCGGCCCGGGACGCCGAGATGCTGGTACTCGGCTCGCGCGGCCGCGGCACCCCCGGCGGCTTCCTCCTCGGATCGACCGGCCGTCAGGTCCTGGCCCACGGGGTACACCCGGTGATCATGGTGCACGCCGACGACCAGCCGCTGACCGCCGATGTGGCCGTCGGAGTGTCCCTGCGGCGGCCGAACGAGGAGGCGCTGCGGTTCGCCTTCGACGCCGCCGCCCGGCGCGGCGGTGTGCTGCGGGCGGTGCACGCGGGCACGGAAGGACCGGGGGTCGAGGAGGCGGCGGGGGACGAGGAGGAGCCGGGGCCGGAGGACGCGCTGGACGCGGCGCTGCGCCCCTGGCGGGAGCGGTACCCCGGGGTGCCGGTGGCGGAGGCGTTCACCGCGGAGCGCCCGGCGCTCGGCGTGGTGCACACCGCGCCGGGCTCGGGGCTGCTCGTGCTGGGCCGCGACGAGACGGAGCCGGGCCCCGTCCCCCATCTCGGTTCGGTGATCCACGCGGCGGTGCACCACGCGCCGTGCCCGGTGGCGGTCGTCCCGCGCGGCTGATGCCCGGAGGGAGGCGAGAGTGACGTGTCGGAGGCGATGACCACCGACCTCTACGAGGTGACGATGGCCCTGTCGTATGTGCGTGAGGGCATGACCGCCCCGGCCACCTTCGACCTCTACGTCCGCGATCTGCCGCCCGAGCGGGGCTTCCTGGTCGCCGCGGGCCTGGAACCGGCGCTGGACTTCCTGTCCGGCTTCCGCGTGGGGCCCGAGGACGTGGCGGCGTACGCCGCGGCGATGGGCCGTCCGTACGAGGACGTGGCACCGCTGCTGGGGCTCGGCTTCGACGGTGAGGTGCGGGCGGTGCCCGAGGGGCGGATCGTCCTCGCCGGGGAGCCGCTGCTGGAGCTGACCGCGCCGCTGCCGCAGGCCCAGCTGGTCGAGACGTATCTGCTGGGGCAGCTGAGCCACCAGACCACCATCGCCTCCAAGGCGGCCCGGTGTGTGGTCGCCGCGGAGGGGCGCCCGGTGGTGGACTTCTCGCTGCGCCGCACCCACGGCCCCTGGTCCGGGCTCCAGTCGGCGCGGCTGTCCGCGATGACCGGGTTCACGGCGACCAGCAACGTGGCGGCGGCCGCGGCCTACGGGATCGAGGCCACCGGGACGATGGCGCACTCGTACATCGAGGCGTTCCCGGACGAGGAGACCGCGTTCCGCGCGTTCGCCCGTACCCACCCCGGCCCGGTCACCTTCCTGGTGGACACCTATGACACGGCGACCGGCGTGGCCACCGCCGCGCGGGTGCTGCGCGAGCTGGAGTCCGGGCCCCTCGGCGCGATCCGGCTGGACAGCGGCGACCTCGGCGAAGAGGCGGTACGGGCCCGGGAGATCCTCGACGCGGCGGGGCTGCCGGAGGCGCGGATCGTGGCGAGCGGCGGGCTCGACGAGTACGCCATCGAGGAGCTGATTCACGCGGGCGCGCCGATAGATGTCTACGCGGTGGGCACCCGGATGGGCGTGTCGGCCGACGCCGCCTCCCTCGACACCGCGTACAAGCTGGTCGCCTACGACGGGCGGCCGGTGATGAAGCTGTCCTCGGCCAAGGCCACGGCCCCGGGCGGCAAGCAGGTGTGGCGGCGCCCCGGCTTCGCCGATGTGATCGGCGAGCGCGACGAACTTCCGCCCCACGGCGGCGCGCCGCTGCTGGAGACCGTGATGCGGGAGGGCGTACGGACCGCGGCCCCCGACACCCTCGACCGCGCCCGGCGGCGGTTCGGCACCGATCTCGCGGGGCTGCCGCCGCACGCCCGGCGGATCCGCCGCCCGGCCCCGCCGCGGGCCTCCACCTCCGCCGGGCTGGCCCGGCTGGCGGGTCAGGTGCGCCGCCGGATCGAGGTCCGGCTGGCGGCCGGTGGCGGGGTGGGCGGAAGACAGGCAGCGTGACGAAGGAGGATGCCGTGCCCCGGAGTGCGCACATCGTGAGCGATGTGATGACCCATACCGTCGTCGCCGTCGGCCGCGAAGCGCCGTTCAAGGAGATCGTCAGAACCCTGGAGCAGTGGAGGGTGAGCGCCCTGCCGGTGCTGGAGGGCGAGGGCCGGGTCATCGGCGTGGTCTCCGAGGCGGATCTGCTGCCCAAGGAGGAGTTCCGCGACAGCGATCCGACTCGGGTGGCGCAACTGCCCGATCTCCCCGGCGTCGCCAAGGCGGGCGCGGTGACGGCCGACGAGCTGATGACGTCCCCCGCCATCACCGTGCACGCGGGCGCCACCCTAGCCGAGGCCGCGCGGATCATGACCCACAAGCGGGTCAAGCGGCTCCCGGTGGTGGACGAGGAGGGCCGCCTGGAGGGCATCGTCAGCCGCGCCGACCTGCTGAAGGTGTTCCTGCGGCCGGACGAGGACATCGAGGACGAGGTGCGCCGCGAGGTGGTGACCCATCTCTTCCCGGCCCAGGGCGAGACCGTCCGGGTGAGCGTGAACGAGGGCGTGGTCACCCTGACCGGACGGGTCAAGGAAGCCGTCCTCATCCCGGCGGCGGCCCGCCTCATCCGGGCGATCGAGGGCGTGGTCGACTTCGACAACCAGCTCACGGCGGCGCCCCATACGACCCAGCGACGGTAGGAGCGCCTTCTGGTAGCCACCGGTCGGGAGGTCCGACGGGCCCCGGTCGGGAGGTCCGACGGGCCCCGGTCGGGAGGTCCGGCGGGCCCCGGTCGGGAGGCCGAGCGGCACCGCGCCGGGGTCCTGGGCATCCGGACACGGCCGTGCGTCAAGTCAGCGGATGTGGCGGCTCCAGCGGGGGCCGACCTCGGCCCAGGCGCGGCCCCATTCCTGGGTGCGAGCGCGGTCCAGGCGCCAGCGCGCCACGCCGCGTCCGGCCAGCGACACCGCGCCCACGCCCGCCGCGGCGGACGTCCCGGCGAGCACCGCGCGGGTGGCGATCTGCTCGGGGGTGGGCGGCCGCTGGACCAGGCGGCCCCGGCCGTCGGTCCAGATCTCGGTGGCGCTGCCCGCCTTGCTCCCCTCGTGGACCCGTGCCGTACCGGTGTGGACGGTGCCGTCCGGGCCGGTCCACCGGACGATCGCGCGCACCTGGCCGGTGTTGGAGCCGTCGGCGGCGGGCTGTGCGACGGGGGCGTCCTCCTTGAGCACCGCGGGCACCCGGTGCCGGTCCGCCCGCTCCTGCCGCAGTGACGCGTCCACGGCAGTGCCCGCGGCCACCCCGGCCGCCGGGCCGCCGACCGCCATCACCAGGCCGGTCACGAGCACGACCCACGCCTCGATCACGTCCGAGCGACGTCTGAGCGGATTGCGCCGCCACCGCCACATCCGCCGCCCCCGCACTTGCGTGCCCATGCCGTGACCGTCGCACGCGCGGGGAGGGTGGGACGAGGGCCGGGCAGCCCCCTTGGGGGCCCGTTCGGCCCTGGTACCGCGCTGACCTGCTGCGCCAGGATTCCCACCGGGGGCCGGGCGGACGGCGGACGAACGGTGCGAGAGCCCATGACGGAGACCGAAGCGACACGAGCGACACCGGCGACGCCCATCAGGGTGTTCGTCCTCGACGACCATGAGGTCGTCCGGCGCGGACTGCACGATCTGCTGGACGCCGAACCGGACATCGAGGTGGTCGGCGACGCCGGGACCGTGGACCACGCGATGGCCCGGGGCCCGGCGCTGCGGCCCGACGTGGCCATCCTGGACGTACGGCTGCCGGACGGAGACGGCATCACGGTCTGCCGTGAGCTGCGCTCCCGTATGCCGGGGCTGGCCTGTCTGATGCTGACCTCGTTCGACGACGACGATGCCCTGCTGGACGCGATCATGGCCGGGGCGGCGGGCTATGTGCTCAAGCAGATCAAGGGGTCCGACCTGGTCTCGGCGGTGCGCACGGTGGCGTCCGGCCAGTCGATGCTGGACCCGGCCACCACCGCCCGGCTGATGAGCACGCTGCGGGGCGACACCGCCCCGCAGGAGCCCAGGGACGAGGTGCTGGCCGGGCTGTCCCCGCGCGAGCGGGAGATCCTGGTGCTGATCGGGGACGGGCTCACCAACCGGCAGATCGGCAAGCGGCTCTTCCTGTCCGAGAAGACGGTCAAGAACCACATCTCCCGGCTGCTGGCCAAGCTGGGCGTGGAGCGCCGCATCCAGGCGGCGGTGCTGGCGACCCACTCGTCATCGCGCCCCGACGACGGCCACCCGGGACAACTCTGAATGGCCCCGGCCCACCCGGGATGGCCCGGGATGGGCAGGGCCGTACGGCCCTGCCCGTACCGCTGACGGCTCGACCAGCCTGATGGACGGCCCACCCACCACTGCCCACCGCCACTGACGGCCCACCGGCGAGGAGAGGACCCCATGCAGCGCGCAACGCTCGACGCGGCGATCCTGGAGAAGCTCATCTCCGCGGCCGTGGCCGCTCCCTCCATCCACAACACCCAGCCCTGGCGCTATCGGCTGAACCCCGACACCGTCACCCTGGAGGTCCGGGCCGCCCCCGAGCGGGCGCTGCGGTACGCCGATCCGATGGGCCGGGCGCTCAGCGTCTCCGCCGGGGCCGCCGTGTTCAACCTGCGGGTCGCCGTGGCCCACTTCGGCTGGGACCCGGTGGTCCAGCTGCTGCCGCACCGGTCGCAGCCCGATCTGCTGGCCACGGTGCGCCTGGCCGCGTCGCCCGCCGACCGCACCGGGCGCCATGACGACGGGCACGACGACCTGTACGACGTCATCTGGCGGCGGCACAGCAGCCGCTCCCCGTACTCCGCGCGCCGGCTGCCCGCACGGGTGCTGTGCGACCTGACGGAGGCGGCGCGCGCGAACGGGGCCGCGCTGTGGCTGGCGGACCCCGAGGAGACCGCATGGCTGCTGCGGCTGACCGCCGAGGCGGAGCGGCGCGTCTGCGGGGACCCGCGCCGGCTCGCCGAGAGCCGTACCTGGATCCGCGACACCGGATCGTACGGAATCCCCCCGGCCGCCCTCGGCCCGCGGGACGCCACCGGACGGCTGCCGATGCGTGACTACCTCGGCCCGCGGCCCGACGGCCGCTGGGGCGGCGATCGGCCCGCCGCCACCCCGTTCGAGCCCCGTCCGACCATCGCCGTGCTGACCACGGACCAGGACCGGCGCACCGACTGGCTGCGGGCCGGGCTGGCGCTGGAAAACGTACTGCTGCTGGCGACCTCGCACGCGGTCCGGGCGTCCCTGCTGCACCAGGCGCTGGAGTGGTCCGATCTGCGGTGGTCGATGAGCGACGCCCATCCGGCGCCCGGCCATGTGCAGATGCTGATCCGGTTGGGTTACGGGCCGGTGGGCCCGGCCACGCCGCGCGGCGGAGCGGCCGAGGCGCTGGACGGGCACCGCTGACGCACCACGCGGACCGGGGCCTGTCGCCGCGCCACGGCCCCGGCGCCGGCCGCCCGCGCCACGGGCCAGCGCTGTCCGCTGCGCCACCGGCCACCGCCCATCGCCGCGCCACCGGCCACCGCCCAACGCTCCGGCCCGGCGCCACCGCCTACCGCCTACCGCAGCGGTACCGCCCACACCAGGCGGGTGCCGCCGCCCGGTGGCTCGCCGAGTTCCAGCTCACCGCCCAGCTTCTCGGCGCGCTCGGCCATGTTCCGCAGTCCGCTGCGACGGCCGCCCTCGGGGATGCCCACGCCGTCGTCCGTGACCGTGAGGGTCAGCCGCCCGGACGCCACGATCAGGGAGATCTCGGCGGCGTCGGCCTCCGCGTGCCGGGCGGTGTTCGACAGCGCCTCGGCCAGCACGGCGACCATGTCGTCCGCGACCGAGCGCGGCACATCGGTGTCGACCAGGCCCTCGGTGCGCAGCGAGGGGGTGAAGCCGAGCGCGGGCACGGCCTCCTCGATCGTCTTGGCGGTACGGACCCGCAGCCCCTGGACCGCGGGGCCCGCCTCGTGCGAGCGCAGCCCGAAGATCGTCGAGCGGATGATCTTGATGGTGTCGTCCAGGTCGTCCACCACCCGCAGCAGCCGTTCGGAGCCCTCCGGGTGCTGGACGAACCGCAGGGTGGACTGGAGCGTCATCCCGGCGGCGAACAGCCGCTGGATGGCCAGGTCGTGCAGATCGCGGGCGATCCGGTCGCGGTCCTCCAGGAGAGCCAGCTGCTCGGCGTCGCGCCGCCGCTCGGCCAGTTTCATCGCGATCGCCGCCTGGCCCGCGAAGCCCAGCAGGGTGTCGGTCTCGATCTGGGTGAAGACGGGGCTGTCCGCCACCCGGGCCAGCGAGAGCACCCCGCCCACCCCGTCCCTCGTCCGCATCGGCAC
Source organism: Streptomyces sp. Inha503 (assembly GCF_047215865.1). NCBI lineage: Bacteria > Bacillati > Actinomycetota > Actinomycetes > Kitasatosporales > Streptomycetaceae > Streptomyces > Streptomyces sp. Inha503. The sequence goes on along the minus strand of NZ_CP178360.1, from coordinate 10,199,613 downwards.
CGCGACGGCCGGGCCGAGCCCGTCCCAGCGCTGCGGGCCGACCGTGATCCGCGGGTCGTTCTGGACATCGGTGCTGGTGACCGGCTCGGAGGCGGTGAAGGCCGCGCCACCGAAGGTGCCCCGGCGGGGCAGCACCAGACCGCGGTGCGCCTCGGCGTCGGTGCCCGCAGCCAGCGCGACCTGAAGCTCGTCGGAGCCGGCCACCGGCAGCATCAGCACGCCGAGGTCGGCGGAGAGGATCCGGCGGGCGTGCTCGACAATCAGCTCCAGGACCCTGGTCTCGTCCACTCCGGACAGCAGGCTGTGGGTGACCTCGGCGTTCGCCTCCAGCCAGCGCTGGCGGTGCTGGGCCTCCTCGTACAGCCGGGCGTTCTCGATGGCCACCCCGGCGGCCACGGCGAGGGTGGACAGCACCGTCTCGTCCTGGCCGTCGAACTCCTTACCGCCGCGCTTCTCGGTGAGGTAGAGGTTGCCGAAGACCTCGTCGCGCACCCGGATGGGGACTCCGAGGAAGGAGCGCATCGGCGGGTGGTTCGGCGGAAGGCCGTAGGAGGCCGGGTGTTCCGAGAGATCGGCCAGCCGCAGCGGCTGGGGGTGGCGGATCAGCTCGCCGAGCAGCCCGTGGCCCGACGGCAGCCGCCCGATCGCCTTGGCCCGCTCCTTGCCGACGCCCACCGGCACGAACTCGGCCAGCCGCTCGTCCTCGCCGATGACGCCCAGCGCCCCGTACTCGGCGTCCACCAGCACCACCGCGGCCTCGACGATCCTCCGCAGCACATGCGACAGATCCAGCTCCCGGCCGACCGAGAGCACCGCTTCGAGCAGGCTGTGCACCCGGTCCTGGGTGCCACGCACCCCGTCGATGCGCACCTGGAGCTCTTCCAGCAGCTCGTCCAGCCGCAGCCGGGGCAGGTACTCCGTACTCCTCGTGCTCTCCATACCCACGGTGCCTCCGTCGGCCCCACCGCGCTCGGCACGGCATTCCGCACGGCCCTCACTCCTTTCACGGTAGCCGCGCCGGGCCGACGGTGAGTGCTGCGGGACATCTTGGCGCAAGGGGGTGCGTTGGCTAATGTTCGGGCCTGTTCATTCTGGAGCGTTTCCACACCCACAGAAGGGTGGACCACCAGATGCCCCGACGCCCCCGACGTCGCCTCCCCCTCCCCCGTTTCCCCTCGCTCTCCCGGCTCCCCCGGCTCGCCGCCGTCGCCCTGGCCCTCGCGCTCGCCGTCCCCGCCGCACCGGCGACGGCGGCGGACAGCCCCAAACCCCCGCGGATGCGTACAAGCTGCTGGAGGACCCCGAGGTCACCGCCGTCGGGCAGGAACCCGCGCACGCCCGGCTGACCCCGTATGCCGACACCGCCGAAGCCCTCGCGGGCGGCGCCAGGAGCCGCTGGACCGCCTCCCTCGACGGCACCTGGAAGCTCCACATGTCCGACCGCCCCGAGGAGGTGCCGAAGGACTTCTTCACCGAGGGCTACGACACCTCCCAGGGCGGCTGGCGCAGCGTGAGCGTGCCGCACACCTGGCAGACGGACAGCCTGGACCATCCGGTGTTCCGGAACATCCCCACCGAGATGTATCCGGACGACCCCCCGAAGGTCCCGCACGACGTCAATCCGACCGGCGCCTACGTCAAGACCTTCGAGCTGCCCAGGAGCTGGGAGAAGCGGCGGACGTTCCTCCGCTTCGAGGGCGTCACCAGCGGCTATCTGGTGTGGGTGAACGGCTCCTACGCGGGCTATGACCAGGGCGGCTACACCCCGGCCGAGTTCGACATCAGCGACAGGCTGCACCCGGGCCGCAACACCATCGCGGTACAGGTGCACCGCTGGGGTTCGGGGTCGCATCTGGAGGACTACGACCAGTGGCGGTTCTCGGGCATCTTCCGCTCGGTCGGGCTGTACTCCACCCCTGCCGAATATCTGCGGGACATCACCGTCAAAACCGATCTGGACGACCGGTACCGCGACGCCCGGCTGACCGCCGAGGTCGAGGTGGCCGCCAGTGGCCCGGAGCGCGCCTCGGACGACCGCAAGGTGCTCGGCACCCTCTACGACGAGCGCGGACGCAGGGTGACAACGATGTCGGGGACGGTGGGCGGCGGCGGTGGCTCCACCACCCTCACCGCCCAGGTCACCAACCCGGCCAAGTGGACCGACGAGACACCCCGCCTCTACACCCTCGTCGTCCGGCTCACCGGCGCGGACGGCACGGTCACCCACACCACCGCCCAGCCCGTGGGGTTCCGCGAGATCGAGATCAAGGACAGACAGCTCCTCGTCAACGGGAAACGCGTCCTCGTCAAGGGCGTCAACCGCTCCGAGACCGACCCCGACACCGGCCGCCACGCCACCCGTGAGCGCACCGCCTCCGACGTCTCGCTGATGAAGCAGCTCAACATCAACTCCGTGCGCACCTCGCACTACCCCTCCGATCCGTACCTCTACGAGCTGGCCGACGCGCGCGGTCTGTGGATCGACGACGAGGTGGACATCGAGACCCATCACCACGACGCCTGCCCGGACGACTGCCTGGCGGAACGGCCCGAGTGGCAGGCGGCGTTCATGGACCGTCTCACCGCGATGTACGAACGGGACAAGAACCACCCCAGCGTGCTGATGTGGGACACCGGCAACGAGGCCGGACTGGGCAAGGCCCACTACACGATGGCCGACTTCCTGGACCGCGAGGATCCGGCCCGGCCGGTCTACCACCAGCCCAACAGCCCGGACGGCGACGCCCCGTTCGCCGATGTCTGGGGCCCGCGCTACCCCTCCCCCTCGGGCCTGGAGGAGAAGGCGAAGGCCACCACCAAGCCGATCATCATGGGCGAGTACGCCCACGCCATGGGCAACTCGCTCGGCAACTTCCGGGAGTTCTGGGATGTGGTGCGGAAGTACCCCCAGGTCCAGGGCGGCTACATCTGGGACTGGGCGGAGCAGAACATCACCCAGCCGCTGCTGACCACCCCCGACACCTCCGGCAACGACATCCTGTCGTACGTCTCCGGAAAGCCCGGTCTGGTGGCGGGCCACCAGGGCAAGGCACTGGAGCTGTCCGGTCTCGACGACTTCGTGGAGGTCTACCGCGACCCGAAGCTGGACGCGGTGTCGGACGCGCTCACCCTGGACGCCTGGGTGAAGCCCGCCGACTGGACGGGCTCCTTCACCGTGATCGCCAAGGGCGACCACGGCTATGCGTTGAAGATGCGCGACAAGGACACCCTGGAGTTCTTCGTCTACGGCGACGGGGACTGGCACACCGTGTCGGCCGATGTCCCAGAGGGCTGGTACGGCTCCTGGCATCGCGTCTCCGCCACCTTCGACGGCCGGACGCTCCGGCTGCTCATCGACGGCGAGCAGACCGCGTCGGCCGACTGGACCGGCAGGGTGGGCTACTCGGCGCAGCCGGTGAACATCGGCCGCAACCCGGAGACCGACCAGGAGAACATCCGCACCCGGATGGCCCACGGCACCGTCGACCAGGTCCGCGTCTACCACAAGGCGCTGAGCCCCGATCAGCTGGCCGCCGACCCCGGCGGGGACGCGGTGCTGGCACTCGACTTCGACCGGCTCGACCGTAAGGGGGACTTCCTGTCCTACGGCGCCGGAACCGGCGGGGTCGACGGGGTGGTCTCCGCCGACCGCACCGTCCAGCCGGAAGCCCGCACCATGGCGGCCGTCCACGCCCCGATCCGGATCTCGGGCGAGGAGGTCCGCGCGGGCCGGGTCGAGGTGCGCAACGAGCGGTCCTTCACCGGCACCGGCGACCTCCGGCTGCGCTGGCGCGTCACCGAGGGTGCCCGCACCCTCGCCCAGGGCAGCCGCGGCCTCGGCCTCGCCCCCGGTGAGCGGAGCACCCTCCAGCTGCCCGAGCCGCCCGCCAACCCCCAGGACGCCGACCGGCAGCTGACCGTGGAGGCGGTGCAGGCGGCGGACACGGCCTGGGCGAAGGCCGGACACCGGGTGGCGGTCGAGCAGTTCGACATCGGCGGCCGCCAGCTCGCGGGCACGACACCCGCGCGGGCACCGGGGAAGGTGAAGGCCACCACCTCCGGCGACCGCCTTACGGTCACCGGCGACGGCTTCAGCTACGGCTTCGACCGGGCCGGTGGCGAGCTCGTCTCCATGAAGTCCGGCGGCCGGGAGCTGCTCGGCTCCGGCCCCGAACTGGACGCCTGGCGCGCCCCGGTCAGCAATGAGATCGGCTCCGAGGAGGGGCCCTGGCGCGAGGCGGGCCTGGACCGGCTGCGCACGGAGCCGGGCAAGGTCACGGTGGACGAGCGGAACGGCGAGGTCATCGTCACCGTGCCCTCCTCCGCCGCCGCGCCCGGCGTCAAGGACTCCTCGTTCGCCCAGACCCTGCGCTACACCGTCAGCGGCTCCGGGGAGCTGCGCCTGGACCACCGCGTGGAGGCCCGGGGCGCGGCGCGCAAGGTGCCGTATCTGCCCCGTATCGGGCTCTCGCTGCGCATACCCGACCGCTACGACCGGTTCAGCTGGTACGGGCGCGGGCCGCAGGAGAACTACAACGACCGCAAGGACGGCGCCCCCGTGGGGGTGTACTCCACCGACGTGGACGAACAGTTCGCCGGATACACCAAACCGCAGGACTACGGGAACCACGAGGACATCCGCTGGGCCTCGCTGTCCGACGGCAGCGGCGGGCTCCTGGTGTCCGGGGACTTCTCGGCCGGGGTGACCCCCTATACCGGGATCGACCGCGCCGCCTACCCGTTCGCCCTCCGCGAGGACCCGGGAGGCAACACCCTGCACCTGGACCACGCGGTGAGCGGGGTGAGCGAGACGTTCCACACCGTGCTGCCCGAGTACCAGGTGCGGCCCGCCAAGGAGTACGCCTACACGCTGCGGCTGCGCCCGCTCACCGGCGTCGAGGCCCGCACCGGCACCCCGCGCGGCCCGGTGGTCTGCGCCCCCGAGGCGAAGCTCACCGCCGCCGACACCACGGTCCCGGCGGGCGGCTCCACCTCGGCCGAACTGACCGTCAGCAACCCCTGTGACACCCCGCTGCGCGATGCCACGGCCGCCTTCGACCTGGCCGAGGGGTGGACCGCCGAGCCCGGCACCTTCGACCTCGGCGACCTCGCGGCGGGCCGGACCGCGACCGTACGGACCACGATCAGCCGTGGCGAGGGCAGCCCGGACGGTCCGCGGCCCGCCGTGGCCGATGTCCGCGCGACCTCGGCCGGTGGCGCGCGGGTGAGCGGTTCGGCGTCGGCCGAGCTCGACGGCACGCCTCCCCCGCCGCACGGTGATGCGGCGGTCTCCACGCTCGACTTCATCACCGCGGACAACGGCTGGGGCCCGGTCGAACGCGACCGCAGCAACGGCGAGTCCGCGCCGGGCGACGGCAAGACCCTCACCATCGACGGCACGGCCTACGAGCGCGGTCTCGGCACCCACGCCGACTCCACGGTCGAGGTCTTCCTGGGCGGCAACTGCTCGACTTTCACCGCGCAGACGGGCGTGGACGACGAGGTGGGGGCCGACGGCAGCGTCGTCTTCGAGGTCTACGCCGACGGCGAGCGGGTGTACCGGGGCGGGACGGTGCGCGGCTCGGACGCGGCCGTACCGGTGGCGGCCCGGGTCGAGGGCGCGCAGCGGCTGCGGCTGCGGGTCACCGACGGCGGCGACGGCAACGCGCATGACCATGCCGACTGGGGGGCGGCCACGGTGCGCTGCGGAACCGAGTGAGATGACATCCGGTGGGCGCGGGTCCCGGTCATTCACCGCCGGGGCCCGCGCCCTCCGCGCCCTGCGCACCCTCTGCGCCCGCCGCGCCTTCCGCGCCCGCCGCGCCTTCCGCACTCCGGAGCCGTTCCTCCAGCCGGTCCAGGAACACCCGCTGCTTCGTCACCATCTTCCGGCGGGCCTCGTCCAGGCCGAACCAGGCGACCCGGTCGATCTCGGGGAACTCCCGCATCCGGCCGGAGCCCTTCGGCCACTCCATGGCGAACGTGCCGGGGGTGATGCCCGCCGGGTCGAGATCGCCCTCCAGCGCCCAGGCGATGACCAGCTTGCCCCCGGTCTGGGTCACGGAGCCCAGCGGGACCGGCTCCCCGCCGGGCGGGGCCACGCCGAGCTCCTCCTGGAACTCCCGGCGCGCGGCGGCCTCCGGGGTCTCGTCCTCGTCGTACTCCCCCTTGGGCACCGTCCAGGCGCCCTCGTCCTTCCTGGCCCAGAACGGGCCTCCCATATGGGCGAGCAGAACCTCAACGGCCGGGCCCGTACCCCCCGTACCCCGGTACAGCAGGAGCCCGGCGCTGCGCTTACGAGTCACGGTGCCCAGTGTGCGCCCACGCGGCCGGGGCGGGGCACCGGACTCACCGCTCAGCCCTTACGGGCGTATCAGCCCTTACGGGCGTAGCCGAGGTAGGTGACCAGCGGCCGGGCGTCCGGAGCGAGGACGAAGTCGACGATCGGCGGGATCTGCTCATCGGTGATCCGCCCCCGGCGGCGCGCCATGGTGGCCTTGACCAGGCTGCGCGGATCCTTGGGCTTGAAGTCGCAGATGTCCTCGTTGCGCAGCCCCTGCCGCTCCAGGGCGGCGGTCAGCTCGGCGGGGGTGCGCAGCCGGGCCGCCGTGTAGCGGCCGGCGGGCATGATCCGGGTCATCGGGACGCGCTGGAAGGCGCCGAGGTAGATCAGCCGGGAGAGCAGGGTGCGGTTGACGGTGTCGTAGATCAGCACCCCGCCGGGGCGCAGCACCCGGGCGGCCTCCGCGAGCACCCGGTCGAGATCCGGGGTGATCTCGAAGGTGTCCGCGTAGTAGGCGAGGTCGAACGCGCCGTCGGCGAGGCCGAGTCGTTCGGCGGGCGCGGTGCGGTAGTCGATCCCGGGGTACTCGCGCTCACCCGCCTCGCGCGCCATCTCGGTCGCGGTGACGGAGGGGTCGACGGCGAGGACGTCGAAGCCGAGACCGGCCACCCCGCGGGCCAGCAGCCCGCGGCCGCTGCCCACGACCACGGCGCGGCTTCCGGACGCGGAGAGGTCCACGCTCTTGAGCGTGGTGCGGATGTACTCGAGGCGGCTGTCCTGGAAGGTGACGGCCCTGATCTGACGGCCGTCGACGGCCTCGGGCGACCGTGAGTCCAGTTCGATGTGCGGGGCGGCGGCCATCGTCTTCTCCCTCACGGGGTGCGCGGATTCGCGGATTCGCGGATTCACCGGTGCTGCCTGGGGCGGCCCGGACGGGCTCGCCGGGTTCCCCGAAGAAACCTAACACCCTTAAGTTCCCTCAGGGAACTCGGGTAGGGTCGGGGCATGACCCGTACTCCGCTCGCCGATGTGGCCTGTTCGATCGCCCGTGCCACCGATCTGTTCGGCGACGCCTGGACGGCACTGATCATGCGGGATGTGCTCACCGGGGTCACCCGCTTCGACGATCTCGCCCATGACCTGGGCATATCGCGTAAGGTCCTGGCCGCCCGGCTGTCCCGGCTGGTCGAGGAGGGGGTGCTGGTCCGGGAGCGGTACCAGGAACGGCCGCCGCGTGAGCACTATCGCGCCACTCGCAAGGGCGAGGAGCTCTATCCGGTGCTGCTCGCGCTGATGGAGTGGGGCGACCGCTGGTACGCGGACCCCGCCGGGCCCCCGGCCCGGATCCGCCATCTCGGCTGCGGACGGGACACCAGGCCGGTGTCCGCGTGCGCCCACTGCGGAGAACCCCTGACGGTCGGCAACACCACCCAGCTCCCGGGCCCGGGCGGGCGCACCGGCCCCGGCACCCAGGTGCTGGGCCCGCTGCTCGCGGCGCGGGAGGACACTCCGGGGGCCGGCCGCCCGGCGGCGGTTTGAGCGAATGGCACGGGGCACTCGACACGGGGCACTCGGCACAGCAGCCGGGCACCCGACCACCACGAGGAGCGCCGACCATGCGCTACGAAGAAATGACGGGCCTGGTCCAGGCCCGGGCCCAGCTCCCCGACCGGCAGTCCGCCGAGCGAGCGGTACGGGCGACGCTCGAAACGCTCGCCGAGCGCATCCCGGACGGACTGGCGGACCATATGGCGGCCCAGCTGCCGCATGAGGCGGCGGAGCCGCTGCGGCGCGTGGCCGCCTCGCACGAGGGCTCGCCCGAGGAGCGGGCGTACCGGCGGGACCACGGCGAACGGTTCGACCTCACCGGCTTCGCGGGCCGGATCGCCTGGCGCACCGAGCACACCGAGGAGGAGGCCCTGCGCGAGGCGGCCGCCTTCTTCGAGGTGCTGGACTCGGCCGTGGACCCGGAGCTGATGGAGAAGCTGTACGGGGTGCTGCCGAACGACATCCGCGAGCTGCTGCCGGAGTCCCGGGCCGAGCAGAGCGCGCCAACCGAGCCGGACTCGCGGACCGAGTAGGACTCACGACCCGCCCACGGGGTGCCCGGGGGCTCTTTCCCCCACCCCGCCCCTTCCCGCGGCACGCATGCGCGGCTCCGCCGCATGGCAGGGACTCCACCGCCGGACCCCGCAGGACCTGGGGCGGAGCCGCAAATCGACGCTTCCCCCTCCCTGGCACCAAGGGCTCCGCCCCCAGACCCCGCAGAACCCGGGGCGAAGCCCCGCCACGCGGCGGAGCCGCAAATCGACGCCACGGGAAGGGGCAGAGCACCGGACCGGGGCCAGGGCGGAGCCCCGCCCGGGCCCGGGGCGAAACGCCGTCCGAGGCCTGAGGCGGAGCGCCGGCCCGAGGCCCAGGACCCAACTCCCGACCCGAGGCCCAGGGCGCAACTCCCGGCCCGAGGCCCGGGGCGCAGTCACCGCCCGAGGCCTGAGGCGCCCCGCCCGGGGTCCGGGGTTCCCCTCCCCAGGGTCTGAGGCGAAATCCCCGTGCTGGGTCTGGGGCGAAGCCCCAGTTTCGGGAAGGGGCGGGGTGGGGAACAGCCCGCCGCAGGCGCCAAGCTCCGCCGGACGCTCCCCGCGGCCGGGAAGGCCGCCGCCCAGCCGCGTAGGGCCGGGAAGGCTGCCGCCCCGCGTGCGCAACGGGGAGAGCACCGCGGAGCGGCAGCGGCCGAGCCGGGAGACTCGGCCGAGCCGCGGGGGCGTGGGATGTTCCCCGGCGGCTCCTCAGCGTCTACGGACCCCATCGATGCCCTGTTCACCTTTGTCCGATGGTGAGCACCCGAACCCCGGCCCCTGCCCCGCCCCCGCCCCCGCCCCCGCCCCCGCCCCCGCCCCCGAATTGCCGTAGCGTGATCGTCTTGCCAGGCTGTCCCCCATGCCGACCACCACCCTGCCCGAGCTCGTCGACGAACTGCTCTCCGGGACCCGCCCGTTGCCGATCCTCTCCGCGGGCGTCCCCGTGCTCCGGCGACCGGCCCTGCCGTACGAGGGCCAGCTGGCCGCGGACCAGCTGGACCGGCTGCTGACGGCGATGCGGGAAGCCATGCACTCCGCGCCCGGAGTGGGGCTCGCGGCCCCGCAGATCGGGGTACCGCTGCGGCTGGCGGTGATCGAGGACCCGGCGGAGGTGACGGCCGAGGTGCGCGAGGCGCGCGGCCGGGTGCCGCAGCCGTACCGGGTGCTGGTCAATCCCCGCTACGAACCGGTCGGCGACGGCCGGGCGGCGTTCTTCGAGGGGTGTCTGAGCATCCCCGGCTGGCAGGCCGTGGTCGGCCGCCCGGACCGGATCCGGCTGCGCGGGCAGGACGAGACGGGGCGGGAGCTGGACGAGGAGTTCACCGGCTGGCCCGCGCGTATCGTCCAGCACGAGGCCGACCACCTCGACGGAGTCCTCTATCTGGATCTGGCCGAAACCCGCTCCCTGTCCTCGGCCGAGGCGGTGAGCGACTACTGGTCCCAGCCCACCCCCGCCACCGCGGCCCATTCGCTGGGCTTCCCGCTCCCGGGCGCCACCGACGCCACCGGCGCGGCCAGCGCCGCCGACGCCGCCGACGACAGCGGCGGCACCGGCACTACCACTCCGTAACCACGGCCGACCTGCGGCATGCTTTCGTCATCGACTGGCAGTCGCCGAATCACCGCACGGACACTGTGACGTACGTCGCCACGGCAAGACTGGTGGACGCCCCCGGTACGCGCCGCCTCCGCGTACCGCACGGCGAGTGAGGCGTTTCTTCCGCTCTTCCCCAGTCCCCACCGCTCCTGACTTCCCTCGAACGGAGAACAGGAATGCCCGTGCTCACGACGTCCACGACGGCACCCACCAGCTCGTACGTCACCTCGATCGCCCACACCCAGGAGCAGATCCACGCCGCGCAGCGGCTGCGCTACCAGGTCTTCGGCGAGGAGAGGGGCGGCCGGCTGGACGCGGCGGTCGACGGCCGCGACATGGACGAGTTCGACGAGGTCATGGACCACCTGATCGTCACGGACACGGCGACGGACACCGTGGTCGGCACCTACCGGCTGCTGCCCCCGGGGCGCAGTGAGCGGCTCTACTCGGACACCGAGTTCAATCTGCGCGGGCTTCCGGCCGAGGTCCGCTCGTCCATGGTCGAGGCCGGCCGCGCGTGTGTGCACGCCGACCACCGCTCGGGTGCCGTCATCAACCTGATGTGGGCCGGTCTGGCCCGCTATGTACTGCTGTCCGGCCACCGCTATCTCGCGGGCTGCGCCTCGGTCCCGCTGGCCGAGGGCGAACAGGCCGCCGCCAACGCCTGGTTGCTCGGCACCACCAAGCACGCCGCCCCGCCGGAGATGCGGGTCCACCCGCTCGACCCCTGGATACCCTCGCGGCCGCTGGACGGCGAGCCCGGCTACGCCGATCTGCCGCCGCTGCTGCGCGGATATCTGCGGGTCGGCGCCTGGATGTGCGGCTCCCCGCAGCACGACCGGGCCTTCAACGACGCCGACTTCTTCGTGCTGCTGGACACCGAGCGGATGAACGACCGCTACCGCCGCTACTTCCTGGGTGAATCCCAGTGACCGTCCCGGCCGCGACGAGTCTGCCCGCACACGCCTGGGCGGCCTGGTCGCCGTGCACCACCGGCTGTGTCGCCCACGGCGCCGACCGCGTCCCGGCCACCCGGGTCGCCCGGCGGGCCGCGGTCTTCGGCCGGGCGGTGCTGGGCGCGCTGGTGTCCGGCCGGCGGATCGCCGAGCCCGAGACGCTGCGGGCGCGGGCGGCGGCGCTGCTGGACTCCCTGGGCATCCGGCTGGAGGTGGCGGGCGACAGCACGCTCAGCGCCCCGGGGACCACCGGCACGCTGATCGTGGCGAACCACATCTCCTGGGTCGACATCATCGCGCTGCTGTCGATGGAGCCCGTGGTCATGCTGGCCAAGCGGGAGATCGCGGGCTGGCCGCTGATCGGCCCCATGGTCACCCGCGCGGGGACGCTGTACATCGACCGCGACTCGCTGCGCCAACTCCCCGCGACCGTACGGGAGATGGCGGCCCGGCTGCGCGACGGCCAGTCGGTGATGGCCTTCCCGCAGGGCATCACCTGGTGTGCGGGCACCGGCGGCAGCTTCCGCCGGGCCACCTTCCAGGCCGCGCTGGACGCGGGCGCGCCGGTGCGCCCGGTGACCCTGGACTACGTCCAGCACGGCGCTCCGACCACGGTGGCCGCCTTCGTCGGCGAGGACGACTTCGGCCACTCGCTGCGCCGGGTGATCCGCGCCGACGGGCTCACGGTGCGGGTGAATGTGCACCGGCCACTGCGGCCGATGGGGGACGTGGACGACCGGCGCCGGGTCGCGGCGCAGGCCCAGGCGACCGTGTGCGGGGCGCGGCTGCCCCTCCATCACGAGGTCGCCGCACTCGGGCCGGCACGCTGAGAAGGCCTCGGGCCGACATGCCGAGCCCATGCGCCCCGGCCCCCGTCCCACCCCGCCCCGCACCGTCCACGGACGGCGCCCGGGGCGGCGGCTCGGCCTGGCGCCCGCTCAGCACTCCATCTCGCCCGCCCAGTCCTCCCTCGCGCCCGTTCAGCCCTCCATCCGCAGATCCTTGACCCGGCGGATCTTGCCCACGGAGCGCTCGAGCGTCTCCGGGTCCACGACCTCCACCTCGACCGTGAGCCCCACCCCGTCCTTGACTCCCCGCGCGATCGCCGTGGCGGCGTCCGCACGCCGCTCGGGGCCGACCCCGGGGCGTGCCTCGATCCGCACCGTCATATGGTCCATCCGGCCGCGCCGGGTCAGCTCGAGCTGGAAGTGCGGGGCCACCGACGGGATCCGCAGCACGATCTCCTCGATCTGGCTGGGAAGACGTTGACCCCGCGCACGATGAGCATGTCGTCACAGCGGCCGGTGATCTTCTGGATGCGCCGGAAGGCGGGGCGGGCGGTGCCGGGCAGCAGCCGGGTGAGATCGCGGGTGCGGTAGCGGATGACGGGGAGCGCCTCCTTGGTGAGGGTGGTGAAGGTCAGCTCCCCCTCCTCGCCGCCGGGCAGCACCTCGTCGGTGAGCGGGTCCACGATCTCGGGGTAGAAGTGGTCCTCCCAGACGTGCAGCCCGTCCTTGGTCTCCACGCACTCCTGGGCCACCCCCGGGCCGATCACCTCCGAGAGCCCGTAGATGTCCACCGCGTGGATGTCCATGCGCTCCTCTATCTCCCGGCGCATCTCCTCCGTCCAGGGCTCGGCGCCGAAGATGCCGACCTGGAGGGAGGTGGAACGGGGATCGACGCCCTGCCGCTCGAACTCGTCCAGGAGCGTCAGCAGATAGGACGGCGTGATCATGATGATCTCGGGTCTGAGGTCCTGGATGAGCCGCACCTGCCGGGCGGTCATCCCCCCGGATGCGGGGATGACGGTGCAGCCGAGCCGCTCGGCCCCGTAGTGGGCGCCGAGGCCGCCGGTGAACAGGCCATAGCCGTAGGAGATATGCACCTTGTGGCCGGGGCGGCCGCCGGCCGCGCGGATCGAGCGGGCGATCACCTCCGCCCAGACCGACAGGTCGTGCTCGGTGTAGCCGACGAGGGTGGGGCGGCCGGTGGTACCGCTGGAGGCGTGGAGCCGCCGCACCTCGCTCTGCTCGACGGCGAACATGCCGTAGGGGTAGCTGTCGCGCAGATCGGCCTTGGTGGTGAAGGGGAACCGGGCCAGGTCCTCCAGGGTGCGGCAGTCCTCGGGGCCGACCCCGGCCTCGCGGAACTTCTTGCGGTACAGCTCGACATGGTCGTACGCATGGCGCAAGGTGGAGCGCAGCCGGGTGAGCTGAAGCGCCCTCAGCTCCTCGGGGCTCATCCGCTCGGCGTCGTCGAGCGGAGCCGCGCTCAGCGGTTCCACCATGGGCCGTCCACCACCTCCGGATGCCGACCGAACATTCGGTTACCGTTCGGGGCGCGGTCCAGTAATCCAGCATCCGACCTGGCTGTCAAGGGTCCGGGCATCGATCGCCGTACGCGCCCGGAACGGCACGAGGCCGGTGAACGATCGGCGCCCTCCATCCGTACCCGTAGGCGCGAGGGACGCAGCCGCACCCCGGATCCGACGATGCGAGAGGGCCTTTCATGTACGACGCCGCCGATGCCGACGCCGACGCCGACGCTCCGCACCCCGTCCGGACCGCTGCCGACCGCGCCCCGCGCCGCCACGGTCCGCGCGCGGTGGCGGTCGTGGCGGCGGTGGGCGCGCTGCTCGCCATCGCGGGATGCGGCGGCGGGGACGGGGGCGGTAAGGCGGACGCCAAGGCGGAGGCCGGAGGAAACGCCGGCCGACCGAGCGCGACCGCCGGCCCCACGCCCAAGGCCGCGCGAGTGGAGCAACTCGCCTCGGCCGCCGGCTGCAAGCCGGAGTTCACCACCAAGGTGGACGACTACCGCCAGGCCGTCTGCAAGAACTCCAAGGGCAAGTTCCTCTTCCTCGACTTCGTCACCGCCAAGAACCAGCGGGACTGGCTGGAGACGGCGCAGATGTACGGCGGGGTCTACCTGGTCGGCAACCGCTGGGTGCTGTCGTCTTCGCCCCGGAAGAACATGGAGAAGTTCCGGGAGCGGTTCGGCGGCACCATCGAGGAGGGCACGTCCTACGGGGGCGCCTCCCGCACCCCTGAGTGATCACCCGTCCATCGCTCGCCGCCGATCCCGTGCCCGGCGGATTTGTCCCCTCCCCGCCCCTTCCCGATACCAGGGGCTCGCCCCTGGACCCCGAAGCCCGCCACGCGGTGGAGCCGCATATCGACGCCCCGGCCCGGGGCCTGAGACATGGGGCCGAGCCCCAGCCCGGGCCCGGGGGAGCCCCTGTCCGGGCTCTGGGACCTCCACCCGGGCCCCGGAGCGAAACTCCACCCGAGGCCCAGCGCGAAGCCCCCACCCGGGGTCTAGGGCGAAGCCCCCACCCGGGGCTCGAGGCGAAGCCCCATTCGGGCCCTGGGGCGAACCCCCCACCGGGGGCCTAGGGCGAAGCCCCCTCCGAGACCTAGGGCGAAGCCCTCACCCGGGCCCCAAGGCAAAGCCCCCGTCCGGGCTGGGACGAAACCCCCACCCAGAGCCAGGACTGAAACCCCACCCGGGACTCAGGGCGGAGCCCACCCGGGACCCGAGGCAAGCCCCACCCGGGACCAGGGCGCAACGCCCGCCCGGGGCCCGGAGCGCAACCCCACCCGGGACCTGGGGCGAAGCCCCCACCCGGGACCCAAGGCGGAGCCCATCCGGGACCTGGGGCGCAACCCCCATCCGGGACCTGGAGCGCGACCCCAACCTGGGATCTGGGGCGCAACCCCGGCCCGGGGCTCGGAGTGCAACCCCGGCCTGGGGTCTGGGGCGGAGCCCCGGTTTCGGGGGCTGGGGCGGAGCCCCGGTTTCGGGGGCTGGGGCGGAGCCCCGGTTTCGGGGGCTGGGGCGGAGCCCCGGTTTCGGGGAGGGGCGGGGTGGGGAACGGCTCGCCGCGGGCGCTAGACGTCGGCGAGGGCTCGCAGCGTGGCCGCCTCTCGGGGCAGTAGCCGCTCGTCGTCCTCCGGTACGAACTCCAGCAGGACGTCGAGCGGTGGGCCGTCGGCGGACACCGCGGAGCGGTGAGTGAGCAGCCGCTCGAAGGTGCTGCGCCACAGCGGGGCGCGGGCGGTCAGCGGGAGCCGGGTGGTCCCGGGCCACCAGGAGAAGGCGTGTACCGCGGCGATCCGGTCCCCCAGCGCGTCCAGCCCCTTCAGCGCCTCGGCGTCGGGCATGTCGACGGGCGGCTGCCAGTACGTGGCGACGTCGGCGCGGTCCACGTCGTCCAGCAGCCGGAGGGTGTGATCCGCGCCGTCGGTAAGGGTGTTGCGGTGGAACTCGTAGGCGAGTTCCACCCCCGCGTCCGCGGCGAGCGCGGCGGCGCGCCGGGTGTCCTCGACCACCGCGCGGCGCCCCTCCGGCGGGGTCTCCTCCGTGCCCGTGGCGCCCGCCCAGATGCGGACGCGCGGGGCGCCGAGCGCCACGGCGGAGCGGAGCACCGCGGCGAACTCCTCCGGATCACTGTGCCCGGCGCGGTAGTAGGAGCCGTACGAGGCGATGGCGAGCCCGGCGTCCAGGGTGGCGTCGCGGACCCGCCGGGCGGTGACCTCGTCGCCGGGCGGCACATGGACGTCACCGCCCCATTCGACGCACTCCAGGCCCGCCCGGACCACGGCGGCGATCACCCGGTCCGGGTCGAGCCGGCGCAGGGTCACCGAGCAGATGCCGAGCCGCGTCACGCGCCCACCTCCGTGACGGTGGGCGCGTCGCCCGCGCCGAAGTCCACCACGAAGGCCCGGCCGTCCGCCGGCCGTACGGTGACCGCGAGCCCGTTCACCTCGGCGGTGGCGAGATCGGCGAGCGGGGCCGGGTCGCGTTCCCCGGTGAGCGAGGCAACGGCGACGAAGAGGGTGCCGGAGGGGCCCTCGCCGACGGTGCCGGTGAGTTCGGGGACCAGGGCCCACGGCCCGTACGCGGTGCCCTGCGGCGCCCGGACCGCGGTGGCGGTCTCCCAGCCGTGCAGTCCGAGGAGCTGACCGGTCACCTCTCCCCCGTCCAGCCGTATCTCGGCGCCCTCCGCGGTCTCCGCGCCCTCCGCGCCCTCCGCGGGCGTGCCCGGGGGCAGGGCGACGGCCCAGCCGCTGTGGTGGATCCGGATCCCGGCGGGGACGCCCACGGTGCGGTGGACGCGCACTTCGAGGCGGCCGCGGACGAGGGTCAGGCTGTCGATGCGGATCGAGGGCACCTTGGGGCCGCCGTCGGGGAAGGCGGGGGTGTGGGAGGAGGCGAGCCAGTCGGGGCCCGCGGCCAGGGGGTGGATGCGCAGCCGGGCGGTGCGCACACCGCGGTCTTCCAGGGCGATGTGGTTGTCGGGGGTGTTGTCCGCGCTGGTGGGGCCGGTGCGGGTGGAGTAGGCGAGCCGGGCGTAGAGCGGGTCGGCGGGCGCGTGCTCGGGCTCCCAGGGGCGGAGCTTGTAGCTGCCGTGGTTGTGCAGCCGCACCAGCCCGTCCCGGCCCGTGGTCTGGACGAGGAACCCGGCGGCGGGCAGCGCCAGCGCCCGGTCGGGGCCCTCGGCGGGCGCGGCCTCCTCGGTCGCGGTCCACACCGGGTGGTCGGGCGGGAGCAGCAGGGCGAGGAACCCCTTGGACGCCCAGTAGGGCGAGCCGGGCCCGGAGTAGCGCTGGAGGGTCGCGGCGTGCGGCCCGTACCAGCCCAGGCTCAGCACCCCGTCCTCGGTCAGCGCCCCGCGGTCCAGGAAGTGGCGCAGCGCTCCGCTGAGGAGGCGGCGGGTGGCGCCGGGGGCGAGGGGGGTGTGGCCGGTGAGGGCGCCGAGTGCCACCGAGGCTCCGGCGGCGAAGCGATAGGTGAGGGAGCGGCCGTGGTGGATGGGGGCGCCGTTGGCGTCGAAGAGCAGCGAGAAGCCTTCGAGGAAGGTGTGCAGCCGGGGGCCGAGCCGGTCCAGGAGCTCCCCGTCGCCCGCGAGATGGGCGTGGAGCAGCGGGTACATGTGCAGCGCCCAGCCGTTGTAGTGGTCGAACGACCGCCCGTCGCCGTCGGAGTACCAGCCCTGGCCCTGGTACCAGCCCTCCAGCAGGCCGAGCCCCCGCTCGATGGCGCGGGCCGTCTCGGCGTCGCCGCGTCCGACGGAGTCGAGGAAACCGGCCACGGTGAGGGGGAAGAGGTACCAGTTGTTGGGGGCGGGCTGATGGCGCAGCGCGCCGCGCAGCCACTCCTCGGTGCGGTCCTGGGCGTCGGACGGCAGGGCCTCCCAGGTCCACGGCGCGGTCAGCCGCAGGCCCAGGGCCACGGACGCGGACTCCACCATGGGCTGGCCCTGGGCCCCGTGATGGCCGATCACCGGCCAGGACTCGGCGTCCCCGCGCCCGGGGGTGAGGGTGCCGCGGGCGATCCCCTCGGTGTATCGCTCCAGGATGCCGTGCTGGTCCTTGCCCGGGGCCCCGGCGGCGCGGAAGGCGGCGAGGAGGAAGGTGCGGGCGAACCCTTCGAGCCCGTCGGAGCGCACCCCGGACCTGGACGGCGGGCCGGGCAGGTCGATCAGGGCCTGTCCGGGGGTGGCGTAGCGGAGGGCGGCGTGCAGCATGCCGTCCGCGGCGGCCTCCCAGTGGGCGCGGGTGTAGCCGGTGTGGGGGCTGAGGGTGTGGTCGTCGGCGGGGAGGAGGAAGGGGAGCTCGGGCATGGTGGGTGGGCCTCCTGGGGTCGCGGGACGTGAGAGGGCGCGCGGATGGCTGGCGTGGCGCGCGCCCTCTTATGCCGAGCGGTCGAGGATCTCCGGTCGTACGGGGTGGGCGAAGGGGCGGCCGGTGACGTAGTGCTCGATCTCGCCGATGGCGAGGTCGGCCAGGCGGCGCAGCTCGCCGCTCTTGGATCCGGCGATATGCGGGGTGATGAGCGCGTTGTCGCAGTCGTACAGCGGGGAGTCGGCGGGCAGTAGCTCCGGCACGGTGACGTCGAGGACGACGCGGATCCGCCCGGCCACCACCTCCTCGGTCAGCGCCTCCTGGTCCACCACCGCTCCGCGCGCGGTGTTGATGAGCGTGGCGCCGTCGGGCATGGCGGCCAGCAGCTCCCGGCTGACCAGCCCCTGGGTGGCGGGCAGCAGGGGGGTGTGGACGCTGATGACATCGCTGCCGGCGAAGAGTTCCCGCAGGGGCACCTGGCGCGCCCCGAGCTCCTTCGCCTCCTGCGCGGTGACGTACGGGTCGTACAGCAGGAGGTCGAGGTCGTACGGGCGCAGCAGCTCCATCACCCGGCGGCCGATGGCGGAGGCGCTGAGGATGCCCACCGTACGGCGGTAGTTGCCCGCGTCCGGATAGCGCTCGTTCCAGTCGATCGTGCGCCGCTCGGCGCGGTAGTCCCGGGCGATGTCCAGGACGCGCTTGTTGGACAGCAGGATCATGGCGACGGTGTACTCGGCGACCGGCACGGCGTTGGCCGCGGCCGCCGAGGAGACCGCGATGCCGCGCTCCCAGCAGGCGTCGGTGATGTGGTGGCGCACAGTGCCCGCGGTGTGCACCACGGCGCGCAGCCGGGGCGCGGCGTCGAGCGTGCGGCGGTCCAGGGGCGGGCAGCCCCAGCCGGTGACCAGCAGTTCGGTGTCGGCGAGGGCGCGGCGGGCGGCCGGGGTGGTGAAGTCGTCGAGGACGAGCCCGGGGTCGAGGTCGAGGAGGTCGATGAGCCGGTCCAGGCCTCCGGGCCCGAGCACCTGCCGGGCGGACCGCTCGGCCATGGCCAGGGCGGCGCGGGGGCGACGGCGGGCGGAGAGGTGCGGTGCGGTCACTTGACGCTCCCTGCGGTCAGTCCGGACTTCCAGTAGCGCTGCAACAGGACGAACGCCACGATCAGCGGCACGACGGCGAGCAGTGAGCCGATGACCACGAGGGGGTAGTACTCGGGCGAGACGGTGGCGGCGCTGTTCCAGGTGTAGAGGCCGAGGCTGAGCGGATACAGATGCTGGTCGGAGAGCATCACCATCGGAAGGAAGAAGTTGTTCCAGATGGCCGTGAGCTGAAAGAGGAAGACGGTCACGAACCCGGGCCCGAGCATCCGCAGGCTGACCCGCACATACGTCTGGAGCTCGCCCGCGCCGTCGACCCGGGACGCCTCCAGCACCTCGTTGGGCACATAGCCGCTGCTGAGCAGGCGGGCGAGATAGACGCCGAAGGGGTTGAAGAGGACCGGGATGAAGACCGCCCAGAAGGTGTTGACCATCCCGATCTCGGAGGCCACCAGATAGAGCGGAAGGGCCAGCACGGTCGGCGGCACCATGACGCCGGTGAGGACGAGCCCGAAGAACTTCTCCTTGTGCCGGAACTCGTACTTGTCGAAGGCGTAGCCCGCGGCGACGCTGATGAGCGAGCCGACCAGGGCCCCGACGACCGCGTACAGCAGGCTGTTGACGTACCACTCGCCGTAGAGCCCGCCGTCCATGGAGAACAGGTCGGAGAGGTTGCTGCCGAAGGAGAAGTTACCGAAGGAGAGGATGTCGCTGCCGAAGAGGGCGGTGGCGTTCTTGGTGGACGCCAGCACCAGCCACAGCGCGGGCAGCATGGTGTAGAGGGCGGCGATCAGGACCACGGCGTTGGCGATACCGCGGCTGGTCAGCTTGGAGCCGCCGAAGGGCTTGCCGAGCGGCCTGGACGGTCCCCGGGAGGGGTTCACGGGGGTGGTGGGTGTGGTCGTGGTCATCACGCTCTCCGTTCCCGGCGGCCCGACCAGCGCGTCACGGCGTACGACAGGACGCAGGTGACGATCAGGAGGATGACGGAGGCCGCGGAGGCGAGTCCGTAGTTGTTGCGGCGGAAGGCCGCGTCGTAGATGTACATGTTCGGGGTGAAGCGGGAGTTGACCATCGGGGTGGCCTGGTTCATCAGCATGGGCTCGGTGAACAGCTGGAGCGCGCCGATCAGGGAGAACATGCACACCATCACCACGGAGCCCCTGATGATGGGCACCTTGACCTGGAGCGCGGTGCGGATGCCGCCGGCGCCGTCGATGGTCGCCGCCTCGATCACCTCGCGCGGCAGCGCCTGGAGCGCGGCGTAGAAGATGATCATGTTGTAGCCGAGGCCGCTCCACAGGGCGATGTTGACGATCGACGGGAGCACGGTGTGCAGGCCGAGGAAGTCGATGGTGATGTCGGCCTGCGCGAAGAGCTTGATCACCGGGCTGAGCCCCGGGGTGTAGAGGTACAGCCAGATGACGGCCGCGATGATGCCGGGGACGGCGTGCGGCAGATAGAGCAGCATCTGGGAGGTCCGGCGCAGCCGGATGAGGCCCGAGTCGAGCAGCAGGGCGAGCGCCAGGGCGCTGACGACCACGGTGGGAACGAAGATCACGCAGTAGAGGGCGATGGTGCCGAACCCGGAGAGGAAGCTGGGGTCCTGGAGCACCGCGAGATAGCTGCGCAGTCCGGTGAAGACGGTCTCCCCGCCGCCGAAGCCGAGCCCGCTGTGGTCCTCGCCGAAGAGGCTGAGGTAGATGGCGTAGCCGACGGGGACGAGGAACACGGCGATGAGCAGTGCCGTGAAGGGGGTCAGCAGGATGGTGGCGGCGATCCGCTGCTGGCGCCGTCCGGTTCTGCGGGGTGGGTCGGCGGCGGCCGCCTGTGGCGGCGCCGTCCGTCTTGAGGAGGTGACTGTGCTCACGGGGTACCTCGGCTCAGGCGTGGTGAGTACGGCTTTTGAAGGTGCGGTGTGAGGTGGCGGGGCGGGCTCAGCCGGTGGTGACCGACAGGCCGAGGCTCTTCAGGTCGGGCATGGTTCTGCTCTGGGCTTCTCTCAGGGCCTTCAGGACGGTGCCGCTGCCGGCTCCGGCCCGGGCGAGCCCGTCGTCACCGGAGGTGGTGGTCGAGACCATCCGCGGCCCCCACTTCCAGGTGGAGGTGATCTGCTTGGCCTGCTGATCGAAGAGGCCGAAGATGTCCTGGCCGGAGAAGTAGCTGGTGTCCATCTCCTTACGGGCGACCGGGACCAGGCCGGGCACCGACGGGAAGGCGCTGCTGACACCGCTGGAGAGCTTGGCGCGCAGGGCGTCGGGGCTGGTCACCATCCAGGAGATGAACTCCATGGCCTCCTTGGGGTGCCGGCTGTCCTTGGTGACCATGAAGGTCGACCCACCCTGCGTGCTCACCTTGGGCTTCGCCGGATCCCACTGCGGCATCGGCGCGATGGCCCATTTCCCCTTGCCATCGGGGGTGGACGCCATCATGGAGCCCGCGGCCCAGGCGCCCGCCAGATAGCCGGCCGTCTCACCGCTGCGCAGATGGGCCCGCCACTGCTGGCTGGAGCCGGGTTCGACGCGCACCAGGTCGTCGTCCATCAGCCGCTGCCAGTAGCCGGCGACCTTGCGGGTGGGGGCGTCGTCCATGGAGACGCGCCAGGTGTCGTTGGAGGTCTGGTACCACTGGGCCCCGGCCTGCCAGGCGTACCCGGCCATATAGAGGGTGCCGCCGGTGGTGAAGAGGCTGGCGATCCGCGAGCGGGGCTGTTCCTTCTTGAGCTTGCGGGCCGAACTCTCGAACTCCGCCCAGGTCTTGGGGACCGGGATGTGGTTCTTGGTGAAGATGTCCTTGCGGTACAGGAAGACCATCGGCTCGATGTCCACCGGTACGGCGTAGGTGCGCCCGTCGAAGGTGGTGAGGTCCAGCGCCTGCGGCAGGATCTTGCGGCGTACCGAGTCGGGCAGCAGCTTGGAGATGTCCCGGGGTACGCCGTCGATGGTGAAGCTGGGCAGCTGGGGGTATTCGATGGTGGCGACATCGGGGGCGTTGCCCGCGCGGGCGGCGTTGCTGAGCTTGGCCCAGCCGCCCTGCTCGCCGGAGGGGACCTGCTGGAAGTTCACCTTGATGTCGGTGTGGGTGCGGTTGAACTCGTCGACGACCTCCTGACTGCCGCGCAGCGCCGACCAGAAGGTGAGGCGCACGGGGCCGTCACCGGCGGTGTCGGACCCGCGGCTTGTGGAGCAGCCCGCCAGGACGAGGACGAGCAGCGTGAGCAGTGCGGTGGTACCCGCCGTAGCCCGGTGTCCGGGCATCGGGCGTCCTGGGCGTCTATGACCAGGCATGGACCCTCCCCTGATTCAACGGTGGAGTCAGAGGGAATCCTGAGCGCTTGACTGAATTTCCGTCAATACATCGAACAGTGGAAACTAAATCGGTCAAACGCTCAGAGGAGCTGGGCGGTGGAATCCCGGACCACCAGATGCGGCAGCAGCTCCAGATGGCGGGCGGCGCCGGCCCACCGCCCGGCCCGGGTCCGCTCCAGCTGGCGGGTCAGCAGTTCCAGCGCCGCCTGCCCGACCTCCCCCTTGGGCGGGGCCACCGCCGTCAGCGCGATCTGCCCCATGTCGGCGACCACGTCGTTGTAGGCCACCACCGAGCAGTCGCGCGGCACCTCGATGCCCGCCTCGCGCAGCCGCTGGACCAGCACCAGCGCGTCCATGTCGCCGTGGATCAGGGCGGCGGTGGCCCCGGCGCGGCGCACCGCGGCGGCCAGGTCGGCCTCCCGCTCGTCGCGCGGGCGGGGATCGGGCCCCGCGGTGCGCGAGCTGAGCATCACCGGACACCCCTCGCCGATGCCGCGGGCCGCGGTCTGCGCGGCGAACTCCGACCGGATCACCCGTGCGGTGGGGCTGTCGTCGCGCGCCGCCAGCACGATCCGCAGATGCCCCAGCGAGATCAGGTGCTCCAGCGCCAGATGCACCCCGTAGGCGTGGTCCGAGCGCACACAGTCCAGCCCGTAGATCGCGCTGCCCCGGTGGGGCCGGCGCTCCACCAGCACCACGGGGACCTCCAGCGCGGCGAGCCAGGCGTGGTCCGCCCGCGCCTCCGCCTCGGTGCGCCAGCGCGGGGCGAGCAGCAGCCCCCGCGCGCCCGCGTCCAGCGCCTGGCGGACCGCGCGCTCGGTCCCACGCTCGTCAGCGGCGATGTGCAGCGCGAGCCGCAGCCCGGCCTTCTCGGCGGCCTCGCGCGCCGCCTGGACGACCTCGGTGAGGTAGGTGTTGCGCTCCGGGACCACCATGCCGATGGTGTCGCCGGTGGCGGTGGACTCCGTGGGCATGGGCCGCAGCGACCGCGCCACCCCGTGGCCGCGGCGCAGCTCCCCGCGCTGGGCCAGCTCCTCCACGTCCCGCCGCACGGTGACGACGGACACCGCCAGCTCATCGGCCAGATCGGTGATCCGGGCGCTGCCCCGGGCCTCCACGAGGGCCGCGATCCGTGCCTGCCGCTTCTGCGCCGGCTCCCGCATGTTCCCTACCTCCGACGCGATCGGCTTTCGTCTTCATATCGAAACACCGCCATAGTAGCGATCATTCGATCAGAAAGCAGTCGGCGGGTGGCCGGAGCGGTCAGCAGTCGGTGATCCCCCGCGCCCGCAGGGCCGACCGCAGCGCCCGAGTCGCGTAGTACGTCCGCGACTTGACGGTTCCGGGAGGCACCCCGAGCGCCCGAGCCGCCTGGCTCACACTGCGGTCCAGATAGTGCAGATGCAGCAGCACCTCCCGCTGCGGGGGCGCCAGGTCCGCCAGCGCGTCCCACACCACCCGGGCGGTGAGCGTCTGATCGACCGCGTCCGGCGCGGCCAGCATCGCCATATCGGCCTCACCGGCCATCTCCATCCGCGGCTCCACCTGGTCCCGGTGGGCGTCGCCGACGAGATCGCCGACCAGATCGCCCACCACCGTGAACAGCCGGTGACGGGCGGTGGCGTCCATGGGGCCGACGTCCATCGGCCGCTGCCAGGCCCGGATCGCCACCTCCTGCACGATGTCCTGGGCCCGGTGCCAGTCCCCGCCCAGCAGCCGGGCCGCAAGCCGGAGCAGCGCCGAGCCGTGGCGCCGGTACAGCGTCGCTAAGAAAGTGTCGGCGTCGGTCATGACGGCCGCCGCGTTGAGGTCCATCGTCTCGTTCCCCCCGAGGCGAATGCGTTGATGGCGGGAGCGTAAGAGAAGGGGACGCCGATTGAGTGACGAAAGTCTGACGACGCTCCACGGCCGGAAGAGGACGGTGCCCGAAACGGGCTCGACTAAGATCCCTAGTTGTGCGATTTACGGTGTTAGGCCCGGTCAGGGCGTGGCGCGAGGACGCCGAACTGGAGCTGGGCCCGCCCAAACAGCGAGCGCTGCTGGCGCTGTTGCTGGTGCGGGCGGGGCAGCCGGTGGCGCTGAGCGAGATCGTCGACGTCCTCTGGGCACAGGATCCGCCGAGCACCGCGGTGAATGTGGTGCACCGCCATGTGGGCTCGGTGCGCCGGCTGCTGGAACCGGGTCTGGCGACGCGGGCGGAGGGCAGCCGGCTGGTGCGCAGCTCCGGCGGCTACCGGCTGAACGCCGACCCGGACGCGCTGGATCTGCTGCGCTTCCGGCACCTGAGCGAATCGGCCCGGCGCACCGCCGCCGAGGGGGAACCGGAGCGGGGTGCCGAGCTCTTCGCCCGGGCGCTCGCCCTGTGGCAGGGGCCGACCGCCACCGGGATCCCCTCCGACATCCAGACCCATCCCGTCTTCTCCGGTGTCGACCGTGAACTTCTGGCCATCGCCAAGGAGGCCGCCACCACGGCGCTGTCCTCCGAGGTGCCGGAGCAACTGCCCACCGTGCTCCAGCAGTTAGCCGCCCACCACACGCTGGACGAGACCCTTCAGGCCCAGCTGATCCGGGTGCTCGCCACCACCGGACGGCGGGCCGAGGCGCTGGAGGTCTTCTCCACGGCCCGGAACCGGCTGGCGGACCAGCTCGGTGTGGCGCCCGGCCCGGAATTGCGCGCCGCCCACCGCGAGGTGGTGCCCCGGTCGACCCCGGCCCCCGCCGAGCCGGTCCAGCACACCCCTCCGGCGACGCCGCCCGCCCCGGCGGTCCGCCCGGCTCAACTGCCGCCCGATCTGCCCGCGTTCAGCGGACGCCACAACGAACTCGCCGGTATCCACGCCCTGCTGCCCGATGGCGCCGGGGTGGCCTCACCGGCGCCGCTGGTGATCAGCGCGATCGACGGGATGGCCGGGATCGGCAAGACCGCGCTGGCCGTGCACTGGGCACATCGGATCGCCCACCGCTTCCCGGACGGACAGCTCTACGCCAATCTGCGCGGCTTCGATCCGACCGGTTCGGTGATGTCGCCGAACGAGGCGCTGCGCGGATTCCTCCACGCGCTGGGGGTCCCGCCGAGCCGGGTGCCCACGGGTCTGGACGCCAAGACCGCGCTGTACCGCAGTCTGCTGGCGGGGCGGCGGATGCTGGTCCTGCTGGACAATGTGGTGGACTCCCAGCACGTACGGCCGCTGCTGCCCGGCTCCCCCGGCTGTCTGACCGTCGTCACCAGCCGCAATCAGCTGCACGGTCTGATAGCGGGCGAGGGAGCCCGTCCTCTTACTCTGGGGCCGCTGTCCCCGGCCGAGTCCCATGAGGCACTCGTCCGGCGGCTGGGCACGGACCGGGTCGCCGCGGAGCCACAGGCGGTGGCGACCATCATCCGGCTGTGCGGACGGCTGCCGCTCGCACTGGCGGTGGTGGCCGCCCGCGCCGCGACCCGTCCTTCCTTTCCCCTTTCTTCTGTCGCCGCCGAGTTGCGCGAGAGCCAGGGCAACCTCGACGCGTTCGCGGGCGCCGATCCGAGCACCGACGCGCGGAGCGTCTTCTCCTGGTCCTACCGCGCGCTGGAGCCGGAGGCCGCCCGGCTGTTCCGGCTGCTCGCCCTGCATCCGGGGCCCGAGGTCTCCACCGCGGCGGCCGCGAGCCTGGCCGGGCTGCCGCTCCGGGTCACCCGGGCCCTGCTGACCGCGCTCACCCGTGCCCATCTGCTGGTGGAGCACGGCCCGGGCCGCTACACCTTTCACGATCTGCTGCGGGCGTACGCCATGGAGCTGGTCGAGGACCAGGAGGCGGAGGAGATCCGCCAGGACGCCCGGCACCGGATGTTCGACCACTATCTGCACACCGCGCGCACCGCCGCCACGCGGCTCGCCCCGCACCGGACCGAACCGCTGCCGGTGTCCCCGGCCCGGCCCGACGCGGCCCCCGAGCACCTCAGTGGCCAGGAGCGCGCCGAGGCATGGCTCTCGGCGGAGCGCTGCGTACTGCTGTCGGTCGTCGAGCACGCGCGGGACCACGGATTCCCGGCCCACGCCTGGCAGTTGGCCGTGACGCTGGAGCGCTTCCTGGACCGGCGCGGTCACTGGCAGGAGCAGACCGCCGTCCAGCGCACCGCGCTGGGGGCGGCCCGGGCCCTGTCCGATCGGCTCGGCCAGGCGCACAGCCACCGCACCCTGGGCTTCGCCGAGGGACGGCTGGGCCGGTACGAGGAGGCGTACGGCCATCTGGAGCGGGCGCTGGAGCTGTTCACGGAGCTCGGCGAGCGGGGCGGGCAGTCCCTCACCCTGCGCGCCCTGGCCTTCCTGACCAACAGTCAGGGCCGCCATCAGGAGGCGCTGGACCACTACCGGCCCGCGCTCGGCCACTATGTCGCCCTGGACCACATCAGCGGACGGGCCAGCGTGCTCAACGAGATCGGCTGGACCCATATCCTGCTCGGTGAGTACGAACACGCCCTGGCCCGCTGCCGGGAGGCCGTCGAACTGCACCGGCGGATCGGCGACGCGTCCGGCGAGGCCGCCGCGCTGGACAGCCTGGGGTACGCGTACCACCACCTCGGACGGTATGAGCAGGCCCTCACCTCCTACGGTCGGGCGCTCGCCATCTACCGCGAGATCAGCGACCGGTATCTGGAGGCCGACACCCTGCACCACCAGGGGGACACCCGGTTGGCCCAGGGGGATGTGGCCACCGCCCTCACCGACTGGCGGCGGGCCCTGGAAATCCTCCAGGAGCTGAACCACCCCGATGCCCGGGTCCTCGACGGCAAACTGGGGCAGTACCGGCAGTCGCCGCATCCGGCCTCGGCTCTGAGCAGATGACGGGACCTGAGCAGATGACGGGGCCTGGTGGGCGTGGTCTTCCTCGCTGTCGCATCCACGGCGGGGCGCCTCCGGGTCGTCGGGACGGTGTGCGGCCGGGCCGCTCGGGCGCGGCCGTGCACCGGGTTCTCCCTGCCGTACGTACGGGCCCGGTGAGTTGCTCAACGGGGTGGGAAAAATCTTTGTGAGCGCCCCCGGAGGGCGGCCGCGCAGAGTACCAGCAGGTAATGATCTCTGTCCCGGCTTTATTCACTAGTGATGAGGTCTCCACGACCGAGCCACACGAGGTACTAGCGTCCGGTGTCACTCCGAACCAAGGAGGGCGCTGTGCCATCAGCAAACCTCACCAGATCCATCGCCTCCAGCCGTACCATCGGCACCGGGCTCATCATCGGGGCGCTCGCCGTCACCCTGGCGGCGATCCTCATTCCGGTGTCGTTGTTCGGTGAGAGCAGCGTGGCCCAGCCGCGCAATGGCGTCACGGACGACGGCGGTGGGACGGTCAGCACCCAGTACGGGCCGCTCACGGCCACTGACCGGGACTTTGTCCGCAAAGTCAGGCTCGCCGGAACGTGGGAGCTCCCGGCCGGACGTCTCGCCCAGGAACGTGACAGCCGGGACGCCGTGAAGACCGCCGGTGAGCATCTCATCGAGGGACACACCGAACTCGACCGCCGCTCCGAGGAGGTCGGCCGGGCTCTCGGAATCCAGCTGCCCAGCCAGCCCAACGATCAGCAGCAGGGCTGGCTGAATGAGATGACCAACGCCGGCAGCAGCGCCGAGTTCGAGCGGGTTTTCGCAAACCGGTTGCGCGCCGCTCACGGCAAGGTGTTCAACCTTGTGGCACAGGTGCGAGCCGAGAGCCGCAACTCCATGGTCAGATCTCTGGCCACCAGGGCCAATGCCATCGTTCTCGACCACATCACGGTCCTCGAGGACACCGGGCTTGTCGACTTCGACGCCCTCTAACGACTAAGTGAAGTGATCTCATGAGGCAACAGACCCACAAACGCGGGCGGTTCACCAACAAGACCGTCGCCATCGTCGCCGCGTTGGCGCTCGGCGGCGGTGGGGCCGCGATCATCGCCGCCAACGCGTCCGCCCACGGCGACAATAGCGGCTCCGAGCAGAACAACACCGTGGCCGCGAAGGCGGGGACGATCCAGTGCCCCGACGTGGGGCAGCAGCTGAGTGACGTGCCGTCGAAGGCCCAGCCCGAGGTCGACAAGAACCTGGCCGAGCTGGACAACCAGGTGGCCAAGGCGTACCAGCAGATGAACCAGCAGCAGGGTTCGAACGACGCCGTGCTCTCCAAGCTCAACGACGACCGCTCCCAGACGCTGAACAACATCGGCTCGGCCATGGGCGGCGACAACTCCCAGCTCCAGGGCATGGCCGACTGCAAGTGGCAGGAGGTGGCCAACCAGGCCGGCCAGGACGGTCAGCAGCAGGGCGGTGACCAGCAGGGCGGTCAGCAGCAAGGCGGCGACCAGCAAGGCGGTCAGCAGCAAGGCGGCGACCAGCAGGGCGGCGAGGGCGCCAACGAGGTGCCCGGCAACGCCGGCGGCCAGGCCGGCAACGGCCCGTCGCAGGACGACTTCGTCGACATCACCAAGGTGCAGCCGAACGTCCAGCAGCCGCCGGAGGCCCAGGGGAACGGCTCCACCGGCACCTTCTCCTCGGAGTGCGGAGTCGGCGACCCCCAGCTGCGCAACAGTGACAACGTCATCGTCGCGCCCGGTGTCGGCAACGGCGCCCACCACACCCACGACTACGTGGGCAACGACAAGAACGACGCCTTCGCCAACAACCAGACCTTCGAGCAGGGCGGCACTTCCTGCGAGAACCAGGACGACAAGTCGACCTACTACTGGCCCGTGGTCCGCGCCCAGGATGGCAAGGACGAGGCGGACGCCAACGAGCTCGGCGGCGGCCAGGAGGGCAACGTCGGCACGATCCTGACCCCCAAGAGCTCCAAGATCGAGTTCAAGGGCAACGCGCAGAGCAAGGTCACGGCGATGCCGAAGTTCCTGCGCATCATCACCGGTGACGCCAAGGCGTTCACCAACGGCGACAAGAACGCCAACGCCTCCTGGAGCTGCACCGGCTTCGAGGACCGTCAGCTGACCGACAAGTACCCGCTCTGCCCCGAGGGCAGCTCGGTCACCCGGACCTTCGACTTCCAGAGCTGCTGGGACGGCCAGAACATCGACAGCGCCAACCACCGTGACCACGTGGCGTTCGCCAATGAGGACGGCTCCTGCCCCAACGGCTTCAAGGCCATCCCCCAGCTGGTGAACACCCTCACCTACGATGTACCGGCCAACACCCCGTTCGCCGTGGACGGCTTCCCCGAGCAGTTGCACAAGCCCATCACGGACCACGACGACTTCATCAACGTGATGTCGGAAGACCTGATGAACAAGGCGGTGGACTGCATCAACAGCGGCCAGAAGTGCACCTGATGGCCAGCACTCACCAGGCGCGCGTCGGCCGGAAGGCCGGCGCGCGCCGCGCTGTCACCGGGCACTTACACCAGGCCGCGGACGACGAGGCGGCCACCGACGCTCCGGCGGCGGAGCACCCGGACACCGAGGGGTTCCCGGGACCGGAACATACCGACCGACCGGTCCGTCCCCCCTCGGACCAGGAGCTCACCCGGCGGCTGGTGGAGGGCTACCGGTCGGGCAGCGGCAGTCCGGCCGCGGCCGACCTGCTCTACCGCCGCCACCACCCGGCGACCCTCCGCTACGCCCGGACCTGCTGCCGTGACCCCCATGACGCCGAGGACCTGGCCTCCGAGGCGTTCTTCCGCACCTTCCAGGCCGTTCGCGCCGGGGGCGGTCCGCGGGGTCCCTGGCGGCCGTATCTGCTCACCGTGGTGCGCCATACGGCGATGGAGTGGAGCGCCGGGGAGCGCCGGGTGCTGCTCACCGCCGACTTCGAGTCCTGGCGGCAGCACGCGGCCACGGCCGACCCCCAGCAGCATCTGGTGGCCCGGGAGGACCGCCGGTTGCTCATCCGCAGCTTCCGGGAGCTCCCCGAGCGCTGGCAGAGCGTGCTGTGGCTGACCCTCGTCGAGGAGGAGCCCCCGCACCGGGTGGCCATGGCCCTGGGCATCTCCCCCAGCGGGGTGACCTCGCTGGCGTTCCGGGCCCGTGAGGGGCTGCGGGAGTCGTATCTGCGGGCCCATCTGGAGTCGGCGCGCGACGACCGGTGCCGGCACTTCAGCGGCCGGCTCGGCGCCTCGGTGCGCCGCGGCGGGGTGCGCGGCCGGGCGCTCGCGCGCCATCTCGACGAATGCGCCTTCTGCTCCCACGCCTACCGCGAACTGCTCGGCCTGAACGCCGCGATGCGCACGGCCCCGCGTACGGCGGCGCCCGCCGGGGCGCGGGGCTGAACCACCCCGCCGCGGCCGTCCCGGCGGGCTTCCCGGGCCGTCGGGGGCAGCGAAAACCGCCGACCGCGTGAGCGCGGCCGACGGTTCGCCTCCTGTCGGCGTTCAGTCCTGGTCAGAGTCCGTTGACGCGCGCCTCCCTGGCGATGCCCAGCGGCCGGACACCGGGGGGCGCGCCGGTACGGGTCCGGCGGCTCACCCGGGACGCGTGGCGCCGTATCCGGTCCACCTGCGCCATCAGCCTGCGGCCGCGCAGCGCCATCTCCAGCTCGAAGCGTATTCGGGGGTCCCGGAGGCCGGGCCCGAAGAGCTTCTCGATCTGGCGCAGCCGGTAGCGCACGGTCTGCGGATGCACCTTGAGGGCCTTGGCCGCCTCGGGCGCGCCACCGCCCTCCAGCCAGGCCAGCAGCGTCATCTGGAGGCGCTCGCTCTGCCGGGGGGTCAGCCCGACCAGCGGCTTGAGCCACCGGGCGGCCAGCGCCCGGACCAGCGACTCGTCCTGAAGGAGCAGCAGCATCGACAGATGGTCGTCGACGAAGAGCACCCGGGCCTCGGGGCCGGAGCGGGCGGGCGCCAGGGTCAGCAGGCGCCGGGCCCAACGCACCGAGGACGACGCGTCGTTGAGCGGCACCACATGGCCCACGGCCGCGGTACGGCCGCGCAGCGCGGTCTCCAGCGCCGCCCGGGTGCCGGGCTCGGCCGGGGTGGGCTCCCGCTCCGGGTCCTTCTCGCCCTCCTGGGCGGCGGTGCCGGTGTCCGGGGTGGGTCCCGGGTCCGCGTCCGGGTCGGGGATCAGCAGGCACAGCTCGTCGCCGACCGCGCCGATGAGGGTGTCTCCCAGCACGGCGGCCAGCTGCGGGGCCTCGCCCGGGGTGGGCAGGGCGATGGCCTGCACCGTCTCGGGAAGCGGCCAGCGGGCGGCCCGGGAGAGCTCCACCAAGGTGCGCTCGGAGACCGCCACCTCGCCGATGAGGGCCTCGAACAGATCGCGCCGGGCCCGCTCGGGCGGCACCTCGGCCAGCGCCTCCTCACCGGAGACGGCGGCCAGTTCGCCCGCGCCGTCCTCGCCCGCCTTGCGGTGGCCGAGTGCGGTCAGGAGAGCCTGCTCGACTCCCCATCGGACCTTGTCTCGCTCAGAGTCCTCCAGGAGTTCGGCGAATCCCGGGATTCTGTGCCGAAGGTTCTCAACCACCTCGTCGGCCAGGGACGGGAGTTCATTGCGCAGAACGCGGGTCCACTCGCCACGGGGGCGGGACCAGATGCGGTTCACGAGTTCGCCCATCATTACCTCGTTCTTGCCGGGGGGAGACCTGGCCGTTGGGGGGTCGGTCAGGTCCGTGGAGGTTGCCTCCATCACCGGTTCGTCCAGTACCGGTCAGGGAGTCGAGGGTCCTCCGCTACGTCATAGAGGACCCCGCCCCCTCCCGGTCCCGGCACTTTGCCGGTTCTTTGCCATTGAGACGACAGTGGATCAGCCGGGGACGGTGTGGGCACGGTGCGTCCACTAGAAGTTGTCACGTTACGACAAATCTTATGGAGATCAGGTGTACTTCCGAGAAGCTGCTGCCCCCAAGACGACTTTGACGTATCTCGTCACCCGCGCGAATCCGCGCGATCGGGAGGCTCCAATGTCCATGTCCCAAACGCCGCTCCCCTCCTCGCAGGGGCGTCACGGGGGACGCCGAGCTCGTGGCGGACGACGAGCCGCTCGCCGGACCCAGCAGCATGATCCATCCGGACTGGGATGGCCACGCCACATCCGGATCTATGCCGTCGTCGGCTCCATCGCACTGTCCCTGTACGTGACTTGGAGCGCCGGCGCGTTCTCGAAGATGTTCGTGTTCCTCGACTTCGGCGCGGGTGTGCTCGCGCTGGTCTGTCTCACCTCGGCGGTGCTGTGGGGGCTCGCCGCGACCGACCAGATGATCCTGCACACCAAGCAGCGGCTGCTGGCCCAGGCCATCCACCGGGCGGCCGCGGTCGCCGGACTGCTCTTCCTCGCCGTCCACATCTGGGTCAAGGTCGCGGAGAGCCACACCAACACCGCGTCCATCGCGATACCGTTCGCTGACGCAAATCAGCCGGTGCTGATCGGGCTCGGCACCATCGCCGGCTATCTCTTCGTGATCGCCGCGGTGACCGGTGCGGCCCGCAGCTCGTTCGCCTCCAGGGGCAACTCGCGCTGGCGCTACCGCTGGTGGCGGGCGCTGCATGTGGGCGCCTACCCCGCGTGGTGCGCCGCGCTGATCCACGGTCTGAAGGCGGGACGCGCCGCCAAGACCTGGGCGACCTACGGCTACATCGCGGCCCTCGCCGGTGTGGCCATCGCGCTGTGGCTGCGGCTGGTGCAGCGGCGGCGCCAGGACATCGACCGGGCGGACGGCATCGAGGTCAGGAACCCTCCGGCCCGCAGCATGCAGGAGGGCAGGACCGGGCGGTCCGATCCCACCGTGCCGCGCCCCCGTTCGGCGGAACCCGGACGGCGTGACAGCCAGCCGCTCGGTGCCTCTCGCGGGTGGGACCGGTGATCACGACCAAACCCAGGCTGGCCTGTGTCGATCCACCCCGGCTGCTGGCCGGGCTCGACGAGGTGTACCGGCTCGACCGCGTCGGCCATCTGACCGTCCATGGCACCATGCCGGCCCTCCGGGCGGACGAGCTCGTGGCGCTCGCGGAGAACATCGATCTGCGCGGGCGCGGCGGCGCCGGTTTCCCCTTCGCCAAGAAGGTCCAGGCGGTCGTGGAGTCGGCCGGCCGGCGCGAGGGCCGCTGCGCCGTGGTGGTCAACGGCAGTGAGGGCGAGCCCAGTTGCCTCAAGGACACCGCGCTGCTGCTGCACACCCCGCATCTGGTGATCGACGGCGCCGTGCTCGCCGCCGAGGCGCTCGGTGCCGAGGAGGTGGCCATCGCGGTGCACCGCCAGGATGTCCAGGAGTCCCTGGCCGCCGCGATCGCCGAGCGGGGCCCCAGCGGGGTCCCGGTCTCGGTGAACATCACCGACGACCGGTTCGTGGCCGGTGAGGGCGGCGCGGTCATCAACGGCATCAGCGGCGCCCCGGCCATCCCCAACGGCCGGAAGATCCGGACCAGCGACAGCGGGCTCAGCGGGCTGCCCACCCTGCTGTCCAACACCGAGACCTTCGCCCAGCTCGCGGTGGCGGCGCGGATGGGTGCCCTGCCGTACCGCTCGGTGGGGCTGCCCACCGAGCCGGGCACCACGCTGCTGACGGTCGGTGGCAAGTACGTGCTGGAGACGCCCACCGGGGTGCCGCTGACCTACGTCCTGGAGCTGTGCGGCCTCACCCCCGGCCAGGCGGTGCTGGTGGGCGGCTACCACGGCAAGTGGCTGGACCCCAAGAGCATCAACGCCGCCACCATCTCCCGGGAGTCCATGAAGAAGTACGGCGCCCGGCTGGGGGCCGGTGCGGTGCTGCCCGTCCCCGAGAACACCTGCCCGCTCGGCGAAACCGCGCGGATCGCGCGCTGGCTGGCCGCCGAGACGGCCGGTCAGTGCGGGCCCTGCTTCATCGGGCTGCCCGCGCTCGCGGACGCCATCGGCCAGGTGGAGCGCGGCGGTGGCCAGTCCGCGATCGACAATGTGCGCGCCTACGTCAACTCGGTGAGGAAGCGCGGGGCGTGCAGCCATCCCGATGGCACCGCCGGTTTCGTGACCACCGCGCTGGAAGCGTTCCCCGAGGAGTTCGAGGCGCATGCGCTCGGGGCCGGCTGCGGACGGCCCACGATGGGGGTGCTGCCGCTGCCGGAGGACGCGCTGCCGCTCGCCCTGCCGCCCGCCCCGCTGAACCCCGCGGCGCGCGATGAGCGCCGCCAGCGGGGGCCGATGGAGAAGCTCCTGGTGGACTGGTCGCTGTGCCAGGGCCACGGGCTGTGCGCGGACATCCTGCCGCCCGAGGTGCTGACGCTCGGGATCGACGGCTATCCGTCCTCGGCCACCATGGAAGTGCCCCGGGAGCTGCGGGCGCAGGCGGTCCGCGCGGTCCGCCGCTGCCCCGCCCTGGCGCTGCGCATCGAGGAGTGATCGAGGAGCGGGGGAGCGATCCAGCCGCACCACCGACACCGCGACGGCCGTGAGAAACGGCCGTCGACTGCTGTGTGCTCAGCGATCCGGCGAATTTTGCGTCCGGTGACAAATTCGCGAGCCGCTGAACGCCGGTCCGCACGGGCTCCGTATGGACCGGCGTCGGCGCAATCACCGCCGGACCGATCGAGATTGCAGAGGAATGGTCATGGAGAAGCGGCGTCACATCGCATTCGCCGGGGTGTCGGTAGCGATGGTTCTGCTGACGGCGGCTTGCGGCAGCAGCAAGGACAACAGCGCGGGCAGCGCCAATGTGCAGCCGGCCGGTGGCAGCCAGACCGTGGGTGCGGGGGCCTCCGCGTCGGCGGGCGCGGGGGCCGCGGCCGGTGCCGGCGGCGGGTACGAGGCGGGCGGTGACACCGGTGCCGGCGCGGGCGGCGAGGCCGAGCGCACCGGTCCGGCGAAGCAGCTGGCGGTCAAGGAGGACGCCAAGCTGGGCAAGTTCGTCACCGACAGCAAGGGCTGGACGCTCTACCGGTTCGACGAGGACACCCCCAAGCCGGCCAAGTCCAACTGCAACGACGACTGCGCCACCAAGTGGCCCGCGGTGCCCGCGGACGACGCCGCGGCCACCACCGGTATCGAGGCCGGCAAGCTGGGCTCGGTCACCCGCGCCGACGGCACCAAGCAGCTGACGCTGGCGGGCTGGCCGGTCTACCGCTTCGCGGGCGACAACAAGCCCGGTGACACCAAGGGCCAGGGCGTGGGCGGCACCTGGAACGCGCTGGCGCCCGACGGAAAGCCGGCCGGCAAGACCGCGGCCGCGGACGACAGCCTCCAGCTGATGGTCAACAACAACGCCGAGCTGGGCAAGATCATCGTGGACGGCAAGGGCATGACCGTCTACCGGTTCAACAAGGACAGCGCCTGGCCGATGAAGACCGGCTGCCTCGGCGCCTGCCTGGACACCTGGAAGCCGGTCAAGGCCGTGGACACCACCAAGGTCGCCGGGCTCGACGCGGCGAAGGTCACCTCCTTCAAGCGCCCCGACGGCACCAAGCAGGCGGCGTTCGACTGCTGGCTGCTGTACACCTTCACCGGGGACAAGAAGCCCGGTGACATCAACGGCCAGGGCGTGAAGGGCACCTGGTTCGCCGTCACCGACAAGGGCAAGAAGGCGGGCCAGTAAGGGAGACAACCACTACTTTTGGTCCACCGCGGCGGGTGGCCCGAGGCATCAGAGCCCGGGCCGCCCCGCCGGATTTTCTACGGGAGGTTGATGTGTCACTCGCTCTCCGTGCCACCGCGGTCGGCGCGGCCCTGCTGTTCCTGGCCGGCTGCGGTGGAGGCGATCGGACACATGGCTCCGGCCACGAGCAGAAGAAGGTGTCCCCCGCCACCAAGGAGTTCGCCAAGCCCGGGAAGCCCGCGCCGCTGACGAAGATCGCCGACGCCATCGGCTGCAAGGCCACGATCATCACCGAGGCGGATGAGCTGCGTCAGGGCTCCTGCGGGTCCGGTCAGAAGCGGTTCACGATGGTCACCTTCGCCACCGACAAGGGCCAGCACGACTGGCTGACCACGTCGAAGGACTACGGGGGCATGTACCTGGTCGGCAAGCGCTGGTCGGTCACCGGCCTGTCCATGGGCTCGCTGGAACCCCTGCGCGAGAAGATCGGCGGATCGCTCGAGAAGGGGATGTCCATGTCCCACGGCGGATCCCACGGCGGGGCCAAGACGGGGGACGGGATGGACGGCATGGAGGGCATGGACGGCTCGGCGAGCCATGCGGGCCACGACGCGAAGAAGTGACCCGCGGCGCCCGCCACCGACCAGGCGGTCAGCGTGGCCCAGGCGGTGAGCGTGGCCCAGCCCCTCAGGCCGCCCGGGAGTCCGCCCACTTGACCAGGTCCGGGTCGGCGAGGGTGGAGACCCACACATCGACCGGCGGGGGCTCGTCCACCGGCTTCCGCGGGCCCACTCCGAGCACTCTCAGCCCGGCGCGCGAGGCGGACAGAAACCCGCAGTGGGAGTCCTCCACCGCGAGGGCGTCCTCGGGAGCCGCCCCGCACAGCCGGGCGGCCTCCAGATAGACGTCGGGGTACGGTTTGGGCCGTACGTCCCCCTCGGGGACCAGCACATGGCCGAAGTACCGCAGCAGCCCGGCCTTGGCGAGTCCGTCCTCGACGACGTCACGCGGGCAGTTGCTGGCCACGGCCAGCGGTGCGAAGGCGGCCGCCTTCGCGACCAGTTGGGGCGCCCCCGGCATGGTGACCGGGTCGTCGGCCACCAGTCGGCGGAAGGCGTCCAGGAGTTGTCCGGTCATCTCGTCGGCGAGTTCGGGGCGTCCGGCGAATTCGGCCAGCATGCGCCCGCATTCGGTGTAGTGGAGCCCTTTCGTGCGCCGCGCGAACTCCTCGTCGGGGGCGGTTCCATGGCTTCTGAGGACCACTTCGCGCGCCTCCTCCCAGTGTCGTTCGGAATCCATCAGGGTGCCGTCACAGTCGAAGACGATGGCGGCTGG
Organism: Streptomyces sp. Inha503; assembly: GCF_047215865.1. Classification (NCBI taxonomy): domain Bacteria; kingdom Bacillati; phylum Actinomycetota; class Actinomycetes; order Kitasatosporales; family Streptomycetaceae; genus Streptomyces; species Streptomyces sp. Inha503. The sequence goes on along the minus strand of NZ_CP178360.1, from coordinate 10,162,885 downwards.
GGTCCATCCGAGAAACTTTTCGGCTGTCATCTGTCTGCCGTTCCATGGGAGGTGGAGGAATCGGCGCAGGGGATGCCTGTACCTGCGGGAGCCACGCGGTGGAAATCGTCCTGGCGGCTCATGAGGGCGCTGCGCGCCGACCGCTGTCGTCGTACAGGCCGTGGGGTTCGCCTGCCCGAAACATAACGATCACTACGTTAGTTTGATGACCCGCAGTAAGCAAGAGGCTACTCAGCGTCGGCGTTTTGTTCGTCGTTCAGCCTGTTCGTCGTCAAATTGTTCGTCGCACGGCGTGTTCGTCGCTCAGAGGTACTGGAGCACGCCGACCGCCGTGCAGATACCGGCCTGGCGCAGCCGGAAGACACACGTCCGGCCGTGGGAGGTGCACTCGACCACGGCCGGCGGATATGACTCGGTGAAGCGGATCGCCTTCATCCGGCAGACGACGGGCCGGATCAGCGTCCCGCCGGTGGCCAGCGCCGCCGCCTGCCGGGCGCCCTCCAGCAGCACCAGGCCCGGCATATGGTCGCTCCAGTGGTCGAAGAAGAACGGGTGGCGGGGGTCGGCGGGGTCGAGGTAGACCACTCCCCCGTCCCGCACCACCAGGACGTCCCGGGCCGCCGGAACGGCCAGTTGCGCAGGTGAGGGCCGTACGGCGGCACGCAACCTGCGGCGCGCGGTGTGCCCGTGGACGGCGGCCCGGGTCTCTGCGTAGGTGGTGCCGTCGAGGAAGCGCGCGGTGCCCCCGGCCCATGCGAAGAGCTTGCCGCCCGCCGACAGCACCACATCCAGCCGCATCCCGGTGACGAAACGTCCACAGGGGCTGGTGCGGACGTCGGTGACGGCGGCCCGGCAGGTGATGTCGGAGGCCCCGTACGGCGCCCTGGGCTCGGTCTCGGGGTCCAGCCGGTAGGAGATGTCCCGGATCAGGAAGTGCGCCCCCGCGGGCACCGCGTAGTACCGCGTGGGGATGTAGATCCCCAGCTCGCGCAGGGTTTCCGCGATCATCAGCGGATGATGGCGGCCGTCTCCGCCGTGCGGGAAGGTGGGATGGGACCTCGGCCACTGGGCCGCGGCCTCGAACCGGTTGTCACCGTGCGTACGCACATCGGTGAGCAGCACCTCGGCCACCGAGACCCGGTGCACCGCCTCCCGCGCCACCGTGCGGGACCAGCTGAGCGGCCGCCCGGCGGGACCGGACGGCTCCGAAAGGCCATGAGCCTCACGAACGATCACCTTAAAATACTAATAATGTTTGACCTGTCTCGCCTCATCACCATCTCAGGCCAAAAGTCCGCTAAGTTCTCCCCGTCACATCCGACGGGGAAGGACGGCGAACACGTGCAAGAACGGGCCGAACAAACACGCCGATCCCTTCTGGAGGCCGCGGCGTTCCTCTTCGACGAACGCGGATACGCGGGAACGAGCATCAGCGACATCACCTCCCGGTCCGGCCACACCAGCGGCGCGATCTATTTCCACTACACGAGCAAGGAAAGGCTCGCCCTCGCCGTGGTGGAGGAGCACTTCGCCACCTGGCCCCCGCTGATCGAGCGCTTCGCCGCCCTCGACGCGCCGCCCCTGGAGCAACTGGTCCGGCTCAGCTTCGCGGTGGCCCGCGCCTTCCGCGACGACATCGTGGTGCGAGCCGGAGCCCGGCTGTGGGCCGAGCGCACCCTGATCGAGGCGCCCATGCCACCGCCCTTCGTGGGGTGGATCGACGCGGTGGGGCAGCTGATGGAGAAGGCGCGCGCCGACGGCGATCTGGCCACGCATGTCGACCCGCTGCCCGCCGCCCGGACCGTCGTATGCGCCTTCTTCGGGCTGCACACCGTCTCCGAGGCGCTCGACGGACGGCGGCTGGTCGAGGACCGGCTGGCCGATCTGTGGACCCTGCTGCTGCCCTCGCTCCAGGCCCGGCCCGGGGACACATCGGGGCTGCTGGCGCTCGCCCGCTCCGACGCCGCGCCGCCGTCAGAGTGAGGCGCCCGCGCACATCACCAGCGTCTGCCCGGTGACCGCACCGCCCTCCGGGCCCAGCAGGAACGACGTCAGCCCCGCCACCTCCTCCGCACGGACCAGCCGCCCCAGCGGTGGCATCACCGGCGGAGTGCGGCTGCGGCCGGGGTCCCGCAGCATGGGGGTGTCCGTCGGCCCCGGCGCCACCACGTTCACCGTGACCGCCCTCGGCGCCAGCTCGGCCGCCCAGGACCGGGCCAGCGCGGGCAGCGCCGCCTTGGTGGCGGCGTACTGGCTTTTGCCGGGGACGCCCGTCATCGTCCGGCTGCCCACCAGCACCACCCGGCCACCGTCCACGACCCGGTCCACCAGCGTGTCCACCAGGACGCCCGCCGCCTGCACATGGATCCGCCACATGAGGGACCCGTCCTCGGGGTCGAGCTCCCCCAGCCGCGCCGAGCGCTGAACGCCCGCCGCGTGCACGATCGCGTCCACCCCGGACACCGGGGCGAGCACCTCGGGAAGACCCTCCGGCCGGGACAGATCGGCCGGAATCCAGTGCAGCCGGGTCACCGGGTGCGCGGGGGCCGTACGGCCGAGCCCGGTGATCCGCCACCCCTCGTCCAGCAGCCGGGCGGCGATCGCGGCGCCGATACCGGAGCTGACACCGGTGACCACGGCGTGGCGGGGCTCAGCCATCGGCCGCCCAATCGGGCGCGACGCGGACGTACTTGATGGCCTGGCGGTGGTAGGTGTACGCGATGTGCAACGTGCCGTCGGAGCCCTGCCGGATGGTGGGGTAGGACAGCTCGCGGTTGAGCCGGTCGCGTGAGTTGTTGGTCAGGCAGTGGCCGTCGCCGGTGTCCAGATCGCGTCGTACGGGCCAGGTCAGGCCGTGGTCGGAGGAGAGCGCGAGGGTCATCGGGGCGCGGGGCGCGCCCCAGAAGGCGCCGGGCGCCGAGTCGTCCGGCGTGGCGGCCGGGGCCGGTGTCCCTCCCGTCCGCCCCTCATCGTCGATCTCGTCGTAGAGGGACACCCGGCGGGCCGTGGCGTCCGCGCGGCTGCTGTGGTTGTAGACCAGCGCGAGCCGTCCGTCGGCGAGCGGGACGTACTGCACGGAGGAGTTGTTGTTGGGCAGTTCGGTGCGGACCGGCTCGCTCCAGGTCTCCCCGCCGTCGGTGCTGTGCGAGCGGTACACTGCGTCCGCCCAGCGGCTGCGGAAGAGGGCCAGCAGGGTGGTGTCCGGCAGTTGGTGGACGTTCATGTGCACACAGCCGGTCGAGCCCGGCACCGGCCGCTCGCGCCAGGTACGCCCCTGGTCATCGCTGATCATCACCGCGCTGGTGTCACGGTCGCCGACCCATTTGACACCGGGGGTGGCCACGCAGTGGAACACCGGCAGCAGCCACCGCCCGGAGTCCAGGACGGCCACCGGCTGACGGATGAACACCCCGCCCGCCTCGGTGGCCGGGAACAGCGTACGCGGCGCGCCCCAGGTGACACCCGCGTCGGCGGACACCCGCAGCCGGACCTCGGCGGTGTCCTGATCGCCCGCCCGCTGGGCGGTGTACAGCAGCCACAGCTCCCCGGCCGGGGTCGGGAACAGCAGCGGGTTCTGCTCCGAGCGGGTGCCATCGTCCGAGAGCCGGACCGGCTCGGTCCAGGTGTCGCCCCCCGGGGCGAGCCGGGAGAACCACACGGAGATGTCCGGCACGCCCTCCTGCGTACCCCCGAACCACACACATCCGAGGTCCCCTCCGGGCAACACGGTGAGGTTGGCGGCGTGGTTCTGCACGGCGGGCGCGGGCAGGAACGCCTCCTGGCGCGCCGGATCGTCCGGACGCGCCCGAAGCCGCCCGTCCGTCGGCGGTATCGCGGTGTCATGGTCGGCGGTCATGTTCGCCGGGCTCCTCATGGTCGTGGTGGTACGGAGATGTCTGCGGTCGGACGGCACGGCTCGTCGCCACCCGCGAACGGGTCCGGGGGCCGCCCCGGGCCCCAGGGGCGGAGCCTTTGGCTCGGGAAGGGGTGGGGGAAGAGCCACGGGCTTACCGGTTGTAGGCGGGCATCGGCCCCCGCAGCCGCGCCCCCACCTCGTCGCACGCCTCCGCCACCCCCGCCGGAAGCGGCCCCGCCGCAGCGGCGGCCAAGTTGGCGCGAAGGTGCTCCACACGGGAGCCGCCGAGCAGCAGCGCGTCCACCCCGTCCCGGCCGAGCAGCCACCGCAGCGAGAGGTCGACCAGCGGGATGCCCGCCTCCTCGGCGATCCGCGACAGGCTCCGTACGGCCTCGAAGAGCCCGGCGTCCCAGTAGCGCCGCCGGTACATCTCCGCCACCCGCGAGTCGCCGAACCGCCCCGACTCCGGCTGTCGCTCGAAGGTATGACGGCCCGTCAGCAGGCCGCCGCCCAGCGGGTTGTAGACCATGGTGCGCAGCCCGCTGGTGGCCGCGTACTCCCGGTACTCCTCCTCGATCCGCCGCGCCAGCAGGTTGTACAGCTGCTGGGCCACCACCGGGCGCGGAGCGCCGACCCGCTCGGCGGTGTGGGTGATCTCGGCGATCTGCCAGGCGGCGTAGTTGGAGACGCCGAGCGCGAGGATCTTGCCCTCGGCGACGAACTCGGCGACCGTGGCGAGGGTCTCCTCCAGCGGTGTGGCCCGGTCGGGCTGGTGCAGATAGAACAGGTCGACGTGGTCGGTGCCCAGGCGGCGCAGACTGCCCTCGAGGGCCGCGCGCATTCCGCGCGCGGACAGCGGTGAGTGGCCGCCGGCGTCGGGGTGCGGCATACCGGCCTTGGTGGCGAGCACGATCCGGTCGCGGCGGCCGGGCAGCAGCTCGGCCAGGATCGTCTCGGTGGTGCCGCCCGCGTAGGCGTTCGCGGTGTCCACCCCCGTCACCCCGGCGTCCAGCGCGGTGTCCAGCATCGCGGCGGCGCCCGCCCGGTCCACCGTGTCACCGAAGGTCATGGTGCCGAGCACCAGCCGCGAGAGGGGCACCGGGATGCCCGGCAGGGCGACCCCGCCGGCGGACGCCTGGCTGATGGTGTGGGTGTGTGGGTGCGCGTTCACCGTGTCGCTCCTGGTTCCTGGGCGATCGCGACGTCGGCCGCGACGGGTTCCTGGCCGGTCGCCACGGGTTCCTGGTCGGCCGCGATCGCGGACACGAGGGCGCGTGGTTTGCGTCCCCGCATGGTCGTCGGGTCGAGCGCCGCCCGTCGCAGCGCCCGGGTGTAGGGCTCGGCGGGCGCGGAGAGCACCCTGCCGGTGGGCCCGGATTCGATGATCCTCCCGGCGCGCATCACCACCACCTCGGAGCTGATCTCGCGGACCACGCCGAGGTTGTGGGAGATGACGATGTAGGCGAGCCCCCGTTCGGTCTGGAGCTCCCGCAGCAGCTGGAGCACCTGGGCCTGTACGGAGACGTCCAGCGCGGAGGTGGCCTCGTCGCACACCAGCAGCTCGGGGCCGCTGGCCAGGGCGCGGGCGATGCCGATCCGCTGCCGCTGGCCGCCGGAGAACTCGGCCGGGCGGCGCTGGAGCGCACCGGCGGGCAGCCCGACCTGGTCGATGAGGGCGGCGGCGCGGCGGGCGCGTTCGGCCCCGGAGCGCATGCCGTTCAGCCGCAGCGGCTCGGCCACGATCTCCTCGGCCGTCAGATGCGGGTCCAGGGAGCCGTACGGATCCTGGAAGACCATCTGCACCCGCTTGCGCAGCGGACGCAGCCGCCGCTCGGGCAGGCCCGCGATATCGGTTCCGTCGAGCAGGATCCGGCCCCGGGTGGGGCGCAGCAGCCGGACGATGGAGCGGGCGATGGTGGACTTGCCGCAGCCGGACTCGCCGACGACGCCGAGCGCACCGCCGGGCGGGACGGCGAAGCTGACGCCGTCCACCGCGCGGAAGACACCGCCGGCGACCGGGTATTCGACCACCAGGTCCTCGACGGCCAGCAGGGGTGTGGGAGTCACAGCGCCTCCTCGGTGACGGCGGCCGCGGGGGTCTCGTCCCAGGGGCCCAGGGTGGGCACGGCGGCGAGCAGATCGCGGGTGTACCGCTCGCGGGGGTGGTCCACGATCTGTTCCACCGGTCCCGACTCCACGAAACGGCCGTCGCGCATGACGTGGATGCGGTCGGAGACCAGCCGGGCCACCCCCAGGTCGTGGGTGATCATCAGGATGCCGATGCCGGTGCGCTCCTGGAGCTCCATCAGCAGGTCGAGGACGCCCGCCTGGACGGTGACGTCGAGCGCCGAGGTCGGCTCGTCGGCCACCAGCAGCCGGGGCTCGGCGGCCAGCGCGACGGCGATGAGGACGCGCTGGAGCATGCCGCCGGAGAACTGGTGGGGGTAGGCGCCCCAGCGGGTCTCGGGGCGGGGGATCCGCACCCGGCCGAGCAGTTCGACGCCCTTGGCGCGGGCGTCGGCGCGGGACATCCCCGGGTGGCGCAGCCGGAGCGCCTCGCCCAGCTGGCGGCCGATGGTGTGCACCGGGCTGAGCGCGGTCATCGGGTCCTGGGGGATCAGGGAGACCCCGCGGCCGCGGATCCGCCCGGCGGCGGTCGCGTCGGCGATGACGTCGGCGCCGAAGATCCGGGCGGTTCCGGAGAGTACGGCGAGCCCTTCGGGCAGCAGCCGCAGCAGCCCCATCGCGGTGGTGGACTTGCCGGAGCCGGACTCGCCGATGATGGTCACCGTCTCGCCGGGGCCGATGGTGAAGCCGACCCCGTCGACCGCGCGCACCACACCGCGGTCGGTGATCAGCTCGATCTGGAGGTCCTCGACCTCCAGCAGCGGGGTGTTCGCCGGGGCGCCCGTAGGGGCGCTCGTCGTGTCGCTCATCGGGAGCCCTCCGTCGTACGCCGTCGGGTGCGGTCGCGCAGTCCGTCGCCCAGCAGGTTGACCCCGACCACCAGCAGCACGATGACGAGGCCGGGCAGGGTCACCAGCCACCAGGAGGTGGTGATGTAGTCCTGGCCGTCGGAGATGATCCGGCCCCAGGTGGCGAACGGCCGCTGGGGGCCCGCGCCGAGGTAGCTGAGGGCGCTCTCCAGCAGCACCGCCTGGGCGAGCAGCAGCAGGACCACGAGCGATGCCTGGCGGACGATGTTGGGGATGACATGGCGGGCCAGGATGGCGATCCGGGGCAGCCCCAGCACCTGGGCGGCGGCCACATACGGCTTCTCCCGCTCGACCAGCACCAGCGACCGGGTCAGCCGGGCCACCTCGGGCCACTGGGCGATGGCGATGACGCAGGTGATGACGGTGACGGATGGGCCGAAGAGAGCCACCACGAGCAGCAGCATCATCAGCAGGGGCAGCGACATCTGGGCCTCCAGCAGCCGGGAGACGACGGCGTCCACCCAGCGGCCGTAGTACCCGGCGGCGGCGCCCGCGACGATGCCGATGAGGCCGGAGACGACGACGGCGAGCACCCCGACCGTCAGGGACACCTGGCCGCCGTGCAGCACCCGGGAGAGCACATCGCGGCCGAGTTGGTCGGTGCCGAAGAGATGGCCGTCGGTCAGCGGGGCGAGCCGGCGCCGGGAGAGGTCCTGCTCGCCCGCGCCGCGCAGGGGCAGCACCTGGGCGAGGGCCACGGGCACCACGACCAGCAGGGTGCAGACCGCGCCCGCCCACAGTTTGAGGCTCGCGCTGCGGCGGCGCCGGGTGGCGGTGGCGCGGGCCAGATCCCTGGCGGTGACCGCGCTGGGGCGGGTCCCGGGGCCGGCCTTCGCGGGGGCCGGGGGTTCGAGGGCGCCTTGCATCTCAGGCCGCCTTTCCCAGGCGTACCCGCGGGTCGAGCAGCGGGTACGCCAGGTCGATGAGGAGTTGGACGAGGACCGCCAGCGCGGCGGTGACCAGCACGGTCGCCTGGATCAGCGGATAGTCGCGGGTCTCCAGGGCGCGGACGACCAGCGAGCCGACACCGGGCCAGCCGAACACCACCTCGACCACCACGACACCGTTGAGCATCGCGGCGAACCGGGTGCCGAGCGCGGTGAGCACCGGGATGGCGGAGTTGCCCATGGCGTAGCGCCAGGTCAGTACGCGGGTCGAGACTCCGCGGGAGCGGGCGACGGTGACGTACGGCGAGGCGAGGGCCGCCACCATCTCCCGGCGGACCAGCCGGGAGATCAGCGCCATCTGGAGGATCGCCACGGTGACGGTGGGCAGGATCAGTCCGCCCCAGGTGGTGAAGCCGGATGCGGGCAGCACCGGAACGGCCACGGCGAAGAGGGTCAGCAGCATCACGCCGATCCAGAAGTCCGGCATGGACTGCCCGGCGATGGTCAGCACATTGGCGCCCAGTTCCCGCTTGGTGTCGGCGCGACGGGCCATCCACACGCCGAGCGGCACGGCCACCACGGTGGTGAGGGCGATCGCGGACAGGGAGAGGGTGATGGTGTACGGCACCCGGTCGAGCACCACGTCCAGGGCGGGCGCGTGGAAGGAGTAGCTGGTGCCGAGGTCGCCGGTGAACAGATCGCGCAGGAAGAGCCCGTACTGGGTGAGCAGTCCGCGGTCGAGGCCGAACTGCTCGCGGATCCGGGCGAGGTCCGCGGTGGAGGGGTTGGGCCCGGCCAGGGCGGCGGCGGGGTCGCCGGGGGCCATGCGGACCAGGACGAAGACGGTGGACAGGGTCAGGAAGACGGTCAGGACGCTCTGGCCCAGGCGGCGTATCAGATAGCGCGTCACGGCTCAGCCCTCCAGACGCACGGCGGCGAGGTCGTAGGAGTTGAGCTGGAGCAGGCCCACGTCGCGCACCCGGGTGCGGCGGGCCAGCACCACATCGGGGACGAAGGCCCACAGGCAGGGGCGGGTGTCCCAGATCTGCTTCTGGACGGCGGCGAGCCGCTCGTCGCGCGTCTTCTCGTCGGTCTCGGCGGAGGCGTCGGCCAGCCGGGTGGCGATCCGGGGGAAGACATAGCCCTGGTAGGTGTCCCGGGTCTTCTCCTTCTCCGGTGTGCCGCCGTACATGCCCTGGAGGCTGGTGGAGGCGTGGCCGGTGGGGACGGAGAAGCCGTTGCCGAGGACGTCCCAGTCGCCGCGGCGGCCCTGCCGCCACTGCTGGATGTCGCCGCCCGGTTCGAACTGCTGGAGGCTGGCGCGGACGCCGACCCCGCGCAACATCTCCAGCACGGCCTCCATCACCGAGGTGTCCGCGGGGAACTCGCCCGACTCCCAGATGATCTTCACCTTGAGATCGCTCGCGCCCAGCGCGGCGAGGCGCTTGCGGGCCTCGCCGGGGTCGTGGACGTAACGCCCGGTGCGTACGGCCCCCTTGAGGGCGAGCGGGACGACGCCCTCGGCCTGCTGGGCCGAGTCGGTGAGCACATCGCGCACCAGGGCCTCGCCGTCGATGGCGTAGCTGAGCGCCTCGCGCACCCGGGCGTCGGCCAGCGGATGTCCGCGTGGCTTGCGGAAGTTGAAGAACAGCTGGTTGACGCGGGTGCCCGAGGTGCGGTCCAGGCGCACCCCCGGCAGGCCCTTGAGCTGCTCGGCGGAGTCGGGGGTGATGGTGTCGATGACGTCCAGCTCACCGCTGCGCACGGCGACGACACGGCTGGACTCCTCGGGCACGAAGCGCACCCGGACCCGGTCCACGGTGGGGCGGCGGCCCCAGTACCGGTGGTTGACGGCGAGGGTGTACTCGCCGGTGCCGGAGTTGGCCGAGGTGACCACGTACGGGCCGGAGCCCACCCCGCCGGACAGCTCCTCGGGCCGGTTCTTCGCGGCCGGGCTGATCAGGATGTTGGCCATCAGCTGGTCGAGGATGGGCACCGGGCGCTTGGTGTGCAGGCGGAAGGTGCGCTCGTCGACCGGCTCGACGGTGGGCATCTCGGGGAAGAGGCCGACGATGAACGAGCCGTTGACGCCCGCGTACATCTTCAGCGCGGTCGAGACGTCCTTGACGGTGACCGGAGTTCCGTCGGAGTAGCGGACCCCCTCGCGGAGCCGCACCGTCCAGGCGGTGGGCTCGGTCATCTCGAAACGGTCGGCGAGCACGAGTTCGGGGCGGAGCCCCTTGCCGATCCGGGTCAGCGCCTGGCGCACCGCGCGCTGCACGGTCACCGCCGCGTCGAACTGGTTGAGCTTGTTGTCCAGGCTGACCAGCGAGCGGTTCAGCCCGAGACTGATGGCGCCGGGCCCGGGGGCGCCGGTGGGCCCCGCGCACCCGGCGAGCGGGGCGAGGGCGATACCTGCTGAGGCGCCTGCTCCGAGGCGCAGCACGGACCGGCGGCTGAGGGCCGGAGCGTAGGGGATACGGGTCATCGTTGACCTCTCGGCGTTCCTGAGGCGAGCGACGTTCTGGGCGAGCTACCGGCTCGCTCGACTCGTGCGGCGCCCGGATGAGGGCCGTACGGGTCGAAGTGTCGCGGCGGTCACCGTGACATGACTGCGCGCTTTACGCAATACCTCTCGCGCAGTTCGCGCAACGTATGTCATCATCGGGGCCACGGAGACGATGCCCACGGCTTTGGGCCGCCCCGCCTGTCATGGTCATTCGAGGAGGTACCGGTGGACATGACACCCAGCCGGAGACTGCTGGCCATCGCGGATGACCTGTCGGGCGCCGCGGAGGTGGCGGCCGCGGTTTGCTCGCGCACAACACGCAGTCGGGTGCTGCTCCTCGGGGGGCCGGGCGCTGTCGGCATGGCAACGGCCCTTCGCCCCCGCCATGCCGGCGAGGCGACCGTCCTGGACCTGGACTCCCGGTACCGCCCGGCCGCGGAGGCGGCGGAGGCGGTCCGCGGGGCACTGCGGATGTCCTGGCCGGACGGGGGCGGCCAGGACGCCGCGGCCGCGCTGGGCGCGCTGGACATGCCGGCCGCCTTGGACACCCCGGCCGCCTTGGCCGCCCCGGCCGCCTTGGACACCCGGGACACCCGGGACACCTTCGTCCTGAAGAAGATCGACTCGCTGCTGCGGGGCAATGTCGCCGCCGAGATCGCCGCACTCGCGGAGGGCGGGGCGGGGGTGGTGCTCGCCCCCGCGCTGCCGATCGCCGGGCGCGTGGTGCGCTCGGGGGTGGTCCACATCGGCGGAGTACCGCTCCACGAGGGCGACGCATGGCGCGCCGAGGCCGTCCCCCCGCCCGCCTCCGTGGCCCAGGCGCTGGGCGGCCTGCCCACCGCCCTGATCCCGCTCACGACCGTACGAGCCTCCCGCCCCACCCTGCTCACCGCCCTGCGCGCGGCCGCGACGGCGGGACGGGTGGCCATCTGCGACGCGGAGACGGACGCGGACCTCGACGCGATCGTCGAGGCATCGCTGGCGGACGGCCCCGGGATGCGACTGGTCGGCTCGGGCGGCCTGGCCCTGGCCGTGGGCCGCCACCTGGCGACGACCTTCCCAGCCACGGAGGCGCTGGCCGCACCAGATGCCACGGACCGGGCCGCACCGGGCGCTATGGGCCCGGCCGCACCGGACGCAACGGACCCGGCCGCACCACGTACTACGGGCAGCCCGGCCGCACCGGGCACCACGGACCCAGCCACGCCGGGTGCCACGGGCCCAGCCGCACCGGACGCAACGGACCCGGCTGCTCCCGCCACCACCGACCCGGCCGCACCGGACGCCACGGACCCGGCCGCTCCCGCCACCACGGACCCGACCGCACCGGATGCCACGGGCCTGGCTGCGCCGGGTGCCACGGACCCGACCGCACCACGTACTACGGGCAGCCCGGCCGCACCGGGCACCACGGACCCAGCCACGCCGGGTGCCACGGGCCCAGCCGCACCGGGCACCACGGACCCGGCTGCTCCTGCCACCACGGACCCGACCGCCAACGACACTGGGAGCCCGGTCGCCGCGGGACCGGCCGTCCCTGGGGACACAGGTCCGGGTCCCACCGCCGTCGTTGGCCCGGCTGTCTCGGACGTCTTGGGCGGCGCCGGTACCGCCAGGGCTGGGGACCTCGCCGCATCCGCGGTGGCCGCGCCCTCGGCGTACACCGCGCGGCCGGTGCTGGTCGTCGTGGGTACGGCCGAGCCGGCCGCCGTTGAACAGGTCCGGCGGCTGGTCGAGGACGGGGCCAGCCATCACCGGCTTCCGCTTGCGGGGCTGTTGGCGGACGGGCCCCCGGTGGGGCTGCCCGCGCTGACCGCCGCCGTCACCGTCGTTTCCCTCGGCGCCTCGCCCAAGTCCCCGGGACCGGCCCCCGCGTACGAGGCGGTGGCCCTCCCCTCGCCCCGCGAAGCCGAGCCCATGTCCGGGCGGCGGCTGGTGCTCGGGCTCGCCCGGGCCGTCGGCGCGGCCGTGGCCGCGCACCACGGGGCCGTCGACCTCGTGCTGACCGGCGGTGAGACGGCGCGCCGGGTGCTGGACGCCCTGGCGGTGACCGAGCTCGACCCGGTCGGCCAGGTGCACCACGGCGCCGTCCACCTCCGCACCCCCGACGGGCGATCCGTCGTGACCCGACCGGGCAGCTTCGGCGATCCCGACTCCCTGCGCCACATCGTCCAGGCGCTGCGCCCCCACTCGACCGAACGGAAGGTCACCTCATGAACTCCTCCCCCCACCTCGCCCCCACCGGGGCCGCTGGTGCGGACACCGGTCCCGCCCCGCTTCCGCTGATCGCGGTCACCATGGGCGACGGCACCGGCATCGGACCCGAGGTGGTCGTCCCCGCGCTGCTCGACCCGGACACCCTGCGGCGCTGCCGTCCGGTGGTCATCGGGGACGCGGAGCGGCTGCGGCAGGCCGCCCGGCTGCGCGACATCGCGTGCGAGGTCGTCACGGTGGCCGCGCCCGGCGAGGCGGTGTTCACCCCGGGCCGGATCAACGTCATCGACCTCGGGCTGCTCCCCGCCGATCTGCCCTGGGGCGAGCTCTCCCCCATCGCCGGGGACGCGGCGTACCAGTACATACGAACCGCCGCCGAACTCGCCATGAACGGTGAGGTGCAAGGCATCTGCACCGCGCCGCTCAACAAGAAGGCGCTGCACGCGGGCGGCCATGTCTTCCCCGGCCACACCGAGCTGCTGGCCCATCTCACCGGGGTCGAGGAGGTGTCGATGATGCTGGCCACCCCCACGGTGAAGGTCATCCACGTCACCACCCACATCGGGCTCATCGACGCGGTGCGGAAGATCGAGCCCGGCCTGGTCGAGCGCACCGTGCGCCGCGGCCATGAGGCGATGGTCCGCGCCGGCACCCCGGAACCGGTCATCGGGGTGTGCGGGATCAATCCGCACGCCGGTGAGAACGGCCTGTTCGGCTACGGCGAGGAGGAGGAGAAGATCGTGCCCGCGCTGGAGGCGCTGCGCGCGGACGGCATCGACGCCCGCGGCCCGCTCCCCGCCGACACCGCCTTCTTCCTGGCCGGGCGCGGGGACTACGACCTGATCGTGGCGATGTACCACGACCAGGGGCACGGCCCGGTCAAGGTGCTGGGCCTGGAGGCCGGGGTCAACCTGACCGTCGGTCTGCCCGTCATCCGCACCTCCGTCGACCACGGCACCGCCTTCGACATCGCGGGTACGGGCACGGCCGACGCCGGTAGCATGATCGAGGCGCTGCGGCAGGCCGCCGAGATGTCGCCGTCCCCCGCCCGCTGACGCGGAGAGCCATGTCGAGGAACGCGAGGCCGAGTCCACGGTGAAGAACGCGAAAGACATGCCGGTGAACGGAGCGCGAGCCCGGCGCGACCAGATCGTCCACCTGGCCACGACCACGGGTCTGACCAGCGTGGAGGAGCTGTCCCGCACCTTCGGGGTCACCGCCTCCACCATCCGCCGCGACCTCGCCCAGCTCACCGCGGACGGTCGGCTGGCGCGGACGTACGGCGGGGCGATGGCCCTGGTGGCCCACCCGGAGGCGTCGCTGCGCCAGCGCACCGGCGAGGCGTTCGAGGCCAAGCGGGCCATCGCGCTCTGGGCGGCGTCGACGGTCCGCGCCGGGGAGACGGTGCTGCTCGACGCCGGCTCGACCGTCGGCGCCCTCGCGCATGAGCTGCGCACCGCCGAGGGGCTCACGGTCGCCACGACCGGGCTCACCGCGCTACAGGAGCTCGCCGATGTGGAGACCGTGCAGGTGGAATGTCTCGGCGGTACGCTCCGCCCGCTGAGCCAGAGCTTCCTCGGCCCGCTCGCCGAGGCCGCCCTGGAGCGCATGACCTTCGACCGGGTCTTCCTGGGCGCCGACGGGGTGACGGCCGAACACGGCATCTGCGAGGCGGATCTGCGCCAGACCCGTCTGAAGGAGCTGATGGCCCGCCGAGCGGAGGCGGTGTACGTCCTGGCCCACTCGGCGAAGATCGGCCGCCGCCCCTTCCACACCTGGGTACGGCTGCCGCCCGGCTGGACCCTGGTGACCGACGGCGACGCGGACCCAGAGGAGATCCGGGCACTACGCGCCCAGGGGGTCGAGGTCACGGTCGTCGAGGGCGGGTAGTCCCCGCCCGCCCGGGCCGCACCGCACACCCATCGCGCGTGATCCGCGCGCATCATGCGCGATCCGCGCATCCATCGTACGTACGATGTGGGTGAGCGATGGTCTGGATCTCCCGGATCCGGACCAGGAACAAGAAGTCGTCGCATGGCGACAGCGACCGCCCAGACCATGCGTATGTCCCGGGGGACCGGGGCACCCGCCCCGGGAGTGACGTGGCCACCAGCCCAAGAGCTTTGGAGGACACCGTGGCACGGCAGACCGACCCCACCCCCATCCACCCGACGCTGCGAGATCCCGGGCCACCGTCTCCGACCCCGTCGCCCGGTCCGGGCGGACCCGAACCGGGTCCCGCACCGGGCCCCGTGCCCGGACCGCCCCCGGGTCCGCCGCCCGACCCGATTCCCTCCCCTCCGCCCGAGCCGCCGCCGAACCCCACGCCCGGCCCCCCACCGGACCCGTCCCCCGACCCGGTGCCCAAGCCGCCGGGCCCGGATCCGGTCCCGGACCCCTCACCGGCGCCGGGTCCCTTGACCCGGTGAGGCCGTTGACCGGTGAGGTCACTGGCTCGGTGAGGTCACCGGCTCGATGAGCGCCCGGGTGGCGTAACAGCGGTGGGTGCCGCGGCGGCCGGGGTGAGATCGTCGGACGGAACCGGACCGGCAAAGGAGAAGCAGATGGCCACCACCGCTCCGGCCCGCCCCGTCCTCGAACCCGCCGCCGCGGCATTCGCCGAGGCCACCGCCAAACCGCCGTATCCGTACCAGGTGACGCCCGCCGAGGGCCGTCGCACGCTCGACGAGGTGCAGTCGGGCGAGGTGCCCAAACCCGAGGTGGACGAGGAGTGGATCAATGTCGGGGGCATCCCGGCGGGCGGCGTCAGGGCGCGGATCGTACGCCCGCCGAAGGCCGTCGGCACCCTCCCGGCGATCCTCTACGTCCACGGCGCGGGCTGGGTGTTCGGCAATGCCCACACTCATGACCGGCTGGTCCGGGAGCTTTCCGTCCGGGTGGGCGCCGCGGTCGTCTTCCCCGAGTACGACCTCTCCCCCGAGGCCCACTACCCGGTGGCGGTGGAGCAGAGTTACGCGGTGGGCCAGTGGATCGTGGCCCACGGCGAGGGCGCCGGGCTCGACGCCTCCCGGATCGCGGTGGCCGGGGACTCGGTGGGCGGCAACATGGCCATCGCCCTCACCCTGCTCGCCAAGGAACGCGGCGATCTGCCACTGGTGCGGCAGGTGCTCTTCTACCCGGTGACCGACGCGGCCTTCGACACCGGCTCCTATGAGCAGTTCGCCGAGGGCTACTTCCTCACCCGTGAGGCGATGAAGTGGTTCTGGGACCAGTACACCACCGACCCGGCGCAGCGCTCCGAGATCACCGCCTCCCCGCTGCGCGCCACCCCCGACCAGCTCGCCGGGCTGCCGCCCGCCCTCGTCATCACCGGCGAGGCGGATGTGCTGCGCGACGAGGGCGAGGCGTACGCGGCCAAGCTGCGGGAGGCCGGGGTGCCGGTCACCGCCCTGCGGATGCAGGGGATCATCCATGACTTCCTGATGCTTGACGCGCTGCGCGACACCCGGGCCGCACGGGCGGCGCTCACCCTGGCCGTGGACACCCTGCGGGACTCACTGGGCACCGCCTAGGCGCTCCGCTGGAAGTACCCTCTGAGCTGTCGATCGGCTGCGGCACCGTGGTGGCTGGTCGCGCAGTTCCCCGCGCCCCTTCGGGGCACCCCTCACCGCTTCGCCTGCCGCTTGAGCTCCTGCTTGTGGGCGCGGACCTTGTCCAGCGACTCGGGCCCGGTGATGTCGGCGACCGAGCGGTACGCGCCCTCCTCGCCGTACGCCCCGGCCGCCTCGCGCCAGCCCTCCGGCCGCACCCCCATCCGCTTGCCCAGCAGCGCGAGGAAGATCTGCGCCTTCTGCTTGCCGAAACCGGGCAGCTCGTTCAGCCGCCGGAGCAGTTCCTGACCCGAGGGGACATCGCGCCACAGGGCGGTCGGATCGCCCCCGTAGTGCTCGGCCAGATACCGGCACAGCTGCTGGATACGCGCCGCCATCGAGCCCGGGTAGCGATGCACCGCGGGCTTCTCCGACAGCAGCGCCGCGAACCCCTCGGGGTCGTGGGCGGCGATCTCCTGGGCGTCCAGGTCGTCCCCGCCCAGGCGCCGCGCGATGGTGTACGGACCGGAGAACGCCCATTCCATGGGCACCTGCTGATCGAGCAGCATCCCGATCATCAGGGCCAGCGGGTCGCGCGCGAGCAGGGCGTCCGCCTCGGGCCGCTGGGCGAGACGAAGGCGTGCGTTCATCCCGTGTGGATACCCCGCCACGACCGGAACGAAGCACCTTAAACCCACATACCACCTAAAAGCGCACGCATCATCACCAATTTGGTCGAATTGCGAGGTGTTTGTGCTCATGCGAATCTGGTGGCGACCGCCGTGACATCGGACCACGGAGGCGAGTGACCATGTCAGCAACCGCGACTCGCCAACGACGCCATGACGACACTCCCGACACCGGCGGTGCCTTCCTGCGTCTGTCCCGGCTCCCGTCCGGGCCCGAACGCGACGCGCTGCGCGAGGCGATCATCTGCGCCTGGCTGCCCGTCGCCAAACGCCTGGCGCTGCGCTTCCGCAACAAGGGCGAGAACATGGAGGATCTCACCCAGGTCGCCTCGCTGGCCCTGGTGAAGGCCGTCGACCGCTACGACCCCGACCTCGGCCACGCCTTCCCCTCCTATGCGATCCCCGTCATCACGGGCGAGCTCAAGCGCCACTTCCGCGACTATCTGTGGACCCTGCACATCCCCCGCAACATCCAGGAGGTCCGCTCCCGCACCCGCTCCGCGCGCGACGCGCTGGAGCAGGAGCTCGGCGGGCGCACCCCCACCATCCACGAGATCTGTCTGCGCACCGGTATGCCCCAGGAGGATGTGAAGGCCGGTCTCGAGGCCAGCGCCTCGTGCACACCGCTCTCCCTCAACGCCGCCGTACAGGGCGCCGAGGAGCGGCTGCTCGCCGAGACGGTGGGCGCGGACGACGCCGCGATCGAACGCGTCGTCAACCGCGAGGCGCTGCGGGTGCTGATCGCCGAGCTGTCGGAGCAGGACCGTTACGTGCTCTATCTGAGGTTCTTCGCGGGGCTTTCGCAGAGCCAGATCGGTGAGATCCTGGGCTTCTCCCAAATGCACATATCCCGCAGGCTCTCCCGGCTCTACAGCGAGCTGCGGCAAGGGCTCATGGCCTACGCCTAGCGACGACGACGGCGACAGCGACAGCGACAGCGACAGCCCGAGCAACCCCCGGCAGGAGGTGGCCGATGCGCTCCGAGACCGCCCGTATCACCGCGGACGACGCCATGCTCGTGGGCGATCTGGCCCTTCCCGAGCGGCCCATCGGCGTCGTCGCGTTCGCCCACGGCAGCGGCAGCTCCCGGCACAGCCCGCGCAACCGCGCGGTGGCCCGGGTGCTCCAGGACGCGGATCTGGCCACCCTGCTGTTCGATCTGCTCACCGAGGCCGAGGAGCGGGTGGACGCGATCACCGCCGAACTGCGCTTCGACATCCCGCTGCTGGGCCGCCGGCTGGGGGCCGCGGTGAACTGGCTCGACGGGCACCCGGCCACCTCCGGGCTGCCGATGGGGCTGTTCGGCGCGAGTACGGGCGCGGCGGCGGCGCTGACGGCCGCCGCGGAGCGGCCGGAGCGGGTGGCGGCCGTGGTCTCCCGCGGCGGGCGGCCCGATCTCGCGGGCGGTGCGCTGAACCGGGTGCGGGCGCCGGTACTGCTGATCGTGGGCGGTGACGACCACGAGGTGCTGCGGCTCAACCAGCAGGCGGCCGCCATGCTGGCCGCCCCGCAGGAGATCCATGTGGTGCCCGGGGCGAGCCATCTCTTCGAGGAGCCCGGCACTCTGGAGCAGGCCGCCGAGGCGGCGCGCGACTGGTTCGTACGGATGGCCAAGCGCCCGGCCCGGGGCAGCAAGCGCTGACGCGCGTGGCGCGGCTGGGGGGACGCCTGCGGCGGGCCACGCGGCGGAGCCGCATATCTCCAGCACCCGCTTCGGGGCCCAGAGGAGAACCCCAGCTTTGGAGCCCGGGGCACAGCACCCGCTCCGAAGCCCGAGGCAGAACCCCAGAATCGGAGCCCGAGGCAGAGCCTCGGATTCGGGGCCCGGGGCAGAGCCTCGGATTCGGGAAGGGGCGGCGGGGAGGGGAGCAGACCATCGGCAGGCGTCAGGCGCGGCTACGGCCCCGGGGCGAGCCCCAGGACCTGACGCAGGTCGTAGGAGACCGGCTCCTCCAGCTGGTCGTAGGTGCATTGCGGGGGCTCACGGTCCGGCCGCCAGCGCCGGAAGCGGGCGGTGTGCCGGAAGCGGCGGCTCTGCATGTGGTCGTAGGCCACCTCGCACACCCGCTCCGGGCGCAGCGGCACCCACGACAGGTCCTTGACCCCGGTCCAGCGGCTGGGCGCGCCCGGCATCCGGCCCTGGGCATGGGCCTCCTCGCGCGCCCAGTCGGCCCACGGGTGGCCCTCGACGGTCGCCATGCGCAGCGGCTCCAGCTCGGCCAACAGCTCCTGGCGGCGGCGCGCGGAGAAGGCGGCGCTGACGCCCACGTGCTGGAGGCGGCCGGTGTCGTCGTACAGGCCGAGCAGCAGGGAGCCGATGCCCTGGCCGGACTTGTGGACGCGGTACCCGGCCACCACACAGTCCGCCGTGCGCTCGTGCTTGACCTTGACCATCACCCGCTCGCCGGGGCGGTAGCGGAGGTCGGGGCTCTTGGCCACCACGCCGTCGAGCCCCGCGCCCTCGTAACTCTCGAACCACTGCCGGGCCACCTCGAGATCGTCGGTGCAGGGGGCCAGGTGCACCGGGTCCTCGGCGTGGCGCAGCGCCTCGGCGAGGGCCGCACGGCGCTCGCTCTGCGGGGTGTCCAGCAGCGAGGCGTCGCCGAGGGCGAGGAGGTCGAAGGCGACGAAGCTGGCCGGGGTCCGCTCCGCCAGCATCCGCACCCGGGAGTCCGCGGGGTGGATCCGCTCCAGCAGGGCGTCGAAGTCCAGCCGCCCCTCCCGCACGATGACGATCTCGCCGTCCAGCACGCAGCGCGGTGGGAGGTTGGCGAGCAGCGCCTCGGCCAGTTCGGGGAAGTAGCGGGTGAGCGGCTTGGTGGTGCGGCTGCCGATCTCGATCTCGTCTCCGTCGCGGAAGACGATGGCCCGGAAGCCGTCCCATTTGCCCTCGTAGACCATCCCGGGCGGGATGGTGGCCACGGCCTTGGCCAGCATCGGCTCGACGGGAGGCATCACCGGAAGGTCCATGACGTCCGATTGTGCTCCTGTGGCGGGCCGGGCGCCCGCCGGGAGGCGGCCCCGGGCGGGCGGGCCTAGCGTGTCGGTATGGGAGAGTCGGTGGAGCTCACGGTCGGCGGTCGCACGGTGCGGGTGACCAACCCCGGGAAGGTGTACTTCCCGGAGCGCGGGTTCACCAAGCTGGACCTCGCCCGCTACTACCTGGCGGTCGGCGAGGGCGCGCTGCGGGCGCTGCGGGACCGGCCGACGACGCTGGAGCGCTATCCGGACGGGGTGGACGGGGAGTCGTTCTTCCAGAAGCGGGCCCCGAAGAACCTCCCGGAGTGGATTCCGACCGGCCGGATCTCCTTCCCCAGCGGGCGGCACGCGGACGAGATCTGCCCCACCGAGCCGGCCGCCGTGGTGTGGGCGGCGAACCTGGGCAGTCTGACCTTCCATCCGTGGCCGGTGCGGCGCGGGGACACCGAACACCCCGATGAGCTGCGGATCGACCTCGATCCGCAGCCGGGCACCGACTACGACGACGCGGTACGGGCCGCGGGAGAGCTGCGCGAGGTGCTGGACGAGCTGGGGCTGCGCGGATGGCCCAAGACCTCGGGCGGACGGGGGCTGCACGTCTTCATCCCGATCGCGCCGGAGTGGACCTTCACCCAGGTGCGGCGGTCCGCGATCGCGATCGCGCGGGAGCTGGAACGGCGGGCTCCGGAGCGGGTGACCACCAAGTGGTGGAAGGAGGAGCGCGGCGAGAAGATCTTCGTGGACTACAACCAGACCGCCCGCGACCGCACCATCGCCAGCGCCTATTCGGTGCGGCCCCGCCCCCATGCCCCGGTCTCCGCGCCGCTGCGCTGGGAGGAGGTCCCCGACGCCCGGCCGCGCGACTTCGACCTGGCCACCATGCCGGTGCGCTACCGCGAGCTGGGCGATGTGCACGCGGACATGGACGAGCACACCTTCCGTCTGGAGGGCGCGCTGGAGCTGGCCGCGCGGGACGAGCGGGAGCACGGTCTGGGCGACCTCCCGTATCCGCCGGAGCATCCGAAGGTGAAGGGCGAGCCGAAGCGGGTGCAGCCGAGCCGCGCCAAGAAGTGATGGCCGGATCCTCGGCGGCTGCGAGAATCGCGCCATGTCCGTCTTCCTCCACCCCGGCCGCCATCGGGTGGCGGTGCTGGTCCGCCACGGGCTGCTGCCGTTCGAGCTGGGCATCGCGCACCGGCTGTTCGGCCGGGCCGTATCGGCCGCGGGCGAGCCGCTGTACGAGGTGGTGACCTGCGCGCTGGTCCCCGGTGAGGTGCGTACCGACTCCGACGTCACGGTGAACGTCGCACATGGCCCGGAGGCGCTGGCCGAGGCCGACACCGTGCTCGTCCCGGCCGCCAACGAACCGGACGCACCACAGACCGAGGGCAAGCTGGGCGCCGAGCTCACCGACGCCTTCGCCCGGATCCGTCCCGGCGCCCGGATCGCCTCGATCTGCACGGGGGCGTTCGTCCTGGCGGCCGCGGGGCTGCTGGACGGCCGCCGGGCGACCACCCACTGGCAGGAGGCCGACCGGTTCCGGGAGCTGTTCCCGTCCGTCGCGCTCGACCCGGACGTCCTCTACGCGGACGAGGGCGAGGTGCTGACCTCGGCCGGGGACGCCGCCGGTATCGATCTGATCCTGCACATCATCCGGCGCGACCACGGCGCGGCGGTGGCGGGCGAGGTGGCCCGCGCCTCGGTGGTGGCCCCGCATCGCGACGGCGGCCAGGCGCAGTTCATCCGGCGGCCGGTGCCGGAGCGGCGCGGCGGCTCCACCGGCGCGGCCCGCGCCTGGGCGCTGACCCGGCTCGACCGTCCGCTGACCCTGCGGGAGCTGGCCGAGCGGGAGTCGATGAGCGTACGGACCTTCTCCCGGCGGTTCCGGGAGGAGGTGGGGATGACCCCGGTGCAGTGGCTGACCCAGCGGCGCATCGAGCGCGCCCGGCAGCTGCTGGAGGAGAGCGATCTGCCGGTGGACCGGGTCGCGGCGGACGCGGGGTTCGGCACCGCCGCGTCGCTGCGGCAGCATCTGCACACCACCCTCGGGGTGTCCCCGAGCGCCTACCGCGCCACGTTCCGCGGCAGCGGGTCTCGCCACTAGGCGGCGTCCGGCGGATCAGTCCCCTCCCCGCCCCTTCCCTCAACTGGGGCTCCGCCCCAGACCCCGCTCCTCAAGCGCCGGAGGGGCTGATTTCAGCCCGTCAGGGGGCACCTCCCAGCGGTAGCTGGGGGAGATTGAGGACACGCCCGAAGGGCGTCCGGGGGCCAGGGGCGAAGCCCCTGCCACGCGGCGGAGCCGCAAATGGATGCTGCGGGAAGGGGCGGGGAGGGGAACAGCACGCCGCAGGCGTCAGGACCCGTCGGAGACCCCCTAGTGGCGGACCGTGAACTGGCCCGTGCCGAACGTGTGGAACCAGCTCTGGATCCGCTGCTCGTTGTGCGTGGTGGCGAGCGAGAGAAGCAGCAGCAGCCGGGCCTTCTGCGGGGTCAGATCCTGGGCGCCGATGACGCCGCGTACATCGGGGTCGTAGACCGCGCCGGAGCCGGTGCGGGAGGCGGAGACCATGACCACCCCGTTCTTGACGGCGTCGTCCCGGGCCTCGGTCATGGCCGGGGAGAGACCGCCCGCCCCGGTGCCCGCCGTGACGATCCCGGCCGCCCCGGCGTCGGCGAACGCCTTGATGGCCTGGGGCCCGGCGCCCTGGTAGCTGTAGGCGATGTCGACCTTCGGCAGCGGCCGCCGGGCGATCCGGTCGAGGTCGAACGGGGTCTTCCAGCCGGGCTTGCCGCACTGCTCGACGCGGGCGGGCGCGCGGTTGACGCGGATGTGGTTCTGGTCGATGACGCCGAGCTCTCCGCTGCTGCCGCTGTTGAAGGCGTTCAGCCGCAGGGTGTCGGACTTGCGCACCTCGCGGGCGGCGTGGATCTGGTCGTTGAGCATCACCACGGTGCCGAAGCAGGTGGTCCGGCCGCTGGCGGCGAGGTGGATGGCGTTGTAGAGGTTGGCCGGGGCGTCGGAGCCGATCACCGTCCAGGGCCGCATGGAGCCGGTGAGCACCACGGGCTTGTCGCTGCGGACGGTCAGGTCCAGCCAGTACGCGAACTCCTCCATGGTGTCGGTGCCGGTGGTGACCACGACCCCGTCGTTGAACTTCAGGGCGTGGTCGACGGCGGCGGTGAGCCGGCGGTACTCGGGGATCGTGTAGTCGTTGGAGTCCTTGTTGCCGAACTGCCGGGTGGTCACGTCGGCGAGCCGGTTCACCTCGGGTCGGAGGTCGTTCACCAGCCGGGACACCGGGAGCTTCCCCGCCTGGTAGTCGTCGAAGGACACCTTGGTCCTGCTGACGCCCGCGATGGTGCCCCCGGTGCCGATGACGGCGACCTTGGGGGTGGGCCTGGGGATCGGCTCCGCGGCACCGGCGAGGGAGGCCGTGGTCCCCAGGGCGAGGGCCACCAGAGTGATCAGTACACCGGAGCGGCGGGCGAGCTGAGCCATGGGGACGTCATCTCATCGATGGAGTGCGCATGACGGGTCGGCCCTTCTTCAGCCACTTGTTCAGCGACTTCTTCAGCCACTCTCCACGGTAACCACGGACTTCTCCGGCAGGCGAGGGCGGCACAGCCGGGCCAGCAGCAGGGCCACGTCGTCGTCCGGCGCCCCGTGCAGCGCGGCCAGCACCTGGTCGCAGATCCGCTCCAGCGGGCCCTGGTGGCGGCGCAGCAGCTGGACCAGGGTGTGCAGCCCCACGTCGAGGGACTGGTGGCGCTTCTCCACCAGGCCGTCGGTGAACAGGGCCAGCAGCGCCCCCTCGGCCAGTTCCCGCTCCACCGAGGCGAAGGGGACGCCGCCGACGCCGAGCGGGGCGCCGGTGGGGATGTCGATGAGTTCGGCGTCGCCGCCGGGGTGCACCAGCACCGGCGGCAGATGGCCGGCGGTGGACATCTCGCACCGCCCGGTGCGCGGATCGCAGACCGCGTAGAGACAGGTGGCGATGGACTCCCCCAGGCTGGGCGTGATCTCGTCGAGATGGCACAGCACCTGGGCCGGGGGCAGTCCGAGCCGGGAGAAGGCCCGGGTGGCGGTGCGCAGCTGGCCCATGATCGCTGCGGCGTGGATGCCCTTGCCCATGACATCGCCGACCACCAGCCCGACCTGGCCGTCGGGGAGGGGCAGCACATCGAACCAGTCGCCGCCCGCGGCGCTGACCGCGGGCAGGTAACGGGAGGCGATCTCCAGTCCGTCCAGGTCGCGCGGCTGCTGGGAGAGCAGGCTGCGCTGAAGGGTGAGGGCGGCGTCGCGTTCGCGGGCGTAGAGCCGGGCGTTGTCGATGCACAGGGCGGCGCGGATGGCCAGTTCGCAGGCGAGGGTGAGGTCCTCCTCGTCGAACGGCCTGGGGTTGATGGTGCGGTGCAGGCTGAGGGTGCCGAGCACACTGCCGCGGGCGATCAGCGGGGCGGCGATGTACGAGTGCACTCCCTCGCGCAGCAGCACCCTGGCGGCGTCGTCGTCCCGGGCGATCCGCCGTACGTCCTTCTCGGTCACGTGCGGCACCAGCAGCGGCCGGGCCTCGCGGACGCACTGGGTGATCAGCCGGGTGGGATCGTAGCGGGCGATCTCCCCGACCGGGTCCGCCGCGTGGACGGCGTCGGTGGGGTACCCGGCGGCGACGGCGAGCGCCCGGAAGCGGGCGGAGCCGTCGGTCCACACCCGGGGCGTGGCCTCGCGGTGCACCACGGAGTCCAGGACGTCGACGGCCGCGAGGTCGGCGAGCCGGGGCACGGTCACATCGGCGAGTTCCTGGGCGGTCTGGCGCAGATCCAGCGTGGTGCCGATGCGGACGCTCGCGTCGGCGATCATGGCCAGCCGCTCCCGCGCCTCGGCGATCTCGCTGGTCTCCCGGTGGCGCCGGGAGATGTCCATGATGGAGACGGCGATGCCCAGGATCCGGCCGCTGGGGTCCTCCAGCCGGTAGTACGACTCCGACCAGGCGTGGTCATGGTCGGGGTCGGCGGGGGTCCGGCCGACGCTCTGCTGGTCCAGCAGCGGCTTGCCGGACTCCAGCACCTGACGCATCGCGCCCTCTATGGCCTCGACGTCGAGCCCCGGCAGCACCTCCCCCAGGCGGTGGCCGCGCACCTGGGACTCGGTGATCGAGTTCATCTGCTGGAGGGCCGGGTTGGCGAGCAGCCAGCGCAGCTCGGTGTCGAACACCGCGAGCCCCACGGGCGACTGTTTGATCAGGAAGCCGGAGACCGCCAGGTCGGTCTCCAGCCGGCGTACGGTCCCCTCGTCGGCGGCCAGGCCGAGGGCGTAGCCCTCACCGTGGGCGTCGCGCAGGCCCATGGTGCGGAACTCCACCTTGAGGGTGGAGCCGTCCGGGCGGCGGACCGGGAAGACACCGGCCCAGGTGTCGCCCGCCCGTACCCGTGCGAAGAGCTCCACGGCCGCCCGGCGGTCCTTGGGGTGGACCAGCAGCTTGTCCGCGCGGCGCCCCAGCGCCTCGGCCGCCCGGTAACCGAACAGTTGCTCGGCCTCGGGGCTCCAGAGGGCGATCCGCCCCTCGACGTCCAGGGCCACGGCGGCGACCCGCAGCAGGTCGAGCACCCCTCCCGGGCCGGTCGCCATGCTGCTGATAGCCGCCTCTTCCTCCTGGTCCACACGGTCATGCGTCGTCATACCGGCACCTCACCGGCTCGCCGTGCCCTCCTTCTGTCATACCTCGCCCGGCGGGCCGCCGCACACGGATATGACATGGGCACGGTCTCAGATCCCGGTTCAGATGGTGAAGGGCCGCTGCCGGGCGAAAGCGGAGTTCAGCGCACCCGCCTGGAAGAGGTTGGGCGTCTGATCGGGCGGCATCCGCTTGACGATCTCCCGGTGCAGCCCGCGGTAGCTGCCTGCGAAGGCGCCGCCCCGCCAGACCTCCAGCAGGGTACCGGTGAACAGCCCGTTGACGATCCCATCGGCCGAGGTCTGATTGTCCTGGCAGCCGGAGATCTCCAGCACACTGGCGTCGATCTTGGCGAGGTCCTTGGCGGTATGGGTGTTCTGGATCCGGTCGTAGGCGTCGCGGTCGCGCCGGTAGACGGCGGTCTGCACCGACTGGGGCATGGCCCGGATCCTGCGGCCGACCTCCTGGGGGTCGGCGGTGCTGAAGCGCCGGTCGAGCTCCTGGGGGCTGAGCACCTCGGGCAGCCGCCGGGCCACGGTGCCGCTGTGGCAGCTGTCGGAGAGCAGCCAGATCCGTACCCCCTTGGCGAACTTCCCGAACAGCTCGAAGAGCTCGTCGTCGACCAACTGCCGGTCGTACAGCACCCAGGTCTCGTCGAGACGGTCGCCGGTCTCGTCGTGGTTGAGGTCGGGCACCTGACCGCCGTGGCCCGAGTAGGTGAGGAAGAGGATGTCCCCCTCGGCCAGCCGCCCGGCCGCGGCCTCCAGGGTGGCGGTGACCGTCTCCGCGGTGGCGGCCGGGCTCAGCAGCGGGCCGGTCACATCGAACCCCGCGGCGTCGGCGAGCCCGGCCATGTCCACGGCGTCCTGCTCACAGGCGCCCAGCTCACCGCTCCAGCCGCCGTACGCCGCGGGGTCGACCTGATTGAGTCCGATGTGGACGGAGAGGCCGATGGACATGGGGGCTCCTTGGGTCGAGGACGTGCGGCGGCTCACCATCGCTCGTCACTAAGCGATGATGCGGGGCCGCGCCCCGCCATGCCCTGTTCTCCGGCCCATCCGGAGGAGGCACCCCGGGCGGCCCGGCCGTCAGGCCGTGGGCGGCCGGGCGTCCAGGGCCCGCAGCGCCATATCGGCGGCGCGCTCGAAGTAGCCTGGCTCCAGGGGCGCGCCACGGGCCGAGACCCGCCAGTAGACCAGCCCGCCGAGCAGGTCGAGCGCCAGCTCGCGGTCGAGGTCCGGCGACAGCTCACCGCGCTCGACCGCCCGGTCCAGCGCATCGGACATCCGGGCGCGCCGCGGCTCGCCGATGCAGTGGGCCAGGGCCCGGCTCAGCTCCTCGTCGCGCTGCGCCTCGGCGATCAGGTCCGGCAGGATGCGGGAGAACCGCGGATGGGTCAGCCAGTCGGCCACCGCGCGCAGCCCGGCCAGCACATCGCCGCGCAGGGTCCCGGTGTCGGGCAGCTCGACCAGGGCGATGCTCAGTTCGGACACGACCGCGATGACCATCCGCTGCTTCGACGGCCACCGCCGGTACAGCGCGCTCTTGCCCACCCCGGCCCGTTTGGCCACCGCCTCCATCGACAACCGGCCGTAGCCCTGCTCGGCGAGCTCGTCGAGGACGGCTTCGGAGATGGCCGCGGTCTTGTCCGCGCGCAGGGTGGCGGCGCCGCTCGGGGGGCGCCGGGTGGGCTCCGACATGACTCAGAGGTTAACAGATGGACGGGACGGCACCGTCTCGTCCTATGCTGGGGTCGGCGGGACGGTACCGTCCCGTCCTGTTGATACCCTTTACTTGAGGAGAGGTACGTCATGGACGACCGCGTCAAGGTGTTCGAGCGGGCGAAGGAGCTGCTGCTCGGCCACGACATGATGGGATTCGCGGATCTGTGGGCCGCCGACGGCACCATGGAGTTCCCCTTCGCCCCACCCGGCCGACCGCGCCTGCTGGAGGGCCGTGAGGCCGTGCGCGAATACGTGCGGGACTACACCGACCACATCGATCTGCGCGCGGTCGCGCACGAGGTGGTCCATCTCACCGATGACCCCGGGGTGCTGATCGTGGAGTTCTCGATGGACGCCGTGGCCGTCGGAAGCGGCCGCCCGCTCCGCCCCGGCTACGTCGCCGTCATCACCGTCCGCGACGGCGAGATCGCCTCCTACCGCGACTACTGGAATCCGCTGATGCTCGACGAGATGAGCTTCGGTTCCGAGGAGGGCCGGACCCATGGCTGAACCCACCGTTCTGGTCCTCGGCGCCACCGGGAACACCGGCTCCAAGGTGCTGCGGATGGTGCGCGCGGAGGGCGCGCGGGCGCTGGCCGCCACCCGGCGGCCCGAGGTCGCGGCCGCGGCGGGCGTGACCGACGCCGTACGGTTCGACTGGCACGACCCCGACGGCCACGCGGCGGCGCTGCGCGGCGTGGACCGGCTCTATCTCGTCGCGCCCCTGGGGGTGGCCGAGCCGCTGCCGGTGGTCGAGCCGTTCCTGAGGACCGCGGCCGCCCAGGGCGTACGGCGGGCGGTGCTGCTGAGCTCGTCCGCGGTCGACGAGGCGGACACCGGCCTCGGCGCGCTGCACACGCTGGTGCGGCGGACCCTGCCCGAGTGGGCGGTGCTGCGGCCCTCGTGGTTCATGCAGAACTTCACCGGTGACCATCCGGCGGCCCAGGCCGTACGCGGCGACGGCGAGATCGTCACCGCCACCGGGGACGGCAGGGTGGCCTTCGTCGACGCGGCGGACATCGCCGCCGTCGCCACCCGGGCCCTGCTGGACGACCGTCCGCACAACACGGACCACGTCATCACCGGCCCGGAGGCGCTCGGTTACCGGGAGGCGGCGCACATCGTGGCGGAGGTCTCCGGGCGGCCGGTCCGCCATATCGCGGTGGAGACCGCGGAGTTGGTCGAGAGGCTGAGGGCGACAGGGCTGCCGCCGGAGTTCGCCGCGTTCCTCGCCGGGCTCGACGAGGACATCCGGCACGGCGCGGAGGACCGTACGACGGACACCGTCGAGCGGGTCACCGGGCGCGCTCCCCGCTCCTTCCGCGCCTTCGCCGAGGCACACCGCGCCGCGTTCGCCCCGCCGTCGGCGGCCTAGACGCGGCCTAGACGTTCGTCTGGACCCCCGGTCCGGGGCTCCGCACCTTCCCGCGGCATCGATGTGCGGCTCCGTCGCGAGGGGGCTCCGCCCCAGGTCTGCCGCAAACAGCGCACCCAACTCGTCCTGGGTGAACCGCGCCCGCTCGCGCGGCAGCCGCAGGACAGCGGCGAAGTACTGCACGGCCGGCGGAGCGGAGTTCCACGCCCGCCGCGCCGCCGATGCCGCTCTCCGCGCCTGGGGCCTGGACCGGAGCTCGGCGGCCCTGGTCGGGCGTCCGGGAGCGCATCGTCGGCAAAACGGGCTGGGCCCGGATCCGACTCTAGCGGTGCTTGGTTGGGTGCGGCCCGTCTCGCGCCTTCGGCGCAATTGAGCATGGGTCGGGGGTGCCGGGGCGGGGGCCGCGTCGCCGGCCGCCGGCCGGTGGGGGCGGGGCGAGTGGCGGCCTCCCGGCTCGTGGGCCGGGCTCGATCCGGGCTGCGGGCCGGGCGGCGCGGTCGGTCCCAGGCCCCTCCAGGTACCCCCTCTTAAAAACGCTTGATCTAGCGCAACTAATAAGTCAAGCAATCTCCAGAGGGGTACCCCACCCCCGGCGGAGTCGTCCGGCGTCGGCCCAAGCCCCCGACCACGGAAGCCGCCACCGGGCCCAACCTCCCACCGACCCGGCGGCCGGCGACGCGGCCCGCGCCCCCCACCCGCCGCCCCCATGCTCAAATGCGCCGAAGGCGCGAAACGGCGCCGCAGACAACCAACGACGAGCGACAAACGGCCCCGACGCTCACTCCAGGACATGCCGCAGATCTCACGCCCCCCCTGGACCGCCTCGGCCGCGACGCGAACGTACGACGATGCGCGCCTACGCGGAACTGCTGCGTCATGGATCGGCTCGGCGGCTGATGTTCGCCTCCACCACCGGCAAGCTGGGCTTCGCGGTCTTCCCCCTGGCCACCGTCCTGCTCGGGCACGGCTCGTCGGGCTCGTTCCTGGACGCGGGGATCGTGGCGGGGGCCTGGAGCGTGGGCGGCACCGTGACGGCGCCGCTCCGGGGCAGGCTGGTGGACCGTCATGGGCAACGGTGGCCGATGGGGGCCATGGCCGTGCTCACCGCGCTCGCCGTGGCCGGTCTGGTGACGGCCACGGCGACCACACAGCTGGTGCTCTCCGGCGCGCTCTCCGGGGCGAGCGCGCCGCCCATCGTGGCGAGCACACGCTCCCTGTGGGCGCGGGCCGTCCCCCACGACCTGCTGCGCGGCGCCTACGCACTCGAAGCCGTCCTCACCGAGGTGACCAAGATCTGCGGCCCGCTCGTCGCGGCAGCGGCGGCCGTACGGTCCCCCCGGCTCGGGGTGATTGTCGCCGGGGCGCTCCTGGTGGCGGGCTCGTACCTGGTGATGTCACACCCTCCGGCCCTCTCCGCCCGCGCAGCCCCCGCCCCGGACATCGGCAGCCGTGGCGTCCTGGGCTCGCCCGCGCTGCGGCTGCTGCTCCTCACCAACGTCTGCGCCGGAATCTGCCTCGGGGCACTGACGGTCGGCCTTCCCGCCCGGGCCGCCGAGGGCGGTTCGGCGGCGGGCGCGGACTGGATGTTCGCCTGCCTGGGGCTGGGCAGCGCACTCGCCGGCGTACGCTTCGGCACCCGCGACCGCACGGCCCCGCCCGCCACCGGCTATCTCACCGCCCTCACCTGGCTCGCACTGCTCCTGGCCTTTCTGGCCGCCATATCGGCACCGCCGCTGATGGCGATACTCCTCACCCTCGCAGGCGCGGCGTTCGCGCCCATGACGGTGTGCCTGTTCGAACTGCTGGACGCACACGCGCCCCGTGGCACGGCCGTCGCGTCCATGATGTGGATGGTCGCGGGCGAGGAACTCGGCATCGCCGCAGGGACCATAGCCACCGGAGCCCTGGCCCAGCAGGCGGGCGCCTGGCCGACCCTCGTCCTCGCGGCGGCGGCTTGCGGACTCGGCGCCACGATCACCGCGCTGCGCATCACCGAATTGGCCGACAGACCCTAGACGGATCGGCGGAAGTCGGCCGCGGTCCGGTGCGCCCCGAAGGGGCGTGGGGCTGTGTCGAAGTGCGGCTCCGCCGGGCGGCTGTGTCGATATGCGGCTCCGCCGCGTGGGACCAGCCACGACGGCGCCGCGGACGATCGACGGCAGGTCAGGGCACTTCCCGCGGAGCCTTCAGCGGAACAGCGCACCCGGGAGGCCGGGGCGGTCGATGGCCTCCTGGAGGGCGGCGCGCAGGGTGTGGCTGTCGGTGAGGGCGCCGCCGGGCCGGATCAGCCAGACATGCCCCTGCCGTACGCAGCCGGGCCTGGGGCAGCGCAGCACCCGGCCAGGGCCCGCCGCGGCCACCGTGCGGCGGCGGGCGTAGGCCGTCCCGGCCAGCCAGACCTTCCACTCGGCCGCGGCTCCGGGCGGCACGAGGAAGGAAAGCACATGGCTGGCGGTGGCCAGCATCACCGGCCCCGCCGCGTCGCGCCGCTGGAGTGCCTGGATCACCGCGGTGCCGATGTCGTCGCACATCCGCACCAGGTCGAAGACCGGGCCCACCGGCAGATCGGCGAGGCCGGTGCCGCTGGCCCACTGGAGCCGCACCCGCCCGGGGTCGTCGCTCGCGGCCAGCAGCCATTCGGCCGCGTCGGTCTCCACGGTGACCCGCATCCGGCGCTCCCCCCGCGCCCCCGCGTTCATGAAGTGGCCACCAGCGGCAGGGTGAACCACACTTTCTTCCCCCGGACTCCGGGGTCGGGCGGCTCGGTGCCCCAATCGGCCGCCAGGTCATCGACGATGGCCAGCCCCCGTCCGGACTCCTCGGTGGGCTCCGGCTTGCGGGCGACCGGGACCACGGGCGAGCCGTCGGCCACCTCCACCCGCAGCTCACGGCCGAAGCGCTCCAGCGAGACGGTGATGGTGACGGTGTCGGCGGGGCCGGAGCTGCCGTGCTCCACGGCGTTGGCGAACAGTTCGTTGGTGGCGAGGACGACATGATCCACGATCGCGCCGAGCCGCCAGTCGCGCAGATGCCCGGCGACCATCCGGCGCACCGCGGCGGCGCGGTCGGGGAGGGCGGGGAACTCCGCCCGGAAGAGCCGGCGGGTGTCCAGCGGGATCACCGGCCTCTCCCCTCCGGGGCAGGGGACGGGGACCGCCGCGGCGGCCGGGCCGTCGACGGGCGCGGTTCTCGGCGCGATGGCCCGCCCGGTAACCGGATCGGTTCGCGGGCGGTCCGCGGAGACCGCGACGCCACGGCTCGGGCCCATCGTCTCGCCCTTCTCATCGGCCGACGCCGGCCGGTGCGACAGTCCTGGACAGGATCGGATCACGGTGTCGGTCCTCACGGTCCTCATCGGTCTGTGGACTCTGGTGGCATACGGGCACATGGGGTGATTGATGTTCGGGTGAGCGGGTAAGCGCATTCTGGCGACCGACGGCGTGGCATCTGAGCTGGTGACAGGTGGTGCGCACACCCCACCCGACCCGCCTGGACCAGCTGCCACGGACGGAGACGGCCCGGTCGCGGTGAGTGCCGGTTACCGGCATGGTTCCTCCTTCGAAGGCAGCGCAAAGCGCCATCGGTCGCCGTTCATGTAGAAAAACGGTTGGACCGGCCGGTGGGCGAGAGGGCATGGGGGTTGTCCGGTTGTACGGGCGTAGTGGTTCGGGCTGTACGGTCCGGACGTGGCAAGCGTGAGCGGGGGCCGCGAGGGGCGGCCCGGCCCGGGGGGACGGTCCGGTGTGGACGGCAAGCGCGTCCTGGTGACCGGGGGCTCCCGGGGGCTGGGGGAACAGATCGTACGGCTCCTGGCCGCCGGCGGGGCGCGGTTGGCCACGTGTGCGCGGACCCCGGAGCATTTGCGGTCCCTCACGGCGTCCCTGAGGGCCGAGGGGTACGGGGAGCACGGGGAGCCCTTCACCCGTGCGCTGGACGTCACCGAGCCGGAGTCGCTGGAGCGGTTCGTGGATGCGGCGGCGGAACGTTTCGGCGGTCTTGATGGTGTGGTGGCCTGCGCCGGTGGCGCCCGCGGCCGCGGCATCGAGGACGCCGGTCCCCAGGACTGGTCGCTGACCTGGGAGATGAACGTGGGTCATACGGCCCGGCTGGTGAAGGCCGCGGTGCCGCATCTGCGCCGGGCGGGCGGCGGCTCCGTGGTGGTGATCGCCTCCATCTCCGGCTGGAAGCCGGGGCCTCAGGCGCAGTACGGGGCGGCCAAGGCCGCCCAGATCCATCTGGCGGCCTCACTCGCCCGTGAGCTGGGCCCGGACGGGATCCGGGTGAACGCCGTCTCCCCGGGGTCCATGCTGATCCCCGGGAAGCGGTGGGACCGGATGCGCACCGAAGAGCCCGAGGCCTACGCCCGGTTCACCGCCGAGCTGCCACGCGGTGAACTGGTCACCCCGCGGGAGGTCGCCCAGGTCGTGGCGTTTCTGCTCTCGGACGCCTCGAGCGGGGTCTCCGGTGCGCATCTGCCCGTGGACGGAGCCCAGAACGCCCCCACGCCGGGAGGCTATTAACCCCCGGCGCTCCCCCGAGCGGAGGCGCTCCGGACACGCCACCGGCCGCCCCCGTGGAGCGGCCGGAGACTTCACCCGGGGCACCGGCGGGGCGGGGCCCCGGAGGCCGGATGCCTCAGGCGGCCACGCCGAGCACGGTCCGGGAGCGCTGCTCGAACTCCCTGACCATGGGCTCCCCGCGGTGCGGCCGCAGCCGGGTGCGGAAGTCGCGCAGCGCCTGGATCGAGCGCTCGCTGTGCACCCCGCTGAGCGTGTCGAGCGCCTCGCCCGCGGTGCCCACGGCCTCGTCCAGCCGGCTCTGCTGGAGATAGGCCGTGGCCAGCACGGATCTGCTGATGGCCTGGCGCCGGCGCCGCTCGGCGTTGGCGCGCACGGATTCGGCGGCGGCGTGCTCGGCGTCCGTGGCATTGCCCAGGTCGCGGAAGCACAGCGCCGCCTCGGCGGCCAGATAGTGGTGGTCGAGGAAGCGCACCCAGGGCGACTCCTGCTCGGGCCCCTGGCTGGCCTCCAGCTGGGCGTCGGCCGCGCGCAGCGACTTGGACGCCTCCCGGGGCTGGTCCAGCGCGGCGTAGCCACGGGCGGCCATGGCGTGCAACCGCATCAGCCCGAGCGGGCTTCCGGCGTGCTTGGCGGTGGCGACACCGACCCGGGCCAACTCGACCCCCGCCTCGGGCTGGCCCAGGTTGGTCGCCAGATGGGACAGGCCGGCCAGGATCTGGCCGCCCAGGACCCGGTCGCCGCCCTCGGCGCACAGCCGCAGCGCCTGGGTCATATAGCGCTGGGCCAAGCCGTATTCGGCGTTGTCATAGCTGCTCCAGCCGGCCATCGCGGCCAGCTTGGCGGCGGCGGTGAACAGCTGGCGCCGCTCCTGCGGAGGCGCGCCGCGCTGCTGGAGCATGGGGACGACCTCGGTCGACAGATAGAGCACGATGCTGGCGCGGACCTGGCCGCCGCCGAAGCGATTGTCCATCTCGTCGAACATGTTGATCGCCGCGTGGACCTGTTCGACGCGGCCGCCTTCGGCCGCGGGTGCGAGCCGGGCGGTGTCCTGGTTCTCGACCAGCCACAGCAGCCATTCGCGCTGTGGGGTCACCAGCGCGCCGGCGACGAAGGGCACCGCACCCAGCAGGCTGCGGCGGGATATGTCGGTGGAGCCGAGTTCGGCGAGCGTGTGCAAGGTTTCGCTTACGTCCTCCCGGTAGGCCAGCGCCCGGGCCACGACCGGGCGCTGTCGGTCGGAGATGAACCCCAGCTCGGCGGGGCCCACGGGCCTGCCGAGCCGGTGGGAGAGCACGGCGGCGATCAGCTCCGGCGTGGTGCCGCGCGGCTGTCCGCCTTGCAGCCAGCGGGTGACGGACGCCTTGTCGTAGTTCGACTCGCGCCCCTGCCTACGGCCCAGTTCATTGACCCGCAGGGCCAATGAGGCGTAGGAGCACCCGGATTCCTTCAGAGCGGCGGCCAACGCCCCGTTGGCCACGGCGCCTTGGCGCCCGCTCACCGGCTGTACGTGATGCGTCACCGTGACCGTCCCCGTTTCGGGCCACGGCGGTCTGCGGGATCCCCGTCGCTCGCCGCCCACCGGTCAGCCGGGGGCCTCAACGACGTTGTGGACATAGGTGGTTGGGAGCCCTCGCCATCGAGGGTGAGATGGGTCACGTGCTCACTATGAGTGGTGAAGCCGTCACCCCGCA
The DNA here is from genome assembly GCF_047215865.1 of Streptomyces sp. Inha503. NCBI lineage: Bacteria > Bacillati > Actinomycetota > Actinomycetes > Kitasatosporales > Streptomycetaceae > Streptomyces > Streptomyces sp. Inha503. The sequence goes on along the minus strand of NZ_CP178360.1, from coordinate 10,128,219 downwards.
ACCTTCGTTCTGATAATTTCAAAGCGCTCCGCTCGCTCTGTCAGTGTCATCCATCGCGTGGCACACTGTGCAGGCATATGACAGCCATTCCTACGGGAGGCGGACGTGAGCGAGGCACGGCCGGCCGGCGCCGCCCCCACCGTCTTACGGAGAGTCCTGGGCAAGCGTCTGCGGCATCTGCGCGAGCGGGCGAAGGTGTCGTTCGAGGAAGCCGCGAAGGCCATCGAGGTCACCCCGTTGACCGTGCGCAGGATGGAAAAGGCGGAAGTCGGCCTCAAGATCCCGTATCTGAAGGAGCTGCTGCGGAACTACGGCGTCCGCGGTCCGGAGATGGAGGATTTCCTCGCTCTCGCACGCGAGGCCAACCAGCCGGGCTGGTGGCATCAGTTCCGCGATGTGCTTCCGGACTGGTTCAGTGTTTACGTAAGCCTCGAAAGTGAGGCCACCGTCATTCGCGCGTACGAGCCCCACTACGTCCCCGGGCTGCTCCAGACGGAGGACTACGCACGAGCGGTGCTACGCATGGGCTTCCCGCGGGACAGCGAGGAGGAGCTGGAGCGCCGGATCGCCCTGCGGGTCAAGCGCCAGAGCCTGCTCACCAAGCCGGACGCGCCGACCATCTGGGCCATCCTCGACGAGACGGTGCTGCACCGCCCGGTCGGCGGCTCGCAAGTGATGCGCGACCAGATCGACCACCTCATAGAGACCTTGGACATCCCCAAGGTCCGGTTGCAGATCATGCGGTTCGCCGCGGGACCGCACCCCGGGGCCTTCGGCCCCTTCCACTACTTCCGCTTCGGATTCTCCGAACTGCCGGACGTCGTCTACACCGAGAGCCTCACCGGGGCCGTCTATGTGGACAAGCCGGCCGAAGTCGTCGCCTACCTCGAGGTCCTGGACCGGATGGCGGTCCAGGCCGAGCCGATCGGCGACAGCAGCACCATCCTGGCCGAACTGCGTAAGGAGCACTGAGATGCACGACCCCGTGTACACCGGAATGCCGGCCACGGACCTCGGCACTGAGGGCTGGGAGAAGCCCTGGAGCGGGTCCAACGGCGGCACCTGCATCGAGGCCAAGCGACTGCCGGACGGGCGGATCGCGCTGCGCCAGTCCACCGACCCGGCCGGGCCCGCGCTGATCTACACCCGCTCGGAGGTGGCGTCCTTCCTGGAGGCGGCGAAGGCGGGCGAAGCGGACTTCCTCATCTCCTAGAGCGGGCCGTCCACGGCCGTTTTCCCGAAACTCCCCGAAAACCACTACGCCCGCACAACCGCACAACCCCGCACCGCACTCCCGTCCCCGCCGTCCCGCCACGCACACTGAAGACGCCGTGGCGGGCGGCGGTGTCGTCCCCCTTGCAAATGTGCAGAGCCCATGGGACCGACAGGATGCCGTAATGAACCTCGACCACGCGGTGACTCAGCACCGCACCCTGATCGTCGAGGGCTGCGACGGAGTCGGCAGGGACGCGCTGCTGACCGGTCTCGCCCGCCGGCACGGCTACACCGTCACCCGCGCCTCCCGCGAACTCCCCCATGTCGACCCGGTCCGGCCGTACCGCGAGCTCCTCCAGCACGACGGCGCCCTCGCGGTCGACGCCGGGCTGGTCGGCGAGCTCGTCTACGGGCCGCTGCGCCGTGGCCACTCCCGGGTGACCTGGATTCAGGCGTTCGACTTCGCCGAGGCGGTGGCCGAGCGCCACGGCGCCTTCGTCCATGTGACCGCGCCGGTGCACGTCCTGGAGGACCGGCTGGCCGCGCGCGGCGCCTCGGCGGCGGCCCTCGCGGAGATCGACGCCGCGGTCACTGGTTATGACCACGCCTTTTCCACCCTCGCCGAGCATGCCCCGGTCCTCACCGTCGAGGAGCGGCCGGCCTCCGGCGGCGGTCCGGACCCGGATCCGGGCCACGGCGAGGCGGCGCCGGAGCCCCCGGTGGCCTCGTTCGCCCGCCCCTTCCCGCGCATCCGTTCCCCCGTGCCGTTCGCCGAGCAGAGCTGAACTCCCCGGCACCGGCCCTAAGTTGGTGCCCGCGCATCGCATCCGCATCGCATCCGCACGGCAGGAGACTGGCGCTATGACAAACGGCTCGTCCACCCCCGACCAGCAGGCGCTGACCAAGATCGACACCACGGTCCCGCATTCGGCCCGGATCTGGAACTACTGGATGGGCGGCAAGGACAACTACGAGGTCGACCGGATCGCCGGTGACGAGTACCGGGAGGTCGCCCCGAACATCGAGACGATGGCCCGCGCCTCGCGCGCGTACCTCATCCGCACCGTCACCCATGTGGCGGGCGAATGCGGGATCCGGCAGTTCCTGGACATCGGCACCGGGCTGCCCACCTACGACAACACCCACCAGGTGGCCCAGCGGGTGGCGCCCGAGGCCCGCATCGTCTACGTGGACAACGACCCCCTGGTGCTCCGGCACGCCCAGGCGCTGCTCACCAGCACCCGCGAGGGGGTGACCGACTACATCGACGCCGATCTGCACGAGCCCGAGCGGATCCTTGAGGCCGCGTCGAAGACGCTCGACTTCGGCCGGCCCATCGCCCTGATGCTGATGGGCATCCTCGGCCACATCCAGGACTACGACGAGTCGGTGTCGATCGTGCGGCGGCTCCAGGCCGCCTTACCGTCCGGCAGCTACTTCGTGCACTACGACAGCACCGACACCGACCAGGCGCTCAAGCAGGCCCAGCAGGGCTACGACGACACCGGCGCCGTGCCGTACGTGCTGCGCAGCGTCGAGCAGATCAGCCGCTTCTACGAGGGCCTGGAGCTGATCGAGCCCGGTATCGTGTCGTGTCCGCTGTGGCGCCCGGCCCCCTCCGAGACGGACATCGAGACCACCGATGTCCACGGGGGCGTGGCGCGCAAGCCGTGACGGCGGTGACGACCAAACGAATGGTTCGGCCACCGGGGAGGTAACCCCCGCCCCCGTCGCGTCGTCAGACACGGCGCCGGGAAGCGAGGCGGAGGGACGCGCGGGTGTTCGAGGTCGGGGCCTGGAGAGTGCCCTCCTTCAGGCGGCTGCTGCGGGCGTCGGTCGCCGGTGCCCCCGCCGTCGTACGGCAGCGCCGCGGCCCCCAGGACGAGGCGCCGGGGCGGCCGCGGCACCTGGCCATCATCATGGACGGCAACGGCCGCTGGGCCGCCCTGCGCGGCCTCTCCCGCACCCGCGGCCATCAGGCGGGGGTGCTCGCGCTGCCGCGGGTGGTGGACACGGCCCTGGAGGAGGGCATCGAACACCTGTCGCTGTTCTTCTTCTCCACCGAGAACTGGAACCGGCCGCGCGGCGAGGTGGCCGCCCTGATGCGGCTCACCGCCCAGCTGGCGGACGTCTTCCGCGGCTACGGCGAGCGCGGGGTGCGGCTGCGCTGGCTGGGCTCGGAGGCCCGGCTCCCCCGGGCCACGCTGACCGCGCTCCGCCGGGCGGAGGACGACACCCGCGACAACCGCGCCATGACGCTGGCCTTCTGCTTCAACCACGGCGGCCGGGAGGAGATCGCCCGCGCCGCCACCTCGCTGGCCCGCGCCTCGGCGGACGGCGCGCTGGACCCCGGGCTCATCGACGAGGCGCTGTTCACCCGCCATCTGCCGCACGCCGATCTGCCGGACATCGACATGCTGGTGCGCACCTCCGGGGAGCAGCGCATCTCCAACTTCATGCTCTGGCGGGCGGCCTACGCGGAGCTCTTCTTCGTGGACACCCTGTGGCCCGACTTCACCGGTGAGGAGCTCCGCGCGCTGCTGGCCGCGTTTGCCTCCAGGAAGCGGCGTTTCGGCGCGGGGGTCGGCCCCGTCTGACGCGTCCGCCGCTCCTGGCGGATCAGGCCTAACGAATCTGGACGCCGGAGAGGGTGCGGGCGATGACCAGCCGCTGGATCTCGCTGGTGCCCTCGAAGATCGTATAAATCGCGGCGTCGCGGTGCATCCGCTCGACCGGGTACTCGCGGGTGAAGCCGTTGCCGCCGAGGATCTGTACCGCCTGGGCGGTGACCTGCTTGGCGGTCTCACTGGCGAACAGCTTGGACATGGAGCCCTCGGCCGACTCGAAGGGCCGGCCGTTCACGGCCATCCACGACGCGCGCCACACCATCAGCCGCGCGGCGTCGATCCGGGTGCGCATGTCGGCGAGCTGGAAGGCGACGCCCTGGTTGTCGATGATGGGGCGGCCGAACTGCTGCCGGGTCTTGGCGTAGTCCAGCGCGACCTCGTACGCGGCACGGGCGGTGCCGACCGCCATGGCGCCGACGGCCGGGCGGGACGCCTCGAAGGTGGCCATGGCGGCGTTCTTCAGCCGCTCGCCGCCCGACTTGGCCCGCTCCCGGGCGCGTGCGAGGCGTTCGTCCAGCTTCTCCTTGCCGCCGAGCAGGCAGCTGCCGGGCACCCGCACCTGGTCGAGGACCACTTCGGCGGTGTGCGAGGCGCGGATGCCGTGCTTCTTGAACTTCTGGCCCTGGGACAGCCCGGGGGTGCCGGGCGGGACGATGAACGAGGCGTGGCCCTTGGAGCCGAGGTCGGGGTCGACGACCGCGACCACAACATGGACGCCTGCGATACCGCCGTTGGTGGCCCAGGTCTTGGTGCCGTTCAGCACCCATTCGTCCTTGGCCTCGTCGTAGACGGCGCGGGTGCGCATCGAGCCGACGTCGGAGCCCGCGTCGGGCTCGGAGGAGCAGAAGGCGGCGACCTTCACATCGGCGGCGTCGCCGTACATCTGCGGGATCCAGGTGCCGATCTGCTCCTCGGTGCCGTTGGCGAGGACGCCGACGGCGGCGAGGCCGGTGCCGACGATGGACAGGGCTATCCCCGCGTCGCCCCAGAACAGCTCCTCCATGGTCATGGGGATGCCGAGGCCGGTGGGGTCGAAGTACTGCTGGGCGTAGAAGTCCAGGGAGTACAGACCGATCTTGGCGGCCTCCTGGATAATCGGCCAGGGGGTCTCCTCGCGCTCGTCCCATTCGGCGGCGGCCGGTCGCATGACGTCCGCGGCGAAGCCGTGGATCCAGTCGCGCACCGCCTTCTGATCGTCGTCGAGCTCGAACGAGAACTCCGCCATGACCCCTCCACGTGCTTGTTACCTGCGGTAACAGCAGTCTGTTACCGCCCAGTAGGCAATGTCAACTCCCCCGGGCACGCGGGCCCCGCTCCCCCTTCGAGTGTTACGTTGCGCTTCAGCGCGGAGCGCGATCGCGCCGGGAAACGCGAGGCGCGTAAGGCGCGAGTACGACATCGGGGGCGGGGAGGCAACGCATGCGGACCGGGACCAGCCAGCGGGACGACCAGCGGCAGACGGCCCAGCAGAGGCGCAAGGAGCTGCTGGAGGCCGCGGACCGGGTGGTGCTGCGCGACGGACCAGAGGCCTCGATGAACGCCATCGCCGCCGAAGCGGGCATCACCAAGCCCATTCTGTACCGCCACTTCGGCGACAAGGGCGGACTGTACCGCGCCCTCGCCAAGCGCCACACCGACGCCCTGCTCGCCTCGCTGCGCGCGGCCCTGGACGCGCCCGCCGACGACCGCAGGCAGCGCGTGGAGGCCACGCTGGACACCTATCTGGCCGCGATCGAGGCCCGGCCCCAGGTGTACCGCTTCCTGATGCACCCGGCCGACCACGGCCAGCCGGAGCCGGAGCAGAGCTTCGACGTGGGCCACCACTCCGCCCCGCTGCTGCGGCGGCTCGGCGAGGAGCTGGCCACGGTGATCGCCGAGCGGGTGGAGCTGGGCCCCGGCGGCGACGAGGTGGCCCGGGTCTGGGGCCACGGGATCGTCGGCATGATGCACGCGGCCGGTGACTGGTGGCTGCGCGACCGGCCCTGCGCACGCGGCCAGTTGGTGCACCATCTCACCGATCTGCTGTGGGGGCGGCTGTCGCTGGCGGACGACCGGGTCGGCGCACCGGGCTTCTGAGGCCCCTACGCCTCCACGGCATCGGCGCCGCCGGTCGGCGCCCAGGGGGCGCGGCGGATCGCGCGCAGCGCCCGACGCCGCCTCAGCCCGGCCAGCCGGTCGATGAACAGCCCGCCGTCCAGATGGTCGCACTCATGCTGAAGACAGCGCGCGAAGAAGCCCGTGCCCTCGATCCGCACCGGCTCCCCGGTCATCGTCGCGCCCTCGATCACCACATGGTCGTGGCGCGGGGTGCCCGCCTCGAGGCCCGGCAGCGACAGACAGCCCTCCGGCCCGCGCACCGTCACCCCGTCGGCCGCGACCGGCCGGGGGTTGACGACATGCCCCAGATGGCGGTGGTCCTCGTCATCCGGGCAGTCGAAGACGAAGACCCGCAGTCCCACACCGATCTGATTGGCCGCGAGGCCCACCCCATGGGCCGCGTACATCGTGGCGTACAAGTCCTCGATCAGCCGGGCCAGCTCGGCGTCGTACGCGGTGACCTCCTCGCACGGCGCGCGCAGCGCCGGATCGCCGAAGAGCCGCAGGGGCCGCACCGCTCCGCGGCTGCCCGGGATCGCGCCATGTCGCATGGCAGCCAAGCCTACGGCGCCGATGAGGTGGGCCCCGGGCGCGGCCGGAGTTCGGGACAGCCGCCGGATCTCGATAGGCTGCTCTCCGACCGTGGCCTCCCGGCCGGCGACGCGGCACGGAGGGGGCATACCACCGGCGCCTCGGGGGGCAGAAGCGGCGCCGGTATGCGAGGAGGATCGAGAAGACGATGGCAGGCAACTCGGAGCCGCTGTCACCGCGGGCCAAGCTGGCCGTGACGGCGGGCAAGGCCGCGGCGGCGGTGTCGCGGGCCGCGGGCCGCGGCAGTGGATCGGTGATCGGCGGCAAGGTGGCCCTGCGGCTCGACCCCGATCTGCTGGGCAGGCTGGCGCAGCACCTGGACGTCATCCTGGTGTCGGCGACCAACGGCAAGACCACGACCACCCGGCTCATCGCCGAGGCGCTGCGGGCGGCCGGCCCGGTCGTCTCCAACGCGCTGGGCGCCAATATGCCGGCCGGTATCACCTCCGCCCTGGCGGGCGGCTCCGATGCCCGCTACGGGGTCATCGAGGTCGACGAGAAGTACCTCGCCGGGGTGGCGCGCGACACCGAGCCCAAGGCCATCGCGCTCCTCAACCTCTCCCGTGACCAGCTCGACCGCGCCGCCGAGACCCGGATGCTCGCCGAGAAGTGGCGCGAGGGCCTGACCGGCTCCAAGGCGGTCGTGATCGCCAACGCCGATGACCCGCTGATCGTCTGGGCCGCCTCCTCCAGCCCCAATGTGGTGTGGGTCGCGGCCGGGCAGGAGTGGAAGGACGACGCCTGGTCCTGCCCCTCCTGCGGCGGTGTGCTCCAGCGTCCGGGCGACGACTGGGTCTGCGGGGAGTGCGGCTTCCGCCGCCCGGTCCCCAGCTGGGCGCTGAACGGCGACTACGTCCTGGACCCGCACGGCGCCGCCTGGCCCATCCAGCTCCAGCTCCCCGGCCGCGCCAACAAGGCCAACGCGGCCACCTCGGCCGCCGTCGCCGCCACCTTCGGGGTGCCCCCGCAGGTCGCGCTGGAGCGGATGTACCAGGTCCAGGCCGTGGCCGGCCGGTATGACGTGGTCACCTTCCAGGAGCGCCAGCTGCGGCTGCTGCTGGCGAAGAACCCGGCCGGCTGGCTGGAGACCTTCTCGCTGATCGACCCGCCGCCCACCCCGGTGATCCTCTCGGTGAACGCGCGTGGCGCCGACGGCACCGACACCTCCTGGCTCTGGGACGTGGACTACACCCGGCTGGCCGGGCACCCGATCTGTGTGATCGGCGACCGCAAGCTGGACCTCGCGGTGCGCCTGGAGGTCGCCGGGCTGGACTTCCGGGTCTGCGCGGACGTGGACGAGGCGGTGCGGATCTCCCCGCCCGGCCGCATCGAGGTGATCGCCAACTACACCGCGTTCCAGGACCTGCGCCGCCGGGTCGGCAACTGACCCCCGTACGAGAGGCACGAAGATGCGTAGCACGAGCCAGAACGGCCTGCGTCTGGTGTGGGTCTACCCCGACCTGCTGAGCACCTACGGCGACCAGGGCAACGTCCTGGTGGTGGAGCGCCGGGCGCGGCAGCGCGGGCTGGAGGTCTCCCGCCTGGACGTCCGCTCCGACCAGCAGATCCCCACCTCCGGGGACATCTATCTGATCGGCGGCGGCGAGGACCGCCCGCAGCGGCTGGCCGCCGAGCGGCTGATCCGGGACGGCGGACTGAGCCGGGCCGTCGCCAACGGGGCGATCGTCTTCTCGGTGTGCGCCGGGTACCAGATCCTCGGCCATGAGTTCATCAACGACCTCGGGCAGCGCCAGCAGGGCCTGGGCCTGCTGGACGTGGTCAGCACCCGCGGCGAGGGCGCCCGGTGCGTCGGGGACGTGCTGGCCGACATCGACGAGCGGCTGGCACTGCCCCCGCTGACCGGCTTCGAGAACCACCAGGGCGTCACCCACCTGGGCCCGACCGCCCGCCCCTTCGCCCGGGTCCGGTTCGGCAACGGAAACGGCGCCGGGGACGGTTTCGAGGGCGCCTACAGCGACACCGTCTTCGGGACGTACATGCACGGCCCGGTGATGGCCCGCAACCCGCATATCGCGGACCACCTGCTGAAGCTGGCCCTCGATGTGAATGCGCTGCCGCCGGTCAACGACCAGTGGTACGAGGCACTGCGCAACGAGCGGATCGCGGCGGCGACCCAGCCCGCCTGAGCCGCGTCCCGCTCGCTCGAGCGCAGCTCAGGCGCCGTTCGAGCGCAGAGTGACCGCATGGCGGACATCAGACCGGCGACCGCGCCCCCGCCGCCCGCCCGCTTGTAGGGTGGCGGGGTCCCGCCGGACGACGCGGTCCGGCCGTCGGCCCCCATCTCAGACAGAGGTACGCGTGCCATGCGCATTGGTGTGCTCACGTCCGGCGGCGACTGCCCCGGTCTGAACGCGGTCATCAGGTCAGTCGTCCACCGCGCCACCGTCGACCACGGCGATGACGTGATCGGCTTCCAGGACGGCTGGAAGGGCCTGCTGGAATGCGACTACCGCAAGCTGGACCTGGACGCCGTGAGCGGCATCCTGGCCCTCGGCGGCACCGTCCTCGGCTCCACCCGGGTACGCCCCGAGCATCTGCGGGACGGCGTGGAGCGGGCTAAGGGCCATGTGGCGGAGCTCGGCCTGGACGCGGTCATCCCCATCGGCGGGGAGGGCACGCTGAAGGCCGCCCGGCTGCTCTCGGACGCCGGGCTGCCGATCGTCGGCGTGCCGAAGACCATCGACAACGACATCGCCTCGACCGATGTGACCTTCGGCTTCGACACCGCGGTCGGGGTCGCCACCGAGGCCCTGGACCGGCTCAAGACCACCGCCGAGTCCCATCAGCGGGTGCTGATCGTCGAGGTCATGGGGCGGCACACCGGCTGGATCGCGCTGCACTCGGGCATGGCCGCGGGCGCCCACGCCATCGTCGTCCCGGAGCGCCCGTTCGACATCGAGGAGCTGGCCGGGACCGTCGGGGCGCGGTTCGAGGCGGGCAAGAAGTTCGCGATCGTGGTGGTGGCGGAGGGCGCCAAGCCGCGCGAGGGCACGATGGACTACGAGGCCGGCGGCAAGGACGTCTACGGCCATGAGCGCTTCGCGGGCATCGCCCGCCACCTCTCCGTGGAGCTGGAGCGGCGGCTCGGCAAGGAGGCGCGGGCGGTCATCCTGGGCCATGTGCAGCGCGGTGGCACCCCGACGGCGTACGACAGGGTGCTCGCCACCCGCTTCGGCTGGCACGCGGTCGAGGCGGTCCACCGCGGCGAATTCGGCACGATCACCGCGCTGCGCGGCACGGACATCACCCTGGTGCCGCTCGCGTCGGCCGTGGAGCGGCTGAAGACGGTCCCCGCCGAGCGGTACGCCGAGGCCGAGTGCGTACTGTAGGGACGACACAAACCGGTTAATGCCGACTCCAACCGCGGCCATCAATTGCGCAACCCTTACGGCGAGCAACCAGGTCCGCGAGAGCGGCGCCGGTTTAGGCGCACAAAGGGGAGAACTTGCTCATGGATCACGGCGGGCACGGCATGATGATGGATCTGCCGCCGTTCACGCTGTCGCGCGGGCTGGAGTTCGGCGGCGATCCGTTCTTCCTGGTCGGCTGTGTGCTGGCGCTCGGCCTCTACGGCTGGGGCGTCGCGCGGCTGCGGCGGCGCGGCGACACCTGGCCGGTGGGGCGCGTGGTCTCCTTCGTGCTCGGGGTGCTGACCATCGCCGTCGCGATGTGCACCAAGCTGAACGACTACGGCATGGTCATGTTCAGCGTCCATATGGTGCAGCACATGATCATCAGCATGGTCTCGCCGATCCTGCTGCTGCTGGGCGCGCCCGTCACGCTGACCCTGCGGGCCCTCCCGGCGGCCGGGCGCGGCCGTAAGGGGCCCCGGGAGCTGCTGGTCGCGCTGTTGCACAGCCGCTATATGCGGATCATCACCCACCCGGCGTTCACCATCCCGCTGTTCATCGCGAGCCTGTACGCGCTGTACTTCACCCCGCTCTTCGACTTCCTGATGGAAAGCAAGGCCGGGCATATCGCGATGATGGTCCACTTCCTGGCGGTGGGTCTGGTCTTCTTCTGGCCGATCATGGGCGTGGACCCGGGCCCGCACCGGCCCGGCTATGTGATGCGGATGCTGGAGCTGTTCTCGGGCATGCCGTTCCACGCGTTCTTCGGCATCGCGCTGATGATGGCGTCCGAGCCCATGGTCGGCGCGTACAAGCACCCGCCCGCCTCGCTGGGCATCGACGCGCTGTCGGACCAGACCTGGGCGGGCGGTATCGCCTGGGCCTTCAGCGAGATCCCGTCGGTGATCGTGCTGGTGGCGCTGGTCTACCAGTGGTACAAGTCCGAGCAGCGCCAGGCGCGGCGCATCGACCGCACCGCGGACCGGGACGGCGACCAGGAGCTCGCGGCGTACAACGCGTATCTGGCCTCGCTCCAGTCCCGGAGCCAGTGAGGGTTCGCCGGGTCTTGCCGCCTGCGGCGGGCTGTTCCCCTCCCCGCCCCTTCCCACGCAGCGTCGATATGCGGCTCCGCCGCGTGGGGGCTCCGCCCCAGACCCCGCTCCTCAAACTCCCCCAGCTACCGCTGGGAGGTGCCCCCTGGAGGGGCTGGAAGGCGGGGCATACCCCGTAGCGGCCGAGGCCCGGACCGCGAGACCATGGACCCGGGCCCTGGATGGCCCGGGTCCTGGCGAAGGGGCGTCGGGACCGCCGTGAGGAGGTCGGGGATGCCCGGTTCCGCGAAGGCGATGACGGTGGCCACGGTGGGGGGTCTGGTGCTGGTGACGGCCTACACCGTGGCGTTGGGGAGCAACGGCTGGCTCTGGTTCAGCTGGGTGGTGCTCGGACTGCTGACCGTGGGGGTCGTGGTGGCCCGCGGCTGACCTCTACGGCGCTGAGGACCCCTTCGGAGCGGATCCCGGGGGCCTGCCCAGCAGCCATCGCCATAACGCCGCCCACCACGGGACGCGCCCTGGGGCCGCCGTCTCGGGCCCCTCGGTGCCGGACCGGACCGGGGCCGCGGTCTCCTCGGGCATCGAGGGCACCCGCTGCCGAGGGGGCAGGAGCGCCTCGACGGGGAGGTCCATGACGTCCGGCTCGGGGCGCCGGGGCATGAACTCCACCGGCAGCTCCACGAGATGGCGGGAGATCCAGGACGAGAGCCAGGTCAGCTCGGACTCGTCCACGGCCAGCCGCAGATCGGGCAGGCGCAGCAGCAGGGTGTCGATGGCGGTGTCCGTGATGGCGCGGCCGATGTCCTGCCCCGGGCATTCATGGGGGCCGCCGCTGAAGGCGAGATGGGAGCGGTTGCCGTACATGGGCGCGGCGATGTCGGGGCGGATGGCCGGGTCGACGTTCCCGGCGGCCAGCCCCAGCAGCAGCATGTCCCCGGCCTTGATCCGCTGACCGCCCAGCTCGGTGTCCCCGGTGGCCCAGCGGCCGGGGACGACCGTGAGCGGGGGCTCGTTCCACAGCACGTGCTCGATGGCGTCCGGCAGCGTCATATGGCCGCCGGCCAGGGACGCGCGGAAGCGCGGATCGGTGAGGACCATGCGCAGCGTGTTGGCCATCAGATTGGTGGTGGTCTCGTTGCCGGTGAGCAACACCAGCCGCAGATGCTGGACCACCTCCTCCTCGGTGAGGCCGGAGGGGTGGGTCAGCAGCCAGGTCGCCAGGTCCTCGCCGGGTTCGGCGCGCCTGCGGTCCACCAGGCCCTTGAGGGCGTCGGTGACGTACGCGTCGCTGCGCAGGGCCGTCTCGGTGCCCTTCATCAGGTCCCGGGTGGCCTCGACCAGCCGTGGGCCGTACTCGTCGGGCATGCCCAGCAGTTGGGTGAGGACGAGCATGGGCAGCTGCTGGGCGAAGGCGGTGACCATTTCCGCGCCTCCGTCGGCGCAGAAGTCGTTCACCAGCTGGTGGGTGAAGCGGGTGACATGGCGGCGGACCCCACGGCGGTCGAAGCGCCCCATGGACTCGGTGAGCGCGGCCCGCAGCCGCTCGTGCTCGTCGCCGTCGGCGAAGGTGCACATGGGCTGCCAGCCGACCACCGGCAGCAGGGGCGAGTCGGCGGCGATCCTGCCGTCCTTCCAGGCGTGCCAGTGGCGGGAGTCGCGGGAGAAGCGGGAGGGGGTGCGGGAGACCTCCAGGTTCTCCCGGTAGCCCAGCAGCAGCCAGGCCGGTATGCCACCGTCGAGCACGATCGGGGCCACCGGGCCGTGCTCGGCGCGCAGCCGCTCGTACAGCCCCATCGGGTCCTTCTCGTTCTCGGGCCCGAGGAGGTCCACCAGACCGCCGCCCCCGTCGGGGAGCGCGGTGTGGACGGGGCACCGGGTGGGCGGCGGATCGGCGGGCCCGGTGCCGGGGTCGTCGGGATGAGGAGTCACGGTGTCTCCGGGGTCACGGTGTGGAGGGATTGCAGATGGCGTACGAGGGCGAGGAGGGTGTCGCGGCTGGAGGCCCGGTCGCGGGCATCGCAGTCGATCATCGGTACGGAGTCGGGCAGGTCCATGGCCGCGCGCAGGTCCGCCATGGGGTGGACGGGGGCCTCGGGGAACGCGTTGACCGCGACCACGAAGGGCACCCCGCGCTCCTCGAGCCGTCCGACCGCGTCGAAGCTGACCTCCAGACGGCGGGTGTCGATCAGGACCACGGCGCCCAGGGCGCCCTCGAAGAGGCCGTTCCACAGGAACCAGAAGCGCTCCTGGCCGGGGGTGCCGAACAGATAGAGCACCAGCCGTTCGTTGAGGCTGATCCGGCCGAAGTCCATCGCGACGGTGGTCTCGGTCTTGCGCTCGATCCCGGCGATGTCGTCGACGCCGACCCCGGCCTGGGTCATGGTCTCCTCGGTGGTCAGCGGGCGGATCTCGCTCACCGAGCCGACCATGGTGGTCTTGCCCACGCCGAAGCCACCGACGATCACCACCTTGACGGCGGCGGCCGCGGAGGCCGGGAGGGTGTCCTCGCTGCGCGGTCCGGCGATTCCCTCAGAGGTTCTGTAGTCCATGCATCACCGCCTGGAGCAGTTCGGGGTCGGGCAGCACGGCGGCCGGGACCGGCGCCCTGACCTCCACCCGGTCGTCCCGCAGCAGCCCCGCGAGGAGCACGGTGACGGTGGAGACGGGCAGGACCAGATATGCGGAGAGCTCGGCCACCGAGAGCGGGAACTGGCACATCCTCAGCACGGCCGCCGCCTCGGGGGCCGTCCCCGGCTCCGGTTCGGCGCGCGCCACGATGAGGCTGACGAGCTCGACGGGCCGGTGCCGGGGTTCCTGCGGGGCGCGGCCTCGGCTGACCGTGTAGAGCCGCTCGGGGCCGCCCTCGTCCCACGGCTTGCCGGGCTCGCTCATGTCACCCGTCCGTCGACCCGCGGCGGGCTGCTGAGGTGCTCCCCCAGCCGGGCGACGAGATCTCTCATGCACTGGCCCATCAGCCCGGCGTCCACGCTGTCCTCGGCGAGCACCGCCAGATACGAACTGGTACCGGCCGCCATCAGATAGAAGAACCCGCCGTCGACCTCGATGACGACCAGCCGCATCCGCCCGTCCCCCTCGGGGAACTCGGCGGCGATCGCGCCGGAGAGGCTCTGGAGCCCGGCGCAGGCGGCGGCCAGGCGGTCGGCGGTGTCCTTGTCCGTGCCGACCTGGGCCATGCACAGGCCGTCCGAGGACAGCAGGACCACGTGCCGGGTCTCCGGAACGCTGGACGCCAGGTCCCGGAGCATCCAGTCCATGTTGAACCGCGGTTGCGTCACTTGCCTACTCATCCTTGTCCGACGTGTTCGGGGTGTTCGGGGTGTTCGAGTTGTCCGGGGTGTTGGGGGACTGCCGGGGGTCCGGCACGTCCGTGGCGGCGTCCGCCGCCGGGATCGGCTCGCCGTTGAGCCCCTTGGTGAAGGCGTCCAGCCAGATCCCCGGCTGTACGGGCTGCCGGGCCGTCTCGCGGGGCGGGGCGGGCGCCGCCGGGGGCGCGGAGTCGGCGCGGAACGACGAGGGGGCCGGGGCGACCATGGGCATCCGGCGGCGGCGCTGCGGGAGTCCGGCGCCGTTCTGCCGGAAGCCGGGGCCGGGGTGGCCCTGCGCCATCGGACTGATGCGGGTGGGCGAGGGCAGCGGCGTGGCCCGCTTGATGGGCTTGGGCGGGGGCAGTTTGGCCGCGCGGGCGATCGCGCCGCCGGGAGCGGGGGTGGGGCAGATGATGTCCTGCGGTACGACCAGCACCGCGCGCACCCCGCCGTACGCCGAGGGCCGCAGCGAGATCTGGAACCGGTACCGCACGGCGAGCCTGCCGACCACGGCCAGGCCGAGCCGCGGTGTCTCGCCGAGGTCGTTGAGGTCGAATCCGGTGGCCGCCTGGAGCAGCACCGCGTCGGTGCGCCTGCGGGCCTCCTCCGACAGGCCCACCCCGGCGTCCTCGATCTCGATCGCCACCCCGGACTGGACCTCGATCGCGGTCAGGTGCACCCGGGTCTTGGGCGGCGAGTAGCGGGTGGCGTTGTCCAGCAGTTCGGCCAGGGCGTGGATCAGCGGCTCCACCGAGGGGCCGACGATGGCGACGTCCGCCACCGAGTGCAGATCCACCCGCTCGTACTCGAGGATGCGGGACATGGCGCCGCGGCAGACGTTGAACAGCGGCACCTCCTTCTGCCACTGGCGGCCCGGCCGCGAGCCGCCCAGGACCGCGATGGAGTCCGCCAGCCGGCCGATGAGGGCGTTGCCGTGGTCCAGGTGGAGCAGATCCTCGAAGACGTCCGGGTCGGCGCCGTGCTTGTCCTCCATCTCCCGCATGTCCATGGCCTGTTGGTGGACGATGGCCTGCACCCGGCGGGCGATGTTGACGAACGCCCGCTGGGCCGCGTCCCTCAGGTCCTCCTCGGTCCGCACGGTGTCCAGCACCCACCGGAGCAGTTGCTCGTGGGCGGCGTCGAAGTCCGGGTCGAGACGGGGCGCGTAGTCGACGTCCTTCATCGCCTCGTGCACCATGGCGCCGCGCCGCAGCCGGGCCACCGTCGCGGGGAGCACCTCCCGGGTCAGCCGCCGGATCTCCGCCTCCTGGGCCGCCAGGCGCTGCCGGAACGCGGCCTCCTGGGCGGAGAGCCGGGTGCGCAGCGTGGTGATCAGCCGGCCGCGGCGCATCGCCTCGGCCGCCGCGAGGACCACCGCGAGCGTCGCCGCCACTCCGCACCAGGCGGCCGCGGCCCGCGCCCCGGACGGGACCACGGCGACGGCCAGCGCCGCGCAGAGCGCCATCGCGGCGGGAGGGATGACCCATACGAGCGTGGAGGCGGGCCGTCGGCCTCCGGGTGAGGTGCCGCCTCCGGATGAGGTGCCGGCGAAAACCATGGGCATCCTTAAAAACAGCGAAGAGAAAATGAGTGCGAAACGCGGGCGATGAGCCAGCCCGTCATGGGCCCTGGAGCATAGCGGTTTCACCGTCGCATGAATCGAAGATGCTTTTTTCTTCGGAATGCATCACGGTGAATTCAAAGACCGTGAAAAAGCGATCATCTGCACTCACTCTTTGACCGTGAATGATCGGCCGAGGGCGAATCTGCTCATGGCGAAGGAGTCTGGGCAGTGTGGCGCTCGGGCGCTTAGCGTCCCGGCATGAGCACTGGGAGCGCATGTGTGATCGGGGCGACGGGGCAGATCGGCCGGGCGGCGGTGCGCGCGCTCGCCGAGGAGGGATGGCGGGTGCGGGCCGCCTCGCGCCGTGGGGGCCGCGACGAGAGCTGGCCCGGGTCGGTGGAGAGCGTGGCCGTGGACCGGGACGACGACGCCGCGGTGGCCGCGCTGATCGGCGACGGCTGCGATGTGGTGCTGGACTGCGTCGCCTACGGCCGGGCGCACGCACGGCAGTTGCTGGACCTCGCCGACCGGATCGGTTCGGCGGTGGTGATCTCCACCGGGGCGGTGTACGAGGACGACCAGGGCCGGGGCTTCGCGACCCAGGACCAACCGGACGGCGCCCCGCGGTATCCGGTGCCGCTCCCCGAGTCCCAGCGGACCGTCCCGCCGGGCGACGGCTACGGCAGCCGGAAGGTGGCGCTGGAGCGGGAGCTGCTGGCCGCCGGGGACCGGCTGCCGACCACCCTGCTGCGCGCCGGAGCGATCCACGGCCCGCACTGCCGCACCCCGCGTGAGCTGTACTTCGTCAAACGGGCGCTGGACGGGCGGCCGGTGCGGATCCTGGCGTACGGCGGCCGCAGCCGGTTCCATCCGGTGCATGTCGACAACATCGCGGAGCTGGTCCGGCTGGCCGCCCACCGGCCCGGTTCACGGGTGCTCAACGCGGGCGATCCGCAGGCCCCGACGGTCGCCGACATCGCCGCCGCCGTGGACGCGGTGCTGGAGGTGCGCGGTGAGCTGGTGCTGGTCGACGGGGAGCCGCCGCATCCGCATGTCGGCAGCACCCCCTGGAGCCTGGCCCACCCCCTCGTCTACGACATGTCCGCGGCCGAACGGGAGTTGGGCTACCGCCCGGTGACCGGCTATGCGGAATCGCTCCCGGCGACCGTCGCCTGGCTTGCGGACCGGCTGGCGGCCGACCCGGACTGGCGCACGGCCTTCCCCGATATGGCCGCCGCCTACGATCCGATGACCGATCTGTTCGACTACGCGGCCGAGGACGCGTGGCTGCGGGGCAGCGGCGGGAATTCCCCCGCGCCCTGATCGACGCGGGGCGTACGGCGGAGAAACGGAACCGGGTCCGAGCGGAGAAAGGGAACCGGGCCCGTGCGGGGAAACGGAACCGGGCCCGTGCGGGGAACGCACGGGCCCGGCCCAGCACCGCATACCGCCGGCCAGCCGACTACTTGACGACGGCGGCCGCCTCCTTCGCGGCCTTGGCCGCCTTCGCGGACGCGCCCGACTTGGCGGGCACCGGCGTGGTGTGCGGGGCGCAGGTCACGTCCTTGGCGTCCACCGTGCCCTTGAGCAGGTAGGCGTCCACCCGGTCGTTGACACACGGGTTCACCAGACCGGTGACCCCGTGCGAACCGGCGTCCTTCTCGGTCACCAGACGCGAGCCCTTCAGCCGCTTGTGCAACTCCACCGCGCCCTCGTACGGGGTCGCGGCGTCACGGGTGCTCTGCACGATCAGCGTCTTGGGCAGCCCCTTGGCGGCCCCCACCTCCAGCGGGGTCCCCTGCTTGGCCCCCCAGGTGGCGCACGGCAGGTTCATCCAGGCGTTGGACCAGGTCAGGAAGGGGTAGTCGCGGTGGAGCCGGGTGTTGTCCCGGTCCCACTTCGCCCAGCTGGTCGGCCACTTGGCGTCAGCGCACTCGACGGCGGTGTAGACGGCGTTGCCGTTCTCCGAGGCGATGTTGCCCGCGGTGTCGGACATGTCCGGGCCCGCGGCCTCGACCAGCGCCTTCTCATCGCCGCCGAGGTAGTCGCTCCACACCTGGGCGACCGTGGCCCACGACGAGTCGTAGTACGGAGCGCTCTGGAAGAACCCGAGCAGCTCGGCCGGGCCCACGACCCCGCCGATGGGGCTCTTCTTGGCGGCCGCGCGCAGCTTCTCCCACTGCTTCTGGACTGCTCCCGGGGTGTCGCCGATGTGGTAGGCGGCGTCGTTCTTCGCCACCCACGCCTTCCAGTCGTTCCAGCGGGTCTCGAAGGCGACGTCCTGGTCCAGGTTGGCCTGGTACCAGATCTTCTCCCGCGAGGGGTTGACCACGCTGTCCACGATCAGCCGGCGCACATGGGTCGGGAAGAGCGTCGCGTAGACCCCGCCGATGTACGTTCCGTAGGACACGCCCAGGTAGTTGAGCTTCTTGTCGCCGAGCGCGGCCCGGATGACGTCGATGTCCCGGGCGGTGTTGGGCGTCGTCATCTGCGGCAGCATCCAGCCGCTGCGCTCCTTGCACCCATCGGCGTACTCACGGGCCAGTTTGCGCTGGACGCGCTTGTCCGCCTCGCTGTCGGGCACCGGGTCCAGCTTCGGGGCCTTGACGTACTCCTGGGGATCCACGCACGAGATGGCCGTGGAGTGGCCCACCCCGCGCGGGTCGAAGCCGACGAAGTCGTACGCCTTCGACACCTTCGTCCACAGCGGGTTCTTGGTGGTGACCCGGGTCGGGAAGCGCAACCCGGAGCCGCCGGGCCCGCCCGGGTTGTAGATCAGCGAGCCCTGCCGCTCGGAGGCGGAGCCGGTGTTGGCGATCCGGTCCACCGCGAGCTTGATGGTGCGGCCGTTCGGCTTGGCGTAGTCGAGCGGCACGGTGACATAGCCGCACTGGATGGGCTTGGCGAGCCCCCAGTCGGCCGGGCAGTCCGTCCAGTCGATGCCCTTCTTCGCCGCCTTGGCCGCGGCCACCGCCACCCCACGGGCCTCGGCGGCCCCGCCGGGCGTCCGCTCCGAGGCCCCGGCCGTGGGGGCGGCCAGCGCACCGGTTATCAGCGCACCGGCGATCACACCGCCGGTCGCGCCGAAGAGTGCTGTGCGTCTCACTTAGTCATCCCCCTGCTTTGTTGCGCCGCCAGGAGCGGCGATGATCACAGAGTGTCAGGGGGATTCTTCTGTCTTGCTTACCGCCGAGTACAGGGCAAACCGCCGTTTCTTTATCAAGACGTGAACATCAACCCACGGCCGCGAGCGCCGCGTCGAGGGCCCGGCGGAGGTGGAGGGCGTCCGGGGCCACGGCGGTGGCGAGGGCGGCGGGGCCGGTCAGCGGCGTGAGGACGGCGGTGTCGGCGAGACGGCGGGGCGCGAGGGGACGAGCGCCATAGGCCGGGTCGACCACGAGCAGCTGGCCCACCGCCCGATGGCCGCCGAGGACCGCGCCGCCGTCCCAGCCGGGGGCGCCGGGGCCGTGGGCGAGCTCCTGGTCGAGGAGCGGGCGCCCGGCGCGGTGGACGGTGAGACGGCTGGTCAGATGGCCCGGGGATTCGCCGGTACGGCCCAGGATCTGCTCCTCGCGGAGCACGAGGCGGGCGGTGGGCGCGAGTTCGACACGCGTGGTCATCAGCAGTTCGCTGCCGTGGGCGGAGATCAGGGGCTCGGGCAGCCAGTGCAGGGTCGCGCCGTCGGCGACGGTCAGCCGGATCTCGTAGTACGCGGGCCCGGCCGCCCGCCCCGGCAGGGCGATGGTGGCCGCGGCGGAACCGATGCGCAGCCGGGCACCCGGCCCGACGGTCGCCTCAAGGGCGATCCGGTCGCCGCCGAGGGGCGCGGACATGGCCCCGACCACGGTGACCCACGCCTCCCCACCCACGCCCCGGGTCCGCCGCAACGCGAGCGGCCCGTCCCCGGCGAGCACGGGCAACGCGGTACCCCCGCGCCCGTCCGCCTCGGCGACGAGACGGGCGGTGGCCCGTACGACCGGGCTGGAGCTGCCCGTTGCGGATGAGGTGCCCGTTGCGGATGAGGTGCCCGCCGCACGCGAGACGACTGCGGACGCTGGCGAGGTACGAGTCGCGCCCGAGGCGCAAGTCGTAGCCGAGGCGGCTGTCACACCCGCGGTGGCCGCCTTGGCCGAAGCGGCTGCCGCGCCCGAGGTGCCCGTCGCACCCGAGGTGGCCGCCGCGCCTGAGGCGGCCGTCGTAGCCGAAGCAGCCGCCGCACCCGAGGTGCCCGCCGCACCCGAGGCAGCCGTCGTAGCCGAAGCAGCCGCCGCACCCGAGGCAGCCGCCGTAGCCGAAGCGGTCGCCGCGCCCGAGGTACCCGCCGCGCCTGAGGCGGCCGTCGTAACCGAGGCAGCCGCCGCACCCGAGGTGACCGCCGTAGCCGAAGTGGCCGTCGTAGCCGAGGTGACCGCCGCACCCGAGGCAGCCGCCGCGCCCGAGGAGGCCGTCGTAGCCGAGGTGGCCGGGCCGCACCGTTTGTCCGGGGCATCCCGCTCCGGAGCACTCCCCGGCATCCGCGGCGCGGGGTGTGGCGGTACGCCACCCGGTGCGGCCGGGGCAGCCGCTGGCGGTCGCTCCGCCCCGGCCGCGGCGTCCGGGGCCGGGGTCATGCCGGGGCCGCTGTCCAGGCGGCCAGGCGGGTGCGGACCCAGTCGGCGATGGGGCGGACGCCGTCCTCGGCGACCAGGGAGGTGAAGGCCACGGGCAGTTCACCGCGCTGGGCCTCGGCGTCGCGGGCCATGCGTGCCAGGTCCGAGCCGACATAGGGGGCCAGGTCGGTCTTGTTGATCACGAGCAGATCGGCAGTGGTCACGCCGGGGCCGCCCTTGCGGGGGATGTCGTCGCCGCCCGCGACATCGATGACGAACACCTGCGCGTCCACCAGGCCCCTGGAGAACGTCGCGGTGAGGTTGTCCCCGCCGGACTCGACCAGGATCAGATCGAGCGGACCCACGGTCTCCTCGAGCTCTTCGACGGCCTCCAGGTTGGCGGAGATGTCGTCGCGGATCGCGGTGTGCGGACAGGCGCCGGTCTCCACGGCGGTGATGCGCTCCGGCGGCAGTACCGCGTTGCGCAGCAGGAACTCGGCGTCCTCGCGGGTGTAGATGTCATTGGTGACCACGGCGAGGGAGAGCTGGTCGCGCAGCGCCCGGCAGAGCGCGGCGACGGTCGCGGTCTTGCCCGAGCCGACCGGCCCGCCGAGGCCGATGCGCAGCGCCCGGCGGGTGCCGTCGGGGCGGTGGGGGACGGTGGCGCCGTAGGTGTGGCGCGTGGGGTAGGTATCCGCGTGGTCGAGGTGCATGAACGGCTCCGATGTTCCAGCAGAGGGTGGGGGCGGGGGCGGGGCGGGCCCGGTTACGAGGCGAAGAGGCGTACGGACCAGGTGGCGTGGTCTTCTGCGGCGATGTCGAGCAGCGGCGCGGAGGCGGCGGGCAGCGCGCCCGGGCCCTCGTCGAGGGCCCGCCACGCCGCGTCGGCGGCCCGCGCCACGACCCGGTCCAGCTCGGGGGCGAGGCGGGCGAGGACGGCGGTGGCGTCGAAGGGGTCGAGGCTCAACAGCCGTACGGCGGCGGTCGCGGGCCCGCTCACCGCCTCGTACCCGGCGGCGTACGCGGCGCCCGTCGGCCCCAGCGCGGCGGCGCGCGCGGTGAGTCCGAGCACCACGGGCTGATGCGCCCCGCGCGGCCGGGCAGCGGCCAGCGCGTCCAGCTCGGGCGAGGGCCAGGTGGCGCGGGCGGCGCGCATCAGCTGGCGTCCGAGCCGCCGGGCGATGGCCCGCAGCGCGGAGCTGGGGGTACGGGCGTCCGCCGCATCGTCAAGCACCAGCGGATCGAGCCCGGCGGCGGCCGCGGCGGCGAGCCCGGCCGCGGTGAGCCCAGCGGTGTGCAGCCGCCCCCGGCAGAACGCCTCCAGGGAGGCCGCGTCACGGATCCGACCCGCCGCGACAGCGGCCTCGGCACCCCCGGAATGCGCATGGCCTCCGGCGGGAAACCGCCCATCGGCGAGAACGAGCAACGCACCCACCCCACCGGGGACTTCACCCCCGCCCCCCACCGCAGGCCCCACAGCCACGTCCTCCACCCCCGGACCAGCCCGACCCGGCCCGCCCGACGGCGACGTACCAGGGTGGCCGGGAGCGGCGCCCCCACCAACGGCCTCACCCCGAACCCCGCCGGAAGGCGTCTCTTCCGCCCCCGAACGGGCCCGACCCGGCCCACCCGGTGACAGCGCACCCGGGACCCGGGGGACCGGAGTGGCGCCCCCGCCAGGGGCATCGGCCCGGGGCCCGCCAGGGGCTTCGTCCGCGGGCGGGCGTTGGCCGGACCGGTCCGGTCCGCCCGGGGGCGGGGCGGCGGGGGGCCAGGGGGCGGAGCCCCCTGGTTGTGGGGAGGGGCGGGGTGGGGAAAGGTCCGCCGACCGGCCACCCGCCGCCGGACCGCGGGCGCCCGGAGGAGGAGTGGGCAGGGGCTCGTTCATGCGCATGACGGGTCCGGTCAGAAGAGGAAGTACCGCTGGGCCATGGGAAGTTCCGTCGCCGGTGCCGGTTCGACGGGCTCACCGTCGATCGTCACGGTGAACGTATCGGGGTCGACCTCGACCCGCGGCAGGGCGTCGTTCTCCCGCATGTCCGCCTTGGTGACCCCCCGCGTACCGCGGATCGGGGCGAACCGCTTGTGGAGGTCCAGCCGGTCCGCCAGACCGTCGTCCAGGGCGGCCTGGGTCACGAAGTTGACCGAGCCCCTGGCCGCCGCGCGGCCGAGCGCGCCGAACATGGGGCGCGGCAGGACCGGCTGCGGGGTCGGGATGGAGGCGTTGGCGTCGCCCATCTGCGCATACGCGATCTGGCCGCCCTTGATGACCAGATGCGGTTTGACGCCGAAGAAGGCGGGCTCCCACAGCACCAGATCGGCCAGCTTCCCGGGCTCCACCGAGCCGATCTCACCGTCGAGCCCCTGGGCCACCGCCGGGTTGATGGTGTATTTGGCGACATAGCGACGCGCCCGGTGGTTGTCGGCACGCCCGTCCCCGGCCAACGCGCCGCGCCGCCGCTTCATCACATGCGCGGTCTGCCAGGTGCGCAGCACCACCTCGCCGATCCGTCCCATGGCCTGGGAGTCGGAGGAGATGATCGAGATCGCGCCGAGGTCGTGCAGCACGTCCTCGGCGGCGATGGTGCTGGGCCGGATGCGGGACTCGGCGAAGGCGAGGTCCTCGGGGACGGCCGGGTTGAGGTGGTGGCAGACCATCAGCATGTCGAGGTGCTCCTCGACGGTGTTGACGGTGTGCGGACGAGTCGGATTGGTGGAGCTGGGGAGCACGTTCGGCTGGGAGACCACGGTGATGATGTCGGGCGCGTGCCCGCCGCCCGCGCCCTCGGTGTGATACGCGTGGAGGGTGCGCCCGGCGATGGCGGCGAGGGTGTCGCCGACGAAGCCCGCCTCGTTGAGGGTGTCGGTGTGGATGGCGAGCTGGGCGCCGCTCTCCTCGCAGACGCCGAGGCAGGCGTCAATGGCGGCGGGGGTCGCGCCCCAGTCCTCATGGATCTTGAATCCGAGGGCTCCGCCGCGCAGTTGGGACCACATCGCCTCGCGCGAGACGGTGTTGCCCTTGCCAAGCAGTCCGATGTTGACCGGATACCCCTCCAGCGCCTCGAACATCCGGGCGAGGTGCCAGGGTCCGGGGGTGATGGTGGTGGCCTTGGTACCTTCGGCGGGGCCGGTGCCGCCGCCGACGAGGGTGGTGATCCCGGAGCAGAGCGCCTGGTCGACGAGGGTCGGGGAGATGAAGTGGACATGGGCGTCGATGGCGCCCGCGGTGAGGATCCGGCCGTTGCCCGCGATGACCTCGGTCTCGGGCCCGATGACGAGGTCGGGGTGGACACCGTCCATGGTGTCGGGGTTCCCGGCCTTGCCGATTCCGGTGATACGGCCGTCACGCAGGCCGATATCCGCCTTGACGACACCCCAGTGGTCGAGCACGACGGCCCCGGTGATCACGGTGTCGGGGGCGCCCTCGGCGCGGGTGGCGCGGGACTGGCCCATGGATTCGCGGATCACCTTGCCGCCGCCGAAGACCGCCTCGTCCCCGGCCCGGCCGGGCCCGCCGCCGCGGTCCTCCTCGATCTCGATGAAGAGGTCGGTGTCGGCGAGCCGGATGCGGTCCCCGGTGGTGGGGCCGAAGAGATCGGCGTACGCGGCGCGGTCCAGTTCAGCGGTCATCGAGCTGTCCTCCCGTCTCCCCGCGCAGCCCCGGCACGATCCGCCCTCCGGTCTCCCCGCGCAGCCCCGGCACGATCCGCCCTCCGGTCTCCCCGCGCAGCCCCGGCACGATCCGCTCCCCCGCGATCGGGATCAGGGCGACCTCCACGGGGATGCCCGGTTCGAAGCGCACGGCGGTGCCCGCGGCGATGTTCAACCGCTTGCCGCGGGCGGCGGCGCGGTCGAAGTCGAGGCCGGGGTTGGCCTCGGCGAAGTGGTAGTGGGAGCCGACCTGGACGGGCCGGTCAGCGGCGTTGAGCACGGTCAGACGGGTGACCGGCCGCCCCTCGTTGAGGAGCACCGGCTCATCGGCGTACAAGATCTCTCCAGGGATCATGGAAACGCCCCCGTCAGGCTATCGGCTGGTGGACGGTGACCAGCTTGGTGCCGTCGGGGAAGGTGGCCTCGACCTGCACGTCCTTGAGCATCTCGGGTACGCCCTCCATGACCTCGTCGCGGGTGAGCACCCCGCGGCCGGAGGCCATCAGCTCGGCGACGCCGCGGCCGTCGCGGGCGCCCTCCAGGATGTGGGCGGTGATCAGCGCCGTCGCCTCGGGGTGGTTGAGCAGCACACCCCGGGCCCGTCGCTTCTCGGCCACGTCGGCGGCCACATGGATGAGCAGGCGTTCCTGTTCATGCGGGGTCAAGTGCACGCTTACCACCTCTTTCTCGCCCTCATTCCGCAAACGCCCCGATCCGGCGGAAACCACCCGCTCCGCCCGGTCCGGTACGACTTGCGTCCAGCCTTCGCAGACTAGTTCCGCGGCATTTCGTCGGCGTTAACTGAGCCATTGACCGAGCAACCCTGATCAATCCGATCGATGCTGGTCAAGACGGTCTTATGAGCCACCGTCACGTCTTCGTACCCCCCTCGCCCAGCGCCCGGCATCCGCTCGGCGGACCCGTACGTCCGGCTATCGCACTTGACGGCCCCACCGCATAGCCCCGATTCTCATCACCGCAACACCATGATTCACCTGCTCCGCTCCAACCCCCCACATCACAACGGAGCCCAACTGTGAAGCGAATAGCGTCAATTCGCCGCGGAAGCCTCGCGGCGGCAACCGGTGCCGCGCTCGCCGCGGCCCTGCTGAGCGGCGCCTCCGGCGCCGAGGCCACCGTCAACGCCAAGGCCGCCGCCCCCGACGTGGACGTCGCGGCCGTCAAGGCCGACCTGGGCGAGCTCCAGTCCATCGCGGACGCCAACGGCGGCAACCGCGCCCATGGCGAGCCCGGCTACCAGAAGTCCCTGGACTTCATCAAGGGCAAGCTGGACGAGGCCGGATTCACCACCTCCGTCCAGGAGTTCACCTCCGGCGGCAAGAAGGGCTACAACCTCATCGCCGACTGGAAGGGCGGTTCCGAGGACAAGGTCGTGATGGCCGGTTCCCATCTCGACTCGGTCGAGGCCGGCCCCGGTATCAACGACAACGGTTCCGGCTCGGCCGCGATCCTCGAGGTCGCGCTCGCCGTGGCCAAGGCCGACCTCCAGCCCGCCAAGCACCTGCGGTTCGCCTGGTGGGGCGACGAGGAGGACGGCATGGTCGGGTCGACGCACTACGTCGACAGCCTGGCGGCCGACGAGCAGTCGAAGATCGACTCCTACCTCAACTTCGACATGCTCGGCTCCCCCAACCCGGGTTACTTCGTCTATGACGACGACCCGGAGCTGGAGAAGGTCTTCAAGGACTGGTACGCGGCGAAGAACATCACGACCGAGAAGGAGACCGAGGGCGACGGCCGCTCGGACCACGCCCCGTTCAAGGACGCGGGCGTGCGGGTCGGCGGACTGTTCACCGGCGCCGAGGCCACCATGAGCCAGGAGCAGGCCGACCAGTGGGGCGGCAAGGCGGGCGAGGCGTTCGACCCGTGCTACCACTCCGCATGCGACAAGACCTCCAACATCGACGACAAGGCGCTGGACCTGAACACCGACGCCATCGCCAACGCGATCTGGACGCTCAGCTCCTGATCAGCACCCCCGCACCGGACCGGCGCTGAGCCGGTCCGGTGCCGTCCGTCACTCCTCGCGGCCCGGACGCCGATCCCCGGCG
This sequence comes from Streptomyces sp. Inha503, assembly GCF_047215865.1. Taxonomy (NCBI): domain Bacteria; kingdom Bacillati; phylum Actinomycetota; class Actinomycetes; order Kitasatosporales; family Streptomycetaceae; genus Streptomyces; species Streptomyces sp. Inha503. The sequence goes on along the minus strand of NZ_CP178360.1, from coordinate 10,102,064 downwards.
TCCGGGCCGCTGTGTTCCGCCGCGATGCCGAAGCGCCGCCGTTCGCCCGGAGCGGACGAGGCGGGGCGCATCGAGGACACGGTGCTGATCACCTGCTCCTCCCCGCCCGTCTCGATCTCCTCGAGTCGCCGCAGGTCCGCGGCGGACACCAGGGCGACAAGCGGCTTCCCGTGGCGCGTGACGACCACCCTCTCGCCGCCGTACACCACGCGGTTGATCAGCTCCGCGAGCTCTGCACGGGCTTGCGTCACCGGAATCTCGTAAGCCATGCTCCCATCATATCTGGATGTACATCCTGTACGTTTTTTACGGAGCCAATGACACCGCGAACGACGACGCCGAGAGGTGACGCGATGGAACGACCGACCGCGCGCTATGTCCTGCCCGAGTTCACCGAGCGCACCAGCTCGGGGACGCACACCATGGACCCGTACTCCAAGCTGCTCTCCGAGCGCATCGTCTTCCTCGGCACCCCGATCGACGACACCGCCGCCAACGATGTGATCGCGCAGCTGATCCATCTCGAGCACGCAGCGCCCGACCAGGACATCTCGCTCTACATCAACTCGCCCGGCGGCTCATTCGGGGCCATGACGGCGGTCTACGACACCATGCACTTCGTCTCCTGCGACATCGAGACGGTCTGCCTGGGCCAGGCCGCCTCGGCGGCCGCCGTACTGCTGGCCGCCGGCACTCCGGGCAAGCGCCTGGCCCTGCCGGGCGCGCGGATCCTCATCCACCAGGCCGCGTTCAGCGAACCGGTCGAGGGCACCACCTCGGATCTGGAGATCCAGGCCAATGAGCTGCGGCGCACCCAGCGGATGCTCGAGGAGATGCTGGTGCGGCACACCGGCCGGAGCGCCGAGCGGATCCGGGCAGACATCGACCGCGACAAGATCTTCGACGCCGAGGGCGCGATGGCCTACGGGCTGGTGGACGAGGTCACCCAGAGCCGTAAGCGGCCGGGCCCGCCGCCGCGGACGAGGTGAGCGCGGTGCTGCCACCGGAACTGCCCCCGCTGCCCGCGCTCACCCGCGCGGAGGGGAATGTGATCGACGGCTATCTGGAGGTGGTCGATCTGCTGGGCCGGATCAATCCGGCGCGCTGCCGTGACACCTACGGCAGTCTGCGGGCCGCCCAGGCGCTGGTGGGGAAGGCCACCGCGCTGCGGGACGCGCTGACGCTGATGCATGAGCGCGGGGAGAGCGAACTGCACACCGCGACCCTGGCCCGAGCGCTGCGGGTGCTGGACGGTGAGCGGCGCGCGGAGCGCGTCACGCTGCCCCCGGCGCTGCGGGCCTGATGCCGGGCCTGACGGCCGCGCTCGTCAGGGGCGGGGGCGGTCGGAGGGGGCGCCTGGCTGTCGGAGGGGGCGCCTGGCCGTCACCGTCGCGCGGCACCGTCGCCCGAACGGCGGAGCGGGATTCCGGCGCTCCGGGCGAGATCGGCTTGCGTCCCGCGGCCGCCCCGGGTCCGTGTCCCCGCCCGCCCCATCACGCCGCGGAACGGCCGTTCGGGGAGGTCATCGCCGTGGGACGGAGCGGTCGGCACCACCCGAACGGCCCCGCGGTGACCACCGTCACACCGCGCCCTCTCGAGTCGGAACCGGCGGCGCGCCTGCGTGACGATCCCTGGAGACGACAGGACCCCGCCACCGCACCGGGGCGGGGTCGGCTCACGAAGGGTTTCGTGTGATGTCTGCGCACATACGCATCCCCAGGATGTTCTCCCGAGCGGGCGCCGTCTCCGCCCTCACCGTCGCCGCCGTGGGCGGCACCGTGGCGACGCCGGGCTGTCCACCGGAGGCCGAGGCCGCGACCGTCGCCGCCAAGGCGCTGCGGATCGCGGCCGCCAAGAAGGGCGCACCGTACAAGTACGGCGCGGCGGGGCCGAAGCGCTTCGACTGCTCCGGGCTGACGCAGTACGCGTACAAACGGGCGGGAAAGCGGCTGCCGCGCACCGCCGCCGCCCAGTACAACCGGACCCGCCATATCAAGGCCGCCGCCCGCAAGGGTGGTGACCTGGTGTTCTTCCACTCCGGCAGCGGGGTGTACCACGTCGGGGTGTACGCGGGCGGCGGCCGCCTCTGGCACGCCCCCAAGACCGGCGAGGTGGTGCGGCTGGAGCGGATCTGGACCAAGAAGGTCTGGTACGGACATGTGCGCTGACCCGCCGTAGGCGTCAGTGGCCGTGGGTAGGTTGACGGGGCCGGGACACCGCCGTGGACCGGCCCCGTCGACCACCGGAGGCTTCGCATGGCGTATCTCAACCCGGTCCGGCACATCACCTTCGACGCCCGTGATCCCCACGCCCTCGCACGGTTCTGGTCCCGGCTGACCGGCTACCCCCTGGAGGACTCCGATCCGGACGGCGAATGGGCGCTGATCAGCCCGGGGCAACCCGGGGTGCCGGGGCTGCTGTTCCTGCGGGTCCCGGACGCCAAGACCGTCAAGAACCGCGTGCACCTGGACATCCAGCCGCCGTCGGCCACCCGGGACGCCGAGGTGGAGCGGCTGATCGGGCTCGGCGCACGCGTGGTGGACGACCGGCGCACGGAGGACGGGCTGGGGTGGGTGGTGATGTCCGACGTCGAGGGCAATGAGTTCTGCGTGGAGCGCGGCGCCGTCGAGCGTGGTGTGGTGCCGGCATGAGTGAGCCCTTCCAGGCGGACCGGACCTACGACCAGGTGTATCTGCTCTTCGTCGACACCTCCGGGTATTCGACGATCGTCCGCTCGAACCCCAGGGACCGCGCCGCCCACGCCTTCGATCTGCTGCGGGAGCGGATGCGCGCGCGGATCGAGCAGTTCTCGGCCCAGCACCGCTGCGCCCGGGGCGACTTATGGAGCTGGCGCGGCGACGGGGGCTTCTTCGCGGTCCACGACGACCGCGAGAGCGTGGCCCGCGATGTCGCGCTGGAGGCGGCCCGCACCTTTCTCACCCTCGATCTGCGCCATCTGCGGGACGAGTTCGCCCAGGCGGGGGTGGAGGGCGAGCTGCATGTGCGGATGGCGCTGCACAAGGGGGCGATACGGCACACCGGCGAGGGGCGGACCGGCACCATCCACTCCCCCGACATCAATCTGGCCGCGCATCTGGAGAAGGCCACTCCGCCGGACTGTCTGGCGGTCTCGGAGGATGTGTACCGCACCGCCGGGCCGTACTCGGAGCTGTTCGCCCACGTGGGAAGCCATGAGGGCAAGGACGTCTATCTGATGGCGGGCGACGGCGGCCCGGACGGGGCGGCCAAGGCGTGGCTGGCGGGCCGGGGGCTCGCGGACGGCTCCCCGGTGCACGCGTATCCGGAGCGGCCGAGCCCGCAGGAGAAGGCGCGGCTGCTGGACGCGGCGGCCGAGGAGGTCCTGGACATGGGGACGGCGCTGCGCACCACCTCCGGCCGGCTGGTCACCACCGAGCGCCCGGCCCGCTTCCGCGACGCGGTCCTCGGGCTGCTGCGCCGGGGCGGCACGTACCACTGCTATCTGCTGGACCCGTCCTCGGACGCGGCGGCCACGCTCTCCCGCCAGTACCAGGAGGACATGACGCGGAAGATCAAGGATTCGCTGGAGCGGTTCGGCCGTTTCAAGGAGCGCTACGGGGCGGAGGCCGACGGCCTGCGGGTCTATCAGACGGAGGAGTTTCCCGGCTTCTCGGCGCTGACCATCGATATGCGCGGACCGAGCGGGCTGATCCTCTACTCCTCGTATCTGATGGGCACCAGCCGGTACGGGGTGATCGAGCGCGGCGACATGCCGCACTATCTGATCGGCCCGGCCGCCGGGCGGGTCTACACCCGGATCCGCCAGCTGGCCGAGGCACGGGTCTCGGAGGGTCAGGCCCAGCGCGTGCTGTGAGCGGTTCGGGCGGATCGGTGCGGTCCTGCCGGGCTCAGCGGACGGGGACGGCCCGCCCTTCGGCGGACGGGGACGGCCCACCCGTTCAGCGGACCGGGACGGTCCACGGCAGGGCGATCCAGACGGTCTTGCCGCCGTCCGCGGTCGGGGTGACGAACACCTCGCCGCCCGACTCCGCGGCCAGACAGCGGACGATCACCATCCCGCGCCCGCTGTCCTGCTGGGTGGCCAGCGGCAGCCACCTGGGCCACTTCGGATGGCTGTCGGTGACCCCGATCTCCAGCCGCTGCTCGCGGTCGAGCCGTAGGTCCACGGTGAAGGTGGGCGACTGGCCCACGGTGTGCTCCACGGCGTTGGTGGCGAGTTCGGAGACGATCAGCCGCACGGTGTCGGCGGCCTCCGCTCCCGCCCCGAGCCCCCATTCGGCGAGCACGTCCGTGACATAGGCGCGTGCCGCGGGAACCGACGCCGGTGCGCTCGGCAGAGTGACGGATGCTTCCTGATGGTCTGCCATGACGGCCTGTCCCTTTCCGGCCGGGGCGCGGCTGCGGACGCGTTTCGAGGGTGGTACTGCGAAGCCGGTGAAGTCGTGGGCTGCCCCGACGGCTCTACGCGTCAGACTGCCACCAATGGCCTCTCCAGCGGGGGCGATCCACCGAGTTATGCATATATCTGTCGCCCAAAGCGGTGAACTCTGCTACGGAAGACCGGATTTGGAAGGCACACTGGGCCACTGGTGCGACACGCGCTGTGGGTGACGCGCCAAAAGGAAGGCGGGAGGGAGAACTGATGCGATACGGCCCGGCGGTGCGTCGCCGAAAGCTCGGTGCGGAACTGCGCCGCCAGCGCGATCTGGCCGGGCTCACCAGCGGTGAGGTCGCCAACCAGCTGGGCTGGCACCAGTCGAAGGTGAGCCGGATCGAGACCGGGCGGAGCGGCGCCAAGCCCTCGGACGTGGCGCGGCTGCTGGAGGTCTACCAGGTCGCCGACCCGGAGCTGCGCGCCCTGCTGGAGGCGCTGTGCCGCGGGGGCGCCTCGGATCCGGAGGGGTCACGGCGCGGCTGGTGGTACGCGTACCGCGATCTGCTGCCGCCCGCCTACCGGGATTTCATCAGCCTGGAGGCGGAGGCGTCGGACGCGTACACCCTGGAGACCACGGTGGTGCCGGGTCTGCTCCAGACTCCGGACTACGCCCGGGCGGTGACCCTCGCGGCGCTCCCGGATCTGCCGGGGCCGCAGGTGGATTCGCTGGTGGAGGTGCGGATCGCGCGCCAGTCGGTGCTGCACGGCGAGCGGCCGCTGCGGCTGCACGCGGTGCTCGACGAGGCGGCGCTGCGGCGTGAGGTGGGCGCGCCCGGAGTGCTGACGGCGCAATTGCGCCATCTGGCCGAACTCTGCGCATTGCCTCAGGTGCAGCTCCAGGTGCTGCCATTCTCTATCGGAATGCCCATTGGTATGACAGGTCCTTTCATTATTTTCTCTTTTCCGCACATTAGTGACCTGGACGTAGTAGTTCTCGACCACCTGACGAGTAGCCTCTATCTGGAGCGGAAAGAAGACCTCCGGGCGTACAGCGCCGCGTTCGAAGTACTGCGCGCTCACGCCCTGACACCTGAGGAATCGTTGTCCTTCATCAACAAAATCGGGGGCGGCGCCTGAGGGGGCACCATGTCCAAAATGTCCGCCAACTCCGTCGACTGGCTGCGCAGCAGCTACAGCGTCGGAATGAACAACTGCGTCGAGACGGCCCTGCTGGGGCCCGACCGGCTCGGCGTGCGCGATTCGAAGAACACGGCGGGCCCCGTCCTGCTGTTCACCCCGTCGACCTGGGTCTCCTTCCTCGAGGGACTCAAGGGCGACGGCCCCGGCTCCGGCATCTCCCGCTCGACCGGAACCGGAAGCTGATCCGTAAGTGAAGTACTCCTTCCGCCGGTGAGCTGATCCGCTCACCCTCCCGTCAGTGAGCCATCAGGCGGTCGGCGCGGTCCTCACGATCACGTCGACCGCCTCCTCGATCTGCTCCTCCGTCAGATCCCCGCGCGCGGCCAGCCGCAGCCGGGAGACCCCGTCCGGGACGGACGGCGGGCGGAAGCACCCCACCATCAGCCCGGCCGCGCGGCAGTCCGCGGCCCAGCGCACCGCCTCCTCCGGCGACGGGGCCCGTACCGACACCACCGAGGCGTCCGGCCGCACCGCGGCCAGCCCGGCGGCGGTCAGCCGCCCGTACAGCCCCATGGCGACCGTACGGACGCGGGTGGCGCGCTCCGGCTCCCGGCGCAGCAGCCGCAGGCTCGCCAGGGCGGCGCCCACGGCCGCCGGGTTGAGCCCGGTGTCGAAGATGAACGTCCGCGCGGAGTTCACCAGATGGTCGATGACCCGGGCGGGCCCCAGCACCGCCCCGCCCTGGCTGCCCAGCGACTTGGAGAGCGTCGCCGTGACCACCACGTCCGGCGCGCCCGCGAGCCCGGCCTCGTGCACCGCGCCGCGCCCGCCCTCGCCGAGCACCCCCAGGCCGTGCGCCTCGTCCACCACCAGCGCCGCGCCGTACGGCCGGGAGGCACCGGCGAGGGCGGCCAGCGGGGCGGCGTCGCCGTCGACGGAGAAGACCGCGTCGCTGACGACGAGGGCGCGCCGCCGCGCCTCCCCCGCGTTCGCCTCCCCCGCGTCCACCACGGCCGCGCCCAGCGCCTTGCGTACGGCGTCCGGGTCGGCGTGCGGGACGACGGCGATCTCGGCGCGGGAGAGCCGGCAGCCGTCGATGAGCGAGGCGTGGTTGTCCGCGTCGGAGACGACCAGGGCGTCCCGGCCGCTCAGCGCGGAGACGGCGGCCAGATTGGCCGCGTAGCCGGAGGAGAACACCAGGGCCGCCTCGAATCCGCAGAACTCGGCGAGTTCCCGCTCCAGCGTGGCGTGCAGTTCGGTGGAGCCGGTGACCAGGCGCGACCCGGTCGACCCCGCGCCCCAGCGGTGCGCCGCCACGGCCGCGGCGGCCGTCACCTCCGGATGCCGGGCCAGCCCCAGATAGTCATTGCTCGCCAGATCGAGCAGCGGGGAGTCGGCGGGGCGGGGGCTGAGCCGGCGCACCAGCCCCGCCCGGTCGCGCCGCTCCCGCTGTGCGTCGATCCATGCGAACGCGTCGTGGCGGTCCTGGGGCATCGGCTGCCTCGCCTTCCGTGGCCTCGTCTCCGGCACCGACTGTCGGGTCCGGATAGAACGTAGCCTCGTCCATGCCCGGTCATGGTGTGGCAATACACACACCCCGATCAGCGCGTCTTGTACGGTCCCTCCTTGGCCGCGGGCGGTGGGGTAGGAAAGGATCGTCGCCATGGACCTGCTGAACACGCTGGTGGAGAAGGGGCTGCGGCGCGAGACGCCCACCCGCGAAGAGGCGCTCGCCGTCCTGGCGACCTCCGATGACGAGCTGCTCGATGTGGTGGCCGCGGCGGGCAAGGTGCGCCGCGCCTGGTTCGGGCGGCGGGTGAAGCTCAACTATCTGGTGAACCTCAAGTCGGGGCTGTGCCCCGAGGACTGCTCGTACTGCTCACAGCGGCTGGGCTCGAAGTCCGAGATCCTCAAGTACACCTGGCTCAAGCCGGAGCAGGCCGCCGCCGCGGCGGGCGCCGGGGTCGCGGGCGGCGCCAAGCGGGTGTGCCTGGTCGCCAGCGGACGCGGCCCGACCGACCGCGATGTGGACCGGGTCTCCCAGACCATCGCCGCCATCAAGGAGGAGCACCAGGACGTCGAGATCTGCGCCTGTCTGGGGCTGCTGTCCGACGGCCAGGCGGAGCGGCTGAAGGACGCGGGGGCGAACGCGTACAACCACAACCTCAACACCTCCGAGGCGACGTACGGCGACATCACCACCACCCACACCTACGCCGACCGGGTCTCGACCGTGCAGCAGGCCCAGGCGGCGGGGATGTCCGCCTGCTCCGGGCTGATCGCGGGCATGGGCGAGTCGGACGCGGACCTGGTGGACGTGGTCTTCTCGCTGCGCGAGCTGGACCCGGACTCGGTGCCGGTCAACTTCCTCATCCCGATCGAGGGCACCCCGCTGGCCGGGGACTGGAACCTCACCCCGCAGCGCTGTCTGCGGATCCTGGCCATGGTGCGGTTCGTCTGCCCGGACGTCGAGGTGCGGCTCGCGGGCGGCCGCGAGATCCATCTGCGGACGCTCCAGCCGCTGGCCCTGAACCTGGCGAACTCGATCTTCCTCGGCGACTATCTGACCACCGAGGGCCAGGCGGGCAAGGACGATCTGGCGATGATCGCCGACGCGGGCTTCGAGGTGGAGGGCACCGATACGACGACGCTGCCCGCGCACCGCGCGGACGCCCTCGCCGCCGCCGGTTCCGGCTGCGGCGGGCACGGCGCGGAGGGCGGCGGCTGCGGCCCGTGCGGTGACGCGGCACCCGCCGACGCCGCGCCCGCCGACGCCGTACCCGCCGATGCCGTACCGGCCCAGGCGACGGCCGGTGCGACGGTGGCCGCCGCGGCGGGCGCGCAGGAGTCCCACGCCGGCCTGGTCGCGGTGCGCCGGCGCGGCGCGGGCACGGATCTGCCGCCCAATGCCTGAGCCGCTGACCCCGGCCGAGCTGCGGGAGCTGGACCGGCAGCACGTCTGGCATCCGTACGGCCCGATGCCCGGCCGCCAGGACCCGCTGGTCGTGGAGTCCGCGGCCGGGGTCCGGCTGCGGCTGGCCGAGCCGGTGGAGGGCGTCCGCGAGCTGGTGGACGGGATGTCGTCGTGGTGGTCCGCCATCCACGGCTACAACCACCCGGCGCTCAACGACGCCGCGCGCGGTCAGCTGGACCGGATGAGCCATGTGATGTTCGGCGGGCTCACCCATGAGCCCGCCGTCCGGCTGGCCACCCGCCTGGTGGAGATCACGCCCGAGCCGCTGCGGCACGTCTTCCTCGCCGACTCCGGTTCGGTATCGGTCGAGGTCGCGGTGAAGATGTGCCTCCAGTACTGGCGCTCCCTGGGCCGCCCCGCCAAGCGGCGGCTGCTGACCTGGCGCGGCGGCTACCACGGCGACACCTGGCAGCCGATGGCGGTGTGCGACCCGGAGGGGGGCATGCACCGGCTGTGGTCCGGTGTGCTGCCCGAGCAGATCTTCGCGGACGCGCCGCCGCCCGGCTTCGACGCGGACCCCGACCCGGCGTACGAGCGCCACGTCCGTGAGCTGGTGGCGCGTCACGCCCATGAGCTGGCCGCGGTGATCGTGGAGCCGGTGGTGCAGGGCGCGGGCGGGATGCGCTTCCACTCCCCCGCGCTGCTGCGGGTGCTGCGCGAGGCGTGCGACGAGCACGACGTCCTGCTGGTGTTCGACGAGATCGCCACGGGCTTCGGCCGCTCGGGCGCGCTCTTCGCGGCCGAGCACGCGGGGGTGTGCCCCGATGTGATGTGTTTGGGCAAGGCGCTGACCGGGGGTTATCTGACCCTCGCCGCCACGCTGTGCACCCCGCGGGTGGCGGAGGGCATCTCGCGCGGCGAGGTGCCGGTGCTCGCCCACGGCCCGACCTTCATGGGCAATCCGCTGGCTACGGCCGTCGCCTGCGCCTCGATCGACCTGCTGCTCTCCTACGACTGGCGGCAGGAGGTCAAGCGGATCGAGACCGGGCTGCGGGACGGTCTCGCGGAGGCCGCCGCCGTGCCGGGCGTCCGGGACGTACGGGTGCTCGGCGCGATCGGCGTCGTCCAGCTGGACCGTCCGATGGACGACGCGGCGATGGCGGCGGCGACGCGGGCCGCGGTGCGCGAGGGCGTATGGCTGCGCCCGTTCCGCGATCTGCTGTACACCATGCCGCCGTACATCACCGGGGACCACGATCTGGCCCGGATCTGCGCGGCGGTCCGGGCGGCCGCCGCGGCGGCCGTCTGACCGCCCGCCCCGCTCGCGGTCGGCTCTCCCCAGGGAATCGGCTCTCTCCAGGGAATCGACTTTCCCCGGGGAAAGAGACCGACCGCGGGCCGGGGCATGCGAGGGTCAGCCCGGGGCACGCCGCCGGGAGCACAAACGAAAGCGAAAGGCAGCGGAAACAAAGATGACAGTCCTGGTCGTCACCGGTACGGGCACCGAGATCGGAAAGACCGTCAGCACGGCGGCCGTCGCCGCCGCGGCGCTCGCGCACGGCCGCTCGGTGGCGGTGCTCAAGCCCGCCCAGACCGGTGTCGCGGAGGACGAGCCGGGCGACACCGCGGAGGTGGCCCGCCTCGCCGGGGCGGTGACCCTGCGCGAACTCGCCCGCTACCCCGAGCCGCTGGCCCCCGCCACCGCCGCCCGCCGCGCCGGACGGCCTCCGGTGCGGCCGCACGAGGTGGCCGACGCGGCCGAGAAGCTGGCCACCGAGCACGATCTGGTGCTGGTCGAGGGCGCGGGCGGGCTGCTCGTACGGTTCGACGAGACGGGGGCGACGCTCGCCGACGCGGCCCGGCTGCTCGGCGCGCCCGTCCTCGTCGTCGCCCACGCGGGTCTCGGCACGCTCAACGCGACCACCCTGACCACCGAGGCGCTGCGCGCCCGCGGGCTGGAGTGCCCCGGCGTCGTCATCGGCAGCTGGCCCGCCGCCGCGGATCTCGCCTCCCGCTGCAATGTGGCCGATCTGCCGGAGTCCTCCGGTGTCCCGCTGCTGGGCGCCGTCCCCCAGGGCGCCCCCGCCCTGCCGCCCGCCGAGTTCCGCGCCCAGGCCCCCGGTTGGCTGGCGCCCCGGCTGGACGGCACCTGGGACCCGGCGCGGCTGGCCGCGTAGCGACACCCCCCGCCTGGGCAGAATCCCGGTACCGGTCATCGTCCATCCCTGGGACACCCGGAACAAACCGCCCATACCTGGGACAAGGGGGAGCTCCCATGCCCGTATGCCGTCGCACACCCCCGCGTGACGCCGTCCACCATCCGCTCTTCGCCCGCTGCTACGCCAGACTGAGCCCGCTGGCCGACGAGCGGGCGGGCCTGGGTGAGCTGCGCGGCGAGCTGCTGGCCGGGCTCTCCGGCCGGGTCATCGAGATCGGCGCGGGCAACGGGCTGAACTTCCCGCACTACCCCGAGACCGTCTCCGAGGTCGTCGCCATCGAGCCCGAGCGCCATCTGCGGCGGCTGGCCGCCCGGGCGGGGCTGCGCGCCGGGGTGCCGGTGGACGTGGTGCCGGGCGTCGCCGAGGCGCTGCCGGTCAAGAGCGAGGGGTTCGACGCGGCGGTGGCCTGTCTGGTGCTGTGTTCGGTGCGCGATGTGCGGCGCGCGCTCGCCGAGCTGCTGCGGGTACTGCGGCCCGGCGGTGAGCTGCGCTTCCTCGAGCACGGCCGCGCCGAGGGGCGGGTCCTGGCGACGACCCAGCGGGCGCTGGACCGCACCGTGTGGCCGCTGATGTTCGGCGGCTGCCATACGGCGCGTGAGGCGCGGTCGGAGATCGCGGCCGCGGGCTTCGAACCGCTCGGCCACCGCCGGCTGCGCATCCCGGACCGGGGCCCGGCGCTGCCGACGTCCCCGTGCGTGCTCGGCGCCGCCCGCCGCCCGTCCGCCCCTTCCGGTCCCTGATCGCCTTCCCGCCGTCGCCTTCCCGCCGTCGTCCGCATTCCCGTACGCCCCGTCCACAGGCGCGCGTACCGGCGGCCGGGTCCCTACCATCGAGGGCACGACGTTCCGATACGGGGAGGCATCATGTCCACACCGGCGGCAACGAAGACGGACGGGTTCGCGGACGGCGGCGGCCGTGCGGCGGCCCGTGCCCGTGCCCTGACCAAGGCGTACGGCAGCGGCGAGACGGCCGTGCTCGCGCTGGACGCGGTGGACGTGGAGATCGAACGGGGCAGGTTCACCGCGGTGATGGGCCCGTCCGGCTCCGGCAAGTCCACCCTGATGCACTGTCTGGCGGGTCTCGACACGGTCTCGTCGGGCCGGGCCTGGCTGGGCGACACCGAGATCACCGGCCTGGGCGACAAGGAGCTGACCCAGCTCCGCCGCGACCGGATCGGCTTTATGTTCCAGTCGTTCAATCTGCTGCCCACGCTCAACGCGGCCGAGAACATCACCCTGCCCATGGACATCGCGGGCCACAAACCCGACCAGGAGTGGGTGAACCGGGTCATCGACACCCTCGGGCTGCGGGACCGGCTGCGGCACCGGCCCGCCCAGCTGTCCGGCGGGCAGCAGCAGCGGGTGGCGTGCGCGCGGGCGCTCGCCTCCCGCCCCGAGCTGATCTTCGCGGACGAGCCGACCGGCAACCTGGACTCACGGGCGGGCCTCGAGGTGCTGCGCTTCCTTCGGGAGGCCGTGGACGAACTGGGCCAGACGGTCGTCATGGTCACCCACGACCCGACCGCCGCCGCCCACTCCGATCTGGTGCTCTTCCTCGCCGACGGCCGGATCGTGGACCGGATGGAGCGGCCCACGGCCGAGGCGGTGCTGGAGCGGATGCACATCTTCGCCGCCGCCGCGCCAACCGGGCCCGCCCCGGACCCCGATCCGCTGAACTGAGCGCCGGGCCCCGGGCCGGTGCCCGATCGGCCGGGACGCCGAATGAGGGCGAGCCGCCCCGAACGGAGCCGAACTCGGATACGTTCGCGGTATCCGCGATCAAGGAGGGCTCATGGCAAGGCCGTTCCGTTTCGGAGTCAATCTGCTCACCCTTGAATCGGCCGAGGCATGGCGGGGAAAGTGCCGCCACGCCGAGCAGCTCGGCTATGACGTGCTGCTGGCCCCCGACCACCTCGGCAACCCCGCCCCGTTCCCGGCACTGGCCACCGCCGCCGAGGCGACCGAGCGCCCCCGGCTGGGCACCTTCGTACTCAACGCCGGCTTCTGGAACCCCGCACTGCTCGCCAGGGAGGTGGCCACCTGCGACGCGCTCACCGACGGCCGGCTGGAGCTCGGCCTCGGCGCCGGCTATGTCAAGGCCGAGCACGACAGCGCCGGGCTGCCGTTCGGTTCGCCGCGGGAGCGGGTGGACCATCTGGTGCACACCGTGGCCGAGTTGGAGCGGCTGCTGACCGATTCCGAGCACCGGCCGCGGTCCACCCAGTCCCCGCGCCCGCCGCTGCTGCTCGGCGGCAACGGCGACCGGCTGCTGCGGCTGGCCGCGCGCCACGCGGACATCGCCGCCTTCACCGGCGCGGTGCAGCCTGCGGGCAAGCCCCAGGGCACCCTCCAGCTGATCAGCCCCGAGGCGCTGGAGGGCCGGGTCGCCGCCTTCCGCCGCTTCGCCGCCGAGGCGGGGAGGACCAAGGGGGCCGACGAAAGCGATGACACCATCGAGCTGAACTACCTCATCCAGATGGTCGGCCCCACCGACGACCGGAGCGCCAAGGCGCGCGAGCTGGCCCCGTACGCACCGGACCTCACCGAGGACCAGCTACTGGAGCACCCGGCGCTGCTGCTGGGCGGCGCCAAGGAGATGGCGGAGCAGTTGCGGGCCCACCGCGAGCGGTTCGGCTTCTCGTACTTCACCGTGCTGGAGCACAACATGGAGGCGTTCGCGCCGGTGATCGAGGAGCTGCACGGCAGCTGACCCGGCGGAATCCCGTCGACGCCGCGGTCCGCCCGATGGTGGGATACGGGCATGGACGATCTCCGGATACGGGCCGCGGCCCCCGCCGACCTCGACACCGTGCTCACCTTCTGGAAGGAGGCGGCGGAGGGCACCAGCATCAGCGACGACCGGGACGGGGTGGCCCGGCTGCTCGACCGCGACCCGGAGTCGCTGCTGCTGGCCGAGCGGGACGGTGAGCTCGCCGGGACCGTGATCGCCGGTTTCGACGGCTGGCGCTGCCATCTGTACCGGCTGGCCGTCCACCCCGGGCACCGCCGCCGGGGCGTGGCGACGGCCCTCCTGGCGGCGGCCGAGGAGCGGTTCGCGGCCCTGGGCGGACGGCGCGGTGACGCGATGGTGCTGAACGAGAACGAGCTCGCCCACCACGCGTGGAGCGCGGCGGGCTATGCGCCGCAGCCGCAGTGGAGCCGCTGGGTCAAACCGCTGCGCCCCTGACCCCCGCGGCCCTCCCGGGCGCGGCACCGCCGTGCGCGTCCTTTTAGCATGGGACGGAGGTGAACCGATGACCGAAGTCCTCCTCCTGGCCGTGGCGCTCCTCCTGGCGGTGGCCTGTGGCGCCTTCGTCGCGGCGGAGTTCTCGCTGACCACGGTCGAGCGCGGCGAGCTGGAACTCGCGGCCGCGCGCCGGGAGCGCGGTGCGGCCGGGGCGCTGAAGGCCGTACGGAGCCTCACCTACCAGCTCTCGGGCGCGCAGCTGGGCATCACCGTGACCAATCTGGTCGTCGGCATGCTGGCCGAGCCGTCCGTCGCGGCCCTGCTGGCCGGGCCGCTCACCGCGATCGGCGTGCCCCCGTCGGCCGTCCACTCGACCGCGCTGGTGCTCGGCACCTTCCTGTCGACCGTCGTACTGATGGTCGTCGGCGAGCTGGTGCCCAAGAACTGGGCGATCTCCCGGCCGCTGCCGGTCGCCAAGGCCGTGGCCACTCCGCAGCGCGTCTTCAGCTCCGTCTTCCGCCCGCTGATCTCCCATCTCAACAACACCGCCAACCGCACCGTGCGCCGGCTGGGCCTGGAGCCCGCCGAGGAGCTGGCCTCCGCGCGCGGTCCGCAGGAGCTGATCGCCCTCGCCCGGCACTCCGCCAAGGAGGGCGCGCTGGAGAAGGACACCGCCGAGCTGTTCGTCCGCACCCTCAACCTCTCCGGGCTCACCGCGGAGAACGTGATGACCCCGAGGGTGCGGGTGGTGGCGCTGGACGTACGGGCCACCGCCGAGGACGTGGCCAACGCGACCCGCGCCACCGGGCTGTCCCGCTTCCCCGTCTACCGGGGCAGCCTGGACACCGTCGCCGGGCTCGTCCACATCAAGGACGTGCTGGCGGTCCCCGCCGAGGAGCGGCCCCGGCGCCCGGTGTCGGAGGTGATGCGCGAGGCGGTGTTCGTCCCGGAGCCGCTCACCGTGGACCGGCTGCTGGACCGGCTCTCGGCCCAGCGCAGCATGGCCGTGGTGATCGACGAGTACGGCGGTACGGCGGGGGTCGTCACCCTGGAGGACATCGTCGAGGAGGTGGTCGGCGAGGTACGCGACGAGCACGATCCGCATGAGACCGCCCAGCTGATCCCGATGGGCCGGGACCCCGGGGGCCATACGCTATACGACGCGGACGGCGCGGCCCGCGTCGACCAGCTGGAGCGCATCGGGCTGCGGGTGCCCCCGGGCCCGTACGAGACGCTGGCCGGGCTGATCGCCACCGAGCTTGGCCGGATCCCGGCCGTCGGCGACACCGTCGAGCCGGCGGGCTGGTCGGTGGAGGTGCGGAAGGTGTCGAGCCACCGGGCGGCCCGGGTCCGGCTGCGGGCGCCACTGCGCGGCCCCGCGGGTGGCGGGACCGGGGGCGACGGGGGCGATCGGGGCGGAGGCGACGGGGCCGGCGGTGTGCACGGGGCCGAGGGGGCGACGGGCCGATGACCGTCCTCCAACTCCTGATCGGCCTGTTGACGCTGGTCCTCAACGCCTTCTTCGTGGGCGCGGAGTTCGCCCTGATCTCGGTGCGCCGCAGCCAGATCGAACCGCATGCCCAGCAGGGCGACCGGCGGGCACGGGCCGTACTGTGGGGCCTGGAGCACCTCTCCGCGCTGCTGGCCGCCGCCCAGCTCGGGATCACCCTGTGCACGCTGGTGCTGGGCGCCGTGGCGGAACCGGCCATCGCGCATCTGCTGGAGCCCCTGTTCCATGTGGTGGGTCTGCCGCTGGGTCTGGTGCATCCGGTCTCGTTCGTGATCGCGCTGAGCCTGGCCACGTATCTGCACATGCTGTTCGGCGAGATGGTGCCGAAGAACGTGGCGCTGGCCGAGCCGGTGCGCACCGTGCTGCTGCTCGGCCCGCCCCTGGTCGCCCTCGCCCGCGCCCTGCGCCCGGTGATCTTCGGCGTGAACGCCCTGGCGAACGGGGTGCTGAAGCTGTTGCGCGTGGAGCCCAAGGGCGAGGTCGCGGCCACCTTCTCCGACGATGAGCTGGCCCGGATGGTCTCGGACTCCAGCGAGGCCGGGCTGCTGGACGACCGCGCCACCGAGCGGCTGCGGGACGCGCTGGAGCTGGGCCGGCGACGGGTGCGGGACGTGGTGCTGCCCATGGGCCGGGTGGTCAGGGCGCGGCTCGGGGTGACCCCCGATGAGCTGGAGCGGCTGTCGGCGCGGACCGGCTTCTCACGGTTCCCGGTGGTGGACGACTCCGGGCGGATCCTGGGCTATCTGCATGTGAAGGACGCGCTGGACGCACGGCCCCGGGATGTGCCGTTCCGCCCGGATCAGCTGCGCCCGATCCCCCGGGTGCGGTCCCTCACACCGCTGGACGACGTGCTCACCGCGATGCGCGACAGCCGTACCCATCTCGCGGCGGTCATCGCCGCGGACGGACGGCTGGAGGGGCTGGTGACCATGGAGGACGTACTGCGCGAGCTGGTCGTCTGAGCGCTCCAGCCGGCCCGTGCCCGATCATTCCTCCGTCTGTCTGGACTCATGGGCGATGATGCACGCCTGCCAGTGGGCCAGCGCCTCCTCCCGGCCGCCACCGCCCTCCTCGGCCACCGCCACCAGCGCATGGGCGGCCATCGCGGCGAGCCGCACCGCGACCCGGCACACATCGCGCGTCTCCAGCGGCTCCAGGAGGGCGGCGGCGCCCTCCCCGTCGTCGGCGAGCGCGGCGGCGACGATGGCCATGGTCGTACGGTCGCATTCGAAGGCATCCACGCCGACCAGACTGCCCCGCCGCGCGGCGCGCGGAACCCCGGGCGGTCCAACCGGTCCAACCGGTCCGACCGCGGCCCCGGCCGGACGGCCGCGCGGGGCTCAGCGGCGGGGGCCGGAACCGGGGCCGGGACCGGGCCGGGTGCCCATCGGGTCGTAGCGGAAGATCACGTACTCGACGCGTCCGATGACCTTGGTGCGGTTCGTCCGCCGGTACAGCTCGGGTGGCCGGAAGATGTTGTCGTCGTAGATGTCCGCGCCGGGCTCCACATTCCAGCTGGCGGTCGTCCCGTTCCGCGCTCCGCCCTCGAAGTAGATGTGGGTCATCGCCATGCGGCTCATCATGCTCGCGCTCGGCGGCCCACGCAGCCCACGCGCCGGGATAAGATCTCCCGAGCCATGCAGAAGAACATCACCTACAGCAGCTTCGTCGCGGTCGGCGACTCCTTCACCGAGGGCATGTCGGACGCGCTTCCCGACGGCACCTACCGAGGCTGGGCGGATCTGCTCGCCGGGCGGCTCGCGGCCCGCGACCCCGGTTTCCGCTACGCCAACCTCGCCGTACGGGGCAAGCTCATCGGGCAGATCGTCGAGGAGCAGACGGGCCCGGCGGCGGCCATGGGCGCCGACCTGGTGACCCTGGTCGGCGGGCTGAACGATGTGCTGCGGCCGAAATGCGACGTGGGCCGGGTGTGCGGACTGCTGGAGGAGGCCGTCGAGCGGCTGGCGCCCAGCTGCAAGCGGCTGGTGCTGATGCGCAGCCCGGGACGGCGCGGACCGGTGCTGGAGCGGTTCCTGCCCCGGATGGAGCGGCTGTTCGCCTTCATCGACGAGCTCGGCGCGCGGCATGACGCGACCGTCGTGGACCTGTACGCCTCCGAGTCCGTCGGGGACCCCCGGATGTGGCACGAGGACCGGCTGCATCTGAACGCCGAGGGGCACCGGCGGGTCGCCGAGGCCGTATGGCAGGCGCTGGGCCTCGAGCCGGAGGAGGACTGGAACGCGCCCCTGCCGCCCGCGGTGCCCGTCGGATGGCTGGCCCGCCGCACCTCGGATGTGCGGTTCGCCCGCCAGCACCTCGGGCCGTGGATCGGCAGGCGGCTGACCGGCCGCTCCTCGGGCGACGGGCGGGCCCCCAAGCGCGCCGAGCTGCTGCCGTACGAGGGCTGATCCGCGAGGCCCAGATGAAGCCTGGGCCCCGGGCCGTTCGGCGGCCTCCCTCGGCCACCGGTCTGGCCTGCGAGGACGGCCAGTAGAATCTGTGCACGTGACTGGTAAGCCGCGCATCCCGAACGTCCTGGCCAACCGCTACGCCTCCACGGAGCTGGCCGTCCTGTGGTCCCCCGAGTACAAGGTGACGCTGGAGCGGCGGCTGTGGCTCGCCGTGCTCCGCGCCCAGAAGGACCTCGGAATCGAGGTGCCGGACGCCGCCCTCGCCGACTACGAGCGGGTCCTGGAGACCGTCGACCTGGCCTCGATCGCCGAGCGCGAGAAGGTCACCCGCCACGATGTGAAGGCCCGCATCGAGGAGTTCAACGCCCTCGCCGGCCATGAGCACGTCCACAAGGGCATGACCTCCCGCGACCTCACCGAGAACGTGGAGCAGCTCCAGATCCGGCTCTCCCTTGAGCTGGTGCGGGACCGTACGGTCGCGGTGCTGGCCCGGCTCGGCAAGCTGGCCGCCGACCACGCCGAGCTGGTGATGGCGGGCCGGTCGCACAATGTCGCGGCGCAGGCCACCACGCTCGGCAAGCGGTTCGCCACCGCGGCGGACGAACTGCTGGTGGCGTACGAGCGGCTGGAGAACCTGCTGGGCCGCTATCCGCTGCGGGGCATCAAGGGCCCGGTCGGCACCGCGCAGGACATGCTGGACCTGCTCGGCGGCGACGCGGCGAAGCTGGCCGAGCTGGAGCGGCGGATCGCCACCCACCTCGGCTTCGGCCAGGCGTTCACCTCCGTCGGCCAGGTCTATCCGCGCTCGCTGGACTACGACGTCGTCACCACGCTGGTGCAGCTGGCCGGGGCCCCGTCCTCGCTGGCCAAGACCATCCGGCTGATGGCCGGGCACGAGCTGGTGACCGAGGGCTTCAAGCCCGGCCAGGTCGGCTCGTCCGCGATGCCGCACAAGATGAACACCCGCTCCTGCGAGCGCGTGAACGGCCTCGCGGTGATCCTGCGCGGCTACGCCTCGATGGCCGGGGAGCTGGCGGGCGACCAGTGGAACGAGGGCGATGTCTCCTGCTCGGTGGTGCGCCGGGTCGCACTGCCGGACGCCTTCTTCGCCTTCGACGGGCTGCTGGAGACCTTCCTGACCGTGCTCGACGAGTTCGGCGCCTTCCCCGCCGTCATCGCCCGTGAACTGGACCGCTACCTCCCCTTCCTCGCCACCACGAAGGTGCTGATGGGCGCCGTACGGGCCGGGGTGGGCCGCGAGGTCGCCCATGAGGCGATCAAGGAGCACGCGGTGGGCGCGGCGCTGGCGATGCGCGAGCGGGGCGCCGAGCGCAATGAGCTGCTCGACTCGCTCGCCTCCGACGAGCGGATCCCGCTGGACCGGGCCGCGTTGGGCGCCCTGATGGACGACAAGCTCTCCTTCACGGGCGCGGCCGCGGACCAGGTGGGCGCGGTGGTCGCCCGGATCGAGGAGATCGTCAAGGAGCGCCCGGAGGCCGCCGCCTACGCTCCCGGCTCGATCCTCTGACACCGGCGATGACGCCCGCGATGACCCCCGCCGAACTGGAGGCCGCCCGCGACCGCCTCGTCCCCGACGTGGTCGCGGACGGTCTGCGCGTCCTCTTCTGCGGTATCAACCCGGGGCTGATGACGGCCGCCACCGGCCACCACTTCGCCCGCCCCGGCAACCGCTTCTGGCCCGCCCTCCACGCCTCGGGGTTCACCCCCCGTCGGCTCGATCCGTCCGAGCAGTCGGAGCTGGTGCGCTATGGGCTCGGCATCACCAATGTGGTGGCGCGCGCCAGCGCCCGGGCCGATGAGCTGAGCGACGAGGAGTACCGGGAGGGCGGCCGGATCCTGGAGGAGAAGGTGCTCCGGCTGCGGCCGCGCTGGCTGGCGGTGGCGGGGGTCACCGCCTACCGGGTGGCGTTCGGCGACAAGAAGGCGAAGATCGGGCCGCAGACGCGGACCATAGGTGAGACCCGCATCTGGGCCCTGCCCAATCCCAGCGGCCTCAACGCGCACTGGACGCTGCCCGCCATGGCGGAGGAGTACGGCCGGCTGCGCACTGCCGCCGAGGCGGACGGCTAGCCGGACGCCGGGGCCCGCCGCGCCCGCGGTTACGCCCGGACACCTGAGACATGAGGTGATGCCGTCGGCGCGGTCACTCGAACCGTGCCGTGTCGCCCGCCCCCCGACGTACGATTTCGGCTTCGCCGCCGGACAAGTCGATGACCGTGGTCGGCTCGGTGCCGCAGTCACCCGAGTCCACCACGGCGTCCACCACATGGTCGAGCCGTTCTTTGATCTCCCAGCCCTGCGTCATCGGCTCGTCCTCATCGGGCAGGAGCAGGGTGCTGGAGAGCAGCGGCTCACCGAGGTCGGCCAGCAAGGCCTGAGTGGTGGCATGGTCGGGAATCCGGACTCCGACCGTCTTCTTCTTCGGGTGCAGCAGCTGCCGCGGCACCTCCTTCGTCGCCGGGAGGATGAAGGTGTAACTGCCGGGCGTCGCTGCCTTGATCACGCGGAACACGTCCTTGTCGACGTGCACGAACTGGCCCAGCTGCGCGAAGTTCTGGCACACCAGCGTGAAGTGGTGACGCTCATCGAGGTTCCGGATCGACCGGATCCGGTCGATGCCGTCACGATTGCCCAGTCGGCATCCCAGTGCGAAGCAGGAGTCCGTCGGATAGGCGATGAGGCCGCCGGAGCGGATCATGTCAGCCACATTGCCGATGGTGCGCTGCTGTGGATTCTCGGGGTGGACATCGTAATACTTCGCCATCCGCCGAGCCTATGCGATGCCTATGCGATCAGGACGCCCCGGTCGTTCCACGCCCCGGACCAGGCCGGACATCGCCCCGTCGCGCCCAGCGCCGGAGGTGCGTCATATCGTGCCCTCCTCCCCTATCGCCACCAGCAGCTGGAACGGCAGCTCGCGGTCGCCCTGCCCGACGCCCAGCCCGACCCAGCGGCCGTCGACGCGCCAGACGCGCAGCTCGGGGACGTAACCGCACAGGGTATCCAGCGGGGGCGGGACCGGCTCGCCCATCGCCGAGCGCTCCAGGGAGTCGCCGAGGTCGAGGACGTCGGGGGTGCCCCACCGTAAGGTCAGCACCTGCTCCAGCGCGCCCAGCTCGGCCTCGAACTCCTCCAGCACCTCCTCGACCCGGCTCAGATCCGCGTCCCAGAAGTCCTCGCTGACCCGGAGGTCGGCGACATGGAAGCCGGGACCGCTTTCCACCCGTCCGTCGGCGGTCCGCTGCGTGGGGAAGTCCCGCACGCGCAGCTGATCGATCGTGGCCACATGGTCCGCCGTACTGGTCATGCTGTCAGTAAACCGCGTAGGTCGGACATCTGGCCGCCCGTCAGATGGGCCGCGCGAGGGCCGGGTGGTCCGAGCCGGGAGTAGGCACTCGCCGCCTCCGCGCCCAGCGGATACGATCCGGCAGATACGCACTGGGAGGGAGGCCGACGTTGGGGCGGCTCACCGGCGGGGATCCGTCTCTGCTGCGACGCATCAACTCCGCCGTGGTCCTGCACGCGCTGCGCGCGGCGACCGCGTCCGGCGCCGCCGACGGTGGTGGCCAGGACGAGGCGGGGGGCTGCGCCGGGAGCGCGAGCCTCACCGATCTGACCCGGGTGACCGGGCTGTCCCGGCCCACCGTCGAGGGGGTTATCGACGGGCTGGCCGACAGCGGTCTGGTGGTCGAGGTGCCCGCCGAGGAGGGCGGTGTCCGCCGCCAGGGACGCCCCGCGCGCCGCTTCCGCTTCCGGGCCGAGGCCGGGCATCTGCTGGGCATAGAGATAGGGCCGCACCGGGTGGCCGCGCTCCTGTCGGACCTCGACGGACACGCGCTGGGCTCGATCGTGCGCGAGGTGTCGGAGAAGGCGTCCGCGGACGAGCGGCTGGAGCGGGTGCGCACCACCGTCGCGGATCTGCTGCGGCGTGCCGGGGTGGCCCGGTTCTCGCTGCGCGCGGTCGGGGTGGGCAGCCCCGGCGTCGTCGAGGCCGACGGCACCGTCCATCTGTGCACCGCGCTCCCCGGCTGGACCGGACTGCCCCTGGGCGAGCGGCTGCGGCGGTCCTTCCGCTGTCCGGTGCTGGTGGAGAACGACGCGAACACGGCCGCGGTGGCCGAGCACTGGAAGGGGGCCGCGGCCGGTTCGGACGATGTGGTCTTCGTTCTGGCCGGGTTGAGCCCGGGGGCCGGGTCGTTGATCGGCGGGCGGCTCCACCGCGGCTTCGGCGGCGCCGCCGGGGAGATCGGGGCGCTGCATCTGCTGGGCCGGGAGGCCGCCCCGGAGGAGGTGCTGTCCACGACCGGGGAGCCGCTGAACCCGCTGGACGAGGCGCAGGTGGCGCATGTCTTCGCGCTGGCCAGGGACGGCGACGAACGGGCGCGGGCGGCCGTGGACCGCTTCGTCCGCAGGCTGGTTCACGACACCGCGGCCCTGGTGCTGGCGCTGGACCCGGAAGTCGTGGTGGTGGGCGGCTGGGCCGCAGGTCTTGACGGGGTGCTGGCCCCGCTGCGCGATGAGCTGTCGCGCTACTGTCTGCGGCCCCCGCAGGTCGCGCTCTCGCTGCTGGGCGAGGCGGCGGTGACCACGGGGGCGCTGCGGCTGGCCCTGGACCATGTGGAGCAGGAGCTGTTCGCGGTCGACAGCACGGTGACGACCCGCCGCGCGAGCCGCTGACGCGGGTCGCACGGGGCCGTTTCGGGAGGCGTACGGAACGGTGGCGTACACAGCGGTGGCGTACACAGCGGTGGCGTACGGAGCGGTGGGGGCGGGGCGGTGGGGCGCGGGGCGGGCCGGGATCAGCCCGCCAGCAGCTCCTCGCCCGCGTCGCCGAAGGTGAGCCGGCAGGTGTCGGCCCGGTAGGTGGCCACGGCGACGGCCGCGGTGCGGCCCTGGGACACATAGCGGGTGGTCACGAGGAGGACGGGGGCGCCGGGCAGCCGGTCGAGCTCCTTGGCGTCGTCCGCGCGGGCCGAGCCGAGCTCCACGGTCTGCTCACGGCCCTCCAGCTCCAGCCGGCGCAGCTCGCGCAGCACGGCGCGGGCGCGGGCCAGCCCGCTGGGGGTGTCGATGGCGGCGAGGCCGGGGACGGACTCGGCCGGTACGTACAGCAGCTCGGCGGCGAGCGGCTGGCCGTGGCTCATCCGGGTGCGGCGCACCCGGTGGACCGGGGTTTCGGGGTCGATCTCCAGCAGCCGGGCGACCTCGGCGGGCGGGGCCACCTCGGTGCTGTCGACGGTCTGCCAGGTGTTCTCGCCGGAGGCGTCGGTCCAGCCGTGGGCGTAGTCCCCGACGGCCACGCCGACGCGGGGCGGGGCGACGGTGGTGCCGACGCCACGGCGGCGCTGGAGCCTGCCTTCCAGCTCGAGCTGTTCGAGCGCCTGTCGGAGGGTGGCGCGGGCGACGCCGAAGCGGGCGGCCAGCTCGCGCTCGTTGGGCAGGATCTCGCCGACCGCGAACTCCGAGTCGAGTGCGTCGCTGAGCACGGTCTTCAGATGCCAGTACTTGGGCTCTGGCACCGATTCCAGCTGCTTGGTCCCCACCCTGTCCCCCTTGGTTTCGATGGCCGACAGTCCCGCGCGCCTTCACAGTTATGCGCGCTTCTTTATTAAAGGTTGTTGCAGTATCAATGCGACCATAAGGCGGCGCACGTACTTGGTCAAGACCAATCCCTGACCGGTTATCGTCGGTGACCGTCGGAGCGGGATGCGTCACGGGGCGGGAGCTGAGCTGATGGGCATGGACCAGGTCACGGTGGTCACAGGGGGCAGTCGCGGCATCGGCGCGGCGGTGGCGGTGCGGCTCGCGCGCGCCGGGCACGGCGTCGCGATCGGCTACGAACACGCCCGGGACGCGGCGGAGCGGTGGGCGGCGGCGGTGCGCGCGGAGGGTGTGCGGTCGATGACCGTCCAGGCCGACACCAGCGACGCGGACCAGGTCGAGGCGATGTTCGACCGGGTGCGGGAGGAGCTGGGCCCGATCACCGGTCTGGTCAACAACGCCGGGATCACGGGCCCGTTGGGCCGTTTCACCGAGACCTCACCGGAGGTGATGCGGCGCGTCGTGGACGTCAATGTGACCGGGGCCCTGCTGTGCGCCCGGCGCGCGGCGCGCGAGATGTCCACGCGCCACGGCGGGCAGGGCGGCGCCATCGTCAACATCTCCTCGGGCGCGGCGACGACCGGCAGCCCCGGGGAGTATGTGCACTACGCGGCCAGCAAGGCGGCGGTCGACGCGATGACGGTCGGGCTGTCGAAGGAGCTGGCGGCGGAGGGGATCCGGGTCAACTCGGTCCAGCCCGGGATGACGCTGACCGACATCCACGAGCGGATGGGCGACCCCGAGCGGCCGTGGCGCGTCCAGGGGCGGGTGCCGATGGGACGGCCGGGCGAGCCGGAGGAGATCGCGGGCGCGGTGGCGTGGCTGCTGTCGCCGGAGGCGTCGTACACGACGGGCGCGGTGCTGCGGGTCGCGGGCGGACTGTAGCGGCGGCGGCGTTCGCCCCACCCAGCGGCCGCGTTCGTTTGCTCACGCTCGGCGGTCGCGTTCGCCCACGCTCGGCGGCCGCGTCCGCTCACGTTCGGCGGCGTGCGCTGTCCGGGCCGTCGTTTGTCGGTCCTCCGCCCTCGGTATCGGCCATCGGGTCTACCCTCCGGTAACTCTTGCTGACATGCTGTCTCATACGCCGCGTGCGCCTGCCGGAACGCCGATCGTGAGGAGCCACCCGATGCCCGCGTCCCTCTCCTTCTCCGTCGCCACCCCCGGCGGCCCCCGCACCGCCCGGGTCGTCCACGAACGGCGCGGCGCGGGGCGGCCGTTGGTGCTGCTGCATGGCATCGGCCACCACTGGCAGGCATGGGAGCCGGTGCTGGACATCCTCGCGGTCGACCGCGATGTGATCGCCGTGGACCTGCCCGGCTTCGGGGCGTCGGACGCGCTGCCGGACGGCATCCCGTACGACCTCGACGGCGTCATACCCGTGCTCGACGCGCTCTTCGAGGCGCTTGGCGTCACCCGCCCCGACGTGGCCGGGAACTCGCTCGGCGGGCTGATCGCCCTGGAGCTGGGCCGGCTCGGACTCGTACGGTCCGTCACCGCGCTGTCCCCCGCCCGGTTCTGGACCGAGGCCGAGCGCCGCTACGCCTTCGGCGTGCTGGCCGCGATGCGGGCCGGGGCGCGGGCGCTGCCGCCGCCGATGGTGGCGTGGCTGGCCCGGGGCGCGGCCGGACGGGCCGCGCTGACCGGCGCCATCTACGCCCGGCCCGCGCGGCGTTCACCGGACGCCGTCGTCGCCGAGACGCGGGCGATGCGCGAGGCGGTCGGCTTCGGCGCCACGCTGGCCGCCGGAAGCTCCGGGCTGTTCACGCACGACATCCCCGATGTCCCGGTCACCATCGCCTGGGGCTCGCGCGACCGGGTGATGCCGCGCCGCCAGGGCGTCCGTGCCAAGCGGGTGATCCCCGGCGCCCGGCTGGTCCGCCTCCCCGGCTGCGGGCACGTGCCCATGAACGACGATCCCGCGCTCGTCGCCCGCGTCATCCTGGACGGCAGCCGCTGACGGTCCAGGCGCCTTTCGTTACATCGACCTCCGCACCGCCGGCGGCCGGGGTCTTTACTCCGGGCGGCCGCACCGTTATTCACTGGGCGTTCGCAAGGGCGGCACCTTGCACCGATAACAAACAGCACAGCGGTTCTACGAGCGACGGAGGGCACCATGGGGCGGGAATCGGGCAGAGGGATCGGGCGGCGCACGGTATTGCAGGGATCGGCGGCCGCCTCGGCGGCACTCGCGGTGCCCACCGTGGCGTCGGCCGCCGCGTCGGCCGCGTCCGGCGCGCCCGCTCAGGCGCTGTCGGGGCGTCCGAGCGCCCAGTGGGGCGTTCAGGTGGGCGATGTGACGACGTCGTCGGGGCTGGTGTGGGTCCGCTCCGACCGTCCGGCCCGGATGATCGTGGAGACGTCCGCGACCGAGTCCTTCGCGCGGGCCAAGCGCTGGCACGGCCCGCTGGTCGGCCCCGGCACCGACTTCACCGGGCGCACCGCGCTGCACGGCCTGCCCGCCGGGAGCCAGGTGCACTACCGGGTGCTGCTGGCCGACCCGGAGGACCCGCGCCGCACCGGTGAGCCGGTGCACGGCACGTTCCGCACGGTTCCCGAGCGCCGTAAGGGCGTGCGTTTCGTCTGGTCGGGCGATCTGGCGGGCCAGGGCTGGGGCATCAACCCCGACCACGGCGGATACCGCGTCTTCGAGGAGATGCGCCGCCGGGAGCCGGACTTCTTCCTGTGCAGCGGCGACAACATCTACGCCGACGGCCCGATGACGGAGACCGTCAAGCTGCCCGACGGCTCCACCTGGCGCAACCTCATCACGCCGGAGAAGACCAAGGTCGCCGAGACGCTGGACGAGTACCGCGGCAACTTCCGGTACAACCTGCTCGACCCCGCCCTGCGCCGGTTCCACGCCGAGGTGCCGACCATCACCCAGTGGGACGACCACGAGGTGCTCAACAACTGGTACCCGGGCGAGATCCTGGCCGACGACCGCTACACCGAGAAGAACGTCGACGTGCTGGCCGCCCGCGCGCGCCAGGCGTTCGCCGAGTACTTCCCGATCAGCACGCTGCGCCCGGACGCGAGCGGCCGGGTCTACCGGGCCCAGCACCAGGGCCCGCTGCTGGACGTCTTCGTACTGGACTGCCGTACGTACCGCGACCGCAACTCGCCGAACCGTCAGCCGGAGGACGCCCAGGGCATCCTCGGCGCGGAGCAGTTGGCGTGGCTCAAGCGCGAGCTGTCGCGGTCGCGCGCGGTGTGGAAGGTCATCGCCTGCGACATGCCGCTGGGCCTGGTGGTCCCGGACGGGAACACCGACTTCGAGGCCGTCGCGCAGGGCGATCCGGGCGCCCCGCTCGGCCGTGAGCTCCAGATGGCCGAGCTGCTGCGGCACATCAAGCACCAGAAGATCACCGGCACGGTGTGGCTGACGGCGGACGTCCACTACACCTCGGCGCAGCACTACGACCCGTCGCGGGCGGCGTTCAAGGACTTCGCGCCGTTCTGGGAGTTCGTCTCCGGTCCGCTGAACGCGGGTGCCTTCCCGGCAGTGAAGCTGGACGGCACGTTCGGCCCCGAGCAGCCCTTCGTCAAGGCGCCGACGGTGGCGAACGTCTCGCCCGCCGAGGGGTTCCAGTTCTACGGCGAGGTGGACATCGACGGCGACAGCGCCGAGATGACGGTCCGGCTGCGCGAGGACGGGGGGAAGGTTTTGTTCACCAAGGTGTTGCGGCCGGGTCTGGTCGGCCAGTAGCCGCGGTCGGTGTGCGGTGCGCGGCCCCGTACGGTACGCCGACGGGGCCGCGCGCACCGTAAGGCCGCCGTGTTCCCGTGGCGCGCACCGTAAGGCCGCAGCGTTCCCGTGGCGCGCACCGTAAAGCCGCCGCGTACCGTACGGGCATGGGATCCAGCGACGCCCCCGGCCCGGCCTCCCGGCTCACCTATCCGGAGGTGGGCGCCACCCGGCGGTGGCCGCTGCCCTCCGGCTATCGCCATCTGCGGGTGCGGACCCGGGTCGGCCACGGGCGGGGCACGTTCGAGGCGGCCGGGCGGGCGGTGATGGACTGGCGGATGCACCGGGCGGTGGGGGTGTCGATCCGCACCGCGGATCCGGTCGCCGCCCCGGGGCGGCCGGTAGTGGTGGGCCTGGGGGTCGGGCGGCTGCGGCTGCGCGCGCCGTGCCAGGTGGTGTGGACGGTCGCGGAGGAGTCGCGGACCGGCTTCGCGTACGGCACGCTGCCCGGCCATCCGGAACGGGGCGAGGAGTCGTTCGTGGTGGAGCTGGAGCCGGATGGCTCGGTGGTACTGACGGTGACGGCGTTCAGCCGCTCGGAGTCCTGGTTCGGCCGGGCCGGAGGGCCGCTGGTGCCGCTCTTCCAGCGGGCGTACGCACGGCGGTGCGGCAGCGTACTGCGCAGGTGGGCGGTAGGGTGATGGAACCTCAGGCTTCAACCTTTTGATTTCGGACAAAATAAGCTTCTGTAACCAGATGCGCCCTTAACCCTTAGGTCACAGTCTGTTCGTGATCACGCAACACCTCTGCGCGAGGGTGTTTGCATGACATTTCGAGCGACCCCCGAGCCCCCTCACCGGCACCGCCCCCGCTGGCGGCACGATCTGGTCGCATGGTGGTCGCGGCGTCAGGGCCACGCGCCGCCGGGAACCTCACGCTCGCCCGCGGCCGACGCCCACGCCGCGGGCGCCCCGGAGACCACGGCCCCGGAGACCACGGCCCCCGAGGCCACCACGCTGTGGCGGATGCGCACGACCGTACGGGACGAGCCGGGCACCCTCGCCGCGCTGTGCGCGGCGCTGGCCGGGCACCGGGTCGACATCCTGGCCCTCCAGACCCATCCGCTGACGGACGGCACGGTGGACGAGTTCCTGCTGCGCGCCCCCGAGGCCCTGCCGTCCAACGGGCTGACCGACGCCGTCGCCGCCGCGGGCGGCAGCGACACCTGGGTCGAGCGGGCCGACACCCACGACCTGGTGGACGCGCCGACCCGGGCGCTGACCCTGGCCACCCGCACCGCCCTGGACGCCGCCGAACTCCCGCTCGCCCTGCGCCAGTTGTTCGGCCGCTGCACCATCCACTCGGTTCCCGCCAAGTCCCTCAGCGGGCGGTCGCTGGACAGCACACCGCCCGCCGAAGGTGTCCTGGAGGAGACCGTGATGCGGCTGCGCGACCCGTCCGGCGGCGCGATCATCATCGAGCGGCCGTATCTGCCGTTCACCCCGACCGAGTTCGCCCGGGCCCGCGCGCTGGTCGAGCTGGACGCCCGGCTCGGCCCGCGGATCCCGCACGACGGCGCCGTGCTGACGCTGCCCGAGGGCAACGCCATCACCGTGCGCCGCGCCGACACCGGCGACCTGGCCGCCGCCCGCGAGATGCACGCCCGCTGCTCCTCCACCACGCTCGGGCTGCGCTACCACGGGCCGGTCGGCGACGCCGACCGCTACCTCGCCCATCTGCTGAGCCCCCGCTTCGGCCGCACCCTGGCCGCGTACACCGCCTCCGGGCGGCTGGTGGCCCTCGGCCATCTGCTGTGGGACGGGGACGAGACCGAGCTCGCGCTGATCGTCGAGGACGAGTGGCAGCGCCGCGGCGTCGGCGGGGAGCTGCTGCGGCGGCTGGTGGCGATGGCCGCCGGGACCGGCTGCGAAAGCGTCTACGCCGTCACCCAGTCGGCCAACACCGGCATGGTCGCCGCGATGCGCGCCCTCGAACTGCCGCTGGACTACCAGATCGAGCAGGGCACGCTGGTGATCAGCGCCCGCCTCGACCCGGCACAGGCACCGGCACCGGCACCGGCACCCGAGTCGGCCCTTCCGCTGCCGGTCCCGCCGCAGGCGCGCTGAGCCCGACCGGGGCCCCGTGCCCCGCCCGGCGGGCGTCGCGCCCCGCCGGGCCGCCGGGCCACCGGGCCGCCGTCAGAAGGACCCCAGCGCCCGGTCCAGATCGCGCCACAGGTCCGTCACGTCCTCGAGCCCGACCGACATCCGCAGCAGCCGGTCGCCGATCCCCGAGGAGCGGCGGTCCCCCTCGGCCACGATCCGGTGGCTGATGGAGGCCGGGTGCTGGATGAGGGTGTCCACGCTGCCCAGGCTCACCGCCGGAGTGATCAGCCGCACCCCGCCGATCACCGCGTGCGGATCGCCGTGGGGCTCGAAGGCCACCATCGCCCCGCCGATCCGGGGATAGTGGACGCGGGCCACCCGTGGATCGTCGGCCAGCCGCCGGGCCAGCTCGGCCGCGGTCGCCGACGCGGCGCGCATCCGTACCGGCAGTGTGGACAGCCCGCGCAGCAGCAGATACCCGGCGAGCGGGTGCAGCACCCCGCCGGTGGCGAACCGCACCCGGCGCAGCACCCGGGCGAACTCCTCGTCGCAGGCGACCACGCCGCCCATCACATCGCCGTGTCCGCCGAGGTACTTGGTGGCGCTGTGCAGGACGAGGCTCGCACCCCGCTCGGCCGGGCGCTGGAGCACCGGTGTGGCGAAGGTGTTGTCCGCGAGCAGCGGGACCGTGCCACAGGAGTGGGCGACGGCCCGCAGATCGAGTTCGGCCAGCGTCGGATTGGCCGGGGTCTCCACCATGACCAGGCCGGTGTCGGGGCGGATCGCGTCCGCGATCCCGGCCGGGTCGACCCAGGTGACCTCGGTGCCCAGCAGCCCGGTGTCCAGCAGATGGTCGCTGCATCCGTACAGCGGGCGGACCGCCACCACATGCCGCGGCCCCTGGGCCCCGCGCGCCAGCAGACACGCGCTGAGCGCCGCCATACCACTGGCGAACGCGACCGCGCTCTCGGTGCCCTCCAGCCGGGCCAGGGCGGTCTCGAAGCGGGCCACGGTGGGGTTGTCCAGGCGGGCGTAGACGGGCGGGCCGTCCGGCCGGGCGCCGGTGGCGGCGAACGCGTCGATCCTGGCGGCCTCCTGGCGGCTGTCGTACGAGGGGTAGGTGGTCGACAGATCCAGGGGTACGGCGTGCAGACCCATGCCCGGGAGGTCCTCGCGCCCGGCGTGGACGGCCTCGGTGGCGAACGCGTGCCGTGCGGCGACGTCGCCGTGCGGGCCCTGAGTGCCCGGCGCGGTCTCCGTACTCCGTATGGTTGCCGTACTCCCGGTGCTCCCGGTGCTCTCCGTGTTCTGCCTGATGTCCATGCGTGAAGGGTGAACAACCACCGGGCGCTCGCGGTCGATGTCCGTGCTACGTTCGGCCGATGGCCGAAACCGTCGCTCTCGATCCGGTGGATCTTCAGATTCTGCGGCTGCTCCAGAACGACGCCCGGACCACGTACCGCGATCTGGCCGCCCAGGTCGGTGTGGCGCCCTCGACCTGTCTGGACCGGGTGGCCAGGCTGCGCCGCTCCGGGGTGATTCTCGGCCATGAGCTCCGCCTGGACCCCGTCAAGCTGGGGCGCGGTCTCGAGGCCCTGCTCTCGGTGCAGCTGCGGCCCCACCGCCGGGAGCTGGTCGGCCCGTTCGTGGAGCGGATACGGGCGCTGCCCGAGTCCCGGGCGCTGTTCCACCTGGCCGGGCCGGACGACTATCTGGTGCACGTGGCGGTGGCCGACACCGCCGATCTCCAGCGGCTGGTGCTGGACGAGTTCACCTCGCGCCGCGAGGTGGCCCGGGTCGAGACTCGGCTGATCTTCCAGCAGTGGAGCTGCGGCCCGCTGCTGCCGCCCGCCCGGGACGGCTCGGCGACCTCGTAGCACACCCCTGTTCCCATGCGTCACACCCCCGTGGTGCTGACGCCACACCCCGGAACGTACGAGGATGGGCCGCATGTCCGATACCAAGAACGCTCCGCTGCCCCGTCAGGTCGCCGACAGCTATGTCGACGCCCTCATCGAACTCGACCCGATCACCGGCACCTACCTGGGCGTTCCCGAGAGTTCCCGGCGTCTGCCGGACTTCTCCCCCGAGGGGGCGAAGGCCATCGCCGACCTGGACCGCACCACATTGGACCGGCTGGCCGAGGCCGAGGCGCGCCCCGGCGCGGACAGTGACGCCGAGCGCCGCTGCGCCCGGCTGCTGCGGGAGCGGCTGACCGCCGAACTCGATGTGCACAAGGCCGATGAGCACCTGCGCGCGGTCAGCAATCTGAGCTCCCCGCTGCACTCGGTGCGCGGCATCTTCACCGTGATGCCCACCGAGAGCGAGGAGGACTGGTCGGCGGTCGCGGCCCGGTTGCGCGCCGTACCGGCCGCGCTTGAGGGGTACCGCGCCTCGCTCGCCGAGGGGCTGCGGCGGAACCTCCCGGCCGGCCCCCGGCAGGTGGCCACGGTCCTCGAGCAGCTGGCGGAGTGGATCGGCACGGACGGCGGCTGGTTCGCGGACTTCACCTCCGAGGGCCCCGACGCGCTGCGCGGTGAGCTGGACGAGGCGGCCGCGGCGGCCACGGGCGCGCTGGCCACGCTCCGCGACTGGCTGCGCGACACCTACGCCCCGGCCATCGAGGGCGCCCCCGATGTGGTGGGGCGTGAGCGCTACCGCCGCTGGGCCCGGATGTGGAACGGCACGGACCTGAACCTGGACGAGGCGTACGCGTACGGCTGGTCGGAATTCCACCGGATCCACGCCGAGATGCGCACCGAGGCGGAGAAGATCCTGCCCGGCGCCAACCCGTGGGAGGCTCTGCGCCACCTCGACGCCCACGGTGCCCATATCGAGGGCGTCGAGGAGACCCGGGTGTGGCTTCAGGAGCTGATGGACGAGGCCATCGAGCAGCTGGACGGCACCCACTTCGACCTGGCCGAACGGGTCAAGCGGGTCGAGTCGATGATCGCCCCGCCGGGCAGCGCGGCGGCGCCGTACTACACCCAGCCGTCGGTGGACTTCTCCCGCCCCGGCCGGACCTGGCTGCCCACGATGGGCGAGACCCGCTTCCCGGTCTACGACCTGGTCTCCACCTGGTACCACGAGGGCGTGCCCGGCCACCATCTCCAGCTCGCCCAGTGGGCGCACGTCTCCGACCAGCTCTCCCGCTACCAGGCCACGGTGGGCATGGTCAGCGCCAACGCGGAGGGCTGGGCGCTGTACGCGGAGCGGCTCATGGACGAGCTGGGCTATCTGTCGGACCCGGAGCGGCGGCTGGGCTATCTGGACGCGCAGATGATGCGGGCGCTGCGGGTGATCGTGGACATCGGGATGCACCTGGAGCTGGAGATCCCCGCCGATTCGCCCTTCCACCCCGGTGAGCGGTGGACCCCGGAGCTGGCGCGCGAGTTCTTCGGGCTGCACTGCGGCCGTCCGGCGGAGTTCCTCGACAGTGAGCTGGTGCGCTACCTGGGCATGCCGGGCCAGGCCATCGGCTACAAGCTGGGCGAGCGGGCCTGGCTGACGGGTCGGGAGGCGGCCCGTAAGGCGCACGGCGACGCCTTCGACGCGAAGAAGTGGCACATGGCGGCGCTTTCGCAGGGGTCGCT
This sequence comes from Streptomyces sp. Inha503, assembly GCF_047215865.1. NCBI lineage: Bacteria > Bacillati > Actinomycetota > Actinomycetes > Kitasatosporales > Streptomycetaceae > Streptomyces > Streptomyces sp. Inha503. The sequence continues at coordinate 10,069,304 of NZ_CP178360.1, read as the reverse complement.
GGGTCTTGACGACCTGGTGGAGGAGCTGTCGGCGCTCTGAGCTCGTCCCGCTACAGGGTGTACGGCGGACCATGCGGGGGCTCCGCCCCTGGACCCCGGGGTCTGGGGAGGAGCCCCGGTCGGGGGCCTGGGGCACAGCCCCAGCCCGGAGTCTGGGGCGCAGCCCCGCCCCCCGGGGCCTGGGGCGGAGCCCCAGTTTCGGGAAGGGGCGGGGAGGGGAACAGCCCGCCGCAGGCGTGCGCGTACCGCCGGACCCCCTAGCGCGCGGCGGCCATCCCATGCCGTACGGCCGAGCCCTGGCGGCCCTTGACGACCTCCAGCTGGGCGGGGATCCGCCGGCGCAGATCGGCGACATGGCTGACGATGCCGACCGCACGGTCCCGTTCGCGCAGCGAGTCCAGCACGTCCATGACCTCGTCCAGGGTCTGCTCGTCGAGGCTGCCGAACCCCTCGTCGATGAAGAGGGTGTCCAGGCGGACCCCGCCCGCCTCGTCGGTGACCACATCGGCCAGACCCAGCGCGAGGGCGAGCGACGCGGAGAAGGTCTCGCCGCCGGAGAGGGTGGCGGTGTCGCGCTCGCTGCCCGTCCAGGCGTCGACGACATGCAGTCCGAGACCGGAGCGGCCGCGCCCGCCGGAGCGGGCGTCGGAGTGCACCAGGGTGTAGCGCCCGGAGGACATGTGGCGCAGCCGTACGCTCGCCGCCGCCGCGACCTGCTCCAGGCGGGCCGCCAGCACATACGCCTCCAGCCGCATCCTGCGCTCGTTGTCCGCGGAGGTGCCCGCCGCGAGCGAGGCGAGGCGGGCGATCCGGTCGTGCTCCGCGCGCAGCGGGGCGAGCCGGCGGGCGTCGGCGACGGCCTGCGCGGAGAGCGCGTCGAGCTCCTCGCAGCGGGTGCGGGCCGCGGCGTCCGCGGCCGAGACCTCGCGCAGCGCGCGGGTGGCCACGTCGGCCGCGGTCTGCGCCACCGCGGGGTCGGCGGGCGGCTCCTGCGCGGCCGCGAGCACCCTCGGGTCGGACAGCTCGGCCGCGACCGCCGCCGACTCCGACTGCCAGGCGTCCAGACGGCGGCGCGCCTCGCGCTGCCGGTCCGGGTGCAGTACGGCCTCGGCGGCCTGCTCCGGGGTCTCGAACCCGGCCCGGTAGGCGGCGTCGGCGAGCCGGGCATCGGCCTCCTTCAGCCGGTTCGCGGCCGCGTCGGCGGCCCGCGCCGCCTCGGCGGCGTCGGCCAGCAGCGCCGCCTGCCGCTCGAGCCGCGCCGCGCGGCGCGCGACCGTGGCGTCCGTGCCGCGCGCCCGCTCCAGCTCGGCCAGCAGCGCGGCCCGCTCCCGGGCCAGGGCCTCGCGGTGCGAGGTGCGGGCGGCCGCCCGCCGCTCGGCCTCCTGCCGCTGTCGCGTACGGCGGGTGTGCTCGCCCTCGGCCCGGTCCAGGGCCTCGCGGGCGGGGTGTGCGTCGGCCGCCGCGTTCCGGGCCTCGGCGTACGCGGTGCGCAACTCGGCCAGGGCCCGGTCGAGTTCGGCCGCGTCCTCGCCCTCCGCCGTGGCCTCGGCGCCCGCGCGGGCCTCCCGCAGCGCGTTCCGCGCCCGCTCGGCCTCCTCGCGGACCTCCTCGGCGCGCTGGTAGTCCGCCAGCGCGGCCTCCTCCGCCGTACGGTCCACATGTCCGGCCCCGGGCCGGGCCGGGCTCGGGTGATCGGTCGCCCCGCACACCGCGCAGGGCTCTCCGGCGCGCAGCCCGGCCGCGAGCTCGGCGGCGATACCGCGCAGCCGGGCCTCTTTGAGGTCGAGCCAGTTCTGCCGTGCGGCGGCGGCCCCTTCCCGCGCCCGCAACAGCTCCTCCCGGGCCCGCTCCTCCTGCCCGGCGAGCCGGTCCCGCCGCCGGGCGGCCTCCAGCCGCCGCTCGGCGGGCTCGATCCGCCCGCCGAGCTGCTCGGCCCGGGCGACGGCCTCCTGCGCCGCCTCGACCCGCCGCTGATGCGCCCGGTGGGTCTCCTCCCACCCGGCGAGCCATTCGGCGGCCTCCTCGATCGCCTCGTCGTCGGCGCGAGCCTCCCGCTCGAGCGCGGCGATCTCACGGACGACGGCCTCCGCCCGGACCTCCCCCCGCCGCGCGGCCCCCAACGCCCCGAGCTCCTCGCGCACCCGCCGCTCAACCTGTCCCAGCCACTCGGCATCGGCTTCGGCGAGCGCCACGGCCACACCCGCGCCCCGCGAACCGGCGTCCCGCTCGCCGTAGGGCCCGTCCCCCTCACGGACCGCGGGACCCGTCTGGGGTACGGCCTGCCTCGCCGCGTCGGGGTGCGACGCGCCCGCACTCCGCGCCCCCGAGGCGGCGGCTTCGTCGCCGACCGGCGCCCGGCGCGACACGCCTGCCCCGGAACCGACCTGCCCACCTGCCGCCCCCACCTCGGCGGCCGAGCCCCGGCCGGAGGCCCACGCCCCCTGCGCCTGATCCGGCAGGCCCACGACGGCGCCCTCCGCCCGGACGGGCGCCTCCTGGCCCGGCGCGCCCGTTCCGGTACCACCCTCCCCGACCGCCTGCGCCATGAGGCGCCCCCGCGGGCCGGGTTCGCCGGAGGCCGTCGTCCCCGCCTCACCGGACGGCGCCCGGCGCGGCGCGTCATCCGCGGTGTCCTCATCGGGGGCCGGCCCGGCCCACGCACCTTCCGCGACCGCGTGCGGCGGGGCGGGCTCCTCCGGGGACGCGGCGGCCTGTGCGGGCAGAGGTGCGTCGGGCGATGCGGCCGGGCCGGGAGGTGTGCGTTGGTCGGGGATGTCCGGGATCCGCGCGAGGGTCATGGCCGCCAGGTCGGGCTCGGCCGCCAGGCGGGTGCGGGCCTGGTGTTCGGTGGATTCGGCGGTGTGGTGGTCGCGGGCGGCGGCGGTGCGGAGGTCGAGTGCGGGGACCACCGCGTCGGCGGCGCGGGCGCGTTCCAGCAGCTCACGCAGGCGGTCGTGGTCGGGTCGCCGCGCTTCGAGGTCGTCCGCCCGGCGGCGGGCCTCGGCGTGGCGGCGCTGGAGTTCGGCCCGTTCGCGGGTCGCGTCGGCGGTCCGCTGGGCGGCGTCGTGGGCCGCCTCCGCTGCCCGTACGGCGGAGAGCGCGATGTCCTGCCGCTCGCGCGCGCCCGCGCGCGCGATGGCGGCCCACTCCAGGACGGCGTCGGCCAGCCCCGGCTCACCGGGGGCCGGCTCGGGCAGCGGATGCCCGTCGAGCTCCGTGGTGCGGCCCGCCGCCTGCGCCATGCGGTGGGCGAGCGCGAGCAGCCGCTCGTCCCCGGCCGCGACCCGCTTCTCCGCCGCCCGCCGCTGCTCCGCCAGCCGTTCCTCGACGGCGGCGAAGCGGCCGGTGTCGAACAGCTTGCCCAGCAGCTTGCCGCGCGCCAGCTCGTCAGCGCGCAGAAAGCGGGCGAAGTCGCCCTGCGGCAACAGCACCACCTGGCAGAACTGCTCCCGGCTCATGCCGAGCAGCTGCGCGATCTCCTCGCCGATCTCCTGGTGCGAGCGGCTGAGGGCCCTCCACTTCCCCGCCCCCGCGCTGTTCGAGGACGTCGGCGGGGCGTACTCGCGCAGCAGGGTCTGCGCCTTCTCCCGCGTCATCCCCGTGCCCCGCTTCTTGGGGCGCGGCTGCTCGGGGCGCCGGGTGATCTCCAGGCGCCGCTCCCCGACGGTGAATTCGAGCACGACCTCGGTCGGGGTCAGCGGCTCTGCGTGGTCGCTGCGGAGCGAGAGGCCACCGCCCTGGCGGGCGCCGGGCACCTGGCCGTACAGCGCGTAGCAGACCGCGTCCAGGACGGACGTCTTACCGGCGCCGGTCGGCCCGTGCAGCAGGAAGAGCCCGGCGGCGGACAGCTCATCGAAGTCGATCTCCTGGGTGGCGCCGAACGGGCCGAAGGCCGTGACGGCCAGCCGGTGCAGCCTCATCGCGCCGCCTCCCCCGCGGTCGTCCCCGCGGTCGCCCCCGCGGTCACGGCACCCGCCGTCGTCGCCCCCGCGCCGTTCCCGCCGCCCGGCACGGCGCCCTCGTGTGCCTCGCTCCGCACCGTCTCCAGCGCGTCGCCGAGCAGCGCGCGCTCCGCCTCGTCCGGGCCGCGGCCGCCCCGCACATGGGCCACGAAGTCCTCGGCGATCTGCCGGTCCGAGCGGCCGCGCAGCCGCTGTGCGTACGAGGCGAGCGGATCCTCGGGGGACCGCTCGGGGTCGAAGACCAGCGTGAGCGCATGGGGGAAGCGCCGCGTCAGCCGGGCCATCGGCTCATGCGGCCGCACCGCGTCGGTCAGCGTGGCCTCGACCCACGCCTCCTCATGGCGTTCGAGGTCCGGATCGGCCAGCAACTCCTCGATCCGGCCGCGGATCCGGGCCAGCGGCCGCGGCACCGGGCACTCCACCCGTTCGCACGACGGCGCCTCACCCGCCGCCCCCAGCTCCACCACCCACATGGACTTGCGGTGCGCCGCCTCGGAGAAGGAGTACGCGAGCGGGGAGCCCGAGTAGCGGATGCGCTCGGTGATGGTCTGACAGCCGTGCAGATGGCCGAGTGCGGCGTAGTCGACGCCGCCGAAGACCTCGGCGGGTACGGAGGCGACCCCGCCGACCGTGATGTCCCGCTCGCTGTCGCTGACCGCGCCACCGGTGACGAAGGCGTGCGCGAGGACGACGGACCGGGTGCCGAACGGCCGGGTGGCGAGGTCGGCGCGCACCCGGTCCATGGCGGCGCCCAGCACCGCCGTATGACCGGCCGCCGGGGCGCCCAACTCCTCCCGCACCAGACCCGGTTCGAGATACGGCAGACCGTAGAAGGCCACCTCGCCGTGGTCGTCGGTGAGGACGACGGGCGTGGCGCAGCCGGCGGGGTCGGTACGCAGATGGATCCCGGCCCGGTCGATCAGCCCGGCGCCGACGCCGAGGCGGCGGGCCGAGTCATGGTTGCCGGAGATCATGACCGTCGGCACCTCGAGGTCAGCGAGCCGGTGCAGGGCGTCGTCGAAGAGCTCGACGGCGGCGAGCGGCGGCACGGCGCGGTCGTAGACGTCGCCCGCGACGACCACCGCGTCGATGTGCCGCTCGCGCACGGTGGCGACGAGGTGGTCGATGAACTCCCGCTGCGCGGCAAGGAGGCTGACCCGGTGAAAGGACCGCCCGAGGTGCCAGTCGGAGGTGTGCAGAATTCTCACGTATCGACTCCGACCCGCACGTTCGCCCTTTCTCCGCCCCTGTTGGCCCATAACGGTGCCCGCACCGGATCAGCGGTACGGGCACCGACCACGGTAGCCGCGATCGGTGCCCGGGACCTCACGGACCTCGCTTTCGTCCCCGTGTTACCTGGGCGTCTCCCTCCATCGGGAGTCGTCGAACGCGTCGAGGCCGTCGGGGATGCCGGGGATATCGGGGTGGCCGTCGTAGGGGCCGGGGTCCCGGTGGGCATCCAGCGGGTGGGGGTCGAGGTAGTACCACTCCGCGGTCGGGCCCGGTACGGCGCCGGGGTCCGCCGTCGGGTCGGGACCGGCGGACGGTTCGGCGAACCGGGGGCCATGGTCCGGCTTCGACGCCTCCGACTGCTCCGGCGGCTTCGCCTTCTTCGGCTTCTTCGGCTTCTTCGGTGCCCCCAGCCCGTCCGGCATGAGGAGCTCGACCCGTGCCCCGGGCACGGCCCGCTTCTGGGTGACGAACTCCTCGATCTGATTGCGGCAAGCGTGGTCCAGATGGGTGACCTTCATCAGATCCAGCCGGATCCGCGGTGTGCCCGCGGAGCCCACCGCCTCCAGCGCGTCGATGAGCTTGGGCAGCCGCAGGAAGGTGGCGTTACCGGCCACGACCAGCTTCGCGGTGTCTCCCTCGACGCGGTGCTCGACGGAGGTCTGCGACATCCGCAGCGCGGCCAGCACGATGCCCGCGGCAAGGCCGATCAGCACCCCTTCCAGCAGCGCGGTGGCGACGATGGCGACCGTGGTGAGGGTCATGACCGCGAACTCGCCCCGGTCCTGGTGCCACATCTTCGGGAACTGCTCGGGGGCGAACAGCTTCCAGCCGCTGTGGACGAGCACACCGGCCAGCACCGAGATCGGGATCAGGGCGAGGACGTTCGGCAGCAGCAGCGCGAAGGCCAGCAGCCACAGGCCGTGCAGGGTCCGGGAGATACGGGTCTTGGCGCCGGACTGGACGTTGGCCGAGCTGCGGGCGACTACGGCGGTCATGGGGAGCGAGCCGAGGATGCCGCAGAGGGTGTTTCCGGCGCCCTGGGCGATGAGCTCACTGTTGAAGCGGGTGCGCTTGCCGTCGTGCATCCGGTCGACCGCGGCGGCCGTGAACAGGCTCTCCGCCGACGCGATGATGGTGAAGGTGACGATGGCGGTGAGGATCGCGGGGTCGGCCAGCCCGGCGAACTGTTCGGGCCCCGGGACCTGGACGGCGGACAGCAAATTGCCCACCTGGAGCGTCTTCACCTCGACCCCGGGCAGGGCGGCGACCACGATGCCGACACCGACGGCCACCAGCGCGGCGGGGATCTTCCCGACCGGCCCCCGCACCTTCTTCCATACGAAGCTGAGGACGACCGTGGCGATGCCGAGCCCGGCGGCGATGGCCGCCTGCGGGTTCGCCAGGGTCTCGGCGATCAGCCCGGGGAAGCCGAGCATGTTCTCGATGGGCGTGCCGGCGGCCTGGTTGTCGGCCAGCGGATAGGACTGGCTGAACATCAGCGGCAGGCCGATACCGGCGAGCATGCCCTGCACCACGGCGATCGAGGTGGCCTGGAACATCCGGCCGAGCCGGATCAGCCCCAAGAGGATCTGGAGGATGCCGGAGCCCAGCACGATCACCCCGAGCGCGGCGATGCCCTGGGCCTCCACCGTCTCCGCGACCAGCGCGGCGAGTCCGGCGGCGGGACCGCTGACCTGGAGGGTGCTGCCCGGGGTCATGCCGATGACGAGGCCGCCGACGACACCGGTGATGATGCCGAGTTCGGCGGGGGCTCCGGAGGCGACGGCGACGCCGATGCACAGCGGCAGCGCGACGAGGAAGACGACCAGCGAGGCGCTGATCTCGGTGCCGAGGTCGATGCCCCGGCCGGTCCCACCGGCCTTGCCCTTGGCCCTGTTCTTCGCCCAGGCCATGCCGTTCGGCCCGCCGTCGGCGTTGGCGTTCGTCCGGCCGTTGGCCCTGGCGCTCGCCCGGCCACCCGCCTTATGGGCTCCGGGGGCTTCGGCCCTTCCCCCTACGGTCGTGTCAGCGGCCGGGTAGGCGGGCATCGGCCGCGTCGCCCCGGTGTCGTACCCGTCGATCCCGTTGACCCCGTCGATCCCGTCGATCCTCCCGATCGGCGGGAAGACCTCGTCGATGTCGTAGGACGGCGGTGGATCCGGCTGTGTCCGGCCCCGGGCGTGTCGGCCGCTCGTCATGGGTGCACCCGGAAGTCACCGTCAGTATCGAGCTCCCACAGCTCGGCGCTGTCCAGCTGGTAGAACCAGCCGTGCAGCCGCAGCCGGCCCGTCTCCAGGCGACGCCGCGCCGCCGGGTACTCCTCCAGCGCGGCCAGCTGATTCCGGACATTGAGCTGCGCCACCTCCCGCAGCGACGGGTCATCGGCTGCCCGGTCGAGGGCGGGGGCCAGCCCCGAGCGGATGACCGAGAGCCAGGCGCCCACACCGGGCAGCCGGGACAGGTCCGCCCCGGAGGCCAGCGCGCCCATCGCGCCACAGTGGGAGTGGCCGCAGATGACGATGTCTGAGACGCCGAGCACCTCCAGCGCGTACTCGATGGTGGCGGCCTCACCGGAGATCAGATGCATCCCGTGCGGCGGCACGATGTTGCCCGCGTTGCGCAGCTCGAATATCTCGCCGGGGCGGGCACCGGTGATGAGTGCGGGAATCACCCGGGAATCCGAGCAGGTAATGAAGAGTGCCTCCGGAAATTGCCCCTCGGCCAGTTTCCGGTATTCATCGTGGTTGAAATCGGCCCGGCGCCGGAACGAGCGGGCGTGTTCGAGCAGAGTCCTCATCATGCCTCCCTGACGGGTGGTTGGACCAGATGCGATTCACCGTAGGGAGGGCTCTGCCAGACGAAGGCTAAACGAACACTAGAGCATGACAAGTTCTTCGCCAATATTCGGATCCGCACTCGCAACATTACAAAAACCAGAAATGCCGGCCGCCATTACGGTACACAGGTCCCCATGACCGTACGAGCGCTACTCATCGAGGATGACGAGACGATCGCGGAGCCCCTCGTCGAGGGGCTGGGGCGGTATGGACTGATGGTCGGTCATGTCGGCACGGGCGCTGCCGGACTGGAAGGGCCGTACGGGGACATCGTTCTGCTGGACCTGGGACTGCCGGACATGGACGGCATCGATGTCTGCCGCGGTATCCGGCAGGTGTCCGATGTGCCGATCATCATGCTCACCGCGCGGGGCGAGGAGGCCGACCGGGTCCTGGGGCTGGAGCTGGGCGCGGACGACTACTTGGCGAAACCGTTCAGCATGCGGGAGCTGATCGCCCGGATCCGCGCGGTGACCCGGCGTTCGCAGCGCACGGCCGCCGCCGCACCGGCGGCCACCGGCTCCACGACGGCCCCCGCCGCCGCCCCCACACCGGGCCCGGCCGAGGCACCGACCGGCGCCTATGCCACCGTGCCGACCGCTCCCCACACTGCCGCGACCGCCACCCACACTGCCGCCGCGACCGCTCCCCACACTGCCGCGACCGCTACCCATACCGCCGCCGAGACCGCCGTCCAAGCCGCTCAGGCCGCCGCCCCGCCGCCCTTCCGGGAGCAGGAGCCGCTGGTCGTGGACCGCCGGACGCGTCAGGTCTGGGTGGGCGGCGCGCCCGTCAGCCTCACCCCCAAGGAGTTCGAGCTGCTGGCCCTGCTCACCGAGGATCCCGGCGCCGTGTACTCGCGCCAGCAGATTCTCGACCGCGTCTGGGACCCCCACTTCCACGGGCCGACCAAGACCCTGGACGTGCACATCGCCACTCTGCGCCGCAAGCTGGGCGATCCGGCCTGGATCCAGACCCTGCGCGGGGTCGGCTTCCGTCTGGCCGTCCATTCGGGAGTCCCGGCGGGGGCCTCTTCGGGGATCCCGGAGGGCGCCCGGCCGTGACCCGACGTCTGCTGCTCGGGTATCTGAGCCTCGCCGTACTGACCCTGCTGAGCCTCGGCATACCGCTCGGCTATGTCTACGGCAGAGCCGAGCGGGAGCAGATCATCTCCTTGGCGGAGGACGAGGCCGAGTCGGTATCCGCGTTCGCCTCGCTGTCCATCATGGCGGGCCGGGAGCAGCGCGAACTGCCGAACCGGGCGCGGCACTGTGCCGAGCGCATCCGGGGCAGGGTGGTCATCGTCGGCGACGACGGCCGGCTGCTGGCGACCTCGCATCCGCTGTCCGCCACGGAGTCGCGGAACCTGGTGTCGCGCCCCGAGATCGCCGCCGCGCTGCGCGGCCGGGACGCGATCGACGTCCGGACCTCCACCATCGGCGGCGTCCGCTATCTCTCGGTCGCCGCCCCCGTCGCCCACGGCGACGAGTTGCAGGGCGCGGTGCGGCTCACGGTGCCCACCCACGCGGTGGAGGCCCGGGTCCACCGGATCTGGCTGCTGCTGGCCGTGGGCGGGCTCGCGATCCTCACGGCCGTGGCCGCCGTGGGGTTGGTCTTCGCCCGCTGGGCGAGCCGCCCCATCCTGGAGCTGGAGCGGTTCGCGCACCGCCTGGCCGACGGCCGGTTCACCACGCCCGCGCCCGTGACCTCCGGCCCGCCCGAGGTGCGCAGCCTCGCCGCCACCTTCAACCAGACCGCCGCCCGGCTGGAGCATCTGCTGGCCTCCCAGCGCGCGTTCGCCGCCGAGGCGTCCCACCAGCTCAAGACGCCGCTGGCGGCGCTGCGGCTGCGGCTGGACAATCTGGAGGCGGAGATGGCGGGGCACGCCCGGGACGGTCTCGGCGCGGCGATAACCGAGACCGACCGGCTGGCCCGGATGGTCGAGGGGCTGCTGGCGATGGCGCGGCTGGAGGAGAGCGCCGTCACCCCCGAACCGGTCGACCTGGACCAGGTGTGTGCCGAGCGCCTGCGCACCTGGAGTCCGCTCTTCGACCGGCACAAGGCCCATCTCGCCCTGCTCGGCGACCGGGTCGGCCAGGCGCTCGCGGTGCCCGGAGCCATCGAGCAGATCCTGGACAATCTGCTCTCCAACGCGCTGCGTGCCACGCCCCTGGGCTCCACCGTCACCATGGTGCTGCGCTGTTCGGCCGCCGACCGCCGCCATCTTCCCGCGCGGCCCGCCTGGATCGAACTGCATGTCATCGACGAAGGGCCCGGGATGACCGCCGACCAGCGCCGCCGCGCCTTCGACCGCTTCTGGCGCGCCCCCGGCGCCCCGAAGGGCGGCACCGGGCTGGGTCTGTCGCTGGTGCAGCGGCTCGCCCATGCGAGCGGAGGGGAGGCCGCCTTGGCCCGGGCGCCCGGTGGCGGCCTCGACGCCACGATCCGGCTGCGGCCCGCGTCCCGCGCGGCCCAGGGCCGCCCGCCCCAGGGCCGCCCGTCCAGAATCGGCCTGCCCCGGAGAGTCCGGAGCGACCGGAGCACACCAGGGTCCGCCCCGTCCCCGCCCTCGGTGCGCTCATCGGCGTAGGCCCAGGCGGTGCCCAGGCTGTGCCCAGGCCGTCCTTACGCGTCCTGGTACGCCTCGCCGCCGAGCTCCAGTGCGGCGGTGCCCGCGGTGGTGTCGGCCAGCCAATCGCGGAAGGCGTCCACATCCGCGTCGGGCAGCCCGAGTTCGATCGTCACGGCCTCGGCGTAGCGCACCTCGCGGACCGCACGCCCCGTCGCCCGCAGGTCGTTCTCCAGCTTTCCGGCCCGCTGGTGGTCCACGGTGACGGTCACCAGCCGGAACCGCTGCCGGGTGACGGTGCCCAGCGCGTCGAGCGCCTCGCCGACCGCGCCGCCGTAGGCCCGGATCAGACCGCCCGCGCCGAGCTTCACGCCTCCGTAGTAGCGGGTGACGACGGCCACCGAGTACCGGATCTCGCGGCGCAGCAGCATCTGGAGCATCGGCACCCCGGCCGTGCCGCCCGGCTCCCCGTCGTCGCTCGCCTTCTGCACACCGCCGTCCGCGCCGATGACATAGGCGAAGCAGTTGTGGGTGGCGGTGGGGTGCTCCTTCCTGACCCGCTGGATGACGTCCTGCGCCTCCTGCTCGGTCGCGGCGGGCGCGAGCGTGCAGAGGAAGCGCGATCTGTTGATCTCGATCTCGTGCACGCCTTCGCGCGCGACCGTCCGGTACCGCTCCTGCATCAGGCCACCTTATGTCCCGGCTCCCGGGCGGTGGTCACGCGTACGCGCCGCTTGGGCGGCAACCCACGGCGTTGCGGGGCTGCCCCCGCTCATCCCTCTCCGCCGCTTCCGCCACGGTCGAACCGGGACGGCCTGCGCAAGGGCCCCACGCGCCACGGTCGTGGGCAGGTCCTTCGCCCACTCCTCGAAAACCAGAAAGTTGGCCGACAGGCCCGGCATCTTCGTGCCGGTGAGCCCGTCCCGGCTGATCGCGCTGCCCTCCAGGTCCGCCTCGGGCCCCCGGGACCAGCGGACGAAGACCGGAGGCCCCTGCTCGATCAACTCCACGAGCTGGTGCAGAGCGGTATAGGTGGGGAGTGTCGTGCCTGGCACGATCGCCCTTGAGTACCCGTGGCCGACGCCGCCAATCCACCGCCCTCCCCCGGTCGCACGGACGCCGCCCGGCCCCGCTGCTCGGCGGGGAGGGCGGCGTCCCGCCAGGGAAGTGCCGCGGCGTCCCGGTCAGCGGCCCAGGGCCTTGGCCAGCTGGTCCTTGGTCATGTTGGAGCGGCCCTCGATGCCGCGCTGCTTGGCCTCGTTGTACAGCTGGTCGCGGGTCGGGCCCTTGGGACCCGTCCGGTTGCCGGAGCGCTGGCCGCCACGCTGCGGCGCGGACTTCGGGTCCCGGGTCGAGGTCTTGCTGGCGGTCCTGGACTCGCCCGCGCGTGCGCGCTCCTTGTTGACCGTACGGGAGGCCATTTCCTTCGCCCGGCCGGTGGACGCGCCACGCTGCTCGGCGCCTTCCTTGATGTGCTCGTACTGCCGTTCACGCTTACGGCTGGATCCTGCGGGCATGGTCGCTTCCTCTCCTTCCCCCCTCGGTCGGTCGCGGCCGACAGCTGGTGATCGCCGACCGCATCAGTCGGGTTCCCCCCGTTCTCTCCCCTATAACCAGCATGCGTCTCCTGGGCGTCGACCGGATGCCGCGCGATGTGCGCGATGCGCGGGATTGGTCTTTCGGCAGTGTCCACCCGTCCCCCGGCTTCGTAAGGTCACCCCTGCGAGCCGGCCGATCACGCGGGTGGGGGACATGACGACACGGACACACACGACCGGATCCGGCGCCCGTCCATGGGCGTCCTGGGCCGGACACCTGCCGCCGGCGGCCACCATCGCCGCCGCCGGGCTGAGCGTGGTCAGCCTGTGGTGGGTGGTGCCCACGGCGCTGTGCGCGTTCGCGGCGGGGTGGCGGACGGGGCGGACGTGGTTCACGGCGGTGGGGCTGATCGGGGTGGTGGCGGGCGCCGTGGTGGCCGTCGCCGCGGTGCCGTCCTGGATCACCTGGGCCGACCGCTTCGTGGCGGTGGTGGCGGGGGCCGGCGTCCTGCCGTGGTTCGTGGGGCGGTTCTGCCGTCAGTACCGGGAGTTGGTCCGGGCGGGGTGGGAGCGGGCCGCGCGGCTGGAGCGCGAGCGGCGGCTGATCGCCGAGCAGGCCCGGCTGCGGGAGCGGGCCCGTATCGCGCAGGACATGCACGATGTGCTCGGCCATGAGCTCAGCCTGATCGCCCTCTCGGCCGGGGCCCTCAAGCTGGCACCCGGGCTGCCGGACGGCCACCGGGAGGCCGCCCGGGACATCAGGGCCAGGGCGGCGGCCGCCGTGGACCGCCTCGGCGAGGTGATCGGCGTCCTGCGCCAGGAGCCGGATGGAGCGCCACCGGAGCCGGGCGGCGCGGATGTGGCGGAGCTGGTCGAGCGGGCGTCGGCGTCGGGGCTCGCGGTCCGGCTGCGGATCGACGGCGAGCCCGGTGAGCTGCCGCCGGACGTGGGGCGGGCCGTGCGCCGTGTGGTGCAGGAGGCGCTGACCAACGTGGCCAAGCACGCGCCGGGTGCGGAGGCGACCGTCCACGTCCGGCATACGGCCGAGGAGACCGGGGTCCGGGTGGTGAACGGCCCCGCGTCCGCCGCCGCTCCCGCCCGCTCCGGCGGCGAGGGCTTCGGCCTGATCGGGCTGGACGAGCGCGTCGCACTGGCCGGGGGCAGCTTCGGATACGGCCCCGAGGAGGGCGGTTTCGCCGTCCGCGCCACGTTTCCCCGTACCACCACCCGGCGGCCGGAGGCGCCCCACGCCCCGGACGCCCCGGATGTTGCGGATGCCGCGGTGGCGGATGACCATCGGCGCGCCCGCCGCCGGCTCGGCCGCACCCTGCTCGCGGCCCTGATGGTGCCCCTGGTCGCGGGGGCCCTGCTGATCGGGGTGGTGCGGGTGTGGGACACACTGAAGGCCCGGGAGTCGGTGCTGGCCCCGGACGACTACGCCCGGCTGCGTATCGGACAGGACCGCGACCGGATCGCGCGGTATCTGCCGGGGCGCCAGACCGGCCACCGGCCGACGGCCGCCGAACCGAGGGGGACGGACATCGTCTGTGAGTACTACGCGATGACGGCCGACCCCTTCGACGACCGCTCCGGGGACGTCTACCGGCTGTGCTTCCGCCACTCCACCCTGGTGTCCGCCGACGCCTTCACCGGGAAGGGCGTCCGATGATCCCGCAGCGGGAAGGGCGTCCGATGATCCCGCAGCGGGAAGGGCGTCCGGAGATCCGGGTCCTGATCGCCGACGACGAGCCGATGATCCGCGCGGGGATCCGGGCCGTGCTCGCCACCGATCCGGACATCACCGTGGTAGCGGAGGCGGGCGACGGCCACCAGGCGGTGGAGCTGGTGCACCGCCACCGGCCCCGGGTGGCGGTGCTGGACATCCGGATGCCCGGCACCGGCGGTATCGAGGCCGCCCGGAAGATCCACCGGACGGCGCCGGACACCGGTGTCATCATGCTGACCACCTTCGGCGAGGACGACTACATCCTCCAGGCGCTGGGCGGCGGCGCCATGGGCTTCCTCATCAAGTCCGGTGAACCGGAGGAGCTGATCGCGGGGGTGCGCGCGGTGGCCGACGGCGCCGCCTATCTGTCACCGAAGGTCGCGGCCCGCGTCGTGGCGCATCTGGCGTCCGGTGGCGCGGGGGCCCTGGCCGACCGCCGCACCGCCGCCCGCGCCCGGGTCGAGGCCCTGACCGCCCGGGAGCGGGAGGTGCTGGCCCTGCTCGGCGGTGGGCTGTCCAACGGTCAGATCGCCCGTCGGCTGCATGTCGTCGAGGGGACGGTCAAGGCCCATGTGAGCTCGATCCTGGCCCGGCTGGGCGTGGAGAACCGGGCGGCCGCCGCCGTGGTCGCCCACGAGGCCGGGATCCTTCCGCCCCGCGCGCCCGAACAGCGCTGATACCGCCCGTACGGCCGGAGGGCCCGCGACGACCCGCGTCGCCGCCACCACCGCGGCGCCCAGCAGCGCACCGGCGGCCACATCGTGCGGATAGTGCACCCCCACCGCCACCCGCAGCAGCGCCGCCACCCCCGCCAACGGCAGCGCCACGGCGGCGAGACGGGGCCTGAGCAGCGTCAGCCCCACCGCGATCCCGGTGGCGAGGGTGGCGTGGTTGCTCGGAAACGACCAGTCCCCCGGCTCGGGACACTCCGCCACCGCCACGGCCCCCCGTACCGCCCGGCACGGCCGCTCCTCGTCCACCACGAGCTTCACCGCCTCGCTCACCGCATAGCCGGCCACGCTGCCGATCCCGGTGAGCACGGCCCCGGCCACGCCGGAGGCGTCCCCGCGCCGGAGGGCCGACCACCCCGTCCACAGCAGAAGCAGCCCCAGCGCCACCAGCGTGCCCTCGGTGGCCATCTCCAGCAGCGACCCGGCCCATGAGGGCGCTCCCGCCGCCGCCTCGGCCACCGCCCGGTACACCGACACCGAGGCGCCGCCCGTGACCTCCACCCGCTCCGCGTCGCCCAGCCCACCGGGCGACAGCCACATCACCGCTCCCGCCCCGGCGGCACACAGCGCCGCCGAGACCAGCAGTCGACGGCCGAAGCCGTATCGCGTCCTTGAATCCATGGCCAGTGACGGTAGAAACGGCGACGGCCCGCCACCTCTGGCAAACGGCCAGGTCAGACCCCTGACCATCGTCGGGGTTGACACCCCGGCGCGCCCCCGGGAATCTCCGGGGCACCCGGCCGGTTCTGCTGCGAAGAGACCGCATCGCGACCCCACAGGAGGCAGGCATGTACGGCGACCCGGCGACGGTCCGCACGATCCTCACCGAGCTGGGCGACACCTGGGCCATCGTGGGCCTGTCGACGAACCAGCAGCGCGCGGCATACGGCGTCGCCGGCGTCCTCCAGCGCTTCGGCAAGCGCGTCGTGCCCGTACACCCCAAGGCCGAGACGGTGCACGGCGAGCGCGGCTACGGCTCGCTCGCCGAGATCCCGTTCCCGGTCGATGTGGTCGATGTCTTCGTCAACAGCGACCTGGCGGGCCCGGTCGCCGACGAGGCCGTCGCCATCGGCGCCAAGGCCGTCTGGTTCCAGCTCGGCGTCATCGACCCGGAGGCGTACGACCGCACCCGCGCCGCCGGGCTCGCCATGGTCATGGACCGCTGCCCGGCCATCGAGATCCCCCGGCTGGGCTGAGCGCCTCAGGCGGCGTCAGGCGCCCAGGCCCTCCAGAACCACCGCGCCCGGGAGGCCGGCGAGCAGCTTGCCCGGCACGATGAGCTTGCCGCGTCGGCTGCCGCTGCCGATGAGGGCGTGCGGGGTGTCGGCCACGGCGGCGTCCACCAGGAGCGGCCAGTCGGCTGGCAGTCCGATCGGGGTGATGCCGCCGAATTCCATGCCGCTCTCGCCCGTCGCCGTGTCGATCGGGGCGAACGACGCCTTGCGGGCGCCGAGGTGGCGGCGCACCACGCCGTTGACGTCCGCGCGGGTGTGGGCCAGGACCAGGCAGGCGGCCAGGGTGGTCTCGCCGCCCCGCTTGCCCGCGACCACCACGCAGTTGGCGGACTGCTCCAGCAGCCAGGAGCCGTAGTTCTCGACGAGTACGGCGGTGTCGGCCTTGTCCGGGTCCGTGTCCACGAAGAGCACCTGCTCCACCGGCTCCGGGCCGCGCCAGGTGCGCAGCGCCTCGGCGACGGGAGCGGTCAGCAGGTCCAGGCACTCGACGGCGGGACGGACCTCGTCGAAGGCATCCATCGGCGTACTCATGCCGCCAAACTAGCAGTCGGAGCAGGGCACGCGGGCCGGGCCCGGCGGCCTCAGCGCGCGGGCGGCACCGACACCGCCATGGTCATCTCCACCGGCTCCGTACCGTCGTTGCGGTAGGTGTGCGGGGTGTTCGCCTCGAACGCCACGGAGGTGCCGACCGGGGCGGTGTGGGTCTCGCCGCCGATCACCAGGGTGAGTTCGCCGGCCGTCACATGGATCAGCTCGACCGTGCCGGACGGATGCGGATCGGAACTGCTCTCGTCGCCGGGCATCAGCCGCCACTGCCACATCTCCAGCGGGCCGTCCGCCTCGGTGCCGACGAGCAGCGCGGTGTAGCTGCCCGCCTCGGTGGACCACATCCGCACCGCCTGGTCGGGCGGGACGAAGGTCACCCGGGGCCCCTGCTCGTAGTCGAGCAGTGTGGTGATGCTCACGCCGAGCGCGTCGGCGAGCTTGACGGTGGTGCCCACGCTCGGATTCGTACGGGCCTGCTCAATCTGGATGATCATGCCCCGGCTGACCCCGGCGCGGGCCGCCAGGGCGTCGAGGGTGTAGCCGCGTTCGTTGCGCCACCGTTTGAGATTGCGGGCGAGCGACTGCGTGAGCTGGTCGAGGTCCGTCACGTTCCGGTCCGTCCATCCGTCCAAAATAGTGAATGGCATAGTCGAGTGCAGTGAACTACTGTGGGCTGTACTCCCACGTCCACCACACTGTACGGCGAGGTTTCACCATGTCCGCACTCTTCGCTCTCGCCACCAGTCTGCTCTGGGGGCTGGCCGACTTCGGCGGAGGGTTGCTCACCCGGCGCACACCCGCGCTCACCGTGGTCGTCGTCTCCCAGATCATCGCGGTCACCGTGCTCGGCGCCATCGTGGTGGCCACCGGCGGATGGTCCGAGGCGGGCCCGCAGCTGTGGTTCGCCGCGGCGGCCGGTGTGGTCGGCCCGGCCGCGATGCTGTGCTTCTACCGGGCCCTCGCGCTCGGCCCGATGGGCGTCGTCTCCCCGCTCGGCGCGCTCGGCGGCGTCATCGTGCCGCTCGGCGTCGCGCTGGTGCTCGGCGAGCGGCCCGGCCTGCTCCAGGTCTCGGGCGTCGTGGTGGCGGTCGCGGGTGTGGTCCTGGCGAGCGGTCCGCAGACCGGCGGGGCACCCGTCCAGCGGCAGACGCTGCTGCTCACCCTGGTGGCCGCGCTGGGGTTCGGCTCGGTGATGGCGCTGATCGCCGAGGCGTCGAACACGCTGACCGGGCTGTTCCTCGCGCTGTTCGTGCAGCGGGTGTGCAATGTGGCGGTCGGCGGCGGCGCGCTGCTGCTCTCCGTCCGGCGCGGCAACCCCGGGCTGCCCGAGGGCGGGAGGGGCGTGGTGTGGGCGTCGCTGCCCGCGCTCGCCTTCGTGGGCCTCGCCGACGTGGCCGCGAACGGCACGTACAACCTCGCCGCGCACCACGGCCCGGTCACCGTCGCCGCGGTGCTCGCCTCCCTCTACCCCGTGGTGACCGCCCTCGCCGCCCGCGGACTGCTCGGCGAGCGGCTGCGGGTGGTCCAGGCCACGGGCGCCGGACTCGCCCTGGTGGGCACGCTATTGCTGGCCACGGGCTGAGCGGCCCGCGGCCCGGCCCCCGCCCGGCCAGGCACAACCGGCCATTGCATAAGCAGCCATGCGCAACCGGCCATGCATAAGCCGACGCGCTCCAGGAACCCACTACGCCATGGGGCACGGATACGAGAAGCCGTACGTGGTGCGGGCCGAGGCCCGGGGGATCGTGGACGCCGCGGCGCGGGCATGGCGGGGGCCGGGGCGCGAACGGGACCTGCTCGTGCAGTCGCTGAAGGCGGCCGGGGCGGCCACGCTCGCCTGGGCGGTCTCGGGGTGGTGGCTGAAGGACCCGGTGGCGCTGATGGCGCCGTGGGTGGCGGTGGTCCTGGTCCAGGCCACCGTCTACCGCTCGCTGTTCAAGGGGTTGCAGCAGCTGGTGGCCATCGCCGTGGGCACCCTGCTGGCGGCGGGGGTCGAGGCCCTGACGGGGAACACCCTGATCTCGGTGGCCCTGGTCCTGCCCGTCGTGATGCTGCTCAGCAACTGGCCCCGCCTGGGCGACCAGGGCATCTACGGTCCCACCACCGCGCTGTTCACCCTCACCTCGGCCCCGGTGTCCAGCCTCACCGTCTCCCACCGGCTGCTGCAAGCCCTGCTGGGCGCCGCGATCGGCATTGCGGTCAACGCGCTGATCCTGCCGCCGGTCCATCTGCGGAGCGTCCGGGAGAACCTCAGCGGTCTGGCGCACGGGACACGGAAGACACTGGCGAGCGTGGCCGAGGCGCTGGCCGAGGGGGACTGGTCCGAGGACACCCCGGCCGACTGGCGACGGCTGGCCGACCAGCTCGAGCAGCGCCAGGAGAGTCTGCGATCCGCCCGGCTGTGGAGCCATGAGAGCCTTCGGCTCAATCCCGGGCTGCCGTGGAAGTCACACGAGAAGGTGCCGCCGGCGCTTCCCCCCGAGAGCGAGGACCAGCGGTGGAGCGCGATCGTCGCCGAGGTGGGCGCGGTGGTGAGCACGATGGTCGACATCGCCGACGAGAACCGCACCATTCCCACCCCCGACCAGCAGCCGCTGCGCGACTACGGCCGCCTCCTCGCCGATCTGGCCGCGGCCTGCGAGGCACGGGCCGAAATGATCTACGAGCCCGCCGCTCCCAACGGCGCGCGCGGCGAACTCGACGACGCGCGCGGCCAACTCGACGACGCGCTGGAGGCCGTGGAACGGCACCACGGCGCCCTGCACAAACAGCTCACCGATGAGCGCTACGTCTCCCCCGGCACCGCCGCCGTCCTGGGCACCCTGCTGATCCAGGCCCAGAACATCTGGCACGACATCGCCCCGGACGCCTGGCCCCGCGCCACCGCCGGGGCATAGCACCCGGCCGCCGGGGTACATCGGTGCAGTCCCCCGCGGTGGTGCCGGGGCGGAGTTGTGAGGAGTGGTGCCCATGAAGCCGATCGGCCAGGCACGGCCGGGATTCCCCTGCTGGGTGAGTCTCGCCGCCCCCAGCCTCCAGGCGGCGCAGGAGTTCTACACCGCGGTGCTCGGGTGGACCTGGCGCCCCACCGGGCTGGGTGAGGAGTTCCGTACGGCGCTGTTCGGCGGGGCGCCGGTGGCCGGGGTGGGGGCGCTCGCGAACAGCCTCAGGGGCGCGGTCGCCTGGACGCCGTTCTTCGCCGTGGCGGACGCGGACGCCACCGCGGCACACATCCGTGAGCGGGGCGGCACCGTCGGCGTCGGCCCGCTCCCGTTCGGCACCGGCCGCCGCGCCGGGCTGGCAGCCGACCCCGACGGCGCCGTCTTCGGCTTCTGGACGGGAGAGGCGCTGCCCGGCTGGCCGTCGGGTCCGGCAGCAGGTCCGGAGAAGGGCACCCCAGCCTGGCTGGAGCTGCGGACCCGTGACGCGTTCGCGGCCGCCCTCTTCTACGGCGAGGTCTTCGGCTGGGCGTCGCCGGAGGGCAACTGCTCCGTGGAGTACGAGAACGACGAGGTGATCGTGCGCGAGAAGGGCCGCAAGCTGACGGTGGTCCACGGCGGCGCCGTCGAGCGGGCCCCCGACCCTCGGATCCGGCCGCGCTGGTACGTCCACTTCCGCGTCCCCGATGTGCCGGCCGCCGTGGCGGCGGCCCGCGCCGCCGGTGGCACGGTCGCCCTCCCGCCGGATGCCTCCGCCACGGGCCGTGAGGCGATCCTGCGCGACCCCGACGGCGGGCTGTTCACCGTCACCGCGGCCTGAGGGCACGGCCCCTGACCGACAGCCCACGGCTCGGCTCGGCGAGATGGCGTAAAGACGACAGGGACAGGTGAGGAAACGGGTCCGGCCGGGAAGCGGTGGAGGCGGAGAGCTCGGGGGACCACGCTGTCGTCAGGACGGAGAGCGGTGATGGCCACCACGGCGGAGGAAGCCCGCGCCGGTCTGCCCGCGTCACGCGTCATCCGGCTGCCGGGGATCGTGCTGGGGGTGGGGCTCGGCGGATTCCTCGACGGGATCCTGCTGCACCAGCTGCTCCAGTGGCACCACATGCTCAGCAGCACCAACCACGACCGCATCGGGGTGAGGTACTACAACCCGCACACGGTCTCCGGTCTCCAGATGAACACCGTGTGGGACGGCATCTTCCACGCCGTGTGCTGGATCTCGGTGCTGCTGGGGCTGGCCATCCTCTACGCCCGGGTCACCCACGACCGGCGCCGGGTGTGGGGCTCCCGCGTCCTGTGGGGCTGGATGCTGGTCGGCTGGGGCCTGTTCAACCTCGTCGAGGGCGTGCTGGACCACCAGATCCTCGGCATCCACCATGTCCACGGCGGCCCGGAGCAGCCGTGGTGGGACGCCGGCTTCCTCGTCCTGGGCGCCCTTCTGGTGGCCGGCGGCTATCTGCTCCAGCGCGGCGGGGCCCCCTCCGGCCCCGAGGCGCCGCGCGCCACCGGGCGCGTGTGATGGGTGGCGGCGCGGTGCGGCCGCTCGCGCGGTCGCTGAGCTTCGCGGCGGGGCTCGTCCTGGTGGCGGTGGCGCTGCTGCCGCCGCTCGCGCCGTTCGCCCATGAGGACTTCCGCGGCCATATGGCCCAGCATCTGCTGCTCGGCATGTACGCGCCCCTGGCACTGGTGCTCGGGGCCCCGGTCACCCTGCTGCTGCGCGCCCTGCCCCCGGATCACGGCCGACGGCTGACCGCCGTGCTCCGCTCCCGCCCCGCGCGGCTGCTCGCCCACCCCGTCACCGCCCTGCTGCTGACCACCGGCGGGCTGGTGCTCCTGTACTTCACCCCCGTCTACGAGGCCACCATGAGCCACCCCGGATGGCACTGGCTGACGCACGCCCATTTCCTGCTCTCGGGCTGGCTGTTCGCGTATGTCATCGCCAGTCCCGATCCGGCGCCCGCACGGCCGGGGGTGCCGGCCCGGCTGGTGGTCCTCGGCGTCGCCATCGCCGCCCACGCCGTCATCGCCCAGTTGATGTACGGAGGCTTCTGGGTCGAGGTCCACGCCCCGATCGCCGAGGTCCGGGGCGGTGCGGAGATCATGTACTACGGCGGCGACCTCGCCGAACTCCTGCTGGCCGCGGCCCTCGTCACCACCTGGCGGCCGGTGAGGACGCCCCGGAGCCCGCACGGGTCACGGGTACGCCCGGTGCGGCGGCCGAAGGAGGGGATCCGCGCCCCGCGGGCCCTGCGGAAATCCAGGTGACGGTGGGGTTACCACTGGGGCCACGGGGTACCTGGGCGTCACGCCATCGCAGCGACCCCCGGGGGACCACGGTGGCCAGGCCCTTCCGGTCCAGACCGCGGGCCGGAAGAGCCGCTTCGGCTGACGCGTCGGCGCTGGCCGACGCTTCAGTCGTCGATTCCGCCGCTCTCGCAGATCTGCCGGGCGATGTCGCGCAGCTTGACGTTGCGCTCCTGGGACACCCGCCGGATCAGCGCGAAGGCGTCGTCCTCGGAGATCTTCAGGCGTTCCATGAGGATGCCCATGGCCTCGCCGATGGTGTGCCGGGTCTGGAGCGCCTGCTGGAGCTGATCGGCGGTGCGGGCGCTGGAGAAGGCGACCGCGGCGTGCGAGGCGAGCAGCCAGCCGGCCGTCTCGCTGGCCTTGGTGAAGGCGGCGGGGCGCCGCGAGTAGAGGTTCAGGGCGCCGAGGTTCTCCCGCTCGGTGTAGAGCAGGAACCCCATCATGCTGCCGATGCCGAGCTCGCGGCCCTCCCTGACGAAATCCGGCCAGCCCTCCCGGGGCTCGGTGAAGTCCTTGATCCGGAACACCCGCTCACCGTCCAGCCGACGGGCGGCGTCGAAGCAGGGCCCCTCGCGGAGCCGCGCCTGGAGCCGGTCCGACCGCACCACCAGCCCATCGGTGGGGGCGAGGGACTCCACCCGGCTGCCGTGGAGCACCAGGATGCCGGCCGCGTCACAGCCCTCCACGTTCTCGACCGCGCACGCGCTGATCCGCTCCAGCGTGGCCTCCACGGACTCCTGCGCCAGCAGATCCCGCGCCATGGTGGCCATGCGCTCGGCGAAGGCTTCCCAGTCCATGACGACCATCCGATCACATCGAGCTACTCGCCGCCGCTGAGCGCTTCCCGGTACTGCTTCGCCCGGTCCGCGTACACCTGGGCGTTCAGCTTGATGCCTGCCCGTTCCTCATCGGTGAGTGGGCGCTTCACCCTCGCCGGCACCCCCGCCACCAGCGACCCGGGCGGTATCTCCATCCCCTGCGGCACCAGGGCCTGGGCCGCGACCAGCGAGCCCGCACCGATCCGGGCGCCGTTGAGGACCGTCGCCCCCATGCCGATCAGGACGTCGTCCTCGACCGTACAGCCGTGTACGACCGCGTTGTGCCCGACCGAGACCCGCTCGCCGATGGAGACCGGGAACCCGGGGTCGACGTGCACCGTGCAGTTGTCCTGGATGTTGCTGTCGGCGCCGAGGACGATGGGGCCGCCGTCGCCCCGCAGCACCGCCTGGTACCAGACGCTGGATCCCGCCGCCAGCACGACATCGCCGATCACCACCGAGGTGGGGGCCACGAACGTGTCGGGGTCGATCCGCGGCTCCTTCCCGTGGATGCCGAAGATCAAGGCGCGCACCGTCTCTCCCACCTGGTCGTTCCCTTCACGTTCCGCGCCCCGGCCGGTAGCCCCGGCAGAGCCCGAGCATCGATATGCGGCTCCGCCGCGTGGCGTCGGACGTCCCTAGTCCCCGGCCGGGACCGGCTCCGGCTCGGCGGTCTCGGAATCGGCCGCCGTGACCGCCGCGGCCTTGGCCTTCTTGGAGCGCCACTTCATGACCAGCATCGAGCCGAGGCCGAAGAGCAGGGCCAGCACCAGCCCGAGCCAGGAGAAGCGCTTCAGCCAGTCCTCCGCGACCTTGCCCAGGGAGTAGATGACCGCGGTGGTGCCACCGGCCCAGACGATGCCGCCGAGCACATTGGCGATGAGGAACTTCCAGTACGGCATGCGCAGCACGCCCGCGAGCGGCCCCGCGAAGATGCGCAGCAGCGCGATGAACCGGCCGACGAAGACCGCCCACATGCCCCACTTCTGGAAGGAGCGCTCGGCGGTGGCCACGTGCTCGGCGCTGAAGTGCTTGGGGAATTTGCGGCCCAGCCAGGCCAGCAGCGGCTGTCCGCCCTTGCGGCCGATGAGATAGCCGATGGAGTCGCCGATCACCGCGCCCGCCACGGCGCACGTCCCCAGGATGTAGGGGTTGATGTGGTCCTGGGAGGCCGCCAGCAGCGTCGCGCTGACGAGGACGATCTCGCCGGGGAGCGGAATTCCCAGGCTCTCCAGGCCGATGACGATACCCACGAGCAGATACACGCTGACCGCGGGCACGGTCTCGAGCCATTCCTCGATATGCAACGCCGGTTCCTCCCCATGTGGCGACCGCTTCCCGGCGTACGCCGGACGGGACGCGGCGCACGCCGGGAAGCCTACTCAATCGGCGCGCGGTCGCCATCATCCCCAAGTCGTGCTCCGGCTCGCGTCGGCTCCGGCGAAGGGAGGAGGACGACCCGGGGCTGGACCCGGGGCCGGGCTCGGGGCCGGGGAGGGCGGACTCAGAGCCCGGAGGGGCCGGGCTCAGGACTGGGGGCGCAGGGTCCACACGATGGACATTTCGCCCGTAACCGCCCCGTCCTCGCGCGTGATCGCGACGTTCACCGGGAATTCGGGCCGCTCCCCCGCGTCCAGCTCGGCGACCACCTCGGCGGCGGGCCGGCCGAGGGTGGCGGTCGCGGTGACGGGTCCCTTGGCGAGCTTCTTGTAGCCGATCTCGGCGCGCACGGCCAGCGGTACGGCACGGCCGAGCTGATCGCCGAACGCCGCCAGCACGATGGCGCCGCTCGCGGACTCCGCCAGGGTGAACATCGCACCCGCGTGGGGGCCGCCGACATGGTTGTGGAAGTCGGACTGGTCGGGCAGGCACAGCACCGCGCGCTCGGGCGACGCCTCGCGGAACTCCAGGTTCAGGGTGCGCACCATGGGCACCGTGGCGGCGAGCATCTCACCGACGGAGGGCAGGGTTTCTGACATGCCCCGGAAGTTACCACCCAGTAGCAAGCGGGGAAAGGGGCAGTTCAAGGGGCAGCCGTAGCAGCTGTCGGCGGCCCCCTCTATCGTTACTGGCCATGTGGCCAGGACAGCAGCCGCCCGGGGGCGAGCAGAACAACCCGCACGATCAGAACCCCTATCAGCAACCGGGGTACCAGCAGCCGGGATACAATCAGCCCAACCCGTATCAGCAGCCGGGATACCAACAGCCGAATCCCTATCAGCAGCCGCCCCAGCAGCAGCCGGGGCAGCCCGGCCAGCCAGGGCAGCAGCCCGGTTACGGCCCGCCACAGGGTCCGCCCGGCCAGCAGTGGGGCGCTCCGTCCGGCCCGCCCGGCGCACCGCGGCCGCCGCGCGACAACAAGAAGCGCACGACCACCATCGCCATCGTCGCGGCCATCGCGGTCGTCGCGGCCGCGGCCATCACCGGTGTGCTCGTCCTGGGCAAGGACGACAGCGACGGCGGTGACGAGTCGAAGGGGAAGGACAAGACGCCCGCCTCCACCTCGGCCCCGGCCTCCGAGGAGCCGACCGAGGACCCGGGCGGCGGCGGTGCGGACAACCCGCGCGCCGGCGGCGACACCACCGACGTCAAGGCGGTCATACCCGGCTGGAAGCCGGTGGTCAGCCCCAAGCGGCACAACGCCTTCGACGTCCCCCCGAACTGGACGATCGAATCGCCGGGCCTGAGTACCGGATTCGAGGACGACAAGGGCAAGCCGCTCGTGGTCATGTCCGCTCCGGCGAGGTACAAGAAGGACTACTGCTCGGTCAAGGACAAGGACGGCTACGTCAACAAGAGCCACGCCGCCGGGGCGGGTTCGAAGGGCGCCCAGGGCGCCAAGAGCGAGGCGTCGGCCGCCAAGATCGAGGCCGAGAACTGGGTCTTCGCCGCCTTCGACCAGAAGCAGACCGGGACCCGCAAGGTCACCGACGCCAAGAAGTTCAAGAGCGCCCACGGCCTCGAGGGCTACACCGCGTCGGCCACCGTCACCGGGGTGAAGAAGACCGACAAGTGCACCACCGACGGCAAGTCGGTCACCGTGACCTACACGGACACCAACGGCGACTTCGCCACCTGGGTCCTGTACTCGGTCAAGGGCACCAAGGAAGAGGTCCCGGACTCCACCATCAAGAAGATCATGAGCTCGCTGCGGCCGGTGAAGTCGGAGGTCTCCTGACCGTCTGACCGCTCCGATCGTAGCGGCCGGAATTCGGTTGGACGCCGGGGCCCGCCCCCAGGGATAGTCCGGATGTGACGACTCCTCCGGCCCCGCGCCTCCGACCGCGCCGACCCGCGTGGGCCGGCCGCAACTACACACTGCTGACCACCGCCGCCGTGGTGACGGGCCTCGGGAACGCCGGAGCCCTCATCGCGGCGGCGTTCGCGGTGCTGGAGGCGGGCGGGGACGGCGGCGACGTCGGGCTCGTGGCGGCGGCCCGCACCCTTCCGCTGGTCGTCTTCCTGCTGATCGGCGGCGCGGTGGCGGACCGGCTGCCCCGCCACCGGGTGATGGTGGCGGCCAACGGCCTCAACTGCCTCTCGCAGGCGGTCTTCGCCGTGCTCGTCCTGTCCGGCGAGGCGCGGCTGTGGCAGATGGCCGTGCTGTCCGCGCTCGGCGGCACCGGGCAGGCGTTCTTCGCCCCCGCCGCCGAGGGCATGCTGCTCTCCAGCGTCAACGGCGAACAGGCCGCCCGTGCCTTCGCGCTGTTCCGGATGGGCATGAACGGTGCGCAGATCGGCGGGGCCGCGCTCGGCGGCGCGCTGGTCGCGGTGGTCGGCCCCGGCTGGGTGCTGGCCGCCGACGCCGCCGCGTTCGCGGTCGCGGGCGCGCTGCGCTCACTGCTCGACGTGCGTGCCGTCGCCCAACGGGAGCCCGGCGGCGGCATGTTGCGGGATCTGCGTGAAGGTTGGCGCGAATTCGTCGGCCGGCCCTGGCTGTGGTCGATCGTCGTCCAGTTCTCCGTCGTCAACGCGGTGGTGGGAGCGGCGGAGTCGGTGTTCGGCCCGCTGGTGGCCGAGGACCATCTGGGCGGGGCGCGCCCCTGGGGGCTCGCGCTCGCGGCGTTCGGCGCGGGCACCGTCCTGGGCTGTCTGCTGATGGTGCGCTGGCGGCCGCGCCGGATGCTGCTCGCGGGCTCCCTGTGCGTACTGCCGCTCGCGCTGCCGTCGGCCGCGCTCGCCGTCCCGGTGCCGATCGCGCCGCTGGCCGTGGTGATGTTCCTGGTCGGGGTGTCGGTCGAGGTGTTCGGGGTGTCCTGGATGACCGCGCTGCACCAGGAGATCCCCGAGGACAAGTTGTCGCGGGTCTCGGCGTACGACTGGTTCGGCTCGGTCGCCATGGTGCCGCTGGCCATGGCGCTCGCGGGCCCGGCCGAGGAGGCGTTCGGCCGGGCGGCCTCGCTGTGGGGCTGCTCGGCGCTGATCCTGGCGCTGACGCTGGCGGTGCTGACGGTCCCGGACGTACGGCGGCTGCGCCGGCACGAGACCAAGCCCGTCGCCGAGGGCGGACCGGCCGCCGCCACGGACACCGCCCCGGAGCCGGTCAGTCCACGCTGAACGCCGCCGCGGAGCCGGTCAGCCCACGCTGAACGCCCCGTCCGGCGGCTCCGGCGAGGGCGTGGCGTCCTCGTCCCGCACCGGCGCCGCGCCACCCATGAACCGCTCCAGCGCCTCCCCGTACTCGACCCTGGCCGGGAAGGCGTCGGCCGCGGTGCGGCGGGCCAGCACGGCGACCGGCGGTTCGGCCTGGGAGGCCACCAGCACGGCGTTGCCGAACCGGCGGCCGCGCAGCACCGAGGGCTCCGCGATCAGGGCGAGATGCGCGAACGCGGTGCGATAGGTGGCCAGTTGGGAGCGGAGGAAGGTGAACGGCGCCCCGTCGGCCAGATTCGCGGCGTACCACCCGCCCGGCCGCAGCGCCCGGGCCGCGGCGCGGGCGTACTCGACGGAGGTCAGATGCGCGGGCACCCGCGAACCGCCGAAGACATCGGCCACGATGACATCGGCCGACCCCTCGGGCGCGGTCTCCAGCGCGGTCCGGGCGTCCTCGGTCCGCACCGTGACGCCCGCCCCGGACGGCAGCGGAAGGTGCTCGGCGACCAGCTCCAGCACCCCCCGGTCGGCCTCGATCACCACCTGCCGGGAGCCGGGGCGGGTGGCGGCCAGATAGCGAGGCAGCGTCAGCGCCCCGCCCCCCAGGTGCAGTACGTCGAGCGGGGTGCCGGGGTCGGCGGCCGCGTCCAGGACATGGGCGATCCGCCGCGCGTACTCGAATTCGAGATGGCCCGGATCGTCCAGGTCGACATACGACTGCGGGGCGCCGTCCACCGTGAGCAGCCAGGCGCGCGGGCGGTCCAGGTCCGGCATCAGCTTGGCGGTGCCGCCGTCCACGGCACGGCTCACGGGTATCGGCTCGTTCACCCTCTCATTGTGCCGTCGCACCCACGCCGTGGCCTCCGCTCGTCCGCCACCCCCGCACGGGGGAGGCGGACGAGCGGGGCCGGTGACGGCTACGGCAGCACGGTGGTCACCGTGCCCGCGCCCACCGTGCGGCCGCCCTCGCGGATCGCGAAGCCGAGGCCCGGCTCCAGCGGTACGGCACGGCCGAGCTCGACCGTCATGGTGACCGTGTCACCGGGGCGCGCCACCGCGGCGGCCCCGAGGTCCACGGCGCCGACCACATCGGCCGTACGGAGGTAGAACTGCGGACGGTAGCCGGTGGACACCGGGGTCCGCCGACCGCCCTCGGCCGCCGAGAGGATGTACACCCGCGCGGTGAAGCGCCGCCGCGGCACGACGCTGCCGGGCGCGGCCACCACATGGCCGCGGCGCACCGCGTCCCGCGCCACTCCGCGCAGCAGCAGCGCCACATTGTCGCCCGCCTCGGCCGACTCCATGGACTTGCCGAAGGTCTCCACCCCGGTGACCACCGTGGCCACATCGGTGCCGGGCACCTCGACACGGTCGCCGACCCGTACCGTGCCGCGCTCGATGGCGCCGGTGACGACCGTGCCGCGGCCGGTGATGGTCAGCACGTTCTCCACCGGTAGCAGGAACGGCGCCCCGGTGTGGCGCACGGGCGTCGGTACGTAGATGTCCACGGCGTCCAGCAGCGCCTCGATCGCCCCGGTCCAGCGCGGGTCGCCCTCCAGCGCCCGCAGCCCGGAGACCCGTACGACGGGCGTGGTGTCGCCGGGGTAGCCGTGCGCGGAGAGCAGCTCACGCACCTCCAGCTCGACGAGGTCGGTGAGCTCGGGGTCGCCCGCGTCGGCCTTGTTGAGCGCCACCACGATGTGGTCGACGCCGACCTGGCGGGCCAGCAGCACATGCTCGGCGGTCTGCGGCATCACGCCGTCGAGCGCTGAGACCACGAGGATCGCCCCGTCGATCTGGGCGGCGCCGGTCACCATGTTCTTGATGAAGTCGGCGTGGCCGGGCATGTCGACATGCGCGTAGTGGCGGGTGTCGGTCTCGTACTCGACATGCGCGATGTTGATGGTGATGCCGCGCGCGGCCTCCTCCGGCGCCCGGTCGATGCGGTCGGCCGGCACATAGGCGCCACCGGTGCCGCGCTCGCTCAGCACCTTGGTGATGGCGGCGGTCAGCGTGGTCTTGCCGTGGTCGACATGGCCCATGGTGCCGATGTTCAGATGCGGCTTGGTGCGCACATAGATCTGCTTGGACATGTTGGACATGCGACGGTCTCTCCTCGTCAGCGGGGTGGGAAGCGCGGACCCCAGAACCTCGCCGACCCTCCCCCTGGGGGATCCGTCGGAGTTGTCCGAGGAGGGTCAGCTTCGGGCGCCGTCGAGGCAGGCGGCGGGAACGGCGGCGGGCGGGTCCGTGGTGAGGGCGGCGACCGCGGCCGGAGCGAGAGAGGGGACGGCAGCCTTCGGCGCGTCCGCGACCGCGGACGTCGGCGTGAGGAAGGCGAGCCGGAACATGCTGTGATCTTCGCGCAGTGTTCGGTCCGCGTCGAATGGTTTTCGGTGCGTTTCGGTATGTGCGGGGTGGGTGGGACGGATGGTTCGGAACCTCTCTCAACGGGGTTCGGAACCCTCCGTCGACGGTCTGCCGACAATCGGACGACAACCCGACGACATCACAGCGTCCGCCGGTCCCGGTCGGTTACGCTCCACCGATGCTCGATGTCGCCCCGCCGCCCGCGAAACCGGCCACCCGCCGCGCCCGCGCCGTGCTCCTCTCGCCGTGGTCGCGGCTGGGGTTGCTCGCCGCGCTGCTCACCGGTTCCGCGATCGCGGTGTGGCTGTGGCAGCCGCAGCGGCTGCTGACCCACGGCTGGCCGGAGTTGACGGGCGGGACGGCCGTGCTGCTGTTCACGGCCGCTTATGGGGTGGGCACCGCCGCGCTGGTGCCCCGGCCGCTGCTGAACCTGGCGGCCGGTGCGCTCTTCGGCATCCAGGCCGGGCTGGCAACGGCCATCGGCGGCACGGTGATCGGCGCCGGGATCGCCTTCGGCCTCGGACGGCTGCTGGGGCAGGACGCGCTGCGGCCGCTGCTGCGGGGCCGCTGGCTCACCGCGGCGGACCGGCAGTTGAGCCACCACGGGTTCCGGTCGATGCTGGCGATCCGGCTGTTCCCCGGCGTACCGTTCGCCGCCGCCAACTACTGCGCGGCCGTCTCCCGGATGGGCTGGCCGTCGTTCCTGCTGGCCACGGGGCTGGGCAGTGTGCCGAACACCGCCGCGTACGTGGTGGCGGGCAGCCGCGCCACCACCCCCACCTCGCCCGTCTTCCTCCTCGCGCTGGCCTTCATCACGGTGCCCGCCGTCGCGGGGGCGCTGGTGGCCTGGCGCAAACGCGGCCGCATCCGTCCCGTACGGATGGAGCCGGAGGCCGTCAGCCGCCGGACGGTCCGGTAGCGGAGGCCGATGTGGCCGCGGCGCGGGCGGACAGCGGCTCGGCGATGTCCTCCAGCGGACGCCGCTCCGCCGGAATCGCGAGGAAGACGGCGACCAGCCCGGCGACGACCATGAGCGACGCCCCGATGGAGAAGGCCAGCGCGGTGTCGGCCACGACTCCGCTCGCCGTCAGATCCGAGAAGATCAGCGGTCCGCTGACGCCCCCGGCCGCCGTGCCGATGGCGTAGAAGAAGGCGATGGCCAGGGCGCGCGTCTCCATCGGGAAGACCTCGCTGACCGTCAGATACGCCGAGCTCGCACCGGCCGAGGCGAAGAAGAGGACCACGCACCAGCAGGCGGTCAGCGTGGTCGCGTTGAGCCAGCCGTTGCCGAACATCCAGGCCGTGATGAACAGCAGCACACCGGAGAGGACGTACGTCCCCGAGATCATCGGCCGGCGGCCGACCGTGTCGAAGAGCCTGCTCAACAGCAATGGCCCGAGGAAGTTGCCGAAGGCGATGACCGCGAAGTAGTAGCCGGTCTCGCCGCTGGGCACGCCGAAGAACTTCACCAGGATCGAGCCGAAGCCGAAGGTGATGGCGTTGTAGAGGAACGCCTGCCCGATGAAGAGGGCCAGCCCCAGGAAGGCGCGCCGGGGGTACGCCCGGAAGAGCGTCCGGGCGATCTCGATGAAGCCGGTGCTCTTCCGCGTGCGGATGGTGATGGCCTTGTCCGGCTCGGGGAGGCGCCGCCCGGTCTCGTCCTCGATCCGCCGTTCGGCCGCCGTGACCAGTTCCTCGGCGCCCTCCGCCCGGCCGTGGATGAACATCCAGCGCGGGCTTTCGGGGACGTTCCGCCGGACCAGCAGGATGACCAGGCCGAGGACGACGCCGAGGGCGAAGGTGAGCCGCCAGCCGATGTTCAGCGCGAAGAAGTTCGTGTTGAGCATCAGCACGGAGAGCAGCGAGCCGCCCATCGCGCCGAGCCAGAAGCTCCCGTTGATGACCAGGTCGACGCGGCCCCGGTACTTGCCCGGGATCAGCTCGTCGATCGCGGAGTTGATGGCCGCGTACTCGCCGCCGATGCCAAAGCCGGTGAGGAAGCGGAAGAGGAAGAACCACCAGGCGGAGAAGGAGATGGCGGTGAGCGCGGTGGCGGCGAGATAGACCCCGAGCGTGATGAGGAAGAGTTTCTTGCGGCCGTAGCGGTCGGTGAGCCAGCCGAAGACCAGCGCCCCGGTGCAGGCCCCGGCCACATAGAGGGCCGCCGCCATCCCGGTGACCTGCGCGTCGGTGATGGGCAGCCCGCTGCCGGGCTCGGAGAGACGGCTGGCGATATTGCCGACGACGGTCACCTCGAGACCGTCCAGGATCCATACGGTGCCGAGGCCGATCACGATCATCCAGTGCCAGCGTGACCAGGGCAGCCGGTCCAGCCGCGCCGGGACCTCGGTGGTGATCGTCCCGCCCGGCCCCTTTCCGGCGCCGCCACCGGCCCCGTCCCGTCGGCCGCCCTGTTCCCCGTCGTGCCCGATCGCGGTCATACGGTTCGGCTCCTCGGCTGTCCACGACTGCCCATGGCTGTCCACG
This sequence comes from Streptomyces sp. Inha503, assembly GCF_047215865.1. Classification (NCBI taxonomy): domain Bacteria; kingdom Bacillati; phylum Actinomycetota; class Actinomycetes; order Kitasatosporales; family Streptomycetaceae; genus Streptomyces; species Streptomyces sp. Inha503. The sequence goes on along the minus strand of NZ_CP178360.1, from coordinate 10,037,410 downwards.
GCTGTCCACGGCTGTCCACGGCTGATCCTCACCAGGCGCCCGCGGCCGGGCCCCGAGTACCCAAGGTCAAAGAGCTGAACCGATGGTCCGACCAGGGTCCGACCAGGCCCTTGATGGGCCGCGCACCCGGGGACGCTACGCTGCCCCCACAACCGGCCGTTGATCCTCGACGGTCGGCTTCCCACTGACCGCCCCGCCTGAATCGGTCATGCCTGGACATCTGAGACCAGGGACCGAGCAGCGCACGATCAGCCTTGGATAGCGAAGACTCAATGTCGTGGTTTGAATCATTCATCCTCGGGCTGGTCCAGGGGTTGACTGAGTTTCTTCCGATCTCCTCCAGCGCCCATCTGCGGCTCACGGCCGCGTTCGCCGGCTGGAACGACCCTGGGCCCGCCTTCACCGCGATCACCCAGATCGGCACGGAGCTCGCGGTACTCATCTACTTCCGCAAGGACATCGTCAACATCGTGTCGGCCTGGTTCCGCTCGCTCTTCAGCAAGGAGTGGCGCGGCAACCACGATGCCCAGATGGGCTGGCTGGTGATCGTCGGCTCGCTGCCCATCGGTGTGCTCGGCCTCACCCTCCAGGACGCCATCGAGGGCCCGTTCCGCGATCTGCGGCTCATAGCCACGACCCTCGTGGTCATGGGCGTCGTGCTGGGCTTCGCGGACCGGCGGGCGGCCCGCGATGAGACGGGCGGCCGGCATCGCGTCGCCAACCAGCGCAAGACGCTCCAGGAGCTGAGCATCCGGGACGGGCTCATATTCGGGGTCTGCCAGGCGATGGCGCTGGTGCCGGGCGTCTCCCGGTCGGGCGCCACGATCAGCGGCGGACTGCTGATGGGCTACACCCGAGAGGCCGCGGCCCGCTACTCCTTCCTGCTCGCGGTGCCGGCCGTGCTGGCCTCGGGCGCCTTCGAGCTGAAGGACGCCTCCGAGGGCCATACGGAGTGGGGCCCGACGATCTTCGCGACGGTCATCGCCTTCGTCGTCGGCTATGTGGTGATCGCGTGGTTCATGAAATTTATTTCAAGTAAGAGCTTTATGCCGTTTGTGATCTACCGGATCCTGCTGGGCATCGCGCTGTTCGCGCTGGTCGGCTTCAGTGTGCTGAGCGCGCACGCGGCCGAGTCGGCAGGCTGACCCGCCCCGTCCCCAGCATGGGCAGGGAGATGGGCCGCCGGCCGAGGAGGGAGGAGTCCGGCGGCCCCTTCGCTCAGGTCTGGCGCCCCTGAGCGGCATGGGACGAGTCAAGCGCCATGCCGGGCAGCGGGGAAGGGTGTGCGGTAGATATATGCAAGCATTCGCATCACACCGGGTGTGAATTCCTCACCCAGCGCACACCCCTGCCCTGAGCCGCGGCCTTACGGGGACGATGACCCCGACGGTCCGGTGACGATCTCCACCAGCTCGCTCAACGAGTCGATCCGCCAGTCCGCCATCGCCGCGTCGGCCGTATCGGCCCACAGATAGGCCCACGGCCCCCGGCGGATATGCGCGGCCCGCAGCCCGGCGGCCTTCGCCGGGCGGATGTCGAAGGCCGGGTAGTCCCCCACGTACACCGTGTCCCCCGGCGCGGCGCCGCCGAGCTCCAGCACCCGCCGGAAGAACTCCGGATCGGGCTTGACGACCCCCCATCCACTGGACGTCGCCACGGCGTCGACCGGCAGCCCCATTCCCCGCAGCAGCTCCCCCATCCGCAGCGACTGGTTCCCGGCCAGGACCACCCGCAGCCCGGACTGCCGCAGCGCGCCGAGCGCGGACCGTACGTCCGGGTACAGATCGGACTCGTCCAGCCACTCCCCCCGCCCCGCCGCCTCCCGCGCCCGGCGCTCGGCGTCGATGTCCACGCCGCCCGGCCGCAGCAGCCGGATGGCGTCCCCGTCGTCCCGCCCCTGCGCCACGACGGCCCCCACCAGCGCGGACAGAGTGTGCCGGGGCACCCCGAGCCAGTCGGCCCAGGAGCCCCAGTAGCGGTCCTCACGGACGAGGGTCGAGCCGATGTCGAACACCACGCTCTCCACCACCACGGCCCCTTCCTGTGGCCCGTGACCTCACGCCTTCTCCGGCGCCTGGCCCTCCCAGTCCGCGTAACGGATCCGGGCGAGATCCAGCACCTCACCGACCGTGCCCCATTCGTTCTTCCCCAGCCGGGACAGCGGCCGCAACCTGGTGACCTCGGCATGCCCGTCGACCATCGCCTCCTCGTCGATCGCGGCATGCACCACCCGCCCGAAGACCACCGTCGAGTTCCCGAACCCCATCGTGCTGTGCACCACACACTCCAGCGCCACCGGCGACCCCGCCACCCGAGGCGGCTTCACCCGCAAGCTCGCCTCCTGCTCCACCCCCACCGCCTCGAACTCGCTCACCCCGTGCGGAAAGTCCGTAGCGGTCGCGTTGACCTGCTCGAACAACCCCTCGGGGGCGAGGTTCACCACGAACTCCCCGGTGTCCTCGACATTCCGCAGCGAATCCTTACGCCCCACGGAGGTGAACTGCACGACGGGCGGGGCCACGGCCGCGACGGTGAAGAACGAATGCGGGGCGAGGTTCGCGGCACCGTCCTGGCCGACGGTCGACACCCAAGCGATCGGCCGGGGCACGACGACCGAGGTCAGCAGCTTGTAGAAGGGGGTGGAGCCCATGGTCTCGGGATCGAAGTCGATACGCATGCGCCCCAGTATCCGCTGGCCGCGGCGGCGCGGCAGTGGTCGGTCAGGCGGCGGATCCGCGCCTCGGTCCAGACCGGATCGTCGTGCACGACGAGCTCTCCGTACACATGGGCGATCATGGCCTCGCCCTGGGCCGGCTGCCGCCAGTGGTCGTTGCCGCGTGCCATGTGCCCGATGAGGGCACCGTGTTCCCCGGCGTCCGGGTCGTACTCGAAGGGCAGCGGGGTGGCGAGGAGGCCCTGCGGGGTCAGGGTGACCTACAGGGGTTCTCCCGCAGCCAGGTCAGGACCTGCTGAGCGTGTTCGTCCGGCGGGAAGACCGGGTAGAAGGCGTGCTCGATCTCGCCGTGGCGGATGACCAGTGTGAGCCGTGTGAACAGCCGCGTCCCACCGGCCTCGAAGGTGGGCAGGCCGAGGGTGTCGGCCAGGCCGAGGGCGGGGTCGGAGAGCATGTCGAAGGGCAGTCCGAGCCGTTCCACGACCTCGTTCTGGTAGTCGGTGTCCTGGCTGGACAGCCCGTACACCCGTCCCGCTCCGGCTTCGAGGAGGTCTTGGAAGTGGTCGCGGAAGCCGCATGCCTCGGGGGTGCAGCCGCGGGCTCCGGGGATGGAGTTCCAGCCCTCGGGCAGATCGGTGCCGGGGCGGCCGGTGAGGGGGTAGATGTAGATCACCGTGCGGCGGGGGCCGAGTGCGTCCAGCCTGATCGCCTTGCCCGCCGTGTTGAGCAAGGAGACCGGCGGTACCTGCGTGCCGGGCAGGTGGTCCGCGGCGCCGTTGTCCGTGGGTGCGGGCAGGTCGGCGGGTAGCGTCAGATAGGTCTCACCTCCGGTTTCGGGGCGCGTAGGCGGTGTGACGCCGCTGCCCCGGTGGGCGGCGGCGTTCAGGTTGGTGATCAGCGTCGCGCGGCGCGCGGTCAGGGCCTCGATGCGCTCGGTGAGCTCGTCGACCGCCTGTCGGTAGCCGGCCAGGGAGGCCGGGCAGTCGTCCGCGTGCGGACGTCCGGCGGCCAGGCACTCGAGGAACGGCCGGGTGCCCTCGACAGGGATTCCCAGCCGGTGGAGGGCCTTGATCTCACGCACGAGGCGTACGTCGGTCTCGTCGTAGTCCCGGTAGCCGTTGGCGAGGCGCTCGGGGGTGATCAACCCCAGCGACTCGTAGTACCGCACAGCCTTGGTCGTCACGTCGGCCCGGCGGGCCAGCTCACTGATCTTCATGCCGTTCACCTCGTCTTACGCTAAACCTTGCCCTCAGGGGCAAGGTCAAGCGCCGCCCGGGCACCGGTCCGGGTCCCCGTCATCGAGGCCGGTGAGGCGGGCGCAGGATTTCATGGGCGAGCCGGGCGCCGGAGGTGATCGCGTGGCGGATCAGTCCGGGTGAGGAGGCGTCGCCGACGACGTGCCAGCGCGCGTCGGGGCACGCCGCGCGCCATGCCGGGAGTTGCCCGTCCTCCGGCGCACGGTATCCGCACACGACCAGCGGAGCGTCCCGGCCTAGTTCAGCGGCGTCCCGCGTGATCACGTTGCGCGAGAACAGTGTCCCGTCGTCGTTCCGCACCAGCTCGGTGTGGGGCAGCACGCGCACGGGCGAGCGGAGCAATTGCTTGGTGAGGCGGACCTGGTTCGGCCCCTCCACGCGGCCGGCCGCGGCGGGCAGTGGGGTGACCAGGGTGACCCGGCGGGCGATGTCCCCGGCGAGCCGCAACGCGATGACCGTGCCCGCGCTGTAGCCCTCCGGGTCGTACACGACCACGTCCTCACCCGGTCCCGGTGTCCACGCTCCGGTGAGGCAGTCGACGTCGGAGTGTGCCTCGTACTGTGCGGAGTCCAGCCACGCGGGGAGTACGGGCTTGGCGCCGCCCGCGTGCACGACGTGCTCCGGCGAGAGCCCGGCCAGCACGGACGGCGTGGCCGGGGTGCCGAGCCGGACGCCGACGCCGTGCTCTGCCAGTGCCCGCTCTGCCCACTGCCGGTATCGGTGGATCTGGTCCGGGTCGGCGAGCAGTGCGCAGTCGATGCGGCCGCCGATGCGCTCGTCCCGCTCCAGCAGTACGACGCGCCGCCCGCCCTGCGCCAGGAGGCGGGCCGCTTCCAGACCCGCCGGTCCCGCGCCCACGACGACCGCCGTGCCGGTCCTCGCCGACGAGGGCACCGTGGCCAGCTCGGGGTGCGCGACTTCGGGGTTGACCGAGCACGCGAGCGTGAGTGACGCGCCCACCCGGCGGCATCCCTCGTTGATCGAGATGCATGGGCGCACCAGTCCGGGCTCACCGGCGGCGACCTTGCCGGCCAGCCGCGGGTCGGCGATCATCGCGCGGGTCATGCCGACGAGGTCGGCTTCCCCGGCTTCGATCACGTCGTCGGCCTCCCGGGCGTCCAGGATCCGTCCCGCCACCAGTACGGGCGCGCGCAGACGTGCCTTCGCCCGCGCGGCCAGTTCCCGGTACACCCCCCGGGGATAGTCCGCGGTCGGCACCGTCCCGACCGCGCCGTCGGCGGTCACCGCGCTGCTGCCGACGATGTCGAACAGGTCGACGACACCGAGCGCGTCGTAGTGGGTGGCGATGTGGAGCAGGTCCTCGCGACTCAGTCCCAGCCGCTTCGTCCTGGTGTCCAGGGACATGCGCAGCGCCACCACGAAGTCCCCGGGCACCGCGTCCCGCACGGCCCGCAGCACCTCGGTGCCGAACCGCAGACGCCTCTCGGGCGTGCCGCCGTAGCGGTCATCGCGCTGGTTGAGCACGGGGCTCCAGAACTGTTCGAGCAGATGGGTGCCGTACGACGTCACCTCGATGCCGTCCCAGCCACAGCGGTACAGTCGCGCGGCGACGTCCGCGTAGTCGCGGACCAGGTCCCTGATGTCCTCTTCGGAGAGGACTCGGGGCGTGCCCTTGGGGAGGAACCCGGCTCCGGCGGAGGGCGCGACGTGTGCCAGATCCGGGTCCTCCATCTCCTCCCGGGCGCCACGGTGTGTCGCCTGGGCGATGAGCGCGGTTCCGGCCGCGTGTGCGGCGTCTGCCATCCGGCGCAGCGCGGGCTCGTTCTCGGCGTTCCAGAGGGCCGGGTTGAACCTGTTCGCCGCCATCGGGCTCACCGAGGCGGAGCCGAAGGCGATGATCAGCCCGGCTCCGCCGCGGGCCCTGCGGAGGTGGTAGTCCTCCAGATGGGGAGTGATCAGCCCGTTCACGGCGAGCTGTTCGGAATGGGCGGTGGACACGATGCGATTGCCCAGCGTCAGATGTGCCAGGCGGAAGGGGGTCATGAGCTTCATATGTGCCGCTCCTTGAGCCGTTTGACGAGAAAGGCCGAGGCCACCGTGTCGTCGAGATCGACTCCGATCCCCGGGCGGTCGGGCACCGTCAGGAGGCCGGCTTCGATTCGGGGTTCGAGGGGGTCGGTGAGGATCTCCCGGTATCCGGGGACCGCCGACAGATAGGGAAAGGTCTCGACCGAGTGGAGGTTGGGGACCGCGGCCGCGGCCTGCACCGTGTGTGCCGTTCCGATGCCGGATGAGCAGTTGTGCGGGGAGACGCGGATCGAGTGGCCGCGGGCCAGTGCCGCCACGGACTGGAAGACGCCGTGTCCGCCCGCCAGACACACGTCCGGCTGGATAATGCTCACCGCCCCGGTGCGCAGCACACGGTCGAACGCGGCGAGCCCGGTCAGCCGTTCCCCGGTGGCCACCGGCACCGGCGCCGGAGTCGGCAGCCAGTGCAAACTCGACTCGTCGGCCGGGTCGAACGGCTCCTCCGCGAACTCGACGCCGAGGTCGCGCAGCGCGCCGAGCAGCTCCGGTGCGTGGTCCCGCGGCACGCAACCGCCGAGGTCCACCATCAGGCGTACATCGTCCCCCACACGTTCGCGCAGTCGCCGCACATGGTCGATGGCCGAGCGGAGCAGCGCGGAATCCCACCGCGCCGGGCTGGGATGACGCAGCCTCTGCTCCTCGTCCTGCCGGACGAGGGGGTAGGTCTTCAGTGCCCGGTGCCCGTCGGCGACCACACGCCGCGCGGCGGTCAGCCGGTCTTCCTCCGAGTGCTGCCCGAAGTACCAGCCGTTGGCGTAGACGGGCAGCCGCGTGTGCACCCGGCCGCCGAGCAGCTCGTGCAGCGGGACACCGAGCGCCCGCGCGGCCGCGTCGTGCAGTGCCTGATCGATCGCGCTCACCGCGCCGGCGAACAGCGAGCCCGCACGCTTCGCCCAGAACGTCCCGTAGGTCAGCTCCAGCAGGATCTCGTGCCGGGCTGACAGCGGGCGGCCGAGCACGGCGGTCCGGAGCAGTTCGGCGAGCAGCGGGGGCATCGCCTCGGTGCCCGCACCGTAGGAGACGCCCGTGTCGCCCAGCCCTACGGTCCCGGCGTCCGTCCGGAGGCGGACGACCGTGGGGCGGAGCGACGGATTGAGTATCCGGTACACCTCCGCCGATGTGATCCGTTCGCTCAGTCCCATGTCAGGACCCGCCTCCCGGCGTCGCCTCGGGCTCCGGCGCCCGGTGGCCAGGCCGTGGCCGGGTGCTGCTCTGGCCGAGGGACAGCGTCTTCGTCTCCGGCGCGAGCAGCAGGGTGACCAGCAGGCCGACGGCGGTGATCCCGGCGCCGAGGAGCAGGGTGCCCGCGGTGCCCAGCGCGTCGGTGGTGAGGGGCAGTACGAAGGTGCTGGCCATCGACCCGAGCCGGCTCATCGCGGTGGCGAAGCCGACTCCGGTGGCGCGCAGATCGGTGGGGAACAGCTCGCTCGGATACACGAACTGGAGCCCGCTGCCCGCGGCTTCGGAGAAGTTGTAGAGCACGAACAACACGACGATCAGGAACGCGACACTGTGCGGCACGACTCCGAGCGCGACCAAGGCGGCGACGGCACCGACGAAGCTGGCGATCAGCAATGGCCGCCGCCCCATCCGGTTGACCAACACCATGCCCACCGCGATGCCGACCACCGCGATGGCCATGATGAGGGCCGAACTGGCGTAGGTGTCGCCAACGCCCAGCGACTCGAGCAACTGCGGCTGGAAGGTGCGGATCGAATAGGCCGGGGCGACCTGGCAGAACCAGAACACCGAGCAGAACAGCAACGGGACGCCATACCCGCGGCGGAAGATCTCCACCAGGTTGCCCAGTCCGATACCGCGCTCGTTGTGCCTGTTCCCCCGCTCCCGGTTGAGCTCATCGGAGGTGGCCTCCTGGCCGAAACACATCAGCAGGATCCTCTGGGCCTCCACCAGCCGCCCCCGGGAGGCCAGCCACAGCGGTGACTCGGGAATGCCCGATCGCAACACCAGGAAGAGCGCGGCGGGCACCGCGGCGCTGACCAGCATCCACCGCCACGCCTCCGGGCCGATGCCCCGCATGGCCCAGCCGGCCCAGAAGCTCATCCCGTAGCCGAGCCACCACGCCAGCACCAGCCCGCTCAGCGCGGGCCCGCGGAGTTTCCGCGGCACCAGCTCCGCGGTCAGCGCCGACGCGATCGGATAGTCCGCGCCGATGGCGATGCCGGTGATCAGCCGCAGCGCGACCAGTTGCCAGGTCTCGGCGATCCAGAACTGGAGCACCGAGCACACCACGAAGACGACCAGGTTGAGCACGTACATCAGCCGGCGGCCCACGCGGTCGGTGACCGGCCCGAAGATCAGGCCGCCGAGGAAGACTCCCAACAGTGCCGAGGCCGCCACCAGCCCGGAACCGATCGTGTCGAGCCCGAGCCGCGTGGTCAGCTGGGGCAGGGCTACGGCGATGATGCCGAGCAGATAGCCGTCGCAGAATGGCCCGCCCATCGCGACCAGGACGATGCGCTTGTGAAACGTATTGACTGGTGCCTCGTCGAGCACCGGCTTCTCCACTGTCATCAGGAACAACACCTCGCGGTGGTCGTGGCCAGTGGCCAGGAAGTATGCGAAGCGCCTGGGTTGTCAACAACGTTTCTGTCCCGCCAGCAGCGCCGTTGATGAAATCGAGTCGAAAGTTCTGTTACCTTTCGGCGATGGCCACACCGGTGCCCCTGACCGGCGCGCAGCGGCGAACGCTCGAAGCCCGGGCGCACAGCCGGAATTCCTCCCAAGCCGAAGGGCTTCGGGCCCGGATCGTGCTGGCGTGCGCCGAGGAACCGACCGACCGGGCGGTGGCACGGCGGCTGGGCGTCTCGGCCCAGATGGTCGGCAGGTGGCGCGCACGCTTCCTGGCCGAGGGGCTCGACGGGCTCGCCGACCGGCAACGCACGGGCCGGCCGCGCACGGTCACCGAGGCACACCGCGACCGCGTCGCGAAGCAACTGCTGAGCGAGCCGCCGGTGCCTTCCGCCGCCTGGTCCACCCGCTCCCTCGCCACGGCGACCGGCCTGAGCCAGACCGCGGTCAGCCGGATACTGCGCTCGCTGAAGCCCGGCCCCGCCACCGGCGACTGGCTCCCCGGCCGGGACCGCGAGCTCACCGGGCTCCTGCTCGCCCCGCCCCTGCGGGCCTGCGCCGTCGCGGTGTCCGGCCGCTCACGGCCGACGGCCGGCCACCGCGGCAGGCGGAGACCCGAAGTGGCCCCGGTCCTCGCCGCCGCCGACACTCTCCTCAACGCCCCGGGCGAACGCCCGTACCACCCGACCGACCTTCCCCACTTGCTCGACTTCCTCGACCGGCTCCACGGGCTCGCCCCTCCGAACGGCGAGACGCATGTCATCGTGGCGGGCGCACCGGTGCACACCGACAGCCGTCTCGTCCGCTGGTTGCGCGACCACCCCCGGTTCCACCTGCATCCCGTGCCCGCCCGACGCGGTTGGGTGAGCGAGTTGGCGGCGCTGCTGGGCGGCGCCGCCCCCGCGCCGGAGGTACTGCGCGATCTCCGGAACCAGCTACGGACCTGGGTGGCAAGCCCGTCCGGGCCACTGGTGTGGGTGCCTCACATTACTTACGACTCGACGAGCGAAGCCGCTCACCTCCACGCCCCGGACGGTCCGGCTCTCCGGGCGGTGGACGGCCCCGGCAGCCCGCGGCCGGCCGACCGGGTGGCGGACGCACTGCGGGAGCAGATCGCCAGTGGTCACTTCCCACCCGGCGAGCGGATCAAGGAGGCACCGCTGGCGGCACGGCTCGGTCTCTCGCGCGGGCCGGTCCGGGACGCCCTGCGCATCCTCGCCGAGGACGGCCTGGTCGAGCTGATGCCCAACAAGGGCACCACCATCCCCATGGTGACAGCGGAGCGGGTGCTGGAGGTCTACGCCGTGCGAGGCGCACTCGGCGGTGTGCTCCTCCGACGGCTCGCCACCCTCGAACCGGAGTCGCTGGAGCCCGTGCGGATCGCGCTCGCGGACGTACACCGGGCGGTTCAGCACCGGGACCGGAGCCGAATCGCCGACGCGGACCTCCGCTTCCAGGATGCGATCGCCCGTGCCGCCCGGCTCCGGCACACCTCGCTGTTCTTCACGCGGCTGACGATGCAGCTACGGATGTTCATCTCCATCCTGGGGCTCGACTACGCCGACGTCCCCAGCCGCATCGAACGCTGGAACCATGCGATCTTCACCGCGCTACGGGAGCGCCACGGCCACCAGGCGGTACACGTGTGGCGGGCCAAGATGGACATCGCTGTCCGCTACATGGTCGCCCAGCTTCCGACGGAGAACTTCGACCCCGAACTGTGGCTCACGATCTCCACCGCCACCGAGCACCGGGACCATCCGAAAAGGCCCCGCTGAGCGACCCGGCGGTGTCAGCCGTTCATGGCCGCCCAGAACTCCTCGAAGGACATCTGGCGATCGCCGTTGGTGTCGAGCGAATCGATCAGCTCCTGGGCCTGCGATTCGGTGATCTCCGAACCCTCCAACTCCGCCACGACCTTACGGTATTCGTCCGCGGTGACCAGGCCGTCCCCGTCCAGGTCGTAGCGGTCGAAGACCTTCCGCGCCGCCGTCTCCATGATGTCTGCCATCTTCTCCGCCCTTCTGCGATCTTCGCTGACGGGCCCAGATTAGCGGTCAGCGGGTGTCCACGGTCCCGCCCGCTACGGCTGCGGGCACTCAACCGCGCGGGCCTGCTTGTGAGCAGGCCGGACCGGGCGACGTCGAGCGCCCGAAGGCGCGGCGATAGGCGGTGGGGGTGGTGCCCAGTGCGCGCCGGAAGTGCAGCCGCAGGTTGGCCGCCGTGCCCAGTCCGCAGTCCCGTGCCACCCGATCCACCGAGTGGTCCGTGGTTTCCAGCAGTTCACGCGCCCTGCCGAGGCGGGCGTTGAGCAGCCACCGCAACGGGGTCGTGCCCGTCTCCTCGGTGAACCGGCGCATGAAAGTACGCTGCGAGAGACCCGCGTGCCGGGCGAGCACGCGCAGCGTGAGCGGCTCGCCGAGCCGGTCCAGGGCCCATCCCCGGGTAGCGGACAGCGACGCCTCCCCGGCCACCGCGATGGGAGCCGGCACGTACTGGGCCTGCCCACCGTCCCGGTGCGGGGCGGCCACCAGGCCGCGGGCGATCTCGTTCGCCACCACCGCCCCCAGGTCGCGGCGTACGAGGTGCAGACACAGGTCGATGCCGCAACACACCCCGGCCGAGGTGAGCACCTCGCCCTCGTCGACGTAGAGCACATCGCGGTCGACCGTGACGGCCGGGAAGTCCCGCTCGAAGTCGTCGATGTGCTTCCAGTGGGTCGTGGCGTGCAGCCCGTCCAGCACGCCCGCCGCGGCCAGCGCGAAGGCGCCCGTGCAGATCGACACCACACGTCTGCCTTGGTCGCGGGCCTCGGCCAGCATGCCGAGCACGGCGTCCGGCAGCCGGTGGATCGGTTCGAATCCCGGCACGATCACGGTGTCGGCGCCGCGCACCTGCTCCAGCCCGCCGTCCGCGACCAGAGCGAAACCCGCGGTGGTGGTCACCCTCGGCTCCAGCGCGCACAGGGTCATCTCGTAGGGGGTTTCCGGCCGGGTGGTGAAGATCTGCGTCGGGATCGCCAGGTCGAGCGGGGTGACCCCGTCCAGCGCCAGGACCGCGACTCGATGCACTGTCATGGCAAGATCCTAGCGAAGTGAGGAAATTTTGCCTCTCGCCAGGTCAGGGCGGTCGCGGTCAGGCTGAAGACATGACCGGACCTACCCGCGAGGCGACCGCCGACCTGATCACGCTGCCCGGCACACCGCTTGCCGACGCCGTCATGGAACTCATCCGGCCGGTGGAAACGCCGTCCGTGTTCAACCACAGCATCCGCAGTTACCTGTTCGCCCGGCTGGTGGCCGGCCGCCTCGGCCTGGCCGTCGGCCACGACTACCACGACGACCTGCTGTTCGCCGCGTGCGCGATGCACGACCTCGGCGTGGCGCCGGACGGCCCGCACAGCCAGCGGTTCGAGATCGAAGGCGCCGACCGGGCCGCCGCGTTCCTCGTCGAACGCGGCGTGCCCACGGCCGACGCCGACCAGGTCTGGCAGGCCATCGCCCTGCACACCTCGCCCGGTATCGCGGAACGCCACGGCACGCTGTGCGTGCTCGTCCGCGAAGGGGTCGCCCTCGACTTCGGCGGCCCACTGGGCGCCGACCACATGGAAGCGGTCACCGATGAGCAGGCCGACGCCGTGCACGCCGCCTATCCACGACTGGACATGATCCGCTCGCTCACCGACGCGATCGTCGCGCAGGCCGCGAAGAACCCGAAGAACGCACCCCGGTACGCGATCCCCGGCGAATTCCTCCGGGAACGCGAGACCTTCGGCCGGACCCGGCTGGAGCACGCCTGCCGTTCGTCCCGCTGGGGCGACTGACCCCACGGACCCACGGACCACACGGACCCCACGGACCCCACGGCCCCGTCAACAAGGAAGAGGAACCACCACAATGACCGTCCACCCCGTCGAGATCCCCGAGGACAACGCGGTCTTCGGGCAGACCACCAGCGCCTTCGCGAGCTTCGGCTACTCCGCCGCGGTCCGCGCGCAAGGCCTCCTGTTCATCGCCGGAACGATCGGTCGCCGCGCCGACGGAACCATCCCGGACACCATCGAGGAACAGACCGAGATCGCCATCCGGAAGATCGAAGAGATCCTTCGGCTGGAGAACCTCGATCTGTCCGCACTCGTCGACGTCACCAGCTACCACGTCGACATCCGCCGGCATCTGCCCGGCTTCGTCGAGGCCAAGCAGCGCCTGGTCAAGGCGCCCTACCCGACCTGGACGATCATCGGGGTCAGCGGCCTCGCCAGCCCGGGGCTCCTCGTCGAAATCCGCGCGACCGCCGCGTATCCCGAGGCATCCCGGTAGGCCGCCGCTTCTGGGCCCGCTCCCGGGCCCAGAAGCGGCGCGTCCCTACGCGGGCCGGCCGTCTTCCAGGCGGGAGAGCCAGGTCGTGAGCAGTGCTTCGAGCGTCTCGGCCTCCGCGGGCGTCAGCAGATCCAGCAGGTGGCGTTCGTTGCGCATGTGGTCGGTGAACGCCTGGTCGATCAGTTCGCGTCCGGGGGTGGTGAGGGCGACGATCCTGCCACGCTGGTCGTCGTCCGAGCGGCGGCGGGTGACGAGTCCGGCTCGCTCGAGGCGGTCGATCCTCTTGGTCATCGCACCGGTGGTGACCATGGTGTGCGCGGCGAGTTCGCCAGGAGCGCGTTCATAGGGTTCGCCTGCGCGGCGCAGTGCGCACAGGACGTCGAACTCTCCCTCGGTGAGGTCGTAGCGGCCGTATACGCGGCAGAGTTCTTCGGTGAGTTGGCCCGCCAGGCGGTGCAGTCGGCCGATCACTCCCTGCGGAGAGGTGTCGACGTCGGGCCGTTCGCGGCGCCAGTCGGCCTGGATGCGGGCCACGCGGTCCTGCGGTTGCCGATGTTCCATGGAAGACAAATATAGCTTCCCAGGAAGCTATATTTGTCTTCCATGGAAGCTAATGCGCGTTGGGTGGCGCTGACCGCGGTCGCGCCGGTGGCGTGGGGAGCCAACTACTTCGTCACCCACGAGTTCCTCCCCGCCGGGAGCCCGCTGTACGGAGCCGCTCTGCGGGCGCTGCCCGCGGGGCTCGTCCTGCTGGCGTTGTGCCGGTGGCGTCGGCCGCACGGCGCGTGGTGGTGGCGGTCCGCGGTACTGGGATCGCTCAACGTGAGTGTGTTCTTCGTCCTCGTCTACGTCGCCTCCCAGCTGCTGCCGACGAGCGTCGCGTCGACCGTCATGGCGGTGTCCCCGCTGACGATGACGCTCATCGCCTGGCCCCTGGTGTCCGAACGGCCCCGGACCGCGCACCTGTCCGGGGCCGTGGTCGGGCTCGCCGGGGTGTGCCTCATGCTGCTCAGGGGCAGGGAAGGGGTGAGCGTACCGGGAGTTCTCGCCTCAACGGCCGCCATGCTGGTGTCGTCCTTCGGCCACATCCTGACCAAGCGGTGGAGCGCCGATACCGATGTGCTCGCCTCGACCGCCTGGCAGCTGACCGCCGGAGGGCTGTTCCTGCTTCCGGCGGCCGCGGTGGCGGAGGGCCCTCCGCCCGCCCTCTCCACACCGGCGCTCGTCGCCTTCGGCTATGTCTCCCTGGTCGCCACCGCGCTGGCCTTCACCGTCTGGTTCACCGGGCTGCGCCACCTGCCCGCGGGCACCGTGGGTCTGATCGGGCTGCTCAACCCCGTCACGGGCGTGCTGCTCGGCACCACGGTCGCCACGGAGGTGCTGACCGTTCAGCAACTGTGCGGACTGGTCCTGGTCCTGGCCGGAGTCGTCCTCGGCCGGCCCACCCGCGCGGGCCGACGTGGCACCGGCCGGACGCCCGCCCAACCTGATACGCACCCGCGCCCCGCACCGGACCCCTCGCCCTCCCGCCCCCAACACCGGTGAGGACACTGGGACTTTGGCTAGGGTGCTCCCGAAAGGCAGCGCGGGGCAGCACTCATGAGGTACGGGTGGCCCCATGCCACGCACGTTGAGTTCAACGAAAACCCGCGCCGCGCTCCGCGTATCGGCGCGCATCTCTCTCGAATTGCTTCTGATCCTCGTCATGGCCACGGCGGTCCTGTGGGCCCTGGGCCAGATGTGGTCGGTCATCTGGCCGCTCGTCGTCGGCCTGCTCCTCACGACGCTGACCTGGCCCCTGGCCCGCCTTCTGCGCGGGTGGGGGTGGCCTCCCGCGCTGGCCGCCTCGGTGGTGACCCTGCTGTTCCTCCTGGTCGCCACGGGTATCGTGGCGCTGATCGCGGTGCCCGTGGCATCCCAGTCCGGTGAGCTGGCCGACGGTGTGACCGAAGGCATCCAGCGGGTGCGCGAATGGGCCGCCGGGCCGCCGCTCAACATCGACGACGCCCAGATCGCTCAGGCCACCGACACCGCGGCCGCCCGGTTGCAGAGCAGTGCCGGCAGCTTGGTCAGCGCTGTCGTCGCGGGTGTGAGCACGGTGGTCGACGGTGTGATCACCGCCGTCCTGGCGCTCTTCTTGATGTTCTTCTTCCTCAAGGACGGTCCGCGGTTCCTGCCGTGGCTCGCCCGTCAGCTCCCCGGCCGGCTCGCCACCGACATCCCCGCCGTGGCCGAGCGCAGCTGGGACACCCTCGGCGCCTTCGTGCGCTCCCAGGCGCTGGTCGGTCTGCTCGACGCCGTCCTCATCGGACTCGGGCTCTGGGCTCTGGGAGTACCGCTGGTGCTGCCGCTGGCGGTGCTGACCTTCATCTCCGCGTTCATTCCCGTCGTGGGGGCCTTGTTCGCGGGTGTGGTCGCGGTGCTCATCGCGCTGGTGTTCAACGGTCCGACGGACGCGCTGATCGCGCTGGCGATCATCATCGCGGTGCAGCAGCTGGAGGGCAATGTGTTCCAGCCCATGATCCAAAGCCGCGGCCTCGGCCTGCACGCGGCGGTCGTCCTGCTGGCGGTGACACTGGGCAGCAGTCTGGCCGGGATCGTGGGCAGTCTGCTCGCCGTACCGGTGGCCGCGCTGATCGCGGTGGCCTGGAACTACACGCGCGAACAGCTCAGCCATCCGCCGCAGGAGCCGGAGAGCGACGAACAGCCCGCCGGTGGCGCCGTCGTGTCATAGCCCCTCACCGTCGTGCGCCGGGAGCAAGGCCCCGGCGCACGACGCCGAGCGTGCGGCCGGTCACCCGGTCTTCCCGGTGTCGTGGGGCTGGGGCAAGGGGGCCTGGCGGTTGACTGTTCCGCCTTTCGCCCGGCCGTCAGCAGGATCACCAATCCGGCGGCAAGCATGAGGGCGATGGCCAAGAGGGCGTAGGTGAAGACGCCGGAGACGCTGACGCAGAACGCCCCGATGAACAGGACGTCGTCGTGGGTGAAGGTGGCCAGCAGCAGGCCCACGACGCCGAAGGCCAGGGGTACCGCCGTGGAGAACACCACGGACCGGCGCGCCGCCACCTTGGCCCGGGCGAGCATGGCGACGATGGCGATGGCCGAGGGAATGCCCGCGAGCAGCACACTGCTGACGTCCGAGATCGTGGAGGCGTTCCCGGTAGGGGTGGCGATCATCGTCGGTAGGAAGAAGGCGATGGGGTACAGCCCGAAGACGATGGCGAAGAAGGCGAAGGACAGCATCCACACGCGTCCGCTGGAAAGCGCCTGACGCATCCCGGTGAGCGCGCCGTGTGCGTTCTGCTGGGCGGTTTCCAGGGTGAGCCGACGCTGGATGGCGTCCTTCTCCTGGGGTGTCAGCCACTTCGCGTCGGCGGGCCGGTCCGGCAGCAGGCCGTAGATCAGGGTTCCGGACAGGACGGTGAACAGGCCCTCGGTGAAGAACAACGACCGCCACCCGGCGCGGCCGTAGGTGCGGTGGTGCTCGGCGTGGAACCGCCGCCGTACGGAGGCCATCAGGCCGGGGGCCGGCTTCCCGTCGGGGACGGTGACGGACAGCTCGAACCGCTGGCCGCGGTAGCGCATGTCGAGGACCCTCTGTACCTCGGTGTGCGCCGAGGGGGCGGCCTCCCGCAGGGCCTCGGTGACTTCCTTGGCCATCCGGTCGAACTCCGCGCCGAGCAGGTCGAGCGCGTCGAGGTCCGCCCGGTGGGGCGCCACCGCCTGCCGTTCGGTGTCGGCGACGAGGAGTCCCAGACTGCTGAACAGCCCGGTGTGCACGGGGACGATGACGGTGTCGATACCGAGTTCCCGGGCGATGGCCGCGCCGTAGAGGGGCCCGGCACCGCCGAAGGCCACCATGACCGCCTCCCGCGGATCGCGGCCGCGTTCACTGGTGACGGCCTTGACGGCCTTGGTCATGCTGGACACGGCGACTTCGTAGGCTCCGCGCGCGGCCGCCGGGATGTCCACGCCGAGGTCGTGGGCCACCGGGGCGATGGCCCGCCGGGCGAGGTCCGGCTCGATGGCCACCCCGTCCGCCGGCCAGGGCCCGCGGGCTGAGGTAGCCCAGCACCACGTTGGCGTCGGTCAGCGTGGGGCTGGTCCCTCCGTTGCCGTAGCAGGCGGGACCGGGCCGGGACCCGGCGCTCTCCGGTCCGACCCGCAGGGATCCGGCGACGTCGGTGGAGATGACGCTGCCCCCGCCCGCACCCACTTCGGCGATGTCGATGGAGGGCACGCGCAGCGCATATCCCGCCCCCTTGCCCATGCCGCTGGTGATGTTCATGCCCCCGCCGACCTCGTAGTCACCGGCGACGAACGGTTCCCCGTTCTCGATGAGGGATGCCTTGGCCGTGGTGCCGCCCATGTCGAAGGCGACCACCGAGTCGATCCCCATGAGCTGGGCGAGTTTCCGTACGGCGATGACGCCGGCGGCGGGCCCCGACTCGATGATCTGTACCGGGCGCCCCACCACTGAGGGGGCGTCGAGGAGACCGCCGCTGGACTGCATGATCATCAAGCGCGCGGAGACGCCCGCTTCCCGCAGATCCTCGCCGAGCGCCGTCACATAGTCATGGACCTGGGGGCCCACATAGCTGTTGACGACCGCGGTACTGGTGCGCTCGTACTCCTGCATCTGAGGCGTGATGTCGACGGAGGCGGTCACATATGTGCCGGGCAGGAGGGCCCGCAGTTCGGCGGCGACCCGGCGCTCCTCCTCTGGACGGACATAGGAGTTGATCAGGCACACCGCCACCGCCTCGATGCCCGCGGCCCGGATCTCGTCTGCCACCCGCGCCAGTTCAGCGGAGTCCGCCGGAGGGTCGAGGCGACCGTCGGCGGTGATGCGCTGGTCGATCTCGTAGCGGTGGCGCCGGGGAACCAGCGGGGTCGGCCGCTGCCAGGAGAGGTCGTACAGCAGGGGGCGGCGCAGGCGCCCGAGTTCCAGCACGTCCCGGAATCCCCGCGTGGTCACCAGGGCGGTACGTGCTCCCCGCATCTCCAGGATGGCGTTGGTGGCCACCGTGGTGGCGTGCAGCATCGCGGTGACCTGGTGCGGGAGCGCGTCCGCCGCGGAGAGCGCGGCCCGGGTGCCGCCGAGGACGCCGCTGCCGAAGTCCGGCGGTGTGGAGAGGACCTTCACGGGGACGACCCGGCCGCCCGGGCCCAGGGCGATGACATCGGTGAAGGTCCCGCCGATGTCGGCGGCGACTCGCCAGCTTCCGTCGAGATCGGTCAAAGCGGGTCCTGACATGTTCGGCTCCTTGAAAGGCGGCCCTGAAGGGGCTCCCTCGTGCCGCCCCTCCGTGCAGTTGCGATGACCATAAGCCAAATCTGAGATCTCAGCAATGAATGCATGAGATCTCTTTATCGCCCGTGCGATGCCTTGCCGTACCGCGTGCGTCGACTTCCGTTCCCGCTATTCCACGACGGGCGGGCGGGCCGCCGAGCCGCCCCCGCTCCCCCGCCTCAACTCCCCGAGCCGCCGCCCCACTTCATCGAGGTCGGCGGCGGATCCCCCGTACACCATGCGGACGTGGGTGTCCGGCCCCGCGAAAGCGTCTCCCGCGATGGCCGTCAGGCCGTGGCCCAGCAGCAGCCGCTCCAGCCGGCGCCCGCGGAATCCGAGCGGGGCGCAGTCGACGAAGACGTGATGGCGTCCCATTCGAAGGCATGGTGTACCGGCTCCAGCAGATGGGCGGGAGCGTGCACATATCCGACCCGCCAGCTGGTGAAGGCGTAGTTCTTGCTGAGGCTGGTCACGGTGACCAGGTCCGGATGGTGATCGCGCAGCAGCATTTGGGGCACATAGCCGGGCCCGTCCCACACATATCGCTCGTACGACTCGTCGGAGAAGACGATCAGACCGTGACGCGCGGCGACGATCAGAAGCTGACGCAGCCGCTCCCGGCTGGGCACATAACCGGTCGGATTGTTGGGGTTGCAGATCAGCAGCGCTCGGGTGGCGGGAGTGATCGCGGCCTCGACGGCCGTCGGGACATGGTCCCAGCCGCGGCTCTCGTCGGACGGTACGTACACCGGGCGGGCTCCCGCCAGGCGGATCATGCCGTCGAAGAAATAGCTCGGAGCGGGGACCACGACCTCGTCGCCCGGCGACAGCAGAGCCCTCAGCGGAGCTCAGGTGACGCTGATGCTGACCTCGGCGAGCGACGCATGGGACACCAGCTGGTCGATGATCTGCTCCTGGGCGGCCCGCGTTCTGGCGCCCATGGCCGCGCGGGCCGCGGCCGGGTCACGGTCCCGGATGGCGTCGAGGATCTCCCGCCGCTGGTGCGCGGCCGGTTCCGAGAAGGGCAGGGACTTCAGCGTGATCCGCAGGACTCGCTCCAACTCGTCGAAGACCCGGACGACCGCCTGAGCCAGCATGTCATTGCCGCATCGGTTGGCGATGATCGCGTCGAATTCGAGGTTGGCGCGGAGGAACGCGTCGAGGCCGGCCGGGTCCCCCGTCTCGTACGTGACCGACAGGAGCTCCGCCATCCGGGCGAGATCGCGCTCGGGGCAGCCGATCTCCGCCGCGAGCCCCGCCGCCTCGACCTCCAGCAGCCGACGGAACGCACAGAGATCACGGGTCCCCTTGAGGGTGACCGGCAGGATGCGGTAGCCCGAGCGGGGCAGCGCCTGCACCAGACCGTCCCTTTGCAGCCGGGTCAGGGCCTCCCGGGCGGGCATCGTACTGGCACCGGCCCGGCGCGCAAGGGTCGACTTGGTGACATGAGCGCCGGGCTCCAGTTCGAGTTCGATGATCTGGCGCTTGATGGTGGCGTATGCGCGCTCGGTGGCGCTGAGGCTCGGATGATCTTCGCTCAGGATGGCCGGCAGATACTTCACACCCCCACCTTAGCGCAATTGCGATCTCAGATTGCCCACCCGGAGATCTCAGCTCGCCGTCAAAGACGCGTCGCTACGCGGATCAGGTCGGCGACCGCGCGAAGCCGACTCTGCGAGGGCCAGGCGATCACCGTTGTCACGGGCGGAGCGTCCAGGACCGGCACGGCGGCGAGATCCGGGCGCAGGCCGGTGGCGGCGGACTCGGGGATGATCACGGTGGCCCGGCCGAGTGCGATCAGCTGGAAGAGCTGGGTCAGGTTCCGTACCTCCGCTCCTGGTCCCTTCGGATAGGTGCCATCCGGGCCGGGCCAGCGAGCCATCGGGGGTTCCGACAACCCGGCGACCTCGGCCACCCGGAGCTGTGAGCGGCCGGCGAGTGAGTGAGAGGTGGGCAGGATCGCCACCTGTCGCTCGGTACACAGGATTTCGGTGTCGAGTCCGACCGCCGAATCGAAGGGCAGGTGCAGCAGGGCAACATCGGCTTGCCCATTCCGCAGCAGTTTCTGTTGCTGATGCGCCTCGCAGAGCAACAGGTCGACGGTGGCCGCGCCGGGCTCCGCGCGGTAGGCATCGAGGAGCTTGGCCAGCAACTCGTCGGCGGTGCCGGATTTGACGGCGAGGACCAGGCGGGGGCACCGCCGCGCGGCCTGCTGGGTACGCCGCTCAGCCGCGGCCACCGCGCGGAGGATGGCGCGCCCCTCGGACAGCAGCACGGCCCCGGCCTCGGTGAGCGTGACCTTGCGGCTGGTGCGCTCCAGCAGCGTGACGCCGAGCCGTCGTTCGAGCCCGGCGATGGCACGGGACAGGGGCGGCTGGGCTATCTCCAGACGCTCGGCGGCCTTGCCGAAGTGCAGTTCCTCGGCAAGGGCGACGAAGTACCGCAGCTCGCGTATTTCCATGCGTGCACAGTAACTGCGGCGGACGGTCGATCGATGTCGCCCGGGTATCGCTGCATGACCGAGATGGTGTTGGTGCCCCGCCGGAGCGCGGCCATGCTCGCTGTCATGAGTGAGAAGACCATCGCGCTGGTCACCGGCGCGAACAAGGGAATCGGGTACGAGATCGCGGCCGGGCTGGGCGCATTGGGCTGGAGCGTCGGTGTCGGCGCTCGGGACGAGCGGCGCGGGATGGACGCCGTGGCGAAACTGCGCGCGGCGGGCGCCGACGCGTTCGGCGTGCCCTTGGACGTCACCGACGACGAGAGCGTGACCGCCGCGGTGCGGCTGATCGAGGATCGAGCGGGCCGCCTTGACGTGCTCGTCAACAACGCCGGTGTCGCGGGCGGTTGGCCGGAGGAGCCTTCGACCATCGACCTGGAGACCGTGCGGCGGCTGGTGGAGACCAACGTCATCGGCGTCATCCGGGTCACCAACGCGATGCTGCCGCTGCTGTGCCGCTCGGCGCATCCGCGGATCGTCAATCAGTCCAGCCATGTCGGCTCCCTGGCCCTACAGACCGCGCCCGATGTCGATCTCGGAGGGATCAGCGGGGCCTACGCGCCGACGAAGACCTACCTCAACGCCGTCACCATCCAATACGCCAAGGAGCTGAGCCGCACCAACATTCTGATCAACAACGCCTGCCCCGGCTACGTGGCCACCGACCTCAATGGATTCAGCGGTACTCAGACCCCTGAGCAGGGCGCGGTGATCGCCATCCGACTGGCGACTCTGCCCGACGACGGCCCCACCGGTCAGCTGTTCGACGACAAGGGAGTCGTGCCGTGGTGATGTCGGGAGTTCGGTTCCACCCCGGACCGGTACCGCAAGGCCGCGGCCCGGGGTGAAGGGGGTCAGGCGGTCAGGGGGTCAGCGGTCGCAGTTGAGGGCGCGGAGGGGGATGGCGTCGCTCATCACGCGCATACCGGTGTCGTTGGGGTGGAGGTGGTCGCCGCCGTCGTAGGCGGGGAGCATCCGGGTGGGCGCCGCGGGGTCCCTGACGGCCTTGTCGAAATCGACGACCGCGTCGAACTCGCCGCTGGTGCGGATGTAGGCGTTGACCTGTTGGCGGACCGTCTCGTCGACGGCCTCGTACTCCCGCCAGCCCTCGTACGGCATGACGGTCGCCCCGACCACGCACCTGCCACGCGCGTGGGACCTGGCGATGATCTCCCGGTAGCCGGCGATGAGGTCGTCGGCCGTGGGGCCCGGCGTGGCCTTGATGTCGTTGATGCCCTCCAGCAGGATCGTCGTGCGCACTCCGGCCTGGGAGAGCACATCCCGGTCGAGTCGCTTCAGCGCGCTCTCGGCCGAGCCGTCGGCGAGGATCTTGTTGCCGGAGATCCCTTCGTTGGCGACGCCCTTGAGCCGGGAGCGGGGGTCGGCGAGCAGCCGTCGGGCGAGGAAGTCCGGCCAGCGGCGGTTGGTGTCCTGGGTGGAGGCGGAGCCGTCGGTGATCGAGTCGCCGAAGGCGACGACGGCGCCGGTGCCGCGCGGGGGCCGTACGACGGCGGCGTCCAGGTAGTACCAGGACGTGATCTGCTGGGAGTAGGCGGCGGCGCCCTCCTCCGCGGCGTGGTCGCCGGCCGGTGCGACGTACTGGGTCGCGCGGGCCCCCTTGTGGCCGGTCGCGAGGGTGCCCGCGCTGCGCACGTAGAGGCTGATCGCGAGGTCGGACTGGGGCCGGACGAGGCCCGGCAGCGGATCGCTGTAGACGACGCCGCCCGCCGGTACGGTCACCGACGACGCGCCGCGGAAGGTCAGCCGCCCGTTGCTGCCGGGCACGACCGCCGCCCCGGACTCGCGTACGCCGGCGTAGGCGTGGCCGAAGGTCACCGGCTGGTCGCCGTAGGCGTTGGAGAGCCGGATGCGCAGGTCCCGGCCGCCGACGCTGGTGTGGACGACGAACCGGTAGGTCAGGTCCTGGGTGGCGGTTCCCGCCGGGTAGGCGCTGGAGGCCCAGGTGACGACGGAGGAGCGGGGGGCGGGGGGCGTCGCGGGCTGGGCGGTGGACTGGGCGGCGTAGGACTCGGTGCCGGTGGCCACGAAGGCCCCGAGGGCGGCGGCGGTCGCGGCCAGGAGGCCGAGGGCGCGCGCGGCTAAGCCCGGTCTCTGCATGATATGGCCTTTCCTTCTCTCGACAGGGTTCAGTGATCGGATGAATTGATACGCAATTCCGACCTTGCTGTCGAGAGAGAACGCCAAACTGCCCGGGATCAGCCGCTCGTTACCCCACTGTCATCGGATCTATTCGATGGGCGTGCGTACGGTGTCGTCATCGCACGCGCGTATACCGATGCACACCGTCGGCGCGGGCCGCCGTCACCCTCCCCCGCAGCACGAGGACATCCAGGTGTGCGGCCGTCTCGTTGATCGCCAGCATCTGGTTGAAGGCGCTCAACTCCCCGAACGGCACCGCCCGGCGCGTCCAGGCGAGCTTCCGCGCCACCGCGTGGGCGTCGAGCGTGTCCTCGCCCAGCGCCGCCAGACTCCTGCCCAGCCGGTCGTCGTGGTGGGCGAGCAGTTCGGCGACCCGGGTGTGGGTGGAGTCGGCGACCGGTCCGTGGGCGGGCAGCAGACGGGCGTCGGCGTAGCGGGTCATCAGCCGCAGCGAGTCCAGGTAGTCGGCGAGCGGATGGCCGCCCGGCTCGGCGAGTTCGAAGCCGATGGACGGGGTGATGTGCGGCAGGACGTGGTCCCCGGAGAACACCAGCCCCCGCTGTTCGTCCAGGAAGACCACATGGCCCCTGGTGTGTCCGGGAGTGGGCACGACACGCAGTTCGCGCTCGCCGAAGCGCAGCGTCTCCGCGCCGAGCCAGTGATCGGGGGCCTCCCAGACACTCGGGTCGTAGCCGCCGTGCTCCATCGCCTCGATGCGGTCGGCGAGTTCCCCGGCGCCCGCCGCGCGCAGGGTCCGCAGCGAACCCACGGGCTGGTCGCTGCGCAGTCGGTCGAGCATCTCCAGGCCCGGGCGCTCCCCGGCGCCGAGGTAGACGCGCGAGCCGAGCAGCCGGCGCAGTTCCACCGCCTGGGTGTAGTGGTCGCGGTGGATATGGGTGACCAGGATGTGGCTGATCTCGCCGGGGTCGCGGTCGATGGCGGCCAGGGCCTCCTCGAGCGTCTTGCGCGCCTCGGGGATCGCCCAGCCCCCGTCGATCATGACGATGCCGCCGTCGTCGTCCAGATCCTCCAGGAGGTAGACGTTCACGGCGTGCAGGCCGTCGTTGGGCAGTGGCAGCGGCACGCGGTGCACCCCGGGCTGTACGGTCTGGATCCCGGCCGTCGCCCATGGGGCCTGGTCGAACCGCGCTGTCATGATCCTCCTTCGCGGGTGTGCAGCCTGACGGCCAGGTCCCGGGCCCCGCCCCGGTCGAGCTTGCCGACCTTCGTCTGGGGCAGTTCCTCGACGTCGTAGACGTACTCGGGCCACTTGGTCTTGGACAGACCCACGCTCTCCAGATGGCCGGTCACCTCGGCCAGTTCGACACCGCCACCGTCCTCGGCGACGACGAGCAGCGCCACGCGTTCGCCGAGGACATCGTCGGGGACCGGCGTGACACAGGCCCTGGCCACGCGCGGATGGCTGGCGACCGCGCGCTCTATCTCGGTGATGTCGATGTTGCGGCCGCCCCGGATGATGATGTCCTTCTCGCGGCCCATGATGGTGATGGTGCCGTCCTCGTGAGCCATCAGCAGGTCGCCGGTGGGCAGATAGCCGTCCTCCGTCAGCGCCGGTGGATCGGTTCTGCCCTCGCGGGCGTATCCGAGGAAGAGGGAGGGGCCGCGGACCTGCGCCCGGCCGATCACCCCCGGACCGGCCACCTCCCCTTCGGGGGTCAGCGCGCGCACGTCCGTACCCGGGAAGGGGCGGCCGTCCCTGCCGAGCCGGATCTCCTCGGGGTCGTCGGGGCTCGGCGTGGTGTGGCCCAGGCACTCGGACATGCCGAAGACACGGAGGATCCTCGTGCCCAGGGACCGTTCGGCCCGGGCCAGCGCCCCACGGTCCATGGGCCCGCCGCCCACGGTGATCGACCGGACGCCCCGGAGGATGCCGGAGCCGGCCGCTTCGGCGCCCATCTGCAACGCCATGGTCGGTACGCACATGGTCCAGCGGACGCCCGCGTCGGCCATCCGCCGCAGTGCGACCGCCCGGTCCCACTTGCCCGTGAGGACGAGCGGCCCGCGCAGCACGAGGGAGAGATAGACCCCGAAGCAGTACGCCGCCGTGGACGACAGCGGCACGATCGCGGCGATCGCGTCGCCCGGCGCCAGGCCGTTGGCGGCGATGGTGCTGGTGGCGGCGTACCGCAGGGCCGGCTCGGACTGTACGACGCCCTTGGGCCGCCCGGTGGAGCCGGAGGTCAGGCCGATGAGGACGCCGCCCGACCACCGCGCCACCTCACGCTGGTGGGGTGCGGACCGGCAGGCCCAGCCGTCGAGGACGGTCCGGGCCGGGCCGGGGAGCCGGGTGTGGACGGCCCACTCGTCCATCGCCGAGGGCTCGGCGACGACCGCGTCGGGGCGGATGTCCTCCCATGCGGCGGCGAACTCGGCGGGTGTGGTGTGCCGATTGACCACCGCGAGGACCCCGCCCCGCAGGCCCACGGCGAGGGTGGCGGCGATGGTGCGCCATGAGTTGTCGGCCTGGACCAGGACGGTGCCCACCGGCCCGCCGCCCGCCGGTCCGTCGGGCGCGTCGGCGGACAGCGCTTCTGCCAGCCGTACGGCCTCCTCGAGCAGTTCCCTGGCCGTATGGCTGCCCGTGTCGTCGATCACGGCGATGAAGTTGGCTTCGTCCGCCTGCTGCTGGAACTCCCGCACTACCTGTCGCATCTGGCCCCTTGTCGCCCTGTGCTCCGTACGCCGTTTGCCCGGATGGCCGGTGATCCTCAGGCGGTGAACATCTCCGCCTCGTGCCCCATGACCGCGATCCTGCGGCCCTTCATGTCGCCGACCTGGGCGACGGCATCGGCCCACTCGGGGCTCGCGAGGGCCTTGCTCAGGTCCTCGGGCGAGTCGAAGCCGAGCACGGACATCCCGTCCCAGCCTTCGGAGCGCGGCTCCAGGGCGGCGTCGATCTCGGTGTGACGCCACGAGCGCAGCCCGGGCAGGCGGCGGGTCAGCTCCGCGTGGTCGCCGCGCCACCAGGTGATGAACCGCTCGTGGGTCCACTCCGGGGGCCGGGCCGCCAGCAGGACGAGGTTGTACATGACGGTGCTCTCCATGGGGTCGAGGGTCAGGTGAAGCGGATCTCGGACGAGCGCCCGATCAGCAGGCGCCGCAACCGGCCTTCGCCGTTCACCTGCCCGGCGGCGACGAAGCTGGCCTCGGGGACGCCCCCGCGCCGTACCTCGCCCAGGAAGAGCTCTTCCTGGCCAAGGGTGGTCGCCGACAGCAGATGGTGGGTGCGGGTGCCCTTCTCGCGCTGTTCGAGGTAGCCCACCAGGGCGGCACGGTCCCCGGCGAAGTCGGTGGCGTTGCCGTCGCCGGTGGAGAACAGGATCGAGAGCGAGAAGTCGTCGCTGATCAGGTCGAGGATACGGGACGGCTCGTCGCCGTCGAGGATCTCGAACCACGCGGTGAGGAAGGGGGCCGTGGCCGGGGTGTCCGTCATGCCCGGCTCCCGTCGCCCTGTGCGGTGTCCTGCCGGGCCCAGTCGACCAGCTCGAAGGAGGTGGTGAAGAAGGACTGGTAGCGCGCGATGAGCCCGCCGGGCGAGATCACCGCGGCGGAGAGGAAGGAGCCGGTGTACCGCCCGCCCTCCGTCACCACTCCGTACACGGTCTCGACGTCGCCGTCCCGGCTGTGGCGCAGGATCTCATGCGACCGTTCCTTGGGATTCCGGCCGGCGATGTACGCGGCGAAGTCCTCCTTGGACTCGCCGGTGAC
This sequence comes from Streptomyces sp. Inha503, assembly GCF_047215865.1. Classification (NCBI taxonomy): domain Bacteria; kingdom Bacillati; phylum Actinomycetota; class Actinomycetes; order Kitasatosporales; family Streptomycetaceae; genus Streptomyces; species Streptomyces sp. Inha503. The sequence continues at coordinate 10,010,838 of NZ_CP178360.1, read as the reverse complement.
CTCACTGCCCGGCAGGGCGATGAGAAAGCGGAAGTCGGGTTCCAGCAGGTCCAGCGTCCGTTCCGGATGCGGGCTGTCCATACTGGCCATGTATGTGCGCAACGCCATGAGACGGGACTCCCAGATCAACCTGAGTTCAGTTCAATTCAGTGATCTGGATCGTAATCCCGGGGAAACGCGGCTGACAAGAGTCCGTACGAACGCGAAACGGCCCCCGGCGGAGTTCACCGGGGGCCGGAAGCGGCAGGGGTCGTACGGGGGTGCCTCAGCGCGGCGTCATGTGGCGACCATCCGCACACACGCGCCCTCGATCAGTTCACTGACCTCCGACAGCGGCGTCGGCCCCGAGGGCCGATACCACCGCCAGACGCTGACGATCAGGCCGAGCACCCCCGAGCCCAGCAGTTGCGCGTCCCGGAGCGGAAACGCACCCATGGACATGCCCTTCACCAGCAGGTTCGTCCAGTTCCGCTCGACGAGCTGGACCAGCTTGCGGGCCTCGACGCGCTCGGCCTCCTCCCGCTTGGACTTGCGCGTGCCGGAGAGCAGATCCATGTGGTTGTGGAGGATCCGCATCTGGAGCACCTCGTGGTCCGAGACGTCATAGGCCGCGCGGACGGCCGCCCGGAGCGCCTCGGTCGGCTCCTCGACGCCCTCGGTCGCCTCCATGAACTTGTCGTGGGAGCGCTGGAGCTCCAGCCGCATGATGGTGAGCAGGCAGTGGGTCTTGGACTCGAAGTAGTGGTACAGCGCCGTCTGCCCGATGCCGACCCGCTCGGCCACGGTGGACCACTTGGTGGCCTCGAACCCCGTCTCGCCGAAGCAGTCGACGGCGGCCGCCAGGATGGCGGCGCGCTTGGACCTCGGTCCCGCTTCCGGTTCAACGATTCTCGTCGCCATGCCTCGTCTCCTGGCCGAAGTCCACCTTGTCCGTACCCGAGAGTAGCCCCAAGCTGAACTCAGTTGCCAATCGACGTGAATGGGCCGTGCTCAAAGGCGTTCCAATACCGTCGCGTTCGCCATGCCGCCGCCCTCGCACATCGTCTGTAGGCCGTAGCGTCCGCCGGTCCTGCGCAGTTGGTGGACGAGCGTGGTCATCAGCCGGGCGCCGGTGGCGCCGAGCGGATGCCCGAGCGCGATGGCGCCGCCGAAGGCGTTGACCCGCTCCGGGTCGGCGCCGATCTCCTTCTGCCAGGCGAGGACGACGGAGGCGAACGCCTCGTTGATCTCCACCAGATCGATGTCGCCGATCGCCAGCCCGGCCCTGTCCAGGACCTTCTCGGTGGCGGGGATCGGACCGGTCAGCATGTGGATCGGATCGGAGCCGACGACGGCCATGGTGTGCACCCGCGCGAGCGGGGTCAGGCCGTGGCGGCGCACCGCCTCCTCGGAGGCGATCAGCAGGGCGGCGGCGCCGTCGGAGATCTGGCTGGAGACGGCGGCGGTCAGCCGGCCGTCCTCGGTGAGGCTCTTCAGCCCGGCCATCTTCTCCAGGGTGGTGTCGGCGCGCGGCCCCTCGTCGGCGGTGAGCCCGAAGGCCGGGGTGATCTCGTCGTCGAAGGCGCCGTCGGCCTGGGCGGCGAGGGCCCGCTGGTGGCTGGTGAGCGCGAACCCCTCCATCTCCGAGCGGGAGATGCCCCATTTCTCGGCGATCAGCTCGGCCCCCCGGAACTGGGAGACCTCCTGGTCCCCGAAGCGCTCGCGCCAGCCGTCCCCCGCATACGGGCTGCCCATACCGGCCTGTTCTCCGACGTACATGGGACTGGCGATGGGCACCAGGCTCATCACCTCCACCCCGCCGGCGACCACCAGATCCGCGGTCCCGGAGCCGACCGCCTGGGCGGCGAAGTGCACGGCCTGCTGGGACGAGCCGCACTGGCGGTCGATGGTGGTGCCGGGGACGTGCTGGGGCAGTCCGGCCGACAGCCATGCGGTACGGGCGACGTTGCCGGTCTGCGCGCCGAGCTGGCTGACGCAGCCGAAGTACACGTCGTCGACGGCGCCCGGGTCGGCCCCGGTGCGCTCCAGCAGGGCGCGCAGCGCATGGGCGCCGAGATCGGCGGGGTGCACTCCGCTGAGCGCGCCCTTGCGGCGGCCGACGGGGGTCCGTACGGCTCCGACGATGAATGCTTCCGACACGGTGGGGCTCCAGGGGTTTCGGGGTGGAGTCAGGTGCTGGGGACGGCGGGTGTGAAGTCGGGCGTCCGCTTGCTCAGGAAGGCGGCGACACCCTCACGGCCCTCGGCGGAGGCGGCCGCGGCGGCGATCGCACGGGCCTCGCGGTCCAGATGGGTGCCGAGGTCGGAGGTCTGCCCGGCGGCGACGAGACGGCGGGTGGCGCCGAAGGCGGCGGTGGGCCCGTCGCGCAGCGCCTCGGCCGTGCGCAGTGCCTCGGCGGCCAGCCGGTCGGCGGGGACGACCCGGCTCACCAGTCCGATGGCCTCGGCTTCCGCCGCCGCGATTCGGCGGTTGGTCAGCAGCAGGTCCAGGGCCCGCTTGGGGCCGACCAGCCGGGGCAGGAACCAGCTCACTCCGGCGTCCGGTGAGTAGCCGATCCGGGTGTACGCGGCGGTGAACGAGGCGTCGTCGGCGGCCAGGGTCACATCGGCGGACGCGGCCAGGCCGATTCCCGCACCGGCGACGGCTCCCCGCACGGCGGCCACCACGGGCGCGTCGCCCGCCGCGAACGTACGCAGCGCGTCGTGGAGCGCGCCGGTCACCGCGATGAGGTGCCGCTCCAGTCGCTCTCCGGAGAGCCGGGAGAACTCCCCGAGGTCGCCGCCGACGCAGAAGGACTTCCCCTCGCCGGTCAGCAGTACGGCCCGTACGGACTCGGTGGCGCAGACCCGCGCCGCGTGCAGCAGCCCGTGTGCCGTCTCCAGGCCGATGGCGTTGCCCGCCTCGCCCCGGCGCAGGGTGACACGGGCCAGACCGTCGTCGATCTCGATGGAGACGCTCATCGCGCGGTCCATCCGCCGTCGACGGTGAGGACTTGGCCGGTGCAGTACGAGGAGGCGTCCGAGGCGAGGAACAGCAGCGCGCCGTCCAGTTCATGGCCCCCGCCGCCGCGCCGCAGCAGGGTGTTGCGCTCGACCCAGCGGCTGGAGCGCTCGTCGCCGAAGAGGTCCGCGGTCATCTCGGTGCGGAACCAGCCCGGGGCGAGCGCGTTGACGCGGGTTCCGGTCCCGCCCCACTGCCCGGCCAGCTCCCGGGTCAGCCCGATCAGCCCGGCCTTGGACGCCGCGTAGCTCGCGCCGCCCAGCGGGGCGGCGGTGACCAGGCCGAGGATGGAGGAGACGTTGATGACGCTCCGGGGCGGGTCGCCGTCCACGGCGGGTGCCTCCGCCACCAGGCGCGCCAGGTGGAAGGGGGCGGTGAGGTTGACGCCGAGGACATCGCCGAAGGCGTCGGGGGATTCGTCCTCGGCGCGGGTCTCCCCTGATGTGGCCGCGTTGTTGACCAGGATGTCGATGCGGCCGGTGGCGGCCCGCGCCGTCCCGGCCAGCCGCGCGCGGTCGGCGGCGAGCGAGACATCGCAGGCGACCGGGTGGATGCGGGTGTCGGAGTCGGCGAGTTCGTTCAGCTTCTCGACCCGCCGGGCGGCGGCGAACACGGTGGCCCCGGCCTGTGCGAGGACGGCCGCGAAGCGTGCGCCGAGCCCCGCGGAGGCGCCGGTGACCAGGGCCGTCCTGCCCCGGAGCGAGAACAGCTCGGCGGCGGGCCGGGGCGCGCTCCGCGGCGCGGTCGTCCCTCCGCCCCCATCGGCGAGTCCTGGCGCGGTCATCCCTCCACCCCGATCGGCAGGGCGGTCGCGCCACCGTCGAGCACCAGGGTCTGGCCGGTCATCCAGGAGGAGGCGTCGGTAGCCAGGAACAGCGCCGCGTGTGCCACGTCCTCGACCGTGCCGAGGCGCCGCAGTGGCAGCTTGGCGGTGAGGATCGGCTCACGGACCTCCCACACCGCCCGTGCCAGCTCCGTCTTGATCAGTCCGGGGGCGATGGCGTTGACGCGGGCGCGCGGCCCGAGTTCATAGGCGAGCTGCCGGGTCATGTGCAGCATGGCGGCCTTGGTGGCGTTGTAGTAGCCGATGTGCGGATCGACGACGAGCCCGCCGACGGAGGCGATGTTGACCACCGCTCCCCCGTGCTCGGCCATCCAGGCCCGCCAGGCGCACCGGGTCCAGGCGATCATGCCGTACTGGTTGACCCGGGCGGTCTTCTCCGCGCGCGGCAGGTCCAGGTCGAGCAGATCTCCGTGGTACGGGTTGGTCGCCGCGTTGTTGACGAGGACGTCGACCCGGCCGAGGCGGGCCATGGTCTCCTCGACGCACCGCTCGGCCTGGTCCGGTTCACCGGCGTTCGCCACCACCGTGTGCACATCGCCGTCGCCCTTGACGCGCAGCAACTCCTCGCGCGCCTCGGCGAGTCCGGCCGGTTTGCGGGCCGCGATCACCACATGGGCACCGGCCGCCCGGTAGGCGGTGGCGATGCCGAGGCCGATGCCCCGGGATCCGCCCGTGATGACGGCCACCTTGCCGTCGAGGCCGTTGGCGCTCACACTGCCCCCGTTGTCGACTCGGTCTTCTTCTTGTATCGCGCGAGTTCCTGGCGGGCCACCGTCCGCAGATGGACTTCGTCGGGGCCGTCGGCGATGCGCAGCGCCCGGGTGATGGCGTACAGCCGGGCCAGTACGGTGTCGTCGCTGACCCCCGCCGCGCCATGCGCCTGCACCGCCCGGTCGACCACCTTGTGCGCGACCTCCAGCGCCGCGACCTTGATGGCGGCCACCTCCATACGGGCGGCGGCGTTGCCGACGGTGTCCATCAGCCAGGCCGACTTGAGGACGAGGAGACGCACCTGCTCGATCTCGATGCGGCTGCGGGCGATCCACTCCCTGACCACACCCCGGTCGGCGAGCGGCCCGCCGAAGGCGGTGCGTTCGGTGGCCCGCTCGCACATCAGCCGCAGTGCGCGCTCGGCGAAGCCCACGGCGCGCATCGCGTAGTGCATACGGCCGGGACCGAGCCGCCCCTGGGCGAGCGCGAAGCCCTCGCCCTCACCGCCGAGGATGTTCGCGACCGGTACCCGGACGTCCTCGAAGAGCACATCGCCGTGTCCGAGCCGGTCGGTGTAGCCGAACATCGGCAGGTCGCGCAGGACCGTGACGCCCGGGGTGTTCCGGGGGACGAGCAGCATGGACTGCTGCCGGTAGGTGGGCGCCTCCGGATCGGTCTTGCCCATCAGGATGATCAGCTCGCAGTCGGGGTCGAGGATCCCCGAGGTGTACCACTTCCGGCCGTTGACCACATATGTGTCGCCGTCGCGGGTGATACGGGTGCGGATGTTGCGCGCGTCGGAGCTGGCGACCTCCGGCTCGGTCATGGCGAAACATGAGCGGATCCGGGCGTCGAGCAGCGGGCGCAGCCAGCGTTCCCGCTGCTCGGGGGTGCCGTACAGCGCGAGCAGCTCCATGTTGCCGGTGTCGGGCGCCGAGCAGTTGAACACCTCGGGGCCGATGATGGACTGGCCCGCCAGCTCGGCGAGCGGCGCGTATTCGAGGTTGCTGAGCCCCGCGCCCCAGTCGCCGTGCGCCATGAAGAGGTTCCACAGGCCCTCGGCGCGGGCCTTCGCCTTCAGCTCGGCCATCACCGGCGGCAGGGCGTGCGGATCGTCCCCTTCGGCCAGCTGCCGGTCGTACGTGGCTTCCGCGGGGAAGACGTGCTCGTCCATGAACGACCGCATGCGGCCTTGGAGTTCACTCGCCCGTGGCGAGTATCCGAAATCCACGAGTGCTCCTGTTCGGTGGGGGCGTTACCGCTGCCGGGTCAGCCGAGGATGTCGCGTGCGGTGCGGATCATCGCGGCGATGGTGGGTGGCAGGCGTTCCTGGTCCGGGTCGTGGTGTTTGCCCTCGCGGTGGCGGCGCAGGTTGTGGCCCATGATCGCGGCCATCTTCATCCGGCCGAGCGCCCGGAACCAGTCCATCGCGGGCAGCGTGGGCCCGCCGTCGCCGTAGCCGTCGAGCAGTTCCGCCTCGCCGGGCAGGCCGGGCACCGCGTGTCCCAGCCGGGGGAAGTTGCGGTGGTCGGCGAAGAGCAGGAACCAGCCCAGGTCGATGCGGGGATCGCCGACGCTCCAGATCTCCCAGTCCACCACGGCCACCGCCCGCTCGTCCGCGCACAGCACATTGCCGAGCCGGAAGTCCCCGTGCAGCAGCACCGGCGGCAGGCCGCGCGGTACGCCATCGGCGAGACGCACCAGCAACTCCTCCCCGCCGGGCCGCAGTTCGGGGGGAACGGCACGCAGGGTGCGGCTCCATCGGTCCAGCTCGCCGGAGGGGTCGAGCGGTGCGGGCGCGTCGAGCCCGGGCGTGTGCACATCGGTGCCGTGCAGCCGCCGCAGAACGGACGCGATCTCCAGCATCCGGGCGCGGGCCGTCGCGGCGGGTACCTCGTGGTCGTCCAGTACCGGCTCGACGGCCTCACCGTCCGCGAAGTCCATCGCGAACCAGGCGGGTTGCGTCTCGTCGACGGCCACCACGCCCGGTACCGGTACCGCGGACCCGGCCAGCGCGCCCAGCACCCGTGCCTGGCGCAGGACGTCGTTGCGCCCGACGGGCCGCTGCCCCGGTGGCACGGCCTTGACGACGTACCGGGCGTCCCCGGCCGCGACCTCGTACGTCAGCCCGGAGTGGCCGCCCGGCAGCACCTCCAACTCCCCTATGGCCGCGCCCGGGTGGAGGCGGGCGAGCCGGTCGCGGACCCGGGCCGCCAGCTCCGGCACCTCGGTGGCCATGCTCATCGGACGGGCTCCTTGGGCAGGCCGAGGACGCGTTCGGCGAGGATGGTGCGCTGGATCTCGTCGGTGCCGCCCGCGATGCTGTAGCCGGGGGCGCCCAGCAGATGCTCCGTCCAGGCGTACGTGCCCCACTCCCCGGTGTCCGCCACCAGGCTCGGCCCCAGCAGCTCGGAGACCAGATCGCTGGTGCGCCGCATGGTCTCGGTGGCGTACAGCTTGCCGACCGACGCCTCCGCGCCGGGTTCGCGCCCCGCGACGAGGGCGGCGGTCACCCGCAGCCCCATGAGCCGCTGGACGAGGGTGCGGATGTGGAGGTCGGCGGCGCGCTGCCGCTCGGCGCCGGTGAGGGGGCGCGGCAGATGACCGGCCAGGTCCAGCGCCCGGTCGGCGTTGTCCAGGCCGAGGCCGCCGGAGTCGAGCCGTTCGGCGGCCAGCACGCTGAGCGTGACCCGCCAGCCCTCGCCGACCGGCCCGAGCCGATCGGTGTCCGGCACCCGCACACCGTCCAGGTAGACCTCGTTGAAGCTGATGCCACCGGTCATCTGCCGGATGGGCCGTACGGTGACGCCCGGCGCGTCCATGCGCACCATGAAGACCGTGATGCCGGCGTGCTTGCGGACGTCCGGATCGGTGCGGCACACCGCCACGCCCCAGGTCGCGACGCGGGCACCGGAGGTCCACACCTTGTGGCCGGTCAGCACCCAGCCCTCGCCCTCGCGCACCGCTCTGGTGCGCACCGCGGCGAGGTCGGAGCCCGCCTCGGTCTCCGAGAACAGCTGGCAGGCCAGCTCGTCGGTGCGCAGCAGGGGGACGAGCCAGCGGCTCTTCTGCTCCTCGGTGCCCCACAGGCCGATGGCGGGGGCGACGAGCGCCTGTGTCACGGGGAAGATCTCGGGGCGGTGGGGTACGTCGAAGGCCGCCTCCTCGGCGCGGTAGAGCTGCTCGTAGTACGCGGGCAGCTCCCGTCCTCCGTACTCCCGAGGCCAGTTGAACGCGGACCAGCCCTGGTCGTAGCGGGTGCGCTCCCACTCCTGGACGCGGGCGGTGTGCTCGCGCTCCTGCTCCTCGGTCCAGTTGTCGAACACGGCGACGGAGTCGGAGCCACTGCCCCACTCCCCGTCGGCGGCACGGGGCCGGGCGGCTCCGGCGAGCCACGTCCGGGCCCTCTCGCGGAACTCCTCGGGTCCCGGGATATCGCTCATCTCTTCCTCCACCCCCGATCGGCGGGCCGTTCGGCGGGACGTTTCAGCGGGCCGGTCAACGGACCGTTCAACGGGACAGGACCGTGCAGGCGCTCACGCCGGGGGCGCCGTACACATGGGTGAAGCCGATCCTGGGACGGTCCGGGACCTGCCGGTCCCCGGCCCGTCCGCGCAGCTGCTGGACGACTTCGTACACCTGGCGCAGGCCCGAGGCGCCGATGGGTTCGCCGTTGGCGATACAGCCGCCGTCGGTGTTGACCGGCAGCGTTCCGCCGATTCCGGTGGCACCGGAGGCGACCAGCCGCTCCTGTTCGCCGTCCTCGCAGAAGCCGCACTCGGCCAGGTGCATCACCTCGGCACCGCTCTCGGTGTCCTGTAGCTGGCAGACGTCCACGTCGCCGGGGCCGAGTCCCGCCTCCTCGAAGGCGGCGGCCGAGGCGTCACGGCTGACGCTGGTCAGTTCGCCCCCGGGGATCCACGGGCTGAACACCTCGAACGAGCCGAAGCGCCGGGTGCGTACGGCCGCCGAGCGCAGGGTGACCGGCGGGCCGTCCAGCGCGCGGGCGGCCTCGGGCGAGCAGAGGACCAGCGCCGCCGCGCCCGCTCCCGGGGAGCAGAACATATAGCGGGTCAGCGGATCGCTGACCATGCCGGACTCCAGGATCTCCTGGGCGGACATCGGCTTCCGGCGCCATGCCTCGGGGGTCAGAGCGCCATTGCGATACGCCTTCTCGGCCACGAGGGCGAGGGTCCGCGGGGTGATCCCGTGGTCGTGCATATAGCGCTGGATCTTCATGCCGAAGAACTGGGTGGTCACCATCAGCCCGTCGCTGCCGTACTCCGCTCCCAGGCCCCAGTCCTCGGGCCTCGGGTCGAAGGCGCCGCGCGGGTGTTTGTCGAAGCCGACGGCGAGGACGACGTCCGCCATGCCGGAGCGGATGGCGTTCACGGCCGAGACCAGCGCACTGCCACCGGTGGCACAGCCGTTCTTGACATTGACGAACGGCAGCCCCGTCAGCCCGAGTTGGGCCACCAGGGTGTCGGCGAGGCCCGCGCTGTCGCTGCCGCCGAACGCGGCCCGCACCCGCGACCACTCGATTCCGGCGTCCGCCAGCGCGGCGTTCACGGCCGAGACGGCCAGCTGCCGGCCGGTCGTCTCCGACCACCTCCCGAACGGGGTGCGCCCCGCGCCGCAGATCAGCACATCGGTGCTCAAGAGCCCTCCTCGCTCGGGGTCATGGGCCTGGCCCGGGGCACCCCGGGACCGGCGGTCACGGAGAGGGGCATGCCGATGCGGATGCCGTCGAGGTCGTCGAGGTCGTCGAGGTCCAGGACGGCGGCCACCCGCACGCCGTCCGCCAGCTCGACATAGCCGAGGGCGAACGGCACGAAGCCTCCGGGCGGGGGCTCGTACGGCGGCGACTTGGGCGCGTACCGCTGCACGGTCCAGGTCCACAGCGTGCCCGTGCCCTGGAGGGCCACCGGATCGGCGGGCCCTCCGCAGCGCGGGCAGGCGTCCTCCGCGGGGTAGACCGTCACCGGGCAGCCGGAGCAGCGTGCGCCCTGGAGCCCGGCGGTGGCCTGGCTCCGCGGATCCGTGGTCATCGGGATCAGCGCCCCTGCCACTTGGGTTCGCGCTTCTCCAGGAAGGCCGAGACACCCTCGTTGGCGTCCTCGGAGTTGAGCGCGACGCCCACGGCGAGGTGCTCCATCACCATCAGCGACTGGGTGTCGGCGTCCAGGCTGCGGTCGATCGTCATCTTGGTGAGCCACATGGTGAAGGGGCTCTTGTCGGCGAGGTGGCTGATGAACTCCTCGACCGTCGCGTCCAGCTCCTCGGCCGGGGCGGACTTGTTGATCAGCCCGAACTCGGCGGCCTCCACACCGGAGAGGAGCTTGCCGGTGAGCATCAGCTCCTTGGTCTTACGGATGCCGATCATGCGCGGCACCCGGTAGATCGGTCCGGCCCCGCCGAACAGCGCGCGGCGGATGTGGAAGTCGCCGATCTTCGCGTCGTCGGCGGAGATGGCGAAGTCGCAGGAGATCATGATCTCGAAGCCACCGGCGGTGACATGGCCCTCAAGGACCGCGACCGAGGGCGTCTTCATCGAGTAAAGCCGGTCGCACACCTTCGCGGACTTCACCGCGACGTCGATCGCGTTCGACTTGCCGACGTACTCGGCCTTCAGGCTGTCGAGGTCGAACCCCGAGCAGAAGGTGCCGCCACGGCCGCGCACCACCAGGACCCGCAGGTCGGGATCCTCGTCCACCTCGGTGATGATCTCGTCGAGCCGGTCCAGGATCGGCACGGTGACGCAGTTCTTCTTCCACGGACGGTTGAGCCACACCCGGGCGACGTGGCCGTCGCGCTCGAACTGGATCTCGTCTTCCGTTGTCATCCCTCACCCCTCAGAAACTGAACTGAATTCACTACAACTTTGGAATCCCGGATACCTCCCTGTCAACCCCTTGATCGAGCCAATCGAATCTGATTCAGTCCTGTGGCCGTTACCGAATCGGCCAAGGCCCCTTGGCCGCGCTCAGGCAGCGCCAGGGGCGGTGAGGCCGACGCGCTCGGCGAGCCGGGCCCGGTGCTGGTCCGCCGTGCCGAACAGCACCTCGGCGGCGCGCGCCCGGCGTACGTACAGATGGGCCGGGTGCTCCCAGGTGAAGCCGATACCGCCGTGCAGCTGGACATACTCGGCCGTCACCAGGCGGAAGGTCTCGGAACAGACCACGGCGGCGGCACAGGCGGCCACCGGCAGCTGCGGTGAGGCGACGGCCACGCAGGCGGTCGCGTACGCGGACGCCGAGCGCGCCGCCTCCAGCGCCACCAGCGCATCGGCCAGCCGGTGCTTGACGGCCTGGAAGGACCCGATGGGACGCCCGAACTGGTGGCGCTGCGCCACGAATTCAACCGTCGCGTCAAGCGCGTGCCCGCTGCCGCCGAGCTGTTCGGCCGCCAGCGCGGCCCGTCCCGTGTCCAGCGTCGCCGAAACCGTGCCCTCGGCCTCCTCCGCCGTACCCACGGCGATGGCCGGGGCGCCCCGGAACTCCACCAGCGCCTGGCGCCGCGTCTCGTCCAGGACGCGGCGCGGAGTACGCAGGGTGGTGCCGGGGGCGGGCTCGCAGGCGAAGAGCCGGGGCCCGGCGGGCGTTCCGGCCCGTACCAGGAGCAGATCCGCGCCGGCCCCGTCGAGCACGAAGTCCGCGCGTCCACGCAGCACCCAGCCGTCGCGGCTCTCCCGTTCCGCGACGACGCCGGGCTCGTCGGCGTCGAAACCGGCCACGGTGGCGGTGAGCGTGCCGTCGGCGATCCGGGGCAGATAGCGCTCGCATGCCGTACGGTCGCCGCTGAGCAGCAGCGCGTGGGCGGCCAGGACCACCGTGGGCAGCAGTGGCGCGCAGTACAGGGCGCGCCCGGATTCCTCCAGGGCCACGGCCAGTTCGGCGAAGGTGAAGCCCGACCCGCCGTACTCCTCCGGGACGGCCAGTCCATGGACCCCGATCTCGCCCGCGAGCCGCGCCCAGAGCGCTTCGTCGTATCCGCGCGGGCCGGCCAGGTGTCCGCGTACGTCCTCGACGCCACTCGCCTCGGCGTAGAGGTCCCGCAGGACGGCGCGCAGCTGTCGCTGTTCATCCGTTTCGGACAGCAGCTGGGGGTCGATCTCGGGACGGCGAGGGTGCATGGGATCTCCATCGTGCTCGTACGGCGGACGGTGGCGGGAAATGTGAGAATTGAACTCAGTTCAAGACGGTAGACATCGAACTCCGGGCGGGCAAGCCCCGCATCCCGCGCCGCTCCGGACGGACACCCGCTCAGGCGGTGAACCGGCCGCCGTTGGCGAGCAGCACCGCGCCGACCAGGTTCGCCGCGGCGTCGCTCACGAGAAAGAGGGCGATCTCGGATATCTCCTCGGCCGTCGCGTACGGGCGCACCCGCGGGTCGGCGAAACCGGCCCGCAGCGCCTCGGGGGTGCGGGCCGCCATCCCCGTCTCGGTCGGCCCCGGCGCCACCACGTTCACGCGGATCCCGGACGCGATGACCTCCTTGGCCACGGCCTGGGCCAGCGCGTGCACACCCGCCTTGGAGGCCGCGTAATGGGGATAGCCGACGGGCGCGTCGAAGACCGACGACGATCCGATCACCGCGATCGCCCCGGCCCCCGCGGGCCGCATGACCCGCACCGCGGCGCGCAGCACATGGAAGGTCCCGTCCAGGTTCACGCCCATGACCCGCCGCCAGGAGGCGTCGTCGAGGGAGTCGGTCAGCTCGACCGGCCGCCCCTCGGCCGTCGCGTCCGCGATGCGCCGCTTCGCCTCCGGATCGTCGACCCCCGCCGCGTGCACCAGGACGTCGAGCCGCCCGTACCGGCGCAGTACGTCCCGGAAGGCGCCGTCGACGGCCGCCGCGTCCGTCACGTCGAGCGCGATCGCCCCGGCGCCGGGCAGCTCCTCGGCGACCGCCGCGGCGCCCTCGCCGTTCACGTCCGCCAGGACGACGGCCTCAGCCCCTTCCGCGGCCAGCTGCCGGGCGACCGCCGCGCCCATACCGGAGGCGGCTCCCGTCACCATCGCGACCCGGCCGGCGAACCTCCCGGTGCGTACATCCTCGCGTGCCATATCGGCTCCTTTCAGTTGCCCAGGACATCTATTGAACCGACTTCACCTCTGTTACCGTGGCAGCCGTGGCGCTGACAAGACCCGGGACGGGGAAGATGAGGGCACTGCGACTGACGGCCTGGGGCGAGGCTCCGGCGCCGGCTGAGGCCGAGCGGCCCGTCCCCCACGGCACCGAGGTGCTGGTGCGGGTCGAAGCCGCCGGGCTGTGCCGCTCCGATCTGCACGTCATCGACGCTCCTCCGGGGGCGCTCCCCTACCGGCTTCCGTTCACCCTCGGCCATGAGGTCGCCGGGCGGGTCACGGCCCTGGGGCCGGACGCCGCCGGGGTGGCGGAAGGTGACCGCGTGGTGGTCTACGGGCCGTGGGGCTGCGGCTCCTGCGCACGTTGTGCCGCGGGCTCCGACAACTACTGCGACCGGCGTGACACCCTCGCCTGGCACGGGGCGGGACTGGGCCGGGACGGCGGAATGGCCGAATATCTACTCGTCCCGTCCGCCCGCCCCCTGGTGCCGATCGGCGATCTGCCGGCCGACCAGGCCGCTCCGCTCTCCGACGCGGGCCTGACCTCCTACCACGCCGTGTCCGGGCTGCGGTCCGCACTCGGCGAGGGCACCACCGCCGTCGTCATCGGTGTCGGCGGGCTCGGCCACCTGGCCGTCCAAATCCTCCGCGCCACCACCGAGAGCCGGGTGCTGGCGGTCGACGTCCGGGAGGACGCCCTGGCTCTCGCGGACCGCTCCGGCGCGGACTTCTCCACCCTGATGCGGCCGGACACCGCCCGCGCGCTGCGGGCGCGAAGCGGTGACGTGGGGGCGGACGCCGTGCTCGACTTCGTCGGCACCGCACAGACACTGGAGCTCGCGATCGGCGTCCTGCGCCCCGGTGGCGAACTCGCCCTCGTCGGAAGCGGGGGCGGCAGCCTGACGGTGTCCAAGCCGGGTGTCCTCCCGGCCGGCTTCCGGCTCTCGCTGCCCTTCTGGGGAACGCGCCACGAATTGGCCGGGGTCGTCACGCTGGCACGTTCGGGAGCGCTGCGCGTCGAGACGGAAAGCTTGCCGCTGTCCGCCGCTCCGGAGGCGATCGACCGGCTTCGCCGGGGCGCGGCCCGGGGCCGGACCGTGCTCGTCCCCGACTGATCACGTTCGCGGTGAACTGACGGCTCCGGCTCATGGACGCCGGGCCCATGGATGCGGAAGGGAAGTTCAGCATGCGCTTCGACGGAAGAGTGGCGATCGTCACCGGCGGCGCCCGGGGCATGGGTGCCACGCATGTACGGGGGCTGGTCGCGGAGGGCGCCCGGGTCGCCGTCTGCGACCTGCTGGACGACGAGGGGGAGGCCCTGGCCGGGGAACTCCCCCAGGCGCGCTACTGCCACCTCGACGTCACCGACGAAGCGGAGTGGCGGTCCGTCGTGCGCACGGTGGAGGACACCCTCGGCCCCGTGGACGTCCTGGTCAACAACGCGGGGATCATGACTTACGGCGGGGTGGAGGAGCAGTCGCCCGAGCACTTCCGCCGGATCGTCGACGTCAATCTGGTGGGCGCCTTCCTCGGCATGCACACCGTCCTCCCCGGTATGCGCGAGCGCGGCCACGGGGCCGTCGTCAACGTCTCCTCGGCCGCCGGTATGACGGGTTTCGCCAATGGCATCGGCTATGTGGCGAGCAAGTGGGGGGTGCGCGGGATGACCAAAGCCGCCGCGCTGGACATGGCCGGCACGGGGGTACGCGTCAACTCCGTACACCCCGGAGTCATCCGCACGCCCATGGGTGAGACCGCCCCACCCGAACTCTTCGCCCATCAGCCCGTGACGCGCATCGGGGAGCCCGAGGAGGTCACCCGCATGGTGCTCTTCCTCGCGAGCGACGACGCCTCCTACACCACCGGTGGGGAGTTCCTCATCGACGGCGGCCAGACCATCGGCCTCGGCGGCCATTCCTCCGCGGATTAGAGCGCGGCGTGGAGGCCTACGGCCACCACGCCGACGCCCCTACACGTCCTTGCGGACGGTGAGCAGGGAACCGATCCCGATCAGACAGACCAGCATGACGAAGAACGCCGGGGAGAGCAGGTTCCCGGTCCGGTCGACCAGGAAGGCCGCGATGTACGGAGCCGTACCGCCCGCGAGGACGGTGCCGATGTTGTACCCGATCGCCATACCGGTGTAGCGGACCCGGCGTTCGAACAGATGCGGCCACAAACTCGCCGCCGGGACCTGCACGAACGCACTGCTCAGCATCAGGAGCAGATACGCCAGACCGGCCAGTGCCAGGCTCTTCTGGCCCATCAGCATCATCGCGGGGTAGGCGGTCACCAGGAAGCCCAGCAGCCCGCCCATCAGGACGCGCCGGCAGCCGAATCGGGCGGCGAGCCGCCCGGCAGGCACCATGAGCAGCACGGTGAAGAGCACGACACCCGCGGACAGCCAGTACACCAGCGTGGTGTCGTATCCCAGGTTGGTGGTCAGATAGATGCCGATGTACGTCAGCCCGAGGAAGATGGCGCCGCCCTGTGCCATGGCCAGGCCGACAGATTGCAGCAGCGCCGTACGGTGAGTGGCCAGGACCTCTCGGATCGGAGCCGCGGGGATGTCGGCGCGCTGTGCGGCCTCCTTGAATTCCGGGGTGTCCTCGATCCGCAGCCGGGCCCACAGACAGATCAGGGTGAGCGGCACGGCCATCAGGAAGGGCAGCCGCCAGCCCCAGTCGGCCATCTGGTCCTTGGTGGTGAGGGCCGAGATCGCCCCGGCCGTGGCGGCCGCGAACATGAACCCGAGATTGGACCCGATGGGCGTGACAGAACCGAGGAACGCCCTGCGCTTGGGCGGCGCCGACTCGTAGATATAGGTGTAGGCGCCGACCGACTCGCCGCCCGAGGAGACGCCCTGCGCCAGCCGGGTGATGAACAGGAGCACCGCGGCGAACACGCCGATCTGGCTGTAGGTCGGCAGCAGTCCGGTGAGGCTGCTGGCCACCCCCATGCACAGCACCGAGGAGACCAGCGCCTTGCGGCGCCCCCAGCGGTCGCCGATCCATCCGAAGAAGATACCGCCGACCGGCCGCACCACGAGGCCCGTGGCGAACACCGCGAGCGCCGCCAGCGTCGAGGCCGCCGGATCGTCACCCGGGAAGAACTGCGGAGCGATCGCCACGGCGAGATAGCCGTAGACGCTGAAGTCGAAGTACTCGATCAAGGTGCCGATGCTCCCGGCGAGCATCGCGCGGCGCACCGTACGTGGATCGTACGACGCCGACTCCTCCCCCGGCGGCGCGGGCTGGTGTGTGGTGCTCATGATCCGGCTCCCTTCCTGGCGGCATGGTCCGGTCCCCTGCCGACGCCCGGGACGCTACAGAACTGAACTCAGTACAGCTAGCCATCGAACAGGGTTTTCTCACGAAGCACCGCGAAGGCCGTGGACACGGGTTGAGGATCTGAATTCGATTCGGTTTACTCGTAGCAGGCGGAGCGCCATGGCGCCGCACTGGTCGGCAGTACCGAGTTCGGGAGTGCAACGTGCCCATCGGGTTCGAGATCGAGGAAAGAGTCGCGGAGATCGCGCGGCGCACCACCGAGTTCGTACGGGACGTGGTGATACCCGAGGAACGGGCGTGTGACGGCGATGTCCATGCCGGGCCGGAGCCGCTGCGCCGCCGACTTCAGGACGCGGCCCGCGAGGCGGGGGTGTTCGCCCCGCATATCGACGCCGAATGGGGCGGACTCGGACTGGATCTGCGCGGGCAGGCGGTGGTGTTCGAAGCCGCCGGATACTCGCTGCTGGGGCCGCTCGCGCTCAACTGCGCGGCTCCCGACGAGGGCAACACCCACCTGCTCGAGGTGGTGGCCACCAAGGAGCAGAAGGAGCGGTATCTGCGTCCGCTGGCGGCCGGTGAGACGCGCTCGTGTTTCGCGATGACCGAGCCGGCGCCGGGCGCCGGCTCCGACCCGCGGGCGCTCACCACGACCGCGACGCGGATCGACGGCGGCTGGCGGATCGACGGCCGCAAGTGGTTCATCAGCGGCGCCGACGGGGCGGCCTTCGCCATCTGCATGGCCCGCACCAGCGGCGGCCCCGGCGACCCGGGCGGCGCGACGATGTTCCTCGTCGCCGCCGACAACCCCGGCATGAAGATCGTCCGGAATATCGACACCCTGGACCGGGGCCTCTTCGGCGGCCACAGCGAAGTCGCCTTCGAAGGCTGCGAGGTCGCGGACGAGGCCGTGCTGGGCGAGGTGGACCAGGGCTTCGCGTACGCCCAGGTACGCCTGGGGCCCGCGCGGATGACCCACTGCATGCGCTGGCTCGGAGTGGCTCGGCGGGCACAGGACATCGCCCTGGAACGCGCGGCGGACCGTTCGGCCTTCGGCAAGCCGCTGGCCGAACTGGGCATGGTGCAGCAGATGCTGGCCGACTCCGAGATCGACATCGAGACCAGCCGGGCGGTGCTCTGGCGGGCCTGCTGGGAGCTGGACCAGGGCCGCCCGGCCGCCCAGCACACCTCCATCGCCAAGACATACGTCTCCGAGGCGGTGCACCGGGTGGTCGACCGGGCCGTCCAGATATGCGGTGCGCTCGGCATCTCGGGGGACGCCCCGCTGTCGCGGCTGTACCGCGAGGTGCGTCCGTTCCGTATCTACGACGGCCCTTCCGAAACCCATCGCTGGGCCATCGCCAAGCGCGCGGTGCGGGCGGCGCGGGAGCGGGGGGCCGCTCGGTGACCCGCCCCGGGACGACGCCGGCCGGGGTCGACGTGGCCGCGCTGGAGCGCTATTTCGCACGCCACGTGCCCGAGTGCGCGGGCCCGCTCCAGGTCACGCTCCTGGAGGGCGGGCGCTCCAATCTCACCTACGCGGTGACCGACGGGACGCACCGGTGGGTGCTGCGCCGACCGCCGCTGGGGGTGCTGACACCGACCGCGCACGACATGGACCGCGAATACCGCGTCGTCGCCGCGCTCGCCGACACCGCGGTGCCGGTCGCCCGGGCCGTGCTGTCGTGCACGGACCCGGAGGTGATCGGAGCGCCGTTCTGCGTCGTCGGCTTCGTGGCGGGCACGGTGTTGCGCGACGGCGACGAGGCCGCCGTACTCCCGCCGGACGACGCGCGGCGCGCAGCTGACACGCTGGTGGACGCCCTGGTCACGCTGCATTCGGTGGACGCCGCCGGCGTCGGGCTCGGCGATTTCGGCCGGCCCGACGGCTATCTGGAGCGCCAGGTGCGGCGATGGCGTGGGCAGTGGGACAAGGTCGCCACGCGGAACCTGCCCGACCTCGACGAACTGCACGGCAGACTGGCCCGCTCGCTGCCCGCGAGCGGCCCCCCGGCCATCGTGCACGGCGACTACCGCCTGGACAACGTCATCCTGGCACCCGGCGACTTCGGGCGGATCGCCGCGGTCCTCGACTGGGAGATGGCCACGCTCGGCGATCCCCTCGCCGACCTCGGGATGCTGCTCATGTACTGGGACCGGACCTGCGAACCGGTCCTCGCGGCGCGGCATGTCCCGACGGCCAACCCCGGTTTTCGATCGGGGCGCGAACTGGCCGAGCGATACGCCGAGAAGTCCGGACGGGACATCGGCGCCCTGCCGTATTACCAGGCCCTGGGCTGTTTCAAGCTCGCCGTCATCGCGGAGGGCATCCACGCCCGCTTTTCGGCGGGGCAGACGGTCGGGGCGGGATTCGAACGGGTCGGATCCGCGGTGCCCGCGCTGCTGCGCTCGGGGCTGGAGCTCCTGCCGTGACCACCGACACACGTGACCACTGACAAACGAGACGAAGGAGTGCCCGTGCGAGACCGACTGTCCGGACGGATCGCCCTGGTCACCGGCGCCACCGGCGGCATAGGAACCGCCGTCTCACGGCGGCTGGCCGCCGAGGGCGCCACGGTGGTGGTGACCGACGTGGACGCCGATCGCTGCGGCCACCTGGCGGAGGAGCTGACGAAGGAGTCGGCGGCCGACGGAGCGCGGGCACTCGGCCTCGCGCTGGACGTGAGCGACGAGGAGGCGTGGCGCGGCGCGGTCGAGCGCGTGGTCTCCGAACTGGGCGGCCTGTCCGTGCTCGTCAACAACGCGGGGGTCGCCCAGATGCGCACCGTGGAGACGGAGACCCAGGAGTCCTGGGACAAGGTCATCGCGGTGACCCAGGGCGGTGTCTGGCTCGGTATGAAGCACGGTGGCCCCGCGATCGAACGCTCCGGTGGCGGTTCGATCGTCAACATCGCGTCGATCTTCGGCACGGTGGGCGGCTTCGGCAGCCAGTTCTCGTATCACGCGGCGAAGGGCGCGGTCCGGCTGATGACGAAGAACGCCGCGCTGCACTGGGCCACGCGCGGCGTCCGGGTCAATTCGATCCACCCCGGCTTCATCGAGACCCCGCTCTCGCGGGAACTGTGGCAGGGCACGCCCCGGCACACCGCGATGGTCGAGGGCACCCCCATGGGGCGGCTCGGCAGGCCGGAAGAGGTGGCGGGGGCCGTCGCCTTCCTCGCGTCCCAGGACGCGAGCTTCGTGACCGGCTCCGAGCTGTACGTGGACGGCGGCTGGACGGCACGCTGACGGGGCACCACCCGCGGTGGCGGACGAACACAGGGCGGACGAGCGCAGGGCGGACGAGCCGGGTGCCCGGCCGCCACATGCTCAGTCCGTCGCGTGTGACGCGGTCGCGGTGGCGGTGGCGGTGTCCGCGGCGGTCAGTCCGAACACCAGGGCCGAGGCGATGCCACCGGCGTAGGCGCGGTGCCACAGGCCACCGGTGTCCGACCCGGCCGCGAGCAGCCCGGGGAGCGGTTCACCGTCCCCGCGCAGCACGCGGGCCCGGTCGTCGACGCGGATCCCGTGAAAGGGAAAGGTGATGGCCGGTACCGTCTCGATCACGTAGTACGGCGGTTCGTCGAGCGGGAGGCGGTCCAGCTTCCGGCCGGGCACCGGCTCCAGCCCCGCCGCGGCGTGTTCGTTGAACAGCTTGACCGCGTCGCGCACGGCATCGCCCCGGTAACCCCATTCCTCCGGGAGGTAGGCCAGTTCGTCGAGGTCTTCGGCCAGTCCCACACGGCCGCCCCGCTTACCGGCCAGAGCGAACTTGTCCACGGCGACCGCGCCCTCGACGTAGCTGCCGACGATCCAGTCCCGGAACACCCGGGCGTCGGCGATGAGAAGGCCCCGGCTTTCGGGCTGCTCCAGCAGGGCCATGGCCGTGAGGTGGTCGCCCAGCGTCTCGTCGACGAACCGGTCGTTGTCCACGTTGAACAGGAGGGCGTGCTCGCTGTAGTAGAGCGACAGGTCGACGAAGTCCGCCGGGTCGGCGAAGGGGATGCCACTGGGGATGAGATGGCCGTAGAAGCCCGCGTCATCGTGGCCGGTGGCGGCACCGGCCCCGGTGGCCAGACGGTAGCCACCACCGCGGCTGAAGGGGTTGGAGCGGAGCTGCATGCCCCCGGCGCGGGGGTGCACATGCGTGGCGCGGAGTTCGGCATCGCCCTGGAACCCGCCGGTCGCGATGAGCGTGGACCCGGCGCGCACCTGTGTGCGGGTGCCATCGGCCAGTCGCAGCTCCGCCCCCGTCACGACACCGTCCTCGGCCACCAGCCTTTCGGTGCGCGTTTCCAACAGCAGCGCGCCACCGCCCCGGCGGATGACCTGTCGACAGGTGGCGACGTACTGATGGGTGTCGAACTGGTGCCCGCGACCGAAACTGAGAACGCGCTGCGCGTCCTTGATGTCCACGCCGAGGGAACGGATCCATGAGATGCCCTCGGGGAACCGATCCACGAGGGCGCGCTTGAGCGCGGTGTCTCCACGCGGATTGTGCTGGTCCATGATCTCGTGGCTCGGCGCGGTCCATGCGTAACCCGCGAAGAGCGCGGAACCGCCGACGTCCTCACCGATCTCCACGACCGTGACGGACAGACCGTTGCGAACCGCGCGGGCACCGGCGGTCAATCCCGCCATGCCCGCGCCGATGATGAGCAGATCGACTTCTTCCGCGCGCACGCGACTCCCCTCCGGTCCTGGGACGGCCCTCCTAGGAAAACCGAATCCAGTTCAAAGAGCAAGCACCTGGAACGGGTTCTTCCTGCGAGAACCGTTATCACCATGACCGAAGTGGATTCGCTTGATGAGCGCGTCAGCGGTAGTGGGCCGCCAGTTCGGCGATCGAGGTGAAGGTCTGCGTTCCGCCGCTGCCGCCGATGACGCGGACGCCGTCACCGGTTGTGGTGTCGAAGTCGAAGACGTAGGTCTTGTTCGAGCCGGCGGCCGAGGAGGTCGGGTAGGACGGTGTGACGCGCTGGCCGGTGACATCGGTCCAGGTGCCGTCGCGGCGGACCTGGATCTTGGGTGGGTCGCTGAACCAGCCGCCGTCGCCGAACATGGTGCCGGTGGTGTAGGCCACCTGGTTGAGACGGTAGGTACGTGGCCAGGTGTAGCCCCACCAGCTGGTCGGCTTGCGCTCGTCGTTCCAGTCGTCCTCGTTCTGGGTCGTGTCGCCGTCGTTGTAGATCGCGCGGCCGAAGTGGGTGGCGCGTTCGATGGGCACGGTGCCGGGTTCGCGGGCGAGGTTGCGGGAGGCGTCCGGTGGGTTGTCCGGGGTGGTGGGGACCGAGGGGGTCAGGGACATCTTGCGCAGTGAGAAGGTGTACGCCCAGAAGTCGCCGGCCGGGTAACCGCCGCCGCAGGGGCAGACGTTGGACTGGAGCCACATCGACTTGCCGTCCGCGCTGATGTACTTCGACGGGATGGTGGTGGCGTAGCCGCCGTGCTTGGTGTGGGTCCAGGGGTAGCCGCCGAAGTCCTTGGGCGTGAAGTGCTTCCACGGGCCCCACGGCGTGGGCGCCTCGTAGAACTCGTAGGTGTACTCCGTCCAGGACGTGTAGATGTAGCGCTTCAGTGCCTTGTTGTAGACCACGCCACCCTGGCTGATCACGCTGAGGTCCTTGACCCGGCCCGCGGTTCCCACGTTCTGGTAGACGCGGTGGTCGTCGTGGAGCACCGACACCCGTTGGTCGATGCTGGAGGACCACTGCGGGGTGCCGCCGCTGTCACCGGCGTAGAACTGCCAGGTGGAGCGGTCCATGATGGACGTGGCGGGCACCCGGGCCAGATAGAGGTCGGTGGGGTCCGGGTCGGGGTCGAAGGTGTCGCGCCAGTTGTAGTCCAGGCCGTAGGCGTAGACGTATCCGTCAGGGCTGTTCGCGTTGTCCTTGCCGTAGTCCAGGAACATGACCGTGGTGAACTTCTGGTCCGAGAACATCGGCTTGACCTTGTCCGATGTCCAGGTCTCGCCCTTGTCGGTGGACTTCACGACCGTCGCGCTGGGCGCGTTGTCCAGCGTGCCCTTCTTGAGGTCCTGAACGGCGAGATAGAGATCCCCGTTCACACAGACCATGCCGGTGGGCTTGCGGTAGTAGTCCTGGGGGGCGCCCCAGATCCGGCCGATGCCGTCGCCCGACGCCCGCTGGGCGCCCGCCAGGTTGCCGGGTGAGCCGCTGATCCGGGCCACGCCGATGTCCTGCCAGGTGTCGCCGAAGCCCACGCCGTCGCCGTACGCGGCGTACACGTTGTCGTCGTTGGACCAGCACGACGGCCACAGGTCGCCGTGCTCCTTGTTGTCGCCGATCGCGGGGGCGCCGATGGTGGCGCCGGGGGCGATGTCCACGGTGGAGAAGTAGTCGCTCTCCGGGGCGTTCGCGGCCTCGGTGGCCGTGGCGGCCGCGGCGGATTCGCGCTCGGTGTGGCGGGTGCCGGTGGTGTCCGCCTGGACGGCGGGTACGGTCGCCATCGTCACGACGGCCAGCCCGGCCGCCAGGGTGATCAGGAGTCTGGATCGTCGCACGGTGTGCTCCTCGCGGGTGTCGGTGGCGGCGGGCTCAGGCGGTCAGGCCGTTGATCCGGTACTGCATCACCCGGTAGTTCTGGTCGTCGTACCACTGGCTCACGGCGATGTGGAAGTCGCCGAAGGTCGAGCCGGGGACGATGAAGCCGCCGTAGGGATTGGCCACCGCGTTGCCGGACTCGTTGCCGGGAGTGGTGGGGACGATGAGGGTCTGCTCCGGGGTGGCGAACAAGTCGCTCGTCGGCAGGGGGAAGACCTGGGCGCGGATGTCCACGGGTTCCATGTTCAGCCAGGTCAGGGCGTACTTCCCGGCCATCGCGCGGAAGCAGATCTCACCGAACCGGCGCCGGGCGGTGATGGTGGTCGGGTAGTTGCCCCAGGCCCAGGCGCCGTTCGCGTAGCCCCACGGCTGGTACGCCGCCGGGTCGCCCAGCCGGTCCTGCGGGACGCGGTGCAGCAGCAGGTCGGAGGGCACATCCCGGTTGAACACGCTGGACAGAACGTAAGCGTAGCCGTCGTCCGCCACCGCGTAGGTCTTCTGCTGGAACTGGCCGCCGTACTGGTCCCCGGGCCACTGGCACAGGTACTGCCACGTCTGGCCGTTGTCCGTCGAGCGCCAGAAGTCGGAGTGGTGGGTCTGGTAGAGGACACCCCGCATCAGGTGCATGTACATCGTGTTGCCGACGGTGAAGACGTCCGACGGTATGGCGGTGGTGTTGTTCTCGTGGCTCTCCGGAACCAGGCCCACGGCCTGTGAACCGCCCACGCTGTCGTCGATGACGAGGGCGTTCAGATCGGGGTGGCGTGCCCGCAGGCCCACCGGGGCCCGCCAGTTGGGGCCGCCCACGCCATCGCCGTCGAAGGTGTCGCCGCATACGAACAGCATCGTGCCGTCGGGGCAGCGGGCGGGGATGCCGAGGTCGGTCCAGGGCGCGGCGAACTGGCCCGTCTCGGCCGGGCCGGTGAGGTTTCTGACCTTCGTACCGGTGACGGCGGCGGCCCGGGCGGTGACGGCGTTCGCCCGCGCCGCCCCCGCACTCGGCACGACGGCCGCCGCCGCCAGGCCCGCGCCTGCGGCCAGCAGCACGCGGCGGCGGGGGCCGTCGGCCGCGTCGGCGGGAGTGGGTGGTTGTGAACGGGCCATGCTGAACTCCTCGGGATCGTGGGGCTCCTGGTTCGCCTGCTCAGTCGTTCATTTGCTGGTTCGCGGTGCTCCGCCCGTGCCGGGGATGGGCGGAACACCGCGAAGTTCCGGTGCGGGCACACAGGTTGGGCATACGGCACCCGGGCCCGCGGAGGCGGCTACAGCGCCACGTCTCCGCACAGATGCACCTCGACGCCCAGCTCGGCGAAGAGCGCGGCCTTGGCGCGCAGCGCCTTGTCGGCGGTCGCCGCGTCGGGGGCGTAGGCCACGTTGAGGTGGTTGGCGCGGTGGCGGGCCATGAACTGGTCGCGGGTGACGCCGTGCAGGACCGCGTGCATGATCGGCCACTGGTGGTTGGTGGCGTCGAGCCGGCGCCGGGTCTCCTCCTCGGGCAGCTCGACCGAGGTGGCGCGGCCGAGGTCGACGTGCAGCCTGCCGTCCATCAGGAACACCCGCGACCAGACGATCTCGCCCGGCTTGGAGACACCGCTGAGGGTGCCGCCGCCGAGCGGGAAGAACATCGGGGGCTGGCGCATGCTGTACGACTTGTCGTAGCCGCCGTTGTGCGAGGCGGGCACCGAGCCGGAGATCTCGAAGACCCAGACGAACCGGCCGTCGTACTCCTCGCCCCAGCGGATGTCGTGCAGTGTGGTGGCCGGGTCGAGGCCCATCGCGGTCCAGATGCGGTTGGTGACCAGGGAGTCGACGGCGACGCCCTCGTCCACCTCGTTGAAGTGCGGCAGCGGCGCGCCCGCGTACAGCTCGCGGGCGCCGTCGCGGCTCCGTACCGGCGGGCGCTGGACGTTGTTGAGCAGGCCCTCGGCGAGGTCGCTCGCCGGGACGGTGTCCTTCAGGCCCTGCTGGTACTGGATGCCGACCGCGTCGAGCCCGAAGTCGTCGGCGATGCGCACCGCGGCGATGTACATCTTGAACTGGCTGAGCAGCTGGGCGTCGGTGAGTTCGGTGGCCTCGTCGGTGCCGGTGTGGAAGGTCATCCCGGCGCGGTCGAGCCAGGCCCGGACCTCCTGGGCCTCCGCGTCGGACACGTTCCTCATCTCGGCCACCAGGGCGCTCTGCGACAGGCGCTCCTTGTAGATGCCGAGCGGGTTGAGGAACTCGTCGTCGATGATGGCGTTGTACATGCCCATGCAGCCCTCGTCGAAGACGCCGATGATCGCCTTCTCCTCGCGCAGCTGCCGGGCGAGGGCCACGCCCAGTTCGGTCTCGGGGTCCGCGCCCGGCAGGGGCGGCAGGGGCCGGACATGGCTGGTGTCGTGGGTGAGCGTGCCGGTCTCCAGCCAGGTGCGCAATGACTCGCGTGCCCACTCGTCGGTGAAGTCGGCACTCCACAGCACCGAGTAGTCGCGCCCCGCCTTGGTGAGGCTCCCGGCGAGGTTCAGCAGGCCCACCAGACCGGGGAATTCGCCACTCCAGTTGGCCACCACCAGGATCGGGCCCTGGTGGTCGCGCAATCCGGCGAGGACGTGGTGGCTGTACTGCCAGACGGCCTCGACGACGATGAGCGGGGCGTCCCTGGGTATGTGCTTGAAGACCTCGATACCGGCGCGCTGGCTGTCGATGAACCCGTGCCCCTTGGCCTCGTCCACGGCGTGGCCTCGGCGGACCTGCCAGCCGAGGTCCGT
The DNA here is from genome assembly GCF_047215865.1 of Streptomyces sp. Inha503. NCBI lineage: Bacteria > Bacillati > Actinomycetota > Actinomycetes > Kitasatosporales > Streptomycetaceae > Streptomyces > Streptomyces sp. Inha503. The sequence continues at coordinate 9,985,599 of NZ_CP178360.1, read as the reverse complement.
GAGGGCCGCGGCGAGGTCGCTCTCCAGCTTCTCCTGGGTGGGCCAGCAGGTGACGTTGGCGGCGGGACGCAGGTCGCCGCTGGCCACGGTGTGGACGGTGGCAGGCTCGGCGGCGGGCGGCCGGTGGAGCTCGGGCAGGGTGTACGCGGTCATGCGGTCTCCGTTGGTGGTGCGTCGGTGGGGTGTTGAGGGGCGCGGGTAGCGCTGAAGGCACTGGGGGGTGCTGGGGTGCTGGGGGTGGCTGCGGGCGCGGTGGCGCTCAAGGCGCTGGGAGCGCTGGGGCACTGGAAGCGCGTGGGCTCTCAGCGCTCCTGGAGTGCGGCCAGCGCGTGGACGGTCGCGGCGGTGTCCGGGTACAGCCGCCGGTAGAGGGCGTACAGCTCGTCGTAGCGCCCGGTGTGCCCGGCGCGCGGCGTCACCGTCTCGCGCACCGGGTTCCAGTCGTCGATGGAGGCGTCCCCGACGAGCTGGGCGGCCAGCAGCGCGTCGCCGTAGCCCGCGCCGATGGTGATGGTGCGCAACTCCTGTGGGCGGCCGGTGATGTCGGAGACGATCTGTGTCCACAACGAGCCCTGGGTGCCGCCACCGACGGCGACCACTCTGCGGATGTCGCCGCCGGCCGCCTCGATGACCTCGATGTTCTGGCGGACGGCGAACCCGGTGGCTTCGAGTGCGGCCCGGTAGAGGTCGCCACGGGTGTGGGACAGGGTCAGCCCGGCGATCACTCCACGGGCGTCGGGGTCCATGATCGGGGTGCGCTCGCCGGAGAAGTACGGCAGCATCAGCAGGCCGTTGGCGCCGACGCCCGACTCGGTGGCCAGCGCGGTGAGTTCGGCGTGGCCGCCGTCGGCGAACAGGTCCTTGAGCCAGTTGGCGACCGCGCCGGAAGTGGCCATGCCACCGGCCAGATTCCGGGTGCCGGGCAGGGCGCCGACGGTGCCCCACAGGGACGGGCTGGTCAGCGGCTTGGGCACGGTGTGGATGAGGAACATGGTGGTGCCGTACATCAGCATCAGATCGCCGATGTTCTGCGCACCCACGCTCAGGGCCTCGGCCCAGGCGTCGATGGTGCCGGTGGTGACGGGGATTCCGGCGGGCAGACCGGTCGCCGTGGCGGCCTCGGGGGTGAGGGTGCCGGCCGCCTCGCCGGGCCAGCGCAGCGGCGGCAGTTCGATCCCGGGGGCCACCTCGGCGGCCCAGGGGGCGTACCACTCGCCGGCGAGCGTGTCGTACAGCGGAGTGCACTGGCTGGCCGAGTGGTGGTCCAGGACGTAGTTCCCGGTGAGCTTGTCGACCAGCCATGAGCTCGGCATGTACAGGCGCTTGGCCCGCGCGTAGAGCTCGGGCTCCTCCTCGGCGATCCACGCGATCTTGGGCCCGGCGGCCTGGGTGGTCAGGGCGGAGCCGCCGCGACGGATGATCTCGTCGGCGCCGAGCCGCGCCTCGATGCGCTGGATCTGGTGGACCGAGCGGGTGTCCACACCGTAGAGCACGGCGGGGCGCAGCGGGGCGGCGTGTTCATCGGTCAGCAGGACGCAGGGCCCCATGCCGCTGACCCCGACGGCGACCACGGTGGTGTCCTCCGCGGCGGTCAGCTCGCGGGCCAGTTCGGTGAACTCGCGCCACCAGACGGCGGCGTCCATCTCGAAGTGGCCGGGACCCGGTCTCGCCGGAGTGTGCTCCCGGGTGGCCGAGCGGATCAGTGCGCCATCCAGACCGACGAGGACGCCCTTGGTGCTCGAAGTGCCGATGTCCACTCCGATGACTGCGTTGCGAGGCATGGCGAGCACGCTGGCAGAAAACGATTTCAGCGTCAAGGGAGGCCACGCGAATGGCCTTGCCCTGGCGAAAAGCCATATCAGCGGCGCGCATCGACACCCCGCGATCGACCGCAGGTCTCACCCCTTGACACTCCTTGGAGCCCGCTCTACGTTGCGGTGAAATGGATTTCAGACGTGCTGTGCCGCACCGCCGGTGACGCCGTTTTCCGCGCGCCACGGCGCCTCTTCCGGCCCGTCGGCGCGCGTCCCGTACCCCACCCATGAGGGCAAGACACGATGACGACCTTTGGACTCGACGGCATCTCCCGCAGGACGCGTGCCGTGAGCCGTTCCATCAGCGCCGAGAACACCACCGGCGCCAAGTCGGGTGGCGGCCGCGCCACGGAGGGCACCGGAGCGGTGGCGGCGAGCAGGCTGGGGCCGGGCTGGAAGATCTCCCCCAGCATCGACATCGCCCCCGGCACGACGGCCGTGCTCGCCGACATCGAGGGTCCGGGCACCATCCGCCACCTGTGGTGCACCACCGACCCGCACCGGGCCTGGCGGGGCACCCTGCTGCGGATGTACTGGGAGGGCGAGGAGGAACCGGCCGTCGAGGTCCCGCTCGGTGACTTCTTCTGCAACGGCTGGAACACCTTCAGCCAGGTCTCGTCCGTGCCCATCGCCGCCAACCCCAACGGCGGCTTCAACGCGTACTGGCCGATGCCGTTCCACCGCAGGGCACGGATCACCCTGGAGAACCTGACCGCCGAGAAGGTCACGCTCTACTACCAGGTGGACTACGAGCTGGACGAGGTCGGGGACGACGCCCTCTGGTTCCACGCCCAGTGGCGCCGCAGCCACCCGGTGCCGTACGGCGAGGTGCACACCCTGCTCGACACGGTCACCGGCGCCGGCGGCTACGTCGGCACGTATCTGGCGTGGGGCGTCAACAGCCCCGGCTGGTGGGGTGAGGGCGAGCTGAAGTTCTACCTCGACGGTGACGACGAGTTCCCGACGCTCTGCGGCACCGGCACCGAGGACTACTTCGGCGGCGCCTGGAACTTCGACGTCCCCGGCCAGGGCTACACCGCGTACACCACCCCGTATCTGGGCCTGAACCAGGTCCTGCGCCCGGACGGGCTGTACAGCAGCCAGCAGCGGTTCGGGATGTATCGCTGGCACGTCCTGGACCCCATCCGCTTCTCCGAGGATCTGCGCGTCACCGTGCAGAGCCTCGGCATCGGCCCGGGGCAGGGCAACGGGCTGCCGCACCGCTACCGGCACACCAGCGATGACATCGCCAGCACCTCGCTTTTCTACCTGGACGCCCCGGCGTCCGCGGCCCGCCCGGCCACGCCGGACCTGCTCACGCTCGAAGTCGACTGACGAGAGTTCGGCTGACGAGAAGTCGGCTGAGGGGCCCGTCCGCCCCCGGATCCGTACGGCCTAGCACCCACCCCCCACCGCACATCCCAGCCCCATCCCACTCCGACAGGAGCGCACGCATGCTCCAGCACGGCAATGAAGCCGGGCGCCCGGCCACCTCCCCCGGCACCTCACGCCGCCGATTCCTCACCGCGGCGGCGGGCGCGGGCTCGGCCGTGGGGGCCCCGGCCCTGCTCACCGGTTGCGGCACGGCCCGGGCGAAGGGGGGCAACCTCCAGTTCTGGAACTTCTACGGGCCCCAGCGCTCGCCCGACCCCGCGGTCAACGGGCAGTCCAAGTGGTTCGTCGACATGGTCGACCGGTGGAACGCCACCCACAAGGCGCGGATCGACCTCGTCTATCTGCCACAGCCCACCTACCTCAACGGATTCAAGCTGCCGTCCGCCTTCGCCACCGGTGAGGGCCCGGATATCTTCCTGCTCTCCCCCGGCGACTTCCTGCGGTACTACAACGGCGGCGTCCTGGCCGACCTCACCCCGCACATGGAGAAGGCGGCCATCGACGACTTCGGCTCCGCGCTCGACAGCCGCATGGTGGACGGCAAGGTCTACGCCCTCCCCATGGAGATCGAGCCGCTGGCCATGTTCTACGCCCAGGACGTCTGGGAGAAGGCCGGTCTGTCGGAGGCCGACATCCCCACCACCTGGGACCAGATGCTCGACATCGGCGACAAGCTGCGCACCAGGACACGGGCCGGGCTGGTCTTCGAGACCAGGCCGGGCTACTACCAGAACTTCACCTGGTACCCGTGGATGTGGCAGGGCGGTGGCGAAGTCCTGGACGAACGTGGCGATGTGGCCTTCGACTCCAAGGCCACCCGCCAGGCCCTGGGGCTCTGGCAGGACGCGGTGCGCCACGGCATCGCGCCGCGCACCATGCCCGCCGCCGCGGACGTGATCGGCGGCTTCAAGGGCGGCAACGTGGCCATGTGGCAGCAGGGCATCTGGAACGTCTCCAGCTTCAAGGCGTTCGCGCCCAAGTACCGGTACGGCGTCTTCAAACTGCCCACGCCCCCGGGCGGCCGGTACGTCACCGCGCTGGGCGGCTGGTCCTTCTGCGCCAACGCCCAGGGGCGCGACCCGGAGGCGGCGGCCGAGTTCTGCGTCTGGGCGCTGGGGTCCATGAAGGACGAGTCCATCAACCGGATGGTGGAGTGGTGCGTCGGCACCAAGTCCGATGTGGCGCCGCGGGACAGCGCCCTGGACCGCGGCTCCGCCAAGGGCGGCTACGACTCCGAGATCATGAAGAAGTTCAAGGACGAGATCTTCCCCGGCGGCCGCGCCGAACCGCGCTATCCCCCGGTCGTCTACAAGGCGATCTCCGATGCCATCCAGGGCACCATGCTCGCCGGCCACGGCGTGGCCGGCGACGCCGAGAGAGCCGCCCGGTCCATCGCGGCCTACACCAAGAGCTACCAGGGGGCGAGCCTGATATGAGCAGTGTCGCCGCACAGGAGCGCCGCCGCCGGGCCACCGTGGCCCCGGAGCGGTCGCCCGCCACGTCCGGCCGCCGGCCGAGGCTGAGCCGCGAGCACCGCGAGTGGCTGGCCGCCGGGCTGTTCCTCACACCCGATGTGCTGGGGCTGCTGGTGTTCGTCGCGATCCCGATGGTGCTGTCCATCGGGCTGAGCTTCTTCCAGGTCAGCGGCTTCGGCAGCTATGAGTGGATCGGGCTCGGCAACTACCGGCGGATGGTGGACGACCCGCTGTTCTGGGACTCGATGAAGATCACGGGGCTGTATGTGGTGCTTCTCGTCCCCATCCTCTTCTGCGTGAGTCTGGGTCTTGGTCTGCTGGTGAAGCAGAAGCTGCCCGGGGTCGGCGTCTACCGCACGATGCTCTTCATGCCGTACGTCATCAGCCTGGTGGTGGTCGGCGTGCTGTGGAAGTTCCTGCTCGACGAGCAGACCGGGGTGGTCAACCGGGCCATGCGCGCGGCCGGTTTCGACGGCGAGTCCTGGCTCGGCAGCCCGTCCCTCGCCCTCGGCTGTGTCATCGCCGTCATGGTGTGGGTGATGATGGGCTACTACATGATCATTTTCCTGGCCGGGCTCCAGGAGATCCCCCAGGAGTTCTACGAGGCCGCGAAGCTGGACGGCGCGGGGCCGTGGACCACGTTCCGCACCATCACCTGGCCGCTGCTGCGCCCCACCAGCTTCTTCGTCCTGCTGATGTCGACGGTCGCCGCCATCACCGGCGGCCTTGACCTGATCTTCGTCCTGACCAACGGCGGTCCCGCCAACGGCACATCGCTCGCCATCTTCTACATCTACCAGCAGGCGTTCGGATTCGGGGAGTACGGCTATGCCTCGGCCATGGGCTCGTTCCTGGTGCTGATCATGGTGCTCATCTCCGCGGTGCTCTTCAAGTTCACGAGAGGCGGGAGGTTCGACGATGGCGAGTGACGCCCTGACGACCCGGACCCACACCACGGCCACCGCGGCCGGTCGGCGTCGGCCGCTGTCCTCGCGCGCCGGGCTGACGGCCCTGGCCGTCGTCCTGTCGCTGATCAGCCTCTTCCCCGTGCTGTGGATGGTCACGTCGTCCTTCAAGACGCGCGCCACCGTCACCGACGGACGGCTGATCCCGCGGGACGTCACCTTCCAGAACTTCGTCTACGTCTTCACCGAGGTGCCGTTCGGCCGCTATCTGTGGAACAGCTTCTTCGTCTCCGCGGTGATCACCGTGGCGGCGCTGTTCTTCCACTCGATGGCCGCCTACGCGCTGGCACGGCTGCGGTTCCCGGGGCGCGAGAAGCTCTTCGGCGCCATCTTCGCCACACTGCTGGTCACCGCGCCGGTGGTGCTCATCCCGCTGTTCCTGGTCGCCCGCCAGCTGGGGCTGCTCGACAGCTATGCCGGGCTGATCATCCCGGCGATCTTCAACGCGTTCGGCATCTTCCTGCTGCGCCAGTTCTACCTGGGGCTGCCGAAGGAGCTGGAGGAGGCGGCGGTCATCGACGGCTGCGGCCACTGGCGGGTCTATTGGAACATCGTCCTGCCGATGTCCCGGCCGATTCTCTCGGCCCTCGCGATCTTCTTCTTCCTGGCCAGCTGGAACGCGTTCGTCTGGCCGTTGGTCGCCACGAGCGATCAGGACCTGACGGTGGTGCAGCTCGGTATCTCGTCGTTCCAGACGCAGTACACGTCCAACTGGAACTACATCCTGGCGGCGGCGACGGTGGCCGCGCTGCCCATGCTGGTGCTGTTCTTCATCTTCCAGCGGCAGATCGTGGAGTCGATCAAGACGTCGGGGTTGAAGTGACCGCTGTGAGGTGAGGTGGCGCCGCACGGGCTGGATGGCCGGTGCGGCGCTGCTCTCGTTCGTGGTTCGGCGCGGCGTACGGCGCCCGACCCCCACCCGCCTGTCAGGGCCGGGCGGGCCCGGCCGTGCTCTCCCTGACCTGGAGCTTGGTGCGCAGCACCACGGTCTGCACCGGCGATACGCTGCCGTCCATGCGCTGGAGGAGGAGGTCGGCGGCGGTGCGCCCCAGCTCGTACGAGGGCAGTTCGACCGCGGTGAGGGACGGCCGTACCAGCGATGCCCAGGGAACGTCGCCGAAGGAGAGCACACCGATGTCGGGTGGGGTGCTGCCCGCCTCGCGGAGGGCGTCGAGGACGCCGATCGTCATGAGGTTGTTGGCGACGAACACGGCATCGGGCGGCTCGGGCAGCGCCAGCAGTTCGCGCATCGCCGCGCGGCCCCCGTCCACCCGGAAGTCGGCATGCCGTACGTAGGTGTCGTCGGCCGCGGCCGGGCCGCCCTGGGCGGCGCGCAACGCCATGCGGTGGCCCGCGAGCCGTTCCTCGGAGGTGGAGGCTCCCTCGGGCCCGGTGATGCAGGCGATCCTGTGGTAACCCGACTGGAGGAGGTGGCGGGTGGCCACCTCGCCACCGTGGTGGTTGTCGACCCGGACCGCGTCCACCTCGGCGTCGCGCGGACGACGGTCGACGGCGACCACGGGCACACGCCGGTCGGTCAGCGGCCCCAGATCCGTCTCGTCCTGGGACGCCGCCGCCACGATCACGCCCGCCATCTGCTCACCGAGAGCCACCTCCAGGTAGCGGCGCTCCTTGTCGGTGTCCTCGTCGGAGTTGCACAGGACCACGGAAAGGCTGGTGCGCTGTGCGGCGTCCTCGACGCCACGGGCGAGCGAGGTGAAGAACGGGTTCTCGATGTCCGGGATGATCAGCGCGATCACGCTGGACCGCTGCTTGCGCAGCGACCGCGCCACCCGATTGGGCGCGAACCCGAGGGCCGCCGCGGCCTCTTGCACGGACAGGGCACGTGCCGGTGTGACGTTGCCGCCGTTGAAGACACGCGAGACGGTCGCCGGAGAGACACCGGCGGCTCGCGCCACGTCATGGATCGTCACCAACTGTGTCCGCATCCTTTCACCGTGTACGGTCAGCCTTCACCCTACCCCGGGCTGAAAAGGATTTCACACTGGTATTGAGGGGCTCTCGTCCGCCTCCTCGGTGAGCCGGTCCACCACGGCCTGGTAGTGGGTCAGACCGTGGTCGACCCAGTGCTGGGCGCTCTCGCGTGCCGTCCTGCCATAGGTGCCCGGCCGGTCACGCACCCCGCGGCTCACCATGATGTCGATGAGTTCGACGAGGTAGTCGGCGGAGAGCTCACGCTCGTAGTAGCCCGCGGAGGCGAGCAGAGAGTCCAGCGGATGGTCGTACGGCGCGCCGGTATCCAGCAGGAAGCGGACGTGATTGCGCAGGATGCGCAGCTGGTCCTCGTAGCCGTACGGCACTCTGCGGACGAGCCGGTCCACGGACACGTCGGTGAGTTCGCGGCTGACGGCTCCCCGCTCCCGCAGCAGGCGAACCTGTCGCTCCGGATATGGATCCGCCCGGATGGCCAGGTCGAGCAGGGTCTGACCGGCGGTGTTGACGGCGTTGACATCGGCGCCCGCGTCGAGCAGGGACCACAGGACGCTCCAGTGCTCCTCGCCTTCGACCCGGCGGGTGGTGGGGTGAGGGCGGCCGGGGCCCGCGGCCGTGAACTGGGGTGCGCTGCCGAAGGCCGACTGGGCGCGCGGATCGGCGCCCGCCGCGAGCAGCGCGTCGACGGCCGCGGCCGAACGCGCCGCCACGGCGTGGTGCAGGGGTGTGGCACCGTACTCGTCGAGCGTGCCGACGTCAGCGCCCTCGCCGAGCGCGGCACTCAGCACGCCCACGTCCCCGGCGGCACACGCCCGCAGCAGGGCGCGGCCGACCGGGTCGGGCGCGCTGCGGGGCGGGAGTTCGAGGATGGCGAAGGCCACTTCCTGGTTCGGCGGGGCGGCGCTGGCCAGCATGACGAACCGTGCTCCGGGGAGCCGCGTCGCCACGCCCCCCAGATAGACGTCCTTCGCGAACTCCTCCGTGAGGAAGTCCATCGGACCGAGGACACCACACAGCAACTGGACCACGGAGCGCCGCCGGGGGTCCTGTATGCCTCGCAGGAGGTCGAGCCATTCGTTCCCCTCTTCGCCGTCCGAACCGTCCGAACCGTCCGTACGGCCCGCGCTTTCCGCAGCCGTGCCGAACACGTCCTCGCCGAACTCGGCCGCCTCCGCGGCCCACTCCTCCTCGTCCAGCTCCGTCAGCCACTCCTCATCGGGGAGTTCCTCGCCGAGGAGGTCAAGCGCCTCGTAGACAGAGGGCGCGACACCGATGACGTCGAAGTAGGCATCCTCCTCATCCTCGAACTCCTCGTCCTCCTCGCCCTCCTCGTCGGTCACCCCGGTGCCGGGCGCGGGGGCGCCGAAGAGTTCCGCGAGGTCCGCGTCGTCGAAGTACGTCCCCTCGGGGTTGTACTGCACGACCACATAGCGCCCGCCGGTCAACTCCTCCCGCAGCTCACCCGATTCGGCCTCCGCGAGACACCGCAACAGCTCGTCAAGATCCATGGCCCGAGTCTCGCAGGTGGGTCCGACAGCCACCGGGCCACCGGACCCACCGCGAGCGACCGGTGTCTCAGGCGAACACCGACAGCAGCAGGGTCATCGCCAGGCCGAACACACTGACCAGGGTCTGCACGGCGGTCTGGGTCTTGGTGGCCTGGGTGAGGTCCATTCCGAACGACTCCTTCACCAGCCAGAACCCCGCGTGGTTGACGTAGTTGAGGCCGAGCGAACCGGCGCCGATCGCGACCACGAGCAGGGATGCCTCCAGACCCCCGCCGTCGCCGATCAGCGGGGCCACGATGCCGGTGGCGGAGACGATGCCGACGGTGGCGGAGCCCGTGGTCAGCGACAGCAGCAGGGCGATGAGCCAGCCCAGCAGGATCACATTGATGTGGGCGCCCTCGGCGGCCGACGCGATGGCATCGCCGATGCCCGAGTCCTGAAGGACCTGCTTGAACGCCCCTCCCCCGCCGATGATGAGCAGGATGGCGGCGATGGACTTCAGGCTGTCGGTGAGGGAGGCACGGGTCTCCTCGCCCGAACGGCCGGAGTGGCCGGAGCGTGCGGCGCGTGCCGAGCCGACCATCGTCACCCCGAGGGCGAAGACGAAACCGGCGAGCATCGCCACCAGCGGTTCTCCGGCGAACACGAGCGCCGCGCCCAGCCCGCTCGACTCGTCCATCGCCGTCTCGGCCAGGGTGCGCAGCAGCATCAGGACGACGGGCACCAGCACGGCCGCCACGGCCAGCCCGGTGGGCACACCGGGCTTGCGGGGCACATCGGTGGCCGCCTGGGCTCCGGGCCCCGAGGCGGCCGGAGTGGGCTCCCGCTCAGCCCCCGTGAACTGCGCCACCAGCTCGGCGTCCGGAGCCACGTCGGGAAGCCGGGGCGCGATCCAGCGGGCGTAGACGGGCCCGGCCAGGATGACGGTGGGCACGGCGCACACGATGCCGACGCCGAGGGTGAGGCCGAGGTCGGCGTGCAGTCCGGTCATCGCGGTCAGCGGGCCGGGGTGGGGCGGCAGCATGCCGTGCAGGGTGGAGAGCGAGGCGATGGCGGGCACACCGAGGAGTACGTACGGGCTGCCCTTGGTGCCGCCGTTTTCCTCCATCCGCCGGGCGACGCTGAAGATCAACGGCAGCAGCACGATCAGGCCCACCTCGAAGAACATGGGCACACCGATGACGAACGCGGCGGCGCCGACCAGCCAGGGCAGCCTGCGGGGCTCGGCGCGGGCGACGAGGGCGCGGGCGATGGCGTCGGTGGCGCCCGAGTCGGACAGCAGACGGCCGAGCATGGCGCCCAGGGCGAGGGTGACGCCCACGTCACCGAGGGTGCCGCCGGCGCCCTCCTCGATGGATCCGGCGAGTTTCGCGGCGGGCTCCCCGGCCGCTATCCCCGTGCCCACGCTGACCAGGATCAGCGCGACGAACGGATGGACCCGCAGCCGGGAGTTGATGAGATAGATCAGTGCTGCGATCGCCACCGTGAGGATGAGCAGCAGCCACCAGGTGTGTGCGGTCATGCGGTGCCTTTCCGGAACATATGGGTGTGTATCAGGGCATGCGGGGGTGCGTATGCCACCAGGGCATGGGTGGATCAGGGGATGGGGGCGGTGTGGTTCAAGGCGACAAGGGCGGCAAGGGCGTGCGGCGGCCGCCCCGCGGAGTGTTCGGTCAGTCCAGGCCCAGGTGTCCGACCAGCTCCGCCACGTTCTTGTCCTGCCGGGCCAGATACCTGGCGAACGCGTCACCCGTGGCGAAGGCGTCGGTCCAGCCGTGGCGGGTGAGCTCGGCCCTCCACTGCCGCGAGGTGTGCAGCGCGGTCAGCACCTCGATCCAGCGTTTACGGTCCGCGGAGCTGATGCCGGGCGGCGCTACGATCCCCCGCCAGTTGTCGAAGACCAGGTCGATCCCGGCGGCCTTCAGCGTCGGCACCCCGGGGAGCGCGGCCACGGGCCGGTCGCTGGTGACCGCGAGCACCCTGAGCTGCCCGGCCGCGATCTGGTCGAGGAACTCGCCGATCCCGCTGGTGGCGAAGTCCACCCGGCCGTCCAGCAGGGCGGGGAGCAGATCGCCGCCACCGCCGTCGTAGGCGTCGTAGCGCACCGTCTTCGGCTGGATGCCGACGGTGCGGGCCAGCGCCATGGGCAGCAGGTGGTCCGGGCCGCCCAGCGACGAGCCACCGCCGACCGTGACGTCCCCCGGGTGCTTCCGCCACTCGGCGACCAGGTCCGCGATCCCGCGGTACGGCGAGTCCTTGCGGACCACCACCGCCTCGGGCTCCTCGATCAGGCGGGCGATCGGGGTGGTCCGCGCCACGGTCACCTTGGCGTGGGCGACATGGGACGCGCCCAGCACACCGAGGCCCATCTGGAGGGCGAGCCGTCCGTTGCCACGTTCGTCCACGGTGCGCTGGAGACCAACCGTGCCACCGGCCCCGGGCAGGTTGAACACCTCCATGTCCGAGGTGGTCCCGGTCTCCTCCAGCACCCGGGCCACGGTTCGGGCGGTGGTGTCGTAACCGCCTCCGGGGGTGTTCGGCACCAGGATCCGCAGCCCGTCGTCCCGGGTGTCACCGGTGCCCGGCCAGGTGCCGCAGGCGCTGACGAGCAGGGACAGCACGGCGGCCAGAGCGCCGGACAGGACGCGGGTGCGGGTGCCGGTGCCGGTGCGGCGTCTCATGGCACCTCCCTTTCGCTTCCCATACGGCGGACGCCATGATTGTGCGGCCTGGTGGACAATGCGCCCAGGTTGTGTCAGCAGGAGAGATTGAGTTCATTGTGGTCGCCGCGTTCCGTCGCCAAACACTCGCGGGTGAGATGCTGCTGCTCCAGCTCGCCATCGTCGTGGTGGTGCTGATGGCGGTGGCGGCGGTCTCGCTCGCGCAGTCGGAGGCCACCTTCAACCGGGTGGAGGGCCGCCGGGTCGGTGCGCTCGCCGAGCAGCTGGCCGCCCAGCCGCTGGTGCGCAGCAGGCTGGTGGGGCCCTCACCGGCGGAGGCGCTGGCCCCGCTGGTGTACTCGGCGCGGGTGCAGTCGCGGGTGACGTCCGTCACGGTGGCCGACCACCGCGGGCGCGTCGTCAGCTCGACGAATCCCACCGTGCTCGGCGACCGGCTGCCCCTGGGCGAGGGGGTGGGCGCGGGCCGTGGCTGGTCGGGCACGCTGGACTGGGACGGCAGCCGGGAGCTGGTGGCGCAGGTGCCGGTGGTCGGCGCGACGGGGGACGATCTGGGGCGGCATCTGGGCACGGTCATGATCGGCGAGGCGTCTCCCACGGTGTGGCAGCGGCTGAGCGGCGCCTCCTCGTACCTCCCCGTCTACCTCGGCGTGGCCAGCGCGCTCGGCGTCGTCGGCTCCTGGCTGCTCGCCCGGCGGGTCAAACGGCAAACGCTGGGCCTGGAGCCGCGCGAGATCACCGGGCTGGCCGAGCACCGCGAGGCGATGCTGTACGGCATCGCCGAGGGTGTCGTCGCCCTCGATCCGCAGCACCGGGTGACCCTCGTCAACGACATGGGCAGGCGGCTGCTGGAGCTGCCCGAGGACTGTGTCGGCCGGAATCTGGCCGAGCTCGGCATCGAGGGACGGCTGCTGGACGTCCTGGCCGGGGCGCGTAAGGAAACGGCCGACCCGAAGGACGAGGTCGTGGTCCGGCACGGCCGGGTCCTGGTGATGAACCGCATGACCGTGGTCAAGGACGGACGGCCGCTCGGGTCCGTCACCACCCTGCGGGACCGCACCGAGCTGGCGAGGCTGGAGCGCGAGATCGGCTCCTTCCGCTCCACCTCCGAGCTGCTGCGCGCGCAGACCCATGAGTTCGCCAACCAGCTGCACACCATCTCCGGGCTGATCCAGATCGGCGAGCAGGAGGAGGTGGTGCGCTACATCCGGGCGCTGAACCAGCGCCGCCAGTCGCTCGACATGTCCATCGGCCGCCGGGTCCGGGACACCGCCATCGCCGCCCTGCTGATGGCGAAGGCGTCCCAGGCCGCCGAGCGGAAGGTGGCCCTGCGCCTGTCGGACCGCACCGCGCTGGACCGGCTGACGCCCGAGGACGCCGCCGATGTGGCGACCGTGGTCGGCAACCTGGTCGACAACGCCATCGACGCGGCCACATCCGAGCACGGCGGCGAGAACAAGGATGGCGGCGGGGAGGGCGACGAGCCATGGGTGGAGGTCGAGCTGCGGCAGGACCACACCAGTGTGGAGATCGTGGTGCGCGACTCCGGCCCCGGTGTCGCCCCCGGACTCGCCCAGGAGGTCTTCGCCCACGGCTTCACCACCAAGGCCGCCCGGGAGGGCGAGCGCGGCATCGGACTCGCGCTCACCCGGCTCGTCTGCGAGCGCCGCGGCGGCGAGATCGCGGTGACCAACACCAGCCAGGGCGCGATGTTCAGCGCCCGCATGTCCGTCAGCCACCCCGCCGACGCGGTGGCGGAAGGAGCGACCCGATGACCGAGTCGGCCGGCACGATCGATGTGCTCGTCGTGGACGACGACTTCATGGTGGCGCGCGTCCACCGCACCTTCGTGGAGCGGGTGGCGCCGTTCCGCGTCGTCGGCACCGCCCACACCGGCGAGCAGGCGATCGAGGCGGTCGACGCGCTCCGGCCCGACCTGGTCCTGCTCGACCTCTATCTGCCGGACCTCTTCGGCCTGGACGTCATCCCCCGGCTGCGCACCGCCGGGCACGACTGCGACGTCATGGTGATCACCGCGGCCCGGGAGGCGGACGCGGTGCGCGGGGCCGTCCGCCAGGGCGTGGTGGACTACCTCCTCAAACCCTTCGACTACGAGGATCTCCAGCCCCGCCTGGAACGCTACGCGACCCAGCGCGGGCGGCTGCTCACCACGGTCGTCCGTGGTCAGGCGGATGTGGACCGCGTCCTGGCCGGGGCGTTCGCGCCCCCGGCGGGCGGCGCCCTCCCGAAGGGGCTGAGCGTGGAGACCGCCCAGCTCGTGGAGCGCGCCCTCCGCGAGGCGGACGGCACCGTCTCCGCCGCCGAGGCGGCCACCGCCATCGGCATCTCCCGGGTCAGCGCCCGCCGCTACCTGGAGTACTTCCACACCACCGGCCACGCCGATGTCTCGCTGCGCTACGGCACGGCCGGGCGCCCGGAGCGCCGCTACAGCCGACGGGCGTAGGGCCGCTCACGAGTCCACGTGTCCGGCCCACTCCGGGCCGGGCGGGCGACCACTGGCTGAGACGGCTGAACGACCCTTGTGAGAACTCTTGACGCGGGTCGGCCCGTCTACCAGGATCCCCGCTGGAATCGATTCCATGGAATCGATTCCGAAGCCCGCCGTCCCTGCCGTCAACTCCCCAACCTCACCACCAGGGCGGTGACTTCGCCGCACCCGCACGAGCCCGACCCAGTGAAAGGCCGCATGTGGACGCCACCGTTACCCTCAAGGACGTCGCGGCCCGCGCGGGTGTCTCCGTGGGAACCGCGTCGCGGGTGCTCTCCGGCCACTCGGCCACCTCACCCGCGGCCCGCGAACGGGTGCGGGCGGCGGCCACCGAGCTGGGCTACCGGGTGAACGCCCGGGCACAGGCGCTGCGTTCGGCTCGCAGCCATGCGGTGGGGCTGCTCGTCTCCGACGTACGCAACCCGTTCTTCGCGGACATCGCCCACGGCGCCGAACAGACCGCGCTCGCCTCGTCGTGTGTCACGCTGCTGGCCAACGCCAACGAGGACACCGCACAACAGGACACCTACCTGGATGTGTTCCTCACCCAACGGGTCGACGGCATCATCATCGCCCCCCAGGGCGAGGGCCGCGGCAATCTGCGCGCTCTGGAACGGGCGCGGGTGCCACTGGTCTTCGTGGACCGCACCGTCGACGGGTTCGATGTGCCCAGCGTGACCGCCGACAACGCACAGGGCGTCGAGCTCGCCGTCGCCCATCTCGCCGAACAGGGCCACACCCGCATCGGATACATCGGCGGACCGCCTTCCGTGTCCACCGGGCGGGCGCGGCTCAGCGCGTTCCTGGAGGCGATCGCCCGCCACCACCTGGACGACGACCCCGCGCTGATCACGGCGGGGGACTTCCAGCGGGCGAGCGGTGGTACGGCGGCCGCGAAACTCCTCGCGAGCCACCGGCCGCCGACCGCGTTGCTCGCCGCCGACAGCCTGATGGCGGTCGGTGCCCTGACCGAGGTGCGTCAACGGGGCTTGCGGATCGGCGAGGATCTGGCCCTGGTCGCCTTCGACGACATCGAGTGGTTCGGCGAACTCGATCCCCCGCTCACGGTGGTGGCCCACGATGCCCGCGCCTTGGGGGCGACCGCGATGCGGCTCCTGCTCGACGTCATCGACGGTGGCACGGCCGAGTCGGTCGTCCTGCCGATGCGGCTGATCCCCCGCCGGTCATCGGCGGCGCGACCGCGCACCGCCACCAGCCATCCCTCCGCCTGACGACCCGACCCGACCCGCTCCCCAGCTGCCCGGTGGCGACGCCACCGCGGTCCACAACCCGCGGTCCACAACCAATCCGCAGTCACACAACTCGCACACTCCGCGGACCCGCGCACCCCGCGGACCCGCCGCCCCGGCGTGGCGTTCGCGGAGCAACCCACCCTGCCCGACGCACAGACGAAAGGCTGACCATGCGCATCGCACTCGGCAACGACCACGCGGGGCTGGCCCTCAAGGAACACGTACGCCAGGTGTTGCGACGTCTGGGACACGAGGTGGTCGACTTCGGTCCCGACACCGACACCCCCGTCGACTTCCCCGACATCACCTTCGCCACCTGCGACGCCGTACGCGGCGGGCAAGCCGACCGCGCCGTGCTGGTGTGCGGGACGGGCGCGGGGGCGCTGATGGCCGCCAACAAGATCGCGGGCATTCGATGCGGTCTCGGGCACGACGTGCACTCCGCCCACCAGGCCGTCGAGCACGACGACGCCAACGCGCTCGCCATGGGCGCGTGGCTCATCGGACCCGCCATGGCCACGGAGGTTCTGGAGGCGTTCCTGGGCGCGACGTTCGACGACGACGCCGACACCGTGCGCCGCGTGGCCAAGCTCCGCGATCTGGAGCTGCGTTCGGCCCGCGAGCTCGCCGAACACATCTGATCTCCACCGACCACCTCCGACGTCCCCGGCACACCTCCGCTCGAAGGGAACCGGTATGACCGCTCCTACCTCACCCTCGTCGTCCCCGCCCCCGCCTCCCGCACGAGGACGCGTCAGGACGGCCCTCGCGTCCGCCGTCGGCACCTGCGTCGAGAACTACGACTTCGTCGCCTACGGCACCGCGTCCGCCCTGTACTTCGGCGACGCGTTCTTCCCCAACTCGGATCCCGTGGTCGGCACCCTGCTGGCCTTCGTCACCCTCGGCGTCGGCTTCCTGATGCGCCCGATCGGCGGGGCCGTGGGCGGCTATCTCGGCGACCGCCACGGGCGTAAACCGGTCCTGGTCGGCGCCCTGCTGACGATGGGCATCGCCACCGTCCTGATCGGCATGCTGCCCACCTATCAGCAGGTCGGAGTGGCCGCGCCGGTACTGCTGGTGGTCATCCGCTGTGTCCAGGGGCTGGCCTTCGGCGCCGAGTGGGGCAGCGCCGTGATGATGACGTACGAACACGCGCCCCGCACCCGACGCGGCCTGTACTCGGCGATACCGCAGGCCGGCAACCCCCTGGGCATCGCGCTCGCCAACATCGCCTTCCTGCTCTCCTCCGCCCTCGACTCCGACTGGGCCTGGCGGCTGCCCTTCCTGGCCAGCGCCCTGCTGATCGTGGCCGGAGTGGTGATCCGGATGAAGCTCACCGAGTCCCCGGAGTTCGAGGCCGCCCGCGCGAAGGGCACCACCGTCCGCAACCCGCTGCTCAGCGTAGTGCGCGAGGACTGGCGCAATATCCTGCGCATCATCGCCCTGCGCGTGGTGGAGTCCTGCGCCTACTACCTGACGGCCACCTATCTCCTCTCCTACATCACCGACCGGGACGACGGCGACCGTGGCGTGGCGCTCGCCGGTGTGGTCACCGCCAGTCTGCTCGCCACCGCCACCACCGTGCTCTCCGGCGCGCTCACGGACCGCGTGGGCCGCCGCACGGTGTACCTGGTGGCGTGTGTACTGGCCGCGGTCTTCGGCTTCCCGATGTATCTGATGGCCAACACGGGCGCCCCGGTGCTCATCGTGCTGATCTTCCTGATCGGCATCGGGGTGATCCACGCGGCGCTGACGGGCACCCAAGCCGCCTGGTTCGCCGAGCTGTTCAACACCGCCACCCGTACGTCCGGCGCCTCGCTGGGCTACCAGACGGCGGCGTCGGTGGCCGGTTTCGCGCCGTTCCTCGCCGTGCTGCTCGCGGAGTCCTTCGGCTGGGCGGGCCCGGCCGGACTCTATGTGTGCATCGCGCTGGTGGGGCTCCTCGGGGTGCTGTCCACCCGCGAGACCTGGAGCCCCGAGCAGCGTACGGTCCTCCCGGCCGGGCAGCCGCGGCGAGCGGCCGATCGCGAACGGCACCCCTCCCGCTGAGCCGAGGGAACCGTTCCCCTCCCGCTGAGCCGAGGGGCAGTCGGCCGGTGGGCCCGGACACGGCGCCGGGCCCACCGGTCAACGACGTCAGACAACGACCTCAGGCAATGACGTCAGGGCTTGCGGGCCACCGCCCCGTACATCGCGATGTCCTCGTCCTTGATGTCCTCGGTGGCGATGGCGTCCGGGCGCCACTTGTGGACCTGGGTGAGGCCGGGCTCGACCAGCTCGAGGCCGTCGAAGAACCGCTCGGCCTCGGCCTCGGTGCGCAGCCGCATGGGCATGTCGCGGGCCGCGTACTCACGGGCGACCCGGGCCACCTCGTCCGGCGCGAAGTCGGCGGTGCCGATGGACATCGCCAGATAGCTGCCGGAGGGCAGCGGCTCCAGGAGGCGGTTGACGATCCCGTAGGCGTCGTCCTTGTCCAGGACGAAGTGCACGATGGCGATCACCGTCAGGGCGACCGGCCGGGTCAGGTCGAGGGTCTCGCGGAGCTCGGCGGCCTCCAGGATGGTGGCGGGGTCGCACATGTCCGCTTCGACATAGGCGGTCCTGCCCTCGGGGGTGCTGGCGAGCAGGCCCTGGGAGAGCGTGAGGACGATGGGGTCGTTGTCCACGTAGACGACCCGGGAGGCCGGGGCCACCGCCTGGGCGATCTCATGGAGGTTGGGCGAGGTGGGGATGCCGGTGCCGATGTCGAGGAACTGCCGGATGCCCGCCTCCTCGGCCAGATAGCGCACGGCCCGGTTCATGAAGTCGCGGTTGGCCCGCATATGGATCGGCAGGGCGGGCCACTCGCGGGACATGGCGATGCCCGCTTCCTTGTCGGCCGGGTAGTAGTCCTTACCGCCGAGGATGTAGTCGTAGATACGTGCCGAATGCGCGCTCTCGGTGTCGATGCGGTCGGCCGACCATCCGTTGTCGCTCAAGGCGTCCCCTCCCAGTGGATCGTCAGTTCGCTGTTGGTGTGACCCCCGGTCGCGCGGGCCGGGACTTGGCCCGCGCGACCGGGAAGGATGCGGTTCCGTGGCGGCTAGCAGAGGAAGTCGGCGTCGCCGTCCTTCACACCCGCCAGAAACCGGGTCATCTCGTTCGTGGTGAAAACCAGTGCGGGGCCGTCGGGGTCGGTCGACTGACGCAGCGCCACCCGTCCGCCGTGCAGCTTCTTGGCTTCGACACAGGCGCCCCCGGCGTCGTCGCTCCACGGCTTGGACCAGCCCAGGGTGCCGAGGTCGTGGGAGGGCATGCCGCTGCGTATGTGGTGGTGCACTTCAGAGCTCCTTGCGAATTGCGCCGAGGACGGCCTCGGTTTTCCTGGCGGGCACCGACTGGGCGCCCATCCGGTCCAGGACCTCGCGATACACCACCACGTCGTCCTCCTTGTCCAGATACACCGCGCCGACCAGGCCGCTGAGGTAGACGATGTCGGGCAGCTCCGGAGCCCTGAACCGAAAGACATGGAACGCGCCGGCCCGCATGGCCGGATGCGGGCCGCTCCCGAACGGCATGATCTGCACGGTCACCTGGGGAAGGGCGCTGACCTCGATCAGATGGTCGATCTGGGCGCGCATCACGTCCGGGCCCCCGACCGGCCACCTCAGCACCGTCTCGTCCATCACGACCCACAGTCGGGGAGGGGATTCCCGGGACAGCAGTTCCTGGCGCTGCATGCGCAGGGCGACCCTGCGCTCGGTGGCCTCCGAAGGAGCGTGCGGGTTCCCGGCGCTGAGCAGCGCACGCGCGTAGTCCTCGGTCTGAAGCAGCCCGTGGACGAACTGCGCCTCGTAGGCGCGGATCTGAAGCGCCGCCTGCTCCAGATTCAGATACGCGGCGAACCAGTCCGGCATCACATCGCGGTAGGTGTGCCACCAGCCGCGCTTGTTGGCCTCGCGCACCGACTTCAGGAAGGTATCGAGCTCATGCCGGTCGGTGACGCCGTACGTCTGGAGCAGCTTCTCCACGTCCGCGAGCCTGAGCCGGGCCACCTTGGCGGCTTCCATCCTGCGGATCGTGGAGTGGCTGACCCCGATCGCCGCACCCGCCTGGTCGTAGGTCAGGCCGGCGCGCGTCCGCAGCTCCTCCAGCTGCTTGCCGAGGATCATGCGGAGGACGGAGGGGGCATCGCCCCATGCGGTTTCCGCCGCCAACGCTCTACCTCCCCACACCGGGCTACGGCTGAAGTCTGTCACGGTCGCCGGCCGTGCGAACGGCATCCCCCCGATGGCAACTTGCAATTTTCAACTTACCGCTTGCAAGTCGTTCGTTGCACCTGCCACAGTGGTCACACCGTCCGATCACGGTGGGAACGCTTGCGTGGGTACGTCCGTAGGCACTGCGCAGTGCGGGAACGGCACGGTCATGATGCGCAGGCAGACGAAAGGCGGCCGCTCGTGGCTCCCCTCGCCCTTCCCCTGACTCCCCTTCGGACGTCCCGGGAGCAGGACACCCGTCCGGGATGTGCTTTACGGCTTCCGGCCACCGCCTCCTCGGTGAGCACGATCCGCGCGGCCGTACGCGAGCGGCTGCGTGCCTGGCGCATGAGCGCCCAAGTGTGCGACGACGCGCTCCTCGTGGTCTCCGAGCTGGTCACCAACGTGATCACGCATACGGCCAGCGATCACCTGGAGTGCAGGCTGAGCGTCGGTGCGGGACTGCTGCGCCTCGAGGTCGAGGACGAGGTCCGGGCCCGCACCCTCCCCGCGCCCCGCACCCCCGACCCCGATGAGCACTGCGGACGAGGGCTGCTGCTGGTCGGCGCGGTGAGCAGCGCCTGGGGCGTCAGCGACGCCCCGCACGGGCCGGGGCGGATCGTATGGGCCGAGCTGCCGACGCGCACGGAAGAGTGTCACTGACTCATGGACCGACAGTTTGTTGCCCCCGAGGCACCTGAGGCACATGAGATGCCTGAGGCCCCATCACTCGGTGCGGCGCGCCTCTGGCGAGGCCACCGCCGACGCCTGCGACTCCCCGACGGGCTACCCGCCAGACTGGGATACGACGCGGTCGGGATGCCCACGGACATCGGCAGGCGGGTCATGAAGTGTCTGCCCCGCATCGGCTGTGTCTTCGCCGACGACCAGCGGTGGTGGTGGATCGTGCCGTCGGGGTCGAACATCGACGTCGCCTGGCCGCCGTTCACCAGCTATGCGGTCGGGGCGCGGATGACCGACCTGAGCGGCGAGTACTCCGGGCGTTTCCGACACCCCCGGCTGATCCATCACCCCCAGGACGACTCGCCGTACACGCCGCCGATTCCGCTGTACTTCATGACCTGTCATATCGCGGGGATCCGGCCCCACTGGTCACCCGGGGACTCCTCCGGACCGTCCCAAGCGATCTAGGACCCGTCCCGCACGCTGCTGCTCCGCACGGGACCCTGCCTGGCCGACAACGTTGTCCCAAGGTATGGACAAACACCGGAGTGAGTGCTCTGGTAATGCGTGCAGCAAGTGTTCCCTGTGGAAGAGTTCCGCCGTCCTCCGGGCGGCGGCGCCAACCGGACCATGGAGCAGCAGCGTGCTGAGACACTTGTTCCTTCGCTTCCCCTCCCTCCGTCCAAGACGGACCTGGCGGCGGCGCGTGGCCGCCGTCGTGGTCCCCGCGCTGGCCGCCACCGGTCTGCTCGTCTCCGGCGCCGGCCCCTCCCACGCCGCCCAGGGCTGGGAGCCCAAACCCTCCCCGATGACGACCCCGTGGACGAACCAGGTCCCGGTCGACAACCCGCTGCCGGAGTATCCGCGCCCCCAGCTGACCCGGCCCGACTGGTCCCCCCTCAACGGGATCTGGGACTTCGCGGTCACCTCCCGCGACGCCGGACAGCCGGCCACGTTCGGTGAGCGGATCCGGGTGCCGTTCGTGCCCGAATCCGCGCTCTCCGGCGTCCAGCGCAAGATCACCCAGAATGACAAGCTCTGGTACAAGCGCACCTTCACGGTCCCCTCCGGCTGGAACGGCCGCCGCGTCCAGCTCAACTTCGGCGCCTCCGACTGGGAGACCACGGTCTGGATCAACGGCAAGCAGGCGGGCGCCGCCCATCGTGGCGGCTACGACGCCTTCTCGTACGACATCACGCCCCTGCTGAACGGCGGCACCAACACCATCGTCATCTCCGTGTACGACCCCACGGAGACCGGCGGTCAGGCCATCGGCAAGCAGCGCGTCCAGGACGTCACCCCGCACCCCGGCAGGAGCATCGTCTACACCGCGTCGTCGGGGATCTGGCAGACCGTGTGGCTGGAGCCCACCGCCCCCGCGCACATCACCCGTCTGGACATGGTCCCGCGCCTGGAGGACAACACCCTGCGGGTCACGGTGCGCGGCGCCGGAGGAGCCGACGGCGCCGGCGTCAAGGTCACCGTCTCCAGCGGCGGCACCACGGTCGGCAGCGCCACCGGCACCGTGGGCGGCGAGCTCTCCGTGCCGGTGCCGAACGCCCACCTCTGGACGCCGGAGGACCCGTTCCTGTACGACGTCACGGCCGAGCTCACCGGCGCCACCGGGGCCGACAAGGTCGGCGGCTACACCGGCATGCGGTCGATCGCGGTGAAGGACGTGGGCGGGGTCCGGCGGCCGGTGCTCAACGGCGAGTTCGTCTTCCAGACCGGCACCCTGGACCAGGGCTACTGGCCGGACGGCATCTACACCGCGCCCACCGACGAGGCCCTCAAGTACGACCTTCAGAAACACAAGGACCTGGGCTTCAACATGGTCCGCAAGCACATCAAGGTCGAGCCGCAGCGGTGGTTCTACTGGGCGGACCGGCTCGGACTGCTGGTGTGGCAGGACATGCCCTCGATGGACAGCGGCAAGACCCCGGACACCGCGGCCCGCGCCCAGTGGGAGAGCGAGTACCGCGCCATCATCGACCAGCACCGCGGCTCGCCCGCGCTCATCCAGTGGGTGGACCAGAACGAGGGCTGGGGCCAGTACGACCAGGCCCGCATCGCCGACATGGTCAAGGCCTACGACCCCTCGCGCCTCGTCGACAACATGAGCGGCGTCAACTGCTGCGCCGCCAAGGACGGCGGCAACGGCGACGTCATCGACAACCACAACTACGTCGGGCCCGGCAACACCCCGGCGGAGTCGGTGCGCGCCTCGGTGCTCGGGGAGTACGGGGGCCTGGGCTACCGGGTGCCCGGCCATGAGTGGTACCCGGGCGGCGGGTTCAGCTACGAGGACCAGCCGAGCGTCTCCGCGCTCAACAACCGGCTGGTCGGCCTGCTCGACGGAATCCGGGAGAGCGGCATGCCCGCGGGCGGTCTGTCGGCCTCCGTCTACACCCAGATCACGGACGTGGAGAACGAGGCCAACGGGCTGATGTCCTACGACCGCCAGGTGGTCAAGGTCGACCAGGCCCGGGTACGGACCGCCAACCAGGCCCTCATCGCGGCCTCCCGGTCGGCCGGCGCCACGGTGAAGCTGCCCGTCGGGCAGAACGTGTCGATCCGGGTCACCACCCCCGGCTACACCGACCGCTACATCCGCCACTACGACGGGCTGGGCTTCACCGAGGTGGTGAACTCCACCAGCGCCGACCTGCTGAAACGGGACGCCACCTGGACGGTCCGGCAGGGCCTCGCGAACAAGCTCTGCTACTCCTTCGAGTCCCGCAACTACCCCGGTGAGTACCTGCGCCACCGCGACTTCCGCGTCCGGCGCGAGGCGGGTGACGGCTCCACCGGGTACAAGGAGGACGCCACCTGGTGCCCGATCCAGGGCAGCGGTGGCATCCGGATGTCGGCCGCCAACTTCCCCGGGCAGTATCTGCGGCACATCAACGCCGAGCTGTGGCTCGCCCAGTCCGGTGGTAGCCACGCCTGGGACAACCCGGCCAGTTTCACCGAGGACACCACCTGGGCGATCGAGTCGCCCTGGGCCCCCTAGCACGACCGCCGCGGGCCCTGATCGACGGACCCGCGCCCTCCGGCGGCCGCCCCGCGCGGGCGGCCGCCCGTCTCTCCTCCCCCACGCGTCAGCGCACGGCCCCCCATGGAAAGGCGGGTACGTCATGTCAGCGCGGCTCCACCGTGTCCTCCACGGACTGTTGACCCTGGCCATCGCCCTGGCCGGTCTGGTCGCCCTCCCCACGCCGTCCCGTGCCGCGACCCCGGTCTGCGCACTGGCGTGCGACACCCTCGACCCCTCGAAGGCACAGCGCGAGACCTTCCCCGTACCGCAGGTGAACCTCAACGGCCGGATCCTGAAGCTTCACGTCTCCGACCCCGACTCCATGGCCTGGGCCAGCATCGACAACGGTGTGAGCGGCGATGCCGTCTGGCTCGACCGGTCCTGGGACCGGGGCGCCACCTGGGAGGGCCTGCTCGGCAAGGCCAGCATCCCCGGCACCTGGACCGGCACCCGCACCCTGATGTACAACCTCACCGACCCGGTGGGGCACCGGCGCGGCTGGCTCCGCGCCTGCGGTGACGCCGCCGGTGTCACCTGCACCGACTGGGTGTACCCGAAGGTGTGCGACGGTGCGTTCTGCGACGGCGCCGACCCGGCCACCGCGGCGGGCGACGACCGCCCGGTACCCGCCACCACGCTGTTCGGGCGCACCATCAGCCTCCATGTCGACCAGAAGAACTCGATGGCGTGGGGCGTCATCGAAAGCGGTGGCAGGGGCGACGAGATCTGGCTCGACCGCTCCTGGGACACCGGCGCCACCTGGCCCGAGGGCTCCTCCCTCGGCCGTACGGGCGTGGCGTCGGGCAAGACCTCGACACGGACGGCCATGTTCGCCACCCGGGACCCGCGCGGGCTGCTGTTCGGCGGGGCGGTCCGGGCGTGCGGCCGCGAGGCGAGCCACCAGGAGGGCAGTTGCACGGCCTGGGTGAGGCCCGCGCCGAGCCGGGCGCGCGCCGCTGCGGACGCGCTGATGGCGTCGTACCACACGTACCAGGGCTGGTGGCGCAGCAGTTGGTGGAACTCGGCCGTCGCCGTCACCTCGCTCATCGACTTCGCCCGGCGCACCGGGCGGCACGACTACGACTGGGTCATCGCCCGCACCTTCGAGCAGAACCGCGGCACCTTCGCCCCGGGCGAGCGCAGCTCCGACGCGGTGGAGGGCCACTTCATCAGCCGCGCCATCGACGACGCGGCCTGGTGGGGCGTGGCCTGGCTGGCCGCGTACGACCACACCCATGAGCGGCGCTACCTGGACGAGGCGGTCACCATCGCCACCTACGTCCACCAGTTCTGGGACACCGGCAGCTGCGGCGGCGGTGTGTGGTGGGACCGGGAGCGCACCTACAAGAACGCCGTGACCAACGGACTGTACCTGTGGCTGACCACATCACTGCACCAGCGGATCTCCGGCGACTCCGTGTGGGGCGACCGGGCGGCCACGGCGGCGACCTGGTACCTCGACAGCGGGCTGATCAACAGCGCGGGCCTGGTCAACGACGGGCTGACCGCCGACTGCCGCAACAACTCCCAGACCGTGTGGAGTTACAACCAGGGCCTCGCCATCGGTGCCTTCACCCAGCTGTGGCGGTCCACCCGCGACGACCGGTACCTGGACACCGCCCGGCGCCTGGCCGACGCGGCGACCACCTCGGCGGCGCTGACCCGCGACGGGGTGCTGACCGAGCCCTGCGACACCGGCGGCAACGCCTGCGACGACAACCAGAAGCAGTTCAAGGGCGTCTTCATGCGCCACTTCGCCGACCTCGCGGACGCCACCGAATCCGCCGGCTACCGGGCGTACATCAAGAAGCAGGCCGACTCGATCTGGGCCACCGACCGCGACCCCCTCAACCGGCTCGGCCAGCGCTGGGCGGGCACCTCCCCCAACCAGGTGGACTGGCGCACCCAGGCCAGTGCCCTCGGCGCGCTGACGGCCGCGGACGGCCTCTGACGCCTTCCCCCATGAACCAACTTCGCGAGCCGTACCCGCATCGACGCAAGGAAGCGCCCATGAGCCCTCGCACCGCCCGCCGCCACGCGGCGCTGCTCACCGCCCTGCTCGCCATCCTGTGGGGCCTGTTCTCCGGCCCGCCCGCCGCCACGGCGGCCCCCCACACCGCCACGGCGGCCCCGCGCACCGCCGCCGCGGGCACCTTCCGCAACCCCCTCAACACCGGCCCCGACCCGTTTGTGACCACCTGGAACGGCACCTACTACCTGACCACCACACAGGGCGACAGCATCCGGATGTGGCGCTCCACCTCCCTGGGCACCCTGCTCGAAGCCGACCCCATCACCGTGTGGACGGACACCGATGGCTCCCGCAACCAGCACATCTGGGCACCGGAGTTCTACCGCTTCGGCAACCGCTGGTACCTCTACTACACCGCCGATGACGGGGTCGACGACCACCACCGGCTCTATGTGCTGGAGTCGGACCGCGACGACCCGGCCGGTCCCTACCACTTCAAGTCCCGTCTGACACCGCCCAACCACTCCGCCGACTTCGCCATCGACCCCGGCATCCTCGAGCACAACGGGCGGCTCTACCTCGCCTACTCCGGCATCAACCAGTACCAGCACAACGGCCTCAACATCGCCCCGATGTCCAACCCGTACACCGTCTCGGGAAACGCGGTCGCCATCAACGGGGCCGGCGGCTGCCCGGAGGTGCGCGAGGGCCCCGAGTTCCTCTACCGCAACGGCCGCACCTGGATGACGTACTCCACCTGCGACACCGGCAAGCCGGACTACCAGGTCTGGATGATGTCCCTGCCGTCCACCGCCGACCCGCTCGTGCCCGGCAACTGGACCCAGCACTCCGGCCCGGTGTTCTCCCGCGCCGATGACCACGGCGTCTACGGCCCCGGCCACCACGCGTTCTTCCGCTCGCCCGACGGCAAGGAGGACTGGATCGTCTACCACGCCAAGACCACGTCGGTGAACACCTACACCAACCGCACCACCCGGGCCCAGAAGATCACCTGGAACGCCGACGGCAGCCCGAACCTGGGCCGCCCGCTCGCCATGGGCGCCACCCAGGACCTGCCGTCCGGCGACCCGGGGGCGGGCACGTACTGGATCAATGACGACGGCCGGTCCAGCGGCGACGGAAGCGTGTCGTACACGGGCACCTGGAACTCCGGGACCGGCTGCGCCACCCAGTGCTTCTGGGGCGACGACCACTGGAGCGACCGGGCGGGCAACACCGCCACCTTCTCCTTCACCGGCACCCGGATCGCCCTGCTGTCGGTCCGCGACACCGGCAACGGCATCGCCGCCCTCAGCATCGACGGCGGCCCCGAGCAACGCGTGGACTTCTACGGCGCGATCCGCACCGGCGAGACCTTGCAGTACCTCAGTCCCCGGCTCGCCTCCGGTCGGCACACCCTGCGCATCCGGGTGACCGGCGAGCACAACGCCCAGTCGGGCGCGTCGTTCGTGAGCGTGGACCGCGCCGAGGTGTACACCCGCTGACACCCGGCACATCCGCGGCCCCCGCCCAGCGGTGGGGGCCGCACACGCCCGCGAGGCCGGATGAGAGATGACGCCCCGCGCAATCCCGCCGGGGCTTGTCTTACCGTGGCGCAGGTGGATCTCAACTCGCTCGTGGCGCTCGACGCTGCTGGAGGAGAACAGCGTGACCGCCGCGGCGGACCGGCTGAACCTCCGACCGGCTGGTCCTGGCGCTGCGGCGGGGGCATTCGCTCGCCAAGGGCCGGGTCGGCCACGACAGGCTCGTCCGCATGACCTTCGTGACCGTCTTGCGCCGGGGCCGACTGCACGACGCCATCGACGGCGCCCTCGCCGAACGCGGGCTGCGACGGCGGGTGATCGCGTCCCTGCCGCCGACCCAGGTGGTCCTCACCTGGCACCACCGGCACGACAGCGACCCCGCCCACGCATGGCTGCGCGGCCAGGTGCGGGATGTGCTCCGCGAGGCGACCGACGGAACTGCGTGAGTCGCTTGGCACACTATTATTCGTATTGTCAGATGGTGATGGTCGGGTGGTGACGGTCGGATAGTGACGGTCAGATGGCGAGGGTCGCGCGCAGCGCCGGTTGCAGCCGCTCGCCGTGTGCCCGCACCATCTCGTCGCACAGCTCCCAGATCTGCTCGACGCGCAGGGCGGCGGCGGTCGCCGGGTCGGTCATGGCCGCGTGCCGGATATGGCGCGGCTCGTCCTCCAGGGCGGCGCGCACCACGAGGTCGTTCATGCTGAGGTAGGTGCGGTTGAGCGCGGCGAGCTGCGGGGGCAGCGCACCGGCACGGGTCGGCCGCACACCGGACCGGTCGACCAGACACGGCACTTCGACCACGCCATGGGCCGGAAGGTTCTCGATGAGGCCGTGGTTGGGCACATTGCCGTAGACGGTCCTGGGGGCGCCGGTCACCATGGAGTGGATGATCTGCGGGGCGTACTCCATGGTCCCCTCGACGTCGATATCGGCGCCGGTCGTGAGGGCGTCGCGGGTCCGTTCGTATTCGGCGACGTTCTCGTCCACGATGCCGAGGTACGCGCCGACGGGCAGCCGCAGCCGCTCGATCTCGCTGTCGTGGTGCAGATACCAGGGCACATACTCCGAGGAGTGCTCGCTGGTCTCGGTCGGGTAGTAGCCGAGCCGCCGGTACATGTCGACGCGGACCCGCCGCCGCAGCTGCTCGTTCTCGGCGATCAGCGCGTCCAGCCGGGGGTAGAGATCGGTGCCGTCGCGCTCCAGACGGAGCACCCACGCCTGGTGGTTGACCCCGGCGGCGCGGTAGGTGACCTCGTCGAAGGGGACCTTCAGCAGGTTGCACAGGTCATGGATGGTCCAGTGCACCGAGTGGCACAGGCCGACCACCCGGGTAAGCCCGGTGGCCGCCACGAGGTACTGCACGTTCATGGCCATCGGGTTGGTGTAGTTGAGCAGCCATGCCCCGGGGCATACGGCGGCGATGTCCTCGCCCAGCGCCTTGAGGAACGGGAAGGTGCGCAGGGCGCGGAAGATGCCGCCGACGCCGAGGGTGTCGCCGATGGTCTGCCGCACACCGTGGCGCGCGGGGATCTCGAAGTCGATCCGGGTGGCCTCCCCCATGCCGATCTGGACGAGGTTGATGACGAAGTCGGCGCCGTCGAGCGCCTCGCGCCGGTCGGCGTGTGCGGTGATGTGCGCGGCGGCGCCCCGCCGCTCGGCGATGTAGCGCGCGGCGGCCTCGGCGGTGGCCAGGCGCTCCGGGTCGATGTCGTGCAGGGCGATCCGCGCGGACTTCAGCTCCGGGAAGGCGAAGAGATCCGCCAGCAGGCCCTGGGTGAACACGACGCTTCCCGCGCCGATCAGCACGATCTTGGGGTTGATCATGACGGGATGTCTCCGTTGGCGGTGAGGTGGGTGAGGGCTTCGTCCCAGGTGGGCTGGGCGGTGGTGCCGCCCGGGGCGCGGGTGGACAGCGCACCGCAGGCGGCGGCGAGGTCGAGCGCCTCGGCGATGGGCCGGCCCGTGAGCCGTCCGGCGAGGAAGCCCGCGTTGAAGCTGTCGCCCGCGCCGACGGCGTCCTGGGGTGTGACACGGATCCCCGCGGTGGTGAGCAGGGTCCGGCCGTCGTGGCACAGGGCGCCGTCCGCCCCGTTCTTGACGGCCACCAGCGGGACCTGCCGCGCGAGGAGTTCGGCGGCGGCCGCGACGGATGTGCCGTCGGTGGCCGCGAGCCGGTGTGCCTCGGCGGCGTTGGGCAGCAGGAGGTCGGTCCGGGCGAGGACCGGTGCCAGCGCGGCGCGGTCCCACCGGCCCGAGGGGTCGTCGTTGGTGTCCAGCGAGGTGGTGGCGCCCGCGGCCCGTGCGGTGTCGAAGAGGTCCGGCAGATCGGCGGCGAGCCCCGGCATGAGGAAGTAGGACGCGGCGTGGAGGTGGCGGGCCGAGGTCAGCAGGTGTGGGGGTATGTCGCGGCCCGAGGTGGCGGCGAGGGTGCCCGGTGAGGTGAGGATGGCCCGGTCGTCGCCGCGGGTCACGATGACCGTGAGCGGTGTCGGCAGGGCACTGTCCAGGTGCAGTCCTTGGACGTCGACGCCGTGCGCCGCGAGCCGGTCGCGCATGTAGTGCCCTGCGCCGTCGTCCCCGACGCGTCCGGCGAAGGCCACGCGCAGCCCCAGCCGGGCGGCGCCGCACGCGGTGATCGCGGCGGATCCGCCGAGGGTGAGCGCGCCGCTGTCGACGAGCTGTTCGCGCTGGCCGAAGGCGAGCGGGGTATCGAGCGGTCCGACGATGACGTCCGGGTTGGCGTCCCCGATGACGAGCAGGTCGAAGGTGGGTGGCATACGGGTTCCTGATGGGTGAGGGAGGGGCTGGGCGGTGCCGGTCAGCCCTTGAGGCCGGTGGAGGTGATCGACCGGACGAAGGTCTTCTGGGCGGCGAGGAAGGCGAGCAGCACCGGGAGGACGGTGATGACGTTCCCCGCCATCACGGCCGACCACTGGGTGTGGTGCTGCCCCCGGAAGGTGGTCAGGCCCAGCTGGAGGGTGTAGTTGGCGTCGTGGTTCAGCGCGATGAGCGGCCACGACAGATCGTTCCAGGTGGTGAGGAAGGTCAGGACGGCGACCGTGCTCAGCGCCGGGCGGGACAGCGGGACGACGATCTGGAACAGCACCCGCAGCCGCGAACACCCGTCGATCCAGGCGGCCTCCTCCAGCTCCCTGGGCAGGGAGAGGAAGAACTGCCGCAGCAGGAACACCGCGAACGGCGTCACCAGCGAGGGCACGATCAGCGCCCCGAGGGTGTCGACGAGCCCCAATTTCCGCATCACCAGGAAGGTCGGGATCATCGTCAGCTGGAACGGGATGGCCATGGTGGCCAGCATCAGCACCAGCAGCACCCGGGACCCGCCGAACCGCATCCGGGCGAAGGCGTATCCGCCCAGCGTCCCCAGCAGCAGATTGGACACGACCGCGACCGCCGAGACGATCAGGGAGTTGGCGAACCAGCGCGGGAACATCGCGTTGCCGAGCACGAAGCGGTAGCCGTCCAGATGGATCCCGGAGGGCCAGAGCGCGGGCGGGAAGCGGTTGATCTCCGCGTCGCTCATGACCGAGCTGAGCCCAAGCCAGATCAGCGGTACGGCGAAGAGCAGCGCCAGTGGCGCGAGCAGCAGATGCCACGGGCTGAACGGCAGCCGCGGCCGCCGCCGTGGGGACGGGTCCGTCATGACGTGGCTCCCTCGATACGACGGTCGCCACGGCGCCGGACCAGCCGCAGCGCGGTGGCGGCCACGAGCAGGGCGACACCGAGGACGTAGGCCGCCGCGGCCCCGTAACCGGCGGTGAAGTTGCGGAACGCCTGCTCCCAGACGAAGTAGACGATCACGGTGGTGGATCCGAGCGGACCGCCCTTGGTCGTCACGTACACCAGGTCGAAGACCTGGAGGGCGCTGATCGTCTGCCACAGCAGCAGGAACACGCTGACCGGCGCGATGGTGGGCAGGGTGACGTGGCGCAGCACATGCCGCCGTTCCGCGCCGTCCAGGGTGGCGGCCTCGGTCAGTTCGCGGGGCACGTCCTGGAGGGCCGCCAGATAGATCACGACACAGAAGCCGGTGCCGCTCCACAGCGAGATGCCCACCAGGACCAGCAGCGCCTGCCCCGGATCGGACAGGAAGCCCTGCGGGGAGACTCCGAGGTGGTGCAGCAGCGAGTTGGCCGCGCCGAACTCCGGGTCGAGGATGAAGGAGAACAGCACGCCCTGGGCGGCGGCCGAGACCACGAACGGCACGAAGAGCAGCGTGCGGTACAGACCGGCGAACCGGATCCGGCGGTTGAGGACCAGCGCGAGCACCAGCCCCAGACCGATGCTCAGCGGTACGTACAGCGCCGTGTACTCCAGTGTGTTGCGCACGGCCTGGGCGAACTGCGGATCGTCGGCCAGCTGGCGGTAGTTGTCGAAGCCCACCCAGACGCTCGGGGTGAGGAGGTCGCTGTACTGGAACGACAGCAGCAGGGACCACAGGACGGGGACGACGCTCAGGCCCAGGATGACCAGGACGGAGGGGAGGACGAACGCCCAGGCGGTCGCGGCCTCCCGGCGGCCTCGGCGGCGTGCGGGACGGGCCGGTGTGCGGGGCGCCGGACGGGTTATCGGGGTGGGCAGACGGGACATGGGAGCTCCTCAACGCACCTTGGCGATGGCCGCGTTGGCCTCGTCGGCGCACCGCCGCAGCGCCTTCGCCGGTGTGCTCCTGCCGAGCAGGACGGCGGTGATGGCCTCGCCGAACGGCATGGAGATCTTGGGGTAGGCACGGTCGACGGGCCGTACCCGGGCGGTCTCCAGCACCTTTGTGAACACCGGCAGACCGGGCACCTCGGCCGCGTACGCCCGCCACTGCGGACGGCGCTCGGCCGGGCGGCTCTGCGGCAGGCTGCCCGCCTGGGTGTCCCACCGATACGCCTGCTCGGGCTCCATGAGCCAGCCGACGAACGTACGGGCGGCCGTCAGTCGCGCGGAGCCGTTGTCGAACACGCTCCAGGTGTCCGGGCCGGAGATGGTCACCGACCTGCCGTGGAAGCCCGGCAGCGGGACGACCTCATAGTCGATCTTCGCCTGGCGGATGTCGGGCAGTTGCCAGGGCCCGGTGGCGACCATGCCCAGCCGGCCGGAGGCGAACGCCTGGTACATCTGCTCGCCACCGGGTTTGGGATCGACGTAGACGCTTCTGTCCTTGGCGAGCTCCGCGAGCACCTCGAGGGACCGGACCCCGGGTTCACCCGCGAACCCGATCTCCCGCTTGCCCTCGGCGATGACCTCGCCGCCCAGATCCCAGATCATGGGCCACATCCGCCACACCGTGTCCTCGTCGCCCGCGGCGGGCCAGCCGGTGCCGAATGTGCCCCTGCCGCGGTCGGTCAGCTTCCTGGCCGTCTCGATGAAGTCCCGCCAGGTCCAGCCGGGGCCCGGCAGCTCAAGACCCGCCCGGCGGAAGAGGGCCTTGTTGCACACCACGGCGAGCGAGTCCAGCACCGCGGGCACCGCACGGACCACACCGTCGACCGTGACGCCCTCCCGGGCGGCGGGCCAGTACTGCTTCCACGGGACCCGCCCGGATTCCACGACCGTCGTCAGATCCGCCAGTTGGCGGCTTCTGGCGACGCTGGCCAGGTCGGAGCCGAAGATGTAGGCCACATCGGGCGGGGATCCGGCGACGAGACCGGTCATCACCTTCTGGAGCATGTCATCCGCGAGGACGCCACCGCTCAGGTCGATCCGTATCTTCGGATGGCCGCGGTGGAAGTCGGCCACGAGCCGCTTGACCGCTCGCAGGGCGGTGCTGGTCTGCCCGTGCCACACCTCGATGTGCACGGTTCCATGGGAATCCACCCCCAGGCCCGTCCCGCATCCCGCCACGGCGGCACCCATGGCGCCGCTGAGCGCCATCGCCCCGCCGCCGCGCAGCACCCCACGCCGGGACGGACCGCCACGCACGGGGGGAGGGATACGCGAACGGTTCAGGCTCATCGCTGAGAGCTCCATGATCCGAGGGCACGGCCCCGCCTCGGCCACGCACAGCGACCTGGCGACTCGGGCCGGACTCACGGCG
The DNA here is from genome assembly GCF_047215865.1 of Streptomyces sp. Inha503. NCBI lineage: Bacteria > Bacillati > Actinomycetota > Actinomycetes > Kitasatosporales > Streptomycetaceae > Streptomyces > Streptomyces sp. Inha503. Next base: position 9,952,528 of record NZ_CP178360.1, on the reverse strand, counting down.
GAGCCGCATACCGGCTGGGCGTACCTCTGCCGCCGAGGATTCGACATCGGCGTGCCAGGGAGTAAACCGATCAGAGCGAATCACGTCAAGAGCGTGAAACTGCTCAGTGTTGGCTTTGAACGTGCACAAGCAATCAGCGAGTGTGCGCCCTTCGGCGGGCATCACGCACAGAAGCGGACATATCGCCGCGCAGGGAACTGTCAATTCCCGCGCGGCGAAGCCGCTAGATCCGCCGGAGCCCGACCAGCACGCGCTCCATCAGGGAGACATCCGGTACGTCGCCCTCCGTGGAAGCCGTCCGGTGGACGGTGATCAGGCCGTGCTCGGCCATGTCGCCGAGCAGGACCTTGGCCACCCCCAGCGGCACCGAGAGCATGGCCGCCACCTCGGCCACCGACCGCGGCTCCTGGCACAGCGCGATCACCGGGCGGTGGTCCGCCTGAAGGGTGTCCATCGAGCGGTGGCCCAGCTCGGTGGTGGTCACCAGGGTCTCGACCTCGAAGTGGTGGTCGGACCTGGTCCGGCCGCCCGTCCACGAGTAGGCGCGCACCAGCGAGGCCGGGCCCTGGCTCCCGTCGCGCTCGGAATCCCAGACGCCGGACCGCTCCGGCTCCGGCACCCCCCGCGGGAAGGGTTCCCCGGGGTCCTCGGGCCGGGCGTCCCCGCCCCGGCGGCGGGACCCGCCGCCCTCCGGCGCCGCGTCGGACCGGGGTGACTTCCGCCCACGTCGCCCTTTGCCGAAGCTGAAGGCGTTGAGCACGTCGGCGAAGGTCTGTTCGTCCTCCGCCCCCTGTTCTCTCCCAGGTCCCTGCCCGGAAGGGCCTTCACCGGTGCTCATCATCTCCCCGTCCGGCCTATTGGGCTGCTGTCCGCTTGACGCCTCGCAGGTTCAATTCCTGGAGCTCGGCGCGGAGTTCCGGAGTCAGCATTTCGCCGACCTGATCGACCAGTACCGCCATCTCGTACGCCACCTGACCGATCTCGCAATCCGGCGCCGCCAGCACCACGAGACACGAGCCGTCCTTGATCGACATCAGGAGCATGTTCCCGAGCTCCATCTGAATCACTGAGGACCGCACATCACCGGTGTCCAGGCACTGGGCAGCGCCCTGGATCAGGCTGATGGCCCCGGCGGCAATGGTGGCGACCTGCTCGGCCCGATCGGCCGCCAGCCCTTCCGACGCGGTGAGCAACAGCCCGTCGGCCGAGACCACCACGGCGCACGCCACATTGGGCACACGCTCGGTGAAGTTGGTGACCAGCCATCCGAACTGGCTCACCTCCCGCAGCTGGGGTGAGGTCATGGGTTCTTCCTGTCCATCTTCGCTGAGACCTTATGTCTCGTCGCGTCCGTCGGGCTGAGCCCGCCGGATGCCCGACTGGTAATTGCTGAGGAACGAATGGGTGCGACCGGCGTTCCGCCGCGCGGCGGCCTCGTCCGCGGTGGCGCGCGGCGCGGGCCGCTCCCCGGTGGCGCGCGGCTTGTCCCGGTCCGCCGCCTGGCTCTGGCGCGGCACCCGCCGGGGCAGCCCGGCCTGGGTGACGCCGCCCGCCTCCGCGGCACCGGGCCGCTCGTGGACGATCTGGCCGGGTTCGTCCGCGGGGTCCGGCCGACTCTCGTCGGGGGTTCCGGGCGGAGCGGGGTCGGGCCGCCGGGAGACGGCGGACGCCGGAAGGCCCGCGGGCTTCCGGCCGTTGGGCCGGCCATTGGGCGACTCCTCGCCGTGGGAGCCCGCCGGTGCCGTCTCGGGCGATGTGAACCATGGCGAGGGGGCGTCGTCCGGGGCGGTGGGACGCGAACGCCGAGGGGGCGCCGGGGGCTGCCCCGGCGGCTGTGCCGTACGGCGGTCCGCGGTCGTTCCGCCGTCGCCGGACAGGGGGCCGGTCTTCTCCGGTGCGCCCTCGCCGACCGGGGCACCGTCACCGACCGGGGCGCCGTCGACGGCCGGGGCGGGATGGCCCGGCTTGGTGAGGTGACCGGGCTTGGCCGGGTGGCCGGGGGTGGCGGGGCTCCGACGCGGCAGTCCGCCGGTCTGCTGGGCATCGGTGAACGCCCGTGAGGAGCCGGGGCGGGTCGGCAGGGAGCGGCCCGCGTGCTCGGACGCGGCCGGGGCGTCACCGGGGCGCAGCGAGCGGGGGCTGTCGGGCACGCGGCGCGGCAGAGGTGCGGCCGGGGCGCCGCCCAGCTCACGGTGCGGCCGGGCCGGCTCGGACGTCCCGGCGGAGGTCTTCCGGATGGGCAGCGAGCTCTCCCGGCCCGCGATGGCGGGCTTGTCCCCGAGCATCAGCCTGGCCGGTACCAGCACACCCGCGCGCAGTCCGCCACCGGTGTCCCGCTCCGAGATCAGCTCCACGGTGACGCCGTGGCGACGGGCCAGCTGACCGACGACGGTCAAGCCCATCTGCCGGGACGTAGGTACCTCCACGGATGCGTCCCCCGCTACGCGCCGATGAGCCTTGGCCAATTCGGCACCGCTCATCCCAAATCCCTCGTCGCGGACCTCGATCAGTGCGGAACCGTCCAGCCGTAGTGTATTGCTGACGGTCACCTGGGTCTCCGGCGGGGAGAACGCGGTGGCGTTGTCCAGCAGCTCAGCGATCATTCGGGCCAGGTCACCGGCAGCGTACCCGATCACCTCGGCGGTGGGAACGGGCTCCACCACCACCCGCCGGTAGTGCTCGATCTCGGAGACCGCGGCGCGCAGCACACTGTCCAGCTGCACCCGCTGCTCGGAGGGGCGGACCGGGGTGCTGCCGCACAGGACCATCAGGTTCTCGTTGTTGCGCCGCATACGGGTCGCCAGGTGGTCCAGCTTGAAGAGGCTGGCCAGCTGGTCCGGGTCCTCTTCGTGCGACTCCAGCTGCTCCATCAGGCGCAGCAGCCGGTCCACCAGGCTCTGGCTGCGCCGGGAGAGGTTGACCAGGGTGTCGCGCAGATCGCCGCGGAGCGCGGCCTGTTCGGCGGCCAGGCGCACGGCCTGGCCGTGCACCGCGTCGAACGCCCTCGCGAGCTGTCCGAACTCCTCGGTGGTGTGCACGGGCACGGCGCTGATCGCGGTGCTGGACGCCTCGCCCTCGCGGATGCTGGACACCGCCTCCGGGAGCCGGCGCTCGGCCACGTCGAGCGCGGTGGAGCGCAGCACGGTCAGCGACCGCAGCAGATGCCGGGCGATGGCGATACCGATGGCGAAGGCGAGCAGGAGCACGGCGAAGAGCAGCACGGACTCCGCACCGGCCCGGTCGCTGGTCTCGTCCTGGAGCTTGGCGGAGGTCACGCGGAGCCGGTCGGCGAGCCGCTTCTCCACCGTGTTGATGAGGGATCCGTACGCCTCCGAACTGCGGTGCCAGGTGCGGTCGGAGAACGGCGGGGCGTCGGCGCCGTTCCGCCCGGCGTTCGGCGAGCCGGCCCGGGACAGCACGCCGTCCAGCAGCTTGGTGCGCCGTTCGACCTCCGGGCCGGTGACCGTGCGGTCGTAGGCGCGCTGGTCCCCCGCGGTGGCCACGGCGCGGAAGTCGCTCAGCTTGTCCCGCATGCGGATGTCGGACTCCTGGAGCGCCCTGATGAGCCCCGGGTCCTCCAGCGTGCCGGGCTTGGGCGCCACCATGACGATCACATGCTGGAGGTGCACCTGCTCCTGGACCATCTCCAGGTCGTACAGCGCGCTGGCCGGTCCGGACAGCTCGGCGTCACCGAACCCGCTGCCCAGCGCCTGGTCCAGGTCGAGCAGACTGTTGATGATCTTGCTGTACTCGGTCACCGCGGCCCATGGGCGCAGGTCCTTGGAGGTCACCCGTTCACGCAGGTCGGGCAGTCCGTCAAGGAGCTTGGACGCGTCGCGGTAGCGGTTGGCCGAAACCCCCTTCAGACCGCTGGTCCGCATCGTGGTGCGGGTGACGGCGGCCTGAGCTCGGTCCACGCGCTGGGTCTGCCGGCGGAGCATGGCCGGATCGGTGGACCCGCCGTCACCCAGCCGCTCGGCCGACAGGGTGCGCTCCATCTGGAGATCGCCGATCAACGGCCTCAGCCCACCGCGCAGCTTGACCAGCCGCTGCACGTCCGCGTACGAGTTGGCGCGCTCGACGTCGCGCTGGATCTGCACGACGCCCAAGGCCACGGCGAGCAGAGCGGGCACCACCAGAACGGCGCCCAGCTTCACCGGCAGCCGCCAGTTGCGCCACTCCATGACGCCGGCCCACCACGACGGCGAGCGGTCGCGGGCGGCCGCATGCCTGCCCGGGGTCATGAGGCGCCCTCCGCGCTCGGACCGGCTTGCCCACAGGGATGTATCACGATGCCGTTTCTCCTGGGATTTCCCCGGATGGGGAAAGTCGAACGCCCGGCAGGCGCGCCGGCCCATCGCTTCGGCGACGCGCCGGCGCGCCTGCCTTTACTCGAACAACTTGCTGCTTTTCTCGGCCAGTTGATAGAGGCCGTACAGAAACGGCACCGCCACCCACAGCCATGCCACCACCATCACCACGGGGGAACCCGTCGTGGTCGCGTTCGGCGAAGGGCCGTCTGCGTCAGTCACCGGTTTACCGCCTCTCTGCCGGAATGGGATCGGGGGTTTCCTCCGGGGGCGCCGGCTCCTCCCGGGCCACCGGCTCCGGCTCATGGAACTTCGGATTCACCGGACGTACCAGCTCGTTCGCGATGAAGCCGATGACGAGCAGACCCATCATCAGCGAGAACGAGAAGGTGTAGAGAGCCGGGCCGGAGCGCCCGTCCTCATGTGCGGAATCCGCGATGGAATCCACGATGAGCGGTCCGGCGACTCCGGCCACCGACCACGCGGTCAGCAGCCGACCGTGGATCGCGCCGACCTGGTAGGTGCCGAACAGATCCTTGAGGTAGGCCGGAACGGTGGCGAATCCACCGCCGTAGAACGAAAGGATCACCATCGTCGAGGCGACGAACAGCGCGGTGCTGCTGTCCTTCTCGAGCATGATGGTGAGGTAGAGCAGGGCACCGACACCCAGGTACATCCGGTAGATGTTCTTCCGGCCGACCACGTCGGAGACCGAGGACCACACGAAGCGACCGGCCATGTTGGCCAGGGACAGCAGCGCGACGAACCCGGTGGCGGCGCTCGCGCTCACCGGACTCGCCGTGTCGTGGAAGAAGTCCTGGATCATCGGGGCGGCCTTCTCCAGGATCCCGATACCAGCAGTAACGTTCATGCACAGCACGACCCACAGCAGCCAGAACTGCGGTGTCCGCACCGCGTTCTTCGCCGATACGTTCGCGGTGGTGACGAGCCGCTTGCCCGCGTCGACGCGGGGCGTCCAGCCGGCCGGCCGCCAGCCCTCGGGCGGCACCCGCACCAGCACCACGCCCAGCGACATGAACACGGCGTAGGCCAGGCCGTGCACCAGGAACGTCTTGGCGATGCCGCTGGTGTCACTGCCGAACGCCTTCAGCATCTCCGTCGACCAGGGAGAGGCGATCAGCGCGCCACCGCCGAAACCCATGATCGCCGTACCGGTGGCCATGCCCGGCCGGTCCGGGAACCACTTCATCAAGGTGGAAACCGGTGCGATGTACCCGATGCCGAGGCCGACTCCGCCGATGCCGCCGTAGCCGAGGACGACCAGCCAGTAATTGCGCGTGGCGACGCCGAGCGCGGCGATCAGGAAGCCGGTCGAGAAGGCCACGAGCGCCACGAACATGGCCCAGCGCGGCCCCTTCTTCTCCACCAGCGTTCCCCCGAACGCGGCAGAGAGGCCGAGCACCAGAATGCCGATCTGGAACGGGAGGGCGCTAGCGGTTCCCGAGATGTCTAGGGAATCCTCCAGGGGTATCTTGAAGACACTCCAGGCGTACGCCTGGCCGATGGAGAAGTGGATCGCGAGCGCCGCCGGAGGAATCAGCCAACGATTCCAGCCCGCGCCTGCGACGATGCGAGAGCGGTCGAGGAAACCCACAGATCAACCTACCTCCGGCTTCTTGGGAACACCCCCGCAGACTGCATTCCTTGGCCCATCCAAACACCCCGGGGGAGGGGGTGGCGAGCCGGGAGCTGCCGTCATATGCCAATGGCAGACGCGCTGCCCAGGCGGCACGCTCACCGCACTCATGCTCGCGCACGATGGGACGTTCTACCCGGGATGAGGTTCTACCAGTGGCGACACTTGGGACACAACGCCGGGTGCCGAAATGTCCCCCAAGGCGCAACCCTGGGCACCCATCGGCAACCTGACACCAAGTCAAAATGGACAACACGGGAAGGTGAGACAAAGTATTGGTTCAGCGACCTCTCCCGTCATATTCGAGATGACGCCGAGGCCGGACGCACACCCTGACATGCGCCCACCTGCACCGGCGAGGAGCAGGGTGCGACGTTGACTGCGTCCGGTGCCTTACTACACTTGCCGCGTCAAGGGCCCGCCGGTTGCCCTCCCCTGACGCCCGAACGCGGGCGCCCCCGAACCGACGTTTTCGTCAGAAAAACCCCGGAGAAAACCATGAATAAATCGGTGCGATCGCCCGCTTCCTTGCCATCCGAGCGGGCCACCGGAACGGGGTTCGCCGATCGCGGTGACGATATCGGGGAGCCCGACTTCGAGGCGATCCAGCAGAGCCCGGAGTTCAAACTCCTGCGCAAGAGACTGCTCTGGTTCATCTTCCCGATGAGCGCGTTCTTCTTGTGCTGGTACATGACCTTCGTTCTCTTCTCTGCCTACGACCACGACTTCATGAGCCGCAAGGTGTTCGGCGCGGTCAACACCGGCACCGTTTTCGGCCTGCTTCAGTTCGTGACGACCATGGCGATCGTCCTGACATACCGGCGCTTCGCGCGCAAGAAACTTGATCCCCAGGTGGACACGATCCACGAACTGGCGGGGGTCGGCAAGGAATGACAGTGCAGATCGCAGCCCGCGCGACCGGCAGCCCGATAATCAACCTGAGCGTCTTCTTCGCTTTCGTGGTCATCACGCTGTTCATCGTCTACAAGGCCACCAACAGGAATTCGACCACCTCCGACTACTACGCCGCGGGCAGCGCCTTCAGCGGCGTCCAGAACGGCATCGCCCTCTCCGGCGACTTCCTCTCCGCCGCCTCCTTCCTCGGCATCTCCGGAGCGATCGCGGTCCACGGCTACGACGGGTTCCTCTACTCCGTGGGGTGGCTGGTGGCCTGGCTGGTCGCCCTGCTGCTCGTCGGTGAACGGCTCCGTAACACCGGGCGGTTCACGGTCGGCGATGTGATGGCCTACCGCATGAAACAGCGCCCGGTCCGCGCGGCGGCGGCCAACGCCACCCTGGTGATCACGTTCTTCTACATGCTCGCCCAGATGGCCGGCGCGGGTGGTCTGATCGCCCTGCTGCTCAATGTGCACAGCAAGGGCGGGCAGGCCCTCATCATCACCGGCGTCGGCCTCGTCATGGTCTTCTACGTCCTGGTGGGCGGCATGAAGGGCACCACCTGGGTGCAGATCATCAAGGCGGGCCTGCTGCTGATCTGCGTGACCTTCATGAGCGTGTTCCTGCTCGGCAAGTTCGGGTTCAGCCTCTCGGCGATCCTCGACCAGGCGTCGCAGAACAGTCCGCTGGGCGGGGAACTGCTCAACCCGGGTGGCTGGTACGGCAAGGACGCGATGGACCAGCTCGACTTCGTCTCGCTCTCCCTGGCGCTGGTCCTCGGCATCTCCAGCCTGCCGCACGTGCTGATGCGCTTCTACACCGTGCCGGACGCCAAGGAGGCCCGGCGCTCGGTGGTGTGGTGCTCCTGGTCGATGTTCATCTTCTATCTGTCGATCCTGCTCGTCGGGTACGGCGCCACCGCGCTGGTCGGTTCGGACAAGATCGTGAACGCGCCCGGCGGCGAGAACTCCGCGGCCCCGCTGCTCGCCTTCGAGATTGGCGGTGCGATGCTCCTGGGCATCGTCTCCGCGGTGGCCTTCGCGACGATCCTGGCGGTGGTGGCCGGACTGACCCTGGCCGCCTCGGCCTCGTTCGCCCATGACGTGTACGCCAATGTGATCCGGAACGGAAAGGCCGATACGCGGTCCGAGATCCGGGTCGCCCGTCTGACGGCGCTCGTGATCGGCTTCCTGGCCATCCTCGGCGGCATCCTGACCAACGGCCAGAACGTCGCGTTCCTGGTGTCGCTGGCCCTGGCGCTCGCCGCGTCCGCCAATCTGCCGACGATCCTCTACACGCTGTTCTGGAAGCGTTTCAACACGACCGGGACGCTGTGGAGCATCTACGGCGGGCTGGGGTCCGGCCTGGTGCTCATCATCTTCTCCCCCGCCATCTCCGGCAGTTCCACGTCGATCATCAAGGGCGTGGACTTCCACTGGTTCCCGCTCACCAACCCCGGGCTGGTGTCCATTCCGCTCTCCTTCCTCTGCGGCTTCCTCGGCACGGTCTTCAGCAAGGAACCCGCGGACCCCAAGAAGCAGGCGGAGATGGAAGTGCGGTCGCTGACCGGCATCGGTTCGAAGGCGTAGCGCGATCGGGCCGTGGGCGGCCGGGGCCGCCTACGGCCGACGGGTCGTTCCGGGCGTGGTCCCGGTGTCCCTACGGGCCTCAGACGGCACGGCCCGCGCCGAGGAGCTGGGCGACGCCGACCGCCCGCGGGTGGGCACCTTCGCGCCGTCCCGGGGACCGGACGTCTCGCTCCGGGGCCCGCGGCTGGGGCGCTGCCCGGCCGACTCCGACGGGGCGGGCGACACCGAGGGACCGCCGGAAGCCGACGGAAGCGGGGGCGTCGTACGGCCGGTCGCGGGCGGCGGGGCGAGCGGGACCGTCGGGCGCGCGGGCGGCTCGGGTGCCGCCGCGCGGAGCGGCAGCGCGATGAGGGCGGCCACGGCGCAGGACACACCCACCCCGGCCGCGGTGCGGAGCAGCTTGCGGCGGGCCGCGGCGCGGCGGATCGCCTCGTATCGGCCCGGGGGCGGGCCGAGGTAGTCGGAGGGGGGCCGCAGGATCACCGCGAGGGGGTCGTCGGGCTCCCGCTCGGGGCCGATGTGCTCCGGGCCGTCGTCACAGCGTGGGGTCAAGGCTTCTCCTCAGGTGGACGCGGAGCAGTTCCCGGGCCGCGTGGAGGTCGGCCTTGACGGTTCCTTCCTTGCGCCCGGTCAGTACGGACACCTCCCGGATCGGCATGTCAGCGTAGTAGTGCAGCAGGATCGGGACGCGCAGCCGTTCCGGCAGCGACTGCACGAGCAGGCGCACCGACGGGTCGGACGGTTCGGTGTGGGGGCGGACGGCGGCTTCCGTGGTGGCCCGGCGCATGGCCCTGCGCTCGCGCTCCACCTTGCGCCAGTGGTCCCGGACGAGATTGGCCGCGGTGACGTAGAGGAAGCCGCGGGGCTCCTCCACGGACGTCCAGCGGGCCCAGAGCCGGGTGAACGCCTCGGAGGCGATCTCATGGGCCGTCTCGTCGTCGTCGACGAGACGGCGGCACCAGCCGGCCAGGCGCGGGTAGAGGGCGGCGAACAGCTCGGACGCCGCCCTGTCACGGGACCGTTTCAACGCACTCCATGGTCGCGACGGCACTCGGCCGTGAGGGCACTTCGTCAGGGGAGGATCCCGGGCCGCCGGTGTCGGTTCCATGGGCCCGGGATCCGGGGTGGATCAGGGGGCGGCGGATGTCAGCGTGGCGAAAACGATCACGTTGTCGAGGTAGCCGTCGCCGGAGCGGGGGCCGCCACAGGTGATCAGCCGCAGCTCGGGGCGGTCCACGTTCCCGTAGACCTGGTCCGCGGGGAAGTCCGCCTTGGCGACGGTCCGTACCGCGCTGACGTCGAACCGTGCCGCCGTGCGGTTCTCCAGGCGCGCCTCGACGCGGTCGCCCCGGCGCAACCGCGCCAGGTGACGGAAGACCCCGTCGCCGTAGGCACCGACCGTGACATGGCCGAGGATGACCGACGGACCGAGCTGCCCCGGTGTCGGCGAGTGCCGGTACCAGCCCGCGCGGTCATGGGCCGTGACCGACGGGACCGCCACGCTCCCGTCCGGCGCCAGCCCCAGCCGGATGACCGGGGTGTCGACGCCGATGGCCGGGATCCGCAGCCCCACCGGGACCGAACGCCCAAGGGGGCGCGCCGCCTTCACGGGGGTCGGCGGTGGTCTCCTGCCGGAGCTCGGCGCGGCCGTGGTCCGCCGGGCCGGGTGGCCGCCGCAGCCCGCGAGCAGCGAGGCCGTCGCTGCGGTGGCGAAGGCGCGCCTGGAGAACGGGGTCATGCCCCGGTCGCCCGCCGGCGGCGGACGACGAGGACCGCCGCGCCACCCGCGGCGAGCACGGCGGCTGCTCCCCCGCCGATCAGCGCGCCCTCGGTCCCGGACGACGAGGAGGACTCGGCCGTCACTCCGGTGTTCGGCGCGCCCTTCGGCACGACCGCGACCTGGCCGCGGTCCCGCTTCTGGGCCGGTTCCTCCCTCGGGACCGGGGCGGCGGAGGCGGACTTGCGGGCCGGCGCCTGGCTCGGGACCGGGCTGGCGGAGGCCGCGGGGGTACGGCGGGGGGCGGGGGTGGTCGCGTCGTCGGCGAACGCGGGCACGGTGGTGGCCAGTACGGCGGTGCACGCGAGTGTCATCGCGCTGAGGACAGTGCGGCGCATGGAGTCGCTCTCTTTCGTCGGTCCGCCCGGCGGTTCGGCGGGCTGGGTCATGGATCGAGCGGAGAGACGAGGCAGCGGCGCGGCGCGTTGTAAAGAGATGGCAAAGCGTGTCCGCCGGCCCTGCCGGGCCCGGCATTCGGGCAGAAAAACGTCCAGGCCGGTCCGTGCGGACCGGCCTGGACGGCGTGCTCGGAGCGGATCAGACGAGGTCGAACCGGTCCAGGTTCATGACCTTGACCCACGCCGCGACGAAGTCGTGCACGAACTTCTCCTTCGCGTCGTCGCTCGCGTAGACCTCCGCGAGGGCGCGCAGCTCGGAGTTGGAGCCGAAGACGAGGTCGGCACGGGTGCCGGTCCACTTGACCGCGCCCGAGGCGTCACGGCCCTCGAAGGTGGTCTGGTCCTCGGACGTGGACTTCCAGGTCGTGCCCAGGTCGAGCAGGTTGACGAAGAAGTCGTTGGTGAGCTTGCCCGGGGTCTCGGTGAGGACGCCGTGCTTGGACCCGTTGTGGTTCGCGCCCAGCACCCGCAGACCACCGACCAGGACGGTCGTCTCGGGGGCGCTCAGGGTGAGCAGGTTCGCCCGGTCCAGCAGCAGGTACTCGGCCGGCAGGCGGTTGCCCTTGCCGACGTAGTTGCGGAACCCGTCGTACGTCGGCTCCAGCGCGGCGAACGACTCGGCGTCGGTGTGCTCGTCGCCCGCGTCGACACGGCCCGGGGTGAAGGCCACCTCGACCTCGACACCGGCGTCCTTGGCGGCCTTCTCCACGGCGGCGGAGCCACCGAGGACGATCAGGTCGGCCACCGAGACCTTCTTGGCACCGGAGTTGAACTCGCCCTGGATGGTCTCCAGGACGCGCAGGACCTGCGCGAGCTCGTCCGGGTTGTTGACCTCCCAGCCGCGCTGCGGCTCCAGGCGGATCCGGGCGCCGTTGGCGCCACCGCGCTTGTCGCTGCCGCGGAAGGAGGCGGCGGACGCCCAGGCGGTGCCGACCAGCTGCGAGACGGTCAGACCGGAGTCGAGGATCTTGGCCTTGAGCGCCGTGACGTCGGCGGCGTCGATGGCCTCACCCTCGGCCTCGGGCAGCGGGTCCTGCCACAGCAGGGTCTCCTCCGGGACCTCCGGGCCGAGGTACAGCGACTTCGGGCCCATGTCGCGGTGGGTCAGCTTGTACCAGGCGCGGGCGAAGGCGTCCGCGAACTCCTGCGGGTTCTCGTAGAACCGGCGGGAGATCGGCCCGTAGATCGGGTCCAGCTTCAGCGAGAGGTCCGTGGTGAGCATCGTCGGGCGCTGCTTCTTGTTCGGGTCGAAGGCGTCCGGGACGATCTCCGGGGCGTCCTTGGCCACCCACTGGTTGGCGCCGGCCGGGCTCTTGGTGAGCTCGTACTCGTACTCGAAGAGGTTCTTGAAGAACCCGTTGCTCCACTGGGTGGGGGTGGTGGTCCAGGTGACCTCGAGCCCACTGGTGATGGCGTCCTTGCCCGCGCCGGTGCCGTGGGTGCTCTTCCAGCCGAGGCCCAGCTGCTCCATCGGGGCGGCCTCCGGGTCCGGGCCGACGGCGTCGGCGGGGCCCGCGCCGTGGGTCTTGCCGAAGGTGTGGCCACCGGCGATGAGGGCGACGGTCTCCTCGTCGTTCATCGCCATCCGGCGGAACGTCTCACGGATGTCGCGGGCCGCGGCGATCGGGTCCGGGTTGCCGTTGGGGCCCTCCGGGTTGACGTAGATCAGACCCATCTGGACCGCGCCGAGCGGGTTCTCCAGCTCGCGGTCGCCGGTGTAGCGCTCATCGCCGAGCCAGGTGGTCTCCGGGCCCCAGTAGACGTCCTCCTCGGCCTCCCAGACGTCCGCACGGCCGCCGCCGAAGCCGAAGGTCTCAAAGCCCATCGTCTCCAGGGCGACATTGCCGGTGAGGACCATGAGGTCGGCCCAGGAGATGCTCTGGCCGTACTTCTTCTTGACCGGCCACAGCAGACGGCGGGCCTTGTCGAGGCTGGCGTTGTCCGGCCAGCTGTTGAGCGGGGCGAAGCGCTGCTGACCGGCACCGGCGCCGCCGCGGCCGTCGCTGATGCGGTAGGTGCCGGCGCTGTGCCAGGCCATACGGATCATCAGCGGGCCGTAGTTGCCGAAGTCGGCGGGCCACCAGTCCTGCGAGGTGGTCAGCACCTCGGCGATGTCCCGCTTCACCGCCGCGAGGTCGAGGGCCTGGAACGCCTCGGCGTAGTCGAACTCCTCACCCAGCGGGTTCGCCACCGCGGGGTTCTTGGCGAGAATCTTCAGATTGAGCCGGTCCGGCCACCACTGACGGTTGCCGCCGCCCTGCGTGGGGTGCGGAGCACGCCCATGCGCGACCGGGCAGCCCCCCGCCTCCTCTGTCTTCGGGTCTACGACGATTGCCTCATGGTTCTCGGACATGGAAATCCTTCCACGCTAGGGCGGATCATGGTGCTCAGGAACTGGTGGCGGTGGAACATTCGGGGCACTGGCCCCAGTAGATGACCTCGGCCTCGTCGACGGAGAAGCCGTGGTCATCGGACGCGGTCAGGCAGGGTGCCTCACCGGCGGCGCAGTCGACATCGGCGACGGCACCACACGTCCGGCATACGACGTGGTGGTGATTGTCCCCGACGCGTCCTTCGAACCGGGCCGGGTTCCCGGCCGGTTCGATGCGGCGTACGAGGCCCGCCGCCGTCAGTGCGTGAAGGGCCTCGTACACGGCCTGGAGGGAGATGTGGCCGACACGGTCGCGTACCCCGGAGGCGATCGCCTCGACCCCGAGGTGATCACCGTCCCGGACGGTCTCCAGCAAGGCGACTCGGGCGGCCGTCACCCGCAGGCCGACACCGCGCAGCTCCTCGGCAGTGGTCGGAGTCTGGGATGCGGTCATGGCGCAGAACCTACCCGCACAAACGCGAACGCTACAAGGAAACTAGCCGTTAAAGTCTAGCGCCGCGGGTAAAATTTTTGTCCCGATTCGGCCCGATTTTCTCCTCCTGGGCCCTCAGAGCCGCTTCGCGCTGCGGAAGAGCCCGGCATAGAAGCCGTTGCCGTCGATCCGGGAGACACCGCCGTTGTCACCGATGGTGGGGCCGTTCTGCTCCTTGCGGCTGGAGACGAACACGCGGTGGCCGTCGGTGTCCAGCCCCAGATACAGGGCGACATGGTCCATATGGTCGCCGGTGCGGTGATCCATCTTGAAGAACAGCAGGTCACCGGGTTGGAGCACATCGATGTTGGTGGGCCGGGTGTACCAGGGACCGGGGCCCTGGATCTTGATGACATCGACGCCGACCTTGGAGCGGGCCATGCCGTTGGCGGTGCGCGGCAGACCGTCCCCGAGGGCGTTGCTCGCCATCAGCGGGTAGCGGGCGCGGTAGCCCATGACCATGCGGATGAAGCCGGAGCAGTCCAGCGCCCGGTAGCGCTCCTTGCGCGCGGCCATCGTGGTGCCGTCGCGGAAGGTGTAGGAGATGCCGAGGTAGTCGTAGAAGTCGTTCTGCTCCAGCCGGTCCACGCCGTCCGGTTTGAACGGCCCGAAGACCGCGTCGCCCGCGTACGGGATGCCCTGGGCGTCCTTCTTGACCGGCGCGCCCGTCACGTACTGGAAGGCGATCGCGAAGAGGTCGTCCTTCTTGCTGCCGTAGTTCTCCTTGAACCAGTCCTTGAACCACTGCTTCTTCTCGGCGCCCTCGGCCCACGGCTCCGGCATCAGCCGCACCCAGTCCTCGGTGATCACCTTGGACTTGGTGTTGGCGGGCTCGCTGAAGGTACGGGAGGGGCCGCGCAGGGTGGCGGTGCGGGCGCGGTCGGTGAAGGTGGCGAGGATCTGGCCGTTGTCGCCGCGCAGGATGGTGCGGGCCGGGTTCTTCAGCCGCTCCCAGGTCTGCTTGCCGCTCTGCTGGCCGGTGCCGTTCTCCAGGTCCGGCTCGTCGATGACGGCCTGGGTGGCGGGCGTCTTGTCCTGCTCGTCCTTCCTGAGCTCCACGGTCAGATAGCCGCTGGCGCCGAGCAGCGCGAGCACGGTGACGGCGTGCAGTACGGGGCGTTTCTTCTTCGGTGGCATGGGATCGGCTCCGGTGGTGGGTCAGGCGGACGGCATGACGCCGAGGAGGATTCCGGCGGTGAGGACGACATAGGCCATCAGCGTCACCGACCCGGTGGACAGCAGGGTGGCCCCCCGGGGCTGGCGGACCAGCTGGTAGGCGATCAGGCCGGGGACGATGAAGCCGAGGGTCTGGTTCGCGTACATCAGCGGGAACTCCAGCGACAGGATGATCATCACGGTCGCCTGGAGGGTCACGCCGAGCAGGACGACCGCGGCGAAGAGCCGCTTGCCGTAGAGGATCACGTACTTCTGCATCAGCAGCGTGCCCACGTAGGTGAGCACGGTGACGCCGACGACCATCGCGGCTCGCTGGAGATCCTCGACGAGGGTCAGCGCCAGCCAGCCCGGGGTGATCATGCCGCCGGGCGAGAGGTTGGTGGTCAGATAGCAGACCAGCGAGAAGAGCAGCCCGATCGCGATGCCGATGGCGGCGATCTCAGGGGTGAGGACGGAGGGGATCAACGGTGCTGCTCTCCTGGGTTCTGCCACTGCTGGGAGTCGTCGGCGGGCGGGGCGGGCGGGACCCGCGGCTCGAACAGGCCGCGGGACCGCGGGGCGTCTGGGGGCCGCGGGGCGTCGGGGGCCGGTACGACGGCGGGCCAGGGCTCCCGGGGGTCCTGGTCGGACGCCGTCCGCGGGTACGGCCGCTCGGGGGTGCGCTGAGCGGGTACGTGCACGGGCGCGTACCGGGTCTCGTACGCCTCCGGGTAGCCCTGGTAGGGGTCCAGGCGGGGCGCGTACAGCTGGACCGTGTCCACGTGCTCGACCTGGCGCTCGCCGCCCGCCGGTGCGGTCGGCGCCGCCGGGGTGTCATCGGCGCTCTCGTCGGGCGGCAGCTCGGCGAGGTGCTCCAGGAGGATCTCGCCCTGGCCGTGGATGTTGCCGATGGCGACCAGGGAGGAGTCGGGGCCGAGGCGGCCGAGCAGCCCGGCCATGAACTCCTCGGGGTCCCGGCGGTCGCCGCCGAGGTCGACCGCGCGGTCCCGGTACTGGGCCGGGATGGCGTCGATGGCGGACTTGGCCGGGTGGCCGATGACGAAGACCTGCTCGGGGTCGAGGTCGGGGATGATCTCGCCCATCTGGCCGTTGCGCTCGACGCGGTCGGGGCGGCAGTTGATGACCACGTTGAGCGGGCGGTGGATGGCGCCGAGGTCGAGCAGCTGGTTGATGTTCATCAGCGTCGACTCGGGGTCGTTTGCCGCGAAGACGTTGGCGAAGCGCAGCTTCTTGCCGTCCTCGGTGGCGTACCGCTCGACGGAGAGGACGCCGGGGTCCGGCGGGGCGTCGTACATGCCCTGGAGGGCGGTCGCGCGGTCGACGCCCACCAGCTCGGCGACGGCGAGCGCGATGGCCACGTTCTCCTTGAAGGTGAACCAGCTGAAGCCGCGCAGCTCCTCGTCGCTGACGGTCGTGGGGTCGGCGTAGATCAACTGGCAGTTCCGGGCGTCCGCCTCCTCCTGGAGGATGTGGAAGCGGTCCTGCTCGGCGGTGACGCAGATGCCGTTCTCCGGCATGGACCGGCACAGCGAGCGCGCCACGTCGTCCAGCGTGGGGCCCATCTCGGCGAGGTGGTCCTCGCGGACGTTGCACAGCACGCCGATGGTGGAGCGGATCAGCTTGGACTGGTTGATCTCCTGGAGCGCCGGCATGACCGCCATGCACTCGATGACGAGCGCGTCCGGGTTGTAGGCGGCGGCGCGGCGCACGATGCCGATCTGCTCGACCACGTTGGCGATGCCGAACTTGCGGTAGACGGGCTCCTCGGTGGCGTCGGGGTGGATGAAGCGGGCCGCCGTACCGGTGGTCTTGGCCACGGTGGTCAGCCCGCCGCCGCGCAGGGCGCCCGCGCACAGCCGGGTGATGGAGGACTTGCCGCGGATGCCGTTGACCAGGACCCGGGTGGGGATCACATCGAGGTTGGTCTGGTGCCGCCGCTGTTCGACGATGCCGGCGATCAGCAGGACGGCCTCGCACACCACGAGCACGGTGTAGAGGAAGAGCACGGTGGGGCCTCAGTTCCTTCCGACGCCGGCGGGGGTCCGGCTGCCGCCGTCCCGTTTGCGGGGCTGTCCCTGGAGCTGCTGCCGGATCAGCTCCAGGCTGCGGACCACGGCGCCGACCTCGTCGTGGTGGCGTGGGAACAGCACGGTCTTGCGGTCGCCCGCGGCGAGCGCCTCGGCCTGTCCGGCCAGGGCGCGCAGGGGCCGTACGACGACGATGTGCAGCCAGCCCAGACAGGCGGCCGCGGCGGTCAGCCCCAGCAGTCCGGCCAGCACGGTCCGGTTCTGGAGGCTGTACTCGGGGATCGCCAGGCCCGAGGCGGGCTGCCAGCTGGCCAGGCTCCACTGGAGCGACTTGGCCGCGCCGCCGCCGCTGAACGGCGCGACGGCCGCGACCCGTACGGTGCCGCCGCGCTGGACGGTGGCGTTCGCCTGCTTCGCCGAGAGCAGCGAGCCCATGTACGAGGGCGCCTTCTCGAAGGCGATGTAGCCGGAGTCGCCGCCGATGACCCGGCCCTTGGCGTCCACGACCCGGACCTCGCCCATGCCCTGGCGGCCCAGCAGCCCGTTGACGAACTCGATGCGGAACTCGCCGACGACGGCGGCGCCGCCCCGGCCGGGTGCCTGGGCCGTGGCGGTGACCACGGGCTTCTTGCCGCCCTCGCCGGTCACCTCGATGGCCTGCTTCGAGGGGCCCTTTCCGTCCTCGTGGTGGGGGCCGTCACCGGCCCGCGCGAGGATCTCGCCGTCGGCGCCGAGGACGTACATCGACTGGTAGCGGTCGTGGTCCTGCATGGTGCGCTCCAGGACCTTCTTCATGTCCTCGGGCGTGGTGCGGTCCCCGATCAGGGCGGCGACCGCGGACAGGTCGGCGTGGCCCTCGTTGAGCGCGCGGCGGACCCGGTCGCTGAGGGTCACGGTGCGGGACTTCTGGTCGTGGACGATCTGGGCCGGGACCTTGACGGAGGAGTCGGCGCGGTTGAGCACCAGCATCAGCGGGACCGACCAGACGAGCAGCAGGACGGCGCAGACGGCGAGCAGGGCGCGGGCGCCCAGGCCCTTGCGCACGGCCGGGCCCGGGGTTTCGCCCGGGGCGTCGGCGGGCTCGCCCTGGAGCTGCCTGCGCAGCCGCTCGAGGGCGGCGCCCACCCGGGCGGCCTCGCCGGCCCTGGGCACGCTCACCGGGCGGGCGAGGTCGCCGCGGGTGAGGCGGCGGCTCTCCAGGAACAGCCGGATCAGCGGGCGCTGCACAGTGCCCAGCAGCACCATCACCGCGAGCCCACCGATGAGCAGCAGGGCACCGGCGGCGGCCACGCCGAAGGCGGGGCGGGTGATCTGGGAGACCTTGGCGGAGACGTCGACCTCGGTGACGACGGTCAGCCCGAGGCTGCTGGCGGTGGTGGGCTCACCGGGCCGGGGCGGGGTGAGCGTGGCGTAGCCGCCGACGGTGCGGACGTCCTCGGCGGCGCCCCCGGTGAGGTGACCGCTGACGCCGGTGTAGCCGCCCGCGCCGGGCTCCTTGGCCTTGATGGGGTGCTGCCGGCCCTTGCGCGCGGCGGTCTTGGCGAAGGAGGCGAGCTGCTTCCCGGCCCGCTCGCCGTCCAGGGCGCCGTGGCTGGAGAGCAGCCGGCCGGTGGAGTCGACGACGCCGATGGCGCGGCCCGGGCCGAGGTCGACACCGGGGAAGCTGAGGGTGCTGGAGGCGACGAGCAGTTGCTGCGGCCGGCCCTTCCAGGACAGCAGGGCGGGGATGATCAGCCGGGTCTGGCCGTTCTCCAGGCGCACCATGCGCGGGGCCAGCCCGTCGCTGCGGGAGAGCTTGCCGAGATCGATCGCGGTCAGCGGGACGTTCTCGCCGCGGGCGGCGAGCATCTTGCCCGACTTGATCTCGATGACGGCTGTGCCACGCCACTTCTGGTAGACCTCGCCGACCTTGTCCAGAACGGTGTCGGCGGAGACCGGCTTGCCCTCGTTGAAGAGGGTCGCGGTGCCGGTGAGGTCGGTGACCGACTCGTCGAGCGAAGCCCGCAGTGCGATGGCGCCGTCCTCGGCGACGTACTGCTGCGAGGTCAGGACCGCCTTGGGGACCAGGGCGTTGTCCGGTTTGCCCAGGGTGAGGGCGGTGATTCCCGCGAGGGAGAGAAGCAGAACCGACAGCACGGCTATGGGGGGACGAATACCACCCACAAGCGACATGTCGGCCCTTCGGCGGACCTTGTGCCGCCGCTTCGAACGCGAAGCGGCCACGGATGGGCTCCTCTCATGCAACTCACACCACACAGAGCGCACTCGAGTGCGATCCGGACCGTCAGACAGCCAGACGGATCAAAGGGTTGCACATCTTAAAGAAAAAACGAGGAAACCTGTTTGGTCTCAATCAAGTATGGGCAAACAGCGGTCTTGCATTCTTTGCCGGTCGTTCATCCAGAGGTCATTCTTCGCCCGTCTCATCCCCATATGCCCTTGTAAAGCGGGTGGTTACGATGAGGCGGTCATGGCGAAGGTACGAGCGAAAGCGATCAGTGTGGCGGCTGTCACGGTCGCGTTCGGCCTGCTCGTGGCGGCGTTGAGCACGTATACGACCGCCCGTACGACCGCCCGGCCGTCCGGAGACGACAACGGCCGTGCGTCGGAGGGCGCGCGGGCCCCCGAGGTCCCGCTGGAGCGCAGGATCACCGACTTCACGGCCGGCCTCGACCCCGACGGCGGCTACCGGGAGCCACGCCGCGCCGAACGCCGGGTCGTCGCCGACGCGGTGGGCCTGATCCTCGACGGCCACCCGGCCCGCGCCCGCCCGCTCCTCGCCGCGGTGGGCTTCCGGCTCCGTACGCTCACGGAGGCGGGTACGGGTATGGGTATGAGCACGGGCAGGGGCACCGACACGGTCACGGGCACCGATACCGACTCCGACACGGGCACGGGCACGGGCACGGGCACCGACACGGGCACCGACACGGGCACCGACACCGGCACGGGCACCGACTCCAGCATCGGCACGGGCACCGACTCCGACACCGGCACCGGCCGCCGCTACGCCGAGCTGTCCGACCGCACCGGGGACGGGCCCGACCCGCGCGGCTGGGCCCGGGTCTACGTCGACCTCTCCGCGCCCGTCCGCTGGTCGGTCCAGGTGCCGCACCCGGTCTCCGACGCGGACACCGAACGGCTCGGCGCGCGCGTGTTCCTGGACTCCCCCGGCGGCGTCCTGGTGCTCGCGGGCGCCCACCGCAGGGCCGGGGAGGACGATGCCGCCGACGCCGCCCACCGCACGGACTCGGTCTTCGACGCGGTCTGCGACGAGCTCGCCCGGCGCGGGCTGCCTGGCGTCCAGCTCCACGGCTTCGCCGACGACTCCGCCCCGGGCCGGGACGTCGTCGCCTCCACCGGCAAGGGCCGGGCGGGCCGCCCGGCCGCCCGCCACCTCGCGGCCGCCCTGACCGCGCGGCACTTCTCCGTCTGCCGCGCCTGGGTCCGTGACTGCCCCCTGGAGGGGCGCGACAACGCCCAGGGCCGTAGGGCCGCGACCGAACGTGTGCCGTTCCTGCACATCGAATTCGCGCGGTCGGTGCGCGCGAGCGACAGACAGATCGGGCAGGCGGTGGCGGCCATCGGCATGGTGACCGCGCGGTGGGCGAAGGACGACCCCGACTGACCGCCCAACCTTTCCCCTCCCCGCCCCTTCCCACTACCAGGGGCTCCGCCCCTGGACCCCGAGACCTGACGCGGAACCCCGCCACGCGGCGGAGCCGCATGGGTACGGCGGGGAGGGTCGGAGCCCGGGCCCGGCCCGGGGTGGGCGGCAGACCCTCGGATCCGGGGTGGGGGGGGCGCAGCCCCGGACCAGGGCCAGGGACGCAGCCCCGGACCGGGACCAGGGGCACAGCCCCAGACCGGAGTCAGAGGCACAGCCCCAGGCCAGGACCAGGGGCGAACTCCCCGACCAGGGCCCGGGGCGAAGCCCCAGGGGCCAGGGACGCAACCCCGGACCGGGGCCCGGGGCGCAGCCCCGATTCGGGGGCCCGGGGCGGAGCCCCGGGTTCGGGAAGGGGCGGGGAGGGGAATGACCCGCCGCAGGCGGGCTAACCGCGGGGCGCGGCCACCGTGAACGCGCTCTTCACCGTCTGCGCCACACCGTTGCCTTCCGCGTCGGTCCCCATGACACGCAGCGACACGTCCCGGCCCGCCGCGCTCTCCGGAGTCGTCCAGTCCGCGCGGAACCGGCCCTTGCCGAGCGCCGTGATCGCCGCCGCCGTCCACCGCTCGCCACCGTCGAAAGACACCTCGACCCTCGCCTTGGTGACCGCGGCCGCGGCCGCCGCGCCCGGTACGTGCCCGAAGCCGACGACGAGGTGGTCGTCACCGGCCGGGCTGGTGCCGTCCAGCGCCGCGTCGAGCCGGTAGTGCGGGACGACGACCGGCAGCGCCGAGCACTCGGCGGGCCCGTCGTACTCGCCCGCCTCCGACACGCAGGTCCAGTTGTCCGGCACGGTCTGGGCGCCCGAGTGGCCCGAGGAGAAGGTCCACTCGGTGTGCGTGGTCAGCGACTGGTGGAACTCGCCGTTCGTCCTGGTCTGGTCGTACACCACCCGGTACGGGGCCTTCCGCGGCGGCACGGTCAGGACGCCACCGGAGACGCCGTCGCCCTCGTACAGGGTCGTGTCGCCGGAGACCACCGCGAAGTGCGAGGAGGTGACGTCGGACGGGAACGCGAGGACGTGGTGACCGGCGGAGTCCATGACCGTGGACGGGGAGAAGGTGAGGGCGTCGCCCTTGCGGCACGCCGCGCAGTACCACGTCTCGTCCGCGGCGGTGCCCGGCGCGGGCGCGGTGAAGCCCGGGGCCAGCGGGCCGCGCAGCCAGTCGACCGTGGTGGTCCGGCCGGGCCGGAGAGTCTGCTCCTCGGACACGAAGCGCCGCTCCCCGGCCTTGAGCCAGCCTTGGTACGAGACGCCCGCCGAGCCGCCCACGTACTCGATCCGCCGCGCCGGTGTCTTGAACGGCTCGGAGAGCGCCTCGCCGCTCGATTCGTACGGCAGATACATCAGGCGCGCGACCTCTTGGACGCGGCCCGGCGTATCGCTGTGGTAGTTGGTCCGCACGGTGACCAGTTGGCCGCCGGTGACCTTGTAGTGCTGGTTCTTCGCGATCAGCCCGGCGGGGTTGGCCAGCTTGAGGTCGTAGGAGTAGGGCGTGGCGGCGTCCGCGGGCGCCTTGCGGTGGGTGTAGACGTTGAAGCGCAGCTCGCCGGTGGTGACGGGGCGGCTGGAGGGCTGGACGTAGACCGGGGCGCCGCTGGAGACGCCGACGCCGCCGTTGACCGCCACCTCACCCTTGGCGTCATCGCGCAGGTAGTGGAGGATCAGTTGGTGCTCCTCGGCCGGCCGCGGGGTCGAGAAGGTGACCCGCTCGGTGGCTTTGCGCAGGTCGAGCACGACATCGGTCCCGGTGGCGCCGTCGGGGACGGTGAACTCGGCGGTGGCCATGCGGAGGCCGGTCGACTCGCCCGCGCCGTCGAAGGTCGGGGCGGAGACCATGGCGCTGTAGCGGCCCGCGGGGACCTCGGCCTTCGCCTCGCCGTCGACGGCATCGAGGGACGGCTCCCGGTAGAGGGCCGCGTCGTCGACGTTGGCCAGGGCGAACGGTGTGGTGCCCGGGAGGGGTTCGCCGTCCGTACCGAGCACGGTGACCTTGACCGGGTGGTCGGCCCGTGTGCCGTCCGCCCGCGTGTGCTCGGCCCGCGTGAGGTCCGCCCGCATGTCGTCCGCCCGTGTGCCGTCCGCTCGCCCGGGCGAGCGCCGGGTGGCCCGCCCATCAGCCTTGGCGACCGCCGGTACGACGGAGGTGACGCCGCCGAACAGCGAGCCGTCACCGGCGGAGCCCTCCGCCGCCTCGGCGCCGACCTGCTTCGCCAGCGCCGCGCCGAAGGCGGGACCCGAACGCGGCGCCGTGGCGCCTCCGGTGGCCTCGACCCGTACCGGAGTGGTGGTCACCCCGGCCTCGGCGAGGGCGGAGACATTGAACAGGGCCGGGTCCAAGGTGCGGCCCAGATACGGCAACGCGGTCAGCGGAATGACGAAGACATCGTTGTCCAATCGTCGGGTGACATAGTCCGCCGCCGCTCCCGGCCGCGGCGCCACGACGACGCTCCCGTCCGCGCCGAGCGTGACGCGCTCGCCCGTGACCAGCGTGACGGTGTGGGCCGTGGCGTCAGTGGCCGGGGAGGTCACGGCGGTTGGGGTGTGCTCGGCAGGGGCGGCCAGGGCGCCGGGAGCGGGGCCCGCCGCCAACCCGAGGGCGGCGAGCACGCATCCGGCCGTGAGGGCGCGGACGCCGCGCGCTCCGGCACCACGCGCTCCGGCGCCGCGCGCCGCGGTCCGTCTGATCCGTCGGTACCACATGAGGCAGATCCTTCCGTGACGGGGGATCAAGGACGTTGACGCCCACAGGTTCGTCTCCAGAAGAGATCACTTACAGGTACGGACCAAAGCTGGCCGAGAAGTGCCGCTCTGCGGCGTTAACCAAGCGCCCGTCGCCGCCCGCCGCCGGCGGTTCGGTGTGGACCGCCATCCGCTCCACCCAGACTGCCGAGCAGGCTCGGGCCACCGCCGGTGAACTGGTCGGCGCCCAGCACGGTGAGCAGGTCGAGTTGCTGACCGCCGCGGGCAGCCCGGTCCGCTCGGTGCTCGCCAGTCCGGGGATCGCCCGCACCGCGCTGGCGTCCCACTCCCGGTCGAACCGGGGCTCGCCGACCGTCCGCCGTCCGGGCAAGGCCGGGCTCGACCCGGCCATGGCCGGGCGGCTGTGGGACGCGACCGCCGAGCTCGTCGGGACGGTCGCCCGTTGAGCCATCTGGATGCCTGGTGTGAGGAGAAGCCCCGCAATGACCTGCTATCAGCAGGAGCGGCCGGATTTTCCAGCACACCGTACACACCGGAAACTGCCGTTAACCGGACGGTATTCACAAAGGGTTTTTCTCAGGGCCACTCAGCGCAATGGACTGTGACTTCTCAAAACACCGGCGACATTTGGCGTCCCAGCCCTGTCCTCTTACGACATGCCTGATTTACGTTTCTCTTTTCTCGCACCACCACGCACAGCACCACCAGGCACACTTACAGGGGAACCGTGCTCACTCAGGACTCGACCACGCAAGGCGCCGAGAGCGCACCGGATACGGGGGCACCACAGACCGGCGAGCGGCCCAAAGCGCCCGCCCGGTCCAAGAAGGCCGCCATTCTCGGCTGGGTCGTCACGCTCAGCCTCAATGTCGTCGCACCGATCGTCACGTACAACGCACTGCGCGACCACGGCTACAGCGAATTCGCCGCGCTGCTGATCAGCAGCGCCTGGCCGGTGGTCGACGGCGCCGTCCACATCGCCTGGCGCCGCCGTCTCGATGAACTCGCCATCGTCACCCTGGTGTTCATCGTGATCACGGCCGTGGTGTCGACCGTCGGCGCGCACTCGGCCCGCGCGCTGCTGATCAAGGACTCATGCGTCACCGGGCTGTTCGGTGTGCTGTGCCTGGCGACGCTGCTGGCCCCGCGCCCCCTGATGTTCTACCTGGGGCGCAAGTTCGCCACCGACGGCACCGAGGCGAGCACCGCCTGGTGGAACGGCCTGTGGCACGTCGACGGGTTCCGCAAGGCCATGATGACGATGACGACCGTCTGGGGCGTGGCCTACTGCGTCGAGTCCGCGGTCCGGGTCGTGCTGTCGTACACCCTCAGAACCGACACCATGGTGGTCCTGAGCCCGGTCCTGATCTACGCCGTGCTGGGCTCCCTCGGCACATGGACGGCCCTCTACGGCAGGCGGTCGCGCCGCAAGGGCCAGGCCCGCGCCGCCGCCGCGGCGGCGGCAGCAGCAGCGGAGGAGGCGGAGGCGACCGCGGACCCCGGGACCAAAGCGGAGCCGAGAGCGGCCGCCGAGGGCTGACCGGCCATCCGACATGGGAAGGCCGGGCGCGGAGAACTCCGGTGTGGAGAACTCCCGCGTCCAGCACCGGGGTTGGTGTGGGAAGCTGTTCGCCAGTCGAACGCGGGCGGGGGCCGTGACGGTCGTCGAGAGGAGACTTGCGTTGACGGAGAACGGCTTCCGCGCCGAGGAGATCGATACCAGCAGGCCGCATCCTGCCCGGATCTACGACTACCTGCTGGGCGGCAAGAACAACTACGAGGTGGACCGCGAGGCCGGTGACCGGCTCGCCGACGCGGCACCCGAGGTGTGGAGCGGCGTACGGGCCAACCGCGACTTCCTGCGGCGCACCGTGCGCCATGTGGTCGACAGCGGCATCCGGCAGATCCTCGACATCGGCACCGGGCTGCCCAGCTCCCCCAATGTGCACGAGATCGCCCGGGAGTCGGCGCCGGACGTGCGCGTCGCGTACGTCGACAACGACCCCATCGTCAACACATACGCCAATGTGCTACTGCGCGGCTCGGCCGCGACCAGCATCGCCCTCGCCGATCTGCGCGACCCGCGGGCCATCCTGGACCACCCCGAGGTCCGCCAGGTCATCGACTTCGACCAGCCGGTCGCGGTGCTCCTCGTGGCCATCGTGCACTTCCTCACCGAGGCGGAGCGTCCCGAGCGGGTCGTCGCCACCCTGCGCGACGCGCTCCCCGCCGGGAGCTTCCTGGTGCTCTCCCACGCCACGGACGACTTCGCCGACCGCAGCGCGGCCTCGGCCGTCTACGACGATGCCACCGCCACCCTGAGCCTGCGGTCCCGCGACCGGATCGAGCGGTTCTTCGACGGCTTCACCCTGGTCGAGCCCGGTCTGGTCGAGGTCCCGTTCTGGCGCCCGGACGCCCCGCCGCCGACCCGGCCCGGGGAGATCGGCTACTACGGCGGGGTGGCGCGCAAGACCGGCTGAGCCACCGTACGGGCCGTTCGCGTCAGGAGGGGCAGGCGTCCTTGGAGCCGCTCCGGTACGTGCGGTACAGGCCGGGCGCGCCCGGATCGCCGGAGCGGGCACTCGACGGGAACTCGACCACGGGCACGGGCTTGCACACGGCCCATTGGTCGTTCTTGCCCGGGCCCTCGAACCCGTAGGTCCCTCCGGCGCCGACCAGGCAGGAGCTGCACTCGTCACCGGCGATGCTCGGAATGATGAGGGTGTTGTACACATCGTCCTTCGTCGGGATGCTCAACGCCTCCGGCGCCTTCTTGCCGCCCTCGTTGATCTCGGCGAAGGTGCGGTCCACGGCGCCCGCGAGCAGCGTGAAGGCGTCGTGGTACATCACGGCGTAGCCGTCGTCGAGCGGCTTCTCCCCCAGTTTGTGCTGCTTTTGGATCTCCTCGAAGCGGTCCAGGAAGCGGCCGAGCGCCTTCTTGGGCTTGCTCTTCCCCGCCCACCAGGCGGGGTCGACGGCGGAGGCGTCGACGATCGTGGCGCGTGCCTCGTCCAGCCAGCGGGCGGGCGCGTCCCCGGTGAGCGTGGGCTCCAGGCCGATGCCGACCTTCAGGACGCGCAGCGTCGTGGTGCGCCCACAGCTGCCCTCCTGCGCCATGCGCTCCATGAAGGCGGGGAGGTCCTGGTCGCGGCCCGCGAAGAAGACGGTGTCGGACTTCTCGTTGCAGATCTTCTGGACGGCGTCGGTGAACCGCTGGGGGATGCCCTTGTCGGTTCCGGAGGTGCCGGTGAAGTTGGAGTTGTGGTTGGTCAGGTCGTACGCGTCGCCGAACTGCCGTTCGAAGACGCTGCGCAGATTCTGGGAGTAGACGTCCTCGCTGCGGTTGTCCCAGACCAGGAAGCCTCTGTGCCGGCCCGGCTTTCTGTCCAGGTAGAGCTTGAGGGCGCGGGCGAACTGGTCGTTGTTGGGCGAGGTCTTGAAGAAGTACGGGGAGTTCATGTTGGCCGCGGTGATGACCGGGCCGACGGTGGGGATGCTGTGCTTGCTGAGCGCGGCGATCGCCTTACGGGTCTCCGGTGTGCTGCTGGGGATGCCGGTCACGCCGACCAGCGGCGCCCGGGTGTCCTTGGTCAGCTCGGCGAGACGGTCGACCACGGGCTCCCATTGGTCGAGGTTGCGGCCGTCGGGGGCGAGCAGCAGCTGGTAGTGCGGTCCGCCGAATCGGTTGGCCTGCCGCTGGGCGGCCAGGGCGCCCGCGATGCCGCGGCGGATCATGTCCGCCGTCATGGCGCTGTGGTCGTCCGCGGTGAAGGGCATCATCAGCGCGATCCGTACGTACGGGATCCTGGGCCCGCTCGGCGGGTCCTCCCAGTCCCGCTTCACCCGGGCGTTCTCGTCGGCCACCGCCCCGATGAGGCTTTCGATGCCCGGGTCCGCCTCGAAGGCCTCCTCGGTGACGCCCACGCAGTCCCCGTCGATGTCCCGCAGGTCGTCACCGCACCTGCCGGGGCCCTGCGCCACGTTGACGGCGATGGTGATCGCGGCGGCGACCAGGGCGCCGATTCCTACGACGGCCAGCCATTCGAGCGGCCCCCACTCGCGAGGATGACGGCGGAACAGACGGAGCAGCATGCTTCCTCACTGACCGGAGATAGGGAAGGGGCGCTTCTTCCGTGCCGCCGCGGGCCAGTTGCGGGCCGCCTGGCCCAGGACGGCGTGCCAGGACGGATGGCGCGGGGAGAGATAGGCCAGCTCCTCGCCGACCGCCTTGCACATGTCGGGGTCCGGCTCGGCGTGCGGCTCGGAGACGTGCCACAGGGCGTGCAGCAGCCGGTTGACGCAGCGCTCGATCTCGTGCAGCTCGGCGTACCGGCCGTCGTGCGCGCCGAGGGCGATCTGCATCCGTTCGTCGGTCCACTCCTCGGCCGGTGGGGTGGGCGCGGTGGCCGCGTACTGGAGGCAGCGCAGCCAGTGGGCGGCGGCGTGGGCGTCCTTCTCCGACTGGAACTCCTCCGTCAGCATGGCCACCACCGTCTCGGCGTTCCCGGCCGCGAGGGTGTGCCGCAGGGCGTCGGCCTCGCCGCTCTCACCGCGCTGGGCGTGGTGCATCCGCAGGAAGCGGTGGATGTCCTGCCAGCTGCGGCCGTCCTCGGCCCGTGAGGAGGTGCGGCGCGCCTCGTGCACCAGCAGGGTGCGCAGCAGCGCGTCGGTGACCAACGGCTGGTCGGGCGGGGTGAGTTGCTGCCACTGCTGTTCTTCGAGGTAGTCGGTGGCGGAGTTGGCGGGCAGCTGGTCCGGGCCCTGGAGCCGCAGATGCTCGGCCAGTGCCTCGGCGGCGGTGCTGTCGCGGGCGAGCGAGAGCAGGGTGAGCCGGTCGCGCTGGCGCCGGTCCGGGAGCAGCCGCTCCAGGAGCGCCTCGGTGACCGGGCGGCCGTCCTTGGCGTTCAGTTCGAGGAGGTCCCGCGGGTCCACGCCGCGGCCCCGCTTGGTGGCGTCCAGGACCGCGGCGCACAGCACGGTGGTCACCGCGGGGTGCCCGCCGGTCAGGGAGTGCACGGCGGAGGCCAGATAGGGGTGGAGCGGCCGGGCGGGCCAGCCGGGCACCAGGAGGGGCAGGATGTCGTCCCGGCTCAGCGGGGTGAGCGGGACGGCGAGCAGCCCGGCGGACGGGGCCAGGCCCCTGCGCTGCCAGCCGGTGGACTTCACCAGGTCGGGCAGGTCGCGGCGGACGGCGTCGGGCGCGTCCTCCGGTAAACCGCCGAGGCGGGTGGCCACGACGACGAGCTCCTCGTGGTCGGGGCGCTCGGGCAGTGCGCGGTGTTCGAGGAGCAGGTCGAGGAAGTCCTGCCCGGGCGGGCAGTGGGCGTCGTCGAGCAGGATGAGCGGCCACGGTTCGCGGTTCCACCGCTGGAGCCTGCCGTAGGAGGAGGCGACATCGTGGAGGAAGGCGGCCATCAGGCTCTGCTCGGCCGCGTGCCGGTAGTCACCGCCCCGCTGGAACCACTCCCCCAGCAGCACCAGCGGATCCTGGCCGTCCGCGCCCCGCGGAAAGCGCCCCCGGTACCACTCCTGTGCCGCGGCCGGCTGGTGCCGGTCGGTGTACTCGGCCACCACGGCGGCGGTGACCGCGTCCCGGCCCCACTCCGCGTCGGCCTCCGCGTCAATGGTCTCCAGACGGCCTTCGACGGCGGTGGCCCAGGCGTGTCTCAGCGTGTTCTCGTCCCCGCCGGCCAGGCGGCAGGCGAGCAGCAGCCGGGCGAACCACAGACACGCCGCGTCCCGCTGCTCGCCGTTGCCGTGGTACCAGCCGGAGACGGCGAACAGGCCGGGCACCAGGACGGGGAAGCGACGGCGCAGCCCGGGGGCGAGGCCGCACACCAGCTCCGCGAGGATCTCCACCAGGGTGGCGGCGGTGGGCGCGCCGCCGTCGGTCGCGGCGGGCGGGAAGGGGGCGGTCTCGGTGGCCACGGCCCGTACGTGGGCCAGCGGCAGCCGGTCCCGATAGCGCGCCGCCAGTTCCTCGAGCACGGCGCTGCGCCCCATGCCGTGGTACCCCGTCAGCAGCACCACGGGCAGATCGCCCTGGTGTTCCCGGCCGACCCGGGACCGCTCGTCGTAGGCCAGGCCGGTCAGCCGCGGAACAAGCGAGCGCAGCACCGGGTCCCGGCCATAGAGCGGTGACCCTTCCGATACGCCCATTCCGTTGCGACCCGCCTCAGTCGTCCTCTGCTGCCCGGCAGCCCTGACCTCGGAGACGGGCGGCACCGCTCCCCCGAGACATCAGCCGCTGACATCCGTACCAACTACGCCTACAATCTTGAATTTACCCCTTGGGTAAACATCCCACCAGGTGAACGCGGCACCGTCGGAGATAGTGCCGGTCAGGGGTGTGGATATATGTCGAGGTCGACGCTTTCGGGGAGCGAATCCGCGCCGCGGATCTCGCCCGGGTAGACCAGCCGCACCCGGCGCAGCCGCCGGAGCCCGGCGAGGGAAGCCAGATCGAGCTCCGCCACCTGCGACAGATGGATCTCCTCAAGTCCCGGCAGCCGCCGGGCGATCCGCCGCAGCGGAACCGCGACACCGGCCCTGGCCCACACATCCAGATGGGTGACCTGGGGTATCTCGGTGCGGGGCGCGAACAGCAGCATGCTCAGCTGCTGCGGGGAGAGCGTCAGCTTGCGCAGTTGGGGCAACTCGGCGATGAGGGAGCCCCATTCGTCCGGTGTCAGCCGCTCGCTGGCGTCCTGGAGCCGCAGCTCCTCCAGCTCCCGGCACTCCACGATCCCCGCGAGCTGCGCCGCCGACGACGGCAGTGAGAGCAGCCGCAGCGCGGCGGGGCGGGGCAGGTCGGACAGGCCGCGCCAGGGCACCTCGGGCCCGATGAGAAGCCCTTCGAGACGGGGGCAGTCCGCCAGCTTCAGCAGCGGCTCGAACTGCGGCAGGTCCCGCAGCTCCAGCCGCCGCAGCCGGGGCAGCCGGGTCAGCGGCGCGGGGTCCTTCACGTTCCGGCAGCCCTGGAGGGCGAGGGTCTCCAGCTCGGGGTAGGCGGAGAGCAGATCGAGGTCTTCGAGCTGGAGGGTGTTGCGCAGGCGCAGCTCGCGCAGATGCCGCGGGTCGAGCGCGGCGCGGATCGCCTCGGGGGCGAAGTCGCCGTGCAGGCCGACGCGTTGATGGCCGGACATGGTGCGCAGGGCCTCCAGCTCGGCGTGGGAGCGCACCGTGACGATCTCCTCGGGCGCGGTGTCGAGGAGCGGCCGTACGATCTCCTCGGCGTACACCTTGGTGTCGAACCGGTCCCAGTGGGCGAGCAGTTGGGCGCGCACCGCAGACTGGCCGGTGCCCAGGAACTCCCGGAGCCTGGGGATGGCCGCGTCCCCGCCGATCTGGCATATCGCGTGGACGGTGGCCAGTTCCTCGTCGCCCTCCAGGTCCTTGGCGTCGGGCAGCAGGCCCAGCAGCAGCGGTCCGGTCTGCGCCAGTGACCTGGCCTCCCGCAGACTGCGCGGCGGAAGCAGCCGCGCGGCCCGGTCCTCGATGGCCTCGCGGACCGTGGGCTCCAGGCGGGTGGCCTGTTCGAGGGAGGCGAGCGCGAGGAGCCGTAACCGCGCCTGGACCGTCGCGTCCTGCTCCCGGTCGCCCCGCTCGCGCAACCGGGTCAGCAGGTCGGCACGCTCTTGGTGTCGAGCCTGTGCGACGGCCATCTGCACCACGTCCTCCCACTGGTCCAGGTGTGCGTTGTTCACCAGCATGCCCATATCGCGCTCTTCCAGCACGGCCCTGGCGCCCAGGAAGTCCTGGAAGGTGCGGTGGATGAAGTTGACCGCGCCCGGGGCGGGTTCGCGCAGCAGACCGGAGCGCTCCAGCAGATGCTGGAGGGTCTCCTCCGCCGTGCCGACTTCCGCGAGACGGGGCACGGACGGCTGGAGCCGCCGCACCACGTTCACCGCGTCGGGGCGGTCCAGCTGGGTCCGCTCGTTGCGGATCAGCCAGTACGCGAGCCTCTGGAGCGGCTCCGTGGCCGACTTCTGGTCCAGGACGGGCTTACGGCTGCGCCCGTAGACCTCGCGCTCCAGGTCGCGCCGCTCCAGGAGCATGGACAGCGCCGCCTCGTACAGGGAGGCGCGGCCCTGGGGCAGGAAGCCGCGCCGCTCCCGGTGCAGGGCGCAGATCAGGCCGCACATCAGCGGATTGGTCGCCAGGCGGCTGAGCTCGGGGCTGCTGCGCAGTGACTGGGCGAGCGAGTCGCCGAGCTCCTGCGAGGCCCCCGCGGCCGTGTGCCAGCGCCGGATGAACTGCTTCATGTCGGCGGGCCGCATCGCGGCGAGCGCGAACTCCTGGAAGCCCTCGCGGCCCAGCCAGCCCCGCTCGAGGGCGGCGGGGCGGGAGGTGAGCAGCCACAGATTGCCGGGGAAGACGGCGAGCAGCTTCCTCAGCCAGGCCCGTACGCGGGTCCGGTCGTCCTTAGGGATCTCATCGGCCCCGTCGATCAGGAGCACTCCGCGCCCGTGCCGCAGCACCCGCGCGGCCCAGCCGTCGGGCTCGGTGCCCACCAGCGGGCAGCCGATCCAGCGCAGGAAGTCGTCGGGCATCGGCAGCTCGGAGTCCTTGCGCGCCAGGGTGCGCAGCGGCAGCACGAAGGGGACCCGCCCGAACAGCTGGGACAGCCCGCCCGGCAGCCGCTCCTGCTGCGCCGTGGAGAGGGCCAGCCACTGGACGAGGGTGGTCTTGCCGGTGCCGGCGACCCCGCGCAGCAGGACCCGCTCCTGGGTGGCGAAGACCGCCTCGGCCGGGCCCGGGGCCCGATCGGTCTCGGTGTCCCGGTCGGCGCCGGGCTCGCCGTTCACCGCCGGCACCCGGTCGGTGCCATCGCGGTACGGCCTGGCCTGGAGGCTCAGGTACGCGGTCTCCAGCGGCCAGTCCTGGCCGTCCGGTTCGCGCAGGTCCACGCCGTAGATGGTGAGCCGGCCGTGGCATTCGACGACGTAGCGCGCGTACTCCTCCTCGAACTGTTCGTCCTGGCGGCTGATGTCGGGCAGCCGCCGCAGGATGGCGTCCAATTTCTCGCTCTGCTCCCGGATCTCGCGGCTCTGCTCGATCTGGGCCCGGGCCGCGAACCCGGGCCGCTGGCTGAAGAAGCGCATGAGGTGGACGCAGGCCGTCTCCAGGAGCCGGTCGTGGAAGCGGGCGGCGTCGTCGCTGAGGAGCCTGCGGGTGTCGGGGCCCGCTCGCCGGGACAGCTCGGCGGCCAGCCGCTCCGGGCCCAGCGCGAAGGCGTGCACGTCGTCCATGTCGAGATCGCCGAGCGCGTGCAGGGTGCGGGTCAGCGCCTGCCCCACGGAGTCGTGCTCATCGGCGCCGATCGGCGGGTCGTGCGGCCCGGCGGCCCGCACGGCGCGGCGGACCAGCTCGCGGGCGAGCTTGTGCAGATCGTCCTCGGTGAGGGTGCGGTGCTCCCTGGCGAAGGAGACGAGCCGGCGGATCGGTACGGGCCGTTCGCCGTACTCCGCGCCGGGCGCGCTCGCGGGCGGCAGCAGCAGTCGTTTGACCACCGGCACGACCACTGCCGAAGCGATCCGCAGCCCCACCGTGCCGCCGTCCACAGCAGCCCCTCCCTCGCGGCGTCGGCGCGCGTCCCCCGCCGAGCCCGTGCACCCGCTCACATCCCGCTCACCATAGCCGCGAAGACCCCTCCGGGGTCAGGGTTCAGGTCAGGGTCCGCGCGGCGCGAAGTGCCGTGGCACCGGTACGGTTTGGCCATGGATGTTTCCGGAACACGTTCCGCCGACGACAACTCCGGGGCTCGGGCGGCCATCACGGCCACCGCGCGCGGGCTGCTGGTGAAGCTGGGCGCCGGAGGGCTGTCCCCGGCCGCCGTCGCCCGCGAGAGCGGTCTTTCCGCCGGTGAGGTGGAAGCCGTCTTCCCGCACCGGGACGATCTGCTGACCGCGCTGCTCATCGACGCCTACGACGACTCCGGTGCCGCGATGGAGGAGGCCGACCGGGCCGCCCGGGACGCGGGCGCGTCGGCGGGCGCGCGGCTGCTCGCGGTCACCCGGGCGCTGCGCCGGTGGTCCTTCGCCAACCCCGGTGAGTTCACGCTGGTCTACGGCTCGCCCGTGCCGGACTACCACGCCCCGCAGGAGACCGTCCCGCCCGCCTCGCGCACCCCCGCGGTGCTGGCCGGCATCGTACGGTCGGCGCTGGAGGCCGGTGAACTCACCGCGCCCCGGCGGGAGGTGCCGGGGCCGCCGCTGCTGCTGCCGGAGGCGGTGCACCTCTTCGGCGGCACGCCCGAGGCCCCGTTCTCGGACATCATCGAGCGCGGCATCGTACTGTGGAGCAGCCTGATCGGGCTCCTGGTGTTCCAGGTCTTCAGCCGCACCCATGACAGCGTCCGGGACGAGACCGCGTTCTTCGACTACGCCGTCGCCGTCGCGGCCGAGGGGATCGGACTCGTGGTTCCCTTGGGCGAGAACACCGACTGATCCGTTCGCCGCGTGCGCGGCACCTGTGGGGGAAAGGGCCGTGAACACCATCAAGACTCTCTGCTTCGTCATCGCGGCGCTGTCGTCGTACGCGGCGCTCGTCTACCGGCTGTTCCAGGTCAGACGGGGCTGGCGGGACAGCGCCTACCGCACCCTGTTAGTCACCCTGCTGCTCCAGTGCCTCACCTTCACGATGGGTGCCGTCGCCATGGGGAGCGAGCGCTTCCTGGGCGTCGGCAACCTCGCGATCCTGGTGATGCACCTGTCGGCGGTCGCCTTCTGCGTCAGCGCGCAGATCATCCTGCTGCGCTGGGCGACCGGCGTCGAGGAGTCGGGGCGCAAGGCACGCTACTGGCTGATCACCGGCATCGCCCTCAACGCGCTCCTTACGGCGCTCTTCCTCATCGCCGACGGCCCCGGCCGACCGGCCGAGGACTTCAACACCGGCAGCGGCCAGCCGCTGGTCCTCACCTACCTCCTGGTCTTCATGGTCTCCCAGGCGGTTCCGTGCGTCACCATCCTGCGCCAGTGCGGGCCCTACGCCCGTATGACGAGCAAGACCTCGCTGCGGCAGGCCCTGCGGCTGCTCTCCGTCGCCGCGGTGATCCTCTTCCTGTACTGCACGGCCCGGGTGGTCAACGTCGTCACGGCCGCGTGCGGGCTCGACATCGGCGCCTGGACCCTGGCCGCCTCCGTCTTCAGCGCGCTGGGCATCGTCACCCTCTCGCTCGCCCTGACGATCTCCTCCTGGGGGCCGTCGGCCACCAAGCTGCTGGAGTGGGCGCGCGGCTACCGGTCCTACCGGGCGCTGTATCCGCTGTGGCGGGATCTGTACGAGTCCTCACCGGACATCGTCCTGGAGCCGCCCGGGGCCGCGGTCTCCGACCTCAACTACCGGTTGCACCGGAGGGTCATCGAAATACGGGACGGATGGCGGGAGTTGCGCCCCTACATCGACCGCACCACGAACGGCGACGGCGGGGCGGGCCCCAGGGGGAGCGAGGAGTCCCGGCAGGCGTTCGCCGAGGCGGCGCAGATCAGGCAGGCTCTGCACGCCAAGCGCACCGGCACCATTCCCGACGACAACGCGGACACCGGCGACTTCGGGGACCGCGACACGGACAACTTCACCGCCGAGGTCGTCTGGCTCACCAAGGTGGCCTCCGCCTACCGGCGGCTCGGCAAGGCGCGCTGAGGGGCTGCGGGGGCGTTCGCGCCAAGAGAGGATCCCGCCCGGGATCCCGCCCGGCCAAGGGAGGATCCCGCCCGGTCTGCCCCCGTCAGGCCGAGCGGGACTTCCCCCGTGTTCCCCCGTGTCCCCCGTTTTCCTTCTTCCGAGCCGAGTGGGTGGCCCCACTCGGTCCGGCCCGGGCCCGGCCCCGGAAGGCCGGGCCGAACCAGGCCGATAGGACTGGCAGCCAACTCGGCCACCCCCGTGAGCGGAGTTAGCTAGCAGCTATCGACGAGGTCCACGTTGGCGGAGTTGCGCCCGATTGTCAACTGACCGCTAATCTGCGAAACTGACGATTAGCCGGGGGCAAAGCCGAGGAGGTGAGGGAGGGAGATCACATGTCCGAGACTGACGACCGGCCCATGCTGGCAGTGCGTCTGGACAACCTCTTCAAGACGGTTCGTCCCAAGGGCAGGCACTGGACCAATGCCGAGGTGGCGGAGGAGCTCAAGCGGGCCAACCCCGAACTGAAGGTCGGGGGTGTGTATCTGTCGCAGTTGCGGACGGGCAAGCGCTCCAATCCCTCACCGGACCTGCTGGCCGCCCTGGCACGCTTCTTCGGCGTCTCGGTGGCCTACTTCTTCGACGACCAGGTCGCCGAGTCGGTGCTCGGCGAGATCGCCGCCGTCGAGGCGCTGCGCCAGGCCGGGGTCCGTGCCGTGGCGATGCGCGCGGCGGGGATGAAGAAGGAGAACCTCGAGGCCATCACGACCATCATGGATCAGTACCGGCAGCTCCAGGGCCTTCCGCCGGTCACCGACGCCTCGGACGCCTCGAACGCCTCGGACTCCGAATGAGGGGTGCGGCTGGGTGAGGGGCGCAGGCAAGGGACGGTCGGCCGATCACGACCGCCGCAGTCAGCTCAAGAAGCTCCGCAAGGCCGGTGCGCGGCGGATCGCCGACCTCGACCTGCCGGAGGTGGCCGATGTGGCCGAGCTGTGCCGCCATCTCGGCGAGGTCCGCGGCCGCCCGATCACGCTGGTCCCGATGCCGATGCCGGCGACGCACCCGTGCGGCATGTGGGTCGCCGCCCGCGACGAGGATCTCATCTTCTATGACGCCAACACGACCAGCGCGCATCAGGAGCACATCATCTTGCACGAGCTGGGCCACATCATCTGCTGCCATCGCGGGGCGGGTTGGCTGGACGAGGCGAGTGCCCGCCTCCTCTTCCCCAACCTCGACCCCGACCTCGTGCGTGACATGCTCCTGCGCGCGACCTACGACGACGTCCAGGAGCAGGAAGCGGAGATCATCGCCTATCTGCTCTCCCAACGGGTGGGCGGCACCGAGGAGCGGCATGGCGGGCCCACGGCGGGGGACGCCGGGGCATCAGGGAAGGACGCCATGCTCAGCCGGATCGAACGCACCCTGATCTGAGGTTGATCCGACGGTGCCTCACGCATTGCCCCACTCATCTCCCGGTGGCCGCCACCTCCTCGGCCAGGATCGCCACGGTGCGCCGGATGTCGTCCTCGCGGTGCTCGCTGGTGACGAAGAACCGCAGCCTGGCGAGCCCCTCCTCCACCGCGGGGTGGAAGATCGGGTCGGCGATCACACCGCGGTCGAACAGCCGGTCCGCGATGTGCAGGGTCCTCGCCGAGTCGCCGAGGAGACACGGCACGATCGGGGTGTGGGCGCTGGTGCCCGTCGCCAGACCGGCCGAGCCGGCCAGACCGAGGAAGAGCTCCGCGTTGCGCCGCAGGGCCCGCACCCGGTGGGGTTCGGCGACCATCAGCTCGGTGGCGGCCAGTGCCGCGGCCGCGTTGGCCGGGGTCAGGCCGACGCTGTAGACGAAGCCCGGCAGCGTGTGCCGCAGCCACCGCACCATCCGGGCCGAGCCGCCGAGATAGCCCCCGCAGCTGGCGAACGCCTTGGACAGGGTGCCCATCCACAGGTCCACATCCGCCCGGTCGACGCCGAAGAACTCGCCGACGCCACGGCCGCGTTCGCCCACGGTGCCGATGCTGTGCGCCTCGTCGACCATCAGCAGGGCGCCGTAAGCCCGCTTCAGCTCGATCACGGCGGGCAGGTCCACCAGGTCGCCGTCCATGCTGTACGCGCCCTCCGCGACGATCAGCACCCGTCTGAACCGGGACCGGTTGCGCCGCAGCGTGTCCTCCAGCGCACCGATGTCGTTGTGGGCGAACGGCCGCCGCGCCGCGCCGGACAGGGCGCAGCCCTGGAGGATGCTGTCGTGGGCGAGCGCGTCGTGCACCACCAGGTCCCGCGCGCCGACGAGGTGCCCGATCGCGGTGACGTTGGTGGCGTGGCCGCTCACCAGCGCCAGGCAGTCCGCGGTGCCGAGGAAGTCGGCCAGCGCCCGCTCCAGCCGTACGGTCAGGTCCCGTTCGCCGGAGAGCACCCGGCTCGCCGAGACCGAGGTCCCGTACCGGTCCACCGCCTGGTGCACGGCCTCGTTGACCGCCGGGTGGCCGGAGAGCCCCAGGTAGTTGTAGCTGCCGAAGGACAGATACGGCCTTTCGTCGATCATGGTCGTATCGCGGATGGTGCCCTGGTGGACGCGGAAGTACGGGAAGTCCGCGCCGCTGCCCCTGATGGTGCTCAGGCGCTCCTCGAACTGGCGCACCTCGGGGAAGTCATCGGCGCAGGCGGTCGCCGCGTCCCCGTCCCCGCCCCCCCGTGTCTCCCGGGGCGGCGGCTCACCGATCTCCCGGGGCCGTGGCTCGCCGAGGACGGGCTTCCCGGTGAGATGCGGATCGACCAGCCCGACCAGCCGTTCCACGGTCAGATCGGGAGAGAAGATCTCCTCGGTGCGGAATCCCGGTATCCGCTTGCCGATGTTGACCTCCAGCTCCTGGAGCATCAGGGAGTCGAAGCCGAGGTCGGTCACCAGCTCCATCCGCTCGGTCAGATCGGCGAGCGGGAAGACGCCGGTCCGCGAGAGCTCTTCGAGCACGATGGACGCGGCGGATCCGCCACCGGCCCGCGCGGCCACCGGCCCGGTCCGGCCCTCCCCCACTGCCGCGAGGGCGGGCGGGGCCTCCTCGGGGGCGCGTGCCGACTCGTCCACCGCCCAGTGGTGGCGCGGGGCGAGCGGGCTCGGCGGCAGGGTGCAGGGGGGTATGTGCTCCATCACCGGGCGGAGCCCCGCGCCGGTGACCGCCCGCTCGGCGAGCCGGGCCAGCACGGCCGAGCGTTCCTGATCGGGCAGCGAGCCCGGCGCGGGCACGGCGGCCTCCGGCTGCTCACCGGGTGGCACCGTCCCGGTCAGCTGCCCCGGCCCGAGCTGCCCGGTGCGGCCGGCCGCCACCGCCTCGGCGGCGGCGGTCAGCTTGGTGACCGCGTCGGCGGTGTCCTCGGCCACCAGGGCGAGGCGTTCGGCGAACGGGGCCCGGCGGGCCAGGGTGTCCGCCACCCCGGCCAGCGGCGGCCGGTCCTCGGCGAGGGTGTCGGCCAGCTCCCGGGCGTAACGGACCAGCCCGGCCCGGTCGCGGGCGCTGAGCACCAGCAACCGCGGCCCCTCCTCCGGTGCGGGACGGGCCGGTGCGGTGGCGCACTCCTCGACCACCAGGTGGACACCCGTGCCGCCGAAGCCGAAGGCGCTCACCCCGGCCCGGCGCGGCTGCCCGGATTCCGGCCATACGGTGGGCTTCGTCGGGACGATCAGCCGCGCGGCGTCGAGCCCGGAGCGGTCGGCGAGGTCGAACTCCGGCTGCGGCGGTATCACTCCCCGGTGCACGGCCAGCACGGTCTTGACCAGCCCGGCCACCCCGGCGGCGTTGAGCGCGTGTCCGACCACCGCCTTCACCGCGCCCAGGAAGGCGGGCGCGCCCCGCTCGCCCCGCAGTTCGCCCAGGACACCGACCTCGACCGGATCGCCGACCGTGGTCCCGGTGCCGTGCGCCTCGAGGTAACCCACCGCGTCCGGGGTCAGATCGGCGTCACGGTAGGCCCGGCGCAGGGCCCTGAGCTGACCGGCCGCCTGAGGGTGCATTCCGCCCTGTACGGTCCCGTCGTTGGCCGTGCCCACGCCCCGGATCACCGCGTAGACCCGGTCGCCGGCGGCCAGTGCGTCGGCCAGGGGGCGCAGCGCCAGGACCCCGGCGCCCTCCCCCAGGACGAAGCCATCGGCCTCCGCGCCGAACGGCAGGCATCTGCCGGTGCGCGAGATGGCGCCGATCCGGCACAGCCCCACCAGCAGATCGGGTGCGAGGATCAGCTGGGCGCCGCCCGCGAGGGCGATCCGGCAGCGGCCCGCGCGCAGTGCGAACACGGCGTTGGCCACGGC
Organism: Streptomyces sp. Inha503; assembly: GCF_047215865.1. Classification (NCBI taxonomy): domain Bacteria; kingdom Bacillati; phylum Actinomycetota; class Actinomycetes; order Kitasatosporales; family Streptomycetaceae; genus Streptomyces; species Streptomyces sp. Inha503. The sequence continues at coordinate 9,913,528 of NZ_CP178360.1, read as the reverse complement.
CATGAGGCCACCGGAGCACGCCGAGTCCAGCGAATAGCTCTCGCCGTGCAGGTCGAAGACCGAACTGACGGTGTTCGGCCCCATGTTGAGCAGCAGCCCGGCCACGGACGAGCCGTGCAGCCCGTCCACCGCGCGCACCGTCTCCGGCCACCGGGGATCGGTGGCCCGCGCCCCGAACTCACCGCCGGTCAGCTGGCGCATCCGGATGCGCATGGTGGTGATCTCGCGATAGCCGCTCTCGGTGAGCGCCGTGATCACCGAGGTCTCCTCGCGGTCGAAGCCCTCGGCCTCCCACCCGGCGTCCTGGATGGCCTCCCGGGTCAGGTCGATCAGCAGCCGCCCTTGCGGATCCATCGATCTGGCCCGGCGTGGCGGGATGCCGTAGTGCGCCGCGTCGAAGTGGCCCACGTCCGGCAGCAGCGCCATGGTGTCCGTATAGGTCGAGGATGTGTCGCGTAAGTTGTCGCTGAGGAAGGTGGCGGTGCGCCATCTCGAGTCCGGGACGGTGGCGAACTGCGCCCGCGGTTCGTTGAGGAGCCGCCAGTACTGGTTGACGTTCCGCGCCCCCGGGAACCGGCAGGCCATTCCCACGATCGCGATGTCGTCGCGCCGCGTTCCGCTCGCGCCCACTGTGGATCCCTTCGCCGTCACGGCCGTCACCCGCCGGTGGCCAGTCGCTCGCGCCACCACGCCACCGTCGCCTTGACCTGCTCGTCGACGGGGGTGGCGCGCACCGCGAACTCGGCTTCGTAGGCGCTCGCGTCCATGATGAAGGGCCGGTCGAACTGGTACCGGACCTCCTTCAGTTCGCGGAGCAGCGGGGAGACCAGCGACGCGAGTCCCAGCGCGGCCGACGGCAGCCTGCGCACCGCGACCGGCCCGGTCTCCGCCTGGGCGGCGAGGCGGTCGACCATCTCGCGGGTGGACAGCGCGGGCGCCGTCGGCACGTGCCAGGCGCGCCCCCAGGCCCGTTCCTCGACCGCCACCTCGGCCAGGGCGGCGGCCACGTCGGGGACATAGCTCCAGCTGTGCGGGGTGTCCGGGTCTCCGAGCGAGGAGACCGGCTTGCCGCGCAGCACCTGTGGCATGGCCCGCGCGGCCAGGTGTCCGCCGCCGGTCACCCCGGGCCCGAAGAAGTCCGATGCCCGCACCTCGACCGCCTTGATACGGCCCTGTTCATGGAGGTCGCGCGCCTGTTCCCACACGGCGGCGCGCACCCGCCCCTTGGTGCCGGTGGCGGCGAGCGGCAGCTCCTCGGTCATGGGGCCGTCCACCGGGCCGTACCCGTAGAGGTTGCCGAGCATGACCAGGACCGCCCCGGTGGCCTCGGCGGTCGTACGGAGCGACGCGGCCAGGGGCGGCCATTCACTCGCCCAGCGGTGGTAGGGCGGTGCGCCACAGCTGTAGAGGGCGGCCGCGCCCCGCACGGCCCCGGTCAGTCGCTCGCTGTCCGTCGCGTCCAGCGCGATGTGCTCGATACCCGGTTCGGGGCTCCTGCCCGACCTGGTGATGACGCGTACCGTATGGCCCTTTTCGGCGAGCAGCCGAGCAGTGGCCGCCCCCGCGGGCCCGAATCCTATGACGACATGAAGGTTCACGCGCGCACACTAGCGCGAGTATCCGTGGCTTTTGCGGCAGACGTTCCGACGGACCGCTACCGGGAGGCATCGACTCCCGTTGACGGCAGGTAGCGCGGGGCTCGCCAGGCGTGAAGCCGGCGCTCCACGGCGGCGCCCAGCGACAACAGCTCGGTGTCCTCGTGGTCACCGGCCATCAGGAGCACGCCCACGGGCAGCCCGTCCACGAACCCGGCGGGCACCGACAGGGAAGGGTACCCGGCCACGGCGGCGGGGGTCGAGGACGGGATCACATCGTTGTCGCCGCGTGCGCAGTCGGTGGTCCAGGCGGGCGGGTTCGTCGGCGAGGCGATTGCGTCCAGGTGATGGGTGGCCATGGTCTCGTCGAGGGAACGCCGCGAAAGGTCCTTCAACTCGGCGCGCATGGCCCGGTATTCGGGGTCGGTGGTGGGAGGCGCGGCAAGCGCCCGCTCGAACAGCTCCTGCCCTGCGAAGCAGCTCTGCTCCGCCGGGTGGGCGCGGTTGAACTCGATCAGCCCGGCTAGGTCGCGCGGGCCCTTGCGGGTGGCGAGGTAGGCGTCGATGTCCCGGTGGAACTCGCTCAGCAGCGCGGGGAACTCCAGCTCGGCCAGCCGGTCCTGATACGGCGGTGTCACCTCGACGACCTCGGCGCCCGCCATGCGCAGTCGCTTCGCGGTACGGGTCATCACGGCGTCCACCTCGGGCCCGAGCGAGGGCAGCCGCCACAGGCCGATGCGCTTGCCGCGCAGACCGGACGTCCTGGGAAGGGCGGCGGGATCGCCGGGGCGCGTGGTGCCGCTGAGCACCGAGAAGGTGAGCGCGGTGTCGATCACATTGCGTGCCATCGGCCCCGCGGTGTCCTGCTCGGCGGAGATCGGGACCACTCCGGACTGGCTGACGAGGCCGAGGCTGGGCTTGTGGCCGACCACCCCGTTCATCCCGGCCGGGCACACGATGGAGCCGTCGGTCTCGGTGCCGATCGCCACCTGCGCCAGCGACGCGGCGAGCGCGGCGCCCGAACCGGCGGACGAGCCGCAGGGATTGCGGTCCAGTACGTAGGGGTTGCTGGTCTGCCCGCCCACCGCCGACCACCCCGAAGTCGGCTTGGCGGACCGGAAGTTGGCCCACTCGGACAGATTGGTCTTGCCGAGGATCACCGCCCCCGCTTGGCGCAGCCGTGTCACCAGGGCGGCGTCCGTGTCCGGCGGGCTTCCGGCCAGTGCCAGCGAACCGGCGGTCGTGGGCAGGTCGCGGGTGTTCACATTGTCCTTGAGGAGGACGGGGATGCCGTCGAGCGGGCCACGGGTGTGGCCGTCCCGGTGCCTGGCGTCACTGGCGGCCGCCTGCCGCAGGGCGGTGGGGTCGGTGCGCAGCACGGCGTGGATCGTGGGGTCGATGGCCTTGATCCGCCGCAGGTAGGCGGTGGTCAGGGCGGCTGAGGTCAGCGAACGGTTCGCCATCCGCGCTTGGAGTTCCGGGATCGTCACGGTGTCGAGGTCGACGCCGAGTTCGGCGGGCGAAGCTGTTGGCGGCGACGGAATGCCACCGCCCACATCGGCGGCCTCGGCGGCCTCTGCGGCCTCGGCCCGCGGTTGCGGTGCGCCCGCGCAGAGGGAGCCCGCCACCAGGGCGGCGACCAGTGCGGCAAGGCTCGGCTTCCTCATGGCGCTCATGACCCTCATGCTCCTCATGAAGCTCAGCGCACTACAGGCCGACGGCCGGGCGCAAGGGGCTTACGCGCCGAGCTTGGGCGCGGGCACCCAGGGGGTGTCCGGCGGCTCCATCCCCTCCCCGCCCCTTCCCGCAGCATCGATGAGCGGCTCCGCCGCGTGGTGGGGCTCCGCCCGAGACCCCGGGGTCCAGGGGCGGAGCCCTTGCCACACGGCGGAGCCGCACGTCGTGCTTTCCCCTCCCCGCCCCTTCCCGATACCAAGGGCTCCGCCCCTGGACCCCGGGGGGCCTGAGGCGAAACCCCGACCAGAGTCGGAGGCAAAGCCCCCGCCCAGGGCCTGGGCCGAAGCCCCGGTTTCGGGGCCTCGGGCGGAGCCCCGGGCCGGGGCCTGGGGCAAAGCCCCGGGCCGGGCTCTGGGGCAGAGCCTCCGGACCTGAGGCAAAGCCCCCGCCCAGGGCCTGGAGCGAAGCCCCCGGTATCGGGGTCTGGGGCGAAGCCCCGGGCCGGGGCCTGGGGCAAAGCCCCGGAACGGGACCTGGGCCGAAGCCCCGGAACGGGACCTGAGGCGCAACCCCGGAACGGGGCCTGAGGCGCAACCCCGGAACGGGGCCTCGGGCGCAGCCCCGGAACGGGACCTGGGCCGAAGCCCCGGAACGGGACCTGGGCCGAAGCCCCGGAACGGGACCTGAGGCGCAACCCCGGAACGGGACCTGGGGCGGAGCCCCGGAACGGCGCCTCGGGCGCAGCCCTGGAACGGGACCTGGGACAAAGCCCCGGAACGGGACCGGGGACGGAGCCCCGGAACGGGACCTGGGGCGGAGCCTCGGGCGCAGCCCTGGAACGGGGGCTGGGGCGGAGCTCCAGTTTAGGGAAGGGGCGGGGAGGGGACAGCTTGCCGCAGGCGGCATGGCTCGCCGGGCACCCTCTAGCCCCGGCGCAGGCTTGCCAGGAAGCGCCAGAGTGCGGAGCGGGGCCGTTCCGGCTGGGTGGGGGCGGACGGTGCGGGCTCCGGCAGTGGGGTGGGTGCCGCGGCTCCGGCGGCCGGGGGCATCGGGGCCTGCCGCGTCCGCATCCGGTACCGGACCGGGAAGGACTTCAGACCGCGCACATGCGTGGACGAGCGCCAGGGCAACTGGTCCACGGGCAGCCCCAGTTCGAAGTCGCACCGTTCGAACAGCTTGCCCACGGCCGTGGTGACGATCATGTCCGCGAGCCCCCGGCCCGGGCACTGGTGCGGCCCCGCCCCCCACGCCAGATGGGCGCGCGAACTCACTGACGCGTCCTGGCTGCCGGGCGTGGCGAACATCGGATCGCCATGCGCGGCGGCGATGGAGGGCACCACCACATCGCCCGCGGCGAGCCGGAAGTCCCCCAGGTCGGTGTCGGCCGCGGGGAAGCGGAAGGTGAGGTTGACCCACGGCGGCGAGGCGATGTGCACGCGGTTGACCAGCTCCTCGACCGGCCCCGCCATCAGCCCGGCCCGCGTCCCGGACTCCCCGGCCAGCACCTCCAGCACGCTGTTGGTGATGGCGTGGCTGACCAGCTCCGACATGATGACGATGATCGCGTACAGCTCCAGGCCGATCTGTTCGACCGTCAGCGGGGGCTCGATGGCGAGCAGCCGGGTGGTCAGGTCGTCACCGGGGTGCTGCCTTTTGTACGCAGCGAGTTCGGTCGTCGCGGCCACCAACCGACCCACGGCGGCCGCGGCGTCCGGGCCGCCGTCCACCATGCGCCACGAGTCCATGAACACGTCGTCGCCCTGCTCGACCGGGAAGCCGAACAGCCGGTTGACGGCCATCAGCGGCAGCGCCCGCGCGAACTGCGCGCCCAGGTCCACCCATCCGCTCTCGCTGCCGTCCGCGAAGAAGGTGATCAGCTCGTCGGCGTGGCGGGACACGGCGTTCGCCAGCTCCCAGGACTGGGGCGCGTCGGAGTCCTGGAAGGGGGCGAGCGCCTCCTCCACGGCGGCGCGTGTCGCCTTGTGCCGCTGGTCGTCCTGGACCAGCAGATGGCTGACCTGGTAGCCGGGCAGATGCGGCCAGTCGGACGGCACCCGGCCCTCCCGCAGCCACCGCCAGTTCTGGACGTCCTTCTTCCATGCGCTCTCGTCGCGCAGCACCTCCCGCACCTCGCGGTAGCCGAGCACCAGCCAGACCGGCACCCCGTGCAGATCGACGGGTGCCACCGGCCCGTACCGGGCCCGCAGGCGTGCGTACACCGCGGCGGGCCGGGTCTCGAAGTCCCGTGTCATCAGCGGCTCGACCGCCAGGGACTCCAGCTCGGACGGCGCGGAGGCGGGGAAGTGCATTTCGATGTCCTTCGTGCGACAGCTGGGCCATTCCGCCCGGGCCGCGGGTCCGTGTGGGGAAGCCACACGGCATCTGACGCGCGGCACGGAGCGAGAGTCGGCCCGCTACGGCGCAGGCCACACTAGCGGCCGTTCGGCGGGCTGAACAGCGTGGCCGATCTCCGTAGTCCAGGGCATGGACCGCGCTGGGGTCCTTCCGGCGGATCCCCGTGGAAGAGGGAACGGTGTCCCCTAGGGCTTGTGGCCGACCGCCTCCGCGTAGAACGAGCGGTCCACGACCTGGTCCTCGGGCAGGGGGTCGCCCTCGACCACCCCGGCGGTGGCGTACGACTTCTGCAAGCGGTCCACGGTGCCCGCGCGAATCTCCCAGTCCATGCGCAGCGACGGCACGGCGGCCAGCGTGTCCGGTTCGGTCTTGAGCACGTCGGCGAGGTCGTCGAGGAACGCCTTGTCCTTCTTGTAGTCCCCGGCGAAGTAGGTGTTGACGGTGCGGATGTAGGCACGCAGGAACGCCACCCCCGCGTCCGGGTCCCCGGTCAGCAGATCGGGTCCGAACAGGAGCCCGCCGAGCGGTTCGCCCCTCGGCTGACCGCCGAGGAAGGCGTAGCCCGCGTCGCCGTCCACCTGGCGCCACACCGGGTCGAGCAGCCAGGCCGCGTCCACTCCGCCGTTCTTCAGCGAGGCGAGGACCTCGGCCGGGCCGAGCTGCTGGAAGCGGACGCTGTCCATGTCGGCCTTGTGCGCGGAGAGCACCTTCTCCATCGGGTAGGTGATGACCGAGCCCTTGCCGATGAGGGTGCCGACCGTACGGTCCTTGAGGCTGACCCCGCCCGCCGTCTCCCCCGGCCGCAGCCTGGCCCAGAATCCGCTCTTGGAGCCGGGCGCGGGCGTGAAGTTGCCGGCGACCCAGCGAATGTCGAACCCCTGCCGGATGCCGTTGAGCACGGCGGCCTCCGGCGCCGCGTACTGGACGTCGACATCGCCCTTGGCGAGCAGCGGAAGCGCGTCCGGGGTGGGCAGCAGCTTCACTTCGACGTCGAGCTTCTCCTTGCTGAACTCGCCCTTCGCCACGCCGATCCGCAGGGGCGCCAGATACTCGGCGGTCAGCGTGGAGGCGGAGACGACGACCTTCGTCTTCTTCTTCAGCGGCTTCGGCGCGGGCGTGCCGGGCGCGCAACGGGCGGGCCTGCGGGCGGCGGACATGTCGGAGGGGTCGGTCCAGCCCTTGGCGCAGCCCGCGACGGGGGTGATCGGACGGGGCTCGCTCCGCTTGCCCGGGCCCGCCGAGTCCGAGGTCTGCGCGTCGCAGGCGGCGAGGGAGCCGAGGACGCCCAGCAGGGTCACGCCCGTGAGCAGGGCGCGGGCGAGGGAGGGGGGCCGTGCCATGGGTGCCGCCTTCCGGGGGCCGGGGGTCGGAGCCGAGGTAGGGGTAAGGATTGAGGTCGGAGCCGAGGTGGGGATCAGGACTGGGATCGGAGCCGGGGTGGGGGTCAGGACTGGGGCCGGCCGCGGTCCCGCGGCGCCCAGGGGGTGAGCCGGCGGCCGATGAACCGGACGAGTTCGGAGAAGACCACGCCGAGCACGGCCACACAGACGATGCCGACGAACATCACGTCGTTCTGGAACAGCGTCCGCGAGTCGAAGATCAGGTGGCCGAGGCCGTCGTTCGCGGCGATCTGCTCGGACGCGACGATGACCAGGACCGCCACTCCGGCCGCGACCCGCATGCCGACGAGCACCTGCGGCAGCGAGGCGGGCAGCAGAACATGGCGGAACATCTGCCAGGGACCGGCGCCGAATACCTGTCCGGCCTCCCGGTGGCCCTCGGCGACGCCCATCACGGCGGCCATCGTGGAGATCCACACGAAGAAGAAGACGGTGGTCGCGACGAGCGCGATCTGGGGTCCCTCGCCGAGGCCGAACATATTGAGGAACACGGGGAGCAGTGCGAGCTTGGGCACGACGTACAGCGCGTCGAGCAACGGTTCCAGCGCCGCGCGGACCATCCGCAGCGCGCCCATCAGCAGCCCGAAGAGATAGCCGGTGGCGGTGCCGAGAGCGTAACCGGCGACCACCCGCTTGAGCGTGGCCCATACGTCCGGCCACAGCTTGCCGTCGGCGGCGCGCTGCCAGCCGTCCGCCGCGATCGTGGACGGCGCGGGGTAGATACGCGAGTCGATCCAGCGCTGATCCGCGGCGAGCTGCCACAGCAGGATCAGCGCGGCGGGCACGGCGAGGGCGAGGGCGAGTTCGATGGCGCGGCGGCGCCGGTGGGCGCGGACCGGATCGCGCTCCCCCGGTCCGGGGCGCCGCACCAGCAGCGTCGTCCCGGCGGACCCGCCGTCCCGTTCACCCTCACCAGGGTGTTCACCGGGGCGCTCACCGGGCCGCGCGGCCGGGGCCGAGGCGGCCGTGTTCTCGCCCTTCATGAGGGCTTCCCCACCGGGTCCGCCGGAGCGGCGGCACCGGCCCCGCCCCGCTGGACCTCGTCACGCAGGAGTTCCCACAGCTCGGACCGCAGGGCGGCGAACTGCGGAGCGTGGCGCATCGCCCCGGTGCGCGGGCGTTCAAAGGGCGGGTGCCGTTCGGCGATCACCTTGCCGGGTCTGGCCGACATCACCACCACCCGGTCCCCGAGCACGATCGCCTCCTCCAGGCTGTGGGTGACGAACAGTGCGGTGGTGCGGGTCGCCTGGCACACCGCGAGCAGCTCGTCCTGGAGGATGGTGCGCAACTGGGCGTCGAGCGCGGCGAACGGTTCGTCCAGGAGCAGCACCTCCGGCTCCACCGCGAGCGCGCGGGCGATCGCCACCCGCTGCCGCATCCCGCCCGACAAGGTGGCCGGGTAGGCGTCGGCGAAGTCGGAGAGGCCGAGCCGGGCGAGCCAGTCCCTGGCCCGCGCGTCGGCGGCCTTGCGTGGCACACGCCGCACATCGAGTCCGAAGCGGACGTTGGCCAGCACGGTCTTCCAGTCGTAGATGCCGTAGTCCTGCGGGATCATCGCGGCCGGGTGCCGGCGGCGAGCGCGAATCTCGACCTCGCCACCGCTGGGGCGGACGAGTCCGGCGACGATGCGCAGGAACGTGGACTTGCCGCATCCGGACGGGCCGACGATGCAGCAGAACTCCCCTTGCCGAATGTCCATATCGAGTGGTCCAAGGGCGTGCACCTGTCGGGTTCCGTGCCCGAAGGTGCGGGTCACCGCGCGGGCACGTACTTTCGGCGCGGCCCCGGGTGTGGTGTGCGGCTCCACCCCGTAACTCCTGATCCGGTCGAGCGGATGTCGTGCGACAACGGCTGCGCGCACCGCTTTACGATATGACGGGGCGTCAGATTCGGGCAAGGGTGGCGGAGCGACTGGCAGCCCAGGGGCAGGGGCAGGCGCTCAGGAGCAGGCGACGCCTCCAGGGGCAGGCGAACAGCTCAGGACAGGCGGCGGCACAGCAGCGCGTCCGGGCTGCCGGAGCTGCCCACCCGCGTGGTGAAGGCGATACCGGCGGCGTACTCGCCGTCCGCGCACTGGCCCTTGTACGCGCCGTGGGCGAAGTCGCCACCCGCGGCGTCGGCGGGCCGGTTGTCGGAGCGGTCGAACCAGACCGTACGTCCCGTGGTGCCCAACGCGGTCCGGGCCGGGGCGCACAGCGCGGCGGACACCCGGCTGCCACGGCGGCTGTAGCCGATGAGGAACTGGTCCGAGGGGCACTGGAACTTGGTGTAGCCGGAGGCCCAGTCGCCATCGGAGGGCACGTACCGTTCATCCGTGACGACCGTATGGGCGGTGCCGGGGGCGCGCGGGTCGTCGGCCCCGGTGTCGGTGCACAGTCCACGTCCGGCGGTGTGGCTGAGGCCGATCAGCCGCAGCCCATCGGGGCAGGCCGCCTTGTAGGCGCCCGGATCCCAGTCGCCCCGGCCCCGCTCGATCAGCGACCGCACATGGTCGCCGTGGTCGGTGACGAGCATACGCCAAGCAGGGACGCGGCCGACGGGGCCGGTGTGTTCGGGCGCGGTCATCAGCCGCTGCCACGCCGTGCCACGCCAGTCGCCCTGGTCGAGGATTCCGTGTCTGCGGCCCGAGGAGTCGTAGCGCAGCAGCGACCAGTTGTCGTGGCCTTCCCATCCCACGAGTGGCCAGTAGGCGAAGTCGGCGTCATGGTCGGCGAAGTAGTCGGTGATATTGGTGAACCAGGCCCGGGGCGCGGTGCCCGTCTCGGCCGATCCGATGCCGAACTCGCTGATCCACACGGGTGCCGTGTAGTGCCGTCCGCTGTCCTCGGCGACGAAGAACGCCTGGTCGGTGAGGACTCGATACAGCTCATCGCGGCTGAGGTCCTGGTACCGGGGGTCATGTGTCTCGCCGACGCCGGTGGCGCCGCTGTGGCGCGGGCCGGTGTAGCCGTAGAAGTGGGCCGAATACACCAGCTTGTGGGCGTCTGTGAGGGTGTGCGAGAGGGTGCGCGCGGGGGCCAGGGTGGGGCGCTCGTGGGGCAGCCCGTCCACCGGGATCCCGGTCCAGTTGATTCCCTCGATCACGATGAGGAGGTCGGGGTCGGCCTCGGTGAGGATGCGGTCGGCGGCGCGCTGCGCGGCGGTGTACCAGTCGTGCTCGTCGCCGAGGCCCCAGTTGGGGTCGTCCAGGACATCGCGGCGCACCTCGTTGTAGAGGTCGGCGCCCACCACGCGTGGTTCGTCGGCGTAGCGGCGGGCCATGAAGACCCAGTCGTCGATCCACGCTTTCGTGGACTGGCCGCTGTTCCACCGCTCGTTGCCGTCGATACCGCAGCACCACCGGGTGGTGTTGGTGTGGTTGTTGAGGATGACGGCGAAGCCGTCCCGGCTGAGAGCGGACACCACCGCATCGAAGATCTGGAGGGGTGTCTTTCCGCGCAGTTGGGTGTTGGCGGCCACGGCGCCGTCCGGAACGGTCGCGGTGGCGTGGATCATCTCGTTGGAGAACGGCAGCCGGATGCTGTTGATGCCGAGCCGATGGAAGTCGGCGAGCAGCGTCGGCAGGGGAACCCGGTCCAGGCCGAGGGGAATGCCGGAGGAGTTCTGCCCGGCGTGGTGGTTGGCGGGGTCGTCCACACTGCCGCTCCCCGTCCACGAGCCCTGTGCGCCGTCCCAGTTGGCCGACTTGAGCCGGAAGCGGTCGCCCTTGGCGTCCACGATGTACCGGCCGCGGGTCGACAGCGGCGGCTGCCAGCTCTCTGCCGCGGGGGCGGGGGCGGAGGTGGCCGTGGCGGAGGTGGCGGGGGCCGCCGGTGCGGTGGGCTGTTGGGCGGTGGCGACCGGTCCCGGCGCCGTGGCCAGCAGGGCGAGGATCGACGCGATTCCCGTCAGGTACCTGAGTGTTCTCCTGGTCGGCATGCGGCCTTCCCATGGGTGAGCGATGGTGCCCGAACGCGGCTCCGCCGGACCCGGCGCGCCCGGGCACCATACTGACGGTCCATCACACCACCGTCCAGACAGCGTGCGATCAGCTCGGCGGCTCGATCACCAGCCGTACTCCCTGCGTTTCGCCGGACGAGGGCCCGGTCTCCAACAGCAGTTCTCCGGGTTCCACGGCGAGGCCCAGGTCCCTGGTGACGGAGGCGAGGGTGTCGGCGTCGATCGCGAACACGGCGTCGGCCTCCTCTCCCGGCCGCAGATCGAGGCGGTCGAAGCCGCGGAGCTCGCGTACGCGGGGCCACGAGGAGCCGCCCGACAGCCGGCGCACATAGAGCTGGACCGTCTCGCGCACCGGACGCTCACCCGTGTTGCGCACGGTGACCCGGCAGATGAGCGTCGGGTCGTCCGGGGTCAGCCGGGCGCGCGAGAGCCGTGGCGGCGCGTAGGCGACCGTGGTGTACGAAAGGCCGTGGCCGAAGGCGTAGCGGGCGGTGGCGGGCTGGTCCACATAGCCGCGGTACCGGTGGTCCTTGGCGTTGTAGAACACCGGCAGCTGCGCGGCCGACCTGGGTATGGACACCGGCAGCCGCCCCTCGGGCCCCGCCGTGCCGAACAGTACGTCGGCGACGGCCCGTCCGCCCCACGGACCGGGGTACCAGGCGCTCAGCACCGCCGCGGCCGTGCCGGAGAGGTCCGGCAGGGCGTGCGGACGGCCCTGGACGAGGACCACGACGACCGGCACACCGGTGGCCGCCACCGCGTCCAGGAGCCCCAACTGCCCATCGGGCAGGCGCAGTTCGGCCAGATCTACACCCTCGCCACAGGTCATACCGGCGGGGTTGGCCGAGCTCACGACGGCGGCGCCGTTGGTGTCGAAGGTGGTGTCGCCGGACCGGGCGCTGGACCCGCCCAGGACGAGCACCGCGATGTCCGCCGCTGCCGCCAGCGCGACCGCCTCCGGGACACCGGAGAGGTCGCCGCCGACCAGTTCGCACCCCGGCGCGTAGGTGACCTCGGTGTCCGGCGGGGCGGCCGCCCGGATGCCGTCCAGGACCGTGACGTGGCGGGAGCCGGGGCGCTGTGGCGCGGTGTAGTCGCCGATCTGCTGGGCGATGGAGTCGGCGTTCGGGCCGAGGACCGCGATCCGGCGGGCCGAGGGTGTCAGCGGCAGGACTCCCCCGTCGTTGGCGAGCAGGGTGATGGACGCGCGGGCCACGCGTTCACTCAGCGCACGCGGGTCGGAGGGCCGGCCCGCGGCAGGTGTGTAGGGCCGCTCGAAGAGGCCCAGGCGGAACTTCAGGGCCAGCACCCGGGCCACGGCCGTGTCCAGGGCCCGCTCCGCGACGAGCCCCTGTGCCACCGCCTCGGCCAGCCGCGGAAAGCAGGCGTCCCAGAGGCTGATGTCGCATCCGGCGTCGAGGGCCAGCGCGCCTGCGGCCACCGGGTCGCCGGTGAGCCGGACCAGCCGGTCGATGGCCCCGCCGTCCGCCATCACGATGCCGTCGAAATCCAGCCGCTCCCTGAGGAGTTCGGTCAGCAGCGGTCGGCTGGCGACGCAGGGCAGACCGTCGAATTCGTTGTAGGCCGCCATCACCCCGGCCGCACCGGCGCGTATCCCGGCACGGGCCGCCGCCAGATGGATCTCGTGAAGTTCACGCGCGCCCAGTTCGGTGGCCGCGCTGTTGCGTCCGCCGACCGTGGCCCCCTGACCGGCGAAGTGTTTGAGCACCACGGCCACGTCGGCCGTGCGCATCCCCCGCACCAGCGCCTCGGTGAGCCGGGCCGCCAGATACGGATCCTCGCCGAAGCACTCCTCCGCGCGGCCCCAGCGCGGGTCTCGCACCAGGTCGAGGGCGGAGACCAGCGCCACATGGCCGCCGCGCGCCCGCACTTCCGCGCCGACCGCGGCCGCCGCCGCCTCGTAGAGCCCGGGGTCCCAGGTGGCGCCCACGGCGAGGTTGACCGGCAGCACGGTGCCGTCCAGGGCCTGGTGGCCGTGCGGAACCTCCTCCACGAACAGCACGGGTATGCCAAGACGGGTGTTCTCCACGACATGCCGCTGTACGTCATCGGCGACCCGCGCCCCGTCCGCCGCCGTGATGCCGTCGGCGAAGCCGACACCGGACCAGGCGTCGGCCCGCTGGAGTCCGTACAGGGCCCCCATCCCGCCGTACGCGGCGACCTCGGCGCGGAAGGCGTCGGTGAGCCGGTGGCCGCTGTGGTTACGGTCGTAGGCGTGCCAGCCGTACATGCGCTGGTTGACCTGGCCGACCTTCTCGGTGAGCGTCATGCGCCCCAGCAGATCGCGGACCCGCTCCGCCACCGGCGCGGTGGGGTCGCGGTAGGGCTGGTCGGTCACGTCAGCTCCAGGACGCGCACACCGTACGGGCCGAGGGTCACATCCGCCGTCGCCGCGCCGGACGCCAGGTCGCGCAGCGTTCCCTCGGCGACGGGGCGGACGGTGACCTCGTCGGGGCTCTGGCTGACCAGCCAGACGAAGCGGCGTCCGTCGTCGTGGACGAGGAGGTCCGCGCCGACGTGGGGGCTGTCGACCGTCACCGTGCGGTGGACCCCGGCCACGTCGGCGAGCGCCGCGTACAGCCGGTGGGTCTCCTCGGGGTTGGCGCGGGCGGTGCGGGCGGCCATGTGTTCCAGGGGGTAGGTGGCCAGGACGGTGCGGCCGCGCCCGGTGTCGCGCACCAGGAGGGCGGGCCGCCCGTGGGCGTCGACGGCCACCACCCGGGCGTCACGCGGGACGACCGGCAGATACGCCCGGCTGTCCTCGTTGCCCGCGACCGGGAAGCGCAGCGAGGTCCCGGCCGTCAGCCCGCCGAAGTCCTCGGTGAACGTCATCTCCAGGACATCGTCCTCGATGGGCTCGGCCACGCCGTAGGAGAGCTGGAGTTCGACGCCGAACAGCCCGTCCAGGTCGTCGAACCACGGGCCGCGGGTCCCCGGGTGCTCACCGGAGCAGAACGAGAGGTAGACGGTGGCGCCCGCGTGGGCGCGGCGTTCGAGCGCACGCCGGGTGCGCGTGGTGAGCTGGCGGGTGGCGGGGAGCAGATACAGGGCCGCGTCACCGGGCAGGCCGTCGGCTTCCCGGGTGAAGCCCACCGGCAGGTCGGCGGCGCGCGTGGCCACATAGCCCTGGTGCAGCGATGTGAAGATCAGCGGCCGGTCGGCGGGCCTGCTGTAGGGGTAGCCGCGCTCCAGGAAGGCGGGTACGACCAGAGCCGCGTCCGCGTCGGCGCGTCGGCAGTGTGCGAAGTCCACGGCCTTCAACACCTCGGCGAAAGCGGCGAGTTCGAGCAGCGGGGCCTTGGGGGCGCCGGTGTGGTCGGTGATGCCGAAGTGCATCTCGAAGGGGTGGTGGTCGTACGGCGAGCGATCCCACAGGTCGTCGTAGTCGGTGTTGTTCCAGGCGATCCAGCCCGTGGCCCCGCCGAGCAGCGAGTTGTGCAGGGTCTGCCGGTAGTAGACCGCCGCGTTCTCATCGGACACGGTGTCCGTGGAGAGCCCGAACTCCTCCAGGACGACGGGCTGTCCGGTGACCGACGCCAGTTCGCATTCGAAGGCGGCGCGCAGGTGCTGACGCGGCCGGTCGGTGTCCGAGCGGTAGACGTGCGGGCCCACGAAGTCCACGTATTCGGCGGTCTCGCGCAGCGAGAAGCCGTTGTCGCGGCCGGTGACCTCGATGCCCCACGCGCCGTCGCCGAGGGAGACGGGCTGGGTGCCGCCGGCCGCCCGTACGGCGTTGCACATGGCCTGCGCCCAGGCGGTCACCACCTCGGAGGAGGGCGGATCCACCTGGTAGATCCGGCCGTAGCCGGGCATCTCATTGGTGATGAGCCAGCCGGTGACCGCGGGGTGGTCCTTGAAGCGGCGGGTCATCTGGGACACGAACCAGGCCTGGCGGCCGACCATCCACACGTCCTCGTAGAGATCGCGGCCGCCGCGCCAGACGGGGTCCCAGTTCTCGCCCGACATGTGGCCGACGATGAAGGTGGGCACCGTGCCCATGCCCGTCTCGGTGTGGGCGTCGAGGAAGTCGCGGAAGTGTTCGCACAGCGTCTCGTCGACGCGGTGGGGCTCTGGATGGAAGTCGGGCCAGTAGAAGAACGACCGGGTCATCGTCAGGCCGTGCTCGCGCAGCACCCGCAGTTCCGCGCGGACCGTCTTCGGGTCGTAGTCGCGCCACATCAGGGGCCCGCCGGTGCGGGACCAGAAGTTGGCGCCGAGCCAGGGCAGGACGGCGGGGTGGTGGGTGAGCTGGGCGCTGTGGCGTCGCATGGTCCTTCTCGGATGTCGGTGGTGCAGGGTGGGGGGTGGCCCGGCACATGGCCGGGGTCGAGGGTTCGGGTGTCGGGGGTTCGGGGGTCGGGGGTTCGGGGGTTCGGGGGTTCGAGTGTCGGGGTCGGCCGTCAGCCAGGGGCGGGTCCGGTGGACTCGCGGACGACCAGCCGCGGCCGGTCGTCGAGCACCGTCTCCTCGACGTCCTCGCCGCAGCGCGCGAGGAGCAGCCGGGCAGCGGCCGCGCCGACCCGCTGCACCTGCTGGTCCACCGTGGTCAGCCGGGGGTGCAGCCAGCGGCCGAGCGGCAGGTTGTCGTAGCCGACGACCGACAGATCGTCGGGGACGCGCAGCCCGGCGCGCTGGGCCGCGCCGATACCGCACATCGCCATCGAGTCGTTGGCGTAGACGATCGCGGTGGCGCGGTCGGCGGCGTCCAGCAGGGCCTGGGTGGCGGCGACGGCGGACACTTCGGTGAAATCGGTGTGCAGGACCGCGTAGGGCCGCAGGCCCGTCTGCCGGAGGGCGGTCTCGAAGACACCGCCGCGCAGCCGGGTGTGCTTCAGGTCGGCGGGGCCCGCCACATAGGCGATCCGCCGGTGTCCGAGCCCGAGCAGATGGCGGACGACCTCCTCGACGGCGGCGGCCTGGTGGCCGAGGCCGACGCGGGGCACGGCGGCGGCCCGGTCGGGGGGACCGAGCAGCACGGCGGGCAGGCCGAGGCGGGCCAGCAGGGCGGGGCGCGGGTCGTCGGCGCGGGCGTCGGTCAGGACGGCGCCGTCGACGCGGCCCTCGGCCGCGAGGCGTTTGTAGAGGGCGTTCTCCTCCTGGGCCCCGGCCACCAGGTGCAGCAGCAGACCGTAGCCGCGCGGGGCCAGTTCGCCCTCGATACCGGTGATCAGCTCGCTGAAGTGCGGGTCCGCGCCGAGCACATCGGTGGGGCGCCGGACCACGAGGGCGAGGGTGCGGGTGCGGGCGCTGCGCAGGGCGGCGGCGGACGCGCTCGGCGACCAGCCGAGCTCCGTAGCGGTGTCCAGGATGCGCTGCCGGGTGGCCTCCGACAGCCGGCCCTTGTCGTTGAACGCCTGGGACACGGCGGCGGTGGACACCCCGGCGGCGGCCGCCACCTGTTTGATGGTGGGGCGCCGTCCGGGTTTCGCGGCGGTCGTACCCACGCCTTGACCGGCGGTCGTGCTCATACCTTCACCGGCGGTCGTGCTCACGCCTTGACCGCCCCGTTGATGAGCGCCTGCTGCATGCGCTTCTGGAGCACCGTGTAGACGACCCATACGGGGATCAGGGTCAGGACGGTACCGGCGGTGAGGACCCCGTAGTCGGTACCGGTGATGGCCTTGAGGGTGGGCAGGGCCACCTGCACGGTGCGCTGTTCGGGGTCGGGGCCGATGATGATCAGCGAGTACAGGTATTCGTTCCAGAAGGTGAGGAAGTTCAGCAGCAGCACGGTGGCGATACCGGGCAGGCACATCGGTATGTAGATGTGGCGCAGCACCGTGTAGGTGGACGCCCCGTCCATCCGGGCGGCCTCCTCCATCTCCCTGGGGATGGTCCGCATGAACTGCACCAGGATCACCACCGACAGTGGCATCGCCGTCGCGGGCAGGAAGAAGACCATGAACAGCCGGGTGTGGAACAGCCCGGTGGCGGCGGCGAGCAGGAAGGTGGGGAAGAGCGCCGCGAACGTGGGGATCAGGAAGCCCAGCGAGAAGACCTTCTCCATCGCCGAGGCCAGCCGTCCCGTCGAGCGGGCGAGCGCGAACGCCGCGGGCAGCGCCAGCAGCAGGGTCAGCGCCAGGGCCAGGACCGTCACCAGGGCGGAGTTGACGACGGCCGTGCCCAGGTCGGCGCTGTCGTAGGCGGTGCGGAAGTTGCCGAAGCCCAACGACTCGGGCAGTGCGAAGGGATGGGCGAAGATCTCCTCGTTGCTCTTGAACGCGGAGGCGAGGAAGTAGTAGAGCGGCACGATCAGCAGTACCGCGTAGGTCCACACCAGGATGTGCGCGGGCAGCCAGCGCTTGCCGAGTTTCATGGTGAGCCGCCTTAAGGTCAGTAGTTCTGGCGGAACGCGCGGCGGATGGCGAGCAGCCCGACGAGCCCGGCCAGGAAGAGGATGACGCCGACGGTCTGGCTGTAGCCCAGGTCGGCCGCGATGAACGCCTTCTGGTAGACGAGGAACGACAGCGTCGTGGACGAGCTGCCGGGACCGCCCTGGGTGAGCAGCAGCACATGCTGGGCCGAGCCGAAGAGGGTCCACAGGAACTGGAGCATGGTGACGACGCCGACGTAGTCGCGGATCACGGGGAAGTGGATGCGCCACATGGTCCGCCAGTGTCCGGCCCCGTCCAGCTGGGCCGCCTCGCCGAGGTCGTCGGGGACGCTGTCGAGCCGGGCGGCGAACAGGACGGCGGTGAAGCCGATCCCGCTCCACACGTCCAGGGCGATGAGACAGGCCAGGGCCGTGGACGGCGAGGCGAGCCAGGCGTCGGTGAGCGAACCGAGCCCCACCGACTGGAGCGCGCCGTTGGCCAGTCCGTCCGGGGACAGCGCCGCGTAGAACACCATGGCCTTGGCGGGGGTGGAGATCAGGCCGGGGATGAACAGCAGATAGCGGATCACCCGGTGTCCGGGCGGCTTCTGCGCCACGTAGTAGCCCAGCATGTAGGCGCACACGATCATGATCGGCAGTGCCACCGCCAGCTGGACGGCGGTGTTGCGCACCGCGTCCCAGAAGACGGGGTCGTCCAGGACGGTCCGGACGTTGCCGAGTCCGGCGAACGACACCGGCTGGAGCATGCCCGGCCAGTGCAGCGCGGCGATCACGAAGATGGCGATCACCGGGCCGATCATGAAGACCGCGTACCAGACCAGCGCCGGTACGGCGAGGATCGTGCCGCCCTGCCGGGGTGTGCCGGTACGGCCTGTGGTGGCGGGCGGTGCGGGGTGGCGGATCGCGGCCCCGCCCGGGGGCGACGTCAGCGTCGTCATGAGGTGGCTCCCGTGGAGTCGGGCTCGGGAAATGAGCGAACGGGCGGGCGGTTCACGCGGAGCGGTACGCGGTCTCGAGCGCGGCGCGGACCTTCGTGGCGCTGGTGCCGCGGGTGAAGGAGGTGCTGGTCGCGGTGATCAGCGGCTGGGCGGCCGCGGGCGGGACGTACACATCGGGCAGCAGCGCCTGGCTCACCGTCGAGCCCAGCCGCTGGGCCGCAGCGACCAGCGGGAAATCGGTGCTGACGGCGTCGGAGCGGAGCGCCATGTCGCGGCCGCTCTCCTTGATGAACCGGGCGACGGTGTCGGGCCGGTACATGAAGCGCAGGAACTTCTCGACGGCGTCGATCTTCTTGGTGCCGTTCGGGCTGATCCAGAACCCGATCAGGGTGTAGGTGCGCAGGATGGTGGGCTTGTCGTGCGCGGCGCCGTCCGCCAGCGGCCATCCGCCGACCTCAGTGTGCCGGGCCACCTTCGGCGGCACCTTGGCCAGCGCCGAGGACATCGCCGACTCGATCGCCGCGGCCTGCGTGTTGAACTGCGTCATCATCGTGTCCGAGATGAGGCCCTGCGCCTTGTCGGCGAAGACGCCCGCGTCCCGCAGCGTCACGAAGTACTCGATGCCCTCCCGGGCGCCCTTGGCTCCGAAGTCGCCGGTGGAGTAGGCGTGCCGGGCCTCGTCCTCGGTCAGGAAGGTCTGGATGATCTGGGCGAGCAGCTTCTGCCCGGTCCAGTCGTTGCCACCGACGGTCACGGGCGCGATCCCCTTGGCGCGCAGCTTGCGGGCCGCGGCGATCAGCTCGTCGCCCGTGGTGGGTATCGCGTCGACGCCCGCGCGGTCCAGCAGGGCCCGGTTGTAGGCGATCGGCCAGTTGGTGGCGAAGTAGGGGAAGGCGCGCACCCTGCCCTTGGCGTCGGTCCAGTCGGCCAGCGCCTGCGGGAGCACACGCGTCCGCAGCCCCCAGTCGTCCAGATAGCCCTTGACGTCGACGGTGGCGCCGACGTCCGTCCACGCCAGCGTCTTGTCGTAGAGGTTGACCATGACGACGTCCGGCTCCTTGCGGGCCAGCCGCGAGGTCTCGTAGACCTGCGCGAGGTCGTCGCCGTTGATGAGGTTCTTGACCTTGAGTCCCGGATTCTCCTCACGGAACCGGTCGAGGGCCGCGAGGTAGGTGGGCGATCCCGGGGCGGTGGTGCCCAGCTGGCTGTGCACGACGAGCGTATCGGGATCGGAGTCCGCCCCGGTGAGCGCGGAGCAGGCGGAAAGGCCGGGCAGGACGGTCGCGGCGGCGAGGCCGGAACCGGCGGCGAGGAAGCCGCGCCGAGTCAGCGGTGAGTGCACTGCGGGGGTCTCCAACCAGGCGGTTAACGAGTGGTTAATCGATCTACCTCGAGGGTGTGAGGAATGTAGGAGCCACTTCGCCTCCGGTCAAGCCCTTGCCGGGACCGAAAACACACGGGACCCGCGGAACCCCATCCGCCGCGGAGAGCGGATGGGGTGCGGGTCGTCCGTGGCGATGGGCCCGCGATGGCGCGCCCGTGATGGTGCTATTCCCAGGCCAGCCGTACCTGCGCGCCGGGGTCCGCCACCTGCGTCCATGTCTCGGCGATGCGCATGGTCGTCCTGCGCACGCTGTCGTACGGCGGCCAGCCGGGATCGCCCGTCCTCGCGAACCGGATCCAGGTGGCGTGGACCCGAGAGGCGAGGTCGGCGGGCGGCTCGGTCGGGCCGAGGATCGCCTCCGGACCGTGCAGCCGCGCCGGTTCGGTGCGGTCGAAAACGAACGGCAGCTCCATGACGTGCGAGGCGCCGAGCCGGCCGTCCAGCGCCTCCGACCGCCAGCCGAACTCGTAGACGTGGGTACGCGACGAGGGGTGCTGGGCATGGGCGGTCGCGAGCCGCCGGGTGCCCGCGCCGAACAGGGCATCCGTCATGATCGCGGCCCGCAGCTCGCCCGGGGACGCCCCGGGCCGCTCCCGGCGGTAGACCTCCACCAGCTTCTCGGGGGCGGGGTGGGAGCGTGCCGCCGTGGTGTGGACGTCCTCCTCGGTCGAGGACGTGAGGTGGCCCGACGGGGCCAGATAGAGGTTGCCCTCCTCGGCGGTCGTGCCGAGCAGCAGATCGATGCCCGCGCCACGTCCGGCGGCCACGGCCTCGGCCGGCTGCTGGTCCAGGACGAGGCTGAACGCGCTCAGGCCGATCAGCGGGTCGAAGCGCCCGTCGACCACGAGATCGATCCCGGCGAGTTGGGGCATGGCCGCCACGAAGCGCTCGTCGGGGACCGACGCCAGCGCCTCCGCGGTCCCGGTGGTCCCCAGGACGCGGGCGAGGGCCCGGGTGACCCGGCTGGCCTGGGCGCGACTGAACGCCCCCAGGCCGCTGCCGCTCTGGACGATCGCGCGCTGGAAGAGCCCCTCGGCCCGCGGGTCGGCCACCACCGCGCCCACGATGGTGGCGCCCGCCGACTGGCCGAAGAGCGTGACCCGGGACGGGTCGCCCCCGAAGGCCGCGATGTTCTCCCCGACCCAGCGCAGCGCGGCGATCACATCCAGCAGGCCGCGGTTGTCGGGGGCGTCGGGGAGGTGCAGGAAGCCGGGTATCCCGAGCCGGTAGTTGAGGGTGACCAGGACGACGCCGTCCCGGGCGAAGGCGGTGCCGTCGTAGAGCTCGGACCGGGTGGACCCGGCCACGAAGCCGCCGCCGTGCACGAACACCATCACGGGCAGGTCGTCGCGTGTGGTGTCGGGCGTCCAGATGTTCACCGCGAGGTAGTCCTCACCCGGGACCCAGCCCTGTCCGAAGTACGGGGACATGTCGAGGCTGCCGAACGCGTCGCGCCTCGGCTGCGGTGCCGTCGGACCCGCGGCGGTGGCGTCCCGGACCCCGCCCCAGGGCGGGTGCGGCGTCGGCGGGGCGAACCTGGCGGCGCCGCGTGGCGGGGCGGCGTACGGGATGTGCCGGAAGACGGCGGCGTGTTCCTCCTGGCGGCCGCGGACCGCGCCGTGGGAGGTCACGACGACGGGGGCGGTGGGGTGGTTCGTCATGCGTGGTGTGTCTCTTCCTCGGTATCGCTCCGGCCGCCGGTCACAGGCGTGCGAAGGCGGCCCATTCCTTGACGGCGAACGCGCTGCCCTCGCGGCGCACCTCGGCGGCGCCGTGGCCGCCCAGGTGGGCCGGGAAGACCAGGGCGTGTCGATCGGCGGCCCGGCCGAGGACCCGGCGGCGGGTGGCACGGGATTCCGCCGGGTCCTCGCAGAAGCAGCTGTTGGTGTCGGGATCCGCGATCTGCACCGGGCTGTGCAGCAGATCCCCCACGAAGAGCGCGCGGTCGCCCCGGGAATCGAGAGCGAGCACGGAGGATCCCGGTGTGTGTCCGGGGGCCAGCTCCAGACGGAGATTGGCGTCGATATCGAGGCTGCCGTCCCACAGCAGCGCCTTGCCCGCTTCCCGGATGGGGGCGACGGAATCCTCGAAGACATTCTGATTGCCCCTGCCGAGCAGCGGCTTGTGCTCATTCTCCGGATTCCAGAACTCGAAGTCGCGCTCGGGGATGAGATACGTGGCGTTCGGGAAGGTCGGCACCCACTGCCGACCGTCGAGACGGGTGTTCCAGCCCACGTGGTCGACGTGCAGATGGGTGTTGACCACGATGTCGACGTCCTCCGGCCGCACCCCGGCCCTGGCGAGATTCCCCAGGAAGTCGGTGTTCAGATAGCTCCACACCGGTGCGTAGGGCCGGTGTTTGTGGTTGCCCACCCCGGTGTCCACGAGAATGGTCTTGCCCTCACTGCGCAGGACCCAGGTCTGGATCGCGGAGCGCACGTTGTCGGTGCCGGGGTCGTAGAAGTCCGGGACCAGCCAGGAGGCGTTGTCCTCCCAGACCTCCTCGGGGCTTTCCGGAAAGAAGGTCCGGGGCGTCAGGTCGACGGATCCGAAGTATTCCTCGACGCGTGTGACGGTGACGTCGCCCAGGGTTATCCGCTGCATGGATGTTCGCTTGTTCATGAGAAGTCCGATTCGCAGCAGAATCCTCGTCGGGGTGGGTCATGGGCGGTGTCCGTCACCTGACTGCACTCGCCGACGGAGGCGGGCAGCGCGACCGATAACACATCATCGCGGCACCGAAAACTTATCGGATACTGGCGGGGTGAGATCCTTTGCGCCCTCGATGGCCACACGCGCACATCGAAGAGTCACAGGTCAGAACCGGAGCGCCATCGGCACCAGCGAGGATTTCTACCGGAATCATTCCGGAAGAAGCGTTGACGTTGCGTCAGCCGCGCAGCATACTCCGCATCGATCGTTGCCCATCGGCACACCACTGCCACCCGCCCCCGAAGAAGGGACAGCAATGGTCATCGATTCCCGTAAGGCCCGTCAGGAGCGCGGAGATCGCCGTCCTCGGTTACCCGTCCGAAGGGCGTTCAGCCTCGGTGTCGTCGGCCTCCTCACCGCGGCCGGTGTCCTGGCCCTCTCCGGTCCCGCCAGCGCCGCGAGCACCCTCGGCGGCGCGGCGGCGGCCAAGGGCCGCTACTTCGGCGCCGCCGTGGCCGCCAACCACCTCGGCGAATCCCCGTACGCCAGCACGCTGGACACCGAGTTCAACGCCGTCACCCCCGAGAACGAGATGAAGTGGGACGCCGTCGAAAGCTCCCGCAACTCGTTCAACTTCGGCAGCGCCGACCAGATCGTCGGCCACGCCCAGGGCAAGGGCATGAAGATCCGCGGCCACACCCTGGTCTGGCACTCCCAACTCCCCGGCTGGGTGGGCGGTTTGAACGCCACCGAGCTGCGTTCGGCGATGAACAACCACATCACCAAGGTGATGCAGCACTACCAGGGCAAGATCTACGCCTGGGACGTGGTCAACGAGGCGTTCCAGGACGGCAACAGCGGTGCGCGGCGCAGTTCGCCGTTCCAGGACAAGCTCGGCGACGGCTTCATCGAGGAGGCGTTCCGCACCGCGCGTGCGGCCGACCCCGGCGCCAAGCTCTGCTACAACGACTACAACACCGACGGCCAGAACGCGAAGAGCAACGCCGTCTACAACATGGTGAAGGACTTCAAGGCGCGCGGTGTGCCGATCGACTGCGTCGGCTTCCAGTCGCACTTCAACAGCCAGTCCCCGGTCCCCGGTGACTACCAGCAGAACCTCCAGCGCTTCGCCGACCTCGGCGTCGATGTGCAGATCACCGAGTTGGACATCGAGGGCTCCGGCTCGGCCCAGGCCGACAGCTACCGCCGTGTCACCCAGGCGTGTCTGGCCGTGTCCCGCTGCACCGGCATCACCGTATGGGGGGTCACCGACAAGTACTCATGGCGCGCCAGTGGCACCCCGCTGCTGTTCGACGACAACTACGCCAAGAAGCCCGCGTACACCGCGGTGCTCACCGCGCTGGGCGGTACCAGCGGTGGCGGCGGAGACGGTGGTGGCGGCATGTCGTGCACCGCGTCGTACTCCGAGACGCAGCGGTGGGGCGACCGTTTCAACGGCAAGGTGACGGTGACGGCCGGATCCTCCGCCATCAGCGGCTGGACGGTGACGGTGACCGTGCGTTCCGCGCAGAGCGTCTCCACGACCTGGAACGGAACTCCCAGCTGGGACAGCAGCGGCAAGGTCATGACGATGCGCCCCAACGGCAACGGCAGCCTGGGCGCCGGGGCGGCCACCAGCTTCGGCTTCACGGTCATGGCGAACGGGGACTGGTCGGCCCCCACCGTCGGCTCGTGCACCGCCTCGTAGCCGACCGGCAGGGGAACCACACCACACCCGCACTCCAGGAGGGACCATGACCGGACGCGGAAAGGCCATGGCAAGACGAGCTGGAAGAAGAAGCACCCGGAGAGCGCGGCGGTTCGCACTCGTCGCCGCGGCCACGGCCGCCCTCGCGGGGTTCTCCGCCGCCCCGTCGCCCGCGGCCACGCACGGCGCGGCGCACACCGAGCGGGCCTGGGCCAACTGCCCCAATGGGTACGTGGGTCTGACGTACGACGACGGGCCCAACCCGGGGTCGACGCAGGCGCTGCTCAACGCCCTGCGGGCGGGTGGCGCGAAGGCCACCTTCTTCATCTGGGGGCAGCACGCCGACCAGTATCCGGACCTGCTCAGGGCCGAGCAGGCGGCGGGTATGTGGATCGCCAATCACACCACCTCACACCCCCATCTCACCCAGATCGGCGAACCGGCGGCGTACAACGAGATCGCGGGCGCCCAGAACACCATCAAGCGCATCACCGGCCAGACGCCTACGCTGTTCCGGCCGCCATACGGGGAGACCAACGCGCAGGTCAGGGCCGATGAGGCCCGTCTCGGGCTGACCGAGGTGCTGTGGAGCGTGGACTCCCAGGACTGGAACGGGGCCGGCACTCAGCAGATCGTCCAGGCCGCCGCCACCATGCGGGCGGGCGGCATCATCCTCATGCACGACGGCGGATACCAGACCACGGTCGCCGCCGTGCCGCAGATCCTCAGCGGGCTCGCGGCACGGGGGCTGTGCCCCGGCAGGATCACGGCCGGGGCGGGTGGCGGCGCGGTCGTCACGGCTCCCTGAGCGCCGTATCCGGCTGACCGCTTCCGGCCACGTCGCGCGGCAGCGGCCGCGGATCCGCCCCGGCCTCCGCCGCGCCACCGGCGCCCCCGTGTTCGCCACCGCGGTAGGCGGTGCGCGACGGGGGCGCCGGCAACAGGCGCTGGAGCAGCGGGCCGGTCATCATCGTGGTGACCACGGCCATGGCCACCATCACGGTGAAGACGCGGCCGTCGATGACACCGAGGCCCAGGCCCACGTTGAGCAGGACGAGTTCGGTGAGCCCGCGCGCGTTCATCAGCACGCCGAGGGTGATGGCCTGCCGTGGAGTGGCCCCGGTGAGCCGGGCGGCGGCCGCGGCGCCGATGAACTTGCCCGCGCAGGCCGCGACGAGCACGGCGAGCAGCATGGCCAGGCCCTGGCCGCCGAGTCCCCGGAAGTTGACGGACAGCCCGGTGACGGTGAAGAAGACCGGGAGCAGCAGCAGGCTCGACTGCTCGATGCGCGCGGGCGCCTCCGGGGCGTGGGCCTCGAGCAGGCGACGCGGTACGACGGCGCCGAAGACGAAGGCGCCGAACACGGTGTGCAGTCCCATCGCGTCGGTGGCCCAGGCCGACAGCAGCAGGCCGCTGAAGACCACGCCCTGGACCACTGTGCTGTCCCGGTTCCAGGCCCCCTCGGCCGCCAGCAGCCGGTGCAGCGCGGGTTTGACCACGTACAGCATGCCGAGGACGAAGAGGGCGGACAGCAGCACCATCCGGGCGAGCGGCCAGGAGCCGTCGGCGTTCACCACGACGACCACGACGGCGAGGATGCCCCACGCCAGCAGGTCCTGGAGGGCGGCGCAGGCGAGCGCCATGGTACCGATGCGCTCCCGGGCCAGACCGTGGTCGGTCAGGATGCGGGCGAGTACCGGGAAGGCCGTGATGGACATGGCCGCGCCCAGGAACAGCGCCGGGCCGAGCGGCCCCATCCGCCCCCGCTCGGTGAGGCCCCAGGACGCGAAGGCGACGGCAAGGCCCGTGCCCAGGGCGAACGGCAGGGCGACTGAGCTGAGCGAGACCGACACCACCTGACGGCCCCGGCCGCGCAGTTGCGCCACGTCGAGGTGGTATCCCACCCCGAACATGAAGAGTACGAGGCCCAGTTGGGCCAGCAGCTGGAGGAAGGGGCGGGCCTGGTCCGGGAACAGGACCGCGGTCGGATTCCCGGGCAGCAGCCCCAGCAGACTGGGCCCCAGCATCAGACCGGCGGCGATTTCCCCCAGCACCGCCGGCTGCCGCAGCCGCTGGGCGATCCGCCCGCAGACGACGGCCGCGGGCACGACCACGGCAAGGCCGATCAGCACATCACGGATGGTCTCTTCCAGCTCGCCGCCACTCATGGCCATGGCCCTCCCCCGTCATCGGTTCCGCCCAGTGTCGGGGAGCCAACTCCCATACAGAAATGCGCACTTGGACGTCTGGACGCGGGGCCGAGGCCGAAACCGCGTGCCACCACGAGGGCCGTGCGCGTACGTCTCCCGCCCGTATCGGGCAGCCCGAAGCCCGGCACCGGGACGGGGGATCCACGGTGCCGGGCGGCTCGGTTCAGACCGTGCGCAGCGCCTCCGTCGGTGGCATCCGGGCCGCCCGCAGGGCGGGCAGCAGCCCGGCGATGGCGCCGATGGCCACGGCCGCGCCGAGTCCACCCGCCCAGGCGAGCACCGGGACGACGGTCTCCCAGCCCTTGACGCCCGCGTAGACGAACGTGGCCAGCGTGCCCAGCACCACCCCGACCGCGCCACCGAGCATGGCGAGCAGGATCGCCTCGGAGAGGAACTGCAACCGGATGGTGCCACGGGTGGCGCCGAGCGCCCGCCGCAGGCCGATCTCCGAACGGCGTTCGAGCACGGAGATCACCATGGTGTTGGCCACGCCGATGCCCCCGACGAGCAGGGCCACCGCTCCCAGCCCGAGGAAGAGTCCGTCCAGCGCCGACCGCGCGGCGGCCCGGGCCTCGAGCGCGGCCGACGGCTGGGTGACACTGACCTCGCTGGGGTTCTGCGGGTTGGCCGTGGCGGCCAGTACGTTGCGGACCTCCTTGACCTGGTCGGTGTCCGACCGTACGTACACCGTGGAGGGGTGGCCGTCGAAGTCCAGGTACTTCTTCGCGGCCTCGTAGCCCACCAGCACCGCCGAGTCGATCTCCGGGGTCAGCTTCGCGGGCTTGAGCACCCCGGACACGTAGAACCACTGGCCGCCGACCCAGACGCGCATGCCCGGGTGGATCCGGGAGATGCCCAGCCGGCTGGCGGCGTCCCAGCCGAGGACGGCCACCGGCTGCCGCGCGGTGGCGGCGTTGAGGTATCTGCCCTGGGCCATCGAGGTGCGCACCGCGGCCGGGAGGCGCAGGCTGGCGGCGTTCACCGAGAGGGAGTTGGTGTTGAGGGTCGGGATGTGCGGGCTGCGGTACGCCTCGGCGTCGGTCTTGCCGGTGCTCTGCACCGCCTCGACCGGGCCGATCCGGGAGATCATGCCCGGCGCCTCGACGGGGAGCTTGGCGTCCCCGCCACCCAGCGACTGGCCCGGAGTGACCTTCAGCAGATTGGTGCCCAGCTTGTCGATCTCGGCGAGCAGCCCGGCCTGTGAGGAGGACGACAGCCCGAGCACCGCCACCATCGCGGCGACGCCGATGGCGATGCCCAGCGCCGACAGGGCGGCCCGCATCCGGCGGGTGCGCAGGCCCACGCTGGCGGTCCGGCCCAGGTCGGCGGGGTGGAGCCGGCCGGGGGCGGGGGCCGTGGAGGTCATGGCAACCGCCTCTCGATGTCCAGCGGGTCCTCCGCCGACATGACGTCCGCGACGATGTGGCCGTCGAGTACCTCGATCCGGCGCGGCAGCCGGGCGGCCAGCTCCCGATCGTGGGTGATCATGACGATGGTGGTGCCCTCGGCGTTGAGCTCCTTGAACAGCTTGAAGATCGCGGCACCCGCGACGCTGTCGAGGTTGCCGGTGGGCTCGTCGGCCAGCACGATCGCCGGATCACCGGCCAGGGCGCGGGCGATCGCGACCCGCTGCCGCTCGCCACCCGACAGCTGCGACGGCCGGTGGTGGATCCGGTGGCTGAGGCCGACCCGGTCCAGGGCCACGGCGGCCGCCGACAGCCGGGCCGGGCGCCGGACGCCCGAGTACAGCATCCCGTCGGCCACGTTCTCCAGCGCCGTGGCGTGTTCGGCCAGGAAGAACTGCTGGAAGACAAAGCCGATCCGGGTGGCGCGCAGCCCGGCCAGCGCCCGGTCGGACATCGCGGCCACGTCCTCCCCGACGACCCGTACCGTTCCGGACGTCGGCCGGTCCAGGGTGCCCATCACTTGCAGCAGCGTCGACTTGCCGGAGCCGGAGGGGCCCACGATGGCCACCAAATCGCCCCGGTGGATGGTGAATCCGGCCCCGTCCAGCGCCACGACCGGGGAGGCGCCGGGATAGACCTTGGTCACGTCCTCCAGCTGAAGCACCGCCTCGCCGGTGGTCCGCACGTCGACCGGCCGCGTCTCGGTCTCCACGCCGGTCATGACGCGGGCACCGCGATCTTCTGGCCGACCTCGAGCCCGGCGCCGCTGACCTCCACCTTGCCCGCGCTGTCGTCGAAGAGCCCGGTGCGCACCGGGATCAGCTTGTGCTTGCCGCCCACGCCGACGACCTCGACGGCGTAACCGCCCCCGGCGAGCGCCAACAGCGCGTTCACCGGCACCGACAGCACGTCCTTCACGGTGTCGGAGACGATGGCCACCTGGACGGGCGCCTGGTCGAGTCCACCCGTGGCCTTCGGGTCCTTCGGCTTGATCTGCACCTCGATGGTGGTCTTGTCGTCGGCCTGCTTCGCCACCTTCCCCACCGACGACACCTCGCCGTCGGTCGACTTGCCGTTCGGGAGGGTGATGGTCACCTTGTCGCCGACCGCCACTCCGGTCTGCTGGCTGGCGTTGAGCTCGACGGTGACCTGCCGCTTGGTCGAGGAGACCTGTAGCACGCTCTGCCCCTGCCCGGCCGGGCCACCGCGTACGGCCCCGGACTTGATGACCCGGACCTCCTCGGCGGGCAGGAACACGGCCTGCCCAAGCGACAGTTCACCCGTCTCCTTCAGGCCGACGTTCTCCTGGAGCTCCTTGAGGGCGTAGTAGGTCTGCATGCTGAAGTAGTCCGAGTCGGGGTCGATCTGTGCCTTGGTGGCGTACTTGAGGCTGACGAGCGCGGCGTTTAGCTGCCGCACATCGGCGCCCTCGGCGCCGTAGGCCAGCTCGCGGTACACCGGCTCGGCGGCGCCCTGGAGCATCACCACCGGCTTGCCGCTCACCCGGTAGAGCACCTCGCCCTGGCTGATCACATCGCCCACGGCTGGCAGCCTGGTGATGGTTCCCTTGGCGTTGTTGACGACGTCGTACGAACCCGCGTAGCCGAGCGTCCCGTTCTCCAGGGTGCGGGCCGACAACGACCCCTGGGTGACCTTCGCCAGCCCGGTGGGGGCGCTGGTCCTGGCCGACGAGTCCTTCTCGGACTTCTTGAACGGGTCGGCCACGACGACGCCCGCGCCCGCCGCGACCACGATCGCCACGACGACGATCGCGGTCAGTCCGCGCCGCTTGCGCCGCGCCGGTGGTGGCGCGCTCTGCCGCTCCGGGGGGCTGGCTTCCTCGTCCTCGGTCGGGGTCTGGGTCGCACTCACGCCGAGCCCCCACCGGGCTTGTTGGGCTCCATGTTGCGCAGGGACTCGGGCTGGTACTGCTTGCAGGCGTCCTCCGCCTTCTTGAACTGCGGAGTGGTCGGGTCGACCTCCAGCTTGAAGCCACCGCTCTCGTCCGGGTCGGGGAAGCTGGGCACGCCGTTCTTGCGCATGCACTTGGCGTACTTGAGCTTGTCCTCGGTCGGCCACACATCGCCCGGACCGCCGCCACCCTCCTGCGGGGGCGGGGCCGGCATGTACTGCTTGCAGGCTTTCTCGGCCTTCTGGAACTCCGACGACTGCGGGTCGATTCCGGCGCCCATGCCCTCGCCGGGCTTCGGGTCCTTGAAATCGGGTAGGCCGTTCTTCCGCATGCAGTCCGCGAATTTCAGCCCGTCCCCTTGTGTACCGGCCTCCGGCTTCTTGGACTGCGAGCCCTTCCCGGAGCCCACGCTGGCCACGCTCTTATCGGGTTCGTCATTGTCGCCACAGGCAGTGGCGAGCAAGGCGACCCCGGTCAGCAGCGCCGCCAGTGCGGTGGTGCGCCGCAGCCTCTTCTTGGGTGCGGCACTGCCATCCGACGGCCGCTCCGTGATAACCACCATGCCACTGTCCCCATTCCTTCGGGATTTCCTGTACCTCCTGTTTTAGCGAGGGGGCGGTTTCGCCGAGGTTTCAGTGGGGGTTACGGCCTGAGACGCAGGGGTCCCGGCGCGCCGGACATGCGGAAGCCCTGCTCCCTCGGGCAGGCGGAAGCCCCGGGCCGCCGGACGGGTGGTCCGGCGGCCCGGGGCGGAGGCTGCGCCCGGCAGGGCACCGCGCGGAGTTACGTGCGGAAGGCCGACGTGGGCCTACGCGGGGCCGGGTGGGGCGGGGCAGGGCGGGGCGGGGAAAGCCGGGGCGGGACCGCGCGGGTTACGCCGGGCCCGGCGCCCCAGCGGGCAGGTGCTGCTGACAGGCCTTGTGGGCGTCCCGGAACTCGGGCGACTTGACGTCGATCCCGGCCTCCTCGGGGGCGAAGCCGCCGCCCTTCGGATCGGGGAAGTCGGGTACGCCGTTCTTCCGCATGCAGTCCACGTACTTCGTCAGATCGGGCATCCCGCCGGGCGGCGGGGAAGCCCGGCGCCCTTCGGGCATCAGCCGCTCGCAGGCTTTCTCCGCCTTCTTGTACGCAGCGCCCTTGACGTCGATACCGCTGCTCGGGTCGAGCAGAATCGAGCCGTCCGCGGCGGGATCGGGAAAGTCCGGCACGCCGTTGTCCCGAAGGCACTCGACGAAGGCCATGCTTTTGGCCCTCTTGTCCCCCGCCCCTGCGCTGCCGGAGGACTTCGGGGAATCGTCGGAGCCGAGCGCGAAACCCAATCCACCCGCCACCATCGCGATCGCCAGAGCGGCCCCCAGCGAAACGAGCAGAATGGCTAATCTGCCCTGTCGACGCGTGCCCTCGGGCGGCTCGCCCGCGGCCGCGTTCTCCTTCTCGTCCATATTTTCTCTCCACCCTCTCCTAATTCTTCGTCAGCAGCTGCGCGGAAATGAGCCGACCGATCGTTTCAAGGGGCTCACCGGTGAGCATCCCGTCGTGATCGGAGGCGATCCGGACCGGTTCGACATGCCCGTCCACGTACGGCACCCAACTGTCCGGAGCAAGCTGCGCGGGAGCCGACGCGGGCCGACCCTCCGTGGCGACGAAGAGCAGCAGGTCTCCGCGGAAGACGCAGGGCGTGTGGTGCTGGAGCAGCCGGTTGTTGTTGGCGTTGACCCTCTGGATCTCGGAGAGCATCCGCACTCGCTTGCGCCGCCCACCGCGGGGCCCTTCGGCGGGCTCGTCAGCGGGCTCGGCGGGCTCGGCGGGCTCGGCGGCGGGCTCGGCGGGCTCGTCAGCGGGCTCGGCGGGCTCGGCGGTCGGCTCCGCCTCGTCTACGCCGGGGTAGCCATCGAGGCTGACCAGGAGGTCCACCGTTTCGCCCTGCTCCTGGAGCAGCGCCGCCATCGCATGGGCCACGGTGCCACCGAACGACCAGCCGAGGAGGTGATAGGGCCCGGCCGGCCGCACGGTCCGGATCCTCGCCACGTAGTCCGCGGCCATCTCCTCGACCGTCCCCGGCAGTGACTCACCCGTGCCGAAGCCGCGAGCCTGCAACGCGTAGACCGGGCGGTCCGGCGGCAAGTGGTCCGTGAGTTCCGCGTAGCAGCGCCCCAGCCCGGTGCTCGGGTGGACGCAGAACACGGGCGGGCGGTCGCCTTCGGTCCGGAGCGGCAGCAACAGGCCCGTGTCGTCGGAGTCGGTGCGGGCGGTGCCGTCCTCCGTACTGTCGAGCAGTCGGGCCACGTCGGCCACGGTCGGAGCGGTGAACATCGCACGGATGCTGACTTCGGCGCCGAGGACGGCACGGATCTGCGCGATCAGCTTCATCACCAGGATCGAGTCACCGCCCAGCTCGAAGAACGACGCCTCGGCACCCACCTCCTCCAAACCCAGCACCTCGGCGAACAACGCACACAAACGCTCCTCGGTCGGCGTCTGCGGACCACGCCCCGCCATCGCCGCACCAGTGAAGTCGGGAGCGGGGAGAGCGGACCGGTCCAGCTTGCCGTTCACCGTGATAGGCAGCGCCTCCAGCCCCACAAACGCGGCCGGGACCATATAGTCGGGCAGCCGATCAGCAAGGAACGTCCGCAACTGGGACACCTCCACCGCGTCATCCGAAACGATGTAAGCGACCAGCCGCTTGTCCCCGGCGCGGTCCTCCCGGGCGATCACCGCCACCTGGCCGACGCTCGGGTGGGCGGCGAGGGCAGTCTCGATCTCACCGGGCTCGACCCGGAAACCACGCACCTTCACCTGGTCATCCACACGGCCACCGAAAACGAGCTGACCATCCGCGGTCCACTTGGCGAAGTCACCCGTGCGATACATCCGCCCGCCCGTGAAGGGGCACGCGACGAAGCGCTCCGCGGTCAGGCCGGGACGACCGAGATAGCCACGCGCGAGGCCCGGCCCCGCGACATACAACTCTCCCAGCACACCCGCGGGGACGGGGTGCAGACGCTCATCGAGGACGTATGCCCGGGTGTTGGTGATGGGCCGCCCGATGGGTACCGGGCCCGCGCCGGACGCCTCCAACGGCTCGCTCATCGTCGCGCACACGGTCACCTCGGTCGGACCATACGCATTGACCACCCGCCGCCCCGACGCCCACCGCTCCACCAACCCCGGCGGACACACCTCACTGGCCACCACCACCGTGCCCAGACACTCCGGCAACTCCTCCACCGTAGCCAGCACCGACGGCGACACCGTCACATGCGTGACACCCAGCGCCGAGGCCGTCGCGCCCAGCGAGCCGTTGGGCGGAAGGCTGTCCGGGTCCGCCATCACCAGCGCGCCGCCCGAGAGCAACGCCATGAACATCTCCCACACCGAAGCGTCAAAGCTCAGCGACGCCAACTGCAAAACCCGCGCATCAGCCCCCACCGCGAACCGCTCGATCTGCGCGCTGACGAGATTCCCGATACCGCGATGCGTCACCGCCACACCCTTCGGCCGCCCCGTCGACCCCGACGTATAGATCACATACGCCACGTCGTCCACGCTCACGGAGACCACCGGCGCCGGGGTCGCGTCCGCGGATTGGACTGCGGACGGATCCCATATCAGGCACTCCACCCCGGCCGGAACCCGCCGCCGTGTCTCCTCGGAGCAGAGGAGCAGCGCAGGCGCCGAGTCCTCGACCATCCACCCGATCCGCTCCACCGGATACGCCGGATCCACCGGCACAAACCCCGCCCCAGCCTTGGCAATCCCCAACAACACCGCCACCACATCCACCGACCGCTCCAACACCACAGCGACCAGATCACCGCGCCCCACACCCCGCCCGGCCAACACCCACGCCACCAGGTTCGTCCTCTCCCTCAACTCCGCGTACGACCACTCCTCACCACCCGCACCAACCACCGCCATCGCATCCGACGACAGCTCGGCCCGCTCGTCGAAGAGCTCACCCAACGGCCGCACGGAAACCTCCCGCTCGGTGGCGTTCCACTCCTCCAGCACCCGCTCCCGCTCCGCGCCGCCAAGCACCTCGAACTCACTCACCCGAACGGAAGGGTCGGCCGCCACCCGCTCCAGCAACCGCGCCAGCCGCTCGGCCAGTGCCTCCACCGTCCGCTCATCAAAGAGATCGGTGGCATACAGGAACGCCCCGCGGATCCCGCCCGGATTGCCGTCGCCATCGCGGTGCTCGGCCAAGTCCAGGGCCAGATCCACCCGCGCCGAAGCCTCCGCACCCGACTCCAACGGACGCACCCGCAACCCCGGCAGATCCCACAACCGCCCCTCACCCCCAGGCGCCCCCTGAAGCCCCAACGACACCTGAAACAGCGGATTACGCCCCAACGACCGAGCAGGATTAAGGTCCTCCACCACCCGCTCAAACGGCACATCCTGATGGGCATACGCGTCCAGATCCACCTCCCGCACCCTCGACAACAACTCCACAAAACTCGGATCGCCACTCACATCACTCCGCAACACCAGCGTGTTGACGAAGAACCCCACCAGCCCGTCCAAGGCCGCATCCCCACGCCCCGCCACCGCCGTACCCACCGGAATGTCCTTCCCCGCACCCATCCGCGACAGCAGGGCGGAGATGGCGGCGTGCATCACCATGAACATCGTCGCCCCGCCCCGTTGAGCGAGCTCCGTGAGCCGGGCATGGGTTTCCGCGGTGATGGCGACCGGCACTTCGCCACCGCGGAAGGACGACACCGCAGGCCGGGGCCGATCCGTCGGCAGGACGAGCTCCTCCGGCGCACCGGCCAGCGCCTCACGCCAGTAACCGAGCTGGCCACTGATCACACTCTCCGGATCCTCCAGATCCCCCAACACCTCACGCTGCCACAACGCATAATCCGCATACTGCACCGGCAACGACCCCCACCCCGGCACACGCCCCACCCGCCGCGCCCCATACGCCACCCCGATCTCCCGACCCAACACACCCATCGACCAACCATCAACCGCGATGTGATGCGCCACGATCAACAACACAAACTCCGACGAACCCAACTTCAACAACCGCACCCGCCACGGCAGATCAACGCTCAGGTCAAAGCCTCGGGCGGCATAGCCGCCGAGTACCTCCCGCAGGTGTTCCTCCGCGGTCTCCACCACGATCAGCGGCGGCCGGCCCGCCTCGCCCGTCAACACATGCTGACGCGGTTCGCCATCGGTCTCGGGAAAGACCGTACGCAGACTCTCGTGCCGGTCGGCCACGTCCCCGAGCGCCGCCTCCAGAGCGACCCCGTCGAGCTCCCCGGAGAGCCGGAGCGCCAGCGGGAGGTTGTATACCGCTCCGTCGCCGACGCCTTCGAGGCGGTTGAGGAACCACATCCGCTGCTGGGCGTACGACAGCGGCAGCACCTCCGGGCGCGGCCGAGCGGTCAGTGCCTGCTGGGCGGTGCCGTCCTCCGTACCGTCGAGCAGTCGGGCCACGTCGGCCACGGTCGGAGCGGTGAACATCGCACGGATGCTGACTTCGGCGCCGAGGACGGCACGGATCTGCGCGATCAGCTTCATCACCAGGATCGAGTCGCCACCCAGCTCGAAGAACGACGCCTCGGCACCCACCTCCTCCAAACCCAGCACCTCGGCGAACAACGCACACAAACGCTCCTCGGTCGGCGTCTGCGGTCCACGCCCCGCCATCGCCGCACCAGTGAAGTCGGGAGCGGGGAGAGCGGACCGATCCAGCTTGCCGTTCACCGTAATGGGCAGCGCGCCGACCGTCACAAACATGGCCGGAACCATGTAATCGGGCAGCCGATCAGCGAGAAACGTCCGCAACTGGGACACCTCCACCGCGTCATCCGAAACGATGTAGGCGACCAGCCGCTTGTCCCCGGCGCGGTCCTCCCGGGCAATCACCGCCACCTGGCCGACGCTCGGGTGGGCGGCGAGAGCAGTCTCGATCTCACCGGGCTCAACCCGGAAACCACGCACCTTCACCTGGTCATCCACACGGCCACCGAAAACGAGCTGACCATCCGCGGTCCACTTGGCGAAGTCACCCGTGCGATACATCCGCCCGCCCGTGAAGGGACACGCCACGAAACGCTCCGCCGTCAGCCCGGGACGACCGAGATAGCCACGCGCGAGGCCCGGCCCCGCGACATACAGCTCACCCAGCACCCCAACGGGGACCGGGTGGAAACGCTCGTCCAGCACATAGACAGCGGTATTGGTGATGGGCCGCCCGATAGGCACCGGGCCCGCGCCGGACGCTTCCAACGGCTCGCTCATCGTCGCGCACACGGTCACCTCGGTCGGACCATACGCATTGACCATCCGCCGCCCCGACGCCCACCGCTCCACCAACCCCGGCGGACACACCTCACTGGCCACCACCACCGTGCCCAAGCACTCCGGCAACTCCTCCACCGTAGCCAGCACCGACGGCGACACCGTCACATGCGTGACACCGAACTCCGCCACCACTTCGCCCAACGACCCATTGGGCGGAAGCCTGTCCGAGTCCGCCATCACCAGCGCGGCGCCCGAGAGCAACGCCATGAACATCTCCCACACCGAAGCGTCAAAGCTCAGCGACGCCAACTGCAAAACCCGCGCATCAGCCCCCACCGCGAACCGCTCGATCTGCGCGCTGACGAGATTCCCGATACCGCGATGCGTCACCGCCACACCCTTCGGCCGCCCCGTCGAACCCGACGTATAGATCACATACGCCGCATCATCGACATCCACCGAAACCGCGGGCGCGGGCTCCGCCATCGCATCCGACGGATTCCACACCAAGCACTCCACCCCGGCCGGAACCAGCCGCCGTGTCTCCTCGGAGCAGAGGACCAGCGCGGGCGCCGAGTCCTCGACCATCCACCCGATCCGCTCCACCGGATACGCCGGATCCACCGGCACAAACCCCGCCCCAGCCTTGGCAATCCCCAACAACACCGCCACCACATCCACCGACCGCTCCAACACCACAGCCACCAGATCACCGCGCCCCACACCCCGCCCGGCCAACACCCACGCCACCCGCTCCGACCGCCCCCTCAACTCCGCATACGACCACTCCTCACCACCCGCACCAACCACCGCCATCGCATCCGACGACAGCTCGGCCCGCTCGTCGAAGAGCTCACCCAACGGCCGCACGGGAACCTCCCGCTCGGTGGCGTTCCACCCCTCCAGCACCCGCTCCCGCTCGCCCGGACCCAGCACGGCGACCTCACTCACCCGAGCCGCGGGATCCGAAGCGACCTGCTCCAACACCCGCACCAGCCGCTCGGCCAGTGCCTCCACCGTCTGCTCGTCAAAGAGATCGGTGGCATACAGGAACGCCCCGCGGATCCCGCCCGGATTGCCGTCGCCATCGCGGTGCTCGGCCAAATCCAGGGCCAGATCCACCCGCGCCGAAGCCTCCGCACCCGACTCCAACGGACGCACCCGCAACCCCGGCAGATCCCACAACCGCCCCTCACCCCCAGGCGCCCCCTGAAGCCCCAACGACACCTGAAACAGCGGATTACGCCCCAACGACCGAGCAGGATTAAGGTCCTCCACCACCCGCTCAAACGGCACATCCTGATGGGCATACGCGTCCAGATCCACCTCCCGCACCCTCGACAACAACTCCACAAAACTCGGATCGCCACTCACATCACTCCGCAACACCAGCGTGTTGACGAAGAACCCCACCAGCCCGTCCAAGGCCGCATCCCCACGCCCCGCCACCGCCGTACCCACCGGAATGTCCTTCCCCGCACCCATCCGCGACAGCAACAGCGCCAGCGCCGCCTGGACGACCATGAACATCGTGGCCCGCCCGCGCTGGGCGAGCGCCACCAGCCGGGCGTGGACCTGCGGGCTCACCCGGACCGGCACGGATCGGCCACGGAAGGAGGACACGACGGGCCGGGACCGGTCCACGGGCAGGACGAGCTCCTCCGGCGCACCGGCCAGCGCCTCACGCCAGTAACCGAGCTGGCCACTGATCACACTCTCCGGATCCTCCAGATCCCCCAACACCTCACGCTGCCACAACGCATAATCCGCATACTGCACCGGCAACGACCCCCACCCCGGCACACGCCCCACCCGCCGCGCCCCATACGCCACCCCGATCTCCCGACCCAACACACCCATCGACCAACCATCAACCGCGATGTGATGCGCCACGATCAACAACACAAACTCCGACGAACCCAACTTCAACAGCCAGGCCCGCCACGGCAGATCGACGCTCAAGTCAAAGCCTCGGGCGGAGTGCGCCATCAGTGTCTGTGGCAACTCCCACTCCGCCGTTTCCACGACCACGAGGGACGGTCGGCCGGCGCCACCCGCCAGCACGTGCTGACGCGGTTCGCCATCGGTCTCGGGAAAGACCGTACGTAAACTCTCATGCCGGTCGGCCACGTCTCCAAGGGCAGCCTCCAGAGCAACCGTGTCGAGCTCGCCGGAAAGCCTTAGCGCCAACGGCAGGTTGTAGCCCGCGCCTTCCCCCACGCCTTCGAGGCGGTTGAGGAACCACATCCGACGCTGGGCGTACGACAGCGGTACGGTGTCCGGCCGGGGGCACGGCAGCAGCGCGGGGCGGGCCCGGCCGTCCGCGTCGCCTTCTTCCTCGATGCGGCGGGAGAGCAGGGCGACCGTGGTGGCGGTGAAGAGCTCACGGATGGTGATCCGGGTGTCGAGCACCGCCCGAACCCTGGCAATGAGCCGCATCGCCAGGAGCGAGTCACCGCCGAGCTCGAAGAACGAGGCATCAGCGCTGACCCGCTCCACGCCGAGCACCTCGGCGAACAGCCCGCAGAGGATCTCTTCGTTCGGGGTGGCCGGACCCCGGCCCGCCACGGCGGCTGTGGCATCGGGCGCCGGGAGCTTCGCTCGGTCCAGTTTGCCGTTGACCGTCAACGGCAGCGCATCCAGCACGACGACGGTCGGGACCATGTACTCCGGCAGCCGCCTCGCCGCGAACTCCCGCACGGCCGCCACATCCAGCTCCCCGCCGGGGACCACGTACGCGACCAGCAACTTGTCCCCCGGGCCGTCCTCCCGGACCACCACCGCGACCTGACCCACACCCTCACAGGCGGCCACCACCACCTCGATCTCACCGGGCTCCACGCGGAAACCACGGACCTTGACCTGCTCATCGACGCGCCCCGCGAAGACCAGCTCACCCTCTTCGGTCCACTTGGCCAGGTCGCCGCTGCGATACATCCGACCGCCCGGGGCGGCGAACGGACACGCGACGAAACGCTCCGCCGATAGCCCCGGCCGACCGATGTAGCCCCGGGCCAGGCCCGCACCGGCGATATAGACCTCGCCGTTCACACCGACAGGCACCGGCCGGAGGAACGGATCCAGCACAAACACCTTGTTGTTGGGCAGCGGCCGACCGATCGGGGGCGCGGCCTCCAGCCCGGTCTTCAGTGCGGTCGCGGTGGCGGTGGTGATGACGGTGGCCTCGGTCGGCCCGTACGTGTTCCACACCCGCGCACCCGCCGACCACCGACCAGCCAGCTCCGCACCCAACCGCTCCGCACCCAACACCCAATTGCCGACGCCCGGCACGGCATCCGGATCCAGCACCCCCAGCAGCGACGGCACCACACTCGCCACCCGCACCCCACACCGGCCGATCATCCCCGCCAGCACCTGCGGATCCTTACGCTCCTCCGCACTCGCCACTGCCAAAGTGCCACCAGCGCCCAGCGTCACGACGACATCAAGGACGGCGGCGTCAAAGCTGAACGAGGCGAACTGCAACGCCACCACACCAGCGTCCACCCCCAACACCGGACGCATCGCCTCAGCCAGATTCGCCACCCCACCGTGAGCGACGGCCACACCCTTCGGCCGCCCCGTCGAACCCGACGTATAAATCACATACGCCAACTGCTCCGGGGCAATCACCGTCCCCAACGGCTCCGCCGAGAAGGCATCAGCACCCTCGAGAAGAACCCCACGCGCATCACCGAGCGGCACGCCATCAAGGCAATCCGCCGTACCCAGGACCACCTCGGCACCACTGTCCGCAATCACAAAACCCAACCGCTCGGCCGGATACTCCGGATCCAACGGAACAAACGCACCACCCGCCTTCCACACCGCCAACTCCGCCACCACCATCCCCACCGACCTCGGCAAACACAACGCCACCCGCGACTCCCGGCCGACCCCTACTTCGGTCAGAAGCCGCGCCAACTGATTCGCCCGCTCGTCCAACTCCCCGTACGTCAGCGCCTCCTCACCACACCGCACCGCCATCGCACCCGGCGCCGCCGCAACCCACGCCTCGATGCGCTCCACGATCGAACCGGCGGGCAATGCGGTCTCGGTGGCATTCCACTCCGCCACCACCCGCGACCACTCCACCTCCCCCAACACATCCAGCCGACCGACCAACGTCCCCGGATCGGCCGCCATCTGCCGCAGCACCCGGAGCACCTGGTCGACCAGCCCCTGTGCCGTCTCCTCGTCGAACAGGTCCGGCCGGTAGCTCAGTCGCATGCCCAGGCCGCCGCTCGGGCCGACCACCAGGCCGAGCGGGTAATTGATCGACTCCCGGAGTCCATGCTCGGTGAACTTCAGACCGCCGGGTCCGCGTCGTTCAGACTCATCGCCCGAGACCTCATCGCCCGATGGCTTGTCGCCCGGCGGCTTCCGGGCGTTCGCGCCCGAGGGAAAGCTCTCGAACGCCATGATGGTGTCGAACGTCGCCCCGGGCCCGGCCTGCCGCTGGATGTCGCTGAGGCTCAGGTACTGGTAGTCAACCAGCGCCGCCTGCTCGGCCTGGAGCTCCGCCAGCAGTTCGGCCACCGGCTGCGCCGGGTCGAAGCGGACGCGTACGGGCACGGTGTTGATGAAGAGCCCCAGCATGCTCTCCATGCCCGGCAGGTCCAGCGGCCGTCCGGCCACGCTGGCGCCGAAGACCACATCCCGTCGGCCGGTCAGCTTGCCGACGACGAGGGCCCAGGCGGCCTGAACGACGGTGTTCAGGGTGAGGCCGTGGAAGCGGCGCGTCAGGTCGCGCAGCGCCTGGTCCAGCTCCTTGCTGGCTCTGCCGGACACCGTGGCGGAGTGGGCCGGCGCCCCGTTGTACTCGGCCGGGGCCACCAGCGTGGGCTCATCCGCCCCGACCAGCGTCTTCCGCCAGGCCGCCATGGCCTCTTCCTTGTTCTGGCGGGCGAGCCAGGCCAGATACTCGCGGTACGGGGTGACGGGCGGCAGACCGTGTGCGCTGCCCCCGGCCTCGTAACACGTCCACAACTCCCGCATCAGCACCGGCAGCGACCAGCCATCCAAGAGGATGTGATGCAGCGTCACCATCATCCGGTACTCATCCGGCCCGACCTTGACCAGCAACACCTTCAGCAACGGCGGCACCGCCAGGTCAAACCGCCGCTCCCGCTCCTCGATCCCCAGCCGCTCCGACTCCGCACGGGCGGTATCCGCGTCCAGCCCGGACAGATCCTCCTCCCGCCACGGCAGGGTCACCCGGCGCATGATGAGCTGGACCGGGGCTCCGGAGGCGCGCCGCTGGAATCCGGCGCGCAGGCTCTCGTGGCGGTCGAGCAGCGCCTGCCAGGACGCCCGCAGCACCGTGGGGTCCAGCTCGCCCTCCAGGCCGGTGATCATCTGCTCGACGTAGACGTCGATGCCCTCCTCGTCGTACACCGCATGGAACAGCAGGCCCTCCTGTAGCGGCGACAGCGGCCATACCCCCACCAGAGCGGAGTCGGTCATCTCAAGCTCCTTCGTCCATCTGCTGCGCTGTCGCTTCGAACTCGTCCAACTCGCTCTGGCTGATGTCCACGAGCGGGAAGTCGGAGGGGGTGTAACCACCGATACCGGTGTCGGCGTCGACGTCCGTGGTGTGTGTGGTCAGTCCGGTGAGCATCGCGGCCCAGCCGTCCAGCAGGCTGCGGACAGCGGACTCCACCAGCAGCTCGGACGGCCAGGACACGACGAGGGTGAGCTGGGGGCCGTCGGGCAGGTCGTGGACGACGCCCATGACCTCCAGGGCGTGCATGACCGGGATCCGGTCGTTGGCGCCGCCACCTCGGCCGCCGTCGCCCACGGTCTGCCAGGCATGTTGTTCGACGCGCCGCTGGCCCTGTTCGCTCTGGTCCTGTCGGCCGGGGAATCGGCCCAGGTAGTTGAAGCCGATCTGGGCGGTGGGCAGGGCGGCGAGGGTGGGCGCGGTCTCGGGGTTGAGATACCGGAGCATCCCGTAGCCGAGCCCATCGCCGGGGACGTCGCGGAGCTGTTCCTTGATGCGCTTGATGGCCCGTCCCGCCGCGGCCCCGCCGGAGCGCAGCTCCATGACGTCGGCGACGCCGATGTCCAGCCGCACCGGGTAGCCGCTGGTGAACCAGCCGACCGTACGCGTCAGATCCACACCCTCCGCCAGCGGGACCCGCCCATGGCCTTCGAGATCCAGCAGGACCTCGGCCGTGTCCTGGCCCTGGCGGCGGCGCCACTCGGCCAGCGCCGCGGTCAGGCCGGTCAGCAGTACGTCGTCGACGCCCGCGTGGAACGCCGTCGGCACGCTGGTCAGCAGCGCCGATGTGACCTCCGTGGACACCTTCACCGACAGCTGCCGGACGGTGGCGCCGAGGTCCCGCTCCGGGTCCACGGGCCGCGAGGTGAGGAGGGGGTCGTGACCGCCCAACTGCTGGGCCCAAACAGGGAGTTCGGCGAGCCGTCGTTGGCCGGTGGCTTCGGTCCTCAGGGCGCGGGCCCAGTGCCGGAAGGAGGTGGGCACCGGCTCCAGCACGACCTCACGGCCGGCTGCCAGCTCCGTATACGCCTCGGCCAGATCGGGGACCAGGACGCGCCAGGAGACACCGTCCACCACCAGGTGGTTGAGGAGTATCAGCAGCCGTCCGGGGGTGTCCGGTCCGAGGTCGAACCAGACCACCTGCATCATCACCCCGGCCCGCGGATCGAGCCGATCCGCCGCCGCCCGCGACTGCTCGGCGATCAGGCGCTCAAGGTCAACCCCGGCCGCACCGGCATCGATCCGGTGTATCCACGGTGCCACGGCCACGGTCGGGGGGACGAGGAGGCGGGCGGCGGGCTGGGTCTCCAGCCGCGCCCGCAGAATGTCGTGATGATCGACCACCGTCTGCACGGCGGCGGTCAGCGTCTCCAGCCGCATCCCCGCCGGAGCCACCACCGCCGTGGACTGGAACACCGCACCGATACGCT
Source organism: Streptomyces sp. Inha503 (assembly GCF_047215865.1). Taxonomy (NCBI): domain Bacteria; kingdom Bacillati; phylum Actinomycetota; class Actinomycetes; order Kitasatosporales; family Streptomycetaceae; genus Streptomyces; species Streptomyces sp. Inha503. The sequence goes on along the minus strand of NZ_CP178360.1, from coordinate 9,870,800 downwards.
CTGCTCCGGCCCGGCCCAGCAGCTCATGCATCACCGGGGTCAACGGCACCTCACCCGTGCCCGGGTCGCCACTCCCCTCCGGGCCACCGGGGGCAGAGGCATCACGGGCCACCAGCGCAAGCTCCGCCGGGGTCCGTCGCTCGAACACCTGCCGGGCGCTCACCACCAGACCGGCCTTACGCGCCCTCGACACCAGCAGCATCGACATGATCGAGTCACCGCCGAGCTCGAAGAACGACGCATCGGCACTGACCTCATCGAGCCCGAGCACCTCGGCGAAAAGCCCACAGAGGATCTCTTCGGCGGGGGTGGCCGGGCCCCGACCCGCCACGGTGACAGCGGCGTCGGGTGCGGGGAGCGCGGCGCGGTCCAGCTTGCCGTTGACGGTGAGCGGCAGCGCGTCCAGCACGACGACCGCCGGGACCATGTACTCCGGCAGCCGCCCAGCGGCGAACGCGCGTACCGCCGCCACGTCCAGCTCCCCGTTGGGGACCACGTACGCGACCAGTTGCTTGTCCCCCGGCCCGTCCTCGCGGACCACCACCGCGACCTGACCCACACCCTCACAGGCGGCCACCACCGCCTCGATCTCACCCGGCTCGACGCGGAAACCACGGACCTTGACCTGCTCATCGACCCGTCCCGCGAAGACAAGATCCCCGTCGGCGGTCCACTTCGCCAGGTCGCCACTGCGATACATCCGGCCACCCGGGGAGGCGAAGGGGCAGGCGACGAACCGCTCCGCGGAGAGACCTGGCCGACCGATATAGCCCCGGGCCAGACCGGCACCGGCGATGTAGACCTCTCCCGTGACACCTACGGGCACCGGCTTGAGGAACTGGTCGAGTACGTAGACACGGGCGTTGGGGAGGGGACGGCCAATCGGCGGAGCCTCCTCCAGCACGGCGTCCAGCGGAGTGGCGGTGGCGGTGGTGATGACGGTGGCCTCGGTCGGCCCGTAGGTGTTCCACACCCGCGCACCCGCCGACCACCGCCCGGCCAGCTCCGCACTCAACCGCTCCGCACCCAACACCCAATTGCTCACCCCGGGTACCGCATCCGGGTCCAGCACCCCGAGCAGCGACGGCACCACGCTTGCCACCCGCACCCCACACCGGCCGACCATCTCCGCCAGCACCTGCGGATCCTTACGCTCCTCCGCACTCGCCACCGCCAAAGTGCCACCAGCGGCCAGCGTCACGACGACATCAAGGACGGCAGCGTCGAAGCTGAACGAGGCGAACTGCAACGCCACCACACCCGCGTCCACGCCCAGCACCGGACGCATCGCCTCAGCCAGATTCGCCACCCCACCATGCGCGACGGCCACACCCTTCGGCCGCCCCGTCGAACCCGATGTGTAGATCACATACGCCAACTGGTCCGGGGCAATCACCGTCCCCAACGGCTCCGCCGAGAAGGCATCAGCACCCTCGAAAAGAACCCCACGCGCATCACCGAGCGGCACGCCATCAAGGCAATCCGCCGTACCCAGGACCACCTCGGCACCACTGTCCGCAATCACAAAACCCAACCGCTCGGCCGGATACTCCGGATCCAGCGGAACGAACGCACCACCCGCCTTCCACACCGCCAACTCCGCCACCACCATCCCCACCGACCTCGGCAAACACAACGCAACCCGCGACTCACGACCCACACCCACCCCGGTCAACAACCGCGCCAACCGATTCGCCCACCGATCCAACTCCCCATACGACACCGCCTCACCACCACACCGCACCGCCACCACATCCGGCCCCGCCGCAACCCACGCCTCAAACCGCTCCACAACCGAACCGCCGGACACCACAGCCCCCGTGGCATTCCACTCCTCCACCACCCGAGCCCGCTCCACCTCCCCCAACACATCAATCTCACTGACCCGCACCCCCGGATCCACCGCCACCGCCTCCAACACCCGCACCAGCCGCTCCACCAACCCCCGAGCCGTACCCTCATCAAACAAATCCACCGCATACAGCAACGCCCCACCCAACCCCGCCGGCGCCCCCGCGCCATCACGGTGCTCGATCAGCGTGACCGACAGATCGAAGCGGGCCACGGGGTCCGCGGTCGACGGCAGCGTGTCGACCTCCAGGCCGGGCAGCTCCCACTCCTCCGGCGCGGCGTTCTGGAGCGCCAGCATGACCTGGAACAGCGGGTTGCGCGCCAGCGACCGCTCCGGGCTCAGCACATCCACCAGCCGCTCGAACGGCACGTCCTGATGCGCGTACGCCGCCAGATCGGTCTCCCGCACCCGGGCCAGCACCTCGCTGAACGTCGGGTCCGCGCTGACGTCCGTCCGCAGGACCAGCGTATTGACGAAGAACCCGGCCAGGGCGTCCATGGCCTCGTCGCCACGGCCTGCGATCGCGGTGCCGATGGGGATGTCCGTACCCGCGCCCAGCCGGGTCAGCAGCACGGCCAGTGCGGCCTGGGCGACCATGAACATGGTGGCGTTGCCCTGCTGGGCGGCCGCCACCAGCCGGGCGTGGGTCTCGGCGGCCACGTGCAGGGGCACCGTGCCGCCCCGGAAGGAGGATGCGGGCGGGCGCGACCGGTCGGTCGGCAGTGTCAGCTCCTGGGGAGCGTCGGCCAGGGCCGCACGCCAGTAGTCCAGCTGACCGCTGATCACGCTGTGCGGGTCCTCGAGGTCGCCCAGCACTTCGCGCTGCCAGAGCGCGTAGTCCGCGTACTGCACCGGCAGCGGCTCCCACCCCGGCGTGCCACCCGCCCGACGGGCGGCGTACGCCACGCCGATGTCACGGGCGAGTACGCCCATCGACCAGCCGTCCACCGCGATGTGATGCGCCACGAGCAGCAGCACGTACTCCATGGGCCCGGTCGCCAACAGCCGGATGCGCCACGGCAGATCGGCGCTCAGCTCGAAGCCACGCCCGGAGTGCGCCGCGAGTGTGGCGCCGAGCTCGTCCGGTGTGGTCTCCACGACGATCAGCGGCGGCCGACCCGCGTCACCCTCCAGCACCTGCTGCCGGGGCTCACCGTCCGTCTCGGGGAAGATCGTGCGCAGGCTCTCGTGCCGGTCGGCGACATCACCCAGCGCGGCTTCCAGGGCGGCGATGTCCAGGTGTCCCGATATCCGCAGCGCCAGCGGCAGGTTGTAGCCCGCGCCTTCGCCGACGCCTTCGAGCCGGTTGAGGAACCACATCCGCTGCTGGGCGTACGAGAGCGGCAGCACCTCCGGCCTCGGCCGCGGCGTCAGCGCGGCCCGGGTGGCGCCGTCCTCGCGGGCGTCGAGCAGCCGGGCGACCCCGGCCACCGTCGGCTCCGTGAACAGCCTGCCGATCCCGATGTCGGTGTCCAGCACCGACCGGATCCGGGCGAGCAGCCGCATGGCGAGCAGAGAATCGCCGCCCAGCTCGAAGAACGAGTCCTCCGCGCCGACCCTCTCCAGGCCCAGCACCTCGGCGAAGAGCCCACAAAGGATCTCCTCGGTCGGAGTGGCCGGGCCCCGGCCGGAGGTGGTACCGGCGAAGTCGGGGGCGGGGAGGGCGGCACGGTCCAGCTTGCCGTTGGCGGTGACCGGGAGGGCGTCGAGCGGGACCAGGGCGGCCGGGACCATGTACTCGGGCAGCCGCTCGGCCATGTAATCCCGCAGCCCAGCCAGGCCACCCTCGCCGTTGCCGTTGGGTACGACATAGGCCACGAGCCGCTTGTCGCCCTGCCGGTCCTCACGCACGACGACCGCGACCTGACCCACGCTCTCATGCGCGGCGAGCACGGCCTCGACCTCACCCGGCTCCACCCGGAAACCACGGATCTTCACCTGCTCATCCACCCGACCCGCGAACACCAGCTCACCGTCGGCCGTCCACCGCGCAAGGTCGCCCGTGCGATACATCCGCCCACCCGTGAACGGACACGCTACGAAGCGCTCCGCCGACAGGCCCGGCCGACCGAGATAGCCGTGAGCGAGCCCGGCACCCGCGAGATAGAGCTCGCCCTTGACGCCCGGGGGCACGGGGTTGAGGTACTCGTCGAGGACGAACGCCTTGGTGTTGTCGCGCGGCCGACCGATCGGCAACACCGCCGGAGCCACCGCCCCAGCGGCCACCGCGTATGTCGTGGCGCACAGGGTGGCCTCGGTCGGACCGTACAAATGCCGGACCTCGATCCCCGGACAAGCGGCCTTCACCTGAGCCACCGCACCCGCCGGCACCACATCGCCACCCGTCAACACCTCCGCCAACCCCGACAAACACTCCGGCGACTCCTCCGCCAACACACCGAACAACCCAGCCGTCACATGCACAGCCGTCAGCCCATGCGCCTTCACCAAACCCGCCAACACCGCCGCGTCCAGCTGGCCCGGCGGTGCCACCACCACCCGACCACCACTGACCAACGGCACCCACACCTCAAAGACCGCCACATCAAACGCATGCGGCGCATGCATCAACACACACCCACGCGCCGCCGCACTCCAACACCCATCCACCACCAACGCCGCCACCGCACCATGACTGACCGCCACACCCTTCGGCACACCCGTCGACCCAGACGTGAACATCACATACGCCACATCCTCCGCCGAAACCACCACCCCCGGCACCCGCACACCCTCCACCCCACCAAACAACTCATCCACCGCCACCGCACCCGACACCCCAAGACCCCGATCCGCCACCACCAAACCCACCTGCCCCAACACCAACCCCCGCCGCGCCACCGGCCACCCCACATCCACCGGCACAAACCCCGCCCCCACCCGCGCCACACCCAACCACACCGCCACCAACTCCACCGACCGCTCCATCACCACACCCACCAAATCCCCCCGCCCCACACCCCGCGCAACCAAACCACCCGCCACCCGATCCGCACGCTCGGCCAACTCGCCATACGACCACTCCCGGCCGTCCACCCCCACCACAGCCACCGCATCCGGACAAGCAGCCGCCCGCGCCGCGAACAACTCCACCAACGACACCCCGGACACCGAACGCTCAGTGGCATTCCACTCCCCCACCACCCGCGAACGCTCACCCTCACCCAACACATCAACCCCACTCACCCGCACCCCAGGATCAACCGCCACCTGCTCCAACACCCGCACCAACCGCCCCGCCAACAACCCCACCGTGCCCTCATCAAACAGATCGGTCGCATACAGCAGCCCACCCACGAGCCCGGCCGGTTCGCCTTCGCTGTCGCGCCGTTCGGCCAGGGTCAGCGAGAGGTCGAACTTCGCGGTGGACTCCTGCGAGGTGGCCTCCAGCGGCCCGACCCGCAGCCCGGGCAGATTCCACCGGCCCTGGGACGCGGGCAGGTTCTGGAGGACGAGCATGATCTGGAACAGCGGGTTTCGGGAGAGCGATCGGGTGGGGTTGAGCTCCTCGACCAGCCGCTCGAACGGCACATCCTGATGCGCGTACGCCGCCAGATCCGCCTCCCGCACCCGGGCCAGCAGCTCATCGAAGCCCGGGTCGGCGCTCAGATCGGTGCGCAGCACCAGCGTGTTGACGAAGAAACCGGCCAGCCCGTCCAGCGCGGCGTCACCGCGACCCGCGGTCGCCGTGCCGATGGGGATGTCCGTACCGGCACCCATCCGCGACAGCACAACCGCCAGCGCCGTGTGTACGACCATGAACATCGTCGCCCGGCCACGCCGCGCCAGCTCCACCAGCCGGGCGTGGGTCTCCGCGTCCACCTCCACCGGCAGGGTGCGCCCGCGGAACGTCGGCGCGGCCGGTCGGGGCCGGTCCGTCGGCAGTTCCAGCTCCTCCGGTGCGCCGGCGAGCGTCCGCCGCCAGTGGTCCAGCTGCCCGCTGATCACACTCCGCGGATCGCCGAGGTCGCCCAGCACCTCACGCTGCCAGAGCGCGTAGTCCCCGTACTGCACCGGCAGCGGCTCCCAGCCGGGGAGTCGGCCCTGGTGGCGGGCGGTGTAGGCGGTCTCCAGATCCTGCGCGAGCACACCCATCGACCAGCCGTCCACCGCGATGTGGTGTGCCACGATGAGCAGGACGCAGTCCGTGGGGCCGGTCCTGAGCAGCCGGATCCGCCAGGGCAGATCGACACTGACATCGAAGCCGTGGCCCATATGAGCCGTGAGGACGTCGGCGATCTCGTCCTCGGTGGTGTCCACCACGACCAGCGGCGGCCTGCCCGCGGCGCCTTCGAGCACCCGCTGACGCGGGACGCCTTCGCTCGCCGGGTAGATCGTGCGCAGGCTCTCGTGCCGGTCGGCTACGTCGCCCAGCGCGGCCTCCAGCGCCGCGAGGTCCAGTTCGCCGGACATCCGCAGGGCCAGCGGAAGGTTGTACGCGGCCCCCTCGCCCGCGCCTTCGAGCTGGTTGAGGAACCACATCCGCTGCTGCTCGAACGACAGCGGCAGCACCTCCGGCCGTGGCCGCGCCGTCAGTGCGGCGTGCGTCTGCCCCGTTGCCGCGTCGACCTGCCGGGCCACACCGGCGGCCGAGGAGGCGGCGAAGAGCTCCCCGATGGTGAGCTCCGCCCCCAGGACGGCGCGGATGCGGGCGATGAGCCGCATGGCGAGCAGGGAGTCGCCGCCCAGCTCGAAGAAGGACGCCTCCGCGTCCACCCAGTCCAGCCCTAGCACCTCGCCGAAGACCCCGGCGACGATCTCCTCGACCGGGGTGGCGGGGCCGCGCCCGGTGGTGGCGCCGCCGAACTCCGGGACGGGGAGCGCGGTGCGGTCCAGCTTGCCGTTGGCGGTGACGGGGAGGGTGTCCATGGCCATCACGGCCGCCGGGACCATGTACTCGGGCAGCCGCTCGGCCACGTACTCGCGCAGCCCAGCGAGCTCACCCTCGCCGTTGCCGTTGGGTACGACATAGGCCACGAGCCGCTTGTCGCCCTCGCGGTCCTCGCGGACGACGACCGCGACCTGACCCACACTCTCATGCGCGGCGAGCACGGCCTCGATCTCACCCGGCTCCACCCGGAAACCACGGATCTTCACCTGCTCATCCACCCGACCCGCGAACACCAGCTCACCGTCGGCCGTCCACCGCGCAAGGTCGCCCGTGCGATACATGCGTGCGCCCGGCTCGGCGAAGGGCGCGGCGACGAAGCGCTCGGCCGTGAGACGGGGGTGTCCCGTGTACCCACGGGCGAGTCCGGCCCCGGCGAGATAGAGCTCACCCCTCACCCCGACGGGTACGGGCCTCAGGTACTCGTCGAGGACGAACGCCTTGGTGTTGTCGCGCGGCCGACCGATCGGCAACACCGCCGGAGCCACCGCCCCAGCGGCCACCGCGTATGTCGTGGCGCACAGGGTGGTCTCGGTCGGACCGTACAAATGCCGGACCTCGATCCCCGGACACACGGCCTTCACCTGAGCCACCGCACCCGCCGGCACCACATCGCCACCGGTCAACACCTCCGCCAACCCCGACAAACACTCCGGCGACTCCTCCGCCAACACACCGAACAACCCAGCCGTGAGGTGCACAGCGGTCAGCCCATGCGCCTTCACCAAACCCGCCAAAACCGTCGCATCCAGCTGGCCCGGCGGTGCCACCACCACCCGACCACCACTGACCAACGGCACCCACACCTCAAAGACCGCCACATCAAACGCATGCGGCGCATGCATCAACACACACCCACGCGCCGCCGCACTCCAACACCCATCCACCACCAACGCCGCCACCGCACCATGACTGACCGCCACACCCTTCGGCACACCCGTCGACCCAGACGTGAACATCACATACGCCACATCCTCCGCCGAAACCACCACCCCCGGCACCCCATCCGCCCCGCCGAACAACTCATCCACCGCCACCGCACCCGACACCCCAAGACCCCGATCCGCCACCACCAAACCCACCTCCCCCAACACCAACCCCCGCCGCGCCACCGGCCACCCCACATCCACCGGCACAAACCCCGCCCCCACCCGCGCCACACCCAACCACACCGCCACCAACTCCACCGACCGCTCCATCACCACACCCACCAAATCCCCCCGCCCCACACCCCGCGCAACCAAACCACCCGCCACCCGATCCGCACGCTCCCCGAGGTCCGCGTACGACCACTCCTCGCCACCGGCGCCGACCACCGCCACCGCATCCGGACAAGCAGCCGCCCGCGCCGCGAACAACTCCACCAACGACACCCCGGCCACCGAACGCTCAGTGGCATTCCACTCCCCCACCACCCGCGAACGCTCACCCTCACCCAACACATCAACCCCACTCACCCGCACCCCAGGATCAACCGCCACCTGTTCCAACACCCGCACCAACCGCCCCGCCAACAACCCCACCGTGCCCTCGTCAAACAGATCGGTCGCATACAGCAGCGAGCCCATCAACCCCCTCGGCGCGCCCTCCTCGTCGCGGCGCTCCGCCACCGTCGCCGACAGATCGAACCGGGCCGCCGGAGAGGCTGCCGGGAGACCGCTCACCTCCAGCCCGGCCAGCTCCCACGGCCGACGGCCCTGCGGCAGGTTCTGCATGGTGAGCGACACCTGGAAGAGCGGGTGCCGGCCCAGCGACCGGGTGGGGTTGAGATCCTCGACCAGCCGCTCGAACGGCACATCCTGATGTGCGTACGCGGCCAGATCGGTCTCCCGCACCCGGGCCAGCAGTTCGGTGATCGACGGGTCGCCGCTCAGGTCGGTGCGCAGCACCAGCGTGTTGATGAAGAAACCGGCCAGCCCGTCCAGCGCGGCGTCACCACGGCCCGCCGTCGCCGTGCCGATGGGGATGTCCGTACCCGCACCCATCCGCGACAGCACAACCGCCAGCGCCGTGTGCATCACCATGAACATCGTCGCCCTGCCGCGCTGGGCGAGCTCCACCAGCCGGGCGTGGGTCTCCGCGTTCACCTCGAACGGCATCTCGCCGCCGGTGAAGGAGGACACCGCGGGTCGGGGCCGGTCCGTCGGCAGGTCCAGCTCCTGCGGGGCACCGGCGAGCGTCCGCCGCCAGTAGTCCAGTTGCCCGCTGATCACACTCCGCGGATCGCCGAGGTCGCCCAGCACCTCACGCTGCCAGAGCGCGTAGTCCCCGTACTGCACCGGCAGCGGCTCCCACCCGGGCAGTCGGCCCTGGTGGCGGGCCGCGTAGGCGGTACCGATGTCGCCCGCGAGGATGCCCATCGACCAGCCGTCGGCGGCGATGTGGTGGACGGCGCCCATGAGGACGTACTCGGCGGGACCTGTCACCAAGAGCCGTACCCGCCAGGGCAGTTCGGCGCGGACATCGAACGGCTGGTTCGCGTACGCCGTGAGCTGCGCGGGCACCTCGTCCGCTGCGGTGTGCACCACCGTCAGCGAGGGGCGGCCGGCCGCGCCGTGCAGGATCCGCTGGCAGGGGACGCCCGCGGTCTCCGGGAAGGTCGTGCGCAGGCTCTCATGCCGGTCGGCGACATCGCCGAGGGCGGCTTCCAGGGCGGGGATGTCGAGGTCGCCGGAGAGGCGGAGGGCCAGGGGGAGGTTGTACGCGGCTCCCTCACCGGTGGTCTCCAGCCGGTTGAGGAACCACATCCGCTGCTGCTCGAACGACAGCGGCAGCACCTCCGGCCGTGGCCGCGCCGTCACCGGCGCCCGGGACTCGCCGCCGAGTCCGGCTACCAGCTGGGCGACACCGGCGACGGTGGGGGTGGCGAACAGATCGCCGATGCTGACCTCTGCGTCGAGGACGGCGCGGATGCGGGCGATGAGCCGCATGGCGAGCAGGGAGTCGCCGCCCAGCTCGAAGAAGGAGGCGTCGGCGCCGACCCACTCCAGGCCGAGGATTTCGCCGTAGAGGCTGCTGAGGATCTCTTCGGTGGGAGTCGCCGGACCGCGCCCCTCGGCCGCGTCGGTGAAGTCCGGTGCGGGGAGCGCGGCATGGTCCAGCTTGCCGTTGACGGTGACCGGGAGGGCGTCAAGGGCGACGACGGCGGCGGGGACCATGTGGTCCGGCAGCCGCTCGGCCACGTACTCCCGCAGTGCGGTGGTGTCCGCGTCTCCATCAGGGACGACGTATGCCACGAGCCGCTTGTCGCCGGGGCGGTCCTCCCGTACGACGACGGCGACGTGGCCGACGCTCCGGTGTGCGGCGAGGACGGCCTCGATCTCACCCGGCTCCACCCGGAAACCACGCACCTTCACCTGGTCGTCAGCCCGGCCACCGAAGACGAGTTGGCCGTCCCCGGTCCACTTGGCGAGGTCGCCGGTGCGATACATGCGCCCGCCCGTGAACGGACACGCCACGAACCGCTCCGCGGTCAGCCCGGCGCGGCCGAGATAGCCACGCGCGAGCCCCGGCCCCGCGACATACAGCTCACCCAGCGCACCCACGGGGGCCGGCCGCAGTTGCTCGTCCAGTACGTAGACAGCGGTGTTGGCGATCGGACGGCCGATCGGGACCGGCCCTGACGGCTCCAGCGGAGCGCTCATCGTCGCGCATACGGTGACCTCGGTCGGCCCGTACGCATTGACCATCCGCCGCCCCGACGCCCACCGCTCCACCAACCCCGGCGGACACACCTCACCCGCCACCACCAACGTCCGCAGACCCCCCGGCAACTCCTCCACCGTCGCCAACACCGACGGCGGCACCGTCACATGCGTCACACCGAACTCCACCACCACCTCACCCAACGACCCCCGCGGCGGCAACCAGTCCCCACCCGCCACCACCAACACAGCACCCGACAACAACGCCATACACATCTCGGACACCGCCGCATCGAAACTCAACGACGCCAACTGCAACACCCGCGCATCAACACCCACCGCAAACCGCTCGACCTGCGCAGCCGCCAGATTGCCAACACCACGATGCGTCACCACCACACCCTTCGGCCGCCCCGTCGACCCCGACGTATAAATCACATACGCCACATCATCAACACCCACAGACACCACAGGCGCGGACTCCGCCACCACCTCCGACGCACCCCACACCAAGCACTCCACCCCAGCCGGAACCAACCCCCGCGTCCCCTCCGAACACACCACCAACACCGGCCCGGCATCCTCAACCATCCACCCAATCCGCTCCACCGGATACGCCGGATCCACCGGCACAAACCCCGCACCCGCCTTCACCACCCCCAACAACACCGCCACCACATCCGGAGACCGCTCCAACACCACACCCACCAGATCACCCCGCCCCACACCCCGCGCAGCCAACACCCCCGCCACCCCATCCGACCGCTCCCTCAACTCCGCATACGACCACTCCTCACCACCCACACCCACCACCGCCACCGCATCCGGCGAAACGGCCGCCCGCGCATCGAAGAGCTCGCCCAAGGGCCGCACCGGCACATCAGCAGCGGTCTCGTTCCACCCCTCCACCACCCGCGCCCGCTCCCCGCGCCCCAGCACCTCGACCTCGCTCACCCGCCGCGCCGGATCCGAGGCCACCTGTTCCAGGACCCGCACCAGCCGATCCGCCATCGCGTGCGCGGTGGCCGCGTCGAAGAGGTCCGTGGCATACAGCAGATCGCCCTCGATTCCCGCCGGGCTGCCCTCGCCGTCCCGGTGTTCGGCCAGGGTCAGCGACAGGTCGACCCGGGCCGCCGCGGCCCCGGGTGTCATCGGCCGCACCTCGACGCCCGGCAGTTTCCACTGCTGGGGCGGCATCGTCTGCACGGAGAGCATCACCTGGAACAGCGGGTGCCGGGCCAGTGAGCGGGTGGGATTGAGTTCCTCGACGAGGTGTTCGAAGGGCAGATCCTGGTGTGCGTAGGCGGCCAGGTCGGTCTCCCGCACCCGGGACAGCAGCTCCGCGAAGGTCGGGTCGCCGCTCACATCGGTCCGCAGGACCAGCGTGTTGACGAAGAAACCGGCCAGCCCGTCCAGCGCCGCGTCGCCACGCCCCGCGACCGCCGTGCCGATCGGAAGGTCATTCCCCCCGCCCATCCGCGACAGCAACAGCGCCAGCGCCGCGTGGACGACCATGAACATCGTGGCGTCGCCGCTTCGGGCGAGCTCCACGAGCCGGGCATGGGTGGGCACGTCGATCCGTACCCCGGCCGCCCCGCCACGGTGCGATGCCACCGCGGGCCGGGGACGGTCGGCCGGAAGCGCCAGCTCCTGGGGCACGTCGGCCAGGGCGCGCCGCCAGTGGTCCAGCTGGGCGCTGATCAGGCTGTCGGGGGTGTCCAGGTCGCCGAGGAGACGGCGCTGCCAGAGCGCGTAGTCGGCGTACTGCACCGGCAGCGGCTCCCACACCGGCGCCCGCCCCTCCCGACGGGCGGCGTACGCCACTGCCAGGTCCCTGAGCAGCAGGTCCATCGTCCAGCCGTCCACCGCGATGTGATGCGCCACGATCAGCAGGACGTACTCCGCGGGAGCGGTCTTCAGCAGCCGGATCCGCCACGGGAGGTCGGTGCTGAGGTCGAAGCGCTCCTCGGTCTGCTCGGCAAGCACCTGCTCGACCCGGTCGGCGGGGGTGTCGAGGACGACCATGCGCGGGCGTCCGGCCGAGGGTTCGAGGACGTGCTGGCGCGGCACGCCGTCCGTTTCGGGGTAGACCGTGCGCAGGGACTCGTGCCGGTCGGCGAGGTCGCCCAGGGCGGTTTCGAGGGCGGGCAGGTCGAGGTCGCCGGAGAGGCGGTGGCGCAGTGGCAGGTTGTACGCGGCCTCGCCGCCCTCTTGGGCCTCCTCCATCTGGTTGACGAACCACATCCGCCGCTGCCCGAACGACAGCGGTACGACCTCCGGCCGGGGCTGCGGGGTGAGCGCGAGCCGCACACCGCCCCCACCGGTGAGCTGCCGGGCGACCCCGGCGACGGTCGGTTCGGCGAACAGCTGCCGGATGCTCAGCTCGGTGTCCAGGACGGCGCGGACCCGGGCGATCAGCCGCATGGCCTGCAACGAGTCTCCGCCCAGCGCGAAGAACGACGCATCGACGCCGACCTGGTCGAGGCCGAGGATGTCGGCGAACAGCCCGCACAGCGCCTCTTCGATGGGGGTGGCGGGGGCGCGGCGGCCGGTCAGACCCGCGTAGTCGGGGACGGGCAGGGCGTCGCGGTCGAGCTTGCCGTTCACCGTGACGGGGAGGGAGTCGAGCGTCACCACGGCGGCCGGAACCAGGTGGTCGGGCAGCCGTTCCGCCACGTACTCCCGCAGTCCGGCGGTGTCCGCGTCCTCGTCCGGGACGACGTAGGCGACGAGGCGACGGTCCCCGGGGCGGTCTTCGCGGACCACGACGGCAGAGCGGCGTACGGCCGGGTGGGTGGCCAGGACGGCCTCGATCTCGCCGGGTTCCACCCGAAAGCCACGGATCTTGATCTGGGTGTCGGCCCGTCCGACGACGACGACTTGGCCGTCGGCGGTCCAGTGGGCGAGGTCCCCGGTTCGGTACATCCGCCCGCCGGGGGCGCCGGGTTCGTCGGCGGCGGCGAACGGGCAGGCCACGAAGCGCTCGGCGGTCAGCGCCGAGCGACCGAGATAGCCGCGGGCCAGGCCGGGGCCGGCGAGGTAGAGCTCTCCCGTGACACCGACGGGGACGGGCTCCAGGAACTCGTCCAGGACATACGTCTGCCCGTTCTCGAGCGGGCGCCCGATCGGCACCGGAGCGCCGGCGTCGGCATCGGCATCGGCCGGGGTGAGCGGGTCGCTCAGGGTGACGCAGACGGTGGCCTCGGTGGGGCCGTACGCGTTCAGCATCCGCCGACCCGGCGCCAGCCGTGCCACCAGCGCGGGCGGGCACACCTCGCCCGCGGCGGCGACGGTGGTCACGGTGGCGGGCAGCTCATCGGCGGCGGCGAGCACGGACGGCGGCGCGGTCAGGTGGGTGACGCCGAACTCGGCGGCGACATCGGCCAGCGATCCGTACGGCGGCAGCATGTCCCGGTCCGCCATGACGAGGGTGGCCCCGGCGGGCAGGGCGGTGCAGAACTCGGCGAACGCGGCGTCGAAGCTGGGCGAGGCGAATTGCAGGACGCGTGCGCCGGGCCCGGAGCCGAACCGGGTGATGTGGCTCGCCGCCAGGCTGCCCACTCCGCCGTGGGTGACCACGACGCCCTTCGGGGTGCCGGTGGAGCCGGAGGTGTAGATGACGTACGCGGGATGCGCCAGCCGCTGCGGCCGGACGCGGTCGGCGTCGCCGGGGGCGGTGGCCGGGCGTGTCGCCAGCGCGGCGGTCACCTCCGGGGCGTCGAGGACCAGGCGGGGCGGCGTGTCGGCACCCAACACGGCATCGGACCCACCGGCGCCCAACACCGCCTCGGACCCGCCGGCGCCCACGGCGACCTCGGGCCCACCGACGCCCCGCACGGCCTCGGACCCACCAGCGCACGCCGCGGCTTCGGACCCACCGGCGCCCAGCACGGCCTCGGTCGCGCCCGTGCACAGCAGCAGCTTCGGCCGGGCGTCGGCCAGCATGAACGCGATCCGCCGCGCCGGATACCGGGGGTCTATGGGCAGATAGCCCGCTCCCGCCTTGACCACGGCCAGCAGCACGGCCATCAGCTCGACGGACCGCTCCATGGCCACGCCGACCAGATCCTCGGGGCCGATGCCACGGGCGATCAGCTCATGTGCCAGCCGGTTGCCGCGCTCCTCCAGCTGTGCGTACGTCAGGCCGTGCTCCGCCGCCCCGACGACGGCCAGCGCATCGGGGGTCCGCCGCACCTGTGCCTCGAACAGCTCGGCCAGCGTGCCCTCCGGCACGCGGCGGGCCGTGTGGTTCCAGTCCTGGACGACGGTGCGCCGCTCGGCCGGGTCGAGGATCCGCAGCCGGCTGAGGGGGACGGTGGGATCGGCGGCGATCTGCTCCAGCACCGCCGCCAGCCGCCGGGCCAGGGCCTGGGCGGTGGCCTCGTCGAACAGCTCGGTGGCGTAGAAGATGTCCCCGCCGATTCCGGCCGGGCTGCCGTCCTCGTCGCGGTGTTCGGACAGGTCGACGGACAGGTCGAAGCGGGCGGCGAGGGAACCGGGCGGGGTGGGCCGGACCTGGAGGCCGGGCAGGTCCCACTGCGCGGGCGGGACGTTCCGCAGCGACAGCATGACCTGGAACAGCGGGTTGCGGGAGAGCGAGCGCGAGGGCGCGAGATCCTCGACGAGATGCTCGAACGGCACGTCCTGGTGGGCGTAAGCGGCCAGGTCGGTCTCCCGCACCCGGGCCAGGAGTTCGGTGAAGGCGGGGTCGCCGCTCAGGTCGGTGCGCAGCACGAGCGTGTTGACGAAGAAGCCGGTCAGCCCGTCCAGCGCGGCGTCGCCACGGCCCGCGGTGGCCGTGCCGATGGGAATGTCCGTGCCCGCGCCCATCCGCGCGAGGAGCGCCGCCAGCGCGGCGTGCACGACCATGAACACCGTGGCTCCGCCGCGCTGGGCGAGCCCGACGAGGCGGGCGTGGGTGGGGGCGTCGATCCGTACGGGGACCAGGCCGCCCGCGTACGACGACACCGCCGGACGCGGCCGGTCGGCCGGAAGCGCCAGCTCCTGCGGCGCGTCGGCGAGGGCGTCGTGCCAGTAGGCGAGCTGATCGCTCAGCAGGCTGTCCGCGTCGCCCCGCTCCCCCAGCAGCCGCCGCTGCCAGATGGCGAAGTCGGCGTACCGCACCGGCAGCGGCTCCCAGACCGGCGCCAGGCCCTGCCGACGGGCGGCGTAGGCCGTGCTGAGGTCCCGGGCGAGGACGCCCATCGACCAGCCGTCGGCGGCGATGTGGTGCGCCACGATGAGCAGCACGTACTCGGTGGGTCCTGTGACCAACAGCCGTGCTCGCCACGGCAGTTCGGTGCCGAGCTCGAAGCCGCGGCCGGCGTGCGCGCTCAGCTCCGCCTCGACCTGGTCCGCAGGGAGGTCGACGACCACGAGTGGCGGATGCGCCGCGGGGCCGTCCAGCACCCGCTGCCGCGGTACGCCGTCCGTCTCCGGGAACACCGTGCGCAGGCTCTCGTGGCGGTCGGCGACGTCGGCGAGGGCGGCTTCCAGCGCGCCGGTGTCGAGATGGCCGGAGAGGCGTAGCGCGAGGGGCATGTTGTAGACGCCCCCGGCGCCCCCGGCGCCCCCGGCGCCCTCGTCTGCGTCTTCGGCTGTGGTCGCGAGCCGGTTGAGGAACCACATCCGCTGCTGCCCGTACGACAGCGGCAGGTGCTCGGGGTGCTGGGGGCGCGGCTGTGGCTCCAGCGGTGGCCGTGCGCCGCCGTGCTCGGCGTCGATCCGGCGGGCGGTGTCGGCGACGGTCGGGGTGGCGAACAGGTCGGCGATGCGGAGTTCGCTGTCGAGGACGGGGCGGATGCGGGCGATGAGCCGCATGGCGAGGAGGGAGTCGCCGCCGAGTTCGAAGAAGGAGGTGTCGGCCGCCACTTGGTTCAGCCCGAGGACTTCGGCGAAGAGCCCGCAGAGGATCTCCTCGGTGGGGGTGGCGGGCGCGCGGCCCTCGGGGGCACCCGCGGCGTCGGGGGCGGGGAGCGCGGCGCGGTCCAGCTTGCCGTTGACGGTGAGCGGCAGCGCGTCGAGCGGCACGATGACCGGGATCATGTACTCGGGCAGCCGGTCGGCGGCGCGGCGGCGCAGGGCCGCCGGGTCGAGCTCGCCGCTGGGGACCACATACGCGACCAGGCGCCGGTCCCCGGGGCGGTCCTCGCGGATGACCACGGCGGCCTGGGCCACGGCCGGGTGGCCGCTGAGGACGGCCTCGACCTCGGCGGGCTCGACACGGAAGCCACGGACCTTGACCTGCTCATCGACCCGTCCCGCGAAGACAAGATCCCCGTCGGCGGTCCACTTCGCCAGGTCGCCGCTGCGATACATCCGGCCACCCGGGGCGGCGAAGGGGCAGGCGACGAACCGCTCCGCGGACAGGTCCGGCCGACCGATATAGCCCCGGGCCAAGCCCGCACCGGCGATATAGACCTCTCCCGTGACACCTACGGGCACCGGCTTGAGGAACTGGTCGAGTACGTAGACACGGGCGTTGGGGAGGGGACGGCCAATCGGCGGAGCCTCCTCCAGCACGGCGTCCAGCGGAGTGGCGGTGGCCGTGGTGATGACGGTGGCCTCGGTCGGCCCGTACGTGTTCCACACCCGCGCACCCGCCGACCACCGACCAGCCAGCTCCGCACCCAACCGCTCCGCACCCAACACCCAATTGCCCACACCCGGCACAGCGTCCGGGTCCAGCACCCCGAGCAGCGACGGCACCACGCTCGCCACCCGCACCCCACACCGGCCGACCATCTCCGCCAGCGCCCGCAGGTCGTTGCGCTCGGCGGTGGTGGCGACGGCGAGGGTGCCACCGGCGGCGAGGGTGACGGCGACATCGAGGACGGCGGCGTCGAAGCTGAACGAGGCGAACTGCAACGCCACCACACCCGCGTCCACGCCCAGCACCGGACGCATCGCCTCAGCCAGATTCGCCACCCCACCGTGAGCGACGGCCACACCCTTCGGCCGCCCCGTCGAACCCGATGTGTAGATCACATACGCCAACTGGTCCGGGGCAATCACCGTCCCCAGCGGATCCGCCGAGAAGGCATCAGCACCCTCGAGAAGGACCCCACGCGCATCACCGAGCGGCACACCATCAAGGCAATCCGCCGTACCCAGGACCACCTCAGCACCACTGTCCGCAATCACAAAACCCAACCGCTCGGCCGGATACTCCGGATCCAGCGGAACAAACGCACCACCCGCCTTCCACACCGCCAACTCCGCCACCACCATCCCCACCGACCTCGGCAAACACAACGCCACCCGCGACTCCCGACCAACACCCACCCCGGTCAAAAACCGCGCCAACCGATTCGCCCGCCGATCCAACTCCCCATACGACAACACCTCACCACCACACCGCACCGCCATCGCACCCGGCGCCGCCGCAACCCACGCCTCGATACGCTCCACGATCGACCCGGCGGGCAGTGCGGTCTCAGTGGCATTCCACTCCGCCACCACCCGCGACCACTCCACCTCCCCCAACACATCCAGCCGACCGACCAACGTCCCCGGATCGGCCGCCATCTGCCGCAGCACCCGTACCAGGCGGTCAAGGAGCCCCTGAGCCGCCTCGGGGTCGAACAGGTCCGGGCGGTAGTCCAGCCGCAGCCGCAGCGCCTCCGTCGGGTGGACGCCCAGCGACAGCGGGAAGTTGGTGGACTCGCGCATCGCCGTGCCGGTGATCCGCGGCCCAGCGGCCGCCGCCGTGGAGTCCCGCGTACCGATGGGGTGGTTCTCGAACGCCATGATGGTGTCGAAGGTGGCGCCGGGCCCGGTCTGCCGCTGGATCTCGGTGAGGCTCAGATGCTGGTGGTCCAGCAGCGCCGACTGCCGCTCCTGTAGCTCCGCCAGCAGCTCGGCGACCGTATGCGCCGGGTCCAAGCGCACCCGTACGGGCAGCGTGTTGATGAAGAGCCCCAGCATGCTCTCCATGCCGGGCAGGTCGGCTGGGCGCCCCGCCACCGTCGCGCCGAACACCACATCGCGGCGGCCGGTGAGCCGACCGAGCACAACGGCCCAGGCGGCCTGGATCACGGTGTTCAGGGTCAGGCCATTGCGGCGGGCGAGGTCCCGCAGTCGGCCGGCGATTTCCGCCCCGGCGTCGGTGGCCGCCTTGCCGGAGGCGACCGGGGCAGTGGCCGGTCCGCCCGGTGCCACCAGTGTCGGCTCGTCCGCGCCCGTCAGCTCCTGTCGCCATGCGTTCCGCGCGGCCTCCTTGTCCTGGCGGGCGAGCCAGGCGAGGTAGTCGCGGTAAGGGGTGACGGGCGGCAGACCGTGTGCGCTGCCCCCGGCCTCGTAACACGTCCACAACTCCCGCATCAGCACCGGCAGCGACCAGCCGTCCAGCAGAATGTGATGCAGCGTGACCATCATCCGGTGCTCGTCCGGCCCGACCTTGACCAGCAGCACCTTCAGCAACGGCGGCACCGCCAGGTCAAACCGCCGCTCCCGCTCCTCGATCCCCAGCCGCTCCGACTCCGCACGTGCGGTATCCGCATCGAGCGCGGACAGATCCTCCTCCCGCCACGGCAGCTCCACGCCCCGGGCAATGACCTGCACCGGCTGCGCCACCCCGGCCAGTTGCCGAAAGCTCGCGCGCAGGCTCTCGTGCCGGTCGAGCAGCGCCTGCCACGCGTCGCGCAGCACCGCGGGGTCCAGCTTGCCCTCCAGGTCAAGCACGAGTTGCTCGACATAGACGTCAATGCCACGCTCGTCGTACACCGCATGGAACAGCAGGCCCTCCTGCAACGGCGACAGCGGCCAGACGTCCTGGACTCGCATCTGAGTCATCGTGCTCCCCCCTTGTCCGCGAGTTCCGCTTCGAGCGCGTCGATCTGGCTCTGGTCGAGCGTGATGAGTGAGAAGTCCGACGGTGTGTGGCCACCGCCGGAGCCGGTGGTGTGGATGGCGAGGCCGGTGAGCATCGCCAGCCAGCCATCGGCGAGTCGTCGCATGTCGTCGGTGTGGTGGAGGTGCTGGGGCCAGGCGAGTGTCAACGTGAGCAGCGGGCCGTCCGGCAGGTCGCGGACCAGGCCGACCGCCTCCAGGGCGTGCGCCAGCGGGACCTCGTCGCCCACTCCGCCGCCGAGGCCGCCTTCGGGGGCGGCGGACCAGGCGGCAGCCGCCCGCTCCGGTGTCCCGTCGGCGAAGCGGCCCAGGTAGGTGAAGCCGATCTGGGCGGTGGGCAGGGCGGCGAGCGCGGGCGCGGTCTCGGGGTTGAGATGGCGGAGCAGACCGTGGCCGAGGCCGTCGCCCGGGACGGCGCGGAGCTGTTCCTTGATGCGCTTGACGGCCCGTCCCGCCACCGGCCCGCCGCCGCGCAGCCCGGCGAAGTCCTGTGTGGCGGGGTCGAGTCGTACGGGGTACGTGCTGGTGAACCAGCCCACCGTACGGGCCAGATCGAGACCGCCGGACGTCCGGCCGTGGCCCTCCACGTCCACGAGGACCCCGCCCTCCGTGCTCCGCCCACCGTGCCGCCGCCACTCCGCGACGGCGGAGGCGAGGGCGGTGAGCAGCACATCGTCGATCCCGGCGTGGAAGGCGGCCGGGACCGCCGTCAGCAGGGTGGCGGTGAGCTCCGCCGAGGCCGTCACGGAGACCCGTCGCAGCGTGGCACCCACGTCGCGAACGGGGTCCAGGGGGTGCGCGCCGAGTGGCGCGTCGGAGCCACGCAGCAGTCGGGTCCAGGCGGGGAGTTCGGCGAGCCGCGGTTGGCCGGTGGCTTCGGCCCGCAGGGCGCGGGCCCAGTGCCGGAAGGAGGTGGGCACGGGCTCCAGCCCGACCTCACGGCCGGCGGCCAGGTCCGCGTATGCCTGGGCGAGGTCCGGGATGAGGATACGGAGGGAGAGCGTGTCCACGGCGAGGTGGTGGACGGTGAGCAGAAGCCGTCCGGGGGCGCTCGGGCCGAGGTCGAACCAGACCACCCGCACCATCACCCCGGCCCGCGGATCGAGCCGGCCCGCGGCGGCCCGCGACTGCTCGGCGATCAAACGCTCGAGGTCGACCCCGGCCGCACTGGCATCGACTCGGTGCACCCACGGGGCCACGGACACGGTCGGAGGGACGAGGAAGCGGGCGGCGGGCTCGGTGTCCAGTCGCGCCCGGAGAATGTCGTGGTGATCGACCACCGCCTGCACGGCGGCGGTCAGCGTCTCCAGCCGCATCCCCGCCGGAACCACCACCACGGTCGACTGGAACACCCCACGTATGCGCTCTGCCCCGGCCCGGCCCAGCAGCTCATGCATCACCGGGGTCAACGGCACCTCACCCGTGCCCGGGTCGCCGCTCCCCTCCAGGCCATCGGCAGTAGTCACATCGCGGGCGACCACGGCCAGCTCCGCCGGAGTGCGCCGCTCGAACACCTGCCGGGCGCTGACCACCAGACCGGCCTTACGCGCCCTCGACACCAGCAGCATCGACATGATCGAGTCACCGCCGAGCTCGAAGAACGACGCATCGGCACTGACCGCATCGAGCCCGAGCACCTCGGCGAAAAGCCCACAGAGGATCTCTTCGACGGGCGTCCTGGCGGCCCGGCCCAGCACCATCTCGGCAGTGGAGGGGGCGGGGAGCGCGGCGCGGTCCAGCTTGCCGTTGACCGTCAGGGGGAGCGCGTCCAGCGCCATGACCGCCGGGACCATGTACTCCGGCAACCGGTCCGCCGCGAACTCCCGCACGGCCGCCACATCCAGCTCCCCGTCGGTGACGACGTAGGCGACCAGTTGTTTGTCCCCCGGCCCATCCTCGCGGACCACCACCGCGACCTGACCCACACCCTCACAGGCGGCCACCACCGCCTCGATCTCACCTGGCTCGACGCGGAAACCACGGACCTTGACCTGCTCATCGACCCGTCCCGCGAAGACAAGATCCCCGTCGGCGGTCCACTTCGCCAGGTCGCCACTGCGATACATCCGGCCGCCCGGGGCGGCGAAGGGGCAGGCGACGAACCGCTCCGCGGAGAGCCCTGGCCGACCGATATAGCCCCGGGCCAGACCGGCACCGGCGATATAGACCTCACCCGTGACGCCTACGGGGACCGGCTTGAGGAAGGTGTCCAGCAGAAACACCTTGTTGTTGGGCAGAGGGCGACCAATGGGCGGGGCCGTGCCCAGTCCGGGATCGAGAGGCGTGGCGGTGGCGGTGGTGATGACGGTGGCCTCGGTCGGGCCGTACGTGTTCCACACCCGCGCACCCGCCGACCACCGCCCGGCCAGCTCCGCACTCAACCGCTCCGCACCCAGCACCCAGTTGCCGACACCCGGCACCGCATCCGGGTCCAACACCCCCAGCAGCGACGGCACCACACTCGCGACCCGAACCCCACACCGGCCGACCATCTCCGCCAGCGCCTGCGGATCCTTACGCTCCTCCGCACTCGCCACCGCGAGCGTGCCGCCGGCGGCCAGCGTCACGACGACATCGAGGACGGCGGCGTCAAAGCTGAACGAGGCGAACTGCAACGCCACCACACCCGCCTCCACCCCCAACACCGGACGCATCGCCTCGGCCAGATTCGCCACCCCACCGTGAGCGACGGCCACACCCTTCGGCCGCCCCGTCGAACCCGACGTATAAATCACATACGCCAACTGATCGGGGACGATGACCCTCCCCAGCGGCTCGGCGGAGAAGCCGTCCGCCTCCTCCATACACACGACACGAGCCCCACCGACCGGCACCTCGGCCAAGCTCTCCGATGTACCGAGGACCACTTCGGCGCCGCTGTCCGCGATCACAAACCCCAACCGGTCCGCCGGGTACTCCGGATCCAGCGGAACAAACGCACCACCCGCCTTCCACACCGCCAACTCCGCCACCACCACCCCCACCGACCTCGGCAAACACAACGCCACCCGCGACTCCCGACCCACACCCACCCCGGTCAAAAACCGCGCCAACCGATTCGCCCACCGATCCAACTCCCCATACGACAACGCCTCACCACCACACCGCACCGCCACCACATCCGGCCCCGCCGCAACCCACGCCTCAAACCGCTCCACAACCGAACCGCCAGACACCCCAGCCCCCGTGGCATTCCACTCCTCCACCACCCGAGCCCGCTCCACCTCCCCCAACACATCAATCTCACTGACCCGCACCCCCGGATCCACCGCCACCGCCTCCAACACCCGCACCAGCCGCTCCGCCAACCCCCGAGCCGTACCCTCATCAAACAAATCCACCGCGAACAGCAACGCCCCACCCAACCCCGCCGGCGCCCCCGCACCATCACGGTGCTCGGCCAGGTCAAGCGACAGATCGAAGCGCGCCGGGACCTGGGCGGCCGCCGGTACCGGCCGGACCCGCAGCCCCGGCAGACCCCATCGCGGCGCCGGTACGCTCTGGAGGGCCAGCAGAACCTGGAACAGCGGGTTGTGGGAGAGCGAGCGCGATGGGTTCAGATCCTCGACCAGCCGCTCGAACGGCACATCCTGATGCGCGTACGCCGCCAGATCGGTCTCCCGCACACGAGCCAGCACCTCGCTGAACGTCGGGTCCGCGCTGAGATCGGCGCGGACGACCAGGGTGTTGACGAAGAACCCGGCCAGGTCGTCCAGCGCCGGATCGCCACGACCCGCGATCGGCACGCCTATCGGGATGTCGTCGCCCGCACCCACCCGGCTCAGCAGCACGGAAAGGGCGGCGTGCACCACCATGAACATGGTCGCGCGGCCACGGCGGGCCACGTCCAGCAGCCGGGCATGGGTCTCCGCGCCGATCTGGATCGGGACTTCGCCACCGCGGAAGGAGGACACCGCGGGCCGGGGCCGGTCGGTCGGCAGCGCGAGCTCCTGGGGAGCACCGGCCAACGCCCCACGCCAGTAGTCGAGTTGGCGACTGATCACGCTTCCCGGGTCCTCGGGAGCGCCCAGCACCTCGCGCTGCCACAGCGCGTAGTCCGCGTACTGCACCGGCAGCGGCTCCCACCCCGGCGCGCCACCCGCCCGCCGAGCCGCGTACGCCGACCCCAGGTCCCGCGCCAGCACGCCCATCGACCAGCCGTCCACGGCGATGTGATGCGCGACGATCAGCAGCACACACTCCGACGGCCCGGTCTTCAACAGCCGTGCCCGCCACGGCAGATCGACGGTCACGTCAAAGCCACGGTCCGCGTGCGACCCGAGCTCGGCCGCGAGCAGTTCCTCGCTGGTCTCCACGACGACGAGCCGCGGTCGGCCCGCCTCGCCCGCCAGCACCCGCTGGCGCGGCTCGCCATCGGTTTCCGGGAAGACCGTGCGCAGGCTCTCGTGCCGGTCGGCGACATCGCCGAGGGCGGCTTCCAGCGCGGGGACATCCAGCTCGCCGGAGAGCCGCAGGGCCAGCGGCAGGTTGTAGACCGCTCCGGCTCCCGGGTTGGTCTCCTCGAGCTGGTTGAGGAACCACATGCGCCGCTGGGCGTACGAGAGCGGCAGCGCCTCCGGCCTCGGCCGTGGTGTCAGCGCGGCGCGGGCGGGCGTACCTCCCGCCGCCGCGACGAGGCGGGCGACTCCGGCCACCGTGGGGGCGGCGAACAGCTCGCCAATGTTGAGCTCGGTGTCGAGTACGGCGCCGATCCGGGCGATGAGCTTCATGGCGAGGATCGAGTCGCCACCGATGGTGAAGAACGACACCTCGGCGCCGACCCGTTCGAGCCCGAGAACCTCGCAGTACAGACCGCAGAGGATCTCCTCGGTCGGCGTGGCAGGACCACGCCCGGTGGCATCGGAGAAGTCCGGGGCGGGGAGCGCGGCGCGGTCCAGCTTGCCGTTGACGGTGACGGGCAGGGCATCCACGGCGACGACCGCTGCGGGGACCATGTGGTCCGGCAGCCGCTCGGCCACGTACCCCCGCAGCCCGGCGGTATCCACGTCTCCATCAGGGACGACGTAGGCGACCAGCCGCCGGTCTCCGGGACGGTCCTCCCGTACGACGACGGCGACCTGTCCAACGCTCCGGTGTCCGGCGAGGACGGCCTCGATCTCACCCGGCTCCACCCGGAAGCCACGCACCTTGACCTGGTCGTCCGCCCGGCCACCGAAGATCAGCTCACCATCGGCCGTCCATGTGACGAGGTCACCGGTGCGATACATCCGCCCGCCCGTGAAGGGACACGCCACGAACCGTTCCGCCGTCAGCCCCGGACGGCAGAGATAGCCACGCGCGAGCCCCGGCCCCGCGACATACAGTTCGCCCGCCACGCCTTCGGGTACGGGCCGTAGGAACGCGTCCAGTACATACGCCCGCGTATTGGCGATCGGACGGCCGATCGGGACCGGCCCTGACGGCTCCAGCGGAGCGCTCATCGTCGCGCATACGGTGACCTCGGTCGGCCCGTACGCATTGACCATCCGCCGCCCCGACGCCCACCGCTCCACCAACCCCGGCGGACACACCTCACCCGCCACCACCAACGTCCGCAGACCCCCCGGCAACTCCTCCACCGTCGCCAACACCGACGGCGGCACCGTCACATGCGTCACACCGAACTCCACCACCACCTCACCCAACGACCCCCGCGGCGGCAACCAGTCCCCACCCGCCACCACCAACACAGCACCCGACAACAACGCCATACACATCTCGGACACCGCCGCATCGAAACTCAACGACGCCAACTGCAACACCCGCGCATCAACACCCACCGCAAACCGCTCGACCTGCGCAGCCGCCAGATTGCCAACACCACGATGCGTCACCACCACACCCTTCGGCCGCCCCGTCGACCCCGACGTATAAATCACATACGCCACATCATCAACACCCACAGACACCACAGGCGCAGACTCCACCACCACCTCCGACGCACCCCACACCAAGCACTCCACCCCAGCCGGAACCAACCCCCGCGTCCCCTCCGAACACACCACCAACACCGGCCCGGCATCCTCAACCATCCACCCAATCCGCTCCACCGGATACGCCGGATCCACCGGCACAAACCCCGCACCCGCCTTCACCACCCCCAACAACACCGCCACCACATCCGGAGACCGCTCCAACACCACACCCACCAGATCACCCCGCCCCACACCCCGCGCAGCCAACACCCCCGCCACCCCATCCGACCGCTCCCTCAACTCCGCATACGACCACTCCTCACCACCCACACCCACCACCGCCACCGCATCCGGCGAAACGGCCGCCCGCGCATCGAACAACTCCCCCAACGACCCCACCGGCACAACCCGGTCAGTGGCGTTCCACTCCCCCACCACCCGCGCCCGCTCCACCGCCCCCAGCACCTCGACCTCGCTCACCCGCCGCGCCGGATCCGCCGCCATCTGCTCCAGCACCCGCACCAGCCGCCGTACCACGCCCCGGGCGGCGTCCTCGTCGAACGCGTCCGGGCGATAGTCCAGCCAGAACTTCAGCTCGTCCGCCGGGTCGACCCCCAGCGTCAGCGGGAAGGTGGTCGCCATCCGGGTCGTGCTGTCGGTCAGCCGCAGCGGAGCGGCCGGGCCGGTCTCGCCCGCGTGGAAGTTCTCGAAGGCCATCAGGGTGTCGAACGTGGCGCCCGGTCCGGCCAGGCGCTGGATCTCCTTGAGGCCGAGGTGCTGGTGGCCGAGCAGCGCCGACTGCTGGGCCTGTACGGCCGTGAGCAGATGGGCGATGGAGTCCGCCGGGCGCAGCCGGACGCGCACGGGGATCGTGTTGATGAAGAGCCCCAACATGTCCGCCATTCCCGCCAGTTCCGGCGGACGTCCGGCGACCGCGGCGCCGAACACCACATCGCTCCGTCCGGTGAGCTTGCCGACGACCTGGGCCCAGGCGACCTGTAGGACGGTGTTCAGCGTGACGCCGTGGGCGCGGGCGAGCTCCCGCAGCGCACCGGCCAGATGGTCGCCGGTCTCGGCGAGAACCTTGCGGGTGAGGACGGGTTCGGCGTTCGGGTCGAGCGCGGCGACCGTCGTCGGCTCGGACACGCCGTCCAGGGCCCGCTGCCAGGCGGCGCGCGCGGCCTCCCGGTCCTGGCGGGCGAGCCAGGCCAGATACTCCCCGTAGGGCGTGGTCGGCGGCAGTTCGCGGGTGTCGCCACCGGCCGTGTAGGCGGCCCACAGCTCGCGGATGAGGATCCGCAGCGACCAGCCGTCGAGCACGATGTGGTGCAGGGTGACGACCATCCGGTGGCGGTCGGGGCCGGTCTTCACCACCAGGATTCGTGCCAGGGGTGGGGCCGCGAGGTCGAAGCGGCGGGCCCGTTCGGCGCTCTCCAGACGGTCCGCCCGGTCCCGCGCCGCCTCGGCGCCGAGGTGCGACAGATCCACCTCATGCCAGGGCAGGGTGGTGTGGCGGGCGATCACCTGGATGGGTTCGTCCACGCCGACGAGGCGGCGGAAGCCGGTGCGCAGACTGCCGTGCCGTTCGACGAGCGCCTGCCAGGTGGTGCGCAACTTCCGTATGTCCAGGGGCCCTTCGAGCTCCAGGACCTTCTGCTCCACATAGATGTCCCGCTCCCGCTCGTCGAACATCGCGTGGAAGAGCAGGCCCTCCTGGAGCGGGGACAGCGGCAGTATGTCGACCACACCACCCGCCACCTCGGCCTCCAGCTCCTCGATCTGTGCCTGGTCGAGTGCCATCAGCGGGAAGTCGGACGGCGTGTGGCCACCGCCGGAGTGTGCGGCGAGGCCGGACAGCGTCTCCGCCCACGCTTCGAGCAGTCGTCGCGCGGCCGGTTCGGTGAGGAGGGGATCCGGCCAGTCCAGGCTGATGACCAGTTCGGCTCCCTCGACGCGGGCCGCCGCTTCGAGTGGATGCGTGGGCGACTGGTCGTCGTCGCCCGGGGCGGTGAAGCCGAGCTGCGGGGCGGGCAGGGTGGCGAGCGTGGCGGCGGTGTCGGGGTTGAGGTGGCGCAGCAGGCCGTAGCCGAGTCCATCGCCGGGGACGGCCCGCAGCTGTTCCTTGATCTGCTTCATGGCCCGGCCCGCGGCGGGCCCGCCGAGGCGGATCTCCGCGAGGTCGGCGGCCCGGGTGTCGAGCCGTACGGGATGGCGGTGGGCGAACGAGCCCACGGTGCGGGAGAGATCGGGGCCGCTGCCCAGGGCGCCACGCCCGTGGTCCGGCACGGCCACGTCCACGAGGAAGCCACCGGTCCGGTTCTGGCCGTCGCACCAGGTGGCGAGGGCCGCGGTCAGCCCGGTCAGCAGGACCGTCTCCGCGCCGGTGTGGAACGCCTCCGGCAGGCCGGTCAGCACTGCCGCCGTGGTGTCGGCCGGGATGCGTACGGAGGCGGATCGCACCGGGGCGTTCGTGTCGCGGGCCGGGCCGGCGGGCCGGGTGGTGAGCAACGGGTCGCTCGCGGCGAGGAGTTCGGTCCAGGCGGGCAGCTCCGCACGCCGCCGCGCACTGTCGGACTGTGTGGCCAGGGTCCGGGTCCAGTGGCGGAATGACGTCGGGACGGCCGCAATCTCCCGTCCCACGATCGCGGCGGCCACGTCCCCGAGCAGGATCCGCCAGGACACCGCGTCGACCACCAGCCGGTCCGCCACGACGAGCAGCCGCCCCGGCACGTCCGGCCCGTTGTCGCACCACACGGCCTGGGCCATCACCCCGGACCGCCGGTCCAGCCGCCGTCCGGCCTCGGCCGACTCCGCGGCGAGCGACTGCTGGAGCTGGTCGGCGTCCATGCCCGCCGTCGCCACCCGCCGCGTCCACGGCCGGGCGGACACCGAACCGGCCGGGGGTACGGTCAGCCGCCGCCCCGGCGTGGTCTCCAACCGGGCCCGCAGCATGTCGTGGCGATCGACGACGGCTTGCAGCGCACGGACGACGTCGCTCAGGCCGCACCCGGCCGGAAGATCCAGCACGGCCGACCGGAATCCCGCGCCCACCCCGGGTCTCCCGGGCCCCTGAACCCCCTCCCGGTCCAGTAGTTCGTGCATGGCCGGGGAGAGCGGCACATGCCCGGCGCCCCGCGCCCGGTCGCCCTTCGCGGCGCCCTGGTCCAGCGGTTCGGCGACGTCGGCGAGGCGTGCCGGGGTGGCGAGCTCGAACACCTGGTACGGGGCGATCACCAGCCCGGCGCGCCGGGCCACCGACACCAGCAGCATGGTCAGAATCGAGTCGCCGCCGAGCTCGAAGAAGGATGCCTCCGCGCTGACCCGCTCCAGGCCGAGGATCTCGCCATAGAGCCGGCAGAGCAGCTGCTCGGTGGGCGTGCGCGGACCACGGCCCTCGGCGGCGTCGGTGAAGTCGGGGGCTGGGAGCGCGGCGCGGTCCAGCTTGCCGTTCACCGTGACCGGGAGCGCGTCCAGGGTGACGACCGCGGTCGGCACCATGTACTCCGGCAGCCGCTCGGCCACGTACTCCCGCAGCCCGGCGGAATCCACATCGCCGTCAGGGACGACGTACGCCACGAGTCGCCGGTCCCCGGGGCGGTCCTCCCGTACGACCACGGCGACGTGGCCGACGCTCCGGTGTCCGGCGAGAACGGCCTCGATCTCACCCGGCTCCACCCGGAAGCCACGCACCTTGACCTGCTCATCGGCACGCCCGCCGAAGACCAGCTCACCGTCGGCCGTCCGCCGGGCGAGGTCGCCCGTGCGATACATCCGCCCGTCCGTGAACGGACAGGCCACGAAGCGTTCCGCCGTCAGTCCCGGGCGGCGCAGATAGCCCCGCGCGAGCCCCGGGCCCGCGACATACAACTCGCCCAGCACACCATCGGGGACCGGCCGCAGGCACTCATCCAGCACGAACACCCGCGTGTTGGCGATGGGCCCACCGATCGGCACCGGCCCGGACGGCTTCAGCGGCGCGCTCATCGTGGCGCACACGGTGACCTCGGTCGGGCCGTACCCATTGATCATCCGCCGGCCAGGGGCCCATCGCTCCACCAGCCCCGGCGGGCACGCTTCCCCCGCCACCACCAGCGTCCGCAGGCTCTCCGGCAGCTCCTCCACCGTCGCCAGCACCGACGGCGGCACGGTCGCATGCGTGACGCCGTACTCCGCCACCGTCTCGCTCAACGACCCCTGCGGTGGCAACCTGTCCGCGTCCGCCATCACCAACGCGGCACCCGAGAGCAACGCCATGCAGATCTCGGAAACCGCGGCGTCGAAGCTCAACGACGCCAGCTGGAGCACCCGCGCATCGGCGTCCACCGCGAACCGGTCGATCTGCGCGGCCGCCAGGTTGCCGATGCCTCGGTGGGTCACGAGCACGCCCTTGGGACGGCCCGTCGAGCCCGACGTGTAGATCACATACGCCACGTCATCGACGCCCACGGACACCGGGGGCGCCGATTCACCCTCCTCGGCCGGATCCCGGACCAGGGACTCCACCCCGGCCGGAACCAACGCCCGCGTCTCCTCCGAGCACACCGCCAGCACCGGACCGGCGTCCTCGACCATCCACCGGATCCGCTCGGCCGGATACGCCGGGTCGACCGGAACGAACCCCGCCCCGGCCTTCACCACCCCCAGCCACACCGCCACCAGCTCGGCGGACCGGTCCAGGACCACCGCCACCAGGTCACCGCGCCGGACCCCGTGTGCGGCCAGCGCCCCGGCCACCCGGTCCGCCCGCGCCGCCAGTTCCGCGTACGACCACTCCAGACCGTCCGCGCCGATCACCGCCACCGCGTCCGGCGACTCGGCCACCTGGGCGTCGAACAGCTCGCCCAGCGGTCGCCAGGATTCGGTCGTGCCATGCATGGATGTCTCCCTCTGCTGCGGTACGCGATGGCGGTGGTCGGAGCCCCGTGTTCAGCCGTGCTCAGCCGTGCTCAGCCATGGCCGGGCGGCGGGCCCCCGGGCATCGCCACCGGTGCGTGTCCATAGGGCCCCGGCGCATGCCCGTTGCCCATCGGCCCATTGCCCATCGGCCCATTGCCCATCGGCCCGTGGCCATGGGGCGGCACCGGCCCACGCCCATTGGGCGGCGCCTCATGACCACCCGGCCCGCCACGCCCCGCGAACTGGGTGCGGTACAGCTCCGCGTAGAGCCCACCCAGGGCAAGGAGTTCCTCATGGGTGCCGCTCTCCCGCACCCGGCCGCCGTCGATCACGAGGATCTGGTCGGCGTCGCGGATCGTGGACAGCCGGTGGGCGATCACCAGCGAGGTGCGCCCCGCGAGCGCGGTCTCCAGCGCCCGTTGCAGCGCGGCCTCCGACTCGGAGTCGAGGTGTGCCGTGGCCTCGTCGAGGACGACGACCGGTGGCGCCTTGAGCAGCAGCCGGGCCATGGCGATGCGCTGTTTCTCGCCGCCGGAGAGCCGGTAGCCCCGGTCGCCGACGACGGTGTCGAAGCCGTCGGGCAGGGACTCGATCAGGCCCCAGATCTGGGCGGCCTTGCAAGCGTCGACCATCTCCTGCTCGGTGGCCTCCGGGCGGGCGTAGCGGAGGTTGTCGCCGATGGTGGCGTGGAAGAGGTAGGCGTCCTGGGTGACGACGCCGATGGTGTCGTAGAGGGACTCCAGTGTGAGGTCCCGGAGGTCGTGTCCGTCGATGCTGACGGTGCCCTCGCCGGGGTCGTACAGCCGGGGCACGAGATGGGTGATGGTGGTCTTGCCGGCGCCCGAGGGGCCGACGAGGGCGGTGAGCTTCCCGGCGGGCAGCCGGAAGCTCAGCTCGCGCAGGGTCCGATCGTTCCTGGTGCGCTCCGTCCGCGGTATGGCGATCGATTCGAGGGAGGCGAGCGAGACGTCCGCGGCGGCCGGGTACGAGAACGAGACGCCGTCGAAGACGATTTCGGGCGCGCCGTCGCGGGGCAGGGCGATCGCGTCGGGCTTCTCGGAGATGAGCGGCTTGAGGTCGAGGATCTCGAAGAGCCGGTCGAAGCTGACGAGGGCGGTGACCACGTTGGCCTGGGCGCTGGAGAGCTGGTTGATCGGGCCGAAGAGCCGGGTGAGCAGCGTGGCCAGGGCCACCAGGGTGCCGATCTCGAAGGCGTCGTCGATGACGAGCCGGCCGCCGACGCCGTAGACCACGGCGGTGGCGAGCGCGCTGAGGAGGACCATCGACAGGAAGAGCAGCTTGCCGTTGACGGCGGTCAGTACGCCGAGGTCACGGACCCTTCCGGCCAGCTTGGTGAACTGGCGCAGCTCCCGGCTGGGCCGGCCGTACAGCTTGGCCAGCAGCGCCCCGGTCACGTTGAACCGCTCGTTCATCAGCGCGCCCATTTCGGCGTTCTGCTCCATCTGGGAGCGCATGAGCCGCTGGAGCCGGCGCCCGACGACCTTGCCGGGGAGGATGAAGAAGGGCAGCACTACCAGGGAGATCAGGGTGATCACCCAGGACAGGTAGAACATCGTGATGAGGACGAACAGCAGGGTGAGCGCGGCCGAGACGACCGTGGACAGCAGTGAGGTCAGGGCCTGCTGGGCCCCGACCACATCCGCGTTGAGCCGGCTGACCAGGGCGCCGGTCTGGGCCCGGGTGAAGAACGCCAGCGGCTGGCGCTGCACATGGTCGAAGACCTTGGTGCGCAGCTCGTAGACGAGCCCTTCACTGACCCGGGCCGAGTACCACGCCTCGCCGAACCCCAGCAGCGCGCCGAGGACCGCCAGTCCGCCGACCGCCACGGCGATACCCACGACGACATCGGAATCATGTTCGGCGATACCATTGTCGATGAGGTATTTGAAGAGGATGGGGACGGCCACCACAATGGCGGCGTTCGCCACGGTCATGAGCAGCAGCAGACAGATGCTGACGCGATACGGCCGGGTATACGGAACTATCCGTTTCGCGGTCCCGGCTTTTATTTTCTGCTTGGTCACGGATGGGTCGGGGCCCACCGCGCGAATCATCATCGGCCCTGGGCCGCCTATGGACACGACGCTCTCCTCGGCTTGGGTCGTTCCGACCTATGTGAGCTGGTCGATGAGGCTCTTGGGGCGCATGTCGCGCCAGTTCTCCTCGATGTAGTCCAGGCAGTTCTTGCGGGCGTCCTCGCCGAATACGACGCGCCAGCCGGCCGGTACCTCGGCAAAGGCGGGCCACAGCGAATACTGACCCTCGTCGTTCAGCAGGACCAGAAAGGAACCGTTTTCGTCATCGAACGGATTGGTCATCTTCACTCCTTCCAACTTCCCCGGAGCGGGCCGGAATTCAAGGTAACGAGCGGCCATCGGGAGCGGCAAGGTCGACTATTGAAGTGGCGTCCAACCGCGTATTCTCTGCACTTGGACAACGGGTGAA
The DNA here is from genome assembly GCF_047215865.1 of Streptomyces sp. Inha503. Taxonomy (NCBI): domain Bacteria; kingdom Bacillati; phylum Actinomycetota; class Actinomycetes; order Kitasatosporales; family Streptomycetaceae; genus Streptomyces; species Streptomyces sp. Inha503. Next base: position 9,838,289 of record NZ_CP178360.1, on the reverse strand, counting down.
ACCCCGCGGAAACCGGAGCCGGGGCATTCTGGGTCCCGCTGTCCAGGGGGGGGCAGGGCCGAGGGGCCGGTTGGACAGAACGAGGAGGGGGAGCGGGTGCGCGTGCTCGTGGTGGAGGACGACCAGGAAATGGCGCAGGCGGTGGCCGTCGGCTTACGGCGGGCTCAGATGGCCGTCGATGTGGCGTTCGACGGGGAGAGCGGTCTTGAGCGGGCGCTGCTCAGTGACTACGACGTGATCGTGCTGGACCGGGATCTGCCCGGGACGCACGGCGACGAGATCTGCTCCGAGCTGATCGCGTCCGGCTGCCGCAGCAGGGTGCTGATGCTGACCGCGGCGGCCTCGGCGGAGGATCTGGTCGACGGGCTCAATCTGGGGGCCGATGACTATCTGGCGAAGCCGTTCGACTTCCCGGTGCTGATCGCGCGGATCGGCGCGCTGGCGCGGCGTGCGCATCCGGCGGTGCCGCCGGTGGTGCACCACGGCGATCTGGTGGTGGACACGGCGCGCCGCAAGGCCGCCCGGGCGGGCCGGCCGCTGGAGCTGGCGCCGAAGGAGTTCGGCGTGCTGGAGCTGCTGCTGTCGGCCAAGGGGCGGGCGGTTTCGGCGGAGGAGCTGCTGGAGCGGGTGTGGGACGAGGCGGCCGATCCGTTCACCAGCGCCGTGAAGATCACCATCAGCAGGCTGCGGGCCAAGCTGGGCGATCCGCCGGTGATCGAGACCGTCGCCAAGCGCGGCTACCGGATCTGAGGCCGCCGATGCCTTCGCTGCCCCGGCTCCTGGCTCCGCTGTCCCGGCTCACCGCCCGGCTGGCGCACTCGGCCCTGCCCCGGCGTACGGTGCGGCTGAAGCTGACGCTGCTGTACGGGGCGCTGTTCCTGCTCTCGGGGGCGGCGCTGCTGACGATCACGTATCTGCTGGTGCTGGGGTCCAACGGCGGTTCGCTGTCCGGCGGGCAGCCCGCGCCGGACGGCGGTGGGCCGCGGACGGGCGAGACCGACGGCCACTCCCCGCCGGTGCCGCCGCCGCGGGGGCGCATCGGGGAGAGCACCCGCGATGTCCTTCCGGCCGCGGCGCGGGAGATCATGGAGCTGCAACGGGACGCCGTGCTGCATGACCTGCTGGTGCAGTCCGCGATCGCGCTCGGGCTGATGTCGGTCATCTCGATCGCGCTGGGCTGGGTGGTCTCGGGGCGGATACTGCGCCCGCTGCGTACGGTCATCGGCGCCGCCCGGGAGATCTCGGCGACCAGCCTGCATCAGCGCCTGGCGCTCGATGGCCCGAGGGATGAACTCAAGGAGCTGGGCGACACGTTCGACGGTCTGCTCGGCCGGCTGGAGACATCGTTCGAGGCACAGCGCCGGTTCGTCGCCAACGCCTCGCATGAGCTGCGCACGCCCCTCGCCCGGCAGCGGACGCTGGGGCAGCTGGCCCTGTCGGATCCCGACGCGGACGTGGCGTCGCTGCGCGCGGCACACGAACGGATCCTCGCCGCGGGCGCCCAGCAGGAGCGCATGATCGAGGCGCTGCTCACCCTGGCCCGTAGCCACGCGGGGATCGAGGTGCGCAGGCCGTTCGACCTGGACCGGCTGGCGCGGGAGGTCGTGGCGGCCCGCCGGACGGACGCGGAGCAGCGGCGGGTCACGCTGCGCTGCGCGCCGGCGGCCACGGTCGCGGCGGGCCACCGGCCGCTGGCCGAACGGCTCGTCATCAACCTGGTGGACAACGCGCTGCGGCACAACGAGCCGTACGGCTGGGTGGAGGTGGCCACGGCGGACGAGCCCGGCCGGGCCGTCCTGACCGTGGCCAACTCCGGTCCGGTGGTGGAGCCGAGCGCGCTGGACCAGATGTTCCAGCCGTTCCAGCGGCTCGGCGACCCGCGGACCAACAAGGACGGCCTGGGGCTTGGGCTGTCGATCGTGCAGGCCATCGCGGTGGCGCATGACGCCACGCTCGCCGTGGAGGCCCGCCCGGAGGGGGGCCTCGTCTTCACGATCGGCTTTCCGCACCCACCGGGCCACCCACCGGGCCACCCACCGCGACCGCCAATGGACCACCGGCAGGAACGGCCACCGGGCCACCGGCCGGGACCGCCACCGGGCCACCGGAAGGAACCGTCCTCCGCCCACCGCCCGGGGCCGCCGCCCCAGCGGCGAGGGGAGCGGTGAAGAAGTCGACGAGCGCGGCGTTCACCGCCGCCGGCTTCTCCAGATAGCCGTAGTGTCCGCAGCCGGGGATCTCGGTGTGGCGGGCGCCCGGGATGGCGTCGGCGACCTCCCGGGTGAGCTGCGGCCGTACGATCAGATCGTGCTCGAAGCCCAGGACCAGGCACGGGCAGCGGATGGCCGCGTACGCGGGCAGCCGGTTGGGGATCAGCTGGAGGCCGAGCTGGCCGCGGACCGAGGCCAGGTCGATGGCGGAGATCTCGAAGATGTCCAGCCAGTCGCGCAGCCGCTGCTCATCGGCCAGGGTCTGCGGGGACAGGCTCTGCAACGCGTTGACGTAGGCGGCGTAGCGGGGCGGCAGCTTCACCCCGCTGTCGGCCAGGTCCATCTCCGCGATCGCCTGGGCGGTGGCGAAGGTGTCGGCCCGGCCGCTGGTCGCCATCAGCACGGCCGACCGGACGAGTTCGGGCCGGGCCAGGATCAGCTCCTGGACGATGATGCCGCCCAGGGAGAAGCCCACGACCCGGCACGGGCCCGCGCCGAGGTGCTCGATGAGGCCCGCGATGTCCGCCGCCATGTCGTCGAGGGTGAAGCCCTCGGCGCAGGGGTCGCTCGGCGGGATCCCGCGGTTGTCCACGGTGATCACCTTGAAGCCGGCCGCCTTGAGCGCGGGCACCTGGTGGGTGCGCCACATCCGGCCGGGGGCCCCGGTGCCGGTCACCATGACGACCGGGTCCCCCGTTCCGTGCGCCTCGTAGTTCAGCTGGATCCCGTTGATCCGGACGACAGGCATCGTCAGGCCGGTCCCGGCTGCCAGAGCATGCCGTCGTCGGAGGTGATGAGCCCGCCGGGGAACATCGGCACATCGGGGCCGAGGTCCTCGCCGAGGAAGGCCCGGCTCTGCACCTGCGCGCCCTCCTGCATCGCCTGGCGCACCGCGGAGGAGCGGAACAGCGGCGTCATGTTCCCGTCCGCGTCGGCGGACATCTCGTCGATGGCGGAGACGAACTCGGCCGACTTGGACTTCATGCGCAGCGCGGCCGACTCGGCGCCGTCGAGGTCGAACTCCGAGGACGACACGCCCGCCACCAGCTCGACGAACGACTCCAGCTCGGTGTGCTGGTTGCGGGTGACCTTCTTGGCCGACCAGAAGTAGGAGTTCTCGTCCACGTGCATGTCGTAGAAGGACATCAGGAACTCGTAGAAGACGCCGTACTCCCGGCGGTAGCGGGCCTCGAACTCGGTGAACGCCGCCTCCTCGGACACGACCCCGGCCAGGCTGCTGCTGATCGAGCGGGCCGCCAACAGGGCGCTGTAGGTGGCCAGGTGGACGCCGGAGGAGAAGACGGGGTCGACGAAGCAGGCCGCGTCGCCGATGAGCACGAGGCCGGGCCGCCAGAACTTGGTCTGGTGGTAGGAGTAGTCCTTGCGCACCCGGAGCTGGCCGTACTGGCCCTCCGTCACCCGGGGGGCGTCCGCCAGATACTCCTTGATGAGCGGGCATTCGTCGATGAGCGCCAGCAGGGCCCGCTCCGGATCGCCCTGGATCTTGTCGGCGTTCTCCCTCCGGACGACGGCGCCGACGCTGGTGAGGTCGGGGGTGAGCGGGATGTACCAGAACCAGCCGCTCTCGAACGCCACGGACAGGATGTTGCCCGAGTTGGGGGCGGGCAGCCGCTTGCCGCCCTGGAAGTAGCCGAACAGCGCGAGGCTCCGGAAGAACTGCGAGTACTCCCGGGTGCCGCCCACCCGCTTGTGCAGCCGGCTGCCGTTGCCCGACGCGTCCACGACGTATGTGGCGCGCACCTCGTGCTCGGTGCCGTCCGCGTCGGTGTACCGCACCCCGGTGACCCGCTCACCGTCCTCGATCACATCGGAGACCGACACCCGGAAGCGCACCTCCGCGCCCTTCTCCACCGCGTGCTCCAGCAGGATGGTGTCGAACTTCGAGCGCTCGACCTGGTACGCGTGCGAGGTGGCACCCGCGATCTTCGGGGACACCGAGAAGGAGAACGTCCACGGTTCGGCGTTGGCACCCCAGCGGAACGTGCCGCCCTTCTTCGGGGTGAACCCGGCCGCGGCCAGCTTCTCCGCCACCCCGGTCATCCGGCAGACGCCGTGGATCGTGGACGGCAGCAGCGACTCGCCGATCTGATACCGCGGAAACGTCTCCTTCTCCAGGATCAGGACCCGGTGGCCCCGCATGGCGACGAGTGCGGCCAGCGTCGACCCACCGGGACCGCCCCCGACCACCACGACGTCGTACTCCTGACGACCTTCACTGCTCATGGTTTCCCCCTCCTGGCGTGCGTTGCTCTTCTCGGTAGCGGTCATGCGCCCTGCCCCTGCCCCGCGAACCGGCCGACCTTGCCGATCACGTCCTCGCCGTACAGACGCAGGGCCTGCTGGAGCGCGAACTCGGCCATATAGCGGCGGAACTCCTCGACCGGCTCCTCGGCCCCGCCCAGCATCCGCCGGTTGGGTACGACCGCCGGGCCGCCGAGCCGCCGCACGGCGCCCGCCACGGCCGTGTCCATCTCCTCCGGCTCGACCACCTCGTCGATCAGCAGCCGGGCGTCGGGTTCGGTGGCCCGGATCCGGCGGCCCTGGAGGATCACCTGGCGGGAGATCCGGGGTCCGGCGTGCCGGCCGAGCCGGAAGTTCGCGGCCCCCGGCACGATGCCCTCCCGGGCCGCGGGCAGGCTGATATAGGCGTCCGACGCGGCGATCACATGGTCGAAGACGAGCAGCAGCTGGGTGCCGCCGCCGATGGCGAACGTCTCGACGGCCGCGACCCACGGCTTTTCGACCGTCGGGGAGTGCCAGGGCGCGGTGTCGGTGCGCACTCCCCTGACCAGTTTGTGGAGATAGCCCAGCTCGCGGCGGAGCAGAAAGCCGACCAGCGAAATGGTTCCGGCGTGCAGGCTCTTGAGGTTGATGCCCGCGCTGAACACCCGCCGGCCCCGGTAGCGGGGATGGCTCATCGGGCCGCCGCGCACCACCCCGACCCTCACCTCCGGGTCGAGCAGCGCCAGGTCGACGGCGGTCTCCATGTCGTCGACCTGCTGCTCGTCCTCGGCGTTCAGGCAGTCGTCCCGGCACATCGTCAGATACGCCGCGCCGTCGCGCCGCTCCATCCGTACGGACGTCGTCTCGAGGACGCCGGTCCTCGTGAACTCCGGCAGCAGCCGCAGCGCCCGCGGTGTCGGCCGCAGCATCGCGTCGAGCAGATGCGGCCCGGACCGGGGCGAGCCCAGCACGGCGCGCAGGAAGATGCCCTGATCGATCTCGTACCCCTCCTTGTCCGCCTGCCGCCGGGCGCGGTCGGCGGCGAGCTGTCCGGCCGTGGGCAGCAGCGCGGGGAAGGCGGCCGCGGCGGCGCCGACGAGTTCGACGATGCGGAGCTCGTCGGCGCCGCCGCTGGTGAGGTGGTCGTACACGGCGTCGGCGTGGGTGTGCAGATAGCGCGTCCGCAGCGCCCGTGCGGTGTCCTTGGCCGCGGCGAGCGCGGCCCGCTCCTCAGGTCCCCGGGCACCGGGTTCGGGCAGTTTCGCCACCAGTTCATCGACGCGGAGGGCCGCCTGCCGCAGCTCCGGCCAGAGCGGGACGGTCATGACGCCTCCACCACGGGCGGCCGCAACGCCCGGTCGCAGGCGGCCAGATGGGAGCCGAGGGCGTCCTCGAAACTGGTCGTCGCGGCGTCGAAGAGCAGCTGCCGGCGGATCGCGACCTCCTTTCCGGCCAGCCCGCTGACCAGCCCGGCGGCGGCCGCGACCGCACCGGCCGGGTCGTCGGCCAGCTGATCGGCCACGCCGAGCGCGACCGCCTCGGGCGCCTCGATGGGCACGCCGAACAGCAGCGCCCGGCGGACCCGCGCGGGCCCGGCCAGCTGGACGAGCCGGTAGCCGGCCATACCGGGCCAGGTCGCCGTGCCATCGCCGTGGACGAGCAGCCGGGTGCCCGGGGTGACCACCCGGATGTCGCAGGCGAGGAAGGCGTCCAGGGCCGCGCCGCCGCAGTCGCCCGAGGCCACCGCGACGGTGGCCCGGGGCAGCCGCTCCAGGCGGCGCAGCGTCCGCTCCCACTTGCTGACGCGCATCACATCGAGGTCTCCGGTCCAGCCCGCTGCCGGGGCCCCGCCGACCTGTACGGCGACGACTCCGCGGCCGGGGCGGTCCTCGGCCTTGTCGCACACGGCCTGTACGGCGCTCACGGTCGCGGCGGTCGGCGGCTCGGCCCCGTCGATCGCCACGGTCAGCAGTTCTTCCATGCCACCCTCCGCGCTCACCACTGGACCAGCGCCGTCTCGATAGTGGAGCCGGGCCCCATGGTCATCAGCACGCCGTACTCACCCGGTTTGGCGACTCCCTCGTCCAGGAGCCGTTCGTAGGAGAACAGGAACGAGCCGCTGGACACGTTGCCGTAGTCGCGCAGCACACCGACGGTGTGCCGGACGTCGTACCGGGTGAGCCCCAGGTTGACGACCACGGCGTCGATGACCTTCTTGCCGCCCGAGTGCACCAGCCAGTGGGCGATGTCGCTGCGGCGCAGCCCGGTGTCGGCCAGCAGCCGGTCCACGACCAGTTCGGCGTGGGCGCCGACCACATACGGGATCTGCGGGTCCAGGTAGAAGCTGAAGCGGCCCTGCTCGCGGTCCCAGTCGTAGCGCATGGCGTCGGAGGCGTCCGGGATGATGCGGCTGGCGAACTTGAGGATGCGCGGCCCCTCGGGGTCGGCCACGCCGTCCGGCCCCGAGCGGAGCGCGATCGCGCTCGCGCCGTCCCCGAAGAGGCTGTTCACGACGGCGGTGCGCATCGTGGAGTCGATCGCGTACGCGGCGGAGCAGGCTTCCGCGCAGAGCACGACGGCGAGTTCGCCGGGGTGGGCGGCGGCCCAGCCCGCGACCACGCCCAGGGCGTTCAGCCCGGCGTTGCAGCCCATGCCCACGATGTCGGAGCGGCTGCAATGCCGGTCGATGCCGAGCTCCTTGATGAGCAGGGCGCTCAGCCCCGGGGTGAGCAGTCCGGTGGAGGTCACACAGCACAGGTGGCGCAGTTCGGCCAGTTCGGCACCGGCCCGCTTGAGGCAGGCGCGCAGCGCCTCGGCGCCCATCTCGATGGCCTTGGCCCTGTGCTTGTCGAGCAGGTCGCCCTGCGGTTCGGGGACGCGGCCGCCCTTGCCGTCCGGCGGCGGGAGCGTCAGATGGCGGCGGTCGATGGCGCTGTTGAGGAAGACCGAACGGATCTTGGGGTCGGTGATCTGGAAGGCGTCGAGCACCTCCCGCTGGGTGTACGACGTGGATGTAACCGCCGTCCCCACGCCGAGGGCGCGGGGCCGTAACTCGGCTGCCAGGGTCATCGGAAGGTCCACCCCCACATACGCGGCTTGCTCCGGGGTCGGCGACCGCGACTCAGTCCGGACACGTTGCCTCACCTTTCTCACTGGGATCCGCTGGTGCTGTGTGGCGCGCTGGGTGGCGCGTCATGCGGTGCGTTGTGCGACGCGCTGTGCGCCTCGATGAAGCGCGCGAGCCTCGCCGTGCCCTCGTCGATCTCGGCGGGCGTCAGATAGCTGATGGACAGCCGGATGCCGTGGTGGCCACCGGTGCCGGGGTAGAAGTGCGCCATCGGCGTCCAGATCACGCCGAAGTCCTGTGCGGACGTGGTCAGTACGGTGTTGTCCACCCGGAACGGGACGCGCATGGTGAGGAAGAAGCCACCGCTCGGCTCGTTCCAGCGCACCCCCAGGGCCTCCCGGCGGGCGGCGGGCAGCCGGGCGTCCAGCCGCCGCAGCATCTCCCGCATCGCCTCGCCGTAGTACGCGGCCGCCTCGGCGTTCAGCTCCGACAGCCGGCCCCGGGCGCCGAGCAGCGCACCCGCCACGGCGGCCTGGCTCAGTGACGAGGTGTTGACCGTCACCATGCTCTTGATCTTGGCGAGTTCGTCCGCCAGCAGCCGCTCACCGCCCGTGGCGTCCCGGACCCGCTGGTCGGCCACGACGAACCCGACGCGGGCGCCGGGGAAGACCGTCTTGGAGTACGAGCCCAGGTGCACCACGCGGCGGGCCCGGTCCCGGGACTTCAGCGTCGGCAGCGGAGTGCCGGGGCTCACCTGCCGGTACGGGCTGTCCTCCAGCACCAGGAAGTCATGGCGCCCGGCGAGCTCGAGCAGCTCCTCCCGGGCCTTCGGGCCCATGGTGTTCCCGGACGGGTTGGAGTGGTCCGGCACCACGTAGAACGCGCGCGGGCGGCGGCCGCGCGCCCGCTCCGCCAGCACCGCGGCCTCCAGATCGGCGGCGTGGAACCCGTCCTCGCGCTCCTCCACCGGACACACGGCCACGTCCAGCAGCCGGGCCGCGCCGGTGATCCCCACATAGCAGGGGCTGGAGACCAGCAGGACGTCGTCGGGGCCCGCGAAGAGCGCGCGCAGCACCAGCAGCATGGCCTCCTGGGCGCCGACGGTCACCACGATGGACTCGGCCGGTACGTCGGTGGCCTCGTCCGCGCGCAGCGAGTCGGCGATGATCTGCCGGATCTGCCCGGCGGTCGGCCCGTACTGGTACAGCGCGGTACGGATGTCCGCCGGTGAACTCCCCCGCTCCGCCAAGTAATCCAGATAGCGGCGGATATGGGTGAAGACCTGCTCGGTGTCGAAGAAGCCGTCGTACGGCCGGCCCGGGGCGAAGGAAATCGCGTCCGGATAGCGGTGGGTCACCTCGTTGAGGAAGTTCATCGTGTCCAGCACGGGCTCGGAAACGCTGCCGTGCAGCTCTGCCATTTCGAGGTGTTCCCGTTGACGGGTCTGCGCGGCGACGGTGGTTCCTGCCATGAATTCCCCCGGGCGGCAAATGAATGAGAGCGGCTGTATGAGGGCGGCTCGGATGCTTCAGCATCACACGCCCGTCGGCCTTTCGACAACGCCGTCCAATTGCTCGAACCGCGCACTTGGACGGGCTTGTCGGCGGCCTTGTGGAGCGCTATCGCGCTATCCCACGGGCATCGATTCGGCCGGGGCCCGGTCCCATCCGTCGGCGCCCAGCTTGGCCCCGATCCGCTCGGCGTCGGCCGAGGGAACGGGCAGGCGCACCCGCAGCCCGCGCTCCTCCGCGGCCTCCACGGCGACGTCGTCCACGGCGATGCCGAGCGCCGCGACGGCGCTCAGCAGCCGGGCCAGCTCCCCCGGGCGGTCCGGGACCAGGATCCGTAAGGCCGCCTCGGCCACGGGCGGGCCTGCGCCGGGGCGCGGCAGCCCGGCGAGCCCGGCCACGCCCCTGGCCAGCAGATCCTCCAGGGTCCGTACGCCCTGGCCGTGGCCTTCGTCGTGGTCCTCGGCGAGCACGTCGAGCACCGCCGCCACCCGGGCCAGATCGGCCCGCAGCTCCTTCACCACCCCGGCCATGGCTGCCGCGTTGGACCGCAGGATGTCGCTCCACAGCCGGGGGTCCCCGGCGGCGATCCGGGTCACATCGCGCAGCCCCTGACCGGCCAGCAGCGGCACCCCGGCCGGACCGTCGCGCAGCCGGGCGGCCATCACGCTGGCCAGCAGATGCGGTACGTGCGAGGTCAGCGCCACCACCTCGTCATGCTCCCGGCCGCGCATGACCACCGGGGCGGCGCCGCACAACTCCGCGAGCTCCAGGCCCCGGTCGAGGGCGGCGCGCGAGGTCAGCCGGTGCGGCGTCAGCGCCCAGGGGCGGCCCCGGAACAGCTCGGCCCGCGCCGCCAGCGGCCCCGATCGCTCCCGGCCGGCCAGCGGATGGCCGCCGACGTAACGGGAGGGCTCGGGGGCGCGGGCGAGCACGGCCCGCTCCGGGCCCTCCTTCACGCTCGCCACATCGGTGTAGGCGCGGGCCAGACCGCGTTCCTGGGCCGCGATCAGCACCTCGGCGATCCGGCTCGGCGGCACCGCGAGCACGGCCAGGTCGACCGGCTCCGGCGGCTCCTCCGCCCGTCCCGCGCCGAGTGCGGCGGCGGTCCTGGCGGCGGCCCGGTTCCGGTCGGAGAGATACACCGACACGCCCTGCCCGGTGGCGGCGAGCGCGACCGACGTACCGATGAGGCCGGTGCCGATGACAGCCATCGTGTGCATCACAAGACATCACCCGTCCAAGAGGACCGCGACCCGGAAACACAAAACGCGGCACAGCTTAGGGAGAAGGCCCGGCGTCCACGAGTTCCGTTAACCGCCGGAATGGCACCGATGGCTGGACGCGCTCATGGCCGCCTAGAGTTCTGCGGGCTCGGTTTTCTTCCGCATCTGGGGGGCCATCATGAGGAATTCATCAAAAGCCGCGGAGCCGCTCGCGGATCTCGCCATCGACTATGTCGAGTTGTATGTGGAGAACCTGGATTCGAGCGCGTTCCAGTGGGTCGACCGGTATGCGTTCGCCATCGTCGGCAGCGGCGGTTCCGCGGATCACCGCAGCCTTGCGCTGCGGCACGGGGAGATCACGCTGGTGCTGACCCAGGCGACCTCCGACCGCCACCCCGCCTCGGCGTACGTACTCAGCCACGGCGACGGCGTGGCGGACATCGCGCTGCGCACCGCCGATGTGCGGGCGGCCTTCGAGGCGGCGGTGGCGAACGGCGCCGGTGTCCACCGGCGACCGGTCCGGCACACCGGTGACGGCCCGTCCGTCACCGCCGCGGTGCACGGCTTCGGGGACGTGGTCCACACCCTGGTCCAGCGCGCGCCGGACGCGGGCCCCGGGCTGCCCGCGGGTTTCGTACCCGCGGACGGCCAGGAGCGGCCCGACGGACCGGGCGGCGAGGCGGGCCTGAACAAGGCGGGTCTGGCAGAGGCGGGTCTGCCCGAGACGGGCCTGACCGAAGTGGGTCTGCTCGACATCGACCACATCGCCGTCTGTCTCGGCACCGGCGGCCTCGGCCCGGCCGTCGCGTACTACCAGCAGGCACTGGGCTTCCGGGACGTCTTCGCGGAGCACATCGTCGTCGGCGCCCAGGCGATGCACTCGAAGGTCGTGCAGAGCCCGTCCGGCGCCGTCACGCTCACGCTCATCGAGCCCGACGACACGGCCCTGCCGGGGCAGATCGACGAGTTCCTGAAGAGCCACCAGGGCTCGGGCGTGCAGCACCTGGCCTTCTCCTCGCATGACGCCGTCAGGTCAGTGCGCGCCCTGTCCGACCGCGGCGTCACCTTCCTCACCACGCCCGACGCGTACTACGACCTGCTGGGTGAGCGGATCGACCTCAGCCCGCGGCGCCTGGCCGATCTGCGCGCCACGGGGGTGCTCGCGGACGAGGACCACGACGGGCAGCTGTTCCAGATCTTCACGGCCTCCACCCACCCGCGGCACACCCTCTTCTACGAGGTCATCGAGCGGCAGGGCGCCCAGACCTTCGGCAGCGCGAACATCAAGGCGCTGTACGAGGCCGTGGAGCTGGAGAGGACCGGGCAGCGTGACTTCCGGCGCTGACCGCGCCGGTCGCGGTGCGGCCGGGGCAGCCGCCGACGCCGTCGATGGTGTCGAGTGCCTGGCCGACCTCGAGCGCGCCGCCGCTGCCGTCCTGCTGCCCGACGTCCGGGACTTCGTGGCGGGCGGCAGCGGTGACGAGCTGACGCTGGCCGCCAACCGCGCGGCGTTCGACCGCACCTTCCTCGTGCCCCGGGTGCTGCGGGACGTCTCGCGGTGCACGACGGATGCCACGCTGCTGGGCCGTCCGGCGGCGCTGCCGCTGGCGGTGGCCCCGGTGGCGTACCACCGGCTGGTGAGCGAGGACGGTGAACTGGCCACCGCCCGGGCGGCGAAGGCCGCGGGGGTGCCGTTCGCGGTCTCCACGCTGAGCAGTGTGCCGATCGAGGAGATCACGGCGGTCGGCGGGGCGGTCTGGTTCCAGCTGTACTGGCTGCGCGACGGCGCCCGGACGCTGGAGCTCGCCCGCCGGGCGGAGGACGCGGGCTGTGAGGCGCTCATGCTCACCGTGGACGTGCCGTGGATGGGCCGTCGGCTGCGGGACATCCGCAATCGGTTCACGCTCCCTGCCGAGGTACGGGCCACCAACATCGACGCGGGCGGGACGGCGCACATCCGGCCCGCCGGTGCCTCGGCCGTGGCCGCGCACACCAGCGAGGCGTTCTCCCCGGCGCTGACCTGGGCCACCGTGGACCGGCTGCGGGAGCACACGCGGTTGCCGCTGGTGCTCAAGGGCGTCCTGGCGCGGGAGGACGCGCTGCGCGCCGCCGAATCCGGGGTCGACGCGCTGGTGGTCTCCAACCACGGTGGCCGTCAGCTCGACGGCGCCGTGCCGAGCCTGGACGCGCTGGCCGAGCTGGCGCCCGCGCTCGGTGGCCGCTGCGAGCTGCTGCTCGACGGCGGCGTCCGCGGCGGTACGGACATCCTCAGGGCCCTGGCCCTCGGCGCGGCCGGGGTGCTGGTGGGACGGCCGGTGATCTGGGGTCTGGCCGCGGCCGGTGAGGCGGGTGTGCGGCGGGTGTTCGAGCTGCTGTCCGCCGAACTGCGCACCTCGCTGGGTCTTGCGGGCTGCGCCGACGTCACCGGGGCCCGGAGCCTGCGCACCGTACGGTGAGCGCGGCCGCGCCCCGCATATGCGATCCGGCCAGGACGGGCCCTCTCGTCCTGGCCGGATCGCCGGTGCTCCCCCCGAGGGCTCGGGTGCCTCCTCGGCGCCCGCCCGTGTGCAACGATCGTCGCGTCAGACAGCGCGGAGAAGGGAAGCCCATGGCCGACCGGGCCGGAGACCGAAGCGATCATGCGAACCGCCTCGGGGACACGGAGCCGGCGAGCGGTGCGCAGGAGCCCTCCGGCCTGGGGGTCACCGTGGCCGAGCGGCTGCGCCGCGTACAGGGTGGCCTCTCCCGGGCCGAGATGAAGATCGCCCGAGAGCTGACCGCCAACTACCCGGCAGCCGGACTGAACTCCGCGCCGGGCTCGCCTCCCAGGCCGGGGTCGGCGCACCCACCGTCGTACGTTTTGTCGCATGGCTCGGATTCGACGGCTATCGGCAGTTCCAGCAGTCATCGCGCGGGGAGGTGCAGGCGCGCCAGGCGTTGGCCCTGGAAGCCGCGGTCGACGAGACCACCGTGGCGGTGCTGCTCGAGCCCTTCCAGGGCGAGGCCGGTGTGCTCATCCCGCCACCGGGCCACCTCCGGCGTGTGCGGGAGGTGTGCAGTCGCGAGAACGTGCTCTTCATCGCCGATGAGGTCCAGTCAGGGCTGGGCCGCACGGGCACGACGTTCGCCTGCGAATTCGAGGACGTCACCCCCGACATCTACGTCCTCGGCAAGGCGCTCGGCGGCGGTATCGTGCCCGTCTCCGCGGTCGTCGCCCGCCATGACGTGCTCGGTGTGATCCGCCCGGCAGCCATGGCTCCACCTTCGGCGGCAACCCGCTGGCAGCCGCCGTCGGCCACGCGGTCGTCGAGTTGCTGCGCCTGGGCGGGGCCTGAACCGTGCCCGGCGGCCGAGGGGCGGTCCGGAAGGACCGCCCCGTCAGGGCACTTCCAGCGGAGCGCTCAGGCGAGCTGGAGGTCCACCCGGACCGCGATCTCGTCCCACATCCCCGCGCATTCACGGGCGAGGCTGGCGACGATGCTGCTGCAATGCGGCGGTACGTTCGCGATGATTTCCTGCCACTCCTCCGCGCTGAGCATGTTGATGTTGAGCAGCCGCAGCAGCCTGCGGCCGGTTTCGTTGAACCGCAGGGCGGGGTCCGAGGTGAGGCGGTGCACGGCCGCGAGGCGGTCGGCCATCGGGACCACCTCCGCGGTGGCCGCGCCCGCCGTGGACCGGCTCAGCGCCTCGGTCCGCCGGCCCCCGGCCTTCGCCGCGCCGCGCGCCTTCGGCAAGGGGTCCTCGCCCCTGCTCATACGGTTCCTGACGTCCCGTGCCGTCTCCGGGGAGATCCCCGCGGCCCGGGCGATCTGGCGCAGCGACAGACCCGGGTTCGCCGTGATCAGCCTGCTCGCCAGCTCGCGCCCGGCGGCGCTGTTGATGGGACGGACCCGGCCGTCCTGACCGATACGGCTGCCACTGGCCGTCTCCTCGGCCGACGTCCGTCGGCGGATCTCCGCGACGGTGCCCGCCGAGATCCCCGAGACCGACGCGATCATGCGGTCCGACCACTGGGGGTGCGACACGATGATGCGGGCGGCCGCGGACTTCCGGTCCGTCATCGAAAGCGGCAGGCCATGGGTGATGTTGGAGCCGACGGCCAGGACGAACGCGTCGGCCTTGCTGCCGTCGAAGAACTTGACCCTGATCTTCTCGTCGCCGCGGAGCTCCGCGGCCCGTAGCCGGTGGGCGCCGTCGACCACCCGCATCGTGGACCGGTGAACGATGATGGGCGGTAACGTGGCTTCCGTCTCCGCCAGCGCTTGGATGTGCTCCGGGTCCTCCCCTGAACTCCGCGGTGACTCCGCCGTCGAAATCGACGCGATGTCGACTTCGCTGACCACTTCCTCAAGTTGCTGCTCGAACATCCCCAACCCCCCGCTCCAAGGCGAGCTCGCCTCGAAAGGAATTTCTATCCGGGGGGTGGCAGGAACACTTTGGACACCACTTCGAAGATCGCCGATCGTGGCCGATCAATATCGACCACCCCCCGTTGCTCCACTTCGCGAAATCGCGAAAGGCCGTTCAATCTTTCGACGCAGACTCTAACAGCGGTCAGGCGGTTTGACACCCCGTATCCGCGCGCGGCGCGCCACGGTTACGCAACGAGAACTCATGGTTTCGAGTGGGGCGATCACCAGTGGGAGCCATGGGGTTCGATGGAGTTCTGTACGTGCTTACCGATACCAGCGGGACGAGATGCGTCACATGAGGTGAATGCGGCTCCGTTCGGCCACTCACCTGGCCCTTCGCGTTCTCCCCCGGAGCTCTGGAACGCGCATTAAATGCTTTCACAGGGCATGCGGGAACGCCAAATCGGGGGAATCGCGGGAATGCCGCTCCGGAATCCATGCCGTCGTCCCGCCGGCGGGACAGAAAGCATTGGCTAGAGGTTCTACGGAGCGCTGTTTACGCCCCCAGGGCGGGCGGGTCGGCGGCGCGGCCGGGAATATGCGGGACCGGGCCATCGGCCGCCTCATCCAGCATCTGGATGATCCAATCCATAAGCCCGAGACCGGCGATCTCCGCCGCGCGCTCCCAGCGGATTCTGCGCTCGGCGACCACGTTCACCTGCACAACGCCCTGCTCCTGTGCGGCTTCCGGCGACTGACGCCGCATCCGTATCTGCCGACGTAACGCATTGCGGGTCCAGCCGCCCTCCTCGGCCCGGGTCAGCCACTCCTCCTGCTCGGCCTCGGGGAGCGCGGCCACTTCCGCGTGATGCTGAAAGCTCAGCTTGCCCCGCCGCCTGCCCGGCTCGAACTTGCGTGCCACCCAGGCGTAGTTGCGCAGCGTCTGATAGTCGAGCGAGGTCTGCTTCAGCGCGTGGCGGTAGCGGTCGGGGTAGTGCTCCTGGCCGAAGATGAGCCAATCGCCCAGCCACCACGCGGAGGAGTCGGCGATGACGTGGATCTGCTGGCCGAGGTGGCGCCACTCGGACAGCGGTAGATCGGGAGGGAGTGACAATCCCGTTCGCCGGGTGGTCGTCCGCCCGTTCGCGGGGATGGACATCGTGCACACCTCACCTGCCCTCGTCTTCGGCGGCCCCATCCTCCACAGAGGGGGGTTTCGGCGAGGTTTCATCGCACCTGGCCGGTTTCCAACGACCGAGAACCACATGACGCGCGGGCGACCGAGGGCGTTACGGTTCCGAAACCCACGCACCGATCTACTGGGCGGATGGATGCGGAATCAGTCTCACCGCGAGCCGACAGAGGAGGCTACATGGACACCGCAGCCCGGCGGTGTGCCGAATGCGGCGCCGAGTTCACCTGGACCAGCAGGAACCCGACGCGCAGGTTCTGCGGCTCCAGATGCAAGACCCGGTGGTGGCGGGCCCACCACCGAGGCGCGGCGACCGCGGCCACCGTGGACGCGGCGGCCACCGAAGCCACTGCGGACGCCGCGGACGCCGCGGACCGGACGCACCACCGGTCGCAGGCGGTGCCGGTGCCCCCGCTCAGCACCGGCCACGAGTGCCCGAACTGCGGTCAGCACATCACCGTGCTCAATCTGATCGTCGCGGCCGACGGCGGTTCCGGCTCCACCACGCTCACCGGCTGATGTCCGGCCGCAGGGCGGGCAGCACCGCGGAGCCCACGCTCTCGATCAGCTCGGTGGGCGGGTCGTAGGAACCGACGTGCTGGAGGAACACATCGGTCACCCCGTCCGCGTGCAGCGCGGTGAGCCGTTCGGCGATCTCCTTGGCGGTTCCGAAGAGGCAGAACTCCTGGGCGAAACGCACGGCCGTCTCATCGCTCACCCAGGCCGAGCAGATCTCGACGGCCGCGTCCCAGTCCTCGGCGTGTACGAGGTCCGGATAGACCCCCTCCACCCGCGCCGGAACGTCCAGTTCGATCCCGGCCAGGGCGAGGAAGGGCGCGCCGCCGTTCTGGGCGATCGACGCACAGATCGGCTTGAGCAGCCGGGCTTCGGACTCCACGTCGTCGGTCACCGCGCAGAACGCCGAGACCGTCAGCGGGATCGCCTCCGTGGTGCGCCCGGCGGCCTCGGCACCCTCCCGCACCCGGGCGGTGGCACTGGCGAGCGTCGTCCGCGAGACGCCGCTGAGCAGGATGACACCATCGGCGATCTCCCCGGCGAGCCGCAGATTCCGGGGGCCGCTGGCGGCCACGTGGATCGGCACGTCCGGAGCCGGGTCCCGGAGCCGGGACCGTACGCCGTTGAAGTCCCACTCCTCCCCCTGGAGCAGCGCCCGCAGCGTGGCGACCCCGGCGCGCAACTCGGCCCCGGTGCTGGAGCGCATGCCGATGGGGCCGACCGAGCTGTTGCCCACGCCGAGGCCGAGGGTGAACCGGCCGGGGGCCAGTTCGGCGACGCTGCGCGCGGCCGAGGCGACGACGGCCGGGTGCCGGGTGACGAGATTGGTGACCGCGCTGCCCAGGCCGATCCGTTCGGTGCCCAGCGCGGCGGCGGTCAGGGCCGTGAACACGTCCCGCCACAGCAACTGGGAGTCGGGGAACCACACCTGGTCGAAGCCCAGTTCCTCGGCCCGCCGGGCGGTCCCGGCCAGCCGGTCCACCCGGTCGCACGGCGGTATGCGGACACCGACGCGTATCCCGCTCTTCTCGTTCACGCTCTCCTCCTGAGGGCTTGCTGTGAGTGCTTGGTGTGGTTACTTGGTGTGGTTACTTGGTGTGAGTGCTTGGTACGGCACGACGTACGGCGGTCAGCCCACCTGCGCGGTATCGCCGTCGGCCACCTGCGCGGCCGGAACGCCCGGTGGCTCCGCGGTGTCGTCCGCTTCCCGCAGGAACAGGCCCGCCACCACCGAGACGACCGACATCACGGCCATGTACACCGCGATGCCCACCCATCCGCCGGTGGTGTGCAGCAGATAGGTGGCGATGTCGGGGGAGAACGCGTTCCCTGCGATCAGCCCGACGGTGAAGCCGATCGACATGCCGGTGAACCTCAGCCGCGCCGGGAAGACCTGCGAGAAGTACGCCGGGACCACGCCGTAGTTGGCGGAGTAGCCGATGAACAGCAGGGTGAAGCCCAGCAGCATCAGCCCGTAATTCCGCGTCTGGAGCAGCGCCAGCCAGGCGAACGGCAGCACGATCAGCGAGGCCGCCCCGGCGATGAAGACCCTGCGGTTTCCGAACCGGTCCGCCAGCTTTCCGGCGAGCGGCACGCAGACGATGATGACGAGGGTGGCCGGCAGCAGCACGGCGATCATGGTGTCCTTGTCCAGGTGCAGCCCGGTGCGGGCGTACTCCAGGCTGTAGACGGTCGCCAGCGTGAAGGCCACCCCGGCACTCAGAATCGCGGCGGCCATCAGCAGAACCCGCCCGGCGCACTCGCGGAACACCTCGACCACGGGCAGCCGGTCCACCGCGTTCCGCGCCTTGACCGCCTCGAACTCGGGGCTCTCGTCCAGGCTGAGCCGTACGAACAGACCCACGCCGACGAGCACCGCGCTCAGCAGGAACGGAATCCGCCAGCCCCATGAGTGCAACTGGTCGTCCGGAAGTTGGAGCACCCCGAGGAAGACGAGGTTGGCCAGGAGCAGCCCGGCCGAGGTCCCGGTATTGATCAGTGAGCCCCGGAACCCGCGTTTCCCGCGCTCCCCGTGTTCGATGGTCATCAGGACCGCCCCGCCGTATTCGCCACCGACGGAGAACCCCTGGGCGAGCCTGGCGACGATCAGCAGGATCGGCGCCGCGATCCCCACCTGGCGGTAGGTGGGCAGCAGACCCACCGCGAAGGTGGCGATGCCCATCAGCCCGAGTGTGGCCACCAGCGTGGACTTCCGGCCCAGGCGGTCGCCGAAGTGGCCGAACACCACCGCGCCGACCGGCCGGGCCAGGAAGCCGATGGCGAAGGTCGACAGCGAGAGCAGCGTGCCCGTCACCGGGTCCGAGGTGGGGAAGAAGAGCTTGGCGAACACCACGGACGAGGCCAGTCCGTAGATGGAGAAGTCGTAGTACTCGACGGTGGTGCCGATCCAGCCGGCGACCAGCGCTCTGGTGCCCTGGTCCCGGCCGGGTTCACGAACATCGGTTGCTGTCATGAGGGTCCTTTGTCCTTCAGGGACGGTCCATGGGGGACGGGGAAGCCGCGGGACGCCTGCGGCGTGTCCGGCGGTACGCGTACGCCTGCGGCGGGCCACGCGGCGGAGCCGCATATCGGTGCTTCCCCCTCCCCGCCCCTTCCCGGAACTGGGGCTCCGCCCCAGACCCCGCTCCTCAAGCGCCGGAGGGGCTGGTTTCAGCACGTCCGGCGATTGAGGACACGCCCGAAGGGCGTCCGGGGTCCAGGGGCGGAGCCCCTGGTTGTGGGAAGGGGCGGGGAGGGGAAAGAACCGCCGGACACCGGGCCGAGGCGAGGTCGGCTCAGCGATCGCAAGTGGGTCGTACTATGTACCGTTCGCTGTATGAGGTCAAGGTTGCTGACAGCACGCAGTACGGAAACCGAGAGACGGACGGGATACGGAGCTACGGACGGGGCGAGGTTCAGTCGCCGGTGTGCCGCAGTACGCCGTCGATGAGGCAGTCGAGCCCGAAGAGGAACTGTTCGTCGCTGGGCAGCGTGGTCATCTCCTCGGCGAGCTCCACCATGTGGGGGAAGTCCTCACGCGGCAGGGTCCCGTAGAAGTGCCTGCGCTGACGCCGCAGCTCCTCGGCCTCGGGATGGTCCGCCTTGCCCCACGGGCGGGGCGCCTGATAGCTGGCGAATCCCAGGCTGTACTGCACGATCAGCCCGTAGACGCGCACCGCGTCCCGGTCCGCGAACCCCGCCTCGCGCAGCCTCCCGATGACCGCCTCGAACGCGCCCCGCATGGAACGCGGGCCGGTGCTCACCCGGGTGGCGAAGAGCCGCACGATGCTGGGGTGCTCCCGCATCATCTCGAGGAAGGCCAGCGCCAGGGCCCGTACGACCGCCTCGGGCGAGGTCTCCTCGGCGGTGGGCAGCCGGAAGTTCCCCATGACGTAGTCGGCGATCCCGTCGAGGATCTCCTCCTTGCCGCGGAAGTAGCTGTAGAGCGTCATCGCGCCCACGCCGAGGTCCGCGGCGAGCCGCCGGATCGTCAGTACGTCGATGTCCTCCTCGTCGCAGATCCGGGTGGCCACCTCGATGATCCGCTCGGCGGTGAGCGCCCTGCCACGCGACCGCTGACCCGCCACTGGGACTCTCCTCTTCGCACACCACCGGGGGACCGGCGACACCGACGCCGTCGTACACCACACCGTACAGGCGTCCCGCCGATCGGGCGGCGATCAGGAGGTGTTGTCCGGGCGCGAGGTGCTGTCCGGGTGGGCGGCCAGGTCGAGCGCGATGTCCGTGATCATGTCTTCCTGGCCACCGACCATCCCACGGCGGCCCACCTCGACCAGGATCGCGCGGGTGTCCAGCCCGTGGCGGACCGCGGCGGCCTCGGCGTGGCGCAGGAAGCTGGAGTACACGCCCGCGTAACCGAGGGTCAGGGTCTCGCGGTCGACGCGGACCTCGCGGTCCTGGAGGGGCCGTACGAGGTCGTCGGCGGCGTCCATCAGGGGGAACAGGTCGCAGCCGTGTTTCCAGCCCATCAGGTCGGCGACGGCGACGAACGCCTCCAGCGGGCAGTTGCCCGCCCCCGCGCCCTGGCCCGCGAGGGAGGCGTCGACGCGGGTGACGCCGTTCTCCACGGCCACTACGGTGTTGGCCACGCCGAGGGCGAGGTTGTGGTGGGCGTGGATGCCGAGTTCGGTGCCCGGGTCGAGCACATCGCGGTAGGCGCGGAAGCGGTCGCGGACACCGTCCATGGTGAGCCGGCCGCCGGAGTCGGTGACATACACACAGTGGGCGCCGTAGGACTCCATCAGCTTGGCCTGGCGGGCGAGTTCGGCCGGTTCCGTCATGTGCGACATCATCAGGAACCCGGCCACGTCCATGCCCATCTCGCGGGCGGCGGAGATGTGCTGGGCGGAGATGTCGGCCTCGGTGCAGTGGGTGGCGATGCGCACGGAGCGGATGCCGAGGGCGTGGGCCCGCTTGAGGTCGTGCAATGTGCCGATGCCCGGCAGCAGCAGGGTGGTGGGGATCGCCGTGCCGGTGGCCCCGACGACGGCCTCGATCCAGTCCCAGTCGGTGTGGGCGCCGATTCCGTAGGTGACGCTGGAGCCGGACAGGCCGTCGCCGTGGGCGATTTCGATGGCGGCCACCCCGGCGGCGTCCAGGGCGGCGGCGATGGTGCGGGCCTGCTCGACGGTGTAGCGGTGGCGGATGGCGTGCATGCCGTCCCGCAGGGTCACGTCCTGGACGTACAGGGCGGGCGGGACGGGCGGGGTGTCCGCGGTGGCGCCGGCGTCGGTCGTGGTCATCGTGCGGCCTCCTCGCCGGAGCGATGTGCGGCCAGGCGCTCCGCGGTGCGCAGCGCGGCCGAGGTCATGATGTCGAGGTTTCCGGCGTAGGCCGGGAGGTAGTGGGCGGCTCCCTCGACCTCGAGGAAGACCGAGACCTTCACCGCGTCGGTGTGCGCGGCCTCGGCGGGCAGCAGGGAGCGCATCGGGTCGTCGGACCCGACCTGGTCGAACTGCACCTTCTGCTTGAGGCGGTAGCCGGGCACATACGCCTGGACGCGGCCGACCATCTCCTCGACGGAGGCGGTGACCTCCTCGGTGGCGCAGCCCGAGACCAGGCAGTGCACGGTGTCGCGCATGATCAGGGGCGGTTCGGCGGGGTTGAGGACGATGATGGCCTTGCCGCGGGCGGCGCCGCCGACGCGTTCGATGGCGGCGGCGGTGGTCTCGGTGAACTCGTCGATGTTCGCGCGGGTGCCGGGGCCCGCGGAGCGGGAGGAGATGGAGGCGACGATCTCCCCGTAGTGCACGGGGGCGACCGCGCCCACCGCGGCGACGATCGGGATCGTGGCCTGGCCACCGCAGGTGACCATGTTGACGTTGGGCGCGTCGAGGTGGGTGTCGCCGTTGACCGGGGGCACCACATAGGGGCCGATGGCGGCCGGGGTGAGGTCGACGAGGGTGCGGCCGAGGGGGCGCAGCACCTCCTCGTGGCGCTTGTGGGCACCGGCGGAGGTGGCGTCGAAGACGATGTCCACGTCGGCGAACTCGTCCATCGCCACCAGCCCGTCCACGCCCTCGTGGGTGGTGGCCACCTTCAGGCGGCGGGCGCGGGCCAGGCCGTCGGAGGCGGGGTCGATCCCGGCCATCGCGGTGATCTCCAGGGTGTCGGAGAGCCGCAGCACCTTGATCAGGAGGTCGGTGCCGATGTTGCCGGAGCCGATGATCGCCACTTTGGTGCGGGTGCTGGTCTCGCTGCTCACCGGTGGTCTCCTTCCGCGGCGAAGCCGACTCCTACGGCGCCCAGGTTCGAGATGCGGGCGTGGAACGCATCGCCCGGGGCGGCCGGGACCATCGGCCCCAGTGCCCCGGTCAGGACGAGGTCTCCCGCGCGCAGCGGATCGCCCCGCTCGGCGAGGGCCGAGGCCAGCCAGACGGCCGCGTTGAGGGGGCCGCCGAGGCAGTCGGCGCCGGTCCCTTCGGAGGCCATCTCGCCGTTGCGCGTCATGGTCATCTGTACGGAGCGCAGGTTGAGCCCGGACAGTGGCACCGGGGAGGCGCCGAGGACGTACAGCCCGCAGGAGGCGTTGTCGGCGACGGTGTCCACGATGGCGATGTCCCAGTCCCGCACCCGGCTGTCGACGATCTCCAGCGCGGGCAGCGCGAAATCGGTGGCGCGCAGCAGGTCCACGACGGTGCAGTGGCGGTGTGGCAGATCGCTGCCGAGCACGAGCGCCACCTCGGCCTCCACCTTGGGCTGGAGCAGCCGCCCGGCGGGCACCTCGCCGCCCTCCGGCACGGCCGTGTCGGCGAAGAGCGCACCGAAGTCCGGCTGGCCCACGCCGAGTTGGCGCTGTACGGCCGGAGAGGTCAGGCCGATCTTCCGGCCGACGATCCGGCGGCCGGTGGCCTGTTCGCGTCGCAGGTTGAGCCGCTGCACCGCGTAGGCGGCCTCGATGTCGCCGTCGTCCAGGAGCGTGCGCACCGGCGCGCAGGCGATCCCGTCGCGGGCGGCGCCCGCGAGTGCGTCGGCGGCCTTGACCACGGCCCC
The DNA here is from genome assembly GCF_047215865.1 of Streptomyces sp. Inha503. Lineage (NCBI taxonomy): Bacteria > Bacillati > Actinomycetota > Actinomycetes > Kitasatosporales > Streptomycetaceae > Streptomyces > Streptomyces sp. Inha503. The sequence continues at coordinate 9,815,461 of NZ_CP178360.1, read as the reverse complement.
GGGGAGGGAGTCCGTCGGGACGTGGTCGGGAACATTCGGCACGGGCTACCTCCTGGAGAAGAACATGGGGCCGGGGCCCGGCGCTCCCGATGTGGCCTCCGGTATAGACGCGCCGCCCACCACGAGCCAACTTTCGTTCCGTCACACGGAACGGGGCGCATGACGACGTGCCGGACCAGGTGACACTGACCTCGCGCACCCGTGTCCGTCCAGCGCCCCGTACCGCCTGGCGGAACGCTCCGAGCGAGGACCTTTCCCGGCCGAACGCCTCTTGACCGGCACCCGAGGAGTTCCGTACAAAGTACGACCAGAGAGGCGCGGGCTCGCCGCCCCGCCACGTCAGGAGAGTGCATATGCTGACCGCCCACTACGCCCCCAGCCGGTTCGGCCAGCTGCACTACGTCGAGTGCGGCGAGGGCGAGCCGGTGCTGCTGCTCCACCAGACCCCGCGGTCCTGGGCCGAGTACCGCGATGTGCTTCCGCTGCTCGGCGCCACGCACCGGGCGATCGCGATGGACACCGTCGGCTACGGGGCGTCGGCGAAACCCGCGGACGACCAGAGCGTCGAGATGTTCGCCGACGGGGTCGAGGACCTGGTGGACGGGCTCGGGCTCGATACGTTCCACCTGGTCGGGCACCACACCGGCGGAGTGATCGCGGTGGAGGTGGCGGCCCGCCTGGGCTCCCGGGTGCGGAGCCTGACGCTCTCCGCGACCCCGTTCATCACCCCGGAGAAGCGCGCCCGCGCGGTGTGGAAACGCCCGGTCGACTGGGTGCGGCCGAATCCGGACGGCTCCCACCTCCTGGAGCTGTGGAACCGGCGCCGACACTTCTACGAGCCGGGGCAGGAGGGCGCGCTCAACCGCTTCATGGCCGACGCCCTGCGGGTGCTGGACCGGGCGGAGGACGGCCATATCGCCATCCGGCTGTTCGCGATGGACGAGCGGCTGCCGCGGATCGCCGCCCCGGCCACGGTCATCTGCGGACAGGACGACGACCCGTCGATGCCCAGCTTCGAGCCGATGGTGCGGGCGCTGTCGGCGAAGGGGCATATCGTGCCCGGGGCCGGTGTGCCGTTCCCCGAACAGCGGCCGGAGGAGTTCGCCCGGCTCGTACGGGAAGCCGTCGCCTCCGCCGAGGTGGCGGGCGGCTGACGGTGGCGGGCGGCTGAGGTGGCGCGGCCTCAGGGCCCTTCGGGCAGGGGGAACAGCGAGCGGTAGAAGGGGTTCGCCCGGAAGCCGTCCCCGTGGTGGGTCGAGCTCCAGCTCAGCGGCACCGCCGGGCCGCCGGCCCGGTGCAGCTCGCCGTTGAGCGCGTAGTCGGGGTGTACGCCGTCGTCGCTCAGCGTCGTGGTGAAGTCGAACTCGAACCGGTCGCCCGGCCGCACCGGCAGGCCCTCCTCCGCCAGCGGCGCGTAGACCGGGGTCCAACTGCTGGACTGCACCAGCGAGTCGATGGGCTCGTCGTCCTCGGCCACCCACAGACGCATGCCCAGCGCGAGCCCGGAGAAGTTGCCCTCTCGGGTGATCGTCAGCTCGGCGCCGTTGACGCCCTCCGGCTGCGGCTCGCCGTTGAACTCCAGCGGCTCCACCTCGACCGGGCCCGACAGATACGACCGCTCCCGCACCTTGGGATTGTCCTGGAGCCCTTCCAGGACGACCCGCAGATCGAAGGGGCGGCCCACCGAGGCGAACACCTCCTCCACATAACGGAAGACGAACGGCGGAAAGCCGAGCGGCTCACCGCGACCCGCGGCGCCCAGGTCCAGGGCGACCGCCGTGGTGGCGCTGCGGTGCGGGACGAACACCCCGCCGGGCTTCACCAGACGCTTCCGCGCGTCCCGCAGCACCGAGCCCGCACCCTCGGAGCCGCCGAGCGTGCCGATGATCTCCGAGACGCACATATCGACGGGCTCGGGGAGCTCGATCTCGGTGGACAGTCCCTCGACGACCGTGATCCGGTCGGCGAAGCCCGCCTCCTCGATGGTCTCCTGGGCGATCTGTGCCGACTTGGGGATGACCTCCACCGCCCACACGTGCCGCGCCCCGGCGCGGGCGGCGGCCAGCGCCCACACCGCGTCCTTTCCCGTGCCGATGTCGAGCACCGTCCGGCCGGGGGCGTAGCGCCGGACGGCTTCGGCGTAGGCGCCCATCCGGCGCTCGTCCTTGATCATCACCTCGTACACGACGTCGTCGTACACCGGGTACTCGCCGATCGAGGCGCACAGCCACACCGGGTTGGACTCCGGATCGCATGCCCGCACCGGAACCTTGCGCCCCGGCCCGGCTAACTCCGCGATGAAGGAATACTGCATTCTCCAACCTTTCCCTGAGTGCCTTTTCCGGACCCAGCATGCCAGGCCGGAAAACCCGGAATTCCCTAGGAATGGAATGCGTCATGAGCGAACAAAGTCCACACATAGCATAGTTAAAGTGATGTAAAAGCGCCCGAGCGCGACCCGAGCAAACGCCCCATGTCACGCCCCGACCAGGCGCCGCGCGACGGGCTCACGGAATAGACGCGACCCCGGGGGATTGGCATGCTCACGATCAGACAGAGGTTGCTCCGGAAAGTGAATTCGGCTGAATTTCGCGGATGAGCCGCGGATCTGGCGCCGGGCCGTCCGAAAATCGTCGTCACTAATATTATTAGCGCGGCAACCTTTTAACGGAGAATGGCGTCCGAGGCGGCGAGGAACCGCCTTCAACGGATCAGGTGCCGTTCATCTGGTCACCCCCGCGCGGCCACAGGTCTGGACCACAGTGCGTGCCGGGGTCATCGATTCCTTCGAAGATCGCCCGCGATCCGGGCCAGCCGTCGACGGGGATCGCCACTCTCGGGCGACGCCCCTGTCACGCGGCGGGTACCCCGTAGTGTCTTCCTGGCCGGAGGGGGTAGGTGGCGTTCGTTGTACTCGATCAACGCCGCCCGCCCCCTACGGCCAGGAGAAACACGTGCCCAGAGCCCTCGTCACCGGGATCGCCGCCACCGCCGTCGCCACCGTCCTCCTCACGGGCTCCGGAGTCGTGAGCGCCACCGCCACGGCCACCGCGCCGCGCGAGCCGCATGCCACCGATGTCCACCGGGTCCACATCCAGGACGACTTCGACTCGCTCGGCCCCGAGGTCCGGGCGCTGAAACTCGACTCGGGCCGCACCGCCCACTACATCGACGACGGCCCCCGGGACGGCAAGCCGGTGCTCTACATCGGTGGCACGGGTACCAGCGCCCGGGTGGCGCACATGACGGACTTCCTGCGCAACACCCGGGAATCCCTCGGGCTGCGGCTGATATCCGTCGAGCGCAACGGCTTCGGCGACACCGAGTTCGACAAGAGCCTGGGGAAGGCCGACTTCGCCAAGGACGCGCTCCAGGTGCTGGACCGCGTCGGGGTGCGCAAGGTCAGTGTGATCGCCATCTCGGGCGGCGGTCCGTACGCCGCCGAGCTGGCGTCCCTGGCCCCGGACCGCGTGTCGTCACTGCACCTGGCCGCCGCCCTGCCGCCGTACGGCACCCAGCCCGCGTACTGCTCGATGTCCGACGAGGAGCTGGGCAAGTCCCTGGAGAAGCAGATCGCCGACCCCCGGGTCTGGTGGGCGCTCCCGGACGACAGCCCGACCAAGCGCATCCCGGGCTTCGCCGACACCGCCTTCGAGGACGGCGCCCGCACCTACAACCAGCGCGGTCAGAAGGCCGACCCCGCGGCTCAGGTGCATGAGCAGAAGCTCTACTGCCAGCGGCCCGGCCCCGATCTGTCAAAGCTGACGGCCCCCGTCACCATCTACAGCGGGAAGAAGGACACGACCGTGCCGCCCAGCACGATCGACACCTGGAAGCAGCACCTGCCCGGCGACCCGGCCGTGCGCAGCTATGCCGACACGGGCCACGATGTGCAGTACCGGCACTGGGACCAGATCCTCGTCGACCTCGCCGGGCACACGGACCGCACGGTCATCTGCTACCGGGGCCACAGCACGATGCCACCTGCCCGGATCGCGGACCCGCTGGTGGAGAAGGGCCGGGCCACGCTGGGCAGCTGCGCCTGGCAGAAGGCCGGTGCGGACGGGCCCATCGGCTGAGACGAGGTCCCGAGGTACGTCACGGTCGCCGCGCCCAGAACAGGGCGTGGCCGCTGTCGCCCTCGGGGGCGAACTCCTCTCCCTCGACGGTCAGTCCGGCCCGGGTGAGCCAGTCCCGGTAGGTCGCGGCGTCGGCGTGGCTCCACCACATCCTGGTGCCACCGCCGAGCCAGTTGTCATCGGTGCCGGTCCAGGCGGTGTGCCCGGTGGTGGCCAGGAACCAGCCGCCGGGCCGGAGCCAGGTGGCGATCCTGGCGAGGAGGGGAGGTTGTTCGTCCAGGGGGATGTGGATCAGGGCGTAGAGGGAGACCACGGCGTCGAAGGAGGCCGCCGGGAACTCCACCGCCGTGGCATCCGCTTGGCGGAACTCGGCCTCCGGCACGAGCTCCCGCGCCCGGCGGATCTGCTCCCCGCTGATGTCGACTCCGGTCACCCGGTGTCCCGCGGCGCTGAGCACGCGGGCGACCGGTAGGCCGGAGCCGCATCCCAGGTCCAGCACGGTGGCGGCGGGCGGGATGCGCTGTTGGAGTGCGCCGAGCCAGGGCTGGTACTTGGTCTCGGTCGCATAGGACCGCTCGTAGTGGCGGGAGAGCGCGTCGTATCCGCGCCTGACCACGTCCTTGGGATCGTCGATGTCCACGGAGTGGCACGGTAGTTGGGGGCGGGTGCGTTCCGCGAACGGTTTTCGTGCGTCGGTGCGGCGCCGTTCGCGCCTTCGGCGCCTTTGAGCATGGGTCCGGGGGTGCCCTGGCCGGGCTCCGTCGCCGACCACCGGGCCGGTGGGGGCGAGGCCCGGCGGCGGCCCCCGTCGGCCCATGTTGAGGACCGGTCCGGACTGCGGCCGGGGGGTACCCCTGGAAAACGTTTGACAAATTAGTTGCGTCAGATCAAGCATTCTGAAGGGGTACCCGGGAGAGGCTGCCCCGCCGCCCCAGCGGACAGCGCCGTCAGACCTTGCGCACTGCGGCGACGAACTCCGCCCAGGCCCGCGCTGGAACGACCAGCGCGGGCCCGCTCTTGTCCTTGGAGTCGCGGATGCCGACCTGGGCGGTGTGGGGCAGGTGGGCGATCTCGACGCAGCCGGTGCCGTTCGCCTCGCTGTAAGAGGATTTGAACCAGGCGTCCTCGGGTGCGACGTTGGTTGCTATGCCGTGAGTCATATCAGATCTCCCGTGCTAGTCGTTGCAGGAATGCCGATGTCTCGCCAGGAGCGAGAGCCGCGGCCCGCAGGTTCTCGAACCTGCGGGAGAAGGACCAGATCGTCGTTTCCTTGTCGCTGATGTCGGATCCGTCGACGGCGTCGCTCTGCACCACGGACGGCAACGGGGTGCCGAACTCCCACAGGTTGAAGTTCGTATGAGGCCGATAGGCGGGGGTGGCCATCGGAAGGATCTGGACCGTCACATTGTCGAGCCCCAGCAGGGTCTGGATCTCCTCGTACTGCTCACGCATCACTTCAGAGCTGCCGACCACTCGTCGCAACGAGGCTTCGTCCTGGATGACCCAGAGCTCCATGGGATTGTCCCTGCGCCTCAGGGCCTTTTTGCGCTCCATCCGGATCTGGATGTGCCGCTCGACGAACTCGGTCGTGGTCTCCTCGACCGGCTTGGCAGCCTGGAACAGTTCCCTCGCGTAGCGATCGGTCTGCAGCAAACCGAAGACCACGTTCGGCTGCCACGTCCGGCTTGTGCGGGCCCCGCTCTCCAGACCAATGTGCATCCCCATGCCCGACGGGAGCACACTGCGATAGATGGACCACCAGCCCCGGTTGAGGGAGTCACGGTGGATCTGCATGAGGAAGTCCACATCGTCCTCGTCCTCGACGCCGTACCGGCCCAAAAGAGCCTTCAGGTCCGTGACCTTGGGCAAGGCCGAGAGACCGTTCTCGACGCGGAACAACTTCGTGGTGGAAAAGGTCAACCCGTCCACGGCCTCCGCGAGGGTGAATCCGGCCTTGTCCCTCAATCTCTTGAGCTCCCAGCCGAGTTGCATGCGACGGACCGTCGGTCCCGTTGGTGCTGCCACGAGTATGCCTCCCGTTGGGTCGAGCCTGCCATGCCGCCGAACGAGTTCTGAGTCTGGCAAGGGCGGCCCGGCACATCAGGTCATTTGCCCACTCGGTCACATATGCCATCTGAAGCGGAAATTAGCTGTCATCTTGCGCGCCAGCTTCCGCGCACCCGAAGCTGTTTCCGCCACCGCCTCATCACTCGCGGTAGCCGAACCCCGGAACGCCATGGAGCCCTCATGCCTTCATCACGCCCTCGTCTGCTGCCCTGGCCCGGACTGAACGGTCAGCCCTGCTTCCTCGTCACCGACGACACCGGCACCAGCTACCTCTCGCGGCTGGCCGACGAGATGGAGGCCGTGCAGCTACGGACCGGGACCGACCTTCTCGGGCATGCGCGGCCACTGCTCCGGGACCACCGCGCGAACGCCCGTGAGCTCCGCTTCGTGGGGCATCGGCTCGCCGAGGCGCTGCATGACGCGCTGCGGGTGGCCGAGAGTCGGGGGCGGCGGCTGGAGGACCGGGAAGAGACCGCGGCCGAGCAGAGTTAGTGGAAGCATGAACAACAGCGTGGACGTCGTGGTCATCGGTGCCGGGCAGGCGGGGTTGTCCGGGGCCTATCACCTGAGGCGGGCCGGGTACGAGCCCGGGACCGGCTTCGTGGTGCTCGACCACGCGCCCGCGCCCGGCGGGGCGTGGCAGTTCCGGTGGCCGTCGCTGACATACGGCAAGGTGCACGGGATGTACGACCTGCCCAGCATGCGGCTGACCAGCGATGACGCGGATCCCGAGCGGCCCTCGTCCGAGGTGGTCCCGGCCTACTTCGCACGCTACGAGCGCGCCTTCGATCTGCGGGTCGTCCGCCCCGTGCACGTCGACGCCGTACGGAACGGGGACGACGGCCGGCTGCTGGTCGAGACCCCGGCCGGGACCTGGTCCGCGCGGGCGCTGATCAACGCGACCGGGACCTGGGACCGGCCGTTCTGGCCCCGCTACCCCGGGCAGGAGACCTTCCGGGGGCGGCAGCTGCACACCGCGCGGTACCCGGGGCCCGAGGCGTTCGCCGGGCAGCGGGTGATCGTCGTCGGGGGCGGTACGTCCGGGGTGCAGCATCTGCTGGAGGTCGCCGAGGTGGCGGCGGAGACCACCTGGGTCACCCGCCGCCCGCCGGTCTTCCGCACCGGACCGTTCGGCCAGGACCAGGGCCGCGCCGCCGTCGCGCTGGTGGAGGAGCGGGTGCGGCGGGGACTGCCGCCGCAGAGTGTGGTGTCGGTGACCGGGCTGCCCATGACGGAGGCGATGGAGCGGGCCCGGGAGAAGGGGATACTCGACCGGCTGCCGATGTTCGAGCGGATCACCCCGGACGGGGTGGCCTGGGCGGACGGGCGCCATGTCGAGGCGGACACGATCCTCTGGGCCACCGGTTTCCGCGCCGCGATCGACCATCTGGCCCCGCTGCGGCTGCGCGAGCGGGGTGGCGGGATCGCCGTCGAGGGGACCCGGGCGGTCCGTGATCCCCGGGTGCATCTGGTCGGCTACGGGCCCTCGGCCAGTACGGTCGGCGCCAACCGGGCGGGCCGGGCCGCCGTACGGGAGATCCAGGAGCTGCTGGGTGCCCCTTACGGCAGCCAGTGGTCACCGGAGGAGGTCGCCGTCGGGCGTTGACCGGGGGCGGGCCGGGCCGGTGCTGCCCCGGACCACGAGGGTGGGGTCGAGGACGATGTCCCGGTCGGCGGTGCGCCCCTCGTCGAGTCGTTCGGCGGCCGCCCGGACGGCGACTTCGGCCGCCTCGGCGGCGTCCTGGCGCACGGAGGTGAGGTCGATGAAGGACAGCCGGGCGAGCTGGCTGTCGTCGTAGCCCACGATGGACACGTCATCGGGCACCCTGACGCCCGCGCGCAGGAGCGTGCCGAGCAGACCGTGCGCACAGCGGTCGTTCCCGGCGATGACGGCCGTGGGCAGCTCGGGCCGCGCGAGCAGGTCCCGGGCCGCGCGGGCTCCGGATTCCTCGGTGTAGTCGCCGGGGTGGACCCGGATGTGGTCGGCCAGTCCGTGGTGGCGCATGGCGGCGCGGTATCCGCGCCGCCTCTCCTCGGCGCCGGGCATGGCGCCGCCGTCGATGTGCGCGATGGCACGGTGTCCTTGTGCGACGAGGTGGTCGACGGCTTGGCGCATCCCGTTCCGCTCGGCGGTCCGGACGACGTCCGTACCGGCGGCTCGCGTCAGCGGGTTGATCTCCACGACGGAGGGGCGGCCGACGTCCGTGGCCAGGTGGTGCCGCTCGAACGTGGTGCCGATGGTGATGATGGCTTCACAGCGCAGTCCGAGCAGTTCGTCCATCGCCTGACGCTCGTCGCGGGTGTCGACCATGGCGTTGAGCACGAGGGTGTAGCCGTGGTTCCGGGCGGCGGGGTACAGGGCCTCGACGATGCCCACGTCGTGCGGCTGACGCATGGTGAACAGCACGCCCAACTGCCGACTGCGCGTGCGGCGCAGAAGCTGGGCGGCGGTGTCGGGACGATAGCCCAGTTCCTCGGCCGCCTGGAAGACGCGTCGGCGCGTATCGGGGCTCGCCCCGGGCTGGTTGCGGAACACCAGTGACACCAGGGCCTGCGAGACACCGACGCGTGCGGCGATATCGGACATGGTGGGGCGCTTGGGACGCCCCACCGGGGTTCCCCGCCCGACCGAGGGGCCGGTGCTCCCTGGATCCCCCATCCCTGCCTCCTCGCGCTTCATGTCTTGACATGCATCACACGCCGCCCCCATAGTACGTGGCACTTGTACGTACTAGTTGTACTGACAAAAAGACAAAGGCTCTCCGCAGCCGCACGATCGTGGCTGGCTGGGCGGCCACTCACCCGGCATCGGGAAACAACCGGACCTGTCGGGACGCCACCACGACCTCCGCTGCCTCCACGAGGAGACACGACGATGAACACCCGACTCGACTCAAAGGACTCGGGCATCACACACCAAGACCCCGAACTGCCGCCGGACACCAAGGGTCCCCATTCACGACGGCTCGGCCTGGTCGCCGTCATCGTGACCTTCGGCGGGCTGCTGTTCGGCTATGACACCGGCGTCGTCAACGGCGCCCTCGATCCACTCACCGACGACCTCGGGCTGACCGCGTTCACCGAGGGAATCGTCGTCAGCAACCTCATCTTCGGCGCCGCCTTCGGCGCCATGATCGGCGGAGTACTCTCCGACCGGCACGGCCGCCGCCACAACATCCTGCTGCTGGCCCTGGTGTTCATGCTCGGCACCGTGGGCTGCGTACTGTCGCCGAGCTGGCAGGTGCTCGCCCTCTTCCGCTTCATCCTCGGCCTCGCCGTGGGCGGCGCCTCGGCGACGGTCCCGGTCTATCTGGCCGAGATCGCCCCGGTCGAACGCCGCGGTTCCATCGTCACCCGCAATGAGGTGATGATCGTGACCGGCCAGTTCGCCGCGTTCGTCATCAACGCGGTCATCTTCAACCTCTGGGGCGAGACCGATGGCATCTGGCGGCTGATGCTGCTCGTCGCCGTCCTCCCGGCGATCGGGCTGTTCATCGGCATGCTGCGGCTGCCGGAGAGTCCGCGCTGGCTGGTATCCCAGGGCCGTGACGAGGAGGCGCTCGCGGTGCTGTCCCAGGTCCGCACCCCCGAGCGGGCCCAGGCGGAGATGGCCGAGGTCCACCGGCTCGCCGAGGAGGAGCGGGTCGCCAAGACCGCGGGCCGGGTGGATCTCGGGGTGCGATGGGTGCGCGTGCTCATCCTGATCGGGGCGGGGCTCGGCGTCTGTCAGCAGTTCACCGGCATCAACTCCGTCATGTACTACGGTACGCAGCTGCTCGGCGATGCCGGGTTCTCGGGCGACTCCGCCATCATCGCGAACACCCTCAACGGCGCCTTCAGTGTCATCGGCATCGCGGTGGGCGTGTCGGTCATCAACAAGCTCAAGCGGCGCACCATGCTGCTCGGCGGATTCGCCCTGACCACGACGTTCCACCTGCTCGTCGGGCTGTCCGCGCTGCTGATGCCCGAGGGCACCGCGAAGGCGTGGTTCATCCTCGTGTTCGTCGTGCTCTTCGTCTTCTCCATGCAGGCGACCATCGGTCCGCTGGTCTGGCTGATCCTCTCCGAGATGTTCCCGCTGAAGATCCGCAGCCTGGCCATCGGCATCAGCATCTTCGTGCTGTGGATGGCGAACGCCCTGGTGGCCCTCGGCTTCCCGCCCATCGTGAAGGCCATGGGGATCTCGAACACCTTCTTCGCCTTCGCCGCCTTCGGTGTGCTGGCCCTCCTCTTCATCGCGACCTGTGTGCCCGAGACCAAGGGCCGCTCGCTGGAAGAGCTGGAGGACGACTTCCGCGCCCGCTACTCCTCACCCGCCCCGCCCCGAGAGGAGGGCTCCGCACCATGACCGTCCTGACCGCCATCGCCGAGGGCCGCGAGGGAGACCACGCGCTGACCGCGGGAATCGCCGAGGCCCGGCTGCTGGGCACCGATCTGGTGCTGGTCAATCTGCGCCTGTCGGCGCTGGACCGCTCCGGGGTCCCCGATGACCTGCGGACCACGGTCGTCGAGCGCAGCGGTCCCGGCGACCGCGACCCGGTCGACGCCGTTCTGGACGAGATCGAGGCCCGGCCGGATGTCGACCGGCTGGTCATCGGCCTCCGGCGGCGATCGCCGGTGGGCAAGGCGCTGCTGGGCAGTGTGAGCCAGCGGCTGCTGCTGGAGAGCCCCGTGCCCGTCGTCGCGGTCAAACCACCGGTCTGACCGGGCCCCGGCGCGGCCGGGATCCGCGAACCCCAGGTCAGGCGCCCGGCCTGGGCGCGAACGTCGAGTCCCGCACCACCAGCTCCGGCTGGAGCACGATCCGCCGGTGCTGGTGGACGGCGGCCTCGTCGCCGGTCTCCTCGATCAGCAGCTCGGCCGCCGTACGCCCCATCCGGAACGCCGGCTGCCGCACCGACGTCAGCGGCACCGCGGCCGCCGCCGCGAATTCGATGTCGTCGTACCCCACCAGCGCCACCTCCCCCGGCACCGAGACCCCGGCCGCGAACAGGGCCTGGAGCACCCCCAGCGCCAGCAGGTCATTGGCGCAGAACACCGCCGTCGGCCGGGGTGAGATCCCCAGCAGCCGGGCGCCCGCGTCCCGGCCCGAGGCCACGTCCAGCCGCTCGGCCTCGATGTGCACCATCGCCTCCTCCGGCAGCCCCTCCTCCGCGAACGCGCCCCACAGCCCGGTGCGCCGGTCCTGGCACTGCGGGAGCAGCATCGGGCCGCTGACGTAGACCACGGAGCGGTGTCCCTGCGCGATGAGATGGCGCCCGGCGAGCGCCCCGCCCTCGATGTCGTCGACCGACACCGAACACCCCTCGGCGCTGGGCACCTCGCGGTCCACGAAGACGAACGGGATGTCATGGCGCCGGAACCCCTCCAGATTGGCGCCGGTGACATCGGCCGGAGTGACGAGCACCCCGCGTACCCGGTGCTCGGCGAAGAGCCCGAGGTAGTCGGCCTCCTCCTCCGGGCTCTGCGCGCTGTTGCACACCATCACCCCAAGACCCGCCTCCCGCGCCGCACGCTCCGCGCCGCTCGCCACGTCCACGAAGAACGGGTTCGCCATGTCCAGCACCAGCAGCGAGATGATGCGGCTGCGCCCTGCGCGCAGCTGACGCGCGGACTCCTGGCGTACGTAGCCCAGGCGCTCGATCACGGCCTGCACCCGGTCGCGCGTGGCCTCGGCGACCATCTCGGGCCGGTTGATCACGTTCGAGACGGTGCCGACCGACACTCCCGCCTGCCGCGCGACGTCCTTGATCCCCACCATGCGTCCCACGACCCGGGCCTCCGCCTTCCCGCGACCCACCGCGGTCGCGGGAACATGGTAATGCGCTGTTCGACCGGTCGGGCAGGACCGGGCCGCCGCGGGCCCCGGCCCCCCGGGCCGCGGCGGACCCCGGGCCCGGCTCAGCCCCGGGAGCGCACCAGGCTCGATCCGCGGACCACGAGCTCGGGCTGGAGGACGATCCGCTGGTGGCGGTGGTCCCCGCCCCGCTCCCCCGTCTCCTCGATCAGCAGCTCGGCCGCCGTACGCCCCATCCGGAACGCCGGCTGACGCACCGACGTCAGCGGCACCGCGGCCGCCGCCGCGAACTCGATGTCGTCGTACCCCACCAGCGCCACCTCCCCCGGCACCGAAACCCCGGCCCCGTACAGCGACTGAAGCACCCCCAGCGCCAGCAGGTCATTGGCGCAGAACACCGCCGTCGGGCGCGGGGACATGCCCAGCAGCCGGGCCCCCGCGTCCCGGCCGCAGGTCACATCCAGCCGGTCCACCTCGACATGGCGCAGCGCGGACTCGCCGAGCCCCCGCTCGCGCAGGGCGCGCAGCGCGCCCTCGCGGCGGTCGCGGCACTGGGCCAGCCGCATCGGACCGCTCACATAAGCGAGGTTGGGGTGGCCGAGACCCAGGAGGTGGCGGGCGGCGAGCTCGCCGCCGGTCACGTCGTCGACCGAGACCGAACACCCCTCGGCGCTGGGCAGCACCCGGTCCACGAGGACGAAGGGGATGGGCTGCCGCCGGAAGGAGGCGAGGTTGCGCCCGGTCATATCGGCCGGGGTCATCAGCACCCCGCGCACCCGCTGCTCGGCGAAGAGGCCGAGGTAGTCGGCCTCCTCCTCCGGGCTCTGCGCGCTGTTGCACACCATCACCCCAAGACCCGCCTCCCGCGCCGCACGCTCCGCGCCCCGCGCGACGTCCACGAAGAACGGGTTCGCCATGTCCAGCACCAGCAGCGCGATGATGCGGCTGTGACCGGCCCGCAGCTGACGCGCGGACTCCTGGCGCACATAGCCCAGGCGCTCGATCGTGGACAGCACCCGGGCCCGGGTCTCCTCGGACACCGAGTCCGGGCGGTTGATGACGTTGGAGACCGTGCCGACCGAGACCCCGGCCTCGCGCGCCACCTCCTTGATGCCCACGCCTGGTGCCATCGTCAGGAGGGGAGGGCGAAGTCGACGACGCGGAGGGCGGAGGGGGTGGTGCCGCTGGACTTCCGCTGGTACATGAACGACAGGACGCCGTCCTGGGCGAGCCGGGTGTCGTCCACGACGACCTCGCCGAAGGCGTTGAGCCCGCTGCCGTCGTAGACGGTCTTCCAGTCCGTCCAGCCAGAGGACTTGGAGGCGGCCACGATCCGGCCGTACGGCATCACGGCGTAGGCGTTGTCGTAAGCGTCGAAGACCAGGTGGCTGCGCTGGGTGGAGCCGGGGGCCACCGGGATCTCGGTCTTCTTCCAGGCGCCCGCCGGGTCCTTGAAGACGTGGAAGGTACGGCCGTTTTTCGTCCGGTCGGCCACGTAGTCGGTGGTGCACTGCCCGAAGCGGCCGGGGACATAGCTGATCAGGGCGTGGGGCGCGCCCGCGGAGTCGGTGGCCTGGCTCTCCTGGTTCATCAGCGAGTGGTCGGGGTTGAGCGGATCGACGACCGTTCCGGCGTCGCCGACCGCCACCGTGTCGGAGCCACCGGTGGTGCCGACGGCGGCGCCCGCCGCGGTGCGCCAGGTGCGGCCCCGGTCGGAGCTGTAGACGTAGCCGGTGTCGTGGTTGGTGAGACCGCCGCTCGCGCACATCACCGCGTTGTTCTGCTCGCGCCAGGTGTAGAAGGCGTGCAGCCGCCCGTCGGGCCCGTAGTCGATGCCGTGCAGATACATGTTGCGGGCGGTGCTGGAGCCGTGCTCGCTGCTGTAGGTGCCGGTGGCGGAGGACCACTCGCCGAGGGCCCGCCACTTGGTGCCGTCGTACTCGGCGAGCGCGTTGCGGCCGTTGCCGGAGACGCCGACGCGGTAGCTGAGCTGAAGTCGGCCCTCGGGGGTGGCGATGAACTGCGGGTAGGTGAACTGGGAGGTGAGCGCGAGGCCGTCGAGGGTGGTCTGGACGGCGCCGAACTGGCCGGTGGTCCAGGGGTGTCCGGCGGGGTCGTCCACCAGCCCGGCCACGGACTTCACATAGAAGAAGCCGCTGCTGTGGGAGTCCATGTTGAGGTGCAGCCGGCCGTCGGTCCGGGAGATCCCCATGGAGATGACGTTGTGGGAGTCGTCGGCGGTGAGCCGGTGCGGCAGGGTGACGGTCTGCCAGCTCTGCTGGGTGAGGGCGCGGCGTCCGATGACCGCGCTGCGGTCGGCGGTGTACCAGGCGGCGTACTGATAGCCCTTGTAGGTGAGCAGGCCGTTCTTCTGGAAGGCGTTGTTGTTGACCAGGCCGTCGTACGAGACGAAGTAGAGGGCCTTGGGGTCGAGTTGGGTGTCGGCGAGCTTGCTGACGGCCGGTCCGGGGGCGGCGACGGAACCCGCGCCTGTGCTCGTGTCCGCGCCCGCCCTCGGGATCCCGGCGCCTAGCAGGGCGGTGGCCAGGACGGCGATGGCCAGTGGTCTCATGTCCGTTCCTTTCCTGGTGCGCTTGTTGGGGGCGGAGCCATCCCCGGCCCCGGGGCCGGGACGAGGCCGGAGGCCGAAGCCCGAGCGCCCGAAGGGCCTCGGGGCTGTGTCGATGTGCGGCTCCGCCGCGTGGGCACGACCAGCCACGACGGCCCCGCGGATGGCCGACGACGGATCGTGGCACTTCCAGCGGAGCGTTTACGCGAGGTGGAAGACCTCCGTCAGCGGCCTCATCGCCTCGTCCGGTTTCGCACCGTCGAGCGCCTCGAAGAACGGCGCCATCTCGGTCTGCCAGCGGGCGTTGACCTCGGTGGCGGCCATCGCGGCCTGGGCCGCCTCGAAGTCCTCGGTCTCCAGATAGCCGACGAGCAGCCCGTCCTCGCGCAGGAAGAGCGAGTAGTTGTGCCAGCCGGTCTCCGACAGCGCCGCCCGCATCTCGGGCCACACGGCGGCGTGCCGCTCGCGGTACTCCTCGATCCGGTCCTGGCGGACCTTCAGCAGAAAACACACCCGCCGCATCGCCGACCGCCCGCCTCAGAAGTGATACTTGTCGATGTTGGACTTGTCGAAGACGGTGGGCGGGCCGAGGATGACCTCGCCGTTCTTGCCGACCGTGTACTCGCCCAGCTTCCCGGCCTTGAACTTCTCCCCCTCGGCCCCGGTGATCTGCCCGGAGGCGAGCGCGGCCGCTGCGTACGAACCGAGGTAGCCCAGCTTCTTGGGGTCCCAGAGCGCGAACTGCTCGACGGTGCCGTCCTTGACGTACTTACGCATCTGGTTGGGCGTGCCGAGGCCGTTCAGCACCACCTTGCCCTCGTACGAGGAGCCGCTGATGTAGCGGGCGGCCGCGGCGATGCCGACCGTGGTGGGCGCGATGATGCCCTTGAGCTTGGGGTACGCCTTGAGCAGGCCCTGGGTCTCCTGGAAGGACTTCTGGTCGTCGTCGTCCCCGTACACCGTCTTGACCAGCTTCATGTTCTTGTAGGCGGGCTTGCTCAGCTCGTCCTTCATGAAGCGGATCCAGGTGTTCTGGTTGGTGGCGTTCTGGGTGGCGGAGAGGATCGCGATCTGGCCCTTGTAGTCCAGCTGCTTGGCGAGGTGCTGCACCTGGCTGCGGCCGATCTCCTCGGAGCTGGCCTGGTTGATGAAGAGCTGGCGGCAGGCCGGGGCGGTGTCCGAGTCGTACGCCACCACCTTGATGTCCTTCTTCATGGCCTGCTTGAGCGGGCCGCACACCGCGTTGGGGTCGTTGGCCGCGATCAGGATGGCGTCCTGGCGCTGCTGGATCAGGGTGTTGATGTACGACACCTGGGAGGAGGCGCTGGCGTCGGACGGGCCGACCTCCTTGCCCTTGCCGCCGAACTCCCCGGCGGCCGTGATCCCCGACTCGTCGATGAGCTTCTCGTAGGGGTTGTTGATCTGCTTGGGCAGGAAGGCCAGCTTGAGGTCCTTCTTCAGGGGGGCGCCGGGGTCGGCCTTGGCGTCGCTCTTGGCGGCGCCGCCGTTGTCGTTGTCCTTCTTGGTGGTGCCGCCGCAGCCGGCCAGGGCCACGGCCAGGGCACAGACCACGGCGGCGGTGGCGGCGGCGCGGTGGCTTCGAAAAGGGTCGTGGCGCGCAGCGCCTCGTTTGAGGGTGGTGGCGGGCGACGGGAGGGCGAAGCGCTGCTTCATGAGAAGACCTTTCGCGGTGCGTGGGTGGGTCAGCTGGTCGAGGCGGCGGCGCGCCGGTGACGCCAGGCGCTCACGGTGGTGATCAGACGGGGGGTGAGGACGGAGGCCACCAGCAGCAGCCCGGTGACGATCACCTGGACCTCGTTGGCCACGTCGTTGAGGGTCAGCAGGTTCTTCAGGACACCGATGAGCAGCACCCCGGCGACGGCGCCGAACAGTGTGCCCTTGCCGCCGTCGAAGTCGACGCCGCCCAGCAGGACGGAGGCGATGACGAGCATTTCGAAGCCCTGGCCGTTGTCGGCCCGCGCGCTCCCGTACCGCAGGGTGAACACGACCCCCGCGAAGGCCGAGATCAGCCCGCTGACCACGAACAGCAGCAGCTTGAGGCGCTTGACGCGGATGCCCGCGAAGTACGCGGCGTCCTCCTGGGCGCCGATGGCGAACAGCGACCGGCCCACGCCCGTGGCGTGCAGCACCACGGCGGCGACGACGGCCAGCACGATGAACAGCGTCACCGGATAGGTGAGGAAGGTGCCGGGCACGGTGGTGGTGTCCACGGCCCATTTGGCGTACGTCTCGGGGAAGTCGGTGATGGCGTTGGAGCCGAGCACCACCGACGCCAGCCCCCGGTAGAGCGCGAGCGTGCCGATGGTGACGGCGAGTGAGGGCAGCCCGACCCGGGTGACCAGCCAGCCGTTGAGCAGCCCGCCGGCCACCCCGACCAGCAGCACGATCGGCACTATGGTCTCGAACGCCCAGCCAGCGTCCCAGAGTTGGCCGGTGAGCGCGCTGGACAGGCCGAGCATCGAGGCCACCGACAGATCCACCTGCCCGGCCACCACCAGCAGTGTCATCGGCAGCGCCATCAGCGCCACTTCGGCGATGTCGTTGAAGGCGAAGGCGAGGTTGTCGCGGCTGGCGAAGCCGTCCGTGGTGCCGAGGCCGGTGAGGAAGACGGCCACCAGCAGCACCCCGACGGCGGTGTCCCACCTGAGCTTCATCGGGCGCTCCTCTTCGTCAGCGCGCGGGTCATGCGCACCCGTACGATCCGGTCCACGCTGATGGCCGCCAGCAGCAGCGCACCGGCGATGGCGTCCTGCCAGAACGAGTCGACCTTCAGCACGGCCAGCGCGCTGCCGATCGTGGTGAGCAGCAGCGCGCCCAGCGCCGCGCCCCACACCGTGCCGGTGCCGCCGACGATGGCGACGCCACCGACCACCACCGCGCTGACCACGGTGAGTTCCCAGCCGTGGGCGTTGTCGGCGACCACGGTGCCGAAACGGGCCAGCCACAGCGCGCCCGCGAAGCCCGAGACGGCGCCGGAGAACACATACGCGGCCAGCACCCGCCGCCGGATCGGCACCCCGGCCAGCCGGGCGGCCTCCGGGCTGGAGCCGATGGCGTACAGCTCACGGCCGCCACGGTAGGTGCGCAGGACGTACGCGGTCCCGGCGAGCACCACGAAGGCGATCAGCGGGAGATACGGGATGCCCAGCACACTGCCGCTGCCGAGGTCCAGCACGGACTGCGGCACATCGGCGGCGTTGATCTGCTCGCCTTGCGCCCACCAGTAGTCGACACCCTGGATGATGTAGAGCATCCCGAGGGTCACCACCAGCGCGGGCACCCGTCCGAAGCTCACCAGCGCACCGCTGACGATGCCGCAGCCCGCGCCGACGAGGAGGCCGAGAGCCAGGACCGTCAGCGCCCCGTGGTCGGTGCCGGAGACGAACTTCCCGCAGGCGAAGGCGGACAGGCCCACCACGGAGCCGACCGACAGATCGATGTTGCGGGTGATGACCACGACCGACTGCCCGACCGCGAGCAGCACCAGGATGGCGGCGTTGAGCAGCAGGTCCTTGATGCCCTGGTCGTCGAGGAAGCGCGGTTCGGCGATCCAGGTGAACAGCACCAGCAGCACGAGGGCTCCGGCGATGCTGATCTCCCGCGCGCGGAAGACGGCGTCCACGAGCGAGCGCGCCGAGCGTGCCGCCTCCGGCACGGCGGCGGTTTTATCGGGTTTCTCGATGGTCACGCTCACTTGCGGGTCCCTTCTGCGGTGGCGCCGGTGGGCCCGGTGGCGCCCGTGTCACCGGTGGCGCCGGTGCGCCCGCTCGCGCCGGTGGGCCCGGTGCGCCCGCTCGCTGCGGTGCCATCGGTGGGCCCGATCGCGTCGGCGTCGCGGGGGAGCTCGGTCGCGGCGGCCTCACCGGCGACACCGACGCCATCGGCGCCATCCGTGAGCCCGGTCGCGGCGGCCATCACGGTCTCCTCGGTGGCCTCGGCGCGCGGGATCTCGGCCACCAGCCGGCCCTCGTGCATCACCAGGACCCGGTCGGCCATGCCCAGCACCTCGGGCAGGTCGGAGGAGATCATCAGCACCGCGAGCCCGTCGGCGGCCAGCGACGACAGCAGCCGGTGCACCTCGGCCTTGGTGCCGACGTCGATCCCGCGCGTGGGCTCGTCGACGATGAGCACCGTGGGCTCGGTCGCCAGCCACTTGGCGAGCACGACCTTCTGCTGATTGCCGCCGGAGAGCACCCCGACGTGGTCGGCGAGACTGCCGTACTTCAGCTGGAGCCGGACCGCCCAGTCGGCCGCGCGGCCGCGCTCCAGCGCCCGTTTCACCAGCCCCGCGCGGCCCAGCCGGTCCAGGCCGGTCAGCCCGATGTTCCGCTCGATGGACATCTCCATCACCAGCCCCCGCTGGCGCCGGTCCTCGGGTACGAGCGCGAGCCCGGCGTCCATGGCGGCGGTGGGCGAACCGGGCCGCAGCACCGCCCCGCCGACCCGCACCTCGCCCGCGTCCGCCCGGTCCACGCCGAAGACGGCCTGGGCCACCTCGGTGCGTCCGGCGCCGACCAGCCCGGCGAGCGCGACGATCTCACCGCGCCGCACCTCGAAGGAGACGTCCCGGAAGACGCCCTCACGGGTCAGCCGCCGCACCTCCAGCGCGGTCTCGCCGACCCGGCTGTCCTGCTTGGGGTAGAGCTCGGCCAGGTCCCGGCCGACCATGCGGCGGACCAGGGCGTCCTGGGTGAGCCCGGCCAGCGGCTCGGACGCCACCAGCCGGCCGTCCCGCAGGGTGGTGACCCGCTGGCAGAGCTCGAAGATCTCCTCCAGGCGGTGGGAGATGAACAGCACGGCGGCGCCCTCTGCGCGCAGCGTCTCGACCACCGAGAAGAGCCGGGCGGTCTCGCTCCCGGTGAGCGCCGCCGTCGGCTCGTCCATGATCAGTACCCGGGCGTCGAAGGAGAGCGCCTTGGCGATCTCGACGATCTGTTGGTCGGCGATGGACAGGCCCCTGGCGGGCCGGTCCGGGTCGAGTTCGACGCCGAGCCGTGCCATCAGGGCGGCGGTGGAGGTCCGTACGGCCTTGTGGTCGATCCGGCCGAGAGCGCGGCGGGGCTGACGGCCCATGAAGATGTTCTCGGCGATGGAGAGATCGGGGAAGAGCGTCGGCTCCTGGTAGATGACGGCGGTGCCGATGTCACGGGCGTCGGCGGGGCCGTGGAAGACCACCGGCTCGCCGTCCAGCAGCACCCGGCCGGAGTCGGGCCGGTGCACCCCGGCGAGGATCTTGATGAGCGTCGACTTGCCCGCCCCGTTCTCACCGGCCAGGGCATGGGCCTCACCGGCGAAGAGCTCGAGCGAGACCTCCTGGAGGGCCCGTACGGCGCCGAAGGATTTGTTCACCCCCTCGAGGGCGAGGACCGGCACACCGGTCGAAGCAGGCTGGCTCACGGAGTCTCCTGACGCGTACGCAGGGGCAGTAAATGAAATGTTTCAATGCCGGATTCCGGGAAGCTAGCGGGGCCCTATGCGGCCGTCAAGGGGGTATGCACGGGATATACCCACATCGTTTCAGCCCCCTTGACGCACCCGGAGTCCCGGCCCTACGGTCCAGGCGCCTTGGGTTGAATCGTTTTCATCGATCGTTTTCATCCAGCCGTCCCCGGCCCTGGAGGAAGCTCGTGATCAGCAGACGGCACCTGCTCGCCACCACCGCTGCCACCGGTACGGCCCTCACGGGTCTGCCCGCCCTCACCCCGTCCGCCACCGCCGAGGACCGCCCCGGCGCGGGGCTGCGGGTCCGGAGCACCACGGTGGAGTACGCGCCCAACCCGCTCGGCCTCGACACCGCCCGCCCCCGGCTGAGCTGGATCCTCGGCTCGGACGCCCGCGACCAGCTCCAGAGCGCCTACCACATCCGGGTCGCCACCTCCCCCGACCGGCTCGGCGAGCCGGACGTCTGGGACAGCGGCAAGACGACTTCGCGCCAGTCGGTCCTGGTCCCCTACGACGGCCCGGCCCTGCGTCCGCGCACCCGCTACCACTGGTCGGTGCGGGTCTGGGACTGCCACGGCCGCCCCTCCCCGTGGTCCGCCCCCGCCTGGTGGGAGACCGGGCTGCTGAACTCCGGCCAGTGGCAGGCCCGTTGGATCGCCGCGCCCGCCGCGCTGACCGCGCCCCCGTCCCTGGAGGGCGCCTCCTGGATCTGGTTCCCCGAGGGGGATCCGGCCACCGAGGCCCCGGCGGCCACCCGGTGGTTCCGCACCTCCGTCCGCGCCCCAGGCGGTGTCCGCCGGGCCCGGCTGGTGGTGGCGGCCGACGACGGCTTCACCGCCCATGTGAACGGCACCGAGGTCGCCGCCCGCGAGGCGGTGGGCGTCCTCAAGGCATGGAGCCATCCGGTCACCGTCGACGTGACCGAATTCCTCAGCGAAGCGCCCGCCACCCTCGCCATCGCGGCCACCAACGCCGAGAAGGGCCCGGCGGGGCTGCTGGCCACCCTGGAGCTCACCACCGAGGACGGCACCACCCACCACCACACCGACGCCACCTGGCGCACGACCGACACCGAACCCCCGGCCGCCTGGGCGGACCCGGACTACGACGACGGCGGCTGGGCCACCGCCAAGAAGCTGGCGGCCTGGGGCGGCGGACCCTGGGGCAAGGTGCTCCCCCTCCAGTCCCCCACCCAGCTGCGCCGCGCCTTCCGGCTCACCAAGCCCGTGGCGCGCGCCCGGCTCTACGCCACGGCCCTGGGCCTCTACGAAGCCCACCTCAACGGCGTCCGCGTCGGCCGCGACCAGCTGGCGCCCGGCTGGACCGACTACCGCAAGCGCGTGGCGTACCAGACCTACGACGTCACCGACGCCCTCCGCCGGGGGACCAACGCCCTCGGGGTGACCCTCGCCCCCGGCTGGTACGCCGGGAACATCGCCTGGTTCGGCCAGACCCAGTACGGCGACCACCCCGCCCTGCTCGCCCAGCTGGAGGTCACGTACACCGACGGCAGCACCGAGCGCATCACCACCGACCAGCAGTGGCGCGCGGCCACCGGTCCGCTGCTCACCGCCGACCTGCTGATGGGCGAGGAGTACGACGCCCGCGCGGAGACCCCCGGCTGGACCTCACCGGGCTTCGACGACACCGGCTGGCGCCCCGCCGTCACGGCCACCGACATCACGGCCGAGGTGGTGGCCCAGACCGACGCCCCGACCCGGGTGGAACGCGAGCTCAAACCCGTCGAGGTCACCGAACCCACCCCCGGTGTCCACCTCTTCGACCTGGGCCAGAACATGGTCGGCAGCGTCCGCCTCACGGTCTCCGGCCCGGCCGGCCACAAGGTCCGGATCCGCCACGCCGAGGTGCTGGGCCCGGACGGCACCGCCTACACGGCCAATCTGCGCACCGCCCGCCCCGTCGACACCTACACCCTCAAGGGCGGCGGCCGGGAGACCTACGAGCCGCGCTTCACCTTCCACGGCTTCCGCTACGTCGAGGTCACGGGCTACCCCGGAACGCCCTCCCCCGACGCGATCACCGGCCGGGTGATGCACACCGCCGCCCCGTTCACCCTGTCCTTCCACACCGACTCGGCGATGCTCAACCAGCTGCACTCCAACATCACCTGGGGGCTGCGCGGCAACTTCCTGTCCATCCCCACCGACACCCCGGCGCGGGACGAACGGCTCGGCTGGACCGGTGACATCAACGTGTTCTCCAGCACCGCCGCGTACACCATGGAGTCCGCCCGCTTCCTCACCAAGTGGCTCCAGGACCTGCGCGACGGCCAGACCGACGAGGGCTCCTTCCCCGATGTGGCACCCCACCTCGGCGACGTCGGCAACGGCGTGGCGGGCTGGGGCGACGCCGGGGTGACCGTGCCCTGGAACCTCTACCAGGCGTACGGCGACACCCGGGTGCTGCGCGAGAACTGGCCGGCCATGCGGCGCTGGATCACCTACCTGGAACAGCACAGCACCGGCCTGCTGCGGCCCGCCGAGGGCTACGGCGACTGGCTCAGCGTCGAGGCGGACACCCCCAAGGACGTCATCGCCACCGCCTACTTCGCCCACGCCACCGACCTCGTCGCCCGCACCGCACACGTCCTGGGCGAGGACCCGGCCCCGTACGAAGACCTCCTGACCCGTATCAAGGCGGCCTTCAACCGCGCGTACGTGTCCGCCGACGGCAGGATCAAGGGCGACACCCAGACCGCGTACGTCCTGGCGCTCTCCATGGATCTGCTCCCGGCCGACCTCCGCACACCCGCGGCCGATCGCCTCGTCGCCCTCGTCAAGGACCGCGACTGGCATCTGTCCACCGGATTCCTCGGCACCCCGCGGCTGCTTCCGACGCTCACCGAGACCGGTCACACCGACGTCGCGTACCGCCTGCTCCACCAGCGCACGTTCCCCTCCTGGGGCTACCAGATCGACCGGGGCGCGACCACGATGTGGGAGCGCTGGGACTCGATCAAACCGGACGGGAGCTTCCAGGACGTCGGGATGAACTCGTTCAACCACTACGCCTACGGCTCGGTCGGCGAGTGGATGTACCAGAACATCACCGGGATCGCCCCCGCCGCCCCCGGCTTCCGCGAGATCCTGATCCGGCCCCGCCCCGGTGGCGAGGTGCGCTCCGCCGAGGGCCGCTACGACTCGCTCTACGGCCCGGTCACCACCCGCTGGTCGCAGGGCGGGGACAACGGCGACGACTTCACCCTCACGGTGTCCATCCCCGTCAACACCACGGCCCGGATCTGGGTCCCGGCACGCCGCGCGGCGGACGTGACCGCTTCCGGCGCCCGTCTGCTGCGCATGGCGGACGGCTGCGCGGTGTTCGCCGTGGGGTCGGGGACCCACCACTTCTTGACGCGTGGCGGACCGCGCGGCTAGGTTTCTTGAATCGTTTCATGAAGGAGATTCATGTCTGACGTTCCAGCCGTGAAGGCGGCCCTCAAGAGCCAGGCGGTCGAGACGCCGTCATGGGCGTACGGCAACTCCGGAACCCGCTTCAAGGTCTTCGCCCAGCCCGGTGTCCCGCGCTCCCCCCAGGAGAAGCTGGACGACGCCGCCCAGGTGCACGCCGCGACCGGGGTCGCCCCCACGGTCGCGCTGCACATCCCCTGGGACAGGGTCGAGGACTACGGGGCGCTCGCCAAGTACGCGGAGGAACGCGGTCTGAAACTGGGCGCCATCAACTCCAACGTCTTCCAGGACGACGACTACAAGCTGGGCTCGGTCACCCACCCCGACCCGGCGGTCCGCCGCAAGGCGCTGGGCCACCTCCTGGAGTGCGTCGACATCATGGACGCCACGGGCTCGCGCGATCTCAAGCTGTGGTTCTCCGACGGCACCAACTACCCCGGCCAGGACGACATCGCGGACCGTCAGGACCGTCTCGCCGAGGCGCTGAGCGCGGTCTACGACCGCCTCGGCGAGGACCAGCGGATGCTGCTGGAGTACAAGTTCTTCGAGCCCGCCTTCTACACCACGGACGTCCCGGACTGGGGCACCGCCTACGCCCACTGCCTCAAGCTGGGCCCCAAGGCCCAGGTCTGCGTGGACACCGGCCACCACGCGCCCGGCACCAACATCGAGTTCATCGTCGCCCTTCTGCTGCGCGAGAAGAAGCTCGGCGCCTTCGACTTCAACTCCCGCTTCTACGCGGACGACGACCTGATGGTCGGCGCCGCCGACCCCTTCCAGCTCTTCCGGATCATGTACGAGGTGGTCCGGGGTGGGGGGCTGACCTCGGGGGTCGCCTTCATGCTCGACCAGTGCCACAACATCGAGCCCAAGATCCCGGCGATCATCCGCTCCGTGATGAACGTCCAGGAGGCCACGGCCAAGGCCCTCCTGGTCGACCGCGACGCCCTCGCCACGGCCCAGCGCGAGGGCGATGTGCTCGGCGCCAACGCGGTCCTGATGGACGCGTACAACACCGATGTACGGCCGCTGCTGGCCGAGGTCCGGGGGGAACTGGGTATCGCCCCGGACCCGATGGCGGCGTACCGGGCGTCGGGGTGGGCGGAGCGGATCGTGGCGGAGCGGGTGGGGGGAGAGCAGGCGGGGTGGGGTGCGTAACGCATGCGGGGTGGCACCCCGCCGGTTCCCGGCCCGGGGGCCAGTCCCACTGAGCAGGTCGGCACGCAATCGACACGCAGAGGACGACTTGACTTCCTCCTCCGCCTAACGGCGGGGGAGTCCGGCGGTCGCCCGCTGGGTTTCCTGCTTCACCGACGACCGCCCCGTCCGGGAGGACTCCCGTTGAGGTCTTACACCGTCTCCACAGGCAGACGCCGCCAGCCCGGCGGCCAGGATGTTGCGTGCTGCGTTCACGTCGCGGTCATGCACGGCGCCGCAGTCGCACGTCCACTCGCGGACGTTCAGCGGCAGCTTCTCGCGAACCGTGCCGCAGTTCCCGCACAGCTTGCTGGATGGGAACCAGCGGTCGATCACGACGAGCTCGCGTCCGTACCAGGCGCACTTGTACTCCAGCATCATGCGCAGGTCCGTCCATGCCGCGTCCGAGATGGCGCGCGCGAGGCGGCCGTTCTTCAGCAGGTTGCGGACGGTGAGGTCCTCGATCACGACCGTTTGGTTCTCACGGACGAGACGAGTGGTCAGCTTGTGCAGGAAGTCGCGGCGCCGGTCGGCGATGCGCGCGTGCACGCGGGCGACCTTCCGGCGCGCCTTCTCCCGGTTCGCGGACCCCTTGGCCTTGCGGGACAGCTCCCGCTGCGCCTTCGCCAGGCGGGCTCGGTCGCGGCGTTCGTGTCGGGGGTTGGCGATCTTCTCCCCGGTGGACAGGGTCACCAGGGAGGTGATCCCGGCGTCCAGGCCGACCGCCGCACTCGTGGCGGGAGCAGGGGCGATGGTGTCCTCGACGAGCATCGCCACGAACCAGCGGCCCGCGCTGTCGCGGGACACGGTCACCGTCGTCGGCTCCGAACCCTCCGGGAGGGGACGGGACCAGCGGATGTCCAGCGGCTCGGCCATCTTCGCCAGCGTCAGGCGCCCGTCGCGCCATGTGAAGGCGCTACGGGTGTACTCGGCCGACGCGCGGGACTTCTTCCGCGACTTGTACCGCGGGTACTTCGCATGCTTGGCGAAGAAGTTCCCGAACGCCGTCTGAAGGTGGCGCAGTGCCTGCTGGAGGGGGACGGAGGACACCTCCGAGAGGAAGGCGAGTTCCTCGGTCTTCTTCCACTGCGTCAGCGCGGCGGAGGACTGCACGTAGGAGATGCGGCGCTGCTCGCCGTACCAGGCCTGCGTGCGCTCCTCCAGCGCCTTGTTGTACACCAAGCGGACACAGCCGAACGTGCGCGACAGCTCAGCCGCCTGCTCGTCCGTGGGGTAAAAGCGGTACTTGAACGCCCGCTTGACCTGCTGCTCCATGCCTCACATTCTATCAATTCCCATGTGAGTGAGCGGTGTCGGCCGGTGGCCAGTGGACACCGAATCGCCCTGACGCCGATTCGGCATTTCCCGCCCCGCTCCGTAGGAGTCCGCTTCCTCCCCGGCCTCAAAGCCGGGGTACCCACGAAGGAATTCTGATGACCGCAGAACCGCATCCCGAGGCGGGCGCGCTGTTGGAGCGCTCGCACCGGCTGGGCGCCGACCCCCGCAATACCAACTACGCGGGGGGAAACACCTCCGCCAAGGGCACCGCGACCGATCCCGTCACGGGCCAGGACGTCGAGCTGATGTGGGTCAAGGGCTCCGGGGGCGATCTGGGTACCCTCACCCACTCCGGGCTCGCCGCGCTCCGGCTGGACCGCCTTCGGGCGCTCACCGGGGTCTACCCGGGGGTGGACCGTGAGGACGAGATGGTCGCGGCGTTCGACTACTGCCTGCACGGCAAGGGCGGGGCCGCGCCGTCCATCGACACCGCCATGCACGGCCTGGTCGACGCCGCCCATGTCGACCACCTCCACCCCGACTCCGGTATCGCCCTCGCCTGCGCGGCCGACGGCGAGGCGCTCACCAAGGAGTGTTTCGGCAACCAGGTCGTCTGGGTGCCCTGGCGCCGCCCCGGGTTCCAGCTGGGCCTGGACATCGCCGCCGTCAAGAAGGCCAATCCGCAGGCCATCGGCTGCGTCCTCGGCGGCCACGGCATCACCGCCTGGGGCGACACCTCCGCCGAGTGCGAGGCGAACTCGCTCCGCGTCATCCGCACCGCCGAGGACTTCCTGACCGCACGCGGCAAGGCGGACCCGTTCGGCCCCGTCATCCACCCCGTCCTCCCCGAGCCCGAACGTCGCGCCCGTGCGGCGGCCCTGGCTCCCGTGATCCGAGGGCTGGCCGCCACGGACCGCCCCCAGGTCGGCCACTTCACGGACGACGACACGGTCCTGGACTTCCTCTCCCGCGCCGAACACCCGCGCCTGGCGGCCCTCGGCACCTCCTGCCCGGACCACTTCCTCCGTACGAAGGTCCGCCCGCTGGTCCTGGACCTGCCCCCGGACGCGCCCCTCGGCACGGCGATCGAACGGCTCAAGGAACTCCACGCCGCGTACCGCACCGACTACGCGGCCTACTACGACCGCCACGCCACGCCCGACTCCCCGCCCATGCGCGGCGCGGATCCCGCCATCGTGCTGATCCCCGGAGTCGGGATGTTCAGCTACGGCAAGGACAAGCAAACCGCCCGCGTGGCAGGCGAGTTCTACATCAACGCGATCAACGTCATGCGCGGCGCCGAAGCGGTTTCGACCTACTCCCCCATCGAGGAGTCGGAGAAGTTCCGCATCGAGTACTGGGCGCTCGAAGAGGCCAAGCTCCAGCGCATGCCCAAGCCGAAGCCCCTCGCGACCCGCATCGCCCTGGTGACCGGCGCGGGGTCCGGCATCGGCAAGGCGATCGCCCACCGCCTCGTGGCCGAGGGTGCGTGCGTCGTGGTCGCGGACGTCAACGCGGAATCGGCGCAGGCCGTGGCCCAGGAGCTCGGTGGCCCGGACAAGGCCACGGCAGTCACCGCCGACGTCACCTCGGAAGAGCAGATCAAGGCGGCGTTCGAGCAGGCGGCGCTGGACTTCGGCGGCGTGGACATCCTCGTCAACAACGCCGGAATCAGCGTCTCCAAGCCGCTCCTCGACACCACCACCGCCGACTGGGACCTCCAGCACAACATCATGGCGCGAGGCAGCTTCCTCGCCTCGCGCGAAGCGGCAAGGACCTTCATCGCCCAGAACATGGGCGGTGACATCGTGTACATCACGTCCAAGAACGCCGTATTCGCGGGCCCGAACAACATCGCCTACTCCGCGACCAAGGCCGACCAGGCCCACCAAGTCCGCCTCCTGGCAGCCGAATTGGGCGAGCACGGCATCCGCGTCAACGGCGTGAACCCCGACGGCGTCGTCCAGGGCTCCGGCATCTTCGCGGGCGGCTGGGGCGCACAGCGCGCGGCCGTGTACGGCGTCCCCGAGGAGAAGCTGGGCGAGTTCTACGCCCAACGCACCCTGCTCAAGCGCGAAGTGCTCCCGTCCCATGTGGCGAACGCGGTCTTCGCCCTCGTCGGCGGCGACCTGACCCACACCACGGGTCTCCACGTGCCGGTCGACGCGGGAGTCGCGGCGGCGTTCCTGCGCTGATACGCGCGTGCGGGGGACGGGGTCGCAAGGCCCCGGCCCCCGCCCCGTCCGAACCACGGCAACCACCACGCACCCCACCACCCACCACCCACCACGACGAGGTCCACGTGCCCACCACAGAACACCGCTTCGCCGCCGTAGACCTCGGCGCCTCCAGCGGTCGCGTCATCGTCGGGGAGGTCGCCCCGGAACGGCTGACCCTCCACGAGGCGCACCGCTTCCCCAACCAGCCAACCCGCGTCCTGGGCACTCTGCACTGGGACGTCCTGTCGCTCCACCAGGGCGTCCTGAACGGCCTCAAGGCGGCTGCCGCACACACCGGCACCAGCAACCTGACCAGCATCGGCATCGACACCTGGGCCGTGGACTACGGCCTGCTCGCCGCCGACGGCACCCTGCTGGCCAACCCCGTCCACTACCGCGACACCCGCACCACCGGCGCCGCCGAAAAGGTCGCGGCCGCGCTCCCGCCCCAAGCCCTCTACGCCGCCACCGGCATCCAGCACCTCCCCTTCAACACCATCTACCAGCTCATCGCGGCGCACGGCACGCCCACCCTCACCGCCGCCCACCGCCTCCTCCTCATCCCCGACCTCATCTCGTACTGGCTGACCGGCGAGCTGGGCACCGAGCTGACCAACGCCTCCACCACCCAGCTGATCGACCCCCGCACCCGCGACTGGGCCGCCCCGGTGGCAGCGGCCCTGGGCATCGACCTCTCGCTCTTCCCTCCCCTGCGGCGCCCCGGCGACCCGGCCGGGACCCTGCGCCAGGACGTTCTCACCGAGACGGGCATAACGCACCCCCTCCCCGTCACCGCCGTCGGCTCGCACGACACCGCGTCCGCCGTAGTGGGCGTCCCGGCCATCACGACCGACTTCGCGTACATCGCCACCGGCACCTGGTCCCTCGCCGGGCTCGAGCTGGACGCGCCGGTGCTCACGGAGGAGAGCCGCGCGGCCAACTTCACCAATGAGCTGGGCGTGGACGGCACGGTCCGCTATCTGCGCAACATCATGGGCCTGTGGATGCTCCAGGAGTGCGTCCGCAGCTGGAACACCGAAGGCACGCCCACAGGCAGCACAGACCTCACCGCCCTGCTCCGGGCGGCGGCCCGAGCCACCCCCCTCCGCTCGGTCGTGGACGCCGGCGACCCCGCCTTCATCGCCCCCCACCACATGCCCGACCGCATCGCCGACGCCTGCCGCCGCACCGGCCAGCCCGTCCCCCGCACCCCGGCCGAGACCACCCGCTGCGTCCTGGACTCCCTCGCCCTGGCCCACCGCCGCGCGATCGAGGACGCCGCCCGGCTGTCCGGCCGTACGGTCAGCGCCGTACACATCGTCGGCGGCGGTGTGCACAACACGCTGTTGTGCCAGCTCACCGCCGATGCCTGCGGCCTCCCGGTGATCGCGGGCCCGGCCGAGGCGGCGGCCCTGGGAAACGTACTGGTCCAGGCCAGGACGGCCGGGGCGATCACCGGTGGTCTGCCCGAGTTGCGCGCCCTGCTTCACAGCACCCAGCCACTGAGGCAGTATGAGCCCACAGGTGATCATTCGGCGTGGGACCGGGCAGCCGCCCGGCTCGGAGACGCACCGGTCACAAGGGCCGCCACCGGCCAGGCTAGGGCCGCCACCGGCCAGGGCGACGAGGAGGAACCGTGCGCGTAGCGCTCTTCATCACCTGCGTCAACGACACCCTCTATCCGCGCACCGGCCAAGCCGTGGTCACGCTCCTCGAGCGGCTCGGCGTGGAAGTCGGCTTCCCGGAGGCGCAGAGCTGTTGCGGGCAGCCGCAGTTCAACACCGGCTACCGCCATGAGACCGAACCCCTGATGCGCCGCTACGCCACGGCGTTCCGCGACTACGACTACGTGGTGACCCCCTCGGGGTCATGCGCGGCGATGGTACGGGACAACTATCCCCGGATGGGCGCGAAGGCCGCCGCCGAGGGGCGTGGCCAGGAGCTCGCGGACGTGGCGGCCGAGGCGGTCCCCAAGACCTACGAGCTCACCGAATTCCTCACGGACGTGCTGAAGGTCACGGATGTCGGCGCGTACTACCCGCACACCGTGACCTACCACCCCACCTGCCACGGGCTGCGGATGCTGAAGCTCGGCGACCGCCCGCGCTCGCTCCTCGCCGCCGTGCAGGGGCTGAACCTGGTGGAGCTGCCGGGCGCCGAGGAGTGCTGCGGCTTCGGCGGTACGTTCGCCGTCAAGAACGCGGCCGTATCGGCGGCCATGGGGGCGGACAAGGCGCGCAACATCACGGCGACCGGCGCCGAGGCGGTGTGCACCCTCGACAACTCCTGTCAGCTGCACATCGGCGGCACACTGGCCCGCCAGGGCTCCACGGTCCGCCCCGTCCACCTCGCCGAGATCCTGGCCAGCACGGAAGGAGACGTCTGGTGAGCGGAACCCACCGGGCCACCTATCTGGGGATGCCCGCCTTCCCGCGGGCGGCCGACGCCTCGACCCGGAACACCCAGCTGCGTGCCAACCTCCGCCACGCCACCCACACCATCCGCGCCAAGCGCGCCACGGCCGTGGCCGAACTGGACGACTGGTCGCGGCTGCGCGCCGCGGGCGCGGCCATCAAGGACCGTACGCTGCGCCATCTCGACCGGTATCTGGAGCAGTTGGAGAGCGCGGTCACGGCGGCCGGCGGCCAGGTCCACTGGGCGGCGGACGCGGACGAGGCGAACCGGATCGTCACCGAGCTGGTGCGGGCCACGGGCGAGCGCGAGGTCGTCAAGGTCAAGTCGATGGCCACCCAGGAGATCGGCCTGAACGGGGCCCTCGCCACGGCCGGGATCACGGCGTACGAGACCGATCTCGCGGAGCTGATCGTGCAGCTCGGGGACGACCTCCCGTCGCACATCCTGGTCCCGGCGATCCACCGCAACCGGGGCGAGATCCGCGACATCTTCACGGAGAAGATGGCCCAGTGGGGGCGCCCGGCCCCGGAGGGGCTGACCGACGCGCCCGCCGACCTCGCCGAGGCCGCACGGCTCCACCTCCGCGAGAAGTTCCTGAACGCCAAGGTGGGGATCTCCGGCGCCAACTTCATGGTCGCGGAGACCGGCACGCTCGTGGTCGTGGAGTCCGAGGGCAACGGCCGGATGTGTCTGACCCTGCCCGAGACGCTGATCTCCGTCGTCGGCATCGAGAAGGTGGTCCCCACCTTCCAGGACCTGGAGGTCTTCCTCCAGCTCCTGCCGCGCTCCTCGACCGCCGAGCGGATGAACCCGTACACCTCCACCTGGACCGGCACCACCGACGCCGACGGCCCGCGCGCCTTCCACCTCGTGCTGCTCGACAACGGCCGCACCGACACCCTCGCCGACACCGTGGGGCGGCAGGCGCTGCGCTGCATCCGCTGCTCGGCGTGTCTCAATGTGTGCCCGGTGTACGAGCGGGCGGGCGGCCATGCGTACGGGTCGGCGTACCCGGGCCCGATCGGCGCGATCCTCACCCCCCAACTACGCGGCACCCAGAGCGAGCTGGACGCCTCGCTCCCGTACGCCTCGTCCCTGTGCGGGGCGTGCTACGAGGTGTGCCCGGTCGCCATCGACATCCCGGAGATCCTGGTCCACCTGCGCGAGCGGGTGGTCGAGGGCGGCCCCGCCTCCGTCCGTGGCACCCGTACGGTCATCAAGCCCGCCAAGGGCCACGCCGCCGAGCGCGCCGCGATGCGCGCCGCCCGCTGGGCCCTGGACCACCCCCGGCTGCTGCGCACCGGCCAGCGGCTGGCCTCCCGCACCCGCCGCTTCCATCCGCGCCGGCTGCCCGGTCCGGGGCGGGCGTGGAGCGATACGCGGGAGCTGCCGAAGGTGCCGGAGGAGTCGTTCCGCGACTGGTGGCAACGCACCCGGGGCGGGAGCGGCACCGGGAGTGGCACGGAGGGAAGGAAGAAGACCACATGACCTCGCCAGACCCCGGCTCCCGGAACCCCGGCGGGCGCCGCCCCGGCGCGCACCAACCCGCCGCCCAGGGCCCCGCCGCCCAAAGCCCCGGCATCCAAGGCCCCGGCGCCCAGGGCCCGGACTCGCGCGCCCTGGTCATGGCCCGCATCCGGCGTGCCCTGGCCGATGTGCCGCGTGCCGAGACACCCGGCGAGGTGCCGGTCGACCGCACCTACCACCGGGTCCACGGCGACCGCACCGCCGCACAGACCGCGGACCTCCTCGCGGAGAACCTGGCCGACTACCGCGCGCTCGTCCACCGCGCCGAGGCCCCGTCGGCCCTCCCGGCCCTGATCGCCCGCCTCCTCGCCGACCGCGGCGCGACCAGCGTGGCCGTACCCCCGGGCCTCCCCGACTCGTGGCTGTCGGCCGTGCCCGACTCGGTGCGCCGGGTTTCGGACACGGCGGAGCTGACCCCGCACGACCTGGACGCGGTCTCCAGCGTGGTGACGGGCTGCGCGGTGGCCATCGCCGAGACGGGGACCGTGGTCCTGGACGCCGCCCCCGACCAGGGACGCCGCCGTATCACCCTGGTGCCCGACCACCACATCTGCGTGATCCGGGTCGGCGACCAGGTCGTGGGCTCCGTCCCCGAGGCGCTTGAACGCCTCGACCCGGCCCGCCCGTTGACGTGGATCTCGGGACCGTCGGCGACCAGCGACATCGAACTCGACCGCGTGGAAGGCGTCCACGGCCCCCGCACCCTCGAAGTGATCCTCACCGGGCCGGAATCCGCTGGTCAGAGCTGATGGGGCGCCAGGGGAGCCCAGGAGGCATATCCCCGCCGCACCGGGGCATATGCCATGGGGACATAGAGGGGAACACCTGCGCGGGGGATGCGGTCTTCCTCACATACCGCCGGTAACACCGCTGTTGGGCGGTTTACGCCGATGCCATTGTCGGTAGGGGCCTCTACTCTTGTGGTCATGCGTCCGACTCCTACTCACCAACCTGCCTTACTGACCACTCCCGCCACCGACCAGGCCAACGAGGCGATACGCGTCTTCCTCCGGGCCCGCGCCGGCCGGGCACTGCGGCCTTCGGAGCGGGCCGAGTACAGCCGGTTGCTGAAGGTCTACACACGGGCGTTGCGCGGCGAGGTGGAAAAGGCCGCCTGAGCGGCACGGGGGCGATGCGCACAACGGCCCGCGCCACCCACGAAGGTGAAAGCGGCCGACCACAGATGAAAATCGGGGGGACGCCATGCGGTCGGTGGGGAAGGTCGTCTTAGGAGCACTGTCGGTGGGGCTCCTGGGGGTCGCCGGCTACGGCGGATACAACCTCTACACGGGCGTGACCGGCGGCGACACCACCGCGGCCCATGACGGTCCGGTGACCGGGGACGAGGCCCGGCGGACCGCGCGCGAATTCCTGGACGCCTGGGCGGACGGCAATGACATGCTCGCCGCCGGGCTCACCAACGACGCCGAATCGGCCATCGGCGCCCTCAGCGGCTATCGCGACGACGGGCATGTGAAGAGGGTGACGGCCACCCCGGGCGCGGCGCGGGGCACCACGGTCCCGTTCACCATCAAGGCGGACGTGGTCTTCGGCAAGGCCCGATCCAGCTGGACCTACACCTCACGGCTGACCGTGGTGCGCGGCCGGACGACCAAGAAGCCGCTGGTCGACTGGAGGCCCTCCGTCCTCCACCCCAAACTGGGCGCCAATGAGTCCGTACGGACGGATCTGGCGGACAATCCGCCGGTCCGGGTGCTGGACCGGGACGGCGAGGAGCTGCGGCAGGGCCGCTATCCCTCGCTCGACCCGGTGCTGATCGCGCTGCGCGCGAGATACGGGGCCGACGCGGGTGGCACGGCCCGGGTGGAGGTCTCGGCGGTCAAGCCCGACGGGACCGCAGGGGCCACGCTGCATGTGGTGACGAAGGGCACCCCGGGCACGCTGCGCACGACTCTCGACGCCGGGGCGCAGAGGAGGGCCGAGAAGGCGGTGGCCGCCCGCGAGGGTGCCTCCGTGGTGGCGCTCAAGCCCAGCACCGGGGAGATCCTGGCGGTGGCCAACTCCGACCGGGCCGAGTTCAACGCCGCGCTGCAAGGGCAGACGGCGCCGGGCTCCACGTTCAAGATAGTCACCGCGGCCACCCTGCTGGAGGCGGGCAAGGTCAGCCCGAGCCGCCCGGTGCCGTGCCCGAAGACGGCGGCGTACGCACAGGGCATGACGTTCCACAACGTGGAGGACAGCGAGAACCCGGCCGCCACCTTCGCGCAGGACTTCGCGGCGTCCTGCAACACCGCGTTCGTCTCGCTCGCCGGGGCCGTGCCCGATGGCGCGCTGGCCCAGGAGGCGCGGACGGTGTTCGGGCTCGGGCTGAACTGGCGGGTGGGGGTCACCACCTTCGACGGCGAGGTGCCGAGCGGAAGCGGCGACGACAAGGCCGCGGCCATGATCGGCCAGGGCACGGTCCAGATGAACCCGCTCACGATCGCCTCGGTCGCGGCCACGGCCCAGACGGGCACCTTCAAGCAGCCCGTTCTCGTGCCGCGCTCCGTCGACCACCGGGAGATCGCCACCAGCGATCGCAGCCTCGGCCCGGCCACCGTCTCGCAGCTGAAGGCCATGATGCGGCTGACCGCGACCAGCGGCACCGCCGCCCGGGCGATGTCCGGGCTCACCGGCGACATCGGCGCCAAGACGGGTTCGGCCGAGATCGACGGCCAGCCCGAGACCAACGCCTGGTTCACCGCCTACCGGAACGATATGGCGGCCGCCGCCGTGGTCACCGGCGGTGGGCACGGCGGGGATGCCGCCGGGCCCGTCGTCCGCGCGGTGCTCAAAGCCGGCTGAGCCTTTCGGGCGGTACTCAAGGCCGACTGAGCCTTCCGGGTGGTGCTCAAGGCGGGCTGAGCCTTCCGCTCAGCCCTCCCCCAGCTGCCCCGACGCTTCGTACAGGGGTTGGTCGAAGGGGTTGTCTATGGTCTGGCCCACGCTCTAGCCTGGCGCGGCACCCGCGACACAGCAGTACCCGCCCGCGCAGAGGGGATTCCGGCGTGAAGCGCACGTCCCGCGATATACGCACCGCCAACCGCTACGGGGTGCTGCGTCATATCGTGGCCCAATCCCCCGTCTCCCGGCAGGAGGTGGCCGCCGCCACCGGGCTGAGCCTGGCCACCGTGGCGAATCTCGTCGGGGAGCTGCTGGACCTCGGGATGCTGGTCGAGGTCGGCTACGAGGACTCCGACGGCGGCCGGCCGCGCGGACTGGTCGCGGTCAACTCCTCGGGGGGCGCGCTGATCGGCGTGGATGTGGCGGAGACGTATATCCATGTCGAGCTGTTCGACCTGGCGCTGACCGTCCTGGCCCGCGCCGACGAGGAGCTGCGCCCGGAGGAGAACGACCCGGCCAAGGTGGTGGCGCATATCGCCGCCGCCGTCTCCTCGGTGGTCGAGCGGGCGGACGTGGCCGCGGACCGGGTGCTGGGCGTCGGCGTCAGCATGCCGGGCCAGGTGGACCGCGAGGGCGGGGTCTCGGTCTTCGCCCCCAACTGGGACTGGCATGACGTCCCGCTGCTGCGGCTGCTGGCCGAGCACATCCCCCACCCCCTCCACCTCGACAATCCACTGCGCGCCTGCACGGTGGCCGAGCAGTGGTTCGGGGCGGCGCGCGGGCGGAACGACGCCGTGGTGGTCAACCTGGGTACGGGCGTGGGGGCCGGGCTGGCGCTCGGCGGCACCCTGCACCGCGGGGTCAGCAACAGCGCCGGGGAGTGGGGGCACACCACCCTCATCCTGGACGGACGACAGTGCCACTGCGGCAACCAGGGCTGTGTGGAGACCTATGTCGGCGCCCCCGGCATCATGCGGAATCTGCGCGAACTGAGCCCGGACAGCCCGCTGCTGCACCCGGACGACCAGACGGCCACCATCGAGGCGCTCGGCCGGGGCC
The DNA here is from genome assembly GCF_047215865.1 of Streptomyces sp. Inha503. NCBI lineage: Bacteria > Bacillati > Actinomycetota > Actinomycetes > Kitasatosporales > Streptomycetaceae > Streptomyces > Streptomyces sp. Inha503. The sequence goes on along the minus strand of NZ_CP178360.1, from coordinate 9,779,516 downwards.
TCGCGGAGGGCGATCCGGTGGCCATGAAGGCCGTGCGGGCCACCGCGCGCTACCTCGGCGCCGCCCTCGCCGATCTCATCAATCTGCTCAACCCGGAAGTGATCGTGCTCAGCAGCTGGGTGGCGGCGGCCCTAGGTGAGCCGCTGCTCACCGAGGTGCGGGAGGCGGTGGCGGTGCGCGCGCTGCGCCGTCCGCTGGCGAACACCGAGATCGTGCTGTGCCCGATCCCGTCCAACCCCGTGAGCCTCGGCGCGGCGACCTTCGCCCTGGAGGGCTCGCTCGCGTCGGTGGGCCTGAAGAACCGCCGCACCACGCCGAGGAACCGCGGCACAGTCTGAGGAACGCCGTGGGAGCGTTCCCACGGCGGGCTCCGCGCCCCTTTCGTTCGACGCCTCGAACCACCTGGCAGCCTCCTGACGGAACGTCACCAGCCTTACCGCACCCACTTCGTCCAACCCCTTGCCGAAGTCTTCGTCTATGGCTAACGTCCCGCTGCACCAAGGAATGTGACGGAACCTGGCGGCGACGGAGACGAGGACGTCATATGTCGAACATGAGCAGAGGCAGGGACTGGGACCGCCGCGGCGTGCTGCGCGCGATGGGCGGAGTGGCGGCCCTCGGCGGACTCGCCGCCTGCGGTTCGAACACCAGCCGCTCGGGCGGCGGCGGTAAGTCGATCAAGCAGATGTACCACGCCTACGGAGAGCAGGGCACCCAGCAGGCCGCGAAGAAGTTCGCCGACGCCTACGGCAAGGCCAAGGTCACCATCGAATGGGTGCCGGGCGAATACGAGTCGAAACTGGCGACCACTCTGCTGGGATCGGGGGCCCCGGATGTCTTCGAATACCACCCCGATCTCCAGCTGGTGCGCTCCCGGCAGATCGTTCCGCTCGATGACATCATCGCCGATGTCAAGGACGACTTCCTGCCGGAGGACATCACGGCGAATTCCGTGGACGGGAAGATCTACGGCATCCGCATGATCGACGATCCGCAGTTCTTCTTCTACCGCAAGTCCCTTTTCGAGAAGGCCGGGGTCAAGCCCCCGGCCACCTTCGACGAGCTGATCGACGCCGCGCACAAGCTCACCAGCGGCAAGGTCAAGGGGCTCTACATCGGCCAGAACCTCAAGACCATCAGCAAGCCGCTGGTGTGGTCCACCGGCCCGCACTATCTGGACGCGGACCACAGGATCGCCTACCACACCGACAACCTCGTGGAGACCCTCGCCAAGGCGCGGGAGCTCTACAAGAGCAAGTCACTGCTGCTGGGTGCCCCGACCGAGGTCTGGGACCCGGCCAGCTTCCTCCAGGGCCTGTGCGCCATCCAATGGTGCGGCATCTGGGCGATACCGGCGATCCAGAAGGCGTTCGGCGACGACTTCGGGATCTTCCCCTTCCCCAAGTCCGGCGCCAAGGGGCGCCAGGTGGTCTACAACGGCGGCTGGTCCACCTATGTGTCCGCCAAGGCCAAGGACGTCGAGGCGGCCAAGGAATTCGTCAAATGGCTGTGGATCGACCAGAAGAAGTACCAGCAGGAGTGGGCGCTCGACTACGGCTTCCACATCCCCGCGCGCAAGAGCATCGCCGCCGGGGCGGACAAGCTCAAGAGCGGGGTGGCGGCCGAGGCGGTCGAGCTGTTCAACACCCACGGGGTCTTCGACGACCCGTACTGGACCGAGGGGATGTTCAACATCCTGCTCGACGCGGTGGTCAATTCGGTGCGCGACAACAAGAATCCCGAAGCCGAACTCGACAGCGCCGACAAGAAGATCGAGCGCGCGCTGAAGCAGCTCGGATAGGCCGGCGACCGGAACCGTCATGGCGACCACCACACCCACCCACAGCGCCGCCAAGGGCCGAGCGCCCCGAGGAGCGGCCCCCGCCCGACGACGGCCGCGGGGACTCGGCGGCTCCCGCGGCCGCACCCTCAACTTCTGGCTGTTCACCGGCCCGTTCCTGATCGGGCTGATCGTCTTCGTCTATGTGCCGATCGGCTGGAGCCTCTGGCTGAGCCTGCACAACGCCCAGGGCACCGTCACCCCCACCGAGTTCGTCGGCCTCGGCAATTACGCCGATATGCTCGGCGACGGCGATTTCGTGGACAGCCTGGTCAACTTCACGATCTTCGCCGCGATCATCGTGCCGATCACCTACGCCCTCTCCCTCACCCTCGCGCTGCTGGTCCACCGCATCCGCTTCATGAAGGCGTTCTTCCGGTCGGTCTTCTTCCTCCCCACCGCGTGCAGCTTCGTCGTGGCCTCGCTGGTGTGGAAGATGTCGCTGTTCAACGGGTTGCGCTACGGGATGATGAACACCGTGCTGGGCTGGTTCGGCATCGACTCCGTCGCCTGGCTGGCCTCCCCGCATCCACCCTGGTACTGGCTGGTGATCTGCTCCGCCCGGCTGTGGCTGCAATGCGGCTTCTACATGATCCTCTTCCTGGCGGCGCTCCAGAACATCCCACGTGAGCTGTACGAGGCGGCTGCCGTGGACGGCGCGAAACCCGGCTGGCAGACGTTCCGCCACATCACCCTGCCGCAGCTGCGCGCCACCTCGGTCGCGGTCGTCCTGCTGCTGCTCATCGCGGCGTACCAGGCGTTCGACGAGTTCTACAACATCCTCGACGAGGGCCGGGCCACCTGGGGCCGGCCGCCCCTGGTCGACCTCTATCTCCAGGCCCTCGGCGCCAACCAGGACTACGGCCACGCCAGCGCGGGCGCCCTGATCCTCGCCCTGCTGATCGCCCTGGTGACGCTGGCCCAGGGCCGGTTCCTCGGCTTCGGAAGGGGTGATGAGAAGTGACCGCCACGACGCCCGGACCCACGGGGGCCCGCAAGCGCTCCGCGCGCTCGGTCATGGGCAACACCGGGCTGTACCTCGCCCTCGGCGTGGCGACGGTGCTGTTCCTGGTGCCCTTCTATCTGATCGTCCGCAACGCCCTGTCCACCGACGCGGACATCACCGGTGAGAGCTGGCGGTTCTTCCCCGCCGACCTCCAGTGGGCGAACGTCAAGGAGCTGTTCGACGACCCCTCGGTGCCGTTCGCGAAGGCCCTGTGGAACTCCACGGTGGTGGCCGTGCTGCACACCCTGGGCACCCTGCTGGTCTGCTCCCTGGCCGGATACGGCCTGGCCCGCATCCCGTACCGGCACGCGAACAAGGTGCTGTACGCGGTGCTGTTCACCCTGATGGTCCCGGCGGCCGTGACCTTCGTGCCGAGCTATGTGCTGGTGTCCTCGCTCGGCTGGGTCTCCTCGCTGCGCGGTCTGATCATCCCGGGGCTGTTCAGCGGGTTCACCGCGTTCCTCTTCCGCCAGTACTTCCTGGGCTTCCCCAAGGAGCTGGAGGAGGCGGCCCGGGTGGACGGGCTCGGCTACTGGGGCGCGTACTGGCGCATCGTGGTGCCGAACTCGCTCAACTTCTTCGCCGCGATCTCGGTCATCACCTTCATCAGCGGCTGGAACGCCTTCCTATGGCCCCTGGTCATCGGCCAGGATCAGAGTTCATGGACCGTGCAGGTCGCGCTGTCCTCCTATATGACCGCACAGACCATCAACATCCACCTGATCTTCATGGCAACGGCCGTATCGATCCTGCCACTTGTCCTGGTCTTCGTGTTCCTCCAGCGCTGGCTGGTGCAGGGTGTGGCACAGACCGGTATCAAGGGCTGACCGAGGAGAGTCGATGAGCTCCACGCAGCACACGCCACTGCCCTACTACGAGGACGTCTCCCCCGGCGCGGGAGCGCTGCCGCCCCGCCCCTGGACCCCGTCCTCCGACGCCGCGCGGCTGAGCCTGAACGGGACGTGGTCGTTCCGGCTGTCGCCGACCGCCACCGCCGAGGACGACTCCTTCGCCCGCCCCGGCTTCGACGCCCGCGGCTGGGACGAGCTCCCGGTGCCCGGCCACTGGGTGCTGCACGGCCACGGGGCACCGATCTACACCAATGTGCGCTACCCCTTCCCGGTGGATCCGCCGCGGGTGCCTGACGAGAACCCGACCGGCGACCATCTGCGCGTCTTCGACCTGCCCGGCGACTGGCCGGCCGGCGGGGACGCGGTCCTGCGCTTCGAGGGCGTCGAGTCATGCGCCCGGGTCTGGCTCAACGGGGAGGAGCTGGGCACCTTCAAGGGCAGCCGGCTGCCGCACGAGTTCGCGGTCGGGGGCCTGCTCCAGCCGTCGGGCAACGTACTGGCCGTACGGGTCCACCAGTGGTCGTCCGGAACCTATCTCGAGGACCAGGACCAGTGGTGGCTGCCCGGGATCTTCCGTGAGGTGACGCTGGAGCACCGCCCCGAGGGCGCGCTCGACGACTACTTCGTGCACGCCTCGTACGACCACACCACCGGCGAGGGCACACTTCGGATCGACTCCGACCCCGGCGGCCGGGTCACCGTGCCCGAGCTGGGTCTCGACCTGGCCACCGGGGAGAGCGCCACCGTCCCCGTCGAGCCGTGGACCGCGGAGACGCCCCGGCTGTACGAGGCGCGGCTGACCACCGTGGGCGAGAGCGTCTCGCTGCGGGTGGGCTTCCGTACCGTGGTGGTCGAGGACGGGCTGCTCAAGGTCAACGGCCGGCGGGTGCTCTTCCGCGGCGTCAACCGGCATGAGTTCCACCCGGAGAACGGGCGGGCGGTGGATCTCGCGACCATGCGCCGCGATCTGGTGCTGATGAAGCGGCACAACATCAACGCCGTGCGCACCAGCCACTATCCGCCGCATCCGGCCTTCCTCGGGCTCTGCGACGAGCTGGGGCTGTGGGTCATCGACGAATGCGATCTGGAGACCCATGGCTTCGTCGACCTGGACTGGCGGAACAACCCGGTGGACGACGACCGCTGGACCCCGGCGCTGCTCGACCGCGCCGAGCGGATGGTCGAGCGGGACAAGAACCACCCGTCCGTGGTGATGTGGTCGCTGGGCAACGAGTGCGGCACCGGGCGCGGGCTCTCGGCCATGGCCGACTGGATCCGGGAGCGCGACCCGTCCCGGGTGATCCACTACGAGGGCGATCTGTCCTGCGCCGACACGGACGTCTACTCGCGGATGTACGCGCCGCACGAGGAGGTCGACCAGATCGGGCGGCGCGCCGAGCCGCCGTGGGGCGATCCGGAGCTGGACGCGAAGCGCCGGGGGCTGCCGTTCATCGAGTGCGAGTACGCGCACGCCATGGGCAACGGCCCCGGCGGGCTGAGCGAGTACCAGCGGCTGTTCCAGGAGCATGAGCGCTGCCAGGGCGGTTTCGTCTGGGAGTGGATCGATCACGGCTTCACCCGGCGTGCCCCCGACGGCCGCTTCTACCACGTGTACGGCGGCGACTTCGGCGAGGAGATGCACGACGGGAACTTCGTATGCGACGGGCTGGTCTTCCCCGACCGCACCCCCTCCCCCGGCCTGATCGAGTACAAGAAGGTCATCGAGCCGGTGCGGATCGAGGGCGACGGGCCGGACGGCACCGTCCGGATCACCAACGGCCATGACTTCGCCGACCTGTCCCATCTCGTCTTCTCCTGGACCTATGAGGCCGAGGGCGAGGCGATCGGCTCGGGCGAGCTGGCGGTGGAGCCGCTGGCGCCGGGCGAGTCCGCCGTCGTGAAGCTCCCGGCACCGCCCGACGCCGAGGCCGGGGCGGAGACGTGGTGGACGGTCGAGGCCCGGCTGGCGGCCGCGACGGCGTGGGCCGAGGCGGGCCATCCGGTGGCCTGGGCCCAGCTCCCCGCCGCCGCGCCCGGCACCGGCCGGGCGCGCGCCCTCGCCTCCGGGGCGGCGCCGCGACGCGACGGCGGCCGGATCGTGCTCGGCCCCGGCGTCTTCGACGCGGCCACCGGAGCCCTGACCTCCCTGGGCGGGCTCCCGGTCACCGAACCGCCCCGGCTGGACATCTGGCGCGCGCCCACCGACAACGACAACGGCGCGTCCTGGCAGCCGGAGGAGCGCTGGGGCCAGATCTGGCGCCGGTTCGGACTGCACCGGATGCGGCACCGGACCGACGCGGTGGAGACGACGCCGGACGGTGCGCTGACCGTCCGTACCCGCGTCGCGCCCGCCGCCGTGGACATCGGCCTGGAGACGGTCTACCGCTGGACCGCCGACGGGGACGGACGGCTGAGCCTGGCGGTCTCCGTCACCCCGCTGGGCGAGTGGACCTTCCCGCTGCCGCGGCTGGGCCTGCGGTTCGGGCTCCCGGCCGCGCTGGGCGACGCCGAGTGGTTCGGCGGCGGCCCCGGCGAGGCGTATCCGGACACCCGCGCCGCCGCGCGCGTGGGGCGGTGGGCGCTGTCGGTGGACGAGCTCCAGACGCCGTACGTCCGCCCGCAGGAGAACGGCGCCCGGATCGACGTCCGCTGGGTGCGGCTGACCGCGCCCGACGGCTCGGGGGTGCGGATCGAGGGCGAGCCGGCCTTCTGGTTCACCGCGCGCCGCTGGACCACCGAGCAGTTGGACGCGGCCGAGCACACACCGGATCTCGAACCGTCGAACGAGACGGTGTGGGTGAACCTGGACCACGGCCAGCAGGGCATCGGCAGCCAGTCCTGCGGCCCGGGCGTGCTGGACGAGCACCGACTGGACGCGGCCCCCGCCGAGTTCTCCTTCACGTTCACACGGCTGGAATGACCGGTGGAGCCGTGGTGTGCGAGCGTCGGTGGCACCCACGCCACTCAACCACGGCCCGGCGGGCCCGGCATCAGGCGGGCCCGGGGTAGGTGTCAGGCGTCAGGTGTCCAGGACGCGGTGCAGGAACTGCTGGGTGCGGGCCTCGGCTGGGCTGCCGAAGACCCGCTGGGGCGTGCCCTGTTCGAGTACGACACCGCCGTCCATGAAGACCACGCGGTCGGCGGTGTCGCGGGCGAACCGCATCTCGTGAGTGACGACCACCATGGTCATGCCCTCGTCGGCCAGGGACCGCATAACCCCGGTGACCTCGCCCACCAACTCCGGGTCGAGGGCCGAGGTGGGTTCGTCGAAGAACATGATGGCGGGGTCCATGGCCAGCGCGCGGGCGATCGCCACCCGCTGTTGCTGGCCACCGGACAGCTGGGCCGGGTAGGCGTCCGCCTTGTCGGCCAGCCCGACCCGGGCCAGCGCCTCCCGGCCGCGCTCGTCGGCCTCCTTGCGGCCGGTCTTCCGCACCTTGCGCAGCGCGAGGGTCACATTGCCCAGCGCCGTGCGGTGCGGGAACAGGTTGAACTGCTGGAAGACCATGCCGACGTGGCCGAAGATCTCGGGTGCGCGCTTGCGGTCGTGCAGAGGCACACCGTTGACCCAGACCTCTCCGCGGTCGGCGCGTTCCAGGTCGCACATGATGCGCAGCAGAGTGCTCTTGCCGGAGCCGCTGGCTCCGATGAGCACCACGACCTCGCCCGCACCGACGTCGATGTCGACGCCCTTGAGGACCTCCAGATCGCCGAAGCGCTTGTGCACGCCTGACAGGGCGACTTGGGCGGTGGTGGCGGGGGTCCGCTCCATGGGGGACTTGGTGATCATCAGGCGGTCACGGCCTTTCTCTCCATGCGCCGGACGACGACCGACAGCGGGGAACAGATGACGAAGTACAGGACGGCGATGGCCAGGTACGCCATGCCCGGGTGGCCGTCCCGGTCCACGATGGCCTGGCCCTCGCGGAGGAGTTCGGCGTAGCCGATGACGACGGCGATCGAGGTGTCCTTGACGAGCGAGAGGTACTGCCCCACCAGCGGGGGCAGCACGATGGCCCGGGTCTGGGGCAGGATGACCGACCCGAAGGTCTGGACGCGGGTCAGGCCCAGGACCCGCGCCGCCTCCCACTGGCCGCGCGGGACGGCCTCAATGCCGGAGCGGAAGATCTCCGCGACGTAGGCGCCCTGGAAGAGGGTGAGCGCGAGAAGGGCGGCGCCGAAGACGGAGATGTTCCCGATGCCCAGGTAGGCGGCGCCGAAGTAGATGAAGAGCATCTGCACCAGCAGCGGGGTGCCCCGGAAGACCTCCAGGTAGCAGCGGGCGAGCTGGGCCAGGACCGGGATGCGGCTGGTGCGGATCGCCGCGATGACCAGGCCGAGCAGAGTACAGGCGGCGATGGCCGCGACGGAGAGCTCGACGGTGGACCACAGCCCGGAGCCGTACAGATCCCGGTTGGACCACAGGACGGACCAGTCCATCACGCCTCCTTGCGCATCAGGACGAGGCGGCGGACCGCGGTCCGCAGGCCTGCCAGGACCGACTGACGGGCGCGGATCGGGCGCAGCGGCGGCTTGAAGGCCGCGCGGCCGATCAGCTCGGCCACCAGCACGACCAGGTTGGTGAGCACCAGGTAGAGCACGGCGGCGATGCCGAACACCTGGATGGTGAGCAGGTTGCGGGCGTTGATCACCATGGCGGTGCCGGTGAGTTCGGGGACGGAGATTGCCGACAGCAGCGACGAGCCCAGGATGATCTGGACGAGTTGGTTGATCACGGCCGGATAGACGTTGCGCAGCGCCTGCGGGAGCACGACGTGCAGGAAGGTCCGGAAGGGGCTGAGGGCCAGCACGCGGGAGGCCTCGCTCTGGCCGCGCGGGACGGCCTGGATGCCGGCCCGGAAAATCTCGGTGAGGTACGCGCCGACGTTGACGCCGAGCGCCGCGATGCCCGCCTGTACGGGGCTGAGCCGCAGCCCGGCCGAGGGCAGGGCGAAGTAGGCGACGAACATCTGGAGCAGCACCGGGGTGTTGCGGATGACCTCGACGTACACAGCGGCCGGGGCACGGACGAGGGCGTGGCGGGACCGACGGGCCAGGGCGCCCAGCAGCCCGAGGGAACAAGCGAGGACGAAGGCGGCGAGGGACAGCTTCAGGGAGAGCCAGGCCGCTCCGAGGTAGGTGGGCCAGTCCTGGAGGGCGTAGGTCCAGTCGGCGAACATGGGGTTCCTCCACGGGGGCGGCGGCCGGGGTGCCGCCGCCCGGCAGGGCTCAGTAGGACGGGTTGAGCGGGTAGACGGGCTTGACGCCGAACCACTTCTTGTAGAGGGCCGCGCTCTGGCCGGAGGTGTTGAACTCCCGCAGCCAGGTGTTGATCCACTGCGACCAGTCGGGGTCGCCCTGGCTCACCCCGATCGCGTTGTACTCCAGCGGTACGACCGATTCCTTGGTGACCTTGAGGGCGGGGTCGGCCTTGGCCTGGGAGTTGAGGAAGTTGGAGTCCTCGACCATGGCGTCGGCCTGGCCCTGCTTGACCGCGAGCACTGCCGCCGCCGAAGTGTCGTACTCCTGGATCTGCGCCTTCGGGTTGCCCTCCTTCACCGCAGCGCCGTTGGTGGAGCCCTTGGTGACCGCCACCTTCTTACCCGAAAGATCCTTTATGCCGGATATGTCGCTGGACTTCTTCACCATCAGCACCTCGCCGGCGACGATGTACGGATCACTGAAGGCGACCTGCTTCGCACGCTCGGCCGTGGTGGTGAAGTTGCAGATCACGGCGTCCACCTTGTGCGTGCGCAGATTGGGGATGCGGTTGGCGGAGGTGGTGTCGACGATCTTCGCCTTGACGCCCAGCGCCTTGGCCATGGCCTTGGCGACATCGACGTCGAAGCCCTGGGGCTTGTTGGCCTTGTCCGTCGAGCCGAAGGGCGGGAACGTCAGACAGCTGGCCACCCGCAGCGTGCCGCCGCGGGTCACCTTCTGGAGGGTGGAGTTCTGCGCCCGGGTGGCCGAGCTCTGGCTGGAGGAGCAGGCGGCGAGCAGAGAGGTGGCGGCGAGAGCGCTCACGGAGATCGCGGCCATTTTGCGGGCATGAAGGCGTCGTCGTCCCACGGCGGGACTCCAATCGGGGGTGAAAAGAGCGGGGCAGATCATCGAGGCCGCGATCGGCGATGACCGTCGGGCTCCGGGGATTCTGCAATGCAGAATCGAATTCCGTAATGGGTGCGCACAAGCTAACCGAGCCGGTCAAGGCCGTCAATGGTTGATTTCGAATTCTGGCATCCGATGCTGCTATGCAAAATCATCGAGGTCGGCTACCGTCCCGGCATGACTTCTCGGCCGGACACCGCTCACGGCGACCAGGACGACCGGCCCGCCGGGTCCGGACCTGGGCGCAACACCTCGTCGTCGCTGCGCCGCGCCCTGTCCATCGTGATGTTCCTGGCCGAGGACGGCGGGCATCCGCGTGGGCCGACCCTCACCGACCTGGCGAAGGGCCTGGGCCTGAGCAAGAGCACCGTACTGCGGCTGCTGGCACCGCTGCGGGAAGTGCGCCTGGTGGATCAGGACGCCGAGAACGGGCGCTATCGACTGGGCCCTCAGAATGCCTTCCTCGGCCAAGTCTATTTGGAGCGGCTGGACTTCCGTGAAGCCGCTGCCCCGCATCTGCACGAACTCGTCGAAAGCATAGGGGAGACGGTCCACTTGGTGGTCTTCGATCCACCGGAGATCGTTTATATCGACAAGGTCGAAAGCCCCCAGCCGGTGCGCATGCATTCACGCATCGGCAGCCGCCAGCCCGCGTATTGCACCGCCGTCGGCAAGGCGTTCCTCGCCCACTCCTCCGCCGCCGTGGTGGAACAGGTGATAGCGCGGGGCATGCCACCCCGCACCCCGGCCACCATCACCACCGCCGAGCGACTGCACGCCGAACTGACGGCCGTCCGGGAGCGGGGGTACGCGATCGACGACGTGGAGAACGAGGAGGAGATCCGCTGCGTCGCCGCGCCGGTCTTCGACCACAGCGGGGCGGTCGCCACGGCGATCAGCGTCTCCGGTCCCGCCTCCCGCGTCACCCGGGGCCGCGTCGCCGAGATCGGGGAGCTCCTCCTCGCCTCCACCAAGGCCCTGTCCGGGCGTCTGGGCGGGACGTTGCCGCCCGCCCCCGCCTCATAGCTTGACGTTTATCGTCAACCGGCGTTCTCGGCCAGACCACCGACGGTGACCGCGCGGCGGCCCACTCGCGCCCGCCGCACCTCGCCGTCCCACCAGCTGACCGTCACCAGATGGGTCCCGTCGTCCGCCGGGCCCGCGGCGGTGCGGACCAGGCCGGCCAGCGGGGGCGCGGCGGGGTCGGCCGTGAGGCGGGCGAGGCAGAGGAAGAGGTCGCCCCCGGAGCGGCCCGTCGTCTCCCCGGCCAGCGCGGGTGAGACGGCGCGCCGGGCGAAGGCCGTGGGGGCGGCGGGCAGGGCGCCGTCCCTCATCAGGCCGTGGAGCGGCAGCAGTTCGGACCGCGGCCCCTCCTCCGCCGCCGGGGGATCCGCGACCGCCCAGCCGGTCTGGCGGACGGCCCGGCCCGGCGCGGCGCCGGTCACCAGGTGGATCCGGACCTCCACGGCGCCGCGCACCAGCACCAGCGAGGTGACGCACGCCTCCTCGCCCTCCTCCGGCCCCTCCCCCACCAGCCGCGCCCGATGGCGCGAGGCCGCCCAGCCGTCGCCCGCGCCCAGCGGCTCCAGCGCGGTGCGCAGGGAGATCCGGCCGCCGTGGACCAGGCCGAAGTGGTTGTCGGGGGCGACGCCGTACGGGAAGGGGCCGGTGGCCGTGGAGTAGGCGAGGCGGGCGTAGTGGGGGTCGTCCTGGTCGGGGTCGCCGGGCGGCGGGAGATGTTCGCTGCCGTGGTTGTGGAGCCGCACCAGACCGTCGCTCGCGGTGGACTGGAGCAGCCAGTTGGGGCCGGGGACGGCGCGGGTGGCGTCCGCGCGCTCGGCGGGCCCCGGCTCCTCGCGCGCCGTCCAGACCTCGTGGTCGGCCGGGAGCAGCAGCCCCAGGAAGCCCTTGGCGGCCCAGTACGGCGAGGCGGGGCCGGAGTAGGGCTGGACGACGCCGTCGCAGGGGCCGTACCAGCCGAGAGAGAGCAGCCCCCGGTCCGTCGTCGCGCCCCGGTCGAGGAAGTGGCGCAGGGCGCCGGAGGCGAGGCGGCGGGTGGTTCCGGGGGCGAGCGGGGTGTGGCCGGTGAGGGCGCCGAGCCACAGGGGCGCGGCGGCGGCGAAGCGGTACGTCAGGGAGCGGCCCTGGTACAGCGGGGCGCCGTCGGCGCCGAAGAGGTGGGCGTAGTCGGCGAGATGGGTGGCCAGCCGCCGCCCGTAGCGGATGAGCCGCTCGCCGTCCTGGGACAGCCATGCCTCGAGCGCCGGATACAGGTGCAGGGCCCAGCCGTTGTAGTAGTCGAAGGCGCGGCCCGCGCCGTCGCTGTACCAGCCGTCGCCGGTGTACCAGGGCTCGATGCGCTCCAGCCCGCGCGCCACGGCGGCGCGGGCGGCCTCCGGTTCGATGCCCGCCTCGGCGAGGAAGCCGCCGACGGCGACGGGGAACAGCTCCCAGTTGCTGGCCACGGGTTCGGCGGTGAGCGCGTCCACCAGCCAGGCTCCCACCCGCTCCCGGACGCCGTCGTCGAGCCGGTCCCACAGCCAGGGGCGGGTGAGCCGGAGCCCGAGCGCGATGGAGGCGGACTCGACCAGCGGCTGGCCGCGGTCGGTGATCCGGGGCCAGTCCTCGGGTCCGTCGCCGCCGGGGTGTGTGGTGCCGGGGTGTGTGGTGCCGAGGCGTGCGGTGCCGAGGCGTGCGGTGCCGGTGGCAAGCCCGTCCGCGTACCGCTCCAGCAGTCCGCCGGGATCGGCGCCGCGTGCGCCCGCGACGCGGAAGGCGGCCAGCAGAAACGTCCGGGCGAAGCCTTCCAGCCCGTCGGAGCGGGGGCCCGACCAGCTCGGCCGGTCGCCGGGGAGCGGGTAGAGGGCGCCGCCGGGGGTCGCGTACGGGGCGACGGCGGCGAGCAGTCCGTCGGCGGCGGCCTCCCAGTGGGCGCGGGTCCAGCCGGTACGGGGGCTGAGGTCGCGGTCCTCCGGGGGCAGCGCGAGGTGCGGTGCGAGGCTTGGCATGAGGTGCGGCGCGAGGTGGGGTGCGAGGCCGGTCATCGGAGCACCCCCGCGGGGACGAGGCGCTGGGCACGCAGCTCGCCGAGCACCAGCCGCGCGAACGCGGTGGCGCCGTGGGCGGAGGTGTGGGTGTTGTCGCGGGCCTCGTCGTAGAGGTACAGCCGCTTGGACCCCTCGGGGCCGAGTCCCTCCACGAGCCGCTTGGTGAGCGCGGTCAGATCGATGAGCGGTACGCCCCGCTCGGCGGCCAGCGCGCGCATCTCGGCGGGGAGGTTCACCCCGAGGCCGTTGATGTGCAGGGCGGTGGCGTTGTCGAGAGTGCCGTCGTCGTTGAACCAGCGGCGCACGATGGGGGTGACCAGTACCGGCTTGCCGCCGCGCGCCCGTACGCCGTCGAGCAGCGCGCCGAGGTTGGCGCGGTAGTCGGCGGCGGTCGTCTGCTTGTCGTTGTGGGCGAACTGGACGAGGACGGTGTCTCCCGGGCGGATCAGCGGGCGCATGGTGGCGAAGAGCCGGGGGTCGGCGAGGAACGAGCCCGAACTCTCGCCGGAGTCCGCGTAGTTGGCGACCGACAGCCCGCGCCGGAAGAACTGCGGCAGCTGCTGGCCCCACCCGGTGTACGGGGCGGTGAGCTGGTCGCACACGGTGGAGTCCCCGGCGAGGAAGAGCTGGTGGCGGCGGCCGGGGGCGGCTTCGGTGACCTCGCCGGCCTTGGTGACTTGGGTGACCTCGCTGACCTTCAGACCGGCGAGGCGCGGCGCGTCACCGCCGAAGGCGAGGTCGAGCCCGGGGCTTCCGCTGGGCCCGGTGGGCTCGCCCTCCGGCTCCCGTACGTTCACGGTGAAGGAGCGGATGAGCCGCTGCCCGGCGGCGGTCGGCGTGGTGGCGAGCATCGTCCGCCGCGACTCGGCCGTGACACCGGTACTGCCCGCCAGGGCGCCACCGAGGACCGCCGTCACGTCGTACGTCCCCGGCGGGACATCGGCATGGCAGACGATGGGCGCGGTGCCGGTGCACTGCGGGACGACTGCGGCCGTGGCCGTGGCCGTGGCTGGGCTTTCGTCGGGCCCGGTGGCCCCGGCCCAGGCCGGGGCCACCGGCAAGGCGGCGAGGCAGGCGGTGGCGGCCAGCAGTGCGGTACCGGCGCGTCTCATGGAGGCTCCTCGGCTCGGCTCAATTCGGCGATAGGGGTTCGGCGATGGAAGTTCGCCGATGGCGGGGGAAGCTACGGTCGGCCGCCTGACCATACGCCGTGTCGGCAAGCGCTTGCTAGAGGGCGCAAACGTCAGCGGGGGCCGCCCAAGAGGCGGCCCCCGCAAGTGTTTTCCGCCGGACGCGGACGGTCCTACGCGGCTTACCCGTTCCTGCCCCGCAGGGCATCGAGCGCCCGGTCCGCGTGCACGCCCATCCGGAACTCGCTCTTGACGATCTCCAGCACCTTGCGATCGGTATCGATCACGAAGGTGACCCGTTTGGTCGGCACCGCCGCGATCCCGCGCTTCACCCCGAACCGCTCCCGCACGGTCCCCTCCGGATCCGACAGCAGCGGATAGCCGAAGGAGTACGCATGGGCGAACTCCGCCTGCTTCTCGACCGAATCGGCGCTGACCCCGACCGGCTGGGCGCCGAGCTCCCTGAACTCCGCCGCGATGTCCCGGAAGTGGCAGGCCTGTTTGGTACAGCCGGGGGTGAAGGCCGCCGGATAGAAGAACAGCACCACCGGGCCGTCCGCCAGCAGCCCGCTGAGCGAACGGACGGTGCCGCTCTCATCCGGCAGTTCGAAGTCCTCGACCACATCACCGATGTCCATGGGGGCACGCTACCGGCCGACGCGCCCGGCGGAGCATCAGTAGCGCAACCGGGCGGTGTGGCCGTCGATGCGCAGGATGCATTCGGTGAACAGCGCCATCGACGGGCTGTCGTCCGTGGGGACCAGCCGCAGCCCGAGGTCCATGATGGACCGGATGACCTGGGCGGTACGGCTTCCGTCGGGATCCTGCCCGCGCAGCGCGGACCACGCCTCGAACTGCGCCCGGACCGTTTCCCATGCCGGGCCCGGCGTGAAGTGACACAGAAAAACCGGCTGGTCGACCCCGTACTGGCGTAACTCGCCGACTGCGGCCTCACCTTGCATAAGCCACCATGTGGCACTCATCTCGTCCCTAACTCCGTACACGGGAGTGGATACCCATCATACGGGTGCGGACGTCCCAACGAGGACCGACTCCACATCGGGGGCCCACTCCAGCAGCCGCTCGTCCGCTCCCGGCCGGGCCACGCACTGCACGCCCAGCGGAAGGGAATTGGCCGCCCGGCCCGCGGGCAGCGCCAGGGCGGGGGTTCCCGCGTAGCTCCAGGGGAGGCTCATCACGGAGTCGCCGGTGCTCTTCAGTCCGTACGGCGCGGGGCCCGTGGCCGCCGGAGTGATCCACAGATCGATGCCGTCCCGGTCCATGGCGGCCACCAGCCGCTCGCGGAACTCGGCACGGGCGCGCAGGGCCGCGGCGTACGCGTCGTGGCTCATCCGCTGCCCCTCCCGGATCGCCTCGACGGTCTGCTCGCGGTACCGCCCGCCGTGGCGCGGAAACCATACGGCGTGGCTCCGCGCCAGCTCATAACGGTTGATCACCCGCTGCTCCGCCACCACCCGTTCGAAGTCGTCCGGAAAGGGCACGTGGCGGACCGTGAACCCGGCGGCCTCCAACCGCCCCGCCCGCTCCTCGAAGGAGCTCCTGGCCTCGGCGTCGGCGCGATCGAGGTACGGCCCGAGCGGAACGCCGAGCACCGGCCGCCGACCAGCCGCCGCCCAGCCCTCGCCGGACGCCTCCCCGCCCTCACGGGAGGTCTCCCCGCCCTCGCCGGACGGCCGCCATCCGTCGCACAGCACGGCCGCCGCCGGGGCGAGGGTCGCCACGTCGGGGGCGAAGAGGCCCACGGTGTCGAAGGTCGGGGCGTTGGGGATCACACCGTCGGAGGGGACGCGCCCGTGGGTCGGTTTGAAGCCGACGACCCCGCAGTAGGCCGCCGGGCGGATCATCGAACCGATCGTCTGGGTCCCGACCGCCAGCGGCACCATCCCCGCCGCCACGGCCGCCGCCGAACCACTGCTGGAGCCGCCCGGGGTGTGGTCGAGATGGTGCGGATTGCGGGTGGGCCCGGGGGCGGTCACGGCGAACTCGGCGGTGACGGTCTTGCCCACCACCAGCGCCCCCGCCTCCCGCAGCCGTCCGACGAGCGACGCCTCCGGCCCGGCCAGCACCTCGGCGGGAACGTCCGACCCGGCACGCGTGGGCAGCCCCTCGACACGCACGATGTCCTTCACCCCCACCATGACCCCGTACAGCGGCGGCCGCCCGTCCGCCTCCCCCCACCGCTCATCGGCCACCCGCGCCTCACGCCCCAGCCGCTCCCACCGTCCGGGCTCGGGCACGAAGGCCTGGATCTCCCCGTCCCCGGCCTCGATCCGGTCACAGGTCCGCGCGGCCGCACCGGCGCAAGAGGTGTCCATGAACCGAGGCTACGCGGCCACCGCGCCCCCGTACGGGCCGGCGAGCCGATCCAGCCGACCCGGCCCCGGCCCGGCTGTAGTGCGCAGGCACCAGGGCATATGCGTGGCTGGTCCGGGTGCACCAGGGGAAGACGGCGGCGGGGGACGATGCCCCGTCGGGGCGCCGGAGGGAAGTGTTGGAGGCGCGTGAAATCCCGCGCGTTCCCCTTGCCTAGCGGTGTCTGGAGTGATCAACAGGTGGCGACATTTCTTTACCGGATCGGACGGTGGGCCTTCCGGCGGCGCCGGCTCGTGGGCGGTCTGTGGCTGGGGGCCCTGGTGCTTGCCGTCGCGGCCGCGGCCATGGCGCCGGAGGGGAAGGAGGAGGACATCTCCATGCCCGGCACCGAGTCGCAGAAGGCGTTCGACCTGCTGGACGAGCGCTTCCCCCAGAGCAACTCCCAGGGTGCCGAGGCCCGTTTGGTGTTCCGGGCCCCGGACGGGCAGCGGGTGACGGCCAGGGAGAACAAGGCGGCCGTCGAGGACGCGCTGGGCTCGCTGGACGGGGGCGACGGGGGCGATCAGGTCGCGTCGGCCACCGACCCCTATGAGACCGGCGCCGTCAGCGAGGACGGCACCATCGCCTACTCCACGATCACCTACGGCGCGGACGCCGTCGACCTGACCGAGCCGACGAAGAGTGCCCTGGAGGACGCCGCGAACCAGGCCCGGGGCGCGGGGCTGACCGTGGAGATCGGCGGCTCGGCCCTGGACTCGGAGGAGGAACCGGGCGGTACGACGGAGATCATCGGCGTGGCGGTGGCGGCGGTGGTGCTGGTCCTCGCCCTCGGGTCGCTGGTCGCAGCCGGATTGTCGCTGCTGACCGCCCTGGTGGGTGTGGCCATCGCCTTCGGCCTGGTATCCGCGCTCGCCGTTCCGCTGGGTCTGACGTCCACCGTCGCCATCCTGGCCCTGATGCTGGGGCTGGCGGTCGGCATCGACTACGCACTCTTCATCACCTCCCGCTTCCGCGACGAGCGCGCCCAGGGCAGCGAGCCGGAGGAGGCCGCCGGACGGGCGGTGGGCACGGCCGGATCGGCCGTCGTCTTCGCAGGTGCGACCGTCTTCATCGCCCTGGTCGGGCTGGGGGTCGTCGGAATCCCCGAACTCACCAAGATGGGCATGGGCGGCGCGGGCGCCGTGGCCCTTGCCGTACTCGTCGCACTGACCCTGGTTCCCGCGCTGTTCGGCTTCTTCGGCCGCCGGGTGCTGTCCCGCGCCGCCCGCAGGGCCGCGGGGGCGCCCCGAAGGGGCCCGGGGAACTTCGCGCCCAGCCACGGCAATCCCGCGGCCGACCGGCAGCCCATCGCGGCAACTCCGGCGAAGGGCATGGGCACCCGCTGGGCGCGGTTCGTGCTGCGCCGACCGGTGGCCGTGCTGCTGATCGCCGGGCTCGGTCTCGGCGCCGTCGCCCTCCCGGCGCTGAGCCTCGAACTCGGGCTGCCCGGAGACGAGTCCAAGTCGGTGGAGACCACCCAGCGCCGTGCCTATGACCTGCTGTCGGAAGGCTTCGGCCCCGGCTTCAACGGCCCGTTGACCGTGGTCGTGGACACATCGGGGTCCGGGGACACCCGGGCCACCGCGAACCAGGTCGTCAAGACCGTACGGGGACTGGACGGGGTCGAGTCGGTCGGTGATCCGGTGCTCAGCCGGACCAAGGACACGGCCGTCCTCACCGCCGTCCCGCGGACCGCGCCGAACAGCGGCGAGACCAAGGACTTGGTGCACGCGATCCGGGGGGCAGTCTCCGGCGTCGAGGCCGACACGGGCGCCGTCATCCTGGTGACCGGCACCACCGCGATGAACATCGACATCTCCGAGGCCATGTCCGACGCCCTCATCCCGTATCTGACCGTGGTCATCGGCCTGGCGGTGCTCCTGCTGATGGTGGTCTTCCGCTCGGTCCTGGTCCCGGTCAAGGCCGCGCTCGGCTTCCTGCTGTCGGTGGGTGCCGCCTTCGGCGTCCTCGTCGCCGTCTTCCAGTGGGGCTGGGCGGCGGACCTGGTCGGCATCGAGCAGACCGGACCGGTCATGTCACTGATGCCGATTCTCATCATCGGGATCGTGTTCGGCCTCGCCATGGACTACGAGGTCTTCCTCCTCACCCGGATGCGGGAGGCCTACGTCCATGGCGCGTCCCCCGGCGAGGCGATCGTGGGCGGTTTCCGGCACAGCGGACGTGTGGTGGCCGCGGCGGCGATCATCATGGTCAGCGTGTTCGCCGGATTCATCGGAATGAGCAGCCCGACCATCCAGACGATGGGCGTCGGCCTGGCCGCCGCCGTCGCCTTCGACGCCTTCGTGGTCCGGATGGCGATCGCACCCGCGGTCCTGGCACTGCTCGGCCACCGGGCCTGGTGGCTGCCCCCTATCCTGAACCGTGTGCTGCCGAACGTGGATATCGAGGGTGAGAAACTGAGCAGGCGTGTCCCGGCCTCCGCGGCGGTGGCGGACGCGACCGTGATTGACGCGGCGGTGGCGGACGCGACCGTGGCGGACGCGGCGGTGCCGCGGCTCCCCGCCGGCCGGCACCGGCACTGAGCCGGCCATGACGAACACGGGTGGCGGTGGCCCGCGACCACGCGGCACGTGGTGGCGGGAGGGAGCGATCACGGCGACGGCGTTCGTGCTCTGCCTCCTCGGCGGCGTGGTGCGGGAGGACGGCAGCACGCTGTCGCCCCCACCCGCCGCCGCCTACTTCATCGCCGTGGTGTCCTGTGCCGTGCTGCCGGTGCGGCACCGGGCGCCCCTGGCCGCCATGGCGGTCACGACCGCGAGCGGCATGCTGGTGCCGCCCCTGGGCCTCCTGCTGAGCCCGCTCATCGTGGCCCCCGCCGTGATCACCGCCTACTCGCTCACCGTGCGCACCGAACGGCACGCGGCGAGCGCGGTGTCGCTCACCTCGGCGGCGCTGCTGGTCGCGTCCACCCCCTTGTTCGGGGCCCTGTCGTGGAAGGACGCGAGCAGAGTGGGAGCGGTGGCGGCGTTCCCGCTGGTGGCCGCCGTACTCGGGAACTCGGTGCAGAACCGGCGGGCCTATCTGGCGGCCGTGGAGGAACGGGCCCAGCGGGCCGAGAAGAGCCGGGAGAGCGAGGCGCGCCGGAGGGTGGCCGAGGAACGGGTGCGCATCGCCCGGGAACTGCACGACCTCGTGGCCCATCAGATCACCCTGGCCAACGCGCAGGCCTCGGTCGCCGCCCACCTCTTCGACGCCCGCCCGGAGCAGACCCGCAAGAGCCTGAACGAGCTCATCGAGACCACCGGCCACGCGCTCGACGAACTGCGGGCCACGGTCGGTCTGCTGCGTCAGTCCGGGGACGCGGCCGGGCCCGCCGAACCGGCGCCCGGCCTCACCCGGCTCCCCACGCTCCTCGAGTCCTTCCGCCGCGCGGGTCTGGAGGTGTCGGTGCACCAGGAGGGCACGGCCAGGCCGCTGCCGCC
Source organism: Streptomyces sp. Inha503 (assembly GCF_047215865.1). Classification (NCBI taxonomy): domain Bacteria; kingdom Bacillati; phylum Actinomycetota; class Actinomycetes; order Kitasatosporales; family Streptomycetaceae; genus Streptomyces; species Streptomyces sp. Inha503. The sequence continues at coordinate 9,759,718 of NZ_CP178360.1, read as the reverse complement.
GGGAGTGGACCTCACCGCCTACCGCATCGTCCAGGAGGCCCTGACCAACGTGACCAAGCACGCCGGTACCGGTAGCGCCCGGGTGCGCCTCGCCTGGAGCCGCGATCGCGTGACCATCACCGTCGCCGACGACGGAGTTGGCGCCCGTACAGCGCCGACCGCGGCCACGGGACGGGGTGCGTCCGGGGGACGTGGCGCGTCCGCGGGGCGTGGCGCGGCCACGGGCCCGAACGCTTCCACGGCCCCGGACCGTCCGTCCGGTTACGGCCTGATCGGGATGCGTGAACGTGCCACCGCGGTCGGGGGACACCTCTCCGCGGGCAGACGCCCGGAGGGCGGCTTCCTCGTCTCCGCCCAACTGCCCCTCCCGCCCGCCAAGGACACGGCGCGGAGGGCTGACGGGGCAGCGGCCATCAGCGATGGAGAGGCCGGGGGTGCGCCATGACGCTCCGGGTGCTGCTCGCCGACGATCAGGCCCTGCTGCGCGGTGCCTTCCGGATGCTCCTCGACAGCGCCGACGACATCACCGTGGTCGGCGAGGCCGCCGACGGCAGGGAGGCGGTGAGACTCACCCGGGAGCTGCGCCCGGACGTGGTGATCATGGACATCCGCATGCCCGAGGTGGACGGTCTCACCGCCACGTCGGAGATCTGCGCGGACCCGGAACTGCGGGCCAGCCGCATCCTGATCCTCACCACGTACGAGACCGACGAGTACGTCGCCCAGGCGCTGCGGGCGGGGGCCGGCGGCTTCATCGGCAAGGGCATCGGGGCCGAGGACCTGCTGGACGCCGTGCGTACGATCGCCGCCGGCGACACTCTGCTGTCCCCCGCCGCCACCCGCTCCTTGGTGGCCCGTTTCCTGGCCACACCGGACCACACCCCGCAGCACCGCCCCGAACGGCTTGCCGTGCTCACCCCGCGGGAACGGGAGATGGTGGCCCTGGTCGCGACCGGGCTGTCCAACCAGGAGATCGCCGAGCAGATGTTCCTCAGCCCCTTCACCGTCCGCGCCCACGTTCAGCGCGCCATGACGAAGCTGGAGGCCCGCGACCGGGCGCAACTCGTCGTCATCGCCTACCAGACCGGTTTGGCCCACGCCGCCCCCGACGGCGGCACGGACCGCCCGTCATGACGTCTCGCCCGCACCGCCGCGCCTCGACCGTGTGTCAGGTCACCGCATCGGGGCGAATTCGGGCAGCGTAAGGGCTGAGTGGGCCGGTCGTGGTGTCGCGGAGGGCATGGTGACGAGCCCGCGCAGCATGGTGTTGCGTTGCTCCAGGGCCCGCGCCGTGGTGGGGAAGAGCGTGGCCGCGCCGTTGTCGACCAGCGCCTGATTCATGGCGACGAACTCGCGGACGTCGCGTTCGTAGGCGGCGAAGGCCGCGGTGTGGTCCCGGTTCGTGGCCAGGGCGCCCGCGAGCATGTAGGCACCGACCAGCGCGAGGCTCGAGCCTTGTCCGGTGAGGAACGAGGGTGCGTACGCGGCGTCGCCGACGAGCCCGACACGCCCGCTGGACCAGTGGGGCATGCGGATCTGACCGGCGGTGTCGAAGAACAGGTCATCCGCGTCGCGCATGGCGCCCACCATGCCGGGGACCTCCCATCCCGCGTCCGCGAAGACCGTGGCGACCAGGTCCCGCTGGGCGTCGGGGTTCCGGAGGGCGTCGAACGGCGGCTCCGGTTGGTGAAAGGTCAGGAAGGCGTGCAGCTCGTCGTGGTCCCCGACGGCGTAGAGAGCCGCGGCTTTCCCCGGGGTGTTCCACATCATGACCTCATGGGAGAGCCCGAAGGTGTTCGGCATGGTGAATATGGCGAAGCAGTAGCCGAGGTAGCGGTGGAACCGTTCCTCGGGGCCGAACAGGGACTCCCGGGTGTGTGAGTGCATACCGTCGGCGCCGACCACCAGGTCGAACGTGCGCCGTCGCCCACTGTGGAAGGTGACGTCGACGCCTTGTCCGGACTGGTCGAGGGTGTCGATGGAGTCGTTGAACAGGAATTCCACGTCGTCGCGGACTTCTCCGTAGAGGATCGCGGCCAGATCGCCGCGGCGCACCTCGAGATCCCGTCCCTCGACACTGCCGGCCACGGCGTGCGCGTCGACCGAGGCCACTTCACTGCCGTCGGCGTTGAGGAAGGTGCAGCGACGCGAGTCGATGTGCGCGTCCCGCAGCCGCGGCAGTATCCCCATCCGCCGGACCACCTCCGTCGCGGTACCGCGGATGTCGATCGGGTAGCCACCGTCGCGCAGCGCGCCTGCCTTCTCCACCACTGTGACGGCGAATCCGGACCGGTGCAGCCAGTACGCCAGCGCGGGGCCGGAGATACTGGCCCCGGAGATCAGGACTGTGCCGGTGGGTGTCATGCCTGAGCTTCCTTCTTCGTGATACGGACGACGAGCAGTGACAGCGCGGCAACGAGGCCGGCGACGGCGAACCCCGTGACGAAGGCCGATTCGGCGGGCAGGCCCGTCGTCGAGTCGGCCCCCGCGTCGAGGATCGCGGCGGCGATCTGGACACCCAGGGCGATGCCGATCACGCGTGTCACCACGAGCACACTGGTGGCGATGCCGGTGTCCTTGGTCTCGACGGCGCCGGCAGCCCTGGTGAGCAACGCCGTGGTACCGACGCCCGCGGCCATCGCGGCCAGCGCCTTCGCGAGGACGAGCTGCCATTCCGCGGTGTGCAGCGACATCAGGCCGATCATCGTGGCCGCCGTGACGACGGCGCCCACGCCGACCACGGCACGCAGGCCGAAACGCCGCGCCGTGATCCCGCCGACCGAATCGCTCACCGCCCCGGCGATGGCGCCGGGGAGCAGGAACAGTCCGATGTCGGTGGTGCTGGCTCCGAAGCCGTACCCGTCGCCCGGTACCCCGAACAGCTGTGGGAGCAGAAAGCTCACCATGCCGAAACTGGTGGTTATGACGATGGTGAGCATGCACGCATGCCACATCGCGGGCCTTGCCAGCATGCTTAGGTCGACCATCGGCGAGGCCGCCCGGCGCTCGACGACGACCCATCCGGTCGCGAGGGCGGCCACGACCACCGCGAGGGCCCCGACCGCGAGTGGCGGCAGACCGTCGTCGCCCGTCACCCGCACGAGCCCGAGCATGAACGCGAGCAGTGTGCCGCTCAGCAGGACCACGCCCGGCCAGTCGAACCTGTACTCCGATGCGATCGGCGGATCATGCGGCATCAGCCGAGCCACGACCAACGTCATCGCGATGATCGCGATCGTCGGCAGCGCGAACATCCAATGCCAGGAAAGTCCTTCGGCGATCGGCCCGGCAGTCAGCGTTCCCACCATGCCGCCGCCCGTGAACAGCGCCATGACCACACCCATCCCCAGCTGTGACTCCCCCGCCGGGAGGTGCTTGCGCACCAGGATGAAGGAAAGGGGCAGCGCACCCACCATGGCGCCCTGCAATACCTGACCGAGCAACAGCACCGGCAGGTTCGGCGCCAGGCCGGCCAGCAGACCACCGGCCGAGACCACGGCCATCAGCCGGACCAGCACCCGCTTTCCGCCGTAGCGGTCGCCGAGTTTGCCCGCGACGGGTGCGACGGCGGCGCCGGTGATGAGCACCGCGTTGGAGACCAGTGCCCCTTCGCCGGAGCTGACCCCCAGCTCACGTTGCAGCAGCGGGAGCGCGGGATCCACCACTGTCTGAAGGGTGCCGAGGGCGAGCGCCAGGATGCCGAGGGCACCGATCGACAGCCTCCCGATGCGGACCGGGGACCGGGATGGGGGCGGGGACGGGGACGGGGAAACCACAGCTTGGGACATGGCGTCCTTTTCATCGTTGGTTGCGAGTTGATCGCTGGGCGCGAGCAGGTGCGTGAACCTGCTTGTCGTCCGCGCGATACGCGGATTGACGCGCCCCCAACACTCCCCTTTGTCGCCCCGACGGGGCATCGTCCCCGGCCGCCGTCTTCCCCTGGTGCACCCGGACCAGCCACGCACATGCCCTGGTGCCTGCGCACTACAGGGCGGGCCTCGACGACGGGCTGCCGCGGCTGGACGAACCCGTCGGGTCGCCGCTGAAGGGTGGGCCTAGGTTCATGGACGTCGGCGGCGTCCGCTGGATCACGGCGCTGTGGATGCCGTGTGCCGTGGGGTGCCGATGTGGAAGCCCTCGTCGCGGCGGTCTCGGAGGCGGTCCGCCCCTGCTGATGACACCGGCGAGAACACCGCTCAGCGGGCTTCCACATCGGCAGCAGGTGTCAGCTGCCGCCCGTCACCTTGACGTAGTCGACGACGAGCTGCTGCGGGAAGGAGGTGCTGCCGTCCGGGTCGCCGGGCCAGTAACCGCCGACGGCCAGGTTGAGGATGATGTAGAAGGGGTGATCGAAGACCCAGCGGTTGCCGTTGAGGTCCGAGGGCGTGCGGGTCTGGTAGACGTTGCCGTCGACGGACCAGGTGATCTTGTTCGGCGACCAGTCGATGGCGAAGGTGTGGAAGCCGTCGGAGAACTTGCCGCCGTTGGGCAGGGTGTAGCCGGCGCCGATGCCGCCCGAGCCGGAGTAGCCGGGGCCGTGGATGGTGCCGTGGACGGTGCTGGGCTCGAAGCCCACGTTCTCCATGATGTCTATCTCACCGCAGTTGGGCCAGCCCGCGCTGCCGATGTCGTTGCCGAGCATCCAGAAGGCGGGCCACATGCCCTGGCCCTGCGGCAGCTTCATCCGGGCCTCGACATGGCCGGAGGCCGTGGTGAACTTCTGGGAGGTGTTGAGGCGGGCGGAGGTGTACTCACACTGGCCGTACCAGCAGTTGTAGTTGCCCGGGTTCTCCTTGCGGGCGGTGATGACGAGGTTGCCGTTGCCGTCCAGCGCCGCGTTCTTGTTGCCGTCGGTGTAGTACTGCCGCTCGTGGTTGTTGACGTTGTCGCCGGTCTCCAGACCCCACTTGGAGCCGTCGACCGCGCTGCCCGCCGCACCGTCGAAGTTGTCGGTGAATTCGGCCGCGGCGGCCTTGGTCTTGGGGGTCTCCGTGGTGGCGGTGGCCGGAGCGGTGAGCCAGGGGGTGGCGGCGAGTGCGGTCGCGGAGAGCAGACCGATCACGGTGTTTCGCAACGTACTTCTCATGGAACGGTGGTGCCTTCCTGTGTGGGGGATGGGACCGGTGGGTGCCGGTCCGGTGGGGGAAGGTATGTGTCCGGCGGTGGGGAGCCGGGGTCCGAGAGGGCTGGGCTGCCTGCGCCTTGGCCGTCATCGGTCACCTCCGGGGAGACACAATGTCCAGCCCTGTTCGATGCATGTCAATAGGTCTGGACCTTCTTGCGTCAAAGAATTTGATGCGGGGTCCGACCCAACTCCCCCTGAACCGACAGAAGTCGAACCCTCAGCGCGTTCCACCAGTGGCGAGGAAGTGCGCCAGCGGAAGTGTGGCCGCGCCCAACGCCACGGCATCGGGCCCCAGTTCGGCCAGCCCGATCTCGGTCTGCGCGTACGGCCGGCGCAGTGCGTAGGAGGCGGTGGCGGCCCGGATCCCGGGGAGGACACGGCCGCCGAGGAGCAGTCCGGCCCAGCCGCCGAGGATGATCCGCTCGGGGTTGAAGAGGTTGATCAGATCGGCGATACCGGCGCCGAGGTAGGCGGCGGTCTCCTCCAGCACCTCGCGCGCCCGCGCCTCACTCCCGGCGGCCCCCACGATCGCGGCGAACGCGGCCTGCTGGTCCTCACCGGCACCGTGCGCGCCGCCCGCACCGCTCTCGGCACCACCGTCCGCACCGCCCTTACGGCCACCGTCCGCGCCGCCCTTACGGCCACCGTCCGCACCGCCCTTACGGCCACCGTCCGCGCCGCCCTTACGGCCACCGTCCGCGCCGTCCTCACGGCCACCGTCCGCGCCGTCCTCACGGCCATCACCCGCGCCGCCCGCACCCGTTCCGTGCGCCCCGTACCCGTAGCGGTCGAGCACCGCCTGGGCCCCGACATACGCCTCCAGACAGCCGACCGCACCGCATCGACAGGCGCGCCCGCCGACCTGGACGACCGTATGGCCCCACTCCCCCGCGCTGCTGGTCGCGCCCCGGTACGGCACCCCCGCGGTCACGATGGCCGCGCCGACGCCGGAGCCGATCAGCGCGATCACCGCGTTGTCCGCGCCGCGGCCCGCCCCGAACCACATCTCGGCCTGCCCCTGCGCGGTGGCGCCGTTGTCGATGAACAGCGGCAGATCGGTGCCGGTGCGCAGCAGCCGCTCCAGCGGCACCGCGTCCCGCCCGGCGGTCGGGCCGTGGACGAGGATCTCGTCCCCCTGTTCGACGACGCCGGGGACGCCGACCCCGACGCCGATCACGGCGCCCGGCGAGGCACCGCTCTTGTCGACGACCGCGTCGAGGCCGGTGAGGATGTGGCCGACGACCGGTTCCGGATCCTCCTCCAGCCCTCCGGGCGTCAGCGGATGCTCCCAGCGGGCCAGTTCCGTCAGGGAGAGGTCGAACAGCTCAACGCGGACGTGGGTCTCGCCGACGTCGACCCCGATGAGATGGCCGCCGCCCGGCGCGACCCGCAGCAGCGTACGGGGGCGGCCGCCGTCGGACTCGACGGACCCGGCCTCCTCCACCAGTTCGTCGGCGAGCAGTTCACCGACGACATTGCTGACCGAACCGGAGCTGAGCCCGGTGAGCGCCCCCAGTTCCTGACGGCTCACCGGGCCCCGGAAGTACAGCTGGCGCAGCAGCGTCGAACGGTTGCCGCGCCGCAGGTCGCGTACGGTCCGTCGGTTCATCTGACCCATCGGGCTCCTTCCCCCTGCCCGAACCTACCGGACGCGGCCGCTCTTGACGCCGACTGGTTTCATCGCTTAACTCACGGTCTGAATGAAGTCCCGCGCTTCACTTTTTGAACGGTCAAGGGTGGATTGACGGTCAACGGCGGCTGAGTGGCGCCGCCTCATGACCGCCGTACGGCTCACTGCTCCGCGTTCACTGCTCCGCGCCCGGGGCCTCGAAGAGCGCGAGCAGATCCTCCCGCCCGAACATCCGCGCCGTCTCGACGGCCGACGGCGATCCGGCGCGCGGGTCGGCGCCCTTGGCCAGCAGCACCCTCAGCACCTCCGCCTCGCCCTTGAACGCGGCCCCCGCGATGGGGGTCTGACCCCGTTCGTTCACCCGATTGGGGTCGGCGCCGCGCTCGAGCAGGGCCGACACCGCGGCGGGATGGCCGTAGTAGGCCGCGAGCATGAGCAGCGAATCGCCCTTGTCGTTGGTGAGGTTGGCCGGGACGCCCGCGTCCACATAGGCGGCGAGCGTATCGGTGTCACCCTGCCGGGCCAGGTCGAAGACCTTGGCCGCCAGCTGGAGCACCTCCGGGTCGTGGGCGGGCTCGCTCTCGGGGTTCGATTCGGTCATGGCCTGTCGCCTCCGGCTTGGCTACCTGGGTATGTGGTCATCCACCCTAAGGACGGCGACCGGCGCACCCGAGCAGGCGGGCACTCCGCCCCGGCGGGCGGCCGAACTCGTAGCGCCACGCCTCCATGGTGATGATTACACCGATAATCCACCCAATTGCACCTTTCGCCCGATGGATACATGCTGTGATCCTGGAACCACTCATGGTGACTGACCGTCCCCCATCAGCCAGGAGACCGTGATGATCCTGTCCATTTCCGGCGTCGTACTGCTCGGCATCATCGTCTTCATCTTCTTCCGCAAGGACGGCCTGAAGGGGTCGCACGCGGTCATCTGTGCGCTCTTCGGCTTCTATCTCGCGTCCACCGCGATCGCTCCGAGCATCAAGGCGGGCGGCGCGAGCCTCGCCAGTCTCTTGGGTGGGATCAAGATCTGACGTGGGCCGGAGACCGCTCCCCCGCCTCCGTCTCGGCAGCGCCGGGGGCACCCCGCTCGTCCCGCCCGGCCGCGGCCGGGCGTTCGCCCGCAGCACGGCCGACGGCGTCGCCGATGTGCTCCAGCCGCTGGTCGCGCTCTCGCGCGGATTGCGTGTGCTCGCCGCCGCCGGGCGGCGCAAGTGGATGGAGCTGCCGGGCGACCGCCGCGGACCTGTGTTCACTCTCGTGGCCGCCTGCGGCTTCGTCCTCTTCCTGCTGCCGTACGGGCCGCTGGCCGCGGCGATCAGCCTGATCGGCGCGGCGGGCTGGGCCGGGCGGGGGCGCGCCGGCGCCGCGTCGGAGACGCCCGCCGACGGGACCGAGCGGCTGCGCACGCTCTACGAGGCGCTGGTGCCGTACTTCTCCGCCTCCGAGGACCCCAGCCCGCTCTACAGCCACGGCGGCGACTGGTCCGAGGCGTTCGACTCCTTCGCGTTCGACGAGAGCGGACGGCTCACCCGGCTGCGCCTCCACTACCCCGCGTACTTCACCGATGGCGAGCCCTCGGCCCGCACCCGGATCGAGCAGCTGCTGTACGCGAAGTCGGGACGCGGCCGTGAATACCTGTTCGAGTGGGACGAGGAGGCCAACAACCTCACCCTGACCGTGCTGCCCGCCCTGTCCACCGCGATCCACGCCCAGCGCTTCGTCACCGCGCCCGGTGAGACGGTGCTGGGCTTCACCGACCCCTCGTCGGTGCAGCGGACGCTTCCGGTGCTGACGGGGCCGGAGACGTGCGGGGACGGCGAGGAGGGCGAGGAGAGCGCGGAGGGCACGGGGGAGGTCGGGCTCAAGAAGGCGGCAGGGGACGGGCCGGAGACCCATGACGTACCGCCGGTGGTCTGGCGCACCGGCCCGCGCTCGACCGAACCGCATCTGCTCGCGCTCGGCCAGCCCGGCAGCGGCACCACGACCCTGCTGCGCTCCATCGCGCTTCAGGCGCTGCCCCACGGCGAGGTGCTGGTGGTGGACGGCGGCGGCACCGGCGAGTACGCGTGTCTGAGCGGACGCACGGGGGTGCTGGCCGTGGAGTGCGGGCCGGCCGGGGTGCTGGCCACGCTGGAGTGGGCGGGCCATGAGACCGAGCGCCGGCTGATCGCCGCCAACCGCGCCCGCCAGCTGCGGCACGCGCCGCCGGAGGACATCCAGCGCCCGCTGTGGATCCTGCTCGACCGGCCGTCGGTGATGAGCCATCTCGCGGCGGCGGACGGCCGTACCGATCCGCAGGATCTGCTGGCCGTGCCGCTGCGGCACGGACGGGCGGCGAACGTACGGGTGGTGGTGGCCGATCAGCTGGACGCCGCGGAGGCGCTGAGCGAGGCCGTACGGAGCCATACCCGGGCCCGGGTGGTGCTGGGCCCGGTCTCGTCCGAGCAGATCACGGCCGTCCTCGGGGCGCCGCCGCACACCACGCCGACGCCCGAGATGCCTCCGGGCCGCGGCTATGCCCGTCTCGGCGCGGGCCCGGTGCACCGCCTCCAGGTGCCGGCCACGCCCGATCCGTACGACGAGGCGGCCGGCGAGGCCGAGCGGCAGGCGGTGCTCCGGCTGCTCCCGGCCCCGGACCCGGCGGCGCCCCAGGCCCCGACACCCGTCGGGGGTTAGGTCCTTCCTCCACGGAGATCCGTCAGAAGGGCCCTGGCCGGCGGGGCCCCGTAGCGCCGCCGCACCGGGGCGCGTTACGGCGGGTCGGGCCGGCGCCGCGGCCACGGCGCCGTACAGCGGGTCAGGCCACATACGTCCGCGGCGCCTCCGCCTCGGTCGTGGCGCCCGTGGCCACCAGGTCGGCGGCCGAGGCCAGCCGGGTGGCGGCCTTCTCTGCGACCGCTCCCCCGACCGTGAACGGCAGCCGTACGTACCCCTCGAACGCGCCGTCCACCCCGAAGCGGGGCCCCGACGGCACCCGGACCCCCAGCCGGGCGCCCGCCTCGGCGATGCGCGAACCGGAGAGGCCGCCGGTGCGGGCCCAGAGGGTGAGCCCGCCGTGCGGGACGGTGAACTCCCAGTCGGGCAGATGGCGCCGGAGGGCGTCGACGAGCGCGTCGCGGTTGCCGCGCGCGAGCGCCCGGCGGATCTCGATGGCCTCCTCCCAGCCACCGGTGTTCAGCAGCCAGGCGACGGCGAGCTGTTCGATGACCGGGGTGCCCAGGTCCGCGTAGGCGCGGGCGGCGACCAGGCTGCGGATGACATCGGGCGCGGCGCGCACCCAGCCGATCCGCAGCCCCGCCCAGAAGGTCTTGCTCGCCGAGCCGACGGTGATCACGGTGCTGCCCGCCGGGTCGAAGGCGCAGACCGGCCGGGGCAGCTCCACCTCGTCGTCCAGGCGCAGCTCGGCCATGGTCTCGTCGGCGATCAGGACCGTTCCGGCGGAGCGGGCGGCGTCGACGAGCTGGCGGCGCTGGTCCTCGGTGGCGAGGGCGCCGGTGGGGTTGTGGAAGTCGGCGACGACGTAGGCCAGCCGGGGCGCGGCGGCGCTGAGCACCTGACGCCAGGAGGGGATGTCCCAGCCCGCGAGCCGGTCGGCCATGGCGACGGGGACGAGCCGGGCGCCCGCCTCGCGCATCAGCTGGAGGATGTTGGCGTAGCTGGGCGATTCGACGGCGACCCGCTCCCCGGGCCCGACCATCAGCCGGCAGGCGGCGGCGACGGCCCCCATGGCGCCGGTGGTGACCATGATCTGCTCGGGCATGGTCGGTATGCCGCGGGCGGTGTAGCGGTCGGCGAGCGCCTGGCGCAGGGCGGGCAGCCCGGCGGGGTAGTCGCCGTGGGTGTGGGCGTAGGGCGGCAGTTCGTCCAGTGCGCCGCGCATGGCGCGGGTGAGCCAGGGTTCGGGGGCGGGCAGCGCGGCACAGCCGAGGTCGATCACGGAGGCCGCGGCCTCGGGCGGGAGCGGATCGAGCCCCCGGGTGGGCAGCGGGCTTCCGGCGGGCATGGCGGTCCAGCTCCCGGCGCCGCGCCGGGACTCCAGGAACCCCTCGCCGCGCAGCGCCTCGTAGGCGGCGGCGACGGTGGTGCGGCTGACCGCGAGCGCCGCGGCGAGCTCGCGCTCGGCGGGGAGGCGGGCCGCGACCGGAACCCGGCCCTCCAGGATGAGCAGCCGTACGCCGTCGGCGAGGGAGCGGTAGGCGGGGACGCGGCGGCCCCCGGTCAGTGAGGCCGCGGCCCCGGCGGCCACGCCGTCGCGGGTGTGCTGTGACCCGAGCAGCCGGGCCAGTTGGGGTGCCCCGACAGCGGACGTCCATGGACTCATCGAATGCGGTCCACCTTTCGGAGATTGGCCGTGGAACTGGACTGGTTCCGGGCCACAGAGTGACATGCCGCAGGCCACTCACACCAGGAGCACGCGTTGTCCGACCTTCCATGCCGCCGCCTTCCACGCCGTATTGCCCAGCTCTATGTGGGGCTGGTGCTCTACGGCGTGTCCATGGGGCTCCAGTTGCGTGCCACGCTCGGTCTCGACCCGTGGGACGCCTTCCACCAGGGCGTCTCCGAGCACACCTCGCTGTCGATCGGCACGGTGACGGTCGTCGTCGGCGTCGCCGCGCTGCTGCTGTGGCTCCCGCTGCGCCAGCGGCCGGGTCTTGGCACGGTGTCGAACGTGCTGGTGATCGGGCCTGTGATGGACGGCACACTGTGGCTGATACCGGAGCCGGAGGCGCTGGCGGTGCGGATTCCGCTGCTGCTCTTCGCGATCGTGCTGTGCGGGGCGGCCACCGGGCTCTACATCTCGGCGCGGTTCGGACCGGGCCCGCGGGACGGGCTGATGACGGGGCTGCACCGGCGCACCGGGTGGTCGATCCGGCTGGTGCGGACCGGGATCGAGCTGGCGGTGCTGGCCACCGGCTTCGCGCTGGGCGGCTCGGTGGGGGTGGGAACGGTGCTGTTCGCGCTGGCCATCGGGCCGCTGTCGCAGTTCTTCCTGCGTGTCTTCGCGATTCCCGCACCCGCCGGGACGGGCTCTGGGATCGTGGCGCGCGGCGGCGCCGAGACCCAGGTCCGGGACCTGATTTAGGGCTGGGGCGGTCGGGGCGGTAGTGTACGCCCTTGGCCTACCAGGCGGACCGTTACTGCGCGCTAAAGTACTAGAAACGCTGGGTGACATCTGCTGCCAGATGTGACAAACCGGGCGCCTGTGGGTAGAACAACGGGGCGGCACGACGGGCGACGCATGTCCCAATACGGGAATCTTCACCGCCGACCGGACGTTGACCGGATGACGACGACAGCGACACCTGTCCTGTGGGCGACAAGCCCGGGAGGCACGATTCATGAGTGAGCGAGCTCTTCGCGGCACGCGACTCGTGGTGACCAGCTACGAGACCGACCGCGGCATCGATCTGGCCCCGCGCCAGGCGGTGGAGTACGCATGCCAGAACGGCCATCGATTCGAGATGCCGTTCTCGGTAGAGGCGGAGATCCCGCCGGAGTGGGAGTGCAAGGCGTGCGGCGCCATGGCACTCCTGGTCGACGGCGACGGTCCAGAGGAGAAGAAGGGCAAGCCCGCGCGCACGCATTGGGACATGCTCATGGAGCGGCGCACCCGCGAGGAGCTGGAGGAGGTGCTGGCCGAGCGGCTGGCGGTTCTGCGCTCCGGTGCCATGAACATCGCCGTGCATCCGCGGGACACCCGTAAGTCTGCCTGAGCCGAGCGGCGGACTTGAGATAACAACTGAAGTACGAGGGCCGGGGCCACTGCCGAGCAGTGGCCCCGGCCCTTGTGCGCCCTTGGCGACTGTGCGCCCTTGGCGGCGGCTGGGCCGTGGCTCAGGCGCTCAGCCCCGGTCGCGCGGCCGCAGCCCGGGGCCCGGCTCTTCGTCGCCGTCCCGGCGCCGGTCGTCCCCGTCCCGTATCACCTCGCCCTGGATGACCGTGCCCTGCTCCGGGCGCTCCTGCCCGTCCCGGCGCTCCCACTGCTCACGGGCCTGGCGGAAGGGGTCGGACGGCGATCCGGGGACGAAGCCCATCCGGCGCGACAGCGCGCTCTCCGCGCGGCGCCGCAGCAGCGCCCGGGTCGGCGGGAACAAGCACACCAGCGCGGCCACGTCCGAGATCAGCCCCGGCACCATGAGCAGCAGCCCGCCGAGCATCGCGAAGGAGCTTCCCGGCCGCGCGGCGGGCTCCTTGGCGCCCGGCCGCATCGACCCGGCCAGGCTCTGCCACGCCCGGCGGCCACCGCGCTTGACCACGGCCCCGCCCACCACGACGCCCGCGACCAGCAGCAGGAAGACGGTCAGCCCGCCGGCGACGTCCGCCACCAGGGTCAGCAGCCAGATCTCCAGCACCAGCCAGGCGGCGATCCCCAGCGGTACGAAGGTGCGGGCGCGTGAGCGCTTCGGGCGGGTCGGGTCGCTCTGCTGCGATGCGCCGGTCATCATGCCTCCAAGTGTGCCCGGGCCCGTGACCGATGCGGAGCGCGGGTCGCACGGCCAAGGGGATCGAGGGGATCTCATCGGTTCCAACGCATGAGGCGCCCCGATGGGTCCAGGAGTCCCTGAGGAGAACGGGCGGAATCCGCGAAAACGCGAGGTATCGGCGGCAGCGGCCCGGGTACCCGCCGCCGACGGAGGTGTCGCATGACGGCTGTGCTGGAGGTCCTCGTGTGGTGGGCGGCGCTGATCGGGATCTGGCTGGTGCTGATCAGCACCGTGGACCCCCTGGAGCTCCTGGTCGGGTCGGCCGCCGCGCTGGCCGCCGCCGTGCTCGCGCGCGCCGGGCGCCGGGCGGTGACGGACCGGTGAGCACCTCCGACGGCTGGCTGGCGGCGGCGCTGGTGCCGCTGCTCGCGCTCGTACCGGTGCTGTGGCGGATCGCCTGCGGCTCGCCGCGGGACCGGCTGATCGGCCAGAACCTCACCTCACTGCTGGCCGGTCTTGTGCTGCTGCTGGCCGCGCAGGGCTTCCACCGGACCTCGTACAACGATGTGGCGCTGGTGGTCAGCGTGCTCGGCCCCACCGGAACGCTGATCTACGGCCGCTTCCTGGACGTCCTGCCCGACTCCCGGCTGGTGCGCTGGACGGCGCTGGTGGGGGTGCCCGCCACGGTGCTGCCGCTGTGCGTGGCGACCGGGCCCGGCCGGGCCATGGTGAAGCTGCTGCTGATCGGCGCGCTGCTGATCGCGGGCAGCGTGGTGACCAGCGGCCGCGGCGGCAAGGGGGGCGTCACGGCATGACCGATGTGCTGATCGTCGTGGCGCTGCTGCTGGTCGCGGGCGCCGCCACCGCCGCCGTGCTCAACCGGGACCCGGTACGGCAGGCGCTGGTGCTGTCCTTCCTCGGGCTGACGCTGGCCCTGCTGTTCACCTTCCTCCAGGCGCCGGACGTCGCGCTCTCGCAGCTCGCCGTCGGCTCCGCGGTGACGCCACTGATGATCCTGCTGACCGTGCGCAAGGTGCGGCGCCGCCCGGGGAGCGGTGGCGACGGTGTGGACAAGCCGGCGGGCCGGGAGCGATGAGCTCCCGGGTCCGGCTGTGGGTCTTCCTGGTGGGCGCCGCCGGGTTCGCCGCGCTGTTCGCCGCGGCCTGTTTCGATCTGTCGGCGTTCGGCACCGTCCCGCACCCGTACGGCGCCCGGGCCGTGCGCGCCGCCCTGAGCCATCACACGTCCAACGTCATCGCGTCCGTCAACTTCGATCTGCGCGCCTTCGACACGCTCGGCGAGGAGACCATCCTCTTCTCGGCCGTCCTCGGCACCGTGGTACTGCTCCGCCAGGCCCGCGACGAGCACCGTAAGGATCCCGAGCCCGCCGCGGTCCATCCCCCGGTGCGCCGGTTCGGGCTGCTGACGCTGCCGTTCGCGCTGCTGGTGGGCCTCTATGTGATCGCGCACGGCCAGATCAGCCCGGGCGGCGGCTTCCAGGGCGGGGTGGTGACCGCCACCGCGCTGCATCTGCTCTACATCGCCGCCGACTACCGGGCCCTGGAGCGGGTCCGCCCGCTGACCCTCTACGAGATCGGTGAGGCCGCCGGGGAGGCGGCATATGTGATCACCGGGCTCGCGGCCGTCCTCGCGGGGTCGGCGTTCCTGACCAACGTCCTGCCCTTCGGCACCCTCGCGACCCTGTCCTCCGGCGGCACGGTGATGGTGCTCAACGCGGCCGTCGGCCTGGAGGTCACCAGCGGGATCGTGGTCCTGCTGGCCCGATTCCTGGACCAGGCGGTGGAGATCGAGGAGCCCGGCGAAGACGACGGGAGCCCGCGGGACACAGGAGACAGCGGGGGCAATGGAGACGACGAGAGGGAGCCAGCGTGACGGTCCTGCCGTATCTGGTCGCCGGGTGGATCTTTCTGATCGGTGTGTACGGGCTGGTGACCAGCCGGAACCTCATCCATGCCGTGGGCTGCCTGGCCGTCACCCAGTCCTCCACCTATGTACTGCTGCTCGCCGTCGGCTACCGGAACGGCGGCACCGCCCCGGTCTTCGCCGACGCGCCCACGGACAGCCGCGTGGTCGACCCGGTCGTCCAGGCGCTCGCCCTCACCGACATCGTGGTCGGCGCGACCGTGACCGCGCTGCTGCTCGCGCTCGTCGTCCAGCTCCGCAAGCGCCATGGCACGGTCGACCCGGACGCCCTGTCCGAGCTGAAGGGCTGACCGGGTGGAGACCGCGCGACTGCTGCCGCTGGTGGTGGCGGTGCCGCTGCTGGGCGCGGCGGTGCTGGTGGCCACCGGACGGCGGCTGCCCCGGCTCGTCTCCGACATCGTGGGCTGCGCCTTCGCCGCCGCCACCGCCGTAGTGGCACTCCTGGTGCTGTTCCGGGCCGGTCACCCCGGACCGGGGACGTATCCGGTGGAGTGGGTGGGCGGCTGGCGGCGGATGGGCATCGTGCTGGTCGGCGATCCGCTGGGGGCCGGGCTCGCGGCGCTGGTCTCGCTGCTCGTCGTCGCCGTCCTCGTCTACTCCTGGCGCTACTTCGAGGAGCCGCCGCGCCGTCACACCGGCTCCTTCCCCGCGCTGATCCTGGTGTTCCAGGCGGCCATGTGCGGTTTCGCGCTGACCGGCGACCTCTTCAACGCCTTCGTCTTCTTCGAGCTGATGGGCGCGGTCGCCTACGCACTGACCGGCTTCCGCGTCGAGGAGCCCAAACCGCTACAGGGCGCGCTGGCCTTCGGGGTGGTGAACTCCCTCGGCGGCTACGTCACCTTGCTGGGCATCACGCTGCTGTACGCGCGCACCGGGGAGCTGGGGTTCGCCCAGATCGGGCGGAGGCTGGACACCGAGGGGCCGGACGGGCTGGTGCTCGCCGCGTTCGTCCTGGTGACGACCGGTCTGCTGGTGAAGGCGGCCGCCGTTCCGTTCCACTTCTGGCTGCCCGACGCACACGCGGTCGCGCCGACGCCGGTGTGCATGCTGCTGTCCGGGGTGATGGTGGAGCTCGGTGTCTACGGGGTCGCCCGGGTCTACTGGACGGTCTTCTCCGGGCCCGGAGGGCTCTCCCACCCCGACTTCACCCGCGCCCTGTTGGTGCTGGGCGTCCTCACGGCGCTGCTGGGCGCGCTGATGTGCTGGTGGCAGCGCCATCTCAAACGGCTGCTGGCGTTCTCGACCGTGGCCCACACCGGGCTGTTCCTGATCGGCGTCGCCGTGCTGACCCCGGAGGGGATCTCGGGGACGGCGCTGTATGTGCTGGGCCACGCGGGGGTGAAGGCGGCGCTCTTCGCCTGCGCCGGGGTGCTCCTGGACCGGTACGCGACCGTGGACGAGTACGAGCTGTTCGGCCGGGCCCGGGAGCTGCCGGTGGTCGGCGCGCTGTTCGCGGTGGGCGGGCTGGGCCTGTGCGGACTGCCGCCGTTCGGCTCCGGGCTCGGCAAGGCCGCCGCGGAGGAGGCCGCGGGGCACACCGCCGTATGGCTGCCCGCGCTCTACGTGCTGGTGTCGGCGGTGACGGGGGGCGCGGTGCTGCGCGCCGGGCTGCGGATCTTCGCCGGAGTGGGCCGGCGGCCCCGGGACGAGGAGGAGGGCGGCCCGGAGACCACCGGCGGGGAGGAGCCCGAGACCGCGGGCCGCCTCGGGCGCATCCCGGTGCCACTGCTGGCGGTGCCCGCCACGCTGCTGGCCGCGTCGCTGGTCCTCGGGGTGATCCCGGCCGTCGGGTCCGCGGTCGGCCGGGCCGGGGCGCTGTTCACCGACTCCGGCGGCTACCGTCGGACGGTCCTCGACGGATACGCCGCGGCCGCCCCGGCGCATCCGCCGCCGCACTGGCAGCTGACCGGGATCCTGCTCGGGCTGCTCTCCACGGCCCTCGCCATCACCCTGGCCACACTGGCGGTGCGGCGGCCGGTCCACACCGGGACGGCCGCGCTACTCGCGCCCGTACGACGACTACAGTCCGGGCACATCGGCGACTACGTCGCCTGGCTGATCGCCGGGACGGCGCTGCTCACGGTGTTGACCGTCCCGGGGGTCCGCTGAGCCGCCGGGACCGGGGCGCGCCCGGTCCCATGGGTCAGCGGTCAGCGGTGGCGCAGTGCCGAGATCAGCTGGCTCTTGGACATCTGGGATCTGCCCTCGATGCCCGCCTTCTGGGCCTCGCGGTACAGGTCCTCCTTGGTCCGCGTCTCCATGCCGCCCGACTTGGCGCCCCCGCGGGCCGCCATGCGGCGCCCCGACGTCTTCCCGCTCTTGGCGGTCGCTTTGGCCATGTTCCGCCTCCTTCCGCCTCAAGTGTCCGGTACGGGGCGGAACATCGCTCGCGGGACTACTCCGAGCGGTGGCGTCGCCCGGCGGCGGGGGGGATCCGGGCCTAGGACTCCTTGGAATCCTTGCGGCCCAGCACCTTGTTGACCCGCGAGCCCACGCCCCAGGACATCACCCGCCAGGCCGCCTCCGTGACGATGTCGCGGCTCATCTTGCTCTCGCCGCGCTCGCGTTCGATGAAGGTGACCGGGACCTCGATGACGTGGAAGCCCGCCTTGATGGCCCGCCAGGCCAGGTCGATCTGGAAGCAGTAGCCCTGGGAGGCGACCTCGTCCATGCCGATGCCTTCGAGCGTCTCCTTGCGGAACGCCCGGTAGCCCGCCGTCATATCGCGGATCGGGACGTCGAGGAGCAGACGGGAGTAGGTGCTGCCGCCCCGGGAGATGAACTCGCGGGACTTGGGCCAGTTGACGATCCGGCCGCCGGGCACCCAGCGGGAGCCGATCACCAGATCCGCGCCCTTGAGCGCGGTGAGCAGCCGGGGCAGCTCCTCGGGCTGGTGGGAGCCGTCGGCGTCCATCTCCACCAGCACGCCGTAGCCGTGCTCGATGCCCCAGCGGAACCCGGCCAGATAGGCGGCGCCCAGGCCCTCCTTGCCCTTGCGGTGCAAGACCTTGACGTGGTCGTCCTCGGCAGCCAGCTCATCGGCGACCTTGCCCGTGCCGTCCGGGCTGTTGTCGTCCGCGACGAGGATGTGCGCGTCCGGAACCGACTCCCGGACCCGCGCGACGATCGGCTTGATGTTCTCCGCCTCGTTGTAGGTCGGGATGATCACCAAGGTCGTACCGAGCGGACCGTACTTCCGCCGGCCACCGTCGTCCTGGCCCTCGTTGCTACGGCGCGGCTCCCCGGCCTCGGCGCCGGCCTCCTCGGCCTTCGCGCTCGGCTCGTCGGCCTTGGTGCCAGGCTCCTCGGCCTCGCGTGCGTCGCTCACGGCTACTGCCCCTTCTAGTCCGTACGTCCCCGACGGCCGATCATGATCGCGGCCGCGCAGGACAGAACGCCCACCATAGCGAGCACCCACTCGGGGGTCGCACCGACGCGGTCGGCCAGGGTCTTGCCGTCACGCAGCGGGATGCGCGCGGTGAGCACGTCTCGCGTGAATTCTTTCGTCCGCTGCTCGATCGTGCCATCCGGGGAGACCACGGCGCTGATCCCGCTGGTGGCCGCGGTGATCACCGGCCGACCGTGTTCGATCGCCCTCAGCTTGGACATGACCAGCTGCTGTTCGGGCTGGCCGCTGCGTCCATAGGTGGCGTTGTTGGTCTGGACGACGATCGCCCGGGCGCCCGCGTTGACCGTGTCGCGCACGATCTCGTCGTAGGCGACCTCGAAGCAGATCACATCGCCGAGCCGCGCCGGGCCGACGTTCAGCACCCCGGTGTGGTCGCCGGGGTAGAAGTCGCGGGGCACCCGCTGGAGCCGGGTGATGACCTTGCTGAGCTCCTGGCGGAAGGGGACGTACTCGCCGAAGGGCACCGGGTGCTGCTTGGTGTACGAGGCGCCGGGGCCGCTCTTCGGGTCCCAGACGATGCCCTGGTTCTCCACATAGCCCTGTTTGGTCGGATGGTCGACCAGGGCGCCGACCAGCACCGGAACGCCGATCGCCTTCACGGCCTCGTCGATCCGGGCGTATGCCTCCCGATACTGGAAGGGATCGAGGTCGGAGGCGTTTTCCGGCCATATGACGAGATCGGGCTTGGCGATCCGGCCCGCCGTGACGTCCTTCGCCAGGTTCAGGGTCGCCTTCACATGGTTGTCGAGGATCATCATGGGGCGGCCCAGGAAGTCCATACCGGGCTGCTGCACATTGCCCTGGACGACGGCGATGTCGACCGAATCGTCGGCGGCGGTGGGGATGGGCACCGCGAATCCGGCGGCCGTCACGGCGGCCGCGACGGCCACGGCCCCGGCGGCGGGCAGGGCGCGGCGCGGCGTGAAGCCCCCGGTGCCGCGCAGCCGCCACAGGGTGAGCGCGGCACCGGCGAGCGCTCCACCCGTCAGGGCGACGCCGAAGGTGACCAGCGGGGCGCCGCCGAGCGCGGCGAGCGGGGTGTAGGGCGAGCCGGTGTTGGCGAAGGCCAGCCGGCCCCAGGGGAAGCCGCCGAAGGGCACCCGGTCGCGGGCCCACTCCTCGGCGACCCACAGACAGGCCGTCCACAGCGGCCACAGGGCCGGTACGGGCAGCCGGGAGACCAGGGCCAGGCCCGCCCCCATCAGCGCGAGGAAGGCCGCCTCGATGATGGACAGGCCCACCACCGCGTCCCAGCCCACCACGCTGAGCCACTTCAGCAGCAGCAGGAAGAACGGCACCCCGAAGGCGAAGCCCGTCCAGGCGCCCTGGCGGGCGGTCCGGCCGTGGGTGAGCAGAGCCAGGGCGGCGACGGCCAGCAGGGACAGCGGCCACACCCCGAACGGCGGGAAGGCGAGGCCGAGCGCGAGCCCGCTGAGCGCCGCGAGCCCGCTGCGCCGCGCCTCGCGGCGGGCGAGCAGGCCGAGGCGGCGCAGCCGGCCGGGCCGCCACTCCCCGGGGGACGACGCGGCGGACGCCCCGGGGGACGGCGCGGAGGCGGCTGTGGGGGCGGAAGCGGCCCCGGGAGCGCTGGAGGCGGCACCGGACGCGGCGGCACCGGGGCCGGCAGCCCCAGGCGCGGCAGACCCGGTCGCGCCGGATTCGCCGCCCCCGACGGCGTCACGGCCCTCGACGGGCTCACGACCCCCCACGGCGTCACCGCCCTCAGCGCCATCGGCGCCCTCCGTGGGCGGCGTGGCGGCGGAGCCGGTCGTCCGCTGACCCGGTCGGTCTGCGTCCGGCCCGGTGGGGGCGGCTTCGGCGGTGGTGTCGGAACCCGATGGCACGGTGCGGCCTTCCTACAGGTCGTGCTGTGGTGAGGTGACCGTATAACGCGGGCGCGCGGAAGTGGTCCCGAGGTGCGGATTGTGACCTCGGGGTAGAGAAACGCTTCGGCCACAGCGGGGGTTCCCTCGCCCGGCGGCGGCCCCGCCCCCGCGTCGGGGGGCGGTCCGCCGGTGTGCGCGTGCGGAGTGGGGGCCCGACGCCCTTCGGGCCGACCTGGGACCCGCTGGCTGCGGATCGACCGAGAGCCGTTGTCTACTGAGCGTCCGGGCCCCTCCCGGGTCGCACCTGCCGACCCGGCGATCCCTCCCTCGCCCCCGTGCACTGGACCTGGCTCCCAGTGGTGGCGCACCACGGCGGCGCGTCTCCCTCTGGCCCAGCGGCGTTCGACGACTGCGTGAAGATTCCCCGGTCGGGCGTCCTGTGGTGGACGAGGCCGAACCTACCGGCCACCGACCGCACCCTGTCAACAGCCACATGACCTGCGCCGTTTCCTCAAATGACCAGGTCAGTACGGACGGTGTTCAGATGCCACGACAGGCCGGGGGCTCATCGTTCGGCGGTACGGGGCGCCCGCGCGTCACTCGTCCGGCCGGAGGTGGACGGTGCGTCCGCCCACCACCGTGCGCACGCAGACGGGCAGTTGACCGCCGGGAGTGAGGTCGGGCAGTCCGGGGGTGCCGGAGCGGGGGTCGGTGGACCATCCGGCGACCCGCGTGTCGGGCACCTGCACGATGAGCTCACCGGTCCGCCAGATCGCGTAGTCGGCGGGCGCGCCGGGCGCCAGCACGCCCGCGTCGTCCCGTCCGACGGCCCGCCAGCCGCCGCGGGTGTGGGCGGTGAAGGCGGCGCGGACGGAGATCCGGTGCTCCGGGGTGCGGTGGAAGGCGGCGGCGCGCACGGTGCCCCAGGGGTCGAGCGGGGTGACGGGGCTGTCGGAGCCGAGCGCCAGGGGCACTCCGGCGCGCAGCAGCGCCGCGTAGGGGTTGAGGGTGCGGGCCCGCTCGGGGCCGAGCCGCTGGGCGTACATGCCGTCCTCGCCGCCCCACAGGGCGTCGAAGGCGGGCTGTACGGAGGCGGTGAGGCCGAGGTCGGCGAAGGCCGCGATGGTCTCGGGGGTGAGCATCTCGGCGTGTTCGACGCGGTGCCGGGCGGCGCGCACGCGGGCCAGCCCGACCGTATCGGCGGCGGCCCGTACGCCCTCGACGACGGCCGTGACGGCGGCGTCGCCGATGGCGTGGAAACCGGCCTGGATCCCGGCCTCGGTGCAGGCGGTGACATGGGCGGCGACGGCCGCCGCGTCCAGGTAGGCGGCGCCGGTGTGCGGCGTGTCGGCGTAGGGCTGGTGGAGACACGCCGTGTGCGAGCCGAGCGCCCCGTCGACGAAGAGGTCGCCCGCCGCGCCGATGGCGCCGAGTTCGCGCACCTTCTCCAGGTCGGAGGCGCTGCTCGCGGCCTCGGCCCAGTAGCCGTACACCCGCGGTCCCGGCTCCCCGGCGGCGAGTTCGAGCAGCCCGGTGAGGTCGTCCTCGGAGGAGATGTCGGGCCCGGCGCATTCGTGGAGAGTGCCGATGCCGAGCGAGGCGGCGCGGGCGAGGGCGGCCCGCTGGGCGTCGGCGCGCTGCCGCTCGGTGATGACCGCGTGGGCGGCGGCGCGTACGGCGTGGTGGGCGGCGCCGGTCAGCGGCGTGTCGGGGTGGTACCCGGCCAGGTCCGACACGCCGGGGACGAGGTCGAGCAGCGCGGTGGTGACGACGGCGGAGTGCACATCGATACGGGTGAGATAGAGGGGGCGGCCGCCGGTCGCCCGGTCCAGCTCGGCCCGGGAGGGCGGCCGCCCCTCGGGCCAGCGGGCGGCGTCCCAGCCGTGGCCGAGCAGCACCCGGTCGGCGGGGTGGGCGGCGGCGTGGGCGCGCACCCGCTCCAGCGCGTCGGCGAGCGTACGGGCGCCGGTGAGATCGAGCCCGGTCAGGGCGAGCCCGGTCGCGGTGGTGTGCACATGCGCATCGGTGAAGGCGGGCGTCACCAGTGCCCCGTCCAGCTGGATGACCTCGTCCACACCGTCCGCGAAGCCGTCCGCGGCCCCTTCGGAGCCGACCCAGGCGACGGTGCCGCGCTCGACGACCATCGCGGTCGCGAAGGGATCGGCGGGGCTGTGGACCTCACCTCCGCGCAGCAGGACGGTACGGCCTTCGGGGGCCTGGGCGGGGGTGGGGTCGTTCACGGCGGGCTGCCTCGATGGGGGTATGCGACGAGGGATGTCGGACGGGCGTGACGGGGGGGTGTCGGAAGGGCGTTCAGACGCGCGGCGGGCGCGCCTCGTAGGGCGTGGAGAGGACCACGGTGGTGCGGGTGGAGACACCGGCCAGCGAACGGATCCGGCTGAGCAGGTGCTCCAGCTCCAGCGGGGTCGCGACGCGCACCTTGAGGATGTAGTTCTCGTCCCCCGCGACGCTGTGGCACGCCTCGATCTCGGGCACCTCGGCGAGCCGCTCGGAGATGTCGTCGGGCGCGCTGGGGTCGAAGGGTTTGACCGAGATGAACGCGGTAAGGGGAAGCCCGACGGCCTCGGGGTCCACGACGGCGGCGTAGCCGCGGATCACGCCCCGCTGCTCGAGACGGCGAACCCGCTGGTGCACGGCCGATGTGGACAGGCCAGTGGCCTTGCCCAGGTCCGTGTAGCTCATCCGGCCGTCCTTGACGAGCAGCTCCACGATCTGTCTGTCCAACTCCTCCACAGCCGATCACCTTATGTGGTCGGGAGGGCTCCGGCACAACGGGTGGGCACCGGATGGGCACAGCGGACATAGGCACCGCTACGTCGCACCTGCACCGGGCATGTGACGAACGCCACATGCCCTCATGGGCGTCCTATGAGATGCGGCGATTACCTATGCGGCCGCGAGGGAAATGCTTGCTGTGGTCGAGGCCGACGCGCCTGGCCAGCCCACCCGAGGGGGAAACTCATGCCTCATCTCGAGCGCCTCGACGCAGGCGACATCGATACCCACGAGACCCACGACACCTATGAGATGTTCCGGGTGATCTGCCCGGACTGCGCGCGCCCCATCGCGCTCCTCGCCGACGAGGACGTCCTTCCCGAGCACGCGCTGTGCTCGTCCCCGTGGGACCCGTTCGGGCTCACGGTCTGCGCCGGCACCGGCCGCCGGGTGGCCGACGCCGAGCCCGCCGACGCGTCGCTGGACGCGTTCGAGCGGGACGCCGCGCTGCTGCTCACGCTTCCGGAGGGCCTGGACTGGCGGAAGCAGCCGTTCTCCCACCTAGGCGGCCCCGGCTCCCGGCCGGTGCGCCTTTTCTAGGGCTCGGTTCGCCTCCGGGGCGCTTCAGCCGCTGTCGACGGTCGACCGTGCTCGGCCCCTCGTTCCTCGGGGCCTGCGCGCGCTCTCCCTTTCGACAGCGACGCGCCCCTTCGGCTCGCCCCCAGCTACCGCTGGGAGGTGCCCCCGGCCGGGGCGTACCCGAAACGGCGGGGGCGCGGGTCGCGCCCCCAACCGACACACCGGCCCAAGCCGACAGACCGGCCCGAGCCAACACACCGGCCCAAGCCGACACACCGGCCTCAGCCGACCTCAGGTCCCGCGAGAGCGCGGGCGATGACCACCCGCTGGATCTGGTTGGTGCCCTCCACGATCTGGAGGACCTTCGCCTCGCGCATATAGCGCTCGACCGGGAAGTCCACCGTGTAGCCGTATCCGCCCAGCAGCTGGACGGCGTCGGTGGTGATCCGCATCGCGGCGTCCGAGCAGAACAGCTTGGCCATCGCCGCCTGCTTGGAGAACGGCCGCCCCGCGTCCCGCAGCCGTGCCGCCGTCAGGTACAGGGCGCGCCCGGCCTCGATCTGCGTGGCCATGTCGGCGAGCATGAAGCGCAAGCCCTGGAAGTCGGCTATCGGCCGGCCGAACTGCCGCCGCTGCGCGGTGTACGCGAGCGCCTCGTCCAGCGCCGCCTGGGCGACGCCGACGGCACAGGCCGCGATGCCGAGTCGGCCCGCGTCGAGGGCGGACAGGGCGATCGCGAACCCCTGGCCCTCCTCGCCGATGCGGCGGGCGTCGGGGACCCGCACCCCGTCGAGGTGGATCTGGGCGGTCGGCGAACCGGCCATGCCCATCTTGTGCTCGGGTGCGGCCGCGGAGAGCCCGGGGGCGTCGGCGGGCACGAGGAAGGCGCTGATGCCGCGGGTGCGCTCGGGGCCGGTGCGGGCGAGCACGGTGTAGAAGTCGGCGATGCCGCCGTGGGTGATCCACGCCTTGGTGCCCTCGAGCGTCCAGGTGTCCCCGTCGCGGGTGGCCCGGGTGGTGAGCCCGGCCGCGTCGGAGCCGGAGGAGGGCTCGGAGAGGCAGTACGCGCCGAGCAGTCCGCCGCCCAGCATCGCGGGAAGGTACTCGGCCAGCTGCTCCTTGCTGCCGTATCCGGCGAGGGCGTGGCAGGCCAGGGTGTGGACGCTGACGCCGAGGCCGACGGTCAGCCGGGCCGCGGCGAGCTCCTCGAGGACCTGGAGGTAGACCTCGTACGGCTGGTCGCCGCCGCCGAACTCCTCGGGGTGGACCAGTCCCAGCAGCCCGGACTCGGACAGCAGGGTGAACAGCTCGCGGGGGAAGCGCCCGGCGGCCTCCTCCTCGGCGGCCCGGGGCTTGATCTCCCGTTCGATCAGCTCGCGGACGAGCGAGATCAGGTCGCGAGCCTCTTCGGTGGGCAGCTCACGCTCCACCGGCTGCGGGCCGTGATCGTTCATGGCGGCGCTCTCCTCTCCCCTGGTCAGGCGCTGCGGCGGCGTGCGCCGGGGTGAGGCGGCGCCACCGGTGATGCTGCCGCCGGCCGGTCGGCCCGTCGGATCGCGAGCGGTGATGACCTGCACTGCGGCGGTTGGAGTATGCCCGATCCGGAGGCTTCCGGTACCGGTCGCCCGATCTTCAACCAAATTCGCACATGGGCACCCACCACCTTCCTCCACGCACTCCCACCAACGTCGCACCACATCGCACGCATGGAGCAAATTGGCCCAGACCATTGACCCCACTGGTCTAGTCCTTCTACCTTTTCCCCACCCTGTCCTGCGCGTTCATGTCAAGCTATGGGCAGGTCGTCGGGCAGTTCACTCTCCCCTCACCCCCACCGAGGAGATTCCATGCTCAGACCAGGCAGACTGTCCGCCGCGCTCGCGGCGATCTGTACGGCGGTCCTGACCGCCACCCTGCTCGCGGGCTCGGCAGCGGCCGGTGAACCCCGGAGCGCCGACATACCCCAGGCCACGTCCAAGGCCGCCAAGACCCCCACGACGAAGGCCGCCGGGAACAAGGTGGTCGGCTACTTCACCGAATGGGGCATCTACCAGCGCAACTACCACGTCAAGAACGTCGAGACCTCGGGCTCGGCCGCCAAGCTCACCCACATCAACTACGCCTTCGGCAATGTCACCGGCGGCAAGTGCGCCATCGGCGACGCCTACGCCGACTACGACAAGGCGTACGACGCGGCGAGCAGCGTCGACGGCAAGGCCGACACCTGGGACGCGGGCGCCCTGCGCGGCAACTTCAACCAGCTGCGCAAGCTCAAGAAGCTCCACCCCGGCCTGAAGGTGCTGTGGTCCTTCGGCGGCTGGACCTGGTCCTCCGGGTTCACCGAGGCCGCCAAGAACCCCGCGGCCTTCGCCCAGTCCTGCTACGACCTGGTCGAGGACCCGCGCTGGGCGGATGTCTTCGACGGCATCGACATCGACTGGGAGTACCCCAACGCCTGCGGCCTCTCCTGCGACACCAGCGGTAAGGACGCCTTCAAGAACCTGATGTCCGCCGTGCGCGCCAAGTTCGGTTCGTCCAACCTGGTGACCGCGGCGATCACCGCCGACGCCTCCTCCGGCGGCAAGATCGAGGCCGCCAACTACGCGGGCGCCGCGCAATACGTCGACTGGTACAACCCGATGACGTACGACTTCTTCGGCGCGTGGGCCGCACAGGGCCCCACCGCCCCGCACTCCCCGCTCAAAACCTACAACAGCATTCCGCAGCAGGGCTTCAACACCGACGCCGCCATCCAAAAGCTCAAGGGCCTCGGCATCCCGGCCTCGAAGCTCCTGCTGGGCATCGGCTTCTACGGACGCGGCTGGAGCGGCGTCACCCAGGACGCCCCCGGTGGCACCGCGACCGGCGCCGCGCCCGGCACCTACGAGGCGGGCATCGAGGACTACAAGGTGCTCAAGGGCTCCTGCCCGGCGACCGGCACGGTCGCGGGCACGGCCTACGCGCACTGCGGCAACCAGTGGTGGAGCTACGACACCCCCGCCACCATCGCCGGGAAGATGAACTACAAGCAGCAGCAGGGCCTGGGCGGCACCTTCTTCTGGGAGCTCAGCGGCGACACCGCCAACGGTGAGCTGATCAAGTCCATCAGCTGACCCCACACCAGCGCCCCTGATCGACGCGGGCGGGGAGCCATCACCGGCTCCCCGCCCGCTTCGTCGTGCGCGCCCACGCGCAACCCGCCCATCGGTGTCAAGCGTTCAAGCGGCGCACGAGGGGGCGCGAGGAGCGTATGTGGAGAACGCTCCCCGGTAACGCCGCGTATCCCCCGTGAACGCGCTCCGTCCGGGGCTCGTACCTCAACGCGGCTTGTTCTGGCTATTGCGGGGCATCCGCCCCACAAGGAAATCTGAGCGCACGGGTGGCCCGCTCCACTCCGCGCGCGTGAACCAAAGGAACGATCATGAGCTCCGAGCAGTGCCCGAGCTGTGGCGGCCAACTCGCCGTGAACCAGGACGGGTGGAAGATCTGCCACTCCTGCGGCTATGCCTCCCCGCCCGGGGTCGTGCCCGCCCCCTCCCTGCCCGCGCACACCTGACCCGCGCACACCTGACCCGCCGACTCCTCCCGCCGCCCGATCCGTGAAAGCCTGAGACCCCGCACCTCCCCGTACCGCCCCTCCCCGTACCGCTGAGCGAGGCACCATGGTCAATCCCTGGCTGGCGATGGCGTCAGGCACCGACCCCGCTGAGCGCACCCGCGACGTGCGCCGCGCCCATGAGGCGTTTCTGACGGAGGGGGCGGTGAGTCCGGCCGTACGGCCGGTGGTCGCGGAGTCCTGGCGGCGCTCGGCCGACGCCCGGGTCACCCAGGAGTGCAAGGCGCCGATCGACCTGATGGACGACGCGCTGGACACCTACCGCGCGGACCATCCGCTGGCCCGGGTGATGCCGCTGTTCCGGGAGTTGCTGGGCACCATCGCCTACGACGGGGCCCATCTGCTCGCGGTCTGCGACGAGCAGGGCCGGCTGCTGTGGGTGGAGGGGCACGCGGGGGTACGGAACCGGGCCGAGGGGATGAACTTCGTGGCCGGGGCGCGCTGGGACGAGCGCCACGCGGGCACCAACGCGCCGGGGACGGCGCTCACCGTCGACCACGCGGTGCAGATCTTCGCCACCGAACACTTCAACCGCACTGTGCAGCCGTGGACCTGTGCCGCCGCCCCGCTCCACGATCCGCACACCGGGCGGCTGCTGGGCGCGGTGGACATCACCGGCGGGGACCATCTGGCCGCCCCGCACAGCCTCGCCCTGGTCCAGGCGACCGCCCGCGCCGCCGAGGCCCAACTGGGCGCGGAGGCACCGCGGACACGCGAGCCGCGGATCTCGCTGACGGCGCTGGGGCGGGACGAGGCGCTGCTGGTCGTCGACGGGCGGCGGCTGCGGCTCGGGCGGCGGCACAGCGAGATCATGGTGCTGCTGGCCGGCCATCCGGAGGGGCTGTCGGGCGACCGGCTGACGCTCGAGCTGTACGGGCCCCGGGCCGACGACCGCTCCCCGGTGACGCTGCGGGCCGAGCTGTCCCGGCTGCGCCGCCTGGTGGGCCCGCTGCTCGGCTCGCGCCCGTACCGGCTCTGCGCGCCCGTGCGCACCGATCTGGCGGACGCCGCCGAAGCGTTGACCTCCGGCGACGCGTACACGGCGGTGCGGGCGTACACCGGGCCGCTGCTGCCGCTGTCGGAGGCGCCGGGGGTGTGCCGGATGCGGCGGGTGCTGGAGGACGGGCTGCGGCGCGCCGTGCTGTCCCACGGCGATCCCGAGCTGCTGCGGCGCTGGGCGCAGACGCCGTGGGGCGAGGACGACCTGGAGGTCGCGGAGGCGCTGCTGACCACCCTTCCGGCGCATGCGCCCGGGCGGGCGGCTCCGGCGGCGCGGGTACGGCGGCTGCGGGAGCTGTACGGACTGCCGGGCGGCGCCCACCAAGGCGGCCATGAGGGCGAAACCCCGCGCCACCAAAGCGGCGATGACAGCGAAGCCCCGCGCCACCAAAGCGGCGATGACAGCGAAACCCCGCGCCACCAAAGCGGCCATGACAGCGAAGCCCCGCGCCACCAAGGCGGCCATGAGCACGGAGCCCTGCGGCAAGGGGGCGGCCACCTGGACGCAACGTCCGCGCAACGTGGCCGCGCCTAGCCTCCCCGTCGGCTCCGCCCGTGTCGGCGCGGGCGGAGCCTGGACGCGCACACGAACGACGCGTCCGGCAACGGGACCCACCACGCGTACACCAGGGAGGCCGCCCCATGACGCGTTTCGCAAGCCCCGGCTCCGAGGGCTCGGTCGTCACGTATCAGCCGCGCTATGACCACTGGATCGGCGGGGAGTACGTACCGCCGGCCCAGGGCCGCTACTTCGAAAACCCCACCCCCGTCAACGGGCAGCCCTTCACCGAGATCGCCCGGGGCACCGCCGAGGACGTCGAGCGGGCCCTGGACGCCGCCCACGCGGCCGCCCCTGCCTGGGGCCGTACGGCGCCCGCCGAGCGCGCCTCGGTGCTGCTGAGGATCGCCGATCGGATGGAGCAGAACCTGGAGGCCCTCGCGGTCGCCGAGAGCTGGGAGAACGGCAAGCCGGTACGGGAGACGCTGGCCGCCGACATCCCGCTCGCCATCGACCACTTCCGCTACTTCGCGGGGGCGATCCGGGCCCAGGAGGGCAGCCTCTCCGAGATCGACCACGACACGATCGCGTACCACTTCCATGAGCCACTGGGCGTGGTCGCCCAGATCATCCCGTGGAACTTCCCGATCCTGATGGCCACCTGGAAGCTGGCCCCGGCGCTGGCCGCGGGCAACGCGGTGGTACTGAAGCCGGCCGAGCAGACACCCGCCTCGATCCACGTCTGGATGAACCTGGTGGCCGATCTACTGCCGCCGGGTGTGGTCAACATCGTCAACGGCTTCGGCGTGGAGGCCGGGAAGCCGCTGGCGTCCAACTCCCGGGTGGCCAAGGTCGCCTTCACCGGGGAGACCACCACCGGCCGCCTGATCATGCAGTACGCGAGCGAGAACCTGATCCCGGTCACCCTGGAGCTCGGCGGCAAGAGCCCGAACATCTTCTTCGACGATGTGTCGGCCACCGACGACGACTTCATGGACAAGGCCCTGGAAGGGTTCACCATGTTCGCCCTCAACCAGGGCGAGGTGTGCACCTGTCCCTCGCGCGCCCTGGTCCAGGGCGGCCACTACCAGGCGTTCATGGACGCGGCCGTGGCCCGTACGGAGAAGATCACCCAGGGGCATCCGCTGGACACCGACACCATGATCGGCGCCCAGGCCTCCAACGACCAGCTCGAGAAGATCCTGTCGTACCTGGACATCGGCCGGCAGGAGGGCGCCCGCGTCCTCACCGGCGGCAGCCGCGCCGAGCTCGGCGGTGAGCTGGAGGGCGGCTACTACGTCGAGCCCACGATCTTCGAGGGCGACAACCGGATGCGGGTCTTCCAGGAGGAGATCTTCGGCCCGGTGGTCGCGGTGACGCGGTTCGGCGACTTCGACGACGCGATCGGGATCGCCAACGACACGCTCTACGGGCTGGGCGCGGGGGTGTGGACCCGGGACGGCTCGACCGCGTACCGCGCCGGGCGCGCCATCCAGGCGGGCCGGGTGTGGACCAACTGCTACCACGCCTACCCGGCGCACGCCGCCTTCGGCGGCTACAAGCAGTCCGGGATCGGCCGCGAGACCCACAAGATGATGCTGGACCACTACCAGCAGACGAAGAACCTGCTCGTGTCGTACTCGCCGAAGAAGCTCGGCTTCTTCTGAGCGCCGCGAGCGCCACGAGCACCACGAAAGGGCGCCTGACCAGGCTGGATGCCCGTCAGGCGCCCTGGGCGTGCCCCCATCAGTGCCCAGGCATCGCGTCCGTTGCGGCGTTCGCGCAGACCGGGCGGGTGCGGGCGGCGTAGGAGCGGGCCGCGGTGATCAGTGCGAAGCCCAGGCCGCCGAAGGCCAGTCCGCCGAAGAGCACCATCCACGTTATTCCCGCGCTGGAGGTGAACGTCCCGTCCGGTTCGATCCGGGGCAGCGCACCGGCGGCGCTGAGCGGGGCGTAGAGCACGAGGACGACGCCGTACACCGACAGGCCGATGGCTGACAGCCACGCCGGGAGGAGTGGCAGGAGCCGGGGCACCCGCCGCCCGGTGGGGAGGGGCGTCCAGCGTGGGAAAACCTGGCCCCAGGGGTACATCAGCCCCAGCAGCAGGAAGATCCCTGCCAGCGCGGCCAGGACGGTGACGTCGATGCCCACTGAGGCGAGCGCCCTGGCCACGGCCGAGCCGCCCGCGTTCTCCTCGCGCCACTTCTCCGCCGTGACGCTCAGCGCGTCGCCGCCGAGCGTCCAGATGGTCTTGACGACCGCCCACGGCAGAACCCCGCTCATCAGCAGGTACACCTGGATCCGGGTCCGCCGGGACGCCATGGAGGCGGGCGGGTGGACCAGCGGTCCGCCGCCGTCGCCGGGGTGCCCGGTCCCGCACCGCGGACACCGGCCCCGCAGCCGCCGCCGGTGGGAGACGCCGACCAGTAGCAGCAGGGCCAGGCCCACGGTGTTCAGCAGGACATGGGCGAAGCCGGTGGCGCTCTCCACGCCCGACAGCGACGCCAGGGTGACGACGTACGCGGGCAGGCTCGCCATGCCCATCGCGAAGACGGGGACCGCCACGGCCAGCACCGCCGCCACCGCCACCCGGCCGCGCCGGGCCAGCGGCCGGAGGGTGGCCAGGCTGGCCCCGGCGGCCAGCAGGGCGAGGACGGCCAGTGCGAGTTGGACACCGGGTGGGTAGGCCATACGCGGTGACCAGGGCACGGTGGCGCCCGCGGCGGCCCAGACCGTCTGGACGGCGGCGTACACCACGCCCCACACCGCGGTGGCGTGGGGCGCCCACCGGGGCCACCGCCGCGGCCACACCCGCCACCCGGGCTCGGGGGACGGCAGTCCGGGGCCTGGGCGGGCCGGGGTTCGCGCGGGAACAGTCACCGTGACCTCCGGTTTGGCGGTGCCGACGGTCAAGCCTGTCCCGTAGGGGCCGGGAGTGCATCGGCCCGGGGGCGCACCGCCTCCGCCGCGCGGGGGAGGACGGACGCACCTCGCGGATGAAGCCCCGGTCGGACCACTCGGCGGAGCCGCATATCGATTCACGCGGCGGAGCCGCATATCGTCAGGTGCCGGGAAGGGGCGGGTAGGGGAGCGGCCCGCCCCAGGCGTCAAGATCCGCCGGACTCCCCGTAGCCGAGCCGCCGCCAGGGCCGTGCGGAGGGCGCCTGCTCCCCTGGGGTCGGGCACCCCAGCGCGCGCAGCGCGGAGCGGGCGGCGTTGTGGCCGCTCATGCCGTGGGCACCGGCGCCCGGTGGGGTGGCCGCGGAGCAGAGGAAGACCCCCGGCACGCCCGTGCGGTACGGATCGGGGACCATCCGGGGACGCGTCACCAGCTGGAGCGGGGTGTTGGCACCGGAGATGATGTCTCCCCCGACGTAATTGGCGTTGTACCGCTCCAGTTCCGCGGTCGACATGGCCGTCAGGGAGACGATGCGCTCCCGTGTTCCGGGTGCGAAGCGCTCGAACTGCCGCAACATGGCCGAGGTGGCGTCTCCCGCGTAGCCGTGCGGCACATGCGCGTAGGCGGAGACGGGGTGGACGCCACAGGACGAGCGGCCGGGGTCGGCCAGGTACTGCTGCGAGACCAGCATGAAGGGCCGCTGCGGCATCCGGCCCCGGTGCACCTCGCGCTCAACATGGGCGATCTCCTCGAAGCTCCCGCCCAGGTGCACGGTGCCCGCCCGGCGACAGTGCTCGGCGCGCCACGGGATCCCGCCCTCGACGGCGAGGTCCAGCTTGAACGCCCCGGGGCCATGGCGGAAACGGGCGTAGGCCCGCCGGACCCGATCCGGCAGCCGGTCGCCGATCACCTCCGCCGCGGCGGCCGGGACCAGGTCGAGCATGACGGCGTCGGCCGGGGGCAGCTCCTCGAGGGAGCGGACCCGCACACCGGTCTCGATGCGCCCGCCCGCCTCGATGAGCAGCGCGGCCAGCGCGTCGGTGATGGCGCGTGAGCCGCCCTTGGCCGCCGGCCAGCCGAACCGGTGCCCCATCGCGACGATCATGAGCCCGATGGCGGCCCCGACCGGCTGGGTCAACGGGCCGAACAGGTGTGCCGCCACCCCGCCGAAAACACCGCGCGCCTCACTGGTACGGAACCGCCTGGCCACCAGCGTCGCGGGCTGAAGAGCATGGAAGCCGAAGCGGGCGAGCCGGAGCGGATGGCGGGGCACCCGTGCCAGGGGGCGCATGACCGCGTCGGCGAGCACCTCCGCGTCCGCCGCCAGGGGCCCGAACAACCGCCGCCAGGCGTGGCCGTCCGCGCCGAGCCCGTCCGCCGTCCTCCCGACCGACCGGTACAGCGCGCCCGCGCCACCGGAGTCCAGCGGATGCGCGAGGTCCACCTCGGGCCACAGCCACTCCAGCCCGTACGGCTTCAGGTCCAGCGAGCGCAGGAACGGCGAGCCGGCGCCCACCACATGCGCCGAGGAGCAGTGGTCGAACACCACACCGGGCACGCCGAGTTCACCGCTGCGGGTGCCGCCGCCGATGGTGTCCGCCGCTTCGAGCACGGTGACCCGGAAGCCGCTGAGGGCCAGGGTGACGGCGGCGGCCAGCCCGTTCGGACCGGCCCCCACCACGATGGCTTCGCCGCTTCCCGTACGGGGCCTCATGGGCCCAGTCTGGCAGCTCACACGGGCATGTCCTCCTTGGCGGGGCTGTTGTGGTACGCGGCGACGCGCCACTCACCGTCCTGCTTGACCAGCGCCCAGGTGGAGCGGATGGCGTTCTCCGCGGTCACCTCCGTCTCCCCGGCCGTCAGCACGGCCCCGCGGAC
Organism: Streptomyces sp. Inha503; assembly: GCF_047215865.1. NCBI lineage: Bacteria > Bacillati > Actinomycetota > Actinomycetes > Kitasatosporales > Streptomycetaceae > Streptomyces > Streptomyces sp. Inha503. The sequence goes on along the minus strand of NZ_CP178360.1, from coordinate 9,726,147 downwards.
CACGGCCACCGCGGCGCTGTCGCCCAGCAGCCGCACCTCCAGGACGTCACCGACTATCCGACTGCCCTTGTACGGGCCCTGGAACGCCTCCCCCATACGGGTCGCGATCTCGTCCCGGCCCTTGCGCAGATATCCGAACGCGATCATGGTCGCGTCGGCGGTGAACACATCGCCCAGCGCCCGCGCGTCCAGCTCCGACCAGGCCGCGCCCAGCCGCTCCAACACGGCGACCACGGCCTTCTTCTCGGTCTCGCTCTCCACCATCGGGGTCCTTCCCTCGTACGTCTCGTCCGTGTGCGTCTCGTCCGGATGCGTCTCGTCCGTGCCCGTCTCATCCGTCGTGGGTGCGGGGAGTCCGGTGTGCTCGGGGGGAAGGTCGTACCGCGCGGGATGGCGAGGGCCTCGCAGCAGCGCCCTGAGCGTACGGGCGTTGAACACCTCCCGGGGCGGGGTGGTGAGGGTGAGCGCCTTGAACAGCGCCTGGGAGGCGACCGGATCACAGGCGGCGGTGATGCGCAGCCGGTCCGAGCAGCGCTGCAACACCTTTCGCCGCGCGGACGGCGCGGGCCCCTTCGCCCCCGGGTAGCGCAGGTCCTCGTTGGACGCCATCGCCCACGCGATGTCGGTGGCGCGGATCACCGCTTCCTGGGTCCGGCCGTAGCCCTCCTCGTCGAGCGGGCCCCGCGCGAGCTCTTCGCGCAGGGTGACCGCGCTCAGCGCCGCCGCGGTCACGCCCTGGCCGTACAGCGGGTTGAAGGTGGTGGCCGCGTCGCCGAACACCAGGAAACCGGTGGGGCGGGTCCGCAGCCTGTCGTAGTGGCGACGGTGATTGGCGGTGTTCTGGAAGCCGGAGATCCGGCTCATGGGCGTGCCCTGGGAGATGAGTTCGCTCATGAGCGGGTGGCGCAGGGTGCGGGCGTAGCGGAGGAAGCCTTCCTCGTCCAGGGGAGGGTGGGCGCCCCTGGTGCCCGCCAGGGTCACCATCCACGTCCCGTCCTCGACGAGCATCATGCCCCCGACCCGGGCCGGGCCACCGCTCCGCGGGTCGCCCTGCAAGGCGATCAGGGGGAACCTGCGCCCGGTGGCCTCGTCCGGGGGGCGGATGACACGGCTCGCGTAGGCCAGCCCCGCGTCGACCACCGTGGCGGGCACCTCGGGCAGGCCCAGTTCGCCGAGCCACTGCGGTGCCTTGGAACCGCGGCCGGTGGCGTCGATGACCAGGTCCGCGTCGATGCTCTCGCGCTCCCCGGTGCCGCGGTGGCGGATCTGGGCCCCGGACACCCGCCGCGCGTCGCCGATCAGCCCGGTGGCCTCGGCGCCTTCCAGGATCCGGACGTGCGCATGGCCCAGCAGGGCACGGCGCACGATGTGTTCGGCCAGAGGTCTGGTGACTCCGACCGTGAAGTGTTCACCCGGATACTGGCGCATCCAGCCGTGCGGGCCGTAGAACAGCGCATGCGTCGGCATGGATATCCGGTGGGCACCGGCCGCGAAGAGGCTCTCCAGCGTGCCCGGGAGCAGGGTGTCGATGGCCTGGACACCGCTGGACTGGAGACCGTGGAGGTGACGGCCCTGAGGCACGCCCTTGCGCACCTCGGGCCCGTCGGGCAGCCGGTCCCGTTCCACGACGGTGATGGTGTCCACGTACTCGATGAGGGCGGCTGCGGCGAGCAGTCCGGCCACGCCGCCACCGAGTACGAGTGCGCTGCCGAGCCTGCGCGAACCATTCACACCATCACTTCCCTTTTCATGGTTGGTACCGGGCTGCTGCTGCTCTTTCTCCGCGCCGCTCGTGTTGTCCGGACCGGGGCCCGGTGGGTCAACTCCGGCTCTGCTCCGCCCGGTTCATCGCCTCGATCAGGCTCTTGGGCCGCATATCGGTCCAGTTGGTCTCGATGTAGTCCAGGCAGGTCTTGCGATCCGTCTCCTGGACCACGACCTCCCAGCCGGCCGGGACCTCCGCGAAGGCCGGCCACAGCGAGTGCTGACCCTCGTCATTGACCAGAACCAGGAAGGTGCCGTCGGGGTTGTCGAACGGATTGGTCATCGTCTGACTCCTCGGGACAGGGCGGGCTTCATGAGCCGCTCGATTGCTTGTCTTCGGACCGGGCCGATGGAATGTGCGTCTGGAACGTGCGTCGGCGCGTGCCTTGGCCGCCACCCTCACAGCCAGCCGCAGCGGACCGCCTGCACACCCGCCTCGAAGCGGCTGTGGGCGCCCAGGCGTGCCATGAGATCGGCCACCGCGCGACGCACGGTGCGCAGCGAGATGCCCAGCTTGCGGCACATCGACTCGTCGGTGAATCCACTGGCGAGGAGGCGCAGCAGATCGCGCTCCCGGGGCGAAAGTCCCTCCCGGTCCCGCTGCGCGGGCTCGTCCCAGGGAGTGGCCGTGACCCAGAAGTGTTCGAAGATCGTTCGCAGTGCCGCCACCGCCTCGTGCCCGTTCAGCTCGAGCGCGCCGCGGGTGGCGTCCTCGGGATCCAGTGGCACCAGGGCGATGTGCTCGTCCACCAGTGCCATGGGGGTGGGGAGGACGGGTACGGTACGGATCCGCCCGCCGAGCGAGGCGAGCCACCGGGCGGCCCCGAGCTCCGTGGAATCACCGCGGAAGCTGTCCTGATGAACGGCCCGGATGGAAATTCCGCGCTCCGCCACCACCCGCTCCCATTGGTCTCCCTGCTCCACGGAATTCGGAAGCTGGACATAGGAAGAGGAGAAGATGCGGCACTCCTTGGTGGCCCGTCCGCACAACTCGCGCAGCCGCGTATGCACGGCATCGGCCCCGTCGAACCGGCGGACGGCGCCTACGTATTCCTCACCGGCCTCGTAATTCCGGGTCACCGAGGAGACCATGGATCGGGCCTTCGCTATCTGCCACCGGCGCGCCGTGAGGTCGTCCCCGGATCCCAGCTCCTCGTGGAGACCCTCGCGGAGGCCCTCCCGGAGGCCGTCTCGTAGAGCGGAGTCCTCGCAGGTCAGGGTGGCTCTCCCGGCCACCAGCGGGTGTTCGGCCAGCTCCGCGTGGACCGCGCGGACTTCGGCTTCGGAAAGGTCCAGTCGGCGCGCGATCTCACCGACATCGAGTGAAGGTTGAACAAGCGAAAGCCGATACACGGCAACCGCACGCCATTCAAGTCCCCGTTCCTTGAGCATCCAACCCCCAGAAGATCACCAAGTCAATTCGATTATCACGTCGGACTCCTGGCGCCGCAACGAATGACAACCGGGATGAGCGGGCGATACCGGCCGCGGACCGCGAGTGGACCGCTCGGCTCTATGGACGTTCTCCGGCGATCAGCACATAACCGGGAAGCCCTCCGCCGGGCCGCGCTTCCACGCCCTCCTCGGGCCCGATCAGCTGATTGACGAGCCCCTCGCCAACCGCCCGGACCAGTGCCTCACGATGTGGCGCGAGCAGATCCTTGAGCTTGGTCTGAATGGGCAACGGCACGATCGTGTGATCCGACACATCGTCGATCTCCAGCAGCCGGAGACCCGCCCGGTCGAACAGCTCCTGGTAGTCGTCGAGGTCGACCGCCGTGACGATCTCACTTCCCTCGAGCGGCCAGTCATGCCCGGGGCGGTGGAACATATCGGCGACGGCCAGCCGGGATCCCGGCTTGAGCACCCGCGCCACCTCTTTCAGCGCGCGCTCCTTCTCCGGCATGTGGATGAGCGACTCGAAGAGCCATGCCGCGTCGAACGAGGCGTCGGGGTACGGCAGTTGCATGGCGTTGGCGTACTCGAAGCGCACCCGGTCCGCCAGTCCGGCCTCGTTCGCGCGCGCGGTGGCCTGCTCCACCTGGCGGCGGCTGACCGAGATGCCGTGCACCTCGACATCACAGGCGCGGGCCAGGCTCATCGCGGGCTGGCCCACTCCGCAGCCCACATCGAGGATCCGCTGTCCGGGCCGGGGAGCCAGCCGCTTGAGCATCTGCCGGGTCAGCTGCTCGGTGGCGGTGGCCAGGTCGGCCTCGTCGTGCTCGTCGTTCCAGTACCCGAGGTGCAGATTGCTTCCCACGGGCAGGTCGCTGTCGCTCAGCACGGCGTGCAGCGCGCTGAACTCGTCGTAGCGATCCCCTACTTGAGCGATATTGCTCTGTGCCGCCGTTGACATCCGAACTGCCTCTCCGATGCGTCAAGTGGTGTGCCAAGTGGTGTGCTGGTCACGCCGTTTGCCCGGCGCCCTGTGTTGCCCTGTGCGCTCTTCCTGGCGCCGCGCTTCTGCGTTCAGCCCACGGCGTGTGCCGCGGCACGGCCCGCCGCACGGCCGGACAGCAGACATCCGCCGAGGAACGTCCCCTCCAGCGAGCGGTAGCCGTGCACTCCGCCACCGCCGAATCCGGCCACCTCACCCGCCGCGTAGACACCCGGAACGGGCTCGCCGGTGCCGGTCAGCACCCGGCTGGACAGGTCGGTCTCCAGCCCACCGAGTGATTTACGGGTGATGATGTTCAGCCGCACCGCGATCAACGGACCGGCCTTGGGATCCAGCAACCTGTGCAGCGGGGCCACCTTCCCCAGCTTGTCGCCGAGGTAGTTTCCCGCTGCCCGGATCGCGTTGATCTGAAGGTCCTTGGAGAACTTGTTGACCGTCTCGCGATCACGGGCGACGATCTCGCGGCGGAGCTCGGCCTCGTCGATCAGCTCCTCGTCGGTCAGCGCGTTCATCCCGCGCACCAGCGAGGCCAGATCCCGCTCCACCACGAAGTCCACACCGTGCTGCCGGAACGCCTCCACGGGGCCGGGTGGGCCGGGGCGCAGCCTGCCGAGCACGCCCCGGATGCTCTTCCCCGTGAGGTCGGGGTTCTGCTCCGACCCCGAGAGGGCGAACTCCTTCTCGATGATCTTCTGGGTCAGTACGAACCACGAGTAGTCATAGCCCGTGCTCATGATGTGCTTGAGCGTGCCCAAGGTGTCGTACCCGGGGAAGAGCGGCACCGGCAGCCGCTTCCCCGTGGCATCCAGCCAGAGGGACGAGGGGCCCGGCAGGATGCGGATACCGTGGCGGGGCCAGATGGGATCCCAGTTCTGGACCCCCTCGTTGTAGTGCCACATCCGGTCGCCGTTGATGACCCGCCCCCCGGCCTTCTCCGTCACCTCGAGCATGTGCCCGTCGACATAGGCGGGAACGCCGGCGATCATCCGCCGAGGGGGGTTGCCCAGCCGCTCCGGCCAGTTCCTGCGGACGAGATCGTCGTTGCCGCCGATGCCACCGGAGGTGACGATGACCGCCTGGGCACGGAGCTCGAAGGCGCCCACCACCTCACGTGAGCTGGCTGCCCCCCGCCGCACCTCGTCGGGCACCAGCAGATCACCGGACACCGTGTCCACGGACCCGGCGGTGCGCGAAAGCCCGGTGACCCGGTGGCGGTACCGCAACTCGATCAGGCCCCGGGCCCGGGCGGCCAGGACCCTGCGGACGAAGGGCTCCAGCAGACCCGGCCCGGTGCCCCAGGTGATGTGGAACCGCGGCACCGAATTGCCGTGCCCGGACGCCGCGTAGCCACCTCGTTCGGTCCAGCTGACGAGCGGGAAGAAACGCACTCCCTGTTCCCTGAGCCAGGACCGCTGCTCCCCGGCGGCGAAGTCCACGTACGCCTCCGCCCAGCGACGTGGCCAGTGGTCCTCCGGCCGGTCGAACTCGGCGCTTCCGAGCCAGTCCTGAAGCGCCAGCTCGCGGCTGTCGCGGATGCCCATGCGGCGCTGCTCCGGAGAGTCCACGAGGAAGAGGCCGCCGAAGGACCAGAACGCCTGACCCCCCAGCGAGTTCTCGCCCTCCTGGTCGAGCACGATGACCTTGCGGCCCGCGTCGGCCAGTTCGGCCGCGGCGACCAGACCGGCCAGCCCCGCACCGACCACGATGACGTTGGCGTCGTATGACATGTCTTCCTTCACCTCGGATCGGCGGCGCCGCTGGGCGGCGGTGGGCGGCGGTGGGCAGCGGTGGGGTGGACGGGCAGTGGCATGGCGGGCGGATGGAGTTTCGGTTGGCTCCGGATGGGGATTCCGGTTGGCTCACGTCCCCGCCTGGACACGGCTCCTGACCTGGTCGAGATAGGGCAGGGCCGCGCGAATCTCATCGCCGGTCACACCGAAGTCCACGAGGCAGGCGACTTCGTTCACGCCGGCCTGCGCCAGCTTCTCCACGGAACGGACGCACTTGTCGACGGAGCCGAACAGCGATGCGGTGCGGAAGTAGCGTTCAAAGGCGAAGTTGACCACCTGCTCGTGGTCCACGCCCTTCAGATCGCTCCACTGATTGCGCCAGAGGTCGAAGGAGGACTTGAGATACGCCTTGAAGGGCTCCTTCACGATGTCACGTACCTGCTTGTCGCTCTCACCGGCGAAAGTGTGCATCATCAGGGTGACCGTGCCGCCCGCCGGATCGAGACCGCTCTTGGCGCGGGCCGCCCGATACACCTCGATGTTCGCCGCCACTTCCTCCACCTTCTGGAAGAGCAGAGCGGTGAGGATGTTCAGGCCGCGCGCACCGGCCTCCTCGAACGTGGCCTGGCTGCTGGAACACGTCATCCAGAGGCCGGGCTCCGGCTGCATCGGGCGGGGGTAGCTGAGGACCTCGACGCTGTCGCCCTCCCCATTGACCCGTTTCACCGGCTCCCCGCGCCACAGACCGCGGATCTCGTCGATCCCATCCATCGTCAGCTTCCGGCGCTCCTGATAACGGTCCGGCGCCAGGACGAAATCGTTGGGCGCCCAGCCCGTACCGAAGGCCAGATCGACGCGGCCGCGGGAGAGGTTGTCCACCAAGGACCAGTTCTCCACGACTTCCAGCGGATCGTGGAGGGGAACGACCACGCTTCCCGCGCGCAGCCGTATGTTGCGCGTCACGGTGGCGAGGGCGGCGGCCGTCAGCGCCGGATTCGGATACGCGCCGCCGAATCGATGAAAATGCCGCTCAGGCATCCAGAGCGCGCTGAAGTCGTGCTCATCGGCAAACCGCGCCGTATCCAGCAGCAGGTCGTATTCCGCGGACGCATCCGTGACCTCGCGGTTCGCAAAGTACAAGACGCTGAATTCCATCGACACCACTTCCCCGTTGAATCCGTCGTATGTGACTCGGGCGTCCGCGCTGCCGACTCTAACCATGAGCAGGCGGCTCGGACAAGGGTTCGCCGGACACCGGATAATTCGCTGTCGGCTTGCTGTCGGCGCGCTTTCAGCACGCTGTCGACAGGCAATGGACTTCTGTTTTTCCGCAGCCCAAAGATAACCTTCCTGCTTCGTTGATCACAGCGGATGACCTGCGAATTCGAGCCGGTGGCCACTTATGGTCAAGATGGCCACTCGTGGCCACGGGGCCCCGTGCAGGTCAACTGAGTACGTCGATGCCTTCGCTTGGACTCATCTCGGCTCCTTCACCGCGAGACGCCAGGGCAGGGTTTTGGTCCTGGTCTTGGTCCTGGTCATGGCTCTGGTCTTGGCTCTGGTCCTAGTCCTGCTTTGCGAATTGGTTGAGCACGTCCTCAAGTCGGCCAAGCGCCAGGGACCGGTCCTCATTGACCAGTGACGCGAGGGAAAGCGTTTCCCGGAGCTTTTCGATCTCCGCCAGTACGGCGTGGGTGCCGGCGGTGTTGGACTCTGTGGCGCCGGGAGTGCTGGGAGAACTGGAAGAGTTGGGAGAACTGGGCGGGTTGGGAGAGCCAGGAGACGTGCCCGCAAGAGTATTCAGTTCGTCTGTGAGATGAACCGCGAGATCGGCCGGGGTTGGATGGTCAAAGACCATCGTCGTGGACAGCCGCAGCCCCGTGGCGCTGCCGAGCTGGTTCCGCAGCTCGACGGCCGTCAGGGAATCCAACCCCATTTCGAGAAATTCGCCTTCGAGGTCGATGTCTCCGGAGTCCCTGTGCCCCAGGACGGTCGCGGTCGAGATGCGGACGAGGTCCAGCAGAAGCCGCTCACGCTCCTCCGGGCTCGCTCCCAGAAGCCGGTCCCGCCATTGCTTCGCACCGCTCTGCCCGGTCGCGGCCTTGCGGAGAGGCGTACGTATCAGGTTCCGCAGCATTGCCGGGACCGGCACCTCCGGATGCGCTTGGTGGGACGCCAGGTCCATGCGCACCGGCATCACATGCGGACGTCCCACACTTTGGGCGGTGTCGAAGAGGGCGAGACCTTCTTCGGTGGTGAGTCCGGTGGTGCCGCCGCGGGCCATACGGGCGATATCGGTCTGGCTCAGGTTCTGGGTGATTCCGCTGGCCTGTGCCCACAGGCCCCAGGCGAGGGAGAGTGCAGGCAGACCATGGGCGTGGCGGTGCTGGGCCAGGGCGTCGAGGAAGGCGTTGGCCGCCGCATAGCTCCCCTGCCCACCGGCACCGAGGGTGGCCGCGACGGAGGAGTACAGCACGAACGCCTCCAGGCCCATGTCCCGGGTCAGCTCATGCAGATACCAGGCCGCATCCACCTTCGGCGCCAACACCCGCCGGACACGCTCATCACTCAGCCCTTCGACCACACCGTCATCCACCACAGCTGCGGTGTGCACCACACCCCTGAGCGGCGCATCCGCCGGAATACCAGCCAGCAGCTCACGTACCGCTTCCCAGTCGGCCACATCACACGCGGCCACGGTGACCGACGCCCCGGCCGCTTCCAACTCGGCCACCAACTCCGCCGCCCCCGGAGCGTCCGACCCCCTACGGCTGGCCAGCAGCAAATGCTCCACCCCGCGCTCAGCCACCAGATGCCGAGCCACCACACCCGCCAGCACACCCGACGCCCCCGTCACCAACACCGTCCCACCCGAGACCAACCGCCCAGACACCTCGGAGGCCGCTGCGGACTTGGCCACCCGAGACAAGCGCGGGACAAGGACAGTACCGCCCCGCACCGCCAGCTGGGACTCCTCACCAGCGGCGATGGCCCGCACCACCGCGTCGGCTGCGACGGAACTGATCTCGTCACCGTGCTCAGGGTCATGGTCCAGCAGGAGGAACCGGCCGGGGTTCTCGGTCTGCACCGACCGCAACAGACCCCACACCGGAGCCTGCACCAGATCGACCACATCCTCCCCCACCTCCGTGGCAACCGCACCACAAGTGGCCACCACCAGACGAGACCCGAACAAACGCTCCTCACCCAACCACCGCTGGACCGCAGACAGCGCAACGGAAAGCGACTCCCCGACCCCAGCAGCCACATCGCCATCACCACCGCTCGCCGGGCAGGACAGCACCACCGTCTCCGGCACCGCCTCGCCCTCATCGAGCGCGCCGATCAACGCGGACACGTCCTCGTACTGGGCATACGACCCGTCCGCGCGGACCACCGCCTCACCCAACCCGGCATCCGAGCCCACGACCGCCCAAGGGCCCCCAACAACGGAAGCCGACGTGGCCACCGGCTGCCAGTCCAGCTGGAAGAGCGAGTCGTAACGACTGGTCTGAGCCGCCTGCAACTGCTCAGCCGAGATCGGCCGCAAAGCCAGGGACTCGATGGACACCACCGGCTGACCCGCAGCATCCGCCACCTCCAGCGCTACAGCGTCCGCCCCCGCCCGGGTCAGCCGCACCCGCACCACCGACGCGCCCGAGGCATGCAACCGCACCCCCGACCACGCAAACGGAATACGCGCAGCCTCCTCACCCTCCTCCTCATCCGAAGCAATCAACGCCACCGCATGCACAGCCGCATCCAGCAACGCCGGATGCACCCCAAACCGCTCCACCTCACCAACCCGCTCCCCCGGAAGACGAACCTCAGCAAACACCTCCTCACCACGCCGCCACACCGCCTCCAACCCCCGAAACGCCGGACCATAATCAAACCCACGCTCGGAAAACCGCTCATAGAACGCATCCAGATCAGCCACCACCAACTCCGCACCCACCGGCGGCCACTGCTCCAACACCACCCCACCACCAACCGACTCCCCCGCCACCAACGAACCCGTGGCATGGCGAACCCACACCGCATCACCGGCAAACTCTTGATCCTCCGGGCGTGAGTACACCGCGACCGGCCGGACACCCGACTCATCCGGCTCCTCCACCACTACCTGAAGCTGGACGCCACCTTCCTCCGTCAGGATCAGCGGTGCCTCCAGCGCCAGCTCATCCACCCGACCGCAACCGACCCGATCCGCCGCACGAACCACCATCTCGACGAGGACGGTCCCGGGCACCAATACGGTCTTGAGCACCTGGTGGTCGACGAGCCACGGATGCGTACGCAGGGACACACGGCCCGCGAACACCCGCCCTCCCTCAGCGAGGGGAACGGCCGCTCCCAACAGTGGGTGTTCGACGGTTTCCAGGCCGAGGTCGGTAGCGTCGGCAGTGTGGTGCGGGGCGTCGAGCCAGTAGCGCTGCCGTTGGAAGGCGTAGGTGGGCAGGCCCAGGTAGGCCCCCGGGGCACTGCTGTCGCTACCGCCGAGTACGGGAGTCCAGTCGATGGACGCGCCTGTGGTGAACTGCCTCGCCAGACAGGCCAGCACGGCCTCGACCTCGGGCTGGTCCCGGCGCAGGGAGGCGATGACCTCCGGCTCAGTGCCAGGGCCGTCCTCGCTGTCGGCATCGGTGTGGTGGGCGAGGCAGTTGTGGGCCATGGCGCTCAGAACGCCATCGGGTCCCAGTTCCACGAACCGTGTCACCTGACCGTCCCCGGCCAGCCACTCCACACCGGGGCCGAACAGCACCGCCTGCCGGACATGACGCACCCAGTACTCCGGCGAACACATCTCCTCCGCCGCTGCGGGCCTACCCGTCACATTGGAGATCACCGTCAGCCGAGGGGCAGCAAAGGACAGTCCTTCCAACACCTGCCGGAAGGAGTCCAGCATCGGCTCCATCAACGCCGAGTGGAACCCATGCCCCACCCGCAGACCCTTCACCTTCCGACCCACACCACGCCAATGCTCAGCCACCCGGGCCACCGCAGCCTCCTCACCGGAGACCACCACCTGATCCGGCCCATTAACCGCCGCAACCTCCACCACACCGCTGAACCCAGACTCGGCCCGCAAGCCCTCCAGAGCCTGCCCCATCTCCTGTGCCGAAGCCTGGACCGAGGCCATCGCCCCACCGGACGGCAGATCCTGCATCAACTGCCCACGAGCGGCGACCAGCGTGCAGGCATCCTCCAACGACCACACCCCCGCCACATACGCCGCCACCACCTCACCGATCGAATGCCCCACCAAGAAATCCGCCCGCACCCCAAAAGACCCCATCAACCGAAACAGCGCCACCTCCAACGCAAACAACCCCGCCTGCGTAAACACCGTCCGATCCAACAACCCACCACCCTCAAGAGCAGCAGCCTCGGCAAAGACCACCTCCCTCAACGGCCGCTCCAACAACCCATCAAACCCCGCACACACCTCATCGAAAGCTGATGCGAACACCGGAAAGGCCTCATACAACTCCCGCCCCATCCCCGCCCGCTGACTCCCCTGACCGGAAAACAACACCGCCACACGCCCACCCGACCGCACACGGCCCACCACCACACCACCACCAGCGGACTTGCCCTCCACCAGCCCTGCGAGTCCAGCGGTCACCTCCTCCACATCCGAGCCAAGAACGACAGCACGGTGCTCAAACACCGCACGCGAACTCACCAGAGCACGCCCCACGCCTGCCACATCCACGCCGCCACCACCATCAGCCTGGGCAGCACGCACGTACTCCAGCAACCGACCCGCCTGAGCCGCCAACGCCCCCGCACTACGCCCCGACACCACCCACGGCGTCACACCACCACCAGCGGAAACCACCTCCACACTCGAGGCCTCATCCACCGGCGCTTCCTCAAGGAGAACGTGAGCGTTAGTCCCCGAAACCCCAAAAGAGGACACTCCAGCCCGCCGGACCCGCTCCCCTCGCGGCCAGGCGACAGCCTCGGTCAGCAGCTCCACCGCGCCCGCATCCCAATCCACATGCGATGACGGCTGATCCACGTGCAACGTGCGCGGCAGCATCTCCCGGTTCAGGGCCATGACCATCTTGATCACACCACCCACACCAGCAGCAGCCTGCGCATGGCCGATGTTCGACTTCAACGACCCCAACCACAACGGCCGACCACCCTCACCACGCTCCCGTCCATACGTGGCCAACAGCGCCTGCGCCTCGATCGGATCACCAAGCGTCGTCCCCGTCCCATGACCCTCGACAGCATCCACATCCGCCGCCGACAACCGGGCACCAGCGAGGGCCTGCCGGATCACCCGCTCCTGCGACGGACCATTCGGCGCCGTCAACCCATTCGACGCACCATCCTGATTCACCGCAGAACCACGCACCACCGCCAACACCCGATGCCCACGCGCCCGAGCATCCGACAACCGCTCCAACAACAACACACCCACGCCCTCGCTGAACCCGGTCCCATCCGCCGCGTCCGCGAACGCCTTGCAGCGGCCATCGGCCGCCAGACCACGCTGCCGGGAGAACTCCACAAACGTCCCCGGCGTCGACATCACCGCCACACCGCCGGCCAACGCCATCGAACACTCACCATTGCGCAGCGCCACGCTGGCCTGATGCAACGCCACCAGCGACGACGAACACGCCGTATCCACCGTCACCGCAGGACCCTCAAGGCCGAACACATACGCCACACGCCCGGACATCACACTGGCCGTGTTACCTGTCAGCACATAGCCGTCGCTGCCCTCTGGATGCTGCTGGAACCGTGACAGGTAATCCTGCCCTTGAGTTCCGACGAACACGCCGGTCTCGGTGCCACGCACATCGGCCGGATTGATTCCCGCGCTCTCCATGGCCTCCCAGGACGCTTCCAGCAGCAGCCGCTGCTGCGGATCCATGACCAGTGCCTCACGCGGAGAAATCCCAAAGAACTCAGCGTCGAAATCGGCCGCATCATGCAAGAAACCACCGCGCAGCTCGGCTGGAGCCGACTCCTGATCCGAGTCCTTGTCGTCCAGGACCCCGGCCGACCAGTCACGATCGGCGGGGAACGCGGAGATGGCATCCACGCCGTCCGCCACGAGTCGCCACAGGTCATCCGGTGAACTCACCTCACCTGGATACCGGCAAGACATGCCGACAATGGCTATCGGCTCGCGTGCCCGCTCCTCAACCTCACGCAAACGAGCGCGAGCCTCACGCAAGCCGGTTGTGGCGCGCTTGAGGTGTTCAAGTACCGTGGAGTCTTCCATGGGCCCTGCCCTTTCACTGGAGAGTCACTGATTCACTTAGAAAGTTCCAAGTTCGTCATTGAGCAGCTTGAGAACTTGGTCCATATCGGCTGATTCCAAGTCGTCACTCCGTGCCTGCGCGCCATCGTCCAGCCGTGAATCCCCCAATGCCAGAATGAGCCCCTTGAGGCGTGCTGAGATCTGAGCCCTCTCGTCCTCTCGATAGGGCAGCCGAGAGAGAGTGACTTCCAGCTTGTCGAATTCAGCCAGCACAGTACGTGCGGACATTTTCGTTTCGCTCTGGCCAACGCCACGAATCTGAGAATCCAGGTAGTGCGCGACCGCAAGCGGTGTCGGATGGTCGAAGACCAGCGTCGCCGGCAGACGCATCCCCGTGGCTGTGCTGAGCTGGTTGCGGAGCTCGACCGCGGTAAGCGAGTCGAAGCCCAGCTCCTTCAATGCTCGGTCAGGGTCTATTCCGGTGTGACCGCTGTGCCCCAGGACGGACGCGGCGTGGGTAAGGACCAGATCCAACAAGAGCTGCTCGCGTTGCTCCGGCGCGGCCAGAGCCATCTGCCCCTTCCACGCCGCCGCACTCTGCTGACCGGCCGCGACCTTGCGATACTGTGCTCGAATCAGTCCCCTCATCAATGCTGGAACCGCGTCGGCGCGCTTCCTGGTCGCCTTCAGGTCCACCTTCGTCGACAACACATGGGGCCGCTCCATTGCCAAGGCAGCGTCAAGTAGGTCGGCCAACCTCTCCTGTGCGATGTGGCCCAACGCGAGGGAGAGTGCGGGCAGGCCGTGGGCGTGGCGGTGCTGGGCCAGGGCGTCGAGGAAGGCGTTGGCCGCCGCGTAACTCCCCTGCCCGCCGGCACCCAGGGCGGAGGCGGCAGAGGAATACAGCACGAACGCCTCCAGACCCATGTCCCGGGTCAGCTCATGCAGATACCAGGCCGCATCCACCTTCGGCGCCAACACCCGCTGAACACGCTCATCGGTCAGCCCTTCGACCACACCGTCATCCACCACGGCCGCGGTGTGCACCACACCCCTGAGCGGCACCTCCACCGGAACACCAGCCAGCAGCTCACGCACGGCTTCCCGGTCGGCCACATCACACGCGGCGACCGTGACCGACGCCCCAGTCCCCTCCAACTCGGCCACCAACTCCGCCATACCCGGCGCATCCGGCCCCCTACGGCTGGCCAGCAACAGATGCTCCACCCCATGCTCAGCCACCAGATGCCGAGCCACCACACCCGCCAGCACACCCGACGCACCCGTCACCAACACCGTCCCACCGGAAACCAGCCGCTCAGAAGCCTCGGAGGCCGCTGCGGGCTTGGCCACGCGGGACAAGCGAGGGACCAGGACCGTGCCACCCCGCACCGCCAGCTGCGGCTCCTCACCAGCGACGAGGACCCGCACCACCGCGTCCGCTGCGGCCGGGCTGATCTCGTTGCCATGCTCGGGGTCGTGGTCCAGCAGGAGGAATCGGCCGGGGTTCTCGGTCTGCACCGACCGCAACAGACCCCACACCGGAGCCTGCACCAGATCGACCACATCCTCCCCCACCTCCGTGGCAACCGCACCACAAGTGACCACCACCAGACGCGAAGCAGCCAACCGCTCCTCACCCAGCCACGACTGCACCTCAGACAGCACAGCGGAAAGCGACTCCCGCACCCGAGTGGCCAGGCCGTCGCCAGTGCTCGTCGGGCAGGACAGGACCACGGTCTCGGGTACCGACTCGCCCTCATCGAGCGCGCTGATCAGCGCGGGCACATCCGCATAGCGGGCGTACGATCCGCCCGCGCGGACCACCGCCTCGCCCACCCCGGCATCCGACCCCACGACCGCCCACGAACCCCCAGCAGCAGCAGCCGAAGCCGACGTGGCCACAGGCTGCCAGTCCAGCTCGAACAGCGAGTCATAACGAGTGGTCTGAGCCGCCTGCAACTGCTCAGCCGAGATCGGCCGCAGAGCCAGAGACTCGATGGACACCACCGGCTGTCCCGCCGCATCCGCCACCTCCAACGACACAGCGTCCGACCCCACCCGGGCCAGTCGCACCCGCACCACCGACGCACCCGAGGCATGCAACCGCACCCCCGACCACGCGAAGGGAACACGCACCGAACCCGACTCTGACTCCACATCCAGCTGCTGCTCGAAGTCCGCGAAGGCCACGGCATGCAGGATCGCGTCCAGCAGTGCGGGATGCATTCCGAACCGCTCCACCTCACCAACCCGCTCCTGCGGAAGACGGACTTGAGCGAACACCTCCTCGCCACGCCGCCAGACCGCCTCCAACCCCCGAAACGCCGGACCATAGCCAAACCCACGCTCAGCGAGCCCGGCATAGAACCCCTCCGGATCGGACATCACCACCTCAGCACCCACCGGAGGCCACTGCTCCATCACCACCCCATCACCAGCAGCAGGCTCCCCAGCCACCAGCAACCCGCTCGCATGAGAGCTCCACACCACGTCATCGGAGCCCGTCGCATCCTCGAAGTGCGAGTAAACCGCAACCGGCCGCAGACCAGCCGCATCCGGCTCCTCGACCACCACCTGAACCTGGGCACCGCCCTGTTCGGGCAGAACCAACGGTGCTTCCAGCGTCAGCTCCTCCACCCGAACGCAACCGACCTGATCGCCCACACGTATGACCAACTCGACCAGCGCGGCTGGTGGCACCAGCGCCGAGCCCAAGACACGGTGGTCGGCGAGCCATGGGTGTGTCTCCAGCGAGATGCGTCCGGTGAAGAGCCGCCCACCTTCGGCGAGGGGGACCGCAGCTCCCAGAAGGGAGTGTTCAAGGGTCTCCAGGCCCAGGCCGGTGGCATCGGCCGCCACGGCCGGAGCATCGAGCCAGTAACGCTCCCGCTGGAACGCATACGTCGGCAACGACACCAACGCCCCACCACCCGACCCATCCACCCCACCCAAAGCGGGTGCCCAGTCAACGGCCACCCCGTGGACATGCAACTGGGCGAGGGAGGTCAGAACCTGCCCGAGTGTGTCCTGGTCCCGGCGCAACGTCCCCGTCACCACCGCCTGACCACCAGCGGCCTCCACCGCCTCCTCCACACCCACCGTCAACACCGGATGCGCACTCACCTCAACAAAGACCCCATAGCCATCGGCGACGAGGACATCCACCGCCTCGGCAAAACGCACCCGCTGCCGCAGATTCCGGAACCAATACCCCCCATCCATCTCCCCGGGCGAAACCCACTGCCCAGTCACCGTCGACAACAACGGCACCCCACGCCCTTGGGGAGCGGCCGGGGCCAGGCCGTCCAGAGCTTGGGCCAGCTCGGTGCGGATCTGGTCGACCTGTGCGGTGTGGGAGGCGTAGTCCACCGGGATCCGCCGCGCCCGCACCCCCTGCTCCTCACACACACCCCGCACCCGCTCCACCGCCTGCCCAGACCCAGCCACCACCACCGAACCAGGACCATTGACCGCAGCCACCTCCACCCCAGCCCAGACACCAGTCCCAATCCGCTCCACAGCCTCCTGCTCGGACACAGCCACCGACAGCATCCCGCCCAGACCCGCCAGGCGCTCACCGATCAACCGCGACCGCAACGCCACCACCTTGCACGCATCCTCCAGCGACAGCAGACCCGCCACATACGCAGCCGCCACCTCACCCTGCGAATGCCCCACCACCGCCGCCGGCTCCACACCAAACGACCGCCACACCCCCGCCAAAGCCACCATCACCGCAAACGACACCGGCTGCACCACATCCACCCGATCCAACGACGGCGCCCCCACCTCCTGCCGCAACACCGCCTGAACGGACCAATCCACCCACCGCGACAACACCCGCTCACACTCAGCAATCCCCTCAGCGAACACCACCGACTCATCCAGCAAACGCGCACCCATCCCCACCCACTGCGCACCCTGACCAGGAAACACAAACACCGGCCGACCCACCCCCGACCGCACACGACCCACCACACCACCACCAACAACCCCACCCCGCGCCACTGCCGCAAGCCCAGCAGCCAACTCCTCCACATCCGAACCCAGAACAACAGCCCGATGCTCAAACACCGCACGCGAACCCACCAAAGCCCGCCCCACACCCACCACATCCACACCACCATCAGCCTGGGTAGCACGCACATACTCCAGCAACCGACCCGCCTGAGCCGCCAACGCCCCCGCACTACGCCCCGACACCACCCACGGCACCACCCCAGGCGCTACGCCCTCACCATCGGGCAGCTCACCAGCCGGGGTGTGCTCCACCAGCGCCTGGACCGCCGGTGCTTCCTCCACGATGACGTGGGCATTGGTCCCCGACACACCGAAGGAAGAGACCCCAGCCCGCCGGACCCGCTCCCCTCGCGGCCAAGCCACAGCCTCAGCCAGCAACTCAACCGCACCCGCATCCCAGTCCACGTGCGAAGACGGCTGATCCACATGCAACGTGCGCGGCAGCACCTCCTGCTCCAAGGCCATGACCATCTTGATCACACCACCCACACCAGCAGCAGCCTGCGTATGCCCGATGTTGGACTTGAGCGACCCCAGCCACAACGGCCGACCGTCCTCCCGGTCCTGCCCATACGTGGCCAGCAGCGCCTGAGCCTCGATCGGGTCACCGAGCTTCGTCCCGGTCCCATGCCCCTCGACAGCGTCCACATCCGCCGCCGACAGCCGGGCGTTGGCCAGTGCCTGCCGGATCACCCGCTCCTGCGAGGGACCATTCGGCGCCGTCAACCCATTCGACGCACCATCCTGATTCACCGCAGAACCACGCACCACCGCCAACACCCGATGCCCACGCGCCCGAGCATCCGACAACCGCTCCAGCAACAGCACACCCACACCCTCACCCCAGCCGGTGCCGTCCGCCGCCTCGCCATACGCCTTGCACCGGCCGTCCACCGACAGGCCACGCTGCCGGGAGAACTCCACAAACGTCCCCGGAGTCGACATCACCGCCACACCACCGGCCAACGCCATCGAACACTCACCACCACGCAACGCCACGCTGGCCTGATGCAACGCCACCAACGACGACGAACACGCCGTATCCACCGTCACCGCAGGACCCTCAAGCCCAAACACATACGCCACCCGCCCCGACGCCACACTCCCCGCACTCCCCGACCCCAAATAACCCTCAAGATCCGCCGGAAGCACCGACAACCGCGACGCATAGTCGTTATACATCACCCCCATAAACACACCCGTATCAGACCCACGCAGCCCAGCCGGATCAATCCCGGCCCGCTCCATCGCCTCCCACGACGCCTCCAACAACAACCGCTGCTGCGGATCCACCGCCAACGCCTCACGCGGCGACATCCCAAAAAACTCCGCATCAAAATCCGCCGCATCATGCAAAAACCCACCCGACCGCACATACGACGTCCCCGCACGCCCCGGATCCGGGTCATACAACCCCTCCAAATCCCAACCACGATCCACCGGGAAACCGGAAATAGCGTCCGTCCCACCCGCCACCAACTCCCACAACCCCTCCGGTGAACCCACACCACCCGGATACCGACACCCCACCCCCACAATCGCAATCGGCTCCGCATCCACACCCACCACAGCCGGCACCACAACAGCGGCATCCGACCGCACACCCGCACCCAGCCGACCGTCCAGATACCTGGCGATGGCCGAAGGCGTCGGATAGTCAAAGATCAGCGTGGTCGGGAGTCGAAGCTCGGTGGCCGCCCCAAGCTGATTGCGCAGTTCGATCGCAGTGAGGGAGTCGAAGCCCAAATCCTTCAGCGCGCGATCGGCGTCGATTCCAGCGGGGTCCGCATGCCCCAGCACCGTCGCCACATGCGAACGAACCAGCTCCAGCAACAACCGCTCACGCTCCTGCGACGCCACACCCGCCAACCTATCCCGCCACCCACCAGACCCATCCCGCCCCACCGCAACCCGACGCACCCCGCCCCGCACCACATTCCGCAACAACGCCGGAACCGACACACCACCACGCCCATGAAACGCCCGCACATCCACACGCACCGGCAACACCACACCACGCCCCACACCCTGAGCGACATCGAAAAGGGCGAGACCCTCCTCGGTGGTGAGTCCGGTGGTGCCGCCGCGAGCCATGCGAGCGAGGTCGGTCTCGCTGAGGTTCTGGGTGATTCCGCTGGCCTGCGCCCACAGCCCCCAACCCAGGGAGAGTGCGGGCAGGCCGTGGGCGTGGCGATGCTGGGCCAGAGCGTCGAGGAAGGCGTTGGCCGCCGCGTAACTCCCCTGCCCACCGGCCCCCAGGGTGGCCGCGGCAGAGGAGTACAGCACGAACGCCTCCAGGCCCATGTCCCGGGTCAACTCATGCAGATACCAAGCCGCATCCACCTTCGGCGCCAACACCCGCCGGACACGCTCATCACTCAGCCCCTCCACGACACCGTCATCAACGACCCCCGCGGTATGCACCACACCCCTGAGCGGCACCTCCGCCGGAACACCAGCCAGCAACTCACGCACCGCATCGCGGTCAGCCACATCACACGCGGCCACGGTGACCGACGCCCCAGCCGCCTCCAGCTCAGCCACCAGCTCCGCCATCCCCGGCGCCTCCGGCCCCCTACGGCTGGCCAGCAGCAAATGCTCCACCCCGCGCTCGACCACCAGATGCCGAGCGAGCAGACCCGCCAGCACACCCGACGCCCCCGTCACCAGCACCGTCCCACTCGAGACCAACGGCGCAGACGCCTCGGGGACCGTCGCGGGCTTGGCTACGCGAGACAAGCGCGGAACCAGGACGGTCTCGCCCCGGACGACCAACTGCGGCTCCTCACCAGCGGTGATGGCCCGCACCACCGCGTCCGCCGCAACGGCGCTGATCTCGTCGCCATGCTCAGGGTCGTGGTCCAGCAGGAGGAACCGGCCGGGATTCTCGGTCTGCACCGACCGCAACAGGCCCCACACCGGAGCCTGCACCAGATCGGCCACATCCTCCCCCACCTCCGTGGCAACCGCACCACAAGTGGCCACCACCAGACGAGACCCGAACAAACGCTCCTCACCCAACCACCGCTGGACCGCAGACAGCGCAACGGAAAGCGACTCCCCGACCCCAGCAGCCACATCGCTATCACCACCGCTCGCCGGGCAGGACAGCACCACCGTCTCCGGCACCGCCTCGCCCTCATCGAGCGCGCTGATCAACGCGGACACGTCCTCGTACTGGGCATACGACCCGTCCGCGCGGACCACCGCCTCACCCAACCCGGCATCCGGCCCCACGACCGCCCACGAACCCCCAGCAGCAGCCGAAGCCGACGTGGCCACGGGCTGCCAGTCCAGCTCGAACAGCGAGTCATAACGAGTGGTCTGAGCCGCCTGCAACTGCTCAGCCGAGATCGGCCGCAAAGCCAGAGACTCGATGGACACCACCGGCTGTCCCGCCGCATCCGCCACCTCCAACGACACAGCATCCGACCCCACCCGGGTCAACCGCACCCGCACCACCGACGCACCCGAGGCATGCAACCGCACCCCCGACCACGCAAACGGAACACGCACGGCTTGGTCGTCCTCGTCCGAAGCGATCAACGCCACCGCATGCAAAACGGCGTCCAGCAGCGCCGGATGCACCCCGAACCGCTCCACCTCACCCACACACTCCTGCGGAAGACGAACCTGGGCGAACACCTCCTCACCACGCCGCCACACCTCCTCCAACCCCCGAAACGCCGGACCGTAACCAAACCCACGCTCAACGAACCCGGCATAAAACCCCTCCGGATCCGACATCACCACCTCAGCACCCACCGGCGGCCACTGCTCCAACACCCCACCACCACCAGCAGACGACGGCTCCTCCGCGGCCAACAACCCACGCGCATGGCAGTTCCACACCGCATCGTCCGCGCTCGCCGCATCCTCAAGATGTGAGTAGACCGCAACCGGCCGCACACCAGCCGCATCCGGCTCCTCGACCATCACCTGAACCTGGACCCCACCCCGCTCAGGCATGACCAACGGCGCCTCCAGCGTCAGCTCCTCCACCCGACCGCAACCGGCCTGATCGCCCGCACGGATCACCAACTCGACCAGCGCAGTTCCCGGGACCAACACCGATTCCAGCACCCGGTGATCAGCCAGCCACGGGTGCGTCTCCAGCGACAGCCGGCCCGTGAGATAGACCGAATTGTGTGCCGCGGATTTCAACATCGCACTGAGCAGCGAATGGTCAACATGCCCCTGCCCGATGCCGGTGGCGTCAACTGCTTGGATCGGAGCATCGAGCCAGTACCGTTGCCGTTGGAAGGCGTAGGTGGGCAGGTCCAAGCGAGGCACCGAGGTATTGGTGACCGTGCCCAGCGCGAGTGACCAGTCGATAGACGCACCAGTGACGAACTGCCGTGCCAGACAGGTCAACAGCGCCTGTACCTCCGGCTGGTCCCGACGCAGGGAGGCGATGACCTCCGGCTCAGTGCCAGGGCCGTCCTCGCTGTCGGCATCGATGTGGTGGGCCAGGCAGTTGTGGGCCATGGCGCTCAGGACCCCGTCGGGTCCCAGTTCCACGAACCGTGTCACCTGACCGTCCCCGGCCAGCCACTCCACACCGGGGCCGAACAACACCGCGTGCCGGACATGATGCACCCAGTACTCCGGCGAACACATCTCCTCCGCCGCTGCGGGCCTACCCGTCACATTGGAGATCACCGTCAGCCGAGGGGCAGCGAAGGACAGTCCTTCCAACACCTGCCGGAAGGAGTCCAGCATCGGCTCCATCAACGCCGAGTGGAACCCATGCCCCACCCGCAAACCCTTCACCTTCCGACCCACACCACGCCAATGCTCAGCCACCCGGGCCACCGCAGCCTCCTCACCGGAGACCACCACCTGATCCGGCCCATTAACCGCCGCAACCTCCACCACACCCACAAGCCCGCCGGACTCGGCCCGCAAGTCCCCCAGAGTCTGCCCCATCTCCTCCACACCAGCCTGGACCGAGACCATCGCCCCACCACCAGGCAGATCCTGCATCAACTGCCCACGAGCGGCGACCAGCGTGCAGGCATCCTCCAACGACCACACCCCCGCCACATACGCCGCCACCACCTCACCAATCGAATGCCCCGCCAAGAAATCCGCCCGCACCCCAAAGGACTCCATCAACCGAAACAGCGCCACCTCCAACGCAAACAACCCCGCCTGCGTAAACACCGTCCGATCCAACAACCCACCACCCTCAAGAGCAGCAGCCTCATCGGCAAAGACCACCCCCTTCAACGGCCGCTCCAGCAACCCATCAAACCCCGCACACACCTCATCGAAAGCTGATGCGAACACCGGAAAGGCCTCATACAACTCCCGCCCCATCCCCGCCCGCTGACTCCCCTGACCGGAAAACAACACCGCCACACGCCCACCCGACCGCACACGGCCCACCACCACACCACCACCAGCGGACTTGCCCTCCACCAGCCCTGCGAGTCCAGCGGTCACCTCCTCCACATCCGAGCCAAGAACGACAGCACGGTGCTCAAACACCGCACGCGAACTCACCAGAGCACGCCCCACGCCTGCCACATCCACGCCGCCACCACCATCAGCCTGGGCAGCACGCACGTACTCCAGCAACCGACCCGCCTGAGCCGCCAACGCCCCCGCACTACGCCCCGACACCACCCACGGCGTCACACCACCACCAGCGGAAACCACCTCCACACTCGAGGCCTCATCCACCGGCGCTTCCTCAAGGAGAACGTGAGCGTTAGTCCCCGAAACCCCAAAAGAGGACACTCCAGCCCGCCGGACCCGCTCCCCTCGCGGCCAGGCGACAGCCTCGGTCAGCAGCTCCACCGCGCCCGCATCCCAATCCACATGCGATGACGGCTGATCCACATGCAACGTGCGCGGCAGCATCTCCCGGTTCAGGGCCATGACCATCTTGATCACACCACCCACACCAGCAGCAGCCTGCGCATGGCCGATGTTCGACTTCAACGACCCCAACCACAACGGCCGACCACCCTCACCACGCTCCCGTCCATACGTGGCCAACAGCGCCTGCGCCTCGATCGGATCACCAAGCGTCGTCCCCGTCCCATGACCCTCGACCGCATCCACATCCGCCGCCGCCAACCGCGCATTGGCCAGTGCCTGCCGAATCACCCGCTCCTGCGACGGACCATTCGGCGCCGTGAGTTGGCTGCTCTTACCGTCCTGGTTGACCGCCGAGCCACGCACCACCGCCAACACCCGATGCCCACGCGCCCGAGCATCCGACAACCGCTCCAACAACAACACACCCACACCCTCACCCCAACCGGTGCCATCCGCCGCCTCGCCATACGCCTTGCACCGGCCGTCCACCGCCAGACCACGCTGCCGGGAGAACTCCACAAACGTCCCCGGCGTCGACATCACCGCCACACCACCGGCCAACGCCATCGAACACTCACCACCACGCAACGCCACACTGGCCTGATGCAACGCCACCAACGACGACGAACACGCCGTATCCACCGTCACCGCAGGACCCTCAAGCCCAAACACATACGCCACCCGCCCCGACGCCACACTCCCCGCACTCCCCGACCCCAAATAACCCTCAAGATCCGCCGGAAACACCGACAACCGCGACGCATAGTCGTTATACATCACCCCCATAAACACACCCGTATCAGACCCACGCAGCCCAGCCGGATCAATCCCGGCCCGCTCCATCGCCTCCCACGACGCCTCCAACAACAACCGCTGCTGCGGATCCACCGCCAACGCCTCACGCGGCGACATCCCAAAAAACTCCGCATCAAAATCCGCCGCATCATGCAAAAACCCACCCGACCGCACATACGACGTCCCCGCACGCCCCGGATCCGGGTCATACAACCCCTCCAAATCCCAACCACGATCCACCGGAAAGTCCGAGACCGCATCCACCCCACCCGCCACCAACTCCCACAACCCCTCGGGCGAGGCCACACCACCCGGATACCGGCAACCTACCCCCACAATCGCAATCGGCTCCCGCGCGCGCTCCTCGACCTCGCGCAGGCGCCCCCGAGCCTCACGCAGGTCAACGGTGGCTCGCTTGAGGTACGTACGTAGCTGCGCCGCGTCCGCCATCGAGGAATTGCCTTCCTAGAAGATGTGGGCCAAGGGTCCAGAGGAGCTATACGTGTTGTGTTACAGGTCGCCGTCGAGGAGTTCGAACAGCTCCTCATCAGTCGCTGCTTCGATGCTCTCGGCGTCGGCGACGTCACCCGTGCCGCGCTTCTTGAACTGAGTCAAAACATCCGTCAATCGACCAGCCGCCATGGAATGCTCCTCGTCGGCGAGAGAAACGTTGCCGAGGGTCGCGTGGAGCTTCTCGATTTCCGCCAGCACGCCGTGTGCGCTGTTCCGTTCCGTTTTCGAGACACTGTCGCCCAGGCGTGAGACCAGATACTTCGCGAGAGCTATGGGAGTCGGGTGATCGAAGACCACGGTAGTAGGCAGCCGAAGACCTGTTGCCGTACCGAGGTGATTACGTAGTTCCACCGCGGTGAGGGAATCCAAGCCCATTTCGAGGAGCCCGCCCTCTGCATCGATGCCGTGTGGGTCGGTTCGTCCCAACACGGTGGCAAGGTGGGTACGGACCAGGTCGAGCAGCAGTTGCTCCCGCTCTTCGGGAACGGCCATGGCGATCCGCTCGCGCCACTCGGTGCCCGAGCCACCACCGTGCCCGGCCGCTGCCTTCCGGGCCGGCCTGCGCACCAACTGACGCAGCACCGGCGGTACCGGCACCGGCCGATCCCCCAACGCCTTCAGGTCCATCCGCACCGGCATCACCGCAGCGCGACCAACCTGCATCGACCGATCCAACAGCGCCAAGGCATCTTCAGTAGCCATCGGAACGATTCCCGAGCGATGTGCACGGGCCGCATCAGCGGCGCTGAGGTTTTGGGTCATCCCGCTGGCCTGTGCCCACAGGCCCCAGGCGAGAGAGAGGGCGGGCAGGCCGTGGGCGTGGCGGTGCTGGGCCAGGGCGTCGAGGAAGGCGTTGGCCGCCGCGTAACTCCCCTGCCCACCGGCACCGAGGGTGGCCGCGACGGAGGAGTACAACACGAACGCCTCCAGACCCATGCCCTGAGTCAGCTCATGCAGATACCAGGCCGCATCCACCTTCGGCGCCAGCACCCGCTGGACACGTTCCTCGGTCAGCCCCTCCACGACGCCGTCGTCGACGACCCCCGCCGTATGCACCACGCCCCTGAGCGGCGCATCCGCCGGAACACCAGCCAGCAGCTCACGTACCGCTTCCCGGTCGGCCACATCACACGCGGCCACGGTGACCGACGCCCCGGCCGCCTCCAGCTCGGCCACCAGCTCCGCCGTCCCCGGGGCGTCCGCACCCCTGCGGCTGGCCAGCAGCAGATGCTCCACCCCGCGCTCAACCACCAGATGCCGAGAGAGCAGCCCCGCCAGCACACCCGACGCCCCCGTCACCAACACCGTCCCACCCGAGACCAACGGCGCAGACGCCTCGGAGGCCGTCACGGGCTTGATCACGCGAGTCAAGCGTGGAACCAGGACGATCTCGCCCCGCACCGCCAGCTGGGACTCCTCACCAGCGACGAGCGCCCGCACCACCGCGTCCGCCGCAACAGGGCTGATCTCGTTGCCGCGGTCGGGGTCGTGGTCCAGCAGGAGGAACCGGCCGGGATTCTCGGTCTGCACCGACCGCAGCAGACCCCACACCGGAGCCTGCGTCAGGCCCGCAACGCCCTCGCCCATCCCAGGTGCGACCGCACCACAGGTGGCCACCACCAGACGAGAAGCAACCAACCGCTCCTCATCCAGCCACCGCTGCGCCGAGGACAGCACAGCGGAGAGCGACTCCCTCACCCCCGCAACCACGTCCTCGCCACCGCTCGTCGGGCAGGACAGCACTACGGTCCCGGGTATGGCCTCGCCCTCATCGAGCGCGGTCATCAACGCGGACACGTCCTCGTACCGGGCACACGACCCGCCCGCACGACCCACGGCCTCGCCCAGCCCGGCATCCGGCCCTACGAGCGCCCACGAACTCCCAGCAGCCGATGTACGGGGAGAATCCAGAGGTTGCCAGTCCAGCTGGAAGAGGGAGTCGTAACGGCTGGTCTGGGCGGCCTGCAACTGCTCAGCCGAGATCGGCCGCAGAGCCAGGGACTCGATGGACACCACCGGCTGGCCCGCAGCGTCCGCCACCTCCAATGCCACCGCATCCGACCCCGCCCGGGTCAACCGCACCCGCACCACCGACGCACCCGAGGCATGCAACCGCACCCCCGACCACGCAAACGGAACACGCACCGAACCCGACCCCAACTCCACATCCGGCTGCTGCTCGAAGCCTGTCAACGCCACCGCATGCAAAACGGCGTCCAGCAACGCCGGATGCACCCCGAACCGCTCCACCTCACCCACACACTCCTGCGGAAGACGAACCTGGGCGAACACCTCCTCACCACGCCGCCACACCGCCTCCAACCCCCGAAACGCCGGTCCATAACCAAACCCACGCTCAACGAACCCGGCATAAAACCCCTCCGGATCCGACATCACCACCTCAGCACCCACCGGCGGCCACTGCTCCAACACCACCCCACCACCAGCAGCAGACTCCCCCGCCACCAGCAACCCGCTCGCATGAGAGCTCCACACCCCGTCGACCACATCTGGACGAGACCGCACCTGTACGCTGCGACGCCCGTCCTCTTCTGCCTCGCCGACCACAACTTGAAGGTGGACGCCGCCCCGCTCCGTAAGGATCAGCGGATCCTGAAGCGTGAATTCGTCCACCGCTTCACAGCCCACATGAGCCGCGGCGCTCAGAGCCAACTCGACCAGTGCCGCTCCCGGCACCAGTACCGTTCCCAGCACTCGGTGATCAGCCAGCCATGGATGCGTCTCCAGCGACAGGCGTCCAGTGAGGAAGGCCCCGTCGCCGGCGGGCGACTCCAGAGCGGCTCCGAGCAGTGGGTGTTCGACGGTTTCCAGGCCGAGGTCGGTCGCGTCGACCGTGTGGTGCGGGGCCTCGAGCCAGTAGCGCTGCCGTTGGAAGGGGTAGGTGGGCAGGTCCAGGTGAGCACCCGGGGCGTTGCACTCGCCGAGCGCGGGGGCCCAGTCGATAGACGCGCCCGTGACGAACTGCCGTGCCAGACAGGTCAGCACGGCGTTCACCTCGAGCTGGTCCCGGCGCAGGGAGGCGATGACCTCCGGCTCATTGCCGGAACCAGGATCGTTGTGGTGGGCGAGGCAGTTGTGGGCCATGGCGCTCAGAACGCCATCGGGTCCCAGTTCCACGAACCGTGTCACCTGACCGTCCTCGGCCAGCCACTCCACACCGGGGCCGAACAGCACCGCCTGCCGGACATGACGCACCCAATACTCCGGCGAACACACCTCCTCCGCCCCAGCCGGTCGACCCGTCACATTCGAGACCAACGTCACCCGCGGCGGAGCAAACGACAGCCCCTCCAACACCTGCCGGAAGGAGTCCAGCATCGGCTCCATCAACGCCGAGTGGAACCCATGCCCCACCCGCAGACCCTTCACCTTCCGACCCACACCACGCCAATGCTCAGCCACCCGGGCCACCGCAGCCTCCTCACCGGAGACCACCACCTGATCCGGCCCATTAACCGCCGCAACCTCCACCACACCGCTGAACCCAGACTCGGCCCGCAAGCCCTCCAGAACCTGCCCCATCTCCTGTGCCGAGGCCTGGACCGAGACCATCGCCCCACCACCAGGCAGATCCTGCATCAACTGCCCACGAGCGGCCACCAGCGTGCAGGCATCCTCCAACGACCACACCCCCGCCACATACGCCGCCACCACCTCACCAATCGAATGCCCCGCCAGGAAATCCGCCCGCACCCCAAAGGACTCCATCAACCGAAACAGCGCCACCTCCAACGCAAACAACCCCGCCTGCGTAAACACCGTCCGATCCAACAACCCACCACCCTCACCACCACAAGCAGCAACCTCGGCAAAGACCACCCCCTTCAACGGCCGCTCCAGCAGCACGTCGAACCGTGCACACACCTCATCGAACGCCGCCGCGAACACAGGAAAGGCCTCATACAACTCCCGCCCCATCCCCGCCCGCTGACTCCCCTGACCGGAAAACAACACCGCCACACGCCCACCCGACCGCACACGCCCCACCACCACACCACCACCGGTGGCCTCGCCCTCCACCAGGCCCTTAAGCCCAGCCTCAAGCTCGTCCACATCCGAACCCAGAACCACAGCACGGTGCTCAAACACCGCACGCGAACTCACCAGAGCACGCCCCACGCCCACCGCATCCACGCCACCACCACCATCAGCCTCGGCAGCACGCGCGTACTCCAGCAACCGACCCGCCTGAGCCCCCAACGCCCCCGCACTACGCCCCGACACCACCCACGGCACCACCCCAGACGGCACACCACCACCAGCGGAAACCACCTCCCCACTCATGGCCTCATCCACCGGCGCTTCCTCAAGGAGAACGTGGGCATTGGTCCCCGAGACGCCAAAGGAAGACACACCAGCCCGCCGCACCCGCTCCCCACGCGGCCAAGCCACACGCTCAGCCAGCAGTTCCACAGCGCCCGTATCCCAGTCCACATGCGAAGACGGCTGATCCACATGCAACGTGCGCGGCAGCATCTCCCGGTTCAGAGCCATGACCATCTTGATCACACCACCCACACCAGCAGCAGCCTGCGTATGACCGATATTCGACTTCAACGACCCCAACCACAACGGCCGGCCACCCGCACCACGCTCCTGCCCATACGTGGCCAACAGCGCCTGAGCCTCAATCGGGTCACCGAGCGTCGTCCCCGTCCCATGCCCCTCGACAGCATCCACATCCGCCGCCGACAACCGCGCATTCGCCAGTGCCTGCCGAATCACCCGCTCCTGCGACGGACCATTCGGCGCCGTCAACCCATTCGACGCACCATCCTGATTCACCGCAGAACCACGCACCACCGCCAACACCCGATGCCCCCGCGCCCGAGCATCCGACAACCGCTCCAACAACAACACACCCACACCCTCACCCCAACCCGTACCATCCGCCGCCTCGCCATACGCCTTGCACCGGCCATCCACCGCCAGACCACGCTGCCGGGAGAACTCCACAAACGTCCCCGGAGTCGACATCACCGCCACACCACCGGCCAACGCCATCGAACACTCACCACCACGCAACGCCACGCTGGCCTGATGCAACGCCACCAACGACGACGAACACGCCGTATCCACCGTCACCGCAGGACCCTCAAGCCCAAACACATACGCCACCCGCCCGGACATCACACTGGCCGTATTGCCTGTCATCACATATCCGTCAGCGCCGCTCGGCACGGTCGAGAAGCGAGCCAGGTAGTCCTGGTTATTGGCTCCGATGAACACGCCGACGGGCGTTCCCGTCAGTTCGGAAGGGTTGATCCCAGCGGTTTCTATGGCCTCCCAAGAGGTCTCCAGCAGCAGCCGCTGCTGCGGATCCATCGCCAGCGCCTCACGCGGAGAAATACCGAAGAACTCCGCATCGAAGCCCGCCGCGTCGTCGAGGAATCCGCCGTTCATCGCGTAGGTCTTGCCGGACCGATCCGGATCCGGGTCGTAGAGGTTCTCAAGGTCCCAGCCACGGTCGGAGGGGAACCCTGAGATCGCGTCCACCCCACCGGCTACCAGATCCCACAACTGCTCGGGCGAACCCACACCACCCGGGTACCGGCACGCTGCCCCCACGATGACGACGGGGTCAGTGCCTGCGTCGTCCTCCGCCTGACCTCCTGGAGTCGTGGCCAGGCGCCGCCTGCCCGCGGTTTCACCCTCGTCTCCTCCGAAGAGTTGCACCCGAAGATGGGCGACAAGAGCAGCAGGGGTGGGATGGTCGAAAACCACTGTGGTGGGCAGGGCCAACCCGGTAACGGCATTGAGCCGGTTACGCAGCTCGACCGCCGTCAGGGAATCGAATCCAAGGTCCTTCAGAGCGCGGTTCGTGGCGATGTCTCCGGCGTCGCCATAGTTCAAAACGGCCGCGATGTGTGTGCGAACCAGCTCGACCAGCAACCGCTCCCGTTCCTCAGCAGAAGCCTCGGTGAGCTGCGTCAGCCAGGCAGACGTATTCTGCCGCGCCGACGGACGAGTCTCTTCCAGCGCCCGCGCCGCCTCCGGCAGATCCATCAGCAGCGGGCGAGTGCGCGCGGCGGTGAATCCCGGGACAAAGCGCTCCCAGTCCACATCGGCCACGGTCACCGATGCCTCATCCGCGTCCCATGCCTGCTGCAACGCCACGACAGCCAGTTCCGGTGGCATCGATCGCAGTCCGCGACGGCGCACCATCTCCTCGGCGGCGTCGACCACAGCCATACCGGCGTCGGCCCATGCACCCCATGCGATCGAGGTCCCGGCCAGTCCGAGAGCCCTGCGGTGTTCGGCCAGAGCATCGAGGTAGGCGTTGGCGGCCGCGTAACTGCCCTGCCCGCCACTCCCCCAGGTAGCGGCGGCCGAGGAGAACAGCACGAAGGCGTCGAGTTCCATCTCCCGAGTCAGCTCATGGAGGCATCGCGCGCCCGTCACCTTCGCATCGAGCACATCGGCGAAGCTCTCCAAGCCGGTCTCGACCACCGGTCGAAGGTCGCCGCCTGATCCGGCGGTGTGCACGATCGCGGACAGCGGGCGTTCGTCGGGAAGAGCGGCCAGCAGAGTACGTACCGCTTCCCGGTCGGCGACATCGCATGCGGCCACGGTCACGGAGGCTCCCGCGGCTTCCAGCTCGGCCACCAACTCGGCTGCTCCTGGAGCCGCGGGTCCACGCCTGCTGACCAAGAGAAGGTGTGCCGCTCCCGCCTCGGCCAGCCAACGAGCGACATGCCCGCCCAACGCGCCGGTGCCACCTGTGATCAGCACCGTGCCGCGCGGCCGCCACGCCCCGCCGAGCGCGGCGCTCGGCTCTCCGGCCCGGGCCCGCACGAGGCGCCGTACGAAGGCTCCCGACGTCCGGATAGCGACCTGGTCCTCTTGGTCCTCACCGGCGGAGGGAGAGAGGGCGGCAAGCCATCGCCGGGCCGCTCGATCATCCAGGACATCGGGGAGGTCGATCAGACCACCCCACCACTGCGGGTGTTCCAGTCCGATGACCCGGCCGAGTCCCCACACCATCGACTGCACTGGCGAGGGCAGCGCATCGGAACGGCCGACCGCGACAGCGCCCCTGGTCATCAGCCAAAGGGGCAGGTCCATAGCGAGGTCGCTCAGCGCGTGGACCAGGGTCAGCGTCGCCGCCGCGCCGGCTGGAGCCGCTTGGAAAACGGGTTCCGGTCCTTCCTCCAAGGCGAGGAAGGACAGCACCCCGGCCACCGCCGAGGTCGTACCGCCCTCGGTGCCTTCCTCGGCGTCATGGCGGTCGACGGCGGCACGAATGTCCTCGGCCAGGGCCGCCCGGTCGGCTCCAGCACCGGCGGAGACCTCGAGGGGCACCACGGACGCCCCGCTCCGGGCCAATACGGTGAGGGCGTCGTGAACCCACGTCGTCATGGCGTCGGATCCAGCAGGCACAACAGCAAGCCATGTCCCCGTGAGCTTCGGGTCGGCACCGCCACTCGCTCCGGACTCAACGATCGGCTTCCATACGACCCGATAGCGCCAGTCGTTGACCGTGGAGCGCCGGTTCTCCCTACGATGCCAATCCGCCAGCACGGGCAGAGCCTCATGGAACCCGGGCTCACGTTCGTCACCTGCCAGTCCCAGAAGGGCGGACACCGCCTCGGCGTCCTGCTCATCCACGGCAGACCAGAAGCGCGACTCTTTGGCCGACGCCGTCGCGGTCGGGCCTTCGACGACCTTCGCCTGGGCCTCGGGCCAGTAGCGTTGACGTTGGAAGGCGTACGTGGGCAGATCCGGGCGGGCCTGCGGGGCGTCGCTGTCGCGGTCGCCGAGTACGGGGGTCCAGTCGATGGGGGTGCCGGTGGTGAACTGCCGTGCCAGGCAGGCGAGTACGGCATTGACCTCAGGTTGATCCCGGCGCAGGGAGGCGATGACCTCCGGCTCAGCACCAGAGCCGTCCTCGCTGTCGGCATCGGTGTGGTGGGCGAGGCAGTTGTGGGCCATGGCGCTCAGGACGCCATCGGGTCCCAGTTCCACGAACCGTGTCACCTGACCGTCCCCGGCCAGCCACTCCACACCGGGGCCGAACAACACCGCGTGCCGGACATGATGCACCCAGTACTCCGGCGAACACATCTCCTCCGCCGCTGCGGGCCTACCCGTCACATTGGAGATCACCGTCAGCCGAGGGGCAGCGAAGGACAGTCCTTCCAACACCTGCCGGAAGGAGTCCAGCATCGGCTCCATCAACGCCGAGTGGAACCCATGCCCCACCCGCAAACCCTTCACCTTCCGACCCACACCACGCCAATGCTCAGCCACCCGGGCCACCGCAGCCTCCTCACCGGAGACCACCACCTGATCCGGCCCATTAACCGCCGCAACCTCCACCACACCCACAAGCCCGCCGGACTCGGCCCGCAAGTCCCCCAGAACCTGCCCCATCTCCTGTGCCGAAGCCTGTACCGAGACCATCGACCCACCACCAGGCAGATCCTGCATCAACTGCCCACGAGCGGCCACCAGCGTGCAGGCATCCTCCAACGACCACACCCCCGCCACATACGCCGCCACCACCTCACCAATCGAATGCCCCACCAAGAAATCCACCCGCACCCCAAAAGACCCCATCAACCGAAACAGCGCCACCTCCAACGCAAACAACCCCGCCTGCGTAAACACCGTCCGATCCAACAACCCACCACCCTCAAGAGCAGCAGCCTCATCGGCAAAGACCACCTCCCTCAACGGCCGCTCCAGCAACCCATCAAACCCCGCACACACCTCATCGAAAGCCGCCGCGAACACCGGAAAGGCCTCATACAACTCCCGCCCCATCCCCGCCCGCTGACTCCCCTGACCGGAAAACAACACCGCCACACGACCACCCGACCGCACACGCCCCACCACCACACCACCACCGGCACCACCGACGGACTTGCCCTCCACCAGCCCCGCGAGCCCAGCGGTCAGCTCCTCCACATCCGAGCCCAGAACCACAGCACGGTGCTCAAACACCGCACGCGAACTCACCAGAGCACACCCCACACCTGCCACATCCACGCCACCACCAACAGCCTCGGCAGCACGCACGTACTCCAGCAACCGACCCGCCTGAGCCCCCAACGCCCCCGCACTACGCCCCGACACCACCCACGGCACCACCCCAGATGGCACACCACCACCAGCGGAAACCACCTCCACACTCGAGGCCTCATCCACCGGCGCTTCCTCGAGGACGACGTGGGCGTTGGTCCCAGACACGCCGAAGGAGGACACACCGGCCCGCCGCACCCGCACCCCACGCGGCCAAGCCACAGCCTCAGTCAGCAGCTCAACCGCACCCGCACCCCAATCCACATGCGAAGACGGCTGATCCACATGCAACGTGCGCGGCAACATCTCCCGGTTCAAGGCCATGACCATCTTGATCACACCACCCACACCAGCAGCAGCCTGCGTGTGACCGATGTTCGACTTCAACGCTCCCAGCCACAACGGCCGACCGTCTTCCCGACCCTGCCCGTAGGTGGCCAGCAGCGCGTGTGCCTCGATGGGATCGCCAAGTTTCGTGCCGGTGCCGTGGCCCTCGACGGCGTCCACGTCCGCCGCCGACAGCCGGGCGTTGGCCAGTGCCTGCCGGATCACCCGCTCCTGCGACGGACCATTCGGCGCCGTCAGCCCATTGGACGCACCATCCTGATTCACCGCCGAGCCACGCACCACCGCCAACACCCGATGCCCCCGAGCCCGAGCATCCGACAACCGCTCCAACAACAACACACCGACACCCTCACCCCAACCGGTGCCATCCGCCGCCTCGGCAAACGCCTTGCAGCGGCCGTCGGCCGCCAGACCACGCTGCCGGGAGAACTCCACGAATGCGATGGGTGTGGACATCACTGTCGCCCCACCAGCCAGAGCCATCGAGCACTCACCACTGCGTAGCGCCACACTCGCCTGATGCAACGCCACCAGCGACGACGAACACGCCGTATCCACCGTCACCGCAGGACCCTCAAGGCCGAACACATAGGCAAGACGGCCGGACATGGCACTGGCCGTGTTACCCGTCAGAAGGTACCCATCACCATCTTCGGCGTCGTGCTGGAACCGCGAAAGATAATCCTGACCATTGGCTCCGATGAATACCCCGACTGGTGATTCGCTCAGCTCGGAAGGGTCGATCCCGGCAGCCTCTATAGCCTCCCAGGACGTCTCCAGCAGCAGCCGCTGCTGCGGATCCATCGCCAGCGCCTCACGCGGAGAAATACCGAAGAACTCGGCATCGAAATCCGCCGCATCATGCAGGAACCCGCCGCTCACGGCATAGGTCTTCCCAGGCCGACCCGGATCCGGATCGTACAGATCCGCCAGTCCCCACCCACGGTCGGCGGGGAAGCCGGAGAGCGCGTCTGTGCCGTTGGCCAGCAGAGTCCAGAGCTCATCCGGTGACGCGGCATTCCCCGGATACCGGCAGGCCATGCCGACGATGGCAATCGGTTCGTGTGCACGGTCTTCCAACTCACGCAGACGCCCACGGGCATCGCGAAGGTCGGCCGTAGCACGCCGCAGATAATCGAGAGTCTTCTCGTCAACCGACATGGTTCTATCCCGCCTTCCTTTAGCCCGGAGATCCTTAACGTTCCAGCTCGCCGTCGAGAATGCTGAATAGCTCATCAGCCGACGCAGTTCCGAGGTCTTCGGTATCCGTCCCGGAATTCCTGCCCCACTTAGTGAGGAGTCCGCGTAGGCGCGTGGAAACGACGGCCGACTCGGCATCGGCCCAGTCAATGCCGGCAAGGGCCGCTTCCAATTTGTCGATCTCGCCCATGATGCCCTGCGCGGTGGTCTGCGGAGCCCCGTCGATCTGCTTGAGCAAAACGTTGGCGATGGCCGCTGGAGTCGGATGGTCGAAGACCAGAGTGGTCGGCAGACGCAGTCCAGTGATGTTGCTGAGCTGGTTTCGGAGCTCGACCGCGGTGAGGGAGTCGAAGCCCAACTCCTTGAGTGCTCGCTTCTCCTCGATACCGTACGGATCGGTTCGTCCCAGCACGGTGGCGACGTGGGTACGGACCAGGTCCAGCACCAGCGCCTCCCGCTCTTCCGGAACGACCGTGGCGACCCAGTCGCGCCACTCGGTGCCCGGGCCACTGCCATCCCCGGCCACGGCCTTCCGGATCGGCCTGCGCACCAACTGACGCAGCACCGGTGGGACGGGCATCGACCGGTCCCCGAACGCCTTGAGGTCCAGCCGTACCGGCAGCACCGCAGCACGGTCGGCATGCATCGACCGATCAAACAGCGCCAGGGCATCCTCAGTGGCCATCGGAATGATCCCCAACCTGTCCATACGGGCGAGGTCTGTCTCGTTGAGGTTCTGGGTGATTCCACTGGCCTGTGCCCACAGGCCCCAGGCGAGAGAGAGTGCAGGCAGACCATGGGCGTGGCGGTG
Source organism: Streptomyces sp. Inha503 (assembly GCF_047215865.1). Classification (NCBI taxonomy): domain Bacteria; kingdom Bacillati; phylum Actinomycetota; class Actinomycetes; order Kitasatosporales; family Streptomycetaceae; genus Streptomyces; species Streptomyces sp. Inha503. Next base: position 9,690,460 of record NZ_CP178360.1, on the reverse strand, counting down.
CTGGGCCAGGGCGTCGAGGAAGGCGTTGGCCGCCGCATAGCTCCCCTGCCCACCGGCACCGAGGGTGGCCGCGACGGAGGAGTACAACACGAACGCCTCCAGGCCCATGTCCCGGGTCAGCTCATGCAGATACCAGGCCGCATCCACCTTCGGCGCCAACACCCGCCGGACACGCTCATCACTCAGCCCTTCGACCACACCGTCATCCACCACGGCCGCGGTGTGCACCACACCCCGCAGCGGAAGCTGCGACGGGATCGCGGCCAGCAGCTCACGTACCGCTTCCCGGTCGGCCACATCACACGCGGCCACGGTGACCGACGCCCCGGCCGCTTCCAACTCGGCCACCAACTCCGCCGCCCCCGGAGCGTCCGACCCCCTACGGCTGGCCAGCAGCAAATGCTCCACCCCGCGCTCAGCCACCAGATGCCGAGCCACCACACCCGCCAGCACACCCGACGCCCCCGTCACCAACACCGTCCCACCCGAGACCAACCGCCCAGACACCTCGGAGGCCGCTGCGGACTTGGCCACCCGAGACAAGCGCGGGACCAGGACAGTACCGCCCCGCACCGCCAGCTGGGACTCCTCACCAGCGGCGATGGCCCGCACCACCGCATCTGCCACAACAGCATTGATCTCGTCACCGTGCTCAGGGTCATGGTCCAGCAGGAGGAACCGGCCGGGATTCTCCGTCTGCACCGACCGCAACAGACCCCACACCGGAGCCTGCACCAGATCGACCACATCCTCCCCCACCTCCGTGGCAACCGCACCACAAGTGACCACCACCAGACGCGAAGCAGCCAACCGCTCCTCACCCAGCCACGACTGCACCTCAGACAGCGCAACGGAAAGCGACTCCCCGACCCCGGCAGCCACATCGCCATCACCACCGCTCACCGGGCAGGACAACACCACCGTCTCCGGCACCGCCCCACCCTCATCGAAGGCGCTGATCAACGCGGACAGGTCTTCGTACCGGGCACACGCCCCGCCCGCACGGCCCACCGCCTCACCCAACCCGGCATCCGACCCCACGACCGCCCACGAACCACCGGACACATTCGATGCGCCGGAGAAGTCCAGGGGCTGCCAGTCCAGATGGAAGAGCGAGTCGTAACGGCTGGCCTGAGCCGCCTGCAACTGCTCAGCCGAGATCGGCCGCAAAGCCAGGGACTCGATGGACACCACCGGCTGGCCCGCAGCATCCGCCACTTCCAGCGCTACAGCGTCCGCCCCCGCCCGGGTCAGCCGCACCCGCACCACCGACGCGCCCGAGGCATGCAACCGCACCCCCGACCACGCAAACGGAACACGCACGGCTTGCTCATCCTCCTCCGAAGCAATCAACGCCACCGCATGCAAAACAGCGTCCAGCAACGCCGGATGCACCCCAAACCGCTCCAGCTCACCAACCCGCTCCCCCGGAAGACGAACCTCAGCAAACACCTCCTCACCACGCCGCCACACCGCCTCCAACCCCCGAAACGCCGGACCATAATCAAACCCACGCTCGGAAAACCGCTCATAGAACGCATCCAGATCAGCCACCACCGACTCCGCACCCACCGGCGGCCACTGCTCCAACACCACCCCACCACCAACCGACTCCCCCGCCACCAACGAACCCGTGGCATGGCGAACCCACACCGCATCGGCCGATTCGAGGCGAGATTGCACATAGACACTGCGCAAACCGTCTTGTCCCGCCTCGCCGACCACAACCTGAAGCTGGACACCACCCTGCTCCGGAAGGGACAACGGATTCCCGAGAGTGAGATCCTGGATTCCCTCGCATCCCGCGCGATTCGCGGCGGTCAGCGCCAACTCGGCCAGCGCAGCCGGTGGCACCAGGACCGCCCCCAAGACTCGGTGGTCAGCCAGCCACGGATGGGTCTCCAACGAGATGCGTCCGGTGAGGACATGTCCTTGATCCGCCAGGGGGACTGCGGCCCCGAGGAGGGAGTGCTCAAGGGCTTCCAGGCCGAGGCCGGTGGCGTCGGTTGCGGCCGGCGGGGCGTCGAGCCAGTAGCGCTCTCGCTGGAAGGCGTACGTGGGCAGGTCCAGCATCGGTGCGCGGCCGTCTGCCGCTGTGCTGTTGTCCGTGGCCACGGCGCCGAGGGCAGGTTTCCAGTCGACGGCCACCCCGTGGACGTGCAACTGGGCGAGGGAGGTCAGAACCTGCCTGAGTGTGTCCTGGTCCCGGCGCAACGTCCCCGTCACCACCGCCTGACCACCAGCGGCTTCCACCGCCTCCTCCACACCCACCGTCAACACCGGATGCGCGCTGACCTCAACAAAGACCCCATAACCCTCGGCGACGAGGACATCCACCGCCTCGGCGAAACGCACCCGCTGCCGCAGATTCCGGAACCAGTACTCACTGTCCATCTCGCCGGGCGAGGCCCACTGCCCGGTCACCGTCGACAACAACGGCACGCGCTCGCCGCCACGCTGGGGAGCCAGGCCGTCCAGGGCCTGGGCCAGCTCGGTGCGGATCTGGTCGACCTGTGCGGTGTGGGAGGCGTAGTCCACCGGGATCCGCCGCGCCCGCACCCCCTGCTCCTCACACACACCCCGCACCCGCTCCACCGCCTGCGCAGGCCCAGCCACCACCACCGAACCAGGACCATTAACCGCAGCCACCTCCACCCCACCCCAGACACCAGTCCCGATCCGCTCCACAGCCTCCTGCTCGGACACAGCCACCGACAGCATCCCGCCCAGGCCCGCCAGGCGCTCGCCGATCAGCCGTGACCGCAGCGCCACGACCTTGCACGCGTCCTCCAGCGACAGCAGGCCCGCCACATAGGCGGCCGCCACCTCACCCTGGGAATGGCCCACGACAGCTGCCGGCTCCACCCCAAACGACCGCCACACCTTGGCCAGAGCCACCATCACCGCGAACGACACCGGCTGCACCACATCCACCCGATCCAACGACGGCGCTTCAGCCTCCTGCCGCAACACCGCCTGAACGGACCAATCCACCCACCGCGACAGCACCCGCTCACACTCAGCAATACCGTCGGCAAACTCCACCGACTCATCCAGCAAACGCGCACCCATCCCCACCCACTGCGCACCCTGACCAGGAAACACAAACACCGGCCGACCCACCCCCGACCGCACACGACCCACCACACCACCACCAACAGCCTCACCCCGCGCCACTGCCGCAAGCCCAGCAGCCAACTCCTCCACATCCGAGCCCAGAACAACAGCCCGATGCTCAAACACCGCACGCGAACCCACCAAAGCACGCCCCACACCCACCACATCCACACCACCACCGCCAGCCTGCGCCGACCGCACATACTCCAGCAGCCGACCCGCCTGAGCCGCCAACGCCCCCGCACTACGCCCCGACACCACCCACGGCACCACCCCAGGCATCACCACGGGCGCCACATCCCCGCCAGCAGATTCCTCTGCCGGTGCTTCCTCGATGATGACGTGGGCATTGGTCCCCGACACACCGAAGGAAGAGACCCCAGCCCGCCGGACCCGCTCCCCACGCGGCCAAGCCACAGCCTCAGCCAGCAACTCAACAGCGCCCGAGTCCCAGTCCACGTGCGAAGACGGCTGATCCACATGCAACGTGCGCGGCAGCACCTCCTGCTCCAAGGCCATGACCATCTTGATCACACCACCCACACCGGCGGCCGATTGGGTGTGACCGATGTTCGACTTCAGCGACCCCAGCCACAACGGCCGACCGTCCTCCCGGCCCTGCCCATACGTGGCCAGCAGCGCTTGCACCTCAATCGGGTCACCGAGCTTCGTCCCAGTCCCATGCCCCTCGACAGCGTCCACATCCGCCGCCGACAACCGCGCATTGGCCAGCGCCTGCCGAATCACCCGCTCCTGCGACGGACCATTCGGCGCCGTCAACCCATTCGACGCACCATCCTGATTCACCGCAGAACCACGCACCACCGCCAACACCCGATGCCCACGCGCCCGAGCATCCGACAACCGCTCCAACAACAACACACCCACACCCTCACCCCAACCCGTACCATCCGCCGCCTCGCCATACGCCTTGCACCGGCCGTCCACCGACAGACCACGCTGCCGGGAGAACTCCACAAACGTCCCCGGAGTCGACATCACCGCCACACCACCGGCCAACGCCATCGAACACTCACCACCACGCAACGCCACACTCGCCTGATGCAACGCCACCAACGACGACGAACACGCCGTATCCACCGTCACCGCAGGACCCTCAAGCCCAAACACATACGCCACACGCCCCGACGCCACACTCCCCGCACTCCCCGACCCCAAATAACCCTCAAGATCCGCCGGAAGCACCGACAACCGCGACGCATAGTCGTTATACATCACCCCCATAAACACACCCGTATCAGACCCACGCAGCCCAGCCGGATCAATCCCGGCCCGCTCCATCGCCTCCCACGACGCCTCCAACAACAACCGCTGCTGCGGATCCACCGCCAACGCCTCACGCGGCGACATCCCAAAAAACTCCGCATCAAAATCCGCCGCATCATGCAAAAACCCACCCGACCGCACATACGACGTCCCCGCACGCCCCGGATCCGGGTCATACAACCCCTCCAAATCCCAACCACGATCCACCGGGAAACCGGAAATAGCGTCCGTCCCACCCGCCACCAACTCCCACAACCCCTCCGGCGACGCCACACCACCCGGATACCGACACCCCACCCCCACAATCGCAATCGGCTCCGCATCCACACCCACCACAGCCGGCACCACAACAGCGGCATCCGACCGCACACCCGCACCCAACTCCTGGTCGAGGTAAGAGGCGACAGCGCGTGGGCTGGGATGGTCGAACGCCAAGGTGGTCGGGAGTCGGAGCCCGGTGGCCGCCCCGAGCTGGTTACGCAGTTCGACCGCGGTCAAGGAGTCAAAGCCCAGGTCCCTCAACGCGCGGTCGGCGTCGATTCCAGCGGGGTCCGCATGTCCCAGCACCGTCGCCACATGAGAACGAACCAGTTCCAGCAACAACCGCGCGCGCTCCTGCGACGCCACACCCGCCAACCGATCCCGCCACCCACCAGACCCATCCCGCCCCACCGCAACCCGACGCACCCCGCCCCGCACCACATTCCGCAACAACGCCGGAACCGACACACCACCACGCCCATGAAACGCCCGCACATCCACACGCACCGGCAACACCACACCACGCCCCACACCCTGAGCGACATCGAAAAGAGCGAGGCCTTCTTCGGTGGTCATGGGGGTGATGCCGGTGCGGTTCAGGCGCGCGTGGCCCTCATGGCCCAGGTGGCCGGTCATCCCACTGTCCTGTGCCCACAACCCCCAGGCCAAGGACACCGCAGGCAAACCCTGAGCCCGGCGGTGCTGAGCCAGAGCGTCCAGGAAGGTATTGGCCGCGGCGTAATTGGACTGCCCGGCATTGCCCAACACACCCGCCGCCGAGGAGAACAAGACGAACGCCGCCAAGTCCATCTCCTGGGTCAGCTCATGCAGATGCCAGGCCGCATCCACCTTCGGAGCCAGCACTCGCTCAATCTGCTCCTGGCCCAGGCCCTCCACCGTCGCGTCATCCAACACACCCGCGGCATGCACCACACCCCGCAACGGCACCTCCGCCGGAACACCAGCCAGCAACTCACGCACCGCATCACGATCGGCCACATCACACGCGGCCACGGTGACCGACGCCCCAGCCGCCTCCAGCTCGGCCACCAACTCCGCCATCCCCGGCGCATCCGGGCCCCTGCGACCAGCCAGCAGCAGATGTTCGACCCCGTGCTCGGCGACCAGGTGCCGGGCCACCAAACCGCCCAGGGTCCCCGTACCACCGGTGACCAACACCGTCCCCGGGCCCCGCCACCGGTCGGTCAACTCCGCAGCGCCAGCTCCACTCACCCGTGCCAGGCGGGCGCACCGCACCACATCCCCGCGCACCGCGAGCTGGGGCTCGCCACACGCCACCAACCCGCCCACGACACCAGCATCAAGGCCCGCACCACCGTCACGGTCGTCCGCGACAACGTCGACCAGCAGGAACCGGTCCGGATGCTCAGCCTGCGCACTACGCACCAAACCCCACACCGCCGCACCCGCAAAACTGCCCACCGACTCATCCGGCTCCACCACCACCGCACCACTGGTCCGCACCAACAAACGACTCCCCGACCACCGCTCATCCGTGACAAACCTCCCCAACACCGCCGCCGTCTCCCCCACCACCCGATGAACCCCACCCACCACGCCACCAGACCCCTCATCCACATCCACATCCACATCCGCCGGAACGGTCAGAACCACCACATCCGGCACCACCCCACACCCCGCCAACCGCTCCAAAGCCACCACATCGCCACCCGACAACGACCCCACCACCGGACCCACCACCCCACCCCGCACCGCATCCGCCGCAACCCGCTCCCACTCCACCTCAAACAAGCAATCCCGACCCGCACCCACCGCCGCCAACTGCCCCACCGACACCGACCGCACCATCAACGACTCCACGGCACCTACGAACCGGCCATGCTCATCCGCCAGATCAACCGAGACCTCATCCACACCCACCGGCCGTACCCGAACCCGCAACCGCACCACACCCCGCCCCTCCAACCGCACACCACTCACCGCAAACGGCAACTTGACCTGCTCGCCCAACCCCTCACCCGAACCCTGCCCACCCGCAATCAACAAAGCCTGAAACGCCGCATCCAACAACGCCGGATGAACCCCAAACCCCCCACCATCAACCCCCTCCGGCAAACACACCTCCGCAAACACCACATCACCCAACCGCCACGCCGCCCGCACCCCCTGAAACAACGGCCCATACTCATAACCCCGCCCAGCAAACCCCGCATAAAGCTCATCCGGATCCAACGCCATCGGCTGGGCACCGGTCGGCGGCCACTGTTCGAGCACCGCCTGGTGCTGCTCGTCCTGGTGCGGGACGCCGAGCAGACCGCTGGCGTTCCGCGTCCATGCGGACTCGGCAGACGTTTCCCCGGTCTCGACGCGGGAGTGGACAGAAACCGGCCGGAAGCCCGATGCATCGGCTTCTTCAACGGCGACCTGGACCTGGACACCGCCCTGCTCGGGCAGAACCAGCGGGGTCTCCAGCGTCAGCTCCTCCAGCCGATTGCAACCAATGTGTTCACCGGCGCGGGTCGCCATCTCCACCAGCGCCGCCCCCGGCACCAGTACCGCCCCCATCACCTGGTGGTCGACCAGCCACGGATGTGTCTGTAGCGACAGCCGACCGGTAAGCAGGACCGCCTCGCTGCCAGCAGCGTCGACTGCGGCTCCGAGGAGCGGGTGTTCAACGGTTTCCAGGCCGAGGCCTGTGGCGTCAGTTGCGGCCGGCGGAGCGTCGAGCCAGTAGCGCTCTCGCTGGAAGGCGTACGTGGGCAGATCCAGCATTGGTGCACGGCCGTCTGCCGCTGTGCTGTCGTCAGTGGCCACCGCGCCGAGGACAGACTTCCAATCGACGGCCACCCCGTGGACGTGGAGCTGGGCGAGGGAGGTCAGAACCTGCCCAAGTGTGTCCTGCTCCCGGCGCAACGTCCCCGTCACCACTGCCTGACCACCAGCGGCCTCCACCGCCTCCTCCACACCCACCGTCAACACCGGATGCGCACTCACCTCAGCGAAGACCCCGTAGCCATCGGCGACGAGGACATCTACCGCCTCGGCGAAACGCACCGGCTGCCGCAGATTCCGGAACCAATACCCCCCATCCATATCCCCGGGCGAAACCCACTGCCCAGTCACCGTCGACAACAACGGCACCCCACGCCCTTGGGGAGCGGCCGGGGCCAGGCCGCCCAGAGCTTGGGCCAGCTCGGTGCGGATCTGGTCGACCTGTGCGGTGTGGGAGGCGTAGTCCACCGGGATCCGCCGCGCCCGCACCCCCTGCTCCTCACACACACCCCGCACCCGCTCCACCGCCTGCCCAGACCCAGCCACCACCACCGAACCAGGACCATTAACCGCAGCCACCTCCACCCCACCCCAAACACCAGCCTCAATCCGCTCCATCGCCTCCTGCTCAGACACGGCCACCGACAGCATCCCGCCCAGACCCGCCAAACGCTCACCGATCAACCGCGACCGCAACGCCACCACCTTGCACGCATCCTCCAGCGACAGCAGACCCGCCACATAGGCGGCCGCCACCTCACCCTGGGAATGGCCCACGACAGCTGCCGGCTCCACCCCAAACGACCGCCACACCCCCGCCAAAGCCACCATCACCGCAAACGACACCGGCTGCACCACATCCACCCGATCCAACGACGGCGCCCCCACCTCCTGCCGCAACACCCCCTGAACGGACCAATCCACCCACCCCGACAACACCCGCTCACACTCAGCAATCCCCTCAGCAAACACCACCGACTCATCCAGCAAACACGCACCCATCCCCACCCACTGCGCACCCTGACCAGGAAACACAAACACCGGCCGACCCACCCCCGACCGCACACGACCCACCACACCACCACCAACAACCCCACCCCGCGCCAAACCCACAAGCCCAGCAGCCAACTCCTCCACATCCGAACCCAGAACAACAGCCCGATGCTCAAACACCGCACGCGAACCCACCAAAGCACGCCCCACACCCACCACATCCACGCCACCACCGCCAGCCTGCGCCGACCGCACATACTCCAGCAGCCGACCCGCCTGAGCCGCCAACGCCCCCGCACTACGCCCCGACACCACCCACGGCGTCACACCACCACCAGCGGAAACCACCTCCACACTCGAGGCCTCATCCACCGGCGCTTCCTCAAGGAGAACGTGGGCATTGGTCCCCGAGACGCCGAAAGAAGACACACCTGCCCTCCGAACCCGCTCCCCACGCGGCCAAGCCACAGCCTCAGTCAGCAGCTCAACCGCACCCGCACCCCAATCCACATGCGAAGACGGCTCATCCACATGCAACGTGCGCGGCAACATCTCCCGGTTCAAGGCCATGACCATCTTGATCACACCACCCACACCAGCAGCAGCCTGCGCATGGCCGATGTTCGACTTCAACGACCCCAACCACAACGGCCGACCACCCTCACCACGCTCCCGCCCATACGTGGCCAACAGCGACTGAGCCTCAATCGGATCCCCCAACCGGGTCCCCGTCCCATGACCCTCGACAGCATCCACATCCGCCGCCGACAACCGCGCATTGGCCAGGGCCTGCCGGATCACCCGCTCCTGCGACGGACCATTCGGCGCCGTCAACCCATTCGACGCACCATCCTGATTCACCGCAGAACCACGCACCACCGCCAACACCCGATGCCCACGCGCCCGAGCATCCGACAACCGCTCCAACAACAACACACCCACACCCTCGCCGAACCCCGTGCCATCCGCCCCCTCGGCAAACGCCTTGCACCGGCCGTCCGCCGACAGGCCCCGCTGGCGGGAAAACTCCAGGAAGAGACCCGGGGTGGACATCACCGTCGCTCCACCGGCCAGGGCCATCGAGCACTCACCGCTACGCAGCGCAGCACTCGCCTGGTGCAGGGCAACCAACGACGACGAACACGCGGTGTCCACCGTCACCGCCGGGCCTTCGAGCCCGAAGGTGTACGCCAGGCGCCCCGACGCCACGCTTCCCGCACTGCCGGAGACCAGGTAGCCCTCGAGCTCACCCGGGAACTTCCTCAGCCTGGAGGCGTAGTCGCTGTACATCACGCCCATGAACACGCCCGTGGCCGACCCACGCAGCTCAGCCGGATCGATCCCGGCCCGCTCCATCGCCTCCCAGGACGCCTCCAACAACAACCTCTGCTGCGGATCCACCGCCAACGCCTCACGCGGCGACATCCCGAAGAACTCCGCATCGAAGTCCGCGGCATCGTTCAGGAAGCCACCGTCGATGGCGTAACTCTTCCCCGCGCGGTCCGGGTCCGGGTCGTACAGGGCCTCCAGGTCCCAGCCACGATCGACCGGGAAGCCGGAAATGGCGTCCGTCCCACCGGCCACCAACTCCCACAACTCCTCCGGCGAGGCCACACCACCCGGATACCGGCAGCCCACCCCCACAATCGCAATCGGCTCCGTGTCCACGCCCACCACAGCGGGCGCCACAACAGCGCCATTCGAGCGCTCGTCCGCGCCCAGCCGACCGTCCAGATACCTGGCGATGGCCGAAGGCGTCGGATAGTCGAAGACCAAGGTGGTCGGGAGTCGAAGCCCGGTGGCCGCCCCAAGCTGATTACGCAGTTCCACCGCGGTCAGGGAGTCAAAGCCCAGATCCTTCAACGCGCGATCGCCATCCACGGTGTCCGCGGTCGAGTGGCCCAGCACCTTGGCGATGTGAGTACGAACGGTGGCGAGGATGAGGTCGTACCGGTCGGCGTCGTCGAGATCCGCCACCCGCTGCTGAAGAGTCGCCGCCGCCGTGGCACCCGCGCGATGTACCGAGGATTTCACCAATCCTCGGTACAGGCTCAAGAGGGTGCCACCGTTCGCCACATGCCTCTGAACCGCCGTAAGAGAGAGGCGGGCCAGGAGGAGCGAAGGGCGATCGCCGTCGACCGCCACGTCGAGCAGAGACAGGCCCTCTTCGGTGGTCATGGGGGTGATGCCGGTGCGGTTCAGGCGCGCGTGGTCCTCATGGCCCAGGTGGCCGGTCATCCCGCTGTCCTGTGCCCACAACCCCCACGCCAGGGACACCGCAGGCAGGCCCTGGGCCCGGCGGTGCTGAGCCAGAGCGTCCAGGAAAGTATTGGCCGCGGCGTAATTGGCCTGCCCGGCATTGCCCAACACACCCGCCGCCGAGGAGAACAGAACGAACGCCGCCAAGTCCATGTCCTGAGTCAGCTCATGCAGATGCCAGGCCGCATCCACCTTCGGAGCCAGCACTCGCTCAATTTGTTCCTGGCCCAGGCCCTCCACCGTCGCGTCATCCAGCACACCCGCTGCATGCACCACACCCCGCAACGGCGCCTCCGCCGGAATACCGGCCAGCAGCTCACCCACCGCATCACGATCACTGGTGTCACAGGACCGGATCGTCACCCGGCCGCCCAGCTCCTCAATCTGCTCACACAGCTCCGGTGCTCCCGGCGCATCCAGGCCTCGACGGCTGACCAACAGCACATGCTCGACCCCGTGCTCGGCGACCAGATGGCGAGCCACCAAACCGCCCAGCGTTCCCGTACCACCAGTGATCAATACCGTCCCCGGGCCCTGCCACCCGCCGACCCGCTCTACGGCCGCAGCGCCAGCTCCACTCACCCGTGCCAGGCGGGCGCACCGCACCACATCCCCGCGCACCGCGAGCTGGGGCTCGCCACACGCCGCCAACCCGCCCACGACACCAGCATCAAGGCCCGCACCACCATCACGGTCGTCCGCGACGACATCGACCAGCAGGAACCGGTCCGGATGCTCGGCCTGGGCACTACGCACCAGACCCCACACCGCCGCACCCGCAAAACTGCCCACCGACTCACCCGACTCCACCACCACCGCACCACTGGTCCGCACCAACAAACGACTCCCCGACCACCGCTCATCGGTGACAAACCTCCCCAACACCGCCGCCGTCTCCCCCACCACCCGATGAACCCCACCCACCACACCACCAGACCCCTCATCCACATCCCCGGGAACAGTCAGAACCACCACATCCGGCACCACCCCACACCCCGCCAACCGCTCCAAAGCCACCACATCGCCACCCGACAACGACGCCACCACCGGACCCACCACCGCACTCCGCACCGCATCCGCCGCAACCCGCTCCCACTCCACCTCAAACAAACAATCCCGACCCGCACCCACCGCCGCCAACTGCCCCACCGACACCGACCGCACCATCAACGACTCCACGGCACCTACGAACCGCCCATGCTCATCCGCCAGATCAACCGCAACCTCATCCACACCCACCAACCGCACACCCACCCGCAACCGAACAGCGCCCCGCCCCTCCAACCGCACACCACTCACGGCGAAGGGCAACTTGACCTGCTCCGAACCCTGCTCACCCGCAATCAACAAAGCCTGAAACGCCGCATCCAACAACGCCGGATGAACCCCAAACCCCCCACCATCAACCCCCTCCGGCAAACACACCTCCGCAAACACCACATCACCCAACCGCCACGCCGCCCGCACCCCCTGGAACAACGGCCCATACTCATAACCCCGACCAGCAAACCCCGCATAAAGCTCGTCAACGTCCACGGGAGCGGCCCCAGGAGGAGGCCAACTAGCTCCGCTGAGCGCGCCGGAGACGGGCTCCACATCGACCGCCGCGCGACTGGACCCGGTCGCATGGCGCTTCCAGCCCAGATCGGCATCATCGGAATCCATCCGCGAGTGAATGCTGAACTCGCGCTGACCATCCTCTTGGGCCTCCCCGACGACTACCTGAAGGTGAACGGTCTCCCCTTCGGGGACTGCGAGAGGTGCTTCAAAGGCGATGTCTTCTATGCCCTGTTGACCCACGTGCCTCACCGCGTGCATCGCCAACTCGATCAACGCGGCCCCCGGCACCAGCACGGTTCCCCAAACCTGGTGGTCGGCGAGCCATGGGTGTGTCTCCAGCGAGATACGTCCGGTGAAGAGCCGCCCACCTTCGGCGAGAGGGACCGCAGCTCCCAGAAGAGAGTGTTCAAGAGTCTCCAGGCCCAGGCCGCTGGCATCGGCCGCCACGGCCGGAGCATCGAGCCAGTAACGCTCCCGCTGGAACGCATACGTCGGCAACGACACCAACACCCCACCACCCGACCCATCCACCCCACCCAAAGCGGGTGCCCAGTCAACGGCCACCCCGTTGACATGCAACTGGGCGAGGGAGGTCAGAACCTGCCTGAGTGTGTCCTGGTCCCGGCGCAACGTCCCCGTCACCACCGCCTGACCACCGGCGGCCTCCACCGCCTCCTCCACGCCCACCGTCAACACCGGATGCGCGCTGACCTCAACAAAGACCCCATAACCCTCGGCGACGAGGACATCCACCGCCTCGGCAAAACGCACCCGCTGCCGCAGATTCCGGAACCAATACCCCCCATCCATCTCCCCGGGCGAAACCCACTGCCCAGTCACCGTCGACAACAACGGCACCCGCTCGCCACCATCCCGAGGACTCAAGCCATCCAGAACCTCGGCCAGCTCGCTACGGATCTGCTCCACCTGCGTGGTGTGGGACGCGTAGTCCACCGGGATCCGCCGCGCCCGCACCCCCTGCTCCTCACACACACCCCGCACCCGCTCCACCGCCTGCCCAGACCCAGCCACCACCACCGAACCAGGACCATTGACCGCAGCCACCTCCACCCCAGCCCAGACACCAGTCCCAATCCGCTCCACAGCCTCCTGCTCGGACACAGCCACCGACAGCATCCCGCCCAGACCCGCCAGGCGCTCACCGATCAACCGCGACCGCAACGCCACCACCTTGCACGCATCCTCCAGCGACAGCAGACCCGCCACATAGGCGGCCGCCACCTCACCCTGGGAATGGCCCACGACAGCTGCCGGCTCCACACCAAACGACCGCCACACCCCCGCCAAAGCCACCATCACCGCAAACGACACCGGCTGCACCACATCCACCCGATCCAACGACGGCGCCCCCACCTCCTGCCGCAACACCGCCTGAACGGACCAATCCACCCACCGCGACAACACCCGCTCACACTCAGCAATCCCCTCAGCGAACACCACCGACTCATCCAGCAAACGCGCACCCATCCCCACCCACTGCGCACCCTGACCAGGAAACACAAACACCGGCCGACCCACCCCCGACCGCACACGACCCACCACACCACCACCAACAACCTCACCCCGCGCCACTGCCGCAAGCCCAGCAGCCAACTCCTCCACATCCGAACCCAGAACAACAGCCCGATGCTCAAACACCGCACGCGAACCCACCAAAGCCCGCCCCACACCCACCACATCCACACCACCATCAGCCTGGGCAGCACGCACATGCTCCAGCAACCGACCCGCCTGAGCCGCCAACGCACCCGCACTACGCCCCGACACCACCCACGGCACCACCCCAGACATCACCACGGGCGCCACATCCCCACCAGCAGATTCCTCCGCCGACGCTTCCTCGAGAATGACGTGCGCATTGGTCCCCGACACACCGAAAGAAGACACACCCGCCCGCCGCACCCGCTCCCCACGCGGCCAAGCCACAGCCTCGGTCAGCAGCTCAACCGCCCCCGCATCCCAATCCACATGCGAGGACGGCCGATCCACATACAACGTGCGCGGCAGTACCTCACGGTTGAGGGCCATGACCATCTTGATCACACCACCCACACCGGCGGCTGACTGCGTGTGACCGATGTTCGACTTCAACGACCCCAACCACAACGGCCGACCATCCTCACCACGCTCCTGCCCATATGTGGCAAGCAGCGCCTGAGCCTCGATCGGGTCACCGAGCGTTGTACCCGTCCCATGACCCTCGACGGCATCCACGTCCGCCGTCGTCAGCCGCGCGTTAACCAGCGCCTGCCGAATCACCCGCTCCTGCGACGGACCATTCGGCGCCGTCAACCCATTCGACGCACCATCCTGATTCACCGCAGAACCACGCACCACCGCCAACACCCGATGCCCCCGCGCCCGAGCATCCGACAACCGCTCCAACAACAACACACCCACGCCCTCGCTGAACCCGGTCCCATCCGCCGCGTCCGCGAACGCCTTGCACCGGCCGTCCATCGCCATGCCACGTTGCCGGGAGAACTCCAGGAAGAGACCCGGGGCCGACATCACCGCCACGCCGCCGGCCAGGGCCATCGAGCACTCACCACGGCGCAGTGCCGCACTGGCCTGGTGCAGGGCAACCAACGACGACGAGCAGGCCGTGTCCATCGAGAGCGCCGGGCCCTCAAGACCGAGCACATACGCCACACGGCCGGAGGCGACACTCTGCCGACTGCCGTTGAGCAGGTACCCCTCGAGCTCACCCGGGAAGGTGCTCAGACGAGAGGCATAGTCGTTGTAAATGACTCCGAAGTAGACCCCGGTCGGGGTGCCACGCAGCTCAAGGGGGTTGATTCCGGCGGTCTCGATCGCTTCCCACGACGTCTCCAGCAGCAATCGTTGCTGCGGGTCCACCGCCAGCGCCTCGCGCGGCGACATTCCGAAGAACTCCGCGTCGAAGTCGGCGGCGTCGTGCAAGAACCCGCCCTTCCGCACATACGAGGTGCCCGCATGCGCCGGGTCCGGGTCGAACAAGTTCTCCAGGTCCCAACCGCGGTCGGTGGGGAAGTCCGAGATGGTGTTCCGGCCGTTCGCCACCACGTCCCACAGCTCATCGGGGGAGCTCACCCCGCCGGGGTAGCGGCAGGCCAGACCCACGATGGCGATCGGGTCGTCGGCATCGCGCCGGTCGTCGTCCTCCGTCGCGCCAACCGGGGCGTGGGAGGCGTCAGCGACGTCGCCCACGAGTCGAGACCTCACATAGCGCGCCAGCGCGGCCGGGTTCGGGTAGTCGAACAGAGCCGTCGACGGGAGGCGAACCCCTGATCGCTCGGTCAGGTTGCCGATCAGCTGCTGACGCTTCTCCCGGTAGACGCCGAGAGAGCGGAAGGAGGCCTGCTCGGCGATGTCTTCTGGGCTGCGTGAGCCGAGTATCCGAGCGATCTCTTCACGTACCAGGGCGAGCACTATCTCGAACTGCCGCTTTTCGGACGCATCAGAGAGTCGATCGCGCAGCTCAGCATCCGTGAGTACTCGCCTATCCCGCACAGCAAACCCTTCCAACGCCAACGGAATTACGCCATATCAGATGTGCACAACCCGCCAGCCTTCCAGCCGGAAACCGGCCAACGGGCTCTCAAGGGGTCGCGCCAAAAGGGCCGGAACAACTGGACTCCGACCTCAATCAGTTGCCTGACTCGCCGAATTCGTTCACCGAGAGATGCGCTCCGCGACGAAACGGGCGACATCGGGCAGCTGCTCAGTGAGGTAGAAGTGGCCGCCTGGGAAGACCATCAGCTCGAAATCCCCGGTGGTGTGCTTTCCCCAGTCCTCCGCCTCATCAGAGGTCACTCGCTCATCGGAGACACCGATAACCGTGGAGATAGGGCATGTGACCCTGGTGTCGGGAGTAACCACATAGCCTTCGATCGTCTTGTAGTCGCTGCGGATGGCGGGCAGGATGACGCGAAGGGCATCCTCATCGGCGAAGATCCCGGAGTTTGGACCGTTCAGCGCCTTGAGGTCCGCTATGAGCTGGGCGTCGTCCGTCCGCAGCTTCTCGTCACGGTGTCGCGAGGGAGCAGGGCGGGCCGATGCGAACAGCCATCGCGGGCTGATCCCGTCCTTCTCTTCGAGGCGTCGTGTCACCTCGAATGCCAGCACCGCGCCCATACTGTGCCCGAAGAAGGCCAGCGGGCGGTCGTCCAGGGCCCGCACATCCTCGAAGATGAGGTCGGCCATTTCCTCGACGCTGTCTATGCAGGCGTCCCGGTGACGGTCCTGCCTTCCCGGATACTGAACGGCCAGGACTTCCGCCGATACGTTCAGCCCTCTTGCGAAGGGAAAGAAGAAGGTGGCGGCGCCACCCGCATGAGGAAAGCAGATCAGTCGGACGTCTTGAGGAGACTCGCCTCTCCGAAAGCGGCGAAGCCAACGCCCAGGGCGTGCCTCGGCTGCACCCACGTGCTCCATCCCTTCAATGACCGGTTCCGGCGACGGCACGGTGGTACCCGATGCCAGTAGCCGAAAGGGCTCGGATGAACGGACCCACCCCCGCTTCACAGCCTCCGCCCAAAAACATTTTCGACGCTACAAGCCATCCGCCAACCAGAGAAAGGGTCATCTCTGCACAGGCCAACTGGTGGCCATGGCACGGATGCACAGGTGCGTGGCGCACGGACGGTCGTGACCAGCGGACACGACCATGCGGGCGCGCTGCCGCGAGCGGTCCGGGCCCCTTCCCGGACGCCCCTCCCGGGGTCCGGATGGAGGTTCCGTACATAGAGATTCCGTGCATAGAGGTTCCGTACAGGGCCCGGATAGGCCGGATTCAGCGGTTTTCCCGGCGTATGACGCCTCACGGGCGATGGCAGGAGAGTGCCATTTGGCTTGTGCATGCGTTGCCACGGCCGGATACACGGCAGCATGGACGGGCCCGTTGAGTGAACGGTGCGCCCGTGTACCGCTACGGGGCTGTCATGGACCGATCTTCTCCCTTTGGCAAAGCGGCCATCCAGGGCATCAACGGCCCCCTTACGGCATTGAGCAGGAAAGAAGCGCCATGAAGGTGTGGATCGACCAGAGCAGATGCCTCAACAGCAGACAGTGCGAGGAAACCGCACCGCGCGTGTTCTCGATCGCGGACGACAGTCTCGCCTATGTGCGCCAGAACGGCCGACTGCTGGACCAACCGGGCGGCGAGACATGCCAGGCGAATGTCCCCGAGGAGGACCAGGACGCTGTCGATACGGCGGCCTACGAGTGCCCGGGGCAGTGCATCCACGTCATCGAGCAACCGTAGACAGGCCCGCGTCAAGAGAGCCCGTGCCGAATAGGAGACCATCGCATGTCTGCCGCCGAGAGCACCGATGAGAGCACCGCTGAGAGCATTCCGCGCCTGCCCTTCGACCAGTCCGGTCTGATGGAGTTGCCGCCCCGGTTCGCCGAGCTGCGGGAGAACGATCCCATCGTCAAGGTCCTCACCCCCGTCGGCGATCCGGCGTGGCTGGTCACCCGGCATGAGGATGTGAAGAAGCTCATCTCCGACGCGCGTTTGGGCCGCTCGCACTTCGATCCACCGAACGCACCGCGCTACAGCGCGGCGGTCATTCTCGGCGGTCCGCGAGGCGAGTACGAGACCGAGGTCGTCGACCACACCAAGGCACGGCAGGTGCTGATTCCATCGTTCAGTGCCCAGCGGATGCGTTCCCTGCGGCCGCGGATCCAACGGACGGTGGATGAGCTACTGAGCCGATTCCACGAGCTTCCGCAGCCGGCCGACTTCCACGAGGAGATCGCGAAGCGGCTTCCGGTGTTTGTCATCAGCGAGCTGCTGGGCATCCCCTTTGCAGACCGTGAGCAGCTCGGTACCTGGTCGCAAGGCACCTTCCACACCAGCGACCAGCAGCTCGCCGTCACGGCCATGCTGGAAATGCGTGAGTACATCGCGAAGTTCATGGAGCTCAAACGCGCCGAACCGGCCGACGACGTCATCACCGACCTGGTCCTCAAGCAGCAGGAGACGGGATTCCCGCCGGACGACGCCATTCAGACGTACGTATCTACGCTGATCATCGCCGGTTTCGAGACCAGTGTGTCGTTCACCGACTACGGCACCCTGCTGTTCCTGCGGAATCCGGATCAGCGGGCGCTACTGGAGGCGGATCCCAGCCTCGCTCCCCGTGCCGTGGAAGAGATCCTGCGGTTCGCGCCGGCTTCGGATGCCTGCATCACCAGGTACGCGCGGGCGGATTTCGAGTACAAGGGGACGCGGATCTCCGAAGGGGATCTGATCGCGCTGAGCCCGCAGACGGCCAACCGTGACCCCCGCGTCTTCCGGGAGCCGGAGCGTTTCGACATCACGCGGAACGAGAACCCGCATATGACGCTCGCCTACGGCCTGCACTACTGCATTGGCGCCCCGCTGGTCCGGGTCATGCTGGACGTGCTGTACCAGACGCTGTTCGCCCGCCTTCCCGGGCTGCGACTCGCGGTGCCGATCGACGAGCTGGTGTCCAGGAACAACGTACTGACGGGAGGGCTCACCTCGCTGCCCGTGGCCTGGTGACCGACGCACGAGGAGCCTGAGACGTACGAGGAGCCTGAACAGGCGCCCCGGCGAGAGCCCGTCCGCGGGTGCGACCGGGGCGCCTTCTTCATGCCGCCAGTCGCCGCGCCGCCAGTTCGCCATGCCCCCGTACCGCCGTACCGCCGTACCGCCGTACCGCCGCCGTACCGCCGTACCGCCGTACCGCCCGGAGCGTACAGCGCCGCGGGAGCGCCGATCCCTGATCATCCACGCATCCGCGGGCATACCTGGCCGGTGGCAGGACAGTGCCACTCGGATCTTGAGACGGCGCCGAGGCGGCGCGGGACGGCAGAATGATGTCGGGGCTGCGTTAACGGGGAGGTTGCTGCGGTGTGCAGTGCCAGTAATGAAGTCTCACCAGAGATGAAGGCGGCCCTTTTCCGCCACAGCCAGGGACCAGTGGCTGTCGGGCGGTCATTACGGAAGTTCGCCAGCGCGGCTTTCGGCATCATGTCGGCCATGCCGCCGTGCTTCTGTCCGCCAGGGTCGGCGTCCGGGCATTCTCCGGCCTGAGCAGCGCCTTCAGCGCGACGTCCGCCGCGCACCTCATCCTGCGTGTGCGCTCTCGTATCACTGCTGCGGCGCATCACTTCCCGCTGCGGTGCAGCACCCTTCATGGACCATTGAACAAACATCTTCGTCACGGGGGCATCGGTGCCAAGTTTGGGTTCACTGTGCGAAAAACCGGCCTTAGGGCTGCATTTCCTTGATGCTGTCGACCGCGATTCCTTCCGGGCCCGTACGGTGCTGGGTGTCTGGCTGTCCGATCCGGAGTCGGAGAGGAACATCCGGCTCCTGGACACCGGGCTGCGCGATCTGCTGGTCATCGTGGCGTCCGATCAGCCGTGGCTGACCGACCCGGCCGCCGCCGAGCACCGGATCCGCATCCTGGCGCGCAGCGGCGCGGCGGGGCTCGCGATCATGCGCACCACTCCGCAGGAGGTGCCCGAGACCGTACTGGTGAATGCCAGGAAGCACGGTGTGCCACTGCTCGTCGGCAGCGAGGAGCTGTGCGGATCAGAGGTGGCGCAGGTCGTCAGCCGTGAGCGACTGCGGGAGTACGAGGACCGCGCTCAGCAACTGGAGGAGATGCTGGACCAGATACGGCGGCCGGGGAGGCAGCGGCACCACAGACTCCAGACCCTGCTCGACCGGCTGGCCAAGGCGGTGGAGGGGTCGGTGCGCCTGGTCGACCCGCACAAGGCCGTGCTGACGGCCGAATTGAGCGCGGGGGGCCCGCTGGTGGAGCCGCCGGCCGCCATGGTGGCGCGCATCGTGGGCGGGGAAGTGGGAGCCGCGTCCATCAACCATGGGAAGCACAGCGTGCGGCTCTACTCGATCGGCTATCACCCACCTCACATGGTTCTCATCGTGGTGCGCGACCAGGACTTCAACGAGTCCACCGAGAAGATCATCGCGCGCTCCACCGTGCTGCTGAGCCTGCTGATCCGCGCGGAGGAGATGGACAGCGACCAGTACCGGCTCCAGCAGACCATGAGCTCGATGCGGGCCGCGGTGCTCCATCTGGCGCTGAACGGCCTCACCCAACTCGCCCAGGAGATCGGCCAGTCGCTGTACCCAGGGCTGTTCTCCGCCGATCAGGTCCGGGTGCACCTCATCACCTGTGGTGAGCGGGAGCTGAACGCCATGGCCTCCAAGCTGGAGAACGCGCTGCGGCAGCAGGCCCTGGTCGTCCGTTCGCCGTTCCGTTCCGACCAGCTCTTCGTCATCACACCCGAGTGGCCGCCCTCGCCCTCGCCCTCTCCCGGTGAGGACCGCGGGACGAGTGTCGTCCAGCGGCTGCACGACCTGGTGGCCGACGTTCCCGGGCTCCGGATGGGCGCCAGCCACCCCAAACCGCTGGCGAGCCTCGAAGAGGCACACCAAGAGGCACATCGGGCCCTCACCATGGCCGGGAACAGTCAGGAGAAGCTGGTGACGGCGGCCCGGGAGGAACCCGGTCTGTCCTTCTTCCTCGACCCGGGCGCCGGCCAGGCGTGGGCAGAGGCTTTCCTCCGCCCGCTCGACACCCTCGCCCCCGCCGTACGGGAGGGCATTCTGCGAACGATCGATCTGTCGTTGCGGTTCTCCCGTCTCGATGTGGCGAAGGCCATCGGCTCTCATCGCAATACGGTGGCGGCGCGCATCGCGAAGGTCAGCGAGCTCCTCGCCCTGGATCTCACCCGCCTGCCCGACCGAGCCGTGCTCAGCCTCGCCCTGGAGCTCCGGGCCTTGCCTCCCCATAGGCCCCATACGACTGATACGCCCCTTACGACCCATGTGACCTATGAGACCCATGCGACCCGTACGGCTCATACGACCCATAAGGCGAACGCGGTGTCCGGTGAGCGAAGCCTCGGCGATCTGCTGGCGGACGATGGTGCCCAGGAATGGGCCCGGATCTACCTCGGACGTCTCGACGCGGATCGCAGAGAGCTACGGCGGACGCTGGCGGCGTGGGTGGCCTGCGGCGGGAACGTGGAGCAGACCGCGCAGAAGGTCGGCGTCCATCTGAAGACGGTCCGCAACCATCTCCGCGCGGCCGAGAGCCTGCTCAACTGCCGCCTCCTGGGAACCCCCGGACACACGCATGACCTGGTACTGGCCATGCATGCCCTGGGGATCGCCCAGGTTCTGCCCGACCACCTGATACGGCCCCCGTCCCGCCGGCTGCGCGCGGCGTGACCCGCGTCTTCACCCCCCGTACTCCGCGTGTTCCCCGCGCTCGCTCCTCATGCTTCCCGTGTTCCGACATCGCGAGCGACGACGGTGCCGATCTCGTTCGCCGCCGCGGTGTCGAGCATCTCCGAGTGGGTGCAGTCGATGTCGACGATCCTGATGTCCCCTTCCACATAACGCCGCCAATCCAGGGGGTCGCCCGTCCTGGCGTCGCTCTCCGGTATGGCCGCCCGCACCAGGATGATGTCGCCCTTGACGACGGGAGGAGTGTGGCGTGCCATCATGCCGAGATTCGTCTGGTAGGCCCGGTAGATGCCGTCCACATGCTCCTCGCTGACCACGTTCTCGAGGAGAGGTGGGCGCCACAGCTCATCGTCCGCCACCGGGTCGTACTGATTCCGGGCGACCCGCAGCAGATCCTCGACCACTTCCCTGCGGGACGGGTACCAGAGCGGTTCGGTGCTCCGCCGCTCGATGGGATACGCATCCAGGAGGAACAGCCGATCGACCCGTTCCCCCATGGCCTCGAGGCGTGCGGCCATGGCGTGCGCCACCAGTCCGCCGAAGGACCAGCCCAGGAGGTTGTACGGGCCCGAGGGCTGGATCGACCTCATCGTGGCCACGTAGTCGTCCGCCATCTCGTCGATGCTCGGCGCCGCCTCCCGCGACACATCGAGACCACGGGCCTGAAGTGCGTAGAGGGAGAAGCTGCCGACGGCGTGTCCGGCCAGCGCCTGGTAGGCCCAGCCGATACCGCTCGCCGGATGCACACAGAACAGCTTGGGCGTGTCCGACTCGGACCTGATGGCCAGGACGGCGTCGAAGTCGTGTGAGCTTTCCCCGTCGTCCAGGAGGCGAGCGAGCCGAGCCGGGGACGGGGCCTGGAACAGAGCCTGCATGCCCAGCCGGGCGCCGGTCTCCGCGCGCAACCGGCCCATCAAACGCATGGCGAGGAGGGAATGGCCGCCCAGAGCGAAGAAGTCGGCGTCGGCGGGGACGTTGGGCAGGCCCAGCACCTGGGCGAACAACCCGCACAGCGATTCTTCCGTTGGGGTGGCCGGCGCGCGGCCGGGGGCCGGGGTGTAGTCAGGGGCGGGCAGCGCCTTACGGTCCAGCTTCCCGTTCGCCGTCAACGGCAACCGCTCCAGAACGACAACAGCCGAGGGCACCATATGCTCCGGCAGCACACCCCTCACGAACTCCCGCAACTCCGCTACCACCGGACGGGACCCGGCCATCGGCACGGCATAGCCGATCAGCCGCCGATCCCCGGGACGGTCCTCGCGAACCACGACCGCCGCCCGCCCCACCTGCGGATGCGACACCAGCGCCGACTCCACCTCACCCAACTCAATCCGAAAACCCCGCACCTTCACCTGATCATCCACCCGGCCAACGAACTCCAACCGCCCATCCCCCCACCACCGCACCAGATCCCCGGTCCGATACATCCGCCCCCCGGACCCAGTGAACGGGCATGCCACAAACCGTTCCGCCGTCAACCCCGCACGCCCCGCATACCCCCGCGCCAACCCCGCACCCGCCACATACAACTCACCCACCACACCCGGAGGCACCCACCCCAACCCACCATCCAGCACATACAACGAAGTATTGGACAACGGACGACCCAACGGCGGCACACCCCGATCAGCAGGATCGAGAGTGGCGGTGGCGGACCAGATGGTGCACTCGGTCGGACCATAGAGGTTGACCACCCGCGAACCCAACTCGCCCAACCGCCGGGCCAACGGGGCTGGCAACGCCTCACCACCGGCCAGCACCCGCAGCCCCTGCAACATCTCCGGGGCCTGGGAGACGATGGCCTGCCACAGCGTCGGCGTCGCCTGCATCACCGACACCCGCCACCGCTTGACCAACCCCGCCAACGCCACCGGATCACCCACCTCGGCATCCGAAGCCACCACCACCCCCGCCCCACACACCAACGGCAAAAACACCTCCAACGCCGCAATATCAAACGACACCGTGGTCACCGCCAACAACCGATCCCCACCCCCCAGCGGCACCCGCTGCCCCACCGCAGCCAAGAACCCCTCAACAGCCGCCCGCGACACCACCACACCCTTCGGAACACCCGTCGACCCCGACGTATAGATCACATACGCCGGATGCCGAGCATCAAACGGACCAATCCGATCGCCATCCGCCAGATCGGTGGCCGACGCCTGGCTCAGGAGCTGCTGCGTGTGCTCGTCATCCAACACCAGCAACCGACCGCTCTCACGCTGCGGGATCCGCCCGGCCGTCTCCGCCGTGACCAGCACCACCTCCGGCCGAGCATCGTCCAGCACGAAAGCGATCCGGCTCACCGGATAACGCGGATCAATCGGTACGTACGCGCCGCCGGCCTTCACCACCGCCAGCAACGCCACCACCAACTCCACCGACCGCGGCACCACCAACCCCACCCGGGACTCCGGACCCACCCCCAACCCCACCAACACCCGAGCCAGACGATTCGCCCGCTCATTCACCTCCCCATACGACACCTCACACCCCTCACACACCACCGCCACCGCATCCCGATCACGCCGCACCCACCCCTCAAACAACCCCGGCAGCACATCAACAGCACCTTCACCCATCGCATCGGGTTCATCCCCACCCCAGCGCGTCAGTTGCCCCCGCTCCTCCCCGCTGAGCACATCGATCCGCCCCACCAGACACCCCGGATCAGCGGCAATCGCCTCCAGCACCCGCACAAAACGAGCCGCGATCACCTCCACCGCGTCCCGGTCGAACACATCAGGCCGATACCCCCACCGCACCTGAAGCCGCTCACCAGGAATCACCGTCAACGCCAACGTGTAATGCGTCGCATCCCGGCCCCCGCTGGCCCGCACGGTCACGCCACTGTCTCCCAGAGCCCCCGAAGCCGCGTCGGGCGCCACCGGATAGTTCTCAAAGATCACCACCGTGTCGAACCGGGCCCCCGCACCCACCGCAGCCTGAATCTCCGGCAACCCCACAAACTGATACTCCGACAACCGCGCCTGCGCCTCCTGCAACCCCGACAACAACCCCACCACCGGCACCCCAGCCCCCGCCCTGACCCGCACCGGCACCGTATTGATACACAACCCCACCAACGACTCCGCACCCACCAACTCCACCGGACGCACCGCCACCGTCGCCCCGAACACCACATCCTCACGCCCCAACAACCGACCCAACACCACACCCCACGCCCCCTGCACCAACGTGTTCAACGTCAGCCCCAACTCCCGCCCACGCTCAACCAACCGCCCCGTCAAACCCTCCGAAACCTCACACCACACCTCCCCCGGCACCACCCCACCACCACCAGAAACCACCGGCCCCAACACCGAAGCCTCCTCCACCCCCGCCAACACCCCACACCACGCCGCAACCCCCACACCCCGATCCCGCGACCCATACCAAGCGAGGTAGTCGCCGTACGGCGTCGGCCTGGGCAGTGCGGACTCCTCGCCCGGACGCTCGTACAAGGCGAACAGATCCCGCACCACCAACGGAGTGGACCAGCCGTCCAACAGGAGGTGGTGATTCGTCATCACGAGACGGAAACGGTCCTCACCGAAACGGAACAACGCGAACCGCAGCAACGGCGGCCGCGTCAGATCAAACCGATCGACCCGGTCCTCCGCCAGCCACCGCTCGAAGAGGCCCTGCGCCTCCGCCTCCCCCAGACCCCGCAAATCCTCCTCACGCCACGGCACCCGCACCCGCACCTCACCAGGCACCACCTGAACCGGCACCGACACACCCTCATGCACAAACCCCGCACCCACCTGCGGATACCGCCGCAACAACCCCTCCGCGGCCGCACGCAACCGCACCGCATCCACCGAACCCTCCAGGTCGAAGACCAGCTGCACCATGTACACATCCGGCGCACCATCGTCATAGACCGCGTGGAACAGCAACCCCTCCTGCAACGGGGTCAGCGGCAGGATGTCGTCGGCCTCGGGGATCAGTGCCTCGACGTGTTCGATCTCGGCTTGATCGAGCGGGACCAGTGGCAGGTCGGAGGGTGTGCGGCCACCGGACGTGGGATGCCTGAGATGGGCGATCAGCCCGTCCACGGCCGTGCGCCATGCCTCGGCGAACCGGCTGACCTCCGCTTCCGTCATCAGGTGGCCGGCCCAGGCCCAGGTCGCCGTGAGGCGCGGACCGTCGGGGGTGTCCTCGGTGAGTGCGTTGATGTCGAGGCAGTGGGTGAGGGCCAGATCGGGGTCGGAGCCGCCGCCGAGGGCCGTACTCTCCTTCGCGTAGGGCCAGTTGGCGGATCCACTGCCGGTGTACCGGCCGAGGTAGTTGAAGCCGATGCGCGGTGTGTTCAGCGCCGCGAGCCGGGGTCCGGTGCGGGGGTTGAGGTAGCGCAGCAGACCGTAGCCGATGCCGTGGTCCGGGACGCGGAGCTGTTCCTTCACGCGTTTGAGTGCACCGCTCAGGCCGGCGGCGCCGGTTGCCACGTCGGTCCAGTCGATGGGGCCCGCGTCGAGGCGTACCGGATACATGCTGGTGAACCAGCCGATGGTACGGGTCAGATCCAGGGCCTCGGCGATGTCCTCGCGGCCGTGTCCCTCGACGTTGACCAGCAGGGCGGTGGCTTCGGCGGTGCCGTAGCAGTGGGCCGCGGCCAGGACCAGGGCCGTGAGGAGGACGTCGTCGACTCCCGCGTGGTACGCGGCGGGTACGGTCGTGAGAAGGGGCTCGGTATGTGCCGGGTCGAGGACGACGGTGAGCGAACGCAGGCTGCGCACGTCATCGCGGGCGGGGTCGAGAGCGTCGGTGGCCACGGTGAGCCCGGGGTCCCTGGTCATACGGGTCCACATGTCCAGCTCGTCTTCCCGGGCAGGGTCGACGGCCTGGTCGGCGAGCAGTCGCGCCCACCGGCGGAAGGAGGTGCCGACGGGGTGGAGTGCGGGCGGCCGGGCGGCCTCGATCGCCTCGTACGCGGCGATGAGGTCGGGCAGCAGCACCCGCCAGGACACTCCGTCCATCACCAGGTGGTGGGCCAGCAGGAGCAGCCGGCCGGGGCGTCGGTCCCCCGCGTCCAGCCAGACCACCCGCAGCACGGCGCCGGAGTGCGGGTCCAGTCCGGCCTGGCCCGCCGCGCTCTCGGCCGCCACCGCCGCCTCCAGATCCTCGTCGCCACCTCCGATCACCGCGGTCCGGCGTACCAGATCGGCTGCCGCGATGGAGCCGGGCGGTGTGATCTCCAGCCGCCAGGCGTCGGCGCCACCGCCGCCGGGTCGACCGTCACCGTCCCCGTCGGCGATCCTCAGTCGCAGTGCGTCATGGTGGTCGATCACGGCCTGTACCGATGGGATCAGCCGGTCGAGCGTCAGCGTCGGTGGCACTTCCAGCAGCACCGACTGGTGATATCCGGTGGTCGCCCCTTCTCGCTCGCGCAGCCAGTACATGATCGGGGTCATGGGCAGTGTGCCCACTCCGTTGTCCTCCACGGCCGGGGCCTCGGCGGTCCGGGTGGCGGTGGCGGCTAGGGCGGCGGGGGTCTTGTGCTGGAACACCTCACGCGGGGTGAACACCAGCCCTGCCCTCCGAGCCCGGCTCACCAACTGGATGGACATGATGCTGTCCCCACCCAACGCGAAGAAGTCGGCATCGGCGGGGACGTTGGGCAGGCCCAGCACCTGGGCGAACAACCCGCACAGCAGCTCTTCCGCGGGGGTGGCCGGCGCGCGCCCGGTGGCCGGGGTGTAGTCCGGGGCGGGCAGCGCCTTACGGTCCAGCTTCCCGTTCGCCGTCAACGGCAACCGCTCCAGAACGACAACAGCCGAAGGCACCATATGCTCCGGCAGCACACCCCTCACAAACTCCCGCAACTCCGCTACCACCGGACGGGACCCGGCCATCGGCACGGCATAGCCGATCAACCGCCGGTCACCCGGCCGGTCCTCGCGAACCACGACCGCCGCCCGCCCCACCTGCGGATGCGACACCAGCGCCGCCTCCACCTCACCCAACTCAATCCGAAAACCCCGCACCTTCACCTGATCATCCACCCGGCCGACAAACTCCAGCCGCCCATCCACCCGCCACCGCACCAGATCCCCGGTCCGATACATCCGCCGCCCGGACCCGGCGAACGGGCATGCCACAAACCGCTCCGCCGTCAACCCCGCACGCCCCGCATACCCCCGCGCCAACCCCGCACCCGCCACATACAACTCACCCACCACACCCGGCGGCACCAGCTCCAGCCCCTCATCGAGCACATGAGTGCGCAGATGCGGGAGGGGTCGGCCGATCAGGCTCCGCGTGCCGGGCCCGGTGAGCTCGCGGTCGATCGGCTGGTGGGTGACGTGCACGGTGGTCTCGGTGATTCCGTACATGTTCACCACGACGGGGGCGTCCTCGTGGTGTCGGGCGTACCAGTCGGCGAGGCGTGTGGGGTCAAGGGCCTCGCCGCCGAGCACCACATGGCGAAGTGCCGTAGTCACGCGTGGCCCGCCGCGTTCTGCTTCGGCCGCGATCAGTTGGTAAAGCGCCGAGGGCGTCTGGCTCAGGACCGAGACGTTCTCCCGTACCAGCAACTCCAGGAAGTCCGAAGGTGAGCGGGTCACCTCCCTGTCGACCACGATGAGGCGGCCACCGCTCAGCAGGGCTCCCCAGATCTCCCACACCGAGAAGTCGAACGCATACGAGTGGAACATGGTCCACACGTCGTCCGGGCCGTAGTCGTAGCTCTGCGCGATCGCTTCGAGCAGCCTCACCACGTTGGTGTGCGTCACCAGGACGCCCTTGGGCGCGCCGGTGGATCCTGAGGTGTAGATGGCGTAGGCCGGATGCCGGGGATCGAGCGGGCTGGTGCGATCGCGGTCGGTGAGGTCGGCGTCGGACGCCCGAGCCAGGAGCCGCTGGGTGTGGTCGTCGTCCAACACGAGCAGCCGGGCGGTTTCACACTCGGGTATCCGGTCGGCCGTGTCCCTGGTGGCGAGCACCACCTCCGGGGCGGCGTCATCGAGCATGAACCCGATCCGGGACGTGGGATAGCGGGGATCGATCGGTACGTACGCCCCGCCGGCCTTCACCACCGCCAGCAGCGCCACCACCATCTCCACCGATCGCGAAACCACCAGCCCCACCCGGTTCTCCGGGCCCACACCGTGCCCCACAAGCACCCGGGCCAGACGATTCGCCCGCTCGTTCATCTCCCCGTACGACACCTCACGCCCGTCACACACCACCGCCACCGCATCCCGATCCCGTCGCACCCCCTCCTCGAACAACCCCGGGAGCACATCAACCCCCGCCTCGGCCGCACCGGGCACACCCCCACCCCAGCACCTCAGCTGATCCCGCTCCGCCTCTGTGAGCACATCGATCCGCCCCACCACACGCCCCGGATCGGCAGCGATCGCCTCCAACACCCGCGTGAAGCGAGCCGCCAGCAACTCCACCGACTCCCGGTCGAACAGGTCGGTGGCGTACTCGAGCGTTCCGTGGATACCCGCCGGCCCACCGCCATCGGCATGTGACTCGGCAAGCATGAAGGACAGGTCGAACTTGGCGGTGTCCATCTCGACCCAGAGAGGTTCGATGGTCAGCCCCGGCAGTGCGGGGGCGGAGTGGTGGGTGTTCTGGAATCCGAGCATCACCTGGAACAGGGGGTGCCGGGCCAGGGAGCGGTCCGGATTGAGCAGGTCGACCAGCCGCTCGAACGGCACGTCCTGGTGGTCGTAGGCGGCGAGGTCGGCGTCGCGGACGCGGCGTAGGAGGGTGGTGATGTCGGGGTTGCCGGAGGTGTCGACGCGTAGCACCAAGGTGTTGACGAAGAAACCCACCAGGTCGTTGACTGCTTCCTCGCCCCGGCCCGCGTACGGGGTGCCGATGGGGATGTCGTGTCCCGCGCCGAGCCGGGTCAGCAGCACGGCCAGTCCGGCTTGGACGACCATGAAGACGCTGACGTCGTGGGCGTGTGCCACATCGGCCAGCCGCTGGTGAAGCGCGGCCGGGATGTCCAAGTCCACGGTGCCGCCGCGATGGCTCGCCAGCGCCGGGCGCGTACGGTCGGTGGGCAGGTCGAGCTCTGCGGGCAGGTCCGCCAAGGCCTGTTCCCAGTAGGCGAGTTGGCGTGACATCAGGCTGTCGGGCGTGTCTTCCGCACCGAGGACACGCCGCTGCCAGATGGCGTAGTCGGCATACTGCACCGGGAGCGGTTGCCACTGTGGGGCATGCCCTTGGGCGCGGTCCGTGTAGGCGCGGGCGAGGTCGTTGAAGAGGGGGCCCATGGACCAGCCGTCGGCGGCGATGTGGTGCAGCACCAGCAGCAGCACGTGCTCGTGGTCCGCCGTTGTGTAGATGCCCGCGCGCAGTGGCAGTTCCGTGGCCAGATCCTCGAACCCCCGTCCGGGCTCGGCCGCGAGCATGGCGTCCAGGTCCTTGGGGTCGGCGTGCGACATGCTGATCGGCAGCCGGGTGCGCGCGGTGTCGGCGTCGAGCACATGCTGCCAGGGCTGCCCCTGGTCGTCCTTCGGGTAGAGGGTCCGCAGGGCTTCGTGCCGGGCCACGACATCGCGGAGTGCGTCGGCCAGCGCCTCGCGGTCCAGGGGGCCGGTGATCCGCTGCGCGGACACGATGGTGTAGGTGGCGGACCGGGGGCCCTGGATCTCCTGCATGAACCACAGGCGCCATTGGGCGTACGACAGCGGGATCCGTTCGGGTCGTGGCATCGGGCCCAGGGGCGGCCGCCGGGTCGCCTCGGGGCTCGTTCCGTCACCGAGCCGTGGAATCAGCTGGTCGACCGTGGGCGCCTGGAACAGTGTGCGGACGCTCAGCTCGGTGCCGGTCTCGGCGCGGATGCGGCCGATGAGCCGCATCGCGAGGAGGGAGTGGCCGCCGAGTGCGAAGAAGTCGTCGTCCACACCGGCCTCGGCAAGCCCCAGCACCTCGGCGAAGAGACCGCACAGGGCGCGCTCCCGCGGGGTTCGCGGAGCCCTGCCGGTCCCGGCGGTGAACTCCGGGGCGGGCAGCGCCTTGCGGTCCAGCTTTCCGTTCGGGGTCAGTGGCAACTCGTCGATCGCCATCACGATCGACGGCACCATGTGCTCCGGCAGGGTGCTCCGCAGATGGGCCTGGAGTGCGGGGAGCAGCGAATCGGCTTCCGGGCCGGCGCCCGGCTCGTTGGCGTAGTCGGTGAGCGGTCGCGCGCTCGCCTGGGCGGCGGCGACGGACAGGTCGACGACCGTCTGGTCCGGATCCTCGGCACCGAGCACGAAGAGGGCGTCGAGCTGCTCGGGCTCTTCGGACCAGGTCAGATGGGCACGGTAGCCATGGCGGGCGGCCAGCTCGTGCAGGGTTTCCACGTCGGGCGTACGCGGCGTGGCGTGGGATATTTCCGTGGCCACGTCGGGCGTACGCGGCGTGGCATGGGATATTTCCGTGGCCACGTCGGGTGTACGCGGTGTGGTGCCGGGTGTAGCCGTCGCGGTGTCGTTGGTCTGCCCGGTGGTTTCCGGCGCGGTGCCGTCCTGGAACTGTCGTACCGCTGCCAGGTCGTCCATCAACCGGGCGTTGGGGAGGCCCCTCACCCACAGCCTGTCGTGGCGCCGGGAGAGCAGTGCCGCCAGTTCCTCGGTCCGGTGCACATCGGTTCCCCAGGTCGCCGTCGGCGCCGACTCGTCCGCGCGTACGGCGGCGATCGGCGCCTTGTGGAGCACCACGTCATAGCGGTACCGCGTCAGCTCGTTGCGGCTCTTCCCACGCTTGATCCGGACGTCGACCGCCGCGATGTCCGGAACGGTTGCCTGGAGAGCCGAGAAGAACGCCGGGTCGATCAGCAGCTCCCTCTCGAGCGAGATGGTCTGCTCGATCGCCTTGCGGAGGTCCGTGCCCGCGAGTTCACCGCCGAACCTGCTGAGACCGGCCGCCGTGGCGAAGCAGCGGAGCAGGCGGAGGTTGCGGACATCGCCGAGGAACAGCGAGCCACCCGGTGTGAGCAGCCGCATCGCTCCGGAGATCACGGAGACGAGATAGTCGATGCCGGGGAAGTACTGGATCACCGAATTGATGATCACGGTGTCGAAATGGCCGGTCGGAAGTCCGGTGAAGACGTCGGCGGGCTGGGAGGACAGCTCCACGCGGGCAGCCAGGTCCGGGTCTCGATCGACCTGGTCCCGCAGCATGTCGATCACCGCGGAGGAGAAGTCCGTGGCCCAGTACGAGTCGCATCGGGGCGCCAATCGCCGTAGCAGCAGACCGGTGCCCACACCGATTTCGAGCACGCGTCGAGGAGCCAGTGCGGAGATCCGGTCCACGGTGGCCGTCAGCCATTCCCGCATCTCGTCGAGGGGGATGGGGCGACCGTCGTAGCTGCTGTCCCAGCCGATGAAGTCCTCACGGAGAGTGGTGGGGCGGTCTCCGTACAGCGACTCGTAGAAGCTCTTCCAGTGGCCGATGTGTTCGTCCGCGTGGCGCTCCGCCGACTCTTCGCTCGGTGGGGTGTTTCCCCGTGGAGTGTCGTCCGGCGATGTGCCTTCCTGTGACGCGTCTTCTGGCGTCGTTTCGCCCCGTGATGTGGTGCGCCGCGTGGGTACGGCGTAGCCGATCAGCCGCCGGTCCCCTGGGCGGTCCTCGCGTACCACGACGGCCGCCCGCGCCACCTGCGGATGCGACGCCAGCGCCGCCTCCACCTCACCCAACTCGATACGGAAACCGCGCACCTTCACCTGGTCGTCCACCCGGCCGACGAACTCCAGCCGCCCGTCCGGCCGCCATCGCACCAGGTCACCGGTCCGGTACATCCGCGCCCCTGGCTCGGCGAACGGGCATGCCACGAACCGTTCCGCCGTCAGCCCCGCACGTCCCGCGTACCCCCGCGCCAACCCCGCACCCGCCACGTACAACTCACCCACCGCGCCTGGCGGCACCCACCCCAGCCCACCGTCCAGGACGTACAACCGTGTGTCCTGGATCGGTGTCCCGATGGGCGGCGGCCCTTCCTCTCCCGGCTCGCACGGATGGCCGGAGATGTCGATGGTGGTTTCGCTCGGCCCGTACGAGTTGTAGAGCCGCGCCCGGGGAAGCGTGGCGTGGAAGGTGTCGCGGACGGCCGCAGACATGGCTTCCCCGCCACAAACGACGTCACGCAGCGAGCGGCACTGGTCCGCCACCTCATGCCACTCCAGGAGATGCTGGAGGAGGGAGGGGACGGTATGGACGACGGTCACCTGGTGGCGCCTTACGGCCGCGAGAAGGTACCCGGGGTCCGCGTGCTTGTCCGGGTGGGCGAGCACGATGGTCCCGCCCACCAGCAGCGGGCAGAACACTTCCCATACTGAGACGTCGAAGCTCAGGGGTGTCCGCATGAGGAAGCGATCCTCAGCGCCCCAGCCGAACGCCTTCACCCGCCACAGGAGGTTGTTCAGCAAGGACTGGTGCGTCACCACGACACCCTTGGGGGTGCCCGTCGAGCCTGAGGTGTAGATGGCGTAGGCCGGGTGCCGGGGATCGAGCGGGCTCGTGCGGTCGTGGTCGGTGAGGTCGGTGGCAGGTGCCTTGGCCAGGAGCTGCCGGGTGTGGTCGTCGTCCAACACGAGCAGCCGGGTGGTCTCGCGCTGGGGTATCCGGTCGGCCGTGTCCCTAGTGGCGAGCACCACGTCCGGCTCGGCGTCGTCGAGCATGAAGGCGATGCGATTCGCGGGATAGCGCGTATCGATGGGCACGTACGCCCCGCCCGCCTTGGCCACCGCCAGCAGCGCCACCACCATCTCCACCGACCGGGGCACGACGAGCCCCACCCGGGACTCCGGGCCCACCCCGAGTCCCACCAGGACCCGCGCCAGGCGGTTCGCCCGCTCATTCACCTCGCCATACGAGACCTCACGCCCCTCACAGGCCACCGCCACCGCCACCGCATCCCGATCGCGCCGCACCCGCTCTTCGAACAGCCCCGGCAACAGCCCATGGCTGGTGTCTTCCGCACCGGGCGCGCCTCGACCCCAGTGCGTCAGTTGCTCCCGTTCCACCGCGGTCAGTACATCGATCCGCCCGACCAGACAGGCCGGATCGGCGACGATCGCCTCCAGCACCCGTACGAAGCGGGCCGCGATAGCCTCCACTGCCCGCTGGTCGAACACATCCGGGCGATATCCCCATCGCATCTGAAGCCGCTCACCGGGAATCACCATCAACGCGAGGGGATAGTGCGTGGCGTCGTGGGCGGCGATGGCGGTGGTCTTGAGTGTGCTGTCGGTGCGGCCGAAAACGGCGTCGTCCACGGGGTAGTTCTCGAAGACCGTGGCGGTGTCGAAGAGCGGTCCCGTACCGGCGTAGGCGCTCTGCTGGATGTCGGTCAGACTCAGGAACTGATGGTCGAGCAAGCGTGATTGCTCGTCCTGTAGCCGGGTGAGCATCGCGGCCAGACTCTCGCCCTCGAGTAGGCGAAGCCTCAACGGCACCGTGTTGACGAACAGCCCGACCATGGATTCGACGCCGGGAATCTCGGGTGGCCGGACGGCCACCGTCGTTCCGAAGACCACGTCATCGCGTCCGGTCATACGGGCCAGGAGGAGGCCCCAGGCGCCCTGTATCACGGTGTTCAGGGTGAGACCGGTCGCACGCGCCCGCTCGGTCAGAGAGGCGGTGAGGGATTGCGAGAGGAGCTGTGAGACGTCCTGGGGGGCTACGGCCTGGCGTCCAGGGTCTGCGGGCGTCAGCAGAGTGGGGCTTTCGACACCTGCCAAGGCATCGCGCCATGCCCCCAGTGCCTCATCCCGATCCCGCGATCCGTACCACGCGAGGTAGTCGCGGTACGGCGTCGGCCTGGGCAGTGCGGACTCCTCGCCCGGACGCTCGTACAAGGCGAACAGATCCCGCACCACCAACGGAGTGGACCAGCCGTCCAACAGGAGGTGGTGATTCGTCATCACGAGACGGAAACGGTCCTCACCGAAACGGAACAACGCGAACCGCAGCAACGGCGGCCGCGCCAGATCAAACCGATCGACCCGGTCCTCCGCCAGCCACCGCTCGAAGAGGCCCCGCGCCTCCGCCTCCCCCAGACCCCGCAAATCCTCCTCACACCACGGCACCCGCACCCCACCAGGCACCACCTGCACCGGCACCGACACACCCTCATGCACAAACCCCGCACCCACCTGCGGATACCGCCGCAACAACCCCTCCGCGGCCGCACGCAACCGCACCGCATCCACCGAACCCTCCAGGTCGAAGACCAGCTGCACCATGTACACATCCGGCGCACCATCGTCATAGACCGCGTGGAACAGCAACCCCTCCTGTCCAGCCGCCAAGGGCAAGACCTCACCGTGCTGGGGGATCTTCGCCTCGATGGCTTCCTGGTCGGACCGGCTCAGCGAGATCAGGGGGCGGAGAGACGAGGTGGAGTGCGCGGTGTCCGTCGATTGCGTGGGAACGGCCGGGGCCTCGAGGACCCGGGCGGTGGCGGCGAGGGCGGCGGGGGTCTTGTGCTGGAACACCTCACGCGGGGTGAACACCAACCCCGCGCGGCGGGCCCGGCCCACCAACTGGATGGACATGATGCTGTCCCCACCCAACGCGAAGAAGTCGGCGTCGGCGGGGACATCGGCCAGGCCAAGCACCTGGGCGAACAACCCGCACAGCGATTCTTCCGTTGGGGTGGCCGGCGCGCGGCCCGTGGCCGGGGTGTACTCCGGGGCGGGCAGCGCCTTACGGTCCAGCTTCCCGTTCGCCGTCAACGGCAACCGCTCCAGAACGACAACAGCCGAAGGCACCATATGCTCCGGCAGCACACCCCTCACAAACTCCCGCAACTCCGTCACCACCGGACGGGACCCGGCCATCGGCACGGCATAACCGATCAACCGCCGATCCCCGGGACGGTCCTCGCGAACCACGACCGCCGCCCGCGCCACCTGCGGATGCGACGCCAGCGCCGCCTCCACCTCACCCAACTCGATACGAAAGCCCCGCACCTTCACCTGATCATCCACCCGGCCGACAAACTCCAGCCGCCCATCCCCCCGCCACCGCACCAGATCCCCGGTCCGATACATCCGCCCCCCGGACCCGGCGAACGGGCATGCCACAAACCGTTCCGCCGTCAACCCCGCACGCCCCGCATACCCCCGCGCCAACCCCGCACCCGCCACATACAACTCACCCACCACACCCGGCGGCACCCACCCCAACCCACCATCCAGCACATACAACGAAGTATTGGACAACGGACGACCCAACGGCGGCACACCCCGATCAGCAGGATCGACAGTGGCGGTGGCGGACCAGATGGTGCACTCGGTCGGACCATAGAGGTTGACCACCCGCGAACCCAACTCGCCCAACCGCCGGGCCAACGGGGCTGGCAGTGCCTCACCACCGGCCAGCACCCGCAGCCCCTGCAACATCTCCGGGGCCTGGGAGACGACGGCCTGCCACAGCGTCGGCGTGGCCTGCATCACCGACACCCGCCACCGCTTGGCCAACCCCGCCAACGCCACCGGATCACCCACCTCGGCATCCGAAGCCACCACCACCCCCGCCCCACACACCAACGGCAAAAACACCTCCAACGCCGCAATATCAAACGACACCGTGGTCACCGCCAACAACCAATCCCCACCCCCCAGCGGCACCCGCTGCCCCACCGCAGCCAAGAACCCCTCAACAGCCGCCCGAGACACCACCACACCCTTCGGAACACCCGTCGACCCCGACGTATAGATCACATACGCCGGATGCCGAGCATCAAACGGCCTGATGCAATCGCCGTCTGTCAGATCGGTGGCCGACGCCTGGCTCAGGAGCTGCTGCGTGTGCTCATCATCCAACACCAGCAACCGACCGCTCTCACGCTGCGGGATCCGCCCGGCCGTCTCCGCCGTGACCAACACCACCTCCGGCCGAGCATCGTCCAGCACGAAAGCGATCCGGCTCACCGGATAACGCGGATCAATCGGTACGTACGCGCCGCCGGCCTTCACCACCGCCAGCAACGCCACCACCAACTCCACCGACCGCGGCACGACCAACCCCACCCGGGACTCCGGACCCACCCCCAACCCCATCAACACCCGAGCCAGACGATTCGCCCGCTCATTCACCTCCCCATACGACACCTCACACCCCTCACACACCACCGCCACCGCATCCCGATCACGCCGCACCCACCCCTCAAACAACCCCGGCAAAAGTCCATGACCAGCATCGCCGTCACCAGACTCATCGCCGCTCCACATCTCCAGCAGCTCCCGCTCCTCCCCGCTGAGCACATCGATCCGCCCCACCAGACACCCCGGATCAGCGGCAATCGCCTCCAGCACCCGCACAAAACGAGCCGCGATCACCTCCACCGCGTCCCGGTCGAACACATCAGGCCGATACCCCCACCGCACCTGAAGCCGCTCACCAGGAATCACCGTCAACGCCAACGTGTAATGCGTCGCATCCCGGCCCTCACTGACCCGGACCCGCACAGCGTCGTCCCCGGTGACCTCAGGCGCCACCGGATAGTTCTCGTAAATCACCACCGTGTCGAACCGCGCCCCCGCACCCACCGCAGCCTGAATCTCCGGCAACCCCACGAACTGATACTCCGACAACCGCGCCTGCGTCTCCTGCAACCCCGACAACAACCCCACCACCGGCACCCCAGCCCCCGCCATGACCCGCACCGGCACCGTATTGATACACAACCCCACCAACGACTCCGCACCCACCAACTCCACCGGACGCACCGCCACCGTCGCCCCGAACACCACGTCTTCCCGACCA
Organism: Streptomyces sp. Inha503; assembly: GCF_047215865.1. Classification (NCBI taxonomy): domain Bacteria; kingdom Bacillati; phylum Actinomycetota; class Actinomycetes; order Kitasatosporales; family Streptomycetaceae; genus Streptomyces; species Streptomyces sp. Inha503. Next base: position 9,653,250 of record NZ_CP178360.1, on the reverse strand, counting down.
GTCAATCGACCCAGAAGGATCCCCCACGCCCCCTGCACCAACGTGTTCAACGTCAGCCCCAACTCCCGCCCACGCTCAACCAACCGCCCCGTCAAACCCTCCGAAACCTCACACCACACCTCCCCCGGCACCACCCCACCACCACCAGAAACCACCGACCCCAACACCGAAGCCTCCTCCACCCCCGCCAACACCCCACACCACGCCGCAACCCCCGCACCCCGATCCCGCGACCCATACCAAGCGAGATACTCACGCCAGGGCACAGCGGGGGCCAGAGTGGAGGCGGTGGCCTCGGGCTCCTGGTGGTGGTAGAGGGTGAACAACTCCCGCATCAGCAGTTGAGTGGACCAGCCGTCCAACAGGATGTGGTGATTCGTCATCACGAGACGGAAGCGGTCCTCGCCGAAGCGGAACAACGCGAACCGCAGCAACGGCGGCCGCGCCAGGTCGAAACGGTTGGCCCGGTCCTCCGCCAGCCACCGCTCGAAGACGTCCCGTGCCTCGGCCTCCGCCAGACCCCGCAGATCCTCCTCACGCCACGGCACCCGCACACGCCGTGCGATGGCCTGCACCGGCCGGGGCACTCCGCGCATCATGAATCCCGCACGCAGACTCATATGGCGATCGACGATCGCCTGTGCCGCCGACCGCAGGCGCTGAGCGTCCACCGGACCATCGAGATCGAAGACCAGCTGCACCATGTACACATCCGGCGCGCCATCGTCATAGACCGCGTGGAACAGCAACCCCTCCTGCAACGGGGTCAGCGGCAGAAGCTCTTCGATCCGGGATCGGACCATGGGAATCCCCCTGTTCGGACCGCTCGCACTGATGCACTACGCGCAGATCGCACGGAGATGGATAAGGAGAAGAAGGGGCAACGAGAAGTGCGGTGGACACGCGGGCATTCACTCTGTCCGAATAATTCAACGTAGCCGAGCCGGGCAAGCTCGTCAACGATCTTGAATAGACGCCAGAACATTCCAATGGGCATTCTTCTCGGCGATTACCGGCAATGCGGACAGGTGGCACCTAGGTGCCTCCGCTGGTTCTCGACATCCCTCCGCACAGCGCTTCTGAACTGCGCGTTCTCCCTGTTGATGCCAGCAGAGCATGCCGAGGTGGACCGGCGAAGACGGCGTGGACGCCACTGCACCAAGCTGCCATTCACTTGCTCATGAGATGTCGTCCGGCGACGCTGGTACAAGCGGGCAAGGACACTCAAAACCGGGCCGGATTCAAATAACCACTGGATTCTGATAACTACCCTCACGCGTCTCTCTACGTGATGCGACTTTACGATGAATTGGCTGGGTGGAATGGTGGAGAACACAGCGCTTGCAGTATGCACTGATCCGAACAGGGTGTCATTGTCGGGGTTGTTCGAGGAGTGGGTGGAACGAGCCCCGGACACGGTGGCCGTGCTGTGCGACGAGCAGCGGTGGACCTACCGCGAAGTCAACGAACGCGCCAACCAACTGGCCCGACTCCTACTGAAGACCGGCGCCGGACCCGAACACCGAATCGCCCTGGCCCTGCCACGCTCCGCACAGACCATCACCGCAATCCTCGCCGTACTCAAAACCGGCGCCGCCTACGTACCACTGGACCCCGACTACCCCCAAGAACGCCTGGCCTACCTACTAACCGACAGCGACCCCACCGCCCTGATCACCACCACCGACATCGCCACCACACTGCCCCCGCCGAGCGATGCGGATGCCGCACCACGCGTGCTGCTCGACCACCCTGAAACCACCACCCGCCTGCGGCAACTGCCCGCCACCAACCTCACCCCCACCGAACAGCCCACCCCGCCCGACGCGCGCCACCCCGCCTACCTCATCTACACCAGCGGCTCCACCGGCACCCCCAAAGGCGTCACCATCCCCCAGACCAACCTCATCCACCTCTTCACCGCCACCCACCACTACTTCACCCACCCCACCCCACAAATCTGGTGCCAATTCCACTCCTACGCCTTCGACTTCTCCGTCTGGGAAATCTTCGGACCCCTCCTCCACGGCCACACCCTCATCATCCCCAACCACAACACCACCCGCTCCCCCCACGACCTCATCACCCTCATCCACCAACAACACATCACCACCCTCTGCCAAACACCCACCGCCCTCTACCACCTCATCAACACCCACCAACACAACCACCACCAACCCCTCCCCCTCCAACGCATCATCCTCGGCGGCGAACCCCTCGACCCCACCCGCCTCACCACCTTCCACCAACACCACCCCCACACCACCATCATCAACATGTACGGCATCACCGAAACCACCATCCACGCCACCCACCACCCCCTCAACCCAAACACCCACCACACCCCCAACACCCCCAGCCCCATCGGACACCCCCTCCCCCACCTCACCACCCACCTCCTCGACACCCACCTCCAACCCACCCCACCAAACACACCCGGCGAGCTCTACATCACCGGACCCACCCTCGCCCGCAACTACCACAACAACCCCACCCTCACCGCCACCCACTTCATCGCCAACCCCTACGGACCACCCGGCACCCGCCTCTACCGCACCGGCGACCTCGCACACCAACACCCCACCACCCACCAACTCCACTACCACCACCGCACCGACCACCAAATCCAACACCACGGCTACCGCATCGAACCCGCCGAAATAGAAAACACCCTCACCACCCACCCCCACATCACCCAAGCCGCCACCACCCTCCACCACGACCACCACGGCAACAAACACCTCATCGCCTACACCACCACCAGCCAGAGCGTTCACCGGGCGGCGGACGTGGTGGAGCAGCAGGTCGAGGAGTGGCGCGCGGTCTACGACTCCCTCTACGGGGACCGGGCCGCCACTTCGCTGAGCGAGGACTTCGTCGGCTGGGACAGCAGCTACGACCAGCGGCCCATCCCTCTGCGGGAAATGCGGGAGTGGCTGGCCACGACCGTGGACCGCATCAGCGCGCTCGGCCCGCGCGATGTTCTGGAGATCGGGGTCGGCACCGGTCTGCTCCTGTCACATCTGGCTCCGGACTGCGCAAGCTACTGGGGCACCGACGTCTCGCCCTCCGCCATCGCCGCCCTGGAACAGCGTGTGGCGCAGGATTCCGCGCTGGGCGCAGGCGACGGCCGGGTGACGCTCGAGTGCCGGCCCGCCCATGACTTCAGCACGCTGCCCGAGGGGCGCTTCGACACCGTCGTCATCAACTCCGTCGTCCAGTACTTCCCGAACATCGACTACCTGACCGATGTCATCACCCATGCCATGGCGCTCCTCAAGCCCGGCGGGAAGCTGTTCATCGGGGACGTACGCAACCATCGCCTGCTGCGCTGCTTCGCCACCGCGGTCGCCCTCACCCAGGCGTCCGCGGGGACCACGCCGGAGAGCCTGCGCGCCACCGTGGACAACGCCATCCGCCTGGAGCGGGAACTCCTGGTGGACCCGGAGTACTTCACCACCCTCACATCCGTCGTGCCCGCCATCGGCGCCGTCGACATCCGCGTCAAACGCGGCTCGGCACGCAACGAACTCACCCGGCACCGCTACGACGTCATCCTCACCAAGAGTCCCGTCACACTGCTCGCCACCGACCGTGCGCCGCATCTGCGGTGGGGTGAGGACATCCGTACGGTGGACGACCTGCGCGACGCGCTGACGGGGGAGCGCCGCCCACGAGCGTTGCGGGTGTCTGGTATCCCCAACACCCGGCTGACCGGCGAGCTCACCGCCCTGCGCCGGATCGACACCGGCGCCGACCCGGACGACGCCCGGCGCCACCTCACGGCAATGGCCCCGACGGCCGGGCACAACGGCGCCGGGACGGACCCGGAAGCGCTCCACCGGCTCGCCGAGACACACGGCTACGACCTGGCGCTGCGCTGGGCGGCCGACGAAGGGCGCCTCGACGGTGTGTTCATCGGCCTCAGCACTGACCTGCATAAGACGACCCTCGACATCGCCGCACCACCCTCCACCACACCTCGCCGTCCCGCCTCCGCCTACGCCAACGAGCCCGGACTCGCACACGGGAACGGTGCGATAGTCGCCTCGTTCCGGTCGTATCTCAGCGAGCGGCTGCCCGCCCATATGGTGCCCTCGGCGGTCATCGCGCTCGACCGGATGCCTCTCACGGCGAACGGCAAGCTCGACCGCGCGGCCCTCCCCGCGCCCGACTTCTCCGCGCTCGCTTCCGGACGGCCGGCGGCCACACCACTGGAGGCACGGCTGTGTGCTCTCTTCGGCGAGGTGCTCGGCCTCCCCGATGTGGGCGCGGACACGAGCTTCTTCAACTTGGGTGGCGACAGCGTCCTCGCCATGCGGCTGGTCAGCCGCGCCCGCGCGGAGGGGCTCGTCCTCACACCGGGGCAGGTCTTCCAGCACCGGACGCCGGAGGGCCTCGCCTCCGCCGCCCACTCCGGGAACGGCCCGGCGGCTCCGCCGCAGGAGCTCACCTCCGGGAACGCGGGGCCCTTGGTGACCCTCACCCCGATCGAATACGCGAGCCTGTCGGCGAATGCCACTCACGCCACCGATACGGCGGAGCTGTTGCCGCTGACACCTCTCCAGGGCGGACTGCTGTTCCACGCCGTGTACGACGAGGCGGCCCCGGATGTCTATCTGGTGCAGTTCACCTTCCACCTCGAAGGGGAGGTCAGCGGCGCACGCTTCCGACGGGCGGCGGACGCCCTGCTGCGCCGCCACCCGAACCTGGCCGCGTCCTTCCATCACCACGGACTGTCCCAGCCCGTGCAGGTGGTGGCGCCCGCTGTCCGCTCCGTCTGGCACGAGCTGGATCTCGGCGACCTTCCCGATGAGCAGCGCCCCGCCGCGTTCGACCGGTGGCTGGCCGAGGACCGCGCCACGCGGTTCGACCTCACCCGGCCGCCACTGATCCGCTTCGCCCTCGTCCGTTGGGGTGCGGACCAGTACCGGGTGGTGATGACCAGCCACCACATCCTGCTGGACGGCTGGTCCGTACCGCTCGTCGTCCAGGAGCTGTTCACGCTGTACGAACGGGACGGGGATGACTCGGGGCTGCCCGCCATCGCGCCCTACCGGGAGTACCTGGACTGGCTGCGGCGGCAGGACCGGGACGCGGCCCGCGCCGCCTGGCGCACGGCGCTGGCCGGTGTGGAGGAGCCCACCCTGCTGGCACCGGCCGATCCGGGCCGTACGACCGTGGCCCCCGACGAGATGGCCGTCGATCTGTCGGTGGAGCGGACCGCCCAACTCGAGCAGCGCGCCCGGCGGATGGGGCTCACCCTCAACACACTGGTGCAGGCCGCGTGGGCCATCCTGCTGAGCCGGCTGACCGGCCGCGACGACGTGGTGTTCGGTACGACGGTGGCGGTACGCCCGGCGGAAGTGGCGGGCATCGAGTCATTGGTCGGGCTGTGCATCAACACGGTGCCGGTACGGGTCCGGGTGCCGGTGGGCCGACCGGTGGAGGAGTTGCTGGCGGCCGTACAACGGCAGCACGGCGAGCTTTCCGCACACCACCATCTGGGGCTGTCGGAGCTACGGACCGCCGCCGGGACGGGGCAGCTCTTTGACACGGTTGTGGTCTTCGAGAACTACCCCGTGGGCGCCGGGGCCCATGCGCAGGCGGCCCGCGCCGGGCTGCGGCTGACGGCCACCGATGGCCAGGACGCCACGCACTACCCGTTGGCGGTGGTCGTGGTCCCGGGCGAACGGCTGCGGTTGCGCCTCGGCTACCGGCCGGATGTGTTCGAGGCCCCGGCCATACGGACGGTGGCACAGCGGCTGGTCCGCGTCCTGGAGGCCATCGCCGACGATCCCGGCCGGAACGTCGATCGGATCGATGTGCTCTTGGATGACGAGCGGAAACGGCTGGTGCCGCGCCGCGACGCCCGTGTCGCGGAGGCCGACCCGAAGGTGTCCTTGTCGGGGTTGTTCGAGGAGTGGGTGGAACGAGCCCCGGACACGGTGGCCGTGGTGTGCGACGAGCAGCGGTGGACCTACCGCGAAGTCAACGAACGCGCCAACCAACTGGCCCGACTCCTACTGAAGACCGGCGCCGGACCCGAACACCGAATCGCCCTGGCCCTGCCACGCTCCGCACAGACCATCACCGCAATCCTCGCCGTACTCAAAACCGGCGCCGCCTACGTACCACTGGACCCCGACTACCCCCAAGAACGCCTGGCCTACCTACTAGCCGACAGCGCCCCCACCGCCCTGATCACCACCACCGACATCGCCACCACACTCCCCACACCCAACCAGACCACACCACGCGTACTGCTCGACCACCCTGAAACCACCACCCGCCTGCGGCAACTGCCCGCCACCAACCTCACCCCCACCGAACAACCCACCCCGCCCGACGCACGCCACCCCGCCTACCTCATCTACACCAGCGGCTCCACCGGCACCCCCAAAGGCGTCACCATCCCCCAGACCAACCTCATCCACCTCTTCACCGCCACCCACCACTACTTCACCCACCCCACCCCACAAATCTGGTGCCAATTCCACTCCTACGCCTTCGACTTCTCCGTCTGGGAAATCTTCGGACCCCTCCTCCACGGCCACACCCTCATCATCCCCAACCACAACACCACCCGCTCCCCCCACGACCTCATCACCCTCATCCACCAACAACACATCACCACCCTCTGCCAAACACCCACCGCCCTCTACCACCTCATCAACACCCACCAACACAACCACCACCAACCCCTCCCCCTCCAACGCATCATCCTCGGCGGCGAACCCCTCGACCCCACCCGCCTCACCACCTTCCACCAACACCACCCCCACACCACCATCATCAACATGTACGGCATCACCGAAACCACCATCCACGCCACCCACCACCCCCTCAACCCAAACACCCACCACACCCCCAACACCCCCAGCCCCATCGGACACCCCCTCCCCCACCTCACCACCCACCTCCTCGACACCCACCTCCAACCCACCCCACCAAACACACCCGGCGAGCTCTACATCACCGGACCCACCCTCGCCCGCAACTACCACAACAACCCCACCCTCACCGCCACCCACTTCATCGCCAACCCCTACGGACCACCCGGCACCCGCCTCTACCGCACCGGCGACCTCGCACACCAACACCCCACCACCCACCAACTCCACTACCACCACCGCACCGACCACCAAATCCAACACCACGGCTACCGCATCGAACCCGCCGAAATAGAAAACACCCTCACCACCCACCCCCACATCACCCAAGCCGCCACCACCCTCCACCACGACCACCACGGCAACAAACACCTCATCGCCTACACCACCACCAGCCCGGATCACCGCGATACGCCGCCGGAGGAGCTGCGGTCGTATCTGGCGGAGCGGCTACCGGCCCATATGGTGCCCTCCGCGGTCATCGTCCTCGACGCGCTGCCCCTCACTCCGAGCGGCAAGCTCGACCGTGCCGCGCTGCCCGCGCCCGCCCGGCGCGCCGAAGGGGCCGGTGGGCGCCCGCCATCGACCCCGCACGAAGCGGTCCTCTGCCGTCTGTTCGCCGAGGTGCTGGGGGTGCCGGAGCCGAGCGTGGAGGAGGGGTTCTTCGCACTGGGCGGGGACAGCATCCTGTCCATGCAGCTGGTGAGCCGCGCCCGCCGAGAGGGGCTGGTGTTCACCCCCCGCCAGGTCTTCCAGCACCAGACCGTCGCCGCCCTGGCACGCCTCACCTCGCCAGCCGACGCCCCGGCCCCGGCGAACGCCCCCGCCAGCTCGGGCGGTCCGGCCACCGCCACGTCCCCGCTGCTCTCCCTCACCACCGAGGACGTGGCAGCGGTCGAGCAGAGGTTTCCCGGTGCCGTCGACACGTTGCCACTGACGGCTTTGCAGGAGGGGCTGCTCTTCCATGCCGCGTTCGACGAGGCGGCCCCGGACGTCTATCTGGTGCAGTTCGCATTCGACCTCGAGGGCGGTGTCGACCTCGAGGGCGGCGTCGACAGCGTCCGCTTCCGGCAGGCGGTGGACACTCTGCTGCTCCGCCATCCCCATCTGCGGGCCGGGTTCCTCCACCACGGCCTGTCCAGGCCGGTCCAGGTCGTGCCCCGCCATGCGCCGACACCGTGGCAGGAGATCGACCTCAGCGGTTTCTCCCCCGCCGAGCAGGACGGGGAGTACGAGCGCTGGCTGGCGGAGGACCGCGCCACGCGGTTCGACTTCACCCGGCCGCCACTGATGCGGTTCACGCTGTTCCACCTCGGCGGTGGGCGCAGCCGTCTGGTCATGACCCACCACCACATCCTGCTGGACGGCTGGTCGACCCCGGTCCTCGTACAGGAGCTGTTCTTCCTGTACGGGGAGGCCGGGGACGACCGTCTGCTGCCCCGCCCGGCGGCCTACCGCGACTACCTCGCCTGGCTCACCGCGCAGGACGCCACCGCCGCCCGCGAGGCGTGGCGCGAGGCGCTGGCCGGGGTGGCGGAGCCGACGTTGCTGGCTCCGGAGGCGTACGGGAGTACGGCGGTGGTCCCCCGGGAGTTCTGCCTGGATGTGCCCGTCGAGCTGACGGCACGGCTGACCCGGCGCGCCCGTGCCTCGGGGCTGACGCTGAACACACTGGTGCAGGTGGCGTGGGGGCTGCTGCTGGGGCGGCTGACCGGCCGCGACGATGTGGTGTTCGGGGCCACGGCCGCGGTGCGGCCACCGGAGGTGGACGGTGTCGAGTCGCTGGTCGGCCTGTGCATCAACACATTGCCGGTACGGGTTCAACTCGCCCCGGACCAGACGCTGTTGGCGCTGCTGGAGGCGGTGCAGGCGCGGCAGGCGGCGCTGTCGGAGCACCAGCATCTGGGGCTGATCGAGGTGCAGTCGCTCGCGGGGGTCGGCGAACTCTTCGACACGGTGCTGGTCTTCGAGAACTATCCGGTGCGGCCCGAGCGGGTCGGCGCGCCGGAGGACGGGCTGCGGGTGGTGGGCAGCACCGGCCGGGACGCCACCCACTATGCGCTGGCCCTGGTCGTCATTCCGGGCGAGTCCCTGCGGCTCCAGCTGGGCTACCGTCCCGATGCCTTCGGCCACTCGGCCGTACAGGAGCTCGCGCGGCGTCTGGTCCGGGTGCTGGAGAGCGTGGCGGACACCCCGGATCGGACGGTGGCGCGGCTCGACGTGCTGACCCCGACCGAGCGGGATCGCCTGCTGCGGCAGTGGGGCAACGCCTCGGCCGGCGTGACCGGAGCCGATGACACGGTGCTGCTGCCGGAGGTGTTCGAGCGCCAGGCCGAGCATACCCCGGCCGATGTGGCCGTGGTGTTCGAGGAACAGCGGCTCAGCTACCGGGAGTTGAACGAGCGGGCGAATCGGTTGGCCCGGGTGCTCGTCGCGGCGGGCGCGGGCCCGGAGACTCGGGTCGCCCTCTCCCTGCCCCGTGGCCCGGACGTGCTCATCACCGCGCTGGCCGTCCTCAAGGCGGGGGCCGCCTTCGTGTCCGTCGACCCGGACTACCCGCCGCGGCGCATGGCGTTCATGCTCACCGACAGCCGTCCGACCCTCCTGGTGACGACCGAAGCGATCGCCGAAACCCTGCCGGCTGAGGCGGCCACGATGCCACGGCTGCTGCTGGACACGGAGGACACGGCGGATGGGTTGGCACAGGCGGGGGCGGCCAACCTGACGGACGCGGACCGCGGGTGTCCACTGCTGCCGGACCACCCCGCGTACCTCTTCTACACCTCGGGTTCGAGTGGCAGGCCCAAGGGTGTGGTGGCGTCCCGGGGCGGTCTCGGCCGGTTCCTGCGGGCCATGGCCCGGCGTACCCCGCTCACCGGGTCGGACGCGGTGCTGGCGGCCTCCACGCCGTCGTTCGACGTGGTGGTGGTGGAGTGGTTCATGCCGCTCGCGGCAGGGGCCCGTATCGTCCTCGCCTCGGCGGCCCAGACGCACGATCCCGCCGCGCTGCTGGCGTTGATGGGCCGCCACGGGGTGTCGATGGCACAGGCCACGCCCACGCTGTGGCAGGCAGTGCTCGGCGAGGTGCCCGACGGTGACGACCATGCGAGGGTGCCGTCGGGGGTGCTGTCGGGGATGCGGGTCCTCAGCGGTGGCGAGACGCTGCCCTCCCCGCTCGCGCGACGGCTGCTCGCGCTGGGCGCCGAGGTGGTGAACCTGTACGGGCCCACCGAGACCACGGTCTGGTGCACCACGGGCGTCGTCCGGGCCGATGACGATGGCGCGCCGCGGATCGGGACGCCGCTGGACACCATGCGCGCGTACGTCCTGGACCGGCACCTGGGCCTGCTGCCACCGGGCGCGGTGGGCGAGCTGCACATCGCGGGTACGGGTGTGGCCCGCGGCTATTTCAACCATCCCGGCCTGACCGCGGAGCGGTTCGTGGCCGATCCGTACGGCCCGGCCGGGTCACGGATGTATCGCACCGGCGACCTGGTGCGCTGGGACGCGGACGGGCGGCTGGAGTACCTCAGCCGGGCCGACCGCCAGGTCAAGCTGCGGGGGTTCCGGATCGAGCCGGGAGAGGTCGAGGCGGTGCTGGCCTCGCATCCACATGTGGCGCGGGCCGCCGTGACGGTCCGCGAGGACCGGCCGGGCGACCCTCGGCTCGTCGGCTACTCCGTCGCCCGGCCCGGCCATGAACCGACCCCGGCCGAACTGCGCTCCTGGCTTCGCGAGCAGTTGCCGGAGCACATGGTGCCATCGGCGGTGGTTCCTCTGGACGCGTTGCCGCTGACGGCGAACGGGAAGCTGGACCGCAAGGCGCTGCCCGCGCCCGGCCCCGTCGGCGCCCCGGGCACCGGCCGGCCACCGGCCTCCCCCTGGGAGCGGCTGCTGTGCGCGCTGTACGCCGAGGTGCTTGGCGTGCCCGAGGTGGGCGTGGCGGACGGCTTCTTCGAGCTGGGCGGGCATTCGCTGCTCGCGATGCGGCTGATGGGGCAGGTCCGTACCCGTACCGGCGTCGACCTGGGCATCCGTGCGGTGTTCCAGGCGCCGACGGTGGAGCGGTTGGCGGAGGTGATCCAGGGCGCGGAACGGGACGTGGCTCGCCCGCCGTTGGGGCCGATGGCGCGTACGGGCCGCCTGCCGCTGTCGTATGCCCAGCAACGGCTGTGGTTCCTCGAGGAGTTGGAGGGCGATCGGGCGGCGACCTACAACATCGTGGTCGGTCTGCGGCTGCGCGGCCCGCTGGACCGGGAGGCGCTGATGGCCGCGGCGGGGGACGTCGTGGCCCGGCACGAGGTGCTGCGCACCGTCTATCCGCACGGGGACGACGGGCGGCCGTGGCAGCGGGTCCTGGGCCCGGATGCGGCCCGGTCCGCACTGCGCGCCGTTGTACGGAGCGTGCGGCCGGTGGCCGACGAAACGGACCCGGGCGGGGGCGCGGGCGGAGGCGCGTCCGGGGGCGCGGCCGTGGCCTCGGCCGGACGCGCTTCGGACGACGTGCTCGCTTCGGACGACGTGCTCGCGGCGGCGCTGGCCGAGGAAGCCGGGCGTGGCTTCCATCTGGCCGTCGAACTCCCCCTGCGCATAAGCCTGTTCCCGCAGGGCGCCGACGAGCATGTGCTGCTCGTGGTGGTCCACCACATCGCGGCGGACGGCTGGTCGCTGGAACCGCTCTTCGCCGACCTCGCCACCGCCTACCAGGCCCGGACGGCCGGTTCGGAACCGCCTTGGAGCGACGATCTGCCCCTGCAATACGCGGACTTCGGGCTCTGGCAGCGCCAGGTGCTGGGCGCGGAGGACCGGGATGACAGTGTGCTCTCCCGGCAGCTCGCGTTCTGGCGGGAGACGCTCGCGGAGCTGCCCGAGGAGCTACCGCTGCCGATGGACCGGCCACGGCCGCCGGTGGCCGGGCACCGGGGCTCGACCGTGGACATCGCCGTTCCGGCTCCGCTGCACCGGAGGCTGACCCGGCTGGCCCGGTCCCAGGACGCCAGCGTGTTCATGGTGGTCCAGGCCGCCCTCGCGGCCCTGCTGACGCGACTCGGCGCCGGGACGGACATCCCCCTGGGCACCGCGTTCGCCGGCCGCGACGAGGTGGCCGTACACGACCTGGTCGGCCCCTTCGTCAACACGCTGGTGCTGCGCACCGACACCAACGGGGACCCGGACTTCCTGACCCTCCTGGAACGGGTGCGGGAGACGGACGGAGCCGCGTACGCGCATCAGGAGGTGCCGTTCGAACGGGTGGTGGAGGCGGTCAACCCGGTCCGGTCCCTGGCCCGGCACCCGCTGTTCCAGGTGATGCTCACCTTCCAGAACCTCGGGGCGACCGAACTCTCCCTGCCGGGAGTGGCCGCCGAGCCACTGGAGGTGGCCACCGACACGGCCAAGTTCGACCTGGCCTTCGCGCTCGCGGAGACGCACACCGCCGAGAGCGGGGAGCCGAACGGCATCCAGGGCAGCCTCGAGTACGCCACCGACCTCTTCGAGCAGCACACGGCCCAGGCGATCGTCGACCGCCTGCTGCGTGTGCTGGACACCGTCGCGGACCGTCCCGACCAGACCCTGAGCCGGATCGACCTCCTCGGCCACGACGAGCGGGAGCGGCTGCTGGGCTGGGGTACGGGTGCCTCGGTGGCGGGCGCCGGGGCGGAGGCGGGCGCCGGGGCAGGGGTGGGAGCGGGGCGGGTGCTGCCGGGGCTGTTCGAGGAACAGGCGGCACGTACTCCGCAGGCCACGGCGGTGGTCTTCAAGGACGACAGGGTGTCCTACACCGACCTCAACGCTCGCGCCAACCGACTGGCCCGGCTGCTCATCGAGCACGGCGCCGGACCGGAAACACGTATCGCACTGGCCCTGCCACGCTCCATCGAACTGATCACCGCCGTACTCGCCGTCACCAAAGCCGGAGCCGCCTACGTACCCCTCGACCCCGGCTACCCACCAGACCGCATCACCTTCATGCTCCACGACAGCCAACCCACCCTCCTCCTCACCACCAGCACACTCACCAACACCCTCCCCACCAGCGCCACCACCCTCCCCTGGCTCCTCCTCGACACCGAAGACACCCACACCCGAGCGGAAAGCCACGCCGCGAGAAACGTGTCCGACAACGAACGGCCGACACCGCTCACGCCCGCGCATCCGGCATACGTCATCTACACCTCGGGCTCGACGGGCACGCCCAAGGGGGTGGTCGTCTCCCACGCCAATGTGGTGGACCTGGTGGCCTGGGCGCGCAACGATCTCGGCGCGGACCGGTTGGCGCAGGTCAGGGCGACGACGTCCTTCACCTTCGACGTCTCCGTCTTCGAACTGCTCGTACCGCTCACGCTCGGCGGCACGGTGGAACTCGTCCCCGATCTGCTCTCCGCGGCCGCCGATCCCGGGCTACTGAGTGCCGGTGGTCTGCTGAGTGCCGTTCCCTCCGTCCTGGCAAGTCTGCTCTCCACCCAGCAGCAGACCGAAGACCCGTCTCTCGACACGATCGTCCTGGCGGGCGAAGCCCTCTCCCCCCAGCTGCTGGCCACCGCGCAGTCCCGGTTCCCCGAGGCGCGCATCGCCAATGCCTACGGCCCCACCGAGGCGACGGTCTACGCCACGGTGTGGCACTCCGACGGGGCAACACACACCTCTGTGCCCATCGGCTCCCCGGTGCCGAACTCCCGAGTGTTTGTGCTGGATGCGGGGTTGGGTTTGGTTCCGGTGGGTGTGGTGGGCGAGTTGTACGTGGCCGGGTGCGGAGTGGCGCGGGGGTACTGGGCACGGCCGGGACTGACCGCGGAACGGTTCGTGGCCTGCCCGTACAGTACGGCCGGCGGGGAGCGGATGTACCGGACCGGGGACCTGGTGCGATGGACACCTGGTGGGGAGTTGGAGTTCTGCGGGCGGGCCGATGAGCAGGTCAAGGTCCGCGGATTCCGCATCGAGCTCGGAGAGATCCAGGCCGCCCTCACCACACATCCAGGTATTGGGCAGGCCGTGGTGACCGTCCGCGAGGACCGCCCCGGCGACCGCCGCCTCGTCGCCTACCTCACCCCAACGCAGACGGGGAGCGAGCCGCCCCCCGCGGCGGAGATCCGGACCCAGCTGGCCAACCGACTGCCCCACTACATGATCCCCGCCCACTACGTCCCGCTCAACCACCTGCCACTGACCGCCAACGGCAAACTCGACCACGCGGCCCTCCCCATCCCCGCCTCGGAGGGCACCAGCGAACGAGCCCCTGCGGACGGGCATGAACGCACGCTGTGTGAGCTGTTCGCCGACATCCTCGGCCTTCCCCAAACGGGGCCGGATGACGGGTTCTTCGCGCTGGGCGGCGACAGCATCCTGTCCATCCAACTCGTCAGCCGCGCCCGCCAACAGGGGCTACTCCTCACCCCACGCCAGGTCTTCCAACACCAAACCCCAGCCGCCCTGGCCACAGCGGCAACCCACATCCCCACCACCACCGCTCCCACCCGCCACGAAACCGGCACCGGCACCCTCCCCGCCACCCCCATCATGCGAGAGCTCTTCGAACGAGGCGGACCCTTCACCACCTACCACCAATCAGTCCTGCTGACCGTTCCCGCCGACCTCGACCAACAGCGCCTCGCCACCGCACTGCAAACCGTGATCGACCACCACGACATCTTCCGCCTCACCCTCAACAGTGCAGAAAGCGAAGAACCCGAACTGCGCATACCGCCGCCAGGCAGCATCAACGCTGCGAGCCTGCTCCACCACGCCGACCTCACCGGCCACCCCGACATCCCCGCCGCCATCACCGAGCACCAGGCCACCGCCCAAGCCCGCCTGGACCCCACCCGTGGCGTCATGCTCCAAGCCGTCCACCTCACCCTCGGACCCACCACCCCCGGACGACTCCTCCTCCTCGCCCACCACCTCGTCATCGACGGCGTCTCTTGGCGCATCCTCATCCCCGACCTCACCCACGCCTACCACCACCCCACCAAAACCGGACCAACCCTGGAACCCGTCCCCACCTCCTACCGCACCTGGGCCCACTACCTCACCCAACAAGCCCACCACCCCACCCACACCACCACACTCCACCACTGGACCCACACCCTCCAACCCCACCCCCACACCCCCACACCACCAACCCCCACACCCATCCCCACCCACCAACTACACCACCACACCACCACCCTCCCACCCGAACACACCCAACCCCTCCTCACCATCACACCCACCCACTACCACGCCGCCATCAACGACATCCTCCTCACCGCCCTCACCCTCGCCCTCACCCACCCCGACATCAACCCCCACCCCAACCCCGACAACAGCATCCTCATCAACCTCGAAAGCCACGGACGCCACGAACTCACCCCCCACCTCGACCTCACCCGCACCATCGGCTGGTTCACCACCCTCCACCCCACCCGACTCCACCCCGGACCCGCCACCTGGCACGACATCACCCACAACACACCCCACCTCACCACCGCACTCAAAACCATCAAAGAAACCCTCCGCACCACACCCCACCACGGCACCACCTACGGACTCCTCCGCCACCTCAACCCCACCACCAAAACCCACCTCACCCACCTCCCCCAACCCCCCACCACCTTCAACTACCTCGGCCGCTACACCCCCACCACACCCACCACACCAGACACCACCCAACCCTGGCCCCACGCACCCGAAACCACCCCCCTCAACGGCAACACCGACCCCAACCTCCTCCACCACACACCCCTCGAAATCAACACCCACACCCAAGACACCCCCCACGGACCCCAACTCACCACCACCTACACCTACAACCCCCACCACCACACCACCCACCACATCACCCAACTCGCCCACCACTGGCACACCGCACTCAAAGCCCTCACCACCCACACCCAACACCACACCAGCAGCCGAACCCCCTCCGACCTCCCCCTCCTCACCCTCACCCAACACGACATCAACAACATCGAAGACTGGTGGAGGAACGCCTGATGGACAAGCGCGAGCTGGAAGACGTCCTCCCGCTGACCGCGGTCCAGGAGGGGTTGCTGTTCCACGCCGTGTACGACGACGCCGCGCCGGATGTCTATCTGGTGCAGCTCTCCTTCGAGCTCGAGGGCCCCGCCACCCCCGCGCGGTTCCGGCGGGCGGCCGAGGCACTCGTACGGCGCCATCCGCCACTCCGGGCGGGTTTTCTCCACCATGGCCTTTCGCAGCCCGTCCAGTTCGTACCGCGTGAGGTGCCCCTCCGTTGGCACGAGGCCGATCTCAGGGAGCTGGACGAGGAGGAGCGGCGCGGTGAGCTTCAGCGGTGGCTGGTCGAGGACCGGGGCACCCGCTTCGACCTCACCCGTCCGCCCCTGATCCGTTTCGCGCTCTTCCGGCTGGGCGACGACCGCTTCCACCTGGTTCTGACGCATCATCACATCCTGCTCGACGGATGGTCGCTGCCCCTGGTCGTCCAGGAGTACTTCGCCCTCTACGACCACAACGGCGATGAGTCGGCGCTCCCCCGGGCGGTGCCCTATCGCGCCTATCTGGAGTGGTGTGGACGCCAGGACCGTGACGCGGCGCGCGAGGCGTGGGGCAGGGCGCTCGCGGGGCTGGAGGAGCCCACTCTGCTCACCTCCGCGGCCCCCGGCCGGACCGCGGTCCCCCCGGAGGAGTTCTCGTTCGACCTGCCCACCGAGCTGGCCGAGCAACTCACTCTGCGGGCACGGCGTTTGGGGCTCACCCTCAATACGCTGGTGCAGGCAGGGTGGGGGATTCTGCTGGGTCGGCTGACCGGGCGGGACGATGTGGTGTTCGGCACCACGGTCTCCGGGCGGCCCGCCGAGATCCCCGGTGTGGAGTCCATGGTGGGGCTGTTCATCAACACCGTTCCGCTGCGGCTGCGGATGGATCCGCGTGAGCCGGTGTCCGCGCTGCTCAGCCGGTTGCAGGAGCAGCAGGCGCGGCTCCTGGACCACCAGCACCTCGGGCTCGTCGAGATCCAGCGGCTGGCGGGGATCGGATCGGGCGAGATCTTCGATACCACCACCGTGTTCGAGAACTATCCCCTCGACGAGGGGCGGCTGCTGGATCCCACCACGGAGCTCAGGACGCTGTCGGTGGAGAGTTACGACGCGACCCACTACGCCCTGGCGCTCATGGTGATTCCGGGAGAGCGGCTGCACATCCGGATGGGGTACCAGCCGGACCTGCTGGCGCGGGAGGCGGTCGAGTCGGTCGCGGAGCGGCTGCTGCGGGTGCTGCGGATGCTGGTGTCGGACACCGATCCGCGGGTCGGAACGGTCGATCCGCTGGCTCCGGGCGAGCGCGAGCTGATGTTGCGCACATGGGGCGGGGCGCGTACGGAGCCCGTGGAGCGGGCGGAAACGGTGGCGCCACTGCTGGCGGAAACGGTACCGCCGCTGCTGTTCGAGGAGCAGGTGCGCAGGACTCCCGAGGCCGTCGCGGTGGTGCACCGGGACACCAGGCTGACGTACGCGGAGGTGAACCGGCGTGCCAACCGCCTCGCCCGGCTGCTGGTGGCTTCCGGAGCGGGAGCCGAGACGCGGGTGGCACTCGCCCTTCCGCCCTCGGCCGACATGGTCGTGGCCGTCCTCGCCGTCCTCAAGGCCGGGGCCGCGTTCGTACCACTGGATCCGGATCACCCGGCGGAGCGCATCGCCTTCGCCCTCGCCGACAGCCGTGCCACGCTGCTGGTGACCGCTGACGGCCTCGTCGAAGACCTGCCGCCGGGCGCGCCGTCCGTGGAGCGCCTGGTCCTCGGGGCGGATGGCACCTTGGCCCGGCTGCGGGGGCTGCCCGCGCACGACCTGTCCGACGCCGAACGCGCGTTTCCGCTCGACGCCCGCCACCCGGCCTATGTCATCTACACCTCCGGGTCCACCGGCACCCCGAAGGGTGTCGAGGTTCCGTACGGCAATGTGGCGCGGCTCTTCGGCGCCGCCCGGGAGCAGTTCACCTTCGGTGAGACGGATGTGTGGTGTCTGTTCCACTCGTACGCCTTCGACTTCTCCGTCTGGGAGATGTGGGGGGCGCTGCTGCACGGTGGCCGGCTGGTGGTGCCGGACAAGGAGGTGACCCGCTCCCCCGAGGACCTGCTGCGCCTGCTGGTCAGCGAGGGGGTGACGGTGCTGTGCCAGACGCCGTCGGCCCTGTACCAGCTGATCGCCGCCGATCAGGACCTGCCCTCGCTGGGGTCGGAACTGGCCCTGCGGTACATCGTGCTCGGCGGGGAGGCCCTGGATCCCGCGCGGCTGGCGGGCTGGTACGTCCGCCACCGCGACGACGCCCCCGTCGTGGTCAACATGTACGGCATCACGGAGACCACGGTCCATGTCACCGCCCGTCGACTCGGCCACGCGGACGCCGTACCGGGGACTCCGAGTGTCATCGGGCGGGGGCTGACGGATCTGGCGGTGTACGTACTCGATCCCGGGCTGCGGCTGGTTCCGCCCGGGGTGGTGGGCGAGCTGTATGTGGCGGGGGCGGGGCTGGCGCGGGGGTATACGGGGCGTGCGGCGATGACCGCCGAGCGGTTCGTCGCCGATCCCTTCGGCCCGGCGGGCACCCGGATGTATCGCACCGGCGACCTCGTGCGGTGGGACGGCGAGGGCCGTCTGGAGTTCGTGGGACGTGCGGACGATCAGGTCAAGGTGCGGGGTTTCCGTATCGAACTCGGTGAGATCGAGGCCGCCCTGTCGGCGCACCCCGAGGTGGCGCAGGCCGCCGCCACCGTCCGCGAGGACCGTCCCGGCCACCGGCGCCTGGTGGCCTACGCGGTGCCCGCACGTCGCTCCGGCCCCGACGGCGACCTGGCCGGCCGGCAGGTGGAGGAGTGGCGCACGGTCTACGAGTCGCTGTACCGGGACCGCGCCGCGACCGTCCTGCGGGAGGACTTCGTCGGCTGGGACAGCAGCTATGACCAGCGGCCCATTCCGCTGCCGGAGATGCGGGAGTGGCTGACCACGACCGTCGACCGGATCATGGAGCTGGAGCCGTGCCGGGTGCTGGAGATCGGGGTTGGCACCGGGCTGCTCATGGCTCGCCTGGCACCGCACTGTGAGGCGTACTGGGCCACCGATGTGTCGCCCGCGGTCATCGGTCACCTGCGGGAGCGGATCGCGGGCGATCCGGCCCTGGCGGACCGCACACGGCTGCGCTCCCAGCCCGCGGCCGACTTCACCGGTCTGCCCACCGGCCGGTTCGACACCATCGTGCTCAATTCGGTCGTCCAGTACTTCCCCAGTGTGGAGTATCTGGTCGAGGTGGTGGCCGGGGCGATGCGACTGCTCGCGCCCGGTGGCCGGATCTTCATCGGCGATGTGCGCAACGCCCGTCTGCTCCGCTGCTTCGCCACGGCCGTCGCCCTGGCCCAGGCCGCGCGCGGCACGACGAACGAGAGCCTACGGTCCACGGTCGACAAGGCGATCCGGCAGGAGCGCGAACTCGTCGTCGACCCCGACCTCTTCGCCACCCTTCCGTCCCGGCTGCCCGAGGTGGCGGCGGTCGATGTGCGGATCAAACGTGGCCATGCGAGCAATGAGCTCACCCGCCACCGTTACGACGTGGTCCTGGTCAAGACGCCTGCTCCGGAGGCACCGGGGGCCGGGCTCCGGGTGGTCGACGCGATGGCGCGGCAGTGGGGCGAGGAGGTGCGCACCACCACCGAAGTGGCGGAGGCCCTGGAGCGCCACCGGCCCCGGATGCTGCGGGTGAACGGCATTCCCAACGCCCGGCTCGCGGACGAGCTGGAGGCGTTGCGGCAACTGCGGCACGGAGTGGCGCCGGACGCCATCCGCGAGGCGGCCACCGCGGGGCCGGAGCCCGGGGCGTCCGCTCCGGAGGCCCTGCACGAGCTCGCCGCGGGTCTGGGCTACCGTGCCGCTCTCACCTGGTCCGACAGCGACGGTTGTCTCGACGCGGTCTTCGTGGACACGGCGGCGGGTGTGGACCATCGCGTGCTCGACCAGTCTGTGCCGCCATCCGCGACGTCCGCGACGTCCACGTCGTCCGCGACATCCACGTCGTCCGCGTCGTCCGTTCAGGGCAAGGGACTCCGTCCGCTGCGCTCGTACGCCAACGACCCCGGGGCCTCCCATGAGCTGGGCGGACTCGTGGCGTCCCTCCGGGCCCACCTCGCCGCGAACCTGCCCGACTACATGCTCCCGTCCGCCCTCATGACGCTCGACGCGCTGCCGCTGACCACGAACGGGAAGCTCGATCGCGCCGCGCTGCCCGTGCCCGACCCCGGGGCCGACCGAACCACCGGCCGAACCACCGGCCGGGCCGCGGCGACACCGCGCGAGAAGACCCTGTGCGCCCTGTTCGCCGAGGTGCTGGGGCTCGCCGAGGTCGGAGTGGAGGAGGAGTTCTTCGCGCTGGGCGGGGACAGCATCATCTCCATCCAGCTCGTCAGCCGCGCCCGCCGGGAGGGGCTGGTGCTCACTCCCCGCCAGGTCTTCCAGTACAAGACGCCCGCGGCACTCGCCACCGTGGCCCGTACGCCCGACGAGCCGGCCGCCGAGGGGCTGGGCCGCTCCGAGGCGGCGCTCGTCCGGCTCTCCCGGGCGGAGTCGGAGACCGTCGAGCGGAAGGCCCCGGGCAGTGTGGAGGTTCTGCCGCTCAGCCCGCTTCAGGAGGGGTTGCTGTTCCACGCCGTGTACGACGACACGGCCCCGGATGTGTATCTCGTCCAGCTCTGCCTGGAACTGGAGGGCCCCTTCGACGCGGGCCGGTTCCGCGTGGCCGCCGACGCGCTGCTGCGCCGGCATCCGCATCTGCGCGCCGCGTTTCTGTACGACGGCCTGTCCCATCCCGTCCAGGTCGTCGCCGGTGCGGTGTCCGTGCCGTGGCAGGAGGTGGACCTCACGACGGTCGCGGAAGGCGAACACCGGGAGGCGGTGGAGCGGTGGCTGGCCGAGGACCGCTCCGTACGGTTCGACCCGGCGCGGCCACCGCTGGTCCGTTTCGCGGTCCTGCGTGGCGGCCCGGACCGGCACTGGCTGGTCATCACCAACCACCATCTGCTGTGGGACGGGTGGTCGGTGCCTTTGGTCCTGCGCGAGCTGTTCGCGCTGTACGAACGGTCCGGTGACGCGACGGACCTGCCGCGGCCGGTGCCCTACCGCGACTATCTGGCCTGGCTGGGGCGTCGGGACCGGGAGGCCGCCCGCGCCGCCTGGCGCACGGCGCTGGAGGGGCTGACCGAGCCCACGCTGGTCGCCCCCGCCGCTCCGGGGCGTGCCGCGATGTGGCCGGAAGAGTACTCCACCGATCTGTCCCCCGAGCTGACCGCGCGGCTCTCACAGCGCGCCAGGCGCTCGGGGCTCACGCTGAACACCCTCGTCCAGGCGGCGTGGGGGCTGGTCCTCGGGAGGCTCACCGGGCGGGACGACGTGGTGTTCGGCACCACGGTCTCGGGCCGCCCCGCGGAGCTGCCGGGTGTGGAGGCCATCGTGGGCCTGTTCATCAACACCGTGCCGGTCCGGCTGCGCATCGATCCCCAGGAGTCTTTGGGCGGGCTGCTCTCCCGGCTCCAGGAGGAGCAGACGGAGCTGCTCGACCACCAGCACCTGGGGCTCGCCGAGATCCAGCGGCTGAGCGGAGTGCGCTCCGGGGACCTCTTCGACACGACGACGGTCTTCGAGAACTACCCCATCAACCAAGGGCAGTTGCTCGATCCAGGCAGGGAACTGAGGACGGTCGACATCACTGGGCGCGACGCCGTGCACTACGCCCTGTCCCTGCTGGTCATCCCCGACGAGCGGCTGCACATGCGGCTCGGCTACCGTCCGGACCTGTTCGGGCACGAGGGCGTCACGACGATCGCCGACCGCCTGGTGCGGGTGCTGGAGGCCATGGCCCTCGACCCTGATGTCAGGGTCGGGCGGGTCGACGGCTGCTCCGAGGTGGAGCGGGAGCGGCTGCTGGGCTGGGGTACGGGTGCCTCGGTGGCGGGCGCCGGGGCGGGAGCGAGCGCCGGGGCGGTGGCGGGCGCCGGGGCAGGGGTGGGAGCCGGGGTGGGAGCGGGGCGGGTGCTGCCGGGGCTGTTCGAGGAACAGGCGGCACGTACTCCGCAGGCCACGGCGGTGGTCTTCGAGGACGACAGGGTGTCCTACGCCGACCTCAACGCTCGCGCCAACCGACTGGCCCGGCTGCTCATCGAGCACGGCGCCGGACCGGAAACACGTATCGCACTGGCCCTGCCACGCTCCATCGAACTGATCACCGCCATACTCGCCGTCACCAAAGCCGGAGCCGCCTACGTACCCCTCGACCCCGGCTACCCACCAGACCGCATCACCTTCATGCTCCACGACAGCCAACCCACCCTCCTCCTCACCACCAGCACACTCACCAACACCCTCCCCACCAGCGCCACCACCCTCCCCTGGCTCCTCCTCGACACCGAAGACACCCACACCCGAGCGGAAAGCCACGCCGCGAGAAACGTGTCCGACAACGAACGGCCGACACCACTGACACCCGCGCATCCGGCATACGTCATCTACACCTCGGGCTCGACGGGCACGCCCAAGGCGGTCGTGGTCCCGCACGGAGCCATCGTCAACAACCTGCTGTGGCGGATCGGGACCTTCGGCTGGACCGAACATGACCGCTTCCTCATGCGGACACCGATGAGTTTCGACGTCTCGGTGTGGGAACTCTTCTGCCCGCTGCTCACCGGCGGAAGCATCATCGGCACCGACCCCGATCACCACGCAGACCCCGGCCATCTGCTGTCCGCCGTCGAACGTCACGGGGTCACGGTGGTGCACTGTGTGCCGACCCTGCTGCGGTTGCTGCTGGAGTGGGAGGGAGCACGGCGGCTCTGCGCCTCCGTACGCCACGTCGTCTGCGGTGGCGAACCGCTGACCGCCGATCTGCGCGACTCCTTCGTCGCCACGCTTCCGCATGCGCGGCTGCACAACTCCTACGGCCCGACCGAGACCACCGTCGACACGACGGGACACCTCACCACTCCAGAGGACACGGGCCCACCACCGATCGGCACACCCGTCGGCAACACGCGCTTGTTTGTGCTGGATGCGGGGTTGGGTTTGGTTCCGGTGGGTGTGGTGGGCGAGTTGTACGTGGCGGGGTGCGGAGTGGCGCGGGGGTACTGGGCACGGCCGGGACTGACCGCGGAACGGTTCGTGGCCTGCCCGTACGGTACGGCGGACGGGGAGCGGATGTACCGGACCGGGGACCTGGTGCGATGGACACCTGGTGGGGAGTTGGAGTTCTGCGGGCGGGCCGATGAGCAGGTCAAGGTCCGCGGATTCCGGATCGAGCTCGGAGAGATCCAGGCCGCGCTGACGGCCCATCCCGGTGTCGGACAGGCCGTGGTGACCGTCCGCGAGGACCGC
This sequence comes from Streptomyces sp. Inha503, assembly GCF_047215865.1. Taxonomy (NCBI): domain Bacteria; kingdom Bacillati; phylum Actinomycetota; class Actinomycetes; order Kitasatosporales; family Streptomycetaceae; genus Streptomyces; species Streptomyces sp. Inha503. The sequence goes on along the minus strand of NZ_CP178360.1, from coordinate 9,629,999 downwards.
CCCGGCGACCGCCGCCTCGTCGCCTACCTCACCCCAACGCAGACGGGGAGCGAGCCGCCGCCCGCGGCGGAGATCCGGACCCAACTGGCCAACCGACTGCCCCACTACATGATCCCCGCCCACTACGTACCACTGGAACGCCTGCCGCTGACCGCCAACGGCAAACTCGACCACTCCGCCCTACCCGCCCCCACACCGGCAGCCACCGGCAGCGGTCAAGGACGAGCCCCTGCCGGTGCTCACGAACGCACGCTGTGCCAGTTGTTCGCCGACGTCCTGGCCATACCCGAGGCCGGGCCGGATGACGGGTTCTTCGCGCTGGGCGGCGACAGCATCCTGTCCATCCAACTCGTCAGCCGCGCCCGCCAAGAAGGACTACTCCTCACCCCACGCCAGGTCTTCCAACACCAAACCCCAGCCGCCCTAGCCACAGCGGCAATCCTCGTCCCCACCACCGTTCCGGCCCGCCACGAATCCGGCACCGGCACCCTCCCCGCCACCCCCATCATGCGGGAGCTGTTTGAACGAGGCGGGCCCTTCACGACCTTCCACCAATCGGTCCTGCTGACCGTTCCCGCCGACCTCGACCAACAGCGCCTCGCCACCGCACTGCAAACCGTGATCGACCACCACGACATCTTCCGCCTCACCCTCAACAGTGCAGAAAGCGAAGAACCCGAACTGCGCATACCGCCGCCAGGCAGCATCAACGCTGCGAGCCTGCTCCACCACGCCGACCTCACCGGCCACCCCGACATCCCCGCCGCCATCACCGAGCACCAGGCCACCGCCCAAGCCCGCCTGGACCCCACCCGTGGCGTCATGCTCCAAGCCGTCCACCTCACCCTCGGACCCACCACCCCCGGACGACTCCTCCTCCTCGCCCACCACCTCGTCATCGACGGCGTCTCTTGGCGCATCCTCATCCCCGACCTCACCCACGCCTACCACCACCCCACCAAAACCGGACCAACCCTGGAACCCGTCCCCACCTCCTACCGCACCTGGGCCCACTACCTCACCCAACAAGCCCACCACCCCACCCACACCACCACACTCCACCACTGGACCCACACCCTCCAACCCCACCCCCACACCCCCACACCACCAACCCCCACACCCATCCCCACCCACCAACTACACCACCACACCACCACCCTCCCACCCGAACACACCCAACCCCTCCTCACCACCACACCCACCCACTACCACGCCGCCATCAACGACATCCTCCTCACCGCCCTCACCCTCGCCCTCACCCACCCCGACATCAACCCCCACCCCAACCCCGACAACAGCATCCTCATCAACCTCGAATCCCACGGACGCCACGAACTCACCCCCCACCTCGACCTCACCCGCACCATCGGCTGGTTCACCACCCTCCACCCCACCCGACTCCACCCCGGACCCGCCACCTGGCACGACATCACCCACAACACACCCCACCTCACCACCGCACTCAAAACCATCAAAGAAACCCTCCGCACCACACCCCACCACGGCACCACCTACGGACTCCTCCGCCACCTCAACCCCACCACCAAAACCCACCTCACCCACCTCCCCCAACCCCCCACCACCTTCAACTACCTCGGCCGCTACACCCCCACCACACCCACCACACCAGACACCACCCAACCCTGGCCCCACGCACCCGAAACCACCCCCCTCAACGGCAACACCGACCCCAACCTCCTCCACCACACACCCCTCGAAATCAACGCCCACACCCAAGACACCCCCCACGGACCCCAACTCACCACCACCTACACCTACAACCCCCACCACCACACCACCCACCACATCACCCAACTCGCCCACCACTGGCACACCGCACTCAAAGCCCTCACCACCCACACCCAACACCACACCAGCAGCCGAACCCCCTCCGACCTCCCCCTCCTCACCCTCACCCAACACGACATCAACAACATCGAGAGCGACCTCGAAGCCGAGTGGGCGGACCTGGAGGAGTGAGAGCCGCTCAGCGCCGGGGCGCCACGCCCCGGTGCGCTACGGCCGCCCGAGACCCCGGGCGACAACGGGGCCGATGTGATCCAGTGCCCGCTGCGTCATCAGGTGGTCGTGGGTACTGGGCACCTCGTGGGTCCGGATGTCTCCCTCGACGTACGGCGCCCAGGAATCAGCCGTACCCCATGCGGCGGTCCGGTGGTCGGTGGGTTCCTCCGTCGCGATGAAGAGGTCCATCTCCCCGTGGAACCGCCGAGGCCGGTGTTCCCTGGCGGCTCGCTCATGCTGCGCGTGGCTGTGGCACAGCGCCGTCAGGATCTCCTCGTCCAGGGAGTGCGCCCCATCCGCCAGGACGTCGAGGAACATGGACCGGAGGTCGCGGTCCTCCGCCTCTGGCAGTGATTCCTCCGCAGGCACGGCCGCCAGGGGGTAGGTGTCGAGCACGGCCAGCAAGGCCACGTCCTCGCCCTCCTCCTGGAGCCGGGTCGCGATCGCATGGGCGACGATGCCGCCGAAGGACCAGCCGAGGAGGTGGTACGGGCCGTGTGGCCGCACGGTACGGATCTGGCGCAGATAGTCCGCGGCGATCTCCTCGACCGTGGCGTGTGGTGTCTCCGTACCGGACAGCCCCCGTGCCTGGAGGCCGTAGACAGGGTGGTCGGCGTCGATATGGCGCAGCAGCCCGGAATAGGGCCAGCTGATCCCACCGGCCGGGTGGATGCAGAAAAGCGGTGCACGGCTGCCGTATGGCCGCAGCGGCAGCAGGACATCGAGGCCCTTGCCACCGTCGCCACTCTCCAGCCTGCTGGCCAGCGCGGCCACCGTCGGCGCCTCGAACACCACCCCCACAGGCAGCTCGACCCCCAGCTCCGACCGCACCCGCGACACCAACCGCGTCGCCAACAACGAATGCCCACCCAAATCGAAGAAACCGTCCTCGACCCCCACCCGCTCCACACCCAGCACCTCAGCGAACAAACCGCACAGCAACTCCTCCACCCCATCCCTCGGCCCGGTGTACTCCAATCCACCGCCACCCTCCGGCACCGGCAACGCCCGCCGATCCAGCTTCCCGTTCACCGTCACCGGCAGCCGATCCAACACCACCCACGCACCCGGCACCATGAACTCCGGCAACCGCCCCCGCACAAACTCCCGCACCACAGCTACGTCACACTCGCCCTCAGCAGGGACCACATACGCCACCAACCGCCGATCCCCCGGACTGTCCTCCCGCACCACCACCGCCACCTGACCCACCGACGAATGGGCGGCCACCGCACCCTCGACCTCACCCAACTCAATCCGGAAACCCCGCACCTTCACCTGATCATCCACACGCCCCACAAACTCCAAAACCCCATCCGACCGCCACCGCACCAGATCCCCAGTGCGGTACATCCGCTCCCCCACCCCACCAAACGGATCCGCCACAAACCGCTCCGCCGTCAACCCCGCACGCCCCACATAACCCCGAGCCAACCCCACACCCGCCACATACAACTCACCCACCACACCCACCGGCACCAAACCCAACCCACCATCCACCACATACACCCGCGTGTTGGCGATCGGACCACCGATGGTCGGTGTTGTTCCGTCCTCAGAGCAACGGGAGAGCGTGGACCAGATAGTGGTCTCCGTCGGGCCATAGACGTTGACGACATCAACCTCACGGTCCCGCAACTCGTGTGCCAGGGCCACGGGCAGCGCCTCACCGCCGGTCAGGATCCGTACACCGGTCAGATCGGCTCGGTGGTGTTCCAGCAGCGCCGCCCACAGCGTCGGCGTGGCCTGCATGACCGTCGTGCCGCTCTCGGTCAGCAGCCGGGACAGCCGTGCCGGGTCGTGGACCTCGTCCCTGGTCGCCAAGACGACCGTGGCACCGGCCAGCAGCGGGCCGAACAGTTCGAGCGCGGCGATGTCGAAGCTGATCGTGGTGACCGCGAGCCAGCGGTCCTCCGGTACCAGGCCCAGCTCGTCGGCCATCCCCACCAGTAGGTTCAGCAGGGACCGCTGTGTCACGGCGACACCCTTCGGACGGCCGGTGGAGCCCGAGGTGTAGATGACGTACGCCGTGCTCAGCGGGTGGGGCGGAGCCATCCGCTCCGCGTCGTCGATGTCGGCGTCCGAGCGGTTCCGCAGAGCGGCCTCGGTCTCGGCGGCATTCAGCGGGAGGCACCGCACCGAGGCCCCGGCACCCGACAGCTTCGCCACTCCGGCCTCGGTGGTCACGAGGGCGACGGGGGCCGCGTCGTGGAGCATGAAGCGGGCCCGCTCGGCCGGTTGATCCGGGTCGAGGGGAAGATAGGCCGCCCCCGTCTTCATGACGGCCAGCAATGCCACGACCATGTCCGCGGACCGTGGCAGCGAGAGGGCCACGACCCGCTCCGGGCCCGCACCGCGCTCGATGAGCACACGGGCCAGCCGGTTCGCCCGCGCGTGGAGTTCCGCGTAGGTCAGTACCGTGCCACCCGCCACCAGCGCGTGTGCCTCCGGGGTGCGCGCCGCTCGCGCCGCGAGCAGGTCGGCCACGGTGGACGACGGTAGGGCGGCCTCGGTGGTGTTCGGCGCGGCCAGGCGCCGTCGTTCCGCCGCGGTCAGCAGGTCGATGGCGGCCAGTGGCCGATCGGGGTCGGCGGCCATCGCCGCGAGCAGGCGTTCCAGACGGCGGGCGAGCGAGGCGACCGTGGAGCGGTCGAAGGCGTCGGGGCGGTAGTCCAGGCGGAGACGCAGGGAACGCTGCTGCGTGGCGACCAGGCACAGCGGGTAGTGCGTGGCATCGTGGCCCTCGACTCCGGCCAACCGCGGCCCGTCGGACGGGGAGCGCAGCGCTTCCGGGTCGAGGGGGTAGTTCTCGAAGAGTACGAGCGTGTCGAAGAGCTGGGGGTGACCGGCCAGGCGGTGGATGTCCGTCAGGCCGAGATGCTGGTGCTCGACGAGCCGGGACGCCTGCTCCTGCGCCCTGGTCAGCAGGGAGGACAGTGATTCGGCCGGGTTCAGGCGGATCCGCACCGGCTGGGTGTTGATGAAGAGCCCGACCATGTTCTCCACCCCGGGCAGCTCCGGGGGACGGCCGGACACGGTGGCCCCGAAGACCACGTCATCGCTTCCGGTGAGTTTGCCGAGGACGATGCCCCAGGCGCCCTGGACGAGGGTGTTGACCGTCCACCCCCGGCCGCGTGCGAGCGCTGTCAGCGCGGACGTGGCCTCCGGGGACAGCTCCGTCAAGACCTCCTCAGGAGGGCGCGAGGCGCCGGACGGGCCCGCGGTGGGAGCGATGAGCGTCGGGCCCTCCACTCCGTCGAGTGCCTGCCGCCATGCGGCCTCCGCCGCGCCCCGGTCCCGCTCGTCCCGTTCGGCTAGCCAGGTGAGGAAGTCGCGGTAGGGAGTGACGGGCGGCAACTCGGCCGCGCCTCCCCGGGTCCGGTACAGCTGGAACAGATCGCGCATCACCACCGGCAGCGACCAGCCGTCCAGCAGCAGATGGTGGTGTGTCAGCAGGAGGTGGTGGCGGTGGTCGCCGAGCCGTATCAGGGTGAGGCGGAGGAGTGGCGGACTGGTCGGTTCGAACCGCCGGTTGCGTTCGGCCGCCGCCACCTCACGCAGCTCCTCGCGCTGCTCCTCACGCAGCTCCTCGCGCTGCCTGTCGACACGTAGCTGCCGATCGCCACCGAGCTGTCCGTCGCCACTGAGCTGCTTGTCGCCACTGGGCTGTCCGTCACCGTCCAGCTGCCGGAGGTCGATCTCCCGCCAGGGGAGCGTCACGGTGGCGGGCACGACCTGGACCGGGCGTTCCAGCCCCTCGTGCCAGAAGCCCGCCCGCAGGTTCGGATGGCGGCGCAACAGCGCCTCGGCCGCCTGGCGCAGGGCGTGGCGGTCCAGCGGCCCGTCGAGGTCGAGGCCGAGTTGGACGACGTAGCCGTCGGTGGTGCGGGCGTCGTAGAGGGCGTGGAAGAGCAGCCCTTCCTGGAGGGGTGTCAGCGGCAGGATGTCGCTCAGCGCGGCCGGTGCGCATGCTGCTTCGACGCGTTCGATGTCGCCCTGGGTCAGCGCGGCCGGTTTCACATCGGAGGGGGTGAGCCCTCCGGCGCCCGGCCGGCCGGCGTGTTCGGTGACGGCCCGGAGGACACGGAACCAGGTGTGCGCGAGGTCGTCCACCTCCCCCTGGCTGAGTGCTCCCTCCGCCCAGGACCAGGTCGCCGTCAGGCAGGGGCCCCGCGAGGTGTCGACGGTGACCGCGTTCAGCTCCAGCACATGGGCCGGTGGCATTCCGGTGTCATCACCGGCCCCCGACAGGACCCCGCCGTCGTCGATGGCCGATGGCATCCACGGTTCCTCGCGGTCGGCCTCGGTGAAGCGGCCCAGGTAGTTGAAGCCGATGTCCGGGGTCGGGAGCGCGGCGAGTCGGGGGCCGGTACGGGGGTTGAGGTGGCGCAGCAGACCGTAGCCCAGCCCTTGGTCCGGTACGGCCCGCAGCTGTTCCTTCACACGTTTGACCGCATGTCCCAGACCGGGGCCCGCGCCGGTGACGTCTTCCCAGGTCACCGGGCCCGCCTCCAGCCGCAGGGGGTAGAGGGTGGTGAACCAGCCGACCGTACGCGCCAGGTCGACGTCGGTGGACAGTCGGTGCGACCGGCCATGTCCTTCTACGTCCACCACCACCGGTTCGCCCGCGACGCCCCGCCCATGGCGTACCCGCCAGGCGTCGACCGCCACCGCGAACGCGGCGAGCAGCACATCCTGCACTCCCGCGTGGAACACCGCGGGGACCCGCCCCAGCAGTGGCTCGGTGTCCGGGGCGGGAAGCCGCAGGGTGAGGCTGGCGGTGCCGGGCCCGGCGGCCACCTCGTCCCGCCAGGACTCGCCCCCGTCCGCAAGGGGCCGTACGTCGGTGAGGGTGCGTACGTCAGTGAGGGTGCGTACGTCGGTGAGGGTCCGCTCCCACCACGGCGACTCGGCCTCCCTGGCGGGAGCGCACGACTCGGCCGTCAGCAGCGCGGCCCACCGGCGGAACGACGTGCCCACCGGCTCCAGCGCCACCGGCCGGTCGGCTACCACCGCATCCCAGGCGGCCCGCAGATCGCGCAGCAGGATCCGCCAGGACACGCCGTCCACCACCAGATGGTGCAGCACCAGCAGCACCCGGCCCGGACGGTCCGGCCCGGCGGCGAAGTACACCGCCTGCCACATCACACCGGACCACGGGTCCAGCCGCCCCCGGGCCGCCATGAACTCCTCCTGGAGCAGCCGCCGCCCTACGTGTCCGTCCGCGCCACCGGACACCTGGCGCACCCGCGCCGCGGTGTCCACGGATCCGGCCGGGGGCACCTCGAGCGACCACCGTCCTCCGTCGCGGTCCGTCACCCTCAACCGCAGCACGTCATGGTGGTCGGTCACGGCCCGCAGTACCCTGCTCAGCCGGTCCGAGCCCGCCCCGGCGGGCACGGTGACCAGCATCGTCTGGCAGAACTCGCCGACCGGGCCGCCACGTTCCCGCAGCCACTCCATGATGGGGGTCGTGGCCACGTCGCCGACCCCGCGGTCCGCCATCGGAGCCAGCGCCCCGGCTCCCTCCGGCGCTTCCGCCACTTCCGCCGCTCCTGCCGCTCCCACCGCTCCCGCCATCTCCGCCACCTCCGCCACCTCCGCCACCTCCGCGACGGAGGCCAGCCCGGCCACGGTCTTCCGCAGGAACACGTCCCGAGCGGTGATCACCACCCCGGCCGACCGCGCCCGGCTGACCAGTTGGATGGAGGAAATGCTGTCGCCGCCCAAGTCGAAGAAGCTGTCCTCGACATCCACCACTGCCACGCCCAGAACCTGTTGGAACAGTCCACACAGGGTCTCCTCCACGGCCGTGCGTGGTGCGCGGCCCGAGGCCTGGGAGGTGAACTCCGGTGCGGGCAGGGCGTTTCGGTCGAGCTTGCCATTGGCGGTGACGGGCAGCCGGTCCAGGACGACGAACGCCGCGGGCACCATGTACTCGGGCACTCGCTCCCGTACGAAGGCGCGCAGCTCCGCCACGTCCGGGACCGCCACGTCCAGACCCGCCGGGGCCAGGACCACATAGGCCACCAGCCGCCGGTCGCCCGGCCGGTCCTCCCGCACCACCACCGCCACCTGGCCCACCGAGGGATGCGCGGCCACCACGCCCTCCACCTCGCCCGGCTCCATGCGGATCCCCCGCACCTTCACCTGCTCATCGGCACGGCCCAGATAGTCGAGCTGGCCGTCCTCGGTCCATCGCACCAGGTCACCGGTGCGGTAGGCGCGGGTACCGGGCGGCCCGTAGGGATCGGCGACGAAGCGCTGGGCCGTCAGCCCGGCGCGGGCGAGATAGCCCCGGGCCAGCCCCGGCCCGGCGATATACAGCTCCCCCGCGACCCCCGGTGGGACCAGTTTCAGCTCGGCGTCCAGGACGTAGGCGGAGGTGTTCGGCAGGGGTGTGCCCGTCAGCGCCGGGCGGGTGAGCGTCTCCTGCCCGGCCGAGTGCCACTCCAGGCAGTAGACCGTGGCCTCGGTCGGACCGTAGACATTCGCTATTCGCGCATCCGGTATGGCCTGCCTGACCTCGTTGAACACACGTGCCGGCAGCCCTTCCCCGGCGAACACCACATCGTGCGCGGCCAGCCGTGCGCCGGAGCCGAGCACCTGCGCCACGATCGACGGCACCCCGCTGATCAGTCCGCCGGACCAGCCACCCCGCTCCACCAGCGCCGGAAGGTGCTCGACGAGCTCGACCTGGCCACCGACCGTCAGCGGTGCGAACAGTTCGAAGACCGAGACGTCAAAGTTCAGCGAGGTCGACAACAACACCGACGACAGCCGCTCGGGCCCAAAGCGCTCCCGGGCCCAGTCCATCAGCCCGACCACGGAGGAGTGTTGCACCGCCACGCCCTTCGGCGTTCCCGTGGACCCTGATGTGTAGAGGACATACGCCAGGTTTCCGGCGGTGAGCGGCCCCAGCCGCTCACGGTCCGTCACGGGGGTGGCGTCCTGTTCGGCACGGGCGCGCACCATGTCCGGGCAGTCGAGTACGCACACCGGCGCGGGGACGGGGGGCGGGGTCGAGGCCGGGGTCGGGGGTGGCGGCGGTAGGAGCCGTACAGTCTCGGAGTCGGCCAGGACCACGACCGGCCCGGCGTCACCCAGCATGAACGCGATCCGCTCGGCCGGGTACGCGGGATCGACCGGTAGATAGGCGCCGCCCGCTTTGAGGACGGCCAGCAGGGCGACGACCGCCTCCGGGGTGCGGGGCAGGCATACGGCCACCACGCGCTCCGGCCCCACTCCCCGGGCAATCAGCACGCGGGCCAGCCTGTTCGCCCGCGCATCGAGCTCCGCGTAGGTCATGACTTCGCCGTCGTAGCTCACGGCGGGTGCGTGGGGAGTGCGGGCGGCTTGGGCGGCCAGGAGGGCGGGGAGGGTGGTGGTGCCGGGTGAGGGGTAGACGGTGATGGAGTTGCCTTGGCTGAGGAGGGTGACGCGCTCGGCGGGGGTGAGCAGGTCGATGTCGGTGACCGGCTGGTCGGGGTCGGTGAGGGCCGTCTCCAGCAGGCGGCGCCACCGCTGGATGAGCGAATCGACCGTCCGCTCGGTGAAGATGTCCGTGTTGTACTCCACCGTGATGTCCAACCCAGCCGGCGTGCCATCGTCCGCGTAACGCTCACCGACGCTGACCAGCAGATCCATCCGCGAAGTGCCCGCACCGACCTGCTCCACCTTCCCCTCCACGCCCGGCAGGTCAAAGCCGCTGTGCCCGGTGTTCTGCAACGCCAGCATCACCTGGAACAACGGATGATGCGCCAACGTCCGCGCCGGATTCAACGCCTCCACCAGATACTCAAACGGCACATCCTGATGCGCATACGCCTCCAAATCCACCCCCCGCACCCGCCCCAACAACTCCCGAAACCCAGGACGCCCCGACATATCCACCCGCAACACCAACGTATTCACAAAAAACCCGACCAGATCCTCCAACACCTCATCCCCACGCCCCGCGATCACCGACCCCAACACCACATCCTCACCCGCACCCAACCGCGACAACACCGCCACAAGCCCCGCATGCAACGCCATGAACAACGTCGCACCCTCCGCACCCGCCACCCCCACCAACCCACCATGCAACCACCCCGGCCACACAAACCCCACCGTCGCACCCCGATGACTCGCCACCACAGGACGCGGCCAATCAGTCGGCAGGGGAAGCTGTTCGGGGATACCGGCCAGGTGGGCGCGCCAGTACTCCAACTGGTCACCCAGCACACTGCCCGGCGCATCAGCCGCACCGAGGGCCTGGCGCTGCCAGAGCGTGTAATCGGCGTACTGCACCGCCATCGGTTCCCACCCCGGCGCCCGGCCCTCCCGCCGCGCCACATACGCCTCCGCCACGTCCCGCCACAACGGCCCGAGCGACCACCCATCCGCCGCGATGTGGTGGGCGACCAGCATCAATGTCCAAGCCGGTTGTGGTTGGTCGGTGATGTCCTGCACCAGGACTGCCCGCAGCGGTAGTTCCTCCGCCAGGTCGAAGGCGTGCCGCACCACCTCGGCCACCGCCCGCTCGGCCTCGGCCCGGCCGCCCACCGTGACCGTCTCCAGACCGGGCCACCGCTGCCATGCTTCTTCCGCCGACAGCACCCGCTGACAGGCCACCCCATCCACCTCGGCAATGAGCGTCCGCAAGCTCTCATGCCGACCCACCACATCCCGCAACGCCCACCCCAGCGCCCCACCATCCACCTCACCCGACAACCGCACCACCAACGGAATGTTGTACGTAGCCGACCGACCCTCCAACCGATACAGAAACCACAACCGACTCTGGGCGAAGGACAACGGCAACCGCTCCGGCCGCCGATCACACCGCACGAGCTCGGGCCGCTCCCGGCCCGCCTGTCCTTCCGCATTCCCGGCCAGCTTGCGGGCGAGTCCGGCCACGGTCGGCGCCTCGAACACCACCCCCACAGGCAGCTCGACCCCCAGCTCCGACCGCACCCGCGACACCAACCGCGTCGCCAACAACGAATGCCCACCCAAATCGAAGAAACCGTCCTCGACCCCCACCCGCTCCACACCCAGCACCTCAGCGAACAAACCGCACAGCAACTCCTCCACCCCATCCCTCGGCCCGGTGTACTCCAATCCACCGCCACCCTCCGGCACCGGCAACGCCCGCCGATCCAGCTTCCCGTTCACCGTCACCGGCAGCCGATCCAACACCACCCACGCACCCGGCACCATGAACTCCGGCAACCGCCCCCGCACAAACTCCCGCACCACCCCCACATCACACCCACCCTCAGCAGGGACCACATACGCCACCAACCACCGATCCCCCGGACGATCCTCCCGCACCACCACCGCCACCTGACCCACCGACGAATGGGCGGCCACCGCACCCTCCACCTCACCCAACTCAATCCGAAAACCCCGCACCTTCACCTGATCATCCACACGCCCCACAAACTCCAAAACCCCATCCGACCGCCACCGCACCAAATCCCCCGTCCGATACATCCGCTCCCCCACCCCACCAAACGGATCCGCCACAAACCGCTCCGCCGTCAACCCCACACGCCCCACATAACCCCGAGCCAACCCCACACCCGCCACATACAACTCACCCACCACACCCACCGGCACCAAACCCAACCCACCATCCACCACATACACCCGCATACCGGCAATCGGCCCACCGATCGGGGGCACGTCCGGACCGGAGAGCTGTCCTGTGGCCGTGACGTACACCGTGGCCTCGGTGGGGCCGTAGGCATTCACCATCCGCCGCCCGACGGACCACCGCTGGACCAGTTCTCCCGGACATGCCTCAATCCCGATGATCAAGGTGCGGAGGTCAGGGAAGGCGCCATCGGGAATGCTGCCCAGCACGGTCGGCGACATGACGGCGTGGCTGATGCGTTGGTCCCGCAGCACGACGGCCAAGTCCTCGCCCACCAGCGTCCGGGCGGGCGGAACGATCAGCGTGGCCCCGGTGGCGACGGCCATGACCAGCTCCATCATGGACACATCGAAACCGGGTGAGGCCAGTTGCAGAACCCGGCTCCCCTCGCCCACGTCGAACCGGTCGGCCTGTGTCAGTGCCAGGCTCGCGATCCCGGCATGCGGCACGGCGACCCCCTTGGGGGTGCCGGTGGAGCCGGAGGTGTAGATGAGATAGGCCGGGTGCAGGGGATGCAGAGGGTGCACGCGGTCCGCGTCGGTGACATCGGAGCCAGACAGGGCGGCGATCGTGTCAGCGGTGTCCGGGTCGTCGAGCACCACCGTAGGAACGTCCTCGCAACCCAGATCGCCGAGGGCGCGGCTGGTCGTCGTCACCACCGCGAGAGGGCGCGAGTCGCGCAGCGTAAAGCCGATACGGGACGGCGGGTACGCCATGTCGATCGGCAGATAGGTGGCGCCCGACTTGAGGACCGCCAGAACCGCGATGACCATGTCGAACGAGCGTGGCACCGCCACGGCCACCACCGCTTCCGGCCCGGCTCCACGCCCGATCAGATACCGAGCCAGCCGATTCGCCCTTACGTCGGCTTCCTCGTAGGTGAGGCATTCGTCTCCCCATTCCACGGCGGGTGCGTGGGGAGTGTGGACGGCCTGGGCGGTCAGCAGGGCGGGGAGGGTGGTGGTGCCGGGTGAAGGGTGGGCCGTGGCGGGGTTGCCTTGGCGGAGGAGTGCGGTGCGCTCGCCGGTTTCCAGTAGGTCGATGTCGGTGACCGGCTGGTCGGGGTCGGTGAGGGCCGTCTCCAGCAGGCGGCGCCACCGCTGGATGAGCGAATCGACCGTCCGCTCGGTGAAGATGTCCGTGTTGTACTCCACCGTGATGTCCAACCCAGCCGGCGTGCCATCGTCCGCGTAACGCTCACCGACGCTGACCAGCAGATCCATCCGCGAAGTGCCCGCACCTACCTGCTCCACCTTCCCCTCCGCACCCGGCAGGTCAAAGCCGCTGTGCCCGGTGTTCTGCAACGCCAGCATCACCTGGAACAACGGATGATGCGCCAACGTCCGCGCCGGATTCAACGCCTCCACCAGATACTCAAACGGCACATCCTGATGCGCATACGCCTCCAAATCCACCCCCCGCACCCGCCCCAACAACTCCCGAAACCCAGGACGCCCCGACATATCCACCCGCAACACCAACGTATTCACAAAAAACCCGACCAGATCCTCCAACACCTCATCCCCACGCCCCGCGATCACCGACCCCAACACCACATCCTCACCCGCACCCAACCGCGACAACACCGCCACAAGCCCCGCATGCAACGCCATGAACAACGTCGCACCCTCCGCACCCGCCACCCCCACCAACCCACCATGCAACCACCCCGGCCACACAAACCCCACCGTCGCACCCCGATGACTCGCCACCACAGGACGCGGCCAATCAGTCGGCAACGGAAGCTGCTCAGGAGCACCCTCCAGCTTGACCCGCCAGTACTCCAACTGGCCACCCAGCACACTGCCGGGTACATCAGGAGAGCCCAATATTTCCCGTTGCCAGAGGGTGTAGTCGGCATACTGCACCGGCAACGGCTCCCACCCGAGTGCCCGGCCCTCCCTCCGCGCCTCATAAGCACAAACCACATCCCGCCACAACGGCCCCAGCGACCACCCATCCGCCGAAATGTGATGCATCACCAACACCAGCGTGCATTCAGCCCCCGCCAACGCAGGCTCGCGCACCATCACCGCCCGCAGCGGCAGTTCCTCCGCCAGGTCGAAGGCGTACCGCACCACCCCGGCCACCGCCCGCTCGACCTCGACCCGGCCGCCCACCGTGACCGTCTCCAACCCCGGCCACCGCTGGCACGCTTCCTCCACCGACAGCACCCGCTGACAGGCCACCCCATCCACCTCGGCAAAGAGCGTCCGCAAGCTCTCATGCCGACCCACCACATCCCGCAACGCCCACCCCAGCGCCCCACCATCCACCTCACCCGACAACCGCACCACCAACGGAATGTTGTACGTAGCCGACCGACCCTCCAACCGATACAGAAACCACAACCGACTCTGCGCGAACGACACCGGCAACCGCTCCGGCCGCCGATCACACCGCACCAGCCCCGGCCGCTCCCGGCCCGCTTGACCCACCGCGCCCCTGGCCACCCGACGAGCCAGCCCGGCCACCGTCGAGTCCTCAAACACCGCCCCCACCGGCAGTTCGACCCCAAGCTCAGACCGCACCCGCGACACCAACCGCGTCGCCAACAACGAATGCCCACCCAGATCAAAGAAGCCGTCCTCGACCCCCACCCGCTCCACACCCAACACCTCGGCGAACAGACCACACAACGCCCGCTCCACCGCCGTACGCGGCCCACGTCCCGAACCCGCCCCCCGCGCCTCCGGCACCGGCAACGCACGCCGATCCAGCTTGCCGTTCACCGTCACCGGCAGCCTGTCCAACACCACCCACCCACTAGGCACCATGAACTCCGGCAACCTCCCCCGCACAAACTCCCGCACCACCCCCACATCACACCCACTCCCAGCAGCCACCACATACGCCACCAACCGCCGATCCCCCGGACGGTCCTCCCGCACCACCACCGCCACCTGACCCACCAAAGGATGCGCACCCACCGCACCCTCCACCTCACCCAACTCAATCCGAAAACCCCGCACCTTCACCTGATCATCCACACGCCCCACGTACTCCAAGGACCCGTCCGACCGCCATCGGCCCAGGTCCCCGGTGCGGTACATCCGCGCTCCGGAGCCAGCCCCAGGCCCAGCCCCAGCCCCAAGCCCAGCCCCAGAGAGGGGGTTCGCCACGAACCGCCCGGCCGTCAACCCGGGACGGCCCAGATAGCCCCTGGCCAGGCCCGCCCCGGCCAGATAGATCTCCCCCGCCACTCCGGTCGGCAGCGGTCGCAACCACGCGTCCAGGACATACACCTGCGCGCCAACGACCGGTACGCCGATGGTGGGCGCCCCACCGGCCGGCGCATGGCGTCCGGCTTCCAGGGCACCGGCCGTGGCCCACACCGTCGCCTCGGTGGGGCCGTACGCGTTCACCATCCGCCGCCCAGGCGCCCACCGCCCGACGAGTTCAGGGCCGCATGCCTCGCCGCCGACCAACAGCGTTCGCAACGAGGGGAGTTCGGATGTCGGCATACCGGCAAGAACGGTCGGCGAGATCAACGCATGAGTGATCCCACATCGCCGGATCACCCCGGCGAGCTCCTCGCCCGCCAGGACCCCCGACCGCTCCGGAATGACCAGCGCGCCCCCTGAAGCCCATGCCATCAGGAACTCCATCACGGAGGCGTCGAAGCTCGGCGACGCCAACTGCAAGATCCGCGCAGAGGGGTCCAGAGCGAACCGTTCCACCTGGGCGGTTGCCAGCCCCGCGATGCCGGAGTGGGTGACCACCACGCCCTTGGGACGCCCGGTCGACCCCGATGTGTAGATCACGTAGGCCGCGGCGGCCAGGGGCACCGACACCGCCGGGGAGGTGGTCGGCTGCCGGCGGATGTCGGACATCGTCTCCGGCGTGTCCGTCACCACGGTGGAGACGGCCGCACTCGGCAGTGACTCCGCGAACGCGCTCCGCGTGACCACCGCGCTCACCGCGCTGTCGGCCAGGACGAAGGCGATCCACTCGGCCGGATAGGCGGGGTCGACCGGCAGATACGCCGCGCCGGTCTTCAGTACGGCGAGTGCCCCGACCACCATGTCCACGGAACGGCCGAAGGCCAGCGCCACGCGCGACTCCGGCCCGACACCGCGCTGGGTGAGATGGTGGGCGAGTTGGTTGGCTCGGGCGTCGAGGTCCGCGTACGACAGGTGGAGCCCTCCGCACTCCACGGCGAGGGCGTCCGGGGACCTGCGCACCCGGTCCTCGAAGAGCGCACCGAACGACAGCCGTGGCAGATCCGGCCGCTCCGTGTCATTCCATGCCACCAGGGTCCGGTGTCGCTCGGCGGCGTCCAGTATGTCGATGCGGCTGATCGGCGCGTCCGGGCGCGCCACCACATCGTCCAGCACCCGCAGAAAGCGGTCGGCGAGCCGTTCGGCGGTCTCCTGGTCGAAGAGGTCGACGGCGTACTCCAGCGCCCCGTCGAGTCCGGTGTGCGTCCCGCCGTGGCCCTGGCGTGCGTTGACCATGAAGGCCAGGTCGAACTTGGCGGTCCGCGCCTCCGGCCATTCCAAGGTGACCGTGGTGCCCGGGAGCGCGAAGTCCCGATCCCACGCGGTCTGCAACGCCAAGGACACCTGGAACAGCGGGTGGCGGGCGAGCGTGCGCTCCGGATTGAGCGCTTCGACCAGCTGCTCGAACGGCAGCTCCTGATGCGCGTAGGCCGCGAGGGCGGTGTCGCGGACCCGTTCGAGCAGTGTCCGGAAGGATGGGTCGCCGGAGGTGTCCGCACGCAGCACCAGCGTGTTGACGAAGAAGCCGACGACGTCGTCCAGCGCCTCGTCGGGACGTCCGGCGACAGGGCTGCCGATCGGAACGTCCGTGCCGGCTCCCAGACGGGTCAGCAGGGCCGCCACGGCCGCCTGAAGCACCATGAACACACTCGCGTCGGCCTCACGGGCCAGAGCCGCCAGTTTGCCGTGCGTCTCGGGGCCGACCTCGAACGCGATCCAGCGCCCTCGGTGGCTGGCCACCGGGGGGCGGGGCCGGTCGGTGGGCAGCGGGAGCTGTTCGGGAATCCCCGCGAGATGGGTACGCCAGTAGTCCAGTTGGTCGGCCAGCGCACTGCCCGGCGCATCAGCCGCACCGAGCACCTGGCGCTGCCAGAGCGTGTAGTCGGCGTACTGCACCGCCATCGGCTCCCACCCCGGCGCCCGGCCCTCCCGCCGCGCCGCATACGCTCCCGCCACGTCCCGCCACAACGGCCCCAGCGACCACCCATCCGCCGCGATGTGATGCACGACCAATGCCAGTGTGCATACGGGACCCGACGCGATCTCCCGTACCAGGACTGCCCGCAGCGGCAGTTCCTCCTCCAGGTCGAAGGCGTGCCGCACCACCCCGGCCACCGCCCGATCGGCCTCGGCCCGATCGCCCACCGTGACCGTCTCCAACCCCGGCCACCGCAGGTCGGCCTCCTCCACCGACAGCACCCGCTGACAGGCCACCCCATCCACCTCGGCGAACAGCGTCCGCAAGCTCTCATGCCGACCCACCACATCCCACAGCGCCCGAGCCAGCGCCTCGCTGTCCACCTCACCCGACAACCGCACCACCAACGGAATGTTGTACGTGGCCGACCGCCCCTCCAACCGATACAGAAACCACAACCGACTCTGCGCGAACGACACCGGCAACCGCTCCGGCCGCCGATCACACCGCACCAGCCCCGGCCGATCCCGACCAGCCCGACCCGCGCCCCTGGCCACCCGACGAGCCAGCCCGGCCACCGTCGGCGCCTCGAACACCACCCCCACCGGCAGCTCGACCCCAAGCTCCGACCGCACCCGCGACACCAACCGCGTCGCCAACAACGAATGCCCACCCAAATCGAAGAAACCGTCCTCGACCCCCACCCGCTCCACACCCAGCACCTCAGCGAACAAACGGCACAGCAGTTCCTCGGCCCCATCCCTGGGCCCGGTGTACTCCGTTCCACCAACCTCCGGCACCGGCAGGGCCCGCCGGTCCAGCTTGCCGTTCGCCGTCACCGGCAGCCGGTCCAACACCACCCACGCACCCGGCACCATGAACTCCGGCAACCGCCCCCGCACAAACTCCCGCACCACCCCCACATCACACCCGGCCCCGGCAGGGACCACGTACGCCACCAACCGCCGATCCCCCGGACGGTCCTCCCGCACCACCACCGCCACCTGACCCACCAAAGGATGCGCACCCACCGCACCCTCCACCTCACCCAACTCAATCCGAAAACCCCGCACCTTCACCTGATCATCCACACGCCCCACGAACACCAACCGACCCCACGCATCCCACCGCACCAGATCCCCCGTCCGATACATCCGCTCCCCCACCCCACCAAACGGATCCGCCACAAACCGCTCCGCCGTCAACCCCACACGCCCCACATACCCCCGCGCCAACCCCACACCCGCCACATACAACTCACCCACCACACCCACCGGCACCAAACCCAACCCACCATCCACCACATACACCCGCGTGCTGTCCGTGCCACGGCCGATCGGTACCACCTCGGCGGCCGATCCGTCCCTCGCCACCCGGTGGTAGGTGGCGATCATCGTGGTCTCGGTGGGGCCGTACGCGTTCACCACGGCCGTGTCGGGGCAGGTGTCGGTCACCCGCCGCACCGCCGCGAGGGAGGCGGCCTCGCCGCCCGTCCACACCTCCTGGACGTTCGCGAAGAAGTCGGGTGACTCATCGGCGAGGCTGTTGAACAGTGCTGTGGTCGCGAAGACGCCCGTGACGCCATGCTCGGCGATCGCCTTGGCCATGGAGGTGGTGTCGAGCGGACCATCGGGCATCAGGACGAGCTTGCCGCCACGGAGCAAGGGGACCCAGAGCTCGTAGGTGGACGCGTCGAAGGCGAGGGGCGAGTGCACCAACACGCGGTGGTGTGCACTGCTGTCGAACGCCTGGTCGCGGGCCAGCGCCACCAGCGCATGCTGTGTGATCACAACGCCCTTGGGGGTGCCGGTCGAGCCCGAGGTGTACATCACATACGCCGGATGCGATGGACGCAGTGGCGCCAGACGATCCGCGTCGGTCACCTCGCCATCCGGATGGCCCGCCACCTCACGCACGGTCTCCGGGTCATCCAGCACCACCACCGGGACGTCCAACGACGGTAGCCGCCCCGCCACATCACCTGTCGCCACCACCAGCACCGGCCCGGCATCCGCCACCATGAACCGCACCCGCTCCGCCGGAAACTCCGGGTCCACCGGTACGTACGCGCCACCGGCCTTCAACACCGCCAGCAACACCACCACCAAGTCCACCGAACGCGGCACCGCCACCGCCACCAACCGCTCCGGCCCCACCCCACACCCCACCAAAAACCGCGCCAACCGATCCGACCGCGACCCCAACTCCTCAAATGACAGGGCGGCTTCGTCACACACCACGGCAACCCGCTCACCCAACACCGCCGGCACGGTCCCCGACGGCACCGTCCCGCCCCCGCCACCGCCCCACCCCAACAACTCCCGACGCTCCGCCGCCGACACCAACTCCACGCCGCCCACACACCGCCCCGCGTCCACCACCACCGCCTCCAACAAGGCGGACAGCCGCCGCAGCACACTCTCGACCGTGGCGCGGTCGAACACATCGGCGCGGTAGTCCAGTCGGAGACGCAGCGTCTCGCCGGGGAAGACGACCAGGCTGAGCGGGTAGTGGGTGCCGTCGTGACCGCTGATGTCGGTCACCCGGAGGCCGGTTTCCGGTGGGCAGACGGCGTCCGGGTCCATGGGGTAGTTCTCCACCACGACGAGCGAGTCGAAGAGCCGCGGATGTCCGGCCAGTTGGCATACCTCGGTGAGGCCGGTGTACTGGCGTTCCAGGAGACGGATGTGCTCCTTCTGCACCCGGGCGAGCAGCGCGGCCAGGCTCTCGTCCTGGTCGAGTGTGATCCGCACCGGCACGGTGTTGATGAACAGTCCGACCATGCTCTCGACGCCCGGGAGCTCCGGTGGCCTCCCGGCCGTGGTGATGCCGAAGACGACGTCGGCACGGCCGGTCAGGCGGTGCAGCATGATGGCCCAGGCGCCCTGTATGACGGTGCCGAGGGTCAGCCCGTGGTCGCGTGCCCAGCCTTCAAGCCGCGCGGTGAGGTCACCGGGGAGTTCCAGTGCGGCCCGGTCCCGCCGGGCCGGGCGTGCCGGGTTGGTGGCCGGGGCCAGCAGCGTGGGTTCCTCGACCCCGGCCAGAGCCTGCCGCCACCCTTCCTCGGCGGCCGCGCGGTCCCGCGCCGCGAGCCAGGCGAGGTAGTCCCGGTAGGGGGTCACCGGCGGCAGGTGGCTGTCGTCGCCTTCGCGGGCGTAGAGCTCGAACAGTTCCTGGAGCAGGACGGGATAGGACCAGCCGTCGAGCAGGATGTGGTGGTTGGTGAGCGCGAGGACGTGGCGGTCGACCCCGATACGGATCAGGGCGAAGCGGAGCAACGGGGGGTCGGTGGGGTCGAACCGATGGTTTCGCTCGTCGTCCAGGACACGCTCGCATGCGGCGTGGCGCTCGGCTTCGGCTTGGGCTTCGACCTCACCTTCAGCTTCAACTTCGGCTTCGGCTTCGGCGGTTGCGGTGAGGTCGATCTCCTCCCACGGCAGCTCGATCTCGCGGGGGATGACCTGGACGGGCTGGTCCATCCCTTCGTGCAGAAAGGCGGCGCGGAGGTTCTGGTGGCGGTCCAGGAGCGTTTCGGCCGCCGCCCGGAGTGCGGCCGGGCGCAGATGCCCGTCCAGCCGGAGCACGATCTGGACGGTGTACCCGTCGCTACCGCTTCCGGTATGCACGGCGTGGAAGAGCAGCCCTTCCTGCAAGGGCGACAGCGGCAAGACGTCGAGCAGTCCTGACTGTGTCATCGCTTCTTCCTCCACGCTGCCTCGAGTCGGTCGATCTGGTCCTGGTTGAGGTTCACCAGGGGGAGGTCGGAGGGTGTGTGGCCGCCCGCGTCCGGGCGTTCGGCATGCGCCGTGATGGCCTTCAGCACGGTGAACCAGGCCTGCGCGAGGTCGCTCACCTCCTCCTCGGTGAGCGGCCCACGGGCCCACGACCAGTGCGCCATGAGGTGCGGGCCGTCGGAACCGTCGTACGTGACGGCGTTCAGCTCCAGGGCGTAGGGCAGCGGCGCGTCGGCGTCCGCGCCCGCCATGAGCGGCCCGCTCGTACCGTCCCCGGCGGGTGTCCACGGCGCCGCGCCGCGCGGTGCGGCGATGCGGCCGAGGTAGTTGAACCGGGTGTCGGGCGTGGGGAGCGCGGCGAGGCGGGGCCGGGTGCGGGGGTTGAGGTAGCGCAGCAGGCCGTAGCCGAGTCCCTGGCCGGGGAGGGCCCGCAGCTGCTCCTTGACGCGCTTGACCGCACGGCCGAGCGCGGGGCCGCCACGCCGGACCTCCTCCTGGTCCACTCGGCCCGGTTCCAGCCGGACGGGATAGAGGGCGGTGAACCATCCGACGGTGCGCGAGAGGTCCACCTCCTCGGCCAGTGGGTGTGAGCGGCCGTGTCCTTCCACGTCCACCACCACGGGCCCGCCGGCGGCGCCCCGGCCGTGGCGCTCCCGCCACGTGTCGAGGGCCACGGCGAACGCGGCGAGCAGTACGTCGTGCACACCGGCGTGGAACACCCGGGGCACTCGGGTCAGCAACGGCTCGGTGTCCTCGGCGGGCATGGGCAACGCCATGTTTCCGGCGGTCCCGAAGGTGTCACGGCCGCCGCTGGTCCGCTCCGCCACCACGGGCCGTACATCGGCCAGGGCCTCCTCCCAGTGGCGCAGCTCCCCCTCCCGAGCCTCCGTATTCGCCTCGGCGGCCAGCAGTGCGGCCCAGCGGCGGAACGACGTGCCGACTGGTTGCCACTCCACGGGCCGTTCCGCCGCCACCGCCGCCCAGGCGGCCGCCAGGTCCGGCAGCAGGACGCGCCAGGAGACACCGTCGACCGCCAGGTGGTGGATGACCAGCAGGAGCCGCCCCGGATGCCACGGCCCGGTGTCGAAGTGCACCGCCTGCCACATCACCCCGGCCCTCGGGTCGAGGCGGCCACGGGCGGCGGTGAACTGCTCGGCCAGCAGGCTTTCCGGGGGGCGGTCGTCCGTGGTCTCGATACGGCGCACCCGCTGCGCGGCCCGTACGGTTCCCGCCACGGTCACCTCGGGCGACCATGCCCCGTCGGGCCGGTCCGCCAACCGCAGCCGCAGCGCGTCGTGGTGGTCGGTCAGGGCCTGTAGAACGTCCGCGAGTTGCGGGGTACCGGCTCCGGTGGGTGTGGTCATCAGCATCGCCTGGCAGAACCCGTCGACCGGGCCGCCCCGCTCACGAAGCCACTCCATGATGGGGGTCGGTGTCACCCGTCCGATCGGGACATCGGCCGCCTGGTCACGGGCCGAACCGGTCGTGGGCGTCGCCGTGTGCGCCAGCCGGGCCACCGTCTTGTGGGCGAACACATCGGCCGGAGTGATGACCAGCCCAGCCGCTCTGGCCCGGCTGACCAGCTGGATGGTGGAGATGCTGTCCCCGCCGAGGTCGTAGAAGCCGTCCTCGGCCCCCGCCCGCTCCAGGCCCAGCACCTCGGCGTACAGACGGCACAGCGTCCGCTCCACGGCCGTACGTGGCTCACGACCCGAACCAGCTCCACGGACCTCCGGCACCGGCAGGGCCCGCCGGTCCAGCTTGCCGTTCGCCGTCACCGGCAGCCGGTCCAACACCACCCACGCACCCGGCACCATGAACTCCGGCAACCGCCCCCGCACAAACTCCCGCACCACGGCCACATCGCACCCGGCCCCGGCAGGGACCACGTACGCCACCAACCGCCGATCCCCCGGACGGTCCTCCCGCACCACCACCGCCACCTGACCCACCAAAGGATGCGCACCCACCGCACCCTCCACCTCACCCAACTCAATCCGAAAACCCCGCACCTTCACCTGATCATCCACACGCCCCACGAACACCAACCGACCCCACGCATCCCACCGCACCAGGTCCCCAGTGCGGTACATCCGCTCCCCCACCCCACCAAACGGATCCGCCACAAACCGCTCCGCCGTCAACCCCGCACGCCCCACATAACCCCGAGCCAACCCCACACCCGCCACATACAACTCACCCACCACACCCACCGGCACCAAACCCAACCCACCATCCACCACATACACCCGCATACCGGCAATCGGCCCACCAATCGGTGCGGCACCGTCGGCCTCGCCCTCATACCACCCCGCCGTCGCGTAGACCGTGGCTTCCGTCGGGCCGTAGGCGTTGAGCACCCGGCAGCCGGGCAGGGCGTCACCGATGGTGCGGGCCCCCGGGCCCGACAGCGCCTCCCCGGCGCAGACCACGACGCCCGGGAAGTCCCGTGGCCCGATGGCCTTCGCGACCTGGGCCAGGGCCGAGGGGACGCCGCTCACCAGGCTCGCTTCCGGCCGGTGGGGCAACCGCTCCACCAGGGCCACGGCGTCGTCCACGATCTCCACCCGTCCACCGCACGCGAGCGGCGCGAACAGCTCGAAGGCGGACACGTCGAAACTCGCCGAGGTGGACATCATCACGTGGGAGAGGGCTCGCGTCCCCAGGGTTTCGACGGCCCACGCGATGGTGTTGACCAGGCTCTGATGGGACACCACGACGCCTTTGGGGGTGCCGGTCGAACCGGAGGTGTACATCACATACGCCGGATGCGATGGACGCAGCGGCGCCAGACGATCCGCGTCCGTCAGCGCCGCGCCCGGAAGCTCATCCACCTCCCGCGCCGTCTCCGGATCGTCCAGCGCCACCACCGGAACGTCCAACGACGGCAGCCGACCCGCCACATCACCCGTCGTCACCACCAAGACCGGCCCGGCATCCGCCACCATGAACCGCACCCGCTCCGCGGGATACCCGGGGTCCACCGGTACGTACGCGCCACCGGCCTTCAACACCGCCAGCAACACCACCACCAAGTCCACCGAACGCGGCACCGCCACCGCCACCAACCGCTCCGGCCCCACCCCACACCCCACCAAAAACCGCGCCAACCGATCCGACCGCGACCCCAACTCCTCGTAGGCCAAGGCAACTTCACCGCACTTCACCGCAACCGCAGCACCGCCGGACCGCACCACCCGCTCGCCCAACACCCCCGGCGCCGCCCCCGGAGCACCGCTCCCCCAACCCAGCAGCGCCCCACGCTCCGCCGCCGACACCAACTCCACGCCACCCACACACCGCCCCGCATCCACCACCGCCGCCTCCAGCAAGGCGAAGAGGCGCCGCTGGTGGTCGGCCAGATCCTGGGAGCTGTAGAGGTCGGCGTTGCCGTTCAGGTCGATGCGGATTCCGCCGTCGGGCTGTTCGTAGGCCATGACCGACACATCGGGGATCGGGCCGTTGGCCAGGTTGTGGTGGGTGGCCCGGCACTCGCCGAACTCCAGGTCCCAGTCGAACGACATGACGTTGACCTCGGGCCCCACGAGGGCCGGAACGCCCCCGGTGAGATGGAGGTCGCGGGCCAGATCCTCGCCACGGTAGCGCTGGTGCGACAAGGCCATACGGACTTCCCGGGAAAGGCGTCGCAGGACATCGGTCCAGGTCGTCGCGGCGCTCAATTCCACGCGGAGCGGAAGTATGTTGGCCAGCGTTCCGGGAGTACGGCGGGAAATCGGGTCCTTACGCGCCGAAACGGCGAAGCCGAGTGCGATGTCCGCCGCCCCGGTCAAGCGGTGCAGATAGACCGCGACAACAGCGGTCAACACCACCGACCAGTGGGTCCGGGCGGCGCGCGCCGCTTCTCTGAGGCGGTCGGCCTCATCAGCCCCGATCAGGGTGGTATGGCGCAGGAAATCGCTGGGTTCGGTGCCGGGCTCGGTGGTGAGACGCGCGGCCTGGGGCGGGGAGGCAAAACGCTCCAGCCAGTACCGGCGGTCACGCTCGAATTCCTCGGATTTCCGGTACTCGGCTTCCTGGTCGAGCAGTGCGGCCAGTGAAGAGAATGGGGACTCACCGGCGGGTTCGCCTTTGTGAAATGCCGTGTAGAGTTCGGCGACCCGGCGGGCGAAGAGCGTGCTGCCCGCTCCGTCGGTCACGATGTGGTGATACCCCTGGTACCAGACGAACCGATCCGCCGCCGTCTTGATGAGGGCGAAGGAGAACAACGGACCGTGCGCCAGGTCCATCGGCGTCCTGAGTTCCTCGCGCATCCACCGTTCGGCGGCGGCCCGGGGATCGGGGCCGTGGCTCAGGTCGAGGGTCCGCAGTGCCCAGTCGCCGGGCGGGCCGAGCACCTGATGGGGCACGCCGTCGATGCCGCCATCGATGTCTCCGCCGATGTCGCCGTCGATGTCCGGGAAGCGCGCGTGCAGGGTGTCGGCCTCGGTGACGGCTCGGCGCAGGGCCGATTCGAAAAGGGCGGGGTTGAGAGGCCCATGGATCTCGACATACTGGCCTACCTGGAATTGCAGACCATCCGGATTGATGCGCTGCGCCACCCAGATCTCCCGCTGGGCAGCGGATAGCGGGTAGCGAGCCCCCTGAGGATTGCTAAACCCTCGAGGATGGCGAGACCCATTCATTCCCCCGTCTTGCACGAGCACCACCCATTGCTTAATATCGGGTCACTTCCCGGGCAGCAGCACCGAATTACTTTTGAAATACTCATGTCATTTTGCATCGGGAGTCTAACCCCGCCGCTATATCGCTACAAGACTCATGGGCAGGCCTGGGGTCCCGAATGGCACCATCCTGCCACTCAGAAATTTCCCTTCCCGCGAACAAGGTCACGAAGACTCGTGATCCGGACATAGAGGAAGATACGATGACGGACGCTCTTCCGATTCCCACCGGTGTGCCCACCACGCGTCGGTGTCCGTTCGAACTGCCCACCGAACTCCTGCAACTCAGCGAACAGGGCCCGCTGAGCCGTATGCGCTATTCCGACGGCCATCTGGGATGGCTGGTCACCGGATATTCGGCCGCTCGGCTGGTGCTCGGCGACAGCCGATTCAGCAACCGGGCCGACCTGGCCCGTATGCCGGTGGCGATTTCCGCCGAGGCCGAGCAGTCGCGGCGTGCGGTGCCGCCCGGTGTCTTCCATCGCATGGACCCGCCCGAGCACACGCGCTACCGCCGACTGCTCACCCGCCACTTCACCGTGCGCCGCATGGACCGGCTGGTCCCGAGGATCGAGCAGCTGGCCGATGGGCGGCTGGCGGCGATGGAGCGGCAGGGGCCACCGGCCGACCTCGTGGCCGACTTCGCCATGCCGATGTCACTCGATCTCCTCACGGAGTTGCTGGGCGTGCCGGACGAGGCCCGTGAGCGGTTCCGGAAGGAATCGGCGGCGCTGTTCGAACTCGACTCCGGCGCCCAGGAGATCACCCGCGCCACGCAGGCGATCCATGAGCGGTTCCGTGAGCTGATCGGGCAGAAGAAGACGGGGACGGCGGAGGATCTTCTGGGGCATCTGGCCACCGAGCCCGATCTGCCGGAGGACGAGGCCGCGACGATCGGCATGGTCATCCTCACCGCCGGCTTCGAGTCGACCGGCAACACCCTCGCCCTCGGCGCCCTCGCGCTGATGCGGAACCCCGAGCAGCTGGCCGCGCTGCGGGCCGACCCGGCCGTGATGGACTCCGCCGTGGAGGAGTTGCTGCGGTATGTCACCGTCACCCACTTCGGGCCCATCCGCACCGCCCTGGAGGATGTCCAGGTCGGCGACGACCTGATCAGGGCCGGGGACTCGGTCACCCTCGCGCTGCCCGCGGTCAACCGCGATCCGGAGCACTTCGCGGCGCCCGACACCCTGGACGTCGCCCGTCCGGCGGCCCACCATGCCGCGTTCGGCTACGGCATTCACCAGTGCCTCGGGCAGCAGCTCGCCCGCTCGCTGATGCGCTGCTCGTACGCCAGGCTCTTCGACCGGTTCCCCGCCCTGCGGCCGGCCGTTCCGTTCGACGAAATCCACGTCCGTACGGACAAGAACACCTATGGGCTGCGCGAGCTGCCGGTGACATGGTGAGGGCAACGTTCTCGCAACGTGGCGGGGGGTTCGCTGGGCCGGACCTCTGACCGCTCGGTGAGCATGACCAGCATGACGGAGAGGGATCGCCCATGGACCGTATCGCGCTGACACCGGCCGCGGCCGAGCTGATCCGCAAGCTGCGGGCGGATCACGGGCCGCTGATGTTCCACCAGTCGGGCGGCTGCTGTGACGGCAGCGCGCCGATGTGCTATCCGCTCGGCGAGTTCCGTACGGGTGGATCGGATGTGCTGCTCGGGGAGCTGGAGGTGGACGGGGTCGAGGAGCCGGTGGGCTTCTGGATGTCGGCCTCGCAGTTCGAGCTGTGGGCCCATACGCATCTCACGGTGGACGTGGTGCCGGGCCGCGGCAGCGGCTTCTCCCTGGAGGCGCCGGAGGGCGTGCGCTTCCTGATCCGCTCACGCCTGCTGGACGACACGGCGCGCTGAGCGCGGCGAGTTGGGCGCGGCGAGCTGAGCATGGCGAGTTGAGCGCGGCGCGCCGCCGGATGGGCACGAGGGGGTGAACACCACTTCCTTGCGCCCTCAGCGTGAGTACCGCGTTGCCGCGCTCTCAGCTCGCGTCGGCCAGCGCCAGAGTGTGCAGCCGCTCGGGCGGGCCCGGCCGCGCGTAGTACCACCCCTGCGCGGTGTCACAGCCCAGCCCCCGCAGATGCTCGGCCTGTACGGCCGTCTCCACGCCCTCGACCGTCACCGCGAGGTCCAGCGTGTGCGCGAGCGAGACGATCCCCTCGACGATCTTGACGTCGACCGGATCGGCGGGTGCCCGCTGCATGCCCCGGGTGAAGGAACGGTCCAGCTTGAGCTGGGAGACCGGGAGCCGGCGCAGATACGACAGGTTGGAGTAGCCGGTGCCGAAGTCGTCCAGGGCGATGTCCACGCCGAGGTCGGCGAGTTGCCGCAGCGGCCGCAGGGCGGTCTCGTCGGCGCCGATGAGGTCGTTCTCGGTGACCTCCAGGCACAGCGCGCTGGGGCACAGCCCCGCGTTCTCCAGGACCGCCACCGTGTCGGAGACCAGCGTGGGATGGCTCAGCTGGCACGGCGAGAGGTTGACGTTGACGCGCAGCGACTCGTCGTCCTCGGCGGCGTCGCGCCACTCGCGCGCCTGCCGGGCGGCCTGCTCCAGGACCCAGCGGCCGAGCGGGACGATCAGCCCGGTGTCCTCGGCGAGCGGGATGAACTGGTCGGGGCCGAGCACTCCGTGCAGCGGGTGCAGCCAGCGTACGAGCGCCTCGGCGCCGCGCACGGTGCCGTCGGTGAGCCGTACCAGCGGCTGGTACTCGATGAAGAACTCGCCCTTCTCCAGGGCGGAGGGCAGCCCGTTGGTGAGGCTGTGGCGGGCGATCACCCGGGCGTTGGAGTCGGCGTCGGCGATCTCGAACCGGTTGCCGCCCGCGGCCTTGGCCCGGTACATGGTGATGTCGGCGCTGCGCAGCACCTCGGCCCGGCCGATCTCCCCGGCCCGGCCGTCGACCACGCCGATACTGGCCCGTACCCGCAGCTCACGGCCCTCGATCCGGACGGGTTCGGCGAGCGCGGCCAGCATCCGGCGGGCCAGCCCGGCGCCGTCGGTCTGCGCCGCGGGGCCGGTGACCAGGGCGAGGAACTCATCGCCGCCGACCCGGGCGAGCAGCTCGGCGGGAGCCCTCACACAGCGCTGGAGGCGTTCGGCCACGGTCTTGAGCATCCGGTCGCCGACGGCGTGCCCGAGGCTGTCGTTGACGGCCTTGAAGCCGTCCAGGTCCAGGTAGCACACGCCGAACCGCTCGGCGTCGGCGTCGGCGGCCAGCACCTGGTCCAGCCGTTCCAGGAACAGGGTGCGGTTGGGCAGTCCGGTCAGCTCGTCGTGGGTGGCCTCGTAGCGCAGCCGCTCCCGGAGCAGCCGGTGCTCGGTGATGTCCTCGGCGAGGGCTAGCTGGTACTGCGGGGCGCCGCTGGAGTCGCGCAGCAGGGTGACCGTCAGATTGGTCCACAGCTCGCTGCCGTCGTCGCGGTAGTGCGGCTTCTCGATGCGGAAGTGGTCCCGCTCCCCGTTGACCAGCTCACGGTAGAGCTCATGGGCGCCGGGGACGTCGTCGGGATGGACGAACTCGGTGACCTTGCGGCCGGGACGGAAGAAGTCCATCCCGCCGAACATCCGGGCCATGGCGTCGTTGACGACGAGCACCTCGCCGTCGAGTCCGGCGATGCCCACGCCGATGACCGCGCCCTCGAAGACGGCCTGGAACTTGGCCTCGCTGGCGTGCAGCGCCTTCTCGGCCTCGGTCCGGGCGACCATCGCGGCCCGCGAGATGGCCTCCTGCTCATCGCGCTCGCGCTCGCGCAGCTCGCGGACGAACCCGGCGGCGAGGGCGTGCTGGAGCCGCACACAGCGGGCCCGCGCCTCCTCGTCGGCCAAGGGCTCGTGGGAGGGCTCGTCGGACGGGTCCGGGAACGGTTCACCGGACGGCCCGGGGAACGGTTCACCGGACGGCTGGGAGAAGGTCACTCCGGGCGACGAGCAGGACACCAGATGTGTGTCGATGACGCCCAGGATGGCGGGCAGCGCGTCGGGCTCGGTGCACTGGGCGTCCACCAGCGCGGCCCCGACCTCGTACGCGGCCTCGGTGTCGAAGGGGGAGGAGCGCAGGGCGGCGCTCAACCGGTGGGCCAGCGGCAGCAGATAGCCCTCGAACTCCTCGGGGGTCATCTTGGTGGCGGCCAGCGGGTGGACGGCCCGGCACCAGATGCCCGCGAATCGCCTCAGCGGATCGTTCTCCCCGGGGGCGGAGTGTCCGGCGGCGTCCCCGGCGCCGCGGTCACATCTCGGCCCGCCCGATTCGGAAGTCATATCGTGCGCTCCCCGGGGCAGCCGCCATGGGCTGGGTCCCTGTAACCTGCCGCGTCCTCGCCTGTGGCGTCGATGCCCTCCGGCCGCCAGTCCACGTCCTGCACTTCCTTCGCCCTCTTCCGGCTTCCGGGGCCGCCCTCGGGTCGTCCGCGTCCTCGGGGAAGTGGAGCACGACGAAGAGCGGCACGGCAACCCGCTGCTGAGGCGAGATTACTGATCAACCGTTCGATGAGGAAAGGAAAAACGGAAAACTGTAATCCGGATCCGATCATGGAGACGGGCGCCGCCGGTGGTGGTCGAGCACCTGTCAGAGTCATCTGCCAGTGGCCCGAACCCCGTGTTGACCTCGGCCCTCCACAGGGCGGGCCTTTGGAAGCGCCTCGGGCAAACCCGTTCGGGAGCCCCGTTCTGGCGGTGCGCCAACCCCGGGCGTGGGCAGTCGAATTAGGAAATCCATCACGTCCGCCGCGCTTGAACGTCACACCGGGTTCTCCGCGGCCGAGGCAGCGACGGCCCCGGCCGC